>NZ_JANKHH010000009.1 GCF_024626475.1 Parerythrobacter lacustris | reverse complement strand
TGTGGTCGCTCATCTGGCCTTCGGTGAGCATCATCATGATGGGGCGACCTTCACCGTCGCACACGGCATGGAGCTTGGAGTTCAAGCCGCCCTTGGTGCGCCCGATACATCGGGGAAGAGCCCCCCTTTTAAGAGGCTTGCCGCCGTTCGGTGAGCCTTGAGGTGTGTCGCATCGATCATGATCCGGTCTGGCTCTCCGGCTTTACCCGCCAGCTCGACAAAGATGCGGTTGAACACGCCAAGGCGGCTCCAGCGGATGAACCGGTTGTAGATCGTCTTGTGCGGCCCGTAGGATCGCGGTGCATCACGCCACCGCAGCCCGTTCTTGATGACGAAAATGATCGCCGACACAATCAGCCGGTCATCGACCCGCGGAATACCATGCGATAGCGGAAAAAATGGCTCAATCCGGCGCATCTGCGCCTCGCTCAGCAAATACGGATAATCCATAGCCAACGCCTCCTTGACGCTGCCATTGAATCAACCAACCATGCCTCTTGCAAGCGATTTAATAGGTCCTGACCCTA
>NZ_JANKHH010000008.1 GCF_024626475.1 Parerythrobacter lacustris | reverse complement strand
CACCGCATCGCGCTTGAACTCGTCGCTGAAATTAGCCTTACCCATCGTCGCCTCCTGTCCTCAAAATTAGGAAAGAAAGCGTCCACAAATCTAGGGGCTATTCACTATCGCTCAACCGAATAGTCACGGCAGCACAGATCCAAGGCTTTGAACTCAGCGGCAAGGGTGACCGCGCCGCGTTCACGGACGGAAACGTGATTGTCCCCTTCAATCTAAAGGAAGCAGTTAAGCGGTCGCAGCACGAGCCCACGCCCGAGGAATTGGCGAAGGAAGAGAAGGAACGAAAACGGCGGGAGCGGCGCTGGGCACGGAACGATTGGGATTACGTCCCGAGCTTTTCCTCATTTAGCCATTGGCCAGAATGGGATTACGCACCGACCGGCAAGGTATCGTTCGAGTTCGATCTCTATCTGCGATACTCGTCAGTTCTCCGCCGCTCCTTCAAGGATGCCAAAATCCAGCGCGTGGAAAACATGGCGAACGATATCGCCGTTGGTCTTGCCGTTCTGGCCGCTGCCAAGCGCGAAGATGACAGAAGGGCCGAAGAAGACCGCATCCGAGCGGAAGAAGAAGCACGTCGGCGCAACGAGGCTCGACGACTAGCCTATATCGAAGACCGACGCCTCAAGGTGCTCGAACTCGTATTCGAGCGGGTTGAGAGACGCGATCGCCTGCGCCGCCTTGCCACCCAACTAGCTGAGGAACTCAAAGCCACGTCCTCGCCGCGTTCCGGCGAGTTTCTTGCCTGGCTCAATGCAATCGTCGAGCGAGCCGAGCGCGCTTCAAGCGTCGAAGGATTCGAGGTCTTGTTCGAGGCTGAACACGTGTTTGGACCAGACGATGATAAGGGCTTTTACCCTTCGCGCTATGGCTGGTAACCAACATCAAGCGGCATGTGACGCGCCTGATAGCCAACCCCCACGATCTCAGGATGTCCGCTTGCATCCACTCAGAAGTGTGGGTCTGAGTGTGGGTCTGGCGAATCATGAAATCTCGTTATCGATCTGATATCAAATCGTTATTCGAGATATTGGTCGGACTCCGTCTCCGCCACCCCTCTTTGCCGGGCACGAGCACCCGAAGCAGGATGGCGGCCTTTTCGGTTCAACCCAGTCTGGCAAAATTGGCTACGCCGGGTGCGGGATGCCGGGACTGGCGCACCGAGGTCGCAGACAGCCCGCCAAGTTGCCCTGCTGCGCTTGCGACCTTAGCAAGCATGCTGTCGTCGATCCGGTAATAGACCAGCTTGGCGTCCTTGCGGGTTTTTACCAGCCCTGCATTTCGCAGCACCGCCAATTGCTGGGACAGGATCGGCTGGCCGATGCCGGAAGCCTCGTCGATCTCACCCACGTTGCGCTCGGCACCGGTCAGCGCCCGCATGATGCGCAGGCGCACAGGATGGGCGAGAGCCTTCAGCGCGTCCACCAGCTCGTCGTCGGTCATTTCCGCGTCCTCGGCCCGGCTTCCTGCATGAACCAGTCGGTCTGGCCTTTGGCAGCGAACACGGTGTCTAGGGAGGCATCCGGATGAGCGAGCAAGGGATCGCCCGCCTCCCAATTTGCCGGAGCCAGAACCTTCCGCTCGTCGACCGCCTGAAGCGCGTCGAGTAGCCGGAGCATCTCGGGCATCGATCTGCCGACATTGGCGGGATAGCATGTCATGGCGCGAATGATCCCCTTCGGGTCGATAAAGAATGTCGTGCGCACGGTCGCGCTGTCGTTATCCTGAGACGCGACCATCCCGAAGGCGCGACCGATCACGAGTGTGGGATCTTCCACAATCGGGAAACGCACTTCGATGTCAAAACGGTCGCGGATCAGCCTAAGCCAGGCAAAGTGCGAAAACAGGCTGTCGACCGAAAGAGCCATGAGGGCGCAGTCGCGTCTCTCGAATTCGTCCGCACAACCAGCGATGGCAACGAACTCGCTCGTGCAGACCGGTGTGAAGTCGGCGGGGTGCGAGAAAAGGATCAGCCATCGTCCGCGAAAATCGGACAGGCGGACATTGCCGGTTGTGCTGCGTGCCGTGAAATCCGGTGCCATATCTCCGATCCGCAGTCCTGCACAGGCTGGTTCACGCGCAGTCGAAGGTTCGATCATCTTGTCTATCATCGCGCATGCATAACACTTGACAAGCGAATGGCAATACATATAAACAATTTATGTAAATGATTGGAGACAGGACCATGATTCAGGACCGGAACCTCGCACTTGCTGCCCGGCAGATCGAACGCGCGCAGGTCAACAAATCGCTGCGCCCCTCGATTGCGGGCTTTTTCGACGAGGCGACGAACACCGTTTCATATGTGGTGCACGATCCCAAAGCGGGCGAGGCTGCAATCATCGATTCGGTTCTCGATTATGAGCCTGCCTCGGGTCGTACATCGAACGCCTCCGCCGACCGCATGATCGACTATCTCACTTCGAATAATCTGAAAGTGATGTGGCATATCGAGACGCATGCCCACGCGGACCATATCTCGGCCGCGCCCTATCTGCAGGAAAAGCTGGGCGGCAAGCTGGCCATCGGGCGCGAGATCACGCGCGTGCAGGACGTGTTCGGCAAGCTGTTCAACGCGGGCACCGAATTCGAGCGCAACGGGTCACAGTTCGACAAGCTGTTCGACGATGGCGAGACGTTCGGGATCGGCGGGCTGGAAGGTATCGCCCTTCACGTCCCCGGGCACACGCCTGCCGACATGGCCTTCATCATCGGCGACGCCGCCTTTGTGGGGGATACGATCTTCATGCCGGATTTCGGTACCGCCCGCGCCGACTTCCCGGGTGGCGATGCGCATCAACTTTTTCGTTCTATCCGCCGCCTGCTCTCGCTGCCAGACAAAACCCGGCTCTTCCTGTGCCACGACTACAAGGCACCGGGCCGCGACAGATATGCATGGGAGTCGACCGTCAAGCAGCAGCGCGAAGAGAATGTCCACGTGAAGGATGGCGTGAGCGAAGAGGACTTCGTCGAGATGCGAACCAACCGCGACAAGACACTCGCCATGCCCACGTTGATCATGCCCTCGGTGCAGGTCAATATTCGCGGAGGACGCTTGCCCGATCCCGAGGATAACGGCGTGAGCTACATCAAGATTCCGGTCAACGCGGTATGACTCTTTCCGGCTTCCCCGATGCCGCACCACTTTCCGGACTGATGGGCGGGGTGCTCATTGGCCTCGCCGCAGCGCTGATGCTGCTGGCGCTGGGACGGATCGCGGGAGTCTCCGGGCTCGCTGCCAAGGCGATCGGACTGGGCGGCAGCGGCATTGCACGCAGCGACGCCTGGATGTTCGTCATCGGACTTCCGTTCGGGGCACTTGTCGTAATGCTGGCATCGGGAGGCTTTCAGGCCAACTTCGCCAGTCCGCTCACATTGGCGATCGCCGGACTGCTGGTCGGAATTGGCACGCGGCTCGGTAGCGGATGCACCAGCGGTCACGGTGTCTGCGGTGTCAGCCGGTTGTCTGCCCGTTCGATCGTCGCGACGGCTACCTTTATGGTGACCGGTATTGCGACCGTAGCCGTCATGAATTCGTTCGGGCTGGAGGTGCTGTGATGCGCACCGGTATCGTATCGCTGGCATCCGGAACGCTGTTCGGCGCAGGTCTCGCGCTTGGCGGCATGACCGATCCGGCACGCGTGCGGGGCTTTCTCGACATTTTCGGAGACTGGGATCCGACGCTCGCCTTCGTCATGGGCGGCGCGGTGATCGTCATGGCTGCCGCCTGGCGCGTCGTCCCACGCATGGCGGTGCCGCTTGCGGCAGAGCAGTTCCACCTGCCATCGCGATCGGACCTGACGCCGCAGCTGATCGGCGGCGCTGCGCTCTTCGGAATCGGGTGGGGGATTGCCGGCTTGTGCCCTGGACCGGGCATCGCCGCGCTGGTCATCGAACCGGGGGCTGCCGCGATCTTCGTTCTTGCGATGCTTGCCGGCATGACCGGGGTGCGGTTTGTGGAAGGAGCCAAGTCGTGACAATCGCTATCGTGACCGAAAGTTTCGCGGTCTCTCCTCAAATCCGGCCCGGAGACATGCAGGAACTTGCTGGGGCCGGTTACCGCACGGTGATCTGCAACCGGCCAGACGGCGAGGAGCCTGGCCAACCCACGGTTGCGGCGATCCGAGAGGCTGCGGAAGCCGCAGGTCTGGCGTTTCATCACATTCCGGTAGCAGGTGGCGCGTTTCCGGAGCCGGCAATCAGGTCCTTCGCTGATGTTCGCGCGGCGGCAGATGGCAAGGTGCTGGCCTATTGCCGCACCGGTACCCGGTCCATCACCCTCGATGCATTGGCCAATGTCGAGAATCTCGGCATCGGTGAACGCATCGAGGCCGCGCAGCGCGCAGGCTACGATCTGTCCGCCCTGCGCGAACGGCTCGGCGAATAATCGAAAAACATCAGGAGAATTTGTGATGCCCCGGAAGCTTCGCCACGAAGTCGTCATTATTGGCGGCGGTTCGGCCGGGATCGCGACCGCATCCTCGATGCTGAAACGGCGCCCATCGCTTGACATCGCGATCGTTGAGCCGTGCGAAGACCACTATTACCAGCCGGGCTGGACAATGGTCGGTGGCGGGATATTCGATGCGCCGGTCACACGGCGACCGATGGCGAGCGTCATGCCCAAGAGCGCGACCTGGCTGCGCGAGGCCGCCGCGTCGTTCCAGCCCGAAAGCAACCAGATCACCCTGTCGGACGGCACGACCATCACCTACGCGATTTTGATCGTGGCCCCCGGCATCCGTCTGGCGTGGGAGAAGATCGAGGGGCTGGAGGACACACTCGGCAGGAACGGAGTTACGTCAAACTATCGGTACGATCTCGCGCCCTACACTTGGGATCTGGTGCGCAATCTCAAGTCAGGCCGGGCGATCTTCAGCCAGCCGCCCATGCCGATCAAATGCGCAGGCGCCCCGCAAAAGGCGATGTATCTGTCTTGCGACGCATGGAAGGAACGCGGCGTCCTTAGCGACATCGAAGTTCAGTTCCGCAATGCCGGGGGCGTATTGTTTGGCGTCAAGGAATACGTCCCGGCGCTGATGGAATATGTCGAGACATACGGCATCGACCTGAAGCTCAATCAGACGTTGATCGCAGTTGACGGTCCGGGCCGGAAAGCGGTGTTCAAGACCGAGGCCGGTGAGGAAACCGTCGAATTCGAACTGCTTCATGCGGTACCGCCGCAGGTAGCTCCCCGGTTCGTGGCCGACAGTCCGCTTGCCAGCGCCGACAGCGGCTTCGTCGACGTCGACAAGTTCACTCTCCAGCACGTCCGCTACCCGAATGTGTTCGGCGTCGGCGATGCCGGGTCGATGCCCAATGCCAAGACTGCGGCGGCTGCGCGCAAGCAGGCACCGATCGTCGCAGTCAATGCGCTCGCCGTGCTCGACGGCAAAGAACCCTGGGCCGACTACGATGGCTACGGTTCTTGCCCGCTGACGGTCGAGCGCGGGAAAATCGTTCTCGCCGAATTCGGCTATGACGGGAAGCTGCTGCCCAGTTTCCCCAAATGGGTGATCGACGGCACACGACCTCGCAGGCTGAGCTGGCTCCTGAAATCGGAAGCGCTGCCATGGATTTACTGGAACGGCATGCTCAAGGGGCATGAGTGGCTGGTCAAGCCGAAGGCCCGGAAGGCGGCAAAAGAGTGAGCGACAGCGTCTCTGACGCGGCCGGCGAACCCCCCGGCTTGCTGCGGCAGCACAAGCCCGGGCTAGCCTCGCAATATCTTCCGATCCTCGAATGGGGGCGCACCTACAACGGTTCGGTCCTGACCAGCGATCTGGTCGCAGCGGTCATTGTGACCATCATGCTGATCCCGCAGAGCCTCGCCTATGCGTTGCTGGCAGGCTTGCCGCCGGTGGTCGGGCTCTATGCCTCGATCCTGCCGCTGGTGGCTTACGCCATTTTCGGCACCAGCCGGACGCTTGCGGTCGGGCCCGTTGCCGTCGTTTCGCTGATGACTGCAAGTGCCGCTGGCGCCGTGGCCGCTCAAGGCACCGCGCTCTATATCGAGGCCGCGATCACACTCGCGGCACTGTCCGGCGTGATGCTGGCGGTGCTCGGATTCCTGCGGCTGGGCTTCCTGGCAAACCTGCTGTCCCACCCGGTGATCAGCGGCTTCATTACCGCGAGCGGCATCCTGATCGCGACCAGCCAGCTCAAACACATTTTCGGTGTTTCAGCTGGCGGTGATACCTGGCCCCAGATGCTGGGCGGGCTGGCCTCGGCTATCGATGCGGTCAGCCTTCCGACCCTCGCCATCGGCATTCCCGCAACCCTGTTCCTGTTCTGGGTCCGCAAGGGCCTGAAGCCCGCGCTGGTGAAGCTTGGCCTCAGCCCCCGCGCGGCGGACATCTCGGCCAAGGCAGGGCCCGTGGTGGCCGTCGTTTGCACGATCCTGGCTGTCATTGCCTTCGATCTCGCACAGCGCGGCGTCAATGTTGTGGGCGCGATCCCGCAGGGCCTGCCGCCCTTCGCGCTGCCGTCCACCGATCCTGGTCTCATCGGACAGTTGTGGGTGCCGGCCTTGCTGATCTCGATCATCGGCTTCGTCGAAAGCGTTTCGGTGGCGCAGACTCTCGCGGCCAAGCGCCGCCAGCGGATCGCGCCCAACCAGGAACTGATCGGCCTCGGCGCGTCGAACATCGCCAGCGCCTTTTCCGGCGGATACCCGGTTACCGGCGGTTTCGCCCGCTCGGTCGTCAATTTCGATGCCGGGGCCGAGACACCCGCAGCCGGTGCCTACACTGCTGTGGGCATATTGCTTGCCGGTCTGTTTCTCACCCCGCTGCTGTTCAACCTGCCTATCGCGACGCTGGCTGCCACGATCATCGTGGCGGTCCTCAGCCTGGTCGACCTCAAAACTCCAGGCAAGCTGTGGCGCTATTCGAAGCCGGATTTTGCCGCACATATGGCGACCGTCGGCACTACCCTCCTGGCGGGAGTCGAGCTGGGGGTGATCGCAGGCGTCGGCGTCGGCCTGTTGCTTTTCCTCTGGCGCGCCAGCCGCCCGCACGCAGCCATCGTCGGCCGGGTGCCGGAGACCGAGCATTTCCGCAATGTCCTGCGCCATCAGGTGATCACCGTACCGCACGTCCTTTCAATCCGGATCGACGAAAGCCTGACCTACCTCAACGCCCGCTGGCTGGAGGAATACGTGCTCGAACGCGTCGCCGAGAGACCCGCGCTGCGCCATGTGATACTGTTGTGCAGCGCGGTAAACGAGATCGACGCGTCGGGTCTCGAAAGCCTCGAGGCGATCAATCATCGGCTGATCGACGGAGGTATCAGGATGCACCTGTCGGAGGTCAAAGGTCCGGTCATGGACCGGCTCCAGCGCACCCACTTTCTCGATGAGCTTAACGGCCGGGTCTACCTTTCGCAGGACCTCGCTTTCAGCGAGGCGGTGGAAGACGACGGCAAGGGGAGGTACCAGATTGCCGACCTGGCCCGCGGGATGATCTGATGGCTGAGATTGCCGACAAGGACGAAAGCCGGCAGCCGCCTTCAATGTCAGTTTCCGAAACTTCGTAACCGATGGCGGCTGAAATCCCCAAACTCAGCCCCTTCTGGCCGAATGCTTCGGAAATCAGATATACGATATATATAATCGCTTAAATGAATTGGATCGGAAGTGGGGATGCTGCTAGGCCATCGGCATCAACCAGCAAGGAAATCCCCATGAGCCTGCACATCGGCGATTACGCCCCCGATTTCACTACCGACAGCACCGTCGGCCCACTGAGCTTTCACGACTGGGCCGGCGATAGCTGGGTGTTCTTCTTTAGCCACCCGGCCGATTTCACCCCGGTCTGCACCACCGAAATGGGTGCCACGGCCAAGCTGGCAGGCGAGTTCGCCAAGCGCAACGTCAAGCCTCTCGGGCTGTCGACCGACACTGCCGATGAACACCGGGCGTGGATCGCCGATGTCAATGCGACCCAGGGCGTCGACCTGCAGTTCCCGATCGTCGATGATGCCGATATGGCGATCGCCCGTCTCTACGACATGATCCACCCGGGGCAGAGCGAGACCACGGCGGTGCGCTCGGTTTTCATCATCGACCCGACGAAGAAAATCCGCCTGATCATGATCTACCCGATGAGCGTGGGCCGCAACTTCGACGAGATCATTCGGGTCATCGACAGCTTGCAACTGGCTGACCGGGCCGGTGTGGTTACCCCCGCCAACTGGCAGCCAGGCGGCGATGTGATCATTCCGCCCAGCGTCAACGACGACGAGGCGCGCGTCAAATTCCCGCAGGGTTTCACCACCGTGCTGCCTTATCTGCGCACCACCAAAGTCGCGTGATTCCAGCTGCCGCGCCTGCCATTGTCCGTGGCGGGTGCGGCAATATCCTGCCAATATGTGCAACAACAGTTCAAGGCTTTGCACGCGCCTTCCAGCCCGTCGGGGAGTAAGCGAAGATCATGCCGGAGTTCCTCGACGCCATCTTGCTCGCACGCATCCAGTTCGCCTTCACGGTGAGCTTTCACTTCATTTTTCCGGCATTCTCGATCGGGCTTGCGAGCTATCTCGCGGTGCTGGAAGGGCTGTGGCTCAAGACCCGCAAGCAGCTCTATCTCGACCTGTTCAAATACTGGCTCAAGATATTCGCGATCGCGTTTGCCATGGGCGTGGTGAGCGGAATCGTGATGTCCTACCAGTTCGGCACCAACTGGTCGGTGTTTTCGGACAAGGCGGGGCCGGTGATCGGCCCGCTGATGGCTTACGAGGTGCTGACCGCATTCTTCCTCGAAGCAGGCTTTCTCGGGGTCATGCTGTTCGGGATGAACAAGGTCGGCAAGAAGCTGCACTTTGCCGCCACGCTTATGGTCGCGCTGGGCACATTCGTTTCGGCGTTCTGGATCCTGTCGGTGAACAGCTGGATGCAGACGCCGGTCGGCTATGAGATGGGTGCGAATGGCCAGTTCCTGCCCGGCCCCAGCTGGTGGGATATCGTGTTCAATCCCAGTTTCCCCTACCGCCTGGTCCATACGGTGATCGCGGCCTATCTCACCACCGCCTTCGTGGTCGGCGGGGTCGGGGCATGGCACTTGCTGAAAGACCGGACCAACGCCCACGCCCGCAAGATGTTCTCGATGGCGATGTGGATGGCGGCGATCGTCACGCCGATCCAGATCTTCGCGGGCGACTTGCACGGTCTCAACACGCTCGAGCATCAGCCGCAGAAGGTGATGGCGATGGAGGGGCATTTCGATAGCCATCCTGACGGCGCTCCGCTGATCCTGTTCGGCATTCCGAACAGCGAGGAGAAGCGGGTGGACTATGCCATCGCCATTCCCAAGGCTTCCTCGCTGATCCTCAAGCACGACCTGGACGCCCCGCTGGCCGGGCTGGATACGATCCCCGACGACGAGGAACCGCCGGTCGGGATCGTCTTCTGGTCGTTCCGCGTCATGGTGGGGATCGGCTTCGCCATGCTGGGGATCGGCATGTGGAGCCTGTTTGCCCGTGTCCGCAAGAGGCTCTACTACTGGCCCATGCTCCATCGCGCGGCGCTGGTAATGGCACCCAGCGGGTTCGTTGCAGTGATCGCCGGCTGGATCACCACCGAAGTTGGCCGCCAACCCTATGTGATCTACAACCTGCTGCGCACGGCGGATGCGGCGAGTCCGCTCGATGCCCCTGCGGTCGCTGCTTCCCTGCTGGCATTCGTAGTCGTTTACTTCGCGGTCTTCGGTGCGGGCGTGTGGTACATCCTGCACCTGATGCACAAGCCGCCGCATACTGGCGAACTCGGCGTCAAGCGCGGGGACAAGGGGCCGATCCGCACGGCAGGCATCACGCCGGGGCCGACGCAGAACCCGGGCGATGCCGACACGCTCCCCACCTCGCGGCAGGAGGCCGAGTAATGGACCTTACCGTCATCTGGGCGTTCATCATCGCCTTTGCGGTCTTTGCCTATGTGGTGATGGACGGGTTCGATCTCGGCATCGGGATCCTGTTCCCGACCTTCGAGGTCGGGCCGGACCGCGACCGCGCGATGAACTCGATTGCGCCGGTGTGGGATGGCAACGAGACCTGGCTGGTGCTGGGCGGCGGCGGGCTCCTTGCCGCGTTCCCGCTGGCCTATGCGGTCATCCTGCCTGCGACCTATCCGCTGATCATCGCCATGCTGCTCGGCCTCGTCTTCCGCGGGGTTGCCTTCGAATACCGGTGGAGAGACCCGGACCACCGGCAGTTCTGGGATGCGGCCTTCACCGGCGGCAGTATCGTCGCGGCGATGGCGCAGGGCATGACGCTCGGGGCACTGCTCCAGGGTATCGAAGTGGTCGATCGCTCCTACGCCGGGAGCTGGTTCGACTGGCTGACGCCCTATACCCTGCTGACCGGCCTCGGCACCGTGGCGGGATACGCGCTCCTCGGCGCGACCTGGCTGGTGTGGAAGCTCGACGGGGAAGGCCAGCGCCACGCGCGCGCGCTCGGCAGGAAGGCAGCCTGGGCGACGCTGGCCCTGATGGGCGGGGTCAGCCTCTACAACATGTTCCTCAACGCCGAATATGCCGAGCGCTGGCTCTCCGCGCCGGAGATCTATCTTGCCGCGCCGGTGCCGATCCTGACCGGGCTGGTGGCGCTTGCGCTGCTGCGCTCGCTGGCGGTCGAGCGGCACAGCAAGCCGTTCTGGCTCACCCTTGCGCTGTTCTTTCTCGGTATGGCGGGCCTCGGCTTCACCATGTGGCCCTACGTTGTGCCGCCCGGCCTGACGATCTGGGATGCCGCCGCGCCGGAACGAAGCCAGCTTTTCATGCTGGTCGGAGTTGCCATCACCATGCCGCTCATCATCGCCTACACCGCCTGGGCCTATTGGGTGTTCCGCGGCAAGGTCGGCGACGAGGGCTACCACTGATGGGCGAGGCGGAAGAGCGCCCGCTATGGCAGCGCCTCGGCTGGATGGCCGCCATCTGGCTTGCCAGCGTCACGGTGCTGGGGGCCGTAGCCTATGTCATCAGGCTCTGGCTGAAAGCCTGACGGACGTTGCGCTCCTCGGGATCGCCCTCCGACGAACCGCCGGGACGATCATCCACCGATCTCCGTTCGAGTCGAGTGCATATTGGATGTTTGAAACTAGTTGATCGATGGTTAACCGTCGAATCAGGCGGTTATTGCCGCTTTCTCTAGTATGCTTGCTACCGACAATGTCACATCCTATGCACCGAGTCATTATCGCCAATAGAGTGAGTCGAGACTCTCGACCATTAAATCAACCGGGGAGTTTCTAAGAGCGTCGGGAATGTACAAGATTTCCCCAGAGCGCCACATTACAGTCATACCAATAATAACAACTTCCTTCGTGTCGTGCGCAAGATTCGTTCTCGAGCCAAGCGGCCTGCCGTGCCTTTGCATGCGGGATCTGCCGATTGCTCCCGACGAAACAATGCCCGGCTGCGGCCCGACCCTGGTCTCGGAGTCGGTCCGCTGCCGGTCGGTAGAGCTGATGCAGTTCGAGATGGAGGCAAGGTTATGGCAATCAGTCCCACATATCCCGGCGTGTACGTTCAGGAGATCGATTCCGGTGTCCGAACGGTTGCCGGCGTCCCGACGTCGATCGCCGCGTTCGTTGGCGTAGCGACGCGCGGGCCGGTCAACCAGCCGGTCACCTGTTTCAATTTCGGTGATTATACTCGGCGCTTCGGCGGCCTGTCGACCGCCAGCACGATGAGCTATTGCATCGACGATTTCTTCGCCAATGGCGGCGGCCAGTGCGAAGTCGTTCGGGTGTTCAAGGCGCTAGCAGCCGGCGACGGGACCAACGATGCTGACGGCTATGCCAAGCTGACGCTGGTCTCGCTGAAGCTGCGTGCGACCAGCCCCGGTGCCTGGGGCAACCGGCTGAAAGGCCGGATCGACCATCCGGAAGAAACCGATGATATTGCAGCAACCGCCGCCGCAGCGAAGTACGGCGTGGCAAAGACCGATCTGTTCACCCTGACGGTGATCGACGAGGCGACCGGCGCACGCGAAGTGCATACCAATCTCGTTGCCAAGGATCTCGACACCGAGCGCCGGTTCGACCGCGTGCTGGCGGCATCGTCGCAACTGGTCGAGTTCGAGCCCAAAAGCGACGGCACACCGACATTCGTCAATGGGCGACCTTCGAAGACGAGTGTAACTGGCGGCGTCCCGGACCTGATCGCCGCAGCCAAGGGCAACGACGGGCAGACGGTCGACAACGTCGCGCTGGCAGGAGACCTCGCTACCAAGACCGGAATGCAGGCGCTGCGCAAGACGGACATCTTCAATCTGCTCTGCGTGCCGCCGGTCGACCGCACCGGCGAGATCGACAAGACCACTCGGGAGAAAGCCGCAGCGCTGTGCCGCGAGCGGCGCGCGCTATTCGTCGTCGACCCGCTCAAAGCTTGGGATGCCAATCCCGATACCGCGGCGGCGACAACCAAGTCGGGGATGCTGGCGGGCGACGTCATGGCGCTGGCCAATGCCGATCACGCAGCGCTCTATTTCCCCCGCCTGCGCAAGCGCGATCCATTGCGCGGCGGGCAGATCGACACCTTCCCGCCGTGCGGCGCAGTCGCGGGGGTCATGGCCCGCACCGACACGCAGCGCGGTGTGTTCAAGGCCCCGGCCGGACTGGGGGCGACGATTGCCGGGGTCGAAGCGCTGTCCGTCAAGCTCACCGACGACGAGAACGGCCTGCTCAATCCGGTCGCCGCCAACTGCCTGCGCAGCTTCCCCAATATCGGCCGCACGGTGTGGGGTGCGCGCACGCTCAAGGGCTCGGACCAGCTCTCCGACGATTACAAATACGTCTCGGTTCGCAGGCTCGCCCTGTTCATCGAAGAGAGCCTGTTCCGCGGCACGCAGTGGGTCGTGTTCGAAGGCAATGACGAGCCGTTATGGGCGCAGATACGTCTGTCGGTCGGCTCGTTCATGCAGCGCCTGTTCCTGCAGGGGGCGTTTCAGGGGACCAGCCCCAAGGATGCCTACTTCGTGAAGTGCGATGCCAGCACCACGAGGCAGGACGACATCAATCGCGGTATCGTGAACATCGTCGTCGGCTTCGCACCTTTGCAGCCGGCCGAGTTCGTCGTGATCTCGATCCAGCAAATCCGCAACGCCGCTTGAGGGGGAGGAAGCCATGCCGCAATTCACCACCAACGCCAATCGCTTCGATCCCTACAAGACCTACAAGTTCAGGCTCAGGCTCGAAGACGGGACTTACGTCGCCGGACTCAGCAAGATGGGCGGGCTCAAGCGCACGACCGAAGTCGTCAAGCATCGCGAAGGCGGGGATCCGTCGACCTCGCGCAAGTCACCGGGCCAGACCGAATACGACGCGATCACGCTGGAACGCGGGGTCACGCACGACAAGCAGTTCGAAATCTGGGCCAACAAGGTGTGGAACTTCGAGGGCGGCCTGGGGTCGGAAGTTTCACTCAAGGACTTCCGCCAGAACCTGTTGCTGGAGATTTACAACGAGGCGGGGCAACTTGCGCTCGCCTACAAAATCTTCCGCTGCTGGCCGTCGGAGTTCCAGGCCTTCCCCGATCTCGACGCCTCGGCCAGCGCCATCGCGATCCAGACGCTCAAGCTGGAAAACGAAGGTTGGGTGCGTGACTACGATGTCGCCGAACCGGAAGAGCCCAGTTACGAAGTCCCCGCCGCCTGATGGCTTTGGCGGGAGGCCACTTCGCGCCTGATGCCATGCTTCGACTGGGGGATGTCGCAAGGCGCAGTTCAGCGGCCGAGTGGGCGGTGCAGGCTGTGCTCGCCGGCTGGCCGGGGCTGGCGCGCACGCAAGTCGAGGCATGGCCGCTGGGCCAGCTTGACAATGCGCTGGTCGCGTTGCGCCGGACGCATTTCGGCGACGAGTGGGCATGCGAACCGCAGTGCACAGCGTGCGGAGAGACATTCGATCTTGAATTCGACCCCGGCACGATGGGGTTCGGCATCCCATCGGACTGGGAGCCGGGCGCACTTCCCACACGCGCAATCGAGTTTTCCGGCGATGCCGCGATCATCCGTCCGCTGATCGTCCACGACCTGATCGCCATCGAACGCTGTGCCCAGGAAGGCGACGCAGCAGCTTACCTCGCGGCCGCGCTTGAGGTTGCCGAAGAGAACCTGTCGGCTGCGCTGGAGCTGTCTGCCGAGCTCGATCCGCTGTCGAATATCTGGCTGGCGACACAGTGCCCCGAGTGCAGCGCGGAGCAGGCCTTGCTGTTCGATCCGGCGCGCTTCCTGGCCGAGGAAGTTGCGCGGCACGCGGATCGGCTGCTGGGCGAAGTGGCAGACATCGCCCAGGCCTATCACTGGTCGGAAGCCGATATACTTGCGATGCCCGCCGCGCGCCGGCGGTTCTACCTGACGCGGATCGCATCGTGAGCATCGTGCTGCGCCAGATCTTCCAGCGCGGTCGCGGCACCGCGCCGCTGGTCCGCCCGCGACCACCGGCACCTTTCGAGACGGGCATGGCGGTCGCAACGATCGAGCAGCCAGGATTCGAACAGTCCTTCGAAATCGAAACGGCGCCTTTCGCACCCTCCGTCGGGCCGGTTTCCCCGCCCGATACCCCGATGGCGAATGGAGCAAGGCCGCTTGAACCGGACTCTTCGGCCAACCCTCTCCGGGAAGCGGCCGGAGCGGCTGACCAATCGGGGGAAAGCGAGACGCGATTGCTGCCGCCTGCGGCTCTCGAAACCCTCGCACCGCGAGGCGTTGCCGCAATCGATACGGCCCAACCCGAAGCGCATCCGGTCAGCCTGGAGATCGAACGGGCCAACGATCACGCAGCGGAGCCCACGGCATCGGCAGACGACACGAAGGATGCCCAGACCGGTCTGGTTGCTGGGCCGAACATTGCCGTCGCACGTCGCTCCCTTGCTGAAATGCCAGCGGGTTCTTCGCAGTTGGTTGCGGCTCCATCCGCAAAAGCGATGCCGCCATCGGCAACGGCATTGGCTGGCGAGCCGTCTGGAGGCGAACCTGCGGACCGGGCAGTCGATGCGGCCAAAGCGGCAGTGATGGAAGACGAGCCAGCCGCCCAACAGACCCCTGCCGCACGCCACGACGCTTCCAGTCCAATTGCCGAAAGCAAGACCCTGACGGTGCCGGCGAATCCTGCGCATGGTGATCGGATCCATCCGGCCGCACCACCCGCGCACAATTCAGGACCGTCTCCCCGTAGTATTGCGGCCCCTGCACCAACACCGCCGCCGGCCATCGAAATCCGCATTGGCCGGATCGATGTCACCGTTCCACCGCCAGCTACCCCCACCGCCCCCCGCCCAGCCGAAGTAGGCATGTCGCTCGACGCGTTCATCGCGGAGACACGCCAATGAGCGATGCGTTGGCGATCGGGGTGGTATCGGGCGCGGTCAGCCGGCGGGTGTTTGCCGCCGCTTCGAGCGCGGTGAGCGATGCCGATGTCCGGCTCGGCCCGCCGACCGCAAAGCTGGCGGAAGACAACGATTCGCTGGTCAACATCCATCTCTATCGCGTCGAGCCCAATGCCAGCCACGCCAACGAGCACCTGCCGACCCGAACCAGCCGGACACAGGATCTCGGCCCGGCCCGGCTCGCGCTCGACCTGCACTACATCCTCAGCTTCTATGGCGATGCGAAGAAGTTCGTCCCCGAGCGCATGCTTGCCAATGTCATGCTCGCGCTTGAGAAAGTACCGCTGATCACGCGCAACACGATCGACGCGGCAATTGCTGACAGCAGCGAGCTGACCGGCGCAGACCTCGGCGAGGCCTTGTCGCGCGTCCACCTGTCGCGCGAACTGATGTCGATCGACGACTTCTCCAAGATCTGGTCGATCTTCTACCAGGTCCCCTACACGCTCTCGGTCGCCTATCGTGCGAGCCACGTCGCGATCGAGACCGAGGATGTCGCACGGCTGGCAATGCCGGTGGCGCGGCCGGACGTCTGGGTTTCGCCGCTTTCCCGCTTGCGGCTCGACGCGATTTCGGGCGTTGCCGACCGCAATTCCCCGGTCGCCTGGGGCACCGACGCAAGGATTACCGGCGATGGTCTCGCGCAGTGGGGCATCGGGCTGACGATCGACGGGATCGAGTTCGACCTGGCGGATGTTGCCCCCGGTCCCGACCAGATGACGATCAGGCTGGAAGCGGCCCGGCTTGGCGGGCAGGAACTGGCCATCGGAGTCCACGCCCTGCGCTTGCTCGCCCCGGTGCCTGCGGGGCAGCCGGCGCATCTGCGCAGCGGGACGCAAAGCCTGTCCTTCGTGCTCCCGCCTTCGATTGCGATCGCTCAGGTGACCGCGACCGGCGGCGGTGCTACGCGCAACGGCAAGATTACCCTGACGATCGCCCCCAAGGTCGCAGAAAGCCAAAACGCCGTGCTGGTGCTCGACCGTCGCGATCCGGCGGACCCCGGGCAGCTGAGGCTCGAGGCGAAGCGCACCGGTGTCGCCTTCCCTGCCGCCAGTCTCGAGTTCCCGTTCACCCAGCTCAAGACCGGGGATTATCTCGCCCGGCTCGATGTCGATGGTTTCATCAGCCCGGTCGCGCTCCAGACCGACGCTGCGCAATCCGACTTCGGGCAGATCGTCGGCCCGCTGGTGGCGATCGCATGAACGACGCAGCATTCCATCCCCTGCACGAGGCATGGCCGGCGGTCGCCGCCTGGCTGGCCGGAACACGCGACGCCGACCCGGTCTCCACAAATGCGGACAGGCTGGCGGCGCGGTTCGGGCTCGGCGAATTCGAGCGCAACGTCTTGCTGCTCGCCGCTTTCGTTGCACTGGAACCCGAGGCCGGCGACCGGCTTGCGCAGATCAACGGCAGCCCCGAACGCCGCCAGCTGACGCTAGGCACGTTATTGTCGCAAGTACCGCAAGCGAACTGGCGAGCGCTGGCGGCGGATGGGGGCCTGCGCCGCTTTCGCCTCATCTTGCTTTCACCATCGCCCTCGTTTGTCGGCCAGCAGGTGACGCTTGCGGAGTCGGTGCTGTTCTACCTCCTCGGCAACCCGTCGATCTCCCCCTCGCTTGCCGATATGGTGGCGGTGGTGGCCGACGCGCCGTTGATGTCCCCGGCGCGCACAGCCGTGGCCAGGCGGCTGGAAAACGGCAGCAAGGGCGAGCCCTCGGCACTGACCCTCCTCACCGGCCCCGACCCGGACGGCAAGGTCCACGCCATGAAGGCCGCCTGCGACGCGAACGGTGACCGCCTGTGCCTGCTGCATGCATCGCTGATTCCGGCTGCAACGCAGGATCTGCTCGGTTTCGCGCGCGAGCTCGAGCGTGATCTGACGCTGGTCGGCGCGCGGCTGCTGATCCGGATCGACGGGGCAGGCGACGATGCAGCGACACGCCAACTGGTGCAGGCGCTGGCCATCCCGGTCACGATTGCCTGCGACGAACCGCTCGTCTTCCCCGGCAAGTCGGCGCGGCGCCTTGCGATGCCGCACATGACGGCATGCGACCGGACCGATGTCTGGCGCGGATTTCTCGACACAAGGCGCAAGGGAATGGCTGGCACGATTGCCGAGCTGGCGAACAACTTTGCGGTCACCCCGGAGCTTGCCGCGCTGGTCAGCCAAAGTATCGGCGAGGCACCGCCGAAGGGCAAGAAGGCGATTCGCGACAAGGTGTGGGCGACCTGCCGCGAAAACATGCGCCCGCGTATGAACGAGCTGGCGGAGCGGATCGAAAGCACTGCCGAATGGGAAGACCTGATCCTCCCGCCGCGCGAGAAGGCGCTGCTCCGGCGCCTGACCGACCAAGCGGGCCAGCGGGCGCAGGTCTATGAAGAATGGGGTTTCGGGGCGAAGCTGCAGGATCGCGGGCTAGGCATCAGCGCCCTGCTCAGCGGCCCCTCGGGCACCGGCAAGACCATGGCCGGGCAGATCATTGCCAACGCGCTCGAACTCGATCTCTACCGGATCGATTTGTCCGCAGTCGTTTCCAAATGGCTGGGGGAGACCGAAAAGAACATCCGCCGCCTGTTCGATGCAGCCGAGGAGGGCGGCGTGGTGATGCAGTTCGACGAGGCCGACGCCCTGTTCGGCAAGCGGTCGGAGGTGAAGGACAGCCACGACCGGCACGCCAATATCGAAGTGAGCTACCTGCTCCAGAAGCTCGAATCCTTTCGCGGCATCGCGATCCTGACGACCAATCTGAAGGACAATATCGACCAGGCGTTCATGCGCCGGATTCGCTTCGTGGTCGATTTCCCGTTCCCCGGGGCGGCCGAGCGCGAGCGCATCTGGCGGGGCATGTTCCCGACCGATGTGCCTAAGGCCGGGCTCGACTTTGCCCGCCTCGCCCAGCTCAACGCAACCGGCGGGACTATCCGCAACATCGCGCTCGCGGCTGCGTTCGACGCGGCGAAGGCCGGCGGACCGGTGACCATGTCCGGCATCGCGGCGGCGGCGCGGGTCGAATACACCAAGGTCGGGCGCATGATGACCGACGGCGAAACCGCCGGGTGGGCCCGATGACGCCCGCGCCCGCCATATCGCTCGATATCGAAGAGCTTGGGATCAATGGCTTGGGCCGCGCCGAGGCGGTTCGGCTCGGCGCAGCGCTCGAGCGCGAGCTGCACGCTCAGCTCGGCGATACAGCTGGTCTTTCGGCACCGGGGCCGATCGCGCTCGACCGGTTGCAGATCGCGTTGCCGCAGCGCGCTTCGCCCGAGGCGATGGCGGCGGGGATTGCCCGCCAGCTGGTCGGCGCAATGTCTGCGCCCGGAGCTTCGCGCAAGACTTCCGGAGGAGGTGCACCATGATGCAGGCAACCGCAGGCCGCTCGCCCGCGCGCCTTTCGCCCAAGGCGATCGCCGGGTTCGACAGCGGAATGGAGCACGACGGTGGCTCGGGTCCATTCGCCAGCCTGTCGCGCGTACCCGCCGCTCCGCTCATCCACCGCAAATGCGCCGCCTGTTCGCAGGAGGACGACAGCGCGATGTCGGTCAGCCCCAAGCTGGAAGTCGGCGCGATCGACGACCCTGCCGAACGCGAGGCCGATGCGATCGCCGACCGGGTGATGGCAGGCGATGCTCCGTCCAGTGCCGCGAGCAGCCCGACGCCCCCGACTGTGCCGGTTGCCCGCGCCAAGCCCGCAGGCGGCACCATGCCGGTTGGCGGGGCCGCCGCCAGTGCCGTCGGCGCTTTGGGTGGCGGCAAACCGATGCCCGCAAGCGACCGCGCCTTCTTCGAGCCGCGGCTGGGGCAGGACCTCTCGCATGTCCGCCTGCACGACGGCCCCGACGCCGAAGCCGCCGCCTCTGGCCTCGGCGCGCGCGCCTTCACCATCGGCAGCGACATCGTGTTCGGACGCGGCGAATACGGCACCGATCACACCGCGCGCCACTTGCTGGCGCACGAACTGGCGCATGTGCAGCAAAACGACGGCGTGATGCGGATGGCGCAGCTCGACATCGTGGATGCGGGGATGGCGGGTCCGCTCCTGCCAGATCAGCGCCGGGCAGCGGTATCCTGTCCGATCAATTGCAGTGGAACCGACATCGGGACGTTTCACGCGATGCCGATCTTTTACAGCACATCAAGAGGGTCCCCGCTGGGCTCGAGCGCGGGGGCCAATGGTGTTGGCGCTGCACTGCACTTCATAAGAAATAGCACAGCGATCCCTAGTGGCAGCCGTTGCAGCGGATGCAATTCGTGGGAAGTCATTCAGGTTATCAGAAGCAACGAGCCAGCTGACCCTCGCGGCAATCAGAGCTTTGTCGACAACGCAAATACGGATGGCAACCCGTATTATACGCAGATTGGTTCTGGTGGCCATGGCTTGCACACCATAGGTCCGGCATCGATGTTTCCGGATGGCGGATCGCAAGTCGATACCGCTGTTTCACTCTACGACATTCCCTACCGGAATGAAGCCCACCTCTCAGCGATTAGGGGAACCAACTTCTTCTGGGAAGGCGAGGCGTGCGTCACATGCCGTCATGGCGGAACCGTGGGCAGTCCTGCTCCGGACCAGATCCTCGGCTGCGTCAAATACGGTTTTACCCGCCCTTGGCTCAGCGCGAGCAATAGTTATGGCGACGCAGTCGCGACAGGGCCTACATGCGGCGCGAGCCCTACGCAGCATTTCATCGATACGCTGCACAGCGACCCGACCACCAGCGGCAAGTACTGGTTCAGGACATGAACGAAGGCCAGCCGAACGATCCGAACGGGATGGCGCTGCATGAGCGTCGGGCATTGCTCGCGACTGCCTATGCGCACGGACAAGCCATCTCCCAACTTGCCTTGGTTGGAGACAACATGGCGGCAATTGAAGCCTACGTTGGCCGACAGCAAGAACTAACCGTGAGCCAAGCTCCAGCAGGGATTCTCCTTACCTTCGACGATTGCGTGTGGTGGGAAATCACCGTCGGCGCAGGCGGAACGATACTCGGAACTTCGCAGAGCGGCTACACACCCCTGATGGAAAAGCTCGGGATCGACTTTTCCGGTGCGCCTTACGTGGCAGGCAACTGATGAGCGCCGCCGCCCTCCGGCCCGCGCAGGCGAAGGCCCCTGCGGCGGCGGCACCCGTGCCCGTCGTGGCGCAGGCGCTGGAATCTCTGCAGCAGGACAGCGGGCCGGTCTCCTCGCTCTCGCGCATTCCGATCTCTGCCCCGCCCGCTCCACCGCCCCCGCCGTCGGTGAGCCGGGCATCGGGTGAGGCTGTCCAGCGCAAGTGTGAGACATGCGATGCCGAGGAGAAAGAAGCGTCGACCAAGGTCCGTACGCGGCTCGAAGTCGGTGCGGCGGACGATCCGTTCGAGCACGAGGCCGACGCCATCGCCCATTCGGTGATGGCGATTCCGGAAGGCGACCTGATCGGCTCCGCACGCGATGCAACCGGTGCCGCTCCGTCAATCCAGCGGGCCTGCGCCGCCTGCAGCGCGACACGGGATGAACATCTGTCGGCCCGCAGGATCGAGGAGGAAGACCTCGCGGCAGAGATCGTCCGCCGCCGAACCGACGGGCAAATCGCCGATGCTGACGAGAGCGAAGCCCCGCGCATGCGCGGCGAAGCCGAGAGCGATGGGCCTCCCGGGCTTGCCGCGACATCGGGCGAACTGACCACCGGCGGCTCGCCGCTGAGCGCATCTGCCCGGCAGTTTTTCGAGCCCCGCATGGGCCGCGACCTGTCGCATGTGCGGGTCCACTCTGGCCACGCGTCATCCGGCTTCAGCCAATCGATCAGCGCGCGCGCCTTCACCTACCGCAACCACATCTGGCTTGGTCGCAGCGAACGCCACGAGATCAGCTTCACCATGGCGCACGAGCTGGCCCATGTGTTGCAGCAGACCGCACCCGGACCGGTGGGTCCGGGTGCGGGTGCAGCATCAACGGCCCAGATCGATACCAGACCGGCGATACGCCGCGAAGTTCTGGACGAAAAAGAACCCTTCTTCTTCCCGCGCAGCGCGATGGATGCCCGTGCATTGCACACCCAGAAGCACAACGAGGCACAGGATGCGCTGAGGGGGGTCAAGGCGAACAAGGGCATGCTGACCGAAGTGCCAATGCCCGGCGCGGATCGCAGTTCAATTGATATCGGCGAGAAGTACGGCTTTGCAGATCTCTATTTCGCCGGAACCAAGAGCAGCCCTGCGGATCGCAAGCCCGCAATCATCGGGGTCCAGGCGGTCAAGGGTGGTGGCGCGAGTCCCAATGCCTTGGCCAACTTCACCAATACGCTCGAGCCCGACACAGTTGCCGGACCTTCGGGACCGATCACCGTTACGAAAGGCCCCCGCATTTCGTTTGCCGGAATTGGCGGAGTAACCAGCCTCGAAAGCGCACGCGCGCCGAAGATCGACTGGGCGGGCGGCAAGCTCGACGATACCGCCGACATGCCGACGAACATCAAGCTTGGCGAGATCAAGCCGGCACATTCCATCTCGTACCGGCAATCGGGGGTCAAGCAGCTCAAGAACTATGTCGAAGGTATCGATGCCGCAGCCGAAGCCACCAACCGGCTGTTTCCCGGCACCGGCTGGGTACCGTTTACCAAGCGGATGATGGGCAGCGAGCTGGATCTGCCGAAGGATTGGGATCCCTCGAAGACCCATACCACCTGGCCGGAAAAGGACATCGAACTGCGCTGGTCGCAGACAATCAAGTTCGATGACAGTTCGACCAAGCGGGTTCCCGGCACCGCTGGCCCGAGCAAGTCGGTGCCCAAGCCCGCCAAACCCGATACCATCGACGGTCGGTGGATGATCGCCCGCGGTTCCCGCCGCAAGGATGGCGGTGACGGCGTGTTTGTCTATTACCTCCACCCCAAGCCAGCCGACCTACGCAAGGCGCTGAAGAACGGGAACGTTTCCAAGCATTTCGAACGGCGGCTAGCCGACGTGCATCACATACCGGCCAAGCTTCGCACGCCGCCCAAGAAGGCGTCATCATCTCCGGCCAAGCCCAAGCCCCGCCTGCTGAACGCGCGGCCGGCCATGCCGTTGCTGCGCCGAAAGGCGATGGAGGACGATTTCTCGGCGGCCAAATGGGAAGCTTTCCGCCGTGGCAACAGGTCCCTTCCGGAGGAGTCGCGGAACAATGTCCTCGACCAGCTGCACGAGATTGCGCCGCAAGATATTCTCGCCCTGGTCAACCGCAATGCCGGCCTTGCGAAATGGGCCAAGGACAATCCCGACAACGCATCAATGCCCTCCGATATCACCAGCGAAGCGTCTGGTTCGAAGGCGCTGATCGATTTCAAGTTCCTCCAGAAAGCGGCGTTCTGGACCGGAGATTCAGCCCGGTTGATCGGCTTGCTGCGGGACAAGTTCGGCACGATCGTGGTCAAGGGCATCAACAAGTTCGAGGAGTTCAAACAGAAGGTCAGCGACAAGATCGAGGCGCGCAAAAAGAAGGCGCTCGAACGCGACAAGAAGAAGCGCGGCGGGATCATGCTCAAGGCCGCCAAGGGAGTGATGGCCGCCCTGCTCCCGCTCCTGGTCATGCCGATCGTGCGGCAAACCTACGCACTCATCATGAGCTGCGTCGAAAGTGGGTTCAAAGCGAAGTTCGAAACGCTCCTTCCCGAGGAGGGACCGGTCGCGGACCTGCAGCAGATGGCGACCGACATCCAGGCGCGCATCGAGACGATGGCTACCGAAATCGAGGCGACTATCGACGCCGCCGTCACGAGCATCGTCGGGGAGTACGAGGGCAAGGTCGAGAAGCTCGTGGAGGACAGTCAGAACGTCCTCGCGGTAATCGGGATGATCAAGGATATTGCCAATGGCCTGCGGATCGGTGCGTGCCTGATCTCGCTCGCCACCGCTCCGGAAACGCTTGGACTCGGAGCGGTCGTGGGATGCGGTCTCGCCGTCGCCGACTGGATCCTCGGCCAGCTAGGCATCTCGCCGATCGACTATGTCATCGCCAAAACCATCGAAACGTGTCCCAACAAGAACGCAATCGGCAAGATTATGGCCGGCTTCGCGATCCTGCAGGAAATGCCGGCCGAACTCGCCAAGCTTTCGGTGGGTGAGATCAAAAAGGCGCTCAGGGCATTCGTCCCGGGTGAGATGCTCGGCAAACCATTGGGCGATCACGCCGCCGAGCTATTGTGCGATGAATCGAAAATCGCGGCCAAGCCGGAGCCTTTCACGCCGATCGATTGCGGCTCGGCAGGCGGGGATAGCGGCGGTGTGCCCGATCTGCCTCAAGACCTTGTCGACAAGACTTTCAAGGACGGCGATCCGATCACCGACGGCGAACGGGTGCATATGGAAGGACGCGAACAGCAGGTCCCGCCGCGAGCCGCGAGCGCCGTGACCGGGGACCCGGCGAGCGAAGGCGGGGAACAGTCCGACGCGTCCGGCACGGCAACCCGTGTGGTCACCAGAAACGACGGTGTGCAGGTTGGCGAAGGCACGCCGAAGGAATTTCACGGCTTCTTCGTCCACGGGATCGAAAGCGGATTCCCGAGCGAGTATGATTCGAAGAAAAATGGCGGCAAATGCTTCCCCAAGAAGGTGAAGTTCTCGATCCATGACTCTCACGGGTTCCATAGCATCGACCGGGTCTACGATGTCGAGATTTGCAAGATTTATCGGCCTGACAGTCCTGCATACCCGAAGACCCCAGTTCGTGTCGCGGTACGCTTTAGCATCAACGAGGCTTTCACCATCGTCGATGCGGCGACAGGCGCGAGAAAGGTCAGCTATGCGGTGAGAGCAGGCGACCAATACGGGGCCTGGATGGCCGAACGCAAGCCGGAGGACAAGTGATGACCACCTCCTTCCCCCTCTCTCCCAAGGTCATGCGCGGCGCGATCGTCGGGATCGATATTTTCAACCCGATCTCGTCGATCGCGATCTTCCAGTACAATCCGGAGCAGCTCTCGCGCTCGCTCGCCCCGCAATATGGCGGCGGGGCCGGCGGCGGAGCCAAGTCGGAGCCGCTGCGGCTGGCCGGGCCGCCGCAGGAAACCATCTCGGTGACGCTCAAGATGGACCTGATCGACCAGATGGAAGAGGGCGAGAACGGCCCGCTGGGTGCCGGGATCAGCGGCAATCTCGCCGCGCTGGAGATGCTGGTCTACCCGAAGTCCATCGCCGTGGCGATCAACCAGGCCCTGCTGGTCGGCGGGATGATGGAAGTCGTCCCGCCCGCCGCACCGCTCACCCTGTTCATTTACGGCCTCACCCGCATCGTCCCGGTGAAGATCGAGAGCCTGTCGATCACCGAAACCGCGCACGACGCCAACCTGCACCCGATCCGCGCCGACGTCTCCGTGAGCATGAAGGTGCTGACCTATAACGATCTGTCGATGACCAATCCGGGGTACTGGGCGTTCATGGCACACCAGGTGGTGAAGGAGACCCTCGCCACCGTCGCCAGCCTCAACAACGCCGCCGAAGCGGTCGGGATCGACCTGTGAGGAGGGGGGCGCCATGATCGGCAAGGACAGCCGCTATGCCGCAATCCCGGTTCGCTCTCGCACGCGGTCGGACGGATCGGAAGTGCGCCATCTGCGGCCCGTCCTGCTGCCGCACTACGAAGACGTGCCGATTGCCGCCAACCACCGGGTCAAGGACAGCGAACGGATCGACCTGCTGTCGGCGCAGTATTTCCGTCAGGCGACCGCATGGTGGGTGATCGCCGCCGCCAGCCCGCACCCGCATCCTGACGCGGTGCTCGGCGAGCCGGGAGATACGGTTGCCATCCCGCTGCTCGGCGCAGGGGAAGTGGGTCCGCGATGAGCGCGTTCGGCAATATTCTCGGCATCAGGGCCCTGCTGCAATTCGGTGTGGGTCCGGTGCTGCTGCCCGCAACGCTCGACGTAATGGAAGCCATCGTCGAGCTGGAGCTGGAGTGCTCGGTTCGCCGGCCATCGGTCTTCAGGCTGGTGCTCGCCGCAGGGAGGGGCGGTCCGCTGGGGCTGCTCGGCGCGCCTTTCGTCGACGATCCGCGTTTCCAGAGCGGTGGCCGCATCGCGGTCTCGATGATCATGGGGGTCAAGCCGGTCCCGATTTTCCACGGGCTGATCGTGCGATCACAATATATCCCGCCCAACGATTCACATGACGGGCGGGTGGTGTTGCTCGGCCGCGATCTGTCTGAGCTGATGAACCGGACCGAAGTGCAGACCGAATGGCCGGCGCTTGCGCCCAACCTGATCGCCATGGCGATCCTCGCGCAATATGCGACTGAAGGCATCGTGCCGATGGTGCTGCCGCCGACGATTTTCGAGCAACCCAACCCGGTCGACAGCACCCCGCAGCAAAGCGCGACCGACCTCGCCTATCTGCGAGACATGGCCCGGGCGAACGGCTACCATGCCGCGCTCCAGCCCGGCCCCGCGCCCGGAACCTCGACCTTCTACTGGGGGCCGCTCCCGATCCCGGGCCTGCCGCAGAAGACGCTGAGCGTGGACCTCGGCCCGATGTCCGATGCCTTCGGTGTCACCATCACGCATGACGGGGACCAGATCACGTCCGCCAGTGCGCGCGTCGTGGACCGGATGACCGGCGCCGACATGGAAGTAGCCGTGCCCGGTCTTCCCGGAGCGCCGCAAGGCGCGGTTCCCGAATGGGCGACGCGCGCGGGCAGCCTGCGCGAGGAGCGCTTCGCCGCTTCGGGGATGAGCGCGATGCAGGCCGCTGCGGTTTCGACCGCAAGGCTGCAGGAAACCTCCGAGAACGCGGTTGTCGTGACCGGGACAATCAACAATGTGCAGTACAACGACGTCCTGCGCCCGTTCCAGCAGGTCAATATCCGCGGGGTCGGGGCGATCTATGGCGGGCTGTATACGGTGGCGGAGGTGCGCCACGCCATCCGTCCGGGCGACTACAGCCAGACCTTCCGCTTGCAGCGCGGTGAACTCTACCCGCTCGCCCCGGTGGTCCCGCCCGAAGTGGAGGTCGTGTGATGCGGAACTCCCCGAAAACTTTCTTCGGCAAGTATCGCGGCACGGTTGAGAATGTCATCGACCCATTCGGCATCGGGCGCATCCAGGTGAGCGTGCCCGACGTCTATGGCGACGGCACCATGGCATGGGCAATGCCGTGCTTGCCCGGAGCCGGCCCCGGCGTCGGCCTGTTCTCGATACCACCGGTCGGGGCGATGGTGTGGATCGATTTCGAGCGCGGTGATCCGCAGTTTCCGGTTTGGTCGGGCGGTTTCTGGGGACAGGGTGACGCGCCGGTCGCCATCGGACCGACCAACCCAACCACCCACGCCTGGGTGGGTGAGAATTTCACGCTCGAGTTCAACGACACCATCGGACTTGTCGCCGCGAAGCTGAGCGTCACGACGATGACCGGCGAAGCCCTGATCGACATCGGCCCGGCGGCGGTCGAGATCAGCTTCTCCGGGAGCAGCGTGAAGCTTGCGGCAGACGGGGTTTCGATCAACGGCACCAACCTCAAGGTGCTGCCATGAGCAAGCCGGTCGTCACCCAGCTCACCCAGACCCAGTGCCCGCATGCGGCGATGGGGACGCTCACGACATCGACCACCAAGGTCATGATCGACAACGCCCCGGCGCTCGCGCTGGGTGACAAGGGCACGGTCGCCGGATGCCCATTCACCCTGCCCAACGGCAAGCCCCAGCCCTGCGTCACCGAGATGCTGCTCGGGATTTCGAGCAAAGTGATGGCCGAAGGCAAGTTCGTGCTGCTGCAGAACCCTTCCGACCTCTGCTATTCGGTCGAGAACATTCCGCAGGGGCCGGTCGGCTGGACCAACATCCAGATGAAGGTGCTGGCGGCATGACCCACTTCGCGTTCCCCTATGCCATCGCCCCCGACGGCTCGACCCGCAGCGCGGATGAAGACCGGCACATCGTCCACCTGATCGAGCAGATCCTGTTCACCCGGCGGGGGGAACGCCGCAATCGCCCCGATTTCGGGGCGGGCATCCATGAAATGGTGTTCAGCGAGAACGCGCCGGAGATAGCCGCCGCCGCGCGCAACATGGTGCAGGCTTCGCTCCAGCAATGGCTTTCCCCGCGGATCGAGGTGCGAGCGGTCGCCGCCGAAGCACGCGAGAACCTGCTGGCCATAACGGTGCAGTATCGCCGGACCGACGAAGAGAATCTGCGCTCCGTCACGCTGGAGCACGCGTTGTGAGCGGCCTCGTCCAGCACTGCGGCACCAGCCTGCGGCGCCAGCGGGTCGCGGCGAGCAACGTCACGATCGGCGGGCTCGAGATCAACGGCATCGATTTTGTCGAAGTGATCGACATCGGCGCGCCCAGCGAAGACCTGCGGCAGCGCATCCTCGAAGTGAACTTTCTCAAGCCCGACGGGGTGAGCGATGCGGGGGCAGCGCTGCTCGCGACCGAGAACTTCGCGATCGAAGGCGGCTCGCGGGTCACGGGTGTCGAGGTAACTTCGGTCGAACTGGGCGCAGCGCCAACGCAACTGCGACTGACGCTCGACCGCCGGGGCGATTTTTCCCCCTATGTGCTGCGGCTCAAGGCTAGCGCCGCGGTCGACACACCGCCCGCCAACATGGATCCGCGGCTGGCCGAGGTTACGATCTTCTTCAAGGTCGAGTGCGCGAGCGATTTCGATTGCGTCGACGATGAGGATACCGGTCGTTCGCGCGAAGAGGGGCCATCGCTCGATTACCTGACCCGCGACTTCGAAGGCTTCCGCCGACTGATGCTCGACCGGATGGCGGTGACCGTGCCCGACTGGCGCGAGCGCAATCCGGCGGATCTTGGAGTGATGCTGGTTGAAACGCTCGCCGACGCCGCAGACCGCGCAAGCTGGTTTCAGGATGCTGTCGGGACCGAGGCCTATCTGCGCACCGCACGGCAGCGCCAATCGCTGCGCCGCCATGGCCGGTTGCTGGGCTATCAGCCCGATGAAGGAAGCAATGCCCGTGTTGCAGTGGCAATCGTTGCCAAGTCAGACCATCTCGCCGGCGATCCCGCGATACCGAAAGGTGCGCGGTTCCTCACCGAGCCTGCAAGTGGCGCGCTCGGCCTCGCTGCCACTCTGCCGCGCGAGCCGGAAGCGATGGAAGCGCTGGTCAACGGCGGGGCGATCGTGTTCGAGGCGATGCAGGATCTGCCGACGATCAAGACCGTTCGCAACCGGATGCTGCTGCACGACTGGGGCGACGAGGCCTGCTGCCTTCCGGTTGGTGCAACCGAGGCGTGGCTGCGCGAAGCGAGCCCCAAGCTCGATCTGGCGGTTGGCGATCTGATCCTGTTCGAGGAACTGATCCCCTTCGGCGGCGCGCCCGGCGATTTCCCCGATCGGGCGCATCGCCAACTCGTACGGCTGACACAAGTCGAGCCGGGAGTTAAGGACGCCGTCCTCAATCTCGATCTCGTCCGCATCGCCTGGCATCGGGCCGATGCGCTCGCCTTCCCGCTCAGCCTGCAAGGCGATGCAGCCAATCCCGGCGCGATTGCGATCGGCAACATCGTCCTCGCCGATGAAGGACGAACACTCAATTTCACGCAACCGGCAGCAGCTGCGCCGGAAGACTCGATTGCGCTGGCGACCAGCGGTGTCGGCGGGGTATTGCCCGACGACGGTGCCGGGACCGCGATGCGCCGCCGGATCGCCAGCGATAGCCTGGTCCGCTCTCGCGGGTTCGATCCCGGGATCGCCGTGACCCTTCCCGCTGCAACCACCCTGGAACCGACCGGCGAGGCGGTCGCAGACGTGCAGTTGCTCGGCGGCGGCCAGTTGTGGGAGAGCAAGCCCGACCTGCTGTCGTCCGATCGCTTCGCCGCCAATTTCGTCATCGAACCGCGCGAGGGCGGCGGGGCCTATGCCCGCTTCGGCGACAATGTGATCGGGCGCGAGCCTGCTGCTGACACGCAGTTCAAGGCGCGCTTGCGGGTAGGCGGCGGTAGCCGCGGCAATATCGGTGCCGAAGCGATCCGTCATGTCGTGCTGGCCGATCCGTCGAAGATCGTGGCGGTCCGCAATCCGCTTCCGGCTCGCGGGGGGAGCGATCCCGAGAGCAAGGAAGCGATCCGGATCGCTGCGCCGCACGCCTTTCGCCGCCAGCGCCGCGCGGTCACGGCGCAGGATTACGCGCTGGCAGCCGCGGAACATCCCGATGTCGTGCGCGCCTATGCCCGGCGGCGGTGGACGGGATCGTGGTACACGATGACGCTGGCGGTCGACCTGGTCGGTGGGATCTCGATCAACTCCGCCTTTGCAGATTCGCTCAAACTTTTCCTTGAGGAACGCCGTCTGGCCAGCCACGACCTGCGGATCATCAATCCCGGTTTCGTCTCGCTCGACATTGCGCTGTTCGCATGCGTGAAGCCGGAGTTCTACGCCCCGGATGTGGAACGGGCTCTGCTGCGGGTGTTCTCTGCCCGCGCGCTCGGCAATGGCGAGCTCGGCTATTTCCATCCCGACCGGCTCGATTTCGGTGAGGATATCGCGCTTTCGCCGATCATCGCGCGGGCGATGCAGGTCGAGGGCGTGCAATGGATCGGCATGGCCGATCACCAGGGCAATCGCGTCGGACGGTTCCGGCGCATGGACCAGCCCGATTTCGACCATGACGACAGCGGGGCGATCCCGGTGTTCGACGGCGAAATCGCTCGGCTCGACAACGATCCGAACTACCCGGATCACGGCGTGCTGCGGTTCCATCTGGACGGGGGGCGCTGACCGTGCATCGCAAGCCATCGCTCGATATCTGCGGCGCGAAAGACCTCGATCCGCAGCGACCTGACAACCCGCCGGGCCGCAGCGAAGTCGACTACCGAATCGGCACGCAGCCGGAGTTCCTCGACCGCATGTTGTGGCGGGTTCCGCGTCAGGAAGTTCCGGCGCGCGACGGGGTCCCCGCGAGCCATCCGTTGCGCGGTCTTCGTCCGGATCGTGCGGGCGAGCCGACCGGGGGTCTCCTCGATGCCTTCGCCTGCACGCTCGATGTGCTCTCTTTCTATTCCGAACGGATCGCCAATGAAGGCTATCTTGCGAGCGCGCGCGAGCGGCGCTCGATGATCGAGCTGGCGGCGACGATCGGCTACAAGCTGGGGCCCGGCGTAGCTTCCGGCACCTGGCTGGCCTTTACCGTCGAGGACAAGGACGATCCGTTTCGCCGGGTCGAGATCGCGCCGGGCGTGCAGGCGGCATCGGTACCGCAAGCCAAGGACGAGTTGCCGCAGACCTTCGAAACACTTGAGCCGATCGTGGCGCGTGGCGAGTGGAACGACATTCGCGCAAGGACCACGCGCGACCAGCCGCTCGCAATCTACCGCAATCTTGCCGACGAGGACGATCCCGCCAACGGCACGCTGTTCCTGTTTGACCTCGACAACAGCTTCGACACCGACGACCCGGCGCTGGCCGGGCTGGTCGAGCTGGCCAGCGATGCGGCGCTGGAGCCGTATCACGCGGTCACACCCGGCCTCGACCTGTCCGAACGGCTCGCCCAGCGCATAGCCGACCGGGCAACCAATCCCGAGATCGAGCCGCTGCTCCGCGCAGTGCCGGTCAATGAAGTCTTTGTTCACGGGCTGGGTCTCGCGCTGAGACCCGGCCAGCGCCTGCTCGCAGTCGCCCGATCGGGCAGCGAAGGCGCGACCATCGCCGAACCCTATCGCATCGTCACCGTTACCGAGAAACGCGACTTCGGGATCACCACCCTCATCCTTGCGCGCCACGGCAATCCGCCCGACGCGGTGAGCACGCCGCCCCGATTCCGCCCTGCCAGACTGAAGCCGGGGATCATTCCCGCGCAGGGCCTGTCGCTCGCAAGCAGCACGCTCGATCGCTACGTCAAGGGCAACGCCTGGACCGGCGATGGCCTCAGCGCCTTCGTGCGCACCCAATCATGGTCGCGCACCAAGCTGATGGCGATGCTGCGCGGGCGGCTGCGCCCGGTCGTTGGGCCGGCGGGCGTCGGGGAGGTGCAGACCGGGCTCCACGCGATGAGCGAGGATGCCGGTTTCTTCGGCAATTCTGCGCAGCTGTGGGCCACAGTGTCCTTTGGCAGGAATGCCGACGGTACCGCGATCAAGGCCCCTTTCTCTCATGACTGGGACAGCACCCCGACCACGATCTGGGTCGACGCCAAGAACAGCCTTCTGCAGGGCGAGGCACAGGCCTATCTCGAACGCGAAGTGAAGGCGGTCCAGCCGGGGAGCTGGGCAATCCTCGAGAACGCGGCAGGCGAGTCGCTCGGGTTGCAGGTGACAGCCGCCGCGACCCAGTCGCGCGCCGATTATGCCATGAGCGGCAAGGCCACCGGTCTCGCCTTCGCCCTGCCCGACGGCACCCCGCTTGTCCCGCCGGCAAGCGCGGTGTCGAGCCCGCTCAACGCCTTCAAGGTGCGCAAGACGCAGGCGTTCCTCGCCTCGCAGCATCTGCCGCTTGCGGGGATACCGCTCGAGCCGGTGCTCGAGGCCGAAGTGCTCGAACTCGATCTCGACACGCTCTATCTCGACCTCGTGCGCGGGCGGCCCGTATCGGTTACCGGGGCGCGGGCCGATGCCGAGGGAATCGAAGGCAGCGAAACCTGCATCATCCGCGAAGTCCTGCATATCGACGGGGTAACGCGGCTGCTGCTCGAGGGCGCGATCATCCATTCCTACGAGCGGACCAGTCTGCGCATCAACGCCAATGTCGCGCTGGCGAGCCATGGCGAGCGGGTAACCGAAGTGCTCGGCTCGGGCGATGCCACCTTGCCGAATCAGAGTTTCGGTCTGCGCAAGATTCCCCTGACCTATGTTTCGGCGACCACAGCCAGCGGGCGGGCCTCGACGCTGGAGGTGAGGGTCGACGGCATCCTGTGGCGGGAAGTCGAAACCCTGTTCGACGCCGGGCCGCAGGACGCAGTCTACGAGACCGCGCTGGGCGAGAGCAGCGAGGTCACCGTGCGCTTCGGCGACGGGATCAAAGGTCGCCGCCTGCCGACGGGCGAGCTCAACGTCGCCGCCAGCTATCGCAGCGGCACCGGCTTGGCGGGCCATGTGCCCGAGCGGACGATCATCCAATTGAAGACGAAGCCGCTCGGCATCCGCTCGGTGTCCAATCCCTCCCCCGCAACCGGAGGGGCCGAACCCGAATCGCTCGACGATATCCGCGTGACCGCACCCAACACGGTCAAGACGCTGGGCCGCGTGGTGTCGCTGGCGGACTACGAAGACTTTGCGCGCAACTTTGCCGGAGTCGGGAAGGCCCGGGCGGAGCAGCTCTGGTCGGGCAGGAACAAGGTCGTCCATATCTCGCTCGCGCCGGAGGAAGATATCGAGCTGGCGGGCGATGCCGATCTGCTGTCCAAGCTCGCCGATGCGCTCGAGGGTGTGCGCGATCCGGCGCGCGCAGTGATCGTCCAGCCCTACGCCCGGGTCTATTTCCGCGTGAAGGCGAAAGTCTATGTCGATCGGGCCTATCTGCTGGCCGATCTCGAGCGCGATGTCCGGCTTGCGATCGAGACCCGTTACAGCTTTGCATCGGGCGCGCTGGGCGAAGCCGTTTCGTCGGCCGGCATTCTGGCGCTGATCCACTCGCTGCCCGGGGTGACGATGGTCGACCTCGACGGGCTCGAACGGATCGAGGGCGGCGACTTGGTGGACAGCTCGGTTCCGCCCCGTCTCGACAGCGTATTGCGTGCCGCATCGGCGCAAGGGCCAGGGCAGCGCATGACGGGTTCCTTTGCCGCCAGCGAACTGCTGCTCGTCCTGCCCTCGGCGATCGATCTGACGATGGAGTTTGCCGATGCGTGATCGCGTAACCTCCCCCCTGTTCGAGGCGATTCCATCCTACGCCCGCCTGCGCGACGGGCAGGAACAGCGCGCGCTCGAAGCGCTGCTGGCGCTCCTGACCGAAGAGCTCCAGATCGTCGAGAGGGATATCGACCAGTTGTTCGACAACTGGTTTGTCGAGACCTGCGAGGCCTGGGTCCTGCCCTATATCGCCGAGCTGATCGGTGCCCGCCCGATGCGCGAGATCGGTGACAGCGGGGCGGGCCAGCTCCGGGCCTATATCGCCAATGTGCTGCAATATCGCCAGGCCAAGGGCACCGCTGCGGCGCTGGAGCAGGTTGCGCGCGATGTCTCGGGCTGGCCGATCATCGCGGTCGAATTCTTCCAGCACCTGGCGACCAGCGAGAACGTCAACCATTTGCGCCCCAACCGGCAGGTGGTCGCCAGCGTCCGCCGCAGCGACGAGCCGCAGCTGGCGCATCGGCCATTCTCGCGCGCGAGCCACCTCCCTGCTGCCGGGCCGGTTACCGGCTTCAGCGGTCGGTTCAACATTCCTAATCTCGGGCTGTTCGTCTGGCGACAAGGCGCGCAGCCGCTGTTTCCGCTGATCAGCGAACCGAGCGGCTACCTCGGCGGTCCGGTCCCCTCGCTGGTGACCCCCGACGGAGCCGTGCGGCGATTCGACCCGCTGGGGCGCGACCTCCCGCTGGTGAACCTGCCCCGGCCCGACCTGACGATTGCCGAGCGAGTCTCGCCGCTGAACGTACCCGAACGGCTGCGCCGCGAGCCGCTTGCGGATGAACTCGACGGGCTCCGTGCGGGCAATGTCGAGACGCCGCGATGGTTCGGTGCCAACCCGGTGCTGCGCATCCGGCTCGATGGGGCCGAGGTTCCGACTGATAAGCTCCACTGCTGCCATTTGGGCGAGGCCAAGGACGGATCGATCCGCCAGCCCGGCACGGCGGGCCACGTGCTGTTCGATCCGGTACTCGGGCGTCTTTCGCTGCACGATACCGACAAGGCCAGATCTCTCGAGACCGGATTTGCCGCGCCCCAACCGTTCGACATTGGAGGGGGTGCCTACGACCGCCGCGCCTCGCTCGACAGCTGGTGGGACGATATCTTCGTCGTTGGCGAGCCCGCACCATGGCGAATCGGCGTGTCGAGCCGGATCGAGGACCAGACCAACGACCCCTTGCAGGGCGGACCGGTGGTCGGAACGCTGCGCAGCGCGATCCAGCGCTGGAATGCCGAGTCGGTCGTGGGGCAGCGCGGGATCATCGCAATTCTCGACAGCGGCACCTATCCCGAGGCGATCGGCGGGGCAAATGCGCTCGAACTGAAGAAGGGCTGCCAGCTGGTCATTGTCGCCGGAGGCTGGCCGGGAGTGCGCTCCCCCGATGGAACCTTTGAGCGCGACGAAGCCGGCCTGACGCCCGCACTGCGACGGCCCCATGTCCCCACGCGGCTCGGCATCAAGGCCGCCGCCAGCGACAGCGATGTGCCGACGCGACTGGTGCTGTCCGGTATTGCGCTGAAGGATATCGGGATTGCGGCAGGCGAAGTGCTCGACCGGCTCGACGTGCTGGATTGCACGCTGGGCGTCGACAAGGGCGAATTCGTGCGTGCGCTGTGGCTCGACGGGCAGGAAACGCTCCGGGTCACCATCGAACGAAGCCTTGTCGGGCGTCTCCGGCTCGACGATGTCGCTGCTCCGCTCTCGATCGCCGACAGCATCCTCGCCTTCGGGTCTGATCTGGCGCTCGGGGCGCAAGGCGTCCTGTCGATCCCGAAGGGCGATCTGGAGATAGCCCGCTCCACCATCTTCGGGCGCACGAACGCGCGCACCGTCGAAATGGAGAACTGCATCGCGACCGGGCGGATCGAAGCGGAGCATCGCCAGCAGGGCTGCGTCCGTTTCAGTTACCTGCCTTCGGATTCGATCGTCCCGCGGCGCTTCCGCTGCGTGACCGAAACATCGGGCGGCAGCTCGATGAAACTGCGTCCCTCCTTCGTCGGCGACCGTTTTGCCGATCCGGGCTTCGGTCTGCTTTCGCGCGGCTGTCCGCGCGAAATCCTCGAAGGGGCGGACGGCAACCTGGAAATGGGCGTCGGTTATCGCCAGCGGGTCCCGGCCCGACTGGCCAACCTGCGAGATGCAGCAGGGGAATACTCCCCCTTCGGTCTCTCGTGCGGCATCCATTTTGTTGATGAGTGAGGCTGGCCATGAGTGGTGACTATTCGCGCAATTCGTTCGATCCGGCGAAGCAGTTCAGCCTGGTGCGGCTGCAGCAGGGGCGACTGCTGTCCGATGCCGATTTTAACGAACAGGGCGACCTGCTGCGGCTCGACCATCGGCGGGCGGCGACCGACATCATCGGACCGGCCGGCTTCCCGCAAGGTGATGCCGGATTTGCGCTCGCCTTCAACGCCGCGCTCGGCGGTTTCGTCATCGGTGGCGGCAGCGGCTATGTCGCGGGGCGGCATGTCGTCAGCGCCGGGATCCGGGAACTGGCGATCAGGCGCAAGTCGGGCACCGGCACCGATACGCGCTGGATCGTCGAGCAGGGGCCTGCCCTTGCGGTGGGTGACATTCTCGCGGTTGCGGCGGACGGCAGCGGTGCGGTGCATCGCGTCACCCACAGCGAAGCGAACCCCGATGGCGAAGCCGAATTCCGCCTCGATCCTGCGCTGACCCCGCAATCGACCACGGAGGCATGGCTGGTCGAAGCGGTCGACCCGGCGGACGCGGCGCTGCCGACAGCCGCGGGGCGCTATCTCGCCTATCTTGAAACATGGGATGCAGCACTGACCGCGATCGACGATCCCGCGCTGCTCGAAGTCGCGTTCGACGGACCCGATACCTCGACCCGCGACGTGGCCCGATGGAAAGTCGGGTTCGTGTCGCAGGCAGAGCTGGTCGCGCGCGGCCTCGCCTCGGCCCCGCTGACCTGCGCCGATGTCGAGGGGGGGATCGATCTGCAGGGCACCCGGGCGAAGCTCGCCGCCCGCGCGACGATTTCCGCGACCGAGACCGGGCCCTGCACCCTGCCGCCCGATTCGGGCTATCGCTCGGTCGAAAACCATCTTTACCGGGTAGAGATTCACACCACATCCGCGCTGGCAAAGCCGCATTACAAATGGTCGCGCGACAACGCGATGCATCGCACCCGCTACGCGCTGATCGAAGACGGCGGGCTCGTGGCCGACAGCCTTGGCCGGGACGACGTCACCAAACTTAAGGTCGGCGACTGGATCGAAATCCGCGACGACGCCGCGCTGGCGGCCAATGGCGCCGGCTTCTTCGGGCTGATCGGCGACGTCAGCGGCCAGCGGCTGATCCTGTCGGAGCTGCGCAGCGCTGCCGATCTGTCGGTCATAACCGCAGGGAGCGCGCCCAACATCGCCGCATTGCCGCCATCCGCCACGATCCAGCGGTGGGAGGGCGGCCTGCCGGTCGAGGCCGATCCCGCTGCGGGCTGGGTCGAGCTCGAACTGGGGGTCGAGGTCCGCTTCCAGCCCGGGGCCATGCTGCATGGCGACTTCTGGACCGTCCCGGCGCGCTCGCTGACCGGAGATGTCGAATGGCCGCAACACGCGGTCACCGGTGCACCGCTCGACCTGCCCCCCGACGGACTCGACCGGGGATACGCCCCGCTCGCGATCGTCGAACGCAACGCATCCGGCGCCTGGGCTGTGCTCAGCGATTGCCGGCCGATTTTCGCTCCGCTGACCGACCAGCTGCAGTTCGACTATGTCAGCGGAGACGGTCAAGAAGCCATGCCGGACGAGACCGCTCCGGCATCGCTGGTCCCGCTTGGCCAGCCGTTGATGGTTTCCGTCACGCGCGGCAAGCTGCCGGTGTCCGGCGTGCGTGTCCGTTTCGCTGTGACGGCCGGCAATGGACGGCTGACCGGGAATGTTACTACGCTGGTCGCGACCACCCAGGCCGACGGGATCGCAAGCGTAGCTTGGAGCCTCGACGGCGCGACCGAGCTGCAAAAGGTCACCGCGATCAGGGTTGACGCAGACGGCAACACTTTTGGTGCCAAGGTCGAATTCGCCGCCAACCTATCCCGCGCGCGAGATGTCAGCTTCGATCCTTCGGCAACGCCCGAACTGGCCGGTGCGCTTACGGTGCAGGATGCGATCGAGCAGCTTGCGCGCATCCAGCATGGCGGATGCGAGACGCATGTCATCACCCCGGCGAATGATTGGGCCAAGGTGCTCGCCGCCATTCCTGCCGGAACCGATGTCAGCATCTGCTTCGCGCCCGGCACTTATACCACCGAAACGACCGTGCAGCTCTCCGGCCTCGGCCACGTCAAGATCAACGGTAGTGGCGACGGCGTGCGGATCGTCGCGACCAAGAGCGAGTGCGCGCTCGAAGTCGCAAAGTGCAACAGCCTCGTCGTGCGCGGCCTGTCGGTCCGCTCGCTCGCCTTGCGCGGCGACATGGCGGACGAAGCGCAATCCGACCACCGGTTGGGCGCGCTGACCGTGAGCGGCGTCGATCTGGTCGACATTGCCGAGTGCGACTTCGCTTGCGCGCCCGACAACGAGACGCGACGCACCGCGCTGACCGTCCGGCCCTTGCCCGACGACGAGAAGGACACGCCGATGGCACGCGTGCGGATCGTGAATTGCCGCTGCGAAGTGGGCTTCATGCAGGAAGGGATTCTGGTCAGCGACGCGATCGATTGTCTGGTTGCCGACAACACCCTGACGGTCCAGCCGCTGCGATCCGATTTCGAACTCGCCAGCGACAAGCTGCCCCCCAAGCGGCGTGATCTGTTGCTTGGGACGCTGGTCGCCCGGATCACCTCGGGCCGCGCGGTGCTGGGCAACGATGTGCGCGAGATTCGCGCGGGTGATCTCGCCTTCACCTTCATGAGTGCGGTGCCACAATCCGAATGGGACCGGATGACCCGAAAGGAACCGCCTCCTCCCGATGCGGCAACCAGCGAGGATAGCTTGCGCAAATATGTGAAGTCGTTGTTCGATACGGCGGTCGAAAAGCCCGAACTCCTGCCCAGTTTCGAGGAAGGGATGCGTGCGCTCGGCAACGGCAACCCGGTGGGGGTGGAGAAGGAAACCCGCCGCAAAATGCTCACGCTGCGCGAGATCGGCGTCGCTTCACGCCGCGCGAGCGTGCGCGGCGAGCGCAATGTGCTGATCGAGAAGGACGGGCAAAGCGTCGCCTTCAATTCGCCCGTCCGCGACACGGAATGGAGCCGGATCATCGCGCGCGCGGAGGAAACGAAGCCATTCGACAAGAGCCAGAACCTTGCCGAGTATGTCACGAACGCCGGCCGCATGCTGCTCGACGGAACGATGGCGCGGACCAATTTCCGCGATTTCAACGGTTGGTTCGCCGCCAACACCAAGCAACGCGATCCGATGGCGTTCCAGGCCATCGTCTGCGCGGGAAGGCGCCTCGATTCGGCGCGCGTGTCGGGCAACATCATCCGCGGGTTCAACACCGCGATCCGGGTTGCGATTAGTTTCGAGCGGAAGTCCTTTATTATCGGCGACGTGGTGATCGAAGACAATCTGTGCGAACTGACCACTCCGGGCAACGACGTGAAGTGGTTGCAGGGTATATATGTCGGCAATGTCGACCGGCTGCTGGTGCGCAACAACCGGCTGTTGCACATGCGCACCGCCGGACATCACAACACCCGGTTCGAATTCGGCGTGTGGGTCTACGGCTTTCTCGGTCACAGGTTGCTGTTCAAGGAGAACCACATCGAGCTGGCACGGATCGGCTTCCGCGTGAAGAAGCTGGTCCAGCCGGAACCGCCGATGCCCAAGGAGGAGAAACTGAATTACCTGTGGGTCTATGCCGACAATTTCGTCAAAAACGGCCAGCAGCTCGACCTGACCAGCCCGGACGATATCGCCAGGCGGCGCGACAATCTCTTCTGACCGTTGTGTACGGGCATCGTAATGCTTTGCCCGAGCACGCGATTGGTGCTATGTCCGAGTCTCCGTGCAACATAGTACGGAAACCAAAGAAGTAGCATCGCTGTGTCTGGTACGATGTGAAATGGTTCGAGTCCAAGGAGTGGGGATGGCCAAAAGCCCCACTCCACTCGATCTCCCCCAAAATATCCGCAAAATCGCGATTTTGAACTGGTCGCGCCGGTGTGCGATGGTTTCAATCGAAACCGAAGCCGCCTAAGGGCGCTGGGATGGATCGTGCGCAAATCGTACATGAGAATTTCCTTCGCCGGGTGGCCGAGGGTGACTTGCCGCAAGGCGCTGGGCCGTCTGGACCGCTACAGGCCGACCTCGCCGTCCAGCTCTACCGTTCGGGCTGCCTGACCCGCGCGCTGGATATCGTCAGCCGGAAGATGCAGGCGGCGGGCGAAGGGTTCTACACCATCGGTTCCTCCGGCCATGAGGGGATGGCAGCGGTCGCGGCCGCACTGCACCCGACCGACATGGCGTTCCTCCACTACCGCGATGCCGCGTTCCAGATCGAGCGCGCCAACCAGGTTCCGGGGCAGAGCATCGCGTGGGACATGCTGCTGAGCTTCACCTGCTCGAGCGACGACCCGATCTCGGGCGGGCGGCACAAGGTATTGGGCAGCAAGGCACTCAACATCCCGCCGCAGACCTCGACTATCGCCAGCCACCTGCCCAAGGCGGTCGGCGCGGCGTATTCTGTCGGCCTGGCGAAGCGCGTGATGCCGGAGCATCGGGCGCTGCCTGACGATGCGATCGTGATGTGCAGTTTCGGTGATGCCAGCGCCAACCACTCGACCGCGCAGGGCGCAATCAACACCAGCTGCTGGACCGCCTACCAGAAGGTGCCGATGCCGGTGCTGTGGGTGTGCGAGGACAACGGGATCGGCATCTCGACCAAGACGCCCAACGGATGGATCGCGGCCAATTTCGCGCACAAGCCGGACCTCGCCTATTTCGCTTGCGACGGGCTCGACATCTACGACAGCTTCCGAGTGGCGCGGGAAGCGGCGGAGTACGTGCGCAAGCGGCGCAAGCCCGCTTTCCTGCACATCCGCACCGTCCGGCTCTATGGCCATGCCGGGGCCGATGTGCAGACGACCTATATGCCCAAGGCGCAGGTCGAGGCGGACGAGGCGAACGATCCGCTGCTGCATACGGTCCGCCTGCTGGGCGAAGCAGGCGCGCTCGATCCTGCCGAGGCGCTGGCGATCTACCGGCAGACGCTGGAGCGGGTGGAGCGTATCCGCAACGAAGCGGTGACCCGCCCTCGCCTGAAGGCAGCGAGCGAGGTGATGGCGAGCCTGATACCGCCGAAACGCAGCAATGCACCGAGCAACGGGCCATCAACCGATGCACGCGCCGCAGCCTTCGGCAGCGATCTCAAGGCGATGGAAAGCCCGCAGATCATGAGCCGCTGCATCAACTGGGCGCTGACCGATCTCATGCTCGAACACCGCGAGATCGCGCTGATGGGCGAGGATATCTGCGCCAAGGGCGGGGTCTACGGCGTGACCCAGAAGCTCGGCCAGCGCTTCGGCCGCGCGCGGGTGATCGACACCCTGCTCGACGAGCAATCGATCCTCGGCCTCGCCATCGGCATGGCGCACAACGGCTTCGTGCCGGTGCCGGAAATCCAGTTCCTCGCCTATCTGCACAATGCCGAAGACCAGCTGCGCGGTGAAGCGGCGACGCTGCCGTTCTTTTCGGGTGGCCAGTTCACCAATCCGATGGTCGTGCGGATTGCCGGGCTGGGCTACCAGAAGGGGTTCGGGGGGCATTTTCACAACGACAACAGCTTTGCGGTGCTGCGCGATATCCCCGGGCTGATCCTGTGCTGCCCTTCGAACGGTGCCGATGCCGCGAAGCTGCTGCGCGAATGCGTGCGGCTGGCGCGCGAGGAGCAGCGGCTGGTGGTGTTCCTCGAGCCGATCGCGCTCTACCCGATGCGCGACCTACACGAGCCGGGCGACGGGCTGTGGTTGCGCGAATATCCCGACCCGTCCGAGCGGATCGGCTTCGGCGATGTCTCGCGCCATGGGGACGGCATCGACCTTGCCATCGTCAGCTACGCCAACGGAATGCATTTGTCGCTGCAAGCGCAAAAAAGGCTAGCGGAAGAGGGCATCGCCGCGCGGGTGATCGACCTGCACTGGCTCAACCCGCTGCCCGAAGCGGCGCTGCTCGACGCCGTCGGCGATGCGGCGCGGGTGCTGGTGGTTGACGAAACGCGCCGCACCGGCGGGCTGGCCGAAGCGCTGGTCACGCTGCTCACCGAACGCACGGACAAGCCAGTCGCGCGCCACACCGCCGAAGACAGCTTCATCCCCACCGGCCCGGCCTATGCCGCGACCATGCCGGGGATCGACAGCATCCTCGCCGCCGCGCGCGATCTTGCGGGGGAAGCAGCATGAAGACCGCCGTCGTCTTCTGCCCAGGTCGGGGGACCTACAACAAGGACGAGCTCGGCTATCTGGCGCGCCACTTCCCCGATCCGGCGCTCCTCGCCGGGTTCGACGCGCAGCGCATCGGCATGGGGCAGGAAAGCCTCTCGGCGCTCGACGGGGCCGATCGGTTCAGCCTCGCCAGGCACACCCGCGGCGACAATGCCTCGGGCCTGATCTACGCCGCAACGCTGGGCGATTTCCTGTCGATCGACCGCGAGCAGGTGGAGATCGTCGCGGTCACCGGCAATTCGATGGGCTGGTATTCGGCGCTCGCCTGCGGCGGCGCGCTGTCGCCCGCCGATGGTTTCGCGGTCGCCAACACCATGGGCACGCTGATGCAGGAAGCGCTGATCGGCGGGCAGCTGGTCTATCCGTTTCTCGGCGACGACTGGCGGCCCGATCCGGCGCGCAAGGCGGCGCTGCTCGCGCTGGTGGCGGAGATCGACGCGCGCGCCGATCACACGCTCGGCCTGTCGATCGACCTCGGCGGCATGCTGGTGCTGGCAGGCAACGAGGCCGGACTCAAGGCGTTCGAGAACGCGGCGGAACCCATCGACGGTCGCTTCCCGCTGCGGCTGGGTAACCACGCTGCGTTCCACACATCGCTTCAGGAGCCGGTCGCCGCGCGCGGGCGCGTGGCGCTCTCACCCGCACTCTTCGGCCAACCTTCGATTCCGCTGATCGACGGGCGCGGCGCGATCTGGTGGCCGCATGCGAGCGGGCCGCAGGCGCTATGGGATTACACGCTGGGCCACCAGGTGACCGAAAGCTACGACTTCACTCGCGCGATCACGGTTGCCGCGCGCGAGTTTGCGCCGGACCTGTTCATCGTCACCGGACCCGGCACAACCCTGGGCGGTGCGGTGGCGCAGTCGCTGGTACTGGCCGACTGGCGCGGGATGGGCAGCAAGGCCGATTTCAAGGCGCGGCAGGAGACCGATCCCCTGCTCGCCTCGATGGGGATGGCGGAGCAGCGCAGCCTCGTCACCGCGAGATAGGTTGCAATTCGCTATCGGGACTCGCCAACCCTCGCTTGATGGTTTACGCTAACGTCAAGAGGAGAGGCCCAATGCTTGCAACCGCACCCGATTTCGACGTCCTGATCGTCGGTGCCGGCATTTCCGGCATCGGCATGGCCGCGCATATGGAAATGCTCTGCCCCGGCCGCAATTACGCGATCGTCGAGCGGCGCGAGAAGTTGGGCGGGACGTGGGACCTGTTCCGCTATCCCGGCATCCGGTCGGACAGCGATATGCACACGCTGGGCTTCGTGTTCGAGCCGTGGAAGCACGAGAAGTCGATCGCCGATGCCCCTGCCATCCTCGACTACCTCGACCGCATCGTCGACGAGCGCGGCATCCGGCAGCACATCCATTTCCAGCACAAGGTCGTCTCCGCCGACTGGCGCAGCGACGAAGCGCGCTGGCACGTTATCATGGAAAAGGCGGACGGATCGCAGACGGCGATGACCGCCAATTTCCTCTATCTCGGATCAGGCTATTACGATTACGACGAGGCCTACGATCCGGCGTTCGAATTCGCCGATTTCGACGGGCAGGTTGTCCACCCGCAGTTCTGGCCTGAAGACCTCGATTACAGCGGCAAGCAGGTCGTGGTGATCGGATCGGGCGCGACGGCGGTCACCATCGTCCCCTCGATGGCGGACAAGGCGGCCAAGGTCACCATGCTCCAGCGGACCCCGACCTGGATGTTCTCGCGCCCGGCGAAGGACGGGCTGGCCAACTTCCTGCGCAAGATCCTGCCCGAGAAGCTGGCCTACCGGATCACCCGGTGGAAGAACATCAAGATGCAGGATTTCGGCTTCAAGATGGCCCGCAACAAGCCGCAGAAGGTGAAGGACGGACTGCACAAGCGCATCCGCAAATCGATGGGCGAGGATTTCGACCTTGCGCCCTTCACCCCGCCCTACAACCCGTGGGACCAGCGGCTGTGCCTCGTCCCCGACGATGATCTGTTCGCCGCCATCAAGCGCGGCAAGGCCGATGTCGTGACCGGCCGGATCAAGCGCTTCGTCAAGGGCGGGATCGAACTCGACACCGGGCAGGTGATCGCCGCCGACATCATCGTGACCGCGACCGGGCTCAAACTGGGGCTCGCCGGCAAGATCGCGGTAAGCAATGATGGTGCACCGGTCGATTTCAGCCAGCGGTTCTATTACAAGGGCTGCATGTTCTCGAACCTGCCCAATCTTGCGGCGGTGTTCGGCTATCTCAACGCCAGCTGGACGCTGCGGGCGGACATCAATTCCGAATTCGTCTGCCGCGTGCTCAACCGGATGGACGAACAGGGCATCGACACGGTCACGCCCGTGCTGCCTGCCGACCACGGTCTGGAAGAGGACGACCTGTTCGATTTCTCCAGCGGCTACATCCAGCGCGGGAAGCACATCATGCCCAAGAGCGCGACGACCTATCCGTGGCGGCTCAATCAGGAATATGTGTTCGACCGCAAGGTGCTGCATGACAGCCCGGTGGAAGACGGCTTGCTGGCGTTCAGCAAGTCATCCGACAACGTCCGGTTGCCGGAAGAACAGCTCGAAGCGGCGGAGTAGCTTTCGGCCCTTTCCCTTCTGTCCGACCTCGCCTAACCGGTCACCATGGGCGAACGCATCTACACCGCCGGGCTGGTCGTGATCGGCGACGAGATTCTCTCCGGCCGCACGCATGACAAGAACATCGCGCAGGTCGCGAGCTGGCTGCAAGTGCAGGGCATACGCTTGGCCGAAGTGCGCGTGGTGCCCGATGTGATCGAGCGGATCGTCGAGGCAGTGAATGCACTGCGCTCGGCCAACGACTATCTCTTCACCACCGGCGGAATCGGCCCGACGCATGACGATATCACGGTCGATGCGGTGGCCGCCGCGCTCGGCGTCGAGGTGGTGATCCATCCCGATGCGCGCGCCATTCTCGAGCGCTATTACGCCGACAAGGGCGGACTCAACGAAGGGCGGCTGCGCATGGCGCGTGTGCCGGAAGGGGCTGAGCTGATCCCCAACCGGATGTCGGGCGCGCCGGGGATCAAGATCGGCAATGTCCACCTGATGGCGGGCGTGCCGCATATCACCGCCGGCATGCTCGACGCGCTGACCGGTACGCTCGAAGGCGGCGCGCGGCTGCTCAGCGAGACGGTCGGCGGGTTCATTCCCGAGAGTGAAGTCGCGGTGCTGCTGCGCGAGGTCGAGAAGGCGCACGACAATTGCCAGATCGGCAGCTACCCGTTCTTCCGCGAAGGGCGGGTCGGGTCGAACTTCGTTATCCGTTCGACCGATGCGGACGCGCTGCAGAGCTGCATGCACACGCTGTGCGAGGGGCTGGGCGAACTCGGCTTCGATTTCACCCCCGGGGGGATCTGACGGCAAACGCCCCATTAACCCGTATGCGCTAAGAGTTGTCGCGTAATCGGCAATTGGCGGGAGTGTGTCGGCGCGGTGGCGCTGGCTGGCATGCAGTTCGATGATGGTGCGCTTTTCCGAAACGCTCGCATGGCCGGCTCGATGACCGAGGCGACCAGCTACGACATCCGTTTCATTGTCGGGGCCCGGAAGCTGTTCGCCGTGCCGCGCCAGCTCGTCCCGGTGGGATGGACGCTTGAAGAATTGCTCGACCGCCCGCGCGCCGCCTTGCCCGACTGCGGCAACGCCGATGGTTACCAGCTGAGCTCGGTCCCGGCCCAAGCGGTGGACTCGCTCCTTTCCCGATACCAAGACTGGCTGGTCGGCGGGCGGCGGGATTATGCGCGGCATTTCATCCGCATGGGCTGCAGCTTCGACGATTACCTCGCGTGTTTTTCGGGCAAGACCCGCTCGACCCTGCGGCGCAAGGCGCGCAAATTCGCGGAACTCGGGGGCGGTACACTCGATGTCGGCAGCTATCGCACGCCCGCCGAAATTGCCGAATTCCTGCGCCTGGTCCGCCCGCTTGACGCGCGCACCTATCAGGCGAGACTGCTCGATGCCGGGCTACCCCAAGGGTCGAATGCCGAGCGGGAGGCCATGCAGCTGGCGGCAGACGACCGGCTACGCGCTTTCCTCCTCTTTCTCGGCGGCGAGCCGGTGGCCTATCTCTATCTGCCGGTGGAGGGCCAGACATTGGTCTATTCCTATCTCGGCTATTCGCCAGAGCACGCCCAGCTCTCGCCCGGAACGGTGCTCCAGCTCGCCGCGCTCGAGCAGCTGTTTGCCGAGCGGCGGTTCCACTACTTCGATTTCACCGAGGGCGACGGCGACCACAAGGCCAAGTTCGGCACCGACAGCGTGAACTGCGCCTCCTTCGTCCTGCTGCGCCCCGCCCTGCCCAATCGGTTGCTGCTCGGCTCGCTCGCGCTGTTCGACGGCAGCGTCGCAGTTGCCCGGACGTTGGCGGAGAAGACCGGCGGCATCGCCGCAGCGCGGCGTCTGCTGCGGGGCTGAGAAACGAAAGGGCCGGAGGATCGCTCCCCCGGCCCTTGCCTGTGTCTGCGATATCGAAAGGCGTTAGGCGCCTTCGACTTCCGCGAGATCGACCTTGAGGCCGGGGCCCATCGACGAGGTCAGCGTGATCTTGCGGACATACTTGCCCTTGGCGCCCGAGGGCTTGGACTTCACCACCGCTTCGGTCAGCGCCTTGAAGTTCGCCATCAGGTCGGCGTCCTTGAACGACAGCTTGCCGATGCCGCTGTGGATGATGCCCTGCTTCTCGACCCGGTATTCGACCTGGCCGCCCTTGGCGTCCTTGACGGCCTGCTCCACGTTCGGCGTCACCGTGCCGAGCTTCGGGTTCGGCATCAGGCCCTTGGGGCCGAGCACCTTGCCGAGACGGCCGACCACGCCCATCATGTCCGGCGTCGCGATCACGCGGTCATAGTCGAGGTTGCCGGCCTGCATGTCTTCCATCAGGTCTTCCGCACCGACCTTGTCGGCCCCTGCGGCGAGCGCCTTGTCGGCATTGTCGCCGCGCGCGAAGACCGCGACCTTGACGTCCTTGCCGGTACCCGAAGGCAGCGACACCATGCCGCGGACCATCTGGTCGGCGTGGCGCGGATCGACGCCGAGGTTCATCGCGACTTCGACGGTTTCATCGAACTTGCTCTTGTGCTCGCGCAGCGTGGCGAGGGCTTCCTCGACGCTGTAGAGCTTCTCACAGTCCAGCTTGGCGAGGACCTGTTCCTTCTTCGTCTGCTTTGCCATGGTCTTAGCCCTCCACCACGTCGAGGCCCATCGAACGCGCGCTGCCTTCGATGATCTTGGTTGCCTGTTCGATATCGTTCGCGTTGAGATCGGCGAACTTGGTTTCGGCGATTTCGGCGAGCTGCGAGCGCTTGATGGTTCCGGCCGAAACCTTGCCCGGTTCCTTCGAGCCCGACTTGAGGTTGGCAGCCTTCTTGATCAGGAAGCTGGCCGGCGGGGTCTTGGTGACGAAGGTAAAGCTCTTGTCGGCAAACACGGTGATGATCGTCGGGATCGGCATGCCCTTTTCAAGGCTGTCGGTCGCGGCGTTGAACGCCTTGCAGAATTCCATGATGTTGACGCCGCGCTGACCCAGCGCAGGGCCGATCGGGGGCGACGGGTTGGCGGTGCCGGCGGGCACCTGCAGCTTGATATAGCCGTCGATCTTCTTGGCCATGAATGGCCTCCTTTCTCACTGTTGCCGCGCTCTTTCGAACGGCGGCTCATGGTAAGCGGTCGAACAGCCTGCTTGCGGCAGGCCTCCCGCGCGAATTTCCCGAGCCGGGCCCGGGAAGCGGCGCGTCTAGCGAGACGCGCCCGAAAACGCAACCGAATTACTTGACCAGTTCGACCTGTTCGAAATCGAGCTCGACCGGGGTCGCGCGGCCGAAGATCGAGACGCTGACCTTGACCTTCGCCTTGTCGAAATCCAATTCCTCGACCAGGCCGTTGAAGCTGGCGAAGGGGCCGTCGAGCACCTTGACGTTGTCGCCGATCTCGTAATCGACGCTGATGTCTTTCTTGGGCGCGGCCTTGGCTTCTGCCACCCCGCCGAAATAGCGCGCGGCCTCGCGTTCGGAAATCGGCTGCGGCTTGTTGTTGTTGCCGAGGAAACCGGTCACCTTGGGGGTGTTCTTGACCAGGTGATAGACGTCGTCGGTCAGCTTGAGCTTGGCGAGGACATAGCCGGGCATGAACTTGCGTTCGACCTGCACCTTCTTGCCGCGCTTCACTTCGGTCACGGTCTCGGTCGGGACCTGCACGTCCTCCACCGCTTCGGACAGGCCGAGGCGCTCGGCTTCCGAGATGATCGAATCGCGAACCTTGTTCTCGAAACCCGAATAGGCGTGGATGATGTACCAGCGAGCCATTGTGATCCTGTTGTCTGGGGATGGATGCGGATGCGCGCGATCAGAGAAGCTGAAGCAGGAAGGTGACGACCGCCTGGAACGCCGAATCGACGCCGAGGAAGAACAGCGAGAGGACCAGCATCATGATCCCGACGAAAATCGCCGTGGTGACGGTTTCCTGCCGCGTCGGCCACACGACCTTGCTGCCTTCGGCGCGAACCTGGTTCACGAACTCGGCGGGGGAGGTCTTGCGCTTCTTTTCTTCGGCCATCGCGGCTGCATCCGTCCTGCAAAAATTACCTGTCTTCCGGGATGAGGGTTTCGCCGCCCCGGTTCAAGTCCGGGAGGGCTTTTCCACCATCGATGTCGGAAGACAGCGGCTATCTAGGCGCGGAAAACGGCAAAAGCAAGCGCGATGGGCGCGTTGTGGAGGGGCTGGGCGGCGGGCACAACGGTCCCGCCGGATCGGGCCTGCGTCAGCGCCAGCCGAACAGCCGTGCGAGCAGGCCGGGCTCGTCCATCGGCAGCACCGGGCCATGCTTCATGTAGCGCAGGCTCGCATCGCTGTAGGGGCGCGGCGAGACCCAGTGATCGGGGCGGCTGCTGCGGAAATTCATGCTCGACATGATGTGCCTCCTGTTGCGCGGATTGCTCCACTGATCGACAGAAAAGCACGTTTCGTCTTGCGGCAAGCTGAACGGCATGGCGGGTGAGCTGACCGGAGAGGTCGCGGAGAAGGCTGAAAGGCGACACGAAGGCGACACCAAAAACCTACAGCGCGCATGAGTTGGGATTCGCGGGGAGTTCCGGAGTGAGGTGGCAATATGTTCAGACTTCGGCTGGCGAGGCTGAACAGAGCGGCTAACTTTGCACAGTGCGCGCATGACAAATAAAGTTGCACGCGGTGTCCGGGCGAGCGGGGGGGATTCGGTTTTCAAAGAACCGAAGGAGGCTAGCAGGCTCGCGGCGTGTAGGAAAATGGCTTGTTGTGCCGGGTGTGCGATGCTGGCGAAGTGGTGGTCGGCGGTACGGCGCAATTAGGTATTGTGTCCCCGGAACTCCAGGGCGCTGGAGCGAGCAGCATTGCAAAGCAACTCGTCATCGCTTGCAGCAGCGTTTACGTGGCTCTCAAAGCCTGAGCGGCTCCGCCCCTGAACCCCTGCTTCTTTCTCGGCTGGATAAGTCGAGTTCTACTATTGTTCTCTGGGATCAAGTGGCTATCATCGCTGCACCAAAACGGAGTTTAAGACCCAATGGGTTGGACGCTGATCGATCTTTTCTGCGGCGCTGGCGGCATGTCTTACGGATTTGTCGACAAAGCCTTCTGTGGGGCCTTCGAGTGCGTCGCAGCAGTCGACAGCGACGCTGCCTCTATCGAGACCCACAAGGCGAACGTGAATGGACCGGCCATCCACATGGGCATCGAGGAGTGGCTTGAAGCCGGAGACATCCCTCCGGCCGATGTCGTCATTGGCGGCCCACCGTGTCAAGGCTTTAGCCTGCTAAACCGCGATAGGGTCGGCGATGAAAGACGAGCACTTTGGGAGCCCTTTCTGGAAGTCGTTCGCCTCTCCGGCGCTTCGATCTTTGTGATGGAGAACGTCGCCGAACTTTACCGATCTCCGGAGTTGCTTGATATCAAAGCGAAGGCGAAGGAGATGGGCTTTGAGACCGTCGAGGAGGTGCTTAACACAGCCAACTATGGCGTGCCTCAAACACGGCGACGGACGATTGTATTAGGTTGGAAGGAAGGCGCCTTCGAGGGGAAGCCAGTCTTCCCGCCATTGGAGACCCATCGAGCACCGGACAAGTCGTCGAACCTCCCGGTTTGGCGAACTGTTAAGGACACTATCAGTCACCTTCCACCGCCGAAGGGTGCCGAGATTTTTGGTCAAGACGTCATGGGCCTTCACTTCGGGAGGCGGCCCACCGACAAAAGCCGTGCAAGGTATCGCGCCGTCCCTCCGGGCGGGAATCGCTTCGATCTCCAAAAGAACGCGCCAGAGATTACACCTAATTGCTGGATCAAGAAGACCTCGGGGGGAACAGACCTTTTCGGGCGCCTCTGGTGGGATCGACCCTCCGTGACAATCAGAACCGAGTTCTTCAAACCGGAAAAGGGCCGGTATCTTCATCCCGAAGAACACAGACCAATCACCCATTGTGAAGCTGCGCTGCTCATGGGTTTTCCAAAGACTTTCAAGTTCAAGGGCACAAAAATCGAGGTCGCGCGCCAAATTGGTAACGCTGTGCCTCCTCCATTTGCGAGGGAACTAGGCGAAATGGTGGCTTCGATGCTGCAGCCTCTGAAGGCCACCGCCTAGATGTCTCGGCAACCAAAGTTCGTTAGGAACATTCCCAATGGACTGGATCGGCTCAAAGAGCTTCTTGACGAATTTGAACGGAACCTGTCGCAGCCGGATCTACGGAAGAAGGTGCTGTCACTTATTCCGGCCGCTCACCTACTAAGGGACGTCGGCTCATCCTTGGTGACCCGTAAGGACGCGAGGGGTGCCAGGGCGAGAATCCTACTCTATTTTCAGAAGTACCCTGTGACCCTGATCGACGGGGACGAGCTCATGGTAATATCTGGGATAGGCGAGTGGGCACGTCGAGTTCGTGAGCTTCGCGTTCAAGATGGTTGGTGGATTTACAGCGGAAACACCTTCCAACAGATTTCTGAGGATGATCCTCGACAAGCCGCGGCTTTAAAAGAGCTGCTTGGCGTCGATCCCCGCACCATCAAGACGCACCAGTATGCCTTGGTGCGGACGCAACAGGACCGTGATGCCGCATTCAGATGGCTCCAACTCAACTCGATCCGTAAGAAGAAGATTTCTGTGAAGGACAAGCTTCTAGAATACTTCCGCGCCAACGTTGGCCAACCTGTGACGGGTGAAGAACTTCGATATCTTGCTAACAACAAGAGAGAGTGGACCCGACGGAGCCGCGAACTTCGCACTGAGAATGGTTGGCCCGTCATGACAATGCAGCAGGGACGTACTGATCTGCCGATTGGGAGTTACGTGCTCGAGGAGGATCGGCAGACCTACGAGCACGACCGGAAGATTCCTGATGCTGTGCGAGTAGAAGTCCTAGAACGTGACCAATTCGCTTGCCGTGTTTGCGGCTGGACCCGAGACAAAGCTCATAAAGACGATCCGCGCAGGCTGCTTGAGCTTCATCACATCGAGGAACATGTAAAGGGGGGAAGCAACAAGGCACCAAACCTCTTGACCCTTTGCAACGTGCACCATGATGATTTTCATGCTGGACGTTTGGACCTTACTCCAAACCTCCCACAGTAGACGCAAATTCAGGCTGGGCTCTCTCTGCCAACTTGCCCCGTGTAACGGGACAGACTCACCTCACTTGCGCTCCGCCACAATGCGGGAATTAGCGCCGTTGCTTCTGTCTGCATTGAGGAATTCGGCGAAGGTGTCTTCAGAGATGGAGGCGACACAGCGAGTCTCCTCTACATTTCCGTGCACAAAACTGGCCCACAGGCTCGCCCACAGACGCAGCTCTATTCCCCCTCAAAGGGGGCGAAATATAACAATTCAAAAGAAATGGCAGGGGTGACAGGATTCGAACCCGTGGCCCTCGGTTTTGGAGACCGATGCTCTACCAGCTGAGCTACACCCCTGCAGGCGGATGCCGCCCTTAGAGCGGCCCGCCGTGCTTGGCAAGGCGCGAAAGGCGCGCGCTATCGCCGCGGTGGCCTATCGCTTGGCAAGCTGCGCGCCTATGGTGGCGCGGCCATGCATGCCCCCGCCTTCCCGCTGATCCCGCCGGAGACGTTGCTGCTCGCCTATCGCAGCGGGATCTTCCCGATGGCCGACGCGCGCGACGATCCGGAGATCTTCTGGGTCGAGCCGAAGCAGCGCGCGATCCTGCCGCTCGGCGGTTTCCGCTGTTCGAAGACGCTGCGCAAGCTGCTCCGCCGCGACCGGTTCCGGGTGACCATCGACGCCGCCTTTACCGATGTGGTGAGCCTCTGCGCCGCGCCGCGCGCGGACCATCCCGACAGCTGGATCAGCCAGCGTATCGCGGCGAGCTATTTCCGCCTGCACGAGGCGGGCTACGCACATTCGATCGAATGCTGGGACGGGGGCGAGCTGGTCGGCGGTCTCTACGGGGTCGCTTTCGATCAGGTGTTCTGCGGCGAGAGCATGTTCAGCCGCGCGGACAATGCCTCCAAAGTGGCGCTGGCTTGGCTCGTCGCGTTGATGCGGCGCAGCGGTTACCGCCTGCTCGACTGCCAGTTCATGACCGATCACCTCGCCTCGCTCGGTGCGGTCGAACTGCCGCAGGCGAAATATCTCGAACGGCTGGCGGCGGCGCGCGGTGCGCCGGCGATGCGCCTGCTCGAGGCCTATGGCGCAGTGGTTGCCGAGGCAGAGGGGCTGGGGGTGGGAGACGGCGAAGGCGACGGGCGCGACGCAGGCGAACCCGACGCGGCGGGTTTGGGCGGAGCCTCTTCCTCGCCCGGGAAGCTCATCGCGCAGTCCTTCACCCAGACATCGTAGATCGGGTGCTCGACCACATTGAGGCTGGGCGAGTTCCTGAACAGCCAGCCGGAGTGGACGCGGCGCCATTCCTCGCTCGCCTTGTCGCGCACCAGCACCTGGACGAAGGCCCCGGTTTCGGCCGGCATTTCCCACGGCGCGGTGCGCTCGCAGGCCGACAGGCGGACGATCACGTCGCCGACCCGGCGCGATTCGCCCGGCTTCATCTCCAGCTCCTGCGTCAGATTGTTGCGCTTGTTGAGCAGGCCCAGCGTCGCCACCCGCTCGGCCATCGGGGTGCCGATCTCGCCCTCTATCGCGGCGCGCGTGGCAGCCTGGGTGCGCAGTTCGTCGGGGATTTCGGTCTCGGGCGCCTTGGGCTTGGGCGGCGCTTCGGTGCCGCAGCCTGCGAGCAGCGCGATGCCAGCCGCCGAAATCGAGAGCGCCCGAACCGCCATGGTCAGCCTTCGGGCGACCAGGCTTCGTAGTCGCCGTCGGCCCGCGCGCGCTTGCCGCCGCGTTCGAGCGCGCCCATCGGTCGATAGGCCTGCGCGGTGCCGGTCGCGTTGGGGGTGTAGTCGACCTCCCAGATGCGCGGCGGGGGCAGATGGCTTTCCGGCACATCGCCGAATGAACCGTGCAGCCAGCCATGCCATTCCGCCGGCACGCGGCTGGCGTCGTTGGCACCGTTGTAGATCACCCAGCGGCGTTCCTGCACGCCTTCGCCGCGCTTGCGGCTGCGGTGGTAGGTGTTGCCCTGCGCATCGGTTCCGACCTGCTCGCCCTTGCGCCAGCTCCACAGATGCGTGCCGATGGTGGCACCATCCCACCAGGTGAAGATCTTTCCGAGGATACCCATGGCGGCGCGATTAGCCGATTAGCGGGCACGGGCCAAGCGGCAATGCGGTGCTTTGCCAGCGATCAGTAGTCGACCGTGTCGCCCGGCTTGATCCCCAGCTCGGCCGCGCGCCCGCCGGGAATCTCCAGCACCAGATCGCCCATCCCGACCGAGGCGACCGAATCGAGCGAATAGGGTTCGGTCTGCGCCGCGATGTTGAGGATGCGGCCGTCGGCGATGAAGATGATGTCGAGCGGCAGCGGGGTGTTCTTCATCCAGAAGCTGAGCTGCTGCGGCGCGGCATAGGGGAAGATCATCCCTTCGTCGGGGCCGAGCTCGGTGCGGAACATCAGCCCCTGGCGCTGCTCCGCGCCGCTCGCCGCAACCTCGACCCTGAAGCGGTGGACTTTCGAACCGCTGGTTACGGTGAGCGGCACAACCTCGAGGCCGGACACGGGGTGCACCTTGGCGCTCGCTTCGGCCGGAGCAGCTTCGGCAGCCTGCTGCGGCGAGCAGGCGAAGAGGGCGAGCGAGGCTGCGAACAGCGCGGCGAATCGGATCGGATTGGTCATGCTTTCAATCTACTCCGTCGCGCGCTTCATCCAACCATTCTTCGAGCTCGGCTTCGCTCGATGCGTCGATCACCCGGCGCGCATGGTCGTAAACGTGGCCTGCACGCAGTATGGCTGCGACCTGCTTCTCGCGCCGGTCGCGCTCGATCGCCCCGTCGAAAAAGGGGCCGAAGCGCCGTTTGCGCGCCAATGCCAGCGCGGCCTCGCGCCGGGCGAATTCTGCAGGATCAACTTCAGCACGGATCGGCTCGGCGATGCCCGCCGCATGCAGCGCCTGCCCCACCCGCCGCGCGCCATAACCGCGCCGCAGCAGCGACCCGGCTTGCGCCCGGGCATAGGCGGCATCGTCGACATAGCCGAGCTCGACATAGCGCGCGACAAGGCCGTGGATGTCCGGCTGCCCTTCCCCTTCCCACCCGCGCTCGCGCAATTTGCGCGCCAGATAGGCTTCCAGTTTCGCCGCACTGGTGGAAAATCGCGCCAGATAGGACAGCGCAAGATCGCGTAAACGCTCGCTATTCAGGGGTTTGGGAGGCCCCTTCCGGCGCTTTCCTGTTATGGCACTGTCGGTCATCGGCCATATTCGTGCCACAGTCATTGGGAAATGGGAAAGTTTGAAATTGGCAGCAACGCGACTAGAAGCACACCAAACCGACAAACGGGCGCAGGGGGTGCCCCTTAAGGGACGGGTTTCGAACCAGAAAATATGACCGCAGACACCATGAACGACGCCACGCTTGTGCCGACGCCCAATGACTGCGACCTGCCGCGCCGTCGGTCGGACTTTGCCACCTTCAGCGAAGCGATCGACTACGCCGCCAGGTCGGAAAAAGGACTGAACTTCCACGACATGCGCGGGACGCTCGAGCGCGTCTACCCCTACCGCCAGATGCGCGAGGATGCGCTGGTCATGGCGCGCCGCATGGTCGCCTCGGGCATCGGCAAGAACGATCGCGTCGCGCTGATCGCGGAAACCTGCCCCGAATTCGCCGCGCTGTTCTGTGCCTGCATCTACACCGGCGCATGGCCGGTGCCGCTGCCCCTGCCGACCGGGTTCGGCGGGAAGGACGGCTATATCGACCAGCTGGCGGTCCAGCTCGAAAGCTCCGACCCCAAGATCCTCATCTATCCCCCCGAAATCGCCGAAATGGCGCAGGCCGCCGCTGACCGGCAGGGCTGCGAAGGGACCGACTGGGACAGCTTTGCCCGGCGCGAGGCAGCGGACGTGGTTCTGCCCGAGGCATCGCCGGACGATATCTGTTATCTGCAGTATTCCTCCGGCTCGACCCGCTTCCCGACCGGCGTCGCGGTGACCCACGAGGCGTTGCTGCACAATCTGCGCGGGCATTCGACCTCGATGAAATTCCGCGAGAACGACCGCGTGGTCAGCTGGCTGCCGTGGTACCATGACATGGGGCTGGTCGGCTGCTTCCTCTCGGTGATCGCGAACCAGGCGTCGATCGACTATATCAAGACCGAGCATTTCGCGCGCCGCCCGCTCGCCTGGCTCGACCTGATCAGCCGCAATCAAGGCACCACGCTGAGTTACTCGCCGACCTTCGGCTACGACATCTGCGCGCGCCGCATCTCCAGCCAGAGCCACGTGAGCGACCGGTTCGATCTGTCGCGTTGGCGCATCGCGGGCAACGGGGCGGACATGATCCGGCCCGACGTGATGCAGAACTTCGTCAACGCCTTCGCCGATGCCGGTTTCAAGGCAAGCGCCTTTACCCCGTCGTATGGCCTCGCCGAGGCGACACTCGCGGTCACCGTGATGCCGCCGGGTGAGGGGATCCGGGTCGAGCTGGTCGAGGAAGAGCGATTGTCGGGCACCCGCGGCGACCTGTCGCGCCCCGCACGCTACCGCGCGATTGTCAATTGCGGCAAGCCGATCGACGGGATGGAAGTCGTAATCCGCGGCGAGAACGATGCCGCCAAGCGCGATCACCAGATCGGCAAGGTGTGGTGCCGCGGCAAGAGCGTGATGCACAGCTACTTCCGCAACGAGGAAGCGACCAACGACTGCCTGGTAGATGGCTGGCTCGACACCGGCGACATGGGCTACATGGCGGACGGGTACCTGTTCATCGTCGGCCGGGCGAAGGACATGATCATCATCAACGGCAAGAACCACTGGCCGCAGGATATCGAATGGGCGGTGGAGCAGCTGCCCGGCTTCAACCACGGCGACATCGCCGCCTTCAGCATCGAGACCGAAAGCGGCGAGGAAGCCCCCGCCGTGCTGGTCCATTGCCGCGTGTCGGATCCGGAAGAGCGCACCCGCCTTCACGAACAGATCCGCGACAAGGTCCGCTCGATCACCGGCATGAACTGCGTGGTCGAACTGGTCCCCCCGCGCACCCTGCCGCGCACCAGCTCGGGCAAGCTCAGCCGGGCGAAGGCGAAACGGCTGTATCTCGCGGGCGAAATCCAGCCCCTGCCGGTGCTCGAGGCGGCATAGGATTGAGTCGAGTTGCTGATGGCCCGATTAGACCGAACACTCGATTGGTTGCGGACACCAACGCTTTAAGTTCCGGCGTTGCCAGAGATTTTCTATCTGCGTGCGAAAGCCACTATTTGCTAATGCCAGATTTCGTATGGATGGAAATATACAAGCCGCAATCAATTGATGGTTTAAGAGCGTCACTATCGGTCGCGGCAGACTTCCCCAGTCAAGTCTTACACTTACGAGGTGCAAGAGAAATCGCCGGAATCGACCCTCGTCCAGCTGGATTCGGTAATCGAATGATTTGGCCGGGGGCGCAGCGTGATCTCAACGGGACTATCAGGGTCTTGGAAACTTTTGACGACTCGTCGATCGCGAGATTTAGGTCATTTCAAAGCCACACAGAAGCAGCAAATCAGCATCTTGGTAGCATGATAGCTGCCGCTGGCGACCTCCCAGAATTATTTACATCTATCTCAAGAAACCTCACTCAACACGAACTTAAGATAATTCGCAAGCGCGGCAGGCTACCCCTTACCGTAATCGAGAAAATAATGGAGATGACAAGAGTTTTGAGCGAGGGATTCGCGAAATCTCCGCACATAAAGATCAAAAGGCCATCACCGAAATCCTATTTCGACTCTTACATTGTCCGTGTTTCACTTTCTCTAAGCCTATATTTCTTGGATTGGGTCCGGCGCGGGAGTCCAAAAAATCAAAGTCCAAAGAGAATCCGCAACGACGTAATCGATCGTGTCATCGCAACATACGGTACCTATTTTAATGGAGTCCTGACAAAGGATCGAAAAGCATACGATGCGCATATCGAGCTACGAATTGTTTTGGAAAATTTAAATGCAAGAGTTCCACAGCAATATGTCTGAGAGGAGTTGGATATTCGTTCGATTTATGCCGTTTAACAATAGTTGCCAACCTATTCGCCCGCCGGATCGACCCATTCGATGCGGACGGGGCCGGCGGCTTCGCGGCGTTGCACTTCGCTCGCGCGGTTTTCGGACAGCGCCTTGGCCACCAGGTCGGCCGCATCGCCCCGCCCGATGACGCGCAGCGCCATGCCGTTGCGCGCGGAGGCCCAGGCGGCCAGCTGCAGCGTCGCGGTCTGCGCAGTGTCGAGTTCTTCTCCACTGAAGGCAAATTCGGGCAGGCGCGCTACCGGCGGGACCAGCTCGATCGTCCAGTCGGGCTCGGTCTGCGCGACGCGCCGTTCGAGCGCGGCGTAGGTTTCGAGCGTCGCGCCGGGCAGCGGTTTCGCCCGCACCAGCGCCCTGCGCCGCTGGCGGTCGACCAGCACGTCGCTCTCTTCCACCCCCGCAACCACCCCCAGCCGCGCACCCAGCTCGGCCACCCGCTCGTTGGCCGCTGCTTCCTCCTGCGCCTTGGCCGAGGACAGTTGCGCCTGCTCGGCGCTCTTCTCGTCGCGCACCAGAAACTGCTTGAGATCGACCACGACCGGTGCACCGAGCCGCTCGCTGAGGTGACGCGCGGCCGTGGCCTGCGCGTCCGGCTGGATGCTGGTCGTCCATACGAAGGCCGACACGCGAATCGGATCGCCGTCGAAATCGATCTCGGGCTGCGACAGGCGCGCGGCCGGTCCGAAATTGTCGACCAGTTCGGCGCGCACCTGGCGTGTGGCATTGGTTTCCCACGCGATCTGCCGGAGCGAGAAGCCGAGCGGCACCGCAAGCGCCACGAACACCGCGACGACGACGAAGTTCTGGTACTGCGTCTGCTTCTCGCTGAGGTTGGATTTGAAGCCGTAGAGCTTGGCCATGGCCCAGGCGGTCAGCGCGATGGTGATGAGGTTGGTGACGAAAAGCAGCAGCGCGCCGGAAAACACCGTCCAGTTGAAGGTCGCAAGGCCGAAGCCGACCACCGCGAGCGGCGGCATCAGTGCGGTGGCGATCGCCACGCCGACGATCGTGCCTTCCTTGCCGCGGATCACGGCATAGCCCCCCGCAAGCGCGGAGAACAGGGCGATGAACAGGTCGAACAGGTTGGGCCGGGTGCGCGATGCGACCTCGGGCGTGATCTCCTGCAAGGGCGAGAGGAAAACGATCACAGTGCACAATGCGATCGCCATTGCCGAGCCCCAGGCGAGCGACTTCGCCGACTGGCGCAGCCAGTGATAGTCGCCGATCGCCAGCGCGAAGCCGAGGCCCATGATCGGTCCCATCAGCGGCGAGAGCAGCATCGCGCCGATCACCACCGCCGGCGAGCTCTGCAACAGCCCGAGGATCGCGATCCCGCCCGACATAGCGGTCATGAACAGATAGCGGGCGGACAGCGCGCCATCCTCGCGGCGGCGCGCAATCACCTCGGCCTGATCGACCGACGCCATTACCTCGTCCTGCCACCACCAGCGCAATCCGACCAGTGCGCGCAGGTAAGTCCACCGCGCCTGTGCCTTGACTTCCGCAGCCTTGCTCTTGGGTTGCTCGTTTGCGTCTTCCATCGCAGACGGCCTTAGCTCTTGCCAAGCCGGGAAAAAAGCGGAGACTTCCAGCCCGCCATCACAGCACGATACTTGTCATTTGTGTCTTACATAACTAATACAGTATCGAAAGCAGACGGGCGCATGCCCGCCGGGAGCAGAGAGCAGGAATGAGCACGACCCAAACCCCCAAACCGGCGGTCACCGCCACCGCCGTCGATTTCGAGCTGACCCCGCCCGATCCGGTGCCGCAGGTCGCGCCGGAAAAGGCCGCCGGCCTCGTCCCCGTGGGCGAGGAGATCAAGAGCAAGCTGGAAGAAAAGGTCGACGGTTTCGTCGCCGACCTGATCTCGGTCGATGCCAATTCGCCCGAATTCGGCAAGAAGGTCGACCAGCTGACCAATATGGGCCGCAAGGAAATCATGGCGGCGGCGGGGCATTCGAACCGTTTCCTCGACCGCCCGTTGCGGGCGATGGACCAGGATGAAGGCGTCGGCGCCAATCTGGGCGAGCTGCGCCGGGTGGTCGAGGATCTCGATCCGGGCCGGCGCGGCAAGCTGACCGGACCGCGCAAGATTCTCGGCGTGATCCCGTTCGGCAACAAGCTGACCAACTACTTCCGCAGCTATCAAAGCGCGCAGACGCATATCCAGCAAATCCTCAACAAGCTCGGCAACGGCAAGGATGAGCTGCTGATGGACAATGCGGCGATCGATGTCGAGCGGGCCAAGCTGTGGGAGGCGATGGGCAACCTTGAGCAGATGATCCACATCTCCAAGACGCTCGACGCCAAGCTGGAAGAAAAGGCGATCGAACTCGATTCGACCGACCCGGCCAAGGCCAAGGCGGTGCGCGAGACCGCGCTGTTCTACGTCCGCCAGCGCACGCAGGACCTGCTGACCCAGATGGCGGTCAGCGTGCAGGGCTATCTCGCGCTCGACCTGGTCAAGAAGAACAATGTCGAGCTGGTCAAGGGCGTCGACCGCGCCAGCACCACCACCGTCGGCGCACTGCGCACCGCGGTCACCGTCAGCGAGGCGATGACCAACCAGCGGCTCGTGCTCGGCCAGATCACCGCGCTCAACCAGACCACCGCCGGCATCATCGACAGCACCAGCACCATGCTGCGCGAACAGACCGGCAAGATCCACGAGCAGGCCGCCGCCAGCACCATCCCGCTCGAAACGCTGCAGCGCGCGTTCCAGAACATCTATGACACGATGGACGAGGTCGACACCTTCAAGCTGCGCGCGCTCGATTCGATGAAGCAGACGGTCGAGGCATTGTCCGGTGAGGTGGAGAAGTCGAAGGGCTATATCGCGCGCGCCGAAGGCCAGGCGCAGGCATCGAAGCAGATCAACGAATCGAGCCTGCTGAGCATCGAGGGCTGACCGCTTGAACGACCTGACCCGAGACAGCGACCGCATATTGCAGGACAGCGCCATGGTGCTGCGCGACAACCGCGAGGGCGGGCGCCACCGCCGCGCGCGCTCGATCGGGCAGGGTTCGGCCAGCCTCAAATCGCAGCACCTGATGCGCAAGCTGGTGCGCGTGCTGCTTGCCACCTTCGCCATCCTCGTCGCAGCGAGCTTCGCCGGGATGATCCTCAACGGGATCGGCTTCTGGGGTCTGCTGATCACCGTGATCGCGATCCTCGTCGCCACCGGCACGCTGGGCATTTTCCCCAAGATGAAAGTGCCCAAGCGCGCCGATCTTAACAAGGGCGACGTGCGCTCTATGGTCGGGCGAACCGAGCTGTGGCTGGAGAACCAGCGCCTCGCCCTGCCCGCCCCCGCCGCGCGCATCGTCGAGGATATGGGGGTGCAGCTCGATGCGCTCGGCCTCCAGCTCGAAACGGTCGACCAGGACCATCCGGCGACCCGCGAGGTGCGCAAGCTGGTGGGCGAGGTTCTGCCCGAGACGGTCGACAGCTACCAGAAGATCCCGCGCCATCTGCGGGCCGAAAAGCGCGCGGGCGCGTCGCCCGACGAGCAGCTGACCGACAGCCTGAGCAAGATCAGCAAGGAAATCGACAGCGTGACGCGGCAACTGGCCGAAGGCTCGCTCGACGATCTGGCGATCAAGCACCGCTATCTCGACTACCGCTACGGCGGCGAGATCGAAGCGCCGGACGCGAACAGCTGATGCGCGTCGCGGTACCTCACAACCTCCCGCGCGAGGAAGTCCGCCGCCGCCTGCGCGAACGCACCGGCGAGATCATCGACCACATCCCCTTCCCCGGCGCGACGGTGGAAAGCGACTGGGTGAACGAGGACCGCCTCGCGCTGTCGATCGGCGCAATGGGCCAGACGGTCCAGGGCCACGTCGATGTCGAGGACGGTCAGATGGTGTTCGAAGTCCAGCTGCCGATGATGCTGGGCTTTGTAGAGCCGATGATCGCGAAGGGCTTCAAGGAGCAGGGGACGAAGCTGCTGGCAGGGCCGGGGGATGGCAAGACGGATTAGTCAGGTTCTCCAGCAATCCATCAATCAACATGTGAAACTGGATCTTACTCTTTAGGCCCTGTCGAATCTAGTACTTCCCCTTTATCATCGCACAAGATCTCCGTAATGAAACGGAGTAGTTCAAGTCCGATATCGGCCGGAGCATCGACATGGCGACTTCGAGGATAAAACGGGTGCGCTTTGCAGCCGATCCCGAATGCGGCCATCTCTACCACTTTCGTACGGTTCAATTCTTCGACTACGAACTCGAGGTGGTCAATCAGGTAGCTTGCATCGTTCTCGCTCAATGTTGAATCATCGACTGGTGCTCCGTCTGAGAGCACGATCAGTATCTTCCGAGAGTGCCCCATTTCACCAAGGCGGGACACCGCCCATTGAATTGCCTCGCCATCGATGTTCTCCTTCGGGAAATCGGGTCTCAGCATGTGGCGAAATGCCCAATTGCCGGTACTAGCGCGATCATCAAGACCATCGCGAAAAACGACATGAAGCAGGTCATTTAGTCGACCCGGGTTGCGGGGCCTGAGGCGCCAATTCCATAGGCGTCGTGACCGGCCGCCGCACCATGCCGACGTGGTAAAACCGAGGACCTCACAGCCAATTTTCAGCGTCGCCAAAAATTCCTGAGCTACATCGGCGGCGGCTGCAGAATAGAGCATCTTCTGCCCACGCATCGAACCTGACTGATCGAACAGCAGCGATACAATTGTGCTCTCTCGTCGATCACGGGGGATCGCAAGATTTATGCGTTCCGAGAGTTCACGACTCGATAGCGTGAGTTTGGTTTTCCATGGCAGAAGTCCCGTCTGAAACTCATCCCATGCCTCGTCCAGAAGTCGCTGATTCTTGTGGGAGAGCGACTCCAAGACGGTGCCGAGCTCATCAGCGTCAACAATGCGATCATAGCGGCTGGTGTAGACCCGATATTGATTCGAAAGCCTGTCGGATTCATTGGGCATCGAGAAAATCTCGGACATCTATGCGCTCCCGTCAATCGCAAACCCAAGCGTTTGAGTAGTACCAAAGGCGTATCCTTTGTATGCTATTCTGGTCTTCTGAGATATTGCTGTCGGTAACACATCCACCTCAAACCATTTTCCTACACGCCGCAAATTTGCTCAACACTAGCGGATGAGCGCCTCCCCCCGCACCGCCCCGCCCGACCACCGCAACAAACACGCGCATCGCAAGCGGCGCAGGCCGCCGTTCTTTGCGCCGGTGCCGCTGAAGGGGCGCAAGGACGGGTGGAGCGTGGCGCGGCAGGCGGCGTTTCTCGGGCAGCTCTATATCACCGGCTGCGTGCGGACGGCGGCGCGGCGGGTGGGGATGGCGGCGCGCTCGGCCTACCGCTTGCGGGCACGCGCGGGGGCGGAGGAGTTTGCGAGCGCGTGGGATTTTATCCTCCAGCCGCCCGGATCGGCCCGCCGCGCGCGCCCCGGCACCGATTGGCGGAAAGTCCCGCTCCACGCGCTGATATGGCAGGTCGAAACCGGGCGAATCCGGCCGGTGGTCTATCGCGGCCAGGTCACCGCAATCCACACAAGCCATTCATTTCCCTTGCTTATACGCCTGCTGCGCCGCGCCGACGCGGTCGAGGCGCGGGCGGATGCATGGGAAGACCGGCAGCACGCGAAAGTTGCGAAAAGCACCGGGGTCTGTGTCACACCCCCGTCGGATCGCGGGCAAGCAGAGCCTGAAGATCGTCATGGCGAGGAGGTCCAAACCCAAATTGGGGCGACGCGGCAATCCAGCGATGAATCGCGCTGCCGCCCTGGATTGCCGCGCGGCTTCGCCGCTCGCAATGACGGGCGGAGGAGACGGCACGATGAAGCGCCTAGAGCTTCCGGTCCAGCTCCAGGAAAGTCTCGGGAATCCGCAGGCTTTCCGCCGCGATCTGGGTTTCGCGCAGGAACAGCAGCAGCGCCCACATCAGCATGCCGATGGCGACGATGAAGGTCCCGGCGGCCACGGGTTGCAGGCTCGCTCCCGCCATTTCCTCGACGAACAGCAGCCCGACGGTCAGCCCGATGCTGAGGCCCGAGAGCACCAGCAGGCGCAGCGCGCGGCCGACCAGGTGGATGCGGCGCGCGACGATACGGATTTCGAGCACCACCATGTCGTGCTCCGCCCCCTCGGTCGCGGCGTGCTGGCGGCGCAGCTCGCGGCTGCGGTCGACCACCCGCGCAAGGCGGCTGGTGAGGATGTTCATGATGTTGCCGATCGCCACCAGCACGAACACCGGTGCGAGCGCGAGCTGGATGGTCTGGGCGATCATGGGGAGCGTCTTTCCGGGAAATTGCTGCAACTGCACAATTGGCGATGCAGCGGGCGGAGCGCAAGCGCGGTGAATTCGAATTCAGCCCAGTTCCGCCGCGACCAGCGCGCAGCCCGCCGGGGCGAACTGCACGCCGGACAGGCTCGCCACCGCCGCGCATTCGCCCGCTTCGAGTTCCGATCCGTCGATGGTGGCCTTGCCTTCGAGCGGCATGACGAGGCAGGGGCCGGGAACGTCAGGCTTCGCCGTGCCGACCACGAGATCGATGGTGAACTTCGGCCCGGAGACCAGCCGTTGGCTGCGGGTGAAGTCGACATGGCCGCGCAGCGCCGGATCGTAGGGCGCGCCCTGCGCCACCGCCAGCGCCGCATCGAGATGCAATTCGCGCGGGCGGCCGTAGTCGTAGAGGCGGTAGGTGATGTCGCTGTTCTGCTGGATCTCGACCAGCGCCAGCCCCGGCCCGATGGCGTGGACCGTGCCGGCGGGAAGGTAGAACACATCGCCGCGCTGCACCTTATGCCATGTCAGCAGCTGCTCGATCGACCCGTCGAGCGCGGCGGCGCGCATCGCCTCGGGGCCGATTGGTTGGTCGAAGCCGATGGCGAGGCTCGCGCCCGGTTCGGCGTCGAGCACCAGCCAGCATTCTTCCTTGCCGCGCATCCCGGCGGGGGCCTGCGCGTCCGACGGGTGGACCTGCACCGACAGCTTCTCGCTGGTGAAGAGATATTTCGCCAGCAGCCCTGCGACCGGCAGCGCGGGCTCGAACCAGATCTCGCCGATCCGCTCCCCTGCGGGCGCAGCGAAGGGCGCGGGCAGCGCGTCGCAGCCCCACACCTTGGCGACCTCGCGGGTGGGGAGGCGGAACGGGGCGCTCACTGCTGCGACGCGCCCTTGAGCTTGCCGACCTTCTGCGCGCCGTCGGCGCTGGTCACCAGCACCTCGTCGCCGTCGATCACGATGATCACGTTCTCCAGCCCGATGGCCGAGACGCGCGGCCCGTCGCTCTGGACCAGCACATTGCGACAATCGACCAGTTCGGCGCTGCCGCGCAGGCTGTTGCCCGCCTCGTCCTTGCTCCGCGCCTCGTGCAGCGCCTGCCAGTTGCCGATGTCGGACCAGCCCATCGCCACCGGGACCATTGCCGCGCGGTCGGTGCCTTCCATCACGGCATAGTCGATCGATTCGCCTTCGATGGCGAGGAAGCTCGCCTCGTCAGGATGGAAGATGCCATCGATCTCCGCGCCGCGCTCAACCGCTAGACGCGCGGCTTCGGCCATGGCAGGGCGCTGGCGGGCGAGCTCGTCGAGATATGTTCCCGCGCGCAGGCAGAAGATGCCGCCGTTCCAGCTGTAGCCCCCGTCGTCGAGGAAGCCCTGCGCGGTCGCAAGGTCGGGCTTCTCGACGAAGCGCTCGACTGCATTGCCGCCGCCCAGCGCTGCGCCGCGTTTGATGTAGCCATAGCCGGTCTCGGGCGCGGTCGCCTCGATCCCGAAGGCGACCAGCCAGCCTTCCGCTGCCAGCGCCGCCGCCGTCTCCGCAGCGGCTGCGAAGGCTACCGGCTCGGCGACATGGTGATCGCTCGGGCAGACAAGCAGCAGATCGCCTGCATCCGCCAGCAGCGCCGCCAGTGCGATCGCCGGTGCCGTGTTGCGCCCGGCGGGTTCCTCGATCCGGCGAAGGCCATCGACGCCACTTGCCTGCTCGGCCACGAGATCGCGGTGCGCGGCTCCCGCAACGACGGTCGGGGCTGCGAACACCGCTCCGCCAACCCGGTCCAGCGTCTGCTCGAACAGGGTCTTCTGCCCGACCAGCGGGAGAAACGGCTTGGGACGCACGGCGCGGCTGCGCGGCCACAGGCGGGTGCCGCTGCCGCCGCACAGGATGACCGGGTGGATAGTGCTGCTCATGTCGCGATACTCATTCGCTCGCGGGCATAGTGCTGCCGCCTTGATATCGCGTTACCGGCCACTGAAATCGACCCGGTAGCCATAGCGCGCCTCGACCGGAGTGCCATCGGCACGGGTGGCGGGATTGAAGCGGATCTTCTGCACCACCAGCGGGCAGACCAGTGCGGTCGTCTCCGCATCGACCTGGGTGCTTGCGACGGAGCAATTCTTCGCCCGCCCGTCAGTCGTCACCGTGAACACCACCGTCACCGACTTGCCGAAGCGCGTCTGCCGCCCGCCTTCGGGCACCGGGAAATCGCGCGCCTGGTCGAGATTGCCCGAGCGGACGGAGGGTTTGACCGCAACTCCGTTGCCCATCCCGCCCCCGCTGCGGCCCGATCCGGTGCCGTCGCCTGCGCCCGAGGCGCCGGTCCCCTCGCCGCTGTCGCGTGCGCCGGAGCGGCTTTCGGTGCCGGTGGAGGAGGCCTTGGGCACCGGAGTTTTCTTGGGCATCGGGATCGGCATGTCGGGCGCGGTCACCGGCTTGGGGACGGCCTTCTGCCCCTGCTCACCCGACGCGCCTTCGTCCGGCTGCGGATCGTCGGGATCGGGCGTGTAGTCTCGGGTCGCGACGGTGACGGTGAGGGCTTCGAGCACCGATTGCTCGACATCGGCGACGGCAGCGGGGCTGAATATCCGCGCGAGGCCATAGAGCCCGACGATGTGCAGCAGCACGATCAGGGCGATGAGCCACGGCTTCGGCCTGCGGCGGGTGTCGGAGTATCTGCCATCGGGCGTCGTTGCCATCGAACCGCGCCTCCCAATCTGCGCAACGCTGTGTATGCGCACGATCCTAGGTCAATCCGGCGCGTCTGGCGATGGCCTGCCGCTCCGCCAGCAACACCGCCCGAAACACCGGCCCAAACACAAACGGCGGCCCCCGAAGGGACCGCCGCCTGTAGGCAACTTATTGTCAGATCGAAACTAGAAGTCGTAGCTGACCCCCACCTTGATCCGCCAGACCGACGAGCTGACGTTGACAAAGTTGTCCGTGTCGAACGAAGTCAGTCCTTCGGCATTCGGGCGCAGTGCGGCGGCACTGGTGAAGATGTAGCGTCCCTCTGCATCGATGCCTGAGATCGAAGCAATATCCTGCAAGCCGGCGAAATTGCGCCGGGTTTGCACGTTCCAGCTTGAGTCCAGCAAATTCAGGAAGTTGTCGACAGTGGCATAGAGGCGAAGCTTGTCATCCCGTCCGAACAAACGACCCGGACCGGGGATCTCCTGCGAGATCGACAGGTCCATGTCGAAGTACCAGTCGTTCTCGCAATGGTTGCGAGTCACCGAGCGCCCGATGAATTTGCGCGCACAGCCAAGACCGTTCGCAAAGTCGGTCAGCAGAGCCATATCCGAGGCACTGATTGTCGACGACGGCGACACGTTCGGATCGCTGATACCTGTCGGCAGATAGACCAGCGCGTTGTCGTTGCCCGATTGCGTGTCGTTGAACACCCCGCCTCCGGTGAAGGTCAAGCTATAGGGGCGGCCCGACCGGGCAATGAACGACATCGAAAAGCGGCTGGCCAGGTCAGGGAAGAATTCTTCCTTGAACGACAGGCGTGAAGTGATGTTGTGGCGCGAGCCGTAGAAGCCCCGCGTAGCCTCCGGGTTCTGTCGGTCGAAAGCCGCCGTCGAGTCAAAGTTCGAGCCTGCGGTCGAGCTCAGCATGTTCCGCCGGTCTTGCGAGTCGGTGTAGGCATAACCGAGGTTGAAATCGACCGAGCCACCATCGGTGAAGACGCCTCCATCGAACCGCTTGGACAGGATCGCCGAGGCGATATGGCTCTCGAAGCTGCCAGCATTGGTCAGCATCAGTTCGTCATCGCGCTCGGTGTTGAAACAGGCGGCATTGACCCCCTGATAGACCGGTGCCGGATCAAGTCCGACCAGTTGCGCTGTACACCCCGCTACCGACGGGTCGATTGCGCGATAGATCGGGCGGCCATCAATGGTGAAGCCATCGAGCCCGATATCCGGATTGACCGTCTGGGAAAGATCGACAATCGTGAACGGGTCGCGGGTCTTGCTGTAGATGTAATCGAGCGCCAGGTTCCAACCGCTGAAGAAGCCGGTTTCACTGAAGTCGACATCCGATGCGAAACCGATATTGGCACGCAACACGCTGGGCATCTTGATGTCCGGACTGATCGACTGGGTATCACCCAGGCCAGCCGCCGCACGGGACGAAGCGGCCGCCTGGAAGCAATCCGGAACACCAGTGAACTGACCGTTGACCACAACATCGATCTGGCCCGCCGGGCACGGCGCGTCGCGCGTGGTACCCTGCGCGAAACCGCGACCGTCATTGGAGAAGGCATTGCTGAACCACACAAGCGGATCACCACCTGAGAAGATGCCAACCCCGCCGCGCAGCTGTGGACGCGAAAAGATGGCGAAATCATCCATGTCGTAAGTCAGCGCAAGGCGCGGCATCACGATCGGGTCAAGCGCGCTGAAGCCGATATCATTGCCGAAGCCGTAACGGTCAACGAAGTTGGGGTTCTGCGTCGGTCGCCCGCCATCGAACCAGTCGACGCGCAGCCCCAGAACCGCACCGAGGCGGTCGTTGATTTCCCATTCGTCCTGCGCAAACACCGAATAGTTGGTGCGGGTGAAGTCCGCCGCCGCAGCGGTGACATCGCCTGTGGCAGAGAAATTGCCGAATGCGCCGACCGTACGGCCCGAAATAACATTGCTCGGTAGGGTAGATGTTGTCCCGGTGCTGCCCGGCGAGAGCAGGCCGGCGCGCAGATCATCGATGTTGCGGAAGACGAGCGTGCCGGTCGCGTTCTGGACGAACAAGTTGAACAGCGAAACCCTGTTGATCTCGGCACCGATCTTGATCCGGTGTGCACCGGCATCGAGGTTTGCAGCGACCCGGAACTGGTCAACATCGGTCTTGAGATCATTGCCCGAGCGCGAGTTGCCGGGGCCGGCCAGTACCGTGCCGTCAATCCCGGTCGGATTGTCGATCCCGACGATGATCCGCGGAATCGGATTATCCGACTGTGCTTCACCGCCGCCGATCGGATCCTGCAAATCCTGGATATCCGCACGCGAGTAGCGCACTTCGGTCGAGAAATTGTCGCTCCACTGCGAGTACAGGCGGGCCGAATAATAGTTCGATTCGGTGCCGCTGATCCGGAAGGTGTTGCGGCCAACTGCCTGCGGGTTGTTGCCCGAGAACAGATCGTCAGGCAGCGTGGTCGCTTCTTCCAGTCGCTGATAGGTCGCTTCGAGACGATGATCGTCGTTGATCTGCAAGTCAGCGCGGAGGAAATAGCGGTCGTTCTCGAACGGACGGCTGGTTACGATGTCGCCGGTATCGACACCATAGACGTCGTTCAGTACCTGACGCACCTCGTTGAACTGCTCGACGGTGATGCCGATTTGCGGGTTCGGGAAACCGGCACCGTCAGGGCCGAAATCCTGCGACTGGCCGGCTTCCTGATGCTCGTAGGCACCGAACAGGAACAGACGGTCCTTGATCACCGGGCCACCAAGATAGGCGCCCCAGCGCTTTTCCGCCTCGATCGGTGCGACTGCAGAACTGCGACCCTTGGAGACAACATTATTGCCGCGCAGGCCGTTGTCCGAATATTCGAAGAAGCCGCCGAACTGATAGTCATTGGTACCGGACTTGGTGACAACGTTGATCGCACAGCCCGTGAACTGGCCATAGTCGACATCGAATGGGGCAAACTGGACCTGCGTTTCGCGCACGGCATCATAGGGTATCGGGGTCGAGCTGCGCGCGCTGAAGCCGGTGTCGTTGAGGCCGAAGATATCGCCCTGACTGATACCGTCGACCGTGAAAGCATTGCCGCGGTCGTTGCCGCCAAGGCAGCTGATGCGGTCGGCGCCCGAGCCGCCGGTCGCGGCGTCTTCACGGTCAAGGCTGACGCGCGGATCGAGGCGGATCACGTCACGAATGTCGCGGTTGAAGCTCGGCGCGGTTTCAAGCACTTCCAGGCCAAAGCTGGTGCCTGGCCCGACTGCCAGCTGGGTAACCTGCACACGGGTGCCGGTCACCACGATCTCGCCCGCGCCAGAAGTCAGGGCGAAGGTCAGATCAGTTGCGCCCTGCAGCGAGGTGTACAGTTCGCCGACCGACTGACCTTCGTAGCCGTCCACATTGACCGAAACCATGTAAGGGCCACCGACCACGAGGTTCTGTGCCGAGAAGCGGCCATCGGCACCGGTCACCGTCGTTCGCGAAGCGCCAGTCCGTGTATCAGTCACGACCACGGTCGCGCCGCTCAGCGGAACGCCCGCTTCGCTCTGGACGGTGCCCTGGATCGAAGACGTGATCTGCTGCGCCATGACGGGTGCGGGCAGGATGACGCCGGCCGTAAGGCTGAGGGCGCTGGCGGCAAGGAGGTATCTGAGTTTCATGGGTGAACGGTCCCTGTTCTCTGATCGAAACGGATAGGCGGGTTGGATGGCCCGCCCGCTAAATGCGATAAGTGACGCGCAAAAGGGGAATTTGTGACCGCGCAATGACAACGAGCCCAAAACTTTTACACAGCCTGGGATAATTCGGTTTTTTCTTGCCGAATCAGATGCTTAACTGTGTTGCTGCGTTGCAACAGGCAGAGCGAATTCTTTCGCTACGATGAATCGCCGCAAGCTGGCGGGGAATCGCCGCTTGGAGTCGCGACGGCAGGAGAATCAGGCGAGATTGATCTCGCGCAGCCGCTGCAACAGAAACTCGTGGCTCGAAATCGGCGGCGGCGCCTTTCCGTCGTCGCACGAATCCAGCGTCTCGATCACGTAATCCGGCCGGAAATGCAGGAAAAACGGCATCGAATAGCGCGCGCGGTAGGCGGCCTCGCCGCGCGGATTGACCACCCGGTGGGTGGTCGACACCAGCCTGCTGTTGGTCAGCCGGTCGAGCATGTCGCCGATGTTAACCGCCAGCGCGCCTGGCGGTGGATTTACCGGCAGCCATTCGCCCTGCTTCGTCAGCAGCTCGAGGCCGGCCTCCTCGGCCCCCAGCAGCAGGGTGATGGTGTTGATGTCGCCATGCGCCGCCGCGCGGATCGCGCCTTCGGCTTCCGCGCCTTCCAGCGGCGGATAGCGCAGGAGGCGCATCACCGAATTGCCATCGGCGACCGTCGGGACGAAGAAGTCCTCCGCCAGCCCGAGATGGATCGCGATTGCGCGCAGCACTCGGTCTCCTGCTTGCTCGAAGGCAGCATAAAGCTCTTCGAAGGTTTCCCGGAAGCCGGGGATTTCCTCCGGCCAGATATTGGGCTGCATGAATTCGGACAAGGTGTGGCCGTCGGGCAGGCTGCGCCCGACGTGCCAGAATTCCTTGAGGTCGTGGACCCGCGCGTCCTTCGCCTTCTCGGTCCCGAACGGGGTATAGCCGCGCGCGCCGCCGCCGCCGGGGATGTGGTAATTGCGCTTCACCTCGTCTGGCAAAGCAAAGAATTGCTTCGACATTTCCTCGGCACGCGCAATCAGATCGGCGGGGATGCCGTGGTCGCGAATGATGGCGAAGCCGTACTCGGAGAAGCTGCGGCCGAGCTCGTCGGCGACATCGGCGAGCGGGCGGGCGATGGAAACGGATGCGATGTCGGTCATATCGGTTGTCTTACAGCGGCAGGAACAGTCCGGCGAGCGCGGCGCTCATGAGGTTGGCGAGCGAGCCGGCGGCGAGTGCCCGCAATCCCAGTTTGGCGATAACCGGTCTTTGATTTGGCGCAAGCCCGCCGGTTACCGCCATCTGGATGGCGATCGAGGAGAAATTGGCGAAACCGCACAGCGCGAAGGTGACGATCGCCCGGCTGCGGTCGGTCAGCCCCTCGATCTGGCCCAGTTCGATGAAGGCGACGAATTCGTTGAGCACGATCTTGGTGCCGAACAGGCCGCCTGCGACCTGCGCCTGGTTCCAGTCGGCGATGCCGATCAAGTACATCACCGGCGCGAACACATAGCCGAGGATCTGCTGGAACGAGATATCGGGGAAGCCGAACAGCCCGCCGATCCCGCCGAGAATGCCATTGGCCAGCGCAACCAGCGCGACGAACACCATCACCATCGCGCCGACCGCGACCGCGAGCTTGACCCCGGTCTGCGCGCCCTGCGCGGCGGCTTCGATCACATTGGCCGGCTTGTGCCCTTCCTCGAAGGTCTCGGCCACCTCGACCTCGTGCGCCTTGCCGCCCTCGGTGATGGCGGCAGGCCCCTCGGCACTGATCCGCGCGTCGGGCAGCTCCATCTTGCCGGCGATGTCGGCATAGTCGCCGTCGTCGGGCATGATGATCTTCGCCATCAGGATCCCGCCGGGGGCGGACATGAAGGCGGCGGCGAGCAGGAACGGCACCGCTTCGGCTCCGATGAAGCTGGCATAGGCGGCGAGGATCGTGCCGGCGACGCCCGCCATGCCCACCGTCATCAGGGTGAACAGCTGCGCGGGCGGCAGCGCGGCGAGATAGGGCCGGACCACCAACGGGCTTTCCGACTGGCCGACGAAGATGTTCGCGGCGCTGCCCAGCGCCTCGACCCGGCTGATCCCGGTCAGCCAGCCGATCGCCCCGCCGACCCAGCGCACCAGCCGCTGCATGATGCCCCAGTGATAGAGGATCGAGACCAGCGCGGCGAAAAACACGATCACCGGCAGCGCGGCGATGACGAAGGTGTTGGTGAACGGGTTGGCGTCCATCGGGCCGAACACCGCAGCGATCCCGATCTTGGAGTAGTCGAGCAGCGCGATCACCCCGTTGGACATACTCTCGATCGCCTTCACGCCCCACGGCGTGCGCAGCACCAGCAAAGCGACCACCGCCTGCAGCGCGAATGCCGCGCCGACCACGCGGAGCCTGATCCGCTTCTTGCCCGTAGACAGCAGGAAGGCGATGGCGAGGATGGCGAGAATGCCGAGCAGGCTGGCAACAATGGGATGCATAGGTCGGTCGGCGCCCGTTCCGGTTGGCGATTCTGTCGTGTCCCGCCTTCGCCTTTTGTCGCGCGCCAGTCAAACACGATGCCCACAGGACGGTTGATCGCGCGCGCTTCCCTTTTCGCGCGCAAGGCCATAATCCCGGCCGCATGACCGGAACCGAAACCGCCGCGGCCAAGGGCCTGCACATCCATCGCTCGCTGCTCTTCATGTTGCTGCTGTATGGCGGGATGACCGTGGTGGCGGGCGTGCTGGCCTACAAGCAGGTGCAGCTTTACCCGACCGAGCTCGCGGTGGAGGCGGGCATTTTCGCCTTCCTCATCCTCGTGGTGATCTCCAGCACGGTGACCCAGCTGTTCGGCCAGCAGCTCGCCAACCGCATCGTGTTCTGGGGCTTCGTCCCGCTCGGCGTGTCGTCGCTCCTGATGACGCTGGTGCTGGCGCTGCCCGCCTCACCCGAAATGATCCAGTTCCGTCCCGAGGACCTGACCGCGTTCGAGCGGGTGCATTCGCAACTGTGGCGGGTGTGGCTGGCAGGCCCGGCGGCCTATCTCGTCTCGCTGCTGCTCAACATCTGGATCTTCAACAAGCTGCGCGGGAGCGGAGAGGGCAGCACGGTGGGGCTGATGCTGCGCGGCGCGGTCGCCTCGGCGCTCAGCCAGGCGATCGATTCGGTGATCTTCATCACCCTCGCCTTCTACGGCGAGTTCGACATCACCGACCTCCTGATCGGGCAGGTGCTGGCCAAGGTCGCGCTCAGCTTCGTGCTGGTGCCGTTCCTGATTACCGGTGGCGTCGCCCTGGCCCGCTGGCTGGACCGGGATCGGGCATAAGCAGCATCAGCGAGCAGCCGCGTATTGTCGACGAAATTGAGAAATACCACGCGGGTGGTAAATGACGCAGTCCCGACCTAACGCGTCTCTCTCCAGTTTCCCTGCTAAACAGGGAATCAACAGGGGAAACTGCCTTTTTTGAGGCCCGAAACAGGGAATTTCGGCGCCAATTCGCGCAGTCGGTTCGGCAATTCCTGTACAATTCCGGTACTTTAATCGCGCAAAAGGGCGTTTCCTGCTATTCGCCCGAACAGGGTATTTTTTCGCCGTAACAGGGTAATCTTTCGGCGGTATCAGGGGATTTGATCGCCGGAACAGGGAAAACGCTAGCGTCGGGTAGTAGCACTCTGAGATCGAGGGAAATCCATAAATTGATCTTCGGGAAACTGGCAACCGGGGACCGAACCGCAAGTGGCATTGAGGGACACCATCATGCTCGTGCCCGCTGGACACTCGGTCCCACTAGATACGTTCGATCGGGACGCGAAGGGTTTCCTCCTCAACTCCCTCTTCATTTTCGCGCGTGAATCGAAGGATCAGATCCACGGCATCGTACCTCTCGGCGTTCCAGATCATCACCGCCTCTGCCCATGGCACAACAGATTGGAAGCACAGGCGATCATAGCGGACGACCTCGATGATCACCTGCGCCACCGCCGGATCCGCCGAGTATTCCACATCGCCGCCAGGGAACTTGTCGGCGATGCGGGCTTCGTAGCAACTGTTGCTCAGCTCGGCCTTTGCGCAGACTGCGAGAGGGAACCCGGCCCTTTTGATTGCGTAAGCTTCCAGATCAAATAGCATGCAGATTTCTCCGTCCATTCTTTCGTGAATTCACGACGCATTCTCCTCGCACCTGAGTGTTGGCAAAGCAATTGCACTTTGCCGGTTGGCGGAGCCATCCCTTACCCGCTGGGAAATCAGGGCAACAGGTTCCGACGCCGGCTCCTCGTGAATGCGGAGGTAATGGCCGCTCGAAATCCAGCTTTCGCCGTCGGTCAGGCGGTAGACTCGCGTCAGTCCGCCGTCATGCACGCGGTTGAAGCTTTGCGCGCTGAAGAATTCCCACAATGCCGCGTGATCCTGCTGCGGCAGGAGGTTGTCGGCTACGAATACAGAATCACGGAGCGAAGACATTTCGATGACGAGATTCCTTTGCCGAATGTGAAGGCTCGCCCGTGCAGCCCCTTGAGTGCCGAGGATACAGTGGCAACAAATATCGGTAAAGAACTCAATATACTTGAACGGTACTGCTATAGGCTTCTTGCATGCAGGCCATGCCATGAAGCTCTGCCATTGGCCAAGGCAGTTCAGCGGGCGAAGTTGCCGATATGGCGATCGACGAGCGGAATCGAAATTAACCCAAGGGGCCGCGAAGCGAACGGGTTATGAATGGCCGGAATCTCCCGAAAACGCCCAGACAGAAACTCGTCCGTTCTGCTTCGCAAAATCACCTGCGGCAAAGACCCGGAAAAGCGGGGGTATTTTGGCCAATCTGACAGAGACTGCGCATTTGAGGGAAATCTGGGACTGTGTGGTGAGCCGTGCTGGGTTCGAACCAGCGACCTACTGATTAAAAGTCAGTTGCTCTACCGACTGAGCTAACGGCCCCCACGGGGTCGGACGCGGGGCCGCGTGGGGCCGCACAGTCCGGGCGCTCACCTAGGCAGGGGGCTTGGCTTGGTCAAGCGGGCATTGAGCTGGCGGAGCGAAAGTCCGCTCAGCGGATCGCGCCAGTCGCCCGCGATCTGCGCCGCCGGGCCGAGGACGAAGCTGCGCCGCCGGAATTCGCGGTGGGGAACTGACAGTTCCGGACTGCTCCACGCGCCGCCGCTCCACAGCACGATATCGAGGTCGAGCACCCGCGCACTCCACCGCTGCCCGCGCCGCCGGCCGAAGCGGCGCTCGATCCGCTTGAGCAGCGCGAGCATGTGCGCAGGTTCGAGCTCGCTCTCCACCAATGCCGCCGCATTGGCGTAGCGCCGCAGCGAGGGGCCGAGCGGCGCACTCTCGATGATGCGCGAGCGGGCGGTGACCGGGCCGATTTCCGCCAGCGCGGCGATGGCAGTCGCCACCACCTCGCGCGGGCTGCCGAGCGCGGCGTGGCGCATGTTCGAACCGAGCGCCAGAAGGTAGCGCGCCTGCCTCAGATATCCTCGGCGATCCGCCCGTAGAGCTGCGGGCGGCGGTCGCGGAAGAAGCCCATGCCCGCACGGTGCTTGGCCGCGAGCGCGAGGTCGAGCGTCGCCACCAGCACGCCCGTCTCCTCTTTGCCGTATTCGCACACCAGGTCGGCCCATTCGTTGGCGATGAAGCTGTGGCCGTAGAAGCTCTGCCCCGCGTCCTGCGTGCCTTCGTGGCCGATGCGGTTGGCGGCGACCACCGGCATGCAGTTCGATACCGCATGCCCCTGCATCGCGCGCCGCCACATCCGGCTGGTGTCGAGATCGGCATCGTAGGGTTCGCTGCCGATCGCGGTGGGGTAGAACAGCAGTTCGGCGCCCTTGAGCGCCATCACCCGCGCACATTCGGGATACCACTGGTCCCAGCAGATGCCGACGCCGATGGTTGTGCCGCACACGTTCCACACCTTGAACCCGTCATTCCCGGGGCGGAAATAGAACTTCTCTTCGTAGCCCGGTCCGTCGGGGATATGGCTCTTGCGATAGGTGCCCATCACCTCGCCGTCCGGCCCGATCATCGCCAGCGTGTTGTAGTAATGGTGCCCGTCGCGCTCGAAAAAGCTGGTCGGGATGGCGACTTCCAGCCCTTTCGCCAGCTTGCGCATCGCGATCACCGAGGGATGCTCCAGCGTAGGCCGCGCAAGCGCGAACAGCGCCTCGTCTTCCTCGCGGCAGAAATAAGGGCCGGAGAACAGCTCGGGCGGGAGCACGATCTGCGCCCCCTCCCCCGCCGCGCGCTCGACCAGCTGCGCGACCGCGTCGATATTCTCCCCCTCGTCGCTTGAGCCGAGGGCGAGCTGGAGGGCGGCAACGGTGATCTTCGTCATGCGAGCGCGCTTACTTCTCCCGCAGCGCGAAGTCCACTTGCACCGCCACGGTGCTGCGCGTCTGGCCGGGCTGAATGACGCTGGCGGAATCCATCGCGGCTTCGGCCATTTCCTCGGGATAGGGCATGCGCGAGACCGGGGCCACCGCACCCGGCAGGTAGCGATCGCCTTGCGCGCCGCCGCCATCGCGAATGGTCAGCACGCGGCTGATCTCCATCCCCGCCGCGTCGGCATAGGCCTTGGCGCGCGCCTCGGCGGCCTTGAAGGCGTTGCCATAGGCGGTGTTGGCAGCGGCTTCGGGGTCCGACATGCGCAGTTCGGGACCGCTCATGATATTTGCCCCGGCCTCGGTCGCGGCGGTGACGGCGGCATCGGCCTTGGCAATGTCGCGCACGGTGACGGCAACGATGTTGTTCGCCTGGTACTGGCCCTTGCGCGGTCCCCAATCGATGCTGGTGATCCCGACCGAGCGCGTCTGAATGTCCTTCGCAGGGACGCCTGCCGCCTTAAGCGCGTCGACCAGCTCGCCGATCTTCTCGGCATTGGCGGTGCTCGCCGCCTTTCCGGTGGAACCGAAGGTCTCGATCCCCGCCTGAAAGACCGCCATGTCGGGCTTCGTCTCGGCCTCCCCGGTGGCGCTGACCGAGAGCAGGGTTTCGTCATGCTCGACCCCGCGCGGGTCGAACGGGGCATCGCCGCAGGCGGCGAGGCCGAGGGGCAGGATGGCGGCAAGGGCAAGCGATCGGGCGTTCATAGGGGCTCTCCCGGCAGGGCCAGAGTGGCCCCGCTCAGGGTTGCCTTATTTTCACCACAATGTGAACCCGAGGTGAATGATACACTATCACATCTAGCCATGACCTGCCCGGCTTACATGCGCTTTTTGGACAGCCCTGCGGCCCGTCAGGGGCGCTTCTTGAACAACAATGTCATCCGGTCGCTCTCGCCCTTTTCGGCGAGGTCGGCGCGCTTGGTGCGCTGGATCGGGGGCATTTCCCACACGCCTTCGGGATGGTCGGCGGTGTCCATCGGGTTGGCGTTGATCTCGCTCGCGGCGACCAGTTCGAAGCCCTGCAGCTCCATGAAGCTCACCACGTCGTCCTGCCGCAGATAACCCTTGCTGCCATCGGTGTAGCTGTAGGGCGCATCCGGCTTGGCGCGGTGCTGGACGATACCGATCAGCCCGTCGTCCTTGAGCAGCGCGCGCATCGCGGTGAACTCGCTGTCGGCGACGTTGGAGCGCATCATGTTGTGCATCATGCGGATCACCAGGATGCGGTCGAAGGTGCCCTTCTGGTCGTCGGGGATCGTCTCGAGCGTCATGCCGGCGAATTTCTCCGCCGGGAGCCCGGTGAAGCCCGCGACCTCGGCCGGGAAGCCCGCCGCCGCATCGCGCGTGCGCTGGCGGCGCGTTTCGTCCTGCGTTGCGGTAATGGGGTTGGCGTAGAGGCCGACCAGCTGGCCTTCGCCGCCGAGATAGTGGCCAAGCAGGCGCGAGTACCAGCCGCCGCCGGGGGCGTATTCGCCAACCTTCATATGCGGGCCGACGTGGAAGAAGGCGAGCGTTTCGGCCGGGTGGCGGTGCTGGTCGCGCGCGCTGTCTTCCTTGCGGGTCGGGTGGTTGATCGCCCCTGACAGCGCCTCGCCGTGGTGCTTCATGAAGGTTGCGGTATCGAGCACCGAATGCTTTTCGCCGTGATGATGATCGCTGGTGGCATCCATGTGGCCGTCGGCCAGTGCAGGCGTGGCGGCAAGGGCAAGGGCGGAAGCGGCGGCGGCAAGCAGGAAACGCATCGAATTTTCTCCCGGTAAACTGATAGCCCCCGTGTTTAGGGCAACAGCGGGCGATGACAAGCGAACCCGTGCAACCTACATCCGTTCCCGAACGAAGGAGCAAACATGAGCGAATTCCAGCAAGCGATCATCGCCGGCGGCTGTTTCTGGTGCACCGAAGCGGTGTTCAAGGACGTGATCGGGGTGAGCGAGGTCGAGAGCGGCTATATCGGCGGCACCGTCCCCCATCCGACCTACAAGGCGGTGTGCAGCGGCACCACCGGCCACGCCGAGGGGATCCGCGTCACCTTCGACCCCGCCACCATCACCCTGCCCGAGATCTACGACGTGTTTCTCGGCACCCATGATCCAACCCAGCTCAACCGGCAGGGCAACGATGTCGGCACGCAGTACCGCAGCGCGATCTTTCCGCTGGACGATGCACAGCGCGCCGAAGCCGAAGCTGCGATTGCGCGGTGGAACGTCGACCATCCGGGCGAAGCCGCCGTCACCACTATCGAAAGCGGCGAGTGGTACCCGGCGGAGGATTACCACCAGGACTACTGGGACGGCGAAGGCCAGCGCAACCCCTACTGCCTCGCGGTGATCCCGCCCAAGATCATGAAGCTGCGCAAGAGCTTTGCCGACAAGGCCAAGAGCTGACCGCACGATGCCCGCGCCGATCGACAAGGCCTATACTGCGGATCATGTCGTCGGCGCGGACAATTCGGTCGCTTTCACCTGCTCGAACGACCGCGCCGAGTGGCCGTGGCTCGAGCTGCCGCCGCAGCATCCGCTGGTGCTGATGACCCAAAGCTTCTGGATCAGCGTCGGCGGTGCGATGGCGCGCGGGACGCTCGACCCCTCCAAATGGTCCGCGCTGACCTGGGTCGACTGGGCAATCGGCGACCCCGCCGCCGGGCATGGCGCGCACGGGATCATGGAAGACACCGCGATCGGCGGCGCGCCGGGCTTTGCGATTACGCTGCGCGATGCGCAGGAGCGGCTGGTCTATCGCATGCGCGGCAAGGGCGTGGTGTTTCGCAACCGCAACTTCGAAGGCTGGCGTGCGGAGTCGAAAGGTGCGCTGGCGCCTGCGAGACCGGAGCATGACTTCGAATACGCGCCAGCGGGGGCGGTCGGCGTCGCGACGGGCGAGTTTGCGCTGATCTCTCCGCTCGAACCCGATGGGGAAGCGGTTACGGCACTGGTCACCGCCGCCAACGGGATGCCGCCCGCCAGCCGCCAACTCTCCGGCTCAGGCGACCACGTCAACGCAACCCATATCGGCGAATGCGCCCGCCAGTTCGCAGCCTTGCTGACCGGCGATCCGCGCGTGGCCTTCAGCGCGGGCCAAATCCGTTTCGACCGTTACATCGAGATGGAAGTGCCCTTCCGCATCGTATGCGCCGAGCGGAGCGACATCGGATTGCGGCTGCGCTTCAGCCAGGCAGACCGGGAGTGCAGCGAGGCACAGCTGCGCTTCGCTTAGAGCGACGAACAGGCCGCTCTCTGCGCATAGCATTTCCAGGTTGGGGAATGACCCGCGGGCAGTGCCGGGGCGTTGCCGCGCACTGTGCGGCACCGCCCCGGGGCAGCGCGTCAGCCTAAAATGCGTGGCTCTGGATAAGGCTCTTCACGCTCGAAACCAGCACCCCAATGACAATCGGGTTGTTGGTTGCTGAAGAGACGGTGGTGGTCATGTGTCCGCTCGAGTCGAACGACACATTGGTCGAGGTCGTCGATGAACTGTCCGACTTCACATAATAGGGCCAGCAGCCGTAGCCAGCATGGCTTTCCGAGTGCGCATAGGTCTGCTGGTCCGAGCTGAAGCTGGCATCGGAGGTGGTCGTTTGGCTGATGCCGTCGGCGATGACCAGCGCTGTGGTCACGTACTGGAGCGACCCGTCCGACCCGAAAAACTCGGTCCATTTGGTCGGATCGGACCACAGGTCCGACGTATCGTCCTGATAGGCCTCGACCAGCGCCGCGCCATAGAACCACGGCAGGTATGTCTGTCCGCCATCCTGCAACGACCCGGTTGCCAGTGCGGTGAACGGAACCGTCACGACCTTCTCGAAGTTTGTCTGGACGGTAACGTTCGATGACGCAAAGGTACTGGTGAAGCTGGACGATTCCGAGCTTTCCGACGTGGTGTAGAAATAGGTTCCGCCCTTGGAACCGCTTTCGCTCGACCATGCGCCGGACAGGTCGCCGCTTGCGGTCGACGAATCCATGCTGAAGCCGCGAGTCTGACCGTGGTTCAGCTGCTTCAACATTTCCCCATGCGTGACCGTGAACGGAATGGTGGCACCCGGCGGTGCGTTGAGCATCAGTTGCTGTGCGATCCCGACGGGATTCGTCAGAATCCGCGACAGGGCGTTTGCTGCCGTCGCAGCCGTTCCCGGATCGAGGTTCATGGTCGCCCACTCGTTAAAGAACTTTGCCTGTTCCGTCGGAAGCTGGCTGGAAATGGTCAGGTTCCTGTGTGCATACGCCCGCCAGTCGGCCAGCCAGATGCTGTATTGGTCGCCGAGGGTAGTCTTGAAATCGGCGCTGCCCGCCACGGTCAGGTTGGACAGCACGGTCTCGTATTCGCCCGACAGATTCGAAATGGTCGACGAGTCGTAGACCTGTGCGATCGAATCGTTCGGGATCTGGTTCATCATGGTCCACAGCAACTGCGTCGTATCCGGCGCGATCAGGTCGCCCTGAGCGATCTGGAAATCGTCGCGCGAAATCCCGAGACCCGTGGTCATGGAATTGTAGATCTGCGCCGTAAGATTGGCCAATGGATCGATTGGATCAGGCATACGTCCTCCTTGCCGAAAATCGGCATTATTGTTTCCGCGAAATAAGAATCGCCGTACGCCGGTTTATTTTATGCCGAGTTCTGATCTTGTAGGAATGCGACTCAACGCTGAAGCAAATCGATCAAGCATTGAATTTTGCCGATTTAATCTTATCCCGAATGCGAATTTTACTACGAAGCCTTCACCCTGCAAACGAAAAACCCGTCCAGCCCGCCTTCTGCACGCAGCATTCCCGGATCGGTGCGGAGCCAGCCTTCGGCAGTCGGCAGCAGCCCGGCGGGAAGTTCCTCGGCGGTAATGGGGAGCGGCTCCAGCGCCACGCTTGCAGCCTGGTCCTCCCCCTCCTCGCGCTCGAGCGAGCACACCGCGTAGACCAGCACCCCGCCGGGCTTGAGCCAGCCTGCCGCGCGAGCCAGCAGCGCCGCCTGCAATTCCGCCATCTCGGCGATCTGGCGCGCGCCGATGCGGTGGAGCACATCGGGATGGCGGCGGGCGGTGCCGGTGGCGGTGCAGGGCGCGTCGAGCAGGATCGCATCGAAGCGGTGCTTCGGCTCCCACGCCAGCGCATCGGCGCGCACGGGCGACGCCTTGAGGCCGGTGCGCTTGAGGTTCTCGCGCAGCACATCGAGCCGCCGCTTGCTGAGGTCGAGCGCGGTGACGTTCCACCCCGCCGCCGCGAGCTGCATCGTCTTGCCGCCGGGTGCGGCGCACAGGTCGAGCGCGTGGCGGCCCTCCCCCTCCCCGAGCAGCCGCGCGGGGATCGAGGCGGCGAGGTCCTGCACCCACCATGCGCCGTCCCGGTAGCCTTCGATCTTCTCGACGGCCTCGCCGCGCGGCAGGCGCAGGTGGCCGGGGGCGTAGCTGTCTGCCGCGAGGCGGTTGGCCCATTCGGCAGTATTGCCAGGGCTCTTCAGAGCGAGGTCGAGCGGCGGCGGCTCGACCAGCCCGGCCGCGATGGCATCGGCGCATTCGCCCCAACGGGTCTGCACCGCTTCGGGCAAGGTCGGCGCAGGGGGGAGAGTTGCCTCGCGCTTCACCAGGGTCGAGAACACGCCATGCGCCAGCCGCCGCGGGCCGCCGGCAAGCAAAGGTAGCCCGGTGGCGATCACCGCGTGCGGCGGGGTATCGAGCCGCAGCCATTGCGCCAGCATCAGCCGCAGCACGCTGCGCGCCTTGGCGTCCGGCGGGAGGACCTGCTTCGTCGCGCTGTCGATCAGCGCATCGAGGTCGGTCAGCCAGCGCAGGCCCTCGTTGGCGATGGCGAGCGCGAGCGCCTTGTCCGGCCCGTCCCTGATGCTGCGGATGGCATTGCGCCCGGCGACCTCGAGCGTCTCGCCCCGATTGAGCACGGCGTCGAGCATTTGCAGCGCCGCGCGGCGCGCGGGGAGTCCGGGGGTATGGGCCATGGCGCCTGCCCTAGCGGTGGTTGAAACTTCCCGCCAGTGCGCGCACCTTGGGAGGATGACAAAAGAGAAATCCCCGGCAGCCAAGCGTTTCACCAAACCGGCGCATTGGTCCAACGACCCGCCCCCCGCACCCAAGGCGGTCAAGCAGGACGAAAAGCTCTCCCCCACCCGCTACGGCGACTGGGAGAAAGACGGGATTGCAGTGGATTTTTGAGCCCCCGCGCAGGCGGGGGTCTCAGGCCGCTTGGTCCCACCTGCCCTATCGAGGTCCCCGCCTTCGCGGGGACTCACAAGCTGCGGAATTCGACCTTCAGCCCGTCCTTCGGCTTGGGGATCGGCCAGGCCTGCCATTCGGGATCGTAGCCCTCGGCGATCGCGATCTCGTAGCGCGGGAGGATTTGCGCCAGCAGGATCTTCACCTGCATATAGGCGAAGTGCAGGCCGAGGCACATATGCGCGCCGCCGCCGAACGGAACCCAGGCATATTTGTGCCGCGCCTTCACCGCTTCCGGGGTAAAGCGCATCGGGTCGAACTTTGCGGGTTCGGGCCAGTGCTCTTCCATGTGATGTACATATTGCGTGTTGATCCCGACATGGGTGCCCATCGGGATGCGGTATCCGCCGAAGGTGAATTCGCGCAGCGCGCGGCGCGGGGTCGAGGGGACCGGCGGGATCATCCGCAGCGCTTCCTTGAACGCCATCTCGCACAAATCGAGCTTGCCGAGGTCCTCGTAGGCGAGCGGGCGTGCCTGCCCCTGCGCATCGAGCCCGCCGGTCACCGCGACGATCTCCTGCCGCAGTTTCTCCTGCCATGCGGGATTTTTGGCGAGCAGGTAGATCAGCGAGGTTGCGCTGGAGGTGATGGTGTCGTGTGCCGCCATCATCAGGAAGTTCATGTGATCGACCACCTCGTCGACCGGCAGCAGGCTGCCGTCCTCGCGCGTCGCGGTGGCGAACTGGCTGAACATGTCCTGCCCGCCGCCTTCGGCACGACGGCGATGGGTTTCGGCGGTGAAATATTCGACGAGGAACTCCCGCCCCTTCACCCCCTTGCGCATCAGGGTGAACGGCAGCGGCTGGCGGATCGGCGCGACCGCCGCCTGCACCATATACACGAAGGCTTCGTTGATCTTGTCCGCCTCCGGGCCCCACGGCAGGCCGATGAAGCTGTCCGCCGCGAGGTCGAGCGTCAGCTGCTTGATCGCCGGATAGAACTGCATCGGCTTGTCGCCCCAGTTCTTGACGGTTTCGCCGATGCCGCGGTTGAGGCTGCCGGAGTAATGACGCATCGGTTCGGGCTTGAACGCGATCGACAGCGCCCGGCGATCGGCGCGGTGATGGTCGAAGTCCATCAGCATCAGCCCGCGCGGGAAGAGCTTGTCGAGGATCGGCCCCCAGCCCTGTTCGCTGGAGAAGATCTTCTCGCGGTCGAACAGCACCAGCTCGTTGGCCTCTGCCCCGACCAGCGAGATAACCCAGCCGCCAAAGGCGCGGTTCTTGTACACCGGACCATACTTCTCGACCATCGCCTTGGTGAAGGCATGCGGGTCGGCCAGCATCTTGAAGGTGTTGCCGATCACCGGCAGTCCGCCATCGCCGGGGATGTGCGAAAGATCCGTCGGGGTGGGGTTGCCCTCCTCCCAATGCGTCGGTGCGGGAGTGGAAATCGGCGGTGCGGGTTCAGCGAGAGTAGCCATGGAATGCTCCTTACCTACACCAGTGTAAGTAAATTCCTACGTCAAATCCAGCCCGACAATTCGCGGCGGATAATTTGTTCGAGCATTGCCATTCCCGGCTCGCCGGTATTGAGGCAGGCGAGCGCGGCGTAATGCTCGCCACCCGCCTCAAGTAAGGTCTCGCGGCCCTCCATCGCGATCTCTTCCAGCGTCTCGAGGCAGTCGGCGGAAAAGCCCGGCATCGCCACCGCCATACGCTTGGTTCCGTTGGCAGCTTCCAGCTCGATCGTCGCGTCGGTTGCGGGCTCGAGCCACTTGGCGCGGCCGAAGCGCGACTGGAAGCTGGTCACCACCCGCAGGCCGGGCCGGGCAAGCGCTTCCTCGAGCAGCCGCGCGGTCTTGCGGCAGTGGCAATGGTAGGGATCGCCCAGTTCGAGCGTGCGCAGCGGCATCCCGTGGAAGCTCAGCAACAGCACTTCGGGATCGAAATCGAGCGCGTCGAGCTGGCGCGCGGTGTCTTCGGCCAGCGCAGCGATATGCACCGGGTCGTCGTAATAGGGCGGCAGCGTGCGGACGGCGGGTTGCCAACGGGTTTCCCGCAGCCAGTCCCCAAGCCTGTCCACAGCCGTCGCGTTGGTCGCGCCCGAGTATTGCGGATAGAGCGGCGCGAACAGGATACGGTCGCAGCCGGCTACCATCAGCGCCTGCATTTCGCGCGCGATCGAAGGCTCGCCGTAACGCATCGCCCATCGCACAATCGCCTGATCGCCCAGCCGCGCCTGCAATGCCTCCGCTTGCTGCGAGGTAATGACCGCGAGCGGCGAGCCCTTCTCGCCCCACACCTTGGCATAGGCTTCGGCCGAGCGCTTGGGCCGTGTGTTGAGGATGATCCCGCGCAGGATCGGCTGCCAGATCAGCGAGGGGATTTCGACCACCCGTTTGTCCGACAGGAACTCGCGCAGATAGGTCTTGACCGATTTCGCGTCGGGCGCGTCGGGCGTGCCCAGATTGACCAGCAGCACGCCGATCCTGCAGCTGAGCACGGGCGGATGATCGGCGGGGAGGTTTTGCGGCGTGAGGGTCATAGGCCCTCGGAAATAAGCGGAAGCCGGCGAAAGCGAAGCCCTGTCGCGGAAAAAAGTGCGTTGGCGATGGCGGGCGCGGCGACCGCGACGCCCAGCTCGCCCGGATCGAAGGGGTCTTCTTCCCCGGCGATGAACTCGACCGCGATCTCGGGGCAGTCGGCAAGCAGCGGCAAATCGAGGTCCGACAGACGCTGGGCGCTCGGCAGTCCGCCGAAGTAGCTTGTGCCCGAACCGAGCGCGAGGCCCATTCCGTAGACCAGCCCGCCCTCGATCTGCTGGCGCGCGATGTCGAGATTGACGATCCGCCCGATATCGACCGCGGCAGACAGCTTGGTCACCCGCACCCCGCCGCTGTCGCGCCGCGCGGTGGCGACGCAGGCGATCCGCCCGCCGCCCACCGCCGGCCCCATCCAGTGGCACGCGATCCCCTGCCCGCTCTGGTCGACCCCGCCGTCCCATTCGGCCAGCCGCGCCGCCTGTTGCAGGCACAGGACCATGCGTGGGTCGCCGCCCAGCATGCCGATGCGGAACGACAGCGGCTCGCGGCTGTGCTTGTGCGCGATCTCGTCGATGAAGCTCTCGATGAAGAAGGCGGTGTAGCCATGCGCATTGCCGCGCATCCGCCCGGTGGCGAGTGGCAGAGCGACCGGGACGTGGTCGACCGCCATGTTGGGAATGCCGTAGCGCGGCATCGCGCCTTCGACCACCATGGCATCGGCCTTGCCCTCTGCGGCATCGAACGCAGCCAGCCGGGTGGCGTTGTCGAACAGCCGCGCGCCGAATTCGAAATGGGTCGACGGCGCGGCGATGCGCGCGTGGAGCGTGTCGATGATCCCGCCGCCGCCCTTGGGCACGCGCGCGCTCAGCATCGCGGCAACCGGCGGGCGCGGGATGCCGGCCAAATGTTCCTGCCAGCGCGACCAGACGAGCTGGACCGGGCGTCCGCCATCCTGCCCCACTTCGCGTGCTATCAGCGCGGCCTCGATCGCGTGGTCGTGCTCCAGCCGCCGGTCGAAGCTGCCCCCTGCGGGCGAGGGGTAGAGCACCACGTCGCCCAGCGCGATGCCGATCGCACGCGCTGCCGCGATGCGCGCCTGTTCGGGTGCCTGGGTCGCCATCCACAGTTCCAGCCTGCCGCCGACAAACCGCGCGGTGACCGTCGCGGTCTCGATCGTGGCATGGAGCGCGGGCGCAACATCGTATCGCACCGCGATTTCGGGGTTGGCGATCGGATTGCCGACCTCGCCGATCTCGCCGATGCGGTGGGTCGTGCCCTTCTTCAGCAGGCGCGACAGCTTCTCCTCGATGGCATGGCCCCCAACCGCTCCGGTGACGGTGAAGCGCGGTTCCATCGCCTCGACCGCGCGATTGGCGCTCCACCAGTCGGTCGCCACGGCGGCGAGCCAGCGCTTGCCTTTCACCACCTTCACCACCTCGCGGATGGCGTAGCCTGCGGCAGGGTTGAACGCGGTCAGCTCGCACTCGCGCGCAACCGGCCCGTGCTTGATCGCGGCATAGACCATGTCGGGCAGCCGCACATCGCCCGCAAACAGGTGACTGCCGTCGACTTTCGACGGCAGGTCGAGGCGGGGCCAGACAATCGGTGCGTCGGCCTGCCCGGGCAGCGGTCGCTCGGCGGCGAATTCGGGGCGCAGCGGCGGCGGATCGGGCGGATCCTGCGCGGCCGCATCAGCGGCAAGCTCGGCAAAGGTGAGCACCTTCTTGCCATGGGAGACAAGGCCGCTTTCGACCGAGCATTCTTCCCACGCAATATCCCACCGGTCTGCCGCTTCCATCGCCAGCATAGCGCGCGCGGTGGCGGCGGCCTCGCGGCACCCGGCCTCATAGGCTGCAAGCGTCGTGCCGTCGGCGGTAGCGGTAAAGCGGTTCGACTGCGCGAAACGCTCGGCGATGAGGCTGTCCTTCGGCTCGGCCACTCCGGGCAGGAACGGCACCCACAGCGGGGCCCATTTCGCCGCCAGCGGCACATTGGCATAGGCCCCGCTGACCGGCACCGGCTCGACCGCGACCTGCCGCCAGTCCGCACCCAGTTCGAAGGCGACGATTTGCGGCAGGATCGTCGTCACCCCCTGCCCCATTTCGAGCTGCGGCACGGCCACCGTGACCACCCCGTCCTCGGCGATACGGAGCCACGCGCCGAACTTGTATTCACCTTCGACCGCCTGCATCGCATCGGCAAATGCGCGCGGCATAAGGTACCATGCGACCAGCAATCCGCCGCCCAGCGCGCCCCCGGCAAGCACTCCGCGACGGCTGACCCGCATGGTCAGGCTCCGGCCCCCTGCGGCGTGTCGAGCCATTCGGCGAGCTGGCGCGCGATCGCGGTGAAGGCTTCGCCCTCCGGCGCATCGCCTGCAGCCGGCGGCTCGCCCGCATCGCTTGCCGCGCGGATCGCCAGCGCGAGCGGGATGCGCCCGAGGAAGGGGATGCCCGTGCCTTCCGCTGCCGCTTCGACCCCGCCCCGGCCGAACGGATCGCTTACCTCGCCGCAATGCGGGCAGGCGTAGCCCGCCATATTCTCCACCAGCCCGATGATCGGCACCTTGCCGCTGTCGAACAGATTGGCCGCACGCTGCGCATCGATCAGCGCCAGATCCTGCGGGGTCGAGACGATGATCGCGCCGTCGGGCTTGTGCTTCTGCAGCATCGAGAGCTGCACGTCGCCTGTCCCCGGCGGCAGGTCGAGCAGCAGGATTTCGGTGTCGCCCCAGTCGGCATCGACCAGCTGGCCGAAGGCGTTGCCCGCCATCGGCCCGCGCCAGGCGAGCGCTTTGCCCGGTTCGACCAGGTGCCCCATCGACAGCATCGGGATGCCAAGCGGGCTGATCACCGGCAGCAGTTGTTCGTCCTTGGCCTGCGGCTTCGCGCCCCCGGTGGACATAAGCATGGGCTGCGAGGGACCGTAGATATCGGCATCGACCAGCCCGACCTTGCGGCCCATCTTGTGCAGCGCGGCGGCGAGGTTGGCGGTCAGGGTCGATTTGCCCACCCCGCCCTTGCCCGATCCGATCGCGATGATCCGCCGCCTGGCCTTGTCCGCCATCATCGCGACCCGCACGGTTTCGACGCCTTCGGCTTCGCCCAGGATATCGCGGCAGGCGGTCTGAAAAGCCTCGCGCGTCGCCGCGTCGAGCCCGGTGGCATCGATCACCAGCGTAACGGTGCCTTCTGCCTGCCTGATCGATTGCACCCGACCGGCGATCGAAGCCGGCAGGCGCGTAAGAAGTCCCTGTTCATCCATCGCGGGGGTTCCTAGCAGCAAATTCCCGCCCGCAACCCCTGTTTTTCCTGCAATCGACACCTATAACAGGGGCCATGGACACAATGCGTGCGTTGAGAGAGAAATTCGGGTTGGCCATGGCTGGCAAGAACCCGTGGGGCGGCGGATCCGGGGGCAGTGGCTCAGGTGGCGGCGAGCCCGGCGATGGCGGGGATGATACGTCTGCGCCCGATACGTCGAAAGGCCCGAAGAACCCGTGGCTTCCGCCGCGCGGCGGGGACGGGGAACGGCGCGCGCCCAATATCGAGGATATTTTCCGCAATCGCGGCCCCGGTGGCCCGCGCCGCGGCGGGGGCAGCGGCGGCAACTTCCGCCTGCCCGAACGCCCCGGCGGCAAGAGCTGGTTCCCGGTGGTGCTGGTGCTGCTGGTCTCGGTCGGGCTGCTCATGACCTCGGTCCATCTGGTCGGCCCCAAGGAACAGGCGGTGGTCAAGACGCTGGGCAACTATACCCGCACGCTTTCGCCCGGCCTCAAGGTCAGCCTGCCGTGGCCGATCGAGACGGTCGATGTGCTCGACGTCCAGGGGGTCCGCGCAGTGCGCATTCCCGCCGAGGGCGAGACCGCCAAGCTGATCCTGACCGGCGACCAGAATCTGGTCGACCTGAGCTACATCGTCCGCTGGAACATCAAGGACCTCGAAGACTACATGTTCCGGCTCGCCGATCCGGCGGAGACGGTCAACGAAGTGGCCGAAGCCGCGATGCGCGCATCGGTGGCGGAAAAGACGCTCGACCAGACTTTCTCGGGCCAGGGCCGCGCCGAAATCGAACAGCGCGTGCGCGAGCGCATGCAGCGCACCCTCGACGCCTACCAGGCCGGGATCCAGGTTATCGGGGTGGAAATCGCCAAGGCCGACCCACCGGAGAAAGTGGTTGATGCATTCCGCGACGTCTCGGTGGCGGAACAGAATGCCGATGCGGCGCGCAACACCGCGCGCGGCTATGCCCAGCAGGTGCTCGCCAATGCCGAGGGCGAAGCCGAAGCCTTCGACAAGGTCTACGAGCAATATCGCCTGGCACCCGAAGTGACCCGCCAGCGGCTCTATTACGAAACCATGGAGCGCGTGCTGAGCCAGAACGACAAGACGATCATCGAGGCCACCGGGGTTACCCCCTATCTGCCGCTGCCCGAACTGCGGCGGCGGGCGGAACAGCCGCCGATCGCGACCGTGACCCCGCCCAAGCCGGCGCAGGAGTAGATCGATGCAGGATATCTGGGACAACCATCGTGGCTCGATCATCGCGGTCGCTGCGGCGATCATCGCCTTCTTCTCCAGCGCCTATGTCGTCAGCGAGGAGGAACAGGCTGTAATCATCCGTACCGGCCAGCCTGTCGGCACGGTCAACACCCCCGGAGGCAAGACCGGGGCGGGCCTGTACCTGCGGATTCCCTTCGTCGACAGCGTACAGACGATCGAAAAGCGCCTGCTCGACCTCGAAATGAACGAGGAAGAAGTGCTGTCGAACGACCAGCAGCGCCTGCTGGTCGATGCCTATGCCCGGTTCCGTATCGTCGATCCGGTGCGCATGGTCGAACGCGCGGGCAATACGGACGGCGTGCGCACCGCGCTCGAGCCGATCCTCAACTCGGTGCTGCGGCAGGAATTGGGACGGCGGACCTTCGAGGCGATGCTGACCGCCGAACGCGGGACCGCGCTGGCCAATGTGCGCACCAAGCTCGACCGGCAGGCGAAGCAATATGGCGCGGAGATCATCGACGTCCAGATCAAGCGCACCGACCTGCCGTCGGGCGCGCCACTCGACTCCGCATTCCAGCGGATGGAGACCGACCGCCAGCGCGAAGCGCGCACCATCCGCGCGCAGGGCGATCGCGACGCGCGGATCATCCGCGCCGAAGCCGATGCCCAGGCGTCGAAGATCTATGCTGCCGCGTTCGGCAAGGATCCGGGCTTTTACGACTTCTACCGCGCGATGCAGAGCTACGACGCAACCTTCGCAACCCGCGAGGGCGGGCCGCAGAACAACCTGATCCTGTCGCCCGACAACGAATATCTGCGGCAGTTCCGCGGACAGCGGTGAGCCGGACGGTCGATGCAGCTCGACGAACGGCATCGACCGTTCAATCGCGATTAAGCCCCGGAAGTGCGATATCCGGGCGGGAACTTTCAGCGCTTTGACGCGCATTGACTAGAGGATCGTAATGCCAAGCAAGACAAAGGACGAGAAGCCAGTGCGATACGCTTATGGACTGACCTCCGCGCTGCTGGTGGGCGGCGCAGCCCTGTCATTGGTGACCGGCCACCCGGCCGGAGCCCAGGTGGCACAGAACGACGATAGCCGGATGGCCGGAGTGGTCCCGCGCGCCGGCGCGCCGGAGAGTTTCGCCGACCTTACCGAACAGCTCGCCCCGGCGGTGGTCAATATCTCTACCCGCCAGCGGGTCGAGGTTGCGGCAAACCCCTTTGCCGGTTCGCCGCTCGGCCAGTTCTTCCGCCAGCAGCCGCAACAGCCGCAAACGCGCGAGGGCACCTCGCTCGGTTCGGGCTTCATCATCTCGTCGGACGGCTATATCGTGACCAACAATCACGTCGTCAGCCCGGCGCAGAACGGCACGATCGAGGAAATCACCGTCACCCTGCCCGACGGCACCGAATATGCCGCCGAGCTGGTCGGCAACGATGCGGCCTCGGACCTCGCGGTGCTCAAGATCAGCGGCAGCCGCCCTTTCCCGTTCGTCGAATTCGGCGACAGCACCAAGGCCCGCGTGGGCGACTGGGTGGTGGCGATCGGCAACCCCTTCGGCCTCGGCGGAACGGTGACCTCGGGCATCGTATCCTCGGTGCTGCGCAACACCGGCGGCGGCGCCTATGACCGCTACATCCAGACCGATGCCAGCATCAATCGCGGCAATTCAGGCGGCCCGCTGTTCGACATGCAGGGCAACGTCATCGGCATCAACAATGCGATCTACTCGCCGACCGGCGGCAGCGTCGGCATCGGCTTCGCGATACCCGCCGAAGTCGCCGCACCGATCGTCGAGCAGCTCAAGGCAGGCACCGCGATTGAGCGCGGCTATCTCGGCGTGAGCATCCAGCCGGTCGACGAGGATCTTGCCGATTCGCTCGGCCTGCAGAAGAATCGCGGCGAGCTGGTGCAGGTCGTCGTGCCCGACGAAGCCGCCGACAAGGCCGGCATTCGTGCCGGCGACATCGTGACCCGGGTCAATAACAAGGAAGTGACCGACCAGCAGACGCTGTCGTTCCTCGTCGCCAATGTGAAGCCCGGCACGCGCATCCCGATCGAGCTTCTGCGCGACGGTCAGCGGCGCACGGTCACTGCGACGGTGGGCAAGCGGCCGACCGAGGAAGAGCTCGCGCGCAGCCAGATGTTCAGCCAGGACGGCGACGATCAGGATCTGCCGCAGACCATGCCGTCGGACAATCTGATCGGCGAGAAGCTGGGCCTGCAGGTGGTTCCGGTAACGCCCGACATCGCCCGCCAGCTCGGCGCGCCCGCCGACAGCAAGGGCCTCGCCATTTCCGGGGTCGATCCGAGCTCGGATGCCGCCGCCAAGGGTCTCGCCCGCCGCGACATCATCCTCTCGGCGAACTACCAGGAAGTGACCACGGTCGAACAACTCGAAGCGGCGATCCGCGCGGCCGAGGCCGCCGGCCGCGAAGCGATCCTGCTGCGGATCAAGCCGTCGCGCAGCAGCAACCCGATCTATCGCCCGGTGCGCATCCGCTAAGGCGGAAAACCCGAGCGACTGGCAAGAGGGCCGTTCCCGCGAGGGAGCGGCCCTTTTCCATTGGCCTTGTCATTCCCGCGAAGGCGGGAATCCATGGGACGGGGTCCGCCGTGGATCCCCGCCTTCGCGGGGATGACAAACCGTGGAGGTCACCAGCGGAATGATGAACACCGCGCCTGCCAAACCGCCTCCCTTTTACTCGCGGCCTACTGGCCCGGGGCCTGGGTCGGGATTCGCGTCGGGATGGGGCGAGGTGTCGGGCGCGGCGGGGTGCCGCCCCCCGTCGCCCGGTCGAGGAAATCGTCGCTCGCCGCCTGCCCCTGCTCGCCCGGTTGCGGGCGCGGGCGCGGGCGATCGAGAACACCTTCCTCGCCGCCCGTGCCGCCCGGGCCATCCGCCGGATCGCGCTCGCCGCCCGGTTCGATCAGATTGCCCTGCTCGTCGATATAGTAATAGTCTTCAGGGTCGCCGTAGTAGAACTCGTCGTCGGGCTCCAATTGCCATTCGGGCAGCTTGAGCTCGGTATTGAACTGTTCGACCGGACGGTTCTTGACCGCAAAGCGCATGAAGGCGGAAAACGCCTGCGCGGGCGCACGTCCGCCCTGCAGGCCGGACACCGCCTTGTTGTCGTCCCGCCCCATCCAGACCCCGGTCGTAATCCCGCTGGAGAAACCGACGAAATAGCCGTCCTTGTTCGAGGTGGTGGTGCCGGTCTTGCCCGCTACCGGCCGCCCGATCTGCGCCGCGCGCCCGGTGCCGGTGCTCACCGCCGTCTGCAGCAGATCGGTGATCCCGGCCGCCACATACTCCGGAACCAGCTGGGTGCTGGCTGCCTTCTCGTGCTCGTACAGCACCTCGCCGCCGGCGGTGGTGACCTTGAGGATGCCATAGGGCTCGACCGACTTGCCGCCTGCCGAGACCGCCGCAAAAGCGCGGGTCATGTCAATCAGCCGGGTTTCCGAAGTGCCGAGCACCATCGAGGGAAAAGTCTTGATCGGGGTGGTTATGCCGAACCGGCGGGCCATGCTGGCGACGGTGCCAAAGCCGACCTCGTTGCCCAGTTGTGCCGCCACGGTGTTTTTCGAATAGGCGAAGGCGGTGCGGACATCGATTTCCCCGGCGTAGCCCCCGCCCGAGTTGCGCGGGCTCCACCCGTCGATGGTGACCGGCACGTCCTTGACCCTGGATTCGGGATTATAGCCTGCCTCCAGCGCCGCCATGTAGACGAACAGTTTCCAGCTCGAGCCGGGCTGGCGCACCGCATCGGTCGCGCGGTTGTAGTTGGTCTCGACATAGTCGGTCCCGCCGATCATCGCGAGCACAGCGCCATCGCGGTCGAGGCTGACCAGCGCGCCCTGTGCGCCGCCCGGGGTGTTCGCCGAAATCGCTGTTTCCGCCGCACGCTGCATTCCGACATCCAGCGTGGTCCAGACTTCGATCGGCTCGGTCGTTTCGGGCAGCAGCAGGTCGAGCTGCGGCAGTGCCCAGTCGGTGAAGTAGCGCACCGAATTCTGCGCGGCATCCTGTTTGAGTTTTACCGCCGATGGGTCGACCGTCACCGATGGATCGATCAGTTCCTGCTCCTTCATCAGCCGCAACACCGTTTGCGCGCGTTCGACCGCCTTGGTCACATCGGCGGTCGGCGAATAGCGGCTCGGGGCCTTGACGAGACCGGCGATGATCGCCGCCTCGCCGGTGGTCAGCTCGGTCGCCGGGTGGCTGAAGAACTTGCGGCTGGCGCTGTCGATCCCGTAGGCACCGCCGCCGAAATAGACCTTGTTGAGATAAAGCTCGAGAATCTCTTCCTTGGAGAATTTCCATTCGAGCGCCATCGCCAGAACCGCTTCGCGCAGCTTGCGATCGAGCGTGCGATTGTTGTTGAGGAACAGGTTGCGCGCCAGCTGCTGGCTGATGGTCGAAGTCGCCGCAACCCGCCTGTCCCCCGTTGCCGCAACCCACAGCGCGCGGGCGAGGCCGTAAGGGTCGACACCCGGGTGCGAATAGAAACGGCGGTCCTCCACCGCGACCATCGCATTCTTCATATCGTCGGGGATTTCCTCGGCATCGACCCATTTGCCGAAACTCGGCCCGAGTTCGAGGATTTCTGTGCCGTCGCGCGCGCGCACCACGATCGTCTGGGCGGTCTGGGTGGCCTGAAGCTCGGCAAAACTGGGCAACGAGCGCGCCGCAAAGGCAACCGCGAGACCGAGAAACAGCAGCCCTAACAGCGACACCACTGTGCCGGTGATCACCGCGCGGCGCAGCCACAAGCGCCAGCCGCGCAGCGGTGCCTTTTCGGGCTTCTTGCTGTTCGCGGCGGCGCTGCGCCGGCTACCTCTCTTCGCCATCCACCCTGCAGTCATCTGGCGCCTGAGCTTGTGGCGCATCTGTCAGCTGCCGCAGTGCATAGGCGAGTTCTAACTTCGCGTGAACGGGGGAGGACTATTTGTCCTCCGGTTCGAAATCGATCGAGGCGCTGTTGATGCAATAGCGCAATCCACCCGCTTCGCGCGGCCCGTCGGGAAACACATGCCCGAGGTGGCCGCCGCAGTTGGAGCAGGTTACTTCGGTGCGCACCATACCGAAAGAGGTATCGCGATGTTCGTCGATCGCGCCGCCTTCTGCCGGTGCAGTGAAAGCGGGCCACCCGCAGCCGCTGTTGTACTTGGAATCGCTTTCGAACAGCTTCTGCCCGCACCCGGCGCAGAAATACTCGCCGGCATCGTAATGCTTGTCATACTGCCCGGTGAAGGCACGCTCGGTGCCCTTCTCGCGCAGGATGTGGAACCGCTCGGGGCTCAGCCGCTCGCGCCATTCGGCGGCTGTCAGGTCCTTGAAATCGACCATCGGGAATCTCCTTCTTTCGGGGGAGATATAGTGTTCGCAGGCACGCGGAAAAGGTTACCCGTCGACGAGGGCGTAGTGGCTCGGCGGCTGGATCACTTCCATCCGTTCCGACAGCAATGGTCGAAAGCTCGGGCGGCTCTTGAACACCGCGTACCAGCCCTTGGCCTGTTCGTGTCCGGCCCAGTCGATCCCGCCGAGATAGTCGGCGACCGAAATCTGTGCCGCGGCGGCGAGGTCGGCGAGGCTCATGCGAGGACCGGCGAGCCAGGTGCGGTTGTCGATCAGCCAGTCGATATAGTCGAGATGGCCATGCGCCAGCTTCATCGCATCGCGGATACGACGCGAATCCGGCGGCTGGCGCAGCACGATGCGCTTCTTCATCTTCTCGCTCAGCATCGGTGCGGTGACGTCGTTGAAGAAGTTTTCGTCGAACAATGCGACGAGGCGGCGGATCTCCGCCCGTTCGCGCGACGTGCCCGCGATCATCGGCGCCTGATCGACGGTTTCCTCGAAATATTCGCAGATCGCCCGGCTGTCGCACAGGGTGATCTTCTTTTCGGCATCGTGCAGGACGGGGGTGCGCCCGGCCGGATTGAGCGCCCAGAATTCGTCGCGATTGTCCCACGGGTTCTCGCGCCACAGCTCGTAGCCGATGCCCTTCTCGCTCATCAGCAGGCGCACCTTGCGCGAAAACGGGCAGAGCGGGAATTGGTAGAGGCGCCACATGGCAAAAGCTCATGCCGCATGCGCCGAGTCGGGTCCATAGCGCACGCGGCGCGATACCCGACGAAATCAGGCGGTTGGCCTAAATTCCGGACGCATCGAGCAGCAGCAGGCAGGCGGGCATGATTTCCGCCGTGTTGCCGGTATCGCGCTGGCGCTGCGCCTCGACCTGCAACAGCGCTGCGACATCGGCGCGGGTCACCCCCGCCTCGTCCATCAGCTGCGCCGAAGCGCGGACGAAAAACTCGCGCCCGCGCTGCGCCATCGGCGGGAATTCCAGCGCCTTCGCATCTCCCGCCGCCTGATCCGCCGCGACGATGGCAAAAGCCGCCGAGCACCGCAGCGCGGTCGACTGCTCGAGTGTGAGCTGCGGCGAAACGGCGGAATCCTGCGCCGCAGCGGGAACGGCCAGTGCCGCGATCAGTAGAAAGGGTAGCATTCGCATGACCCGCTCCCTAGCTGGGTTCACCTGAACAATCACCCGCAACGACGCCTTCGCGCGCGAAAGGACACTCCATGGCCAGCTATCCCGACCTCCATCTTCTTATCGGCGGCGAGAAACTGGGGCTCGAGGCGCGCGAGCACGAGGATGTGATCGACCCGGCAACCGGCGAGACCATCGGCACCCTGCCGCGGGCGACCGAGGCCGATCTCGATGCCGCGCTCGAAAATGCCGAGCGGGGCTTCCGGCAATGGCGCAAGACCCCGGCGGACAAGCGCGCGTCGACGCTGATGAAAGCCGCTGCGCTGATCAAGGAGCGCGCCGGAGATATCGCCTACGGCCTGACCCGCGAACAGGGCAAGCCGCTGGCCGAAGCCAAAGGCGAGACGATCTATTCGGCCATGCTGCTCGAATTCTACGCCGGCGAATGCAAGCGCCTCTATGGCCGCACGCTGGTCCGCCCCCAAGGGCAGCGCGCCGAGGTGCAATACCACCCGGTCGGCCCGGTGGCGGGCTTCGCGGCGTGGAACTTCCCTTCGCTTAACGTGATGCGCAAGATCGGCGGCGCGCTCGCCGCCGGTTGTTCGGTGATCGTCAAGCCGAGCGAGGAAACCCCCTCGGCCGGGATCGCCATGGTTCAGGCATGCCTCGATGCGGGCGTACCGGGCGATGTCGTCCAGTGCGTGTTCGGCGTGCCCGACCATGTCAGCCGCCACCTGCTCGGCTCCTCGGTAATCCGCAAGGTGACCTTCACCGGATCGACCGCGGTCGGCAAGCACCTGGCGAAGCTCGCGGCGGACGATCTCAAGATCGCTACCATGGAACTGGGCGGGCACGGGCCGGTGCTGGTGTTCAAGGATGCCGATATCGACAAGGCGCTCGATACCATGGCGGCCAACAAATACCGCAACGCCGGCCAGGTCTGCGTCAGCCCGACGCGCTTCCTGATCGAGGAGGACGTGTTCGAGAAATTCCGCGACGGCTTTGTGGCGCGGGCGGAGAAGGTGAAGGTCGGCAACGGGCTGGAAGACGGCATGCAGATGGGCCCGATGGCGAGCGCGCGCGGGCTCGAGCGGATGGAAGGCCTGACCGGCAATGCGAAGGAAAAGGGTGCGAAGCTGCTCACCGGCGGCGAGCGGATCGGCAACCAGGGCTTCTTCCACCAGCCGACCGTGCTCTCCGAAGTGCCGACCGATGCCGAGATCATGAACGAGGAGCCGTTCGGCCCGGTCGCGATCCTCAACCCGATGCGCGGAGAAGATGCAATGATCGCAGAAGCCAACCGCCTGCCCTACGGTCTTGCCGCCTATGCCTGGACGCAGGACGGCGCGCGCAAACAGCGCCTCGCCGCCGAGATCGAGGCAGGGATGCTGGCGATCAACGGTGGAACCGTCAGCGCGGTCGATGCACCCTTCGGCGGGGTCAAATGGTCCGGCTACGGCAGCGAGGACGGGCGTGAAGGGGTGATGGCCTGCATGGTCACCAAGACGGTGCACGAAGGATAGCGTCTGGGCGGGATTCGCAGTATCTCCCTCTCCCGAGGGAGGACTGCACCATGACCCTGGCCACCAGCAAACCTGTAACCTTCGTCGGCACCGCCGACCGCACCCCAGCCAAGGCGTTCTATAGCGAGACGCTCGGCTTGACCCAGCTTTCGGAGGACGATTTTGCCGTAGTCTACGACCTTGATGGCACGATGATGCGACTGACCGATATCGCGGGCCACACGCCCAGCCCGCACACCATTCTCGGCTGGGTGGTCGACGATATCGCCGCAACCATGGCAGAATTGCACGCGCGGGGCGTCGAGTTCCAGATCTACGAAGGCTTCGGCCAGCGCGAGGACGGCGTGTGGCAGCCGCCCGGCGGCGGGCCGCAGATCGCGTGGTTCCTCGATCCCGACGGCAACAATCTCAGCCTGACGCAGTTCTGACCGGTCAGGAGCAGTCCCACTGGTAGAAGACCTTGCTGAAGTCGCGCTTCAGCAGGTCTTCGCGGCGGATGGTGAACTGCCCCTGCCCCACGTCGCCCCACATCATGACATCGTCGTTGCTCCACAGGTTGAGCAGGACGCGATCGACATTCTGGTAGGGTTCGTACGCCCGCCAGTCCCACTGGACGAACTCGGGATGGCCACCAATGTGCGAGGTTCCGTAGCCGCCTTGTCCGGCCGGCGACTCAAGATATTCGTAGATCGCATCCCATGCCCCAGTGTCTTCGCCAGCCGGGAGCATGGCCGCGTCGCGCTGGATGAGCCACGAATCGACCGAGGGCCGGTGCGGTGCGGCCCGCGCCGCGCGCAATGCCACGCCGCGCAGCGCGGCCTCTTCATACAGCGGCGAATAATCGTCGTATTTGCCCTGCGACGATTGCGGCCCGGTTTCGAAGCGGCCTTCGCCCTCGGTCGTCTCGTGCCACACGACCTTGAAATCGCCTTGTTCGGGCTGTTCGAAATTCGCCCCGTAAAGATCGTCGCGCGCAATGAAGAACTGCAACACGCCGCTGGTAGGATAGTCGGGCAGCGGCGGCAGCTCGGCGAAGTCGATCTGCGCGAGGAAGGTCATCCGCTTGCCGCTGCGATCGAGCGGCCATTCGGCCCCGTCCGGCAGCCACACCGCGCCGCCGATGCGATTGCCGCCGCTCGTCTGCGCCGCCGGGCCTGCCGTCTCGAGCATCAGCGCGGGCAGCTGGTTGGCTTCCTGCCACGCGACGAATTTCTCCACCGCCGGATCGGCCTCGGTCGCCTGCGCGCAAGCTGTCGTACCAGTGAGAGTGAGCAGAGCGGCGAGTGCCGCGCAGAAGGATTTGCGAGCCATGCGCGCAAATTTACCGACCGTTCGCGCAAAGCCAATCGAATTCGATCCGCTGTGCCCTTGCCTTCATCCGGTCGAAACGCCAATCACCCCGGCAAAGGAGAATGCCCCAATGAAAACCCGCGCCGCCGTCGCCTTCGAAGCCAAGCAGCCGCTCGAGATCGTCGAGCTCGACCTCGAAGGGCCGAAGGCAGGCGAAGTGCTGGTCGAAATCATGGCGACTGGCATCTGCCACACCGACGCCTACACGCTCGACGGGTTCGACAGCGAGGGCATCTTCCCCAGCGTGCTCGGACATGAAGGCGCAGGCATCGTGCGCGAGGTCGGTGCCGGGGTGACCAGCGTGAAGCCGGGCGATCACGTCATCCCGCTCTACACCCCCGAATGCGGCCAGTGCAAAACCTGCCTTTCGGGCAAGTCCAACCTGTGCACCGCCATCCGTGCGACGCAGGGCAAGGGGCTGATGCCCGACGGGACCACGCGGTTCAGCTACAAGGGCCAGCCGATCTACCACTACATGGGCTGCTCGACCTTCTCGAATTTCACCGTGCTGCCCGAAATCGCGGTGGCGAAGATCCGCGAGGACGCGCCGTTCCAAACCAGCTGCTATATCGGCTGCGGGGTCACCACCGGGGTTGGCGCGGTGACCAAGACGGCGAAAGTCCAGCCTGGCGACAATGTGGTGGTGTTCGGCCTCGGCGGGATCGGCCTCAACGTGATCCAGGGCGCGAAGCTGGCAGGGGCCAATGTGATCCTCGGCATCGACATCAACCCCGAACGCGAGGACTGGGGCAGGCGCTTCGGCATGACCCATTTCCTCAATACCAAGGGCATGAGCCGCGAGGATACGGTGGCCAGAATCGTGGAGCTGACCGATGGCGGGGCAGACTACAGCTTCGATGCCACCGGCAACACCGAGGTGATGCGCACCGCATTGGAATGCTGCCACCGCGGCTGGGGCACCTCGATCATCATCGGGGTGGCCGAAGCGGGCAAGGAGATCGCCACCCGCCCGTTCCAGCTCGTCACCGGGCGCAACTGGCGCGGCACGGCCTTTGGCGGGGCCAAGGGCCGCACCGACGTGCCGCAGATCGTCGACATGTACATGGACGGGCTGATCCAGATCGACCCGATGATCACCCACGTGCTCACCCTCGAGGAGATCAACAAGGGCTTCGACCTGATGCACGCCGGCGAAAGCATCCGCAGCGTGGTTGTCTATTGATGGCTACCAAGGTCAATCTCGCAGACAAGCTGGCGCAATTTTCGGATCATTGGGCGCCGCGCATCGTCGCGCGATACAACGATCATGAGGTGCGGCTGGTCAAGGTCGAGGGCGAGTTCATCTGGCACTGCCACGAGGAGACCGACGAGTTGTTCCTGATCCTCGCAGGCGAGCTCGAAATGGAGTTTCGCGATCGCACCGAAGTGCTGCATCCGGGCGAGCTGATAGTGGTGCCGCGCGGTACCGAGCATCGCCCCTGCGCGCGCCAGGGCGAGGTGCACCTGCTGCTGATCGATCCGAAAGACATGCCCAACACGGGCGATCCGGCCACCGCGACGATCGCGGTCGAGATTTGACAGCTTGACGCGGGCAATGGGCACGCACAGGTAGCAATTCGCAACTCAAAGGGAGAGCAAAGCAATGTACAGTCACATGATGGTCGGCTCGAACGACATCGACCGGTCGAAGAAATTCTACGACGCGACCTTCAAGGCCATTGGCGGCAAGGAAGCCATCGTCGATGACAAGGGCCGCCTGATGTATCTCTACAACGGCGGCGCATACCTCGTGACCCAGCCGATCGACGGCGCGCCGGCCACAGCGGGCAACGGCTGCACCATCGGCTTTGCCATGACCCCCGAACAGGCCGACGCGTGGCACGCGGCGGGCGTCGCCAATGGCGGCACCGCGGTCGAGGATCCTCCCGGCGTGCGCGGCGAAGGCACGCCGAATGCGATGTATCTCGCCTATCTGCGCGATCCCGACGGCAACAAGCTCTGCGCGCTCCACCGCATGGGTTGAGCCAATCGGAAGCAGAGCTGACACTCACCCCTCCCCCCACGGGGAGGGGCTTTCGCAATGAGAGGCGAGCAAGGCCTGATGGCGGACCTCGCCGCGCTGTCCATTGCGCATGAAGTGCATGAGCACCGCGCGGTGTTCACGGTCGAGGAAAGCCGCGACCTCAAGGCGCATATCCGCGGCGCGCATACCAAGAACCTGTTCCTCAAGGACGCGGGTGGCGCTTTCTGGCTGGTGACCGTCCCGGCAGAGGGTCGCGTGGACCTGAAGGCGTTGCCCGATGCCATCGGCTGCAAGCGGGTGAGCTTTGCCAAGACTGAAGACATGCAGCGCCTGCTCGGCATCGCGCCGGGATCGGTTACCCCGCTGGCGATGATCAACGCCGCGCCGGGCAGTGTGACGGTGGTGCTGGAGGCCGGGCTGGCGAAGGCGGCGCAGGTCAACGTCCACCCGCTGCGCAACACCGCGACGGTCGGCCTCGCGGGCGCGGACATCCTGCGCTTGCTCAGGCACTGGGGCCACGCGCCGCNTTTCCCTCGCGGCCCGGCGCGTTGCCACAAACAAGCGGGACCCCGGATCAAGTCCGGGGCGACGGAAATTGGCAAGTCTTGCCTTCGACAAGCCCGGCACGCACGGCTAGTGTCGGCCCATGACCCTCGAAATCCTCAGCGAAAACAAGTCCCACGGCGGCACGCAGGGCGTCTACTCCCACGCCTCCGCCGAGACCGGCACCGCCATGACCTTCTCGGTCTACGTCCCGCCGCACGAATCAGGCGCGAAGCTGCCCGTGCTGTGGTACCTCTCCGGCCTCACCTGCACCCACGCCAATGTGACCGAGAAGGGCGACTACCGCGCCGCCTGCGCGCAGCACGGCATCGTCTTCGTCGCCCCCGACACCAGCCCGCGCGGCCCAGATAAGAATGGCGACGATGTGCCCGACGCGGAGGGCGAATACGACTTCGGCAAGGGCGCGGGCTTCTATGTCGATGCCACGCAAGCGCCGTGGGCCGGGCACTACCGCATGCGCAGCTATATCGAGCGCGAACTGCCCGAGGTGCTCGCAGCGAATTTCCCGGTCGACCTGGCGCGCCAGTCGATCACCGGGCACAGCATGGGCGGCCACGGCGCGCTGACTTTGGGCTTGCGCAATCCCGACCGCTTCCGCTCGATCAGCGCCTTCAGCCCGATCGTCGCGCCGAGCAAGGTGCCGTGGGGCGAAAAGGCGCTCGGCCGCTATCTAGGGAGCGACCCGAAGGCATGGCGCGAATACGACGCCGTCGCGCTGGTCGAAGATGGCGCGGCCCACCCCCACATCCTGATCGACCAGGGCACCGCCGACCCCTTCCTCGACGAGCAACTCCAGACCCACCGCTTCGCCGGCGCCTGCGACGCCGCCGGCATCGACGCGCGCATCCGCATGCGGGAGGGGTACGACCACTCGTACTACTTCATCTCGACCTTTCTGGCCGAGCATGTGAAGTGGCATGCGGGGTGGTTGGGTTGAGGCGATGGATGTCCGCTGACTGTAGCATTGCAGACATCAAAGCGGCTCTGTAGCTATTGTTCATGGTATACAGGACAAGCAAGAAGTCGGCACTGGGCTGCGCCATATTGGCTGCGGCGTTATCTATCGCTACCATCATACTTACACCAATTGGCCCAATACTCGTTTATGGCTGGTTGGTTCCACTCATCAGTCCTGTTATCCCGAAGCCCGATGGCGTGCCTTCCCGGGCCAATGCGGAGTATCATTGGAAGGGATTTGGTTTGGTCTGGTACTGGGAAGATCGCGTATCAGGCGGATGTGCCCGTTGGTTCGCCTCAGAGTTCTTTGATGAACCAGTCCGCGGCATTGATGTTTTCGAGGGCGGTAAGAACTGCGATGAGGGGGAGCTAACCATGAGCCGCCTCTCATTCTCGGACCAGACGACGCTCGGGACCATTGAAAACGAATGGCCCTACGAAAAATGTCCCTTCAGCCTGAGCGATGCCTCCATTCGCAGATACATTACGCAAATCGAGGAAGTGAGAGAGGCTACTTCAGGGCGCATCGAGGCTAAAATGCTCATGGAGATGCGTGACGAAATCATGCAAATTGATCGTTTGGGTTTAAGTGCAGAGCAATACGGGTGCCGGGTTGACCAAGAATAGCGGTCCGTCCCCTTCTCACCCCATAACCGACATTTTCCTACACGCTCGAATGCCGCTATAAATTGCGCGCTCATTTTCATCGTCGGTTGAAAACGCCAGCGGTTGTAGTCTGTCCAGAGGCCCCTATTCCGCTCTTCCGCAAGAATGTGTCGCCCTGTTGGACTTTGCAAAATCCTTTGCAACCAACGCCTTACAAAGTCCTACAGGGTGACACGTGTCACTTTATTCCAACAAATCCTACCCGTTCCGTCATTGCGAGCGCAGCGACGCAATCCAGAGCGGCACGGAGCAGCTCTGGATTGCCGCGCGGCTTCGCCGCTCGCAATGACGGGTTAAAAAGCTATCCCCCGCTCACCTCGAACAGCGCGTATTCCGCCCGCCAGTTCGCGCCGCTGCCGCCGATCTCGCGTTCATCGGTGAAGAACCAGCGGTTCTCGATCCGTACGCCGAGGTCGCGGCTGAGCAGTTCGAAGTCCTTCACCGTCACGTGGTGGATGTTCTCGGTTTCGTACCAGCTGACCGGCAGATGCCGCGTTACCGGCATCCGGCCCTTGCTCACCAGCGCCCAGCGCATCCGCCAATAGGCGAAATTGGGGAAGCTGACGAAAGCGCGGCGGCCGACGCGCAGCAGTTCGCGCATCATGTGGTCGGGCCGCGCGGCGGTTTGCAGCGTCTGGCTGAGGATCGCCACATCGAACGCGCCGTCGGGATAGAAGGTGAGGTCGCGGTCGGCATCGCCCTGCACCACGCTGAGGCCGCGCGCGACACAGCGTTCGACCAGTTCGGGGTCGATCTCGATCCCGCGCGCGTCGACTCCCTTGCCGTCGCGCAAGGCCGCCATCAGCGCCCCGTCGCCGCAGCCGACATCAAGCACCCGCGCGCCCTGCGGTACCTGCGCCGCGATCACCGCGAGGTCGGGGCGCAGAGTGTCAGCCATCGAGGAAGCCCTTCACCACCCGGTCGAGCGCGGGAACGTCGAGCAGGAAACTGTCGTGCCCGAACGGCGCGGAAAGCTCGACGAAGCTGACCGGCGCGCCCGCGGCGTTGAGCGCGTGGACGACATGGCGGCTTTCCGCGGTGGGATAGAGCCAGTCGCTGTCGAAGCTGACCAGGCAGAAGCGCGCCGTGGTGCCCGCGAAGGCATCGGCCAGTTTGCCCCCATGCTCCTCCGCGATGTCGAAATAGTCCATCGCGCGGGTGATATAGAGATAGCTGTTGGCATCGAACCGCTGGACGAAGCCGCTGCCCTGATAGCGCAGATAGCTTTCGACCTGGAAATCGGCGTCGAAACCGAAGGTCTTGGCCCCGGGTGTGCCGTCTTTCCTGGCTTGCAGCCGCCGCCCGAACTTCTCGGTCAGGCCTTCTTCGGACAGATAGGTGATATGCGCCGCCATCCGCGCCACCGAGAGGCCGGCATCGGGTGCGGCATTGCCGCCGTAATAGTCCCCGCCCTGCCAGTTCGGATCGGCCATGATCGCCTGCCGCCCGACTTCATGGAAGGCGATGTTCTGCGCCGAATGGCGCGCGGTGGTGGCGATGGCGAGCACCCGCGCGGCGCGGTCGGGCCAGTTGGCGGCGAGGCTCAGCGCCTGCATCCCGCCCATCGAGCCGCCGACCACGGCGTGCAGCCGTGCAATCCCCAGCCCGTCGAGCAACGCGACGAGCCCGCGCACCATATCGCGCACGGTGATAACGGGGAAGCGCATGCCATAGGGCTGCCCGTCCGGCGCGATGCTGGCGGGGCCGGTCGAGCCCATGCAGCTGCCGATCACATTGGCGCAGATGACGTGATAGCGGTCGGTATCGATCGGCTTGTCCGGCCCGACCATCCGTTCCCACCAGCCTGGCTTGCCGGTCACCGGATGGGTGCTCGCGACATACTGGTCGCCGGTCAGCGCATGACAGACAAGGATCGCGTTCGATCGGTCCGCCGCGAGCTCGCCATAGGTCTCGTAGGCGATCTCGACGCCCGACAGCGCCTGTCCGCTGTCGAGCGGCAGCGGTTCGGGCAATACGAAGGCTTGGTGCGGGTTGGACACTCGAGGATACGCCAAAAGGAAGGACGGGGCTTCGACAGGCTCAGCCCGAACGGAATTTTGAAGTTGCCTCTACCCGTTCGCCCTGAGCTTGTCGAAGGGCTGTATTTTCTTTTTTGCCGTGTCAACGCGTTGCTCTAGGAGGCGCGCAATATGCAGGGCCGACCAACTCCCAAACCGTGGATCGAAGCGATCCATGCCTATGTCCCCGGCAAGGCCAGGGGCGCGGACGGGCGCGCGCTGATCAAGCTGTCGGCGAACGAGAACCCGCTCGGCACCAGCCCCGCAGCTATCGCCGCTTTCGCCGAGGCCACCGGTGCAGCGCGCTACCCCGATCCCGACGCCGCCGCCCTGCGCGAGGCGATCGGCGCAGTGCACGGCATCGACGCAGGCCGGATCGTCTGCGGGACGGGTTCGGACGAGCTGCTCAACCTGGCCGCGCAGGCCTATGCCGGGCCCGATGACGAAGTGCTGTTCAGCCGCTTCAGCTTCTCGGTCTACGATATCGCCGCGCGGCGCTGCGGCGCGACCCCGGTCGAGGCCCCCGACCGCGACTATGCGACCGATGTCGACGCGCTGCTGGCGGCGGTTACCGGGCGCACGCGGGTGGTGTTCGTCGCCAATCCCAACAACCCCACCGGCACCTGCCTGCCCAAAGCCGAAATCGCGCGGCTCCACGCCGGATTGCCGGGCGATGTGCTGTTCGTGCTCGACCAGGCCTATGCCGAGTATCTGACCGAGGGCGAAGACGACGGCGGGCTGGACCTCGCCGCCGCGCACGCCAATGTGCTGGTCACGCGGACCTTCTCCAAGATCTACGGACTCGCCGGCGAGCGGATCGGCTGGGCCACCGGCGCGCCCGAACTGATCGCTTCGCTCAACCGCATTCGCGGGCCGTTCAACGTCACCAACCACGGGCAGGCTGCCGCCACCGCAGCGCTCGCCGACCAGGATTTCGTCCGCCGCTCGCGCGAGCACAATGCGGTGGAGCTGGCCCGGTTTGAGGCGGCGATGACGGCGCTGGGCAACCACGGCGTCCGCCCGGTGCCGGGCAAAGCCAATTTCAGCCTGGTGCTGTTCGAAGGCGCACTGACCGCCGTGGCCGCACTGGGCGCTCTGGCCGAAGGCGGTTACGCCGTGCGCCACCTGCCGGGGCAAGGCCTGCCGCACGCGCTGCGTATCACCATCGGCACGGCGGAGCAGATGGACGATATCGCGCGCATCATCCGCAAATCGGCGGAGCAGGCGGGATGAGCGTGGAGCGGGTCGCGATCATCGGGCTCGGCCTGCTCGGCGGCTCGCTCGGGCTGGCGATCGCCGAGCGGCTGCCGAAGATTGCCACCACCGGCTTCGATGCCGATCCGCAGGTGCGCCAACGCGCTACCGAGCGCGGGCTGGTCGACCGCGTGTGCGACACCCCTGCCGAGGCGGTCGCCAGCGCCGATCTCGTCATCCTGTGCGTCCCTGTCGGCGCGATGGAAGCGGCCGCACGCGAAATCGCCTCGGCCCTGCCTGCAGCGGCGATCGTCAGCGATGTCGGCTCGTCCAAGCAGTCGATCGCCAGGGCACTCGGCGCGGCGCTACCCGACCAAGCGGTGATCCCCGCGCATCCGGTCGCGGGGACCGAGCGCAGCGGACCCGATGCCGGTTTCGCCACGCTGTTCAGCCACCGCTGGTGCATCCTGACGCCGCCCGATGGGGCGGATGCCACTGCCGTCGCCACGCTAACCGGGTTCTGGGAAGCGCTCGGCGCGAAGGTCGAGATCATGGACCCGGCGCATCACGACGTCGTGCTCGCGGTCACCAGCCATATCCCGCACCTGATCGCCTACACCATCGTCGGCACTGCCAGCGATCTGGAAGACGTGACGCAGGGCGAGGTGATCAAATATTCCGCCGGCGGCTTTCGCGACTTCACTCGCATCGCCGCTTCGGACCCGGTGATGTGGCGCGACGTGTTCCTCTCCAACCGCGAGGCGGTGCTTGAGGTGCTCGGTCGTTTCACCGAAGACCTCTCGGCACTCCAGCGCGCGATCCGCAACGGCGATGGCGAAGCGCTGTTCGACCTGTTCACCCGCACCCGCGCCATCCGCCGCGCGATCATCGACGAAGGTCAAGACGATGCCCGCCCCGACTTCGGCCGCGGGGATCATTGATTTGTCGTCCTGCCGGACGGTGCGGCACCAGCCTGCCCAGTCAGTCACCATTCAGCGCATTGATCGCGTCGGTCACCCTCCGTTCGACCTCTTCGCGCGACAACCCGGGCGGGATCACCTCGCCGAAGCGGTAGGTTATCGTCCCGGAGCGCTTGAGGATGCGGTGGTAGAGCGGCCCGCTGTTCACCGCGACCGGCACAACCGGCAGGCCGATCAGCTTGTAGATACCCGCAAAGCCTGCCCCCAGCGGTGCAACCGTGCCGTGGCGGATACGGGTCCCCTCAGGGAACAGTACAAGTTCGCGCCCCTCGTTCGACAGCTGGCGGGCCGATCTGACCATAACCCGCAGCATGCTCGCGCCCTGATCCCGCGCGACAGGGACGAGACCATAGCGCCGCGCGACGAGGCCCCAGCCGGGGATCCGGAACAGCTCCGCCTTGGCGAAGACGGCAGGGTAATCGAACAGTGCGGGGCAATCGATCGCTTCGAAGAAGCTCTCGTGCCTGACCGCGTAGAGTAGCGCGCCCTCGCCCTGCGCACCTTCGAGCACCACGCGGATGCCGAGCAAATGGTTGACGCACCAGCGGTGGAACTTGCCCCAACGCCGCACCGCCACTCGGAAAGCTGCCCGGTCGAACGGCATCACTACCAGCGCCGCGATGACATAGAGCGGGCTGAGCAGATAGAACGCCAGGTAGAATGCAATATTGCGCAGCAGCAGCATCACCGGTCAGCTCCGCCACAGGCCGGAGACCCAGCTCGCCAGCAGCTTGTGATATTCGAGGAACAGGATGCGCAGCGAAGGCTCGGTGGGCACCGCATCCTCGCGGATGGTGACATCCGTCGGGAGCGTGCGAGCGAGCTCGATCCGCGCGCGGCGCATATGCCAGTCACTCGTCACCAGCCGGATCGAACCGAACCGGCGCTGTTCGAGCCATTCGGCCGTCTCGGTCGCATTGCCGCGGGTATCGACCGCGCTGGAGCCAAGCGTGATGCAGCATTCCATCAGCCCGGGGGGTACTTCGAACTCGGCCGCGAACTCCCCCGGCCTGACTTCGGGATCGACCCCGGTGACGAGCATCGCCTCGACCTTGCCAACTTCGAGCAGCTCGATCCCCCTCTCGATCCGCCCTGCCGCCCCGGTCGGGACCACCGCAGCGTCCCCCGTCGCGCGCTCAAGCGGCACCGGCAGCGCGACCGCGAACCACAGGAAGCCGAGGAACCACGCCACGGCGAGCAAGGCGAGCACTCGCCGGATCACAGCATCCGCCTAAGCGCCGAAAGCACTGTCAGCCGGGCGGTCAGCATCGCCAGCGCCACGGCAGCCAGCGGCACCGCCGCGATAATCACCCAGTCGAGCCAGCCCAGCGCTCCGCCCGCGACCATGCCCGAGCCGAGCGCGGCGAACTGCCGCCCGAGCAACAGGATCGCGCCAAGCCCCAGCGTAAGTCCGACCGCCCCGCCCATTGTCGCGTCGAAGCCGATCGAGCGTTCGAAGATGCGCGCGATCTGGCTGTCCGTCCCGCCCAGCATATGCACCACCTCGATCGTCCCGCGATTGGTGCCGAGCGCGCTGCGCGCCGCGAGCCAGACCGCCGCCGCGCTGGTCAGCGACAGCAACATCACCAGCCCCAGCGCGAGATATTGCATCGAGGTCAGCGCGCCGAACACTGGCGCGAGCCAGCTCGCCTGCGCATCGATCCGCGCATCGGGGGCACGCGTCGCGATCCGTGCCTGCAGATCGTCGAGCGCTGCCTGCGTCACTTCGCCGCGCAGCCGGACGTCGATCAGCGCCGGGACCGGCACCGCCTGGCTTTCGCTGTCGGCACCGAGCCAAGGCTCGAGCAGGGCGTCGAGTTCTTCGTCCGGCACCCGGCGGATCGAGGCGACCATCGGGTCGCTGCCCAGCATCGCTTCGACCACCTGCGCCTGCCGCTCGCGTTCCTGCGGCAGGGCCTCGAGCACCTGCACCGTCGCCCCGCCGGCCAGTTCGGCGCGCGCGGTCTCGGCGATGTTGCGCATCGCCAGCCCGCCCGCAGTGGCGACAACGACCAGCGTGACCATGATCGCGATCACCCACGGCATCGGCCCGGCAAGCCGGGCTTCGGGCAACAGCTGCGCCGCCCGCTCGCCGCCGAAGCGGGTGAAGCCGCGCGCGATCTTGCGCCCGAGGGTCGGCGGCTTCTTCATGCTCATGTCCGCGTCTCGCGCGGCGCGTCCGGGCGCGGGGGATAGCGCAACGCGCCGGTGGGATCAGACAACCGCCCCTTGTCGAGCCGCATGATCAGCGATTCGGGCACCTTGCGCAGCAGGTGGACGTCGTGGGTCGCGACCACCACCGTCGTCCCGAGCCGGTTGAGCGCCTCGAACAGCCGCAACAGCTTCAGCGCCATTTCGGGATCGACGTTGCCGGTCGGCTCGTCCGCCACCAGAACATCGGGCCGCCCGATCACCGCGCGGGCGATCGCGACGCGCTGCTGCTCACCGCCCGAAAGCGTCGCCGGACGGTCTTCGCTCCGGTGCGACAGCCCGACCCAGTCGAGCATGTCGGCAACCGGTTTGCGCAGATCTTCTTCGCGCACGCCCGAGACGCGCAGCGGCAGCGCGACATTGTCGAACGCCGAGAGGTGCGGCACCAGCCGGAAATCCTGGAACACCACACCGATCCTGCGGCGGTAGGCCGGCAGCTTCTTGCGCGCCATGGTGATCAGGTCGGTCCCGAACATGCGGATCGCTCCGCGCGACGGGCGCTGCGCGAGGTAGAGCAGCCTGAGCAGCGAGGTCTTGCCCGCCCCGCTCGCCCCGGTGAGGAAGTAGAAGCTGCCGGGAAACAGGGTGAAAGAGACATCGCTCAGCACTTCGCGGTCGGGGCCATAGCGCAGCCCGACATTGTCGAAGGTCACCACTTCGTTGTCGGGCGCGTTCATCGGCGGCGGCACCGGGGGCGCGGGAATTGGCGGGAGAGACGCATCGTGTCGGGCCTATAGCCGCCCTTCCATGTGGAAAAAAGCCGCAGTCTGTCCTGCCCACAGCCGCGAAGCCTTGTTGCCCCTGTCACACGCACGTAAGGACTTCAGTCACCATGATTATCGCGTGCCCCGCCTGCTCGACGCGCTATGTCGTCCCCGACAGCGCGATCGGCGTGGACGGGCGGACGGTGCGCTGCGCCAAATGCCGCCACAGCTGGTTCCAGGACGGGCCGGAACTCGACCTCCAGGATTTCAAACAGGCCGAAGCAGGTCCTGCCCCCGCGCCGGGCTTCGACGGCATCCAGCGCACCACCACCGCCCCGAGTCCCGCTCCCGCCCCGGTGGCTTCCCCGCCGCCGGCCCGCGCTCCGCAGCCGAAGGAGCGCGTCGAGACCGAGCCCGTCCCGCCTCCCCCGATCCGCCGCGAGCCGGAGGTCGAGCATGAGCCCATCGCCACCCCCGCCTATCGCGAGAGCGAGCCGGACGATCTCCCGCCGAGCGTGGTCGAGACCTCCCGCGCGCCCTACCCCGAGCCCGAGTTCGACGAGGTCTCGCAGTTCGATCGCCAGCCGCCGTTCCGCGGACGCCGCAATCCGCTCAAGATCTGGACCGCCGCCGCGGTGCTGTTCGCGCTGGTCGCCTCCGGCCTGATCTATGCCGTCAGCTATTACGGCATGCCTGACTGGGTGCCGTTCAGCCGTGCGACCTTCGGACCGGAACAGCCCGACCTGGTACTCGATTTCCCCGCCGACAAGCAGGACCGCCGCACCCTGCCCAACGGCACCGAGTTCTTCGGCGCGAGCGGGACGATCACCAATGTCGGGCGCGCCACACTCAAGGTGCCCTCGATCCTGATCGTGATGCGCGACCAGCGCGACAAGCTGGTCTACAGCTGGGAAGTCGTGCCGCCCGAAAGCACCCTCGCCCCGGGCGAGAGCATGACCATCAACGAAGTCGCGCGCGACGTGCCCAAATCGGCCAAATACGCCGAGATCGGGTGGAAGGCGACGCGCTGAGCGGATGCCGCCGCGCGCGCTCCGCCGCCGCGTGCAAATTCGTTTCACAGGCCGGCAATCATTCGCTTGCGGAGTCAAAACCGCTTTGCTAGTGGCGCGCTCCTACCAAGCGGGGCCGCACGGCCCGTGCTGACTGTGTGCGGTCGTGGCGGAACTGGTAGACGCGCAACGTTGAGGTCGTTGTGGCCGAAAGGCCGTGGAAGTTCGAGTCTTCTCGACCGCACCAATTTTCCTGACATAGCTGGCGAGCGGACGGGCATTGGCCAGTCAGCTGTGTGGTTGCACCGGTTCTGGGATAGCCGAGGAAGTTGCCGCGCAAGGCTGAATGGCGACACTAAGGCGACACCAAAACCGCAAAGCGCGCATGCGGAGGGAATGGCGGGGGTTCCGGGCCGAGGTGGCAAGATGTTCAAATTTTACTTGGCTAGCCTGAACAGAATGGCCAACTTCACACATAGCGCGCATTACAAATAAAGTTGTGCGGCGGCCGGGCGAGGGAGTGGGGGATTCGATTTTCAAAGAGCCGGTGGAAGCTAGCAGGCTCGCGGCGTGTAGGAAAATGGCTTGTCGCCTGCGCGATGCAGGAGAAGGTGTGGTTGGAGGAGACACGCAATTTGGTATTGTGTCCGCGGCATCCTGCTCGACACCCACCGGTTCCTCTACGACCGCCCTTCGACAAGCTCAGGACTGATGGTGGCGGAGTACAGTGCAGCGGGTGCCATGCTTAAGCGCTACCTCCATGGCCCTGCGGCAGGGGCGGACGATCCGCTGGTCGAATATGCAGGCGCAGGCACCGCCGCCTCGAACCGCCGCAACCTCTACACCGATGCACGCGGCTCGATCGTGCTGAGCACCGACAGCGCGGGCGGCGCGGCGCAGATCAACAGCTACGACGAATACGGGGTCCCCGGACAGGCCAACACCGGGCGGTTCCAGTACACCGGGCAGATCTGGCTCCCCGAGCTGGGGATGAACTACTACAAGGCCCGGATGTACTCCCCGCTGCTCGGGCGGTTCATGCAGACCGACCCGATCGGCTATGAGGACGACAGCAACCTCTATGGCTATGTTGGGAATGATCCGGTAAATGGGGTGGACCCGACGGGGTTGGCGCAAGATGACAAGCGAACGCTTGACCGAGGCTTTAGTCTCTTCGCGAAGACTTGGAAGGCTGACGGGTCGCAATTTGATGATCATCGGGGAGAGAATGGGGGCGCGCGACGTGCTGGTGAGGATGACTCCGACAGCAGCGGAGGCGCGCCGCAGGAGGGGAACCAAGGCATTGCGGGTCCCATTGTTCCTGCGAAACCCGAAAGTCTAATCCCCTTCTTAGGGGGAATACCTGGGGCTCTTAGCGAGCAGAATTTTGACAAGATTGCTAGAGTACATAATTTCCTTAGAAGTTCAGAGTGCGGAATAAAAAAATCTTGTTTCTATTCCAATCACCTTGAAAATAGAAACTCATTTTTTTCCAGTATTGTTGTGCCAGTCCTCGCAAATCCGTTTGTGCAGATTTCCTTTGTGGGAAGGCATATTGAACTCAGATCCAACATACCGGGCGGGATGTCTCTTGGTGTTACCCAGCATGGATCTGAAGCCAATACTATTGTCGTACGAGGTATCGTGGGCTCATTTCGGGAATCTCCAATTCTTGTTATATCAAATGTTCTATTGGAGTAGTCTAATGTTAGAAAGCAGCGCACTAATGTCTGCATCATTCTACTATGCTGATGATCCCTCGCCCAAGATGGAAATTTCAGATAGAACTGTTCAGTTCAAATTAGGGAGAGGGATGGATGACGGTGAAGTTACGATTCTTGAACCTGCCATAGATTTCCTAGAAAATGGAATTAGGGCAGCTCTACTTTTGGAACTCAGATTAGAAATAGTATATCTTTTATTTTTTGCAGAAACAACCTATTTAAAAATATTCAATTCTAAGGATAGAAGCAGAGCTATACATATAAATGTATGTCAAGGTAGTGATGTGCTATTTTCAGTTCAGAGCTATATAGATGATTTATGGAAGATACTTGAAGACCTTTTTAGAGAGATGATAAGTGATGGTGTGCTTACCGAGGAAGAAGTTTCTGAGATTTTCGTGATTCGCTTAAGTTAGAGGTGTTGAGGCTCACTCATTTTTTGTCGCTCAGGGATTTTCGGGGAGCCACACTTAGTTTCAACCAGATCAAAGATGCGGCGAACACCGTCCTTGCCGATTACAACTACAACCCGCGCGGCGAGCTGGCGCAGATCGACCGCGCCGCGACCGCGCCCGACAAGGTGTAGAGCAATGCGGCAGGGCCGCTCAATCCCGCCGCAGCGACGCGCCCGCATAAGGATCGCCTGCTGGCGGCAGGTCGCCACGAGGATCGTCGGCCTCCTTTGTAGCCAGAGGAGCTGGCGGCACCGAGCCCTGCTGCCATAAACCGCTGATCGACGCCGCCACCACCGGCGCGCCGAGTAGCAGGAAGCACCGCCCGCTCCCGCCCTTCCCGCTTTACCCGAGGCTCAGGCCGCCCTGTTGGTCTCTTGCGCGCCCAGCTCAATGAAGCGCGCGAGGTGTTCGTCCTCGTCGCCCATCACGTGGCCGAGCATCGTCAGCCGCTTGGCATAGTGCGACAGCGGCAGTTCCCACGTCATGCCGATGCCGCCGTGCATCTGGATCGCTTCCTCGGCCACCAGCCGCCCGACCTTGCCGACGGTATACATCGCCGCCGCGCCGAAGCGGTCGCGCTGGGCGGCGCCCTTGTCGAAATTCGCCGCCGCGTTGATCGCCGCCGAGCGTGCCTGCTCGATCTCGAGCGCGACGGTCGCCATGCGGTGCTGGAGCGCCTGGAACTTGCCGATCGGGATGCCGAACTGCTTGCGGGTGCGCAGATATTCGAGCGTCTGGTCGCGCAGCACTTCCATCACCGCCGCCGCTTCCCATGCGGTCGCGACGACCCCGGAAGCAAGCGCGGCATCGATCGCCGCGCTATCGCCGGTCAACAGCCGTGCCGGCGCGTTGTCGAGCGTGAGCTCGCCCGCCGCGCCGCCATCGACCAGCGGATAGTCGCGCACCGAAACGCCCGCCGCGCCGGTCTCGACCAGAAAGGCCCCCAGTCCGTTGCCCGTTTCCGCCGTGACGACGACGATATCCGCGCTGCCGAGATAGTCGACCACGCCCTTCGCGCCGCTCAGCGTCCAGCTGTCGCCCGCACCGCTGGCGGTTGCCTGCGGGGCGACCGAACCGTCGGCGCCCACCGCCGGGTGGTGCGCGAAGGTGGCGATGCTGGCGCCGGCGATGACATTGCCCAGCGTCTCGCTGTCGCCCGCCGCTTCGAGCAGCTTGCCCGCCAGCAAGGTCGCGAGAAACGGACCCGTAGGCAAGCCTCGCCCGACTTCGCCGAACACCACGCCAATGTCGAACGGCGAACCGCCGAAGCCGCCCGCCTCTTCGCCGAACAGCGCGCCGAGGATGCCGAGTTCGGCCATGCCGGCCCACATATCCTTGTCGAACCCGGCTTCGCTTTCCAGCGCCGCCTCGCGCGCCTTCCAGTCGGCCTTGTCCGCGAGGTAGCGGGACAGCGTATCGACCAGCATCTGCCGGTCTTCACCAATCGAAAAATCCATCTGTCTGTTGTCTCGCTGGTTAGAGGCCGAGCACGGCCTTGGTGATGATCTCGCGCTGCACTTCGTTCGATCCGCCGAAGATCGAGAGCTTGCGATTGTTGAAATATTGCGAGGCGACCGGATTGGCCCATTCGGGGCCGACCGGCTCGCCGTTGAAGCCTTCCTCCAGCGCCTCGGCGACGAAAGGCTGCGCATAGCGGCCCGCCGCGCGGCGCATCAAATCGTTGATCTCCTGCCGGATCTCGGTGCCGCGGATCTTGAGCATCGAGCTTTCGGCCACCGGCGCATGGCCCGCGCCCGCCGCGTCGAGCACGCGGAGGTTGGTGGTCTTCATGTTCTCGAGATCGATCTCGAGCTTGGCGAGGCGCGCGGCGTAGAACGGATCTTCGGCCAGCGGCTTGCCGCCCCGCATGGTGGTGCGCGCGACGTCCTTCAGCCGGTCGAGCAATTCCATCGACGCGCCGACTCCGGCGATATTGGTCCGCTCGTAGGTCAACAGGTACTTGGCGTAGGTCCAGCCCTGGTTCTCCTCGCCGACGAGGTTGGTCACCGGCACCTTCACATCGGTGAAGAACACCTCGTTGACCTCGTAATCGCCGTCGAGCAGCTTGATCGGGCGCACTTCGATGCCCGGGCTCTTCATGTCGATCAGCAGAAAGCTGATGCCTTCCTGCCGCTTGCCTTCGCTGCTGGTGCGCACGAGGCAGAAGATCCAGTCGGCGTGCTGGCCGAGCGTGGTCCAGGTCTTCTGGCCGTTGACGATGTAGTGATCGCCCTCGCGCACCGCCTGCGTCTTGAGGCTGGCGAGGTCCGAGCCTGCACCCGGCTCCGAATAGCCCTGGCACCACCAGTCGGTGCCGTCGAGGATGCGCGGCAGGTAATGGCGGCACTGCTCCTCGGTGCCGTATTTGATCAGCACCGGCGCGAGCATCGAGAGGCCGAAAGGCACGATCCGGGGCGCGTGGAAAATCGCCGTCTCGGTCTCGAAGATGAAGCGCTGCATCACGCTCCATCCCGTCCCGCCCCATTCGACCGGCCAGTGGTTGGCGAGCCAGCCGCGCTCGTTGAGGATGGCGTGCCATTCCTCCATATCGGCCTTGGTCAGATGCTGTCCGGTGCGGACCTTGTCGCTCAGCCGCTTGGGCAGCTTTTCCTTGAGGAATGTGCGCACTTCCTCGCGGAAGGCTTCGTCTTCGGGGGTGAAATCGAGGTTCATGCTGCTCTCCCGGCGCTGCTCGCCAAACACGGCGAATCGCCTAGCCCAAAGTTGACGTATTCGTAAAGCAGACTCGTCGAAGTCGGGCCGCATGCGGGGCGATCCGTTCGAGGCAAAAGGCGATCGAGGGCTGGTCAGCAGGCGGGGCAATGCGATATGCGCCGGTTCCTATGCACTTGCCCGCTCCTGCGATTGCCCGAAAGGCCATGCAGCTGTCCCTTGCGATGGCAGCGCTGGCGTTGCTCGTCGGGTCGCAGCCTGCGCGGGCCGACACGCCGCAACTGCGCGTGACCCCGGTGAACGATCTGCGTTTCGGCAGTTTCGCCGTGATGAGCGATGGTTACCGGGTGGTGCGACCCGATGGCAGCGTGCAGAGCTCGGGCATCTTCTCGGCGGGCACGTCGGGCACCGGGCCGGCCCGTTTTCGCGTCAGCTACGATCGCGGGAACAACGGCAATCGCCGGCTCGATCTCGAGATCGAGCTTCGCTTCGCCGCCGCGCCGGTCATCACCCAGGGCGGGATCGTTGCCGAGCTGACCCAGTACCAGAGCGACTTGCCGGGGTATGTGAATGTCGCGGCGGGCCAGCCGGTGACCATAAGAATCCCCAATTGCCGCGCTCGGGTGTGCGAGACGACCTTCAATCTCGGCGGGCGGCTGGATGTCGAGCGAAATTATGGCGGCGGGACGGTGGTGCTGCCGATTCCGGTGGATGCCGTCCTGATTTCGGTCAGGTAGCGAGCATCCGCTGGTCAGACCCCTCGCGATCGATAGGGTCGGAGGCATGCAGTTGCATCTTGCTTTGGCAATAAGGGGCGCGCTTTTTTGCGCGGCATGGCACGCCGCCGCCACCGCAGCGATCGCCCAGCCGGGCGCAAGCAGTTCGCAGGGGGCAGCAGGCGCGCAGATCGTCGAGCCGATCGGCGTTGTCGCGGTGTCCGATCTGGAGTTCGGTGCCATTGCGGTCTCCGCCTCCGAAGGCGGCGAGGTCGCCATCGCGCCGGCATCGGGCGCAGCGCAATATTCGGGTGGAGCGCGCCCTGCCTGCGCGGGCACGTCGCAATGCGCGATTGGCGCGGCACGCTTCGCCGTGACCGGTGAAAGCGGCCGCGACTACGCGATTGGACTTCCGTCGGTGGTGATGGCTGAACATCGGGGAGGAGGCGGGCCCGGTTTGCCGGTTTCCGGCCTCACTGCATGGAGCCGGAATCTCGGCACGCTCGGGCCGTTCGGCCGCCTCGATCAGGCCGGATCGGACGAAGTGCGCGTGGGCGGCACGCTCACTATTCCGGCCGGAACCGCCATAGGAAGCTACGTTGCCGAGGTACCGATAGTAGTGAACTATGGTTAATACCGGGTTGATTTCATATCTATGTCTTTAGGAACAGACGGTTTCCCCTGATAGGAATTCCTTAAGAACTACGCACTATCCCTTAGTCCTGCACGAGAGGACCAACCGTTCGTGCCGTGTTGTGCGCAAGCGCAGCGAACAGGACCAAGCCTTTTGGGGATGACCAAATGAAGAAAATCGTTCTTGCAGCATTCGTCGCTGCGATCGCTACCCCGGCCCTTGCTGCGCCGGGCGACACCGACTCCGCAACCGGTAGCGCCAGCGCCACCATCGTTGCCCCGATCACCGTCGACCACGTGTCCGGCGCCGAACTCGCTTTCGGCACGATCACTGCCGGCAATGGCGGCACCGTGACTGTCGATCTGGCCGGCACTGTGACCGACAACGGCGACGATGCCGTCGTCCTCACCGGCTCGGTCACTTCGGCCGACGCCTTCACCCTGACCGGCGATGCCAACCGTGCGATCACCGTCGATGTGGGCGATGGCGTGCTGACCGGTCCGGGCACCGACATGGCGTTCGTCACCACCGACAACGCCCCGACCTCGATCAACGGCTCGGGCACGGGCAGCTTCTCGGTCGGCGGCACGCTGACCGTGGGCGATACCCAGACCCCCGGCAGCTACACCGGTTCGTACACCGTTACCGCGTCGTACGACTAAGACCTGCACCGCGCGGGCGGGCTCGCTCAGGGCCCGCCCGTGTTGTGTCTTCTGCCCAGATGACTCTCCGAACTGTCTTCGGCCCCGCTTGGCGGATGGCTGCGGGAGCGCTTGCGCTCGCGACCGGCGGCCAGGCCATGGCCGGGCCGGGGGATGAGTTTACCACTACCGGCGCCGCTCAGGTGACCGTGGTGGAGCCGATCGGCGTCCAGCGCGTGGCAGATCTGCGCTTCGGCCGCATTATGCAGCCCACCACAAACGGCACCATGACCCTCGCCTACACCGGCGCGATCAGCGAGACTGGCGGCGTCGTGGGCCAAACCAGCACACCGCAGGCGTTCAATGGCAGAGGTCCGGGGGCATTTGCGGTGTTCGGCGACGCCAACCGCCGGTTCATCCTGTTCATGCCGAATTTCATCAACATCTCGAACGGGACCAGCACGATGCGGGTCGACCAGTTCCAGGTGAACCCGGCCTTGTTGGGGCTGCGTCGGTTCGACGCCAACGGCTATGCCCCGCTGCTGGTCGGTGCCCGGCTGCGAGTGAACGCGAACCAGCAGGTCGGCACATATACGGGGACTTACACGGTCTCGGTGCTTTACCTGTGATTCCATGATGGTGTAAGGCCCGACCCGATCGCACGATCCGGGTTCGCATCACGGGGTTTTACATGGAACGGCCTTACCCTTCCCGGCGATACCGCACCGCGGCCATTGCCCTTTTCGCTACCTTCGCCGGTCTTTCGACCACCGCTCTGTCGCAAGACGCCAGCGCACCCCAAGTCGCGCCCGCGCCCGAAGGTGCGGTCGGCGGGATGGGCGACATCAATCTCTATCCCAAGCGTGTGGTCATCAACGGCCGGCGCGAGATTGCGACCATCGGCCTCTACAACAAGACCAGCAACGAAGGCGATTACGAGATCGAGTTGCAGGACATGATGATGACGCCCGACGGGCGGCTGATCAATTTCAACGACGGGCTGAGCGAAGAGGACAAGGCGAAGGTTCTCAAGGCCAGCGACATCCTGCGCTATTCGCCGCGACGCGTCACGTTGCGCGCCAACGAATCCCAGACCATCCGCATGATGGCGCGGGCCACCAACGAACTGCCCGATGGCGAGTATCGCTCGCACTTCCTTGCCTTGTCGGTTCCGCGCGAAGGCAGCGGGGGCCTGTCGATCGACAATGCGGTCGGCGGGGCCGAAGGCAACGCCATCGGCATCACCATCCGGCCGCGCTTCGGCATTTCCATTCCGGTGATCGTCCGCATCGGCGAGACGACGCTCGACGTTTCGCTCTCCGATCCGCAGGTGCTGACCCTGCCCGACGGGTCGCGCGCTATCGGCATCACGATCAACCGGTCGGGCACGCGCTCCGCGTTCGGCGATTTCGTGGTGACGGCCAAGGGCGCGCCCCAGCCGGTCTCGATTTCGCGCGGCATCGGTGTCTACCCCGAGATCGGCCAGCGAAAAGTGCTGCTGCCGATCGAACCGGAAACCGAAGCGCGCTTCCTCGCGCCGGGTGCCGAACTGACCATCACCTACACCGATGACGATTACGAACCCGGGGCGCAGCTCGCAGAGAATACATTCGTCATCAGGTGAACAGGAACAAGGCCCGGAATGTAGGAACGGTCGCCCTTGGCACCGTCCTGCTTGGCTTGGGCTGCACCCAGCGCAACGAGGCCGACCGGAGTACGGAGCTCGCCTTCCCCGAGGCGGAAAAATCCGATCCCGGTGCGAGCCCGCGCAAGCAAGGCTATCCCGAGCCCGAGTTTGGCCCGCTCGGGCGCAAGGCCATCGCGGGCTCCGATGCCACGACACCCGCGCTCGGGCAGTTCCGCAGCCCGGTCGATCCGCTGCCAGCCGTCGAGGATCGCAAGTCCACGCTGCTCGCATCAGCAAGCGAAGGGACAATCGCAACGGTCGGCGAACCCCGGGTCTCCAGGCCGCCCGCCGCCATCTCGTCCGCAGCGAAGCCTGCCAACGACGGAATCCCCGCAGACCGCATCGATCCGGCTCACACTGCGGAGCCGCAGCTGTCCCCGGGTCTGGGCAAGCTTGCCGGGATACTCGAAGTCGCGCGGGGCGGCTCCGATGCGGAACCGGAGGACATTCCTGCGCCGCTGGTGGCCGCTACCGAACCGGTCGATTGGCCCGAGATCGATTTCACGCCCGACCCGGCGCCGGAGGAGCTAGCGGCGGCTGCAACGATGGCCGAAAGCGTAGTCCCCACCGCGCTATCGCAAGCGAGTCCGATCGAACCGGCGGTAAAGGCGAACCCTGCCCTGCCACCGGAGCGGGCGGAAAGCGCCGAGGATCCGCCGGCGACCGCCGCTCCACCATCGCTTGCCGAACCGGCCAAGCCTGCGCCGGTCGTAATAGCCGTGGCGGAACCCACCCCGGCCGCAACTCGACCGGCGACTTCGCCCGCATCGGGGGTCGATGCACGGACCGACCCGCCGCTCGACCGCGCGGATACGCAGCTTGCGCTCGGAGGCGACTATTCCGAGGTCGTCAGGCGGCGAAGTATCGCAGCCCGCGGGAGTACCGCGCCGACCGATGACAGCGCAGCGGATGCGGCCTCCGGACCTGCTGCGAAGGTTCCTGATCTGGCATCGGTGGTTCCACCCCGCCGATCGCCCATTCCGATGGCCACGGTCGCACCACCGCAACCGCAGGCAGCCCCTGCTGCGGCAAACGACGATGCCGCGCCCTCGCCTGCCGCGACGCCCACTGCGGCGATGATCCCCGCAGCACGGACGACCCCGACGCTGGGGCTGGGCAATGCCGCGCCCCCGGCCACCCCCGCAGCCGCAGGCTTCGTCGCCAACCCCCAATCGGCCTTTACAGCTTCGGCCCAGCCGCCCGAGCTGAGCTATCAGGACGAGCTGATCCTCGAGGTCAAGGTCAAGGGGATCGACGCGACCGATACGGTGATTGCCTATGGTTCGCGCACCGGCGTGTACCTGCCGCTGGGCACGCTGGCGCGCATTCTCGACATCGCAATCGCGGTCGGCGACAACGGGAACTACGCCAGCGGCTGGGTGCTGAGCGAACAGCGGACGCTCACCATCGATCTGCACAAGCGGCTGCTCTCACTCGAGGGCAAGGAGAGCGCCCTTCCAGCCGATGCCGCCGTCGCCTTCGATGGTGAGCTCTACGTCCGCGCCGACCAGTTCGAGCGGTTGTTGCCGCTGCGCATCGAAACCGACCTGCGCTCGCAAGCGATCCTGATCGAAACGCTGGAGCCGTTCCCGTTCGAAGAGCGCATGCGCAGGGAGGCGGAGCGCCGCCGACTCGCCAATCGCGCCAACCCGGCAGGCAAGGTCGACTGGCCCCGGCAGGAAACTCCCTATCTGCTCGCCTCGGTTCCGGTCGTCGGCGTCGAGCTGCGGGCAACGTCGGACAGCACTGTCGGCCCGAGGCTCGAGGGGAATGCGCAACTCGCCGGCGATCTCGGCTTCCTGACCGCGCAGGCCTATCTCGGGGGAGACAGCAGGAAAGGCCTGACGACCTCGCTGATCGAAGTCGGACGTACGGACCCCGATGCACAGCTGTTCGGTCCGCTACAGGCGACCGATTTTGCGGTCGGCGATGTCTCGACGCTGTCGATGCCGATCGGGCTGCGCAGCGTGACCGGGCGCGGCGCGACCATCACCAACATGCCGCCGGAAAGCTTCTCGGTGTTCGAGAAGATCGACCTGCGCGGCATCCTGCAGGACGGTTACGAGGTCGAACTCTATCGCAACGACATCCTCGTCGGCTCGACCCGCGATGCGGTCAATGGTCAGTACGAATTCCTCCAGGTCCCGGTCGATTTCGGACTCAACGTCTTCCGTCTGGTCTTCTTCGGACCGCAAGGGCAGCGCAACGAGGAAGTGCGGCGGATCACGGTCGGCGATGGTCGGCTGCCGGCGGGCAAGCTGGTCTATCGTCTGGGGGCGGTGCAGAAGGATGAGAACGTCCTCGGCGTGCGCGATCCGGACTACAACCCGCCGCCCGACTTTGGCGATTGGCGGGCAACCGCCGAACTCGCTTACGGGATAAGTCCCGGCCTCACCGCGCTGGCCAGCGGCGCGTGGTTCGAAACCCCGCTCGAAACCCGCTGGCTCGCCGCCGCCGGAATTCGGACAGGCATCGGGCGCTTCGCGATCAAGGCCGATGCCGCGATGCAGGACGGCGGTGCCTTCGCATTCAGCGGGGGTGTGGCGGGACGGTTCGGCAATTCGGCGGTGACGCTGGCCCACACCGAATATTCGGGCGATTTCATCGACGAGACGCGTACTATCGGCGGCGAGATATTGCGCCGGTCGACCGAGCTGGACTTCAACACCTCGCTCGATCTGGGCAGCCCGGCCGGCGGGCTATCGATCCCGCTGACCGCGCGGGTGCGGCGGATCGAGAACGCCAGCGGCAGGACCCAGACCAACGCCGCGCTCCGCGCATCGACCCGCACCTCCGGCCTGCTGCTGTCGAACACCTTCGAATACAGCCACAGCTCTTCGACCGGGGCAGCGCGCCTGTCGCAACTGTTCGGCAATTTCGATCTTGCGACCGCCGGCCGGTCGAAGACCCGCGGTCGCCTGTCGCTCGGTTACCAGCTGCTGCCCAACCCCGACCTCGTCACCGCCGGGCTGGAGGTCGACCACGCGATCGACCAGGATACCGCCATACGGGGTTCGCTCAGCTACGCCTTCCGCACCAAGTCGCCACTGGTCGGCCTGTCGGCAATCCGCGATTTCGATCGCTTCACCGTCGCGCTCGACGGCAATTACGGCCTTCGCGACAACGCATACTCTGTCGGACTGCGGCTGGGCTTCAGCTTCGGGCGCGATCCGCTGCGCGGCAACCTGTTCATGGCACGGCCCGGGCTCGCGGGTTCCGGCGGCGCATCGGTGCGCGCGTTCCGCGATATGGATGGCGACGGCGCGTTCGGGCCCGGCGACAGCGTGCTGCCCGAGGTCGATTTCGCTGCGTTCAACCAGACCGCGACCACCGGCGAGGACGGTATCGCCCGGCTCGACCGGCTGGGCGAAGGTCGCCCGGTCGCGGTGCAGGTCGACACCTCGACCCTGCCCGATATCGATCTCGCCCCGGTAACCCAGGGGATCGAGATCGTCCCCCGCCCCGGTCGCATCCATGCTGCCGATTTCCCGATCGTGGCGCTGAGCGAGGTCGATGGCACGGTCACTTTCCGGCAGGACGGGAAGCCGCGCGGTGTGTCGGGTGTCCGGCTGCAACTGCGCAATGCGCAAGGCAAGATCGTCGCCTACGCGCGGACCGAGATCGAGGGCTATTATTTCTTCGAGCGGGTGCTGCCGGGCAGCTACACGGTCGAGCTCGACCCGGAACAGTCACAGCGGCTCAACCTGTGCGCCGACCAGCCCATTGCCCTGAAGGTCGGTTACGAGGCCGATCTGATCCAGCGCGATATCGATATCGCGGTCTGCCAATAGGCTAGATCGGGAGTGCGGTCTCGAACTTGAGCTTCTCCATCGCGAAGCTGGCCGACACATCGGACATTTTCACCGCATCGATCAGCTTCTTGTAGACGCGGTCGTAATCGGCGACATCGCGCACCAGCAGCTTGAGCAGATAGTCGGTCTCGCCCGCCAGGCGATAGATCTCGACCACTTCGGGCAGCGCAGTCGATGCTTCGGCAAATTTGGCGAGCCAGGCTTCGCTGTGATCGTTGGTTTTCACACCGACAAACACCGTCATGCCGAGGCCCACCTTGTCGGGATCGACCAGCGCGACCCGCCGGGCGATGATCCCGGCCGACTCGAGCCGCTTGACCCGCCGCCACACGGCGTTGGTCGACATGCTCAGCATATCCGCCAAAGCCTCCAGCGACCGGGTCGCATCGCGTTGCAACACCCGCAGGATCCGGCGGTCCGCTTCATCGATATTTTCGCCATTCTGCCTCATTAGTGAGAAAATATCACCTTATTTGGCGGTTTGCCATAGAAAATGGCGATGATTTCCTATGCAATTGCGATCATCATCGCCGGATGCTCATGTCCCCGCCCCTCCGTCCTTCGCCGCCGCCAGCGCCGAGCTGCGCTTTCGCTCGGATCGAGGCGGCAGTCGGCAACACGCCGCTTGCACATATCAGCCTCACATGGCTCGGGCTGCCGGTCGAAATCTTCGCCAAGGCCGAGATGTACAACCTCTCCGGCAGCATCAAGGACCGCATGGCGCTCGGCATCCTGCGCAGCGCCTATGCCAGCGGCGCGCTCCGCCCGGGCCAGCCGATCGCCGAGGCGACCAGCGGCAATGCCGGGATCGCGCTCGCGGCCATCGGCGGGGCGCTGGGCCATCCGGTGGTGATCTATATGCCCGACTGGATGAGCATGGAACGCCGCCAGCTGATCGCCAGCTACGGCGCGGAAGTGCGGCTGGTCTCGCGCGAGCAGGGCGGTTTCCTAGGGTCGATCGCCGCCGCCGAGCGGCTCGGGGCGGAGACAGGCCATTTCCTCCCGCGCCAGTTTTGCAACGAGGACAATTGCCGGGCGCACGCGGATGGCACGCTTCCCGAGTTGTGGGCGCAGATGGAGCGGCTCGGCGCACGGCCCGATGCCTTCGTGGCCGGGGTCGGGACCGGCGGCACGGTGATGGGCGCCGCGCACTTCCTGCGCGCGATGGACCCGCGCATCCCGGTGCATCCGGTCGAACCGGCATCCTCCCCCACCCTGTCGACCGGCCACAAGGTCGGGCACCACCGGATGCAGGGCATTTCGGACGAATTCATTCCCGAGATCGTCAGGCTGGAGGAATTGTCGGAGATCATCGCGGTCGACGATGGCGATGCGATCCTGATGGCCCAGCGGCTCGGGCGCGAGCTCGGCCTGGGGGTCGGGATATCGAGCGGCGGGAATGTGCTTGCTGCAGTCAAGGCCGCCGCCCTGCTGGGCAACGGAGCAAGGGTCGCAACCGTGCTGGCGGACAGCCACATGAAGTATCTCTCGACCGATCTGATGCGCGATGAGCCGGTCAAGCCGGGGTATCTCACCCCGGATATCGCGTTCGAACAACTGGCGATCCGGCACTGATTCGCAGCGATCGACGGATCTTCGAAAGGTGCCCCGCAAGGATCGGATTATATCTATCCGCCCGATTCGATATAGGCGATGACATCCGCCCGGTCCTGCGCGTCGGGCAATCCCACGAACATCATCTTGTTGCCCGGAGCGATCTGACGCGGATTCTCGAGGAAACGGGACAGTTGCTCTTTCGACCAGTTGATGCCGCTGTTCTGCAAGGCAGTCGAATAGGCATATCCGCCAAGCGTGCCGGCAGGACGGCCAACAACTCCGGCAAGCGATGGTCCGATGCCGTGCGTGCCCGGTTCGAGCACATGGCATGCACGGCACCGCGCGAAGACCGAAGCCCCTCGGGTGGCATCGGGTTTCAGAGCGGCGAGCGCCGCCCCGTCGGATGGGCCGCCGGCGTTTTCGGCCGTTGTGCCATCGGGCGTCGATCGCATCCCCGTGTCGTCGTTGCTTGACGCAAGGGCGGCATCCGGGTTCACCGGTGGCGTGAGCCTGTCCTCAGCACCGTCGCCGCAGCTTGCGACCATGGACATGATCGCAATCAGACCGAGGACTCTTTCCAAATTCATAGCTTACCCTCCCGGCTTGCAACGCGGTGCTGAAGCGCAAGGAAAGCCCTCGCCAAGAGCAGCACCCGCCCCCATCGCAGAATCTCCGGTTAACCCGGCGTCCCGGCCAAGTCGATGCCCCGTTCAAGCCATCTTTCGGCGGCAGCCAGATCCGCCGCAGTGTTGATGTTGAAAAAGGCGCTGCGCGCTGCCGTGCCGGACCATTCGACGGCGACACCGCCGAGCCGTTCCACCAAACCGCGCAGCGACCTTCCGCCCGAACCGGCATATCCGGGCAAGGCCTCCGCCAAGCGCTCGACCCGCCACAGCGAGCAGACCGGGTAACGGTCGCCGCCCACGCTGGCAATGGCGCAACCGGCAGCGGGCTCGCGGTCGAGCGCTGCGGCGAGTTGCGGCATCAGGTCTTCGGGCAGAAAGGGCATATCGACCGGCAGGATCATGAGGCGGTCGGCTGCGGTGCCCAGGGCTTCGTCGAGTGCAGCGGCGATGCCGCCGAGCGGCCCGGCGATACCCTGCCGATCGACGACCGCGCGCAGACCGGAAACCGCCTGACCCTCTGCCGCCGCAGCCACCACCAGCGGATCGCTGGACCAGCGGCTTGCAATAACGAGCGCATGATCGAGCAATCTCCGGCCTGCCAGTTCACGGATGAACTTCGCTCCGCCTATCCTTTTGCCGGCTCCACCCGCCAGGATTGCAACCAGAGGATCGGGCGGAAGATCGGTCACCGCATCGGACAAGTCAGACCGCCTGTTCGCCGTAATAGAGCGTCACCACATGCTTCGCTTCGGCGAAGAACAGCCAGCGTTCGGTGGCAATCCCGGTCTGGCACGCGAGCCATGCCAACAGCGAGAGGATCGTGGCCATCGCCCCGCCAGCCATCAGCATAGCTCCACCGAGAGTGAGGATCGGGACGACGAAGCCCAGCAGGATCGTGATCCGGCGGAGCTTCTGCGCGTGCTTGCGCGCGATGCGGAAACCCATTTCGCGCAGGAGATAATTGTCGCTGTCGTGCGGGCTGGCGGTCAGTTCGACCTTGCCGAGATGGCCCAGCCCGGTCGCGGTTCCGGCGGTGCTCACCGGGGCAGAGACACGCAGGTGGCGCCAGTAGAGAGCCTTGACCACCACGCCGAGGACCAGGAGCGCCAGGGCAATCGCCTGCATTGTGACCATCACCCCGTCGTAGCCGAACACCGCGAAAAGCAGCGCCAGGATCACCGCCCCGTTCATCGGCCCCAGCACAAGGTATCCCGCAACCGTCCAGCCATTGCGCCAGGCAGGGATGGTGCGCAGCGAGGCATAGATCATCGAGGTGGTGAAAATCGTCAGCAGGCTCATCGCCGCGCCGACGATGCCGAACAGTAGGGCGACATCGCCTTGCCGATCCAGCGACATCCAGCACAGCGCGAACAAGCCGAGCGGCACGAAAGCGAGGATCGCTGCAACCCCTTCGCGCGACAGCCAGCTCGACCGCCATTGCGACAAGGCCCGCCACGCGCGCTCGGGATGCCCAAGGTGGAAGGTGGAGGAAAGCAGACCCGCCACGATGAGTGCGAAGGCCAGCCCGAAGGCGACCAGTCCGAAAGGCAGATCGGTCGGCAGCAGGCCCAGCGTGGCGAGCACAGCCAGCCATACCATCATGCCGTAACCCGCGCCGCTCGCGGTGGTGAAGAAGATGACGGATCGGGCCGGATGCATCGCTTCGGCCTTACGAGAGGATCTTGTCGACCCAGCGGGCGATCAGCCCGGCACCGTCGGTGCTGGCGTCGGCATGGGCAAGCATGCGCGGGGCCTTTCCGTCCTCGCCGCGCTGGCCCTTGTGATGTTCTTTGGGGCGCGGCGGCAGGTATTTGTTGACCGGCTTGGTGCCCTGCTCCGGCATCAGGTCATAACCGCCGCGCGCCGCGACGAGTTTCGACACCTCGCTCTGCGGATCGCCCAGATCGCCGAAGCTGCGCGCGCCTGCGGGGCAGGTCGAAACGCAGGCCGGGACGCGGCTTTCTTCGGGCAGATTGGTGTTGTAGATCTTGTCGACGCACAGGGTGCATTTCTTCATCACCCCCGCATGCTCGTCATACTCGCGCGCGCCGTAAGGGCAGGCCCAAGAACACAGCTTGCAGCCGATGCAGATGTCTTCGTTGACCAGCACGATTCCGTCTTCGGTCCGTTTGTAGCTGGCGCCGGTCGGGCACACCGTCACGCAGGGCGCGTCCTCGCAGTGCAGGCAGGAGCGCGGGAAATGGACCGTCTGGCCCTGCCCCGCATCGTCGGTCGTCTCGAAGGTGTGGATGCGGTTGAACCATACCCCGTCGGGCTTCTTGCCGTAGGGGTCGTAGTCGGTCAGCGGTGCGGACTTGCCCGCGGCATTCCATTCCTTGCAATTGACCGCGCAGGCGTGGCAGCCAACGCAGATATCGAGATCGACCACCAGGCCGAGCTTTTTCGCGGTGGTTTCGGGCAGGCTGGTCATGCGTCATCCTCCGCCCGGTTGCCGCGTCCGTCGCGGATGCCGTCAATCCATGAATGGTTGGCGGCGCGCTGTCCGATGAAGCCGCGCATGGGTGCCTTGCCGCCGCTGTCCGCGCCTTGCAGATCTGTGCCATACTCCATCGGGCCCTGCTGCCCTCCGAACCGCTGCGCAAGCGGTTGGAACATGGGCGAGGTCTCGCCCGCTTCCTCGGCGGTGCATTTCCGCAGCCGTACCCGCAGATCGTACCACGCTGCCTGCCCGGTCACCGGATCGGAGTTGGAGTAGGCCGGGCCGCCCTTCTCGGGCAGCAGCTTCTCGGTGATGATGTGGTTGAGCAGGAAGCCTTTGGTGACCTCAGGGCTCTCCTTGTCCAGGCCCCACGCGCCCTTGCGCTTGCCGATCGCATTCCAGGTCCACACGACATTGGGGTTGACCCCGGTGACCAACTTGACCTGCGCCTTGACCCGGCCGCGCGGGTTCTCGATCCACACCCAGTCGTCGTCCGCAAGCTCGTGCTTGGCGGCGAGATCGCGGTGCACATGCAGCTTGTTGACGCTGGTGATCTGGCGCAGCCAGGCGTTCTGGCTGCCCCAGCTGTGATACATGTGCATCGGGCGCTGCGACAGCGCGTGGACCGGAAACTCCTCGCCGCCCTCGCTCGCCTCTAGGAAGGGCTGGTACCAGATCGGCAGCGGGTCGAAATAGGTCTCGATCCGTTCGCGATGTGCTGCGGGCGGCTGCACCCTGCCGTGTCCGCGCGCGGCATTGCGGAATTTCTGCAATTCCTCGTTATACAGCTGGTGGATGATCGGATCGGCATGGCCGAGCCAGCCCATCTTCACCGCGTGGTCGAGATAGCGCCGATTGCCGTGCTTCATGAACTGCGCGGTGAGCGGCAGCTCCTCGTGCCAGAAGCAGCCATTCTCGATATAACGCGCAAGCTGGTCCGGATTGACCGCGCCCACACCGGACTTCTCGCCCTGCTCGCCGCGCCAGCCGCTCAGCGGGCCGATCCCCGGCGACCGCTCGTGGTTGACGATATAGTCCGCATAGCCGCCCGGGAATTTGGGCGAGCCGTCGGCGTTGGTCATCCCCGGCAGGCCGAGCCGTGCTCCGAGATCGAGCAGCACGGTCTGGAACGGCCGCACATCGCGGTCGAGCGGGATCACCGGCTGGCGGATCGAATCCCCCGCGCCATGCGCCGAGGAAATCGGCCGGTCGAGCATCGAGATGCAGTCCCACCGCTCGAGGTAGGTCGTGTCGGGCAGGATCAGGTCGCAATAGGGCACCGTCTCGCTGTAGAACGCGTCGGAATAGATGATCTTCGGGATCACATACTCGCCGCGCTCGTCCTTCCGGGTGAAATAGCCGAGCGTGTCGGGGATATTCATCGCGCTGTTCCACGCCATGTTGGCCATGAACATGAACAGCACGTCGATGCCATAAGGGTCCTGCGTCGCCGCATTGTGCAGCACCATGTGCATCAGCCCGTGGAGCGCGAGCGGATGCTCCCAGCTGTAGGCCTTGTCGATCCGCAGCGGTTCGCCGTGCTGATCGACCAGCAGGTCTTCGGGCGAGCGCGGGAAGCCGAGCGGCGGGCCACTGAGCGGAACGCCCGCTTCGGCCTTGGGCCAGGCAGGTTTGACGTTGGGCGGCGCGGGCTTGGGAAATGGTGCCTTGTAGCGCCAGCCCCCCGGGCAATCGACCGAGCCGAGCAGCGCCTGCAGGATGTGGATAGCGCGGCACGTGTGGAACCCGTTCGAATGCGCCGAAATCCCCCGCATCGCATGGAAGCTGACTGGGCGGCCGATGAAACTATCGTGATGGCGGCCCCAGGCATCAACCCAGGGCTCGTCGATCACCAGTTCCCTTTCGAACGCGACCTCAGCCAGTTCGGCGGCGATCCGGCGGGTCACCTCGGCCGGAACACCGGTCGTTTCAGCCACCGCATCGGGTGAGAATTCGTCGGCGAGGTAGCGTTCGGCGAGCAGCTGGAACGAGGGCAAGACCTTGCGCCCGCCGACCACGCGCTCCCCGGCGAAGGCGGGCTTGATATGCACGGCATTGGCTCGGATCGCCGCGCCCTGTTCGAGGCACCAGGCGAGCGGCTGGCCATCCCCGGCGCGCAGGAACATCCCGTCGTCCGCCGCGCCGGGCTCGCGGATGACCAGCCAAGGCGCGTTCGAATAGCGCGCGAGACTGGCCCAGTCGATTTTCTCGGCACGCAGCAGTTCGTGGATCAGCGCGAAGACGAACAGCCCGTCGGTTCCCGGGCGAATACCGATCCATTCGTCGGCGATCGCGCTGTACCCGGTGCGCACCGGGTTGACCGAGACGAACTTGGTACCGGGGCGTGTTTTGAGGTTGCCGAGGCCGAGCTTGATCGGGTTGGAATCGTGATCGTCCGCCACCCCGAACATGACGTGATACAGCGTGCGCTCCCAATCGGGCTCGCCGAACTCCCAGAACGCGCCGCCGAGCGTATAAAGCCCGCCGGCCGCCATGTTGACCGAGCAGAAGCCGCCATGTGCGGCAAAATTGTGGGTGCCGAACTGGGTCGCCCACCAGCCGGTGAGCGATTGCGACTGGTCGCGCCCGGTGAAGAAGGCGAGTTTGGCCGGGTCCTTCCGGCGCACCTCGCCCAGCCATTCGGTCGCCAGTTCGAGCGCCTCGTCCCACTCGATCTCCTTGAACTCTCCGGAACCGCGCTCGCCGACGCGCAGCAGCGGTTTGGTCAGCTTGGCGGGAGAATACTGGTGCATGATCCCGGCGCTGCCCTTTGCGCACAGCACGCCCTTGTTGACCGGGTGCTCGGGATTGCCCTCGATGTAGCGGATCTTGCCGTTCTTGAGGTGAACCTTGATACCGCAGCGGCAGGCGCACATGTAGCAGGTGCTGGTCTTGACCTCGTCCGAAACCTCGGGCGACAGGCCGACCTCTTCCCTCACGGTCTCGAACGGATTCAGCCCCATCTCTCCCCAACTGTTAGCGATACGGCACTGATCGCCCGGTTGTAGCGTCCGATCCTAGCCCAACGCAATGCGGTATGTCCACCGTTGGACTTAGTGCGCAACAGGAAGGTAATGTCTGCGATCCAAGCGCCGCCCTTCAGGCTATTTCGTCGAATATCTCCGCCCGCAACCAGTCGACCGATTTGGCATCGCCGGCGAGCAGGGATTTGCCCAGCGACCGGTGATGTCGGCTCTCGGAACCCTGCTCGGCCCGCCAAGCGTGCAGCCTCCTCGTAAAGAGCTGGAGATCGTATTCCGCGCTGATCCCGATGGCCCCATGCACCGAATGGGCGATGTTGGCGATCAGGGGTACCGCCGTTGAGGCAACCGACTTGGCCAATGCCGCGCGCAGACCGTCGGGCGGACCCGACCCGTCCCCGGCGAGTTCGACCGTCAACCGCACCGCGACGCAATGTTCCGCCATCACCGCGAGGTTCTGCTGCACGGCCTGCTGGCGCCCGATCGGCTTGCCGAACTGGACTCGTTCATTGGCATAGGCGGTAGTCATCGCCAGCAAGCGGTCGCCTGCGCCAGCCATCATTGCGCTCAGCATGACCAGCTCGGAATTGGCGGAGTGGGCTTCGCCGTAACCCGCCCGTTCTAACATCGCACGGCCGATCCCGAGCGGCGCGGCATGCCGCCCCAGCGCAGCGAACAGCGCGATGGCGGCCGAAAACGGCAGACCAGCCCCTCCGTTCGCTTCCGGAGCCAGGATGTCGAGAAAGCCCGAGGCTTCGACTTCGGCCAGCTCGTCCTGCCATTCGGCACTGCTGTCGATCTCGCGCACCCGAGATGGAGGGAACAGCTTTGCCAGCATGCGTTCGAAAGGCTCGAGGAGCTCGTTCGTTTCCATCACCGCAGCCCCATCCCGCGAGCGATAATGCCGCGCAGGATCTCGCGCGTGCCCCCGCGCAGCGAGAAGCTTGGCGCCACCAGCGTGATATATTCGAGCGTTCGCCGCAATTCGTCCGACACCGGCTCCTCGGGATGCGAGGCGAGATCGTCCGCGATGGCCAGCGGCAGGTCCTGCTCGAAAGCGGTGCCGAGATCCTTGACCAGCGAGGCCTCGACCACCGGGCTCTCGCCCGCGGCAAGCCGCGCGGTGCAGGCGATCGACATCGCGCGCAAGGCGGCCATTCGCGCGATCATCGAGCCGACCAGCGCGGCGGTCGCATCGTCGCTCCGTCCGACCGCTCGCAGGTGCGCCAGCCAGCCGTCGAGCAGCACCACGCTCGAATAGATGCGCTCCGGCCCGCTGCGTTCGAAGGCGAGCTCGGCGGTGACCTGCTGCCACCCCTGCCCTTCTTCGCCGATCAGCGCGTCGAGCGGCAGTTCGACATCCTCGAAGAAGACTTCGGAGAAATGCGCATCGCCCGCCAGGTCCTCGATCGGCCGGATCGTCACGCCCGGGGTCTTGAGATCGACAATCAGCTGCGACAGCCCCTTGTGCCGGTCCTCGCTGGTGCCGGAAGTGCGCACGAGCGCGATCATGTAGTCCGATGCGAGCGAGTTGGAGGTCCAGATCTTCTGCCCGTTGACCCGCCAGCCGCTTGCGGTCCGCTCTGCGCGGGTGCGCACCGAAGCGAGGTCCGAACCCGACCCGGGTTCGCTCATGCCGATGCAGAACAGCGCCTCGCCCCGGCAGATGCGCGGCAGGTAGAATTCGCGCTGCGCCTCGGTGCCATAATTGAGGATCAGCGGCGCGCTCTGGCGGTCGGCGATCCAGTGCGCGGCGACCGGCGCGCCGGCGGCGAGCAATTCCTCGACCACCACGAAGCGTGCAAAGGGTCCGCGCTCCCCGCCGCCGTATTGCTTCGGTAGGGTCAGGCCGAGCAGGCCCGCTGCGCCCAGCTTGCGCGAGAAATCGGCATCGAAGCCCGACCAGCTGCGCGCACGCCGGTCGAGCGGCATCTCGGCGACCGCTTCCGCCGCCAGCTTACGTGCCAGCTGTCGCAGGTCATCATCCCCGTCAGGGATGCGGGCAAGGGTTAGGTTGTCGAACATGAGCTTCGACCGCGTTCAATCGCCGAAAGCATGGGCGAGGGCAAGGGACCAGCCCGCCAGTTGCCGCCTAACCTGCCATCGAAGACAGGAGGGAGATGTCGCACACCGCGAGGCCGTGCCCGTCTATGAGGTCGGCGATATCGTCGATCCGCGCCATCTCGCCGTCGTCGCGCATGATCGAGCAGATCACCGCCGCCTCGCCCACACCCGCGCGGCGGCACAGGTCGATCGAGCCTTCGACCGCCGACATCCGTTCTTCCACCCCGCCGCTGCGGGCAATGAGCGGGAAGACGTGGCCTGGCGAGACGAGGTGATCGGCCCGCGCACCTTCAGCCACCGCGACGAGGATGGTGTGCGCCCGGTCGGCGGCGGAAATGCCGGTGGTAACCCCTTCGGCGGCCTCGATTGAATTCCCGAACGGCCGCTCGGTCTGGCGTTCGGAGGTCGGGTTCATCAGCGAGATGCCCAGCCGCATCGCCGCCTCGCTGGTCAGCGTGAGGCAGATGAGCCCGCGTCCATGCGTCGCCATGAAATTGATCTTATCCGGCGTGACCATGCTGGCCGGGGTGCAGAAATCGATATCGCCGCCGCGCAGCCGGTCGCCGGTGAGGACGACGATCTCGCCGCGTTTCAGCGCGTCCAATGTTGGGTCGAGCGAAGACATCAGGCCTTGCCCGCCTGCGCGGCGAACTTGTCCGCCGCCGAAATGACCTGCTCACCGACCAGCTGCAATTGCAGCCGCGCGCGGTCATCCAGGCATTCGCCCTCGGGCGAGAACAGACCGCTATAGGTCCGCACCGTCGCCCCCATCGGGGTTGGCCAGCCGCGAAGCGCGTGGACGATCCCGCGCATCGTCAGCAGCGTGCCCATCGCCGCCTGGTCGCCATAGGCTGTGGCGATCAGGCCCACCGGGCGCTCGTGCAGATAGGGCCGCTCGTCCTTGGCCAGATCCTCGAGATAATCGAGCGCGTTCTTGACCAGGCCCGAGATAGTCCCGTGATAGCCGGGGGCGGCAATGATCAGCCCGTCGGCCCGCCGCACCGCTTCGACCAGTTCCCCGCCGGACTCGATCGAATGGCCCAGTCCGCGATAATGCGGCAGCGCGCCGATATAGTCGGCCCCGAACACCGCGACGTCCGCGCCCGCCTCGACCGATGGTCTGGTGGCATAGCGCAGCGCCATTTCGGTCGTGCTGCCGGGATAGACCGTGCCGCCGATGGCGACGATGCGGAGCGTCATGCCGCAATCCTTTCGTTGAGATAATTTTCGAGCGCCTGCGCCTCGGCGGGAGAGAAGCGAAGGCCCAGCTTGGTCCGTCGCCACAGGATGTCATCGGCGGTTCGGGCCCACTCGTTGGCGACAAGGTGATCGGCCTCACGCGCGGTCAAGCCGTGTCCGAAATCCTCACCGCAATCGCCGAGCGAAGATGCATCCCCGAAGATGGCAAAGACGTCCGAGCCATAGGCGTGGGCCAGCCGCCGGGCCGTTCGCGCATCGAAGAACGGATAGCGTTCGGCAACCATTTCGGCCACCGCCGGGAATCCGGCGAAATGGAACTCGCCGCCGGGCAAGGCCGTGTCGGCGGTCCAGCCGCTGTTCGGCGTCAGCGGCAAACGGGTGGCCAGCCTATCGACCGCCTCCTGCGCGAGGTGGCGGTAGACCGTCAGCTTGCCGCCGAACACATTGAGCAGCGGTGCGCCCTCGCTTTCGTCCGATAGCTCGATCCGGTAGCCACGCGTTGCCGCCTCGGGCTTGCCCGAGCCGTCGTCGATCAGCGGGCGCACCCCGGCATAGCTCCAGACGATGTCCTCGGGCGTTATCTGCTGCTGGAAAAAGCGGTTCGCGCCGTCGCACAGATAGGCGATTTCCTCCGCGCTCGCTGCGACGTGGTCGAGCGGGCCGTGGTGGTCGGCATCGGTGGTGCCGATCAGGGTGAAGTCTTCCTCATAGGGAATCGCGAAGAAGATTCGGCCGTCGGGCAGCTGGAAGAAGTAAGCGAAATCGTGGTCGAACAGCCTTGCGGTCACGATATGCGATCCACGCACCAGCCGCATCTTTCGGCCGTCGGGGATATGCCCGGCCTCCAGCACCTCGAGTACGCCCGGCCCTGCTGCGTTGACCACTGCCCGGGCGCGAAATGTCTCGCCTCCCGCTTCGATGTGCCACTCGCCGCCTTCGCGCCGAAAGCCTGTAACTGCGCAGCGGGTCCGGATATCCGCCCCGCGATTGGCCGCGTCGCGCGCGTTGAGCACCACCAGCCGCGCGTCGTCGGCCCAGCAATCGGAATAGACGAACCCCTTGGTGAATTCGCTCTGCAGCGGCGCACCGGCGGCATGGCGGTCGAGCACCACCGTTTCGGTTGCGCGCAGTTCCTTGCGCCCGCCAATATGGTCGTAGAGGAACAGCCCCGCGCGCAGCAGCCAGCGCGGCCGCAGCCCATGGACATAGGGCAAGACGAAACGCATCGGCCAGATGATGTGCGGAGCGATGGCCCATAGCCGCTCGCGCTCGGATAGCGATTCCCGCACGAGTCCGAACTCGTAATGCTCCAGATACCGCAGCCCGCCATGGATCAGCTTGGACGAGGCGGAGGAGGTCCCCTGCGCCAGATCGCCTGCCTCCAGCAGCAGCACCTTCGCCCCGCGCCCGGCGGCATCGCGGGCAATACCGCAGCCGTTGATGCCGCCGCCGATCACGGCGACGTCGTAGAAGGGGGAGGTGGTCATTCCGGACGTCTCAGAACTGCAGCGGGCCGTGCTCTATATGCGGCAAAACATGGCGGGCGAACAGGTCCGCCTCGGTGGTGTGCGGATAGCCCGAAAGGATGAAGGCCTCGATCCCTTCGGCCTGGTAGGCGCGCAGCTTGGCCAGCACCTGGTCCGGGTTGCCGACGATCGCCGCGCCGCAGCCCGAACGGGCGCGGCCGATACCGGTCCACAGATTGTCTTCCACGAAGCCGTCACCGCCCGCCGCGCCGCGCAATTCGGCCTGCCGCTGGACGCCGTAGTTCTTGGCATCGAGCGACTTTTCGCGGATCGCCTTGCCGGCCTCGTCGTCGAGCTTGGACAGCAGCCGGTCAGCATAGGCGCGGGCCTCTTCCTCGGTCTCGCGCACGATCACATGGGCGCGGTAGCCGAACTTGAGGGTGCGCCCGTATTTCGCGGCCCGTTCCTTCAGGTCGGCGACGTTTTCGCGCACCTTGTCCATGGTGTCGGGCCACATCAGGTAAACGTCGGCCGCTTCCGCCGCGCATTCGCGCGCTTCGTGGCTCAGGCCGCCGAAATAGAACGGCGGGCACTTGCCGCTCAGGGTTGTGATCCGGGCCGGGTCGAGCCTCAGCTGGTAGAACTCGCCGTCGAAGTCGAGATGCTCGCCGTTGAGCAGGGTACGGACGATCTTCATGATCTCGGTCCCGCGTCGGTAGCGCGGGGCACTCTCCATCGCCTGCCCCGGCATGTCGGAAGATATGATGTTGACGTTGAGGCGGCCTGCCGTCTTGTCGGCGTTCCAGCCGAGGATGCGGTCGAGCGTGGCGATGCGGCGCGCGAGTTGCGGCGGCCAGTCTTCGCCCATGCGGGTCGCCCACAGCAGCTTCATCCGGCTGAGGTAAGGTGCGACGGCGGCGGCGAAGATCGTGGTGTCAACGCCGAGCTGATAACCCGAGGGGAGCAGGATATTGTCGAATCCGCCCTCCTCCGCACGCAGCACGATATTGCGGCAATGCTCCCAGCTCGAGGCGAGCTGCGGATCGGGCACGCCGAGGAACTCGTAGTCGTCGTCGCACAGCGCGGAAAACCACGCGACTTCGCATTGTTGTTTGTCGGTCATCAGGGAAGCCTCTCACCACGCGCGGCGACCAGCACCGCGTACCAATCCTGCCGTGTCCAGTGCATGGAGAGCGCCTGCGCACCCTCGGCAATGCGCTCTGCGCTTTGCGAACCGATGATGGGGACGATCCCGGCGGGATGCGCCATCAGCCAGCCATAGGCCGCGACCGAACGGCTGACGTTTTGCTCTGCGGCGATCCGGTCCAGCTCGGCAGCGACAGCCTTGTCCCGTGCGCTTTCCGGCGAGAGCAAGCGCCCACCGCCAAGCGGAGACCATGCCAGCGGGGTAAGGCCCAGCCGCATCGCCTGGTCGAGTTCGCCATTCTCGAAGCAGTCGATCCGCAGCGGACTGATTTCGGGCTGTGTCGCCACCAGCGGGGTAGCGAGGAAGTGAGCCAGAGCTTCGGTCTGCGCCTGGGTGAAGTTCGATACGCCGATGCTGCGGATCTTGCCTGCGGCAACCGCGTCTTCGAGCGTGCGCGCCACCTCTTGCGGGTGGGCGAGGATATCGGGCCGATGGATCTGGTAGAGGTCGATCGTCTCGACCCGCATCCGCCGCAGCGAGGCATCGATCACGCCGGAAAGATACTCTGCCGACTGGTCGTAGGGCAGCGGCGGCATGATCCCGCCCTTGCTCGCCAGCACCATCCGTTCGCGCAACGCGGGTTCCGCCGCCAGCACTTCGCCGAGCAGCGCCTCGGCATCGCCGAAGCCGCCCTCACCGTCGAAACCGTAGATGTCCGCCGTATCGAGCAGGGTGATCCCGGCATCGAGCGCGGCATGGACGAGCCGCGCCGCTTCGCCAGCGGTCCGGCCGTTCTCGGCCAGTCGCCACATTCCCCAGGCGAGCGACGAGATGGCAATGTCGCTGGAGCCGAGGCGGCGCCATTCGGGTGGGGCTGGCAAGGTGCTCATTCGTATCCCTTCGGTGGCGCGACGGAAGCGCGTTCGATCAATTGGTGCGGCAGGCGCTGGTGGTTGATATCGCCGCCCGAAACGAGGATCTCGGTCGCGGTCCGCGCGAGCTCCGCCATCGGCTGGTGGATCGTCGTCAGCGGCGGATAAACGGTGCGCGCGAGCGGGGTGTCGTCGAACCCGACGACCGACAAATCGTGCGGCACGTCGATGTCGCGCTCGTGCGCTACCGCAAGGACGCCCGCTGCCATATCGTCGTTGGAGGCGAAGATCGCGGTTGGCGGATTGGGCAGGTCGAGCAGCTCGCCCCCTGCCCTGATCCCGCTTTCGACATCGAATTCGCCGTCGCGCACCAGCCCCGGTTCGAAGGCGATGCCGGCCCGGTCGAGCGCGCGGCGATAGCCGAACAGGCGCTCGTCGCTCGCCATGTGGTTGGGATGGCCCTTGATGAACCCGATCCGGCGGTGCCCCTTGTTGATCAGCAGGCTGGTCATGTCGTCGGCGGCCTGCGCATCATCCATGAACACCGAACTGGTCAGCGCATGGTTGGTGCCGGGAGAAATGCGGACGAAGGGCGTGTCGAGCGCATCGAGCATCTTCAGCACCGGTGCGCAATCAGTCACCGGGCTCGACAGGATGATCCCGTCGACATGGGTTTCCATCACCAGCCCGCGGACCTGTTCGCCGACATCGGGGTCGTCGATATCGATCGGCTGGGCGATCAGGCGGATGCCCTGCGCTTTGCAGGCATCCCAGCAGCCGGTCTGGATCTGAAACATGTAATAGGGGCTGTGATTGTCGTAGATCAGCGCGACCTGGTTAGACTTTGCGCCCGACAGGATGCGCGCGGCGACGCTGGGGCGGAAATCGAGCTCCTTCATCGCCCGCTCGATCTTTTCGCGGGTTTCGGCGCGGACATAGGGATGCCCGTTGAGCAGCCGGCTGACGGTCTTCACCGCCACCCCGGCGCGCTCGGCCACATCGCGGATATTCGATCGCTCGCTCATTTGCCCAAAACCCCTGCAAGCCCGGCAAACAGCGCCGCATGGGTGCTGCCCGGTCGATAGAACACCGGCGGCGCGCCGATCGGAGCGGCTATGGTGTGCGTTCCCGGCGCGAAGTCCTCAGCTGTCCAGCAATGCCGCCACGGCGCATCGCCGGGAAGCACAATTTCGCGCCGGTCCGCGCCTTCCTCGATCACGGGCGCAACCAGCAACTCCGGTCCGTAGAGATACTGGTCCTGCACTGCAAACAGCTCCGGATGATCGGGATACTCGAGGAACAGCGGGCGCTGGAGCGGGAGGCCGGTCTGCGCTGCTTCGCGGCATAGCGTGCGGACATAAGGCGCGAGGTGCGCGTGGACCCGGCTCCAGCGCGCGAAGCAGGCAAGCAGTCCGGGCGTGCTGTCGTACTGGAGGTTCTCCTCGGGCCGGTTGCCCTCGTGGCTGCGCATCACCGGAGCGAAGGCTGCAAGCTCGCACCAGCGCATCAGCAGTTCCTCAGTCCGGATATGCCCATGGAGCGAGGTGTAGCCACCGCAATCGGCATGGCTGTAGGCATTGCCCACCAGCCCCGCAGAAAGCGCCGCGGTGATGACCGTGCCGATCCCGTCGTGGCGGCTGAAATCGACGCATTGGTCGCCCGCCCAAAGCAGGGGGCAATGCGCCTGCACGCCGGAAAATCCGGCGCGCATTAAAAACAGCGCCTCTCCGGTCTTGCCCCGGCCGGCAACCGCGCGGGCGTTCACCTCGGCCCACTGCACCGGATAGAGGTTGTGCGCCTCCATCGGGTCCGACCCGTCGGCGAGCCGCAGGTCGGTGGGGAGATACTCTCCGAAGTCGGCCATCCATCCGGCAATACCGCGGTCGAGCATCTCGCGCCCGATGATACGCTCGGCAAACCATGCGCGGGTTGCCTCGCGGGTGAAGTCGAGCACGCCGCAGTCGAACTCGCCGAAATCGACCAGGTGCGGTTCGTCGCGACCCGGCGCGAGGCAGAAGTGGCCGCCCGCCGCCGCCTCGGCGAACAGTTCGCCGTCGACCGCCAGATAGGGGTTCACATAGGCGAGGAACCGGATGCCGCGTTGGGCAAACTCGGCGATGCGGGTTTCCAGATCGGGGAAGCGCTCGGCGCTGCGCGCTCCGAGATGCCAGTCCCAGAACAGCCGCCGTCCGAAGCTCGTCTCGCGGATGCCGGCCCAGTCCTCGCACCACAGCCCCGCGATGGCCGCGCCCGCATCGATAAACCGCTCAAGCCGGTCGAAGCTGCTGTCGCCCGACTTGAGGCCGACGATCGCCCCGGCGAGCGCCCATTCGGGCAGTTCGGGCTGGCGACCGAACCGGTCTGAGAGTCGCCCGACCAGCTCCTTCGGCCCATCGGCGGCGAGGAATTCGAAGCGGGCCTCGCCCCGCCACACCTCGACCACGTGGCGCGAAGGATCGGTGAAATCGAGCACCGAATAGGCACTTTCGGCGCAATGCACCGCCAGCCAGTCGGAAGTGAGGAAGGTCGGCTGGGGGTAATTGGTCGTCCAGTAATTGCCCCCGGCCATGCCCTCGGCATCCATCGCCCGGGTCAATTCGGTCGACTTGTCGCGCCCCACCCCCGGCTCGCTGGTCCACATCGGGTAACGGCGGCCCGTCAGGTCGAGATAGCTCATCTGCTCCCCGCCGCCCCAAACCGCGCCGCCAGGCGTCGCGGGCAAGTGCAGCCAGATCCGGTCGTAGCCCGGCTCCAGACAGGTGATCCGCAGGCTGTTTCCCGAGCATGAAAGACGCACCACCGGCCGTCTGGCATCGAGCAATTCGATCTCGTCCCCGGCCCGCCGGAACGCGCCCGGCGCAATCTGCCCCGTGGGTGAATCCTCGATACGGAAGTTGCCCCGCACCATCTCGACCAGCGGCGCGCCCCGGGCAATGACTACCGAAGGACAGGAATCGGTGTGATTGAGCAGGACGCGGGCGCCCATGACGAGTTCGAACCCGTCCTCACGGCACCGGAAGTGCAGATCTACGCCCAAAAGCCCTCTCCTGTGCGGCATTGTTGCATCACATCCCCATGTCGATCAAGAGGCATATGACAGCGCTTGACATAAAAACGCGCGAGTGACATTTTCGAGCCTGAGGATCGTGCATTCAGGGCCCATGCGAGGCACCGGTCACGCCTGTGGGAAGAGGGAGAGCATCATGAAACTACTGCGTAACCGTGCGCTGCGCGCATTGTGCTTGTCGTCCAGCGTGATCGGGATGGGTGCGGCGACTACAGCGCACGCACAAGACGACGCCGCTGGCGAAACCGGAAACGGGGTCGATGTCATCGTCGTCACGGCGCAGAAGGTTTCGGAAAATGTGCAGGATGTTCCGATTTCTATCACCGCAGTCACCGGCGACCGGCTCGAGCAGACCGGTACCACCAGCCTCGAAGGGCTGACGCAGATCGTTCCCTCGGTCACCTTCCGCAAGGGCACCACCAGCGCCAACAGCGCGATCGTGATGCGCGGCGTCGGCACCATCACCTTCTCGATCGCCGCCGAACCCAGCGTCTCGACCGTGGTCGACGGGGTCGTCCTCAGCCGCTCGGGACAGGCCTTCATGGACCTGGTCGATGCCGAGCGGCTCGAAGTCCTGCGCGGCCCGCAAGGCACGCTGTTCGGCAAGAACGCCAGTGCCGGCCTCGTCAGCATCGTCTCCAAGGGCGGAACCGATAGCTTCGAAGCCGACGGGCGGGCCGAATGGTACGAAGGCGATGAATACCGCCTGCGCGGATCGCTCTCCGGCCCGCTGGGGACCGATCTCAGCGCGCGCGTGACCGGCTTCTACGGCAGCTATGACGGCAATATCCGCAACATCGCGACCGGCGACGATGTCAATGGCTATGAACACTACGGTGCGCGCGGCCTGGTCGACTACGACAACGGCCCGGCCCGCCTGCGCTTCATCGCCGACTATTTCCGCGCCGACGACGACTGCTGCGCCGATGTCACCACCGTCAGCCGCGGGGCAATCCTCGATGCCGAACTCGGCCTGCCGGGCGGCGTCGCGCAGGGGCTCGAGCAGCGTTCGGTCAACCACAACCTCGTCACCCAGACGCGGGACAAGCAGTGGAGCCTGACCGCTTCGGGTGATTTCGACGTGTTCGAAAGCCATACGCTGAGCGTGGTCGCCGGCTATCGCGACTGGACCAACCGCGAAATCCGCGAAGGCGACTTCTTGCCCCGCGCAACCACCACCGCAGGCCAGCTGCATGATGACGGTACCGTCGACACGCAGCAGTTCTCGGTCGAAGCGCGGCTCGCCTCGGATCAGGCCGCTCCGTTCTTCTACCAGGTCGGTGCGTTCTACTGGCGGTCGGACAACCAGCAGGCGTTCACCCGCCGCGACATTACCTGCACCACCTCGACCCTGCCAGTCGATCCGGCGACCGGCGCGCGGCCGTGCAATGTCAACGACACAGTCAACACGCTCTTCCCCACCGCGACCTCCGACAGCGACGTCAATTCGAAGAACCTCGCGCTGTTCGGGCAGGCGACCTACCGCTTCAGCGATATGTTCGCGCTGACCGGGGGCTTGCGCTACACCTGGGACGATCTCGACTACGTCCATGTCCGCGCGCCCGGCGTGAATGCGGCCACCGGACTTCCCGCAACCGGCCCGGGCGTCGTTGCCAATCCGGCGGGGGGGCTCATCGCGAACGGCGGGAACGGAACCAACACTTCGGCCGGCAGCAGCAGCAACGGCAACCTTTCAGGCAAGGCGGTGCTGCAGTTCACCCCGTCGGACGACGTGCTGCTCTACGGCAGCTATACGCGGGGTTACAAGGGACCGGCGTTCAACGTGTTCTTCAACCACACCGCGCCGACCAACTCTGTTCCGATCGACGAGGAAACTTCCGACGCGTTCGAAATCGGATTGAAGTCACAATTCCTCGACAACCGTGTCCAGCTCAACGTCTCCGCCTTCTCGGTCGAGTATGACAACTTCCAGGCGAACAATTTCATCCTGATCGGCAATCCGCAGACGCTGATCACCAACCTCACCAACGCCGGGACGGTCAAGAGCGAAGGCTTCGAGATCGACCTGACGGCGGTGCCGACCGACGGGCTGACCTTGCGGGCGAGCGGTGCCTATGCCGATGCCCGGGTGAAGGAGTTCAACCCCAATCCGCTGACCAATGCCCCCGACGCGCGCAACGGCACCCAGCTGCCGCTGGCGCCCAAGTTCGTCTACACTCTGGGGGCGAATTACGAGACCGACCTCGGCGGGTTCAAGCTCTATCTCGACACCGATTTCCGCCATGTCAGCCGGCAATTCTCCGACCTCGGGGAAAGTGGGCCGATCGATCCCTACGGCATCTGGAACGCCTCGCTCGGCTTCTCCGATCCGGACGATCTTTATCGCCTCACCTTCCACGTGCGGAACATCACTGACGAGAGCTACGCGCTGCTCAACGTCAGCAACGGGCAGCGCCTGCAGATCCCGCGCGATGCCGACCGCTTCTTCGGGGTGAGCCTGCGGGCCCGGGTGCGTTGAGGCATCCCCTGACGATCGCATGACACTTGGGGCCGCCGGAGCGATCCGGCGGCCCTTCGTGTTTCGGGCGCTGCTTGCCCGGTTTACCCCCCGTCGATTAGGAAGCCGCGATGGCCGAAAGTTCCCCGCCCCTGTCGAGCCGGTTGCGCTGGTCTCTGTTCACCGTGCTGTGCATCGCCGGGGTGTTCAATGCGATGGACCGCCCGATCATCGCCATTCTCAAGCCCGACATGATGGCGGATTTCGGCTGGAGCGACAGCGATTTCGGCGATTTGGCGGCGGTCACCCAGTTCTCGGCCGCCTTCGCCTTCCTGTTCACCGGCTGGCTGGTCGACCGGCTGGGCGTACACCGCTCGATGCAGCTCGGCGCAACGGCTTGGAGCTTCGCCGCGATGGCGCACGGCTGGGCCATCACCACCTGGCAGGTGGTCGCCGCGCGGGTCGGGCTGGGCGTGACCGAAGCGGTGCAGACGCCCTTGACCATCAAGACCGTCGCCACCCTGTTCGAGCCGGACCGGCGCTCGCTCGCCCTCGGATTCGCGACATTGCTGGCCGGGGCAGGCACGATCGCCATGCCGTTTGTCATCCCCGGCCTTGCGCTTGCTTTCGGCTGGCGCGGGGCGCTGGTGGTGGGCGGGATCGGCGGGCTGATATCGCTGGTGCTGTGGATGGTTCTTGCGCGCGGCGTGAGGTTTGCGATTCCATCGGAAGATGAAATGCGGGCCGACGCCGTATTCGGCGATAGCGCAACCTCCGAAGGCATCGAGCATGATGCCTACGGCAGCATCCTGACCAACCGCCAGACTTGGGGCATCGTCGTCGCCAAGGCGTTGTCGGACATGACCTGGTGGTTCATCAATTTCTGGCTGGCCGATTACTACCGCAAGGAATTCGGGCTGACGACGCTGGAGCTCGCGGTCCCGCTTGCTATCGCCTTCGCCGGCTCCGGGCTGGGCGCGCTGCTGGCGGGCTGGGCCTCGACCTGGCTGCTGGAGCGCGGGTGGAGCGTCAACCGTGTACGCAAGACCGTGATGCTCGTCTCAGCGCTGGTGGTTGCACCGCTACCGCTGGTGCTGCAGCTCGATTCGTTCTGGCCGGTAGCGGTGATGATGGGCGTGGTAATGGCCGGGCACCAGGGCTTTTCGCTCTCGATCTTCTCCACCATCACCGATGTCGTCCCCAATCGTCAGGTCGCCCGGGTAACCGCATTCGGGGCTTTCATGGGCAATATGGGCGGGGTGCTGATCAGCCTCGTTGCTGGCCGCGTACTCGATGCCGGGTTCGGTTTCGTCCCGCTGTTTGTCTTTGCCTCGAGTTCCTACCTGCTGGCACTGGCATGGTTCCACTGGCTGATCCCGGTCATCCGCCGCGATGGGGGCGCGCTGGCGGTGGCGCGGTAAGCTCAAGAACGCATCCCTCCGCTTCGCTTCCATCGCTGCGCAAGATGGATACGCGTGAACGCATCTTCTCGCGTCAGACTTCAACTGCTTCTGCTTCCTCACCTCGGATCACCAAGAGGTACATGGCCGGAATGACAAGACGGCTGAGGAACGTTGAACTGACCAACCCGCCGATAATTACCCAAGCCAAGGGTGAATAGAGTGATGAGCCGCTCAGGGCCAAGGGCATCAGGCCACCGATCGCGGTCAAGCTGGTAAGCAAGATTGGCAAGAAACGGACCTCGCCTGCTTTTTCGATCGCTTCGCGCAAACCCATCCCTTGTTTGCGGAGCTGCGTAGTGAAATCCACAAGCAAGATTGAGTTCTTTATTTCAATCCCGACCAGCGCAACGAAACCAATCAAGGCAAGGAAGGACAATGAGTTTCCTGTCAGGAACAATGCGATAAGCCCGCCCAGTACTCCTAGCGGGATAACACCGGCCACCACCGCCGTTTCCTTGAAGCGCCCGAATTCGAGCACCAAAACGCCGAAGATTCCGAATATGGCGAGCAACACAACTGGGCCCAGACCCGAGAAGCTGCGGGACGCAGCTTCCGCTTCGCCGCCTTGGGAAAAGCGATATCCTTTCGGCAACGCAATCGACTTCAATTTCTCCTGCACCTCTGCATTGAGATCCGATGCGAGCACACCGGGCTCGTTATAGCCTACGACAGTTACTGTGCGCCTCAAGCCGTACCGCGTGATTTCTGGAGGTGTGCTTTTCAATTGTGGATCGGCGATTGCATTCAACGGGACCGAGTTGCCATTCGCTGTTGACACGAAAATCCTTTCGAGTGAATAGCCCCGAGTTTTCTAGACGCCTTCGGTGCTCATGTTTTGCTGCCGTTCGAACTCGACGGGCGACAGCATCCCGTTCCTTACATGCTTTCGTATCGGG
>NZ_JANKHH010000007.1 GCF_024626475.1 Parerythrobacter lacustris | reverse complement strand
GCGCATCCACACACGCTATGATCGCTGCGCGCATGCCTTCATGTCAGCAATATGCATCGCCGCAACCGTCATCTTCTGGCTCAATCAATGAGTCCTGACCCTAGTCCGAGCAAACTAAGGTCATGGCCGGAAATTTCCATAAGAGCCTCCAAGGCGTTTTATTGCCAATTGATGAAATTCTAGTCAATCAGTGGTCAAGCCACTAGTATTGTTAGCCGGACGTTTTGCATATGTTTCAATTCTTTGGGGATCGAACGCAAGGCCTCTGCACGGACTACCGGGGTCCACATGGCAAGATTATCCAGCAATTCAGATGACACAAATTCCGGGGACAGGCTGTCCAATTCGTCACCCCGGACTTGATCCGGGGTCCCGCTTCTTCGAGCGCGGCGCAAAAGCTTCACGCAGAGAGCGCAGAGGCTCGCAGCGACGCGGAGGGGTTGTGCCGTAGGCACACTCTCTCATCGACCGGTAGCCTCTCGCGGGATGGTGCCAGATGAAGTGCGGCTGCACCACTAGCCTACCTCTCTGCGTCCCCCTTTCCTCTGCGCTCTCTGCGAGAAACAAAAAAAGGGGATCCCGGATCAAGTCCGGGATGACGGGGTAAACTTGTTCGGTCTGAGCTTGTCGGAAGCAAAGCTGGCCGACGTCGGAATCCACCTGCCTTGCCATACCCGATCACGTGTCGCCTCCCTCCTAGCGCACCGCCCTGCCCCCCGCTAAAACCCGCCCTCACAGCAAGGGGGAGGCACTGCCGTGAACATGACGCCGAAAAACATCATCCTGCTCGGGCTCGCAATCATTGCCGGGGTGGTGCTCGGCATGATGTACCCGATCATCGGGCTGATCCTGTTCCTCCCGGCGATGGGTTTCGTCGTCTATATCCTGGTCAACAACAAGGGCGCGAGCGAGGCCGATCCGGTGGCGGCGCAGGCGGCGCGGCAGTTCATTGCCAGTGACGGCATGGCCGCGATCTATGTCATGCGCGACGGATTCGTGGGCGGGCAGCAGGGGATGAACCTTACCGTCGACGACAGCCTGACCACCCAGTTCCGCACCGGCCGCTTCGCCCGCGCCGAGGTTGCCCCCGGCACCCACCGCGTCGCCGGGCGAATGGCGGCGCAGATCGGCGGCAGCGACACCGTACAGGAGGTTACGCTTTGGGCCGGCGAATGCGTGCTGCTCGACGCCAAGATGGAAATGGGCGCGCTGCAGGGCAAGCTGGTGTTCCTCGAAACGCGCAACCCCGCCGAGGCCCGTGCCAAGCTGGCGAAGCTCAAGCTGGTCGAGTGGCGTTAGGGGCTCAATTCGAACAAAGATTTTCCTACATCGAAGGCGCGCGCTAGGTTGCGCCGATCGAACCGGTTCCGCCGACATGCATAACGCGGGGGTTTTGTAGGAGATGCAGCGTGACACGGGAGCCGCGTGGAATACCCGTCAAGTCACTCAAAATACCTGCATTTCCTGGTCACGCACCGCGTGCACAAAACAGCGCTCCGGTGTCAACACTACGGCGTCACCCAGCGCGCTCCTTCGCGGTCGAGAATCGCCCGGCGGTGGCCTTTGTGCGCGAGGAAGAACCAGTCGAAGCTCTCGACCGTCACCAGCAGCAGCGCGAAATTTTCGCGGGCGGGAAGGAGCTGCTCTTCGTCCGGCTCGACCCCTTCGAATTCCGGAGGCAAGCCCGATTTCGGTTCGCCGGATTCCATTCCCGGCGCCTCGCCCAGATAGCATCGCCGCGCGAAATTGGGGCTGGCGGCCCATGCTGCATCGACCGCCGGCCCGTTGCGCACGATCCGGCCGGTGCCCCGGCAACGGATCTGCAGCTTGGCCTCGCGGTCGTAGAACAATACGCCAAGGGGTGCGCCGTCGCCGATCAGCCCTGCCTTGGGGGCACGCGCGTCGGTGTGGAACCGCAGGGTCCGGCTTTCGGGGTCCCACGCGCGCAACACCATCACCCGCGCATCGGCATCGGCGGTGACGACGACAGGCGTGTGCATGGCACCGTGGCGCTTCTCCGCCGCGTCGGTCAGGCGGCGATCGATATCGGCGCGGATCGCTTCGAAGGTTTCCATCATGCGTGCCGCCTTCACCGCCGCCGCGCGCCAAGTCAATCGCAACATCATTCATTTTAGTCGCCGCAAATATGAACAAATGCCATATCGGCCGGTTCAGTGTCCGGTCATTTGCCGAATCCTAACAGGGCGTTACCAACAGGGCCGCAAAGGGTGGGCAGCGGCTGTTCGGACAATGGAGAGCCGTTATGAATTTGAAGCAACTGATCACCGCCGGGGGCGCATCCGCGCTGGCCTTGGCGATGGCCTTGACCGCCCTGCCCGCTCAGGCCGAAGCCGCCACTGCCGAGCAGGGCCAGCGCGCCGAGCGCGGTGACCGGGGTGACCGCGGTGCCCGCCAGAACCGCGGTCAGCGCAGCCAGGCGCAGCAGAACCGCGGCCAGCGGACCGAGGCCCGGCAGAACCGTGCCCAGCGGGTCGACAACCGGAGCGAGCGTCGCGCCAATCAGGTCGAGCGGCGCGGTGACGCACGCGCCAACCGGGTCGAGAACCGGGGCGACCGCCAGGCCAACCGCGCCGAGTGGCGCGGCAACGAGGAGCGCGCCCGCCGAATCGACAACCGCAGCGAAAGGACCGCGCGTCAGATTGACCGCCGGAGCGAGAACCGGGCCGACCGGATCGAAAATCGCGGCGACCGCCGTGCCGAGCGGATCGAGCGCGGCAATGTGCGCAACAATGACGGGCGCCGCTTCGGCCTCGACCCGAGCCGCAACCAGAATTACCGCGACCGCGATCGCAGCGATCGCCGCGAATGGCGCGACGACCGGCGCAACTATCGCGAAGGCTATCGCGATGGCCGCCGGGCGGACAATTATCGCCGGTGGGACAACCGTAGCTGGCGTAATGACCGGCGCTACAACTGGAACCACTATCGCAACCAGAACCGCAACATCTTCCGCCTGGGATCGTATTATGCGCCCTATCGCGGCTATAGCTACCGGCGGCTGAGCATTGGGTTCCGGCTCGACAACCTGTTCTTCTCGAGCCGGTACTACGTCAACAATCCGTACCAGTACCGCTTGCCCGAAGTTTACGGCCCCTATCGCTGGGTCCGCTATTACGACGACGTGCTGCTGGTGAACACCTACACCGGCGAAGTGGTCGACGTGATCCACGACTTCTTCTGGTAGGTTGAAGTCTCTGTTTGCTGCCTGAAGCGAGTGGCAGGCAGCCAAAAGAACCCCCGCCCTTACCTCTGAGGCGGGGGTTCGCTTTCCGGGTCAGGCTTTCCCGAACGGCAGCATCCGCCAGATGCCGCCCGACTTGTCGACAAAGGTGTGCTTGAGCGCGCCGAGGATGTGCAGGCCGATGAGGTAGATCAGGATTTCACCCCCGGTCTTGTGGAAGCCCATGATCGTCTTGGCGAGGTCCATGTTTTCGCCGACAGGAAGTCCCGGGATGGTGAACGCACCGAAGTAGGAGATGTCTCTTCCGGCAAACGATCCGGCCAGCCATCCGCCTAACGGAAGCCCGACCAGCATCACGTAGAAGATGATATGAACTGTGCGGGAAAGCACTTTTTCCCATCCCGCCATGGTCGTGGGGAACGAGGGCACCTTGTGGGTCAGGCGCCAGGCGAGGCGTCCGAGCGTCAGCACGAGAATGGAGATGCCGATCGCCTTGTGGTTGCCGACGAAGGCTCCGGCATCGGCCTTGCTGGCATTTTCCGCCGCCTCGACCAGCCGCCAGTTGACGATCACCAGCACTGCGATCACCCAGTGAAAGATCATCGCGCCTTTCGAGTAGCGGGCCTGGGCTGAGGTGGTCATGCGCTGCAATCTCCCTTGCGTGGTTGCATGCGAAGCTAGCACCTTCGAGGTCGGCTGCATACGCAACACTTCAGGCCGCGTCGACTCACCGCTCGAGCGCCTCCTCGATCAGGCTGCGGCTGTTCTCGATCCCGTAGAGCGCGATGAAGCTGCCCATCCGCGGCCCCTGCTCGCTGCCGAGCAGCGTCTGGTACAGCGCCTTGAACCAGTCCCGCAAATTCTCGAACCCGAACTCGGGCCGCTTGCCCAGTTCGTAGATGATCGTCTGGATATCCTCGGCGGGCGTGGTCGGCGGCATGATCGACAGCGCACAATCGAGCGCACGCAACGCCTCGCGCTCGTTGGCTGAGGGTTTGCGCTTGGCGAGCGAGGCGGCGACGAAATCGCGATTGTAGGCGAGTGCGGTGCCGACCAGTACATCGAGCTCGGGATGCTTCGCCGGATCGGGATCGTCGATGTAATTGCCGAGATAGGACCACACCTGATCGTGCGTCGTCTCGGCCCCCAGCACCCCGACGAGGTTGAGCAGCAATCCGTAGGTAACCGGCAGCTGGTCGCCCTCCCCCGGTGCATCGTCTGACTGCCAGCCGCCATTGGCGCGCAGCAGGTTCCACGCCGGATTGCCCAGCTTCTTGTCGAGCTCCTGAGAGGGAATGCTCGCCCGGAACTGCCAGTAATCGTCCACCGCGCGCGGGATCACCCCAGCGTGGAGCTGCTTGGCGCTCTTGGGATTGGGGAAGATGTAGAAGCCCAGGCTCTCTTCCGAACCGTAGGTCAGCCATTCTTCGATCGTCAGCCCGTTGCCCTTGGACTTGCTGATCTTCTCGCCCTTCTCGTCGAGGAACAGTTCGTAGACCAGCCCCTCGGGCTTGCGCCCGCCGAGCACCTGCACGATCTTGCCCGACTGGATGCCGCTGTCGGTCAGGTCCTTGCCGTACATCTCGTAGTCGACGCCGAGCGCGTACCAGCGCATCGCCCAATCGACCTTCCATTGCAGCTTGGCGGTACCGCCGAGCGCGGTCTGCTCGATCACGGCCCCGTCTTCGTCGGTGAAGCGGATCAGGCCGGCATCGGCGTCGAGAACCTCGACCGGAACTTGCAACACGCGGCCCGTCCGCGGCGAAATCGGCAGCACCGGGGAATAGGTCTGCCGCCGCTCCTCGCGCAGGGTCGGCAGCATGATGTCGAGAATGTCCTGATTGTGCCGCAGGACCTGCTTCAGCGCGCTATTGAACCGGCCCGAATTGTACATGTCGTTCGACGCGACGAATTCGTACTCGAAGCCGAAACGGTCGAGGAATTCGCGCAGCATCGCGTTGTTGTGCGCGGCGAAGCTCTCGTAATTCCTGCCGAACGGATCGGGGATGCGGCTGAGCGGCTTGTGCAGGTTCGCTTCGAGCAGCTGCGCGTTGGGCACGTTGTCCGGCACTTTGCGCAGGCCGTCCATATCGTCCGAAAACGCCACCAGCCGCGTCTTGCCGTCTTCGGGCCGCGCGCCGATCATCGCTTCGAAGGCGCGGCGGACGAGGGTTGTGCGCAGCACTTCCTGAAAGGTGCCGATATGCGGCAGGCCGCTGGGGCCGTAGCCGGTTTCGAACAGCACCGGCGATCCATCCGGCTTGATGCCGTCGGGATAGCGTTTGAGCAGCCGCTGCGCCTCCTGGAACGGCCAGGACTTCGATACGCGGGCGGCGGAGATCAGGTCTTGCATGCTCATGGGGCACGCCTCTTGCCCAAGGCGGTGGATGTTGCAAGTGCGAAAGGAGCCGGGGGTGTGACACAGACCCTGCCCGTTTTCGAAACTTCTCGGTCCCGGAAAATCGCGCAATTCCGTGGTTCATGAGCGGAATGCTGCGCACCGAGTGTGACCTTTTCGAATCCAACGGGCTTCGGCAGTGGCAGGTTATCGAGGCGATTCATCGTACGACGATAGCCTCGCCAGCGGTTGTAGGACAGCCTCAGAACCAGGCGCGCAGGCCGAGCACGAATTTGAACCCGTCCGGATCGTCACCTACGGCGCGAGCCAAGTCCGCCGTCTCGCCAAGCTTCGCTTCGTACTCGACGCCCAGATAGGGCGCGAATTCGCGGACGAATTCATAGCGCAGACGCAAGCCCGGCTCGATCTTGGTCAGGCCCGCCCCGATCCCTAGTTCGGGGATGTCCTGCGCGGCAAGCTCCACTTCCACGCGCGGCTGGAGGATCAGCCGCTGGGTTATCTTCTGGCCGTACTCGGCTTCCAGCCGCGCGGTCAGGTCGCCCCGGTCGGAGAGGAAGGCCGCCGCATCGACATGGAACATGTAGGGTGCCAGGCCCTGCACGCCGAGCGCAAGATGGCTGCGGGTTTCCGGCTCGAGATCGATTCGCGCACCGGCCTGCAAATCCCAGAACGGTGCGATGGCATGGCTCCACAGCAACTGGGCCTCGGCCTCCTCGACCAAGCCGCCGAATTCGCCCTCGCCCTCGGACTTGAAGAACAGCTTGTCGATATCACCGCCGTACCAGCCCTGCGCATCCCACAGGAAGCCAGTGTCGCCGCCTTCGAGTGGGACGCGCGCTTCCAATCGTTCGATCATGACCACGCCGGTCTTCATCTTGCCGTGGCTGTCATGGTTCGCCTGGCGCGCCCTTGCCATCGCATCGGCACCCCAGATCGCATCGGCCGCATGTTGAGGCCCTTCGAACGCGCGATCAGGAACGGCATTTTCCGGCGCGGCACCGGGTAAGGACTTGTCGGTGCCGTCATGCCCCATGGCGGAATGGTCCATCGCCCCATGGTTCATCGAGCCATGGTCCATTTGGTCGTGATCCGCCTGGCCATGGTTTATTTGAGCGTGGTCCATCTGGCCGTGGGCGGAATGGTCTTCTGCGTCCGGCTCCGATTCATGCGATGAATGGTCCATGGTCGAATGGTCCATACCCGCATGGGCGTCATCGGATTCCTTCGGCGGGCATTGCTCGGGAGGCAGGTGGCCCATCGCGCAATGGTCCATCGGGGCAATCGGCTCGGTCGGGACAGGACGCTTCGTCGGAGGTTCGACGAGAGCACGCGTCTCTTGAGCCACGATGACTTCATTCCCGTCCGCGTCCTTGCAGATCTGTCGTTCCTTTAAGCCGACGCAGTCGGTCAATTCGTCTTCTGCGACATCCTGCGCAGCCACGGGGAACGCGACGAGAGCTGCGGCGAGAATCAGGAGCAGGCGGATCACACACCCTCTCCTGCCGGGAACGGCCGCACGGTCACCACCTGCATCATCCCGGCATGCATGTGGTAGAGCAGGTGGCAGTGGAAGGCCCAGTCGCCCGGCTCGTTGGCGGTCAGGTCGAAGGTCGCGGTGCCGCCAGGCTGGACCACGACCGTATGCTTGAGCGGCTGATGCATGGGATCAACGCCATTCACCAGCTCGAAGAAATGGCCATGCAGGTGGATCGGGTGCGCCATCATCGTCTGGTTGACGAGCTTGACGCGGACCCGCTCGTCGTAGCCGAAGCGGATCGGGTCATCGGTCACGGCGGAGAACTTCTTGCCGTCGAACGACCACATGTAGCGCTCCATGTTGCCGGTGAGATGGATCTCCATCTCGCGCTCGATGGCACGGTGCGGGTTCATCCGCTTCGCCTTGAGGTCGGTATAGCGCAGCACCCGGTGATCGACCGTATCGAGGCCGAGGCCAGGGAAATCCATCCGGTCCATCGGCATCGGCGCGACCATGTCGATGCCGGGACCGACCTCGACGTCTTCGGGCAGCTGCGACGTATCGCGCATGTCGTGTTCCATGCCGCCCATGCCTCCGCCACCATGCGCCGAATGGTCCATCATGCCCATGTCGACCATGGTCAGCGTCGGCGTCTCGCGCAATGCGGGCGGCGTAGCGCGGTGACCTTGATGGCTGGTCAGGCTGGCAATGCCCATCCCGCTCCGGTCCATCGCCTCGGCGACGAGCGCGTGGCTCCCTGCGGGCGGTCGCACGATCACATCATAGGTTTCGGCGGTGCCGATCTGGAATTCGTCGACTGTCACTTCGTCGACATCGATTCCGTCGGCAGCGATCACCGTCATCGGGACGCCCGGAATGCGCACGTTGAAGAAGGTCATCGCGCTGCCGTTGATGATCCGCAGCCGCACCCGCTCTCCGGCCGCAAACAGATATTCGAGATTTTCCGCCGGGCCGTGACCGTTGATCAGGTAGGTATAGGTCGATCCGGTGACGTCCGAGACATCGCGCGGGTTCATCCGCATTTCGCCCCACATCCGGCGCTCCGCGCCGGGCATGTCGCCGTCGGTGGCGGTCTGCATCTGGCGGTTGAAATAGTGTTCGCCGACCTTGAGCTTGCGCATGATCTCGTGCGGGTGGATCGGGGTGAATTCGCTCAGCAGCACCACATAGTCGCGGTCGTAGCGCGGGTCGGGCTCTGCACTTTCGATGACGATCGGGCCGTAATGCCCCGCCTGTTCCTGCAGCCCCGAATGGCTGTGCCACCAGTAGGTGCCGTTCTGGCGGACGGGAAATTCATAGGTGAACGTCTGCCCCGGCCTGATCCCGGGGAAGCTGACGCCGGGCACTCCGTCGAACTGGAACGGCAAGAGCAAACCGTGCCAATGGATCGAACTGTCTTCGGAAAGATTGTTGGTCACATGGATGCGCAGGTCCTGCCCTTCGCGCAGCCGCAGCAGCGGGCCGGGCACGGTTCCGTTGACCGCAAAGGCATGGCCCGAGCGGCCGCCGGTGGTGAAATGCGCATCGCCGATAGACAGGCGGATGTCTTCGCCTGACACCTCCCCGAAGCCGTTGCGGGCATGGGCGAGCGACTTGCCCTTGGCCCATCCGGGCATCGGAAGGCCGGCATAGGCCGCCAGCGCGGCGGTGCCGGTGATCACCCGCCGGCGGGAAAGGTTGAAAGCCTGCATGGGACCGGGCTATAGATACCCCACAGGGGTATTCCAAGGGCTTCCTATGCAGAACATCATACCGGCACAGCGCAAGGCGACGGTCAACCGGCTCAACCGGATCGCAGGTCAGGTGCGCGGGATCGCCCAGATGATCGAGGACGGGCGCTATTGCATCGATGTGCTCAACCAGCTTACCGCCGCCAAATCGGCGCTGGTCAAGGTCGAAAGCGAGGTGCTCAAGGGCCATGCGGCGACCTGCGTCGCCGAGGCGATCGCCAGCGGCGACGAAGGCCAGCAGCGCGAGAAGTTCGCCGAACTGGTCGAGCTGATGGAGCGCCGGCGGCGCTAGGAGAAAATCCCTGAATTGGCCGGCGGACGGCATAAAGCGCGGTGCAGCCCCGGCATGAGGAACACATCGGCAAGGATCCACAACACCCAGCCGACGAAGCCGATCAGCCCCATCGGCGGAAAAATGAACAGGATCAGCAGACTGCCGAAGAACAGCGAAACCTGCACGATCGCCGATGTCGTCGCGCCGAGATAGAACCGGTGGACCGAGAGCTGACCGAGAATGAACCACAGGATGTAAGCCACCGCGAGGCTGCGGCTCTGCTGCACCACCGGTCGCGAGTTGGGATAGTCCTGCGCGTAGCTGCTCAGCCCCGGAGTCCGCTGCGCAGGCTCGTCCCACGGCCGCTGGTCTGGCTCGTTCATGCGCCGCGCCCGTTCGGCAGCGATAAAAGCCTCGCGCTGCGCCGCCATCGGATCATAGGCCGGCTGCGGTTCCATGCGATGCGCAGGCACCGCTTGCCCGAAACCTGCAGACTGGCGCAACGCCCCGCCTTGCCCCGCATCCAGTCCCTTTTTCCCGAACCCGCTCATCTGCGCCCCCGAAACTGCCCTTCCTGCCCGCATTCTAGGCTTGAGGCCTTAAAATATCCTTTGCGCACAAAGGAATGGAGCGCCCGGCCTTACGACCGGACGCCCCACCCTGCGACCCTTTCCCTCAGGGAGGGAGGGTTCAGACCAAGCTGGTGCGGCTCTGCGCGAGGTGCGGCCAGCGATAGGAATACTGGCTGAGATCGATCCACGGCGCGGCGTTCTCGAACTTGCGGCCCAGCGACTGGATGATCAGCCGGGCCCGACGCGCACGGGCTCTGCCCGAACGGAAGGGGTTCGCGGCATCGGGTTCCTGGGCCACGAGGCCGCGCATCAGGCGATCGCGTTCTTCGAAGGTTTCCGGAACTGCATCCGGCAGGATCACCTTGCCATCGCGCGGGAGGAATGCACTTCGGTCGACTGGCTTGCGAGCCTCGACCGGGGGCCGGTCCAGCGTTGCTAGGCTACCTGCCGGCTCCCACTTGGTCGCAGGGGCGGTTTGGGCCGAGCTCGACGGTGCCGGCGATGGCGTGCGGGCTTCGCTACCGACGATCGGCTCGCGGTCGAAGATCGGCGGGCGCGGCATCGAAGGTTGCGGCTCGCGCTCGGCGGCAATGCGGCTGGCGGTGAGCGGGGCGGCATCGTTTGCTCGCATGTCGCGGGCAACGCTCGAACGCCGGCGCCACCAGATCACTGCCAGCGCGATCACACCGACCGGGATGAGCCCCAGCATGGCGAGTGCGATCATCGCGGTCCAGTCCATGCCAGCCTGCTCCGGCGTATCGCCAGCGTCGGTCGGCATGACCGAAGTCTCGGGTAAAGGCAGCGGCGGCACGATGACTTCATTGCCGATCGGACCTTCATTCGACAGATCGGTTGCTGTTACGGGCGCTGTTCGGTTCGGCGCACCAACGGGGGTCGAAGTACCGGCAGAGCTTGAGTTGGCTGTTCGTTGGTTGGGGGCCGCAACATTGCGCGAAGAGGGGGTGATAGTACGCGAAGTCGCTGTGGTAGCGGCGGTCGAACTCGGCTCAGGCTCAGCAGTCGCAGTCTCGGTCGGCACCGACTGGACCGTCGGCGACGGGACGTACCGGGGTTCGGCAGCCGACGTCGGTGTCGGGACCGGAATCGGGTCGACCGGAAGCACCATCGGTGGCTGCAGCGCAGTCGGCGCGGCGGTGACGGAAACGTCCTGAGCCACTGCGTGGGTGGGGCCAAGCGCGAGCATCGCGGCAATCGCGATGGGGGCGCTGCGAAGGAGATGCTGTGTGTGTCGCATAGTGCCCATAGAACGGGCGGGAATTCGCAAGCGTTCCCTTAATCACCGTTCAGCAAGATTCCAACCTTCTGTTTTTACGCGGTTTCAAGGAATCCATTCGCGCCTTACCGAAGATTCCTTGCGACGAACCGTTGAACAGATCGTCCCGCCATAAGCAGCTATGTTTACTTTTCGTTCCCGGATGCGCATGAACGGTTCGGTGTCCGAGACCCTCCCTCTGCCTGCCTTGCACGCATCCCATGCCGGGACCTGGGTGCGCGATGCGACAGCTACGACCCGCGGATGTTCGAAGGGCGAAGCGATCATGGCAGCGGCGGATACGCCGGTGCTGTTGCTCAACGCGCCGCTGGTAGCGACGCGGCTGGGCTATCCCGACCTTTCGGGGCTCGACCTGCTCGAACTGTTCGCCTTCGTCCATCCGGCCCGCTTTTGCGTCCCGACACCGAAGGGCCTCGCCGACGCGCTCGGCCTGGAGCCTCCTGCCAGGGACGACGCCGTGCCGCTGCTGTTGCAGCAGGCTGCGGGCGCGTTGCTGGGTCGATGCGGGAGCAGCGATTGGCCGGAGCGCGAGGGGGCATGGTCCAGCCTGCAATCGCTGATGCGACTGCGCTGGCATTGGGCGCAGGTGCTTGCCCCGCATGTCGCCAAGCCGGAACGGGCGGAGAAATGGCTGTTCTCCAAGCTGCCCGAATGGGAGGAGGCGCCCGAGCGCCCGCAACCGGCGCAGGTTGCCATCGGCGAAGGCGCGGTCGACGAGCAGCTCGAATACCTCACCGGTCAGGGCGCGGAGCGGCGCGAGGGTCAGCGCAGCTACGCCCGCGCAGCGAGCAAGGTCTTCGCCCCCCGCCGCGAGCGCGGCCAGCCGCACCTGCTGCTCGCGCAGGCCGGCACCGGGATTGGCAAGACGCTGGGCTATCTAGCCCCTGCTTCGCTGTGGGCATCGGCTTCGCAGGGGACGGTGTGGGTTTCGACCTTTACCAAGAACCTCCAGCGCCAGCTGCGCGGGGAAGCCCGGCGGGCGTGGCCCGAGCGGCGCGCCGACGGGTCGCGCCCGGTGGTGGTGCGTAAGGGGCGCGAGAATTACCTGTGCCTGCTCAACCTGGAGGACGCACTGCAGGGCGGCTTCGGCGGGCGCGCGGCGATCATGGCGCAGTTGGTCGCGCGCTGGGCAGCCTTCTCGCAGGATGGCGACATGATCGGCGGCGACCTGCCCGGCTGGCTCGGCACGCTGTTCCGCAAGCGCGGCATCGCATCGTTGACCGACCAGCGCGGCGAATGCGTCTATGCGGGCTGCCCGCATTACCGCAAATGCTTCATCGAGCGCACTGCCCGGGCCAGCGCGCAGGCCGATCTCGTCATCGCCAACCACGCGCTGGTAATGGTCAACGCGGCGCGGGGGCGCGACCACGCCCAGCGCCCGACGCGGATCGTGTTCGACGAAGGGCATCACGTGCACCACGCTGCGGATTCGACCTTCGCTGCCGCGCTGACCGGGGCCGAGACGATCGAGCTGCGCCGCTGGATCGTCGGGCCGGAGCGCAATTCCAAAGGCCGGCGGCGGGGCCTGGCAGCGCGGCTGGCGGATGTCGCAAGCTACGACGAAGCGGGAGGCGAAGCGGTCGAGGCGGCGATCGAGGCGACGCAGGCCTTGCCGACCGACGGCTGGCTGCAACGGCTGCATGACAACGAGCCTTGGGGGCCGATCGAGAACCTGCTCGCCGCAGTGCGCGCGCTGACCTACGCGCGCGACGAAAGCGGCGGGCAGGAAGCGGGCTACGGCATCGAGACCGAAGTCGCCGAGCTGCCGGGCAAGCTGGTCCAGCTGGCGCAGGAGGCAATGGGCGCGCTTGGCGCGATCCGCGCGCCGCTGGTCAAGCTCGGCATCCGGCTCGAGGCAATCGTCGAGGATGCGCCCGACTGGCTCGATGCGCAGGGCCGCGCGCGGATCGAGGGCGCGCGCAATTCGCTCGGCTGGCGGATCGATCTGCTGGCAGCGTGGGAGGCCATGCTCAACCGGCTGGGCGGCCCGGCCGATCCCGAATTCGTCGACTGGTTCGCGGTCGACCGGTCGGAGGCGCGCGAGTTCGATGTCGGCATCCATCGCCGCTGGCTCGACCCGATGAAGCCTTTTGCCAAGGTGGTGCTCGAGCCGAGCCACGGGGTGATGCTGACCAGCGCGACACTGAGAGACGGCGACGACTGGCAGGCCGCGATCGAGGCGAGCGGCGCGCCGCATATCGAGGTCGAGCCGCTGCTCTCCGCCGCCGAAAGCCCGTTCGATTATGCCAACCGGGCCGAAGTGCTGATCGTGACCGATGTGAAGCGGGGCGACCTCCCTGCCCTCGCTGCGGCCTATGCGCGGCTGATCGAAGTGGCGGGCGGCGGCGTGCTCGGCCTGTTCACCGCGATCCGCCGGCTGCGCGTGGTGCATGGCCGCATCGCGGATCGGCTCGCCCGCGCCGGGCTGCCACTTTACGCGCAGCATGTCGATCCGATCGACACCGGCACGCTGGTCGATATCTTCCGTGACGATCCCAAGGCAAGCCTGCTCGGCACCGATGCCCTGCGCGACGGGGTCGACGTGCCGGGCGAATCGCTGCGCTGCGTGGTGATGGAAGCGGTGCCGTGGCCCAAGCCCTCGATTCTCCACCGCGCCCGCCGCGCAGCGCAGGGCGGCAGCGCCTATGACGACCGCATCATCCGCGCGCGGCTGGCGCAGGCCTTCGGGCGACTGATCCGCAGCAAGGACGATGCGGGGCACTTCATCGTGCTGTCGTCCGCCTTTCCCAGCCGCCTGCTCTCCGCCTTCCCCAAAGGCACACCGGTCATGCGCCTGACACTGGAGGAGGCTTTACAACGCGTGGCTTCGGGTGTTTCTGTCGAGTCGACCCCAGCCGCCGAACAGGACAGCCAGCCAACGTGAAGATACTCGGTCTCCTGCGCCACGCGAAATCCGACTGGGACGATGTCGGCAAGCGCGACTTCGATCGCGAACTCAACGAGCGCGGACGCAAGGGCGCAAGGCTGATGGGGCACCACATCCTCGATCACGGGCAGCATTGGGATCTGATCCTGGCCAGCCCGGCTGCCCGGTCGAAGCAGACGCTTGAAGAGGGGATGCCCGATACCAGGGTCAAGTGGGACGAGCGGCTGTATCTGGCCGATCCCGCGACCATCATGGACGTACTGCACGAACTCGTCGGCGATATCGAGGCGGTGCTGGTCGTCGGGCACAACCCGGGCCTGCAGGAAATGCTGTTCGAGCTTGTCCCGGCAGAAGCCGAGTGCAAAGACTTCGACGAAGCGGCGACCAAATACCCGACAGCCGCTTTCTCGGTGTTCGAGCTGAACGTCGACGACTGGGCGAAGGTAGGCCGGAACTGCGGCAGGCTGGCTCACTTCAAGCGCCCGCGCGATCTCGACCCTGCGCTCGGGCCGGAAGACTGATCGCTACTGATAGGTGACCGTCAGGTCGAAAGTCCCGGTGTAATTGCCCGGAGCCTGCCCGGTCGGTACAGTCAGACGCCCGCCGAACCCCACATTCATCGTGCCGCTGGCCGGGATGGTGTAGACCCGTGGAAGCGCGCCCGGACCTCCATTGTTGCGGTTGACCCGCAACTGGTCGACAACCATCGGCGCGCCCGGTCCGGTTAGCTGGATCGTCGGGCTGCCCACTGTCAGATTGACGGCGGTATTGGGCCTTCCGGTCACGACAAACCGCCCCCGGCTGAAACCCGTGCCCACCGGAGAAGCGTTGACATTGGACGTCCGCGCGCCGGTGCGGGCATTGATCGTGACCCGGCCCGTGCCGCTTGCCGGGGCGACGATGCTGCCGAAGGCGAGGTCGGCAATCTTGGTGATCTGTACCGGCACCACGATGTTGGCCCGCGATGTGCCCTGCGCAGTCGAAGTCTGTGCAGACGCAGGTGCCGAGCCGAAGGCGCACAGCCCTGCAGCCAGAATCGTGGTTGCGCAGAGGTAGGACTTGGTCGATCGCATCGTTCCGCGATAGGCGTGACAGGTTCAACAAGGGTAAAGGCCAGGATAACTGGGAGTTAAGTATTGGCCGCAATCGGCGATGCTACCTCAGCACGCGCGGACCTGCTCCTCTCGCCCCCCAAATGTCGCCCGCGTTGTAGAGCGAGCATTTCTTCAGGCTCAGGCAGCCGCAGCCGATGCAGCCGTCGAGGTCTTCGCGCACCTTTTCCAGCGCCGCGATCCGCGCATCGATCCGCTGGCGGATGTCCCGGCTGATCCGCTTCCAGTCCGCAGCATTGGGATTGCGCCCCTGCGGCAGGCCCGACAGCGCCTGCTCGATTTCGCCGAGCGACAGGCCCAATTGTTGCGCGATCAGGATGAAGCTCAAGCGCCGGATATCCGCGCGCAGGAAGCGCCGTTGGTTGCCACCGGTACGCAGCGCCTCGACCAACCCCTTATCTTCATAAAAGCGGATTGCCGAGACCGACAGGCCGGTGCGGCGCGCGAGATCACCGATGGTGAGCAGGTCAGTGGCTTTCATCGATTGCAGGGCTACTCCATTTCCGCCTTGACCTCAACTTTACTTGAGGTTGCATTTGTCATGTCGCCCGATTCGCGAGGGCATCTGTTTCGCGAAATGCAGGAGCGACGCCATGCCGAACGGCCAGATCGAACACGCCAATCTTTCCGTCACCGACCCCGAACGCAGCGCGAAGCTGTTTACCGACCTATGCGGCTGGCACGAACGCTGGCGCGGCCCTTCCGCGATGGGCGGGTGGACCATCCATGTCGGCAACAGCGCCGACTACCTGGCGCTCTACACCAGCGAAAAGGTCAGGGGAGACTACGCAAAGGGCGTGCCGCTGAACCACGTCGGCCTGCTGGTCGATGACCTCGACGCAGCCGAGCAGGTCGTCATCGTCCATGGTCTCGAACCGTTCAGCCACGACGACTATGAACCCGGACGGCGGTTCTACTTCTTCGACTGGGACGGTATCGAGTTCGAGGTGGTGAGCTATGAATGAGCCGCTGGTCCGCGAGTCTATGTTCCCGCCGCCCCGCGATCCGAAGCAAAAGCGCCGCAAATCGCGCAAAGCCGACTTTTCGCTGCCGTGGCTTCATGCCATGCTGGTCCCTAAGCCTTCATCCTGAAGGTCGGGGATCAACGCCATGAAATATCGCCTCGCTCTTGTCTCTGCCGCCCTCGCCCTCAGCGCCGGCACCGCCCATGCCGAAACGGTCTATGTCACCGCGGATCGCCTGCTCGAGGTCGAGACCGGCAAGTTCGTCGAGAAGCCGCTGGTGACGATCGTCGAGGGCAAGATCGCTAGCGTCGAATCCGGTGCATCGGCACCCACAGATGGCAAGGTGATCGATCTCGCTGGGCATACGCTGCTGCCGGGCCTGATCGACATGCATGTCCATCTCGATGGTCGGCCCGAGTATGGCGGCTATTCCTCGCTCCAGTTCACCGACCGCTTCGCCACCGTGCTCGCGGTGGTGAATGCGGAGAAGATGCTCAAGGCGGGCTTCACCACCGTGCGCAACGTGGGCGATGGCGACTACAACGTCTCCGGCGTCGACCAGGCGATCGAGGAAGGCTGGATCGTTGGCCCCCGCATCGTCAACGGCAACTACTCACTCGGCGCGACCGGCGGGCATTGCGATCAGACCTATCTGCCGCCGAGCTTCGGCGCGAAGAGCCCCGGGGTGGCCGACAGCCCCGACGAATTCCGCCTGCGCGTGCGCGAGCAACGCAAATACGGGGCCGAAGTGATCAAGGTCTGCGCCACCGGCGGCGTGTTCAGCCGCAACACCGAGCCGGGCCAGCCGCAGCTCCGGCTCGAGGAATTGCAGGCGATCGCCGACGAGGCGCATTTCTGGGATCTCAAGGTCGCCGCCCACGCGCATGGTGCCGAAGGCATCAAGCTGGCGATCCGCGCCGGGTTCGACACGATCGAGCACGCCAGCCTGGTCGACGACGAAGGCATTCGCCTCGCCAAGGAGCGTGGCACCTTCTTCAGCATGGACATCTACAACACCGACTACACCCAGCGCACCGGCGAGGCGAACGGGGTGCTGGAGGACAATCTGCGCAAGGACCGCGAGATCGCGCAGGTCCAGCGCGACAACTTCCGCAAGGCGCACAATTCGGGCGTGCGGATGGTCTTCGGCAGCGACGCCGGGGTGATGCCGCACGAGGAAGTCGGCGGGCAGTTCGCGGTGATGGTCGAATACGGGATGACTCCGCTCGAAGCGATCCGCGCGGCGACGGTCAACGCGTCGGAGGCGCTCGGCCAAAAGGGTGAGGTCGGCACGCTTCGCCCCGGCGCCTGGGCGGATATCATCGCGGTCAGCGGCAACCCGCTTGAGAATGTCGGCGAATTCACCGATGTCGACGCGGTGATTAAGGGCGGCGTGCTGGTCGAGTAAGACGCTAGAGCAGGCTCGCCTGCGCCGCTGCCCCGCCCGACCACGGCTGGTCGGTGCGATCGAGCACGAGGTCGCCCTGCCACGGGCAGCATAACGCCTTCGCCTCGTCGGGCGTGCCGCCGGTCCATTGCGCGTAGGTTTCGGGCGCGAGGATCACCGGCATGCGGGTGTGGACCTCTGTCGCCAGGCCCGCCGCGTCGGTCATCACCATCGAATAGGCCGGACCCCACTCGTCGCTGTCGCGCCACACCGCCGCGCAGGCGAACAGCTCGGCATCGGGAAGCGATAGCCAGCTGCGCGTCTTGGCCCCCTTCGGCCCTTCCGCTTCGGCCCAGGCGGTGAGCGGAATCAGGCAGCGCCGCTCCTCGAAGCTGTAGCGCCAGAAGAAGCTGTCGAGCTTGTCGGTGCGCGCGTTGTTGACCGGCTTTGGTTTGAGCGGCTGGTCGTTCCTGCCCTTCATCACCAGCGGGAAACCCCAGGTCATCTGGCGCAGCTTCCCTCCGGCGATGACCGCGCCGGGATAGCCCGGATAGACCTCCGCCCCGAAATTCGCCCCGCCCAGCTGGTCGATCGCATCGAACCATTTGGCGACCTCGTCGGCGTTCTTCGTCATGCGGTAGAGGTTGCACATGGTTCAGGCCCCCGCGTTGCCGACAACGAAGCAGGCAGCGGCCATCAGCAGCCCGGCCCAGCGGTTCGAGCGGAAGCGCTCGAGCGGATTGTCGGGATCGGCCGGGTCGAGAGTCAGCACCTGCCAGGCGAGATGCCACGCGACCGGCAGCAGCGCGAGCAGCGCGATCCAGTCCTCGCGCAGCAGCCAGAAGGCGAGCGCCCACAGCGCCACGGCTCCGCCATAGAACAGCGCAACGCCGGATTTGACCTTAGCGCCCAGTCGCAAGGCGCTCGAACGAATGCCGACCAGCGCGTCGTCCTCGCGGTCCTGCAGGGCGTAGATCGTGTCGTAGCCCACGCACCACAGGATTGCGCCGCCATAGAGCGCGGCGAGCACCTCCCACCGGTCGCTGCGGATCGCGACCCAGCCGACCAGCGCGCCCCAGGTGAACACCAGTCCGAGCCACGCCTGCGGCCACCAGGTGATCCGCTTCATGAAGGGATAGGCCGCGACCAGCGCGAGGCTGGCCAGCGCGACCAGCTGAGCCTCCCATCGCAGCTGCAACAGCACCACCAGCCCGACGAGGCACAGCGAGATCAACCAGATCCATGCGACTTTGCTCGAAATACGCCCGCTGGCGACAGGTCGCGACGCAGTGCGCGCAACCTGCCGGTCGAGATCGGCATCGACGATATCGTTGTACACGCATCCCGCCCCGCGCATCGCGATGCTGCCGATTAGGAACCAGCCGAGCAGTTCCCAGCAGAACCCCTCGCCCGCCAGCCACAGGCCCCAGACGCATGGCCAGAACAGCAGCCACCAGCCGATCGGCCGGTCGAACCGCGCAAGCTGGGCCAGATCGCGCGGCAATTGCGGCAGTCGCGCGACGAGGCCCCGATGTTCAGTATCGGGGACGATGGCAGGACTGGCGTGAGTAATGGGTTCAGGCATTGGACCCGACCTAACCCCCTTGTCATTCCCGCGAAAGCGGGAATCCATGGAACGACGTCGACCGCTGCATCCGGTTGGCCGACCAGTCCATGGATCCCCGCCTGCGCGGGGATGACATTCGAGTTGGTCAGAGTTAGGGCGAGCCATGCCCGCCACCCCCGCCTGGCCTCCGAAAAGCGCACCGCGCCTGTTCGTGCAGGACGAACTCGGCGCAAGCCGCGCCATCACGCTCGAAGGCAATCAGGCGCACTACCTCAGCAAGGTCATGCGCGTTGGCGCAGGCGACACGGTGATCCTGTGCGACAATGCGACCGGTGAATGGGCTGCGCGGGTGGATCAGGTCGGCAAGCGCCGGGTCGAGGTGATCGTGGAGGAACGCCTACGCCAGCGCGAGGATGTCTCCGATTTCTGGCTCTGCCCTGCCCTCCTCAAAAAGGACCGCTTCGATCTCGTGCTGGAGAAGGCGACCGAGCTGGGCGTGGCCGAAATTCGCCCTGTCCTCACCCGGCGCTGCGTTGCCGACAAGCTCAACCTCGAGCGGGCGCAGCACATCGTGACCGAGGCCGCCGAGCAGTGCGCAAGGACCGCGCTGCCCGAAGTGCAGGTGCCCATGAAGCTGGAGGCGCTGCTGCGCGACTGGCCCGAGGATCGCGCGCTGTTCTTCGCCGACGAGAATGGGGTTGAGCCTGCTCGCGCCTGTTTCTCGGCCCATAGCGGACCTGCTGCGTTGCTGACCGGCCCTGAAGGCGGCTTCGACGATACCGAGCGGTCGTTGCTCCGTGCGCACCCCCGGGTGCAACCGATCACGCTCGGCCCCCGAATACTGCGGGGGGAAACGGCGGCCATCGCAGCCACCGCCCTGTGGATGGGAGTCGCGGGTGACTGGCAAGATTAGCTACGCGATCTGGGCGCAAAATTGCGCTGGCGCGCAAGCAATCGGTTGCCTATCGCAACCGTCATGAGCACACGCGAGGCGTCCGACCGGGAAGACCCGATCATCGAAAGCCGCGACCAGCTGGTCGCCCCGATGCAGGCAGGCGAGAAGCCCAAGAGCGCATGGCGCATCGGCACCGAACACGAGAAGCTGGTCTACAAGCGGGAGGATTTCCGCGCCCCTTCTTATGACGAACCCTGCGGTATCCGCGACATGCTGCTGAATTTGCAGCCCTTCGGCTGGAAGCCGGTGGAGGAAGGCGGAAAGGTCATCGCGATGAGCGGGTCCGACGGCACGGTCAGCCTCGAACCTGCCGGGCAGCTCGAACTGTCGGGCGCTCCGCTCGAAAACCTGCACGAAACCTGCGCCGAGACCGGGCGGCACCTGAGTCAGGTCAAGGAGATTGGCGAGCGTTGCGGGGTCGGTTTCCTCGGCCTCGGCATGTGGCCCGACAAGACCCGCGATGAACTGCCGATCATGCCCAAGGGGCGCTACGAGATCATGCTGCGCCACATGCCGCGCGTCGGCAACCTCGGCCTCGACATGATGCTGCGCACCTGCACCATCCAGGTCAATCTCGACTATTGCAGCGAGGCGATGATGGCGAAGATGTTCCGCTCTTCGCTCGCGCTGCAGCCGCTCGCCACCGCGCTGTTCGCCAATTCGCCCTTTACCGAAGGCAAGCCCAACGGCTTCCTGTCCTACCGCTCGCACATCTGGAGCGACACCGACCCGCATCGCACCGGAATGCTGCCCTTCGTGTTCGAAGAAGGGTTCGGATACGAGCGCTATGTCGATTACATGCTCGACGTGCCGATGTACTTCGTCTTCCGCGACGGGAAATACATCGATGCCTCGGGCCTAAGTTTCCGCGACTTCCTCGACGGCAAGCTCTCCGTCCTGCCGGGCGAGAAGCCGCGCGAGGGGGACTGGTGGGACCACCTGTCGACCGCGTTTCCCGAGGTGCGGCTCAAGAGTTTCCTCGAGATGCGCGGCGCGGATGGCGGCCCTTGGAACCGCATTTGCGCCCTGCCCGCTTTCTGGGTCGGCATCCTCTACGACGAGTCCGCGCTCGATGCGGCGTGGGACCTGGTCAAGGACTGGACGATGGAAGAGCGCGAGGCGCTGCGCAACGCGGTGCCCAAGCTTGCGCTCGACGCGCCGATCCCCGGCGGGCGCAAGCTGCTCGACCTGGCGAAGCAAGTGCTCGCAATATCGCGCCAGGGGCTGGTGGCACGCGCCCGGCTCAACAACAGCGGCGACAACGAGAGCGGCTTCCTCGAAACGCTCGACGAGATCGTCGCCAGCGGCAAGGTGCCAGCGCAGCGGCTGCTCGACCTTTACCACGGGGAATGGGCGGGCGATATCAAGCGGGTCTACGAACAGAGCTTTTGAGACAGGGAGAGCACGCATGATCCAGATCAATGGCACCATCCGGCTGGCACCGGGAACGGTCGCGGCGAAGCCCGATGTGGTCGACGCCATGAAGGCGATGGTCGCCGCCAGCCGCGCGGAAGACGGGTGCCTGACCTACACTTTCGCGCAGGACATGAGCGATCCGGACGTGCTGGTCATATACGAGCGGTGGCGCGATCGTGAGGCGCTCGCCGTGCATGGCGCATCGGCACACATGGCGTCGTTTCGAGGGGTGATGGCTGCCAATCCGCCGCTTGGCCGCGACCTGCGCCTCTACGAAACCGACGACGGCACGCCGCTGCCCTGATTATGCGGCGGGCTGCACTGTCGCCCTGCCCCGCGGGGTGAACATACGGCGCAGGCGCGCGAGTCTGCTGGTGATCAGCCCGTGCTGTTCCATCCAGTCGTAGTATTCGCGATATTTCGGATCCTCGCACAGCAGGTGCGCCTCTTCGGTGCGGGCGCGCAGGTAGTAGATCAGGCTCACGCAGCCGAGGAAGAAGGTGTTGCGGATCACATCGACCATCGATCCGCTGGTCACGAGGAAGGGCATCACCGCGCACCACCAGAACAGGTTTTTCGAAACATAGGCCGGGTGACGGGTGAAGCGGTATGGGCCATTGGTCAGCACGCCGCGATAGGTCAGGTTCGAGAAGCGGATGCCGAAGGCTATCGTCGCCCAGGCGTAGACTGCGGTGAGGAACACCAGCAGCCCGCCCCATGCGTAAAGTGCAAGCGTACTACCCTCCAGCCAATGCGCCCAGCCGGCGGTGTTGACCTCGTAGGCGAGGATCGTGCCGAGAATACCCCAGGCGAACGGCGGATAGCACGCGAGCGCTGCGACCCAGCCGCCGAGGAAGGGATTGCCGCTGCGGATCTGCGCATCGAGCGGTCGCATGGTGAGCAGGTAGCCGACGGTTCCGATCTGGACGTCGATCACGAACAGCAGTTCGGTCAGCAAGAGTGCAAGCCGCACCGGGTCGGCCAGGATGCCCTGCACATCGTTCTCTACCACGACGGCGAAACCGCCCGGCAGGATCGAGATCATGAAGGCGCTGAAGAACCCCTTGATGATCCATGCGCGCCAGTGCTTCTTGACCTGTTCGGGGCTCCAGCCGGAGCGCCCCGTAATCATGGCGCCGAAGTGCCATGCGTGGTCGCGCGGTTCGACCAGCACCCGGTCGATCCACAACACATAGGGCACCGACAGGACGATAAGCGGCAAGGCCGCCGCGCCGAGCACGCCCATGGCGAAGAGATACTGCCCCTCCCAATACCACCGCGCGAGGCAGTAGAGACCGGCAATGATGGCGAAGGTCGCCCACAGCCCGATCAGCTTGATCGCCGACACATCGAGATCGTGGCCGAGCGGGCGCGGCCTGTTCCAGTCGATACCGGTCGAGGATCGGCGATGCACCTTGTCGACTAAAATCGACCACAGGACCATCGGGCCGCCGGAAAACAACAGCGCCGCCAGCGCCGCATAGGGCCCAGAGAGCGGAGCGCGCGGTCCGGGCAGGCTAAGTGCCTCGGCAAACCCGGCATAGTTGCGGCAGAACAGCACCCATGCGAGCAGGCCTGCGAGGCCCACCAGCCCGACCGCCGGCGAAACATCGCTTTTCGGGGGCCCTGTCCGCGTGTGGACGAAACCCGAGTGATCGTGCGCGCTCATCGGCCACATGCCTAGCGCACAAGGGTTAAAGGCGCGGTAATGCCCTGACGACCCATCCCGCTGCGGGACGGGTCGTCTCCAATGGCTTAAAAGCCTATCGGAAAGCGTGGATGGTCCCGCTGTCGTCGAGCACGTAGAGTGTGTTGTTGGCGACGATCGGCGGAAGCGAGACCGGCTGTCCCAGATCGCGGTACAGCGTCGCCGAACCCTCGCCCGGACTGATCTTGTAGATCGCCCCGCGGGTGCTTGCTACCCACAGCGCGTTGCCGGCCAGAACAGGTCCGGTCCAGAAAATCGGGCCTTCCTTGTCCTTCTCATCCTTGAAACGCTGTAGCTGCGTGATCCAGCGCACCTTGCCCGTCGCCCGCGCGATGGCAAGCAGGCGCGCATCGTCGGTCAGCGCGAAGATCCACTCGCCGGCAATCGCAGGGGTGGAGATGCCGGCGACGTTGAGTTCCCAAAGGCGTTGCCCGGTCACCAGCTCATAGGCCGCCATGCGCCCGCCCTGGCCCAATGCGTAGACCCGGCCCTGGCTGATGATCGGATCGGCGTCGATATCGTAGAGCGATCCGACCGTGGTCGAGATCGAGGTCAGCGCGAGCGCATCGGACCACAGGGTCCGTCCGTTCTCGTAGCGATAGGCCACCAGTTCACCCGAGCTGTAACCGGCAACGACCGTGCCCTGACCCGCCGCAGGTGCGGCAACGCCGAACACACCCGCTTGTGCGGTCGAGCCCGATTCATCCCACAGCAGCTTGCCATCCGCCGCGTTGAGCGCATGGATCTGGTTGTCCTGCGTCATGACATAGATCGCGTTGAACGCGATCGTCGGAGCACCGCGCAGCGGACCGGCGGGCTTGGTGGTCCAGATTTCCTCCCCCGTCTGCGCGTCAAGCGCGACGACTTCGCCCACCCCGCTGGTCGCAAAGACGCGCCCACCTGCGTAGCTCACGCCGCCGCCGAAGGCCGAAGTTTCCTGATTGTCTTCGAACTTCATGCGGAAAGTCCAGCGCCGCGCGCCGGACTGTGCATCGAGTGCGTGGACGACACCGCTGGTATCGACCGCGAACAGAGTGTTGCCTCCGACCACCGGAGCAGCGGCCAGGCGACGGCGGTTGGTCGAACCGGCAATCGACGCGGTCCAGGCCGGTGACGGGTTTTCGGACAGCGCCAGATGTCCATTGGCCTTGCCCGCATTACCTCCGGCCTGCGCCCATTCCGCATTGGCCTCGGCGGGAGGCAACACCACACTAACACTCTGCAGGCCGGGATCGACCTTGGCCCCGGTCTCGATCCGCGACAGCACCGGAACCCGGTCGCCCACTGTTGGCGTAACCTTGGGGCCGTCGTTGCCGCCCAAAACGCCGCAGGCGCCCAGCGCGCCGGCGAGGGCGAGCGCGGTTCCCGCGCGGAGCAGAGAAAGCGCGCGGCCGGTTCGGCGCTGCGTTGTGATGTTAGCGGTCATTGCAATCCTGTCCTCGATCTTATTGCGCCGGAGCGGGCGCCGGAGCCGGCATCGGGGCCGGACCCGTACCTTGCGATTCCTTGAGCTGGCCTATGATTTCATCGACGTCCTCGATCGCGTCGACACCCAGCAGACCGGCCATTTGCCGGGCACGCGAACGAAGCGTCTCGGGCACATCCTCATCCTTGGCGATCTGCGCGAAGAGGGCACCGGCTTCGGCGCGCTTGCCCTGCTTGAGATAGGCCATGGCGACCATTTCGCCCGCGCTGCCGAAATAGGCATTGCCCGGAGTAGCGAGCTTCTGAAGGCGCGCGATCACGTCGGCGGGCTTGCGCTGGTCGAAAGTTGCAGCGACTTCGCGGACAGTTGCCAGATCACGGATCGCCGGGTCGGCATCCGCGTCGGCAGCGACGGCTGCGAAGAGCTTGGCCGCATCGGCATTGCGCCCCTGCTCCATCGCGATACCGGCCTTGAGCATCTGCGCGTTCGACTTCACCCCGCCGTCGCTTTCGGCGATGAGCACATCGAGCTGGGCCGATGCCGAATCCAGATTGCCGGCATCGAGCTGGTCGAGCGCAGCGACAAGCGCTTCGCTGTCCGCTTCGATCGCGGCTTCCTGCCGACTGTCCCAGAAAAGATAGGCACCGAACGCCAGCAGGAATGCCGCCACGATCCCAAGGATCGTCTTGCCGTGCTTCCTGGCGATATCGGCATATTGGTCCTGCCGGACGGCATCGTCGATCTCGCGCAGCAGGACCTCGTCCTGTGCGGCTTGCAACTGTGCCTTCTTGTCGGTCGGGGTTGAACTCGAAGTCGGTTTCAGGGCCACGTGCGGGCTCTTCCAATCTGCTAGAAAACGGGTCCCGCGTCTTTAGACGATGGACGACGCGATGCAATTCAGAACTCTGCTGGTGTCCCCCGAAGCTTGAACCGAGGATGAAGCGGGCTGCGGGGCCTAGGGCAAGGACCTGCGCCCCATCGTATTGGCATAGAGACGGCGATACCGCGCAATCATCGCGCCCTCGTCGTACTCCTTGCGCGCCTTTTCGCGATTGGCTGCGCCAATCTGCGCACGCAACGTTGCTTCGCTTGCTGTCTCTGCCAGCCGATCGGCAAAAGCCGCTTCGTCGCCGGCAGGTGCGATGAGACTGCGGTTCTCATCGCTGACCATGTGCGCGATGTCCCCAACGGCGGGCGCGACAATGGGCAGGCCAGCCGCCATGGCCTCGATCACCGAGATCGGGAATTGCTCGGAATGTGACGACAGCGCGAAAATGTCGAACAGCCCGACGTAGTTTGCCGGATGAGCAATAAAGCCCGGCAGGTGGACGCGGTCGGTCAAGCCCAGCTCAGCTGCTTGCGTGCGGATTGCCGCTTCCTCGGGACCCTCGCCTACGATGACCAGCTTCCACGGCTCAGGCAACCGGGCGAAGGCGCGAACCAGCGCGGGCAGGTTCTTGACCTTGCGCAAGCCTGCCAGTGTGCCCACCCACAGATCGCCCTCGGACTTGCGGATGCCGGGAATGGCATTGCCGCGCCCAGGGCGCTCGAAGGCAGCGGTACATATCCCGTTGGCGATCTGCTCCACCTGATTGATCGGCAATTGCCAGGTCACGAGCGCGATCCGCTCGAGCGTTTCGGACGGCACGACCAGCCTGGCCGCGCGGGCCAGCGCAATCCGGCGGTACCAGTTGCGGCGAGTCTTGAGCCGCGTCCGTTCGTCTTCGTTGAACCCGTCCTCATGGTGGATCAGCGGGGGCAGGCCGAAATGGCCGCTGAACACCATGTGCGCCATCGCCGCGTCGATCGCGCCCCAATTGTAGGTCACAACCAAGTCGTAACCCTGCATCGCCCGCGCGAGGCGGAGAAGCCGCCCCGGCAGCGGCTTGCCTTGCAGCGAAGGGAAATCGCGCGGGTATTCGACCGCGATGTCGCGCGCGATCAGTTTCGCAGCCTCCATCCTGTCCGGAACTGCGGAGACGATCGTGTGCTGCACGCCCGGCCCGAAAGCATTGATCAGCTGGACACAGCGCAGCTCCTTGCCGCCGGCGGAAAAGGTCGAATGAAGATGCAGGATACGCGCGGGCGCAATCGCGGTGCCGGTCATCTTGCTTGCGCGAGCAATCTGTCGATAGCTGCGACCGCTTCGGGTTCGTTGAGCATCGGCGCATGACCGACTTGCGGCACGACAACCGCCTCGCAATTGGGGAGCCGTGCACGCATCGCGTCGAGCGTGGCTTGCGCAAGGATGTCGGACTTCTCGCCCCGCAGCACCAGAACAGGTTTTGTGCCAAGCGCTTCGAATGCCGGCCACATGTCTTGCGGAGCCTCTCCTCCAGCCTCTCCGAACGGTTCCGCGATCTTCATGTCGTAGTCGTAGCCGATCCGGCCGTTCTGCTGAACCACCATCGCGCGCTTCGCCATGTCGAGCCATTGCTCGATCCCGAATTCCGGATGCGCTTCGCCATGCTGGTCGGACAAGGCACGGGCGGCGTGCATCCACGTGGCGTAGCTGCGCCCCTGCCCCACATACTCGCGGATGCGCTCGATCCCTGCCGCTTCGAGTTGCGGACCCACATCGTTAAGCGCTGCGGCAGCGATCCGGGCGGGGTCGATGGCGGCCAATAGCATGGTCATCAGCCCGCCCAGCGAAGTTCCGATCGCAACGAAGCGGTCGATCTTCTCCTGTTCGAGCAATGCAAGGATATCCTGCGCGTAATGCAGCGGCGTGTAGGTTGCCGGATCCGACGCATACTCGCTCATCCCGCGTCCGCGCATTTCGGGTACGATGACCCGCCAGTCCCCGGCCAGCCGCCCGGCAAGCTCGGCGAAATCGCGCGCATTGCGCGTGAGGCCGTGCATGCACAACACCGGCGGGCGACCCGCGCCGCCCGGATAGTCGCGGAAATGCAGCTTCAGACCGTCCTGGCTGGTCCAGAATCGATCAGAATAAGTCGGTTCCATCGGTACGGTTCAAGTCCTCGATGCAATCGGCAGGGGTGCCGGAAAAGTTTCGGCCAACCCATTGCAGCTTTCGGCGCGCAAGGCCACTGTCGCGTGATGCAGAGCAAGGCTGGCGATGCCGACTACAGGCCCGACAGGGCGATCGAGGCGATCGCCCCGTGGCTCGGCGACGCGGTCGAGCCAGCCGATTTCCCGGCGGCGACATTGCGCTTCCGCAACCAGCGCGCGGCGACCACCGTCGGACTCGATAGCCTCGCCGACGAGGCATGGTGCCGCCATTTCGGACGTTTCGAGCCGCTTCCCGGCAACCTGCCGCAGCCGCTCGCGCTGCGTTACCACGGGCACCAGTTCCGGGTTTACAACCCCGAAATCGGCGATGGTCGCGGGTTTCTCTTCGCCCAGCTGCGCGATGGCTCGGACCGCTTGCTCGATCTGGGGACCAAGGGCTCCGGCCGGACGCCCTACAGCCGTACCGCCGACGGGCGGCTCACGCTGAAGGGCGCGGTGCGCGAAATCCTCGCGACCGAAATGCTCGAGGCGCTGGGTGTCTATACCTCGAAGACCTTCTCCGTGATCGAAACCGGCGAGGAACTATGGCGCGGCGACGAGCCTTCGCCCACGCGATCGGCAGTGATGGTTCGCCTCAGTCACGGGCACATCCGCATCGGCACCTTCCAGCGCCTGCTGGCACTGGAGGAAGCTGGGCAGATGGAGCAGCTCATCGCTTACTGCCTGGCGAACTTTCCCGGGCCGATGCCGCCCGCCGATGCCCCGGGACGGACGGAGCCTGCGGTGATCCTGATGCACCAGGTCGTCGAACGGCTGGCCGATCTTGCCGCCGCATGGATGGTCGCAGGATTTGTTCATGGCGTTCTGAACACCGACAACATGAACGTGACCGGCGAGAGCTTCGACTATGGCCCGTGGCGCTGGCTGCCGACGTGGGACCCCGGCTTCACCGCCGCCTATTTCGACCAGCAGGGGCTCTATGCCTTCGGGCGCCAGCCCGAGGCACTGCACTGGAACTGCGGCCAGCTCGCGGTTTCCTTGCGCCTGCTGGCCGATGCGCCGCCGCTGCTCGCGGCGATGGAGCGGTTCGGGCCGCTCTACATGCAGGCAATCGCGCGCCGGTGGTGCTGGCGGCTGGGGTTGGAACCGCTGGGCCCGGATGAAGATGCCGCACTGGTCGCCGCGAGCGAGAAATTCATGCGCGAGCACAAGCTCGGGCCTGACGCGTTCTTCTACAATCACCGCGCGGGATCGGATGCGGCGGGCGAATTGTCAGATGTCGTGGCAGGCCACCGGCGGGTTGACGACGATCATGGATACTGGACCGACGGCATGCCGCAATCGATGCTGATCGACGAGGTGGAAACCATCTGGGCGGCCATCGCCGACCGTGACGACTGGCAGCCGCTTGAAAGCAAGATCGCCGCGCTGCGCCGGATGGGGGAAGCGCTTGGTGTGCCTCCGCCCCCGATGGGCCATACCGTTCTCTGACTGACTAGCGACGCTGCTCGGGAGCCTGCTGGGTCATCTCCAGCGGCGCGATGTTGATCCCGTACAGCTTCCATTGGCCGGCTTCCCACTGGAACGTCAGATCGAAACCCAGCGAAATCGGCCGCAGCTGGAAGATGCCCCGAACCTGGAAGATATCCTCCCGCAGCAGTTGCGGCGGCTCGGTGTAGGTTGGCGGGATCAGCAGTGCGTTCGACAGGTCGATCTGCGAATTGCGCAGTCCGGCAAAGATTTCGGACAGGCGCGCGGGGGTGTTGGCGATCTGGAAGCCTTGGGCGGAAAGATCGCGCAGCACCGAGTAATTGCCCGACCGGTTGGCCTGATCGACCGCCGCAAAAGTCGACCAGATCATCTTGGACAATTCAAGCTGGCTTGGTGTCGGCCGCACCGACGGAAGCGGCTGGACCTGCGGTTGCCCCTGCAAGGGTTGCGCCTGGGCCCCCGCAGAGGAACCGGCCAAAGCAAGGATCAGGGCAAAGAAAAATGCCGGGGCATGGCGCCCCGGCATCTTCGAGTTGGTTGCGATCATGTTCATGACCGCTCGACTAACGGATTACCAGGCGACTTGGAAGCCGCCACGTGCACCGACTTCACCGCTATCGAAGCCGATACCGACGCCGGCCGAGAATGCAGCGTTCTCGCCGAGGCGCGCGGTGAGCGCCACGGTGCCTGCACCCTGGTCTTCGAAGTAGCCCACGCCGCCCGACAGGGCGAAGTTGGTGTCACCCGGAAGCATCGGCGATTCCATCGCCAGCGCCATCGCGACACCTTCGTTGGCCCGGTCGATCGCCGCACGGTTCGACGCCGTCTGGCCGAACAGGTCGTTGATCTGCGCGGTGTGGGTGCTGGTGAGCGTTTGCAACCCGGCAATCTGAGTGGATTGGGTGGCATTCAGCGCTTCCACCGCCGTGAGCCGGGTGTTCTGGGTGTTGTTCACCGCGACGGCTGCGGCAATATTGTTGGTATTGGTCGTCACCCTCGTGTCGAGCGCGCCGATCGCCGCCGTATTGGCTGCGATGTTGGTCACGTTCGTTGCGATGCCCGCCGTATTGGTGGCGATGTTTGCGGTGTTGGTGGCGATGTTTGCCGTATTTGTGGCGATATTCGCTTCCGCTGTCGTCACCCGGGTATCGAGCGCCGTGATCGCCGTGGCATTGGCCGCAATGTTGGCGGTGTTGGTCGTCACCCGCGTATCGAGTGCAGCCACCGATGCCGCCGAAGCGAGCGTGGTCACGTCGACACCCTGGCCCAGCGTGCCGCTGGCATCGGTGGTGGCGATGAAGATCGTCCCGGTCTGCGCCGCCGTGCTGGCTGCGAGATCGCCGATCGTCACCGAGCTGCCTGCGCCGCCCAGCTTGACTTGGTTGGCGCGGTCGGTGGTGGCACCGGCCCCGATCGCAGTCGAACCTGCGAAAGCGGCGACCGAGTTGGCACCGATCGCCGAAGCATTGGCCCCGGTAGCCTGCGCCTGTCGACCGATTGCCGTAGCGGAAGCACCATTGGCATTGGCACCATCACCAAAGGCGCTCGCTCCAACGCCGGCGGTAGTGGCGTTCTGGCCGACTGCGGTGTTTTCGAGATCATTGGCGGTTGCGGTGTTGCCGACCGCTACCGATCCGGTTGCCAGCGCGAATGCGTCGTTGCCGACTGCGGTGCTGAAATCGGCACCGGCGAGCGCGGATTTGCCAACTGCGGTCGATCGCACACCCGTTGCTTGCGCCTGATGACCGGCGGCAAGGCTGAGATTGCCGCTGGCAACCGATTGCCAGCCGAACGACTGGGCCCCACGGCCGCTGGCCACGGACTCACCGCCGACAGCCGTCGCATGGAAGCCGCTTGCAAGCGCAAGATCGCCTACCGCCACTGCATCCTCGTCGGTTGCCTGCGCCAGGTTGCCGACTGCAACCGAGGTCAAAGCCGTGGAACTGGCGGCTTCGCCAACAGCCAGCGAACGCTCGCCCGACGCGACCGCAAGATGGCCCAGAGCGGTTGCCCGGGTACCGGTCGCCATTGCGCGCCAGCCGAAGGCCGATGTGCCCGGCTGCGATGCCACCGATTCGGCACCGGCGGCGATCGAATTCAGGCCGGTCGATTGCGCGAGGTCGCCGATTGCGACCCCGTCGTCGCCCGAGGCGAGCGCCGCATTACCGACCGCGACGCTGGTATTCCCGGTCGCCTGCGCGCCGAACCCGTTTGCGGTCGATCCCGTGCCCGAAGCAAGCGAACCGACACCGGTGGTGGTCGATTCCAGACCCGTCGCCATTGCACTCTGGCCAACGGCGGTCGCCCGGTCAGCCAATGCCATGGATTGCGCACCCACTGCGGTGCTCGAACCGCCGGTAGCGACTGCCTGGCGGCCGATCGCGGTCGAGATGGCACCGGTTGCCTGCGCACCCGAGCCGTTCGCCGTCGCGCCGCTACCGGTAGCCTGCGATTCATAACCGGTTGCGGTTGCAGCCGCACCCGAAGCATTGGCCCGCGCGCCGAGCGCGGTGGCGCTGGCCGAAACGGCCTGCGCACGCTGGCCGATCGCGGTGGTCGAAGCACCCGTTGCGTTGGAACCCGTGCCGCAGGCCAGCGAGTCGATGCCCGCCGCGTCGCCCGCGATAATCAGAACCACGCCGTCCGAAAGCACTACGCATTCTTCGGGTGGAGCAGCCATGGCAGGGGTCGCGGTAAGAGCTGTCGCAGCGGCGATCGCTACGGCAACGGTCGAACCTGACAGGCCGAGACCAGCGATATACTTGGAATTTCTACGCATTTTTCACACCTCGAAAACACGAGCCAACTTGCGTTGGCACCCCGACCCGGATTGCTCCGCGCCTGTTGAAGTGCGACCCCCTTGACCTGAGACTTTCCTTAATCTCACCCTCGCCAACGGGACCGCAGATTGTACGCGACAATCCCGTATCGGATTGCCACGCAAGTCTTTCCGCCCGAAGGTTGGGGTTGCGCGTCCGTTGTCCGGACCTGCGCGATTCTCGGATTTCTCCCCTGTCCTCGGATTTAACTTACAGAATTTTGGGGTGTTGGCAACAATCCGTTCATCATTCCTCTTCGCCATTTTCCTGCCAACTGGACTGATGGGCTGGCGATGAAATCGTGCCATACGAAGCAGCACCGTTAACTGGATCGGCTGAGTGAGCGAGCAAAGTGCCATGGCCCGGGCGCGACAACCATTTGACCGCGCGGCGCGATAGATTAGAAGCCACCCAAGCCGCGCCGGCAGGCGGTCGCGTGCTGCACAAGACGGGCGCGGGAGAACCGGCGAAAGTGTCAGATTCGGTAATCGTATCCTACGAACCGGCCACAGGAGCAGAGCTGTGGCGGGGCAAAACAGGCGACGTCGATGAAGCGGTAGACCGCGCCCGCAGGGCATGGCCGGCATGGGCCGCGCAGCCGCTCGCGACGCGCATCGAACTGGTTCGCCGCTTCGCCAACGAGGTGCGCAAGGACTCCGACAAGCTGGCAGAAATGATCGCCCGCGAGACCGGCAAACCCTTGTGGGAAGCGCGCACCGAAGTCGAATCGGTGATCGCGAAGGTCGAGATTTCGGTGACTGCCTATGCCGAACGCACCGGCCAGAAAAAGCTGGACAGTGCGCTGCAGGGATCGTCGGCGGTGCGCCACAAGCCGCATGGCGTGATGCTGGTGCTCGGCCCGTACAACTTCCCTGCGCACCTGCCCAATGGGCACATCGTCCCGGCGCTGATTGCGGGCAACTGCGTCATCTTCAAGCCGAGCGAGAAAACCCCGGCGACCGGCGAACTGCTTGTCGCGTGCTTTCACCGCGCCGGAATCTCGGCTGCGGTTATCCAGATGTTTGTCGGGGGGCCGGAAGAAGGAAAGCAACTCGTCGCGCATCGCGGCGTCGACGGAATTCTCTTCACCGGCTCGGCCCAGGCCGGGATCGCGATCAACAAGCGGCTGGCGAACAACCCCGGCAAGATCCTCGCCCTCGAGATGGGCGGTAACAATCCGCTCGTCGTGATCGATACGCCCAAGGTGACCGATGTCGTCACCCTGATCATCCAGTCGGCCTTCACCAGCGCGGGACAGCGCTGCACCGCAGCACGCAGGCTGATCATCAAAGAAAGCATGTACAGCCCTGTCATCGACGAGCTGAAAGCCATGACCTCGCGCATCATCGTGGGTGAGCCCTTTGCGGACCCTGCCCCGTTCATGGGCCCGGTGATCGACAATGATGCCGCCCATCAGATGATCGAGAGCTTCCTCTATTTTCTGTCCAATGGCGGCAAGGCGATCCGTCACATGACCCGCCCGTCGGACGATCTGCCGTTCCTCACGCCCGGGATTATCGATACAACCGATATGGCCGACCGCCCCGACGTCGAACTTTTCGGACCTTTACTTCAGGTCATCAAGGTCAAGGACTTCGACGCCGCCATCGCCGAGGCAAACCGCACGAGGTTTGGCCTGTCCGCCTCGCTGATCGGCGGAACTCCGCAGGATTACAATCGCTTTTGGGCAAATGTTCGGGCCGGTATCATCAACTGGAACCGTCCGACCAATGGCGCCTCTTCAAAGGCACCGTTCGGTGGGCTCGGGCTGTCGGGCAATCATCGCCCGGCCGCTTTCTATGCGGCCGACTATTGCGCCTACCCCGTGGCTAGCACCGAGCTCGAGCAGCCGCGCGCGACCATCGGCGTCGGGCTGTCGAACGGCTAATCGGTCTCTAGGCTGGCAATCGAGACCTCAGATTGGCCCGTCGGAAGCGACCTTGCCGCGATTTCGTAGCGCAGCGTTCCCGTGTTGCCCGAGAGTACGCGCCAACCCTCGCCCATGAAGTAGTCCGTCGCCAATCCTGCGCCGACTACCCGCGTATGATGAAACGCAATTACATCATCGAGAGGCACCGGGGTGATATAGATCACCGAACGCAATCGGCAGCCTGCGGTGTCGGCACCAATCGATTCCTTGGTGCTGCCGCGCGGGTAGATAGAGAGCGGTTCGGGTAGCCGCGCCGCCCAGATCGCTGAGAAACGCGCCGCATTTGCGCAGGTGGTGGTCGGGGCCAGTCGCTGCGCGCGGCCGATGGAATTGAGCGCTTCCGCAGCGGTGAGTCCGTCGGTCTGTTGCGCTTCGGGCAAGGGCTTGAGGCCCGAACTCCCGCCAACCAGCATCAGGGCATCCTCGCGCGCTGCAATGATCGCCACCTGCCCGGTTTCGTCGAGCGGCAAGGGCTGTCCGACCTCGAAAGCAAGCGCGGCATTTGCCATGTTCTGCGACACGAGATCGGGATCGGCCATGATCGGATCGTTGAGCGCACGCTGGACCATCGGGTCGAGCTCAGTCGGATCGATTGGCTCCGGACTGCGATTACACGCCGACAGGCCGGCAACAGCCAGCACCAGCGAGGCAGCATGCCCTGCCCGCAAGATCGCCCCGGATTTCACTCCACAACATTTAGGCGAACAGGGTTAAAATCCGCCAAACAGGGCAAAAAGACACCCGGCCGCCCGAATGGCGACCGGGTGTCTTCCACGACCCGAAGGTTCGCGCCCCGGCTGTTGGTGGGGACAGCCGAAGTTGGGTATAGATTAGCGGCAGCGCGCGTTGCTGCGGTCGATTTCGCGGCCCAGCAGAGCACCACCTGCTGCACCGAGGATCGCGCCGAGAGTACGGTCACCGCGTCCGGCAACTTCGTTGCCGATCAGGGCACCGACACCTGCGCCGATCAGAAGGCCGGTGGTGCCGTTCTCCTTGCGGCAGTAATAGCGGTTGTCGTCCCCGCGCCAGACGCGGGTCGAACGATGGACCGGCTCGCCGTAGTGGCGCTGCTGCCCGCCGTAGCCACCGGAGTAGCGATCGTCACGGCGGTCGCGACGACGGTCCCAGCGGCGTTCGCGGTCGTATTGGGCGTCCACGCTGGTTTCCAGCGGGGCGTAAGCCGAAAGATGGGTTGCGGACTGCGTCTCGATCGGAGCGGCGCTCGCGGGAACAGCGGAAAATGCCATTGCCGGGGCTGCGATCGTGAGGGCTGCGAGTGTCTTCATTCTCATAGTCATGTCTTCGGTCCTTTCGCTTCGCTTGCGGGCGACTATCGGCTTGCGTGCGATTGGCTAGGTATGCGTGTCGTCCGATGCATTCAGAAATACCGATGGTTTCCTGAACAGTTTGCAACGCGATTGTAAGGTTCGGAAATGCGCGACGAGTTGTGCTGATTTGCCCGTCGAATGGCAGCTTGCAGCGTCAACGGGACCCGCCTAACGGCCCACAATGAACCCGCAAGAAGAGGAAAAGGCGCCGTCCGGCCTGCCGGCAGCGATCGCGGCCTACCTGATCTGGGGCTTCCTCCCGCTTTATCTCATCCTCGTCCAGACGGTCCCTGCATTCGAGTTCGTCGGCTGGCGCATCATCTGGACCTTGCCGATCTGCCTGGTGATCGTCGCGCTGCGCAAACAGGGGCCTGATCTCAGGGCTGCCCTTGCCGACCGTCAGAGCCTGGCAATCCTGACCGCCAGTGCAACGCTCATCGCGGTCAACTGGCTGGTCTATATCTGGGCGGTCCAGAACCATCACCTGTTTGCGGCAAGCCTCGGCTACTATATCAACCCGCTGGTCAACGTCCTGCTCGGGACACTGGTGCTCGGCGAGCGGCTCAACCGGCGGCAATGGTGCGCGGTTGCGCTGGCAGCGGCAGGGGTGGCACTGCTGCTCGGCGGCGCGCTCACTACGCTGTGGATCAGCCTGACCCTCGCTTTCAGCTTCGGCACCTATGGCCTCCTGCGCAAGCGGGTAGCGGTCGGATCGCTGCCCGGCCTGACCATCGAATCGGCGATCCTGCTGCTCCCCGCCTCGGGGATCGCGCTGTACTATGCGTTGCAGCCCGGCGGTTCGTCCTTCGGCAACGATCTGTGGCTGAGCCTCGCCATCGTGTTCGGCGGCGTGGTGACCGCCGTGCCGCTGCTGTTGTTCGCCATCGCCGCGCGGCGGATGGATTATTCCACCATGGGCTTCATCCAGTTCCTTGCCCCGACGATTGTGTTCATACTCGGCCTGACCGTGTTCGACGAGCCGTTGCAGCCGGTCCAGCTGGCCTGCTTCGTCCTGATCTGGGCCGCGCTGGCAGTTTTCCTCTACGACCTGTGGTCGCGGTCGCGCGCACCGAAGGTGGTCTAGACGACCGCCCAGCCGAGCGTTTCGCCTGCATGAAAGGGCACCACGGCCGTCCCCGAAGCGTCGATCGTTTCGGGCACCGTCACCGGCTCGCGCCGCAGGGTCACCGTGCCCTGATTGAGCGGCAAACCGTAGAAGCGCGGCCCGTTCTCGCTCGCGAAGGCCTCGAACCGGTCGAGCGCGCCCTCTTCGTCGAACACGGCGAGATAGCTTTCCAGCGCGAACGGCGCATTGAAGATGCCGGCGCAGCCGCAGGCGCTCTCCTTGGCCTCGCGCGCATGCGGCGCGCTGTCGGTGCCGAGGAAATACTTCGCCGAGCCCGAGGTCGCCGCCTTGCGCAGCGCCAGCCGGTGCGTCTCGCGCTTTGCGACCGGCAGGCAGTAGGCATGCGGCCTGATCCCACCGACAAGCATGGCGTTGCGGTTGATGTGGAGGTGCTGCGGGGTGATCGTCGCGCCGATGTTCGGCCCAGCCTCGTCGACGAACGCAACCGCTTCAGAAGTCGTGATATGCTCGAAGATCACCTTGAGTTCGGGTAGTCGCTCGACCAGCGGCGCGAGCACGCGGTCGATGAACACCGCTTCGCGGTCGAACACGTCGATATCGGCACTCGTGACCTCGCCATGGACGCACAGCGGCATGCCGATCTCGGCCAACCTCTCGAGCGCATGCATGATCTTGAAAACGTCGGTGACGCCGCTGTCCGAATTGGTCGTCGCGCCGGCAGGGTAAAGCTTGGCTGCGGTGAACACGCCGTCGGCATGCCCCTGCGCCAGATCGCCTGCATCGGTGTTGTCGGTGAGGTAGCAGGTCATTAGCGGGGTGAATTCGACGCCTGCCGGCACTGCGGACTGGATCCGGTCGCGATATCCCGCCCCCATCGCTGCCGTCGTCACCGGCGGCGTGAGATTGGGCATCACGATCGCCCGGGCGAATTGCCGCGCGGTGTATGGCACCACGGCGCGCATCATCGCGTCGTCGCGGAAATGGAGGTGCCAGTCGTCGGGGCGGCGGATCGCAATTTCGTTCATTTGCAACTACTTGTCGTCGAAGTGGAACAAGTGGAACACAGTTCAATGCAAGTTTTGATTCCCGTGCCGCCGCACCAGACAAGTGCAACCGATCGGGGACGTAAAGAACCGTTCATGCCCGCCCCATGGCACAGCCGCAGCCTGTAGGACAGGGCTTGATTCGCGCGCGCGCCGTGCCACTTATCGGGTATGACCGCTTGCCGCCTCGCCCGCCGCGCCGTGATCCGGCTGACCCCGACCGATGCTGGCGAAGATGTGGCGGACTTCCTGCAGGGCCTCGTCACCAACGATGTGAAGGGACAGCTTCCCGCCTATGCAGCGCTGCTCAGCGCGCAGGGAAAGACAATGTTCGACTTCATAGTCTGGCCCGGGGCGGACGGCGCTCTGCTGCTCGATTGCGAGGCCGCCCATGCGGAGGAACTGGCCAAGCGGCTCTCGCTCTACCGGTTGCGCCGCAAGATTGCGATCGCTGTCGACCCCCACACAGCGGTCTATTGGCGACCCCATGTCGGAGACGGCGCTGCGGCGGACCCGCGTTTGGCGGCTCTAGGCGAACGCTGGATCGCACCGCTGGACGAGAACACTGCTCCGGCAGACGACGCATGGCTCGCGCATCGGCTGTCGCTTGGCGTGCCCGAAGGCCGCGCTGAACTAAGCGATATCCTGTGGCTGGAGACCAATGCGGTCGAACTCAACGGCGTCAGCTTCACCAAGGGCTGTTATGTCGGGCAGGAAAACACCGCCCGGATGAATTGGCGGCAAAAGGTCAACCGCCGGCTGGTGGTGGTGCCGCTCGAAACTTCGAACGAAAAGCGCCGCAGGGTCGATTATCCCGAACTCGGCAAGGCGGTCGATCACCTGCGGGTGGAAGAACTTGTCCCTGCCGCCCTGCCCGTCTGGCAGCGCAGCGCGGTCGAAGCCCCCTAGCGCCTCAATCTAGCTGGCAACCCGCCGTTCGAGCGAGCGGATCAGCATCCCTTCGGCCCTTCTGCGCACGGTGTCGCGCGGCAGGCCGAGCGACTTCGCCATCGGAGCCCCCATCAGCGCATCGCCCAGCGCGAGAAGAACGAGGCTCAGCGTTTCCTCGTGCAGGAGCATGATTTCCTCATGCGTTTCGGCCTCTTCGGGGGCGATTTCATCCACCAGCTGGTGGATCGTCTCGATAATCGGGTCGAGCGCATCCTCGTTGCCAGTCAGCAGCATCCAGCTCGCCAGCGCGCCTGCGCCCTCGCGGTCGAAGGCATCGAACGCAAGGTCGACCACTTCGCGCGGGCTACCAAGCCCTGCCCTGCTCGCGCGGACGGCGTCCTTGATCGTCTCGCACACGGTCGCGGCGAGATGCGCTGCAAGCGCCTTTTGCAGCCCCGATGCCGACCCGAAATGGTGCAGCAGATTGGCGTGGGTGCGGCCGATGCGCTGCGCCACCGCCTTCAGCGTCACCGACTGGGGCCCTGTTTCGATCAGCAGACCGCGCGCCGCCTCCAGCGCGGCGGTGCGCGATTCTTCGGGGGACAGACGCTTGCGGGTTGCCATCGATTCGCGTGCCTAATAAACTGTAAACATGGGTGAGCAGATAACCAGAGACCTAGAACGCGCGGAACCGGCGAGCAAGTCGGCCTTCCCCGGTATCAAAACACGTGTGGACAAACCGGCCAGCGCGACGCCTGCGGAGCACGAATTGATCGTGCGCGACGTGAGGTTCGACCGCGATCACCCTTCGCCCCGCTGGTGGCATTCGAACGATCCGGTTGCCACCGCCTGGTACAATTCGGTCTCCGCCAGCCTGCCCCGCGGCGAGGCCTTCTTCATCGATACGCTGCGCACTTTCCGCGAAGATCTGCCGCCGAAGCTGGCGCAGGAAGTCAAGGCCTTCACAACGCAGGAAGTGAACCATACGCGCGAGCATGTCGCGTTCAACCGCCTCGTTTCGGCGCATGGTTATAATGTCGAGAGCATCGAGCAGGGCATCCAGGCCATGCTCGACCTGACCGAAGGGCGGCCGAAGGAATTCAACCTCGCAATCACCATCGCGCTCGAGCATTTCGCCGCAGTGATCAGCCGCCAGTTACTGGTCGACCCGCGCTATCTTGCCGGTGCCGACCCCGTGGCTGCCGATGTGTGGCGGTGGCATGCGACCGAGGAGATCGAGCACAAGGGGCTGGTCTACGACGTCTGGCTGCATGCCACGCGCGACTGGTCGAGCTGGAAGCGGTACAAGACCCGCGCGCTGATCGCGGCGCTGATCACGAAGAAATACTTCGGCAACCGTATTCGCGATGCGATCGGCTTGCTGGAGCAGGACGGTTTCACCCGCAGCAAGGCCAAGCGCGAGCTTTATGCCTTCCTGTGGTGGAAGCCGGGGATGATGCGGCGGATGTTCTTCGAGTGGGCGGCGATCCTCCTCCCCGGTTTCCACCCGTGGAAGCGCGACGACCGGGCGCTGATCCGCAAGTTCGACAGCCCCTATGCTGATGCGGTGATGCCGGCGGAGTAGGAGATTGGTGGTGAAAGCCTTTCGTTATTGACACTGATGTAAGTAACGCATACTTACACGCCTGTCAGTAACCGAATCGGAGCGAACCATGAACGCCCCCGCCCAAATCGATCTCGATACCCGCCACAACCCGACACCCGAGGATCTCGACATCGTCGTGCGGGACGAGCGGTTCAATCGCGGCACCAATCCCAACCGCTGGTGGGCCGGCGAGCCCTTCGGCACCGCCTGGCACAATGCGCTTTCGGCCACTTTCCCGCGCGGCGAGGCCTTCTTCATCGAATCGGTCAAGGCACATCGCGACGGTGCCGATCCCAAGCTGGCGGCGGAAATCCGCGCTTTCGTGAAGCAGGAAATCAATCACACCCGCGAACATGTCGCCTTCAACAAGCTGGCCGAAAACCACGGCTACGACATCAAGAAGATCGACCTTCGGGTGAAGGAAATGCTCGAACTGACCAAAGGCCGCCCCGAGATCCTCAATCTCGCCGCGACCATGGCGCTGGAGCATTACACCGCCATGATGGCGCATGAATTCCTCGCCAACCCGAAGCATTTCGACAAGGCCGATCCGGAAGTCGCTGCAATGTGGCGCTGGCACTCGATCGAGGAAGTCGAGCACAAGGGCGTCGCCTACGACACCTGGAACCATGCCACGCGCGACTGGACCGACTGGAAGCGCTGGAAAGTGCGCAGTCTGATGATGCTGATCGTCACCGGCCGCTTCTTCAAGAACCGCTGGGAAGACAGCATGAACCTGCTCGCGCAGGATGGCATCACCGGCTGGAAAGCACGCTGGGGCCTGTTCAAATACCTCGCCTGGTCGCCCGGCGTCGTGCGCCGCATCTTCCCGGCATGGCTGGCCTATTTCAAGCCGGGGTTCCACCCGTGGGACCACGACGACCGCGCACTGATCCGCAAATACGAAGGCGAATTCGAAGCCGCATTGATGCCGGCTGAGTGATCTGGGCCCCCGCGAAGGCGGGGACCTCGGGCAGCACGCCACTTTGCCGACCGAGACCCCCGCCTTCGCTGGGGAGCGCAGAAAGGAGGCCCCGCAGCGATGCGGGGCCTCTTTCGTTTCAGGCGGCTTGCGGCAGCTCGACGGCTGGCTCCCCTAGCTCGAGCTCGAACTCGACCGAGGGTACAGCGCAGCCGCGAGCGCGGCTGAAACGAGTCCTCATGCTTCCGGTCGGCCGGAAGCCGAGCTTGCGCAGGACCTTGCCCGATGCGGGATTGTCGACGAAGTGGCCAGCGGTCAGCTGCGTGTGGCCGAGCATCCGCGCCACATCGATCACGCCGCGCGCTGCCTCGGTGGCGTAGCCCTTCCCCCAATGTTTGCGGGCAATCCAGTAGCCGACTTCGGGCCTGCCTTCGTGCTCGCCCAGCCCGGCGCTGCCGATCACGCCTTCGCCAGGCAAAGTGACGAGGAAGTGGGGCAGAGAACGGTCCTGCTCCATCGCGGCGAAGAATTTGGCGTCCTCTTCCCCATAGGGCCACGGCGCGCGGGCGAGGTTTCGCACCACGCCTTCATCGGCGACGCCGGCAAGGATGGCTTCCCAATCTTCGGGGAAACCGGGTCTGAGGAACAGTCTTTCCGTGCGATGGAACATCGAATTTCTCCCATTCGGCCCCGCGCCGGGCTCCTATTCCGGCCGCGTGACAATTGCGTTTCGGCGAAAGATTATTTCGCCGGATGGAGAGGGAGAAACGACAAGAGGGAGACAGGTCGGCCCCATCTCCCTCTTCGTCTGCCGGTGGTTATCCCGGCTGGGACCGTCCTGTCTGGACAGCCCCGTTAGCGAACTGTCCGGTTTATTCGGCGGCTTGCGCAATCATGTCGACCGACACGTATTTGCGGCCAAGCTTGCCCTTGTGGAATCGGACCACGCCGTCGGTCAGCGCGAACAGCGTGTGGTCCTTGCCCATGCCGACATTGACGGCCGGATAGACCCTGGTTCCGCGCTGGCGCACGATGATGTTTCCGGCGACGACTGCCTCGCTGCCGAACTTCTTCACACCAAGGCGACGACCGGCCGAATCGCGGCCGTTGCGGGATGAACCGCCTGCTTTTTTATGTGCCATCGTGCGTGTCCCTTACTTCGTATCGGTCTTCTTGGCGGCCGGCTTTTTGGCCGGGGCCTTCTTCGCGGCAGGCGCCTTGTCGGCAGCTTCCGCCTTCGGAGCCGCCTTCTTGGCTGCAGGAGCCTTGGCTTCCTTGGCCGGGGCGTCTTCCTTCGGCGCAGCTTCCTTCTTCGGAGCGGCCTTCTTGGCATCGCCGACGGCGGTGATGCGCAGTAGGGTCATCTGCTGGCGATGGCCGTTCTTGCGGCGATAGTTGTGCCGGCGGCGCTTCTTGAAAACAATGACCTTTTCGCTCTTCGCCTGCGCGATGATCTCGGCCGAAACGGTCACCTTGGAAGCGTCGGCGATCGAATCGCCTTCACCGGCGAGCAGGATATCACCCAGCGTAACGGTGTCACCGGCTTCGCCAGCCAGCTTCTCGACGGCGATCTTGTCTCCGGCGGCAACCCGGTATTGCTTGCCGCCCGTGCGCACAACTGCGAACATGGTCGTATTCTCTCAATCTTGTTGCTGTGCCGCAGTCTCTCGAAAACGGCGCGTCCGAACCCCCGCCGAGTGGCGTGGCCCGGAAAGAAGCGTGCCGTTAAGGGAAAGCGCCTGCGAAGTCAACGCTCCGTCGCGCGGTTTTTTGCCTGATACCGGGCACTTCACGAGACGGTGGCAAGCGGCCTCCGCCATGCTAGTAGAAGCAGGATGAAAATTCCATCCAACCTCGTCGCACTTGTCCTCGGCGCGACTGCCATTTCAGGGTGCGCGGCCAGCAACTCGATCTATCCCTCGCTCTCGATCCGCGATTTCGAGCGCGGCCAGGGCAGTTTCGACGCCCCTCAGGGATCGGCTCCGATCGAGATTGCTCCCTTGCCGCAAGACAAGGCAGCGCGGATCGTCGCATTGTTGGAACAGTTGCAGGCATCGCATGCGCGTTTCATGTCCGAGGCACCTGTTGCGCGGAATGCCGTGGTATCAGGCGCGGGATCGGCGGCAGGCGAGGACCGCTGGGCCGCCGCGCAGGTTGCGCTTGCCTCGCTCGATTCGGAACGCAGCCAGGCTGCGGTCGCACTGGCGGATCTCGACCTGATGGTCGCGGATACCTCGCTGGCGGTCGAACGGGTCGATGACGTCGTGGCCGCCCGCGAAGTGGCGCTTGCGCGATTGCGCGAGCAGGACGCGATCCTTGCCGAACTGCGCGGCGTACTCGATCGCTGATCGCCGGATATGCATATGCGCGGGATCGCTCTCTACGATCCCGCGCATTCGCAGCCCAAGGTCAGGGCACATTCCGGAATGGACTCCGCTAGATGGTCAGACCAGCGCCGCGATCGTGACCGTCGCCAGACCCCAGAGCAGGATCAGGACGGGCAGGATGAGCATCTGGACCACCGCGTCGCGCCCGCTGAGTCGGCCGGTGTTCGTCTGGATGCCGCTGTGCTTGAGCTGGCCCATTGTCAGGGCACGGCTCTTCGTCTGCGGAGCGAGCCTTGCCCAGACCATCGGCACTCCGAACCCTGCCACGACGAACAGCGCAAAAATCACCATCGGGATGATCAGGCCGGGACTGGCGAAGCCTGCCGCCATCACCGCAAAAAAGCCGAGGTACAGGCCGACCGTCGTCGCATAGAGAACCGTGGGCAGCTCGAAGGTACGATCGACCTGATGTGGTGCCCGCGCCTCCTCGCGGACAATGGCGCGAGCGGCAAGATCTTCACGGACGATATGCTTGGACATGGGAGGCTCCTTACAATGTGGAGCCTGTTTCGCAGGCTGGAAGCCTGCTGGCTTTGATCGAGATCAAATCCGCAGATTTCTTCACCCCCAGCGGGCAAGGTCGCGATGGTCCTCGTCGCGCGGTTCGATCCAGTGCCAGCCATCGCTGCGCTTCTCGCGCTTCCAGAACCAGGCGGCGCTCTTCAGGTGATCCATGCAGCAATCGACCGCATCGATCGCATCGCGCCGGTGCAGTGCGGCGGCGGAAACGCAGACGATCGGCTCACCCACGCGCAGCAAGCCGATGCGGTGCACCATCAGCAAGCCGAGCAGGTCGAACCGCTCCTCGGCGCGGTCTGCAAGCTGGTGCATTCCGCCCAGCGTCAGTGGCTCGTAGTGCGTCAGTTCGAGCGCTGCGACTTCGGCGTCGCCGCGTACTTCGCCGACGAAGGTGCACACCCCGCCCAGCCCCGGATGTGCATTGGTGAACGGACCGATCAGTGCGCCCGGGACGAACATTTCGGTCAGCAGGCGAATGTCGCGCAAGGCTCAGCCCCCGCTGACCGGGGGGAGCAGCGCGACCTCGTCGCCGTCCTGAGCGGAGAGTTCGGTCTTGTTGGCCAGAACACGCCCGCCGCATGCGAGGTGGATACGGTCTCCGGCGAGGACCTCGGCAACATCTTGCCCGACAAGCTTGAGCAGCCCTGCCCAGTCGAGCGGCGCTGCGGCGGTCATCTCCTCGCAGCCTGCGAGGTCGCGCAAGGGGCCCAGAAAGAGGATGCGGATCGCCATGTCAGCCGCCGGTCATCGACATATGGCGCGGCAGCGCGGGTGACTGGTGCTCGGCATCGATCCGGAAATCGTGCTTCTCCGGCTTGATCCGCAAGGCCGCGTCGAGCCCGCGCGCGAGCTGGCCCGCTGGATCCTCCGAACGCAGCGCCGCGCGCAAATCGACCCGCTCGCCGCCGCCGAGGCAGGGATAGAGCTGCCCGGTCGCGGTCACCCGCATGCGGTTGCAGCCGGCACAGAAATTCTCGGTCAAAGGCGAGATGAGACCCAGCCGCCCACCGGTCTCCGCCACATCGAAATAGCGCGCGGGGCCGCCAGTGCGGTGCTGCGACGGGACCAACGTGAACTCCCGCTCCAGCGATTCGCGCACTGCTGTGAGCGGAAGGAAATGCTCGAAGCGGGATTCGTCGATCTCGCCCAGCGGCATGGTCTCGATCAGGCTGTGATCGAAACCCTGCCCATGCGCCCAGCGCATGAGTGCGGGAATTTCGTGCTCGTTTATGCCCTTGAGCGCGACGGTGTTGATCTTGACCGCCAGCCCGGCGTCGCGCGCCGCGGCGATACCCTCAAGCACCTGCGGCAGCGCATCGCGGCGGGAAAGGCGCGAAAAAACCTCGCGGTCGAGCGTATCGAGCGAGACGTTGATCCGCCTGACGCCCGCCTCGGCTAGCGCCGCAGCATGCTGCGCCAGCTGTGTGCCGTTGGTGGTCAGCGTCACCTCATCAAGCTCTTCGCCGACGTGCCTGCCGAGCGCGCGGACGAGATCGATCATGTCGCGCCGCACCAACGGCTCGCCGCCGGTCAGCCGGATCCGCCTGACCCCGCGCGCCATGAAGGCACGCGCAAGATCGTAAAGCTCTTCCAGCGTCAGCACCTCGGCGCGCGGGAGGAACTGCATTCGCTCCGGCATGCAATAGCTGCACCGGAGGTCACAGCGGTCGGTCACCGACAGCCGCAGATAGGTGATGCGCCGCGCAAAGCCGTCGATCATCGGCGCGGGATCAGCCATCGAACCGCCCCGCCCCGGCGAGCGGGAGATATTGCCCGGTCACGCCGGGGGCATTTTCGAGATAGGACAAAGTGGCGGTGATCGCCGCGTCATCGGCCCCGGCGATGATGTTGACCCGTGCCGGCGCATGCGCGCGGGCAAGATCATGCGCCATCGCGGTCCGCCAGTCGGCGTGGTCGAAGCCTGCCGGCGGGAGGACGAACACCACGTCTTGGCCCTGCGCCAGTATCTCCTGCGCGTTTTGTAGCGGCCTGGCGCGAAACGCCTCTGCCGCCTCGATCGCCGATTCGGGCAGGGTCTCGACGCGGATCGCGGTTTGCATCGCGCTATCTCCGATGCCGGGTCAGGGTGATGCCGATCTTCTCGTCTTTCTCGGCGATCGCCAGTTTGACGATCTTGACCGTCACCGCTTCGACCCGCTCATCCTGCAGGAACAGGGTTTCACAGATGTGGTCCGCCACGGCTTCGATCAGTTTAAAATGCACTCCGGGCGGCAAGGCATCGGTCGCCGCAAACTTGAGGTCCATATAGTTCTTGCTCGCTTCGAGCGGCGTATCCGGCTCGTAGCGTTCGGCCACCCGCATCTGCGCGCTGATCGAAATCCGCAGCGGCTGCGGCTTGCCGGTTTCTTCCGAATAGATGCCGGTCAGGACATCGTGTTCGAGATCGGCGACTTCGAGGGTGAGCGAATCGATCATGACTTCTGAGCTTTGCCCCACTCGAAGCACTCCTTCACACACTGGCTATGGAATCCTTCCGCATCAATCACCTCATAGCCTACTCGGCGTGCTCCATCAGCGAAGCCCAAGAGCGCTTCTTCACCCAATGTGCCCAATTGCAAGTTTTGTTGGTTTACGCAAATTGCAGTCAATAAAGGCAAATCCGCCCTGCGGCATTCGCCCAGCAAAGTGTCTAAGTGACCGTATGCCCCATTCATTTGATGTCTGGCAGCTTGCCATGTGACTCCGCTCGCCTCGGCTAGCTTGCCGTAGGATGTGAATTCTCCTGCGATAGCGCAACATTTTAGATGATCGAGTGACTTCCCGAAGTCGAGCTTCTGCTTCTTCTGCCGCCGTTTTGTCCTCTCTTCAACTAGCAGCATATAGGCGGGATCGTCAGCCTTATTTGCCTCTTCATACTTCCGAGCCCAGCTCTCAATCTCGTCATCAGTTTTGTTGTCGAACCTCATGCGGTATTGCTCCAGCGCGCGAAGATCGCGGTCGGCAGCAGGCGGCCGCTCTCGCCCTCTTCACGCACGGCGAGGTCGCCATGTTCGATGACGCCCGGCAGATGGGCGAGCTTTTCCGCCAGCAGCCCGGCGATGGCGAGGCTGCTTATGCGCACGGCGTAGACGGTGAGGAACAGAAACCGGCTATCGGCATCGAGCACCTGTGCACAGTCGCCGACCAACTGCGCAAGCCCTTCCTCGATCCGCCAGACCTCGCCGGTCGGCCCGCGCCCGAACTTCGGCGGGTCGAGGATGATTCCGTCGTAGCGATTGCCGCGCCGCACCTCGCGCGCAGTGAACTTCGCCGCATCGTCGACCAGCCAGCGGATCGGGCGGTCCTCCATGCCCGAGAGCGCAGCGTTCTCGCGCGCCTGGGCGACCGATTTCTTCGACGCATCGACATGAGTGACGCGCCTGTACCGGCTGAGCGCGAGCGAGCCGACACCGGTGTAGCCGAACAGGTTGAGCGTCTCAGCATCGGTTCGCTCGCCCAGTTGTTCACCCATCCATTCCCACACCGGAGCCATATCGGGGAAGAACTGCAAATGGCGGAACGGGGTGCACTGCGCGGTGAACTTCGCTTCGTTCCACCCCAGCGGCCAGCCCGCTTCGGGCACAGGCCGTTCGAACTGCCAACGCCCTCCGCCGTCCTCATCCGAACCGGGGACGAATTCGCCGTGAGCCTGCCAGTCCGCGAGGCGCGGCTGCCACATTGCCTGCGGCTCGGGGCGGATGAAGCGGTACGGGCCGTAGCGTTCGAGCTTGCGCCCGTTGCCACTGTCGACGAGGCCGTAGTCGTCCCATCCCTCGCCTGCGAGCAGACTGGGCTCCTCGCACAATTCCGCCATCAGCGGGACTCGGTGCCGCGTTCGGCGACATAGGCGGCGATGTCGTCGTAATCGCCTGACAGGCGATCGTAGCGCTCCTCGCGCGCAAACAGATCGCCTACCCGGGCGGGTAGCGGCGGGCGGACGCCGGTCGAACGTTCGACCGCATCGCGGAACTTGGCGGGATGCGCGGTCGCCAGAGTCACGACCGGGATATCCGTCGCGATGCCTGCCGCGCGCGCCGCATGGAGACCGATCGCGGTGTGCGGATCGATCACTTCGCCGCATTGCTCGTATGCCCAACGCATCGCGCGCGCCGTGTCGTCAGCATCGGCGCGAGCACTGGAGAACAGCGTTGCCGCACCTTCGCGCTGCGCATTGGTCAGGCGCATGGCCCTGGTCGCCTCGAAGCCGCGCATCTGCTCGGCCAAGGCTGAGCCGTCGCGCCCGCCGACGTCGAACAACAGCCGCTCGAAATTGGAGCTGACCTGGATATCCATCGACGGTGCGGCGGTGGGTGTGACCTCGCCTGCCGAGTAGTCGCCGTCCGACAGAGCGCGGTGGAGGATGTCGTTGACATTGGTTGCGACGATCAGCCGCTCGATCGGCAGCCCCATCTGCGCCGCAACATATCCGGCGAAGACGTCGCCGAAATTTCCGGTCGGCACGCTGAACGCAACCTTGCGCTCAGGTGCGCCCAATTGCAGCGCGGCGGCGAAATAATACACCACCTGTGCCATCAGCCGCGCCCAGTTGATCGAATTGACCGCGCCGATGTGGAACCGCCCGGTCATCGCCGGATCGTTGAACATTCGCTTCACGCTTGCCTGCGCGTCGTCGAAGCTGCCGTCGATCGCGATGTTGTGCACATTGGGGGCGAGCACCGTGGTCATCTGGCGGCGCTGGACGTCGCTCACCCGGCCGTCGGGGTGGAGCATGAAAATATCGACTCGCTCGCGACCCGCAACCGCATCGATCGCCGCGCTGCCGGTATCCCCGCTGGTCGCGCCGACAATGGTCAGGTGGTCGCCGCTGCGCGCAAGGAAAGTCTCGAACAGGAGGCCGAGCAGTTGCAGAGCAACGTCCTTGAACGCCAGCGTCGGGCCGTGGAACAGCTCGAGCAGCCACTGCTGTTCGTCGAGCTGCCTGAGCGGCACCACCGCAGCGTGCGCGAAGCGGGCATAGGCTTGGCGGCACAGGTCGCGCAATTGGTCTTCGCTCAGGCTGCCCGCGACGAACGGCAGCATCACCCGCGTGGCGAGTTCGGCGTAGTGCAGCCCGCGCATCGCGGCGAGTTCGGCGGCGCTGAACTGCGGCCAGGCCTCGGGCACATAGAGCCCGCCGTCCGAAGCGAGCCCGGCGAGCGTCACGCCTTCGAAATCGAGCGCCGGGGCGCTGCCGCGGGTAGAGACGTATTTCATCGTGTCCGGCGGTTAGCCGCGCGCGCCGCGCCGGGCAAGCGAGCGAGGCTTGGCGCGCGCCAAGTTCCCCTGCTCACGCCGAACGGCGCAGCTTCACGCGCAGGGCGAGAAAGTAGATGACCAGCGCGGTCAGCGCGAAGAAGAACCACTGCCCGGCGTAGGCCAGATGGTTGTTCGGAATATCCGCCGGATCGGGCTTGGCCAAGGGCCCAAGTTCGGCAAGCGGCGGGTCGGCGACGATCTTGCCGCCAGGGCCGAGGATACCCAGCACCTCCCCGCCCTTCCATTCGGGCGACTGCGGATTGCGCGACCAGCCGAGCGCGACCTTGGCCTCCATGCCGCCCTCGAGCGTGCATTCCGCAACATGGGAGAAGCCGCTCATGCCGAGCCGGTTCTGGCCCGCGACGCCGAGGATGCTGGCGACCTTTTCGCAGGTTGCGCGCACCGGGCGATAGAGCGAGGCTTCGATCTGATCCGAAGGGGGATAGTCGATCCGGGCGGCATCGACCGGCACCGCCGCATAGCGTGCGATCAGCGTTTCCTTCTCTTCCAGCCGGTTCAGCTGCCAGATGCCGAGGCCGATCATTGTTAGTACGGCTGCCAGCACAATCACGCTGGATACGAGGGGAACTTCACGCCAGTTCACGAGTCTCTTCCCGCCTCGCCCGCCTTGTTTCGATACTCGGCGTAGATCAGCCAGGTCTTGGCAAACCGCAGACCCGCAAACACCGACAGCACCACCACCGGGATCCACAACAAGGCATGGATCCAGAATGGCGGGCCAACCGCCACTTCGAGCCACAGCGCGAGCCCGACGACCACGCCGCCGATGATCAGCGTCAGGAACGCCGCCGGCCCGTCGCCGACGTTGAAGCCCGTATAATCCAGTTCGCAGTTCGGGCAGCGCGGGGCGAATTGGGCGATCGCTTCGAACAGCGTCGGTGCACCGCATCGCGGGCAAAGACCGGAAAGGGCAGCTTCGGCCAAGCCGGGCTGCCCCTTCGCATTGTCCGGATTGTCGGAGGTCATCCGTGGACCGGTGCGCCCCAGCCGCCCCAGATGTAGACCGCGACGAAGAGGAACAGCCACACCACGTCGACGAAGTGCCAGTACCATGCCGCCGCTTCGAAACCGAAGTGCTGGCGCGGGGTGAAGTGGCCCTTGTAGGTGCGGGCGAGGCAGACGATCAGGAAGATCGTCCCGACCAGCACGTGGAAGCCGTGGAACCCGGTCGCCATGTAGAAGCCCGAGCTGTAGGTATTGCCGCCGAAGCCGAACGGCGCGTGGGCATATTCGTAGGCCTGGATCGCGCTGAACAGGATGCCGAGACCTATCGTCAGCCACAGCCCCTTCTTGAGACCTTCGCGGTCGCCATGGATCAGCGAATGGTGCGCCCAGGTGACCGTGGTGCCCGAGCACAGCAGGATCAGCGTGTTGAGCAGCGGCAGGCTGAAGGGGTCGAGCACCTCGAGCCCGTTGGCCGGGAAGACCGCGAGCGCTGCCGCGCCTTCTTCACCGATGCGGTTGACCCATTCACCGTCCACAAGTTCGAGCGGCGCGGGGAACAGCGCGAAATCGAAGAACGCCCAGAACCAGCCGACGAAGAACATCACTTCGGACGCGATGAACAGGATCATGCCGTAGCGCATGTGCAGCTGCACCACCGGCGTGTGGTATCCGGTCTGCGCTTCCTTCACCACATTGGCCCACCAGCTGAAGAAGGTGGCGATCAGCCCGGCGATGCCGAGGCCGAGCACGAGGTAAGCGTTGGCCATCTCGTGCATGTACAGCACCATGCCGCTGGTGAAGGTCAGTGCCGAGATCGAGCCGATCAGCGGCCAGATGTCGGGCGGAAGGATGTGATAGTCGTGGTTCTTAGCGCCAGCCATGGGTCTCTCGTCCTGTCAGAACTGTTGGCCTGCCCTTAATCGCGCGAAGCGGACAGGTCCAGTGTCACGAAGCGGGTTTCTCACCCACCGATGCGGTCTTCTGTTCGATCGCCTTGTGGAAGGTGTAGCTGAGGGTGATCTGCTCGACACCCTTCGCGTTCTCGTCGTCGAGAATCGCCGGGTCGACAAAATACAGCACGGGCATGCGGATTTCCTCGCCCGGCTGCAGCGTCTGCTCGGTGAAGCAGAAGCACTGGATCTTGTTGAAGTAGCGCCCGGTCTGCTCGGGTTCGACGTTGAAGGTCGCCGCGCCGGTGATCGGCACGTCGCTGTCGTTGCGCGCGGTGTAGAACGCGAGCTGGCGCTGACCGATGCGAACCGACTGGGTTACCTGCACCGGCTTGAAGCTCCACGGCATGTCGTTCGCGGTGTTGGCGTCGAACCGGATCGAGATTTCCTCGCCGGCCGCGCGCGCTGCGGCTCCGTTCGCCTCCGCATCGGTGGCGCGCTGGGTCGTCCCGCCGAAGCCGGTGACTTGGCAGAACAGTTGGTAAAGCGGCACCGCGGCATAGCCGAGGCCGAGCATCGCGAGCGCCCCCAGCAGCGCATAGAGCGCGGTGCGGTTGTTCTTCTTCTCGAGCGCGATCGTCGTCATCACTTATCCCATTCGCACAATGGTGATGGCATAAAACAGCACAACCATGAACAGCAGCACGCCGCCCAGTGCCCAGTTGCGGCTCTTCTGGCGGCGGCGGACTTCGGTTTGTTCTTCGGGGGTCATGCGAGGAGTCCCTGGTTGCGCAGCGCCGCGTCGACGACGAGCATGGCGAACAGCGCGAAAAGATAGAGGATGCTGAACTTGAACAGGCGCTTTTCGGGCTTCATCGCATCGCCCGGCTCGGCGACGCGCAGCGCGACCGGGACCGACAGGACGAGGAAGGCGAAGGACAGCGCCAGCGCCGCGATCCCGTAGATCGCCCCGGTCCCGCCGATCAACCACGGCGCTGCCGCGACCGGCACCAGCAGGGCGGCGTAGAGCAGAATCTGCCAGCGGGTCGACTTCTCGCCTTTGACCACCGGCATCATCGGAATGCCGACCTTGGCGTAGTCGATCTGCACGAACAGCGCGAGCGCCCAGAAGTGCGGCGGGGTCCACATGAAGATGATCGCGAACAGCAGCACCGGCATCGCGGTGATATCGCCGGTCACCGCGACCCAGCCGATCAGCGGGGGGAAGGCCCCCGCCCCGCCCCCGATGACGATGTTCTGCGGCGTGCGCGGCTTGAGCCAGATGGTGTAGATCACCGCGTAGTAGAAGATCGAGAACGCGAGGATGCCTGCCGCGAGCCAGCCCACGCCGAGCCCCATCACCATCACCGACATGCCGCTAAGGATCAGGCCGAAATCTCGCGCGTCGACCGCGCTCAGCCGCCCGGTCGGGATCGGGCGCTTGGCGGTCCGCTTCATCCCGGCATCGAGATCGGCTTCCCACCACATGTTGAGCGCCGCCGCGCCGCCCGCACCCACCGCGATGCACAGGATCGCGGTGAAGGCGATCACCGGATGGATGGTGCCCGGTGCAGCAAGCAGGCCGCACAGGCCGGTAAAGATCACCAGAGTCATCACGCGCGGTTTTGTCAGCGCGAAGAAATCGCGCCAGTCCGCAGGGAGCGAAACGGTCGAGGTGGTCGCAGTGGTCATGATTCTTGGGGCGCCTATACGCGCCTCGGGCGCGAGAATGAAGTGAAACCGGTCATGCCGGAACGCGATAATGATAGTCGTAGAGGTGGCGGTCGAAGCCAAGCCCGGTGTAAAGCGCCAGACCGGCGCTATTGGCGGCATCGACCTGGAGGCACGCCGTCTTCGCCCCGGCCCGGGCTGATGCGCCTAGCAACGCCTCCATGCACAGCCGCCCCAATCCGCGCCGTTGAAACTTTGGCAATGTGCGGATCGATTCGATGACAGCAATGCCGTCACCCAGCGCTGCAAAACCGATGGCGGCGACATCTTCCTGGCGCTTTACCGTAACGAAAAGTGCCGGAACCGTAATCTTGGCCAGCAGCGCGGCCGTCGCAGGATCGCCGTGCGGCCCCACCCGGGCCGCGAGCCAATCGGGTGACAGTTCGCTGCTGATCTCGAAATTGGGACCTTCGGGAATAGTGCGGCCTGCCAGCGACGCCGACAGGGTTCGCGTCGTCCCTTCGACCGCCAGCCCAGCAGTTGCCAAGTCCGCATCGGCTCTGGCGCAAAAATCCGGCACCCTGACAATCATTCGCAAGTCAGCTTTGGCATAAGCGGGAGCAAATTGTTTGAGAGCGTCCCGTACATCGCCGTGTTCGGGCCCAAGTGGGTTGATCGAATTGACGCGCCGCGTGTCGCCACCGGTCAGCCGTGCAACCCAGCCATCTGCCTCTATTTCCTGAAGGGCCGGCCAGGCATCGCGAAACATCCGCTCACGGGACCACAAATCGTTCAAATCCGGCCGAGCCAGTCGATCAGCAGCGCGTTCACGTCGCCTGGCCGCTCTTGCTGGGTCCAATGGCCCACCCCGTCGAGCACATGGCCTTCGACCTGCGGCGCGAACAGCTTCATCATTCCGACGGGATCGGTCACCGCGCCGAACAGGAAGGTCGCCGGGTCGCGCGTGCCGCCAATGAACAGCGCTGGCTGCTCGATCCGCTGGCCGTTCCAGCCTTGCAGCCATGCATGGTCGGCTTCGTGGTTGCGGTAGCGGTTGAGCGGCCCACGGAAGCCCGAGGCTTTGAATTCGCCCTCGTAGAAGTCCATGTCCGCCTCGGTCAGCCACGGCACCGGTTGCGGATCGGGCAAGCCTTCGAGGAAGGTCGCGCCGAGAGGCTTGCTCCAGTAATCGCCCGGCGGCACATCGCCGCTGATCGAATACATCATCCGCTGCACCCAGTCGCGCGGGTCCTTCTCGGCTTCGGCCTCGGCCACGCCCGGCTGCTGGAAATATTCCTGGTAGAAGAACCGGCCCTGGCTGGTGAAATGCTCGCGGAACACGTCGGTGAACGGGCGGCTCGGCACCCCGGCAAAGGGGACCGACAGGCCGGCGACTGCGCGGAAATGCTGCGGGTTGGTCAGCGCGGTGTTCCATACGATCGGCGCGCCCCAATCGTGCCCCACCAGAATGGCGGGCGCATCGGGCTGGAGCGCCTGCTTGAGCCCAACCAGATCGCCGACGATCCGCTCCATCGCATAGGCTTCGACCGGCTCCGGTTTGTCCGATCCGCCATAGCCGCGCACGTCGATCGCGCAGGCGGTGAAGCCCGCTTCGGCGACGGGGCCGAGCTGGTGGCGCCAGCTGTACCAGCTTTCTGGAAAGCCGTGGACCATGATCACCAGCGGCCCCGTGCCTTCTACCGCGCAGCGCAGCGTCAGTTCTCCGACTTCGATGTGGCGCATTTCGGGCATGGCTTACCTCGCGGCTTGCAAGCAAACGGCCGACCCTTGCGGGCCGGCCGGAAGCGTTTCGTTCCTGTCGGCCCCGATCAGGCGCGGGCAGGTGTGATGTCGGCGGCCCCGCCATGGTCGTGGTAATCGTGGTGGTCCTCGATCACCGGCAGGGTTTCGAACTGGTGGAACGGCGGCGGGCTCGACAGCGTCCATTCGAGCGTGGTTGCGCCTTCGCCCCAGTAATTCCCTTCCGCCTTCTTGCCCGCCACGAAAGCGTAGACGAGGTTGGCGAAGAAGATCAGCATCGAGCCGGCCATGACGTAGTAGCCGATCGAGGAAATCTCGTTCCAGTAGGCATAGGCTTCCGCATAGTCCGGATAGCGGCGCGGCATGCCCTGCCAGCCGAGGAAGTGCTGCGGGAAGAAGATGATGTTCACCCCGATGAAGAACACCCAGAAGTGCAGGTGGGCGAGGAACTCGCTGTGCATCTTGCCGCTCATCTTGGGGAACCAGTAGTAGAACCCGGCGAAGAGCGAGAACACCGCACCCATCGACAGCACGTAGTGGAAGTGTGCGACGACGAAGTAGGTATCGTGCACCACATCGTCCACGCCGCCATTGGCAAGATAGACGCCGGTCACGCCGCCGATGGTGAACAGGAAGATGAAGCCCATCGCCCACACCATCGGGCTCTTGAACTCGATCGAGCCGCCCCACATCGTCGCGATCCAGCTGAAGATCTTCACACCCGTCGGCACGGCGATCACCATGGTCGCGGCGGTGAAATACATCTTGGTGTTCACGTCGAGACCGACGGTATACATGTGGTGCGCCCAGACGACGAAGCCGACCACGCCGATCGCGACCATGGCGTAGGCCATGCCGAGGTAGCCGAACACCGGCTTGCGACTGAAGGTCGCGACGATCTGCGAGATCATGCCGAAGCCCGGCAGGATCATGATGTAGACTTCGGGGTGGCCGAAGAACCAGAACAGGTGCTGGTACAGCACCGGATCGCCGCCGCCCGCCGGATCGAAGAAGGTGGTGCCGAAGTTGCGATCGGTGATCAGCATGGTGATCGCGGCGGCCAGCACCGGCAGCGCGAGCAGCAGCAGGAAGGCGGTGACCAGCACCGACCAAACGAACAGCGGCATCTTGTGCAGGGTCATGCCCGGCGCGCGCATGTTGAAGATGGTGGTGATGAAGTTGGTCGCGCCGAGGATCGAGCCGGCACCGGCAAGGTGCAGCGAGAAGATCGCGAAGTCCACCGCAGGCCCGGTCGAGCCGCTGGTCGAAAGCGGTGCATAGACCGTCCAGCCCACACCCGCACCGTTACCGCCCGCCCCGCCGGGGACGAACAGCGAGATGCACAGGCTGAGGAAGCCTGCGACAGTCAGCCAGAACGAGATGTTGTTCATGCGCGGGAAGGCCATGTCCGGCGCGCCGATCATCAGCGGCACGAACCAGTTGCCGAAGCCGCCGATCATCGCCGGCATGACCATGAAGAACACCATGATCAGGCCGTGCGCGGTGATGATCACGTTCCAAGCATGAAGATTGGCTTCGAAGCTCGCTTCGCCGCCCATCATGTCGACGTACCAGCCGAGGTACTGGATGCCAGGTTCGGCCAGTTCCATCCGCATGATGCCCGACAGCGCACCGCCGATAATCCCCGCGAAAATCGCGAAGATCAGGTAGAGCGTGCCGATATCCTTGTGGTTGGTCGACATGAACCAGCGGGCGAAGAAGCCCGGCTTGTGATCCGCGTCATGCGCGTGATCATCGTGGTGGATGTCGAAACCTTCAGCGGTGGTGGCCATGGTCAGTCTCTATCGCTCTTTTCGAATGCTTATGTCTATTCGGCCGCAGCCGGTGCAGCGGCGGCGGGCGTCTCTGCGGCGGCCGGGGTCGCGGCGGCGGCGGGCGCTGCTGCGGCCGGCGCGGCTGCGGGCGCGTCACCCTGGACGGTGCCGCCCTTGCTGCGGACCCAGGCCTCCCACCGGTCGCGCGGCAGCGCTTCGACCGCGATCGGCATGTAACCGTGCTTGATGCCGCACAGTTCCGAGCACTGGCCGTAATAGATGCCGGGCTCTTCGATGTAGAGCAGCTTCTCGTTGATCCGGCCGGGCACCGCGTCGAGCTTGAACCACAGCGACGGAACGGCGAAGGAGTGGATCACGTCGGCCGCAGTCGTTTGCAGGCGGATCGGCGTCTTGACCGGCACGACCATGCGGTTGTCGACCTCGAGCTGGCCCGGGAAGCCCTTCGCTTCGGCCTCGTCTTCCGGCATCATGTTCGACACGACTTCGAACCCGCCGTTGTCGGGATATTCATAGCCCCAGTACCACTGGTACCCGATCGCCTTGACGGTGACCGCGTCCTTCGGCGGGGTTTCGTACTGCTTGGCGAGCAGGTCGATCGAGGGGATCGCGATGGCGACGAGGATCAGCACCGGCACCACCGTCCACACGACTTCGATCAGCGTGTTGTGCGTGGTCTTCGACGGGGTCGGGTTGGCCTTCTTGTTGAAGCGGATAACCACCCACAGCAGCAGGCCGAGAACGAACGCACTGATGATCGCCATCACCCAAATCAGGCCGATATGCAGCTGATTGGCCTGGTGACCGATCGGCGAATACTGCTGCTGCACATCCCAGCCCTTGGCAGTCGGCTGCCCCTTGATGTGCTCCGGCCCGAGCGGGGTGTAGCTCGAATCGCCCGTTGCTGCGGCGGAGGAGGCTGCGTCGGTTGCGGGAGCGGCTGCGGCATCGGTCGCCGGTCCAGCCACGGTTTCCGTAGCGGCGGCGGTTTCGACCGGCGCGGGTGGCGCAGCCTGTGCCATCGCGGCCTGCGGCGCGAACGCCAGCAATAAAGCCGCCCAAAGCGTCGTCGCCAGTCGCTGTGCCCCCTTGGGCGAATTACCGAAACTCATTGTTTTCAATGCTCTCTGCCAGTAACCGGATGCGACCGAATACAGCCGCTCAGCCCCCGGAAGGGGGGAACAATGCGCGGCCTATACGCATGCTTGCCCCCCGTCTCAAGCGCTTATAGGAGAAAAATCCGCAAGTGCTGTTGCCCCTCTGGCGACATGTCGATTCCAACCATTGAAGGGCTAACGACTTTCCCCATGACCGAAGATGAAGTCCTGTCCGAATTCCGCGCTTGCGGGGCCTTGCTCGAAGGCCATTTCATGCTCTCCTCCGGGCGGCACAGCGCCTATTATCTGCAATGCGCGCGGGTGCTGATGAATCCCGAACGCGCCGGGCGGCTGGCAGTCGCTCTGGCGGCCAGATTGCCGCGCGAGTTGCGCAGCCAGATCGACGCGGTGATCTCGCCTGCAATGGGCGGGCTGATCATCGGCCATGAGATGGGCCGAGCGCTGGGAAAGGATGCGATGTTCCTCGAACGCCCGGACGGTGTGTTCCACCTGCGGCGCGGCTTCGCGCTCGCACCCGGCACCAGGGTGCTGATGGTGGAGGATGTGGTCACCACCGGCCTGTCGAGCCGCGAGGCGATCGAGGCTGTCTCGCGCGAGGGCGGCGAGGTGCTGGCCGAAGTCGCACTGATCGACCGTTCCGCCGGCTCGGTCGATCTCGGCGTGCCGTTCTATCCGCTGGTCGAAATCAATTTCCCGACCTACGCCGACGACGAGGTGCCGGAGGCGCTTGCCGCCGTGCCCGTCACCAAGCCGGGGAGCCGGAAGTAGTGAGCGGTCGTCTTCGTCTCGGGGTCAACATCGACCACGTCGCGACCATCCGTAACGCGCGCGGGGGCGATCATCCCGATCCGGTGCGCGCGGCGGAGATCGTCGCGGCGGTCGGCGGCGACGGGATCACCGCGCATTTGCGCGAAGACCGGCGGCATATCCGCGACGAAGACCTCGCGCGCATCCAGACGGCGACCGACTTGCCGCTCAATCTCGAGATGGCGGCGACCGAGGAGATGCTGGCGATCGCCTTGCGGCACAAGCCGCACGCCGCCTGCATCGTGCCCGAAAAGCGCGAGGAGCGCACCACCGAGGGTGGGCTCGACGCGGCGGGGCTGCACAACACGCTGGTGCCGATTATCGACCGCCTCAAGGAGGCGGGCATCCGGGTGAGCCTGTTCATCGAGGCCAACGAGCGCCAGCTCGATGCCGCGCTGCGGCTCGGCGCGCCGGTGGTCGAATTCCATACCGGCGGCTACGCCCACGCCTTCCTCGATGGCGACCGGGAGCGGGTCGCGAGCGAACTGAAGGGCATTGCCGATCTCTCCGCCCTTGCCGCCAAGAACGGCATCGAACCGCACGCGGGCCACGGGCTGACCTACGAGAACGTCCAGCCGATCGCCGCGATCCCGCAGCTCGCCGAGCTCAACATCGGGCATTACCTCGTCGGCGAGGCGGTGTTCGTTGGGCTTGAACAAGCGGTGCGCCAGATGCGCGAAATAATGGATGAGGCGCGGTGAGTCTTTTGCTTTCGCCCCTCAAACGCCGGGTGCGGGCCATCCGGCCCGCTTGGCTTCGCCGCAGAGGCGGCGGCGCGCAGTCGCGCGCTGGCGTCGCTGGTCGCGCCGCGCCCGGCGCTTCCCCGCTTGCTTGTTTCGGGACGACGGCCCGATGGGCCGCAAGGGCGACTGCCCGCCCGCAGGCGCTCGACCCGGCACGGGTCGAAACAGCGCCGAGGACGTACGCCCGGATGGGCGTGCGAATGGCAAACAAACCATGATCATCGGTGTCGGCTCCGACCTGTGCAATATCGAGCGCATCCAGAACTCGCTCGATCGGTTCGGAGAACGGTTCGAGAACCGCGTCTTCACCGATGTCGAGCGCGCCAAGGCACGGCGGCGTCCCTTCACCATCGCCGGAACTTACGCCAAGCGCTTCGCCGCCAAGGAGGCATTCTCCAAGGCGGTCGGCACCGGCTTCCGGCGCGGGGTGTTCATGAAGGATATCGGCGTGGTTAATGCGCCCTCGGGCGCGCCGACACTCAAGCTCGAGGGCGGCGCGGCGAAACGGCTTGCCGAAATCACCCCGGATGGCCATGAGGCCGTCATTCACCTTACCCTCACCGACGACCATCCATGGGCGCAGGCCTATGTCATCATCGAGGCGCGCCTGCTTTGAGTAACGAACCCTCCGCCGTGACCGACAAGACGAAAGAACCGATCAACTGGCTCGCTGAAATCCGCGGCCTCGCGCTGATGCTGCTCGCGGTGCTCGGCTTCCACAGCTTCATCGCCAAGCCATTCTACATTCCGTCGACCTCGATGGTGCCCAACCTGCTGGTCGGGGACCGGCTGGTGGTTAGCAAATATCCCTACGGCTGGTCGTGGGTCTCGGCATCGTTCCACGTCCTGCCGCGCGGCGACTGGCGCGTCTGGCCGGGCACACCCGAATATGGCGACGTGGTGATCGCCGTGCCGCCGAGCCGCGACGAGGACTATATCAAGCGCGTGGTCGGCCTGCCGGGCGATACGATCGAAGTGCGTAAGGGGCAGATCATCCTCAACGGCAAGCCGGTTCCGCAGGAAGTCGAACCGGCAATCCGCATCCCGGTGGACGATGCGCAACTGTGCGACCAGGTCACCTGCCTCGGCTATTTCGACGTTTATCGCAAAACGCTGGAGGACGGGCGCGAGGTCTACGAGCTCCCGGTCATGCGCGAAACATTGCCCAATGGCGCGACCTATCTGGTGATCGATCACGTTCGGCAAAGACTCGACGAATATCCGCCCACGAAAATTCCTTCCGGACACATCTTCATGATGGGCGACAACCGCGACCATTCAGCCGATAGCCGTGCATCCGATCTGGAACAGGGTCTGGGCGGCCCGGTGCCGCTGGAGAATGTCGGCGGGCGGGCCGAGTTCATCACCTTTTCGCTCGATGGCACGGCCAGCTGGAACCCTTTGACCTGGCCGGGTGCCTTGCGCGGGAAGCGCGCATGGACGACACTGCGTCCGACCATCGACGAGAGCAAGGCAAGCGAATGAGCGATCCGCACGAGGCCGCCGGGAACGACGATCTCGGATCGAGCCCGTCGCGGATCGACAATCCTGAATTGCGGTTCGAAGCCCAGCGGGCGTTCGTCTGGACGCTGGTCGTGGGGGCAGTGATCCTCGCGATCTATATCTCGCAATCGCTGCTGGTGATCTTTGGTGCGATGGTGTTCGCTGCGATGATCGACGGCGGAGCGCGCCTGCTCGGCCGGGTCCTGCCGCTCAGCCGCATGTGGCTGGTGCTGATCGTGATCGGGGCGACCGCCGGATTTTTCTATTGGCTGGCGATGTACGCCGGCTCGCAGATTTCGCGCGAGGCGGCGGCGCTGCCGACCATCGTGCAGGCGCAAATCAATGCCGGGATCGCGTGGCTGCAAACGCAGGGTTTCGACGTCAGCCAGACCGATCTGCAGGGCATTGCCGGAAATCTGATGAGCGGCGTCGGCACGGTTACCCGCGCGATTGGCGGGCTGCTGGGCGGGCTAAGCACGATTTTCCTGATCGCGATCATCGGCATCTATGTCGCCATGGAGCCGCAACTCTACGAACGTTCGGTGGCCTGGATGTTGCCACGGCACCGCCGTGCCGAGTTCTTCGAAACGGCTTCGCGGATGGGCTACACCATGCGGCGCCTGATGGCCGGCAGGCTCGTCGGCATGGTGTTCGAAGGGGTTTTCACCTGGATCATGCTCGCGCTTTACGGGGTGCCGATGGCGGCGCTGCTGGCGATCCTGACCGGGTTGCTCGCCTTCATCCCCAACCTTGGCGCACTCATCGCGGGCGGACTGATGGTGATGGTCGGCTTTTCCGGCGGGACGGACATGGGTATCTACACCATCATCGTCTATTTCCTTGTCCAGACCTTCGATGGCTATGTGATCATCCCGCTGATTGCGAAGAAGACGGTCGACCTCGCCCCGGCCATGGTGCTGGCTTCGCAGCTGATCATGGGGATCCTGTTCGGCATCCTCGGGTTGTTCCTGGCGGACCCGTTGCTGGCGATGATCAAGGTCGCGCTCGAACGGCGGGCCGAACGCAATGAAGAGGCATATCAGGCAATGATGTCAGAGGGTTCATAGTGGCGCGCAAGTTTCTCTATCTCGTTGCCGGGCTGATCATGGTTGCGGTGCTGGGGCTGATCGCGCTCACCATCTGGTCGAAGGAACTGACCGAGCTCGCTCTGGTGCCGTCGGGCGATTTCGTCGAGCAGCAACCGCTCGACACCAACGCCTATAACGACCCGAAGATGTGGCTGTCGCGCCCCGGGATGGGAACGGGCGATCCGGCGCGCTGGCAGCCTGCCCAAGTTCGCGACGGGGTGGCCATGCCGCTTCCGGTGGACGACGCCCCCGATTTCGCGGTCTTTTTCATCCACCCGACCAGCTATCTCGACCGCGCAAACTGGAACGCGCCGATAGACGACCCGCAGTCGCAGAACGTCGCCAGAATCTACGTCAAGGGCATGGCCAGCCCGTTCAACGCAGCAAGCGAGATCTGGGCCCCGAGATACCGTCAGGCAACGATGGGAAGTTTCCTCACCAAGGGGGAGGAAGGCCAGAAGGCGATCGATGCCGCCTATCGCGATGTGAAACAAGCTTACGGCTTCTTCGTGGCCAGCGTGGATCAGAACACGCCGATCGTACTGGTCGGACACAGTCAGGGTGCCCTCCACCTGTTGCGGTTGCTGCGCGAAGAGGTAGCGGGCAGCGACATCGCTCCGAGAGTTGCCGCAGTGTATGCAATCGGCTGGCCGATTTCGGTCGAGCAAGATCTCCCTGCCCTCGGCTTCCCGGCTTGCGCGACACCTGGCCAACCGGGCTGCATTCTGAGCTGGTCGAGCTTCGCCGAGCCGGCGGACCCAAGCGCGCTGCTCGAGACCTATGCCGGATCGATCGGTTTCGATGGCAAGCCGCGGGGCGAAAGCCGGATCCTGTGCATCAATCCGCTAACCGGCTCGGTCAACGGCGAGGCACCGGCCGAGCGCAATCTCGGGACACTGGTGCCCGAGGCCGACTATTCGACCGGCGAGTTGATCCCGGCAGCAGTCCCCGCGCGCTGCGATGAGCGCGGACTGCTGCTGATCGGCGATCCGCCCGAAGTCGGCAGCGCAGTGCTGCCGGGGAACAATTACCATGTCTACGACATCCCGCTGTTCTGGAAGAACGTGCAGCAGGATGTCATCGCGCGGGTCGAGGCATGGGGCAAGACGTCCTGATCACCGAAAGCGCCAGCGAGTTTGGCGCCGCAGTGGGCGATGGCGGCGCACTGCTGGGGCTCGATCTCGGCACCAAGACCCTCGGCATCGCAACCTGCGATGCCGCATGGAGCTTCGCAACCGCGGGCAAGACCCTGCCCAAGGGCAAGTTCTCGAGAGATGCCGCTGCACTATCCGCCATCGTCCAGGAACGCGCGATCAGGGGCATCGTGCTCGGCCTTCCGCGCAACATGGACGGCAGCGAAGGCCCCCGCGCGCAATCGAGCCGCGCCTATGCCCGCAACCTCGCGCAGGCGCTCGATCTGCCGGTCCTGCTGTGGGACGAACGCTGGTCGACCGCGAGCGCCGAGCGCGACATGATCGGGCAGGATTTCAGCCGCAGGAAGCGCGCCGAGCGGATCGACAGCCATGCCGCCGCGATCATCCTGCAGGGCGCAATCGATGCGCTGGCCGGAAGCGCCTTTTAAGCTGATTCGCGCCGCCGCAATTCGGCTTCCTTTTTCACCAGCAAGCTGCCCGAACGCTCGGCCTCGCGCCAGATCGTGTCGCGGTTGGACGGATCATGCGCAGCTAATGCCCGCGCTTCGAAGCACGCGAGCCGAATCCGGTCGCTCGCATGGTTGCGCCCCCAGTCTTCGGCCAAGCCGACTCCCTCCTCGTCACCCAGCGCCACGGCAATGCGCAGCAAGGTTTCCGTCGAACCGCTATTGAGCACCCTGCTCACTGTTCCGCGCGTGAGGTCGAAGCCATACTGGTCATGCCATCCCTGCGCCGGTTCGCAGGCCATGACATTGAGCGACACCGAGAGACTGTCCGGCGGCAGTTGCGCGTGGACATCGCGATGCGCCCGGTAGTGCATCAGCCTGCCCGGCGAAAGCGCACTGCGCTCGATGAAGCGCAAGCCGACTGGCTCGCCGCGATAGCCCGTGACCGTGTGATAATCGTATTCGTAATAGTCGCTGCGATAGCCCGGCCCGAAATAGCCGTAGGTCAGGAAATCGAAATTGTGATCATGCGCCGCGCCATAGGCAAAATTGTGTGCCCCGCTCCGGCGGAAGCAACTGTCCTGTTCGGACGGCCAGATGTTGGCGCGCAGGAAAAAGCCGTTGCGCGGCGAAGTCAGCATGATCGATTGCGGGCTGTAGGCGCTTTGCGGTGTCTCGCCCTTCCCGCTTTCGGCCAGCAGTTCGACGAGCCCGTCGCCAAGGAAGGTGCGGTTCGCGCCGAGCGCTCGGAGGAGGCCGGCGACTTCGTCGACCATGCCGGGGCAGGCGGGGTCGAATCCTATGGCTGCAATTGCGGAGGCACACTCTTCGACCCCCATCTGCCGGTCGTCGGTCGGAACGTCTATTACGCGTGGCACGCTACGGGCCGATCCTGTGCGAATTCCGGAAAACGCTGTGCCAGCACGGCAAGCAGCTGGGCCGCGCTGGCATTGAGCGGATCGGTCGTGTCGCTCGCGACCATTCGCAACAACCGCATGCCTTCGCTGCCGTCGAGCGCCAGGCAGTGCCGCAGTGTCTGCCACCGCTCTTCACACCCCCCGAGCAAAGCACGTGCTGCGAGCGCAGGCACCGCATCGGTCCGCCCCATTGCGGTCAGCACGGCCATCGCCATTTCCCGGCAACTTTCGCGCCGGTCCCCGGTGGCGCGATGGACGATCCGGCCATCCGCTAGACATAGCTCGACGCTCGGTCGAGGCCGTTCGGGTGCCCTGCTCAGGCGCAGCATGACCAGCGACTGGTCGACCCGAACGACCTGCTTCGCCTGATACCGATCCGGCAAAGCGACCAAGGATCCCGGTTCGAGCGAAAGCTGACGGCTTTCGGGTTGATCGCCGTCGCGGCCGCTCCAGCGATAACCCGAGGCGCAACCTTTACCGGCGAGGACGAATTCGTGCCGTTCAGCATCGACGAAGCTGACCGTGCGAGGTTCCTTTTGCGCCGAGCTCGCCTCGTGCAGCACCAGAGACAATGCCGCCCCGCCGGACTCGGCGAGTTGGATCAATCCGATTCCGCCGGAGTACTGATGGCGCGCAGGGACATGGCCGAAAGGATGACGCGAAAGGCAGTCGAGCCAGCCGGAAAGAAGCTCCCGGATACGCCCGAGGTCCGATCCGAGGAACTCTGCCGCCAGCATGGCGCAATCCCCCAGCTTTGCGCCCTGCGCGTAGCGCTGCAGCCCTTCGACCACACCGGCCCCGGCATCGGCCCGCCACGCCGCCTTGACTGCCTCGAGCGCCGCTTGCGACCGGCGCTGCGAAGCGACATCCCCCCGCAACGCCGTGATTGCCGGATCGACCCGCATCGCCGTTCAGAAGACCAGAGCTTCGGGCGGGATCATTTCATAGATGTAAACCATGATGATCAGGATCCGGTCATCGGTGGTTGCAGTAGCCAGGTCGGACAGCGAACCGAAAGCGCCGCTGGCCTCCGGCAGGTCGGGCAGGCTGGACAGGTCGATTTTGGGCAGGTGCATGGTCATTCCCCCTTGTCTGGCAGCCGCAGACGGAATGCCTGCGCTGCTGGTCGAGATTGCGGGTCGCAACGCCGCCAAGGAAATTAGAAGATTGCAAGTCCATCCGCCCTCCTCCTAAGCGAATGGGATGACATCGACAGTTGCCCGTTTCGATCCCGCGCGCGCGGCGAAATTCCTGCTCGGGCATGGCCACGCCGGGTGGCTCGGGCTGCGGTTCGTGGCGGCGGGTGACAACTGGGTCGAGCTGGAACTCCCCTGGCGCGAAGACCTGCTGGGCGAGCCGGACCGGCATGTCCTTGCCTCGGGTCCGATCGTCAGCCTGATGGACATGGCATCCGGCCTGTGCATCTGGACCGCGCGCAAGGAATTCGCGGCGATCGCCACGCTGGACCTGAGGGTCGACTACCAGCGGCCGGCGCGTGCGCGGGCGGCGGTGGTGGGGCATGCCGAATGCTACAAGGTCACCCGCTCCGCCGCCTTCGTGCGCGGGGTAGCGCATGATGGCGATCCCGGCGATCCGGTGGCCAATATCGCCGGGGTTTTCATGACCATCACGGGGGATACGCGCCGTGTCCCGCAATGAGAAAATGGCGGAGCTTCCGCCCTACGCACGTTCGATGGGTATCGCCGTCGACTCCTTAGAGGATGGCTTGCCGATCGTCGCGGTGGACTTCGCGCCCAATGTCGAGGGCCGACCGGGGGTGTTCCATGGCGGCGCGACGAGCGGATTGCTCGAAACCGCAGGCTATGCCGCGCTGCGCAGCGCGCTGGCAGACCGCGAGGTCCAGCCCCAACTGAAGCCGGTAAACATCACCGTCCAGTTCCTTTCCGCCGCGAAGAACCGGACCACTTACGCGAAGGCCCGGATCACCAAACTCGGCAGGCGAAATGCCAACCTGACGGTCGAGGCATGGCAAGAGGACCGCAAACGCCCTGTCGCGACCGCGGTGATGAACATTCTGGTCGTAAGTCCCGAAGTCTAGTTTTCCGCCGGCTCGGGCTCGCGCGGCTGTACCGAGAAACCACCGTCGTCGAGCCGCAGGTCGAGCGGAACCCCTTGTACCTCGGTAGAGACGGTGACCCCGTTCTCGCCAATGCTCATGGTCGGGCCGCCCTCGCCCAAGGGTATATCGTCCATCGGCTGGATCGGGCCGCTCGGGTTCGGCTGCGGCGTTTCGCGCCTGCTGGGCTCGCGCACTTCGCCCAGCGCCTGCTGCATGAAGTCGCGCCAGATGCGGGCAGGCAATCCTCCGCCGCTCACACCTTTCAGCGGCGTATTGTCGTCCTTGCCGATCCATACGCCGACCACGAGGTCCCCCGCATAGCCGATGAACAGCGCGTCGCGGTTTTCCTGGCTGGTGCCGGTCTTGCCGAAGTTCGGCCCGCGCAGCATCGCCGCGCGGCCGGTCCCCGCATTGATCGCCGCGCGCAGCAACTGCTCGATCGATGTGTGGGTCGAGGAGCCATAGCTGTCGGTCCCGCTCCACAGCCAGTCGAGCCAGCCCTCTTCCTCCGCCGGGAAAGCGCGCGGTTCGACCGGGAAGCTGTTGCCGGCAATCCCGGCATAGGCAGCGGTCATTTCGAGCAAAGTGGTGGTCGAGGTGCCGAGCGCGAGGCTGGGATCGCCCTCAGCCAGCGGCGACTTTATGCCGAGTGCGCGCGCCTGCCGGATCACCGCATCGCTGCCGACCCGGTCGAACAAGCGAACCGCCGCAACATTGCTCGACCGCGCGAAGGCCTGCTCCAGCGTCAGGCTCTCGCTGTAGTTCTCGCTCGCGTTCTTCGGGCGATAGCTGCCCTGTTCGATCGCGGTGTTGTCGATCAGGTCATCCGGCTCCATCCCCGCTTCGAGCGCGGCGAGATAGACGAACAGCTTGAAGGTCGATCCGGGCTGGCGCTTCGCCTGGGTGACGCGGTTGAAGGGCGAGGCGGAATAATCCTTGCCGCCGATCATCGCGACGACCTCGCCATTGGGCCGCATCGCCACAAGGGCCACTTGCGCCTCGCCCAGCGGCGCGCGCGTGACCACGCGGCGGGCGATATTCTGCAGCCGCGAATCGAGCGTCGTGGTCAGCGTCTGGCTGGCATAACCGCTCTGGGTCAGCTTGCGCGCCTCGGGCAGGGCCCAATCGGCAAAATAGGTGCCGGTGGGCAGGTCGTTCTTCGTCCGGTTGTCGATCCGGGGCGATGGCAGAGCAGCCGCTTCGGCTTCGGTCAGCTTCCCGTTCGCCACCATCGCATCGAGCACCATGTGCATGCGTTTTTCCGCCGCATCGTAGTTCTTGCGCGGATTGAACCGCGACGGGGCCTGCACCAGCCCTGCCAGCATCGCCGCCTGCTCGGGCTTCAGCTTCTCCGGCTTGCGGTAGAAGTAATGCATCGAGGCGGCACGCAGGCCGTAGACGTTGTCGCCGAAATAGGCGTTGGAGAGATAGCGTTCGAGGATCTGATCCTTGGTCAGCCAGCTCTCGAGCCAGAAGGCGATCAGCATTTCTCGCGCCTTGCGGGTCAGTGTCTGCTCGGGGGTCAGGAAGGTGAATTTGGCGAGCTGCTGGGTGATCGTGCTGCCGCCGCCGACCCCGGTGAACACCGCCCGTCCGATCCCGCGCGGATCGACCCCCCAGTGCGAATAGAACCGCCGGTCCTCGATCGACAGGAATGCGTCGACCACATGCGGCGGCAAATCGGATACCTTGACCGGATCGGCCACGATCGCGCCGTTGCGCGCAATCGGCGTGCCGTCCGCCGCGACCAGCGTCAGCTGCGGCGGGGCGATGGGCTGGAGCGATTTCGACAGCGGCGCGGTGATCGCGAGCCAGGCGACGAGGAGGATGAAAGCGAGGAAGGAACCGGCGACGATCCTCCCCGCCCACCAGCGCTTGCGCCGGCCCTTCCAGTATGCTGGCTTCCACCAGCGCAGTTTGGGCCGGGTCTGGTCGACCTGCTGTTCGAGCTGCTCGAGGCGGCGATCCCACTCGTCGTAATCCGGCGCGCGCGAACCCGAACGGTACAGCGGCAGGCCGTCCTCATCCTCGTCGGGTTCGCGCTGTTGCGATTCGTACAGCGCATAAAACCCGCGATGCGCCGGCGGCGCGCGGTTTGCCTTATCCCCCTTGCGGAACAGCTGGAAAATAGAAGCCATTCAGGCTGTGTTACCCCGCCAACACACCAATTGCGAGGGAAAATTCCTGTCCCATTTGTGATGAACCCGGGGTGAGCGCTATCGACCCGGCTTGACCACGCTTTCGGGCAGGTCTTCCCCGAACACGCGCTGGAAGTATTCGGCCACCAGCATCCGCTCCGCCTCGTCGCACTTGTTGAGGAAACTCAGACGGAAGGCGAAGCCGATGTTCTTGAAGATGGCTGCATTCTGCGCCCAGGTGATTACCGTACGCGGGCTCATGACGGTCGAGATGTCGCCGTTGATGAAGCCCTGCCGGGTCATGTCCGCGACCTTGACCATGTCGGCCACCGTCTTGGCGTCGGTCTCCGGGTTTTTCGCCTTGACGATCTGTTCTTCGGTTTCGGCGGGCAGGTAGTTGAGCCCGACGACGATGTTCCAGCGGTCCATCTGGCCCTGGTTGATCGCCTGCGTGCCGTGATAAAGCCCGCTGGTGTCGCCCAGCCCGACCGTGTTGGCAGTAGCGAACAGGCGGAAGCCCGGATCGGGGCGGATGACGCGGTTCTGGTCCAGCAAGGTGAGCTTGCCCTGCTGTTCGAGCACGCGCTGGATGACGAACATCACGTCCGGGCGGCCCGCATCGTATTCGTCGAACACCAGCGCCACCGGATGCTGGAGCGCCCAAGGGAGCAGCCCTTCGCGGAACTCGGTCACCTGCAGCCCGTCGCGCAGCACGATCGCATCGCGCCCGATCAGGTCGATGCGGCTGATATGCGCGTCGAGGTTGATCCGGATGCAAGGCCAGTTGAGGCGCGCCGCGACCTGTTCGATATGGGTCGACTTGCCGGTGCCGTGATAGCCCTGGATCATCACCCGCCGGTCGTGCGCGAAGCCGGCAAGGATCGCGAGCGTGGTGTCGGGATCGAACACATAGCTTTCGTCGAGATCGGGCACGCGGGCGTCGGCCTTGGAGAAGGCGGGGACTTTCCAGTCGATATCGATGCCGAAGGTTGCGCGCACATCCACCTCGGTGTCGGGGGCGGCGAGCACGGTTTTGTCGGATGCCTCGAAGGTCTTGTCGGTCATGTCGTTCATCTTGGCCGTTGCCTAGACGCGCGCGCGGGGCGCTGCAAGCATGTGCAGCGCAACATTCCATTCGCCCGCCGCAACCCTATATTGCCACTCATGGAATCGCTGCGCCCGTCGGAACGCATCCGCATGAAGCTGGTCGACAGCGTGCGCGCGGTGTTCAACGATGTCGAGGGCGGGCAGCAGCCGGTTGCGATCAGCGACGAGGCGCTGTTCGAGCGCGATTCGCCGATCCGCATGGTTCATGCCGATGTCGTGGGCATGATGATCGGCGGCATTCGTAGCCTGCTGATCCAGATGCTCCATCCGCATGCCTTGCAGGGTGTGCTCGACCATTCGGATTTTCGCAACGACATGCACGGCCGGCTGCGCCGGACCGCAAGGTTCATCGCGCAGACGACCTTCGCCAATCGCGACGAGGCGGAGGCAGCGATCGCGCGGGTCAACCGCATCCATGCGCGGGTGACCGGCACGCTGCCCGACGGATCGCCCTATGCGGCAAACGATCCGCGCACGCTGGCGTGGGTGCACGTGGCGGAGGCGACCAGCTTCCTCGAGGCCTATCTGCGCTACGTCCGGCCCGCCATGCCATTTGCCGAGCAGGACGAATATTTCCGCCAGTTCGCCTTGATCGCCCGCAAGCTCGGGGCCGATCCGGTACCGGAGACGAAGAACGAGGCGGAAAAGCTGCTCCGCGAAATGCGGAGCGATCTGCGCTATTCGCCCGAGGCGAAAGAGGTGGCGCGGCTGGTGCTCAGCCAACGAACGAAGGGCGCACCGCGCGGCGTGCAGGCGACGCTCGGGACGGCGGCCGTGGATATCCTGCCGCCCTACGCGCGGCAGATGCTGGGGCTGGAGCGACCCGGCCTCGGTGTTCTGCCAGCGCGGGCCGCAAGCTGGGGCATGGGCAAGACGCTACGCTGGGCGTTCCGGCAGTAACTCCGGGGGTAGTAGGGTTTCAGCCCGGCTTCAGCGGACCGCGGTGTGCTGCACAGGATGCTCGATGGCCCGCTTGATGGCTGCTTCGAGCAATGGCAGCGAAAATGGCTTCAGGACAATCACCGCGCCCGGAAGCTCTTCCAGAACTTCCTCGCCACTCCCTGTCATGAACACGACCGGGATAGGCTTGCCAGAGCAAATCGCCTTGACGGCATCGGTTCCGGTTCCATCGCTGATCCGGTGATCCGCGACGATGAGGTCGGGGCATCGATTGCCTGCCGCTTCGATGGCACCTGCCACCGTGTCAGCAAAAGCGAATGTCGTGTATCCGAGCTCGATCAGCGCATCTTCGATCGCGAGCGCGATCAGATACTCGTCTTCGATGATGAGGGCCTGCATTAAACTCCCTTTGAAGGCTCGGGCGCCTGGGCAGATAAGCTAGACTACGGGCTCGCTGTTGCACCGGATCGCGCCCCGAACTTGTCGGCTTTTGCGGTTGTTTACATCTTGTTTCGATGAGTGATCGAGACGATACAGCCGGGATGGGCATCCGTCACTGCGACGGTTGCCTTGAGCTGCTTCGCTAGTGCGTTGACGATGCCTGTGCCGAGGCCCGGCTTCCCGCTTTCATGGGCCCCTTCAATGCCAACACCGTCGTCTGCCACGCTCAGTATCCAACCGTCATCCGTGGCGTGATACCCGATGCGGATCGTGCCCTTGGCTTCATCCGGATAAGCGTGTTTGAGCGAGTTGATCACCAGCTCTGTGACAATGAGGCCCATGCTCACTGATCTGTCGGCGGAGGTGACGCTGTCGTCCGAGTCGACCACAAGGAACAGCAGTGCGGGATCGGGAATCATCGAAGCACCGATGCTGGCACACAAATCGGTGAAATAGGGCCGCAAAGCGACCTCGCCCGTGGCGCTCGAAGCCAGTTGGCGCTGGAGAGTGGCAACGGACATCACCCGGTGGTGGGCATCGCGCAAGTGCGTGCGCGTCTCTTCGGACTGGGCAATCCGCACACGCTGCATGAGGACACTCGCGATGATCTGAAGGCTGTTTGCCACACGATGATTCAGTTCCTGGAGCAGGACCTGCTTTTCCTGCACCAAAGCGTCGTTTTCCCGCCTGGATTTCAGCGCTTCGGTGACGTCGGTAATCGCTACAGCAAGCCGAAGTGCCTCACTTTCATGCCGTTCGAGCACATGGGCATGGATCACCAGGTTGCGTGTCGGTTGATCAGGGCGAACGAGATCGACTTCATAGGCCTCGATTTCGGCCTGTCCGGCTGCGGTCGCTTTCAGCAGTGATTTCAGTTGCGGGATGTCCCATTCCCCTTCACCCAGCTCGAACAGCTCCTTGCCTACCACGCCGTCGCAATCGATCGAGAAGTTGCGGCAGAACGAACCGCTGGCAGCCTTCACCACGAGCTCCTCGTTGAGCAGGATGAGCGGAGTACTGGATGACATGACCAAGGCCATGCCCAGACTACCTGTGGATTCAGGCTTCATAGCTTTGATGGGTTCCATGGCCGAGGCCTTCGGATGCAGGAGACTCGCGGGACGAAAGCCTTACCCGGCGCTCGCTATCGTGCTTACCACCTCCGGCGAACTCGGAGAGAAAACCTCTTTAGCACGAATGCTGCGCAAACATGGCACCCTATTTTGGCCATGGCCGCGGGGCCAGCAAAACTAGGCGAGCTTCGGCGGGAGTGAGAACAGCGCGACGAAGCGCATGGCAAGATCGCGGTCGCCTTCGATGCTGAGGCCTGCCCCGGCTTCGAGCTCCTCCCACGGCACCCCGGCATAGATGCCCCCGGCAATGATCGACGCGAGCGGGGCGCGGAAAAGCGCGTCTGCCTGCTCGATGCCGCCACGCCGGATCGGCAGCTCACCCGCGCACGGCCTAGCCAGAAACTCTTCATCGCCAATCGCGAAACCGACCTTTCCCTCAATCGTGCCGGTGCGCGTGTAATCGGCCATGGTGCGCATCGACAGCATCAGCGAGACCGGCGACAGCGGGAGCAGCGGATCGTGGCCGGAGGACATCGCCGCCCAGCGCCCGATTTCCTGCAGGATCGGCTCGGCAGCATATCCCCATGCGGTGAGTTCATAGACCTGCGCCTTGCCGGGCGGCGGCAGCTGGCGGCGGACCAGCGCGCCCGCTTGCTCCAGCCCGGCGAGCCGCTCGGTCAGCACCTTGGCCGATATTCCGGGCAGGCTGGCGCGAAGGTCGGAAAATCGCCGCGGTCCGAGCATTAGTTCACGCAGGACAAGCAGCGCCCAGCGCTCGCCCACCAGCTCCATCCCGTAGGCGGTGCCGCAGGCGTCGTCATACCACTTGCCATGGATAGAAGTTTCATTTGGTAACTTCATAGTTGTTTTTGGTAACTCAAAGGTCCATCAAAGGCAAGTGCCGATTCGCGGGACCTGAGGAGAGGAAACCGCCATGACCAAGATGATTTTCATCAACCTGCCCGTCACCGACCTCGCACGATCGATCGCGTTCTACCAAGCGGTGGGGTTCGAGCAGAACCCGCAGTTCAGCAACGATATGGCGTCCTGCATGGTCTGGTCGGAGGCGATCCATGTCATGCTGCTGACGCATGATTTCTGGAAGACCTTCACCTCGAAGGAGATACCCGATGCCCACCGCGCCGCGCAGGTGCTGCTGTGCATCAGCCGGGATTCGAAGGAGGAGGTGGAGAGCATCGTGAACCAGGCGGTCGACGCAGGCGGAAAGCCGGACCCGACCCCGGTGCAGGATATGGGGTTCATGTACGGCCGCAGCTTCGAGGACCCGGACGGCCATATCTGGGAGACAATGTGGATGGACCCGCAGGCCGCCGCTGACGGCCCGCCCGCCGAAGGCACGGCGTAAATCCGCGACATTCGAAGGAGAGAGACGATGTATGTACAAGGTTTCGTGATCCCCGTGCCCGAGGGCAAGAAGGACGCCTATCGCGAAGTGGCCGAGAAGTTCTGGCCGATTGCGAAAGACCATGGCGCGCTGTCGCAGGTCGAATGCTGGGAAGCCGACGTCAAGGACGGCACCACCACCGATTTCCGCATGGCGGTGAAGGCGGAAGGCGGCGAGAAGATCGTCTTCAGCTGGATGACCTGGCCCGACAAGGCAACCGCCGACGCGAGCCACGACAAGTTGATGGCCGACCCCAGGATGGCCGAACACTTCGGCGACGGCAGCGACATGCCGTTCGACGGCAAGCGGATGATCTTCGGCGGGTTCGAACCGATCTTCGAACAGCAAGCCTGAGCCGTGACCGATCCGGTTACCATCTGGACGCTCGACTGGGTGCCGGAAGGCCCGCGCGGCTTCGTTCGCGACTTGCGGCTGCGCTGGGCGTGCGAGGAAGCCGGCATTCCCTACCGGATCGCGACCGTTCCTTTCGACGGCCGGGAGACAAACCACCTCGACCGCCAGCCGTTCGGCCAGGTTCCGATGCTGGAGGATGGCGAAATTCGCCTGTTCGAAAGCGGCGCGTGCCTGCTCCACCTCGCGCGCAAGAGCGAAGCGCTCCTGCCGCGCGATCCCGCGGGGGAGGCGGAATGCGTCCAGTGGCTGATGGCCGCGCTAAACACGATCGAGATGGTCACCATGCCGTGGGTCGTGCTGCAATGGTCCGAGCAGGACATTCCGGCGATTTCCGACTGGATGGACCGACGCCTCGCCCAGATGGAGGCCGTGCTGGCCACCCGTGAGTGGCTGGTCGCAGGCCGCTTCACGGTGGCGGACCTGGTCATGGCGGATGTTCTGAGGCTCGACATGCTGCGCGGCCGGGGCGATCGTCCCGCGAGCGAGGCCTATGTCGACCGCATTTTGGCGCGGCCCGCATTCCGAAAGGCCCATGCCGAACAGATCGCGCAATTCGAGACGGCGGATGCCGCACGCAAGGAGAGTAACGATGGCTAATCACCATGGCGATTTCATCTGGTACGAACTGATGACCACCGACCGCGCGGGAGCGGAGGCATTCTACGGCCCCTTGCTGGATTGGCGCTTCGGCGGCGGTGACGACTACCGTCATATCGAGGCCAGCGAGAGCCAGATCGGCGGCGTCCTGCAATTGACCGACGAGATGACCTCGGGCGGGGCCCGGCCGGGTTGGCTGGGCTATGTCTCTGCCGACGATACGGACAAGATGGCCGCCTTGATCGAGGCGGATGGCGGGCGCATCGCCATGCCCGCGCGCGACATCGAGGGCGCGGGCCGCGTGGCGATGGTGACCGACCCGCAGGGCGCGCCCTTCTACGTGATGACCCCCAAGCCGCCCGAGGGGGTCGAGAACCCGGAAAGCCACGCCTTCTCCTACGACCGGCCGCGCCAGGGGCATTGCGCGTGGAACGAGTTGATGACCAGCGACCCCGAGGCCGCGAGGCACTTCTACGCCAAGCATTTCGGCTGGGTGAAAGGCGGCGAGATGGATATGGGCCCGCTCGGCACATACGAATTCCTGCGCCACAGCGGACGGGCACCGGAAGGCACGCCGATGGGTGTCGGCATACTCGGCGCGGTCATGCCGATGATGCCCGAAGGCCCGCCGATGCCGATGTGGACCTTCTACTTCCGCGTCCCCGACATCGACGCCGCGGTTAATGCGATCCGGGACGGCGGGGGGACCCTGTTCCAGGAGCCGATGGAGATTCCCGGCGGCGAATATTCGCTCAACGCGAGCGATCCGCAGGGCGCGAGCTTCGGCCTCGTCGGGCCGCGGAAGGGAGCAGAGTGATGGCCGACAGCAAAATCGCCACCTGCCTGTGGTTCGAGCGCGACGCGCATGAAGCGGCGCAGCTCTATTGCGGGCTGTTCCCCGACAGCCGGATCGAGCGGGTCGATACCGCGCCCGGCGACTATCCCGGCGGCAAGGCGGGGGATGTGCTGACGGTCGGTTTCACGCTGCTGGGCCAGCCCTTCATGGGGCTCAACGGAAAGGCGGAGAACGGCTTCACCGATGCGATCAGCTTCCAGGTGTTTACCGACAGCCAGGAGGAGACCGACCGCTATTGGGCAGCGCTGACCGCCGATGGCGGCGGCGAGATGGCGTGCAGCTGGTGCTTCGACCGCTTCGGCATGCGCTGGCAGATCGTCCCGCGCGTGCTGATGGACGGGCTGGGCCACCCCGATCCTGCGGCCAAGGCGCGCGTCTTCGCGGCCATGCAAGCGATGGTGAAAATCGACCATGCGGCAATTGAAGCCGCGATCCGGGGAGACTGAGCGATGCCCCGCACAATCACCGGTGCCGCCTTCTTGTCGCTTGACGGGGTGATGCAAGCCCCCGGCGGTCCGACCGAAGACCCGACCGGCGGCTTCGACCAGGGCGGCTGGGTGTTCAAGCTGTGGGATGACGGGATCAACGAAACGCTCGGCTCGCTGTTTGCAGGCGAATACGACCTGCTGCTCGGCCGCCGTACCTACGATATCTTCGCCGCCTACTGGCCTTATGCGACAGGCGACAACAAGCCGATGAGCGAGGCCTTCGGGCGGGCGAACAAATATGTCCTGACGCGCGGCGAACAGCCGCTCGATTGGGAGAATAGCCACCGGATGCGCGGGATCGAGGACGTAGCCGCTATCAAGGCACAGGACGGCGCGGATATCATCATCCAAGGGTCGAGCACGCTCTATCCCGCATTGCTCGCGGCGGGCCTGATCGACCGGCTGATCACCATGACCTATCCGGTGCTGCTCGGCAGCGGGAAGCGGCTGTTCTGCGAAGGCACGCCGGCGGATCTGCTGACCGTTACCGACCACCGCGTGACGGCCAAGGGCACGGTCATAACAACCTACAAGCCCGGCGGCACGCTGCCCCCCTACCCGCCCGAAGGCCCCATCCCATCCACCAGCGACCGCGAACTGGCGCGGCAGAGACGAATGGCGGAGGGCAACTGGTGATGCTCGAACTCCACGGCCACCCCTTTTCCTCCTACACGTGGAAGGCACTGATCCCGCTCTATGCCAACGGGACGGAGTTCACTTTCCGAGAGATCGACCAGTCGGTGCCGAAGTTCGAAAGCTTCACCGGGCGGGCGCACCCTTCCGGCCAGTTCCCGGTGCTGGTCGATGGCGGGCAGGTGGTGGTCGAATCGACCAGCATCGTCGAACATCTCGCGGTCCACTATCCCGGCCCGGCTCCGCTCATTCCCGCCGACCCGGCCCAGGCCGCAGTGGCGCGGATGCTCGACCGGGTGTTCGACAACTATGTGATGGGCAATATGCAGCGGGTGATCGCTGCGCATTTCGTCGACCGGGACGATCCCGCTGCGGGGGGCCTGCGCGCCGAACCCTACGAACCCGAGATCGCTGCCGGAAAGGCGGGCCTGCGCCGGGCTTACGCCTGGCTCGAAAGGTGGCTCGAGGCAAACGTCCTGCCGCCGCACGTCAGCCTCGTCACCTGCGCCGCCGCGCCCGCACTGTTCTACGCCGACTGGGTCGAGCCGATCCCAGCTTCGTGCCCGCGGCTTGCAGCCCTCCGGGCCGAACTGCTCGCGCTGCCGGCGGTCGTGCGCTGCGTCGAGGATGCCCGCCCCTATCGTGCATACTTTCCCTATGGCGCGCCCGACCGGGACTGACTGGAGACTACCATGCACCAACTTACGCTCACCCGCTTCATCGCCGCCACGCCCGAGGCGGTGTGGGACGTCCTCGCCAACCGGCAGGAAGAATGGTTCTGCCCCAAACCCTGGCGCGCCGAGGTCACCGCGCAGGAGCGGCGGGCGGGCGGACGCAGCGCGATCACCATGTACGGGCCCGACGGCGAGGTGATGCCCAACGAGGGCATCTTCCTCGCCTGGGATGAAGGCCGCCGCTTCGTCACCACCGACGCCTGCACCGCCGATTTCGAACCCTCAGGCCCGTTCATGATCGGCATCTGGGAAATCGAACCCGCGAGCGAAGGCGGCGTGGAGGGCACGCGCTACACCGCCAGCGCACGGCACTGGTCGGAGGAAGCCATGCAGCAGCACGAGGCAATGGGCTTCACCGAAGGCTGGGGCGCATGCGCCGACCAGCTCAAGGCACTGTGCGAAGCCGGTTGATCAGGCGAAGACCCGTGACTTCTTGAGCAGCTGGTAGGCCTCGACTACCCGGCCCAGCCGTGCCTCGAACTTGCGGTCGCCCCCGTTGCGGTCAGGGTGGTAGCGGCGCACCAGCTCGGAATAGCGGCGGCGCAGCTTCTGGCGGTCGACATCGAGGCCGAGACCCATCGTGTCGAGCGCCCTTGCCTCGTCGGGGCTGAACCGCCCGTCCATCTCCATCTCCGCTTCGCGGCGGGCGCGGCTCTTGATCCCGTTGGCGCGGGCGGAGATTGCGTCGAGCGGGTCGTCGTAGTCCGCCCAGCGCGGCATCCCGTCGACCCCCGCCGTCGGGCGGAAGGCGCGCGTCTCGGTCTGCCAGCCGGCGATGGGGGACTGGGCGGAGAGGATTTCTTCCGCGCTCATCCCCTCGAACCAGTCGTATCCGGCGTTGAATTCGCGCACATGGTCGAGACAGAACCAGCGCCATTCACCCGGCCCGTCGAACGAGCCGCCGCGCGCGCCCGGCGCGCGAAACTCGCCCGGTTCGCGGCATCCCGGGTGCTGGCACATGCGCTGCGCATCTTCGTAACGGCCATGGAATCGCGTCTGCTTCACCGCATAAGGATGGGCATGGACAAGCCGGAAGTGAAGCCCCAAAGAGACGCCATGGGGACAAGGGTTGCAGAGGAAATCGAAGACTTGCTGCGCGCGGCCTTTGCGCCGACGCGACTGGAAGTCATCAACGACAGCGCGAAGCACAGCGGCCATTCGGGCGATGATGGCAGCGGGGAATCGCATTTCACGATTGTCATCGAAAGCGCTGCCTTTGTCGGCGTTTCCCGGCTTGAACGCCAGCGCATGGTCAACCGCTCATTGGGCGACATACCCGGACAGAGGGTGCACGCGCTGGCGATAAAGGCATCCACTCCGGACTGAGCTGATGCTGCTGTCGCGCACATTCCGCCCTTCGGAGGCCCTCGCCCCCTTTGTGCGGCGGTTCTATGTCTTCGAAGCCGAACTGCCGGAAGAGATGGTCATCGAGGATTTCCTCCTGGCGGAAACGGCCTTCGTGCGCTGTCTGCTCAAGGGTGACTGGAAGGGCGAAGTGGCACCGGGGGAATGGAGCCAGCCGGGCCGGACGCTGTTTTTCGGTGCCAACGCCCGTCCCTTTGGCGTCCGTGTCCAGGGCAGCTTCGCGGTCGCCGGATTCGCGATCCGTCCGAGCGGGTGGAAAGGTCTGTTCGAAAGCTCGCATCGCGAATTCGCCGACCGGCTGCTGACCCTGCAGGAACTGTGGGGCGATATTGCCGACACGATGCAGGCCGGGGTCGAGCAGGCGAGCGACGATGCGGGCAAGCTCGCTGCGATGGAAGGCGCCATAACCGAGCGGCTCGATGCCATCGGCACCCGCCGGACGGACAGGCAGATGGCAAAGTTCGAGGTATTCGCCCGCACCGACAGCGGCATCAGGGTGGAGGATGCCGCGCGCGAGGTCGGTCTCTCGGTCCGCCAGCTCGAGCGGCGGTGCCAGTACACATTCGGCCTCACACCCAAGGCGATCCTGCGCCGCAGCCGCTTCCTCGACATGGCGACCGCGATGCGCGGCTTTTCCAGTCCGAGCGACCACGATCTCGCCAGCTTGCGCTATTTCGACCAGTCGCATGTCGCGCGCGAGTTCCGGCGCTTCACCGGGATGACCCCGACCGAATTCACCAACCGGGTGACCCCGCTCCAGACCGCCGGGCTCAAGTTGCGCGAGGAAAGCCGGTTCGAGGATTGATCGCCGACAAGGCCCTTCCCCCGCTCGTTGGGTCGTGACACAATCGCCCGCATGTTCGAACAGACCATCACCCCCGTTACCCACGATCTCGGCCAATTCGAGGTGCGGCGGGCGATTCCTTCGCGCGCACGCACCATGGTCGGCCCGTTCATCTTCGTCGACCAGTTCGGCCCAGCGCAGCTCGATATCGGCAGCGGGATGGACGTGCGGCCGCATCCGCACATCAACCTCGCCACTGTGACCTGGCTCTTCGAGGGCGCGATCGACCACCGCGACAGCATCGGCAGCTTCTCCACCATCCGCCCCGGCACGGTAAACCTTATGACCGCCGGGCGCGGGATCGTCCATTCCGAACGCAGCCCGCAGGCGGAGCGCGATGCCGGGCCGCGCCTCTACGGCATGCAGACCTGGCTCGCCCTGCCTGACGGGTGCGAGGAGATCGACCCCGCGTTCGAAGCCATTGCGGACTTGCCGGTGGTCGAGGACCAATGCGCGAAGGCGACGGTCATCATGGGCGAGCTGTGGGGCAAGCGCGCGCCGACCACCACCCATGCCGACACCATCTATGCCGAGATCGTTCTCGCCCCGACCGGTGCCCTGCCGGTCGAGATCAGCGCGGACGAACGCGCGGTGATGCTGGTCGGCGGCGAGGCGAGCGTCGACGGGCAAGCGCTCGGGCTTTACGAACTGACCGTGCTCGCGCCGGGACGCACCATGACGCTGGCCAGCGAACGCGGTGGGCGGGTGATGCTGCTCGGCGGCGAGGCATTCAAGACCAAGCGCCATGTGTGGTGGAACTTCGTCAGCTCCGACCATGACCGCATCCGGCAGGCTCGCGACGACTGGACCGCAGGCCGCTTCCCCACTGTCCCGGGCGATGCGGAGGAATTCATCCCCCTGCCCGACAAGCCAAAGACCGTCAGCTACCCCTAAGGAGAGGATATGGATTTCGCAGGACAGGTTGCCTGGATCACCGGCGCGAGTTCAGGTATCGGCGCGGCGCTGGCGCGCGAACTGGCGGGGCGCGGGGTGAATTGCATCCTCTCGGGTCGCGACGAAGCGCGGCTGCAAGCGGTGGCGGACGACCTCGCTGCCGAGGCGCTGATCCTGCCGTTCGACGTGCGCGACGATGCGGCTCTGGCCGATGCCACTGCGCAGGCGATCGGCTGGAAGGGGCAGGTCGATATCGCCATCGCCAATGCAGGCATCTCGCAGCGCAGCCGCGCGACGCGCACCGACATGGCGGTGTACCGCGAAATCATCGACGTCGACCTCACCGCGCAGATCGCCTTCAGCCAGGGGCTGATCGGCCATATGAGCGAGCGCGGCAGCGGGCACCTGCTGTTCATTTCCTCGATCGCGGGCAAGGTCGGGGTGCCGATGCGCACCGCCTATTGCGCTGCCAAGTTCGGGCTGGCGGGCTATGCCGATGCCCTGCGCGCCGAGCTGTCGCCCTCCGGCGTGGAGGTGCATGTGATCTACCCCGGCTCGGTCGCGACCGATGTTTCGCGCAATGCGCTGACTGCCGACGGCAGCAGGCGGGGCAAGAGCGACAAGGCGATCGACGAGGGTATTCCCGCCGGTGAAGCCGCGAAGACCATGATTGATGCCATGGCGCTGAACCAGCGCGAGATCATCGTCGCGCGCGGAATGGAGCAAGCGATGGGCGAGCTCCGCCGCACCCCCGACCAGCTGTTCGACCAGGTCGCGGCGATGGTCGCCAACGGTTATATGGAGAAGATGGAGGCCGAGGGCTGAGCATGGAGCAGCGCCGCGTCGCCCTTGCCAACGGGATCGAGCTCGATGTCGTCGACGAAGGGCCGCGCGACGCACCTGCGCTCATTTTCCTCCATGGCTTTCCCGAGAGCCACCGCACCTGGCGCAACCAGATCGCGCAATTTTCGGATCGCTACCGCTGCATCGCGCCCGACCAGCGCGGCTATCGCGGATCGTCCAAGCCGCAGGAGGTCAATGCTTATACGCCGGACAAGATGATCGGCGATGTGTTCTTCCTCGCCGATGCGCTGGGGATCGAGCGCTTCACCGTCGTCGGCCACGACTGGGGCGGCGCGATCGCCTGGGGCGTCGCCTATACCGGCATGATGAACGGGCGGGTCACCAGCGCGGTGATCGCCAATGCGCCCCACCCGGTGCTGTTTCCCAAGCTGCTCTACACCAACCGCGAGCAGCGCGCGGCGAGCCAGTATTTCACCCTCTTCCGCGACCCCGCCAATGACCCGATGATCCGCGGACACGGCCTCGCCCCGCTGCTGATGAAAGCGTTCGAGGGCAAGGTGATGACCCGCATCGACGAGGACGAGGCGGCGCGGATGCTGGCCGACTGGTCGGACCCCGACGCCGCTTTCGGCATGCTCAACTATTACCGCGCCAGCCCGATGGAAGTGCTGCCGCTCGATGCGCCCTACGAACTGCCCGCCGACTACCAGCCCTTCCCGCTGCCCAAGCTTGTGATACCGACACTGGTGATCTGGGCGATGGACGACGAAGCGCTGCCGCCCGCCAATCTCGACGGGCTGGACGAGGTGATCGTGGACCCGCAAGTGGTGCAGGTCCCCGGCTGCGGCCACTTCGTCCAGTGGGAAGCGCCCGAGGCGTTCAACGCCGCGATGGCGGCGTTTTTGGACGCGACGGGATAGACGGGATGGACCAATCTCGAACGGCGGAAGTCCGTGTTTTTGCGTGCAAAAGCGGCCGTTCCGCTAACGACCCCGTTGCGGTCATTGGCAGAACCGCTAGTTTCGCAACATGAATAGACTGCTTCCTAGGTGCATCTTGGCCTTTGCACTGACCGGATGCGCGGACCATCGACCGACAGAAGTGAAAGTTCGGGAGGCAATCTCGCGCTGCTCGACCTCAGAAAATTGTTATCTTTTGGATAGAGGGGGCAACCGACAGATGCTCACACGGTCCAAGGCCGATAAGCTCAAGCCATCGCTGCTTTGCGGAGGGCAAGCCACACTTGTTGAAGAAGCCGATCATAGGTCAACTGGTTCGTCACTATATGTCGGACAATGTCAGATCGATGGACAGAAATCTGCTCAGGTTACCCTCTGGTATTTCGATGATGGGCGTTACAATTTGACCATCGAGGATTGCCGCGCGACTGGATGTACAAAAGGTTGGTTTCGGCCAATCTAAGAGATGGAGAACGGCAGCTTTCCACCCTCATCTGAGCCATTCTGGGGTCCGCAAATTCCACCTGAAAGCGGACAGCGACCTACGCCAGAGTTTGTCCGCGCGGCCTAAGCACAACGTCCTACCCCAGCCACTCCATATCCGCGCCGTGCGGGTGCGACCAGGCGAGCTGCACCGCCTCCTCGCCGCCGGGCCAGTAGCGGACCTTGAGCATATGGCGGTGGACCGTGCGGTCGGCCTCGACCGATACCCACGCGAGCGGCCTGTCCGCAGTCGCCGCAGCGCCGGCGGATTCCATCGCCGCCGTCACGCGCTGCTGCTGGTCTTGGGGCACGTATTGCCACACGATCGAGTGCATCAGCACCCGCGTGGTGCCCGGTACTTGCGGCTTGGCCAGCGCATCCTCGACGAATTCCGCCGCGTTCATCCTGACGAGGTCGGGCTTGCGCTCGGTCGCGGCGCGGATCGCGGCTTCCATCCGGTCGAACCGAACCGTGTGCTCGGGCCAGATATAGGCCTTGAGGCGCAGCGCCTGCGCCGGATCGGTCAGGTCGACCGGGGCGACATCGCAGCCCTTCGCCGAAACGATCGCTATGTCGGCGGCAGGAGGCGGGCTGCCGTTCCATTCGGGCGCGAAATGCATCGCGGGTTGCTCCGGCCCGACCACGATCCCGCCGAGATCGTAGCGGTAGCGGTCCATCATCAGATTGATCCCCGCGCTCGATCCGATTTCGAGCAGCGCGAACCGTGCGGTCAAACCCTTGTCCGCCAGCCACAGCATCGCCGCCGAGAAATTGCTCGACCGGCCGGCCTCGTTGGTCTGCGGCGGCCCGTCGAGCCAGGGCATCAACGGCGCTTCGAACGCCAGCATCGCATCGCGCACCAGCGCAGCATCGTCGGCTGAAATGCCGCGATAGATCGGCGCGAGTTCCTTGGCATCGCCCGACAGGTGGAGTGCGTGGATACCGCCCGCGATCCGCAGCGGCAGCGCGTCGGCGAGCGGCGCGCCATGCCAGGTCCGGATCCGCTCGATCAGCGCGTTCGAGGCATCGGATGCCAGAACGTCGGCGATCGCCCCGACGACCCGCGCGGTGATCGGTGCCCCGGCATTCTCGCAATAGGCGACCTGGTTGGCGAAGGCGGTGGCGACCGCGCCCTCGCCGCGGGTGTTCATGTCGACGAATTCGTAATCCGGCCTTTCGCCCCGATCCGCCATATCCACCCCTTTCCAATTGCCCTTTGCCGGACCCTTGCCTATCTGCGCGGCGCGATGGCGCAAACACAATTGACCTTTGCCGTGCCCAAGGGGCGCATCCTCGACGAGGCGCTGCCGGTGATGGCGCGCGCCGGCGTGGTGCCGGAGGATGCGTTTCACGACAAGGCCAACCGCAGCCTGACCTTCGCGACGGGCCGCGCCGACATGCGGCTGATCCGGGTGCGCGCCTTCGATGTCGCGACCTTCGTCGCGCATGGTGCGGCGCAGGTCGGCATCGTCGGGTCGGATGTGATCGAGGAGTTCGACTACGCCGATCTCTACGCCCCGGTCGATCTCGACATCGGCCACTGCCGCCTGTCACTCGCCGAGCCGAAGGATGGCGCAGCGAGCATCGACGGGGCGAGCCATGTGCGCGTCGCGACCAAATATCCCGGCCTCACCCGCCGCCATTTCGAGGCGCAGGGCATCCAGGCCGAATGCGTCAAGCTCAACGGCGCGATGGAGATCGCCCCCAGTCTCGGCATGTGCGGGCGGATCGTCGACCTGGTCTCGAGCGGGCAGACGCTGAAGGACAACGGACTGGTCGAAGTCGCCAAGATCATGGACATCACCGCGCGGCTGATCGTCAACCGGGCGGCGCTCAAGACCGATCCGAGGGTCGCCGCGCTGGTCGAGGCCTTCCGTGCCGATGCAGCGGCAAAGGCCGCGTGATGAAGTTCCTCAAGGCCTCCGACCCCGGCTTCGAGCGCGCTTTCGCCGCCATCGTCGACGACCGGCGCGAGAGCGACGAGGACGTGACGCGCGATGTCGCCTCGATCCTCGCGGATGTGCGCAACCGGGGCGACAAGGCGCTGGTCCAGCTGACCGCGCGGTTCGACCAGTATACGCTCGACACGCCCGAAAGCTGGCGGGTGGGGCCGGAGGACTTCGCCGCTGCCTACGCCGGGCTGGAACCGGGCCTGCGCGACGCGCTCGACCTCGCAGCGCAGCGGATCGAGGCCTACCACCGGGCGCAGCTGCCCGAGGACCGCGACTACACCGACGATACCGGGATGCGGCTCGGCGCGAAGTGGCTGCCGGTCGATGCGGCGGGGCTCTACGTGCCCGGCGGGCGTGCCGCCTACCCGTCATCGCTGCTGATGAACGCCATTCCGGCCAGGGTCGCGGGCGTGGAGCGCATCGTCGCGGTCTCCCCGACCCCCGGTGGCAAGCTCAATCCGCTGGTGCTCGCCGCCGCGCATGTCGCGGGGATCGATACGCTGTGGCGGATCGGCGGGGCGCAGGCGATCGCCGCGCTGGCCTATGGCACCGCGACGATCCCGCGGGTCGATGTCGTTACCGGCCCCGGCAACGCCTGGGTGGCGGAGGCCAAGCGCCAGCTCTACGGCGTGGTCGGGATCGACATGGTCGCCGGGCCGAGCGAGATCCTCGTCATCGCCGACGGCAGCAACGATCCCGACTGGATCGCCGCCGATCTGCTGAGCCAGGCCGAGCACGATCCCTCCAGCCAGTCGATCCTGATCACCGATGATGCCGCTTTCGCGATGCAGGTCGAGGACCGTGTCGACGTCCAGTCCGCCATGCTGTCCACCAGCAAGGTGGCGCAGGCAAGCTGGAAGGACCATGGGGTGATCATCCTGGTCGAGCAGATCGAGGATGCCGTGCCGCTCGCCAACCGGCTCGCCGCCGAGCATGTCGAGCTGGCGGTGGACGATCCGGACGCGCTGTTTGCGGGTCTGCGCCATGCTGGCAGCGTCTTCCTCGGCCGCACGACCCCCGAAGCGGTCGGCGACTATCTCGCCGGACCGAACCACGTGCTGCCGACGGGTCGCCGCGCGCGTTTTTCCAGCGGGCTGTCGGTGCTCGATTTCATGAAGCGCACCAGCTTCCTCTCCGCCAGCGAAGCGGCGCTGGCCGCGGTCGGTCCCGCCGGGATCGCGCTGGCCAATGCCGAGGGCCTGCCGGCCCACGCCCGATCGATCGAATTGAGATTGCCGAAATGACCTCCCGCTCGAAGGCCCGCGCGGCCGCCCGCCTCGCCGCCGTTCAGGCGCTTTACCAGCAGCATATGGAGCGCACCCCGCTCGCGCGGCTGCTCGACGAATTTCACCAGCACCGTCTGGGCCGGGAGATCGAGGACGAACAATATGCCGAGGCCGATGTCGATTTCTTCGACGATGTGGTGGCCGGCGTCGATGCCCGGCGCGACGAGATCGACGCGAAGCTGGCCGAGAAGCTGGCCGCAGGCTGGACGCTGGCGCGGATGGACAAGACCATGCTCCAGATCCTGCGCGCAGGCGCTTACGAGCTGATGGCGCGGCCCGATGTCACGGTAGGCACGGTGATCGACCAGTATCTCGACGTCGCGAAAGCCTTCTTCGACGACCGCGAGGCGAAATTCGTCAACGGCATCCTGGACGCGGTGGCGAAGGATGTGCGGGCTTAGGGGCGCTCACAGAGGCGCAGAGGTCTCGCTCCCGCGCCGCAGGCGGACCATTTTGACTCTCGCAAAGGCGCAAAGGCGCGAAAAGGTTGCCCCGCGTCTTCGCGCCTTTGCGCCTTTGCGAGCGAAAATTAGGAAAGCGCCTTCGGCGCGCACGTCCCCTCGTCTCTGTGCCTCTGCGCCTCTGTGAGCGCGAAAACTTCACTCTTCCGCCCAAACGGCTAACGTCCCTCCATGACCACTGAATTCGACCTCATCGCCCGGCTGCGCTCGCTTGCTACGCATCCCGCCGCGCGGGGGCTGAATGACGATGCGGCGGTGCTCTCCATCGGCGGGCAGGAACTGGTCGTCACCCATGACATGATGGTCGAGGGGATGCACTGGCTCACCGGTCAGGACATGGCCGATGTCGCGTGGAAGCTGGTGGCGGTGAACCTGTCCGATCTTGCGGCCAAAGGCGCGCAGCCCATTGGCCTGGTCCTGGGCCAGATGATGGGCGCGGATGACGACCGCTTTCTCGAAGGGCTGGCCGAGGCGCTGACGGCCTTCGAGGTGCCCCTGCTCGGCGGGGATACGGTGGGGGCGACCACCGGTCCGCGCGCGCTCGGGCTAACCGCGCTGGGCAAGGCGACGCATTCGCCCGTTCCCTCGCGCTCGGGCGCGCAGCCGGGGGACGGCGTGTTCCTCGTCGGCACCGTCGGTGGGGCGATGATGGGCTACGAGGCCCTGCGCGACGGGACCGGCGGCGAGACTGCCGCCTATCTGCGCCCTCAACCCCTGCTTGCCGAGGGGCAGGCCTTGGCACCGTTTGTCAGCGCGATGATGGATGTGTCGGACGGGCTGCTGCTCGACGCCTCGCGCATCGCTTATGCGAGCACGGTGACGATCGATCTCGATCCCTCGGCCGTCCCCCTCGGCGCGCCCGAATCCCGCCGCGACGACGCGCTGCGCTGGGGCGACGACTACGCGCTGCTGCTGACCGCCCGGCCCGGTGCCAAGCTGCCCGATTTCGCTTGGCCGATCGGCAAAGTTCTGCCGCGCGGCAAGCATGCGCTTCTGCTCGACGGCAACCCTCCTGCAGATGGGAAGCCGCTGGGTTATCAGCACTAGCTTGCGCAGAGTGCCAAATGCCGTGCAATTCGCCGCGATAGGGGCTTGCACGGACGCGACACGTACGTATAGCCGTGCGACCTTTCGCGGACCCGTAAGAACGGGCCGTTTCCACTCACAGGAATGATCGGGGGAACTTCGTGACACTCGTACAAATCGCAATCGCGCTGGGATTGCTGGCCATCGTCTATGGCTTCTTCACCAGCCGCCAGGTTCTCGGGGCTGATCCCGGGAACGCAAAGATGCAGGAAATCGCCGCGGCGATCCAGGAAGGCGCGCAAGCCTACCTCAACCGCCAGTACACCACCATCGGCATCGTCGGCGTGGTCGTCGCCGTCCTCGTCGGCTGGTTCCTTGGCCCGATTTCGGCGATCGGCTTCCTGATCGGCGCGATCCTCTCGGGCGTGGCGGGTTATATCGGGATGAACATCTCGGTCCGCGCGAACGTGCGCACCGCGCAGGCGGCGAGCAAGGGTCTGCAGGAGGGCCTCACGCTGGCGTTCCGCGCTGGTGCGATTACCGGCATGCTCGTGGCCGGCCTCGCGCTGCTCGCGATTGCAGTGTTTTACTGGGTCCTGACCGACCAGCTGGGCAACCCGATCAACGATCCGAACAACCGCGTGGTGGTCGACGGGCTCGTCGCGCTGGCCTTCGGTGCCTCGCTGATCTCGATCTTCGCGCGTCTCGGCGGCGGTATCTTCACCAAGGCGGCCGACGTCGGCGCAGACCTCGTCGGCAAGGTCGAGGCGGGCATCCCGGAGGATGACCCCCGCAACCCTGCCGTGATCGCCGACAACGTGGGCGACAACGTCGGCGACTGCGCCGGCATGGCGGCCGACCTGTTCGAAACCTATGTCGTCACCGTCGGCGCCACCATGGTGCTGACTGCCCTCCTGATGTCGAACGTCCCGCAGCTCGAAGGGCTGATGGCGCTCCCGCTGCTGATCGGCGGCGCGTGCATCGTGACCTCGATCATCGGTACCTATTTCGTCCGCCTCGGCGGAGGGAAGAACGTGATGGGCGCGATGTACAAGGGCTTCCTCGTCAGCGCCGTGCTCGCCATCCCGGCGATCTGGTACGCGACCGACGTCGCGCTCGGCGGCATCGCCACCGAGGTGACTATCAGCAGCAGCGGCACCAGCTTCACCGGCATGGACTTGTTCTGGTGCTCGCTGCTCGGCCTGGTCATCACCGGGCTGATCATCTGGATCACCGAATACTACACCGGCACCAACTACCGCCCGGTCAAGTCGATCGCCAAGGCCTCCGAAACCGGCCACGGCACCAATGTGATCCAGGGTCTCGCGATCAGCCTCGAGGCGACCGCGTTGCCGACGCTGGTGATCGTTGCGGGCATCATCATCGCCTACCAGCTCGCCGGCCTGATCGGGATAGCCTATGCGGCGACCGCGATGCTGGCGCTGGCCGGGATGGTCGTCGCGCTCGACGCCTATGGTCCGGTGACCGACAACGCCGGCGGCATCGCCGAAATGGCCGGTCTGGACGACAGCGTCCGCGAGAAGACCGACCTGCTCGACGCAGTGGGCAACACCACCAAGGCCGTGACCAAGGGCTATGCGATCGCTTCGGCCGGCCTCGCCGCGCTGGTGCTGTTCGCCGCCTATACCACCGACCTCAACGCCTTCGCCGACAAGCTCGGGCTGGAGACGGTCGACGGCAAGGCAGCGGTCAGCTTCAGCCTCGAAAACCCCTATGTCATCGTCGGCCTGCTGCTCGGTGCATTGCTCCCGTACCTGTTCGGTGCGATGGGCATGACCGCCGTGGGCCGCGCCGCGGGCGACGTGGTGAAGGATGTGCGCGACCAGTTCGCCAACGATCCGGGCATCATGGCCGGCACCAGCCGCCCCAACTATGCCCGTACGGTGGACCTGGTGACCAAGGCGGCGATCAAGGAGATGATCATCCCGTCGCTGCTGCCGGTGCTTGCCCCGGTGGTGGTCTACTTCGTGATCACCGCGGTCTCGCCCAATGGCGCGGCTGACGGTTTCGCGGCATTGGGCGCATTGCTGCTCGGCGTGATCATCTCGGGCATCTTCGTCGCGCTCTCGATGACCGCCGGCGGCGGCGCATGGGACAATGCGAAGAAGTACATCGAAGACGGCCACCACGGCGGCAAGGGCTCCGAAGCCCACAAGGCTGCGGTGACCGGAGACACGGTGGGCGATCCCTACAAGGACACCGCGGGTCCGGCGGTGAACCCGATGATCAAGATCACCAACATCGTCGCGCTGCTGCTGCTCGCGGCGCTGGCAGGCCACGGCATGTGACCTGATCCGCGCGATCTTCGCAAACCAATGCAGACCCCGTCCGGCGCGAGCCGGGCGGGGTTTTGCTTTGCCGCCGATAAATCGCGCCAACCGTTAAAACTTCGTCAGCCAATCCCCGGTAGGACCGGCAAGTGGCAGCATTTGCTGCGGGAAACGAAGGTTAACGCATGGCGGGCCGCTCATCGCCGGAAGCGAAAGGGACTGCACTTGCCCAGGTGCAAGGCGCCGACCCGCGCCCGGTGAGCATTCGGTCGCGGCCGTGGGGCGAAACGGCCTCGGACGGTCGATTTCTCGCCATGTGGCGCGGCCTGACGGAGAACGCGGCCGAACCCAATCCCTTCCTCGAACCGTGGGCCCTGCTCCCTGCGCTGGAGTCGCACGATGCTGCCCGGCGGTGTGACATCCTCACGATTGAAAGCGGCGACGCACTGATCGGGCTGATCCCGGTGGCTCGCCACGGCCTGTATTATCGCTACCCCCTGCCCCATCTGCGCAACTGGATGCACGGTAATGCCTTCCTCGGCACGCCGCTGGTTGCCTCCGGGCAGGAAGACGCCTTCTGGACCGCGTTGCTGGAATGGGCGGACGAACGCGCGGGAAGCGCACTGTTCCTGCATCTGTCGCAGCTTGACGAAGAGGGTCCGCTGCTGGCCAGCCTGCGCGGCATCCTGGCCGATCAGACCCGTCCGGCTGCCATCGTCCACCGCGAAGAGCGCGCCTTGCTCCAGTCCGATCTCGGACCGGAAGCCTATCTCGCAGCATCGATGAGCGGCAAGAAGCGCAAGGAGCTGCGGCGCCAGCATCGCCGCCTCGCCGAAGAGGGACAGCTCGAATTTCGCCGTGAAGGCGACGACACGGGCCTCCTCGCCTGGACCGACGCTTTTCTCGCGCTGGAAAAGGCAGGCTGGAAGGGCGAAAACGGCTCCGCTCTCGCCTGCGATCCGGCGACCGCGAATATGTTCCGCAAAACGCTCGGCGGTGCGGCATCGGCTGGAAAGCTCGAGCGCCTTTCGTTCTGGTTCGACGGCAAGCCGATCGCCATGCTGGCGAACTTCCTCACCCCGCCGGGCGCGTTCTCCTACAAGACGGCCTACGACGAGAGCTTCGCACGCTTTTCGCCCGGCGTGCTGTTGCAGCTGGAAAACCTCGCGCTGCTCGACCATCCGCAGATCGATTGGTGCGACAGTTGCGCGTCGCAGGACCACCCGATGATCGACCGCATCTGGCGCGAGAAGCGCACCATCGTGCGTGTCTCGATAGCCATCGGCGGACGCGCGCGGCAGTCGATCTGCCGCCAGATCCTGCGGCGCGAGGCGGGCACCGAAATGGGAGAATTGTGACATGGGCCTGATGCAGGAAATCGCGCCGGACGATACCGGTTCGCCGCCCGTTTTCGGCGCGCAAGCCCGTGCGACATTCGCCGCCAACTATCCCGAAACCCCGCATCTCCTGCGCCATGGGCTGGGAAGGAACGTCCTGCTCGAACTGGATTCGCTTGCCGTGCTGGCGGGCAAGCTGCCTCCTTCCTCGATCGAGTACAATCGCGGCGACCTGCCGATCGGGGTCGACGGCAAGCCCGGCAGCAACGGCCTGTCGATCGAGGACACCATCCGTCATATCGCGTCGAGCAACAGCTGGGCGGTGCTCAAGAACATCGAGCAGGTTCCCGAGTACGAAGCGCTGTTGCTCGACCTGCTGGGCGAATTGCGCGGCGAGATCGAGCGCAAGACCGGCGCAATGCTGCGCCCGCAGGGTTTCATCTTTATCTCGAGCCCCAATGCGGTGACGCCATACCATTTCGATCCGGAGCACAACATCCTGCTCCAGCTCGTCGGCTCGAAGGCGATGACCCAGTTCCCGGCAGGCGACAGCCGCTTCGCCCCCGACGAGGTGCACGAAACCTACCATTCCGGCGGGGCGCGCGAGCTGACCTGGCACGACAGCTTTGCGCAGCATGGCCGCGAATTCGCGCTCGGCCCGGGAGATGGGCTGTTCGTCCCCGTGATGACCCCGCATTTCGTGCGCAACGGCCCGGAAAGTTCGATCTCGTTGTCGATCACCTGGCGCAGCGACTGGAGCTTCGCCGAAGCCGATGCGCGCGGGTTCAACCGGGTGCTGCGGCGGTTCGGCCTCGCCCCGGCCCCCCCCGCGCGCTGGCCTGCCGGAAACACTGCCAAAGCCTTCGGCTATCGCGCGCTGCGGAAACTCCGTCTCGTGCGTTGACGTAGCCTGCATCGCGCCGCAAAGCGCCGGCGATGAGCGAAACGCAAAGCAACGCCCCGCCACCGCCAGAGAAGCTGGTCGAAAATCTCGTCCGTCTGCTGACTGTCGAACCGGCAGGAGACAGCGAGTTCGAAGGTCGCCCACAAAAGGGCGGAGTCGGGCGGATGTTCGGCGGCCAGGTGATCGCGCAGGCGCTCCAGGCGGCGCAGGCTACGATCACTGACGGCAAAGAGGCCCATTCCCTGCACGCCTATTTCCTGCGTGGCGGGCAGGAAGGCCCCCCGATCCACTATTCTACCGCGTGCGATTTCGAAGGCCGCAGCTTTGCCAACCGGCGGGTCGTCGCGAGCCAGGAAGGCCGCCCGATTCTCAACCTGACCGCCAGCTTCCAGTCCCCGGAGGAGGGCCTCGAGCATGTCGACGCACCCATGCCGGAGGTTCCGGCGCCAGAGGATCTCCGGTCGGACATGGATATCCGCAAGGGCGTGGTAGAGAAGCTGGGCGAGCGAATGTCCGAAACCCAGCGCAACCTCATGCTCCGCCCGCGCCCGATCGACATGCGCACCACCGACAAGCTGCACTGGATGAACAGCGAGAAAAAGGAACCGCAGGCGCGCAGCTGGTTCCGCACCGTCGCCCCCTTGCCCGACGATCCCGCGATCCATCGCGCAGTGATCGCCTATGCCAGCGACTTTACCTTGCTTGGCACCAGCGCGCTGCCGCACGGCCTCAGCTGGATGCGCGGCGAACTGGTCGGCGCGAGCCTCGACCATGCGATCTGGTTTCATCGCCCGGCTCGGGCGGACGAGTGGTTGCTGTATGCCACCGACAGCCCGTGGAGCGGCAGCGGCAGGGGCTTCAATCGCGGCCGCATCTTCAATCAGGCCGGCGAGCTGGTGGCCAGCGTAGCTCAAGAAGGCATGATCAGGCGTAAACGCAGCTGACTGCCCTATCGAGTTCGACCCGGAAAACAAAAAAGGGCCCCGCAAGGGACCCTTTCTAGTTCGTATGGATCAGGATCTTACTTGAAAATCCAATCGTAGATTGACTTCCAGCGCATGTTCTATCTCCTGCTGCGACTAGCACCAGAAGAATATGTTAACCGAGACGCTTTGTAAACTGTTAACCAATCCTGCGCATGATCCGCCCTCTATCTCTTTGTAAACCAAGCGTTTCACTCAACTCACCTAGGGTTAACGGGCGGGCGATATAGAAGCCTTGACCGATATCGCAGCCGAGATCTTTCAGCATTTCGTATGATTCGCGATCCTCGATTCCCTCAGCCACCGAAACCAGCCCGGTCTCTCCCGCCAGGCGGATCACGTTGGACACGATCGATCGCGCCATCTGCGAGGTGCGCATGCGGTGCACGAAGGCGAGATCGATCTTGATTTCATCGAACGGCAGTTCCGACAGGGCATCGAAATTGGCACTCGCGATACCGAAATCGTCGATCGAGAACCTGACACCCGACTTGCCGATCCGCTCGAAGACTTCACGCGCTACGGCAAAGTCCTCGATTCGCGCCGTCTCGGTTACTTCGATCACGAGATTTGCGGGGTTCATCCGGCATGCCGCGAGGTTCTCTTCGACCAGATCCGCAATCCTGTGGTCGACGAACTGGATGGCCGAGACATTGATCGAAATCTGTGGTTCGAACCCGTCCTCGAGGAGACTCTCGGCGGCCCGCAGCGTCTTGTGCGTGATGCGCTTGGTCAGATCGTCGAGACGCCCTGCCCTTTCGCACTGGAGTATGAACCGGGCCGGAGAGACATCGCCATGCTTTTCATCGACCCACCGGGCGAGCGACTCCGCACCGATGATCTCGCCCGTTTGCAGATTGGCCTGTGGTTGCAGCTTGATTCCGATGCGGTCTTCCGACAGCGCGTCTTCCAGTCGGGCCTGGAGCGAATAGTCCCATTCTTCGCTATCTGCTTCGAAATCGGATATAACGAAGACCGGGCGATAGGCCTCGCGGGCCTGATCGGCAGCGGCGATCGCTGAGTTGAGCCGGCTCGCCATCGGCTTCTCGAACGACTGGTCGACACCGACAGTCATCGAGACATCGAGGTCCCGTTGGGACAGGCTTACCGATTGCGACGCAATGGCGCGCAAGCCCTCCAGGTGACCCTGAAGGTCGTTATAGGCGGCGATCGGCAGCACGAAGGCGAGGTTCTTGCCGCCGTCGTAGTAGATTGTCTGGCTTTGCTCTCCCAGCGACAGTCGCCCGGCAATCTGGCGCAAATATCTGCCTTGATCTCCTTGCGACAGGGTCGCGAATATCGCATCGAGGCGGGCGATCTTGACGGCCACAATCGCTATGCGTTCGCCACCGATGCGATTGCCCAAATCCCGGTTCATCGCGACGAAATTGGGCAAGCCGCTGCGCTGCTCGATCTGAAGATGGCGACGCTTGAAGTTCGCGGCGAACCGAAGGATGGCAAACAGGCCGGCGATGCCGAGCGGTCCGGTGAAGATAATTCGAATGCCCAGTCCGGATGCGACAACAATGGCGAAACCGATGGCAAGCATCCACAGTGCGTAGCCGATCCGGCGGCGACGGCGGGTGCGCAATGTTGCGAGGAGGAGGAAGAACGCGATCCCGAATCCTGCGATCGAAATACCCCAGTCATAGAATTGGCCACTCCCGCGTTTCGCGGTTTCCGCGCCAACGATATGCACGAGACTGGAGGTTACGAAGCCCTCGTTCGGAACCTTGACCGAGCGGGCGGGCGAGCCGGTGGCGCCGAGGACTACAGTTTTGCCGGCCACCTCTATGGTCGAACCATTCATCAACGCGGTTGAGGTTCCATGTGGAACCGCCGCCGTCTGGACGGTGTAGTCGGGCTGGACCGGGCGCTTCTGATCGCCTTCGTCCGCGAGGACCGTCCACATGGCAGGCAGCTTCGACTGTCGGTGAGCGTAGTATGGGTCCACACCCCAGACGAAATCGAGGAAGTCAGTTTCGTAATCGCTGCTGACGACCCGCATGTCGCGCGTGAAATAGGGGTCGGTTTCGGCGACCGCCCTGCTCTCGAGGAGATCGGTCCGTACTGTGCGGGTGAGCACGGCCCTGTCACCCAATCCGAGCAGCGTCTCGCGCAGCTCGCTATCGAGTTTGTCCGCACCGCTCTTCCGGATCGGGAAATCGAGTACGACCCGCTTTGCGCCGTCGGCCTCGAGCTTGTTGAGCGTGTCGACGAGTTGCCGACTTGCCACCACGGCACCGGTCGAGGCGTCGGAGCTTTCGAGTGTGACCAGCGCGATCTCACCGCTCGGCTGCTTGTCGAACATCTTCGACTGCATCGACCAGATACCGATGTCGATCGGGCGGAAAATCGTGGCAGCAGAGAACAGCGCCGCCAGAATGATGGCGAAGCCCGCATGGCGGAGACGCTCGATGGCGTAGAGGGATCGCAGTTTCTGCAGCAAAGGCGGTTCCTTGGTAAGTTGGCGGTACACGAACAACGTAAAGATGGCGTTTCCACCAAAGTGGACCTTTCCCGGATAAGAACAGTCACAAAATCAGCGACTTAACCTTTCGACGGCCCTCTTATGGTTAATTTCGTCCTTCTGTTGCGCGCGATCGGACGAGAATCTCCACGGCTTGCGCGCAGGGATGCGCGCGCTACCCTGCAGCACCCAAGAGAGGACTGCCATGCAGATCACGAAGCTGCCGCCCGTTCGCACGACGTTAGAGCCGTCGAACCATCCCTACCTGTCGGGTGCCTGGACCCCATGCCACGAGGAAGTGACGGTCGACGAGCTCGAGGTGATCGAGGGTGCCATTCCGGCGGACATCGACGGCATCTACCTGCGCAATACCGAGAACCCGGTGCATCAGCCACTCGGCCGCTACCACCCGTTCGACGGCGATGCGATGGTGCATCAGGTCAGCATCAGAAACGGCAAGGCAAGCTACCGCAACCGCTTCGTTCGTACCCATTGCTTCGAGGCGGAGCAGGTCGCGGGCCAATCGCTATGGGGCGGGCTGATGGACCCGCCGGGGACATCGCAGCGCCCCGGTTTCGGCGCGCATGGCGGGCTCAAGGACACCGGCAGCACCGACATCGTGGTCCACGGCGGGGTGGCCTACGCCACCCTTTACCAATGCGGCGAAGCGTGGATGCTCGATCCGGAGACGCTGGAAAACCTCGGCAAGGCGCCGTGGGGTCCGCTCGACGGCGTATCGGCGCATCCGAAAGTCGACGAAGGTACCGGGGAGCTGATGTTCTTCAACTACTCCGTCCACGCCCCCTACATGCATTACGGCGTGGTCGACCAGGCCGGCAAGCGTATCCACTATGTGCCGATCCCCCTGCCCGGGCCGCGTCTGCCGCACGATATGGCGGTGACGAAGAACTGGTCGATCCTCAACGACATGCCGCTGTTCTGGGATGCCGACGCGCTCGAACGCGACATCCATGCCGCGCGGCTGCACGAAGGACTGCCGACGCGTTTTGCGCTGATCCCGCGCCACGGTCAGCCGGACGAGATTCGCTGGTTCGAGGCCGAGCCGACCTATGTGCTCCACTGGACCAACGCCTATGAGGCCAAGAACGAGCAAGGGCATGACGAGGTGGTGCTGGAGGGCTACCACCAGTCCTGCCCGATGCCGCAGCCGCTCGCGGAGCATGGCCGCTATGCCCACATGATGGCCTATGTCGACGAGCACAGTTTCCAGTGCCGCCTCCACCGCTGGCGGTTCAATCTTTCGACTGGCGAGTGCCGCGAACAGCGCCTGTCGGACCGGATCGTGGAGTTCGGCACCATCAATCCCGACTACGCCATGCGCCCGAGCCGTTACGTCTGGTCGACCACGACCAGGCCCGGCTGGTTCCTGTTCAATGGCTATTGCCGTCACGATACCGCAACGGGCGAGGAGCAGATCTTCACCCTGCCCGAGGGTGTCTATGCCAGCGAAAGCCCGATGGTGCCGCGCCAGGGTGCTGTGTCAGAGGACGATGGCTACCTCGTCACTTTCCTGATCGACGAGAACAACGGCACCAGCGAATTCGCTATCCTCGACGCGAGCGACATCGCCAAAGGCCCGATCTGCCGCTGCGCGCTGCCGCACAAGATCAGCAGCGGGGTGCATGCGACATGGGTGGAGCGAGCGCGCCTGAATGAGAGCGGCTCCCGGCAAGCTGCAATCTGACTGCTATGGCGAAGCTGACGCACGCCTCCTAAGGAAGCACCGGGGCTGACAGTTTCCGGTCGAAGCTTGTGGGGGGCAGAATGCGATTGCCGGGTATTGGTCTGATTGCCGCTGCCTGCCTGATGCCGGGGCACGGATCGGCGGAGGAAATCAAGCTAGAGCCGCAAGTCGACCTGCGCTTGCGATACGAATCGGCGGTGCTTGACGATGCGCTCCGCGATGCGGACGCGGTAACGCTGCGCGCGCGCGTTGGGGCCAAGGCGGTGTGGGCGGATTTCTCCCTGCTCGCCGAAAGCGAAGCAACCGCAGCGCTCGTAACCGACTACAACGCCTTTCCCTTTCCGCAGGCAGAGGATCAACGCCGTCTGACCTACGCGGCCATACCCGATCCCGCCAATATCGAGCTCAACCGGCTTCAGCTGGACTGGCGGAAGGGCGACACCGCGCTGACCGTTGGCCGCCAGAGGATCGAGCTCGACGACCAGCGCTGGATCGGGTCGGCCGGATGGCGGCAGAACGAACAGACATTCGATGCCGTGCGCGGTCAGACGGCGATCGGCCCGGTTCGACTGGACGCGAGTTATCTCGCGGCGCAGCGCACCCTGTTCGGGATCGATGCCGGATCGAGGCAGGCGGTCGACGGCGAATTCGTGCTGCTCGGCGCAGGTACGAAACTCGCCGGCTTCAATGTCAAGGCGTTCGCCTATCTGCTCGACTTCGACGAGGCCTTTGCGGTCGGCAATTCAAGCCAGACATTCGGAGTCCTGGCGCAAGGCGGGATGGCGCTGGGTAAGGCGAAAATCGATCTGAAGGGCAGCTATGCGCGCCAGGCGGACTGGCGCAATCCGGTGCGCAACTTTGCCGCCGATTACGGGTTGGCCGAAGTCAACGCCACGCTGGGCAGTTTCGCGGTCGGCCTGGGATGGGAGCTTCTCGGTTCAGACAACGGGTCGGCGGTCCAGATGCCGTTTGGCTCGCAGCACAAGTTCAACGGTTTCGCGGATGTTTTCGTGACCACGCCTCCGGATGGGCTCGAGGATGCCTACGCCAGTTTCAGCTATACGCTGCCGGTGCCCGGCAAGCCGCGCGCAAGCATAATCCATCACCGCTTTGGCAGCGCAGCGGGGAGCGTGGATTACGGCAGCGAATGGAATGCGGTGATCTCGGCGAAGATTGGCAAGGTCGGGCTGATGGCCAAATATGCCAATTATCACGCTGAGGGATTTTCGGTCGATACCGAACGGTTCTGGCTGCAGGTCGAGTTCGTGCTGTGATGCATCCGCGGTGAAGGCGGCGAATGCCGACCGGACCAAGAGGAGGCCGGCGCGGCGGTCCGAGCGTGAGACGAAGCGCATAAGGTGAGCGCGGATGGTGCCCACTGCAATAGATTAGGCGAATTCTCGAACCTGTGCTAAGGCACCCTCGCTGACGTCGAAATTTGCGACGGACTTCGAGATTTGCCGACGCCGCTTGCCCGTTCCGGGCCCCGGCGAAAACCAGACGACGACTTCCTTTCATCGGACGATTTGATGCACGACCTCCGGGCCTGTCGTCCGGGGGCAACCCAGTGTTCTTGAAAGGAACAATCCATGGCCAAAACTGGCACCGTAAAATTCTTCAACTCCGACAAGGGCTACGGCTTCATCCAGCCCGACGACGGCTCGGCTGACAGCTTCGTGCACATTTCGGCGGTCCAGGCTGCCGGGATGAACTCGCTCGATAAGGAACAGCGCCTCAACTACGACGTCGAGATGGGCCGCAACGGCAAGGAAAGCGCCGTGAACCTGTCGTCGGCAGACTGATTTTGCCTGCGGGGGCGCGGCGAATTCTCGTCGCACCCCCGCAGTCACCGACTGGAAGGTCCCGCATGTCGCAATCCTACGAATTCTACACCGAGCGCGCCGACGCCGCAGCAGCCGCTGCAAAGCAGGCAACGCTCGACAACGTCCGCGATCGCGAATTGCGGGCGGAGAAGACCTGGCGCGACCTCGCCAAGCAGGCACGCGCAGTGTCGGTCCAACGGGCGAAGACCGAAGCGGAAAAAGCCGCCGCTCGCGCTGCCGAAAGCAGCGTTTGAACCGTTAAGCTGAACGACGCGCCGGGTTATCCGCCAGCGTGATAGAAATCGTAAATCTTGCGCGCGACCGTATCGCTCACGCCCGGTGCGCGCTGCAAATCCTCCAGCGCCGCCGCTCTGACCTTGCTCGCTGTACCGAAGTGCAGCAACAGCGCGCGTTTCCTCGCTGGCCCGATACCTGGAATTTCGTCGAGCGGTGAGGCGCTGATTGCGCGGCTGCGTTTCGCCCGGTGCGCTCCGATCGCGTAGCGGTGGACCTCGTCGCGCAGGTTCTGGAGATAGAACAGCAGCGGTGAATTGGTCGGCAGCGTCTTCTCGCGCCCGTCAGGGAAGTGGAACACCTCGCGCCCCTCGCGCCCGTGGTGCGGCCCCTTGGCAATCGCGATCAGCGGGACGTCCTCGATCCCCATTTCCTCCAGCGTATCGCGGACCGATGACATCTGGCCCTTGCCGCCATCGATCAGGACGAGGTCGGGCCAGACGGTTTCGTGGGTCTCGGTCCTTCGAGACGATGCCTCTGCCATCGGCTTCGGCACCTCCTCAGGATGAGCGGGATGGGATGATTCCCGCTCATCCTGAGGAGGCGAAGACGCAGTCTGAGGCGTCTCGAAGGACGCCAATGACCGAAACCGCCGCCGCATCACTTCGCGCATCATGGCGAAATCGTCGTTCGCCTGCGCTTCCTTGATATTGAACTTGCGATACTGGTTCTTGAGGAACCCTTCGGGGCCCGCGACCACCATCGCGCCGACCGCCTTCGAGCCCTGGATATGGCTGTTGTCGTAAACCTCGATCCGCTGCGGCGGGCCGTCGAGCTCAAGGAATTCGGCAAGGTCGCGCAGGATCTTCGCTTTGGTACCGCTTTCCGCCAGCCGTCGGTCGAGCGCTTCGATCGCGTTGCGCTGCGCCTGCTCCATCAGCCGGCGCCGGTCGCCCCGCTGCGGGATCGAGATCGCGACCTTGCGTTCAGCCAGCGCGCCGAACGCCTCTTCCATCAATTCGCGCTCGGGCAGGTCGCGGTCGACCAGCACGGTCGGCGGCGGAGGCACTTCCTCGTAGAATTGCAGCATCACGTCGGACAGCACTTCGGCGTCGTCGACATCCCTGGTGTGCGCCGGAAAGAACGCACGATGGCCCCAGTTCTGGCCACCGCGGATGAAGAACGCCTGCACACCCACCTGCCCGCCTTTGGCAGCCAGCGCGAAGACATCGGCATCGCCCACGCCTTGCGCATTGATCGCCTGCGAACCCTGGATGAAGGTCGCCGCGCGCAACCGGTCGCGCAAGATTGCGGCAGTCTCGAAATCCAGCGCTTCCGCCGCCTTCGCCATCTGCCGCTCAAGATCGGTCTGCACCGCGCCCGATTTACCAGACAGGAAATCCTTCGCCTGGCCGACCAGCGCGGCATAGCCTGCCTGGTCGATCCGCCCGACGCAAGGCGCGGAGCAACGCTTGATCTGGTACAGCAGGCACGGCCGGTCGCGGCGGCTGAAGAAGCTGTCGGTGCAGCTGCGCAGCAGGAATAGCTTTTGCAGCGCGTTGATCGTGGTGTTGACGCTGCCTGCGCTGGCGAAGGGTCCGTAGTAATTGCCTTTCGCCCGCCGCGCGCCGCGGTGTTTCATGATGCGCGGGAAGTCATGCTCCGACCGCAGCAGGATGAAGGGAAAGCTCTTGTCGTCGCGCAGCAGCACGTTGAACGGCGGGCGGAACCGTTTGACCAGTTGCGCCTCGAGCAGCAGCGCCTCGGCCTCACTGTTGGTGGTGACGATTTCCATCGCACGGCACTGGCTGACCATACGCTGCAATCGGCTGGAGAGCGCCTGCACCTGAGTATAGTTCGCTACCCGGTTTTTCAGCGCGCGCGCCTTGCCGACATAGAGCACGTCGCCGCGCGCGTCGAGCATGCGGTAGACGCCCGGCACCGGCTTCAGGGTCTTCACTGTCTCGCGGATCGCCTTGACCCCGGCTTCTAGGTCCGGCTGCGCGCTGGCAACCGTATAGGTCGCGCGCTCCTCGTTGAAACGCTCGGCCCCTCGCGGGTCGTGTGGTGTGCCTGCGGGTGTTCGCGCCATTATGCCCAGCAACATAGGGCTTTGATCGGGTTGATGAAGAGGCAAACAGGCGATCGATCAATATGTCTCAGTGCAAGTCACAAACATGCAAATTTCTTGTGGATAACGTGATTCTAAGCAAGATTGCTTCTCGCGGAAGCGATTCGGGCTCGCAGCACGGCAATTGGTGAGGGGGTGGTTCGGGGCATGACACCTGATGGTTCTCATATTTCGATTTGGGTCAGCACGGCGTGCGAGCCGAATGGCGAGGTGGCTTCGCGCGTCGTGGACGACATGTCCAACCGCAAGCTGCCCAAGTTGCACACGATCCTGTTCGCTAACGAGAAAGGCGGCGTCGGAAAGTCCACGCTTGCTTTCCATACGGCAATCGCGCTCGCCAATCGGGGTCACGAGGTGCTTGCCATCGATCTCGATGCCCGCCAGCGCAGCTTTGCGCGAGCGATCGAAAACCGGCATGGAACTGCCGTCTGCCTCGGGATCGACCTGCCGACCCCGCGTTGCGTCGTGCTCGACAGGCCGAGCGGCGCGATGCTGGCGCAAGAGATCGCACGACTGGGTGCAAAATGCGATGTTGTGGTGATCGATGCCCCCGGGCACGATGTGCCGGTCGTCCGCCGCGCCGTTGCCATCGCCGATATGCTGGTGACCCCGGTCAATGCCTCGTTCTTCGATCTCGACGTGCTCGCGCGGTTCGACCCGGTGACCGAGACAATGCGCGAGGCCGGTCCGTTCGCGCGCACGGTGCTCGATCTTCGGGCCGAGCAGCAAAAACGCGGCAGCAAGCCGGCCGACTGGATCGTGGTCAAGAATCGCATCCGTATCGCCGAAAAATCGCACCTGGCGCGTACCAATCCACGCCTCGAACAGATCGCCGAAACCTTTGGCCTGCGGCTGGCGCAGGGGCTGCGCGAACGCGTCGCCTATCGCGCGCTGTTGCAGTTCGGCCTGACCGCCCCCGACATTGCGGCGATCCCGCAGTTGCATGGCATGCGCATGCGCGACGACGGAGAAATGGCGGGCTTCGTCGACAGCCTCGGGCTTGCAACCGCGCTGCCCCATCGGAACCGCCCGCTGCGCCGGTATGCTGCCAAGGTTCCGGCACGCACCCGCGAAGACTATGCCCGCTCGCTGCGAAACAGTTTTGCCGCCGATGCGGTTGACGAGGCGGTGCCCGCATGACGACGGAGCCATGGACAGCCAACCGCCGCCATTGACGCGGCACGGCAAGCTGTTACGCCTTGCACTCTAGAGACCTGCCTGAAGGCGGGCCGCAGCAGGAGAACGCCCTTGCGGCAATTGCAGGGCATGGATGCCAGCTTCGTTGCGCTGGAAACGCGCAATTCGCCGATGCACATCGGCTCGATCCTGATTTACAATCCGCAGACCGCGCCGGGCGGCTTTGTCCGGTTCAAGGACATCCTCGGCTTCCTGGGTGACCGGATGAAGATGTCGAAGACCCTGCGCCAGCGGCTGGTGCGGGTGCCGTTCGATCTCGACTATCCCTACTGGATCGAGGATCCGGATTTCGACCTCGAATACCACGTCCGCCACGTCGCTCTGCCCAAGCCAGGCGACTGGCGGCAGCTGTGCATCCAGGCCGCACGCATCTTCGCCCGCCCGCTCGACCTCGAGCGCCCGCCGTGGGAATTCACCGTGGTCGAGGGGCTCGACAATGTGGAGGGCATTCCCAGCGGCAGCTACGCCTACATCACCAAGGTCCACCACGCCGCGATCGACGGGATGAGCGGGATCGACCTGATGGAGGTCACCCACACGCTGAGGCCCGACGATCCACCGCCTGACATTCCCGATAGCTGGAAGCCGGAGAAGGTCCCCAACGCGGTCGAACTGCTGGGCAAGAGCTATTTCAATGCGGTGACCAATCCGCTCAAGCAGCTCGAAGTCGCCGCCCGCGCCGCGCCCGGCATCGCCAAGGCGATCAAGGGGTTGGTGACCAAGGAATTCGACCTCTCGCGCGAGATGATCGCGCCCAAGACGCGGTTTAACCGCAAGATCTCGCCGCATCGCGTGGTCGAGGGGCGGAGCGTCCCGCTGGCCGAGATCAAGGCGATCCGCGAGCTGGTGCCGGGGTGCAAGGTCAACGACGTGTTCCTTGCGATCATCGGCGGGGCGATGCGGTGCTATCTCGACAGCAAGGGCGAATTGCCTGCCAAGACGCTGACCGCGATGGCCCCGATCTCGGTCCGCTCGACTGGCGAGAAGGGCGATATGGGCAACCAGGTCGCGGCGATGATCGCCCCGCTCGGCACGCAAGTCGCCGATCCGGCGGAGCGGCTGGCCTTTGTGCACGACCGGACGACCAACTCCAAGGCGATGACCGATGCCATCGGTGCGCGCAACATGACCGAGGTGAGCAAGGTCAGCCCGGCGCTCTATATGGCGCTGGGTGCGCAGCTCTATACCAGGTTGAGCCTCGCTGACCGCGGAGTCGGCCCGATCTTCACCACCGTGGTGACCAATGTGCCCGGCCCGCCGGTGCCGATCTATTCGGCCGGCGCACGGCTCGAAAGCATGATGGGGCTGATCTGCCTGACCGATGGCATGGGACTGGCGCATGTGGTGCAGAGCTACACCAGCGAAGCTACGATCAGCTTCACCGCCGACCGCGAGATGATGCCCGATCCCGAATTCTACGCGCAGTGCATCCAGGACAGCTTCGAGGAACTGCGCGACGCAGCGAAGGCGGCGAGATCGTCCGGCACGGCGAAGATGAAGCCCGAAGCGCCCGCAAAGCGCGGCGCAACCGGCAAGCGCACGGCAGTAAATAAGGGCGGCTCTGCCTCCTCATCGACCCGCGCGGTCCGCGCCGCGCCCTTGAAGAGCGGCGCGACCGGAACCACGTCGACTGCGACAGCCAAACCTGCTGCGAAGAAGCGGGTCGCCCAGAAGCCCGCAACGAAGACGGGTGCCCAGAACAAGGCAGCGCCGAAGAAGCCTGCCCGGAGCAGCAAAGGAACTTCATCGAAATGAGCACCGCCACAGCTTTTGCCGAATCCACCGCGCGGCCGCCCAGCCGTTTGTTGACGCTCGCCGAACCCGGCCGCGCGATGGCCGAACTGGCGAGCTTCTATGCCTTGCGCCCGATGATGGCGGCGCTGCCGCGCGGCGACGGGCACGGGGTGCTGGTGCTGCCTGGCTTCATGGCGTCGGACACCTCGACCAAGCCGATGCGCCAGTTGCTCGACAGCCTCGGTTACGAGTCCGCCGGTTGGGGCCTCGGGCGCAACGTCCGGGTCGACAATGCCCGGATCGAGTCGATGCTCACCGGAGCGGACGAACTCTTCGAGCGGACCGGTCGCAAGATCTCGATTGTCGGCTGGAGTCTCGGCGGCGTTTTCGCGCGCGAACTGGCCAAACTTGCGCCGGAAAAGGTTCGTCTGGTGATCTCGCTCGGCAGCCCGATCAGCGACGATCGCAACCACACCAACGCACGCCGCCTGTTCGAATATCTCAACGGCAACGAGCCGGAGCCGATGAAAGACGGCAATTTTGCCAAGCTGGGCGAAGCGCCGCCGGTGCCGACGACTTCGATCCTGACCAAGACCGACGGGGTGGTCCATTGGCGCGGTTCGGTGCAGTTTCCCGGCGATGCCAATCACGGCCAGACGGAGAATATCGAGGTCCACGCCAGCCACTGCGGGCTGGGCGTCAACCCGCTGGTGATGTTCGCCATCGCCGACCGGCTGGCGCAGAAGGAAGGCACATGGAAGCCGTTCAAAGCCCGCGGGCTCGCCGCGCTGCTCTTCCCGCGTACCCGACTGCTCAACTAACCATCGGTCAGAACACTTTGCGGAATTCCACTTCGACCCGTCGTCCGAGCGGGTCGATCAGTCCCGGCTGATAGCTCAGCGGCACGGTACCGGTCCCGTCGGTCACGCGGCGCTGCGCGTCGAACACATTGTTCGCCCGTAGCGAAAGCCGCGCACCTTTCAGGAAGCCGGGTTCCTCGCCATATAGCCATTTCTGCTGCTCGAGGTCCATGAACAGGCGGATATCGAACGTAGCAAGGTCATCGAAGAACAGATCGGTCGACCCGGGCAGGCCAGAACCGTTGATCCGCGATGGGCTCAGGTAATTGCCCGAAAGGCGCAGGCCGAAGCCCCGATAGAACATCCCGCCTTCGAGCTGGACGGTATGGCGCGACACGCCGCCGCTGCCGAGCGCGTCACCATCGAGCAGATCGAACACCGGCACGCCCGGGGCGACGAGCGCCTCGTTTTCCAGCTCGACACTGTGAAACAGCGAAAGGAACCATCGCCCCTGTCCATCGCCGCCGCCGGGGCCGAAGCCGCCCGGCCCGCCGCCGCCGCCACGACCACCGCCACCGCCACCACGGCGGCCTTCGCCGCCGCCACGCCGGCCTTCGCCTTGCGCGCTGGCCTGCGCGCCGCCTTGCGACGCTGGCGCTGGCGTGTTGCACAATTGCTCGCGCAGCGCAGCCAGTCGCGCCGGGTCGATCTGGCCGTCCGCCCCGCGCAGGCGTTCGAGAAAGCGCTCGGGCAGCATTGAGAGATCGGGCAGGCTGCCGTCTTCGGGCACCGTGCAGATCGCGGTGCGCATGGCCGCGATCCGCTCAGAATCGAAGCCGCCGCCCGGACCGCCGGGCCCTGCCTCTTCCGAACAGAAGCGTTCGCGCAACTGCTTGACCCGTTCCATGTCGATCTGGCCATCTTCGCCGCGCAGCCGCGCGACCATCTGTTCCGGCAGTTTGGAGAAATCGAACGTCGTCGGGTCTTCGAGCGCGCAGAACTCCGTGCGGAGCTGGGCGAATTGCGCCGGGTCGAACGCCGGCCTGCCATCGCCCGGCCCCGTGCCGGGTGCGCCGACTGCCGGGGTTGCCCCCGCAACAGGCGCGCCGCCCGGCCGCCCGCCTCCGAAGCCGCCGCCGGGGCCTTCCGCGCTCGGCTTGCCCACCCTGCCCGACAGGTTGAAGCCATAGCGGACGCGTGAGCTGTTGCGCTCGGCAAATGTGATCGGCCGCCGGTCGATCGCGATCAGCCGGTCGTTGCTGTCGCGCGTGATGCGGTCGGGGAAGGCCGCTTCGACCGCCGGGCTCAGCACAGGGAAGCCCTCGGTCACATTGTCCGACCGGATGCGGAAGTACTCGACCTGGAGATTGGCCCGCTCGAACAGGTCGAGATCGTAGTAGGCACCCAGCTTGATGTCGCGCTGCTTTTCCGCCGCGAGGTTTGGATTGCCGCCGGTGGTGACGGTAGCCAAAACGGTTTCGTTGTTGGCCAGGTCGAACACCGGCACGTTGAAGGTCTGCACCTGCGGCGCTCCGAGCTGGGTCAGCGAGGGCGCTTCCTCGCGCTCGGTATAGCTGGCAGTCATGCTCAGCCGTTCGCCGAGGCGCCAGTTGATCCCGCTGCTCCAGTTGGTCAGCGTGCCGAAGTCCGACAGGTGATCAACCCCGCCGCTGAGATTGAGCGTGATATCGCCCACCGCGCCAAGCACGCCTTCGTCCTTGCTGGTCAGCGGCAATCCGGCACTGAAACCACTTTCTAGCCTGCCACGGGTCAGCTCGACAGCCCCGGCGGTGCTGCGCGTGTCGTCGCTCTCGATCCGGTTCCACTTGTAGCCGGATTTGAGCGTGAGCGAGGCCTCGCCGGCGGGAAGTACGAAAGGATTTGCCTGCGCCGTAAGCAGCGAATCTGCCGTCCAGGTGCGGCTGATCGCCTCGTCCGTCCCCGCGTCTGCTACAGTCGGCAGCGGTCCGTCGATCACCAGCGTGCCCGCTGCCGCCGCGTCGACCAGCGCCTGAGTGTCGCGGCGGCGATCAATCAGCGTGTCGTTCCATGTCCGGTTGGCATCGAGGGTGAAGGTCAGTTCCCAGTCCCCCACCGGCTTGCCGACCGATGTGCCGAACGACAGCGTGGTCGTCTCGGTGTTGCGCTCCAGCGCATTGCTATCAAGCGTGCGCAGTGCGGTCGCACCGTTGGGGCCGGTCAGCAGCACCGTGTCGAGACCGGACAGCGAGCGGGTGTTGCTGCGCTGGAGATTGCCGTTGAGCGAAACCGTCCCGTCGCCCGGATTCGGGCCGAGCACGGTGTTGTAGGTCGTCTGCAGTTCGTAGGTATCGCTTTGCGCGGCGAGGCTGCGAAACCCGGCTGGATCGGGATCGGTCGCGACCGTCGGGACACTGCCGTCCGTCTGGACGATGTTGCGCTCGTCTTCGGTCAGCAGGCTTTCGTACTGGTATTCGCCGCTGACCTGCAGACGGCGCCGACCGTCGATGGTAAGCATGGACACCTCGACCTGGGGGCTGACCCGCCCACCCGCCGTTGGCCCGCCATACTCGAGTTCGATTTCGCGGCTGACGAAATCATCCTTCAGGATGAAGTTGATCACCCGCTGGGTGGCGGGGAAACCGAACTGCAGCGCCACTTCTTCCGGCAGCACCTCGACCTTGCGGATCGCCTCTGGCGGATAGAGGCTGAATTCGCGGAAGCTCGACACACGTTGCCCGTTGACGAGAAACACCGGCCGACCGCTCCCGCGCCCGCTGCCGGAGGAAACCTGCGGGGTGAGCTGCGCGACGAGATCGGCGATGGAGTTGGAGCCGAAGGCCTTGATATCGGCCTCCTCCAGCTCGAGCACCGGCGGCAGGTCGGTATCGACCTGGCCCCTGATCCGTTCGGCAATGACGACGATGTCCGCATCGGGATCGTCGACCGGTTCTTCGGCCGGCTGGGCAAACGCCGTGTCTGCGTTGGGATTGCCCAGTGCCCCTCCGCCCTGTTGAGCGAAAGCGATGGCAGGCAAGGTGAGCGCGATCGCCATCAGCGAGGCGGTTGCATGGAACGGCTTCAAGAGTCTGTCTTCCCTGGCAGAAATTGGCACATACCCCGCCCAACGCAGCCCCTGCCAAGGTTTGCCCTTCGCATCAATGAGCGATTCGTAACCGATTGTCGCAGCAGCCCCGATCCCGGACGGATGCAGGCACTACGCACAACGCTTCCCTTTTATCCCGGCCAGAGCTATGTGCGCGCAACATTCATCGACAGACTGCAGGAAACCGGACACACATGGCGAAAGAAGAACTCCTCGAAATGCGCGGCAAGGTGGTGGAACTGCTGCCCAACGCGATGTTCCGGGTGGAGCTCGAAAACGGCCATGAAGTGCTCGGTCACACCGCCGGCAAGATGCGCAAGAACCGCATCCGCGTGCTGGTGGGTGACGAGGTGCTGTGCGAGCTGACCCCTTACGACCTGACCAAGGCGCGCATTACCTACCGCTTCATGCCCGGCCGCGGCGGCCCCGGCCAGAATCCGGCGCAGGGCCCCGGCCCGCAGTAAGCTGCCGTGGGCCAGCCCACACTCATCCTCGCTTCTGCCAGCCCCCGGCGGCGCGAATTGCTCGCGCGGCTCGGAATCGAGCCTGTGGCGATCGCTCCAGCCGATATAGACGAGACCCCGCGCAAGGCTGAGTTGCCGCGCGATTACGCCCGCCGCATGGCGCGCGAGAAGGCCGAAGCGGCGGCGAGCGATACGGCGCATGTCCTCGCAGGCGACACGGTGGTCGCGGTCGGCCGCCGGATACTGCCCAAGGCAGAGGACGAAGCAACCGCGCGACAATGCCTCGAACTGATGTCCGGCCGCCGTCATCGTGTGCTCTCCGCCATCGCCCTGCGCGCACCCGACGGGACGATGCGCGAGCGGTTGAGCGAGACCATCGTTATCTTCAAGCGCCTCTCCGGAGAGGAGATCGCCGCATATCTCGCAAGCGGCGAATGGCACGGCAAGGCGGGCGGTTACGCCATCCAGGGGACGGCGGAAGGGCTGATCCGCCGGATCGACGGCAGCCATTCGGGAGTTGTCGGCCTGCCGCTCTACGAGACGCGGGCGCTGCTGAAAGCCGCCGGGTTCGACCTTGGCTGAGTGGCTGATTGAACGGGGCATCGGCGAGGACCGTGCCTTGCTGGTGGAAGGCGATGAAATGCTCGCCGCGAAACTTCGCTGGGCAGGCGAGCTTCATGCCGGAGAGATCGTCACTGCGAAGCTCGTAGCCAAACCTTCCGGATCGAATCGCGGTCTCGCTGTTGACGGCCAAGGCCACGAAATCTTGCTCGACCGCCTGCCGCCGGGCCTCACCGAAGGCGCACCTATCGGCGTCCAGATCACCCGCGCCGCGATTGCCGAGCGCGGCCGGTTCAAGCGCGCGCAGGGTCGGGCGATCGACACCGCTTCGGTGCCAGCCGAGCCAGCACAAGAATCTCTTTTCCCCAGCACCGAGATCCGCCGCTTCCCTGCAGGATTGTGGGAAGATGTGTGGGAGAACGCCAGTAGCGGGCAGATCGACTTTTCCGGCGGGACGCTTCTGTTCAGTGTCACCCCTGCGATGACCGTGGTCGATGTCGATGGCCAATTGCCGCCGCGCGAACTGGCGCTTGCCGCCGTCAAGCCGCTGGCCCGCTGGTTGCAGCTGTTCGACCTCGGCGGGTCGATTGCGGTGGACTTCCCATCGCTCGAAGCCAAGGCAGACCGCAAGGCGGCCGACGCGGCGCTCGATCTAGCGCTGCACGACTGGCCGCACGAGCGCACCGCGATGAACGGTTTCGGTCTGGTGCAAATCGTCGCGCGGCTGGAGGGTCCCTCTCTGCTCCACCGCATGGCGACCTCGCGGGTCGGTGCTGCCGCCCGTATGGCCCTGCGGCGCGCCGAAGCGGTAGAGGAACCTGGGTCGATCCTGCTGACAGTCCATCCCGCCCTGAAAGCAAAGCTCAAACCCGAATGGCTGGCTGAACTTGCCCGTCGTACGGGGCGCGAGGTGCAGGTTGAAACCGACCCCGGTATTGCCATCGAACGCAGTTTCGCGCAGGCGGTGCCCCTATGACGACCGTCAAACGCTGCCCGATCTGCCGCAAGCCGCGTGTCGAGGAGCACGTCCCCTTCTGCTCGACCCGCTGCCGCGATCGCGACCTTTCGCGATGGTTCAATGACGGTTATGCCGTACCCGGACCTCCAGCATCGCCCGAGGATGTAGTGGGAGCCGACGGGGGAGACTGACCATGAAGCATCGCGCTGTCACCTTGCTTGCAGGGGCCGCGCTGTGGATGCTCCCCGTCGCCGCACATGCGCAATCCGAACCGTCGCCCTTCGAGCGCCTTTCCGACGGCTTCGAAGCCTTGTGGAACGAGGCTGGCGAGAGCGGGCTGAAGCTGGAAGAGAAGCCGGTCGACCTCGAACCCTTACTTGTCGAAGTCGCGACGCCGTGGCGCGAGCGCCCCTATAGCGACCTCGAAAAGTTCGAAACCACTTCTCCCCCGCCCGTCGAGGGGGTCACCTACGGCGGCGATCCGATCCAGAACTGGCTCGATTGGTACGATCTGGAAATCGAGGCTGCGGGCAAAGCGAAGGACATCGACCGACTCGATTGCGCGTTCCAGGACCGGCTGTTTCTCGTCAACAGCCGCGTGCGCAGCGGCACCATGGTCGGGCCGTCGAGCTACGAATACCAGTCCGAACTGCGCAATTACATTGCCGCGATCGCTCCGCAGGTCGATCTGACCGGAATGACCATGCGTGAGGCAGTGGCGCTGACCCCGGAAGCAGCGGAAGAACTCGAACTGCAGGCGTTTCGCGCCATGCCCACGGCGCGGCAGGGCCGGTTCGAAAACGTCCTGCGGCATTATCTTTCCCTGATCGCGATCGAACAGGTCCAGGGCCCACCGATCGAGGGCGACGGATTGCAGGACAACGGAAGCTACCAGCTTGCGATGCTCGAGGATCTGCTGCGCCGACAGGGTCGGGCGGAAGACGCTGCCATCGTCACGCCCATCGTGCAGGCGATGGAAGAGAACGGCAAGATTTCCGCATACAACTGGTCGGTCAGCTATCGTTACCAGAACCTCGAGATGGGTAATCCCAAGGGTGCGGCTTCGTTTGCCCAGGCCATGGTGCGCAATCTTTCGGCCGCCGTTCCGAGTGACCATCCGCTCACGCTGCGTGTTCTGCTGCTTACCGTGGCAGACCATTTCGCCATCGGCGATACAACCAAGGCTGGTGAATACCTTGCGCTCGCCCGCGCGGCCTGCACTGATGCGCCTGCGTGCACCGACATCGCCGCACACCCGGCGGCGCTCGAAGGCCTGACGCTGCTAGAAGGGCAAGGTGCAACCGCACAGCTTGCGGCTTTCCGATCGGCACTTGGCGGTGCGGACCCATCCGCAAACCCCGAGATGACGGCGCTCGCCGCGCTCCCCGCACTCGAGCGCGAACTGAACACCTGCTATGGCAATGCCCCGGTCGATCCACGGACCTTCGCCATCACCCCCGAGGTCAAACTCGCCTTCGCCGAATGCGATTTTGCCATCGGGCCCGACCTTATCGCGGTGTACGAACAGGCGGGGACCGACTTTGCCAAGTCGCAAAAGCTGCAAACGGTCACCCAGGATGTGGCGGAAGCGGGATTGGTTCTCGGCAAATATGCCGAGGTCGAACCGTATTACGCGCAGCTTGTATCGGCTGCGCGTGCGCAGGGGCTCCCCTATGCGGACAATCTTGCGCTCAGTCATGCGGTGACGCTGGTCGAAACCGGACGATATGCCGAGGCCGATCGGGTGCTGTCGGAAACGCGAGTGTCGAGCGAGGCATCGATGCTCGCCGGGTTGTCCTACCCGAGCGACTATTCCAATCGCTTCCGCGGCATCGAAGCGCTCACCGTGCAACGCTATCTCGCCGATCCTGCGCAGGCGCACCTTGCTTACGAGGTCGCAAAATCCCGCGCCGAGGATTTCCGCCGCTTCCGCCAGTCGCAAGTGGGTTCGGTGCGCAGCGAGACGAACCTCGCGCGGATCATCGGCTGGAACGGCACATTTCTCGAGGCCGCCGATGCTGCCTGGGCATTTGCCGCCAAGGAGCCCGCCCGGCGCAGCGAAGCCCGCGACGTGGCCTTTGCCGCGGTGCAGGATGCGCTGACCGACGGCACGTCGTTGTCGCTGGCCTATGCCATGGCCGACAAGGCCGATTTCAACAGCGATCCGCAAACCGCCGATCTCATCGCACGGCGGCGCGAACTGCTCGAGATGCTGGCCCCTTACGAGGGCGTCGAAGCGAAGGACCGAAGTTTCGAACTGCCCGGCAGCACCCGCGAAGAGATCGAGCGGCGCCGTGAATTCGAATTGGTCGATGCGCTGTCGGAAGAATACCGCGCGATCAACCTCCAGCTTGCCGAGGCCGCGCCGGACTATTTCAAACTGATCCGCCCCGAACCGCTTTCGCTCGACGATGCCCGTGCCGTCTTGCGCGAAGACGAAGCGGTGCTGATGCTGATCCCCAGCGCGGGCGGCACGCACAGCATGGTGCTGACGACGGAAGGCGTCGAGTGGCACCGCAGCGCACTGACCGTCGGCGAGGTCGACGCAGCGGTTCGTCGCCTGCTGTGGTTCAGCGGTGCCAATGTCGAGGTCGATGGCCGCGAACAGCGCGAGTGGGAAAGCGCGGTCGACGGCGGCCGCAACGGGTTCGACCGCGACACCGCTTATCGGCTGTACTCCGAACTGCTGATGCCGCTGGAGCGCAACTTCGCCGGTAAGCGGCACCTGTTCGTGGCTGCGGGCGGATCGCTTGGCTCGCTCCCGCTCGGCATTCTGGTCACCGGCGAGCCGGAAGGTCGTGACGACGATCCCGCCGCACTTCGGCGGACCCCGTGGCTTGCCGGGGACGCAAATCTCGTCCGCATCCCCTCGCTCCAGACGCTCGCGTATCAGCGCCGCTTTGCCAGCGCAGCGGACCGCTCTGAAGAGTTCCGCGGGTTCGGCGATCCCGTGCTCGACGGCGCGGCGCAGACCAGGAGCCGCGGCCAGCGCAGTGGGAGCGGGCTGACTGCGGCATCGATCTTGCGGCGAGACGGTGATGAAGGCGGCATAGCCAATGTCGCCAAGCTGCGCTCGCTCGCGCGCCTGCCCGGTACCGAGGTCGAACTGACCGCGATGGCGCGCGCTTTCGGCGCCGACCGCAACGCTTTGAACCTCGGTGCCAACGCAACCGAGAGCCGGTTCAAGGAAAGCGACCTTGCGGCGCTCTCCGTTCTCGCACTTGCAACCCACGGCCTGACTGCGGGCGAGGCCGACGGCAGCGGTGAGCCCGGGCTTGTTTTCAGCCCTCCTGTGACCGGCGATTCCTACGATGACGGCTATCTCACCGCGAGCGAGGTGGCTCAGATGCGCATTGGGGCCGACTGGGTGATCCTTTCGGCGTGCAACACGGCTGCGGGCGACGGCAGCGCCGGGGCACCCGGCCTTTCAGGACTCGCACGGGCGTTTTTCTACGCCGGGGCGAGCAATCTTCTGGCATCGCACTGGCCGGTGCGCGACGATGTCGCGGCACGACTGACGGTGCGAACGATCGAACTGGCACGCGACGATGCCGCGATGAGCCGGGCCGAAGCCTTCACCGCCGCGATGCACGAAATCCGCGACGATAGATCGGCGGACGGCAAACTGGCAGACGGCTACGACGCCACCTTCGCCCACCCCAGCGCGTGGGCGCCATTCGAATTGATCGGAGATGCCGGCGTTCGCTGACGGAGTCGGCGCCGCGTGCCGAATCCCCCCTTGCCAAGCCCGTCCGGCTTCGCCATAGGCGCGCTTCCAACCGCCGGGCGGCCCCGCTGCCAGCCCGCGCCGTGTATGCCTCGGTAGCTCAGTTGGTAGAGCACGCGACTGAAAATCGCGGTGTCGGTGGTTCGAATCCGCCCCGAGGCACCACTCCCGATCCTTGAAAATTGGCACTAGGCGCAGCCGCGCTTTGCGCTAGTCTCGCCGCATGACATGGCGGGGAGAGAACTTCGGCGTCGCGCTCAAGGCGCTGGCGTCCGGAATTGAGCCGGGTCGCCCGGCATTGCTGCACGGCGACCGGGTGATCGACTGGCAGGCGTTCGACCGGATCACCGATGGGATTGCGGCAGGGCTGATCGCGCGCGGGCTCAAACCGGGAGACGCGGCGGGACAGATGCAGCGCAACTCGCCCGAATATGTACTCGCCTATTTCGGCTGCGCCAAGGCAGGCGTCCGGCCGGTCAATGTGAACTACCACTATCTCGCCAACGAGCTGGGCGACATCTTCACCCGCTTCGATCTCAAGGCGCTGTTCGTCGATCCCGAATTTGCCGAACGCGCACAGGCGGCCGACGCTCAGGGCCTGGCGCACGTTCTGGTCGCCGATCCGGACGCAGCGGCATGGCAGGAATTGTGCCGCACGCCGCTGCCCGAAGGTTACGCACCGCATCCCGATCCCGACGAAATGTTCTACATGGCGACCGGCGGGACCACCGGCATGCCCAAGGCGGTGATGTGGCCTTTTGCCGAGGCGTGGCAGGCGTTCCAGATCGCTCACTGGCCGACCCAGCTCGGCCAGCCGCCGGAGATCGTCTACACGCTTGAAGACCATGTCGAGCGCGCGGCGGCGTTGCCGCCCGATCACGCGGAGTCTTCCGCCCCCATGCTGCTACTGTGTCCGCTGATGCATGGCACCGGCCAGTTCGGCGCGATGATCCACCTGCTGCGCGGCGGCACGCTGGCGACTCTGCCCGGAACGAAGTTCGACCCCGATGCCGCAATCGATGCAGTTGTCAAACACCGGGCGCGCACGCTGGTGATGGTCGGCGATGCGTTCTCTATGCCGCTCGCCGATTGCCTCGAGGCACGCGCCGATGCGGCGGAGGCGATTGCGAGCCTCAAGGCGATGACCTCTTCGGGCGCGGTGTTTTCGCTCTCGGTCAAGGAACGGCTGGTAGCGGTCAATCCGATGATGGCAATCGTCGACACGCTCGGATCGAGCGAGAGCGGCGGCACAGCGGTCACCATCACCACCATCGCCGGCACCACCGGCGGAGGCCATTTCTCGCAGTTCCCCGGACGGGATATCGTCTTGTTGAGCGACGATCTTGAACTGATCCCGCCGGGTAGCGGCGCGGTCGGCATGGTCGCCCGCACCGGCCCGCTGCCGCTCGGCTATCTCGGGGAAGACCGCAAGAACGCGGAGACCTTCCCCGTGGTCGGCGGGCAACGCTACCTGATCACCGGGGACCGCGCACACTGGCGCGAGGATGGCTCGCTCGCCTTCATCGGGCGCGACAATATGTGCATCAACACCGGCGGCGAGAAGGTCTTCCCGGAGGAAGTCGAGGCCGCATTGCAAGCGCATGGCGATGTCGCCGACGTGCGCGTGGTGGGCATCCCCGATCCGCGCTTCGGGCGCAAGATCGCGGCGGTGGTGCTGCTGCGCGAGGGCTGCGAGACAGGCGATGCCGCGCTCGACGCCCATGTCCGTGCTGCGCTGGCAAGCTACAAGGTGCCGCGGCTTTATGTCTTCACGCAAGAAAGCCTGCGGCTCAACAATGGCAAGCCCGATTACCGGACCGCGCAGCGGCTGGCGGAAGAAGCCGCCGCCTGACCGGGGTCAGGTCGAACGCTCCGCCTTGTCCCTGGCGTTCGTGCCCTTGATCATCGCGCGCATCTGTTCCCATTCGGCATCGCCCAGCGGGGCGAGCGCCTGGTAGAAATTGCCGCTGTTGGCCTGATAGCCCGCCCCGTCGATCGCGATGGTCTGGCCGTTCACCCATTCCGCGCCCGGCCCCATCAGGAACACCGCGAGATTGGCCAGTTCGTGCATTTCACCGTGGCGGCCCATCGGGTTCATCCGGTCCGCCGAATTGCCCCCCTGCCCGCCGGGCGAAAGCCGCGCGCTCATCCCGTCGGTCGGGAACAGGCCGGGCGCGATGGCATTGAAGCGCATTCCATAGCGCCCCCATTCCACCGCGAGGCTTTGTGTCATTGTGTTGATCGCCGATTTCGACATGGCGGACGGGACCACGAAAGGTCCGCCGTTCCATACCCAGGTGGTGAGGATCGAGAGGAAACTCGCCCCCTTGCCCTCCGCGATCAACCGCTTGCCCAAATCGAGCGTGACGTAGAAGCTGCCGCGAAACACAATATCGGCAATCGCGTTGAAGCCATTGACCGACAGGTCTTCGGTCCGGCTGACGAAATTGCCCGCCGCATTGTTGACCACCCCGGTCAATGCCCCGCCTTCGGCCCAGATCGCGTCGATCATCGCGTGGACCGCGTCGGCATCGCGGATGTCGCAGGCGTGGCCGGTCACCTTGCCGCCGTGGCGCGCCATCAGTTCAGCGGCAGTTTCGTCCAGCTTGGCCTGCCGCCTCCCGCAAATGTGGACTTCGGCCCCGAGCTTGAGGAACGCCTCGCTCATCTCGCGCCCCAGCCCGGTCCCCCCGCCGGTGACGAGGATCCGCTGGCCCTGCATCAGCCCGTCGCGAAACATCAGCCTGTCGATTTCCATTGGCTTTTCCTCTCCATCGTGCGGGGATCAATAGTAGAAGGCGCAGCCCTTCTGCATGAATTCCTCGATACTCTCGCGCGTCCCGCAGAAGGTGACGATACCGGCCAGAGGCACGCCCTGCTCTGCCTTTGCGCCAGCCACCCGGAACACTTCGCCGGGCTTGCTGCGGATCAGTCGGTAGCTGCCTTGCGGCTCGAGTTCGCCGCCTTCTATGCCGCGTTCGACCGTCACCAGCAGCGTGCCACCCGGACCGCCCTCGAAACTGCGGAGGGTGTAGTCGGGCGTCCCGGGCATTGCCGCGCGGCTCTCGACCGCCATGACCTGCCGCAGCACATGATCCGCCCCGACCTCGAAATAGCGCTCGACGATCGCGTTGTAGACATCGCCGTTATGCGCGCGTTCGGCGAAGACGAGCATCTCCGGCCCATCCTCGACCGGTTGTTCGATGCGGAACACCGGCGGCTTGCCGAAACCGTCGAAACCGAAACTTTCGGTCCAGTCGGCCTCAAACGCCTGCGCGGCGCCTGCGGTCTTGCTCACCGGATCATAGGCCACCGCGACATAGATATCGCGCCCGAGCGGGAACTGTGCGCGCGTCAGATAGAGCTCGCGCCCTTCGATATCGTCAAGGCGGTAGGTGCCGTCGAGGGTTTCCCCACAGCCGACCGCCTCAGCTACATCCGGCGGGAAGGCCGACAGCGCCGCCCGGATCGCAGCCTTGGTGGCTTCCTGCGCCGGCTCGGGAACTTTGATCGCCTCGCCCGGTTCGCGCGGATCGATCCGCAGGCGGATGTCGCGCTCGATCGTGGCGAAGCCTGCAATCCGGCACTCGCTGAGCGCGTCCGACTCCGCCGCCGGGCCACAGGACACGATCGCCAGGGCGATCATGGCAAGAACCGGACTCCGCATCAAAGCCTGCGCATCTCCACCGTCATTCGCATGCGCTAGCCAGCCGCTGCAGGCGTGGCAATTGCTATCGCGCCCCAATCGCTGTATTGGCGAGGCACAGCCCCGGCGCAGCGAAGCAATTGGCTTTGCAGGCCGGGGCCACGTGTTTTCTCCGGAGTTTTTTGCGTATGTCGCGTCGCCGCCAGATCTACGAAGGCAAGGCCAAGATCCTCTATGAGGGCCCCGAACCGGGCACCATCATCCAGTATTTCAAGGATGATGCGACCGCCTTCAACGCGCAGAAGAAGGGCACGATAAACGGCAAGGGCGTGATCAACAACCGCATCAGCGAGTTCGTCTTCACCCGCCTGTCGCATATTGGCATCCCGACCCACTTCATCCGCCGCCTCAACATGCGCGAACAGCTGGTGCGTCAGGTCGAGATCATCCCGATCGAGGTGGTCGTGCGCAATGTCGCGGCCGGGTCGATCTGCACCCGCCTCGGCCTCGAAGAAGGTGAGCCGCTGCCGCACACGCTGATCGAGTATTACTACAAGGACGATGCGCTGGGCGATCCGCTGATCGCCGAGGAGCACATTGCCTGCTTCAACTGGGCCGGCCCCGAGGAGATGCAGGATATCGCCAGCATGGCGATCCGTATCAACGACTTTCTGTGCGGCATGTTCGCATCGATCGATATCCGCCTGGTCGACTTCAAGCTCGAGTTCGGGCGTATCTACGACCAGGATTACAGCCGCATCATCCTCGCCGACGAGATCAGCCCCGACGGCTGCCGCCTGTGGGACATGAAGACCGGCGAAAAGCTCGACAAGGACCGCTTCCGCCGCGACCTGGGCGGCGAGGAACAGGCCTATCAGGAAGTAGCGCGCCGTCTGGGTCTGCTCGACGGTGAAAACAGCGGTCCGGGCGAAGTGTTCGACCTCAACGCCCATCGCGGCAAGCTGCGCACCACACCGAAAAAGAAGTAGTCCGACCGTGCCATCGCAACGCTCCGGGCTCCGGACCTGCGGGATGCGGTTTACACCCTTCGCGGTCGCCCTGCTTGTTGGCCTGTCATTTGCTGCCCCGGCCTATGCCGGGGAGCCGCCGGAAGCGGCTGGCTCCGATGCCCCAGTCTGGCCCTTCGAAACGAGCGACATCGAGCCCGATCCGGGATTCGTTTTCGGCCGGCTGGACAACGGGATGCGCTACATCGTGCGGACGAACGACCGGCCCGAAGGCACCGCCTTGGTCAGACTGCACATCGGATCGGGATCGCTGTCAGAGACCGAGAGCGAGCGCGGCCTTGCGCATTTCGTCGAGCACATGGCGTTCAACGGCTCGAAGCGCATTCCCGAGGGGGAAATGATCAAGCTGCTTGAGCGCGAGGGGCTCGCGTTCGGGGCGGACACCAACGCCTCTACGGGTTTCGAGGCGACGACCTACAAGCTCGACCTGCCGCGCAACGAACCGGCCCTGCTCGACACCGCGCTGATGCTGATGCGCGAGACCGCAAGCGAACTGACGCTCTCGCCCGAGGCGATCGATCGCGAGCGCGGCGTCATCCTTGCCGAGCGGCGCGACCGGAACACCTATGCGCTAAAGGAATTGATCGACCGGCTCGACTTCGCCGCCCCCGGCGCGCTTCATACACAGCGGTTGCCCATCGGTCTCCCTGAAGTTCTCGAGGGTGCGACCGATGCCGATTTGCGCGGGTTCTATGCGCGTGAATATGTTCCGGCCAATGCCGTCCTGGTGGTCGTGGGGGACTATCCTGCCGAGGCGGCCGTAAGCGCGATCAATCGGCATTTCGCGGACTGGCGGCCAGCACCCATGCCCGCCGAGCCAGACATCGGTCCGATCGATCTCGCCCGTGGCGGGGTAACCGACATTTTTCTCGATCCAGCGCTGTCCGAAGCGGTCACCGTCTCGCGTCTTGCCCCTTGGCAGGAAAGATCGGACTCTATTGCGACCCGGCGCGACAACCTGATCCGCTCGCTCGGCTACGACATAGTCAATCGGCGGCTCGCGCGCCTTGCTGCGCAAGCCGATCCGCCGTTCCGCTCCGCCGGTTTCGGCACGGGCGATGTGTTCGAGGACGCGCGGACCACGAACCTCACCGTAAACACGATCGATGGCGGGTGGCAGCGCGGTCTCGATGCGGCAGCCGATACGCTGCGCACCGCCTTGGCTTACGGCTTCAGCCCAAGCGAGGTGGCCGAACAGCTCGCAACGACCCGCACCGCGCTCGAAAATTCGGTCGCTTCGGCCGAAACACGCACCAACGCCGCGTTGGTGAACAGTGCGTTGGCATTGATCGAAGACGAGCTTGTGCCGTCCACTCCCGAAGCAAGCCTCGCGCGCTTCGAAAGCTTTGCAGGCACGATCACTCCCGAGCAGGTGCTGGCGGCATTGCTCGATGATGCAGCAACACTGGCCGATCCCCTGATCCGGTTTCGCGGACGCGCGGCACCGGAGGGCGGCGAGCGTGCCTTGCGCGATGCGTGGAATGCGGCGGTCGCCCGTCCCATGGTCGCGCCCGAAGAGATCGCGGCCATGCCGTTCGCCTACACCCGGTTTGGTCCTCAGGGCGCCGTCGCATCGGATCGGATCGATGAACGGATCGGCTTGCGTGCCGTCAGTTTTGCCAATGGGGTGCGGCTCAATTTGAAGACCACAGCATTGAGCAAGGACCGGATATCCTTCCGGATGCACCTCGACGGCGGCTCGCTGCTCGACACCAGACAGAACCCCAACGCCACCGCGATGGTCAATTTCCTTACCGCCGGAGGATTGGGCGCGCACTCGCAAGACGAGCTGGCGACGATCCTTGCGGGGCGAACGGTCAGCTTCGGTTTCGGATCCGCAGCGGACAGTTTCAGCGCCGGCGGCACAACTACGCCTCGCGATCTCGAGTTGCAGCTTCAGCTGCTGGCCGCCCTGCTCTCCGATCCCGGATACCGGCCCGAGGGCGAATCGCGGTTCCGCCAGACGGTCGCCAATTTCTACAAGACGCTCGATGCCACTCCGGCAGCGGCCTATTCGAGCGCCATTGGCGGAATCCTTTCGGACAACGACCCGCGCTTTTCCCTCCAGAGCGAAGAGACTGTTGCCGCGCAAAGCTTCGACGATCTGGAGGCCGCCATCGGCGATCGGCTGGCAAGCGGCGCGATCGAACTGACCTTGGTCGGCGACTTCGACGAGGCGACCGCGATCGACCTGGTAGCGCGAACCCTCGGGGCCTTGCCGTCCCGAGAAGGCGATTTTCTGCCACGCGCCGGGAACCGCGATCGACGATTCACCGCCGACCGTTCCTTGCGTACCATCCCTCATCGCGGCGAACCCGACCAGGCAATGTTGCGACTGATCTGGCCGACCACCGACGACAGCGACCTGGAACTGTATCTGACCATGGAACTGCTCGAGCGGATCGCGCAACTGGAACTGCAGGATGAGCTGCGCGAGCGGCTCGGCCAGGCGTATTCTCCCGACGCGGGCAGTTCCCAGTCATCGATCTATCCGGGCTACGGCACCTTCTCGCTCACCGCTTCGCTCGATGTGGGCAAGGTCGACGATGCCCGCGCAGCAATGCAGCAAGTCGTCGAGCGTTTGCGCAGCGAGGCAACCGATCCTGACACGCTCGAACGCGCGCGGCGACCACTGCTCGAGCAATTCGACAATGCGCTCAAATCGAATGGCGGCTGGCTGTCGCTGGTCGACCGCGCGCAAAGCAAGCCGCACGAGATCGACCGGTTCCTGGCCGGCAAGGATGGCACGCTGCGCGTGACGCCCGAAATGATCCGCGCCGCGGCGGAGAGCTTCCTGACGAACGATGGCGCGGTCGAGATTCGCGTCTTGCCCCGGACAGGTCCCGAGCCGGAGTGAGCAATTGTTGACGGCGCAGTTAGTCCGATTGCGATCCGACCGACATCGTCTATAGGCGGCGCGACACCATTGCGGCACCGGCAAAGGAGATCCCCGATGAAAGTCCATGTCCACGTATCGCTCAAGCCGGGCGTGCTCGATCCGCAAGGACGCGCTATCCACCATGCGCTGGAAGGGCTCGGCTTCGAAGGGGTAAACGATGTGCGTGCCGGGCGGCTGATCGAACTCGATGTAGCCGACAGCGTCAGCGACGAAGCGCTCGACGAAATGTGCCGCAAACTGCTCGCCAATATGGTGATCGAGAACTACCGGATCGACAAGCTGGAGACGGCGTGATGGGCTTCCGGTCTGCGGTCGTCACCTTTCCCGGATCGAACTGTGATCGCGATATGGCGGTAGCTCTCGAGATAGCTTCAGGCACTCCGGCACTTCGGGTCTGGCATGGCGATGCAGAACTTCCAGAACGTCTGGATTTCATCGCCATCCCCGGCGGCTTTTCCTATGGCGACTACCTGCGCAGCGGCGCGATGGCGGCACGCAGCCCGATCATGCGGGCGATTGTCGAGGCCGCCGGTCGCGGTGTGCCGGTGCTGGGCGTGTGCAACGGCTTTCAGGTCCTTACCGAAAGCGGCCTGCTGCCCGGGGCGCTGATGCGTAACGCGAGCCAGAATTTCATCTGCCGCACGGTGTCGCTGAAGGTCGAGAATTCGCAGACGCTGTTCACGTCGCAATATGACCAGGGAGAGGAAATCCAGGTTCCTGTTGCACATCACGACGGCAATTTCTTTGCTGACACCGAAACGCTCGACCGGCTTGAAGGCGAGGGACGCGTGGCGTTCCGCTATCTCGATGCGGTGAATGGTTCTCAGCGGGACATCGCCGGTATCATCAACGGAGCAGGCAATGTGCTCGGCATGATGCCGCATCCGGAACGCGCGGTCGAACCGGCCCATGCTGGTACCGATGGCCGCAAACTGTTTGCGAGTGCCGTTGCCCGGCTGGTCGACGCCTGATCTTTACTGACTAGCCGCTTCAGCGCGGCGAAAGAGCGCGCGAACGTCTGCTATCGGCATTGGGCGGCCGAAATAGTAGCCCTGGATTTTGGTGCAACCGAGGCTTCGGATAAGGGCGACTTCCTCGGCGCTCTCGACCCCTTCGGCAGTGGTCGCCATTTCGAGGCTACTCGCCATCGCAACCACAGCGCGGATAATGGCGAGGCTCTCTGCACTGTTCTGCGCCGCGCCCTGCACGAAGCTGCGATCGACCTTGATGGTAGAGAAGCTCAACTTGCGCAGGTAACCGAGCGAGGAATAGCCCGTCCCGAAGTCGTCGAGCGCGATGGTGCAACCGATCGCCATCACCTGTTCCAGTGCAGCACGCGCAACATCGGCATCGCGCAGGAAGACGCTTTCGGTTACCTCGATTTCCAGTCTGCTTGCAGCAAGACCGCTGCCCGAAAGCGCGCGGACCACCGTGTTGGTGAAGTCCGGATCGACCAGCTGCTCGCCCGAAACATTGACCGCAACCCTGATATGTTCGGGCCAGTTGGTCGCTTCCCGGCAGGCCTGTTCCATCACCCAGGTGCCGATCGGCACGATCAGGCGGGTGTCTTCTGCAACCGGGATGAACTTGACCGGGCTGACGAAGCCGTGATCGACGCTGTTCCAGCGCACCAATGCCTCGAAGCTGACCAGTTCTTCGCTGGTGGCATCGACCACAGGCTGGAAATTTAGCGTCAACTCCTCGCGCTCGATCGCGCGGCGGAGCGAGAATTCGAGCTTGCGGCGCTCTTCGGCATGCGCGTGGAAGGAAGGTTCGTAAGCGAAGTGCTCACCGCCGCCTTCGTCCTTCGCGCGGTACAGCGCAAGATCGGCATTGCGCATGACTTCTTCGACCGTCGCACCGTCGCGCGGGCCGATAGCGCTGCCGACGCTCGCCCCGACGTAGAGCGTGTGATTGTCGATGTCGTATGGTTGCGACAGCCGCCCGATGATCCTGCGGGCGAGTCGCTCGACCGTGCCTTTTTCCGAGGCATCGCGAATAACGATCGCGAATTCGTCGCCGCCGAGGCGGCCGCACATCGCATTCTCGTCCATCAGCTCCTTGAGCCGTCCGGAGACCTCGGCCAGCAGCCGGTCGCCGACGAGGTGTCCGAGCGAATCGTTGACCGCCTTGAACCGATCGAGGTCGAGCATCAGGAAGGCACAGCGCGTTCGCCATTGTTCGGCGAACTTGATCGCGTCGCGCAGCGCCTCGTTGAGCATGAGGCGGTTGGGTAGCCCCGTCAGCGTGTCATAACGGGCGAGATAGGCGATCTTCTCGTTGGATTCGCGTGCCTCGGTCACGTCGGAACCGACACCACGGAAACCCATGTAAGCCCCGTTGTCGTCGAGGATCGGGGTCCCAGAGAGTTCCCACCAGCGGTTTTCACCGTCGATGGTCACCTTGACGATCAGGTTGGAGAAGTTCTCCCGCCGCTTGAGCCGTTCGGCCAGATCATGCAGGCTCAGTGCAAACTGGCCCGATTCCCAGGCATCGCCTGCTATCAGCTGGAGGAATGGCAGCCCGTCGATCTCTTCCGGAGGCTTGCCCAAGGCATAGGAAAAACGCGGCGAAGCCTTGCGCACGCGGCGGTTGGTGTCGATCTCCCACAGCCAGTCGGCGTGGTTTTCCTCGAATTCGCGCAGCAGCAGCGAGACAACTTCGCTCTGTTCATGGACCCCGGCTTCGGCAATCTTCGCAAGCAGAAACGTTCGCGCCACCGCGATCGAGCCGCTGACCACCAGGGCGACGAGCATGATGACGGCGGCTGCAAGGATGAACTGGCCGGAGATCAATGCGGCGAGCGCAGTCGCGGCCCCAGTAATCGCGGCGAATGCGGCGGTCGAATAGGGCAGTGCCGCGAGATAGAGTGCGGAACCCGCGATCATGGCGGCAAACACCGCCCAGATCATCAGCAACTGATCGGGCGTTCCGAACCAGCCAACCGCGAGCGGTGCTATCGACCAGACCGCACCAAGGATACACACTGAGACGCGATGGCTGCGCACTTCATCGACCGAAGGCCGGCGCGAATCGGTGTCGCGCAACTGGTTTATCCGCCGGTTGGCATGCCACAGTGCAGCACAGAGCAGCGTCATCCATACCACGGCAGCGATGATCCCGACGGCCGGGAAGCCTGCACCAATGACAAGCAGTGCCCCGATCAATTGCCCGCCAATTCTCACCGGCGCCTTGTCGGAAACGCTCGAATACTGCAGCCCGCGCAGGCGTGCCCAATCGCCGGACTCGGGGCTGGTCAGCCCGAGAACGGCGAGCGCTGGCAGATGCTCCGGCTGGGCCGGCGTTTCGGGCGTCGTTTCACTCACGCCGATCGGGGTAAGCAAAAAAGGTTAGGAGCCAGTAAAGGAAGCAAAGAAAAAACAACGCTGCCCGGCGGGCTCCACCGACACTGAAACCGCGTGTAACCTATTCAACCGTAACCGATTTGGCGAGGTTCCGTGGCTGGTCTACGTCGGTCCCCTTCACGCATGCGACATGGTAGGCAAGAAGCTGAACCGGAACCGCGTAAACCAGCGGCGCGATGAGCGGATGAACCTTGGGCATCTGGATCGTCGCGAGGCAATCCTCACCCGCTTCCGCCAGCCCTTCCTCGTCCGAAATCAGCACCACTTTCCCGCCGCGCGCGCGGACCTCCTGCATGTTCGACACGGTCTTTTCGAACAGGGGGCCCGAAGGCGCGAGCACGATCACCGGCACCGCCTCGTCGATCAGCGCGATCGGGCCATGCTTCATCTCGCCCGAGGCGTAGCCTTCGGCATGGATATAGCTGATTTCCTTCAGCTTGAGCGCGCCTTCCATCGCCAATGGATAGTCCGGCCCGCGCCCGAGGTAGAGTACGTCGCGCGCGGGGGCGATCAAATGTGCCATGCCGGCGATATCGTCGTCATGATCGAGCGCGGCATTGAGCGCGGCGGGGGCTTCGAGCAGGTGCTTGACCACTTCGCGCTCCTCGTCGCGGCTCATGTAGCCCTTCTTGACCGCCATATGCGCAGCGAGGGCGGCGAGCACCGCCAGCTGGCAGGTGAACGCCTTGGTCGAGGCGACGCCGATTTCCGGCCCCGCATGGGTCGGCAGCAGCAGATCGGCCTCGCGCGCCATCGAACTGGTCGGCACATTGACCACCACACCGATCGTCTGGCCATTTGCCTTGCAGTGCCGCAGCGCGGCGAGCGTGTCTGCCGTCTCGCCGCTTTGCGAGATAAACAGCGCCAGCCCGCCCGGCTCGAGCACCGGGTCGCGGTAGCGGAATTCGCTCGCCACATCGATATCGACCGGCACGCGGGCAAATTGCTCGAACCAGTACTTCGCCACCATCCCAGCGTAGTAGGACGTACCGCAAGCGACGATGGTTACCCGTTTGATCGCCGAGAGATCGAAGTCAACCTGCGGCAGGGCGACCGTTTCGTTCGCCTGGTGGACATAGCTCGACAGGGTTTGCGCCACCACGGTGGGCTGCTCGAAGATCTCCTTCTGCATGTAGTGACGGTAGTTCCCCTTCTCGACCGCTGCTGCCGAGGCGCCCGAGGTGGTGATCTCGCGCTCTGCCGGATTGTTCTCGCTGTCGAAGATCCGGACGGAATTTTTTTCGATCACCACCCAGTCGCCTTCGTCGAGATAGGCGATCCGCTGGGTCAGCGGCGCGAGCGCGAGCGCGTCCGAACCGAGGAACATCTCCCCTTCCCCGTATCCGACCACCAGCGGCGAGCCGAGCCGCGCGCCGATCAGCATGTCGGGGTGCTGGCGGAAGGCGATGGCGAGAGCAAAGGCCCCGCGCAGCCGCGGCAGGACGGTTTTGACGGCCTCCTGCGGACTCGCCCCCGCCTCGATTTCGCGGGAAATCAGGTGTGCCACGACTTCGCTATCGGTTTCGCTTTCGAGCGTGCGGCCATCGGCGAACAGTTCGTCGCGCAACTGCTTGAAATTCTCGATGATCCCGTTGTGCACCAGCGCGACTTCGGCGGTGGCGTGGGGGTGGGCGTTCTCCGCCGTCGGTGCACCATGAGTCGCCCAACGCGTGTGCGCGATGCCGATCGTGCCCGGCGCGGGGTTGCGCTCGAGCTCCGCAACGAGGTTCGCCAGCTTGCCCGGCGCGCGGCGACGGACCAGCGAACCATCATGGATGGTGCACACCCCGGCGCTGTCGTAACCGCGATATTCCATCCGCCTCAGGCCGTCGACCAGCCGGTCGGCAACCGCTTGCTGGCTCACAATTCCGATAATGCCGCACATCGAGCTTTTGCTTTCTTTACAGTGTGTAGGGAACCCGGATACCCGGCATTGCTGCCGGAAAATCCTTGGTATTTCGTGTAATCAGGATCGCACCGTTCACCTGGGCGGTGGCGAGGATATAGGCGTCCATCAGTTTCATCTTGGTCCGGTGACGAATATCGGCAGCGGCCATCGCGATCCGGGCATCAATCTCGACGACTTCAAACGCAGAGATAACCTGCCTTACGCCATCGCGATCCTCCAGCCGCTCGCCCGCCAGAACTTCTGTCCACACGATCCGGCTCACCCGGTGCCGTCGATACCGCAGCAACTCCATCTTGGCTTCAGGTTTGCGATTGAGCCAATCGATCACGATGTTGGAATCGAAGAAGGGATCGGACACCGATCAAAGCTCTTCGTAAGGTGTGCGATCTTCCCGCAGCGCGCGCTGATACTCCACCGGATCGCCCACATCGACGCGGCCGACCCAATATCCAAAGCCCCGCTCTATCCAGTCCTGATTGTCTGCATTCTGCACCAGATAAAGCTTCACCGCCTCGCGGATGGCCGCCGCGCGCGAGCTTTTCCTCTTGGCTGCGACAAGGTCGAGCTTTTCGATATCCTCGTCGGGAATGTCGGTCAGAATCCGCATCGAACCCTCGAAATTCTCTATCTGTGCCAGCAATGATATACTGATATCATATCATGATATCATGTCAATTGGCGGCTTGCGAAGTTTCTGCCCTGCGCGCGCTTTCGCGCCAGAGGTAGAGTCCGGCTGTGATGATGATCGCCGCGCCGCCGAGCGAGACGAGATCGGGCGCGTCGCCGAACCACCACCACCCGAGCACAACGGCCACCAGCAGCTGGATATAGGTCATCGGCGCGATGGTCGCAGCCCCGGCGCGCGTGGTGCCGAGATAAACCATCCAGTGCGCGGTGCTGGCAGTCAGCGCGACGAGAGCGCAGCGCGCGACGACGCCCCAGTCCGGCCAGCCGAACTGGAGAATCTCGGCTCCGCTTGCGCGCCCGACGAACATGGCCACGATCAGCACCGGCGCCGCGCCCAGAGCCATGAACGCCTGCATCGACAGTGCGCTGCCCTGCCCGGCAACCGCGCGATTGCCCATTACGATGAAGCTGAAAAACAGCGCGCTGCAGATCGGCAGGATCGCGACCCAGCCGACCTCGGCGAGGTTCGGTCGCAGCACGACCAGCACGCCCGCGAACGCGAGCAGCGAGGCAACAAAGGTCGCGGGGCGTACCTTTTCCTTCAGCACAGGGCCGCTCAGCAAGGCGGTGAAGATCGGCGAGACAAAGATCAGCGCGGTGGCCTCCGCCAGCGGCATCAGGAACACCCCGGTGAAGAAGCAGATCGTCGCCATCGCCAGACAGAAGCCGCGACCGAACTGGATCAACGGGCTGGCCGGAATAAATCCCTTGCGGCCTTCCGACCGCGCCAACAGTGCCGACAGCGCGATCGCGCCAATGGTGAAGCGCAACGCCGCAACGGCAATCGGCGACCATTGTCCCGCCATCGACTTGATCACCCCATCCCCGATGGCCAGCAAGGCAAAGCCCGCCAGCGCGATCAGCACGCCCGATCGTTCGTCGTGTGGCATGATGGATTGGTCCCGCGGAAGAAGCTGCCTCGGGGCCGCTACGCCGTCTGCGCCCGCTTGCAAAGCCCCGAAGGCGCTCAATCCAGCGTGCTGGCCGCAGCGATCCGTCGTTCGAGCTCGCGGTCGGCTACCGCGCCCGATTTCTCCGCGATGGCGTATTTGTCCTTCTCGCCGATGGTCCGCGCGAGGATAAGCTCGCCGAGCAGCCCCACGCCGATCAGTTGCCCGCCCGCAAGGACCAGTAGCATGCCGAACAGCAGCAACGGGCGGTCGCCGATCGGACCCATGCCAAGCGCCCACAGCACACTGAGATAGGTCAGGATCCCGCCGCCGAGCACCGAGGCAACGAGCCCGGTGCCGCCGAACAGGTGGAGCGGACGCGCGCCGTATCGCGTGGTGAGCCACACGGTCAGGAGGTCGAGCGCACCCTTGACCAGCCGCTTGGCGCCGAACTTCGACTTCCCGAACCGGCGTGCCCGATGCTCGACCGGGATTTGCGCGATGCGGAAGCCGCGCGCATGGAGCAGCGCAGGTACGAAGCGATGCAGTTCGCCATAGAGATTCAGTTCTGCGAGCGTTTCGCGGCGATAGGCCTTGAAGCCGCAGTTGTGGTCGTTGAGCTTGAGCCCGAACGCCTTGTTCACCGCGCCGTTGAACAGCTTCGATGGCAGGGTCTTGTCGACCGGATCGTTGCGCACCTGTTTCCAGCCGGAAACGACGTCCGCGCCCAGATCGAGAGCGGCAAGGAAATTCCCGATCTCAGAGGGGTTATCCTGCAGGTCCGCATCCATGCTGAACACGACGTCACCCTGCGCGGCGCCGAACCCGGCGGAAAGCGCCGCAGACTTGCCGAAATTGCGCCGGAAGCGCAGCAGCGACACCCGCGGATCGGCTTGCGCCAGCCTGCGGACAACCTCGGTCCCCGCATCGGTGCTACCGTCGTCGACGAAGACCAGCTCGAAAGTATTGCCCAGCGCCTCGCAGTTCTCGACGATCTCGCGATACAGGATTTGGAGGCTTTCGTGCTCGTTGAAAAACGGTATCACGAAACTGCAATCGGGGGCGGTGCCGAGCGATGGCTCGATCTTGCCTGCAAAGGACATGGCTAGCGGGTTCCCTCCATTGGTGAGGTATGTCTAGGCAAGGGATGGAAAGAAATCGTTAATGCTGTTTGGTAAGGATCGTTTGCGATGATCCTGTCGGCGCTCGCGACTGTGGGGATTGCCGTTCTGGCTATGGCACCGGGGCTTGCCCTGATGCGTGGCCGGGCGACGCGGCCAGGCCAGTTTGCTGCGGCTGCCGTCGCTTCCCTTGTCGTGGCCATGCTGGTGGCCGCAATGCTCGGTGCGGGCTGGCACGGGGTTACGGGTGGCAATCTGCCATCTATGGCCCTCGTGCCGGTGTCGCTCGCTTCGTTGCTCTGCGCCCTCCGCCTTCGCCCTCAACAAGCCGTGAGAGCACCGCGCATGGAATGGGAAGGCGTCGCGATTGCAGCGATCATGGTCGGCGTAGGTTTCCTGACCCAGTCACTCGCGATCGTCGAAGGCCGCGACGGTTCGCTGCTGGTGCACGCATGGTACAATGCCGACTGGTTCAAACATTTGGGCCACGTCGCCGCACTGGCCGATTATGGCCTTCCCGCGCGAGATATCTTCAACGCCGGCGAGCCGCTGCATTACTATTGGCTGAGCTATCTGCTGGCAGGAGCGGGTGCAGCAATCGGCGGCGATCACTGGGCGGCGCTGGCAAGCGCACAGGCGGTGATCGTCGCGCTGCTGTGCATGGTGTTCTACGGCGTGCTGCGGCTGGTCGCGAGTTCGCGCAAGGCAGCGCTGATCGTCGGACTGAGCGCATTCTTCCTCTGCGCGCCGCTCAGCGATGCAGGCGAATTCCTGCTCTACGGCGCCGACGCGATGATGAACGCGACCCGCGCGCCGCGTGGTCCTGAACTTCTTGGTTTTGTGCAATATATCCCGCAGCATGCGCTCGTCTTGGCCTTGTTGCTGGCGTGGTTCCTGCTCGATCGGCCGGAGCGCGGAGGTGACAGCCTGCCGAGGCTATTGGGGCTGGCGTCGCTGGCTTCGGCGCTTGCTGTCTCGACCCTGCTCGGTGCCATGGTGCTCGCCGTCTATGGCTTGGTCCAGTTGTGGCGTCGGCGCGAGAAAGCGCTGGCGGAGGTTGCGGTGATGGCCGTCATTTCTGCACTGTTGGTGCTGGCCTTGAGCGTGATCCAGTTGAACAATCCCTCCTCTGCGATCGACAGCCCTTTGCTCACCAATGAGATCGAACCGGGTTCGCTGCCGGTGAGGATCATCAACAGCATGACGATCATCCTGACCAAGCTTGGCCTGCCGCTGCTGGTGGCAGGGGCTTTCCTTGTTCGGTGGAAACCCCAATCCACCGATCAGCGCGATGCATGGCGCCTGGCGATCGTCCTGTTTGTGGTCGCTCCGCTCGCTTTGGTCGCGTCGGAAATCATGCTCAGCCCGCGGCTGGGCTTCGAGGCGCGGCTTCGAATACCCAGCTTGCCCGCATTGGGTATCGCTCTGGTTCTCGCCGCCGCACTAAGCACTGCTGTCTCGTCTTCCCGCAAGCATGCCGCCGGGGCAATGGTGGCCCTGACATCGCTGACCCTTGTCGCGTTGCCCAGCATAGTCATCCGCACGGCCTGGCATGGCAATCTGCGCGACAGTTTCACGACCGTGATCCCAAGGCAGGACCGGTTGGTCCTCGCTCATCTTGCTGCGCACTCGCAGCCGCGCGATCAGGCATGGCAATATCCCGAAGCGCCCTTCCTCGCCGAACCGCCCGGCCGCGATGCCTGGGTCGTCACGCAGGCCGGACGAACGGTCACCGGCTCGCAAAGGGCGACCGATTACGTAAGCGCCTTGCCAAGGATCGATGCTGCGACCCGCTTCTACGCCGGTGCACGGGATGCGGACATTCCGCCCGCGGTGAACTGGGTTTTTCTTTCCCGTACGCTGCATGCACAGACTTACGACCGGCTTGTCTCGCGGATGAGAGCGAAAACTGGTTGGGTCACGGCGTCGTGTTACGCCGATGCTTGCCTGTTCGAACGCCAGCCTGCCGAAAAGTAGTATGCTGCAAGACCGCAGAGCGCATCCCCCGCGATCGTGACCAGCCGGGTAAGGATCGCAAACACAGCGATAGCGGCCGAAGGGGCAAAAGGAGCTGCGAGGACCAGCAGCACGGACTCGCGAATGCCCAGCCCGCCCGGCGCAACCGGTACAAGGAACCCCGCGATCCACGCAATCATGAACAGGGCGGCTATGGTAGCCGGGTTTGGCAGGCCCAAGGCGTAGGCTGCCAGAACATAAGCCAGTGTCCCGAACCCGCTGAAAAAGCACAATTGCCAACCGATGGCCTGTGCCACTCCACTGCGTGAAAACTTTGCAACCAGAGCCCCTGCTGCGGCAATAATTGCGACGCCGTGAATACCCTCGAACAGCATGAACGCGGCCGCGACCGTGAGTGCCGAGGGTACGTGGATGAGCGCTTCCAGTAGGCTTGCGCGGACAATGCTGCTTTGGCTCCAGCCCTTTCGCGCACCAAGAACCTGTCGAGATGCATACTGGAATACCGAGCCGGGAATGTATTTTGCGATGACACCTGGGCCGTAGACCCGAAGTACCGCCGGCCAAGAAAATCCGGTCTGGCCCGAAGCGCATCCGGCCCACGCCCGCGCCAGCAGAACGAGCAAGCCGGCATAGATGACGGCGCTTGCCGCGCCCAGCGTCCAGCCCGTCGCTCCAAGCCGCCCAACCACGCTTCCGGTTTCGAGCCTTGCAAGCGCGAGGCCGATATACACCAGCCCGATGGCAAAGACGGCATAACCCAGCCACCGGATCGCCCCAGCAATCAGCGGTCGCTTGTGCAAGGGCCGGTCAGCCGCTTCAGCCATGGCGGACCAGCAGGCTCGTATGGTCAGGATAGGGCACACAGAACGAACGCCCGTGGAAGTGGCGCTCGTTCAGTCCGCAGCTTTCGATCCCGGCACGATACCGCGACCGCCCGGAATCGTCGAACAGGATCGCACCGTTCGGGACAAGCCGGGCCTTGGCCTTTTCAAGACACGAGACCCGCTGGCGCCCATCCACCACAATCAGGTCGAACGGATCGCTGCACTCCGCGATAGCATCGACGTAGCTCGAGGTCTCGATCGAGCGATGCATCAGACGGACATTATCGAACGGTTCGGTCTGCACCTCGAACTTTCCGAGCCAGTCCGCATCATGCTCGACCGAGATCACTTCCGTCGCGCGACGAGCCAGCCACACCGTGCTCGCCCCTGCCCCCCATTCGAACACCCGCGCACCCGGGCGCGCGGCGAGGAACCGCTCAACCTCACGGGTCGCCGCCACATTCCACCACGGGAGATCGAGCTCGACCATCCGCCCGGTATCGTAAATCGCGAGCAATGATGCAGCCCAGCGGCGCCACCCGTAAGGCGATCCGGCAGTTGCCGACTGCCCGAACTGGGCGAGCGGCCCCCACGCGGCCAGCCCCTGCATGGTGTCGACATATCGGCCCTTGAGCATGTGCATCGCTATCCTCCTGCGACCCAAGCGGCTAGCAAGAAAGAATTAACCAAAAGATACCAGAAGGGAGCGGTAACCCGGTTGGACTGACTGCAACCGGTTACGGGCCGAAGTGAAGGGATTGGTTTAGGAAAAAATAAGGTTTCCTGCCTATTCACCTTTTCTCGCAAGTCCATCTTCGCTGTGCGGCGACGAGGGACAGCAACGAACAGTCATCGAGTTGGGGGCCGCAATGAGCGCATTCGGACGGAAGAACGGACCAGCCGGGATGTCGCCCGGAGCACGTCCTTCATTCGGTGTTGCCCGCCCGATGCAGGGTGGCGGTGCCAAACCGTCTGCCGAAGCGCCGCCGCCGGGTGGCGAACAGTTCCCGCCCCTCCCCGGTGAAGGCATGGCTGCGGGCCCTACGGGTGCCCCTCCGAACAAGAACGACGCGATGACCCGCCTGACCGATCGGGCGAACCAGATCCACGAGCAGCAGGATATCGGCGGCTTCGAAGCCAGCGTTCACAAGATCAAGGAACAGGTGCTCCCGCGCCTGCTCGAACGCGTCGATCCCGAAGCTGCCGCCACGCTGTCCAAGGAAGAGCTGTCGGAAGAATTCCGCCCGATCATCATGGAAGTGCTGGCCGAGCTCAAGGTCACGCTCAACCGGCGCGAGCAGTTCGCGCTGGAAAAGGTGCTGATCGACGAGCTGCTCGGCTTCGGCCCGCTCGAGGAACTGCTCAACGATCCCGACGTGTCCGACATCATGGTCAACGGGCCCGAGCAGACCTACATCGAAAAGAAGGGCAAGCTGACGATCGCGCCGATCCGGTTCCGCGACGAACAGCACCTGTTCCAGATCGCCCAGCGGATCGTCAACCAGGTCGGCCGCCGCGTCGACCAGACCACCCCGCTGGCCGACGCGCGCCTCAAGGACGGCAGCCGCGTGAACGTCATCGTTCCGCCGCTCAGCTTGCGCGGCACCGCGATCTCGATTCGTAAATTCTCCGAGAAGCCAATCACCTTGGACATGCTCAAGGACTTCGGCTCGATGAACGACAAGATGTGCACCGCGCTCAAGATCGCGGGCGCATGCCGGATGAACATCGTCATTTCGGGCGGTACCGGCTCGGGTAAGACCACGATGCTCAACGCCCTGTCGAAGATGATCGACCCGGGCGAACGCGTGCTGACGATCGAAGACGCCGCCGAACTTCGCCTGCAGCAGCCGCACTGGCTGCCGCTGGAAACCCGCCCGCCGAACCTCGAAGGGCAAGGCGCGATCACCATCGGCGACCTCGTGAAGAACGCGCTGCGTATGCGCCCTGACCGCATTATCCTCGGCGAAATTCGCGGCGCGGAGTGTTTCGACCTCCTCGCCGCGATGAACACCGGTCACGACGGTTCGATGTGTACGCTCCACGCCAACAGCCCGCGTGAGTGCCTCGGCCGTATGGAAAACATGATCCTGATGGGCGACATCAAGATCCCCAAGGAAGCCATCAGCCGCCAGATCGCCGAATCGGTCGATCTCATCGTGCAGGTGAAACGCCTGCGCGACGGCTCGCGCCGCACCACCGAGGTGACCGAAGTGATCGGGATGGAAGGCGACGTGATCGTCACCCAGACGCTGTTCAAGTTCGAGTATCTCGACGAAAGCGAAGACGGCAAGATCCTCGGCGAATTCCGCTCGAGCGGGTTGCGGCCCTACACGTTGGAGAAGGCGCGCCAGTTCGGCTTCGACCAGGCCTATCTCGAAGCGTGTCTCTGATCCGTTAGTGATTGCCGAATGACAGGAACGCCGCGCGCTCGTCAAACGCGCGCGGGGTGATCGCGAGCGCCGAGCGCCGGGCCCTCTCCAAGCAGCCATCGTCGCGCAAGGCGCTGCAGGCATCGGCCAGCACGACATATTGTTCGCTCGATCGCCAGCCGGTGCGGTCGAGCTCCTCGATCAGCTTGCGGGACAGGCGACCATCACCGAGGGCCAGCGCCGCCCGCGCGAGGCCGATGCGGCTGTCGCCATAGGGCCGCGCGCGATAACTGGCGGCCGCGAGTGCGCCCGCGCGGCGAGTGTCGCCTTCCGCGAGGGCCGCGCCCATCGCATGATCGGCGTAGGCTTCGGGGTGGGATTTGACCTGCGCAAACCAGAGCGAAGCCGCCCGCGCCGCAAGCCCTTTCGCCTCCGCATCCCGGCCACCTTGCGCCGCGATCACCCCGGACAGCGCCTCCATCACCGCAGGCCGCTCGATGCCATCGGTCATCGTCTCGCGATAGAGGGCCTCGGCACGGGCATAGTCGCCTTTCGCAGCGGCCATTTGGGCCAGATGCGCCTTGGCCAGCCACCAGCCGGGGAAGGCCGCATCCGCCTTGGCGAATTGCGCTTCGGCGGCGTCCCAGTCGCCCTGCTGGAGATCGATTGCACCCAGTTGCAGCAGCACGCTGGCGCGGGTCCAGGCGGTCAGCGATGCACGGTCGGCTAGCGCCTCTTTGAGATAGCGCCGCGCCGTGTCGAAATCGCCCATGTGGCGGTACCAGTCGGCAAGCCGGACGCGAATTCCGGGACCGGGGGCCAGCGCCTCGGCTGCGCGATAATGCTCAAGCGCTTGCGGATACTTGCCCTCGTAGAGCGCGATATCGCCCTTGATCGAGGCCGCTTCGCCCTTGTCGCCCGGCTCGGGTTCGACAGCAAATCCGGCTATCCGCGCGATCTCTTCCCTAGCCGCTGCATTGCGGTGCATCGACAGCGAGACGATTGCCCTCGCAAGGACCGGCCCGCTTCCATCTGGGGCGGCAGCGCGCGAAGCGTCGGCGGCATCCAGCGCGACGGCGAGATCTTCGTGTGATCCGGTCAACTGGCCGCGGGCGTGGAGCACCATGGCAAGGCTTTCCTGCCGCATCCATGCATCGGGGTCGGCAGCAACCCGCGCCTGCTCCTTTGCCACATCGCGGTTCAGCTGGTCGAGCGCTTCCGCGTAGGTCGGCGGTGCCCAAGGTGCCGCGCGCGCTGTGCCGTCAGCCGGATCGGAGGAAAACCGGTCGAACCACTGGAACCCCGCCACCACCAGCAAGGCGGCAAGCAGCAGCAGCGCTATCCGGACGGGCCGCACTATTCCGGAATCGAGCAGGGTGTCAGGCCGGCCGCGACCAGATCGTCCCGCAAGACGTCGTGAAGAATCTTCAGCTGTCGGGTCAATTCGGGGACGTATTTGCCCGCTGCATCGTCCACCGGATCGTCATCGTTGTACGGGTTTTTCAACGGCCCGCCGATCAACGCCGGGGATACTGCTGGCATGCCTTGCCGGTCAACGCGCGTGAAGGCGCTGGCAGGCTGGTCGACAAAGGCGAAGCTGGTCGCAGTATCCGATCCCGAAATCGGCGGATTGCCCTGCGGCGGCGCGAGATAGGGGAAATCGGCCCGGAACGTCCGGTCGTTCGCCGGTGGATTGAGCGGGATCCGGAACAGCGTGTCGGGTGGATGCCGGTCGAGATCGAGGAAGATCACCGCCAGCGTGAGATCGACGACCGGATCCTGCAACCGGCGGCCGTTGGGGAAACCTGCGGGTGCATTGAGATTCAGAGTGATCGTATCGGGCACGATCAGCCCGGCGACCGTGGTGTTGGTACCCGGCACGATCTGGTTGAGGCACGGTGTTACGCTGAAGCTGGTGGTCGAGGGCGGAGTGGTTTGCACCGGGTCGGGCTCGGTGTTGGGACCGCCGCTGCCGCAGGCTGAAAGCGCAAGCGCGCCGATTGCCGACACGGCCAACGATCGTACTGGAAAATTGCGGGTCATCAGATTTGCCCTCCCAGACGATCGGCGCTGGTCCAGAAATCGAGCGTGTTGGTCCCGTTCTCCAGCCGTTCGCGCGGAATCTCGATCACGAATGAGGTGATGTTCTGGGCGCCGAAGAAGTCTCGGTCGTTGCGGAAGCGAAGCGTACCCATCTCGCGCGATTCGCGCAGACCTTGCGAATCGAAGAAGAACGGGTCGTCGGTCAGCCCGGTGAACACCCGCACGCCATCCTTGACCAGAGTGCGCTCGACCGATCCGATGATGTCGCCATTGACCCCGGGTACTCCGCGAACCCGCACGCCCCAGGGACCGTTGGCGGTACCGGTCTCCTGTGCGAACTGGAAGGTGATCTTATGATCGGAGGTGGTTTGCGGCGGACGGTTCGATATGTCCACGGTAAACAACACATTGGGATCGTATCGTGCGGCCAGACCAGTAGCCGCCGGTCCACCGAAGGTGACAATAACCGTCACCTTCGCTGCGTCATGGAAAACGTAGATATCGGCGATATCGGCCGGAAAGTCGGGCGTCGAATCGTTACTCGGGTTGGTTCGCGCAGGCGGGTCGAGGTGATCGGCAGCCGGAACCGGCGCTTCGCCAAGCGAATAGGCCAGCGGCACTAGGCAGGCCGCACCGATCAGAACCGCAACGGATACTCTTCGCAACATAACGCACGCCTATCCCTCTGCATGGAGGTGCATGGGCTGCGACCGGTCTTATGTTCTTGCCCGTTTCCAGATTCAAAGATGAAGCCAATCGGGGCAGTCGTCAATCGGTTACGCTGCGATGGCCGTCATCCGGCCGCCATTCCCTTGATCGCCAGGGCGATCAGTCCCGCGCCGATGATCAGGCACACGAAGCTGATTGCGAACCAAGGCATCCAGCCGACCTGATCGATCGCGTTGCGCTTCAACCTCCGTCGCTCGAAGAACCCGGCAACTAGTGCCAACGCGAGCAGACCGCCGCCCCACAGACCGACGGTTTCTGCTTCGCTGGCGAAGGTCAGGAAATGTTCGAACGACACGGCGCGCATTTGGTGCGCCCTATCGCTCATCACAAGACGCAATCATCGCGTCCGGGAACGAATTCCACTGTCTGGCGGTTTGAAATGTGAACTTCCCGAGAGGATCCGGAACATGATCAGGAAAGCACTCATTACGTTCGGTATTGCTGCCATCGCTCTCACCACGACTGCCTGCAACACGGTCAAAGGCCTCGGCCGCGATATCGAATCGGTCGGTGAAGCGGGCGACAGGGTGGTCTGATCCCAGCGGCCCGCAATGCCCCCGCAGGGTCGCAGGCGCCCGTCGGAGCAATCCGGCGGGCGTTTCCCTATGGGCGTCGGGTCCAAACAAGTGTGAGATTGTTCGCCGGCATTTCATGGCGCGCGGAGCGTTCCAGGCGGACATCTCGTGCCAGCCGGTCACAATCCTCTACCTTACGAATTCCCCAGCGCGGATCGCGGGACCTGAGGCTGGCATCGAAGTCGAGGTTCGATTGCGCGGGCTCGACGCCTTGTTCGAAGAACGGGCCATAGACCACCAGCTTGCCGCCCGGTGCAAGGCACCGCCCTGCCCCGGCGAACAGGCCCATCGCGCTATCCCAAGGGCTGATATGGATCATGTTCGCGCAGAAAATCGCGTCGAGCGGTCCTGCGGGCCAGTGCTCGGTGGCGGCATCGTGCAGAACGGGCTGCGCGATGTTGGCGAGCCTGCTTTCCTCGCGCCATGCCTCGATCGAGGCGACGGCCTCGGGATCGGCATCGGTCGGCTGCCAGATAAAGTGGGGAAAGCGGCGCGCGAAGTGGACGGCGTGTTCGCCCGAGCCGCTGGCAATTTCCAATACCGTCCCCGGATTGGATAATTCGGCCGCCAGCACTTCGGCAATGGCTTCGCTGTTGCGCGCGGTGGCGGGTGCGTGGCGTTTCAGCGCGCCCTCCCCGCCTGCCGGGCGCGCTTTTCCCGCACGATCAGCCAAACGAGCAGGCCGATTGGCCCGGCAAGGAACGTCGCGAGCAGGATCGGTGCCTGCACAATACGGTTGAACCCCTTGGCGTCGGCATCCTTGGCGATCCACAGGCCGACGAAGAGGTCGAAGGCGAGGTAGTGCGTCCAGCCCACCGTTACCCCGCCGTCGCTGAGGAAAATTCCGCGCACCCCTTCGATGGTCGAGAAATTCGCCGCCGTATCGGCCGGGCCGACCGGATCAATCCAGCCGCCGACAATCGAGACGAGGAATACGGCGTAGATCGCGCACAACAGCCCGACCCCGAGGTAGAGAATGAAGGTCAGCAAAGTCGGCCATCGCGGCAGGAGGATCAGGCCGATCCAAGCAACCAGTGCGATGAGGTTCACCGCTCCGAATATCCCGTCCCACATCATGCTTCTCCTACCGCACCGGACAGGCGGGGCAGTTCCCCCGCCGCGAGTTTGAGCGCGTCGTGTTCGTGGCTAAAACGCCCGTTCGCCTTGCGGTGCGCCAGCACCAGCGCGGCCTGCGCCACATCCTGCGCGGAGATCGAGCGCAGCGAACGATATTTGCCCTGCATCAAGAGGTCCGTCAGCGGACTGACCACCATCGCCGCCTTTTCCAGAAAGCGTGGATCATCTGCCCGTTTGCCGCGCAACAGGCCGGGCCGCAACAGGTCGAGCCGCTTGAAGCCGATCTTCATCAGCGCTTGTTCGGCTTCGCCCTTCACCTTGGGGTAAAACATTTTCGCGCGCGGATCGGCATTGACCGAACTGACCACGACGCAGCGCTCGACCCCGTGCTCGTGCGCCGCGCGGGCGGTATCGACCACGAGATCGAAGTCGATCGCACGGAACGCATCCTTGTCACCGCCCATCTTGCCGATAGTGGTGCCCAGCGCGCTGATGAGCACTTGCGGTCGGAACTTGCCCATCACCTCGCCCCATGCCGTAGGTTCGGCCACCACGACATCCATCGTTGCGCCCGTCGGCACCGGCACTTCGCGCCGCGCTAGCGCAAGCAAGCGGTAATCCGCGCGCCCGACCGATTGCTCGATGATCGCCCGCCCGACCAGACCGGTCGCACCGACAAGCGCTATCCTAACCTGCTCAGACATTGCTCAACCCGTGGGGCTTGCGGCCATAGATCCGCTCATACTGGTCGATTGCATAGCGGTCGGTCATGCCGGCGATATAGTCCGCGATGTGGCGGCTGCGCGCCGGTTCGACATCGGGCAATGCGTCCCGCCACGCACCCAGCAGGCGCGCATCCTGGTCGTAGGCGGCATAGAGCCGCGCCACCACTTCGCGCGCCTTCTCCGCCGTCGCCAGTTGTTCGGGGTGGTAATAGAGATTGTCATACATGAAGCGCTTGAGCACCCGTTCCTGCGCCGCCATCCCGGGCGAAAAACCCGATAGCGACCTGCCAGCCCCGCGAATTTCCTCGAGCGCGACAACCCCCTCGGTTTGCGCCTGCGTGTGCCCAATCACGTCGTTGACCATCAGACCGATCTGCCCGCGAATGAGCTCACGCAGCTTGCGATCCTGCGGCGCAGCGGGAAAGCGCCGCTCGACCGCCCGCCACTGGTCTGCGACGAAATCGATGTCGAGCAGCTGGTCGAGCACCAGGAAGCCCGCCCGCAAGCCGTCGTCGATGTCGTGGTTGTCATAGGCGATGTCGTCCGCCACCGCAGCGACCTGCGCTTCGAGGCTGGGCCAGCGATCGAGCTCGAGGTCGAACGCCCGGTCGAGCTCTTCCAGCGCCCAGTTGTCCGCCGGGGTCGGGCCATTGTGCTTGGCCAGCCCTTCCAGCAGGTCCCACGTCAGATTGAGACCCGGATGGTCGCAATAGGGGCTTTCAAGCCGCATCAGCGTGCGTAGCGACTGGGCGTTGTGGTCGAATCCGCCATGCCGGGCGCTCGCCTGTGATAGCGCCTTCTCGCCTGCATGGCCGAACGGCGGGTGGCCGATGTCGTGCGCGAGGCACAATGCCTCCGTCAGGTCTTCGTCCAGCCCGAGCGCGCGCGCGATCACCCGCCCGATCTGCGCGACCTCCAGACTATGCGTCAGCCGGGTGCGATAATGGTCCCCGTCGGGCGCGATGAAGACCTGCGTTTTCGAGCGCAGCCGGCGGAATGCGATCGAATGGATGATCCGGTCGCGGTCACGCTGGAACTCGCTGCGCGGCCCGCGCGCGCCGTCACGGTTCTCGGGGAATTCGCGCCCGCGGCTGTGGAGCGGATCGGCGGCAAAGGTTGCGCGGGTCATCGGCCAGCGGCCTAGGCCACCACCGTGCTATCGACAACGGGAACAATCGGGCAACGCTGCACGGCGATCAGAAGTCGGTGCCGAAGATCCAGTCCGCCGCCGCAGCGCAGTGGATGCGCGCGGAATCGTAGATCGGCAGCACGTTCGCCTTGACGTCGACCACCATTTCCAGCTCGGTGCATGCCAGGACGATGGCTTTCGCCCCGGCCTGTTCCTTCTGGGTGATGATCGTCTTTAGCGCGCGTTCCGCATCGCGGGTCGCCTTGCCCAGCATGAGTTCGTCGTAAATATAGCGATCGAGCACTTCGACATTCGCCATATCGGGCGGCAACAGATCGATCCCGTGGCTCACCAGTCGCTGGCGGTAGAAGCTCTCGGTCATCACGTTGCGGGTGCCGATCAGTGCCGCGTTGGTTACCTTGTCCGCCGCCATCCTGCGCCCGACGCAATCGGCGATGTGGAGCACGGGGATGGCGACCGCTTCGGCAACCCGATCGTACTCTCGGTGCATCGAATTGGCGGCGATGACCAGCCCCTGGGCACCCGCGCCCTCGAGCCGCCGGGCGGAATCGACCAATATGCCGGCCGCGCGACCCCAGTCCTCGCTGCTTAGCAGGCCGGACAGTTCGCGGAAATCGAGACTTTCGATCAGCAGCGGTGCACTGCTCATCGCCCCGGCGCGCTTCTGCACCGAGAGATTGATCGCTTCGTAATAGGTTCGGGTGGAGACCCAGCTCATCCCCCCGATCAGCCCAAGCTTGCGCACGCGTTATTCCCTCGTCTCCGGGCCCTGAACCCGGTCTATTTGCAGATACCGTTGATGGTTTCGATTGGCTTTAACCGACTTGAACGCGCGGGAGTGAATTAATTTCCCGTAGTTTTGGTAAATCCGCCCTCCACCAGCCAGCCGCGCAGCGCCGCGAGCGAGTCCTCCGGTGCCTCTTCCATCGGCAGATGGCCGATGCCCTTCAGCGCGTGGAACTCGGCGTCTGGCAGCTTCTCGTTCAACCATTGCCCGGCCGAGAGCGGGATCAGGCGATCCTCCTCGCCCCACAGGATGAGCGCGGGCATCGCCAGACCCGATAGCTGCGCCTCGGTCAGCGGTTCATAGTCCTGGCTGAACCGGAAGATCGTGGCTTCGCGATTGCCCGGATAGCGCAGCAATTCCCAGTACCGGTCGACCGCTTGGGAGGTGACGATCGCCTGATTGCTGACGCTCTGCGAAAGGCTCTGCTCAACCACGCTGCGCGGCGTTATGTGCTTCATCAGCTGGTTGAGCACCGGCGTGGGGGCGATGGTGAAGCCGATATTGCCGCCTTCGTCCTTATCCGCGCTCTGCATCCTTGGGGGGCCCGAGGCATCGACGAGGATCATCGCCTGCACCCGCTCTGGGTGCGCCAACGCATAATGCAGCGTGTGCCCGCCGCCCATCGAATTGCCGCCGAGGATGAAGCGCTCGAGACCGAGCGCGTCGGCCACCTCGTCGATCGTTTCGACATAGGTCGGAATCGAATAGTCGCCGCCGGGGATGGCCCCCGTCAGCCCGTGGCCCGGCTGGTCGAAGCGGATCACGCGATAGTCCGCCTTGAGCCCGTCGACCCACGGTTGCCAGGTGTGGAGGTCGGAATTCGAGCCATGCAGGAGGATGATCGCGGGCGCATCGCGCGGTCCTTCGTCGCGCAGGTGCACCTTTGCTCCGTTGGGCAGCTCGACGAATTGCGACGGTGCAGCGCCGTATTTGGCGCGCATTTCGACCGGATCGGTGTCGGGCGTTCGCAAGACGAAAAACGCGACCACCAGCACCGCAGCAAGCACACCGACGATCTTGAGCAGGCGCTTCATGGCTCCATCTCCGCGATCCACTGCGTGAGCAGCGTCATACCTTCCTTATGCACCGTCGCGCGGCCGATCTCGGGCATGGCAACGCCCGGATCGAGGCTGTGCATCCGGTACAGCAGGATCGAGCGTTCCGGATGGCCCGGCTCGATGATGAAATCGTAAGATCCGCTGCCCCGCCCCGCCGCGACAGGACGCTTGAGATAGCCGCTCGCCGGATGGTCTCCGACCGGCTCATCGTAGAACAGCCCGCTGTTGCTCGCCGCGCCGCTGCGGCTGTGGCAATGCGCGCAATTGGCATAGAGATAAGCACCCGCACGCTCGGCCAGCGTCTCGGTAGGGTCGTCCCACCGGGCCATGGCATAGAGCCCGTTCTTCGGAAATCTTGCCTGCACTTTCAGGCGCTCACGGTCGCTCTCGCGCTCGAACTCCATATCGGGCCAGACCGGGCCGATGGGGGACAATTCGCCGTCGCGGCTATGGCATTGCTTGCACAGGTTCTTGTTCGGCACGCCGTAGCTGATCGAATGGCTTTCACCCGAAGGATCCTCGAAAGTGACCGGGATGCGCGTGCCCGCGACCTTGAGCACCGCGTCGGTTCGCTCGGCGTTCCACACATAGGGCAGCGCGATCCAGCCGTCCGCGCGGTGCAGCAACACGCGCGTTTCGAGCGTGTCGAGCGTACCACTATCGCTTCGGTAGCCGAAGCTCTTGATCAATGCGGTGCCGACAGGAAACTCGATCCGCCCGTCCGAGCCGACCCTGAACTGCGCCCCTTCCGGCAGGTGGATGAAGCGCGTCTTTTCGGCATAGTCGGAAAACAGCGGATTGCGCAGGCCGTAGCGGATCAGGCTCGGCTCCGGCCGGTCGGGACTGCCGGCGAAGAAACCGTATTCGGACAGCGTGCGAGGGAGCGAGTCCTCGCTGATCGCCGCCTGCACGACCGCATTCTGGCCCGTCGCGCGCACGCTGGCGGCCCCCGTCAATACGAGGGCGGCAAGCGCACAAGCGAAGGCCAGACGCCTCACTTGATCCGCGATTCCAGCTCGGCAGGGGCTCCGACCGATTCGAGGGCGAAAGCCCCGTCCGGCGTGGGGACGTCGAGCGGGCCGGGCTGCGCCGTGGCCATGTCCTGCCCGGGGGTCTTGAGATTGAGCGTCCAGCCCGCCACCCCATCGGCAACGCGGAGCCCGTTGTCACTCTCGACGATGCCGTCCCACATTACCGGCGGCAGTGCCCCGCCGAACGCCGCAAGCAGCATTTCCTTGCCGTCCAGCTGCGGATCGTCTCCGCCGCGACCGAACATGTTGTCTCCTACCACGACGTTGCGGGCGTAGGGATTGTAGGTCGCGTCGTCGAATTTCAGGCTGTAGGCCACGACCATGATATGTGCGGTCGGGTTGTTCTCGAGGATGTTGCCTTCGATCAACACGCCGTCGTTGGCCATCACCAGGATGCCCGTTCCGCGGCGCACGCCGGCGACGATATTGCCAGGTGGAGCAAAGTTGGCGGTGTCGTTATCGACCACCAGATTGCGCCGCAGCACCACATTGCCGCCGCCCATCACCGGAAGGTTGGGCAGGTCGAACACCAGCAGCCCGCCGGTGTTGCGAGTGGCAATGTTGTTTTCGACCAGCGCGTTGCGGCTGTTCTCGATCTCGATCCCGGCGACATTCGCCTCGACGATCGAATTGCGCACGGTGATGTCTTTGCTCTGCCCGACATAGATCCCTGCGTCGGACGCGCCCGAGACTTTTGAGCCACTAACCAGCACCCCGGTGCTTTCGACCGGGTAGATGCCGTAGGCGCCGTTGTTCGCGTCCGGCCCGCCCGTCCAGGTCACGCGGATGCGGTGGTAGACGATGTTGTCCGCGCCCTTCGATTTGACCCCGTCGCCCTTGGGGTTCTCGAGCGCGAAGTCGCGCAGCGTCACATTGTCGCTGGTCACCAAGAGCCCTTCGCCCGAACCCTGCTGGGTGGTGAAGTCCAGCACCGTCTCGTCCATTCCTGCCCCGCGCAGGGTTACTCCGTCGATATCGAGGCTGAGCCCGTCGGTCAGCACGAAGCGGCCCGCACCCAGCACAACCTCATCCCCTGCTTCGGCGAGGATCAGCGCTTCCTGCAACCGCTCCTGCGCGCCCTCGCCCGCAGAGACTTCGACCGTCTTGGCGGCGAGCGGCTGCGCGATTACGATCGCCGAAGCGGCCGCCAGCCATCCGAAGTTCATTCTCGACATGCAATCTCTCCCATTGTCGCTACACTGTGCGACAAATCCGCTGCGAAACCAAGACGGGTTGCGGTGAGAAATGCGATAACCGGCCCGATGTAGGAGTGCCCATGCGACTTTCCCTGACGACCCTTGCTGCACTGACTGCCTTTGGCCTCGCGACTCCTGCGGTGGCCGCGCCAGCTTCCATCGCGGGCAAATGGAAGACCGACGACGGAAAGTCGGTGATCAGCTTCTACCAGTGCGGCAGCGCGATGTGCGGCAAGATCGACCGCTTCCTCGTCGCCGAACCGGCAGGCGGCGCGCGCGATAGCAAGAACCCCAAAAAGGATCTGCGGAGCCGTAAGCTGCTCGGCCTGCGGATCTTCTGGGACCTCAAGGCCGACAAGGATAGCTACGAAGGCAAGGGCTACAGCCCGCAGGACGGTCGCTATTTCAACGCCGACATCCGGCGCGACGGGAACCAGCTCAAGGTCAAGGGCTGCGTGATGGTGATCTGCCGCACGGTCACCTGGACCCGTGCCTGATCAGTCGGCTTGATCCAGCCCGACCGCGCAGATTGCCGCAGAACTCGAGGTGACCGTCAGCACCTCGACATCGCCCACCCGGCGCACCCGCTCGACATAGCCGCTCAAGGTGGTCGGCCGTTTGGGTTCGCCCTTGCGCGGCTTGAGCTGTTCGAGCTTGCGAAGCTGGGAGATGGTCAGCCGGTCGACCATGCGCTGCGCCATACAGGCGGAGTTGCGTTCGGAGAGCCCGGCATCGAGCAGCGCCGACTTGACCTTGCTCTCGGCGATCTTCTCGACGCAGCCGGTGAGGAGGAGTGCTCCCAACAGGGCAAGGATCAGCTTCTTCGTCATTGCGAGCGACTGAAAGTCGCGCGGCAATCCAGTGCTGCAACGTGCTGCTCTGGATTGCTTCGCTTCGCTCGCAATGATGATTTGTCGTTCCGGGTCAATCGAGCGCCTTCACGATTTCCTCGACCATCTTCTTCGCATCGGCGAGGAGCATCACGGTCTGGTTCATGTAGAACACGTCGTTGTCGACCCCGGCATAGCCGACGCCGCCCATGCTGCGCTTGATGAAGAACACCTGCTTGGCCTTTTCCACATCGAACACCGGCATGCCATAAATCGGGCTGGTTTTGTCGGTCTTGGCAGCCGGATTGACCACATCGTTCGCGCCGATGATGAAGGCGACATCGCACTGAGCGAATTCGCTGTTGATGTCCTCCAGCTCGAACACCTTGTCGTAATCGACGCTGGCTTCGGCTAGCAGCACGTTCATGTGCCCCGGCATGCGGCCCGCCACGGGGTGAATCGCGAACTTCACCTCAATGCCCTTTTCCTCGAGCACGTCGGTCATTTCGCGCAGCGCGTGCTGCGCCTGCGCCACCGCCATGCCGTAGCCGGGGATGACGATGACCTTTTCCGCCTGTTCGAGCATGAAGGCGGCGTCTTCCGCGCTGCCGGTCTTGTAGGGACGTTGCTCGCCCCCGCCTCCGCCGCTCGCGCCGCTTTCCGCGCCGAATCCGCCCGCGATCACGCTGAGAAAACTGCGGTTCATCGCGCGGCACATGATGTAGCTGAGGATCGCGCCCGAGCTGCCGACCAGCGCCCCGGTGATGATCATCGCCGTATTGCCGAGCGTGAAGCCCATCGCCGCCGCCGCCCAGCCGGAGTAGCTGTTGAGCATCGAGACCACCACCGGCATGTCCGCCCCGCCGATCGGGATGATCAGCAGGAAGCCGATGAGGAAGGCGAGCACGGTGATTGCGATGAAATAATGGAGCTGCGTGTCACCATGCACGCCGCCGACTCCGAAATAGAGAAAAGCGATAAGCGCCAGGATGACAGCCAGAACACCGAGATTTATGACATGCCGAGCGGGAAGCAGGATCGGCGATCCGCTCATCTTTCCGGACAGCTTGGCGAACGCAATGACCGAACCGCTGAAGGTGATCGCACCAATGGCGACACCCAGACCCATCTCAATCAGGCTGATAGGCTGCACCAGCTTCCCAGCCAGCGGATTCTCGGCACCGAACTTCAGCATTTCTGACGGAACGGCGATGCCGAATGCGCTGGGATTGAGGAACGCCGCCCAGCCGACCAGCACCGCGGCCAGCCCGACGAGGCTGTGAAACGCCGCGACCAGTTCGGGCATCGCGGTCATCGCGATACGGCGAGCGACCACCAGACCGAAAGCGCCGCCCACGAAGATGGCGATGCCGATCTCGACAATGTTGGCGATGTCGTGGGTGATGAGGGTCGTCGCGACCGCGATCAGCATCCCCGCCATGCCGAAGCGGTTACCCGTCCGGCTGGTCGAAGGCGAAGACAGCCCGCGGAGCGCAAGGATAAAGAACACACCCGCGACGAGATAGGCAAGCGCGACCCAAGGGTTGACCGCTTCACCGGTGGAGGCGGAGGCCGGTGAAGCGAGAAATGCAGTCAAAAGAACAACCGTCACCCCGGGCTTGATCCGGGGTCCCGCTACCTTGAGCGCACCACCAAAAGAAAGCGGGACCCCGGCTCGGGGGCCAGGGTGACGAAGGAAGGAAGTGGTGCCCTGCATCACTTCTTCTCCTTCTTCTTGTACATCGCCAGCATCCGCTCGGTCACAGCAAAGCCGCCGAAGATATTGACGCTCGCCAGCACCACGCCGGCAAGGCCGAGCCACTTGGCGATATCACTCCCCGCCTCCGCGCTGGCGATCAGCGCGCCGACGATGATCACAGAGGAAATCGCATTGGTCACCGCCATCAGCGGCGTGTGCAGCGCCGGGGTGACCGACCACACGACGTAATAGCCGACAAAGCAGGCCAGCACGAAGATCGAGAGGATCGAGATAAAGTCCATTACGCCCCCGGAAGTTCGGCATAGAGCAGCGAGCCGCTGTTATAGCCATCGTGGATCTCCACGAATTTGACGGATCGCCCACCAAACGGTCGCAGGATGCGCATCCGGACATCTTCCTTCCGCCGTTCGAGCAGTTCAAGCTCCAGCCCGGCGATGGAAAGCACCGATGGGAAAGCCGAACTCGCGCACTGTGACGGCAGAGTTGCTTCGCGACATTCGCGAACCATCCACTCGCGTCTCTTTTCCCGGCCCACCTTGAAATGGAAGCGCACCATGTCGCCCCCTTCCTGGGTCAGCGGGATCTGTATGCCGCCATCGAGGATGCGCTGATAGTGAAACGAGAGATAGGGGGCATCGGTCATCTCGGCCGGATCGAGTGTCGCAAGTTCGACCGGCTTGACCGACACCAGCTTCCGCTCCGACAGCTCGCCTTCGAGCGACATCCAGTAGTCACCGCCCATGCCCTGCGAGAATGCCGTGTCGACTGCTCCATCGCGGTCGCTGTCGAGCACGCAGACGCGGTTCGATTTCGCTTTGCCTGCTGCCGCCTTGTTGACGTTACAGGCCATCGGATATGGCCCGTTTACAAGAACCATCTGGGTGTCACGGGGAACCAGTAACGCACCCGCTGCGTCCACCACATCCGCCTCGGGAGCGAACAGTCCGCGCGGACGAAGGCGGGTCGAAACGACTTCTCCCTGTTCCTTGACCCAGAACGGCTCGGCAGGAACTTCTGTCGCGACGATGTCCCAACTCAGCTCATACTTTCCCGAAACCCCGGCGGATGCAGGCCCTGCCGAAATCAGCAAGACCGAGGCTATAACGGCCAAAGCCGCTTTCGAAGCTAGACCGATCACCCCAACAACCTCTCATGCACCGCCTTGCCGCCCTGCGTGAGCCGGATAGCGTTCCCGATCTCCTCGTCCAGCACCGGCTTGCCCGCCTCCTTGTCCCAGAAGGCGGAGAGGAAGTTGTAGTGGTTGCGCGCAAACAGCGCGCTGGCATCCGCCGCCAGATGCGCAGGGGTGTTCGAATAGCCCATGATGAAGACGCTGTGCTTCTCGACCACCTGGTCGGGGACCGAGCCTTCGACATTGCCGCCTTGCGCCACGGCAAGGTCGAAGATCACGCTGCCCGGCTTCATCGTCGCGATCTGCGCATCGGTGACCAGACGGGGCGCGGCGCGGCCCGGGATCAATGCCGTGGTGATGACGATATCCTGCTTGGCGATATGGCTGGACACCAGTTCGGCCTGCGCCTGCTGATATTCCTCGCTCATTTCGGTGGCATAGCCGCCCGAGCCTTCGCCCTCAATCCCGGCGACGCTCTCGACGAACACCGGCTTCGCTCCCAGCGACTGGATCTGCTCTTTCGTCGCCGAGCGGACGTCGGTCGCGGAGACCTGCGCACCGAGCCGCTTGGCGGTCGCGATTGCCTGCAGCCCGGCCACACCGACCCCCATAATGAACACCCGCGCGGCCTGGATCGTCCCGGCGGCGGTCATCATCATCGGGAAGGCGCGGCCATATTGGTCGGCAGCGGCAAGCACTGCCTTGTAGCCTGCGAGGTTCGACTGGCTGGAGAGCACGTCCATGCTCTGCGCGCGGGTGATACGCGGCATGAATTCCATGCTCAGCGCTTCGAGCCCTGCTGCCGCATAGGCCTCGACCCGGTCCCTGCGGCCGAACGGATCGAAGCTCGCGGCGACCCATGCGCCCGGATTTGCGCCCTTCAGCAGGTCGGCATCGGGGGCTTGTATGCCAAGGACGATATCCGCACCCTTGACCACCTGTGCCGCCGAAGCGACCTCGGCCCCGGCCTCGGCAAAGGCCACATCGGATAGCGCGGCTGCGTCGCCCGCCCCCTGTTCGACCGCGACGGTGGCACCCAGCGCGATGAATTTCTTCACCGTTTCGGGCGTGGCGGCAACACGGGTCTCGCCCGCTGCCCGCTCCTTGAGGACGGCTATCCGCAACGCGCTGGCGCGGTCAGCTCGAGATCAGCACGACGACGATGGCGGTGATCAGCAGGATCACCGGCACCGACCATTTGAGCGTGCCGATGAAGCTGGTGTAGGTTTTCTCCGCCGCTTTCATGTCGTTTGCAGCCATGGATCGTATTCCCCGAAATGTGATTGGTTTCGGTGCAAGGCTCTATCGCGCCCGCCCGCGCGCTTCAAGTGCCGTGGATCGATGTGCGCAGCCTTAATCCGGCCTTTACCCGTTGCCCCTAAACGGGACGCTTGTTTCACCTTGGGACGGCGATCCGAGCCGTTGGGGGATTATGGCCGACACCGAGACGCGCCTGCTGATGCTGATCGACGACGAACCGGCGCAGAGCCGGCTCATCTCCGCGCTCGCCGCGCGGGAGGGTTGGCGCACGCTTGTGGTGTCGGATGCGGAGACCGCGATCGCGACGCTCGGCACGCGGCAGGGCATGCAGCTTTCGGCCATCATCCTCGACCAGTGGGTCCCGAGCGAGAACGCTTGCGAACTGATCGAGGAATTGAAGGAGCGCCGTCCCGCGCTGCCGATCCTAGTGCTCACCGCCAGCGCTTCGCCGCTGCTTGCGGTGCAGGCGATGCGCTCGGGTGCGACCGACTATCTGATCAAGCCCGTCGCGCCGGACCGGCTGATGCAGGCGCTGCGCAGCGCGACCAAGCACGAGGCCCCGCGCGACGAGCTCCAGCCGCTGACCGAGAAGCTTTCGCCGGTGCTCGATTTCGAATCGATGATCGGCACCGCGCCCAATTTCCGTGCCGCGCTCGCCAAAGCCGCCAAGGCCGCACGTAATCACGGCAACGTGCTGATCGAAGGCGAAAGCGGCACCGGCAAGGAAATGCTGCTGCGCGCGATGCATGCCTCCAGCCCGCGGGTGAAAGCCCCGTTCCGGATGATCAATGTGCGCGGGATCCCCGCCAATTCGATCGAATCGGTGCTGTTCGGGCACGAGCAGAACGCCTTCCCCGGCGCATTCGATCGCCAGGCGGGAGCGTTGCAGCATTGCGACACCGGCACGCTGGTGCTCGACGAGATCGACCGGCTGAGCCTCGACCTGCAGGCCAAGCTGGCCGAAACCCTGTCGACCGGCATCGTTCGCCCGGTCGGCGCCAAGCACGGGTTCAAGATCGATGTCCGGCTGCTGTGCGCCAGCAACCTGCCGCTGGCCGACCTCAACGGCCAGGGATACTTCCATCCCGCCCTGCTCGAGGTGATCTCGCAAACCAAGATCACCATGCCGCCGCTGCGCGAGCGGGCGGGCGATATCCCCTCGCTGTCGCGCTATTTCCTCAGCCGGATCGGCGCGCAACCCGGCTTGCGGGCGCTGTCGATCAGCGACAGTGCGCTCGCGCTGCTCAACGCCTTCGACTGGCCGGGCAACGTCCGCCAGTTGCAGGCGGTGCTGTTCCGCGCCGCAGTCTATTGCGAGAGCGAGACGCTGAATGCCGACAGCTTCCCGCAACTCTCCGAACTGCTCGGCGAGATCGCCGACGAACCGCGCAACCCGATGCAGGAAGGCGTCGGGGTCATGCTCTATTCGGCGGACGGCAATCTGCGCCCGCTGGAGGAGATCGAGGCCGACGTGATCCGTCTCGCCATCGGGCATTATCGCGGCCGGATGACCGAAGTGGCGCGTCGTCTGGGGATTGGGCGCTCCACTCTTTACCGCAAGCTCGCCGATCTCGGCATCGACAACGCAGCATAGGAATTCCAGGAACATGGTCGATGGACCCGTCTCCCCCGCAGCCAATGAAACGGCAACCGCGTTCGCTGGCGATACGTTGCGCGACGCACTCGACCTGCTGTCGCACAAGATCGACGCGGGAAATTTCGAGCGGATGCGCTGGGCCCGCGACGAGGCCCCGAAGCTCGCCCGCTTGGTCGAACTCGTAAAGGGTGCGGTCGCCGACCGCGACGATGTCGAAATCAACGAGGAAGGCGGCGAGGGCAATACCAAGCGCTTCGTCATCAAGGTCCACGGCCAGCGCATCGCGCAGCTGGCGGTCGCGCTCGACAAGGGCCGTGCGATCGCCGCGATCGGCCCGGTCGAGCGCAGCGCCTACAGCGTTGCACAGGGCCAGCCGATCCACGCCATGTTTGAAGAAGTCGACGATGTCTGGATGGCGCGCACCATCGCAAAGCTGTCGGAACGGATCGGCGGCTGATCCCATTGCACCTTGCCTCGGGCGCTCCTAGTCTGGGGCAATGGCAAGACTTCAGGGCAAGCGATGTGTCGTCACCGGCGGCGCAAGGGGGATCGGGCGCGGCATTTGCGATGCTTTCGTGCGCGAAGGCGCTTCGGTCCTGCTGACCGATATCGACGACGCGGGAGGCCAGGCGGCTGCCACAGAGATGGGGTGCGACTTCCTGCGGCTCGATGTCCGCTGCGAAGCCGACTGGACCGCGCTCGAACGGGGCGAACCGGCGATCGACGTCATGGTCAACAACGCCGGGATCACCGGGTTCGAGGATTCGCCCGGCCCGCACGATCCGGAGCACAGCTCGCTCGAGGACTGGCGCGCGGTCCATGCGGTCAACACCGACGGCACCTTCCTCGGTTGCCGCTACGCGATCCGGGCGATGAAGGCGGCGGGCACGGGGTCGATCATCAACATCTCCTCGCGCTCGGGCCTGGTCGGGATCCCAGGGGCGGCGGCCTATGCTGCGAGCAAGGCGGCGATCCGCAACCATTCCAAGTCGGTCGCGCTCTATTGCGCGCAGCAAGGCTGGGCGATCCGCTGCAACTCGGTCCACCCCGCCGCCATCCTCACCCCGATGTGGGAGGCGCTGCTGGGCGACGGGCCGGACCGCGAGGCGCGGATGGCGGCCTTCGTCGCCGACACTCCGCTCAAACGCTTCGGCACGGTCGAGGAAGTCGCCGCGCTGTGCGTCTTCCTTGCCAGCGACGAGAGCGCCTATATGACCGGCGCCGAACTTACCCTCGACGGCGGGTTGCTCGCCGGGTCCTCCGCATCGCCGGGGGAGTAGCGAACCATCACGCGTGCCCGAACAGGTCCTGCGCCCGCTGGTGCACCACCTGCCCCACGCTGCGGCCCATCTTCAGCCCTTCGACATTGTCCGCCTGGATGTGATAGCCGCCCATCACCCGGCTGATCCCGGCCATTTCCGCTGCGCCCGAGATGGTTGGCAGCCATAGCGTCACGTCCTGCCCGATCGCGTCCGGCTCGGTGATCTCGCCCGGGCGGCGGATCAGTTCGACCTCGAGCCGGTCGGTCCCGGTGAACAGCTTCATCGTCTCGGCGCAGGCGGCGCTGACGGTCGAGTGGCCCGAGATATAGCTCGGGAACGGCGGGCTGACGAAGACATAGGGCGAATAGGGGTACCAGTCGGCCCCCTTCAGCTCGATGGTGCCCTTGCCCGGCCCGCCCCAGCCCTTGATCGTCTGGTCGCCGTAATAGTGGCGAACCAGCGTCCATGGGCGCGAGGTGTCCCAGTAACGCTTGGTATCCCACGAGGCGATGAAGGCATCGTGCGCGCATTGCCCGACCTGGAAGAACAGCTTCACATCCTGGTCGAGATCGTAGCGATCGCGGCGGCTGATATCCTGCGCGAAGCGCAGCCAATGGCCCGACTGCCCGGTCGATCCCGGCCCGTCGCGCATGAATTCGACGATCGCCTTCTGCTCGTCGGTCAGCCCGGCGTTGTAGGCGATAACCTCGTCGATCTCGGCCTTGAGCTGGTCCGATCCCACCCGCGGCGGTTCGGGCGCGCGGAACTGGCTCGGGCTGGAGAGCGCGAAAGGCTCGACCCGGTACCAGTGCGGGGTCAGGAATCCGGGCGCGAAGGTGCTGCCATCGTCGCGGCGGAAGGTGATCGGCTGCCAGCGGTCGGGGTTCCAGATCTTGTCGGCCGTATTGACCGGGACGTAACCGGTGTAGTCGGAAAACGGCGCGCCGGCGGAGCCGACCTCGTCGCCCAGCTGGTTCGCGCCGTCGACATGCTTGTGCGCGCACAGCTTCTCGCCGACCAGCACGCCGATCCCGGCGGCGCTGGTGCGCGAGGCGACGCCCACCGCCGGGTCGTAGCCGAAGCGCTTCAATGCCGCGTCGACCATCGCGCCGGATTCGGGATACTGGTCGCGCATGGCGCAGGCGGCGGCGAAGCTGATCGCGGCCTGCTTGTTCGCCAGTGTGCGTTCCGAGGCCGGCCGGCGCAGGCTGTCGCCGAACATCACCCCGCGCGCCTTGTCGTCGAACGGAGCCCAGGCTTCATACATCGCGCCGGTCACTACCGCCATCGAGCGGGCGAGGATGGTCGGCCGCGCCGCGTTGCGCCGCACGTCTTCCACCGCCACATCGAGCAGCACGTCGAGCCAAAGATAGGCAAGCGACTGGTCCGCCCCGCCGACCGCAGTGCCGGCGTGCTGGAAGCGCCGTTCCTTCGCCAGAACGCCGCTCGACATGAGGCTTCCGCCGACCAGCGCGAGCGACGATCCGGCTTTCAGCAATTGACGGCGATGCATGACTAACCCTTCCCTGTCCTCGCGCCGACTATCCTTTACCCGGCGAGCGAAATCAACCCTCTGGCAGCTCGGCAAAATCGGTCAGCGCGGCGTCGCGCAGGCCGCGCCAGACGTTGCGCGCCTGCACCGTTTCGGCGACATCGTGGACCCGCAGCAGCTGCACCCCGGCGTTCATCCCCGCGACGGCGAGCGCGATGCTGCCGCCCAGCCGGTCCTCCACCGGTGCCTCGTGGCTCAGCGCACCGATCATCCGCTTGCGGCTCGCACCCAGCAGCAGCGGGCAGCCGAGCGCGTGATACATCGGCAGCGCATTGATCACCGCGAGGTTTTCCGCCAGCGACTTGCCGAAACCCACGCCCGGATCGAGCACGATCCGCGCCGGGTCGATCCCCGCCGCCACCGCCGCGTCGCGCCGCTCGCGCAGGGCGTCGAACACGTCGAAGGCAACATTGGTGTAGTTCCCGTCGGCATGCGGGTCCGCGCCGTCGCCGGGCGCGTGCATCAGCACCACCGGGCAGCCGCGCGCGGCGACGAACTCGCGGCTGCGCGGATCGTGGCGCAGCGCAGACACGTCGTTGACCACATGCGCCCCGGCATCGAGCGCCGCCTGCATCACCGCCGCGCGGCGGGTGTCGACGCTGATTGCCGCGCCCATCGCGGCGCAATACTCGACCGCCGGGACCACCCGCGCGATCTCGTCCCCTTCCCACGTCGCGGGCGCGCCGGGGCGGGTGCTCTCCCCCCCGATATCGACCATCGCCGCGCCGGCCTCGAGCATGGCCGAGGCATGCGCCCGCCCCGCTTCGGGGTCGTCGAGGAACTTGCCGCCGTCGCTGAAACTGTCGGGCGTGACGTTGAGGATGCCGACCACCTGCGGCTGGTCGAGCCGGATGGTCCGCTCGCCCAGCTCGAGCGCGGGGTGGACCCGGCACAGCGCATCCCACTGCGCCTGCGCTTCGGCGGCGAGGCTTTCGGGCAATTCGGCCAGCACCCCGGCAATGGTTTGCGGCGAGGCGAGCCAGCGCTCCGCAACCATACCATTGCGCCGCAGGATCACCGCAAAGCGATGCGCATAGACCATCCCACCCGCCAGCCGCACCGCATCGCCATGCTCGGCCTGCGGCGCGGGAGTGGTGCCGACGGGGCGGATGTAGACCTGCTCGCTCATGCGGCGTTCCTGGCGGGGTGTTGACAGGGTTGACACTGTGATCGCGATTGGCGCGGGCTTGACGGAAGTAGACAAAGTTTGCGCCCTTTGCGCGATCCAGAGGGTCGGGAAGTGGAACCCGGAAACCCCCGTTTTGCGAAACTCTTCACGGATCGTTTCCTACTGAATATCAGGACCATGGTAGCCATATTGCGGCGCGTAGTGTCACCTTCCGTTTGCCTGCCTCCCGGCAGATCGCCGACACTGCCAGCTTGACGCCGGCGACGCCACACTGCGCGCAAGTTGCGCTGCTCTGATGCGGAACAGGAACGAAGTGAATCGTGCGAAACGGAGAAGGCGAAACGTCCGGCCATCACGCGAACCTAGCGCGTTCGCACGTTGTAGGACAGCGCGCATGAAATCCCTTTCCCGTCATTGCGAGCGACAAAGTCGCGCGGCAATCCAGAGCGGCGGGCGACGCATCCTGGATTGCCACGTCGCCTGCGGCTCCTCGCAATGACGGGAGAGGGGAAGATTCTCCCTAGTGCTTCCTCGTCACCCCAGCCCTGTGCTTGGGTCCCGCTCCATTTCGAGAGCTGCGCCCAGGAAGCGGGAACCCGGCTCGGAGGCCGGGATGACGAATTGTGGCAAATCCTCACCCAACCGTCGCCCCGGGCTTGACCCGGGGTCCCGCTTCCTGTTGCCTCGCCCGATGGATCGCGAAACCCTCGGCGGTTGGGTGTACCTCATGGCGGACCGATATCGCGGCACGCTTTACGTAGGAGTGACATCCGACCTCGCGGCGCGTGTGACACAACACCGCGACGGCGGCGGATCGGACTTCTGCAAACGCTATGGCCTGACCCGCCTCGTCTGGGCCGACCGCTGCGGCACCATCGATGAAGCGATCGCGCATGAGAAGCGCCTCAAACGCTGGCGGCGGCAGTGGAAGATCGAACTGATCGAGAATGCGAATCCGGAGTGGGACGATTTGTTCGAGACGCTGCTTTAGCCTGCTTCCGTTCCGACTCGCCGACCGGCGCCTCAACTCCCTCCCCAACCCAGTCACCCCGGCCCCCGAGCCGGAGTCCCGCTGCTTTTTTGGGCCTTGGTGCTGCTCCGCTTAGAAGCGGGACCCTGGGTCAAGCCCGGGGTGACGTGAAGGGCTAGGGCGCAAACTATTCGCGCCGATCCGCTGCGGGAAGGTTGTCGAGGATATGACCGATCCAGAGTTCGACTGTAGCAAAATCTGCCAACAGCTGAGGATGGAAGAGCGCATTGGCACCCTGATTGACCGAAGTCGCTATCATCGGTCGGAAAAACCGCAAACCATCTCTTGCTCCAATCAAAGCATGATAATCGTCCAATCTATTCTCACTAAGTGCATTATACGCCTGCTCATTGAGATCTTTGTATTGAGCCGCATTTTCAGGATCGATCATAAAGGGGGGAATATAAAGCGGTATCCGATGTGCAGTGGTGTGACGCACTTCCTCGAGATGGGCGAACCACCGATCCATGTCTTGCAACTGTTCTTGTAAATTTTGCGGTAGAGAAGCCCTGACAATTGCACATTTCGGCGCGAGGCCAACTTCACTTGCAGCCAATTCGCGACCGTTTGGACGTCGCACTTCGTATTCTGAAACCCAAACCCGTGCCAAGTTGTCCATGCAGCCATACGTATTGAACGAAACGGCTTGAATATGAGCAGTGGCTTCTGACCGCTGTTCGGAAGTAGGTATGTCATCTAAATCAGGTGGAAGAGTCTCGAACACCCGTCCGATTGAATAAGCGATATCGGCGACTCGCCTTGCAATTCCGTGAGTGGCGAATTCTGTCGCAGTCTCGGTTCTAAAAGTATGCGATAGAATACGTTCCGTCAGCGTCGCTCGCCTATCCATCACGGTCAGCGATTTTTCAACCAATGAAACAATCTGATCTTCTCGAAAAGTGGGCATTCAGATACGCTAGTCAAAACGCCATTCACCCTCAATCCTCCAAGACTCCTCAACCCGTCACCCCGGCCCCCGAGCCGGGGTCCCGCTGCTCTTCGAAGCCAGTTGCTACCCCGCCCAAGAAGCGGGACCCCGGATCAAGTCCGGGGTGACGGAGTGAGAGACGAAGCGGAAGCCCCCTCAATCCTCCACGCTGAGCAGATACACCTGCCGCGCCGCGTCGATCGGTTTCACTTCCATTCCACACGGGCCAGCCACCTCGTAGTGCCAGAAGCTCCAGCCGTTGCAGCTCGGCGCTCCTTGCAGCTCCTTGCCCAACCCGTGGATCGAACCGGTCTGCTTCTCGTAAGCCAGCGACCCGTCCGCCCGCACCGTCGCCACCCAACGGCGTTTCTTGTCGAACAGCTGCGTTCCTGGCGGCACCAGCCCGGCCTCGACCAGCGCGCCGAAGGCCACCTTGGGCGCGGCGCGGCCGGCCTGCATCGTGGTGAGCGCGCTTTCGTCGAGCGGCAGTTCCTTTTCGATCCGCTTGAGCGCCGCATCGCGGTAGACGTTCTCGCGCTCGCAGCCGATCCAGTGGCGGCCGAGGCGTTTGGCGACTGCGCCGGTGGTGCCGGTGCCGAAAAACGGGTCGAGCACCACGTCGCCCGGCTCGGTGGTCGAGAGCAGCACGCGGTAGAGCAGGCTTTCGGGCTTCTGCGTCGGGTGGACCTTGTGCCCGCCCTCCTTCAGCCGTTCCGCGCCGTTGCAGATCGGCAGCACCCAGTCGCTGCGCATCTGCAATTCATCGTTGAGCGTCTTCATCGCGCGGTAGTTGAAGTGGTATTTCGCCTTCTCCCCCTGGCTGCACCACAGCAGCGTTTCATGCGCATTGGTGAAGCGGGTCCCCTTGAAATTGGGCATCGGATTGGTCTTGCGCCACACGATATCATTGAGGATCCAGAAGCCCAGATCCTGCAGGATCGCGCCGACGCGGTAGATGTTGTGGTAACTGCCGATCACCCACAGCGCGCCGTCGGGCTTGAGGATGCGCTTCGCCTCGATCAGCCAGTCACGCGTGAAATCGTCATAGATCTTGAAGCTGTCGAACTGGTCCCAGTGGTCGGTCACCGCATCGACATGGCTGCCGTCGGGCCGGCTGAGATCGCCACCGAGCTGGAGGTTGTAGGGCGGATCGGCGAAGACGAGATCGATCGAGGCATCGGGAATGTGCCGCATCGCCGCGACGCAATCGCCGGGGATGATCTGCCCCAGGGGCAGGTCCGCGAGTGCGACCGGCGCAGGCTTTGCGATGCGCCCGCCCGAAGAAAACGGCGCACGCGCCTTCGTGGTCTCGATGACCCCCATCCGTATGAACCCCTCTGTCAGTTATCCACAGGGTGAGTCCAACCGGACTCCACGTCAAGAACGGAGTTGTCGCAGCTTATGGTTAACGGGCTGCTAAGCATGAGAGAACATAAAGAGTCCCCCACAAGATATTGAGTCCAAGTCTCTTTGCCGGACTCGATATGATGGGGTGTGGCGCGAAGGACTCGGTTCGATCGCGAAGCGCGAATAATAGCTGATCTGTGCGGGCTATGGTCGCCTGGGATTTGTAATCGGCACGTCCAATGGAGTGAAAAATTCGCAATCAGCGTTCTGCGCCTCTTGGCCACATACCTCGCGATTGTTGATGGCCGCAAACAGCAGCAACGTGAGTGCAATCACAAACAGAAGGGTGAAGCCGAGAGCGATTTTGGTTCTCAAACGCATGTACGCTCAGCTCGCAACCAGCACGATCATACAAGCGACATCTGCGAAACCGGCGCGAAAGTCTTGCGGTGCAGCGGGGTCGGCCCGTGCATACGCAGCGCCTCCATATGCTCGCGCGTGCCATAGCCCTTGTTGCGGTCCCAGCCGTAATGCGGGTGCGCCCGCGCAGCCTCCAGCATGATCCGGTCGCGCCATTCCTTGGCGACGATGCTAGCGGCGGAGATCGCCGGCTCCAGCGCATCCCCGCCGATGATCGCCCGCGCCGGCCAGCACCATTCCGCGACCCGCCCGTGGGGCGTGGCATTGCCGTCGATCAGTACGTTGTCGGGCGCCTCGCCCAGCGCCTGCGCCAGCCCCGCGACCGCGCGGGTCATCGCCAGCATCGTCGCGGCAAAGATATTGATCCGGTCGATCTCCTCCGCCTCGACCACGCCGACCGCCCAGCCGCAGCACTGCCGGATCTCGAGATCGAGCTTCGCCCGGCGCGCAGCGGTGAGTTTCTTGGAATCGTCGAGGCCCTGCGGGCAAGGATCGCACAGCACCACCGCCGCTGCCACCACCGGCCCTGCCAGCGGCCCGCGCCCCGCCTCGTCGACCCCGAAAACACAGGGCTTGAAACCGTTCGCGTTTTCGGGTGTTCCGTAGGTCATGAACAACATCGCAGATTCCCGCCTCTCGCCCAAGCTGGCCCTCACCCTATCCCCCCTGGCTCTCGCACTCGCAAGCTGCAGCTATGCGCAGACGGGGGACAGCGGCGTTGAACCCGGCGTGTCCGATCCCTTCGCGATCACCGAGCACGGGGCCTACAACGAGCCCTGGGCGGCCGCCTTCGCGCCCGGGACGGAGGTGCTGTTCCTGACCGAAAAATCGGGCGCGGTGAAGTTCTACGATGTCGCCAGCGGCGAACGCGGCGAAGTGCGCGGCGTGCCCGAGGTCGACTATGGCGGCCAGGGCGGCCTGGGCGACATCGCCTTCCTTCCGTCAGAAGCGGGCGAGGTGCTTGGCCCTCGCACCATCTATCTCAGCTGGGCGGAAGCCGGCGAGAACGACACCCGCGGCGCGGCGGTAGGCCGGGGCACGCTGGTGTGCGAAGAGACCGCCGCCTGCACCATCGAGGGGCTGGAGGTGATCTGGCGGCAGAACCCCAAGGTCACCGGGCGCGGGCACTATTCGCACCGTTTCGCCTTCGCGCCCGACGGCAAGTACCTGTTCATCGCCAGCGGCGACCGGCAGAAAATGCAGCCCGCGCAGGACCCGAACAGCGATCTGGGCAAGGTGATCCGCATCCCGATCGATGCCAGCGGCAAGCCGACCGGCCCGGCGGAGCGCTACTCGCTGGGGCACCGCAACATACTCGGCCTGCAGTTCGATGGTGAAGGGCGGCTGTGGGATCTCGAGCACGGCCCCAAGGGCGGCGACGAGCTCAACCTCGTGCAGCAGGGCAAGAACTACGGCTGGCCGGTGGTGTCCGACGGCGACCATTACAGCGGCGAGAATATTCCCGATCACGCCACGCGGCCCGAGTTCGCCGCCGCGGCGATCGGCTGGACCCCGGTGATCGCGCCGGGCGATTTCACCTTCATTACCGGCAAGCTGTTCGGCGACTGGAAGGGCGATGCGATTATCGCGGGTCTCGATGCCGAGGCCCTGGTGCGGGTGAGTTTCGAAGGCACCGCAGCGACCGAAGCGGCGCGCTATCCCTTCGGCAAGCGCCTGCGCGAAGTGCTCGAAGGGCCCGACGGCGCGCTCTATGTGCTCGAAGACGGCGAAGGCGGGCGGCTGCTGAGGTTGGCCCCGAAGAAGTAGAGAGGCAGGTCGCCGCAAGCCGAAATTCGTCGACACGCCCCCTCCCCGTCCCTATCGGCGCGCGCCATGGCGAGCCTTGTTCCCCTATCCGCGATCGATCCCGCACTGATCGAGCAGTTGCTCGACTACGCCTTCGGGGCGGATCGGCACGCGCGGACCGCCTATCGCATCCGCGAGGGCACCGATTGGCTGCCCGGCCTGAGCTTCGCCGCGCTCGACGATGAGGACTATCTGGTCGGCACCATCCAGTTGTGGCCGATCGCGCTGACCGACCGCGATGGCCGCGCGCATCCGATGCTGATGGTCGGGCCGGTAGCGGTGGTGCCCGAACGCCAGAGCGAGGGGTTCGGCAAGGCGCTGATGTTTGCTGCGCTGCAGGCGGTCGATGCTTCTGCCAAAGAGGGCGCGCCTGCCTTGCCGCAAGTGATGATCGGCGATGCGCCCTATTACGGCCGCTGGGGCTTCACTGCTGCACCGACGCAAGGCTGGCACTGCCCCGGCCCGTTCGAGCGCGAGCGGCTGCTGGTCCGCTGCGCCAATCCGGCGGTGCTGCCGGCAGAAGGCATGCTGGGGCCGTGGTACAACTAGGCGGCGTTGGGACCCCACCCCGCTGCGACTAGCTTCACCTTCGGCTCAGCAAGTCTCGCCACCCCTCCCTCAAGGGAGGGGCAGTGAAGCTTGGCGAGCGAAGTGAGCCTAGCTGCAACGGGGTGGGCCACCGGCGGTTGAGGTCGGCACGACATTCTGCCAACGTTCCCCTCAATGCCCTATCAACCGCCCCCCGAACTGGCCGAGCTGACTCTGGCCGAAGTGGCCGAGCAGGTCGCCGCCCGCAAGCTGCCCCCGGTCGAGCAATGGGCGCCCGAGCGCAGCGGCGACAGCGAAATGTCGATCGCGGCAGACGGGACCTGGCTCCACCAGGGCAGCCCGATCACCCGCACCGCGATGGTGCGCGCTTTCTCCGGCCTGCTGATGCGCGACGAAGGCGGGCAGCACTGGCTGGTCACCCCGTTCGAGAAGCTCAGCATCGAGGTCGAGGACGCCGCTTTTATCGCCACCGATGTCGCCCAGCGCGACGATGGCCTCGCCTTTCGTCTCAACACCGACGAGCTGGTTATCGCCGGGCCGGACAACCCTTTGCGCGCGGCGGGCGATGCCGAGACCCCTGCACTGTACCTGTGGGTGCGGCGCGGGTGCGAGGCGCGGCTCAATCGCAGCACCTATGCCCAGCTGGCAGAAATCGCGCTGGCGCAGGGCGACGACTGGACGGTTTCGAGCCTCGGCGAAACCTTCTCGCTGCTGCCCGCATGAGTGCATTGTTCGACCGGTTGCAGCGGCTGTTCGAGGACGGGCACGCGCAGGACATCCCCGACCTGATGAGCGACGCGCGCTTTGCCGATGCGGCACGCACCGCCGATGCGGCAGTGCTGATCGCCGTCACCGACCGCGAGGAACCGGGCATCATCCTCACCAAACGCCCCGATTCGCTGCGTGACCACCCGGGCCAGGTCGCCTTCCCCGGCGGCAAGCTCGACCCGGGCGAGGATGCGGTGGCGGCCGCGCTGCGCGAGGCGGAGGAAGAGCTCGCGCTCGACCGCAGCCATGTGCGGCTGGTCGGCACCACCGATCGCTACCAGACCGGCACCGGGTTCGACATCACCCCGGTGCTCGGCGTGATCCCGCCCGATCTCGACCTCACCCCCAACCCGCGCGAGGTCGAGGCGTGGTTCGAGGCCCCGCTCGACCTGCTGCTGCGGCGCGAGAACTGGACCGAGCACGAGGTGTTCTGGAACGGCGCGATGCGGCAGTATCTCGAGCTGCACCACGGCGGCTTCCGCATCTGGGGGGTGACCGCGGCGATCATCGCCAACCTCTCGCGCCGGCTTGCTTGGCTCGACTGACGCGAGCGAGTATCAGCGCGCGATGGAAGAGAGATTGCCCCCCGCACCCTGGACGCAGCGCGAGGACCTTGCGCAACTGGTCGCCGCGCTCGGGGCGGTATATATGCGCTGGGTCGGCGGCGCGGTGCGCGATACGCTGCTCGGCATGCCGGTGAAGGATGTCGACGCGGCGACAACCCATCTGCCCGAACGGGTGATCGAACTCTGCACGGCCAAGGGCATCCGCACCGTCCCAACCGGGATCGAGCACGGCACCGTCACCGCAATTCTGCCGGGCGGCCCGGTCGAGGTGACCACGCTGCGCAAGGATGTCGCGACCGATGGCCGCCGCGCGACGATTGCCTTTTCCGGGGATTGGGAAGAGGACGCCGCGCGGCGGGATTTTACGATCAATGCGCTCTACGCGCATTCCGAAACGCTCGCCGTCTCGGACTATTTCGGCGGGCTGAGGGACCTTTCATCCCGCCGTGTTCGCTTTATCGGCAATCCTCATGAAAGAATTCGCGAGGACCACCTACGCATTCTCCGCTATTTTCGCTTTCAGGCGCGGTTCGGGGCGGAGCTGGATACCGCTGCGGAGGCCGCGTGCAGCGAACTGGCCGATACGCTCAAGGGCCTGAGCCGCGAGCGGGTGGCGATGGAACTGCTCAATCTCCTCACGCTGCCCGACCCCGCGCCCACAGTGGCGCGGATGCGCGCGCTGGGCGTGCTGCCGGTGGTGTTGCCGGAGGCCGGTGCACACGAAATCGGCGAACTGGAAAGGCTGGTCGCAGCCGAGGCACGCGAAGGCATCGCACCCGACCCGGTTCGCCGCCTCGCTGCGCTGCTTCCCGCCTTGCCGCCTGTGGTCGAGACAGTGGCTGCCCGCCTGCGCCTTTCGCGCGCCCAGCGCGACCGGCTGGTCTGCGCCGCCGAGCGCAAGCCCTCGGATGCCGCAGCCCCGCATGGGCTGGCCTATCGCGAGGGCATGGCCTGCGCCTTCGATCGGCTGCTGCTGGCCGGGGCTGAGACCTCTCCACTCGCGGGGTGGCAGGTGCCCGAATTGCCGCTCAAGGGCGGCGAGATCGTTGCCCGAGGGGTCGAAGCGGGCCCACAGGTCGCGCGGATGCTGCGCGCGGTCGAAGCGCGCTGGGTGGAAGAGGGCTTTCCCGATCGCACGCGGGTCGAAGCCATGCTCGATGAGGAATTGGCACGTGGGAATTGAGCCTGTGTTGAGCGCCGAACAACGCCGCGAATACGATACTTTGGGCTTTTGCCGCCTGCCTGGGCTGATCCCGCCGCCGGTGCTCGAACGCTTGCGCAAGTTCTTCGAGCCGATGCTGGTCGCCGACACCGTGCCCGGCAAGGCGATCGCCGATGCGCCGGACGGCAAGGTGGTGACCAATATCGACCAGCTGCTCAGCTGGGGCGATCCGGCGGTGCTCGAACTGCTCGCCGTGCCGGAGATCATGAACGTCGCCTCGGCGATCTGCGGCGACAATCTGTTCAGCGTGCAGGAATTCGCCGTGATCAAGCACCGCGGCGATGCCACGCCGGTGCTGTGGCATCAGGACATGGTGCATGGGCGCAGCGCGCCTGCCCTCTCCATGGGGCTCTATCTCGACGATGCGGACGCGGGCGAAGGTGCGCTGCGTTTCGTTCCCGGCAGCCACCTGCGCAGCGAACCGATCGACCAGCTCGCCCGGATGCCGGCGGTCGAGGTCCCGGCGAAGGCGGGCGACGTGATCATCCACGACATGATGACCGCGCACAGCTCCGAACCGATGGAGGGCAACAGCCTGCGGCGGGTGATCTACCTCGTGTTCCTCTCGACCGAACTGGTGCTGGGGGAGGACCTCTACCCGAGGGAATTCGTCGAGAACCGGCGTCGGCTGCTGTTCGCCGCGCGGCGCTACCGGCGCGAGACATTCCCTGCGGCGGGCTGCTTCAAACCGCGCCAGCGCGAACCGAATGCGCGCGACCGCAAGCGGCCGGCGCATGACATCATGGCCGAGGTCCATATGACCGAAACCCGGCTGCGCCCGTCGAACTACTGCTTCGAACGGATACCGGCGAACCTGGGCTAAAGCCCCTTACCCAAAGCGATTGTCGCGCGGAAAACCCTGCGGCGGCATCCGGCCTGCCGCGCCGCGCGCGACCTTCCATTGCCAGATGTCGCTCTCGGTCCGGGTCCGGTCGCCCTTGCCGCCCATCTGCCAGCTCAGCCCGTCCGCCAGCGTGAAGGTGATCGCGTCGGCAAGCCCACCGTCGCGGTAGCGCTGCAACGTCACCCCCTGCCCGCGCGCGAGCATTGGCAGTTCCTCCAGGTTGAACACGATCAGCTTGCGGTTGTCGCCCACCACCGCGACATGATCGTGCCCGGAAGGGATTTCGCGCACCACGCGCAGCTTTGCATCGCCCTTCAGATTGACCACCTGCCGGCCCTTCTTCGTCTCGGCGAGAATCTCGTCGGTTTCGGCGGCGAAGCCCTTGCCGGTCGTCGCGGCGAGCAGCAGCTGCGCCTTGGGCCGGTGCACCACCAGCCCCGCGATCGCCGCGTCGGCATCGATATCGAGGATATTGCGGATCGGCTCGCCGAAGCCGCGCGCGCCGGGCAGCTTGTCCCCGCCGAGGGTGTAGAAGCGCCCGTTGTCGGCGGCGATCAACAGCTTGTCGGTGGTCTGCGCGTGCAATGCAAAAGCCGGGCCGTCGCCTTCCTTGTATTTGAAATCGCCCATCCCGTCGGCCGAGGCGGCGAGATCGACATGGCCCTTGGCGCCGCGCACCCAGCCCTTCTGGCTCAGCACCACGGTGATCGGTTCCTTCTCGATCATCGCGTCCATACTGAATTCCACCGTCGGGGCGGCTTCGGCGATGGTCGTACGGCGGGCACCCAGCGCGGTATCCTCGGCATATTCCTTGCGCAGATTGGCCAGATCGCGCTTCAACCGCGTGCGCTGGCGGGCGGGCGAGGCGAGCAGCTTGTCGAGCTCGTCCTGCTCTTTCAGCAGTTCGTCCTTCTCGCGCCGCAGCTCCATTTCCTCCAGCTTGCGCAAGCTGCGCAGCCGCATGTTGAGGATCGCCTCGGCTTGCCGGTCGGTGAGGGAAAATTCCTCCATCATCACCGCCTTGGGATCGTCCTCGTAGCGGATGATGGCGATCACCCGGTCGAGGTTGAGGAAGGCGACGATATAGCCCTCCACCAGCTCCAGCCGCCGCGCAATCTGCTCGAGTCGGTGCCGGGCGCGCCGCTGGAGGATGTCGATCTGGCTCGCGGTCCAGTGGGTCAGCAGCTCCTTCAAGCCCATCACCATCGGCGTGCGCGTATGGTCGAGCACATTGAGGTTGAGCCCGAAACGCACCTCCAGGTCGGTCAGCTTGTAGAGCGATTCCTTGAGCAGTTCGGGATCGACATTGCGGCTCTTGGGCACCAGCACCAGGCGGATCTTCTCGTCGCTCTCGTCGCGCACGTCCTCGAGGATCGGCAGCTTGCGGTCGGCGATCAGCTGGGCGATCTGCTCGATCAGCTTGCCCTTCTGCACCTGGTAGGGAATCTCGCTGATCACCAGCTGCCATTGCCCTCCGCCGAGCCGCTCGATCCCGGCCTCGCGGTCGGCCTCGGACCCCGCTTCTGCCGCATGGAAGCGCCCGCGGATGCGGAAGCTGCCGCGACCGCTGGCGTAGGCGCTGGAGATCGCTTCGGGGCTGTCGACGATCAGCCCGCCGGTCGGCAGGTCCGGTCCCTTGAAGATTTCCATCAGCCGCGCATGTTCGACATGCGGGTTGTCGATCAGTTCCAGCGTCGCGTCGATGATCTCGTGGACGTTGTGGCTCGGGATATTGGTCGCCATGCCGACCGCGATCCCGCTTGCGCCATTGGCCAGCAGGTTGGGGAACAGCCCGGGCATCAGCTCGGGTTCCTGTTCCTCGCCATTGTAGGTCGGGATGAAATCGACCGTGCCATCGTCGAGCCCGGCCATCAGATTCATCGCGGTGCGGGTCAGCCGCGCCTCGGTGTAGCGATAGGCGGCAGCGTTATCGCCGTCGATATTGCCGAAGTTGCCCTGCCCCTCGACCAGCGGATAGCGCAGCGCGAAATCCTGCGCGAGGCGGACCATCGCGTCGTAGGCGGCGGCATCGCCATGCGGGTGGTACTTGCCGATCACCTCGCCGACCACGCGCGCGCTTTTCTTGAACGCATTGGTCGGGTCGAGCTTCAATTGCCGCATGGTCCACAGCAGGCGGCGGTGGACCGGCTTCAGCCCGTCGCGCAGGTCGGGAAGCGAGCGCGCGGTGATGGTCGACAGAGCATAGACCAGATAGCGCTCCGACAGCGCGCTATCGAAGGGGGCATCGACGATCGCGTCGAACGGGTCTTTCTCGCTGTCGAGGGTGGTGTCGTTGGCGGCCATGCGGCTCGCCCTATCACCGCCCCGGCCCGGCTAGAAGGGCGGAACCTACGCCTATCCCCACGCATTCAACCGGCACACCCCAACACCAATCCCCTCACAGGAGATACACTATGACGCGCGTCCTCATCATGGCCACCGACGGTTTCGAACAATCCGAACTGATGGACCCCAAGGCCAATCTCGAAAAAGCCGGATTCGAAACCGTCGTCGCCAGCCTCGACGAAGGCGAGATCAAGGGCTGGAAGGACAAGGACTGGGGCGACAGCGTCAAGGTCGACCTGACCGTGGACGAGGTCTCGGCGGGCGATTACGACGCGCTGCTGCTGCCCGGCGGTCAGATGAACCCCGATATCCTGAGGATGAACGAGCGCGCGATCGAAATCGTCCGCGAATTCGACGCGGCTGGCAAACCGATCGCGGCGATCTGCCATGCCCCGTGGCTGCTGGCCGAAGCGGGCATCGTGGAAGGCAAAACCGTCACCGCCTGGCCGTCGATCCGCACCGATCTGGGCAACGCGGGCGCCAATGTGGTCGACCGCGAAGTGGCCGAAGACGGCAATCTGATCACGAGTCGCAACCCCGACGACATCCCTGCCTTCTCCGAAGCGCTGATCGCAAAGCTCGGCGGGAAGGTCCGCCAAGCGGCCTGATTATCGCCTGAAAACAGATAGTTGAAGGCCCTGCCGCAGCGATGCGGCGGGGCCTTTTGCATTTCCCGCTTGACGAATGTGGCCGCCGCGTCATGATTATGGCGAAAATAAGGCACAAAGGAGGCCAAAATGAGGCAAATGAAGGCGAGAGGATTGAAATCGGGTTTGCTGGCAGCGGTTGCTGCGGCGAGCCTCCTGGCAGGCTGTTCGGACAATTCGGCCGAAAGCGGCTTTGAAGGAACCGGCGAGGAGGTGGCAGCCGACAGCACGCAAAGCTCCGCCGAAATGGCCGAAGCCGCTCCGGCAGAAGACGCGGTTGCGCGGGAAGAGGTCGCCGATCCGGTCGGCCCGCAAATCCCCAAGGCCGACATCCCCCTGTCGCTGCCCAAGATCGCCTATGTCTACAATTACGGCTTCAGCCTGCCGGGCGAGAACATCGCCAAGCTGCAGCAGGAACATGCCGACCTGTGCGAACAGCAGGGCCCCTATTCCTGCCGCATCATCGGGATGGACCACTCGGGCGAAGGCGGCGACTATGCCAGCGGCACGCTGCAGCTCGCGGTCGCGTCGGACAAGGCGCGCGCCTTCGGCAATCTGCTCGGCAGCGAGGCCGAGATGCTCGAAGCCGAGCAGACGACGCATTCGATCTCCGGCGAGGACCTGTCCAAGCAGATCGTCGACACCGAAGCGCGGGTCGAGGCGCGCACGGTGCTGCGCGACCGGCTGCTCGAGGTACTGCGCACCCGCAAGGGGACCGTCGCGGAACTGGTAGAAGCCGAACGCAGCGTCGCGCAGGTCAATGAAGAGATCGATCAGGCGCGCGCGTGGGTCAGCGAAATGAAGACCCGCGTCGCCTTCACCCGGCTCGACATCAGCTACGAATCGAGCACCCCGGTGGCGAGCGACTTCCTCGCCCCGATCAAGGGCGCGCTCGGCTCGCTCGGCTCGGTGCTGGGCGTGGTGATCGCGGCGCTGATCCTGCTCGCCGCAGTGCTGATGCCGATCGCCGGCGTGGTCTTCGGCGGCCGCGCGATCAACCGCCGGATGAACCGCCGGCCGGAACCGGCCCCGGCCGAAGCCTGACCCGACTGGTCGCCGCCCCCTCCTCCGGCGGCGACCCGCGAAGGGGTGCCCCACTCGTTGTCTCCCCCGATGGCACCCCTTCGCCCCCACTTGCGCAACTGCGGGACACCAGCAATCATGTGATGTTGTTACATTACATGATTGCTGGTAGGCATGGCTTGGGAAACGGAGGAGAAGGCCATGAACTACAAGGCTCTTGCTGCCAGTTGCGTCGTCACGCTTGGATTGCTGGGTTTCGCCCTGTCGGAAGCGTTCCGGCCGGATGAGGCGAGGAACGTAACCGAGAAGCTCACTTCGGCGAGCGTAGAAGACCCCGCTACCGCCTCGTCTGCATACATTGCACCAGATTACGAAGTCTCGCGCGAACCGTCGCCCCGCAATGCTGCCGCCCCGATGCTCATGCCCGACAATCAGGACCCCGACATGTCGCAAGTCGGCGCGGTGAGCGAAGCAATCGAGGAACTCAAGACCGGCAACGGCAGCTTCGATGCAAATTCGGGTCCGAAGATCGCCTATCGCTTCGGCTATGGGTTCCGCCTGCCGGGCAACGCGATCAAGAGCCTGCAGGAACGCCACGCCGACATGTGCGAGGCTCGCGGCTCGAACGTCTGCCGCATCATCGCGATGGAGCAGTCCGACGGGCAAGGCGGATACGCCACCGGGAGCCTGCAGCTGGCGGTCGCCAGCCCCGTTGCGCGCGCCTTTGGGAAGGATCTGACGTCGAGCGCCGAGGGGGCGGAGGCCGAACTGGTTTCATCCTCGATCGACGGGGAGGACCTGTCGAAGAATATCGTCGATACCCAGGCCCGCCTGCGCGCGCGGACCCTGCTGCGCGACCGGCTGATGGACGTGCTCGAGAACCGGCGCGGAACGGTGACCGAATTGATCGAGGCGGAGCGCGGCGTGGCGCAGGTCAACGAGGAGATCGACCGCGCGCAGAGCTGGCTCAGCGAAATGCGCGGGCGTGTCGAATTCGCGCAAGTGCGGATCGATTATTCGGCGGGCGAAGTCGCCCCGGAAGTCGGCGGCTTCTCCGCCCCGGTTGGTGAGGCGTTCAGCTCGGCGGGCAGCACACTCGGCTACCTGCTGGCAGCCCTTATCCGGCTGGTGACGGTGCTGGGTCCGCTTGCCCTGCTGGCATGGTTGGCGGTGATCGGCTGGCGCAAGCTGGGTCGTCCGGGCAGTCGTCTGGCGCGCGGCATCGGCGAGCGGATCGACGAGGTTCCTGCGTAAATCAGTTGGCTAAAACCCGCTCATATCCCTGCTCTCGGACGGGATGCGGACTTCGATGCCGTCCAGTTCCGGCGTCAGCACGATCTGGCAGCTGAGGCGGCTGTGGCGCTGGACGCCGGCGGCGAGGTCGAGCATGTCTTCCTCTTCCTCGCTCGGTTCGGGCAGGCGGGCGAACCATTCGGGCGCGACGATCACATGGCAGGTCGAGCACGCCATCTGGCCCTCGCAGGTCCCCTCGAGCGGCATCCCGGCGGCCTGCGCGACCTCGAGCAGCGGGATGCCCGGCTCGCCCGTCGCGGCGACCCGCTCGCCCTTCTCGGTGACGAAGGTAATCCCGATGCTCACAATCCCGATGCTCACAGGCCCTGTGCCTCCGCTGCGGCGTTGATCGCACGCGCCGCCTGTTCGATCTCTTCCAGCGTGGTGTAGCGCCCGAAACCCAGGCGGATAGAGCTTTTCGCCTCGCGGTCGGAGAGGCCGATCGCCCGCAGCACATGGCTCGGGCGGCCCGACCCGCTGGCGCATGCACTGCCCGCGCTGAACATGACGTCGCGGCAATCGCTCATCAGGCGGGCGACGTCGAGGCCGTCCCGCCGCATGTTGAGATTGCCGTGCCAGCGCTCCTCCGCGCTGCCGTTGAGCGTCCACCCGGCGAACAGGTCGCGCGCGCGGGTCCATAGCGTCTCGACATGCGCGGCATCCTCTTTCATCCGGCTTACCGCCAGCGCCGCCGCCGCGCCGAACCCGGCACACAGCGCGGGGCTGAGCGTGCCCGAGCGCAGGCCCTGTTCCTGCCCGCCGCCATCCGACTGCGGGACGAGTTTGACCCCGTCGCGCAGCCACAGCGCGCCGATGCCTTTGGGACCGTGCAGCTTGTGCGCGCTGACCGCGATCATGTCGGCTTCGAACAGCGGCATGCGGCCGGCCGCCTGCACCGCATCGCACAACACCAGCGCGCCTTCCGCCCGGGCCAGCGGGACGAGGTCGTCCCACCGCTGGATCGTGCCGCTCTCGTTGTTGACCTGCATCACCGCCATCAGCCCGATGCGCGCGGGGAACGGCTGCGACAGGTCGACCAGCCCCTCGCGGTCGACCGGCAATTCCGCCCAGTTGCCCACCGCCTTGCAGCTGTCGATCACGGCCGCATGCTCGATCGCGCTGAAGGCGACGCGCTCGCCCGCACGCAGCGCGACGCAGCCCTTGATTGCAAGATTGATCGCCTCGGTCGCGCCGCTGGTGAAGATCACCCGTCCCCCGCTCGGGAACAGCGCAGCAACCTGCTCGCGCGCCACCTCGACCGCTGCGGCGGCCATCCGGCCCATCCGGTGCGGGCTGTGCGGATTTCCGAAATTGTCGCCCTCCGGCCCGCCAAGCCAGCGCAGCATCGCCTCCCGCGCCTCGGGCGCGAGCGGTGTGGTGGCCTGGTAGTCGAGGTAGATCATGGCGTTGTCTCTATGGCCCAACCAACTCCATCCGTCATCCCGGACCTGATCCGGGATCCCGCTTTTCTTCCGGCGCTGGACCCAAGGCAGCGGGACCCCGGGTCAAGCCCGGGGTGACGGGTCAAACGGAGGATTTGGCCATCGCCAGCCAAGTCTCGCAAAAACGTTCAATATCGTCGGGAGTGGTGGACCAACCGACGCTGACCCTGATCGTATTCGCAGCGATTTCCGGTTCAACCTGCATGGCCCTCAGGACCCTGCTAACCTTCATCGTCCCGCTCGAACAGGCGCTACCCTGGCTGACCGATATGCCTTCCATGTCGAAGCGCATGACCTGCGCGCTTGCCCCAATGCTAGGCATGGAGATTGCAGAAATGAATGCGGTGTCGGAGGATAACCGGTCGGAAAGCCAGTCACCGCCGGCTTCGCGAACAACTTGGTCCATTGAATGAAACGCCCTGAGTGTATCCTCATCTGCAAATGACTCCGACAGTTCGATTGCAGCCGCCATGCCAAGTATCGCTGGCAGATTCTCGGTGCCGCGCCGGTACCCGCGCTCATGGCCGCCCTCCGGCTTGAGCAGGGCAAAGTCCTTCACCAGCAACGCTCCCACCCCGATCGGCCCCCCGAATTTGTGTGCAGAAATGATGGCCATCTCAGGAGAGTCGATGTTCATCTTGCCTGCCGACTGCGCGCAGTCGACGATGAGCATTCCGCCCGCTTCCGCCACCATATCCTGAATGAAGGAAATCACTTGGCGATTGCCAGTTTCTGAATTTACATCCTGAATAGCGACGACCGGTCGATCGCACTTCAACGCGGAAGCGAGTTCGTGAAGGTCGACCTGTCCATCCGGCAACACGGGGACATGATCCGCTCCCGTTGCAGCTTGCAGCACACAATCGTGCTCGACCTCTGTCACAATTCGCTTTCCGCCTACCGCGTTCCGCAACGCCAACGCCGCTGCCTCGCTCGCGCCCGAGGTGAAGATCACCTCGCCCTCCCACCCCAGCGCGCGTTTCACGCGTTCGCGCGCATCCTCCAGCGCGGCCTTGGCCTTGCGGCCCTCGGCGTGTGGGCTGCTGGGATTGGCCCAGATGCGGAAGCCTTCCTCCATCGCCGCGCGCGCTTCGGGGCGCAGCGGGCTGGTGGCGGCGTGGTCGAGGTAGATGCGGCGTGAGATGGCGGCGTCCCGTGGATGGTTAGCGCGATTGCGATTTGTCGAACAGACACTATATAGCCCGCTACTTCGCGCGCGCCACCCGCGCGGCAACCCTGTTCTGATAGGCCCGCCCCGATGCCCACAGTGATTTTCCCCGGCCCCGAAGGCCGCCTCGAAGGTCGTTTCTCCCCGCCGCCGCGCCCGCGCGCGCCGGTCGCGATGATCCTCCACCCGCACCCGCAGGGCGGCGGCACGATGAACGAGCGGATCACCCAGCGCCTTTACAAGACCTTCGTCGATCGCGGATTCGCCACACTGCGGTTTAATTTCCGCGGCGTGGGCCGCAGCCAGGGCAGCTTCGACAACGGGGTCGGCGAGCTGTCCGATGCCGCGTCGGCGCTCGACTGGGTCCAGTCGATCCATCCCGAAGCGCAGGTGACCTGGGTCGCCGGGGTCAGCTTCGGCGCGTTGATCGGCATGCAGCTGCTGATGCGCCGCCCGGAAATCCGCGGTTTCATCTCGGTCGCGGCGCCGGCCAACATGTACGATTTCAGCTTCCTCGCACCCTGCCCCGCGAGCGGCATCTTCGTGCAGGGCGCGGCGGACACGGTGGTGCAACCGGTCGCGGTGCAGAAGCTGGTCGACAAGCTGCGCACGCAGAAGCACATCACCATCCACCACGAGGAAATTCCCCGCGCCAACCACTTCTTCGAGAACGAGATCGAGGATCTGATGGGTTCGGTCGACAACTACCTCGATTTCCGCCTCGACCCGGCCTGCCCGATCAAGTGACGCAAAGCTCAGCCGCCGCAGGCGGCGCTTAGCTTTGCGTCATCCCCGCGAAAGCGGGGATCTCGGGCCACCCGCTCGACATTCCAGTCATTCCCTATTGAGGCCCCCGCCACTTCAGCGGCGCACCGCTGCCGATCGGTAGCCGTTCGAAACGCGAAATCGCTTGCTATGAATGTTATGTTGTAACATTCTCCGAGTCGGAGCATTGCCGCAGAGCGGTGCCGGAACGAGGAGAGCAAGCCATGGCCTATGTGGACCAGAATATGCAGGGCAGCCGGAAGGCCGGGATCATCGGCGTTGTCGCGATCCATGCGGTGCTCGGCACGGTGGTGGTGACCGGATTGTCGACCGTCATTCCGCTCGTGACCAAAGAGCCGCCGCTGACCGGCGGAAATATCGAAGTTCCGCTCGACCCGCCGGAACCGACCGAAATCCCCGATCTAGAGACGCCCTACAAGCCGCAAAAGCAGGATATCTTCGTTCCCGACAATCCGTTCAAGTTCGACACCGCTACGGATGTCACCACAACCGACCAGCAGCCCACCGAAGACACCTTCGTTTATGAGAACACCGCGTCTGGCGGTCTGGTCGAATCCGGCCCCAAGCCCACGCCGACGCCCGAACCGACCTTCGACCCGATCCTCGCCAAGCCGTCGAACGCCCCCGGTCGCTGGGTGACCAATGCGGATTACAAGCCGGCCTGGGTCCGCCGCGAAATGCAGGGCGTGGTGAGCTTTTCGCTTCAGGTCGATGCCAGCGGGCGGGTCAGCGATTGCCGCGTGACCCGGTCGAGCGGCTTCGGCGAGCTCGACGATGCGACCTGCCGCCTGGTTCGCCAGCGCGCGAAATTCACCGCCGCGCGCGACGGCAAGGGCCTCAAGATGCCCGGCAGCTACGCCAATTCGGTGCGTTGGGAACTGCCCGAATAGGCTAGCCTATCGGGCCGCACCTTCGGACTTCGCCGTCTCGAGCTTCTCGGCCGGCGAAGTCCCCGCTGCATCGGGCACGGTCCAGATCAGCACGTTGACGACCCCGACGGCGGCCAGCACCAGCATCAGCACCGCCTGCTGGCGCGCGCCGCGACGGAAGGCGAAGATCGCGGCACCGACCAGCACGATGGCGGCGAGCACGACAAGCGAAAGCACGGTATCCATTTTCGCAGGACTATTCGCTAATCCCGGTGCGGAAAAGAGCCTTTCATTCGAAACAAATGAGGACTAGCTCCATTGTCGATCCAGCAACAACAAGGAGCGGGCACATGGGTATTTTCAGCAGCATCAAGAACGCGATTTTCGGCTCGAAGGCAGAGGCGGCCGAGGTCAAACCCGCAGCACCAGCGCCAACCGCCACCGCCCCCGCCGCTCCGGCAAAGCCGGCTGCCATTTCCGAACTCGACGTTGCCGCGCGCCTCGACGCAATGGAGGGCGCGGACAAGCTCAACTGGCGCACTTCGATCGTCGACCTGATGAAGCTGCTCGGCCTCGACCCGAGCTTCGCCAACCGCAAGGAACTGGCCGGCGAGCTGGGGGATACGAATTATTCCGGCTCCGCAGACGAGAACATCTGGCTGCACAAGAAGACGATGCAGGAAATCGCCAAGAACGGCGGCAAGGTTCCGGCCGAATTCCTCGACTGATCCACCTGTCGAAATCAACATCGCAAAGGGCGGGCCGCAAGGTCCGCCCTTTCCTTTTGCCGAGCAGGTCATTGCAAAGACAAGGCACCTGTGTGCTCCGATTTCCTCCTCTGCTTGTCATCCCCGCGAAGGCGGGGATCCATGGCGGGTTTCGTCCGATGGATTCCCGTCTTTGCGGGAATGACAGAGAAGGGCAGGAGCGGTTTGCCACGGGTGGGCCATGTTGATAATGGCACCGACGCCACCGCTTTGCAGCTTTGACACGCGCCCCCGCCCGCGTCACACAAGGGCATGACAACTCAGACCTTCAGCATCACCCGCCGCAACGCCCTCGCCGGGCTCGGCGCGACGACCGCACTCACGCTTGCCGGATGTGTTCCCGCCGGGACCATCGCCACCGGTAGCGCCGACCCGCTCAGGATCGACGCGGCCAATGCCATGCTCGACAAGGTTGGCTACAACCTGCTCGCGCATGAGCCGGAGCGGGCGACCTCGCTCGGGGTCGACACCGGGGCCTATGCCGGTCTCCGGTCGAAGCTGGAAGACCAGAGCATTGCCGGACAGAATGCGCTTGCTGCCACGTTGCGGCAGGATCTCGCCACGGTGCGCGGCTGGTCGCGCGACGGGCTGGATACCGATACACTGACCCATCTCGAAGTGGTCGAGAGCTGCTACGATATCGCGCTGCAGGGATTTGCCCTGCCCTATGGCGATGTGCCGGTCGGCAGCTGGCGCACCGCGCCCTATGTCGTGATCCAGAACGTTGGCAGCTATCTCGACCTGCCGCGCTTCATGGACTCGACCCATCCGCTCAAGACCGACGACGATGCCGAGGCCTATGTTGCCCGGCTGGAGGCAATCCCCGGCGTGCTGGCGGGCGAACTCGAACGGATGCAGGCAGCCCGCGCGATGGGCGTGGTGCCGCCCGATTTCCTGCTCGCCAAGGCGATCGGCGCGATGCAGGCGACAATCAAGGACGCGATGGAAGGCGGCGCGCTGGCCGAACCCGTGCTGCGTGAATCGCTGAACTATCCCGGCGTCGCGCGGATCAATGTGAACCGGGCGCTCGACATCGTGAAGACCAGGATCGCCCCCGCCCTGGAGGCGCAATTGGCCGAGCTTTACGCCGAGCAGAAGGTCGCCGCTTCCGACCCCGGCATCTACGCCCGCCCGCGCGGCGAGGAGTTCTACGCCTGGGCGCTGCGTTCCAGCACCACCACCAGCCTCACCCCGGACGACATCCATCGCCAGGGGCTGGAGGAGCTCGAATCGCTCCACGCGCGGATGGACCCGATCCTGGGCGAGATCGGCTACACCACCGGCAGCGTCGGCGAGCGGATGCAGGGGCTGGCGCAGGACGAGCGCTACAAATTCGCCGAGGGCGATCCCGGCCGGGCCGAGATCATGGCCTTCCTCGAAGAGCGGGTGGCATGGATCAAGGCGCAGATGCCGCGCGCGTTCAACACGCTGGTCAATCCGAAGATGGAAATCCGCCGCCTGCCCCTGGCCGAGGAACCCGGCGCGCCCGGCGCCTATGGCGGCGCGGGCAGCAAGGACGGCAGCATTCCGGGGCGGATGTGGATCAATCTGCGCACCACCGACCTGCACCGCAAATACGATCTCGCCGATCTCGCCTACCACGAGACGATCCCCGGCCATGTGTGGGAAGGCGAATATTCCAACCGCCTGCCGCTGATCCGCTCGATCCTCGCCTTCAACCCCTTCTCCGAAGGCTGGGCGCTCTATGCCGAGCAACTGGCGGACGAGCTTGGCGCCTACGACGAGTTCAAGGTCGGGCGGCTCGGCTATCTCCAGTCCCTCGCCTTCCGCGCCTGCCGCATGGTGGTCGACACCGGCCTCCACGCCAAGGGCTGGAGCCGGCAAAAGGCGGTCGATTTCTTCGTCCAGCGCAACGGGTCGAAGGCGGAGGAAGTCGCCAGCGAGGTCGACCGCTATTGCAGCTGGCCGGGCCAGGCGACCGGCTACAAGCTGGGCCACAGCCGTATCACCGGCCTGCGCGCGGAGGCACAGGCCAAGCTTGGCTCGGCCTATGACCTCAAAGCGTTCAACGACGCGGTGATCCTCGGCGGCAACGTACCGATGGACGTGCTGGCGAAGAATGTCGGGCGGTATATCGCAGGGGCGCAGGGCTAAGGCACTTACGACAACTCACCCGTCACCCCGGACTTGATCCGGGGTCCCGCTGCCTTTGGCGCCGTGCTTGAAGGACAGCGGGACCCCGGCTCGCAGGCCGGGGTGACGGGTAGAAGCTGGGTCGGCAAGAAACAGCACCCGCGACTCATCCCCCGCCACGGACACACCCCGGCTTGCCTTTTGCGCCCTGCGCGCCAGTATTCGCGCCATGCCCAACACGCTCTATTTCGGCGACAACCTGCATGTGCTGCGCGAACACATCGCGAGCGAGAGCGTGGACCTGATCTATCTCGACCCGCCGTTCAATTCGAATGCCAATTACAACATCCTGTTCAGATCGCCCGACGGCGACAACAGCGAAAGCCAGATCGAGGCGTTCGAGGACACCTGGCACTGGAACGACAGCGCGGAGGATGCCTTCGACGAGGTGATGCGCAGCGGGAACACCGACGCCTTCACGCTCCTTAGGGCGATGCGCGAGTTCCTGGGTGACAACGACATGATGGCCTATCTCGCCATGATGGCGGTGCGGCTGATCGAACTGCACCGGGTGCTCAAGCCGACCGGCTCGCTCTATCTGCACTGCGACCCGACCGCGAGCCATTACCTCAAGCTGCTGCTGGACGGGGTGTTTGGGGCGAGAGCATTTCGCAGCGAAATCGTATGGAAGAGATCAAGTGCGCATAACGATGCCAAACAGGGCTTGGCAAATTATGGGCACATTCATGACGTCATCTTTTTCTACTCAAAGGGTTCGAGCTGGACGTGGAGCCATCAATTTACGCCATATGAGGAAGAATACACTGGCCGTGATTACAAATTGGTCGATGAAGAAACTGGGCGTCGCTTTCGGCGGGGCGATCTAACCGCTGCCAAAGGCGGCGGGGATACAAGTTATGATTGGCGGGTGAAGAAGCGTTCCGATCAAAAGGAGCGTTGGGTCGCAGATTTGGACGAGGAGCATCTTCATCCGCGAGAGGGTTGGGAATATAAGGCCACTAGGCCCTATAGCGGTCGATATTGGGCTTACTCTCAGGACAATATGCGGAAGTTTGCCCTTGAGGGGAGGCTCCGACATACCTTCGATGGAATGCCGGAGTACAAGCGTTTCCTTGATGAGATGCCGGGCGTTTCACTTCAAGACCTTTGGGCCGACATTCGACCGCTCCAAGCACATGAACGACTCGGCTATCCTACTGAAAAACCAGTTCCACTCCTCGAACGCATCATCGCGGCCTCCTCGAACGAGGGCGACGTGGTGCTCGATCCGTTCTGCGGTTGCGGCACCGCCGTCCATGCGGCGCAGAAGCTGGGGCGGCAGTGGGTCGGGATCGATGTCACCCATCTCGCCATCGGCCTGATCGAGAAGCGGATGAAGGATGCCTTCCCCGGTCTCGCCTTCGAGGTGAAGGGCCGCCCGCAATCGCTCAAGGCGGCGGAAGACCTGGCCAAGCGCGACAAGCACCAGTTCGAACTGTGGGCGCTCTCCGTGGTCGATGCCGACCCGTGGAAGGGCGGGCGCAAGGGGCCGGACGGCGGGATCGACGGGATCATCTGGTTCAAGCCCGACGGCAAAAAGACCGAGAAGGCGATCGTCGAGGTCAAGGGCGGAGCCACCGGGGTGAAGGATGTCGGCCGCCTCGCGCAGGTGATGGAGCGCGAAGGCGCGAAGATCGGCGTGCTGATCACCGCGCAATTGCCGACCCGCGCGATGGAGCGCGACGCGGCGGCGGTCGGCGTGTGGGAAAACGAATACACCGGGCGTAAGCACCCGCGCCTGCAAATCATTACCCTCGCCGAACTGTTCCAGAACAAGCGGCCCGATATCCCGTGGGTGGACACGTCGTCGCAAAAGCGCGCCAAGCGGGAAGAGACGGGCAAGCAGGGCAAGCTGCTGTAGGCGGCAGGTCCGCGCACCGCCGGGGCCGAACCCCCATCCCGACCCTTTTCCCCCACGGGAAGGGCTTTGTCGCAGGGTCGAATGTCGCAGTCGTTCGCAGCCTCACCTCACCTCCCCATGAGGTGGGGCCTGGGCGGGTCTATGGCACCCGATCGGGGCGCGCCAGTGCAGGCGGCGGGGCCTCCCGCCCGGTTTCCCGGCAACCCCGCATGGCGCTCCGGCCGCTGGGGACCGTGCTACGGCAGGGAGAATATCACCGCGTCACGCCTGCCCCTCCGCCGATAGAGCGGCAGCGCGGGTTTGCCAACGCAGCCCGCCCGTTCCTGTGCCCGGACCGCTAGCGAACCATCCCGGCCACGACCTGCGTCAGGATGCCGCCGAGCGCACCGCCCAATCCGCCGCCACCACTATCGCCCGCCTGGGCACCACCTTGCTGCCTGTTCATCATATAGCCGACCACCGCCATGGCGAGGATCGGAAGCATTTTCTTGAGGATGTCCGAGCTGATCCCGGTCGATCCCGCGACTTCCTCGGCAACGCCCCGACTGACATCCTTGCTGCCGAAGATCTGACCGAGAATGTCATTGCCGGGCTGGGTTGGGGTCGGTTCCTGTTTCAGCACCGCATCGAGCAGGATGCCGCCCAGCGCGCCGCCCAAACCACCGCCCAATCCGCCGCCAAGACCCCCGCCGCCAGATTGCGGGGCCGTGCCGCCAAGTCCGCTCTGAGCCAGCGAACCGAGAATATCGGCCAGACCGCCGCCGCCGCTGGCCGGTGCGGCCGTTGTCTGACGGCCGAGACCGGCAACAATCGCCGGAAGCAGGGCACCGGCCCCGACCCGCGCGGTCTGTTCATCGATCCCCAATTCGCGTGCCATCGACGTGATGACCCCGCTCTGCTGCAATACCTGTGCGAGACTCATTGCGACCTTCTCCCTGATTTTGTCCGCGGGGCTATTTCTTCCCGAACAGTCCCTTGGCCATTCCGGCAAGATCGTTCAGTGGATTGCCGTCGCCGTCCTTGTCGAACAACTTGCCGATGCTGGCCGGGTCGTTCTTGATCGCGTTGGCGAATTCGGTGAGCGAGCCTTCGCCGCCGATCTGCTCGACGATCTGCTTGAGCGTGCCCGTACCCAGCCCGGTCTTGGCCGCGGCGAATTCCACAGTGTCGCCTTCCGCCTGGTGACCCTGGCCGAGCGCGGCGATCGCCTTTTCCGCCATTTCGGGCGGAATGCCGATCTTGGCGGCAAGGTTCTTCACATCGTCCGGCGCGCCGCCGATGTTCTTCAGGATTCCGTCGAAAAAGCTCATGCCCTGCCTCCGATTGGTGCGATTCTCTCCGGCTGGATACAGCATCCCGGCGCGGTCCGGAAACGATAAAGCCCCCGGTCCGGTTTCCCGGCCGGGGGCCCCTCTCCAACCGTGAATTGCGCGTCAGGCCGCTTGCGGGGCCGCCCGCCGGACGCCTTCGTCGACATGGCTTTCGAACTGGGCGAAATTGGCCACGAACAGCTGCACCAGATTGTGCGCCGTGCGGTCGTACTCGTCCTTGTCGGCCCAGGTCGCGCGCGGATCGAGCAGCGTCTGGTCGATGCCCGCTTCGGCCAGCGCGGGGACCGAAACCGGCACATCGAAGCCGAAATTCGCGTCCTTGCGGAATTCCACCCCGTCCAGCTTGCCGTCGAGCACGGCGTTGAGCAGCGCGCGGGTGGCCTTGATCGGCATGCGCTGGCCCACGCCGTACTTGCCGCCGGTCCAGCCGGTGTTGAACAGCCAGCACTGGACGCCGCCCTTGGCGATGCGTTCCTTCAGCAGGTTACCGTAGACCGAAGGGTGACGCGGCATGAAGGCGGCACCGAAACAGGTGCTGAAGGTCGCCTCGGGCTCGGTCACGCCGATTTCGGTCCCGGCAACCTTGGCGGTGTAGCCGCTGAGGAAATAGTACATCGCCTGATCGGGCGTCAGCCGCGCGATCGGGGGCAGAACGCCGAAGGCATCGGCGGTGAGCATGATGACGTTGGCCGGTGCCGGGCCGAGGTTCTTGTCCGAGGTGTTCGGGATGTATTCGATCGGATAGGCCCCGCGGGTGTTCTCGGTCTTGCTGCCGTCGGTAAAATCGAGTGCGCGGGTTTCGGGATCCATCGTCACGTTCTCGAGAATCGTGCCGAACATCCTGGTCGTGGCGTAGATTTCCGGCTCGCCTTCGGCCGAGAGGTTGATCATCTTCGCATAGCAGCCGCCTTCGAAGTTGAACACCGCCTGGTCCGACCAGCCATGCTCGTCATCGCCGATCAACGTACGGCTGGCATCGGCGGAAAGAGTCGTCTTGCCGGTGCCCGAGAGGCCGAAGAAAATTGCGCTCTTGCCGTCCGCGCCGATATTGGCGCTGCAATGCATCGGCATCACGCCCTGCGCGGGAAGCAGGTAGTTCAAGAGGCCGAACACGCCCTTCTTCATCTCGCCCGAATATTCGGTGTTGCCGATCAGGATGAGCTTGTCGGTGAAGTTGACCGCGATCACAGTGTCGCTGCGGCAGCCATGACGCTCAGGATCGGCCTTGAAGCCGGGCAGGTTGATGATCGTGTATTCGGGGATGAATCCGGCCAGCTCTTGCGCACTCGGGCGGACCAGCAGCGTGCGGATGAACAGGTTGTGCCACGCCATCTGGTTGATGACCCGCACGTTGACCCGGTATTCCGGCTGCGAACCCCCGAACAGATCGGCGACATAGAGTTCGTCCTGATCCTGCACTGCGGCAAGGAAATCGGCCTTGAGATTGGCCCAGTGCGCGGGGTCCATCGGCTGGTTGATCGCCCCCCAGTTGATCGTGTTCTCGGTCATCGTGTCGCGGACGATGTACTTGTCCTTGACGCTGCGCCCGGTGAACTTGCCGGTATCGACCAGCAGCGCACCATCTTTGGTCAGTTCGCCCTCACCTTTCTTGAGCGCGTGCTCGACCAGCGCAGCAGTGCCGAGGTTGGGGTGGATGGTGGCCCGGGTGGCAATGCCCTGGGCTTCGAGCGGATGGGAAAGCGCGATCGTCACGAGTATCTCCTGGCGGTGTCTGGCCTGCATGGGGGGCGCAGGCCGAGTCGCATGCATACCTATGCACGGGGAATTGCGGCTGCGCATAATCTCGCGCCGCCGTCGCGTCAAATCCGCACTCGCGGGAATATGCGCGGCGAAGCCGGGCCGGGCGCAAAACGCGTTGCCGCGTTGTCTATTGGAGCAAGGGCGGCTAGCGTCGGCTGCCCAGGAACACGACCCTGAAATGCGGAGCAAGCATGTCCGACAAACTGGCGGAATCGACGGACGGCCAGCAAGTTATCGCGCTGGTCGATGATGACCGCAATATCCTCACCACTGTGTCGATCGCTTTGCAGGCGGAGGGATATGCCACGCGGCTCTATTCCGATGGCGAAGCGGCATTGAAGGCATTGCTCGAGAATCCGCCCGATCTCGCGGTGTTCGACATCAAGATGCCCAAGATGGACGGGATGGAACTGCTGCGGCGCCTGCGTCAGAATTCGGCCCTCCCTGTAATCTTCCTCACCAGCAAGGACGACGAGCAGGACGAGGAAGCGGGGCTGGAACTCGGGGCGGACGATTACATCGCCAAGCCCTTCAGTATCCGCCTGCTGACCGCGCGCATTCGGGCGATCCTGCGCCGCAGCGATGCGCTGGCGATGGTCCAGATCGACGACGGTTCGGGCGAAGATGGCAACGAGAACGCGATCGCCACGCGCGGCAGGCTGCTGATGGATCCGGCCCGCCACTTCGTCAGCTGGGGCGGCATGCCGGTTTCACTGACCGTTACCGAATTCCTCATCCTCGAAGCGCTCGCGGTGCGCCCCGGGGTGATCAAGTCGCGCAACCAGCTGATGGACGCCGCCTACCCTGACGATATCTTCGTCGACGACCGGACGGTGGACAGCCACATCAAGCGGATGCGGCGCAAGTTCCGCTCGGTCGATCCGACCTTCGGAGCGATCGAGACCCTTTATGGGGCGGGTTACAGCTTCACCGATGGCTGAGAGCGCCAGATCGGGCCGTTTCGGTGCCGGGCTCGAGCGGCTCAGTTGGGCCAACCGGCTATCGCTCACCTCGCGCATCCTCGCAGTCAACCTGCTGCCGCTAGCGCTGCTTGGCGGGGGGCTGTTCTATCTCGACGGCTATCGCAAGCAGTTGCTCAGCGAACGCTACAAGCTGGCCCGCATCGAAGCGCAGATCACCGCCGAAGCACTCGCCGGGGCGACACGGCAGCGGCAGGAGGCGCTGCTGGTGCAGATCGGTAAGGAGCAGCGGATGCGCGTGCGCATGTTCGATGCCGAAGGCAATCTGTGGGCCGATAGCTTCGCGCTGGCCGAACCGTCGTTCACATTCGCCGACACTTCGATGGACGGATGGGGCGAGGATTGGGCGCAGACCCTCGACCGGATCGTCGATACCGTCGTTTCCGCCGAGCCGGTGGAAGACTACATCGAGCCCGAAGCCAACATCGCCGATGCCTGGCCCGAACTCGCCCGCGCGCGCGAAACCGGACTGAGCCAGATCCAGCTGCGCGACTGGCCGGACGGATCGCCGGTGATTACCGCCGCTGCGCCGGTCGGAACCAACGGCGCGACTCTGCTCACGACGCGCAACGCGGTGGATATCACCGAAGCGGTGCGCAGCGCCCGTTCTTCGCTCGGGCTTGCGGTGACGATGGCGCTGGTCGCCTCGATCCTGCTGTCGCTTTATCTGGCGCGCACGATCGTCCAACCCCTGCGCAGCCTGTCCAACGCGGCGCAGCGCGTGCGGCTGGGTCGCGACCGGCAAGTCGAAGTGCCCCGCCTGCCGCATCGCCGGGACGAGATCGGCCTGCTGGCGCGCGCCGTGTCCGACATGACCGACGCGCTGCGCGACCGGATCGATGCGGTCGAGCATTTCGCCGCCGATGTCGCGCACGAGATCAAGAATCCGCTCGCATCGCTGCGCAGCGCAGTGGAATCGCTCGGGCGCGTAGAGGATCCGGCCCTGCGCGAACAATTGCTCGACATCGCGTCGCACGATGTCCGGCGGATCGACCGGCTGGTGACGGAGATTTCCGATGCCAGCCGGGTCGACGCGGAGATATCGCGTGCCACGCTGGAAGAAGTCGATCTCGGCGCGCTGACCGAAGCGATCATCGAGCGACGCGAAAACCGGGGCGAGAACGGTGGCCGCCGCATCGCCCTCAACAAGCCGCTGGGCCGCGCCGTGGTCCGCATCGTCCCTGCACGGATCGAACGGGTGATCGAGAACCTGCTCGACAATGCGGTGTCCTTCTCGCCCGTAGAGGGCCAGATCGACATCAACATTACTATGGATGACGAATTTGTCGCGCTGGTGATCGAGGACGAGGGACCGGGTATTCCCGAAGATTCGCGCGAGAAGGTGTTCCAGCGATTTCATTCGATCCGGCCTGATGCGGAGGATTTCGGCCACCATTCGGGACTGGGCTTGGCGATAGCACGCACCATTGCCGAAGCGCATGATGGCGCGCTGGTCGCGATGGCACGCGACAAGTGCAGACCGGGCGCGAAGCTGGTGCTACGCCTGCCGCGCGCGACCCGGCGCATCGCGTGACCCGGCCGTGCGGGTGACAGGGTGAGGCTCCGGCAAGCCACTGCAGTCGCGATCGGCGGGCGGGCGGTCATGATCGAAGGTCCTCCCGGATGCGGCAAGTCATCCCTCGCTTTGATGTTGACCGATCGCGGTGCCGTGCTGGTGGGCGACGACGGGGTCGGGTTGCACGTCGAGCGGGAAAGGCTGATCGCCAGCGCGCCGGAAGCTACCGCCGGGCTGCTCGAAATCCGCAATGTTGGGCTGGTACGGTTGCCTTGCCGCTCCGCCCCGGTCGCACTGGTGATCCGCTGCGACGACGATGCCCCGCGTTTCGTCGAGCAAGCAGATCGGCTGGAAATAGAGGGAATCGCGCTGCCTCTTCTGCGGATGCGGCTGGGCAACCCTGCCGATGCGATCCGGGTCGAGCAGGCGCTGGCGCTGCACGGGCTCCGGATGTGAGCGGGGGCAGGCCGAAATGCCCCCTTTTCACCGCCGTGGTTAGCGCGCAAACCCGCTCGCAATGGCGGGTGATTCGTCCTTGACCGAAGCGGGGCAGCAGGCCGACGGACGCCAGCGGATCCTGCTGGTGACCGGCGTCTCGGGCGCGGGCAAGACCACGGCGCTGCGCGTACTGGAAGACCTCGGCTGGGAAGCGATCGACAACTTCCCGATCCGCCTGCTGGGCCGCCTGCTCGGCAGCGAAGGCGAACAAGGTCAGTCCGGGCCACTGGCTATCGGCTTCGATTCGCGCACCCGCGGTTTCGTCCCTGCGTCCATCATCGATCGGGTCAAGAAGCTGTCGCAGCGCCCCGACCTGCTGATCACCACCCTGTTCATCGATTGCGGCAGCGGCGAGCTCGAGCGCCGCTACAACGAAACCCGCCGCCGCCACCCCATGGCATCGGGTCGTCCGGTCCATGTCGGCATCCATGCCGAGCGGGAATTGCTCGAGCCGCTGCGCCGCTGGGCCGATGCGGTAATCGACACCACCGATTACACCAGCAACGATCTGCAGCAGGCGATCCGCGAAGGCTTTGCCGCCGGCGCGCCGCAGGATATGTCGGTCATTCTGTCCAGCTTCGGCTTCGCGAGGGGCACCCCACCGCTGGCCGATCTGGTGTTCGACATGCGCTTTCTCGATAATCCGCACTGGATCGAGGGGCTGCGCGAACAGACCGGGCTCGACGCTCCGGTTGCGGAGCACATCCAGCAGGATCCGGCCTTCGACACCGCGTTTCGCCAGATTCGCGAGCTGCTCCTCACCTTGCTCCCGCGTTACCGGGCCCAGGGCAAGAGCTACGTCCACATCGCCTTCGGCTGTACCGGCGGGAGACATCGGTCGGTTTTCGCCGCCGCGAAAATGGACGAGGCCTTGCGCAAGGAAGGATTTTCGCCCACGGTCATACACCGCAATCTGGGTTCACGCGCGGCTGACGAAATCGAAGGACCCAAGGCATGAGGATGGCTGGCTTCCCGCTCCGCGCTCAGGGAAGGTTAAGCACCCGGGGTATCAAGCAAAGCAACCTATGATCGGACTGGTTCTCGTCACCCACGGCAATCTCGCCGACGAATTCGTCCACGCGATGGAGCATGTCGTCGGCCCGCAGGAAGCCATCGCCACGGTCTGCATCGGGCCGAGCGACGACATGGAAAAGCGGCGCAAGGATATCGCCAATGCGATCAAGCAGGTCGACAGCGGCAAGGGTGCGATCATCCTGACCGACCTGTTCGGCGGCACCCCGTCCAACCTCGCGATCTCGCTGCTCGATGCCGGGCGGATCGAGGTGATCGCGGGGATCAACCTGCCGATGTTGATCAGGCTCGCGGGTGCCCGCCAGAAAAACGATGTCTACACCACCGTCTGCGCCGCGCGCGAGGCGGGCCGCGCCTATATCACCGTCGCCTCCGAGCTGCTCGGGCAGGATACCAAAAAGGCCGGCGGGGCTGCTGGATGAACGAGCAGCGCAAGACTATCACCATCGTCAACCAGCGCGGCCTGCATGCGCGCGCCAGTGCCAAGTTCGTCGGCGCGGTGGCGGAGCTTGACGGGGCGACGCAGGTCCGCGTGGCCAAAGGCGCGAACGAGGCGGGTGGCGGCTCGATTCTCGGCCTGATGATGCTCGGCGCAGCCAAGGGTGACACCGTCGAGGTGATCGTTTCGGGCGACAATGCCGAGACGGTTCTGGCAGACCTCGCCGCCCTGGTAGAGAACGGCTTCGGCGAAGAGTGATGCCCGACCCCCGCCGGAGGCAGATCACCGGCTTTTCGAACCCCACGGTCAAATACCTGCGCTCCCTGCGCGAGAAGAAGCATCGCAAGGCGGCGGGCAAGTTCCTCGCCGAAGGCTTGCGCCTGCTGACCGATGCGCGCGAATGCGGCCGGGTGCCCGAAATGCTGGTGATGGCCGAAAAGCGCGATCCGCATCCGCTGCTGGCCGCGCTGGAAGCGGCGGTCCTCGATTCCGGAGGCGAAGTGATCGAGACCTCCACCGACATCCTGTCCAAGATCACCGGCAAGGACAATCCGCAGGCGGTGGCGGGCGTGTTCGCCGAATTCGACACCTCGCTCGCCGCGCTCGACCGTTCGCGTTCAAATATCTGGCTCGTCGCCCAGGCACTGAGGGACCCGGGCAACCTGGGAACCATGCTGCGCACCGGCGATGCGGTCGGCGCAGGCGGGCTGATTTTGATCGACGATTGCGCCGATCCGTTCGGGGTCGAAGCGGTGCGCGCCAGCATGGGTGCGGTGTTCACCCAGGCCATCGCGCAGGCGCGGTGGGAGGAATTCCTACCGTGGCTGCGGGCGGAAACAGGCCAGCTGGTCGCCGCCTCGCTGCGCGACGCGGTCCCCTATCGCGGCGCGCCCTACGCCGCGCCGTGTTTCATCCTTGTCGGCAACGAATCGCAAGGTTTGCCCGAGGAGTACGAGCTGGCCAGCGACCTGCGCGTGACAATGCCGATGCGCGGGCGGGCCGACAGCCTCAACGCCGCCGTCGCGGCAGCGGTGCTGGCGTATGAAGTCCTCGCCACATTGCCCGCAACGGATTGAACAGCCTCACCGATCGGATTATCGCTCACGCTGGGAAAGCGTCATCGTCAGGCTGGCGAATGCGCTTGCGAAGGGGTCGAAAAATGCGGGACGTGCTGGCGAAGTATGGCAGGATCGTGCCCCTGCGGCCCGACGAGGAAGCGACGATCCGCAACCTGTCCACCACCAAGCGGCATTACGCCGCGGGGACCGCGCTCGTCATCGGCGAGCTCGACGAACCCGACCAGCTTTTCATCGTCGACAAGGGCTGCCTGTTCGCTTCGGTCGATCTGCCGGGCGGAGACCGCGCAATCACCCGCCTCTACTTTCCCGGCGATATTGTCGGGACCGCGAACATCCCTTTCGATCGCGCGACCCACAACATCACCACCAGCTCGGCCGCCGACCTGTTCATTTTTCCGCGCCGCAAGCTGGTGGAGGCGTTTTCGACCATGCCGCGGATCGCCGCCGTGTTCTATACCTTTGCGGCGATGGAGAATGCCATCCTGACCGACCGGCTGGTGTCGGTCGGGCGGACGCGCGGCCTGGCGCGACTTGCGGCGCTGATCCTCGAGATCGATGCGCGGCAAGGCCTGCTGCACACGCCGCCGGGCAGCCGGTTCTCGCTAGGCCTCACACAGGCACAGATCGCCGATGCGATCGGGCTGACCGATGTCCAGGTGAACCGCTTGCTTAGGGAACTGGTCGAAGGAGGCACGATCTCCCGCCATGGCAAGGCGATCGAGATTCTCGACAAACCCGCCCTGATCGAGATCGGCCAGTTCACCGACCGGTATGCGGATCTCGATCTCGGGTGGTTCACCGAAGACGTCTGAACCAGAACCGGTGTTTGCCCCGCCAGGATGGTGGATTCCCGGCGGGGCGAGACCGACGAGGCGGCCCGCTAGGACTGCTTCCATCGACCTCTGTCTCGAACATCGAGCAACTGGGACGCCTGCCTGGCCGTTACTTCCTGCGGTTCGCACCCACGATCCGCCACAGCCCGTTGCTGTCGACCAGCTGCATGCGGCAGACCTCGACGCCGTCCTCGTGCAACTCGGCCCATTCGCTCACCACAAGCCGCTTGGCGACCTCGAGCGCGCCGTCGAGCGACACGGCTTCGAAGGCATGTTCCATATTCCCGGTCCCGTCCGGCGTCCGATAAGTCAGAGTATAGTGTCGCAATCGTTGTCTCCCGAGCCGCGCCTTATAGCGACCGGGATCGGGTCCACCTTATCATATGATGGGTTGCGCCAAAGGCCCCGCGGTCGGATCAGTCGCCCGCGACGAAGCTGACGATCTGCCAGCGCTCGCCATTGCGCGCGATGTACAACCGGTAGTCGACCGGCGAGCGCAGCATGGCATTGGCGATGAAGCCGGGCTTGCCGCTGCGGCTGGTCACGGCGGCGAATTCCGCCGCGGGATCGAAGCCATCGGCCAGCTGCACCGTATCCCACGCGATCGTCTCCACCACAGGGGCGGATTTTTCGGGACGCTCGCGCATGACGACATCGGGTCCGAGCGTGACCATGGTGGAGAACGGATCGTCCACGCCAAGGTCCTGCGCGAACAGCCAAGGCAGGACCATGTCCCCGCCTTCATCCACCGCACAGCCGAGATCGAGCAGTTTGTCGAGTTCTTCCCACAGCTTGCCGTCCTTGTCGGCCAGGCGCTCCTTGAAGGTGGTCAGCCCGCCGCCGCCGCCGAAATCCAGCTTCACATCGGCGGCCGTGAGTTTCAGCAGCGCATCGACATCGCGATCGCGCACGGCCTTGCCCAGATCGACGAAGAACAGCTTGGCACCCGGCAGCTCGACGCATTCGTTGCGCGGTGCGAAGCGGCCTGCGGGTGCGGGTTCCGGCTGGTCGGGAAACACACCTTCGGACGGCTGGCCGGATGCGGTCGCTGCCGGGTCGGAGCCCGAACAGGCAGCCAGCGTCGCCAAGGCAACCGGCACAAGCCACATCGCCGAAGATCGGATCATGCGCATGGTATTTCTCCCGTATCCCCTGTGCGTTCCTCCACCCAACGAAACCGCAACTCACCCGTTCCGCCTTGCGCGCCGTCAGTCGGCAGCCCGAGCGGTATCATCGGCCAGCGAATCCGCCGCAGTGTAGCGCGGGGCGCTTTCCACCAGCGGGACATCGTCGATCTCGCGCTTGCCGATCTCGATGCCCTTTTCGGCCAGACGCTTGCCGGAAGAGAGTACATTCCTCTCAAAAGATCCGACGAACTTGTTGTAATTGTTCACCGCGCTCTCAAGCCCGCCGCCCACGCGCTTCAAGTGCTCGGCGGCAGTGGCGAGGCGCTCATAGAGTTCGGCACCCATCCGCCCGATCTCCTGCGCCTCGCGCGCGAGCCCGTCCTGCCGCCAGACCTGTGCCACCGTCCGCGCAATCGCCACCAGATTGGTAGGAGTGGCGAGCAAGACCCTCTTGTCGAAGGCGAAATTCCACAGCTCGGGGTCGTGTTCGAGCGCGGCGGCGACGAAATGTTCGCCGGGCACGAACATCACCACATAGTCGGGCGCTTCTTCGAATTGGCTCTGATAGCTCTTCGCGCCGAGCGTCTGGACGTGATTGCGCATCGAGCGGACATGCTCGCCCATCGCCCGCGCGCGGACCTCCTCGTCGCTGGCTTCGAACGCTTCCTGATAGGCGTTGAGCGAGACCTTGGAATCGATCACCAGCATCTTGCCGCCGGGAATCCGCACGATCGCATCGGGGCGGAGCCGCCCGTCCTCGGTATCGATCGAATGTTCCATCGCGAAATCGGTATGCTGCGCGAGGCCGCATTGCTCGAGCAGGTTCTGCAGCGCCCGCTCGCCCCAGCGCCCCCGCGCCTTGGGCGCATTGGTGAGCGAATTGCCCAGCCGCTGCGCCTCGCGCCGGACCTGCTCCTGCCCCTGCCGCATCTGCTCGATCACCCCGGCGAGCTGGCCGAAGGCATCGACCCGCTTCTCCTCCAGCGACTTGACCTGTTCCTCATAACTCTTGAGCCGGTCGCCGACCGGGGCGAGCAAAGCCTTTAGCTTCTCCTCGCTCGCCTTTTCCGAATGGCCCAGCCGCTCCTCGGCGCGCTTGAGGAATTCCTCCTGGCTGCGGCTGAGCACTTCGCCGCCAACCGCCTTGAACTGCGCGAGCATCTCCTCGCGCGCTTCCTTCATCGCCTCGAACTGCTTGTCGAAACTGGCGGCATTGGCCTTGAGCGTCGCCAGCTCGATCTGCGACTGGCCGAGTTCGGCAACGGCGCGCTTGAATTCGGCTTCCTGCCCGTCCGCTTCGGTCTCTGCTTGCTTGAGGCGGGTTTGCAGTTCGGCAACCGGGCGGGAACCTGCGAACCACCCGGCGAGCCCGCCGAGGATGAGCCCGCCGAACAGGGCAACGAGGATGTAGAGCATGGGGTCCATCGGTGGAACATAGTCGGAACGCGGCGTATCGCCAAGCGCCTTTGCGGAACCAATCCCCCGCCCCGTTCGCTCCTTTCGAAGAAGGAGATATCACCATGTCGATCAAGGAAATGATCAAGGAACACCCGCAGGTCGGGGCGGACTGGAACGAGGATCTGGGCGAGGCGGTCAAGCACGCGATGTATTGCGCGGCGATCTGCAACAGCTGCGCCGATGCCTGCAGCGCCGAGGAAATGGATATGCGCACATGCATCCGCCTGTGCATGGATTGCGCCGATATCTGCACCGCTACCTACCGCGTCGCGTCCCGGCGGACGAGCGGCAACGTTGGCGTGATCGAGAGCATGCTGCGGACCTGCATCGCCGCTTGCGAAGCCTGCGTGGAAGAATGCGAGAAGCACGACACCGACCACTGCCGCCGCTGCGCGCGGATGTGCCGCGAATGCGCCGACGATTGCACCAAGGCCCTCGAAGGGATGCTGCAGCACGCCTGAGCCGCGCGGGGCCGGGAAAAGCATTTTCCTACACGGCCCCGGCTTGCTAGCCTCGCCTTTCGCTCTTTCCCATCGTCGTTCGCCAGCGTGCAAATCCATGGGCCGCCGTGTAGGTTTTTGGTGTCGCTTTAGTGTCGCCTTTCGGCGTTGGCCCGGCCGCGGTGGTCACGAAAAAGGCCGCCGGAGCGAACCCCGGCGGCCTTTTCAACCCGCTTCGCAGCGTCAGGCTGCGCGCAGCTTTTGCAATTTCTTCAGCGCCATGCTGCGCTTCAACCGGCTGAGGTGGTCGATGAACAGGATCCCTTCGAGGTGGTCCATCTCGTGCTGGATGCAGGTCGCCATCAAGCCCTCCATCGCCTCGGTATGCACCTTGCCGTCGAGGTCTTGGTAGCGGACCGTGCAGGTCGCCGGGCGGTCGACATCGGCGTAGATCTCGGGGACCGAGAGGCAGCCTTCCTGGTAGGTCGCCAGCTCCTCCGCCGGGTCGAGGATTTCCGGGTTCACGAACACGCGCGGGTCGTTCTTGATCGGGTAATGCTTGTGGCTGCCCTTACCGTCGCCATGGTCGTGGCCGCATTCTTCCGGCTCGGCATCGTAGTCCGGTTCCTGCAGGTCGATCACCAGCACCCGCTTGGGCACGCCGACCTGGATCGCCGCCAGGCCGATGCCGGGCGCGTCGTACATGGTTTCGAACATGTCCTCGACCAGCGTGCGCAACTCGTCGTCGAACTCCGTCACCGGTTCGGACACGACTTTCAGCCGGGGATCCGGCACTTCAAGGATTTCACGGATAGCCATGGGCGGTAATTTAGGGGGTGGACGCTTGGGAATCAATCGCCCGGACGGCGCACAAAACCGATAAACATGAGCAGACCGGAAGTCGGTATCGAAACGAGCGCGAATTCCACCGCGAGCAACTTGTAGAAATCGCGAGTCCAAGGCTCAGCAATCAGCCCTTCTATGTCCGCTCTTGCGATCGGGTCGGTGAGGTCGTGATACGTGACCGCCGCCACGACCAGAATTCCGAACACTATGCCGACCAGTATCGACCGCAGCGGGCTCATCCCACGGGCCTCCGAGCCCTCAGCGCCTGCGCCAGCGTGCCCTCGTCGAGATAGTCGAGCTCTCCCCCCACCGGCAGGCCATGCGCCAGCTGGGTGATCCGCACCGGAAACCCCTCGAGCCGTTCGGCGAGGTAGTGGCTGGTAGTCTGCCCCTCCAGCGTGGCGTTCATGGCGAGGACGACCTCGTCGATCCCGCCCGCCTCGACCCGGCCGAGCAGGCTGGCGATGTTGAGATCCTCCGGCCGCACCCCGTCCAAAGCCGAGAGCTTGCCGCCGAGCACGTGGTAGCGCCCGGCGTAGAGCCTGGCCCGGTCGAGCGCCCACAGATCGGCCACATCCTCGACCACGCAGAGCGAGCGCTGGTCGCGGCGCGGGTCGGCGCAGATGCCACAGGGGCTCTGCGTATCGACATTGCCGCAAGTGCCGCATTCGACCAGCCGGCCGCGCACCGCCTCCAGCGCTTCGAGCAGGCCGGGCAGCGCGCTGTCGCGCCGCTTGACCAGCCACAGCACCGCCCGCCGCGCCGAACGCGGGCCGAGACCAGGGAGCCGCGCGAGGGCGGAAGCCAGCTGCTCGATCTCTTGCGATGCCATGGGCAGGGAGATAGGGGCGCAGGCGAGAAAAGAGAACCCAAAACCCCTCCCCCTTGAGGGGGAGGTCGGGTGGGGGTGTACGGCGCACCTTATCGAGCGCCGACCCCCACCCCCGGCCCCTCCCCACCGGGGAGGGGGGAGGAATGATGATGCGGATAATTTTCATGGGTACGCCGGAGTTTGCCGTGCCGACGCTACGCGCGCTGGTGGCAGCGGGGCATGAGGTGGTCGCCGCCTATACCCAGCCGCCGCGCCCGGCGGGACGGGGCAAGAAGCTCCAGCCCTCGCCGGTGCAGATAGCGGCCGAGGAACTGGGGATCGAGGTTCGCTCGCCCAGGTCGCTCAAGTCGGCGGAGGAACAGGCGGCCTTCGCCGCGCTCGATGCCGATGTCGCGGTGGTGGCAGCCTATGGCCTGATCCTGCCGCAGCCGGTGCTCGATGCGCCGGAGCACGGCTGCCTCAATGTCCATGCCTCGATCCTGCCGCGCTGGCGCGGGGCGGCACCGATCCACCGCGCAATTCAATCGGGCGATCCGGTGACCGGCGTCACCATCATGCAGATGGAAGCGGGGCTCGACACCGGCCCGATGCTGGCGACGATCCGCACGCCGGTGGATGACAAGACCACTGGCGAGCTAACCGAGGAACTGGCCGAGCTGGGTGCGAACCTGATGGTCGAAACCCTGCGCGAACTGGGCAAGCATGTACCGGTCACCCAAGACGACGACGAGGCGACTTACGCCCCCAAGATCGACAAGGCCGAGGCGCGGATCGACTGGACGCAGCCCGCCGAGCAGGTGGTCCGCCACATCCACGCCCTCGCCCCCTTTCCCGGTGCCTGGTGCGAGATCGAGGGGGAGCGGGTCAAGCTGCTGCGGGCGGTATTGTGTCCCCGCGAAGGCGGGGACCTCAGCCCGCAAGAGCAGACATCCGACCAGGACGGCAGAGGCCCTCGCCTTCGCGGGGGCACGGTGCTGGACGACCAGCTCACCATCGCCTGCGGCAGCGGCGCGATCCGGCCCGAGCGGCTTCAGCGCGCGGGCAAGCCGTCGATGGACCTCGAGGACTTCCTACGCGGTTTTCCGGTTGCTGCGGGGACCGTATTGCCATGAGCCGATACCCGTCATCCCAGCGCAAGCTGGGATCGCTACCCGCCAGCGCCGAGCTTTCGGCAACCGATCCCAGCTTGCGCTGGGATGACGGATTCTGGGCATGACTCGCTTCGCCCTCACCCTCGAGTTCGATGGGACACCGTTCCAAGGCCTGCAGCGGCAGGCGCATGGGCCGAGCGTGCAGCAGGCGGTCGAGGAAGCCGCGCACGCGGTGACAGGAGAGCAAGTGACGCTCCACAGCGCCGGACGGACCGACACCGGGGTCCATGCCCTCGCCATGCGCAGCCACTTCGATGTCGAGACCGGCCTACCGCCGTTCCGCATGATGGAGGCGCTCAACGCGCATCTCAGGCCCGCCCCCATCGCGGTGACTCATTGTGAGATCGTGCCCGACGACTGGCACGCCCGCTTCAGCTGCATCGGGCGGCGCTATATCTATCGCATCGCCAACCGCCGCAGCCCTTTGACGCTGGAGCTCAACCGGGCGTGGCAGGTGCCGCAAGAGCTCGATCACGAGGCCATGCACCGCGCGGCGCAGGCGCTGGTCGGGAGCCATGACTTCACCACCTTCCGCTCGGCCCATTGCCAGGCGCAGAGCCCGGTCAAGACGCTCGACCGGCTCGATGTCGAGCGAAACGGCGAGCATGTGCTGATCCACGCCGCCGCGCGCAGCTTCCTCCATCATCAGGTGCGCAGCATGGTCGGCTGCCTTGCACTCGTCGGCATGGGGCGCTGGCGTGAAGAGCAGGTCGGCGAGGCCCTCGAAGCACGCGAACGGCAGGCGCTCGGCCTCAATGCCCCTCCGCATGGGCTCTACTTCGTCGAGGCGGTTTATCCTTAGCCACCTGACGTTAGGTCACCCTAGCCAACCCGTCATTGCGAGCGTAGCGAAGCAATCCAGATCGGAATCGCTCGACGCCCTGGATTGCCGCGTCGCCTGCGGCTCCTCGCAAAGACGAAAATGAGAGGAATCGACCATGACCACCGGCAAGCAGCTCTTCACCACCCTCCAAGCGGACGGCACCCTCACCGTCGGAATCGAGGAAGTGACCTTCCCTGAGCCGACCGGCAACCAGGTGCTGGTCAAGATGGAAGCGGCGCCGATCAATCCGTCGGACCTCGCGATCCTGACCGGCGCGGCCGACCTCGAGAACGCGGCCTATTCGCCCGGCAAATATGTCGCCACCATGCCCGAACCGTTCAACAGCGGCTCCAAGGCGCGCCACGGGACGAAGCTCCCGGCAGGCAACGAGGGCGCAGGCACGGTTGTCGCCACGGGCGACAGCGACATGGCAAAAGCGCTCATGGGCCAGCGCGTCGCCTGCGTCCCGGGCAGCGCCTACAGTCAGTATTGCATCGCCGATGCGATGATGTGCCTTCCGCTGGGCGATGTCAGCTGCGAGGATGGCGCGAGCGCCTTCGTCAACCCGATGACCGCGCTGGGCTTTGTCGAGAACGCCAAGATGGACGGGCAAAAGGCGATCCTGCACACTGCCGCTGCCTCGAACCTCGGCCAGATGCTGGTCAAGATTTGTCAGGAAGACGGCATCGAACTGGTCAACATCGTCCGCAAGGCGGAGCATGTCGAGATGCTCAAGGGCCTCGGCGCGAAGTGGGTGGTCAACTCCTCCGACCCCGATTTCATGAAGCAGCTGCGCGAAGCGATCGACGCGACCGACGCTTTCTATGGCTTCGACCCGATCGGCGGCGGTCAGGCGACCGACACTGCCTTCAAGGCGATGGAACAGGTCGCGGTCGGCAAGATGACCGAATATTCGCGCTATGGCTCGAACCAGCCGAAGCGGATGTTCATCTATGGCCGGCTCGACAAGGGGCCGACCATCCTCACCCCCAGCTACGGTTTCGGCTGGACCCTGTCGGGCTGGCTGCTGACCCCGTTCCTGCAACAGGCGGGCATGGAAACGATGCTGCGGATGCGCCAGCGGGTGCTGAGCAACATCACCGGCACCTTCGCCAGCAGCTACAAGCGCAAGGTAAATCTCGAGGAAATGCTGACCAAGGATGCGGTAATGGATTACCGCGCGATGAAGACCGGCGAGAAGTATCTCGTTACGCCCTGGGGGTGAACGACAGCGCCGCGCCGCAGTGGTTCTTCGTCCTTCGAGACGCTCAGACTGCGCCTTCGCTCCTCAGGATGAGCGGGTTGGGGAAATGGCGGATAGGGGGTTGGTTTCGCGGAACAATGATCAGCGGTTTTTATCTCCCTCCCGCTCATCCTGAGGAGCGATCGAAGCCGAACGGCTGAGTTCGCGTCTCGAAGGACCCAGCGACCTACCGCCGGTCGAATTCGGCCTGCACCGCCGCAGGATCGGTAATCCCCTGCGCCACCAGCAGCGCGAGCAGGATCCGCGCCTTCGCCGGGCCGAGCGCTCGCGCCGCGACCAGCCCGCGCGCGTCGTCATCGACCTCGACATTGCGGTCGACCATGCCCTCGTCGACCCGGCTGGAGCGCACCACCGGCACGCCCGAGCGCACAGCGGCCCCCAGCGCATCGAGCACCACGCGCGGGGCATTGCCCTGCCCCATTCCGGCCAGCACGATCCCCTCGCAGCCGATCCCGAGCATCGCCTCCACGGGCTTGGCATCCATCCCCGCCCCAGCGGTGAGAATCGCCACCCGGGGCAAGCGCTGAGGCCAGGCGAAGCGCGCCTTCTCGCCAACGCGCGCCGCCGGACCGAACCAGTCGAGGCTGGTCGGCGTGACCCGCGCCAGCGGCCCGCGCGGGAAGCCCTTGAAGGCATCGATATTGCTGGTCGCGGCCTTGCGCACGTCGCGCGCGGCGAAAACCGTGTCGCCCATCACCACCAGCACGCCGCGGTCGGCAGAAGCCGGATCGCTCGCCACGCGTACGCCGTTGGCGAAGTTGCGCATCCCGTCGCTGCCGACCGCGTCGGCAGGTCGCATCGCCCCGACCAGCACCACCGGCTTGCCTGCGTCGAGCGTCAGGTCGAGCAGCAGCGCGGTTTCCTCCGCCGTGTCGGTGCCGTGGGTAATGATCACGCCGCAGATAGTCTCGTCCGCCTGCGCACGCAGCACCTCGGCATGCAGAAGCCCCCATTCCGCCCAGCCGATGTCCTGCGAGCCGATGCTGGCGATTTCTATCGGATCGAGTGAGGCATCGATCCCGAGCGCCCGTATTTCGGCGACCATCGCCTCGACCGAAATCTGCCCCGGCGAATAGCCGTTGCCAAACGCAGAGCCGCCGCTACCAGCGATCGTCCCTCCAGTGGCGAGGATGCGGATATGCGGCGCTTGCATTCCGAGCCCCTAGAGGAAGCGCGCCGACATTCGCAATTGATTCTCAAACTTTCGGCGCTATGTGCAGCGCACCGCAAGACTGGTGCGGGCGATTAGCTCAGTTGGTAGAGCATCTCGTTTACACCGAGAGGGTCGGCAGTTCGAGCCTGTCATCGCCCACCAGTCGCGGTCATTCGACGGCCTCGGACAGCGCCTCGCGCGCCGCAGCGCTCGACCAGTCGTATTCTCCGACCACCCGCCAGACCTCTTGCCCGCTCGCATCGTAGAGCACGGTTGCCGGGAGCACTCCGTCCGAAATTGCCGCATCGAGTGTATTCTCCGGATCGAGCCAGGGTTCGAGCATGTTGAAACTGCCGCGTTCGAAGAAAGCACGAACTTCGTCCTCCCTGCCGCGCTTGTCCTGGCTGACGGTGACCACGCGCAGCGCGCCGTCGTATTCGCCTGCCAGCTCGTCCAGCATCGGCATTTCCTTGATGCACGGCGCGCACCAGGTCGCCCACAGGTTGAGCAGTACCGGCTGGCCCTGTAATGCCCCGAGGTTGAGCTGCTTGCCATCGGGATCGGTAACGGTGAGCGCCGGCATGAGTTCGCCCGCACGGCTGCGGTCGATCTCCCCCGCCAAGCCTGCCTTGTCGCCGTCCAACGCGCCCTGTTGTTGCGCAGTGTCCGGCGCTTCCCTATCGCAGGCGGCCAAGGTCAGCGTCAGGATTGCGAGCGTGAGCAGGGAACGGGACAGCACGGGCGGCTCCAACCAGATGTGGGGCGGAAGGTTCGCCGACGGACCTAGCGCGATCATGCGCGAAATCAACGCCTCGATCCCGTTCGACAAGGCGCTGTGGCGGCAGGATATCGCCGGATCGAAGGCGCATGTGGCTATGCTGGCGCAGCAGGGGATTGTTACGGCGGAAGATGCGAGGGCGATTTCCGACGGACTCGATCGGGTGGCGGCAGAATACGAAGCCGACGGCGTGCCCGAGGACTGGGACCTCGAAGACATTCACATGACCACCGAAAGCCGGCTGGCCGAGCTGATCGGCCCGGTGGCAGGTCGCCTCCACACCGCGCGCAGTCGCAACGATCAGGTGGCGACCGATTTCCGCCTGTGGGTGCGCGATGCGATCGACCAGATGGATGCGGGGTTGCTCGGGCTCCAGCAGGCGCTGGTCACCCGCGCGGGTGAAAATGCCGCCAGCATCATGCCCGGCTTCACCCATCTGCAAACCGCACAGCCGGTCACGCTTGGCCACCACCTGATGGCCTATTACGAGATGGCCCGGCGCGACCGCAACCGCTTGGCCGATGCGCGGGCGCGGCTGAACCAGTGCCCACTCGGCTCGGCGGCGCTCGCGGGCACCGGTTTTCCCATCGACCGGCAGGCGACCAGCGACGCGCTCGGCTTCGACCGGCCGACTGCCAACAGTCTCGATGCCGTGTCCGACCGCGACTTCGCGCTCGATTTTCTGATGGCCGCGGCGCAATGCTCGCTCCATCTCTCGCGGCTAGCGGAAGAGATGATCATCTGGGTGAGCCAGCCCTATGGCTTCGTCCGCATGCCCGACGCGCTGAGCACCGGCAGCTCGATCATGCCGCAGAAGAAGAACCCTGACGCCGCCGAACTGGTGCGCGGCCATTCAGGCCGGATCGTCGGCTGCGCGACCGCTCTGATGGTGACCATGAAGGGCCTGCCGCTCGCCTATTCGAAAGACATGCAGGACGACAAGCCACCGGTGTTCGAGGCTGCCGGCCTGCTGGCCCTGAGCATCGCCGCGATGACCGGGATGGTCGCCGAGTGCACCTTCAACACCGATCGCATGCGGCAGGCAGCGGAACTGGGCTATGCCACCGCGACCGACCTTGCCGACTGGCTGGTGCGCGAAGCCGACATTCCGTTCCGCGAGGCGCACCATATCACCGGCGCTGCGGTGAAGCTGGCCGAGAGCAAGGGTGTGGCGCTCGATGCGCTGTCGCTTGAGGAACTCAAGGCGATTGATGCGCGGATCGACCAGCGGGTGTTCGCCGCGCTGTCGGTCGATGCCTCGGTCGCCTCGCGCGTCTCCTATGGCGGGACCGCGCCGGAGCAGGTAAAGGCACGGATAGCCGAAGCGCGGGCCGCGCTTGGAATGGAGTAACCATGCGCAAGTTCGTCCTCCTCGCCATCCTCGCTGCGCTGGCCGCCTGCGGTCAGCGAGCGCCGCTCGAAACCTATCCGGGCGAGTCGCTTCCGGTCGCCCCAACCGGGGCGGATGCGCCCGCCACGGCCGACGAACTGCTCGAACGCGAAGCGCAGGCCGCACCCGAACGCAGCGTCGAATTGCGCCGCCGCTCCGAAGAGCGCGAGGACGATCCGTTCGACCTTCCACCCCCCGAATAGCGCAAGAGCCCATGGATCATTTCGCACTCAAGGACGGCGTGCTCTATGCCGAGGATGTTCCGCTGCCGCGCATCGCAGAAGAGGTCGGCACCCCGGTCTATGTCTATTCACGCGCAACGCTGGAACGGCATGCGCGCGTGTTCAGCGAGGCGCTCGCTTCTTTGGGTGATCCCTTGATCGCTTTCGCGGTGAAGTCGAACCCCAACCTCGCCGTGCTCAACGTCCTGCAAAAGCAGGGCTTCGGCGCGGACGTCGTTTCGGGCGGCGAATTGCGCCGTGCGCTAGCCGCAGGCATCGCGCCGGACAAGATCGTGTTCTCGGGTGTGGGGAAGACCCGCGCGGAATTGCAACTCGGGCTCGACGAGCGGATCGGCCAGTTCAATATCGAATCGCGCGAGGAAGGCTACGAGCTGGCCGAAATCGCCGCATCGCGAGGCATCGAGGCACAGGCCTGCCTGCGGGTGAACCCCGACGTCGATGCCAAAACCCATGCCAAGATTTCGACCGGCAAGGCGGAGAACAAATTCGGCGTGCCGCTGATGCGCGCGCGCGAAACCTTTGCCGAGCTTGCCGCGCTGGAAGGCATGAACCTGCGCGGTGTGGCGATCCACATCGGCAGCCAGCTGGCCGACCTCGAACCGCTCGAAACCGCCTTTGCCAAGGTGGGCGCGCTGGTTGCGGACCTTCGCGCTGCGGGTCACCCGATCACGCACGTCGATCTCGGCGGCGGATTGGGCGTCCCCTATCGCAAGGGCGAGGTGCTTCCCTCGCCCGCAGAATACGGAGCAATGGTTGCCCGCGCGACGGCAGGCTGGGATGTGAAGCTGATCTTCGAGCCGGGCCGCGTCATCGCGGGCAATGCGGGCGTGCTGCTGACCCGCGTGGTCCGGATGAAGCGCGGCGGCAACGGCCCGCCTTTCGTGATCGTCGATGCCGCGATGAACGACCTGGCGCGACCGGCACTCTATGGCGCATGGCACGATTTCGAAGCGGTCGCGCCGAGCGGCGAGCGGATGACCGCGAACATCGTCGGCCCGATCTGCGAGACCGGCGACACCTTCGCCACCGACCGCGAATGCGACGCACTGGTGTCGGGCGATCTGGCGGTGTTCCGCACCGCCGGGGCCTATGGCGCGACCATGGCGAGCTCCTACAATTCTCGAGGTTTCGTTGCCGAGGTTCTGGTCGACGACGACAGATTTGCGGTGGTCGCCGACCGTATCGATGCCGGCGCGATCATGGATGCCGAGCGCGTGCCCGACTGGTTGCTGTGAGCCGCGCATGATCCGCTCGTTGCCGCTGTTCCACCGCATATCGGGCCGCAAGGTGGTGGTGGTGGGTGAGGGCGCGATGGGCGAAGCCAAGACCCGGCTGGTCGAGCGCGCAGGCGGCATACCCTGCGGCGAGCCCGAGGCGCATCACGCCTCGCTCGCCTTTATCGCGCTGGAAGACCCGAAGGAAGCGGAGGCGGCAGCGCGGCGGCTCAGGGCGAAGGGCTTGCTGGTCAATGTGGCCGACCGCCCCGAGTTGTGCGATTTCACCACCCCGAGCATCCTCGACCGCGATCCGGTGCTCGTCGCGATCGGCACATCGGGTGCGTCGGCGGGGCTGGCGAAGCAACTGCGGCTGCGGCTTGAGGAACTGCTGCCGCAATCGCTCGGGAGGCTCGCGGCGGGCCTCGAAGCGGCGCGCGAGCAGCTTCGCACCCGCTTTCCCGATGCGAGCGCGCGGCGGCAAGCGCTCGATATCGCGCTCGGCCGGGGCGGAGAACTGGATCCGTTGTGCGCGGAATCCGCCGACCGGATCGGCGACTGGCTTGAGGAGGCAGGGGATGGATCGGCGGGCGAAACCGTCGAAATCCGGCTAACCAGCGAAGACCCCGAAGACCTCACCCTACGGCACGCGCGGCTGCTGGGAATGGCCGATACGCTGCTTTACGATCCGGAAGTGCCGCCAGCGATCCTTAACCGCGCCCGGGCCGATGCCGTGCGGCGCGCCCTGCCCTGCGATGCCATGCCGGACAGCGGCCTCACGATTGTCCTGCGCCGGGCGAACCGCAGCTAGGCCGCCGCCCGCTTTTCTTCCAGCGCTGCGAAATAGGCAGCCATGGCGTTGGCCGCATGATCGCTCAGCCCGATGAACACGCGGCGCCGGTCGGTATCGTCCTCAACCCGCTCGAACAGCCCCGCTTCGACCATCTGGTTGATCCAGCGCAGCGCGGTGGTCGGCGGCACGGCGGCCGCAATGCACAGCGAGCTGACCGAGACACGGACATGCTCGACCCGTGCCGCCGTGAGGTCGAGCAGCATGTCCCATGCCGGATCGGCGAACAGCTCGGCATCGAAGAAAATGTCGCGCATCCGGCGCTGGCGGATGATCTGGCGGACCAGTCGGGGATCGGGCAGCGGCGGCTTCTTGCTCCGCACCAGCCCGGCGGTCCCGTCGCCTTCGGCGCGGTAGTCGGTGCCGGGCGATTCGAAGCGGAACGCCCCGCCGCTGGCCGACAATCCGCGCTGGTCGAGCTGTTCGAGGCGCTCCGCAATCTGCCCGACCTGCTCGGTCAGGCGCAGCAGCATCAGCCGGTCCTCTTCCGCCAGTTCGCGCACGCGCTTACCTGGCAGACCGGCCAGCAGGGAGCCGAGGGCGATCACACGCTCGCCGCGTCGCGGGTCGACCAGGAGGTGTGCCTTCGACTGGTCGAGACAGCCGAACACTGCGTCGAGCGATGCGAGCGACGTCGACACGACCAGCCGCGCACCAGACTTCGCGACGCGCATGTCGAGCCGCGTCAGCGCCGCCAGCGTCGCGCCCTTGGCATCCGGGCAATCGAGCAGCACCACATCGCCGAGCGCGCAGGCATCGCCCGCGAGCAAATCGGCTACGGAACCGCTCTGACCAATCCGCAACCCGACCGAAGCCGCGTCCTCGGCAATCAGGTCGCGCAATTGCACACGGTCGGCAAAAATCGAAACGACGAGCGGCAAACCGGCCGGATCGTTCGCCGCTTCGGCAACTGCTCCACCAGGCGCGTAACTGAAATCCTGCTGCATGTTCGATTCCCTATTCAGCCTGAACAGACGTAGAACAAAAAGGGTCTTTGTCAAGAATTCGGTTGAAATTCGTCTCGGCGGCACAGCGCAATTGAACCAATCGTGCCATCCGGACGACTGACCCGGTGATGGCAGCGAAACCACCCTATCCCACCCTCTCGACCGAGGCAGCGTTCGACGAACTGCTCGTTACGCTCGTGCTCGGCGGAGACCGGGCGGCGGGCGATCGGCTGGCCGCTCGCTGGCATCCGCGTCTGCTGCGCACCGCGCGGCGGCTCACGGGAGACGGGGATGCGGCACGGCAAGCGGCGCAGGAAAGCTGGTTGGCGATCTGGCGCGGCTTGCCGACGTTGCGGGAACCTGCGCGCTTCGCACCGTGGGCGTTCGGCATAGTGCGGCGCAAATGCGTCGATGACCTGCGCCAGACGGCGGCTGCGCGAAGCCGGTCGAGCGAGGTCGAGGTAGACACTATCGAAGCGGCATCCACCCCGGTCGACGCACTGGCGATCCGCCAGGCGTTCGCTTCGCTCTCGCCCGATCACCGGCTCGCTGCCCATCTCCACTTCGTCGAGGGGCTGACCCTTGCCGAAATCGCCGAGGTGCAGGCCGTACCCTTGGGCACCGCCAAATCGCGCCTTTTCCACGCCCGCCGCCAGCTCAAGCAAGCGCTCGGCGACGACACCACAGGAGACACCCAATGACCGATATCGACGACCGCATCCGCGGCGCACTGGACGAGGACGACAAGGCGTTCCTCGCCAGCCTGGAAGAAGACCGCGGCCTGTTCCGCCAGATCGGCGACAGCTGGCAAGGCCCGATGGGCGGTTGGGCGAAGTTCGCCTTCGCCATCGCCGTCGCCTTCGGCATCATCATGCTCGCCGTGGGGTGGCAGGTGATCCAGACCATGCACGGCGGCAACGCCGAAGAGCATACAATCTGGGCAATCGTGCTGCTGATGGTGCTGACCATGCTCGGTTTCATCAAGCAGTGGATGTTCGAACGGATGAACATGCTCACCATCCTGCGCGAGGTGAAGCGGCTGCAGGTGCAGGTCGCGATGCTCCAGCAGCAGGGTGACGGTGAGAAGGGCTAGGGTCAGGACCTATTAGTCGCGCAGAGCGTGGTTTGAAGCAATTGGCCCTGTAGCGAGGAGCGGGAGCGCAGGAAATGCGGCGCATTTTCAAGCTTCTGCGACGCTGCAACGGGGCCAATTGGTCAAGTCCCTTCGGGACGTCAAAATGACTTCGATCTCGATCACAACTGCCCTTGGAAAGGCAACCAGCCTTCCCGGCGGGCAGTTCCGCCCGATATCATCGTCATTTTGACGCCACGCCTGTGCGACTAATAGGTCCTGACCCTAGGGCACAATCTCGATTGGGGTGCCGTCGGCGATGGCACCCCAAAGTTCGTCCATTTCGGCGTCGGACACTGCGATGCAGCCATCTGTCCAGTCGCCCGGCAATCGCTCGATCGGCGAAGCGTTGGGTTGGCCATGGATGAAGATGTCGCCGCCGGGCGAACGGCCTTGTGTCTCGGCGAAAGCGCGGTCGGTGTCGTTCGGATAGGAGACGCGCAGGCTCAGATGGTAGGCACTCGCCGGGTTGCGCGTGTCGATGGTGTAGCGCCCCTCCGGCGTGCGCTCGTCACCCTCGAATTGCTTGTGCCCTTCCGGCGCGTCGCCCAGCGCGAACCCGGTGTATTCGCGAAGCACGCGACCATCGCGAAAGAGCGTAAGCGTCCGGTCGGACTTGTCGACCCGCACGAAATCGGCCTGACCGGTCAGCGGCGCGCGTTCGACCGGGGCGCAGGCGGCCAGCAAGACGATAGTTCCAAGCATGGCCTTCGACAGGCTCAGGCCGATCGGGGTTCTCGCGGTGTTAGCCACATCCTTCATCCGTTCGTGCTGAGCCTGTCGAAGCACGGGCGCAAGTGGATTGCCATCAATCCACGAAGGGATCGCGCACCAGGATCGTGTCCTCGCGCTCGGGGCTGGTGCTGACCAGCGCGACGGGCGTCTCGATCAGTTCCTGTACCCGCTGGATGTACTTGATTGCATTGGCCGGCAGGTCCGCCCAGCTGCGCGCACCGGCGGTGCTCTCGCTCCAGCCGTCCATTTCCTCGTAAATCGGCTCGACCTCCGCCTGGTCTGCGGCGTGGCTGGGGAAATAGTCCATGATCTTGCCGCGCAGGCGATAGCCGGTGCAGATCTTCACCTTGTCCAGCCCGTCGAGCACGTCGACCTTAGTCAGCGCGATGCCGGTCACGCCGCTGATCGCGCAGCTCTGGCGCACCAGAACCGCGTCGAACCAGCCGCAGCGCCGCTGGCGGCCGGTGACAGTGCCGAACTCATGCCCGCGCTCACCCAGCCGCTGGCCGACTTCGTCCGACAGTTCGGTCGGGAACGGCCCGCTGCCGACGCGGGTGGTGTAGGCCTTGACGATGCCGAGCACGAAGCCGGTGCTGTTGGGGCCGAGGCCCGATCCGCTCGCCGCGGTGCCGCTGACGGTGTTCGAACTGGTGACGAAGGGATAGGTCCCGTGGTCGATATCGAGCAGCACGCCCTGCGCCCCTTCGAACAGAATGCGGGCACCTGCCTTGCGAACTTTCTTGAGCCGCTTCCACACCGGTTGCGCGAATTGCAGCACGAACGGCGCGATCTCGCGCAACTCGGCGAGCAGCGCTTCGCGATCGACCGGTGGCTGGTCGAAACCGGCACGCAGGGCATCGTGATGCGCGCACAGTCGGTCGAGCTGCGGCTCGAGACTGTCGAGATGCGCCAGGTCGCACACGCGGATCGCGCGGCGGCCGACCTTGTCTTCGTAGGCCGGGCCGATCCCGCGCCCAGTGGTGCCGATCTTGCCGCTGCCGGCCGCCGTTTCGCGCAGGCCATCGAGATCGCGGTGGATAGGCAGGATCAGCGGGCAATTGTCGGCGATGGCGAAATTGTCGTCGGTAATCGAAACGCCCTGCCCCTCGAGCTTCTCGATCTCGCTCTTCAGGTGCCACGGGTCGAGCACCACGCCATTGCCGATGATCGACAGCGTGCCGGTGACGATGCCCGAAGGGAGCAGGCTGAGCTTGTAGACATTGCCATCCACCACCAGCGTGTGCCCGGCATTGTGCCCGCCCTGGAAGCGGACGACGGCATCGGCGCGGCTGGCGAGCCAGTCGACGATCTTGCCCTTGCCCTCGTCGCCCCACTGTGCGCCGATCACGGTTACGTTAGCCATGGATACACCTTTTCCCCTGCCGGGATGATCCGCAAGGCCCTTCGACAGGACTCGACCTCGGGACGGAACGGGCGGAGCGGCACGGCTCCGGATGCGCGGCGCGGGTTAGAGGGTGCGGCGGGGCCGAGTCAAGCGGGCCAGCTGCGACATTTCGCGACTGGACCTTGGCCTCTCGTCCGGGAAATACGGGGCACAGACAATCGGGGAAGCCGGATATGCGCAAGCTTGCTTTGGTCATGGGAGCCGGGGCCATAGCCCTGATCGGAGTTTCGGTCGCCAGTGCACAGGACCGCCTGCCGCGCGAATGCCGGCAGGAAATTCGCCAGCTGTGCGGCGGCAACCGCGCACAACTGCGCGACTGCCTGCGCGAGAATGCCAGCGAGTTGAGCGAGAAGTGTCGCGGCGAGCTGCGCGAAAGGATGCAGCAGCGGCAGGTCGGCGATCGTATCGGGAATCGCGCAAGCGCGCAGGATCGCGATGTGTCAGGCGCGCAAGAAGTCGCTTACGGCTCCGCAGCCCTGCAGAAGACGGACTTCTGGCGCGGCAGCGGCGACAAGGCACCGCTGGTGTTGTTCGTCCATGGCGGCGGGTGGAAGCGCGGCGACAAGCAGATGATGGCGACATCCGCCATGCTTCCTCACTGGCAGGCGGCGGGATATGCGGTGGCCTCTGCCAACTACCGTCTGGTGCCCGATGCCACGGTCGAACAACAAGCCGCCGATGTCGCTGCAGCATTTGCCCACTTTCGCACCAATGCGAAAGCGCTCGGCATCGATCCGGAACGAATCGTTCTCGTCGGGCACAGCGCGGGCGCACATCTCGTCGCGCTGGTGGGCACCGATCCGCAGTATCTTGCGGTGCATGATCTCAAGCTGTCTCACATCGCCGGTGTGCTGCCCAACGATGGCGCGGCCTATGATGTGCCGTCACAAATGGGCGAGAACGCGATGCTGCTTGGTGACACCTACCAACAGGCCTTCGGCACCGATCCCGAACGGCAGAAGGCATTGTCCCCCACCCGCCACGCCGCTGCTCCGAACGCGCCCAATTTCCTGCTGATCCATGTCCAGCGGCAGGACGGTGTGCGGCAGGCGAAAGGACTGGAGGCTGCGCTGCAGGCGGCGGGTACCAATGTCGAGCGGCGCGAGTTCGAGGGCGAAGGGCTGCGCGGCCATATGGAGATCAACCGCAAGCTCGGCGATCCCGACTATCCGGCGACAGCGGTGGTCGATTCGTGGCTGAAGCGGGTGTTTGCCCGCTAGAGCGTGACCGGCTTTCCCTGATCGAGCCGGTGGGTGCAGCCCAGCGCAGCGGCATCCTCCTCACCCGTCAACGCCGCGACGGTGCGCCATCCTTCGGCGCGCAGCCGGGCGGCAACTGCGTAGTCGTGGCCGAGCGGAAGGTAGACTGTGCGCGCGCGTTCGTCCGCTCCCACCGCATCGACCAGCCGGTCGCAATAGAGGGTGAAGCCGGTAGCGACTTCGCCGCTGCCCGAGATCGTGTAAGTGCCGCCCCGCCCCAGCGCGCCGCGAATGCCTTCGGCGTAGAGGGTGAAGCCGAACCAGCTCTGGTATTCGAAGCCGTGGCGTTCCGACGGGTCGAGCGTGATCCGCGCCCGATTGCCGATGCGCGCAGCGATGGCGCGCAACCCTTCGATCCGGCTGGCAAGCGCTCCGCCTGCATCGATCGCCGCGAGCTTCTCGATCGCCTCGCCAAACGGCCCGGCGGCATAGAGCAGCGGCAGGTAAGCTTCGCCGCCCACCGCCTTGAGCCCGCCCGCATCCTTGGTGTCGAGTTCGCGGCGGACCGCGTCGATCTGGTCAGGTGCAAGCGGGAGAGCCTTGGCCGCCAGCGTGTCCACCAGGTCAGGCAGGGTCAGGTCGATCAGAATGTTGTTCGCGCCCGCCGCTTCAAGCGCTTCGATCGCCACCAGCGCGATCTCGCCCGCCGCCGCCGCGCCGTCGCTGCCGATCAGTTCGCCGCCCAGTTGCAGGCGCTGGCGCGAAGGGTCGAGCTGGTCGGAGCGGATCACCGCCGTGTCGCCCGCATAGGCCAGCCGCAACGGGCGCGGCGCGGCGGCCATGCTGGTCGCGGCGATGCGGCCGATCTGCGGGGTGATGTCGCTGCGCAGCGCGAGGGTGCGCAGGCTGTGCGGGTCGACGAAGCGGAACATGCGCTGTGCGCGCACACCTTCCATCCGCCCCGCGAGGCTCCTCTCGAATTCAACCAGCGGCGGGCGCACCCGGTCGTAACCGTGACTGTCGAGCACGCGCAGCGCCTCGCGCATCGCACGGGTGAGCACCGCCGCTTCGCGCGGCAGCCGGTCTTCGAGGCCTTCGGGCAGGAGATCGTCGGGTTCAGTCATTTTGCAATCGATCCGTTCGCCCTGAGCCTGTCGAAGGGCCGTAGTGCTTTTCAAGCGCAGTTCCAGAGGAAATCCGGTCCTTCGACAGGCTCAGGACGAACGGGGTGGGTGGGGCGCTAGCTCAAAACGCCAGCGCCTTGACCAGCTTGACCCCCTGCAGCGCACAGGCAGCCTTGATCACCGTATCGGGGATCGGCTGGTCGACGCTGAGCAGCAGGATCGCTTCCCCACCCGCGTCGCGGCGGCCCAGGTTGAAGGTGCCGATGTTGATGCCGTGCTCGCCGAGCAAGGTTCCGATCCGGCCGATGAAGCCCGGCGCGTCTTCATTGACGATGTAGAGCATGTGCCCGGCCAGTTCGGCCTCGATCCCGATGCCGAATATCTCGACCAGCCGCGGGTTCTCGTTGCCGAACAGCGTGCCGGCCACCGAGCGGTCGCCCGCATCGGTCGCCACGGTCACGCGGACCAGCGTGTTGTAGGCGCCTTCCTTCTCGTGGCGGACCGAACGGATGTCGAGCCCGCGTTCCTTGGCAAGATAGGGCGCGTTGACCATGTTCACCGTGTCCGAATACTGCTTCATAAGCCCGGCGAGCACCGCGCCTTCGATCGGCTTGCCCGAAAGTTCAGCCGCCGCGCCTTCGCGCTCGATGCTGATCTTGGTCAGATTGCCGTGCGCCAGTTGCCCGACCAGCGAGCCGAGCTTCTCGGCGAGCCCCATATACGGCTTGAGCTTGGGCGCTTCCTCGGCGCTGAGGCTCGGCATATTGAGCGCGTTGGTGACGCCGCCGTTGACGAGATAATCCGCCATCTGCTCGGCCACCTGCAAGGCGACGTTGACCTGCGCTTCGGTGGTGCTAGCGCCGAGATGCGGGGTCGAGACGAAGCCCGGCGTGCCGAACAGCGGGCTGTCCTTCGCCGGTTCGGTCTCGAACACGTCGAGCGCCGCGCCCGCGACATGGCCGCTGTCGAGCGCGTCCTTCAATGCCGCCTCGTCGATCAGGCCGCCGCGGGCGCAATTGACTATCCGCACGCCCTTCCTGGTCTTGGCAAGATTTTCACGGCTGAGGATATTGCGCGTCTGATCGGTCAGCGGGGTGTGCAGCGTGATGAAATCCGCCTTGGCGAGTAGCGTGTCGAGATCGGCCTTCTCGACCCCCATTTCGACCGCGCGTTCCTCGGTCAGGAAGGGATCGTAGGCGACGACCTTCATCTTGAGGCCCAGCGCGCGGCTGGCGACGATCGATCCGATATTGCCCGCGCCGATCAGGCCCAGCGTCTTGCCGGTCAGCTCGACCCCCATGAAGTCGTTCTTCGGCCACTCGCCCGCCTGCGTGCGGCGGTCGGCCTCCGGGATCTGGCGCGCGACGGCGAAGATCAGCGCGATGGCGTGTTCGGCAGTGGTGATCGAGTTGCCGAACGGCGTGTTCATCACCACCACGCCCTTGCCGCTGGCGTAGGGGATGTCGACATTGTCCACCCCGATGCCCGCACGGCCGACGACCTTGAGCCTGGTTGCCGCATCCAGGATCGCAGGGGTAACCTTGGTTGCGCTGCGAATTGCGAGACCGTCGTATTCGCCGATCACCGCCGCGAGTTCCTCGGGCGTCATGCCCGGCTTCACGTCGACCTCGCAGCCGCGCTCTTCGAATATCTTCGCGGCATTGGGGTCCATCTTGTCGCTGATAAGGACTTTGGGTCTGGTCATTTGAATTCTCCGTCATCCCAGCGAAAGCTGGGATCGCTGTCGGGTAGGTCGCGCCTTGTGGCACGCGGTCCCAGCTTTCGCTGGGACAACGATCTAGGATTTGAGGGTCGCGTAAGCCCAGTCGAGCCACGGACCCAGCGCTTCGATATCGGCGGTGTCGACTGTCGCGCCGCACCAGATGCGCAGGCCCGCCGGGGCATCGCGATAGCCCGCGATGTCGTAGGCCGCGTCCTCGGCTTCGAGCAGGCCGGCGAACTTCTTGATGAAGTCCGTATCGGCACCCTCGACCGTGAGGCACACGCTGGTGTTGGAACGGATCGCCGGGTCAGCAGCGAGGTGGCCCAGCCAGTCGCGCGCCTGCACGATGGCATCGAGCGCCGCCGCATTGGCATCGGCCCGCGCCTTCATCGCGGCCAGACCGCCGAGCGACTTGCCCCATTCGAGCGCGAAGATCGCATCCTCCACCGCGAGCATCGAGGGGGTGTTGATCGTCTCGCCGGTGAAAATGCCTTCGATCAGCTTGCCGCCTTTGGTCATGCGGAAGATCTTGGGCAGCGGCCATGCGGGGGTGTAGCTTTCCAGCCGCTCGACCGCGCGCGGCCCGAGGATCAGCACGCCGTGCGCGCCCTCCCCGCCGAGCACTTTCTGCCAGCTAAAGGTCAGCACATCGACCTTCGCCCAGTCGATATCCTGCGCGAACACCGCGCTCGTCGCATCGGCGATGCACAGGCCTTCGCGGTCGGCCGCGATCCAGTCGGCATCGGGCACGCGCACGCCCGAGGTCGTGCCGTTCCAGGTGAAGATCACATCGTTAGACCAGTCGACTTGGCCCAGATCGGGTAACTGGCCGTAATCGGCGCGCAGCACGGTCGGGTCGATCTTGAGCTGCTTGACCGCATCGGTCACCCAGCCCTCGCCGAAGCTTTCCCACGCCAGCGTGGTGACCGGCCTCGCGCCAAGCATCGACCACATCGCCATCTCGACCGCGCCGGTATCCGATGCCGGGACGATGCCGATGCGGTGCGTCTCCGGCACCTCGAGCACGTCACGGATCAGGTCGATGCAGTATTGCAGCCGCGCCTTGCCCAGCTTCGAGCGGTGCGAGCGCCCGAGCACTTCGGTGGCCAGTTTGTCGGCAGACCAGCCCGGCGGTTTCGCGCAGGGACCGGACGAAAAGAAGGGGCGCTCTGGCTTGAGCGCCGGCATATCAGTCATGTATTCTCTCCTTGCAGAGAGCACGCGCGGCGTTGGGACCGCGTGGCCCGCTGGCGGCAATAATGTTGCAATGCAGCGAGTCAAGCGCGCAATCGTTCCCGTAGGTGAAAAGCCCGTGCCGCAAGATCAATGCCGCACTCGCCAAGCCCGGATTCGCGCACTATGGGCGCAGGCGATGGAGATTTCCGACCTTCGCATTGCGCTGAACAGCGGCAACTACAACTATGTCCGCGACGGGGCCAACCAGGCGCTCAACCGACTGGTGGGTTACCTGTTGCGCAAGGGCGCGGCGGTGCGGGTCTATGCGCCGACGACCAACACCCCCGCCTTCGAACCGACCGGCGATCTGGTTAAGGTGCCCAGCATGCCGATCCCGGGGCGTAGCGAATACCAGTTCCCGCTCGGCCTCTCCAAAACCAACCGCGAGGATCTGGCGCAATTCGCGCCCAACATGATCCACACCTCCTCGCCCGACATGACCGGCCATGCCCTCGTCACCTGGGGGCGGGAGCGGCATATGCCTATCCTCGCCTCGGTGCACACGCGGTTCGAGACCTATCCGCGCTACTACGGGCTCGGCTTTACCGAACCACTGCTCGAATCGATCATGCGGCGCTATTACCGCCGCTGCGATGCGCTGGTCGCCCCGTCGCAGAGCATGATTGACACGTTGCGCGAGCAGGAGATGCACCACGATATCTCGATCTGGTCGCGCGGGGTTGACCGCAGCGTCTTCGCCGCGGACAAGCGCGATCTCGCATGGCGGCGGGCGAACGGGCTGGCGGATGACGATGTCGCAATCGTGTTCCTCGGCCGGCTCGTCATGGAAAAGGGGCTCGACGTCTTCGCCGATACGATCATCGAGCTGCGCAAGATGCAGGTGCCGCACAAGGTGCTGGTGATCGGCGAGGGCCCGGCGCGCGGTTGGTTCGAAAAGGCGCTGCCCGGCGGGACCTTCGTCGGCTTCCAGACCGGCGCCGACCTCGGCCGTGCGCTGGCAAGCGGGGACATTTTCTTTAATCCTTCGATCACCGAGACTTTCGGCAATGTCACGCTCGAGGCGATGGCCTGCGGCCTGCCGGTGGTTGCCGCCGGGGCGACCGGCGCATCGAGCCTGGTGCAGGACGGGGTGACCGGCCGGCTCGTACCGCCCGGCTCGGCATCTGCCTTCGCCGAGGCGATTGCGCCCTATTGCACCGATCACGCCTTGCGCCACGCACATGGCGCGGCGGGCGAAGCAAGGAGCAAGGACTACGACTGGGACGCAATCAACCAGGCGGTGGCGGATACCTACCTCCGCCTGGTGGATGCGCGAAAAGCCTAGCGGAGCACGCCGTCGCGGCGCATCTTTAGCGCATACCACAGGCTGAACAGCGTGGTGATCCAGATCACCGCATCGAGGGCCGGATTGGCCATACCTTCCGGCAGTTCGGTCGCGAAATTTTGGAAATAGGTCGTGCCGATCAATCCCACGACCGATACGGCGAAGGAGACCACCGCGAGGCGCGAGCGGAACAGCAGCAGCAGCGAGCCGAAGAACGCGCCCCACACGCCCAGCGCCCAGACCGCCGTCGCCCAGGCGGGAAACGTCTCGAAATACGCTATCTGGCTGTCGGTCATTCCGAGCGACTTCAGCTGACCGAGCTCGGTCATCATATAGCTCATGATCCCGACCGAGTTCCACAGCAGCGTCACGATACCGACCGCCCAAAGGTGCCACGGCGTCTTTCCGGCTGAAGCGTTCATATTCCCCTCCCACGTTTCAGGTGCGACCCTTGGAGCCGCCGATTCTGCGCTTGCGGATGCAAATTGGCAATCCCGGCGCGCGCCGACTAGATAGGGTCCATGGCCGACCTCTTCGCCCAGACCACGCCGCAAGGCGAACCTCGCGACGATCCGCGCACCGATGCGCCGCTCGCCGACCGGTTGCGACCGCGCGCACTCGCCGAGGTTATCGGGCAGGACCACCTGACCGGCCCCGAGGGCGCGATCGGGCGGATGGTCGCGGCGGGCCGGCTTTCCAGCATGATCCTGTGGGGGCCGCCAGGTACCGGCAAGACCAGCATCGCGCGCCTGCTGGCCGATGCGGTGGGGATGCGGTTCGAGAGCGTCAGCGCGGTGTTCAGCGGCGTGGCCGACCTCAAGAAAGCCTTCGCCGCCGCCGATGTGGCGGCGCAGGCCGGGCGCAAGACGCTTCTGTTCGTGGACGAAATCCACCGTTTCAACCGCGCGCAGCAGGACGGCTTCCTGCCTTTTGTCGAACGCGGCACAGTGACGCTGGTCGGCGCAACGACCGAGAACCCCAGCTTCGAACTAAACGCCGCTTTGCTCAGCCGCGCGCAGGTGCTGATCCTGCACCGGCTCGACGCCGAGGCGCTGGGCAAGCTGCTGGACCGGGCGGAGGAATTGGAAGGCCCGCTGCCACTCACGCCAGAAGCGCGCGCGGCGCTGGTCGCCAGTGCTGACGGCGACGGGCGATTCCTGCTCAATCAGGCCGAAACGCTGTACAACGCGAAGATTGCGGAGCCGCTCGACTCCGCAGCCCTCGGCCAGTTCCTCCAGCGCCGCGTGGCGGTCTACGACAAGGACCGCGAGGGACATTACAATCTGATCAGCGCGCTGCACAAATCCCTGCGCGGGAGCGATCCGCAAGCCGCGCTATATTATCTCGCGCGCATGCTGACCGCAGGCGAGGAGCCGCTCTACGTCCTTCGCCGCCTTGTCCGCTTCGCGAGCGAAGACATCGGCCTGGCCGATCCGCAGGCGCTGGTCCAGTGCCTTGCCGCGAAGGACGCTTACGAATTCCTCGGCAGCCCGGAAGGCGAACTCGCCATAGTGCAGGCCTGCCTCTATTGCGCGACCGCACCCAAGTCGAATGCCGCTTACAAGGCGCAAAAGACGGCGTGGAAAAGCGCCAAGGAAACCGGCAGCCTGATGCCGCCGCAGAACATCCTCAACGCGCCGACCAAGCTGATGAAGGACATCGGCTACGGCAAGGGCTATGCCTACGATCACGACGCGGACGGCGGTTTCTCGGGCGCGAACTTTTGGCCCGAAGGGATGACGCCGCAGAGCTACTATGAACCGGTCGAGCGGGGGTTTGAACGCCAGGTGAAGGAGCGAATGGAATGGTGGGAGCGAAAACGCGCCGAATTGCTGGCGGACTGACAATTGCGATCGCCGGTGCAGCGGCAATACCTGCGAGTGCGCACCCGGACAATGCACCTTCGATCGCCTATTGCGATGCGCTTCTGAACGAACCTGATGTCGAGGTTCAGCGCGCCGAAGCTTTTGCCATTCCTCCGGATTGGGCCGACAAGGCGGCAAACTCGCAAAACTGGCTCGCCATCGCCACGCAATCGGGTACGACCCTCTGCGTCGATCTTGGCTGGTATTACAGTGGCGAGAATTTCGAGCGGATCAGTGACCGGTTTTTTGGCTTCGACTGGTCGGGATACGAAGCTTGGGGCTATGTCCTGATCGACCCTGCAGGTACCGGGACCGAGATCGACACCGGCGCGAGACCAGTCTTCTCACCTGGCGGTCGGCGTTTTTCCACGATCCAATGGTCAGAGGCCGGATGGGGCGGGTTCGAGGGATTCGCGGTCTATGACATTTACCCGCACAGCGTTGCGCCGGTTCATATCGACACGGCCCTGCCTTCCCTGGCCGATTGGCGGATTGATCGGTGGGATGACGAGGACTGCCTGCATCTCTCTGCAGTTCCCTTCGAAAGAATTGGATACGACTACGAACAATTGAAGGGCGCGCGACGGGACCACTATGTCGCCAGTGGCATCGATGGCTGGAAGATCACGCGCGGAGATACTTGCCCGGCACTCGATGCGCCCTAACCACTTCCGGCATTTCCTCGCCATCGACTGGTCGGGTGCGAAGGGCGAGCGACACAAGGGCATTGCAATAGCGCTAGCCGACGCCCGGGGCGGTCCACCGGTCCTGGTCGAACCGCCCGCGCACGGATGGTCGCGTGAAGACGTGCTGGTGTTGCTGCGCGAAGACCTGCCGGACGACACGCTGGTCGGGATGGACTTGGGGATCGCGCTCCCCTTCGCCGACGCGGGAGCCTACTTTCCCTCATGGTCCGACAGCCCGGCAAGCGCGAGAGAGCTTTGGGCGCTGGTCGACGATATCTGCGCGCCTGATCCGCATCTCGAAGCCAACCGCTTCGTGACCCACCCCGAAGCGTCGCGCTATTTCCGCCATTCGCGCGATCATGTCGGGGACCGGTTCCTCCTGCCCGGCGAGCCTACCCGCGAAGGCCGTTTCCGCATCGCCGAACTCGCACAGCGCAGTCAGGGCGTGCGCCCGGTTTCCAATTTCAACCTCGTCGGCGCGGCGCAGGTCGGCAAGTCGAGCCTTACCGGTATGCGGATGCTCCACCGGCTCGACGGGCGCATCCCCGTATGGCCGATCGACCCGCTGCCCGATGCCGGCTCCGTCATAGTCGAAATCTACACGACCTTCGCCGCGCAGTATGCCGGGTTGCGCAAGGGATTGAGCAAGATAAGGTCGCGGGAAGGCCTCGACGCTGCCTTGGGCGAATTGGGTTCGCTGCCGTGCGGCGGCGCAGGCCCGATCGATGACCATTCGTCCGATGCCCTGCTTGCAGCGGCCTGGCTGCGCAAGGTCGCGCACCGGGAGGACCTCTGGACACCCGCAGGCTTGACGAGTGAAATCGCTCGCACCGAGGGCTGGACTTTCGGCGCGCTTTGAACGAAAGGGCCGCGTCCCAGCATGGGAAGCCGGCTTAGCTCAGTTGGTAGAGCAGTTGATTTGTAATCATCAGGTCGCGGGTTCGACTCCTGCAGCCGGCACCATTCTCGACCACGGGAGGGCAGCCGACCATCCCGATCAGTATCGCGGCCGTTCGTAGGGCTGCGCAGGGGCCAGTGGGCGATGGCCCATCGGGTTTCCGCCCAGCCGCTGAATCGTCGCCATATCCTCGCGCTGGATGATGCCGGGAATCAGAAAGGCGTCGACCAGCCACCAGACCGACAGCACCAGCCAGCCTAGGAACAGCGGGATCCAGCCGAGCAGCAGTAGCAGCAACTGCGCAATCCCAGTTCCGGTCTGGCCGAGATAGAACCGGTGGGCGCCGAAACCGCCGAGGAAGAACCACAGCAGATACGCCGCTCCCGTGGACTTCTTCTGCGCCTGGAACATCATCGGCATGCGTGTATTTTCGTCCATCCTTACCCCCCGTGCTAAGGCTCAGTGGAGCAGCGATGCGATATCCCGGGCCGCCCGTCAATCTGACCGATCGTCGCGTCACCCGCGTCCGCGATAGGGCGCTACGCCCTGTTCCGGCACCCACAAGCCTTCAGGCGGCGCTCCGGTTTGCCAGAACACGTCGATCGGAATGCCGCCGCGTGGGTACCAGTAACCGCCGATGCGCAGCCAGCGCGGCTGCATTTCCTGCGCCAGGCGCTGGCCGATGCCGACCGTCACGTCCTCGTGGAAACCGGCATGATTGCGGAAGCTGCCGAGGAACAGCTTGAGGCTCTTGGATTCGACGATCGTTTCGCCGGGCGCATAGTCGATCACGAGGTGTGCGAAATCGGGCTGACCGGTCACCGGGCACAGCGAAGTAAACTCGGGCGCGGCGAAGCGGACCAGATAGAGTGTGCCTTCCCGCGGATTGGGGACATAGTCGAGTACCGCCTCGTTGGGCGATGCGGGCAGCGGGGTCTGCTGGCCAAGGAATTGCGGTTGGGGTGTGTCGCTCATGCCGCGCATCTGCCCCGATCGCGCGCGCAGCACAAGTCGGCTCTGGCGGCGGGCGAATTCAGTGCCTATTCAGCGCGCCCGCCTGCAATGAATGACAGATGTAGTCAGACGAAAACGAATGCACCGATTTGCTACCTTGCCCCTGTTGGCCCTGTTTGCCGCTGCCAGCGCCGCCAACGCGCAATCGGTGCAGGATTTCCGCTTGCCGCCCGAGCCGACACCGACGCCGAGCGCGCAGGTTGAGGGGCCGGTCGACCGGGAGGGTCCGGTGGTAATCGCCCCGCGCGTCATCCCTACTGCGACACCGACACCTTCGGCACGCCCCGCCACCGTGCCTACCCCTTCAACGACCGCGGCACGCCCGGCGCCGGCACAGCCGCAATCGACTGTGCCCCGTCCTGCCGGACAACAGCAGCCGTCGATCCAGCAGCCAAGGCAGGCCGCGCCTCAGCCTTTTCCGAACGGTACTCTGCCAGACGGTTCCGCTACGCCAACCATAGAAAGCACGTCTGCGCCGCTTTCGTTTCCGACGTCGGTCGCTCCAGCGGCAAACGGCACGGCAGATGTCGAGGGCCGCGAATCAGCCACGGGTTGGCTTGGAGCAGGATGGCTCGGCTTAGACTGGCTCTGGTGGTTTGTAGGCGCACTGGGTGCCATTGCACTTGGACTGATCGGCTGGTCGCTCAGGCAGCGCAAGGTCGCCGCCGCGCCTGCACCGGTCATCGAAAAGCCGCGCGTCCCCGCTGCGGCGGCTCCGGTGGTCACTCCCCCCGCAAGCGCCGCTCCCGACCTGCGGGTCGAGGCCGAGGCGATCTCGCTCGGGCGCAGCTTTGCCAACGCCACGCTCAGCTATGCGATCACGGTCAGCAACCTCGGTGGCAAGCCGTTGCAGAACCTGCGGATCGAGGCCGACATGACCACCGCCCACAGCAGCCTGCCGGTCGACCAGCAACTTGCCAGCGCTTCGACCGAACTGCCCGACCTCGCCCAGATCGACCAGCTTTCCGCCGGCTCGGCCAAACAGGCGCGCGGGGAATTCCGCCTGCCGGTCGGGCAGATCCGCCTGATCCGGCAGGGCAAGGCGGCGCTCTATGTTCCACTGCTGCGGCTGCGCATCCATGCCGACGGGATCGAGCCCGTGGTCAAGACTTTCGTCGTCGGGCAAAAGCAGGGCGCGCGCAGCGGCAGGCTGACACCGTTCCGGCTGGACGAAATGGCGCAAGTCTATCGCGAGATCGCGCTGCAGCCATTGTCTCCTTCGCTCGGCTAGCCGCTCGACGGCCCGTCCGATGCGCGCTAGGCAAGTCGCATGGACCTGCTTGTTTCAACCCAATGGCTTGCCGACCGCATTTCCCGGGGTGGCATTGCGATCCTGGACTGCTCGGCGCACCTGCCCGCAGCTGGTCGCGATGCGAAGGCCGAATTTGCCGAGCACCACATTCCGGGCGCTCGTTTCCTCGATCTGGCGTCGCTGAACGACCCTGAGAGCGAAGCCCCTTCCGCCTTGCCCCGCGCGAGTCAAATCGCAGAGCGGCTCGGGGCGCTGGGTGTCGTGCCCGGCCAGCCGATCGTGCTCTACGACCATTCGCTGCTGCGTTCCTCGGCGCGCGCCTTTTTCGCGCTCGACCGGGCGTGCGTGACTGACCTGGCACTGCTCGACGGCGGGTTCGAGAAATGGCTCACAGAAGGCAGGCCGGTCGAGCAAGGCGAGGCTGCGGCCGCGCCGACGGATTTTGGCTGTGTGACCTGCGATGATGAGCGGGTCCGCAGCAAGGCGGACATGCTTGCCAACCTCCAGAGCCGGCGCGAGCAAGTGGTCGATGCGCGCGATGCGGATCGCTTCACCGCCGCCAGCGAAGATATGGTGCACGGCCTGGCTGGCGGGCACATTCCGGGGGCGCGCAACCTCTTCTTCCGCAAGCTGTTCAGCGCAGACGGGACATTCAATGCGCGGGAAGACCTCGCGGCCGAATTTGCTGCCGCCGGGATCGATCCCGCCGCGCCGATGATCGCGAGCTGCGGCAGTGGAATGACCGCCTCGGTGGTCCTGTTCGCGCACCGCCTGCTCGGCCAGACGCATGGCGCGCTGTATGACGGGAGCTGGGCGGAATGGGGTGCCGATCCCGCGACGCCGAAGGAGACCGGGGAAGCGCGCGACTGATGGCGGCGGACTCAGACAAGCAGGGCCCCGGCACGCGGCTTGTCACCGCCGGGCGGCGCAAGGAATGGACCGGGCCGGTAGTCAACCCGCCGGTATGGCGCGCGAGTACGCATCTCTATGCCAGCGAGGCGGAACGCAAGGCGGGTGGCGCACCGAACGAGGATGGCCGGTTCTACTACGGTCGGCGCGGCGGACCGACGCAATGGGCGCTGAGCGACGCGCTGACCGCAATCGAACCGGGGGCATTCGGGACGGTGCTCTACCCTAGTGGGGTGGCGGCAATCGTCGGTGCCTTGCTGGCGGTGCTCAGGCCCGGCGATGTGGTCCTGGTGACCGACAATGCCTACGAGCCGACGCGCCTCGCCGCGCTCGGCCTGCTCAGGAACATGGGCATCGAAGCGCGCTTCTTCGACCCGCTCGATACAACGGGCTTTCCCGGCGAATTCTGCGACCGCACCCGCGCAGTCATGCTCGAGGTCCCCGGCAGCCTGACGATGGAAATGTGCGACATCCCCGCTCTCGCCGCCATCGCGCGCGAGCACGGCGCGGTGAGCATTCTCGACAACACCTGGGCCTCGTCGCTCGGCTTCCCCGCTCTTCAGCGCGGCTGCGATATCAGCGTCATGAGCCTGACCAAGCATGTCGGTGGCCATTCCGACCTGATGATGGGCAGCGCCAGTGCGGGCGAGAAGTATTACCGCCGCCTGCGCCAGACAGCACAGGCCCTCGGCCACGTCGTCTCGCCCGACGATGCCTCGCTCGCGCTGCGCGGATTGAGGACGATGGGCGTACGGCTGGAGAAAAGCACCGCCTCGGCCGTCGCAATCGCGCAATGGCTGGGGGCGCGGCCCGAAGTGGCCCATGTCTTGTGCCCGATGCTTCCGGGCTCCCCGGATCATGCGCTTTGGCAGCGGGACTTCACCGGCGGCTGCGGATTGTTCAGCTTCGTGCTCAAGGGCAGCGACGAAGCAGCGCGCGCGCAGTTCATCGACGCACTGGAACTTTTCGGGATCGGCTATAGCTGGGGCGGGTTCGAGAGCCTCGTGATCCCGTTCGATCCTTCGTCGATCCGCACGGCCACGCCTTGGCCGCCAAACGAATGGGATACAGGCGACCGGTTAGGCGTTCGTCTATCGATCGGTCTCGAAGACCCGGAAGACCTGATCCGCGACCTGGAACAAGGGTTCGCCGCCATGGAGCAGACATGACGACAACCTCCGCGCAGACCCCGGCCGATACGCCGACCACCACTGCAACTCCGGCCGCAACGCCCACTGTCACTGAAGTCCCCGGAGATCCGGTCACCGCCTCCGAAAACATCAGGGACGCTGTCGGCGCGAAGAGCCAGACCTTCGGCAGCGTCGTCGACACGATGGATGCGATGGCGATCGAGGTCGGGACCATGCGCATTTCGGCGTGGGACGGTCTGGTGATGATCGGCATCATCTTCTTCGTCATTGCCCTCGCGTGGTTCGGCAGCCGCTTGAGCGCGAAATTGATCCGGCGCATGAATCGGCTCGACCAGACCCAGTCGCTGCTGATCGAGAAGATCGTCACCATCGCGATCTGGGGCGCGGCATTCTTCCTTGGGATTGACCTGCTCGGTATCGACCTGACCGCGCTGGCGGTGTTCTCGGGCGCGTTCGGCCTGGCGATCGGCTTCGGCCTCCAGAAGACCTTCGGCAATCTCATCGCGGGGATCATCCTGTTGATGGACAAGTCGATCAAGCCGGGGGACGTGATCGCCGTGGCGGATCAGGCCGGGGTCTCGACCTTCGGCCAGATCCGCAAGATCGGCATCCGGGCGGTCTCGATCACTACGCGCGACCAGAAAGAGTATCTGATTCCCAACGAGAACCTGATGATCAACCAGGTCGAGAACTGGTCGTACTCGAGCAAGAACGTGCGGATACAGGTCCCGGTCGGGGTGTCCTACAACTGCGACATCAAGATCGCCGAAAAGCTGATGCTCGAAGCAGCGAAGGCCAGCAAGCGCGTGCTCGCCAGCCCGCCGCCGACCGTGTGGCTCGACCAGTACGGGGCAAGCTCGGTCGATTTCATCATCCATTGCTGGATCTCCGACCCGGAAGAAGGCGTCGGCAATATCCGCAGCGAAGTGCTCAAGCGTCTGTGGGACCTGTTCCAGGAAGCCGGGATCGAGATCCCCTACCCCCAGCACGATATCCACCTGCGCAGCAGCGCGCAGCTCGACCAGCTCGTCGCCGCGATCGCCCAACGGTTGGAAGACAAGCCGAAAGGCTAGCTTCCCGGCGCGCAAGCCCCGCTTCTGAAATTACTGCTTCCACGCAGCGAAGCGCCGATTTCAAAATCGAAACTTGCTGTCCTGCCAGCCATTCTCGTTGGCGGTTTCCTACCGGCGTCCCGAATAGGGGAGCATGGAAAAATCTGGCACAGTCTATCTCGTCGGCGCGGGTCCGGGTGATCCGGACCTCCTGACCTTGCGCGCCGCGCGGCTGATCGAGCAGGCAGCAATCATCGTCCATGACGGGCTGGTCGATCCTTCGATCCTCGCCATGGCACGACCCGACGCGTTGATGGTCTCGGTTGCCAAGCAGCGTTCGAAGCACACCTTGCCGCAGGACGATATCAATGCGCTGCTGGTGCGCGAAGCGCGAGCCGGGCGCGATGTGGTGCGGCTCAAGGGCGGCGACCCGTTCGTCTTCGGCCGCGGCGGCGAGGAAATGGAGGCCTGCCTTGCGTCGGGCGTGCCGGTCGAGATCGTACCCGGCGTAAGCGCGGCGAACGGCGCGGCGGCGGCGGCGGGCATTCCCCTCACGCACCGCGACGCAGCGAGCATTGTGAGCTTCGTGGCCGGCCAGTGCAAGGGACTGGCCGACCAGAACTGGGCTGGCCTTGCGGGCAAGGGCCGCACGCTGGTGATCTACATGGGCGTGAAGACCGCGCCGCAAATCGCCGAGAAGCTGATGGCCGACGGCCTTGCACCCGATATGCCGGTGGCGGTGATCGAGAACGGCGCGCGCGCCAACATGCGCGTGCTGCGCGGGCTGCTCGCCGGCTTGCCCGACCTCATCGAGCGCGAGCGCGTCGTGAGCCCGGCGCTGATCGTGATCGGCGAAGTGACGGATCGCCTCGGTCGTCGTCCCAGCGAAAGCTGGGACCGTTCGGCGGTCATGAGCGAACTCGATATCGATCCCAGCCTTCGCTGGGATGACGGAGTGAACCAATGAAAATCCTCACCGGCAACGACCTGAAGAGCGGCGCTGTGATCTGGTGGACAGGGCACGACTGGTCGCTCCATGTCGAAGACGCGGTCAATGTCGGCGAGCGGGCCGACGAGATCGCCCGGCGCGAGGAGGCTGCGCGCCGGGTTAACGCGCCCTATGCGATCGACGCCGAACTGCGCGACGGCAGGGTGCGCCCGGCGCATATCAAGGACCGCATCCGCGCGCTCGGCCCCACCGTGCGCCCCGACCTGACCCTCAAACCCGCCGACCCCGAAGCACGGCACTGGGTGATCTGATGTACAAATACGACCAATACGACCAGCAGATGGTCGATACCCGCGTCGAGGAATTCCGCGACCAGACCGCGCGGCGGCTGGCCGGCAAGATCAGCGAGGACCAGTTCAAGCCGCTGCGCCTCACGAACGGGCTCTACCTGCAGCTGCATGCCTATATGCTGCGCGTCGCCATTCCCTATGGCACGCTCGACAGCCGCCAGATGCACGCGCTGGCGGATATCGCCGACCGCTACGACCGCGGTTACGGCCATTTCACCACCCGGCAGAACATCCAGTACAACTGGATCAAGCTGGCCGAAGCGCCCGACCTGCTGGCCGATCTCGCCAAGGTCGAGATGCATGCAATCCAGACCAGCGGGAACTGCATCCGCAACATTAGTTCGGACCATTTCGCCGGTGCGGCAGCCGACGAGCTGGTCGATCCGCGCCCCTATGCCGAGCTGCTGCGCCAGTGGTCGAGCTTCCACCCCGAATTCAGCTATCTGCCGCGCAAATTCAAGATCGCGGTGATCGCCAGCGACACCGATCGCGCGGCGATGAAGCTGCACGATATCGGCATCCAGATCGTGGAACGGGACGACGCGCTGGGCGCGGCATTCTATGTCGGCGGCGGCATGGGCCGTACCCCGATGGTCGCGCCCAGCATCCGTGACTTTGTGCCGCTCGACCAGTTGGTGACCTATTCCGAGGCGTGCCTGCGGGTCTACAACCGCTACGGCCGGCGCGACAACAAGTACAAGGCGCGGATCAAGATCCTCGTCCACGAACTTGGCGCGGAGGAATACGCCCGCCAGGTCGAGGAAGAATTCGCGCATCTTCTCGGCCAAGGTGTCGAACCACCGTTGGCCGAGCTGGAACGGATCAAGACCTATTTCGCCGATCCGGCGTTTCAGGATGCTTCAAACGACACGATCGACCGCAGCGACCCGGATTTCGCGCTGTGGGTCGACCGCAACACCGTGCCGCACAAGCGCGAGGGCTATGTCTCGGCGGTGATCAGCCTCAAGCCGGTCGGCGGTATCCCCGGCGATGCGACCGCGCGGCAGATGCATGTGATGGCCGAACTGGCGAAGTCCTATTCGTTCGACGAGTTGCGGGTGATGCATACGCAGAACATCGTCCTGCCGCATGTCCGCAAGGCGCAGCTTTACACGCTGTGGCAGACGCTCGAGGCGGAGGGCATGGGCGCACCCAACCTCGACACGATCGAGGACATCATCGCCTGTCCCGGCCTCGATTATTGCAGCCTTGCCAATGCGCGCTCGATCCCGGTTGCGCAGAAGATTTCCGAGCGCTTTGCCGAGACGGGCAAGACCGCCGAGCTGGGCGAGCTCAAGCTCAAGATTTCTGGCTGCATCAACGCCTGCGGGCATCACCATGCAGGTCACATCGGTATCCTCGGCGTCGACAAGAAGGGGACGGAAAACTACCAGCTCCTCCTCGGCGGCAGCGAAGCGGCGGACACCTCGCTCGGCAAGATCACCGGCCCCGGTTTTAGCGAGGACGGGATCGTCGACGCGGTCGAGAAAGCCACCGACGTCTATCTGCGCGAACGCTCCGACGGCGAGCGCTTTCTCGACACCTACCGCCGTATCGGCATGGAACCCTTCAAGGAGGCGCTCTATGGCTGAGCTCATCCGTTATCGCGACGACGAAGCCGTCGATCACCCGGCAGTCACCGTCGACAGCTTTCTTGACCAGTCGAACGCCAATGCCGTTAGGGTTGAACCCGGCGACGATGCGCGTGCGCTGATCCCGCACCTGACCCAACTGAAGCTGGTCGAAGTGAACTTCCCGGCGTTCGGCGACGGGCGCGGCTATTCCTCCGCCCGCATCCTGCGCGAAGCCGGATACACCGGAGAGCTGCGCGCAGTGGGTGACGTACTGGTCGACCAGGTCGCCTATATGCGCCGCTGCGGCTTCGACGCGTTCGAGCCCGATGCGGCGCTCGACCCGGGCGATCTGGCGGCGGCGCTCGATCGCTGGCCCGAGGTCTACCAGCCGACCGGCGACGGTCGCCAACCGATCTGGTCGAAGCGGCACGCATGAGCCAGCTGCGCGCCATCGACCGGATCGACACCGGGCCGCGCTTTTCGGAAGATGACGCCGTGCGCCTCAACCGCATGTTCCGCGGGCAGGACACGCGCGAAATGCTGCGCAATCTGGTCGAGGACGACATGGTCGGCGAACTTGCCACCGTTTCGAGCTTCGGCGCGGAAAGCGCTGTTCTGCTGCACCTGATTGCCGAAGTTGCGCCGGGATTGCCGGTGCTGTTTCTCGAGACGGGCAAGCATTTTCCCGAGACCCTCGCCTATCGCGACGAACTGGTGCAGCGGCTGGGCCTCAAGAACCTGGTCAACCTCCACCCCTGTCTCGCCGAACTGGAAATGCGCGACGAAAGCGGGCTGCGCTGGTCCTACGATCCCGATGGCTGCTGCGAGATCCGCAAGGTCAAGCCGCTCACCCGCGCGCTGGCGGGATATGATGCCACGCTGACCGGGCGAAAGGCGTTCCAGTCCTCGACCCGCGCCAATTTGCCGCGCTTCGAGATCGATACTTCGGATGCGCAGGGGCGGCTCAAGATCAACCCGCTGATCGACTGGACCGCTACCGATGTCGAAGCCTATTTCGAAGAACACGACCTGCCACGCCACCCGCTGGTCGCGCAGGGCTACCCCTCGATCGGCTGTTCGCCCTGCACCCACAAGGTCGAACCGGGCGAGGATCCGCGCTCGGGCCGGTGGAAAGGCTGGGACAAGACCGAATGCGGCATTCACCAACCGGGCGACGATGCCGGGCTGCCTCCCGGGTACGAGCCGTTTCTCTAAGACTTTCTGCTTGGGGTAATGACTTGTCATCCCCGCGAAGGCGGGGATCCAGGGCGCGACCTGTCCCATGGATTCCCGCGTTCGCGGGAATGACAAGGATGGGAGAAGTGGATCGACCAGGGGAATCCGCTGGAGTAGCCTTTGATCAAAGCCAGCCTTCGCGGCGGTACCATTCGGCGGTTTGCTTGATGCCCTGTTCGCCGGAAATCTTCGGCGTCCAGACACTCGCCGGTACAGCCCGATCCGACCGCGCCACCCAGTTCGGGTGACACATGTAGCCCACGCGATCAGCCGTCAGCTTGGCCTTGTCTCCGCGCAGCATCCGGTCGGCGCTGGCGGCGAGCTTGAGCACACCTTCGGGCAGGTGCGGCGCAAAGACCTTGCGACCCACGGCCTCGCCGATCGCGGCGGCCAGTTCCTTGTGGCTCCAGCCGCCTTCGCGACCGTCATCGGGTTCGAAAGTTTTCTTCAAGACCAGCGCGTTGGCAGGCACCAAATCTAGCAACAGCGCGGCCAGATCGCGCGCGTGGATGATCGAGCTCGCCCCGCCGGGCGGGAGCGGCACGAAACCGAACTTCGCGGTCCGGAACATGTCGAGATAGTCGATGTCGCGCGGGCCATAGACGCCGGGCGGGCGCACGATGGTCCATTCGAGCCCGCTGGCCATGACCAGCTCCTCCGCCCGGGCTTTCGACGCGCCGTAGTGCGACAACTCGGGCTTGCGGGCCGAAAGCGAGGAGACGAACACCAGCCGCTTCGCCTTTGCCGTCTTGCACGCGGCGATCAAGCGTTCCGTGCCCGTAACATTGGCCGCTTCGAACTGCGCCGGATCGGGCGTGTTGGTCAGCCCCGCGATATGGATCACTGCATCGGCGCCCTCGACCAGCCGGTCGAGCGCCGCATTGTCCGACAGGCTCCCTTGCACCCATTCGACACTCTCGCGACCTGGCGGAGTTTTGCGCGCGAGCGACCGGATGCGAAGTCTACGTTCTTCCGCCACGTCGAGCACCATCTGGCCGACGAAGCCCGTGCCTCCGGTGATCGCTATGGTCACAACACCACCATATGGTCGCGGTGGATCACCGTCGGGCGGGGCGCATAGCCCAGCGCTGCCTCCTGCTGCTCTTCCCGCTTGCCGGCGATCGCCATGCAATCGGCGGAGGAATATTCGCACAATCCCTGCGCCAGTTTCGCACCCTTGAGCGACACCACCGTCACCAGATCGCCGCGGCGGAACGCGCCTGAAACGCCCACCATGCCCGCTGCGAGCAGGCTCGCCCCCGCCTTCAGCGCCGCCTCGCACCCGGCATCGACCCGCAGCGTGCCGGAGGGGGCGAGCCGCCCACCAAGCCATGCCTTGCGAGCCTTGTCGCTGCGCTGGGGCAGGAAGATCGTGCCGCGCGACTGCTCGACCGCGCGGGAGAGCGGGGCATCATGGGTACCATTGATAATGGCCAAAGCAATCCCGGCCCGCTCGGCGATTTGCGCGGCCTGCAACTTGGACACCATGCCGCCCGAACCGAGTCCTGAACCCGAGGTCCCCTGTGCCATGGCGAGGATTTCCGCGTCGATGCCGTTCACGATCTCGACCAGCCTCGCGCCTTCTTCGCCCGGCGCCCGGTCGTAAAGGCCATCGACATCGGACAGCAGCACCACCGCATCCGCTCCTGCGGCCTGCGCCACGCGCGCGGCCAGCCGGTCGTTATCCCCGAAACGGATTTCCTCGGTCGCGACACTGTCGTTTTCGTTGACGACGGGGATCACGCCCGCCTCGAGCAGGTGCGCGAAAGTGGCCGAGGCATTGAGGTAACGCCGCCGGTCCTCCAGATCATCGAGCGTGAGGAGCATCTGGCCTGCCGTAAGGCCCTGTGCCGCCAGCTTCCCCGACCACAGGCCCGCGAGCGCGATCTGCCCGACCGAGGCCGAGGCCTGCGCGGCGGCGAGGTTGCGGCGCGGGTTGAGGGTGGGATCGAGCAGTGCACCGCCCATGGCAATTGCCCCCGAGGAAACGACGATCACTTGCTGGCCGCCGCGCGCCATCGCCGCGATTTCACCCGCCAGCGTGTCGAGCCATTCGCGCCGCGCCTGCCCCACCCGGTCGACCAGCAGCGAAGAGCCGACCTTGAGCACCACCCGGCGCGCCTTGGCGGCATCGATCAGGTCGGGCAGCGTCTCGATCGCCACGGCGATGCTAGCCGAGCGGCGACCACTCGCCGTCGTCAAGCTCCTCGACTTCGGCGGCGTTGGTTTCGGTGCTGGTGCGGTCGGGCAGGTAGGACAGCACCGCGTCGAGCAGTTGCTCGATGCCCTGCCCCGTCGCGCCCGACACCGCGAAGACCCGGTCCGCCCCGGCTGCGCGCAGTTCATCGGCAAAGCCTTCGGCCAGCTCGGTATCGGCGAGGTCGATCTTGTTGAGCGCGATCAGCTGCGGCTTGTCGACCAGCCCGGCCCCATAGGCTTCGAGCTCGCCATTGACCGTGGTCATCGCCTCTGCCGGGTCCGCACCCGAGATGTCGACCAGATGGATCAGCACCCGGCAGCGCTCGATATGGCCGAGGAAGCGGTCTCCGATCCCCGCCCCGTCCGCAGCACCTTCGATCAGGCCGGGAATGTCCGCCAGCACGAACTCGCGCGCCTTGTGGCGCACCACGCCGAGTTTGGGCACCAGCGTGGTGAAGGCGTAAGCGCCGACCTTGGCCTTGGCGTTGGACACCGCGTTGATAAAGGTGCTCTTGCCCGCGTTGGGCAGCCCGAGCAGGCCGACATCGGCGAGCAACTTGAGCCGCAACCACACCCACTTCTCCTCGCCCGGCAGGCCGGGCTGATGCTGGCGCGGCGCGCGGTTGGTGCTGGATTTGTAGCTGGCGTTACCGCGTCCGCCCATGCCGCCTTCGAGGAACACGACCCGCTGCCCGACCTCGGTGAAGTCGATCAGCACCTCTTCCTTGTCCTCGCTCAGCACCTGCGTGCCGACCGGAACCTTGATCACGAGGTCCTCAGCCCCCGCGCCGGTCCGGTCCCGGCCCATGCCATGGGTGCCGCGCGCGGCCTTGAAGTGCTGCGCATAGCGGAAGTCGATCAGCGTGTTGAGCCCGGCGACCGCCTCAAACACGATATCGCCGCCCTTGCCGCCGTTGCCACCGTCGGGACCGCCGTATTCGACATAGGCTTCACGCCGGAAACTGACGGCCCCCGGCCCGCCCGCGCCCGAACGGAGGAAAATCTTGGCTTGATCGAGAAAATGCATAGCGGCTCAGGTAGGGGGTTATGGGCGAAAGTGCCAGCTTTGGACGCGGGGCGACACTTTCAGACAGCGACCCACCAGTTTCCGTACCGGAAACTGGTGGAGCCGAGGGGGATCGAACCCCTGACCTCGTCATTGCGAACGACGCGCTCTCCCATCTGAGCTACGGCCCCGTCCAGTTTCGTCGCCGAAGCGAAGGCCGTGCAATTTAGCGAACCGCCGCCGGGCTGCAAAGCTCAAAAATCGGGTCTGCTTACTGGCCTTCGTCCGGCTCTGGTGCCTGCTGGACCACCTCTCCGCTTTCGAACACGATGGGTCCGGCCGGACTGCTGGACGTGTCGGGCGCGGTCAGACTGAAGCCGGGATTCACGCCGATCGTCCCGTCCGCTGCACCCGGCGCATAGGTCACGCCCGGATCGCTCGAGGGAAGTTGCGACACGATCACCGGTTGCGACGCGGACATCGGCATCGAAGGAGCCACGTCCACCGTGTAGACGGTCGTCGAGGTATCCGCAGCAAAGCCGCTTTGCGGGGCTCCATCGGTGAAACTGTTGACCAGGACCGGCGGAGGCGGAGCGTACTCCGCATCCCAAAAGGCGACATTGCGCTGGTACTGCTCGTACGCAGAATAGAACCGCTGGAAAACCTGCTCGATCCGCGGCAGGCTCGCCAGCGCGAAGGCATCAAGGGTGTTACCATCGGTCAGCATATACTCGCGCGATATCGCCAGCGCGGTGTCGCAAAACTCGCCCTGCGTCGGCGGCAGGGCGTAGTAATTGTACACCTGCGTCATGTAGTCGTCCAAACTGTCGCGCCAGACGTTGCCGTGCCGGTTGCGGAACTCGCCTTCGACTGCGGTGTTGGTGCGCGAAAGCGAACGCTTGTTGCGCTCGAGCAGCAGGCTGTAAGCGGGCAATATCTCCGCATGCTCCGGTCTCTGGCAATTGAGTGCAGCGACATTGAGCGCAGCCCGCAGGTTCCACACGGTCTGCGAGCTTGAAAGCCCGTAGTTGACGGTCCGCCGGATGCCATACTCGTCCGCCGCAGGGATATACATCCCGGTTGTCGCGCCGTCAGGGGGGGTGGGGCGCGGGGGGACATACTTCACCACGGGCGGCGGCGGCGGAATCACCACTACCGGTGCTGGAGGTGGGGCCGGTGTGGCACAGGCAGCCAGCACGGCCATGCCGGCCGCAACCGCAATCAACCGGATTCGTGAACGATTGCTCTCCAACATAAGGGGTGCATCCCTCCTCTCGCGCCCTTGGAAACCTCGCACAGGCAAGCTTTCGCTCGCCTGAAGCGCCACCCTAGATAGTTAACCCGGCAAAGAAAATGCCCGGAATGCGCTGGGCATTCCGGGCATTGAAATGTGAGTCTTTCGGGTAACTATCCCGATGCCGTCATTCCTGGTTGCCGAGGAAGCTCAGCAGGAACTGGAACATGTTGATGAAATCCAGATAGAGCGTCAGCGCCCCGAGGATCACCATCTTGCCTATCGGGTACTGCGCAGCGACGGCCGGGTTGGTCATCCCGGCGTGACGCACTGCGAGATACTCGGCCTTGAGGCGCTGGGTATCGTATGCGGTCAGACCGGCGAAGATCAGCACGCCCAGAGCGCTGATGCCGAACATCAGCGCCGACGACTGCAGCCAGATGTTGAGCAGCGAGGCGATGATCAGCCCGACCACGCCCATGATCAGGAAGCTGCCGAAGCCCGACAGGTCCTTCTTGGTGGTGTAGCCGAACAGGCTGAGACCGGCGAAGGCGGCCGAGGTCGCGAAGAACGTCACCGCGATCGAACCCATGCTGTAGACGAGGAAGATCGTCGACAGCGACAGGCCCATGACCGTCGCGAAGGCCCAGAACATGCCTTGCAGGGCGAAAGTGCTGAACTTGTTGCGGCCGAAGCTCATCGCCAGCACGATGGCCAGCGGCGAGAGGATGATGACCCAGGTGAGCAGGCCACCAGTCATAATCTGCTGCGCCATACCCGACTGGGCGAACAGCAGCGCGACAATGCCGGAAAGCAGCACGCCCGAAGCCATGTAATTGTAGATCGAGAGCATATGCTTGCGCAGGCCCTCGTCCATCACGGTCCGCTCGCCGAGCTGTCCGTCGATGCCGGGTGCGCTGCCAACGCCCATGCCCGTGCGGCGGGGGTCGTTCCAATCTGCCATTGCGATCCTAACTCCATTCATCCGGGGCCCCGATAGGCCACGGTTCATGGGCGCAATATCGTGAGTGGCAGGCCAATTATCAAGCGAAACCGGACATGTTGCGTGCTTTGCAAGTTAATGCTTCTCGCGCGCCTCCGCCGCCATCTCCTGCCCCCGGTCCCGTGCAGCGCGCAGACAGCGAGTGACAAGCGTATCGAGCGCGCCATCCGCGTCCAGCACGTCGAGACCCTTCTGGGTCATTCCGCCCGGGCTGGCGACGCGCCGCGCCAGTTCCTGCGGCGGGTGGGGCGAAGCTGCGGCGAGCGCCGCCGCCCCTTCGACCATCGCCACCGCCAGCCTTTGCGCCTGATCCGCCGGCAGCCCGAGCTCACCCGCCCCCGCCGCAAGCGCGTCGATGAAGCGGTAGACGAATCCCGGGCCCGACCCTGCGAGCGCCGTGGCAAGATCGAACTGGCTCTCGTCATCGAGCCATTCCGCAGTGCCGATCTCTTCAGCCAGCGCGGTAACCGAGCCGCAGCCTTCTGCATCCAGTCCGCGCGAAATCAACGCATTGGGCGACTTTCCGAGAGCCGATGCGAGGTTGGGCATGAACCGGACCACTCCGCGCGCACGCGGGAAGCGGCGCGCGAGACTTTCAAGCTCAACCCCGGCAAGCACCGACAGAATGACCGTTCGCGGCCCGGCCAGCGGCTCCAGATCCGCAGCAATCTCGTCGATTATATAGGGTTTGATGCCCAACAGGATCGCATCGAATTGCGTGCCCGGAAAATGGTTGTGGACCTTCAGTCCATGATCGACTTCGGTTTTGCGGGGGTGATAAACTTCGAACTGCGAGGCGGGACTCCCGGCCGCCAGCCAACCGTCGACCATTGCGCCGGTCATGGTGCCGAACCCGACGATGAGGATCTTTTCGAATGCCAAAATTCGCTCCATTCTTCCGGAGCCGGACCTAGGCTTCGCCGTGAGCGTCCACAAGGGCGCTGTCGAGCGCTTCGCGCGGGCTGCGATCGCTCCACAGGACGAACTGGAATGCGGGATAAAACCGGTCGCATTCGTCGACCGCCGTCTCGACCAATGCCTGCGCCTGGTCGAGGCTCAGCATTCCATCGTCGCCCAGCATCGCACCGTTGCGATAGACCAGCACGCCACCTTTGGACCAAACATCGAAATGGCCCAGCCAGAGCTGTTCGTTGACCAGCGCCAGCAACTCGTAAGCTGCGCCGGTCTTGTCCTTCGGCACCCGCACATCAGGCAAACAAAGCACCTGCAAAACATTGTCTTCGGCGCGCCAGATCGCCCGCAACTGATACTTGGCCCAGCTGCCCTGGATCTCGCCCGTGATCTCGTCCGCCGAAAGCGCCTGCACCGGCCACCCGCGCGCCTCGAACAGGGCGGCGAGCATGTCGACCGGGGCCGAATCGGCATCGTCCGCAAAACGTTCGTCGGCGAGTGTCATGTGCGGGGGGCCTTGCTCATTCCCGCTGGATGCCGCGCGAGAAGCTTAACGCGCAATGGCGGCAAGTGGCACTGCTGGGGAGAACTCATTTTGGCTGTTCACAGCCTGTGCAAAACGCTCGCTTGCACTCAGCCGAGCGGCTTGATCTCCTGCCCCTCGGGGCTGGTGTAAGTGAACCCTTCGATACCCTTTTCCTTGAGCAAGTTCAACGCTTTGCGAGCTTCCTGCAAGCTGGGATACGGCCCGGCGAGCAACCGGTTTGCTTCGCCCCATGGCGTAGTGTTCGGCTTGAGCTTGCCAAGCACATCGGGCGCCTTCCCGCTGAACCGTCGCCAGTCGAAACCGAGCGCCCTTAGGTCCTTGCCCGTCGCGACCTGTACCCAATGGCGGCTCGGATGGACAATCTTGGGAGTAGGCGGTGGAGCGGGCTTCTCGACCTCGCGCGGAGGCTTGATGCTGGTGATATCGACCCCGCCGCTGCTTGAGGGGACCGGCGGCGCGGCCTCTGCGAAAGCCGCAAAAGCCTCGGCGACGCTGAGAGTCTCCTCCACCTCAGCCGCTGTCGGCCCAGAGATGCTGGCCGCTACCGGAACCGATTCGACCCGGGCGATATCGAAGCCAGGCTCCGGGGCCGCAACAGTGCCGGTAACGGACATTGCCGGTTGCGATGCCTGGACTTCTCGTACGGCGATGCCCGTCGGCGGTGTCACCTCTGACGCTTCGGCGGCAGGCAGTTCGACCGGCGTCACGGGAAGTTCGCGCACTGCAATACCCGTGGGCGCGGCTGCCAGAGCTTGGTTTTCCGCTGGCTCGCTGGCCAAGATCTGCGCTGGCTGCGCCACCGCATCGCCGCTGTCATCCGTTGTTGGAGCGTCCCGTTCGATGCGACGGACCACCACGGCCGGTCGGCTGGTGCGCTGGAGGGGATCGGAGGCCTGCTCGCGCTCGGCACGGGCAACCTCGCGTCGCACCGATTCGGGCAAAGCAGAGGACGCTTCGGCAACCGGCTCGGCTGCGACACTCCGCCCGCGATCGGGCCGCCTGCGCTGGCTCGTCGTATCGACGCGCTGCCCGAGCGGTTCCCCTTGTGGAGCAAGACGCGCATCGGCGGTTCGGACCAGTCCCTTTTGCTCGCGGTACTGCGCGACTTGCGGAGTATCGCGCCCGATCTGTGCCGCGCGCGGGAAGACGCCGAGATTGCCTGCCGCGGCCTGCTGCGAAGGGGTGAGACGCTTCATGTAGCGCAAATAGGGTTCGATCCGGGCCGACATTTCGCGCGGCATCACCGCAGCTGCAATTTCAACCGCTTCATCATCTTCGCCGAGGATCGCAAGACCGAAAGCTCGTGTGCGGTAAGAGGCGGAATCGCCCCTGGCGACAAGCGGATTGAGCGTATTCTGGAACCCCTCCTTGTCACCCGCGATGGCAAGGCTGAGCGAAAGGCGGCGGCGCAGCTCGTCATCTTCAGCCAGAGTCAGACCCTTGCGGTATTCGGCTTGTGCGGAAACATTGTCGCCCACCAAATCGTAGGCGAGCCCACGGTCGAGCGCCACGCTGGCCATTTTCGCTCCAGCCTCTTCGGCGCTGTCGAACAATCCGATCGACTTGAGCGGATCGCGCGCGCGCACGGCCGCGCGACCCAGACCCAACAAGACACGCGGATTCCCCGGGGCCAGCGCCTCTGCGCGCAGGAAGAAACCCTCCGCCGCGTTAATGTCATCGAGGACCAGCGAAGCCTCGCCGGCGTCGAGCAGCGCTTCGACATCCTGCGGGTTTTGCGAAATGCGCCTCAGGGCTGCATTGAGCTGGCCCAGCTCCTTCGGCGGCAGCGGCTGTACGATCTCCTGCGCCGCCGCGACGGTGGGCCACGCCAGAAGTGCGGGTGACAGCGCCACACCCACCAAGGCAAGTAGATTGCAGTTCGACCTTGTCATGGGGGAGGCCCGCATAGCTGTGCCGGTTGCCCGGGTAAAGCAACGGATTGGATCCGCCGTTCTGAACGAAGACGGAACCGGCTGTCGCAGTTTACTGGTTGTTCTGGCGCCCAAGGAAACGCGGAATGTTGAGCGAGGAAGAGCCTTCACCTTCACTTTCACCCTCGCCTACGTCCTCATCTTCTTCCTTGTCATCCGACGACCCGCGAGACAGATTTGCCATGCGTTCGAAGAGCGTGCTTCCGGCGCTGGATTCACCGCCTGAAATCAAGCCTCTGCGGCGGCCGCCACCGGTCTTCACCTGCAAGGGTTGATCGTCCTCTACCAAACGGTCTGCGTCCGCCAGCAGCTTGTCGTCACCATCGATATCGCCGCCGACTTCTGCGCCTTCCAAACCGAGATCGAGCGGTTCGGCATTCTGCCGACTGCCGTCACCGACATCGCCCCAATCGTCCTCATCGGATTCGTGTTCGTCACCGGCAGGGGTCGATGAAGGCGCCGCATCGTCCAACGCGCCCTCGCCGCCTGCTTCTTGCGGTTCGTATGGGTCGGGCACTTCGTTTCGCATACCGGCAAGGGGATCGACGATGCCGTCGACATCATCATCCTCGTACTCGTCCTCGAAATCCTCGTCGGCTCCGGCCACCTGGTAGCCGCCGAGCGACATCGGCGGGTCTTCTGCCGCGCTCGCCTCGTTTGCGATGTCGTCGAATTCGTCTTCTTCGGGCAGTTCCAGCACCGGCCGCTTGGGCGCGCGATTGGCACCAAGCGACAGAGAGTGCCTGTCGCCGGAGGCATCGACCATTCCGCTAGCAGGCTCGATCCCGGTCGCCACGACCGAGACACGGATCTTGCCCTGTAGATCGGGATTGAACGCCGACCCCCAAATGATGTTCGCATCTTCGTCGACCAGCTCGCGGATATGGTTCGCCGCTTCGTCGACTTCGAGCAGCTTCATGTCATCGCCGCCGATGATCGAGATGATGACGCCCTTCGCACCCTGCATCGACACACCGTCGAGCAGCGGGTTGGCAATCGCGCGCTCGGCGGCTTCGAGCGCGCGGTTCTCGCCCTCGCCTTCGCCCGTGCCCATCATCGCCTTGCCCATTTCCTCCATCACCGATTTCACATCGGCAAAGTCGAGATTGATGAGGCCTGGCATCACCATCAGGTCGGTGATCGAGCGGACGCCCTGCTGCAGCACTTCGTCGGCCAACTGAAACGCTTCCTTGAAGGTCGTTTCCGCCTTTGCCACCAGGAACAGGTTCTGGTTGGGAATGACGATCAGCGTGTCGACATAGCGCTGAAGCTCTTCGATTCCGGCCTCGGCCGCTCGCATGCGACGCGTGCCCTCGAACAGGAACGGCTTGGTCACCACGCCCACGGTCAGCACGCCCTTGCGGCGCGCGGCCTCTGCGATGACCGGGGCTGCGCCGGTGCCGGTGCCGCCGCCCATCCCGGCGGCAATGAAGCACATGTTCACGCCTTCGAGCAGGTTTTCGATGTCCTGCACGGTTTCCTCGGCAGCAGCCTTGCCGACTTCGGGCCGTGCGCCGGCACCGAGGCCGCCGGTGATATCGGGCCCCAGCTGGATCCGCGTATCTGCCACTGCATTGTTCAGCGCCTGCGCATCGGTGTTCGCAACTACGAACTCGACGCCTTCGATATCGGCCGCGATCATGTTGGCAATCGCATTGCCGCCCGCACCCCCGACACCGATAACGGTAATCCTGGGCCGAAGCTCATCCGTGGCGGGCGGTCCGATGTTGATGCTCATTGCGTGTCCCTTCGGGAGCAGATGCTAAAAAAATTCGACTGGCGATTAGTCTGACACAAACCGGATTGGGCGGGCATAGCAGAGAATCGCTTATCCACAGTGGTTAACGCTATATGGCTCACGTCAGAAATACTCTCGCGCCGCACGAACGAGCCTCGAAACGAGCGCCATCCCGCTCAGCTTGACCGTGGTCGTATAACGAGGGTCGATCGTGCGGATATCGACCGGGTCGTCTGCTGCGTAGAGACACAGGCCGGCCAGTGTCGCAAAGCCCGGCGTTGCATGCGCCTCGGGCAAGCCGCGCAGCGCAGGTGGCTTGCCGATGCGGACCGGGCGCCCGAGCGCGCTTTGGGCATACTCGGCGAGACCGGCCAATTCTGCACCGCCGCCAGTCAACACGACCTGGCTTCCACGAGAGCCGGAAAATCCCATCTCCCTCAACGCCTTGCCGATCTCATCGGTCAGCTTCGCAAGGTTCTGTGTCACCACAGAGACCAATTCCGCGCGCGGGATACGGTTCTTGTCATCTGCACCGCGTGCCGTGGAGCCGGATTCACCGCTTTCCCCCGGACCATAGACCGGGATCATTTCGCGGTGGTCGGTTGGACTGGCGATGGCGGAACCGGAGACGCATTTGAGCCGCTCGGCCTGGAACCGGCGGATGCCGAAGGCCGAGGCAACCGCGTCGGTGATGTCGGTCGACCCGAGCGGGATTGCCTTCAATCCCAGCAGCATACCGGCGGCATAGACCGAAACATTGGTCACATCGCCCCCGATCTCCACCAGCGCGGTGCCCAGTTCGCGCTCTTCAGGCGTCAGGCAGGCATGGCCCGCTGCGATGGGTGCGGCGACAACGCTTTCGACCTCGAGATGGGCGTTCTGGACCGCCTCGATCAGGTTCCGCACCGGCGCCCCGTCAGCCAGCATGACATGGACATCCACCCCCAACCGCTCGGCGTGCAACCCCTTTGGATTCGCGACACCGTGCGCTCCGTCGAGCGTATAGTGAGCAGGTTGCGCATGGAGCACCATTCGCCCGTCGGGCTGGATATTGTCGCGCGCCACGAGGAGCAATTGCTCGATATCCTCTTCCTCGATCCGCCGACCGCCGATGTCGATCTCGACCTTGGCAATCTGGCTCGCGAGGCCTGCGCCCGAACAGCCGACCCAGACGCTCGAAACGCTGGTCCCGGCGTTCTTTTCCGCCCGCTCGACCGCATCGCGGATTGCGTAGGTTGCCGCCGCCATGTCGGTCACATATCCACGCTTGATGCCTTGGCTTTGCCGGTGGCCCGAGCCGAGCACGATCATCTCGCCGGTCTCGGACAGGCCCATGACCATGGCAGAGATGCGGAACGAGCCGACGTTGACCGCTCCGAAGACCTTGGTGATGCGCGGCAGGGCCATCATTCGTCTCCCGCTGCGAGCGTCTGCTGCGTACGGCCCGGAATGCGCAAATGCACCCGGCCCGGTACCCGCATGTCGAAATGCGCCACCTTGCCGCCGAGCAGCCGGTTGCGCCCGTCGAGCGTGGCGAAGGCCACCAGCGCGTTGGCGGCCTCTTTCTCGCCCTGCGGCAGCGCGAGCACCTGGTCGGTGTTGAAGGTGAGGTTCCAGCGGCGATTGCCCAGCCATTCGGCCTCGGTCACCTGCGGCTTGATCGCGGGCGCTGTGTCGAGCAGTTCTGTCAGCGCGGCAACCTGCTTGCCGGCACCCGGACCCGAAACCACCAGCATGCCCTTGGCGTTGGCGTCGCTGATCGGTTCGAGCTCGACCCCCTCGGGATCGATCAGCACCAGCCGGTCGGCCTTGCGCAGCGCGGCGTGCGGCGTGCGTTCGACGATATCAACCACCAGCGTATCGGGCAGCTGGCGCGAAACGCGGGCATCCTTGACCCAGCTCAGCTCGAGCAGGCGGTTGCGCAGCAGGTCGAGATCGACCGAGGTCATCGGGGTCTCATGCTCGCTCAGCACCTGCTCGTAGACCTTGAGCTCGTTCATCCGTTCGACCCCGGTGACCTGCACCCGGCGCACCTCGAACCCGGCATCGGACGACAGCATGGCGATCTGCTGGCTGGCCATTGCCGGCACGCCCGCGAGGCTGGCGACGAACCATGCCAGCGCCGCCGCCCCGCCGAGGATGATCGCAAGGAAAATCCGGTGCAGTTGCTCTTCGGTGAAGGGCAGGATCGCCATCGCGGAATCGAGCGCCGATCCGGTTTTTGCCCGGGCGCGGCGCGCAGTGTCCGCGCGGCTGCGCGCGGCGGTCGAGCGGCGAACGCCCTGCTGCGCCTTACGCTTGACGGTCGCCATTGTCCCCTCCCTTCGCTTGATGGGTCCGCAGCGCCTCGGCGACGATCGCTTCGACCAGGTCGCCGTAGTCCATGCCGCAATACCGCGCCTGTTCGGGCACGAGGCTGAGCGGCGTCATGCCCGGCTGAGTGTTGGTTTCGAGCACGAACAGGCCGTCCTCGCCCTGCTCGTCATCCCAGCGGAAATCGGTCCGGCTGGTGCCCTTGCAGCCCAGCGCCTTGTGCGCGCGCACGGCATATTCGAGGCACAACGCAGTGATATTGTCCGGCAGATCGGCGGGGCAGACGTGCTCGGTCATCCCCTCGGTATACTTCGCATCGAAATCGTAGAACCCCGACTTCGGGACCAGTTCTGTCACCGCCAGCGCGCGCGGGCCCTCCGGCCCGTCGATCACCGCCGTCGTGAGCTCGCGCCCGCGGATATAGGGTTCGGCGAGCAGCTCGGGAAATTCCTGCCACGGTCCTGTCGCATCGCGCGCGATCGGATTGCCGTAATTGCCGTCCGCAGTCACGATGGCGACACCGACCGAGGAGCCCTCATTCACCGGCTTCAAGACATAGGGGCGCGGCAGCGGGTCGCGTTCGTACAACTCCGCGCTCCGCACGATCCGCCCGCCGGGCATCGGAATGCCCTTGGGCACCAGCGCCTGCTTGGTCAGCTCTTTGTCGATCGCGATGACCGAGGTGGCGAGGCCCGAATGGGTATAGGGCACGCCCATCAGGTCAAGCATGCCCTGCACCGTGCCATCCTCGCCCGGCACACCGTGCAGCGCATTGAACACGACGTCGGGGGCGGCCTCGGCGATGCGCGCGGCGACCTGCCGGTCCATATCGATCCGGGTGACCCGATGGCCCCGGCTTTCGAGTGCATCGGCCACGCCGTTGCCGCTCATCAGCGAAACCGGGCGCTCGTTTGCCCAGCCGCCCATCAGCACTGCGACATGGAGTTTGCGATCGAGCGTCATGGCCGGCCCACCCGCTGGATTTCCCATTCGAGCTGGACCCCGCAATGCGCGTAGACGCGGCGCTTCACTTCTTCACCCAGCCCTTCGATGTCGGCACTGGTCGCAGTGCCGGTGTTGATCAGGAAATTGGTGTGCTTCTCGCTCACCTGCGCGCCGCCGATGGTGAGGCCGCGGCACCCGGCGGCATCGACAAGCTGCCAAGCCTTGTGGCCTTCAGGGTTCTTGAAGGTCGAGCCGCCCGTCTTCGTGCGGAGCGGCTGCGATTCCTCCCGCGCTTGCGCGATACGATCCATCTCCGCGCCGATGGCGGCGGGATCACCCGTGCGCCCCTGGAACCGCGCCGCGACCACCACGGCGCCTTCGGGCAAGGCCGAGTGGCGGTAGCTGTATTGCAGGTCCGCCGCCGAAAGGCGCACGAGCTCGCCGGACGCCAGCACCACGTCGCAGTCGACCAGCACGTCCGAAACTTCGCGGCCATAGGCCCCGCCGTTCATCCGCACGAAGCCGCCGACCGTACCGGGAATGCCGCGCAAGAATTCGAGCCCCGCAATCCCTGCATCGCGTGCGGAGGAGGAAACGAGGATGCCCGAGGCACCACCACCGCATTCGAGCAGGCAATCGCCCTTGTTGGCCACTTTCGAAAAGGCCTTGCCGAGCCGGATCACCACACCGGGTACGCCGCCATCGCGCACGATCAGGTTCGAGCCGAGGCCCAGCGCCATCACTGGCAGCTTGCCCTCCAACCGGTCGAGAAACAGGGTCAGATCGTCGAGGTCAGCCGGTTCGAACAACCAGTCGGCCGCGCCGCCCGTCTTGAACCACACCAGCTTTGCGAGCGGCGCATTGGCGGTCAGCTTGCCGCGCAGCCCGTGCGTAGACACCGGCGCACTGGTCGCTCCGTCGAGATCGACTTCGGCATCGGGCGCGCCGCCCTTGTCGTTCATCGCCCAATCGTCAGGCTGGTGCGTCGTCATGCCGCGCGCACCCGCTCGATGTCGCTTGCCAGGGCAGCGGCCCAACGGGTGATGTCGCCCGCACCGAGGCAGACCACCAGATCGCCCGCTTCGACTTCACCAGCCAGCCGCGCCGCCAGTTCCTCGCGGTCGGCTACCGTCGCAGCAGAGCGATGTCCGCGCGATTTCAGCCCTTCGACCAAAGCTTGCGAACTGACGCCATCGACCGGCTCTTCGCCTGCCGCATAGACCGGGGTGACGTAGACCGTGTCGGCATCGTTGAAGCAGTTCTGGAAATCGTCCATCAGATCGCCGAGGCGCGAATAGCGATGCGGCTGCATCACCGCGATAACCTTGCCATTGGCGCTTTCCCGCGCGGCAGAAAGCACCGCGCGGATTTCCACCGGGTGGTGCGCGTAATCGTCGATCACCGTCGCGCCGCCGACCTGCCCGACCCGCGTGAAACGCCGCCGCACGCCGCCGAAGCTGCCGAAGCCGGTGCGGATAACGTCGTCCGAGCAGCCCATCTCGATCGCGACTGCGATCGCCGCGAGCGCATTCTGCACGTTGTGGCGGCCCGGCATCGGCAGTTTCACGCCTTCGATCCGCCGGTCGTCCTCCCCGCGTTGGCGGACCACGACGTCGAACAGGTTTCCGCCATCCGAAGGTCGGACATCGACCCCGCAGATATCGGCTTGGAGGTTGAAGCCGTAGGTCACCACGCGCCGGTCGCGCACCTTGCCGATCACCGCCTGCACTTCGGGATGGTCGATGCACAGGATCGCCGCGCCGTAGAACGGGACGTTGTGGATGAACTCGACGAAGGCATCCTTCACCCCGTCGAAAGTGCCGTAGTGATCTAGATGCTCGGGATCGATATTGGTCACCACCGCGATGGTCCCGTCGAGCCGCAGGAAGCTGCCGTCGCTTTCGTCGGCTTCGACCACCATCCAGTCGCTGTCGCCCAGCCGCGCGTTCGAACCGTATTGTTCGATGATTCCGCCGTTGATCACGGTCGGGTCTATCCCGCCCGCATCGAGCAGGGCGGCGATCATGCTGGTGGTGGTGGTCTTGCCATGCGTGCCGGCAACCGCGACGGTGCTCTTGAGCCGCATCAGTTCGGCGAGCATCTCCGCCCTGCGGACCACGGGAATGCGGTTCTCGAGCGCGTGCGCAACTTCCGGATTGGTCCGCTTGACCGCAGTCGAGGTCACCACCACGGCCGCGCCCTCGACGTTCTCCTTGGCATGGCCGATGCGCACGGCGATGCCACGGCTGCGCAGGCGCTCGACCGTGGGGCTTTCGCTGATGTCGCTGCCCTGCACGGTGTAGCCGAGGTTGGCCATGACCTCGGCAATGCCCGACATGCCGATCCCGCCGATGCCGACGAAGTGGATCACCCCGATATCGGTGCCGACGCCCTTCATGCCGCCGCCCCCGATGGCGCGCCGACGATATCGCGGATCGGCTCGGTAGTGCGGATCACATCCATCAGCGTATCGCCGCCGAAGCTTTCGACCAGATCTGCGAGTTCTTTCGCCGCGTGCGGCCGGCCGCAGTTCCACGCGGCATGCGCCGCCGTGGCGAGCGACTGCGGGTTCTGCGCCATGGCCTGGATTTGCTTGGCGAGTTCCTTGGCGGTGAAGTTCTCCTGCCGGATCATCCGCGCGCCGCCCTTCTTGGCCATTTCGCGAGCGTTGGCCGCCTGGTGGTCGTCGGTGGCGATCGGCAGCGGGATGAGGATCGCGGGGCGTCCGACCGCGGTCAGTTCGGCGATCGTCGATGCCCCCGCCCGCCCGATGAACAGATGCGCATCGGCAAGGCGCGCGGCCATATCCTCGAAGTAAGTGCCCAGCTCGGCAGGAATATCGTGGTTGCGATAGCGCTCGCGCACCGCATCAAGATCTTCGGGGCGACACTGCTGGGTCACCTGCAGCCGCGAGCGCAGCGCGGGCTGGAGCATGGCGAGCCCGTCAGGGACAATCTCCGAGAGAACGCTCGCCCCTTGGCTGCCGCCGGTCACCAGCACGCGCAGCAAGCCGTCTTCGGTAAAGGCGGGGAACGGCTCTTCGCGAAGCTGCAGCACTTCGCCGCGCACCGGATTGCCGACCAGATGCACCTTGCCCGCATGCTTGGGCTTCAACCGCCGGATTTCGGGATAGGCGGTGGCGATCGCCTCGACCCGGCCGGCCATGAAGCGGTTGACGCGCCCCAGCACCGCGTTCTGTTCGTGCAGCACGCTGGGAATCGCGGCGGAGGTCGACGCCAGCAGCGCGGGCAGCGAGGGATAGCCGCCGAAACCGACCACCGCGCTCGGCTCGAAGCTTTCGAACAGCCGCAGCGCCATGTCGCGCCCCTGCCCGATCGCGCGCAGCCCCTTGATCCAGTTGAGCGGGTTCTTGCCGAAGCGCCCGGCGGGCAGGATATGCGCGGGGAGGAAATCGGGCTTGCCGGGAATGTTTGCGCCGCGCTCGTCGGTGATCAGCGCGACATGGTGTCCGCGCCGCTCGAGCTCTGTCGCCAGCGCAAAGGCCGGGATCAGGTGACCGCCGGTACCCCCGGCGGCGAGAACATAGTGGCGGTTGGCACCGCTCATGGACGGGTCCTTTCCTCGGCAATCAGCCTGTCCGACAGGATCGCGCGCAAGCCCGGTGTCTCGCGCGTCAGGAACGGGTTGCGCCGGGTAATGGCAATCAGCAATCCGACGCACAGGCATACCGCAATGGTCGAAGAGCCGCCATAGGAGACGAGCGGCAAGGTCATGCCTTTCGACGGGAATAGCTGCAGATTGACGAGGATGTTGATGAAGGCCTGCCCGGTGATCTGGGTGACGAGCCCTGCCCCCGCCAGCAGCACGAACAGGTTCTCCTCGTCCGCCAGTCGCACCAGCACCCGCACCACGATAGCGAGATAGAGCAGCACGATCACCGCGCACACCAGCAGGCCGAATTCCTCTCCGATGACCGAAAAAATGTAGTCGGTATGCGCTTCGGGCAGGTTCATCTTGCGCACGCCCAGCCACAGGCCGCTGCCGGTCCACCCCCCTGCGAGCAAGGTGCGCTCGGCGAGATCGACCTGGTCGAAGGCCGTGCCGCCGCCGAGGAAGGAATCGATCCGGTGGCGTGCGTTGTCGTAGAGGAAATAGGTCGCAGTCAGGGCCGCAATCCCCGTCCCCATCAGCACCGCAATCCGTTGAACGCTGACTCCTGCAATCAGGATCATGACGAACCACACCCCGCCGAACAGGATTGCTTCGCCGAGGTTGGGTTGCAGCATGAGGAGTGCGCCGATCAGGCCCATGATCCCGGTGACCATGGCGATGACCGGAAGGTTGGGGTCGCGCAAGCGCCAGGTGATGATCCATGCCAGCGCGATCGCGAAGCCCGGCTTGAGGAATTCGGACGGCTGAAACCGCATCCCGACCTCGATCCACCGCTTCGCCCCGTTGACCTCGTGACCGAGCACGGGGACGAGGAGCAGCGCAAACAACATCGCCGCCGCCAGCAGCACCCCGATCCGCCGGGCATTGTCGACCGTCAGCATCGATGCGCCGAACAGCACGAACAGGCCCACGAACTGCCAGCGCAGATGCGCCCAGTAAAAATAGAGTTCGGGCAACCGCACTTCGGCAGTAGAAAGCCGGTCGGCGCTGGCAGGCGAAGCAGCCGCCACTGCGGCGGTGCCGATCGCCATCAGGGCCAGCACCAGGAACAGCAGCACCCGATCGATCTCGCGCCACCAGATCTTGAGCTCGGCAGTACGGCTGCCGCGGAACCTGTCCGGATTGGCCGCCCGCTCGCCGGATCGCGGGATGTAGGGCTGGGTCGCGCTCATGCGGCAGATTTCCCTTCGAAGGGATGTTCGGCAGCAGGCTCCTCGCCCGTCAGCATGGCAACGATCTGCCGGAAGTGCTCGCCGCGCCGCTCATAGTCCTTGAACTGGTCGAAGCTGGCGCAGGCGGGCGAGAGCAGGACCACATCGCCCGGCACGACGTTGCGCATCGCGCGGCGCACGGCGGTGCAGATCATCTCGCTCCGGTCGACCGCTACCCGTCCTTCGAGCAGCTCGGCAAAACGCGGCCCGGCTTCGCCGATGGTGTAGGCCTGCTTGATATTGGCGAGATGTTCCTCGCATTTGCCCAACCCGTCTTCCTTGGGCAGCCCGCCGACGATCCAGTGGATGCGCGGATGCCCGTCGACCGGCGGATAGGCCGCGAGGGCAGGTGCGGTGCTATCGGTATTGGTCGCCTTGCTGTCGTTGATGAAAAGAACGCCATCATGTTCGGCGACGAATTCCATCCGGTGGGGGAGACCGATGAAGGTCCGAAGGGCTTTGCTTACGACTTCTTCGTGCACCCCGAGCCTCATCGCGACTTCGATCGCAACCAAGGCATTCTGCGCATTGTGGGGTCCCTGCAAACTCGGCCATTCCGGTTGCGCACCAAGCTTGGTCGGGTCGCGCGGTAAAACACCGTCTCTGCCGAACGGCCCCCAGATATCCGTTGGATCTTGCGGACTCAGTCGATCATCAGGCTCGATCCAGTAATGCATCTTTGTCTGCATCTCGAACAGCCGCTTCTTGCTCGCGGCATAAGCCTCGAAGCTATCATAGCGGTCCAGATGGTCGGGCGTGATGTTAAGCAGCACCGCGACATCGCAATCGAGGCTTTGGGTCAGGTCGATCTGGTAACTCGACAGTTCGAGCACATAGACACCACCTTCCGGCAGCGGGTCCTGTTCCATGATCGGAATGCCGATATTACCGCCCATCAGCGTCGGCACGCCCGCCTCTTTCAGGATATGGTGCACCAGCGCGGTTGTCGTGCTCTTGCCGTTGGTGCCGGTGATGCCGACGACCTTGTGCGGCGGCAGGTTCGCTCTCGCCTGCGCGAAAAGTTCGATATCGCCGATCACCGGCACACCGAATTGTGCCGCGTGCCCGACAATCGGGTGGGTGTTAAGCGGCACGCCGGGTGACACCACCACGCCATCGAAGCCGGTCAGATCGAGGTCGAGCGGATCGGCCAGCCTTGCGCGGCCTTCCAGCTTGTCGCGCGCGACATCCTGCCGGTCCCACGCCACGACCTCCGCCCCGCTGGCGAGCAGAGCTTCCGCCGCAGCGAGGCCCGAGCGGGCGAGGCCGAGGATGGCATAGCGCTTGCCGGCAAAGGCGGGCGAAGTGATCATCGCAGCTTCAGCGTCGAAAGGCCGATCAGCGCGAGCACGATCGAAACGATCCAGAAGCGGATGACGACGGTCGATTCCGCCCAGCCCTTCTGCTCGAAATGGTGGTGGATCGGGGCCATGCGGAAGATCCGCTTGCCGGTTCGTTTGAACCAGAAGACCTGAATGATGACCGAGGCGGTTTCAGCGACGAACAACCCGCCCACGATCAGCAGCACGATCTCGTGATGGCTCGCGACCGCGATCGCCCCGAGCGCGCCGCCGAGCGCGAGGCTGCCGGTGTCGCCCATGAACACCGCCGCGGGCGGGGCGTTGAACCACAGGAAGGCCAGACCGCCGCCCATGATCGCAGCGCAGAATATCGCCAGTTCGCCCGCCCCGGGGACATGGGGAATTCCGAGATAGGCCGAATAATCGACCCGGCCCGCCAGATAGGCGATGATCGCGAAGGTCCCGGCCGCAATCACCACCGGCATGGTCGCCAGCCCGTCGAGCCCGTCGGTCAGGTTCACCGCATTGCCGAAGCCGACGATCACCACCGCCGCGAAGACATAATAGAACGGCCCGAGCGGGACCGAAACGCCCGACAGGAAGGGAATATAGAGATTGGTATTGATCTGGCTGACGATCAAGTAACTCGCCACGCCCGCAACCGCGAATTCGAGCAGCAATCGCACCTTCGCCGAAACGCCCTTATGGCTGCGCTTGGTGACCTTGTCGTAATCGTCGAGGAAGCCGATGATCCCGAAGCCGACGGTCACCAGCACGCAGGCCCAGACGAAGGGATTGCGCGGGTCCATCCACAGCAGCATCGAGCTGGTCAGAGCGATCAGTATCATCAGCCCGCCCATCGTCGGCGTGCCGACCTTGGCGAGGTGGCTTTGCGGGCCGTCGGCGCGGATCGGCTGGCCCTTGCCCTGGCGCACACGCAACATGTTGATGAAGCGCGGGCCGATAATCAGTCCGATGATGAGCGCAGTCATCAGCGTCGCGCCCGAGCGGAAGGTCTGGTAGCGGACGAGGTTGAACAGACCTTCGAATTCCAGCCACTCGGCGATCAGATACAGCATTCAGTCGTCCCGGCCGGATTGTCGGCCTGTGAAGTGTGCAACCAGCCTGCCCAATCCGATCGAGTTGGAACCCTTCACCAGCACCGCATCGCCTGCGGTCAGCCCGAAGTCCTCCAGCGCGGCAATCGCCTCGGCAGGACCATCGCAATGCGCGAAGCTCAGGCCTCCGGCAAGCGCCCCTGCGCCGCCTTTCCCCAAGTGCCGTGCCAGCGCCCGCATCTCCTCGCCGACGAGGATTGCGTAGTCGACCTGCGCCTCGGCCAGCAGTTCGGCGAGCTGGGCATGGAATTTGGGTGCGAAATCACCCAATTCCTTCATGCTGCCGAGCACCGCGATGCGGCGGGTGGCAGGCGTATGTCCCAGTTGGCGCAGCGTTGCGCGCATCGAGGCGGGATTGGCGTTGTAGCTCTCGTCGATCAGCAGCGCCTTGCCGCCCGGCGCGGGAATCCGGTGACGCGCGCCGCGGCCCTTGAGCCCGCCCATCTCGGCCAGCGCAAGTCCGGCCGCACCCAGATCGCCGCCGACCGCCCGCACCGCCGCCATCACGGCGAGCGAGTTGGCGATCCAGTGCTCGCCCGGCTCGGCGACGGTGTAGCACACCCGGGTGTCGCCCATGTCCGCCGTGACCAGCGATCCGCCGTCGGCAGACGGGATCGTGTCGAGCAGCCGGACATCCGCCGCGCCATCTCGGCCGAAGGACACGACCCTCGCGCCAAGCGCCTGAGCCCGATCGCGCAATTGCCCAAAATATTCGCTATCCGCCGGGATGACCGCGATCCCGCCCGGTTCGAGCCCTGCGAAAATCTCGGCCTTTGCATCGGCGATCGCCTCCATGCTGCCGAGATTCTCGATATGCGCCGGCGCGATGGTGGTGATGACCGCCACGTTCGGCTTCACCTGCGTCGTCAGGCCGGAAATCTCGCCTGCATGGTTCATGCCCATCTCGAACACACCGAACCGGCTGCGTGCGGGCATCCGCGCCAGGCTGAGCGGCACCCCGACATGGTTGTTGTAGCTGCGCACCGAACGATGCGTCGCGCCGAAGCTGCACCGGTCGAGCGCGGCGAAGATCGCTTCCTTGACCCCGGTCTTGCCGACCGATCCCGTCACCCCGATCCGGATCGCCTTGCTGCGGGTCCGCGCGGCTGCTGCGAGCGCGTGGAGCGCGGCAGTAGTGTCCTCGACCAGCACATGCGGCCAGGGCACCGGGCGGTCGACGACGGCTGCGGCAGCGCCGTTTTCGAACGCCTTGTCGATAAAGCGGTGGCCGTCCATCGCCTCGCCCTTGAGCGCAAAAAACAGGTCGCCGTTGCGCACATCGCGGCTATCGATCTCGATCCCGGCGCACTGGAAATCCCCGCTCGCGGTGCCGCCGGTCGCCTCGGCGATCGCGGCGGAGGTCCACAGCGCCAGCGGCAGCGCGTCGCGTTGCGATGCCGGCCAGGCGCTCAGCGCCGGATGCGGAATGCGTACCGCGCTCATCGCATCGCAACCACGGCTTGGGCAGCGCATTCACGTGCGACTTCGACATCATTGAACGGAAAGACCCGCATGTTTTCCCCTGACCCGACGATCTGGCCTTGCTCGTGGCCCTTTCCGGCGATGAGGACGATGTCGTCGCTCGCTGCCGATGCGATGGCGTGGGCGATGGCTTCGCGCCGGTCGCCAATTTCGATGGCTTTGTCACTTGCTCCGGACAGGATTTCGCGGCGGATATCCCCGGCGTCCTCGCCGCGCGGATTGTCGTCGGTCACGATCACCACGTCGGCATGACGCGAGGCTGCTTCGCCCATCGGCGCGCGCTTGCCCGGGTCCCGGTCACCACCGGCGCCGAAGACACAGATCAGCCGGCCCTTCACATGCGGTCGCAGCGCAACGATCGCCGCTTCAAGCGCGTCCGGCGTATGCGCGTAATCGACATAGACCGGCGCACCGGACGGAGCGATCACCGCACGTTCGAGCCGGCCGCGAACTGGCTGCAGGCGCGAAACCGCGTCGAGCGTCTGCGCCGCATCGCCGCCGGTCGCGATCACCAGTCCGGCAGCAACCAGCGCATTCGCCGACTGGTACGCGCCGATCAGCGGCAGCTTGATGACCCTCTGCTGACCGGCGTGCTCCACCGTCAGTTCCTGGCCCAGCTGGGTCGGGGTATGGGCGAGCAGGCGGATGCCGTTACGGTCGTTCGCCCCCTGCTCACCCACCGTGAACACGCGCAGGTTCCGCTTCTGCGCATGTTCGATGGCCCGACCGGCCCACTCGCTATTGCCGGTCCAGACCACTGCCGTTGCGTCATCGGCAACCACCTCGTCTAACAGCCGTATCTTGGCCGCGAAGTAATCGTCCATGTCCGCATGATAATCGAGGTGATCGCGGCTGAGGTTGGTGAACCCTGCCGCCGCGACCGGTAGCCCCTCATTGCGATACTGGCTCAGCCCGTGGCTCGATGCCTCGTAGGCGAGGTGGCTCATGCCCTCGCGCGCCAGCCCGCTCACGTTGGCGAGGAAGGTCACGATGTCGGGCGTGGTAAGCCCGGTAGAGACGCTTTCCTCCGGTGTGGTCACGCCCAGCGTGCCGATGCTGGCTGCGCGGTGCCCCGCCATGCGCCACAGCTGGCGGGTCATCTCGACGGTGGAGGTCTTGCCATTGGTGCCGGTGACCGCGACGATGGTCTGCGGCACTGGCTTGAAGAACTGCGCGGCGAGCTGCGCGAAGGTCTTGCGCGGCTCGGCACTGGCGATGTGGATCGCCCCGTCGACGACCGCCTCGGGCCGCGCGACGATGGCGACCGCGCCTGCCTTGATCGCTGCGGGAATGAAGTCCTCGCCGTTGAACCGGCTGCCCTTGAAAGCGCCAAAGACGGTTCCTGGCGCGACCTTGCGGTTGTCGATCGCGAAGCCGGTGACTTGCGCGTCCCCACATTCCGGCAATTCGATATCCGCCGAAGCGGCAAGACCGGCGAGCCGCATCAATCTTCCCCCGGGACCATCGGACGAAGATCGCTGATATCGACGTCGCGCGTGTCGTCGGGCCTCACCCCGAGGAGCGGTCCGATCCGCGGCACCAGATTGCCGACGATTGGCGCGGCGTTCCAGGCGGCGGTGCGCTGGAACGAGCTGGCGGTCGTGCCCTGCGGTTCGTCGAGCATCGCGATGATGACGTAGCGCGGACGGTCCATCGGGAAAGCGGCGGCGAAGGTCGAGACCAGCGAGGTCTTCTTGTAGCCTGCGGAACCACCCGGCTTTTCCGCCGACCCGGTTTTCCCGCCGACGCGGAAGCCCTTGGCATCGGCGTTGCGCCCCGTGCCGTAGAGCGTGATCATGCGCAGCAATTGGCGCATCCGGCTGGAGGTAGAGGCCTTGAACACGCGGCGGCCTTTCGGGACTTCGTGTGCTTCCAGCTTGTGCAGCGTGGCCGGACGCCAGACTCCGCCGTTGACCATCGCGGCGTAGGCGCTGGCGAGGTGGAGCGGGGTCACTGCGATGCCATGGCCATAGCTGACGGTCATGTTGCGAATGCGCGGCCAGTCGTCGTGCCAGATCGGGAAGCCGCGTGCGGGCAGTTCGATATGCGGCCGTTCGTTCAGGCCGAGATCCATCCAGGTCCGCTGCAGCTTTTCGCCGCCCATCTGGTCGGCGATCCGCGCGGTGCCAGTATTCGACGAATGGATCAGGATTTCTGGCACGTTCAGAGATGCCCCAAGATCGTGGCTGTCCTTGATCGTGAAACCGCCGATCTTGATCGGGCTGACATCGTATCGCTTGCCGAAATCGCGCACGGACCCAGCATCGATCGCGGCGGCGACGGTAAGCGGCTTGAAGGTGGAACCCAGTTCGTAGACCTGGTTGGTCACCCGGTTGAACATGTTGCCCGCGCCTTCGGAATCGATCCGGTTGGGATCGAATTCGGGCAGCGAGGCAAGCGCCAGCACTTCACCGGTATCGACATCGAGAATGATACCCGCCGCACCCTTCGCATTGACCGCGAGCATGCCGCGGCGAAGTTCGTCCTCCAAGGCACCTTGCGCGCGCATATCGATCGACAACGCCACCGGTGTGTTGCGCAGGACCGGATCGTTGAGTCTGTCGTCCAGCACCTGCTCCATCCCGACCTTGCCCTTGCCGGCCGAATCGACGAAGCCGAGAATGTGCGCCCCCATCGAACCCTGGGGGTAGTGACGGTCGCTCTCGCGCGGAAGTTCAAGCGCAAGTTCGCCGATGTCCTGCACGCGGTTGGCATCTTCAGGCAACACGCGGCGGCGGATATATCCGCTGCGTCCCGAGGCCAGCATTTCGGCAATGTCGGCGACATCGATGTCGGGGAATATTGCCTTCAGCTCGGATGCGACTCGCTGGGGTGACTTTACCAACGGGTTCGACGCATCACCCATGGCATCGGGATTGTACCACAGCGCATAGGCCGGAAAGGCCCGGGCCAGCGGCACTCCGTTCCGGTCGGTGAGCTCCCCGCGCGGAGGCAGCAGAGCTTCCTCCAGCGAAGTCGAAGTGACCGCGCGATCGCTCACCCCGAAATAGCCGATCCGAATAACCGCGATCGCCGCTACAAAGGCGAAGATCATGGCGACCCATAATACGCGCAAACGCGCGGTGTCGAGCGAGGACTTCCGCAGCGAAACCAGCTGGACCCGCCCGCTGGATATCGCGGTGCTGACCGTCAGCGCGTTCATTGCGCCACCTCGGCGCTGGGCGACTTCAGCGGACTTTCGATAGCCAGCCGGTCGGACAGCGAGCGCTTCGCCGACAACGGCTTGCCGTGGGGGCGGTCGCCGTCGTCAGGCGAGGCGGCCTCGGGTGGTTTTCCGGTCAATGGCGAGACCATCGCAATGATCCCCTCATCCTCGCTTTCGACCGCCGTATGCGCGACACGGATCGGATCAGGGGCATCGATGCTGCGCGGTACGCTGAGCGAAGCAAGCTGGCGCTCGTTCTCGAGATACTGGTCGGCCTGCGGCGCAAGATAGCCGAACTCGAGCCGGTTCCAGTCCGCCAGCTGCTGCTGGTTGGCGCGCGATTCGAATTCGATCTCAAGCAGCGCCTTTTCGCGCTCGAGGGCAATGATCTCGCGCTCCGCGAGACGAACCTCGCTCTTCACCGCATTGACCCGAAAAGTAAGCAGGACGAAGCCCGCGACGCAAACGGTCAGCACCACGGCCCATCCGATCTGTCGCAAGCGGGATCCTGCCGCGATCATGCCGCCTGCCTCGCAGGCTCGGCGGTACGAATGGCTGAACGCAGGGTCGAGGACCGGGCGCGCGGATTGCGGGAAATCTCCGCTTCGGTCGGGCGAATGCCCTTCGATACACGCTTATAGACGGGCTTTGCTGCATCGACTTGCGGCAGGTGGCGCGAACCGCCAGCAACCGCCGAAGCATCGCGCAGGTAACGTTTGACGATCCGGTCTTCCAGGCTGTGGAAGCTGACCACGGCGAGGCGCCCACCTTCGCGCAGCAGGTGCTCGGCGGCGACGAGCCCCTCTTCGAGTTCGTCGAGTTCGCCGTTCACATGGATGCGAACCGCCTGAAAGCTGCGCGTTGCCGGATCCTTCGGCGCGCCGGCGCGGTAACCGAGCGCCTTGCGAACGACGCGCGCCAGGTCGCCGGTGGTCGAAAGCGGTCGGGCGGCAACGATCGCACGCGCGATGCGGCGGGACTGGCGCTCCTCGCCATAGCGATAGAGCACATCCGCGATGGCCGCCTCTTCGGCTGTGTTGAGGAAGTCGGCGGCGCTTTCGCCTTCCTGACTCATTCGCATGTCGAGCGGACCATCGCTGGAAAAGGCGAAACCGCGTTCGGTCTGGTCGAGCTGCATCGAGGAGACGCCGATGTCCATCGTCACGCCGTCGACCCGTGCGATGCCTGCTTCGGCAAGGCTGGCGACCATCTCGGAGAAGCGACGGGGATGGAGCACGAGGCGCGGGGGCTGCTCGTTCGTCTCGGGCCAGGTCCGGCCAGCGGCGATCGCGTCAGGGTCGCGGTCGAAGGCGTGCACGGTCGCGCCTGCGTCGAGCAGCGCACGCGTGTAGCCGCCGGCCCCGAAAGTTGCATCGACGATCACGTCGCCAGCCTGCGGATCGAGCGCGGCGATCACTTCGTCGAGGAGGACGGGGATATGCGGCGCGCCGGTCATTTCTTCTTCGACTCGTAGTCGGCGATCAGCGCATCGCACGCGGCCTTGGCGGCTTCCCATTCGTCACCCATCCGGCCGAGTTCGATCGGGTTCCAGATCGTGAAAAAGCGCCCGCCGCCGCGAAAGAAAAGCCCTCCATCTACATTACCGACCTTGGTCAGGAACGCGGGCATGACGAAGCGCCCGCTGTCGTCGAACGGCACCTTCTCGAAGCCGAACAGCTGCGAAGACCGCTCGTCATAGTCGAATTCGCGCCCTGCATTGAGTGCGGCATCGTACTCGCGGTCGAGTTGCTGCTGGAGTTCATCTTCGCGGTTGAGACCGAATCCGACGAGGCACTTCCATTTGGGGTGCTTGTCGAGGCACAGGACGCGGTTGCCGCCACTCGCCTCCTTCACCGCCTTGCGGAACAGCGGAGGCAGCGCGTAGCGGCTCTTTTCGCCTGCGGGCGAATAGGCCTGACCGCTGTAACTGACCCGCACTTCCGGCACTGTTCCCCGTTCCCCTCGACCGAACCTGCTCGCACACACGCCTTCCCCGCTGCCACCTGCGCAGCCGCGCGGGTGGCTAGCCTCGCCGTCGCGAGACTCGGCAAAAGACAACCTGTCCGATGGAAGGCGGTATTAACCCGCGAAAATGCGGGTTTAAAGGGAAAATTAAGGGAAATCTCGGGAAAAACTGCTAAACTTATGATCTATATGTATTTTCTTCCCTAACATCCTGCCGCAAGCCAAACCCTGAACGCTCGGAAACGCCAATCTTCCCGTCATTTCCCGCGCGCACGGGATCCTCCGGTTCGACGCATCCCGTGAAATCCCATGCCGGCATCATTGCGCGAAAGCCGAGTCGAGCAGAGCCTCCAAGCCTTCGCTATGCCCGGACTCTTCGGCGCGCTCGACTTGAAGCAATGCGGCATCGGCCAGAATCAGCGCCTGCCCCTTGCCGATCTGGCAAAGCGCTACCAATCCATCGTTCCCGATAGCACAGTTCGCCGCCTTCTCCGGGTTCTTCGCATCGATCAGTTTGCCCGGAAGTTCGACGACGATGCGGGCTTCGACCGGAGCGGCGAGCATAACCGTCCGGACACCTGTCTGCTGATCCGGATCGAATTGCAGGGAAAGTCCCCACCGCGCCAACAGCGGATCGAGCATGGCGATATCCTGCGGGCGGCGCCTGTCACCCAGCGCGAAATGGCTGTGCTCGGTCAGCATCGGATCGGACAGGATGAGCGCACGGCCGCCTTCGCGCAGCCAGCTGTCGAGCGCCACGAGATCGGCAGGCGGCAACGCATGCGGCTGGGCAAGCAAGAGCAGATCGAGTTTCTCCAGCGCAGGTGAAGGCGTGCCGTTGCCCATTTCGTCCGAGAGAACATCGAGCGGCACGAGCCGATAACCGACCTCGAGTTCGGTCCGCACCCAGTGCGGCGGGCTATCGCCCGAAAGCATATCCTCGATCGAACCCTCTTCGGGCCAATAAACCGGAAGCGAAGTCACCAACCCGAGCGAAGGCTTGTCCTCTGCGCCCCGGGCAAGCAGCCAGGCAGCGGCACTTCCGGCGCACAGCATCGCCAGCATACCCAGCGCAAGCTTACTGCGCAGCACCGCTTTCACGCGCATCGGGAGGGCTGGTCGGTGTTGCCCCGGCGCCCGGACCGGGCGAAGTCGGAAGGTCGGGCACGACACCGGCTTCGGCCAGCGGATCGTTCTTCGGGGCCTCGCCGGTTGCCGGCTCTACCGTAGCGGCTGCCTCGGGTACGGCGCTGGCTTCGCTTTGATCCGCCCGGGCAAGAATGGTGTCGGCCAGCGCGACAAGCAGCACCATCGCGGCGATACCCGACAATCCGATCTGCAAGCGATGTACCGTCTCCGAGCGCTTTCGCGCAGCAAGCGGGGCAAGGCTCGGCTCGGGTTCGCGCGGTTGCATTGCGCGTTCGAGGAAGGAATTCGCCATATCCCCAAGGCTACAGCCCCGGCGGCTCCAGTCAATTGCGTATGCTAGTCGGACAGCCAGTCGAACACTGGCAGGCCCTTCTGCTGCAACCACGCCGGATTGTAGAGCGAGGACAGGTAGCGGAACCCGATATCGCACAGGATTGTCGCCACCCGCGGATTGTCGCGCCCCTCGGCAACTAGCTGCTTGCCTAGCTCGACCGCGCCAGCGACGTTGATCCCGCTCGACAGGCCGAGGCACAGACCTTCCTCGCGCAGCAGGCGGGATACCCACTGCAAACCTTCTTCGTCGGAGATACGGAACTGCGTGTCAATCGGTGCACCCTCGAGATTGCCGGTTATCCGCCCCTGCCCGATCCCTTCGGCGACCGAGGAACCTTCGGCCTTGAGCTCGCCATGAGCGTAGTAGTTGTACAGCGCGGCCCCGTGCGGATCGGTCAGCGCAACGACCACCTTCTCGTCAAGTTCCTTGAGCCCCATGCCGACCCCGGCAATAGTGCCGCCGGTCCCCGCCGCACAGGTGAAGCCGTCGATCCGGCCTTCAAGCTGCTCCCACAACTCTTTCGCGGTACCCTCGATATGCGCCTTGCGGTTGGCGGTGTTGTCGAACTGGTTGGCCCACACCGCGCCCTCGGTCTCTTCCGCGAGGCGGCGCGAGGTGTGGACGAAGTGGTTGCAGTCGGCGAACTTGGTCGGCGGGACCAGCACCAGCTCCGCCCCGAGCGCGCGCAGTGTGTCCATCTTCTCGCGCGACTGGTTGTCGGGCATGACGATGACGGTTTTGTAGCCCAGCGCATTGGCGACCAGCGCGATCCCGATCCCGGTATTGCCAGCGGTCCCTTCGACCACCGTCCCGCCGGGCTTCAACTCGCCGCGCGCCTCTGCATCGCGGATAATCCACAGCGCCGCCCGGTCTTTCACCGAGCCACCGGGATTGGCGAATTCGCACTTCCCCCAGATCTCGCATCCGGCGGCCTCGCTCGGCCCCATGAGCAGGACAAGCGGGGTGTTGCCGATCAGGTCGATGGTATTCGCGCGCTTGGCAGGAGCAATCATGCAGCTGAACTAGGTAGCGGCCACCTCGGGTGCAACGCAAATGCGCTACACCGGCTGCAAATCAATCTTCCGGTGCGATCGTGACCTTCAGCCCGTCCAGTTCCGGGGTGAACGGCAGCTGGCAGCTGAGGCGCGAATTGGCCTCGCGATGGTCGGACGATTCGAGCAGGTCGTCCTCGTCTTCGCTCATCGCCGGCAGCTTGTCGACGAAGGCCGGGTCGACATGCACGTGGCAGGTGGCGCAGGAACAGCAACCGCCGCACAGCGCGAGCAGCTCGTCGAACCCGTTGTCGCGGATCGCTTCCATCACGGTCAGCCCGTCGCCAACCTGGACTTCGCTTTCCTCACCGGCGCGGTCGACGACAATCAGCTTGGGCATGGTGGCTTTGCTTTCCGTTTGCTTTCGACCAAAAGGCCATCGGACCGCGCAGCTAAGGAATGACTGCGGGTTTGGCAAGAGACGGGGTAGCAGCATGGGTTTGAGCGCCGAAGCATTGCGCAGCGGGATCGATCACGTGGCGGCGATCGAGCCGGGGATCGCCCGCGCGCTGGACCTGGTCGGCTATCCCGAGCCGCGCATCCGCCCGACCGGATATATGACCCTGCTGCGCACCATCGTCGGCCAGCAGGTCTCGGTCGCTGCGGCGAGTTCGATGTGGAACAAGCTGGAGGCCGAACTGGGCGAGAATTTCACTCCCACCTGCCTGCTCAAACGCGATTTCGACACGCTGCGCGCCTGCGGCTTGTCGCGCCAGAAACAGGGCTATGCCCGCTCGTTGTGCGAGCTAGTCGAGGGCGGCGCGCTCGATTTCGACAGCCTGCCCAAAGACGACGAGGAGGCGATCGCCCAGCTGACGCAGATCAAGGGTATCGGGCGCTGGTCGGCGGAAATCTACCTCTTGTTCGCCGAGGGTCGGCCCGATATCTGGCCGGCGGGGGACCTCGCCGTGCAGGCCGGGATCGGCAAGATCCTCGGCCACGAAGAGCGCCCGAGCGAGAAGGCCACCCGCGCCCTCGCCGACCCGTGGAGCCCCCACCGCGGCGCCATCGCGATCCTCACCTGGCACAGCTACAACAACCCGGCGCTCTAGCCCTGCAACTTCATGGTTTCCCTCGTCATCCGAAGGGGGTGTTGACACTTGTGACACTGACTCGCCGGTTCTGTCATAACCTTGCCGGTCATCCTGTGTTATAGGCCGTTCATCGATTCATGATGGCAAGCTTGCTTTGCAGTTTGCAAAGGTCGCTTGTCAAATCAACGGAGGGAATTCCATGATACGTCGCACCACCGGCAAGTTTCTCGTCACCGCCGCCTCGCTTGCGCTGGCCGCAACCGCCCCCACATCTGCGTGGGCCGACAATCACGCCGCTCAGCTTGCCACACACGGAGCATCGATGAACCACACTGCCGAAGCCGCCGCCATGATCCCGCGCGAGGCGCTGTTCGGGAACCCGACCAAGGCCGGCGGGCAGATCAGCCCCGACGGAAAATGGCTCAGCTGGCTCGCCCCGAAGGACGGCGTGCTCAACGTCTGGCTCGCTCCGGTCGCCGACCCCGATGCGGCGAAGGCGATGACTTCGGCCACCGACCGCCCGATCCGGCAGTATTTCTGGGCCCCCGACAGCCAGAGCCTGCTGTATATTCAGGACAAGGGCGGCGACGAGAATTTCCTGCTCTACGGCATCGATATTGCGAGCGGTGAAGAGCGGACGCTGACCCCGTTCGAGAAGACCCGCGTGCAGGTGTTCGGCACCTCGCAGACGATCAAGGACAAGATGCTCGTCGGGCTGAACAACCGCGATCCGCGCTTCCATGACGCGCATCTGCTCGATCTCAAGACCGGCGAGCTGACGCTGGTCCAGCAGAACGACGGCTATGCCGGGTTCCTGGCGGACGACAACCTCAAACTGCGCATGGCGCTGCGGCCCAATGCGGCGGGCGGGATGGACTTCTTCCCGATCGAGGGCGGCACGATCGCGGCGGAGCCGAGCGGCAGCACCGGGCTGGAAGACAGCCTGACCACCCAGCCCGCCGGCTTCACCACCGATGGCAAGACGATGTACTGGATCGACAGCCGCGGGCGCAACACTGCCGCGCTGATCGCGGAGGATGTCGCGACCGGCGAGCGCACGGTGATCGCCGAGAACGACAAGGCGGACATCAGTGGCGCGCTGGCGAACCCGAAGACGGGCAAGATCGAAGCCTACAACTTCAACTACCTCAAGAGCGAGTGGACCGCGATCGACCCCGCGATCAAGGCCTCGCTCGACTGGCTCGACAGCCAGCTCGAGGGCGAGTTCGGGGTCCAGTCGCGGACCGAGGACGACACCAAATGGATCATCGGCAACGATCCGCTGATCGCACCCAGCCAGACCTTCATTTACGACCGTCCGACGGGCACGCTGACCAAGTTCTACACCTCGCGGCCCGAGCTTGAGGGCGCGCCGCTGCAACCGATGCACCCGCTGGAAATTACCAGTCGCGACGGGCTCACCCTGCCCTCCTACCTGACCCTGCCGCCGGGCAGCGATGCCGATGGCGACGGCGTGCCCGAGGCGCCGGTGCCGATGGTGCTGGTGGTGCACGGCGGCCCATGGGCGCGCGACGGTTACGGCTTCAACAGCTACCACCAGTGGCTCGCCAACCGCGGCTATGCAGTGATGAGCGTCAACTTCCGCGGCTCGACCGGGTTCGGCAAGGCGTTCATCTCCGCTGGCGACCTCGAATGGGGCAAGAAGATGCACGACGACCTGATCGATGCGGTCGACTGGGCGGTCGAGCAGGGCGTGACGAGCGAGGACAAGGTCGCGATCATGGGCGGCTCCTACGGCGGCTATGCCACGCTGGCCGGGCTGACCTTCACACCCGAGACCTTCGCCTGCGGGGTGGACATCGTCGGCCCGTCGAACCTCGAGACGCTGCTCCAGTCGATCCCGCCCTATTGGGAACCGCTGATCGCCCAGTTCCACGAGCGGATGGGCAACCCCAACACGCCCGAAGGTCTGGCGATGCTGAAGGAGCGCAGCCCGCTCTATTCGGCGGACAAGATCACCAAGCCGCTGCTGATCGGCCAAGGCGCGAACGACCCGCGGGTTAACAAGGCGGAGAGCGACCAGATCGTCGAGGCGATGAAGGCGGCGGGCATCCCCGTCACCTATGTGCTGTTCCCCGACGAAGGCCACGGCTTCGCCAAGCCGAACAACAACATCGCCTTCAACGCGGTGACCGAGAACTTCCTCGCCACCTGCCTCGGCGGGCGGGCCGAGCCGATTGGCGGGACGGTCAAGAGCTCGACGGCCGAAATTGTCGAGGGCGCGGATTTCGTGGCCGGCCTGTCCGAGGCGCTGGCCGACTGACATCAGTGTTAATAGCTGACAAGCACGCCGCGCAGGGTTACCAGCTCTGCGCGGCGATGTTTTTTGGAGGGGACGGACGGCCATGCGCAAGGCTATTTTCATCACCGGCGGCGGCTCGGGCATCGGGCGGGCCATCGCGCAGAAATTCGCGAAGGAAGGCTGGTTTGTCGGCCTCGGCGATATCAGCGAGAGCGGCATGGCCGAGACCGCGCGGCTGATCGGGGAAGGCAACTGCTTCTCCACCCCGCTCGACGTGCGCGACCGTGCTGCGTGGGACGATGCGCTAAGCGCTTTTTCTGCGGCGGCAGGCGGGCGGATCGATGTGCTGGCCAACAATGCCGGTATCCCCATCGGCGGCTCGCTGAGCGAGAACAGCGTCGACGAGATCACCCGCTGCCTCGACATCAACTTGAAGGGCGTGCTGTTCGGCGCCCAGGCGGCGCTCCCCTATCTCAAGGCGAGTGCTCCCGGATCGTGCCTGCTCAACACCGCCAGCGCGGCGGGCATTTACGGCAGTGCGGGCGGATCGGTCTATTGTGCGACCAAGTTCGGCGTGCGCGGGATCACCGAAAGCCTCGACGGCGAATGGGTACCGTACGGGATCAGGGTCTGCTCGCTGATGCCGAGCTTCATCGACACCCCGTTGCTCGACATGGTGCCCAACGCCGGGACCAACGAGCATATCCGCGCCCGGGTGCAGCAGTCGGGGCTGGAGATCACCCCGGTCGAGGATGTCGCCGAGGCGGCATGGGACGCGGTGCATGGCGACAAGCTGCACTGGCCGGTCGGCAAGACCGCCAAGCGCATCGCCTTCGCCACCCGCTGGATGCCCGGCCGGGTGCGCAAAGAAGCGCGCGGGCGCGGCATGATCCAGTTGCTGGGGGAATAGGACCTATCGCTGCGCGCGCTCGCGCAGCGACTTGCCCGCATCGCTGAGGAACGGCTCGAGCTCCTCCCACGGAAGCAGGATTTCCTCTTCGCAGGCGGTCATCACATGCGGGAAATCGGGCTGGAACAGGATCCCCTCCCGCCGGATCTGGTAGCTCCACCATTGCTGGTCGAGCGCGTAGCCCGAGCATTCGTCCGGCTCGCCTTCATACTCCGGCCAGCGGGCGACGATCAGCTCGCGCAGCGGCTGTTGCATTGTCTTGAGCTGGTATTCGTCGGCCGCGATGCCGCGCTCGTTGAACCAGTCGGCGGGGTCGAGCTTCGCTCCGGTCTGGCGGTCGAAGGTGGCGTATTCCTGCCAGTAGTTGGGATGCGCCCCGCCGCAGTAATCGCCCTGACTGCGGGTGAGCGAGAGCAGTTCGGGATTGGCGAACACCGGGGTGACGCCCATGTCGTAGTCGCCATCCACGCCGTGCACGGCGAGTGCGCCGGCCATGCACTGGATGTATTCGTCTTCGGTCGTCCCCTTGGGCATTTTCTCTTCCACCCAGGCGAGGATCGCCGCATCGCCGGGCTGGCTCGGCTCGAAGATGAAGCCTCCGATCGCGACCTCGGGGAAATGCTTGGGCGCTGTGAATTGCAGCTCGGTGTAGACCAGCCCGTCGATCGTTTTCCCCGTACGGACGAACTCCGGCTTCACCACCCTCGGCTGGAGAAAATTGGCCGAGGCGCAGGGCGACCACGCATCCTCGCCGCCTTCGGCTACCCGGCCAAGCGCTATCGGCAGCGATTTGTCGCCCCCGGTCCAGGTCCCCCGGATGGTGTCCGCCTCGATGGCATCGAGCTGCCACAGCGGCTTGGGTTCGCCCGGGCCGGTCCGCGCGAACCCGCCCTCGCTCCATTCGGCGGGCGGTGTCTCGCTGCCGAGATCGATCGGCACGAGGTGTTTCAGATAGTAATAGCTGCCCTGCCCGCCCCTGCCGTACCGCGTATCGAGGCAGGCGACGATCGGATAGCTGCCGATGGTGCCTTCCCACACCCCGACCCATTCCGGTTTGGGTTCATCCTCCTGCGCAAGCGCGGGCGCTGGCAGCGCTACCACCAGCAGCGCGGCGAGCCAGCGCGTCATGGCACCATCGCGTCGATCGCTGCGGCCATTGCGACGTCGCGCACCGACAGCCCGCCTGCGTCATGCGTGGTCAGGGTAATCTCGACCTTGTTATAGACGTTGAACCATTCGGGATGGTGGTCGTGCTTGTCGGCGATCAGCGCGACCCGCGTCATGAAACCGAAGGCCTCGTTGAAATCGGCGAACTGGATGGTCCGATCGATCGCCTTGCCCTCGCGCGACAGGGTCCATTTGGGATGGGTGGTCACCAGCGCATCGCGTTCGTCTGCGGTCAGTTCGGCGATGCTCATTCGTGTCTCCTTGTCGCTGCAAGACGTTTCGCCTAACGCTTCGCTCCATGCAAGAGTGCAGCCTAACCGCGCGTGAACTGGCCTGTCGGCGCGGGGACCGGCTGCTGTTCCGCGGGCTTGAGCTTGCGCTCGTTCCGGGCGACGCGATCCACATCGCCGGCCCCAACGGGATCGGCAAGTCGAGCCTGATGCGCATCCTCGCCGGATTGATGCAGCCCTATGCGGGCAGCGTCGAGCGGACCGGCAGCATCGGGCTGGTCGACGAACGCCCCGCGCTCGACGAACATGCCCCGCTCGGCAAGGCGCTCGGCTTCTGGCAGCGGATCGACGGTGCGGCGGACAACGAATTCGCCCGGCTTGGCCTCGCCGATCTGCTCGACGTTCCGGTGCGCTATCTTTCGACCGGGCAACGCAAGCGCGCGGCCTTCGCCCGCCTGCTCGGTCAGAGCGCGCCGATCTGGCTGCTCGACGAGCCATTGAACGGGCTGGACCGCGATGCGGTCGCGCTGGTCGAACGGATCGTGGCCGAGCATTACCACGGCGGCGGTATAGCGGTGATCGCCTCGCACCAGGCGATTGCAATCGAGGGCGGGAAGACGGTCGCGATCGAGGATTTCGCGAAGTGATCGTCCGCCTCCTCCTGCGCGATCTGTCGCAACTCCTACCCGGAGGCCGCCGCGGCGGGAGCATGCTGCCGCTACTGTTCTTCCTCGCGGTGGCGATGCTCTATCCCTTCGCGGTCGGCCCCGATGCACCGCTGCTGGCGCGGACCGGCGGCGGGGTGATCTGGGTCGCGGCCCTGCTCGCCAGCATCCTCCCGCTCGACCGGCTGGTCGCGCCCGATTTGGAGCAGGGCGTGTTCGACCAGCTCGCGCTGCGCGGGGTGGCCGAGGAAGTGGTGATCGCGGTGCGCGTGCTCGCCCACTGGCTGAGCTTCGCCCCGCTGCTGCTGCTGGCGAGCGTGCTGGCGGCTGCCTTGCTCAACCTGTCGGGCGAGACCCTGAAGCTGGTGCTGGCGGGATTGCTGGCCGGCACCCCCGGCCTCGCCGCCATCGGCGTGACCATCGCCGCGCTGACCGCCGGTTTGCGCACCGGCGCGGCGCTCTCCGGCTTGCTGCTGATCCCGCTCGCGGTGCCGGTGCTGATCTTCGGCGCAGGCGCGCTCGAACGGGCGGACTACGGCGCGATAGCGCTATGCGGCGCGATCAGCCTGGTGCTGGTGGCGATCGCACCGTTTGCAGGCGGCGCCGCGATCAGGGCCGCGCGGGAGGGTTAGTGGCCAAGAGGAGACCATTTGTTGACTGGCTTTAATCACTACGCAAATTGCATGTGTGGCTGGTGTATTGGCGGATATCGGGGACACCGAGTCGCTAAACCTGCTCCTGTTCAAAAACCGCCAAAAGTCACCTTTAGCAGCATCACAATTCCGAATGCACGATGCCCAGTGTGCGGCGATATAGTGTTCTTCTATCAGAACGGATTTGGAAGCAGGGTTTTCTTCGATGATCTGGGCCCACCGTGGCCCAAGCATCCGTGCACTGACAACTCAGATCATCTAAGTCCGCGAGGTCAAATTCAGATTATCCCCGCTGAAGAGCGAATGCGTTCAAGCCCAAAATGGAAAGAGGGAGATTGGATCGCGCTGAGGTTAGACAGGCTAATAATAGAAGAAGAATGGGTCTTGATGCGCTGTTACGAATTGGAAAGCGGAGACCTAGTGAGGGTGCTCCTTGCAAAGACAATTTCTCCATGCCAAGATTTCCCTATTTTCATGAGATCTTGGGACACCAGCGGCACGACAGCAATTGAGTACATAGACAATGAGCTTGAAACCCAAAAAACATCGGGATATCAATTCTCCCTATGGTTCATGAAAGCACCGCCGGAATCTTAAGCGAGTTTGTTGGCTCGACTTAATAATCCCCCGGCTTGTTCCACCCCTTCGGGCTGCCGGTGAAAATCTCGTTCCCCGTCTCGGTAATCCCGATCGAGTGTTCGAACTGCGCACTCAGGCTCTTGTCGCGCGTCACTGCGGTCCAGCCGTCGCTCAGCAGCTTCACCCATGGCTTGCCGAGGTTGATCATCGGTTCGATGGTGAAGAACATGCCGGGCTTGAGTTCCGGCCCCGTCCCCGCTTTCCCGGCGTGGACCACCTCGGGCGCGTCGTGGAACAGGCGCCCCAAGCCGTGGCCGCAGAATTCGCGCACCACGCCATAACGATACTGCATCGCATGCCGTTCGATCGCCGCACCGATATCGCCCAGCCGCGCGCCGGGCTGGGCTTTCTCGATCCCGATCATCAGGCATTCGTAGGTCACCTCGACCAGCCGCCGCGCCTTCAGAGGCACGTCGCCGACAAGGAACATGCGGCTGGTGTCGCCGTGCCAGCCGTCGAGCAGCGGAGTGACATCGATGTTCACGATGTCCCCGTCCTTCAGCACCTTTTCGCTCGGAATGCCGTGGCACACCACGTGGTTGATCGAGATGCAGCAGCTGTGGGCATAGCCGCGATAGCCCATGGTCGCGGGCACCGCGCCGCCCGCCAGCGTCAGTTCGCGCACCTTGTCGTCGAGCTCGGCGGTGGAGACACCGGGCTGCACCAGCGGGGTGATTTCATCGAGGATGCGCGCGGCGAGCTGGCCCGCCTTGCGCATACCCTCGAACCCCTCCGGCCCGTGGAGCTTGATGGTGCCGTCGCGGTGGATGGTGTCGCGGCTGTCGATCAACTGATATTCGGTCATGCCCGCCATGTAGCGAGCCACGCTCCGAATTGCGAGCTTGGAACGCGGGAGCTTTCCTCTATCTGTGTCGCATGACCGATTTCACCACCCTGATCCAGCCCGACCGAGGGCAGGACGCCACGCCAATCCATCTCGTCAATGCCGACGTTTTCGCCGACTGGGCCAAGACGCTTTCGGGCGGACAGCGCGCTGCGCTCAAGGCGCAGAAGTTCGATGGCGGCGGCTACCAGGTCGGGATCGTTCCCGATGGCGATACATGGTTCGCGGTCGGCGGGGTGGCCAATCCGGAGAAACTGTCGAGCTTGTGCCTCGCGCGGCTGGCCGAGGTGCTGCCCCAAGGCACCTACCGGCTCGCCAATGCCGAACCCGGCCCCGCGCTGCACGGCTGGCTGACCGCGCAATACCGCTTCGAACGCTACAAGAAGGATGAAAAGGCGCAGGGGCCGCGCGTGCTGGTGACCGGGCAGGTCAAGGCGATTGAACCGGCGGTGGCGGAGGCGAGCGCGGTCGCGCTGGTGGCAGACATGGTCAATACTCCGGCGGAAGACATGGGCCCGGCCGCGATCGAAGCCGAAGCGGAAACCATCGCCAAGCGCCACGGGGCGACCTTCACCGTCACCAAGGGGGACACGCTGGAGCAGGAGTACCCGATGGTCCATGCGGTCGGCCGCGCCGCTGCGCGCAGCCACGCACCGCGCATGATCCGGATGGAATGGGGCAATGAAAAGCACCCCAGGATCGCTATCGTCGGCAAAGGGGTGGCGTTCGATTCCGGCGGGCTCGATATCAAGACCGCAGCGGGCATGTTGCTGATGAAGAAGGATATGGGCGGCGCGGCGCATGCGCTGGCGCTGGCCGGCCTGGTGATGGGCGCGAAACTGCCAGTGCGGCTGCACGTGCTGGTCCCGGCGGTCGAGAACGCGATATCGGGCAACAGTTTCCGCCCCGGCGACGTGCTCAAATCGCGCAAGGGGCTGACGGTGGAGATCGGCAACACCGATGCCGAAGGGCGGCTGGTGCTCGGCGATGCGCTGACCCGCGCGAGCGAGGATGCACCCGAATTCATCGTCGATTTCGCTACGCTGACCGGCGCGGCGCGGGTCGCGCTTGGCCCGGAGTATCCCGCGTTGATGACCCGCCGCGACGAAACGGCGCAGGAACTGATCGCTGCGGGCAAGGCGCATGACGACGAGGCGTGGCGAATGCCGCTGCCCGAAGCCTATCGCGAATGGCTCAATTCCGACATCGCCGATATGAACAACACTCACACCACCGGCTTCGCCGGGGCGAGTGTCGCCGGCTTGTTCCTCGACCGCTTTGTCGCAGAAGGCATCGACTGGGCGCATTTCGACACCTTCGCCTGGCGGCCCGTCGCCAAGCCCGGACGGCCCAAGGGCGGCGCGGCCTATGGCCTGCGTGCGGCGTTCCATATGCTCAAGGCGCGCTACGGCAAAGCCTAGCGCATGGCGTGAACTTGCCCTTAGGCTTTCCAGCGGATAAGCGCGCGCATCCGCTTGTGCGGGCCGTGCAACAGGGGCAGACGTTTCCGCCGTGAGTGACGTGACGCAATACCAGGTTCCGACCGGGCAGCTCGGCCTGTCCGGTCCGGTTGCGCGCCCCGCTCCGGGCACGCTGCCGCTGCGCGGCGACATCGCGCATATTGCGCTGGCCGACCGCTATCTTGTGCCGCATTACGCGGTGCCGCAGGTCCGCTCTGTCGGCGAAGAGGCGGTGACCCTGCGCCTCAATCCTGGCGACGATGCCGATCCCGTAACCGAGCTTGCGGCAGGCAGCCGGTTCGAACTGCTCGATACCGCCGGTGCGTGGTGCTGGGGCGCGGTCGGCCCCGAAGGGCCGAGCGGCTGGCTGCCCGCCGCCGCGCTCGCTCCGCTCGGGCAGTGACGACCTCGGTCTTTATCGACGGGGCCGAAGGGACCACTGGCCTCGAAATTCGCGACCGACTGGCCGGGCGGAGCGAATTTTCCGTGCTCGCGCTCGAAGGCGATGCCCGCAAGGACATCACAGCGCGGCGGCAGGCGATCAACGACTGCGATATTGCGATCCTGTGCCTGCCCGACGACGCGGCGCGCGAATCCGTCGCCCTGATCGAGAACGATACGACCCGCGTGATCGACGCCTCCAGCGCCCACCGTGTTGCCGAAGGGTGGACCTACGGTTTCCCGGAGCTGGTCGGGCGCGAGGCAATCGCCGATGCCCGCTTCGTCAGCAATCCGGGGTGCTACCCGACCGGATTTCTCGCGCTCGTCGCGCCTTTGGTGCGCATGGGGCACTTGCCCGCCGACTGGCCCTACACCGTCAACGCGGTGTCCGGCTATTCGGGCGGAGGCAAGGCGCTGATCGCGCGGTTCGAGGCCGAGGGCGCGCCTGCCTTCCGCGCCTACGGCTATGATATGGCGCACAAGCACCGCGCGGAAATGAAGCTCCATGCCGGGCTGGTCCACGAGGTGATCTTCGCCCCTTCGGTCGTCCCCGCCTATCGCGGGATGGTGGTCGAGGTACCGCTCCACCTGGGGGCGATGGCAGGCGGGCCGACCGCCGATACCCTGCGCGCCGCATTACGCGAATTCTATACCGGATCGCCGATGGTCTCGGTCGCCGAAGGTCCCGCACCCGCAGAGCTGCTGCTCGAGCGCGACGCCCCGCCGAGCGACCGGATGGAGCTGTTTGTATTCGGCAACGAAGGCGGCTGGCACGCCCGGCTGGTCGCCCGGCTCGACAACCTCGGCAAGGGCGCGAGCGGTGCGGCGGTGCAGTCGCTCAACCTGATGTGCGGATTGCCGGAGGAAGCCGGTCTGTCGCTGACTGCCTAATTATTGGGCAAGCTTTGCCGCAAATCCGGGCAAGCGCAGCACCTCGTCACTTGCGTGCGGCCCTTTAAACGGCAACCCTGGCACAGCGAGTCGGAGAGATTCGCAGCAAGCGCTCGAAGCCGGGGAACGCGGCCAGTTTGGCACGCTTCTTGGATAAGCTTGGGTATCGAAAAGCCGCCGTGCCGACCCGCCCTGCGGAGTCGGCCCGAGGCGCAGGGGCAAGGCGGTGCGCCGCCAATTCCCGCCGGAAGAAGAGGGACCGCGTGAAAAAGATCGAAGCGATCATCAAGCCCTTCAAGCTCGACGAGGTGAAGGAAGCGCTGCACGAAGTCGGCGTTTCGGGTATCACCGTGACCGAAGCCAAGGGGTTCGGGCGGCAAAAGGGTCACACAGAGCTTTATCGCGGCGCCGAATATGTCGTCGATTTCCTGCCAAAGGTTAAGCTCGAGGTCGTCGTCCCGGACGCGATGGCCGAGCAGGTGGTCGAAGCGATCGCCGCCGCCGCGCAGACCGGGCGGATCGGCGACGGCAAGATTTTCGTCTCCCCGATCGAAAGCGCGCTGCGCATCCGCACCGGCGAGAAGGACAACGACGCGATCTGAATTCTCCCCCTCCCGCCCGCGGGAGGGGCCGGGGGCAGGCCGGAAACGGCCACCACCGGACTTGCCCACCCCTAGACCCTCCCGCATGCGGGAGGGGGACTGACAAAGGAAGACTCAATGGCCAAAGCAAAAGACCTGGTTAAGCAAATCGCGGATGAAGGCATCGAGTGGGTCGACCTTCGCTTCACCGACCCCAAGGGCAAATGGCAGCACCTGACCATGGTCGGCAGCGTGATGGGCGAAGACGAGTTCGAGGACGGGCTGATGTTCGACGGTTCCTCGATCGCCGGATGGAAGGCGATCAACGAGTCCGACATGATCCTCAAGCCCGATCTCGAGCGGGTTTATATGGACCCGTTCAGCGCGACCCCGATGATGATCGTGTTCTGCGACATCGTCGAGCCTTCGACCGGCGACTGGTACAGCCGCGACCCGCGCACCACCGCCAAGCGCGCCGAGAACTACATGAAGACGCTGGGCATCGGTGACACCGTCTATGTCGGCCCGGAAGCCGAATTCTTCATGTTCGACGATGTCCGCTTTGAAGACGGCTACGCCGGTTCGGGCTTCGCGATCGACGATATCGAACTGCCGACCAACACCGGCAAGGAATACGAGAGCGGCAATCTGGCGCACCGTCCGCGCGCCAAGGGCGGCTATTTCCCCGTCGCGCCGGTCGACAGCGCGGTCGACATCCGCGGCGAAATGGTCGCCACGATGCTCGAAATGGGCCTGCCGTGCGACAAGCACCACCACGAGGTCGCCGCCGCGCAGCACGAGCTGGGGCTGACCTTCGGCAAGCTGGTCGAAACCGCCGACCGCATGCAGATCTACAAATATGTCGTGCACCAGGTCGCGCATGCCTATGGCAAGACCGCCACTTTCATGCCCAAGCCGATCAAGGACGATAACGGCAGCGGCATGCACACCCACATGTCGATCTGGGACAATGGCAAGCCGACCTTCGCGGGCAATGGCTATGCCGGCCTGAGCGACAACTGCCTCTATTACATCGGCGGGGTGATCAAGCACGCCAAGTCGCTCAACGCCTTCACCAACCCGACGACCAACAGCTACAAGCGGCTGGTCCCGGGCTTCGAGGCACCGGTGCTGCTCGCCTATTCGGCGCGCAACCGCTCGGCTTCGTGCCGCATTCCCTACGGCGCGGGCGAGAAGGCGAAGCGCGTCGAGTTCCGCTTCCCCGATGCGATGGCCAACCCCTACCTCGCCTATGCCGCGCTGCTGATGGCCGGCCTCGACGGGATCCAGAACAAGATCCATCCGGGCGAAGCGATGGACAAGAACCTCTACGACCTGCCCCCGGCAGAGCTCGCCGATGTTCCGACCGTCTGCGGAAGTCTGCGCGAGGCGCTCGAGAGCCTCGAAGCGGACCACGAATACCTGCTCAAGGGTGATGTGTTCACCAAGGACCAGATCGATGCCTACGCCGAGCTGAAGTGGGAAGAGGTCTCGCGCTGGGAAACCACCCCGAGCCCGGTCGAGTTCGACATGTATTACAGCATGTAACGAGCGATTGCTGGTAGCACTCGAAGGCCCCGGCAGGAGCGATCCTGCCGGGGCTTTTCGTATTCGGTCCATGGACTTGTGCGGCAAGTTTCGCCTTGCGCTGGCGTGAAGCAGGGGACACAAACAAACGGACATTTGCGGGAGGGGACACTGCATGCGAGCCTATCGGAATCTCTTTGGAGCGGTCGCTGCGGCGGCTTTGGCGTTCCAGAGCCCTGCCTATGCCCAGAGCGGCGAAGCGATCGCCGCGCTGATCGAACAGGGCAAGGCGGGCGAGGCTGAAACGCTCGCGCGGCAGGCGCTCGCTGCCGCGGAAGCCGCCAGCGGCAGGCAATCCGCCGAGGCTGCCGAGGCCCAGCTCACTCTGGCCTATGCGCTTTTCGCGCAGGAGAAATGGGACGCATCGATCGCCGCGATGGAGCGCCGCGCGGCAATCTATGAAGCCATCGCCGGTGCGGATAGCGAGCAGGCGGTCTCTGCGGTGAGCGACCTGACCAGCGCTCTGATCGCCGTCGCCGACCGCGCCGAAGAAGCAGCCGATTGGACCCTTGCCGAGGCCTCGCTCGAGCGGATCGTAACGCTTTATGCAAAGTTCCGCGAGCCTTCCGATCGCGATGCCATCGGCTACCGGCGGCGGCTTGCCACTGCAATCAAGAATCAGGGTCGTCCGGTGGATGCCGAACCGATCCTGCGCCAGACGCTCGATCTCGCCGAGTCCACTTACGGTTCCGGCGACAAGCTGACTCTCGACCTGATCAACGACCTTGGCCGCACGCTCGAAGCGCAAGGGAAGCACGATCTCGCGGGCGAACTCTATGCCGAGGCTTTGGAAGCCGGCCGCAAGGCCTTCGGCCCCGACGATCCCGGTGTGCTGGTCTACGCCCAGAACATGGGCGCTTCGCTGATGTACCAGCAGCAGTTCGACGCGGCATTGCCGGTGATCAAGGACACGCTCGAACGGCGTACCCGCGTGCTCGGCCCGGACGCAGCGCATACGCTGTTCAGCATGTCCGACATGGCGACCGTATTGACCTTCAAGGGCGATGCCGGTGCTGCCAGGGCGATCTGGGAAGACCTGGTCCCGCGCAGCGAGCGGGTGTTCGGGCCCGAACATCCCTATACCGCGCAGATCCGCAACGGCTACGCGCTCTATCTGGATCGTGCGGGGAATGATCCGGCGAAGGCGCTACAGGAAGCGCAGCTCGCCGCAGATCTGGTCCGCGCGCGGCGCGAAGTCGTGGGGCTGGACCCGCGCGGCCAGCGTACGCTCGCCACCTTTACCGAGGAAGATGCGTTCTATTTCGAATTGTGGCTCCACACCCTGCACCAAGCGGGGCAGCAGGAAGGTCTGCCGCAGATCAACCGGATCGTGCTGTTCTACGAAGCGATCGGCGCGATTCAGGAGGCGATGGAAAGCCCTGCCAATATGGCGGTGATCCGACGCGCCGCCGAGCGTGCGGCAGAGGTCGAAGGGCCAGAGCTAGCCGCGCTCGCCAAAGAACGGCAGGAACTCAGCCAGCAATGGCAAAACCTTGCTGTGACCCGCTCGACGCTGATGAGACAGAACGCCGACAGCACACAACTGACTCAGGTCGAGGGCGAACAGGGCAGACTGGAAACGGCGATCAAGGCGATCGACGCGCAGTTCCTCGAGAAATTTCCGCAGTTCTTCAATCTCCTGAGACCGCGTCCGGTCGATGCGCCGGACCTCCAGCAAATGCTCAAGGGGCGCGATGAAGCCGTGCTGATCGTGCTGCCGACGGCGCTTGGCACACATATCATGGCCATTTCCGGCAGCGACATGGACTGGCACGTCTCAAACCTGCCCGCGAGAACGATCGACGAGGTCGTCCGGCGGCTGCGGTGGGATCTGGGTGCCTCGGTCGAAGCGACGCCGGAAGAAAAGGCTGAATGGATCGCCGAGGGACAGGGCCTGGGCCCCTACCCGTTCGACCGGCGGCTAGCCTGGGCACTTTACAACCAGATTGTTGCGCCGGTCGAATGGGTGCTGGAAGGCAAACGCCATGTCTTCGTCGTCGCTGGTGGCAGCCTCTCGGCCCTGCCCTTCAGCGTGCTGGTGACCGACGAACCGCAGGGGCTGGACGGCGATCCGGCCGCCCTGCGCGCCACCGGATGGCTGGCGGACAAATATGCGCTGGCGCAGCTTCCCTCGGTACAATCGCTCGCCTTGCTGCGGCAATTCGGCAGCGACAGCGATGATGCCGATGGCTTCATCGGCTTCGGCGACCCCACCCTCACAGGGGTGGCGCAGCCCCGTGGCGGAGGCCAGGATGTGCGCGGGGGAACGCGTGACGGCGGCGCAATCCGTGCGATCGGCTTCAGCCAGGCCTATGTCCCCTCAACCGACGCCGACGGATTGCCCAAGGTCAATATCGAGGCCCTGCGCGGGATGGCGCGGCTGCCCGGGACGGGAACCGAGCTGGAGGCCATGCGCAAAGTGCTGGGCGCACCCGCCAGTGCCATCATGACCGGTGACCGGGCGACCGAAGCCGCCGTGAAATCGGCGGACCTGTCGAAAGCCGCGATCGTGACCTTCGCGACCCACGGGCTGCTGGCCGGCGAAATCGACGGATCGAGCGAACCGGGCCTCGTCTTCACTCCCCCAAAAACCGGGAGCGCGTCGGACGACGGGCTGCTCACCATGACCGAGATCGCCATGCTGCGGATGAACGCGCGCTGGGTCATCCTGTCGGCCTGCAACACCGCTGCGGGTGACGGCAGCGCGGGAGCATCCGGCCTGTCGGGCCTCGCCAAGTCGTTCTTCCTAGCCGGGGCACAAAGCCTGCTCGCGTCGCACTGGCCGGTGCGCGACGCGGTGGCGGCGGAGCTGACTGTCGGGGCGATCTCGGCGCAGCGGGACAACCCTGCGCTCTCGCGCGCCGAAGCACTGCAAAAGGCGATGCGCGATATCCGCAACGACGCCAGCCACGACACCGACAAGGACACATGGGCGCATCCCAACGCCTGGGCCCCGTTCACGCTGGTGGGGGATGTCGAGTAGCAGGCCGCTCGCTCAGCGCGGCATCAGCATGCCGCGCTTGCCGACCACGATAAAGGCGGCGACCATTGTCAGCGACCAGAACATGGTCAGCCAGTCGAGCGGTGCGGGGCCGTTTGCGAATCCGAGATGCGCGGCCAGCGCCCAGCCGCCCCCGAAGAGGCCCACGAGGCCCAGCGCCATGGCTCCTGCCTCATGGCCAAGCGCGCGCATCAGTTCGTCCTGGTATCGATTGGAAACGAGCGAGAGGACCACACCGATGACCAACAAGCCGATGGTGGTAGCCAGCGCGGCAGCAGGGGCGAAAATCCCCCCCGGCCCGCCCAGCGCAGCAATCGCCAGCGCCGCACCAAACGCAAACATCGTTGCAGCGCTATAGCCCAGCATCGGGCGCTGCTCCTCAATCTCTTCCGCATCCTCGACATTGAGGAATGCAGCCCCGGCCTTGGGACGTGCCAACCCGACCCCGATCGCCAGGCCGACGATCACATAGAGCATGCCCACTACTGCCGCGACCGTTTCCGAAAAGCCCAACGCGCCGAGCGCGCCGTTCTCGGCAAGGTGCAGAAATCCGAAGGTGGCGGCAAATCCCACAACCGCACCCAGCGCCGACGATAGCAGCACTTTCTTCCACTTCCGGGGCTTTGTCGCAGCTTCGCTTGTCATCGTCGTCATCCTTCCGGCTCCCACTGGTCGATGAACAATTCGGGCACGCTGACCGAAAAGAGCTTCGCCATGCGCAGCGCAAGCGGCAGCGACGGATCGTATTTGTCCGTCTCCACCGCATTGATCGTCTGCCGCGAAACGCCCAGCCGGCGGGCGAGTTCGCCCTGGCTCCAGCCATGCCGTTCGCGGTAAATCTTCACATGGTTCTGCACCGAATCATCCAGTTACCTGTAAAGAGCTCTTTACTGTAAAGACCTCTTGTCAGTCAAGAGCTCTTTACAGCCTTCGTGAGCAGCCTTTCAGGGTTCTGCAAGAACCGCACTGGCCTGCCATTTTCTTGTGTGACGAACACGCAAGGCACTGGAGCCTCGCTGGGGGCCGGTCCGGTCATTCCGGTCAGCCTGACGAAGATAATCGCACTGGTCAGCCGAAACGATTTTCCTACACGCGAAAAATCTGCATGATGCCTTCGCCTCTCGACCCCGCAGGAGGCAGCATGACAATTCCTCAGAACCACCGATCGATTTTCGACAGCATTCGCGACCTTGTGGCGCGCGGGATGCAGGTGGCCCACTCCGTTCAAACCGCTGACATCGGGTCGGAGACGCCGGTTACGGATAAGGCGAAAGATGATCCGCCAACCAGCAGCAAGCACCGAGCCGTTGGCCCGCAAGGCATCGCTCTGATCAAGCGGTTCGAAGGCTGCGCGCGGCTGCGGACCGACGGCATGGTCGAAGCCTATCCCGACCCCGGGACCGGCGGCGATCCGTGGACCATCGGCTGGGGCTCGACCGGCCAAGACCAATACAGCGGCGGGAGGATCGGTCCGGGCACCGTCTGGTCGCAGGAGCAGTGCGACGCCAGACTCGGGCGTGACCTGGTCCGCTACGCGAACGACGTGGATCGCGCCCTCGGCGACGCGCCGACCTCGCAGCAGCAATTCGATGCGCTTGTCAGCTTCCACTACAACACCGGAGCTATCGGCCGGGCGACACTCACCCGCCTCCACAAGGCGGGCGAAGTTGCCGTAGCGGCGCGCGAGTTCGCGCGCTGGAACAGGGCAGGTGGGCGCGTGCTCAAGGGCCTCGTGCGCCGCCGCGCGGCGGAAGCGGCGCTCTATCTCGCTCAGTAATCCCGGCTGATCTCCGCCCGCACACTTTCACGCCCGATGGTCGAGACCGAGGCGAGCAGGGACAGCCAGCTGGTTACGCGGAACTCCACCTCGGTGGCGCTGTAGCCGCGCCCGTCGGTGACGATTTCGACGTAGAACCTGCGCCCGAAGTTCTTGCCCACGGCAACCCCGGTACCGCGCCCGAGCGCAGGATCGGCGGCGACGATGCGCAAGCGGTCGAGCCCGATCGCGCTGCGCAACTGGTTGATCGGGTCCAGCCCTGCACCCCCGCGCAGCGATGCAAGCGCGGTGCCGAGCTGGAGTGCGTCGGTCGCCGAGAGTTCGGTAATCGATCCGCCGAACAGCAGGCGGGAGAGGATTTCCTCCTCGGGCAGAGCGGGCGAGGAGGTGAAGGTGATCTCGGGCGATTGCGCATTGCCGCGCACCGCCACCGTCACATCGATCCCCTGCCGGTCGGTCTCGGCAAGGATGTCGAGCCGCGGATCGATCGGCCCGCTGGCGTCGAAAGCGATCCCGCCACGGGTCAGTTCGAAGCGTGTGCCGGCGAAGCTGTACCAGCCGCGCACGACCTGCGCCTCGCCGCCGATGCGCGGATCGTCGGTCGTGCCCCGCAGGGAGATATTGGCCGCCCATTCGCTGTCGAGACCCATTCCGTCGACATTGATGCCGCCGCTGGTTCGGGCATCGATGAGGTAGCGCCATGGCGAAGATCGGGCGCGTGGCGGACGAACGTCGGCGGGAAGATTGATTTCGCGCGTGCGGATCTGCGGCAGCCGCGTCGCACTGGATGCCGTTCCCAGCCGCCAGCTTGCCTCGTCGACCGAAAGCCTTCCTGCAATCGTGCCCCCGATACCGTTGCTGACGATCCGCAGCGGCCCGGTGACGGTGGCCTCGAGCCCGTTGGCATCGACCACCTTCGCGTTTCGCGCCGCTATGCGGATATCCATCTGCGGCCCTCGTTCGCCGAGGTTAGCGAGATCGATAGTTCCGCTGCCGGAGACCGTGCCGCCGCCAACGGTCTCGCCCGCGAACCGCGTGAGGCTGAGGCGGGAGCCGGAGAACCGCCCGCGCGCGCTGACATTGCGCACATCGGTCCCCGAAATCAGGCTCTGCACCCGCAAATTGTCGCTCGCCAGGGTTCCGTTGATGCGCGGGTTGGCGAGCGTTCCGGTCGCATTGGCCGACACCGCGAGCGGCCCGGTCAGGTCGAAGCCCTCGATCGCCGCGAGCCGCCACAGCGCATCGGCAGGGCCGTTGTAGCGCAGTTGCGCAAACAGCCGCCCGGTCCGGAGCCGCTGGGCCAGTCCGCCCGCCCGCGGCATGTCGCTGATGCGCGCTTGCACCCTTCCGCTGCGTGTGCCGCCCTCCTCGAACACCGCGCGCGCGGCGAGTTCGCTTTGCGACAGCTCGGCAACCAGCGCGAGATCGACCGGACGCGACGTCAGGACAAGGCCTGACCGGGTCAGGCCGTCGACGGTTACCCGCGCGCTGCCGGTCGGCAAACCACCCGCCGCCGCACTGTAGTCGACCGTGCCCGAAACCGTTCCGCCCAGACCGATATCCGCCACCGCCAGATCGACCAGCGACAGCGGCATGTCGAGCATCTGGAGCGTCAGCGTGGTCGAGCCGCCGCCGAACGCGCCGGAGAATATCGTGCCGCCCTCGCCATAGGTCAGATAGCTGCGCTCGATCACATACCCGCCGTCGTCCTGCACCCGGATCACCGCGCGCCGGGGCAAGCGGATCGCCTGGTCGCCGAAATTGCCTTGCCCGGCGATGGCAATGCTGGCCGGTGTGACATCGGCCTGGAGCTGCATGGCAAAGCGGCTGCCCCGGCGACCGGTGACCGAGGCCGTGACATCGCCCGTTCCGCCGCGCAGGTCTGCCTTTGCCGCCAGCCTGCCAAGGAACAGCTGGCCAAAGTTGACGCCTTCGGCATAGATGCTGCCTTCGATCAGCGTATCGCGCGAGAGCGCGCGCCTGCCCGGGATGAACCCCCGGCCCTCGATATTCGCGCGCGCGATCTGCACCGGTATCGATCCGCCGAAGCTGGCGTTGTTGGCGTTGAAGTCGATGGCGAAGCCTTGCCCGCCGTCGCGCGCCGCTAGGCCGATCCGCCCGTCGAGACCGCCGCCACTCACCACCAGCCGCCCGTTCGCGCCGTCGCCCACCAGGGTCAGCGTGCCGCTCACCCTGCTCTTCCACACATCGAGGCGCTCGATGGCAATCCGGCTCGGCCCGCCTTCTGGTGCGATGAATTCGAGCACGCCGTCGAACGGTCCGAGCAGCGACTGCCCGCGGGTATCGATCGCGAAGCCCTCGGCGCTCGGGGCAATCGCCACACGAACGTCTTCCAGACCCGCTGCGGGCAAGGGTGAGGCGAACACCAGCACCGCGCGCGGCCCGTCCCCGCCCAGCTCGGCTTCGACGGTGAACGCGCCATAGTCTGCCTGTTGACCCCGCCCGACGATCGCCGGCTGCCCGTTCGCGACCGAACCGCCGAGCGTCATGCGCAGCTTGTCGGATACTAGCGATGTATCGGAGAAGCGGATCGGTGCGTCGCCCGCGAGCGCGACATTGCCCTTGATGGCAATCACCGGGCCGGCAAGATTGACGATGGTGCCGTTGGTTACCTCGGTGATCCGCGCGTCGACCCCGACATCGAGCCGCCACGGCAGCCGGTCGCGCAGAGCAAGCCGGATCCGGCCTGTGCCGCTAAGCGATCCGATGTTCCGCAATTCGAGGCCGCGGACGCTTACCGGTCCGGCAAGCGCGTAGTCCCCGGCCGCTGTGTCGCCCTGGAGCGAGAGCGTAGCAGTCGCATCGGGGAAGGCGATCCGGAGATCGTCGGAGAGCAACTCGCGCCCGGTGAAGAGCATTATGCCCCCGATCCGGCCGTTGGCGAGTTTCGGGTCCGCCCATGCATTTCCTGTCGTGACCCTACCTACGCTGCCATAAAGCGGGAGCAACCAGCGCGACCCGTCGTATGTCGCCACTCCCTCTTGCGAGATATCGCGCAGCTCGGTCGAGCCGGAAACCAGCCGAGCAATCACCAGGTCATGATTGACTGCAAGATCGCGAAACGCACCATCGACCGTGCCCGAAAGACGGGTGCCCTCCAGCCGCAGGCTCTCCCCGAACAACTCGGGATCGAGCAATTGGGCAGCGAATTGCACTTCGTCGACCTCGTTGTTTGCAAGATCGATCGCGCCTTCGGTTCGCAGGTCCAGTGCGGCACTCTTCAGCTTCAACTGCCCGTCGAGCACATTATCGGCAAGCGTTCCAACTGCGCCGAACGACAGCACCGGACCCAGCGCATCGCCTGCCAGGCCATCGATAGCACCGCCCGGCCGCAATTGGCCGAGCAGGCCATAGCGACCGGCGCGGTTCTTGATCGTGAATCCGAGAAACCGCTGGCCGTCGCGGCGGGCCACGAAGGCACCATCCCACTTGCTCCAGGTTCCATCCCCCACCAGCCGGGCCGTGTAGCCGGCGTCCGCGCCGATCAGCCCCGCCAGCACGCCCCCCTTGGGCGCGCGATAGTCGAGATCGGCGTCGAACCGATCGCCGTCGGGTTCGGCTGCGAGCGCGAGCCTGAAGCTGTCCCTGCCTCCGAACCGTCCTTCCCCGCGCAGCGTGACCAGCCCCTGGCGGATGTTCGCATCTGCCGTGAGGTCGAGCGGATGGGCTCGGTCGTCCACTATACCTTCGGCAATGGTGATTTTCCTAAGTTCGAACCGGTCGATGCGGATATCGAAATCGGGCAGGGTCGGCGCGTCCGGATCGCCGGGCACGAGTTCGGGCAGGCGCGACAGGCGTCCGCGTTCCGCCACCAGCTTGCGCACATCGAGCCCCGACCACAGCCAGCTGAGCGGTCGCCAGTCGACTTCGGCACGGGGGATGGTGAGAAACTCGCCCTTCGGGTCGGACAGCACCACATCGTGCAGCACGGCACTTCGGAACACGTCGCCTTCGATCCGCCCGACCTCGATGCGCAGGCCCGAAGCAGGGGCAGCTGCCGCAATCTGGTCGGCGATGAAGCGCTTGCCGATCGGCGTATTCAGGAACACCAGCCCGGCGGCAATCAGCAGGACGATGCTCAGCAATACCCCGCCGGTCCAGCGCAGCCAGCCGCCACGCTTCCTTCGCGCCGCCGGCAATTCGCCTTTCGCAGGGGTCAGCTCGTCATCGGCCATCGGTCAGAATGCCTGGCCAAGCGAGACATAGACTGCCACCGGACTGTCGAACAAAGGATTGCGATTGAGCGGGACGCCGACATCGACCCGGATCGGGCCGAAACCGGTCTCATAGCGCACGCCGACCCCGGCACCGTAGCTAATGAAACGAAAGTCGGGGGTCGATCCGAGCGAGACCGAACCCGCGTCGAGGAATGGCACGACCGACAGCGCGCCATCGAAAAAACCAGTCCCGATGCGCGCTTCAATCGAGGCTTCGACCAGCGAGCCGCCACCGGTCGGCTCACCCAGGTCGTTGCGCGGGCCGACCGCCTGGTAGCCATAGCCGCGGATCGACCCGCCGCCGCCGGCATAGAGCCTGCGCGAGGGCGCGATGCGATCGATCGGCGCGCCCTGGATGGTCGCCGCCCGCAGTCTGCCTGCCAGCACGATATCGTCCCCTACCAACTGGTAGGAGCTCGCGTCGGCTTGCAGACGGACGTAGTAGTCGCTGCTGCCTGCGCTGCGCGAAACCTCGGGCGCGACAAACCCCGTCAGGCGGAAGCCGCGCTGCGGATCGAGCAGCGAATCGGTGGTGTCGATCATCGCCCGGCCGAAGACCGAACCGACGAAATAGGTCTGCCGCGGCCGGGGAATCCCGCCGATCACCCGGTTCCGCTCGTCGGTCGCGAGTATCTCGGCACCCAAGGCCCAGCTGAATGGCTTCTGGAACAGCAGGTTCGACAGCCGTTCGTAACTGCCGCGCAAGGCCACGGTTCGCGCATCATAGGCTTCAGTGTCGACCGCCGAAGCATAGGCATCGATGGTCAGCACCTTATCGCGGCCGCCGAAATTGTTGCGTTTGAAGCTGACGCCGCCCAACTGCTCGCGCGTACCCAAGATGCCGCGCACCTTGAGCGCGCCTTCGGGCGGGAACAGGTTGCGATGTTCCCAGCTCGCCTCGACCCGGAAGCCTTCCTCGCTGCCGTAGCCGATCGCCCCCGCGACAGTGCGCAGCTTGGCCTGGGTCATCGCGACATCGAGCACCACTTCGCCCGGCGTGCCCGATGTCGGCGGGGCGACTTCACGCGGGGTGACCGTCACCGACGACACGAGCCCGGTGGCAGTGACGGCCCGGCGCAGGTCGAGCTCGAGACTGCGCTGGTAGATGTCGCCTGTCTCGAAGCGGCCGATCGTTTCGAGGTGCTCGCCCGAAAGAAAATCGGGCAGGTTGGAGTTGACCCCGGCGATCACATATTTGCCCTTGGGCCGGACTGCCATGGTCAGGTCGCCGCGCGTCTCGCGATGGTCGATCAGCAATTCGGGGGCGTCGATCTCGGCAAAGGGATAGCCAGTTTCGCCCAACGCCTGATCAAGCGCGAACTGCTGTTCCACGATCCGGTCGCTCGACAGCGGATCGCCGGTTTCGATGGCAAAGGTCTCCCGCAAGGCCGGTCCGTCGGGAGCGGTCGACAATTCACCGAGGTCGATCTGCCCAAATCGGTAGCGGACGCCCGGAACCACGTCGAACCGGACAACCGGGCCGCCATCGGCATCCGGCTCTCCCGTCTCCATGCCGCCGACCGAACGTATGACCTGCGAATCGTAATAGCCATAGACCCGCAGCAGTTCGATCAGCAGTTCCTCGTCCGCTCGCGCGCGGGCGGCAAGCTGGGCTGCATTGGAATCGCCGTTCTCCAGCGCCTCGATCGTCGAAAGTCCGTCGAAGCGGTCGACGAAAGCATCCCGTTCGGGAAAGAACTCCGTGTCCTGCGGCAACGCAAGGACCAGCTGGCTGTTCACCTCGATCAATTCGGAATCGGGCAGCATTGGCAGCAAGGGCACCGCCTCGAGTGCCATCTGCGCATCGGGATCGGCGGCCGGAGGCTCGAAGGGTGGCAGCTCGACTTCGTCCGGCCAGTCGAGATCCATGTCCGCCAGTTCGTCCATCGGCGCATCGGGGTCGAGTTCGGTCAGGTCGGCTGCGGGATCGGCTACTTCATCGGCAGCAGGTGGCGAGCCATCGAACTGCGCCGCCCAGGCTTCGGGATCTTCGACCGCGCTGTCGGGAATTAGGTCCTCGAGCGTCGGGTCGGCCGACTGCGCTTGCGCGGCAAGCGGAGCGGCCAATGCCGCGAAACAGGCGGACAGCAGGAGCTTGCGCAGAGGGCCGCGCTCCGAACTACTGAACGAAGCTGTGGCTCTTGCCGCTGCTGGATTCGGCGTGCTCGGCATTTCCGCCAGCGAAGACCTTGCGAACGAGCGCCGCCTGCTCGTCGCCGGGCATGCGCTCCCACCCTGCCCGGGTGAGCCGTTCGATCGGGCGATAGCGGATCTTGTACTGCATCCGGTCGGACCCTTCGACCCAATATCCGAGATACACGTATGGCAGGCCCTGCTCAGCCGCGCGCCGAATGTGATCGAGAATGATGTAATTCCCAAGTCCTGACCTTACTTCATGCTCCGGGTCGTAGAAGCTATAGATCATCGACAACCCGTCACCCTGCCGATCGGTCAGGCACGCACCCACCAGGCGCCCCTGTTGCGACCCGTCGGAAGGCTCACGATATTCGGTCACATAACTCGTGACCGGCGTGTGCTCCACCATGTCGGCATAGTCCATCTCTTCCATCGAAGCCATACCCCCGTCGGGGTGGCGCGAGCCGAGATAACGCTGCAACAGCTCAAACTGTTCCTCAGTCGCCCAGGGGCGGCATTCGGTGGTGACGAGATCGCTGTTGCGGCGCAGGTTGCGACGCTGGGTGGTGCTCGCCCCGAATTCCCCGGTAACGACGCGGACCGAAACGCAAGCCTGGCAATCGGCACAGCTGGGACGATAGGCAACCGTCTGGCTGCGGCGGAATCCGATTCTGCCGAGCGCCTCGTTGAGCTGGTCGGCATGGGGCCCCTTGAGCTCGGTGAATACTTTCCGCTCGGTCCGGCCCGGCAGGTACGGGCACGGCGCAGGTGTGGTTACGAAGAACCGGGGAAAGCGGACGGGTGCCGACACGAGCGTTGCCTGGTCCTCTGCTGACAAGAATCGTCGGACGACGGGAGGCAGCGTTATGCCCGCGGATCGCCTGCGGTAAAAGTCCCTTAACCATCAATCATGGTTTACAGGCGATTACTTTGCACAGTGCCCCGGCGAACCGAGGGCTCCCGGCGGATCAGTTGAGTTCGACCATGCTGACCGAATATCCCGCCCCGCGCAGTGACGCGATCAGCGCATCGAGTTGCTCGCGATCGCGTGCTTCGCATTCGATATCGGTGATCAGCCCCTTCGCGGGAAGACTCGTGAAAATGCGCTGGTGATAGATCTCGATGATGTTGACGTTGTGCTCATGGAACAGCTTCATCACCTTGTAGAGTGCACCGGGCCGGTCCTGCAGGGTGACCCTCAGCCGGGCGAGCCGACCCGAGCGGGCAAGATCGCGCAAAAGCACATTGGCCAGCAGGCGGGTGTCGATATTGCCGCCGCACAGCACCAGCCCGACCTTCTTGCCCTCGAACCGCTCCGGGTAAGTGAGCAGCGCGGCGAGCCCTGCGGCGCCGGCCCCTTCGACCACCGTCTTCTCGATCTGAAGCAGCAGACTGACGGCTTCCTCGAGGCTGGGTTCGTCGACCAGCACGATATCGTCGACCACCTGCTCGATGATCTGCTGGGTGAACTTGCCCGGTTCCTTGACCGCGATGCCTTCGGCCAGCGTGTCGCCGCCGCAGGGCAGGTTCTCGCCCTTGTAAGCATTCCACGACGATGGATAGAGCCGCGCTTCGACACCGATCACCTCGACCGGCGGATGCTGCGCCTTCGCAACCGTTCCCATGCCGGAGATAAGACCTCCGCCGCCGATCGGCACGACGATGCAATCCAGTCCGGGCGCGTCTGCGAAGAGTTCGAGAGCAACGGTACCCTGCCCCGCAGCGACATCGGGATCGTCGAACGGATGGACGAAGGTCAGCCCGAGTTCTTTCTCCAGCAGCCGAGCATGCGCGGAAGCCTCGTCGAAAGTCTCGCCCTCGAGCACGACCTTGCCGCCGACAGCCTCGGTCTGCATCACTTTCACGGTCGGTGTCGTGCGCGGCATCACGATGGTGACGGGCACGCGGAGGCGCCGCCCATGATAGCTCAAACCCTGCGAGTGGTTGCCGGCCGAAGCCGCGATGACCCCCCGGCTGCGCTGCTCGTCAGTCAGCAGCAGCAAGGCGTTCAGCGCCCCCCGCTCCTTGTAGGCGGCGGTGAATTGCTGGTTCTCGAACTTGAGCCAGATGTCCGCGCCGGTGATTTCCGACAGGGTGATGCTGTGCAGCGTGGGTGTGTGGACGACCGATCCGGCAATGCGCGCTGCCGCAGCGCGCACATCATCGAGGGTCAGGCTGGCGGAAACTTGCTCGGTCATGGCCGCGCGCCCTAAGGGAAAAGGCCGGTTGGGGGAACCGAATCTTGCCTTGCCCGAGGTCAAGCATTTGCATCCTGTCCAAACTGCCTTACTCCGCCGGTTCGAAATCCCGATTGTTGCCTATAGGATCGCCCCCATGACACGCCTGCTTGCGGCCGTGACCGCTTCCGTCATCGCTCTCGCCGCCGCCCCAGCCGTGGCCGATACGCTGGTCGACAACATCGAAGGCATCCGGATCGACGAAGACGGCAAGATCGACCGCTTCACCGGCATCTGGATCGACGACGACGGGCGCATCCGCCAGATTCTCGATCGGGGCGACAAGCGACCTGCCGGTGCCGAATACAGGGTCGACGGCAAAGGGCAGTTCGTCATTCCGGGGATGATCGATTCACATCTCCATGTGATGGGCCTCGGGCTATCTGCCCTGACCCTCGATCTCAGCGAGACCGCTTCGCTGGAAGAGGCGCAAGCAAAGATTGCGCAATATGCAGCGGACAATCCCGGACGCCCGTGGATCCTCGGACGGGGCTGGAACCAGGAGAAATGGGGGCTTGGCCGCTTCCCTACGGCCGCCGAGCTCGACGCCGTCGTCAGCGACCGCCCGGTATGGCTCGAACGCGTCGACGGGCACGCTGGCTGGGCCAACAGCCGCGCGATGCAGCAGGCGAAGATTACCGCAGAGACGCTATCCCCGGCGGGAGGGCGGATCGAGCGGCTCGCCGGATCCAGGCAACCCTCGGGAATCTTCGTCGATGCAGCCAGTTCGCTGATTCAGGCGGTCGTGCCCGAGCCGACTCCGACCGACCGCGATATCGCGCTGCTGAAGGCGCAGCAGATTCTGCTCGGCATGGGTATAACGGCAGCCGCCGACATGGGGACCACGATAGAGGACTGGCAGGCCTACCGGCGGGCAGGAGACAACGGCTCGTTGCAGATGCGGATCATTTCCTACGCAGCCGGCACCGAAGCGATGGAACTGATCGGCGGCCCCGGTCCGTCGCCCTGGCTTTACGACGACCGCCTGCGCCTCAACGGAGTGAAGCTCTATCTCGACGGTGCGCTGGGATCGCGCGGGGCATGGCTCAAGCGCGACTATGCCGACGATCCGGGCAATACCGGCCTGCCGCTGCAGACCGCAACGAGATTGCGCAATCTAATGAGCCGTGCCTCGCTGGACAATTTCCAGATCGCTGTGCACGCCATCGGTGACGCAGCCAATGCGGAAATCCTGCAAGCCGTCGGCGAGCTCAGCGAGAGTTACACAGGGGACCGACGCTGGCGAATCGAACACGCACAAGTCGTCGATCCGGCCGACATCGCGAAGTTCGGGGAGCATGGCATTATCGCCTCGATGCAGCCCGTTCACCAGACTTCGGACCGGCTGATGGCCGAACAGCGGCTCGACGAGGCGCGGCTGAAAGGCGCATATGCTTGGCAATCGATCAGGCAGACGGGTTCGCGGCTGGCGTTCGGGTCGGATGCGCCGGTCGAATCGGCAAATCCCTTCCACGGCCTTGCGGCGGCCTTTTCGCGCACCGGCCCGGACGGTCAGCCGTTCGGCGGGTGGAGGCCCGAAGAACACGTACCGCGCGAGGAAGCGCTTGCCGCTTTCAGTGCCAACGGGGCCTATGCAGCATTCGCCGAGGGACGATTCGGGCGCCTGGTGCCCGGAGAAAGGGCGGATTTCCTGATCGTCGACAGGGATATCATGCTCGCGCCGCCCGGCGATTTGCGCGACACCCAAGTGCGGCAGACGTGGGTCGGGGGCCAGTTGGCTTTTTCAAACGAGAGCCGTTAAGCCAGCAACGACTCATCGCGCCAATCGTTCATCCTGCCGAAAAAATGCTGCGTTTGCGAACCGTTAATCGAATTGTAACCTTCGCCTCGCAATGGAGCAACTAAGTGGGAACCATACTGGAATCAGTGGGTTTGGAAGGCGGACGGTTTTCCGTTCGGACATAGATTAACTGCGATAAGTGTTACAATTCGGTAACATATCGGACATTCCGTTACCATCTAGGGGCTTGCCACCAGCAGCCCGTTGCCGTATCGGAATTGAGTGTTTTGAACTAATAAGAGCTCTGAGGAGACCAAATCGATGAAGTTCCGTAACCTACTCGCCGCGACCGCGGCAGTCTCGCTGGCGGCATCGCCGGCTCTCGCACAAAGCGGGAATGCCGACCGTGCCTCGGCGCCGGCCGCCAAGGAAAACCGGCTCGGCGGTAGCGGAGACGGCAGCGGCGCAGGGATCATCCTTGCGCTTCTCGCAGCCGCAGCCATCATCGCCGGCATCGTCATTGCCGCTGGCAACGAAGACGACACTCCCACCAGCCCGTAACGGCTGACGGAAACCGAGTTACGAACGGGGCCTTCGGGCCCCGTTTTTGTTTGTGCGGCGATTTTTGTGCCGGGCCGCGGGCCTGTGGCCACTGCCAAACCCACTTTCTGTTACGGTTCGGTCGAACCGTCCCCGTCTGTGCTGTCAGCCGCTATGGCATCGTCCGTGATCCGCCGCCGCTCCGTGATTCGCATGAACAGCAGGGACCCTTCGAACAGCAGCAGCAATGGTATGGCCAACAGTATCTGCGAGCCGGGATCAGGCGGCGTAATGATGGCTGCAAGGATGACGATCCCGACGATGACATAACGCCGCGCACCTGCCATTTGCTTGCGTGAGACAATTCCCGCCTGATTGAGCAGGATCAGCAAGACCGGCATCAGGAAACTGATTCCGAATGCCAGGATGAACTGCATCACCAAACCCAGATAGTCGTTTGCCGCCGGGAGCGCTTCGATCGTCACTCCTCCCGCTTCGCCCTGAAATCCCAGGAACCATTCGAACGCGGTCGGCATCACGACGTAATAGGCCAAGGCCGCACCGAGGGTGAAGAGGATCGGAGTCGCCACCAAAAACGGCAGGAAGGCCTTTTTTTCCTTGGCATAGAGGCCAGGCGCAATGAACGCCCAAAGCTGGTTCGCAATGATCGGGAAGCTGATGAAGAAGCCAGCAAACAGCGCGACCTTCAGCTCGACGAAAAACACTTCGTAGAGCTTGGTGAAGATCAGCTGCGCCTTGCCTTCGGGAAATGCCGCCTTGAGCGGCTGGAGCAAGAATCCGAGGATATCATCGGCAAAGTAGAGGCTGATCGCGAAGGCGAGGCCCAGAGCTATGACGCAGCGCAGCAGCCTGCCGCGCAGCTCGATAAGATGGTCGATCAGCGGAGCCTGAGTCTCATCGATATCGGAAAGCTTGAGCGCCATCCCTACTCGTCACCCACGGGGGGCTTTGTCGGAGTAGGATTGGCTGCAGTTTCCGCCGTATCGATGGCTGCTTCGGCAGATGCTGACGTGGCCTCCGGCAGCGGAGCCATCTCGTCCTTCGGCGTCTGCGCCATGATTTGCGCGTTCTGCTCCTTCCACTTTCGCTCCATCTCTTCCAGCTCGGCCTCGCGCACCATGGCATCGAAGCCAGCCCGAAAATGCGCGGAAGTGCGGCGAATCTTACCGACCCAGCGGCCGGCTGCGCGCAAGGCTGCGGGCATGTCCTTCGGTCCGATGACGAGGATCGCGACAACCACGATTACCAGCAGTTCGCTTGCGCCGATTTCGAACATAAGCGGCGACTCTCGCCGAGGTTAGCGCGGAGTGTCGGAGCTATCGGGCTGCTTCACGGGATCGACAGTGCCATTTTCCGCTGGCCCCTCGATCCGCGGTGACGGCGCGGCAGACTTGCTGTCCGTATCCGCCACGCCCTCTTTGAAGCTTTTGATTCCCTTACCGAAATCGCCCATCATTTCGGAAATCCGCCCACGCCCGAACAGGACGAGGATGACGAGGGCGATGATAATGATCTGCCAGGGGCCGAGCGACATGGTGCACCTTTCGAATAAGTCGGAAGCAATATAGGGACTATCGGGGGCGAGCGCCAGCGGCGCTTCTAAGTGCCGTGTCGCAATTCGTCGTCTTCGCTATCGTCATTCGGCGGCTGGGCAGCATCATCGACAGCGGAATCCTCGATCATCATCGCGTCGAACGCATCATCGACCGGATCGAGCAGGCCGGAGGCGCGCAGTTCATCGAGGCCAGGAAGGTCTTTGCGCGATGAGAGGCCGAAGTGCTGGAGGAAGTCGGGCGTCGTGGCATAGATCACCGGGCGGCCGGGCACCTCGCGCCTGCCAGCGACTCGCACCCAGCCGGCCTCCATCAGAACATCGAGCGTTCCCGCCGATGTCTGCACCCCGCGGATCGATTCGATTTCCGCGCGGCTGACGGGTTCGTGATAGGCGATAATCGCCAGGACTTCGGTCGCCGCGCGGCTGAGGCGGCGCACCTGCTCGCGCTCGCGCCGCAGCAGGTGGGCCAGATCGGGCGCGGTCTGGAAATGCCACCGCTTGGCCCGCTCGACCAGCTGGATACCCCGCCGCGCATAATGCGCTTGCAGCGAGCCGAGCGCATCGCGCACCGCGCCGACTTCCGCATCGCCAAGGTGACCGGCGATCGCCTCTGCGGTCATCGCTTCCTCGGTGGCGAACAGGGTCGCTTCGACCGCGCGCTCCAGATCGTCGGGCACCGCGCTCATGCGGTCACCCTGCGCAGGCGCATCGGTCCGAACACCTCGTCCTGGGCAATCTCCGCCTTGCCGAGCCGCGCCAATTCCAGCGCTGCAACGAAACTCGACGCCATAGCGGAGCGCCGCAGGCGCGGGTCGGCATGCGGCGGAAGGAACTGCTCGAGCGTCATCCAGTCGAGCGTCACGCCGAGCATCGCCGATACCCGCTGGAGCGCGCTGTCGAGCGTCATCACCGGGCGTTCGCGCACCATGTGGATCGCCGGGGCCGTCCGCGCCTTGACCCGGCCATAGCCCTGCACCAGCGCATACCAGTCACACTGCCACAGGATTTTGCGATCGGTGCGCAGCCCCTCCGGTGCAGCCCGCAGAAAGACATCGCGGCCGAGCCGGTCGCGCGCCAACAGCCTTGCCGCCGCCTCGCGCATCGCGCCGAGGCGTTGCAGACGGAGCTGGAGACGCATTGCGAGTTCTTCGGGGCTCGGGTCCTCCTGCTCTTCCTTGGGCAGGAGCATGGCCGATTTGAGATAGGCCAGCCATGCCGCCATCACGAGATAGTCTGCTGCCAGTTCGAGCTTGAGCGCCTCGGCGGTCTCGATGTAGCCGAGATACTGGTCAACCAGCGCGAGGATCGAAATAGCGCGCAGATCGACTTTCTGCCGCCTTGCGAGGTCGAGCAGCAGGTCGAGCGGGCCTTCCCACCCGTCGAGTTCGAGGTAGAGAGGATTGTCCTCGGACGCAGCGGGTGCCTCGACCCAGTCCTCGTCCGACGAGCGGCCGGTACCGGAAAGCATCAGCGGTTCCCCGGTCATGCCGCCTGCTCGACCAAGGCAAGCAAGCTGTCCCGCTTGGCGAGGAGTTCGTGCTTGTCGGATGCAGCGGCAGAAATGCGGGTGTCCGCGAGCGCCGCATCAAGCCTCGCTGCGGTCCTGTCGCTCATGCCCGGCAAGCGTTCGACGATGGCGGTCATGTCTTCAATCTTGGCCCAGCAATTGAGCACGATATCGCATCCGGCGGCGATGGCGCGCTCCGAGCGTTCGGGAACGGTGCCGTCGAGCGCTTCCATGTCGATGTCATCGGTCAGCAGCAATCCGTCGAAGCCGATCCGCTTGCGGATGATTTCCTCGATCACAAAGCTCGAAAGCGTGGCCGGGTTCTCCGCATCCCACGCGGTGAACAGCAAATGCCCGGTCATCCCGATCGGTGCCGAATTGAGCGCCTTGAACGGGGCGATATCCTGTTCCAGTTCTTCATCGCTGGCGGTAACGGTCGGCATTTCCTTGTGCGTATCGGTCATGGTCCGCCCATGGCCCGGCATATGCTTGATGCATCCGGCCACCCCGGCCCGCGCCAGCCCGTCGAGGATCGCTCTGCCCAAGGCCGCGACCTGCATCGGTTCCGAACCCAGAGCGCGGTCGCCGATCACGTCATGCGCGCCCGGTTGGCGCACGTCGAGCGGAGGATGGCAGTCGACCGTGATGCCGGCCTGCGCGAGTTCGATGCCCATAGCCTCTGCATTGGCCCGCGCCGCCTCGATCGCGCTTGCAGGAGCAAGGCGGTACAGGCGGTCGAATGCTTCGCCCGAGGGAAACCCCGACCAGTGCGGCGGCCGCAGTCGCGCCACCCGGCCGCCTTCCTGGTCGATCGAGATGAGCAGACGTTCACGCCCGTGTATGCTGCGCAGATCGTCGGTCAGCGCACGCAGCTGGTCCGGCGTTTCGCAATTGCGGCCGAACAGGATATAGCCCGCCGGGTCCGCCTCGGTGAAGAAGGCGCGCTCATCGGCAGACAAGGTCTTACCGGCAATCCCGAAGATGGCGGGCGTCATGGGGCCGAGCGTCGCATCTCGATGCGGGCGAAGCAAGCAGGCCTGCCTCGCGCATGTGGAAAATCAGGCGGCGGTCACGGCTTGACCTGGCAGGCGATCCCTTCGGCCTTCAGCGCATTGCACAATGCGCGGGCCGAGGCGAGGTCGCCCCCCACTGCCTGAAGCCGGTAAACTGTGCTGCCATCGACCTGTGCCTGTTCGACGCGATGGCTGACGCCGGACAGTCGCGCGCTCTTGCGAGTGAGGGTCGCCCATCCCGCTTCCGCACTCTCGCGCGAAGAGAATGCGCCAACCTGAACGCCTACGCCGCCGGCCGATGCCGCCTGCGTGGCAGTCGCAGCCGGCTTCCCTGTCGTGCTGACAGCTGCATCGATGCTCGGCTTCGGATCCGATCCGTCTGCCAAGCGGCCTTCGCGGGTTTCGCCTTCGCCCACTGCCGGGGCGACATTGCCAGTGCCTTCGAACTGCTTGCCCCCGGCATCATCCGGCCGTTCCTTGATCGGGCCAGCCGGTGCTTCGATGGTGCTCCCGTCGGCGACCAGCTCGGGATCGGGCCCGCGATTGTTGAAGAGCCAGAACCCGACCGCACCGAGCCCGATGACGAGCAAGCCGAGCATGGCGATCCCGATCAGCCGCCCGGTATCGTAGCCGCCCTCTTCTTCATCTTCATAGTCGGAATCGAGCCATGGCAGGCTTTCCTCGTCATCGGCGAGTTCGAGTTCCTGCTCCACCACATCATCCGCAAGATCATCGTCATTGCGCCCGTCGATCATGCTCATGACCTACATCTCCTCCACGGCATCGACCCCGAGCAGGGCGAGCCCATTGCGGATAACCTGCCCTATCTGGGTCGCGAGGAAAAGCCTCGCACCGGTCAATTCAACATCCTGTGTCAGGATGACCCGCTTCGTCGGGTCGTCATTGCCGAGGTTCCAGAATGCATGGAAGGCTCCTGCGAGGTCGTACAGGTAGAATGCGATCCGGTGCGGCTCGCGCGCCTTGGCTGCTGCTTCCACGATACGCGGGAATTGTGCGGCTTCCTTAACCAGTGCCAGTTCCTCTGCGCCGAGGCGATCGAGCGAGCCATCGGATGGGCCGATCCCCTCCACCGCCGCCTTGCGCAGGGTCGAGTGAATGCGCGCATGGGCATATTGCACATAAAACACCGGATTGTCCTTCGATGCCTCGACCACCTTGGCGAAGTCGAAATCCATCTGCGCTTCGGGTTTGCGGGTCAGCATGGTGAAGCGGACCACGTCCTTGCCAACTTCCTCGACCATATCGGCGATGGTGATGAAATTGCCCGAGCGTTTGGACATCTTCACCGGCTCCCCCGCCCGCATCAGCTGGACCATCTGCACCAGCTTGACGTCGAACGGGATCGGCTTGCCCTCTCCCTCCGACAGCGCAGCAACGGCGGCCTTGATCCGTTTGACGGTGCCCGCGTGGTCTGCCCCCCAGATATCGATCAGTGCATCGGCGTGCTCCGCCTTCTGCATGTGATAGGCGAGGTCAGCGCCGAAATAGGTCCAGCTGCCATCCGACTTCCTGATCGGACGATCCTGATCGTCACCGAACCGGGTCGAGCGGAACAGCGGCAGCTCGACCGGCTCCCAGTCTTCCGGGGTCTTGCCCTTGGGTGCCTCCAGCACGCCGTCGTAGACCAGTTCGTGCTGCCTGAGCCATGCCTCCGCCGCTTCGGGCTTGCCCGCTGCCTGCAGCGCGGCTTCGGACGAGAACAGGTCGTGGTGGATACCGAGCAGAGCAAGGTCCGACTTGATCAGCTCCATCATCTGCGCGACCGCTTCGGCGCGGAAGACCGGCAGCCACTCGTCCTCGGGCCGGTCGCGGTAACGCTCGCCCAACTCCTTCGCGAGGTATTGACCGACCGGAACGAGGTAATCGCCGGGATAGAGGCCTTCGGGTATCTCGCCGATATCCCCGCCCAGCGCTTCGAGGTAGCGCAGGTAGGCCGAACGGGCGAGCACATCGACCTGGCCGCCGGCATCGTTGACGTAGTATTCGCGGGTGACCGCATAACCGACATGTTCGAGCAATGCGGCAAGCGCATCGCCGACAACTGCGCCGCGGCAATGGCCCATATGCATCGGTCCCGTCGGGTTGGCCGAAACATACTCGACATTGACCCGCGATCCGCCGCCGATGGTCGAACGTCCGTAGTCATTGCCCAGCGAGGCGATTGCCGCGAGTTCCTGCAACCAGATTCCGCGCGACAGACGCAGGTTGATGAAACCCGGCCCGGCAATTTCCGCGCTCTCAACCGAAGGATCGGCGACGAGCTTCTCGACCAGTTTACTTGCCAGGTCGCGCGGGTTGGTGGCGGCGGGCTTCGCCAGCACCATGGCGGCGTTGGTCGCCAGATCGCCGTGCGAAGGATCGCGCGGCGGTTCGACCGTCACATTCGCGCGCGAGACGCCCTGCGGCAATGCGCCATCGGCCTCGAGCGCATCGAGCATGGCATGGATTTTCGCTGCGAAACCGGCGTGCAGGGTGGTGGTATCGGACATGCAGGCGCGCCTAGCCGAATTGGCCGGAATCGCAAGCTTTCAGCAGGCGCGGGTCGCCCTCAGCGCGTGGCGTTGTAGGCCAGCTGGTCTTCGGTCAGCTGGAAACCGATGAGCAGTTCGAAAGTCGCACGGTCGAGCGCGGCGCGAACCTGCGGATCGGCCAGCGGGTCGAGCGCGGCGTCGGGGTCGCCCGCCTTGCGTTTGCGAGTGATGCGTTCGCGAATGTCCGCCGGCAGCGTCGCCGCCGCGCGGTTGACGAAGGCCCCGGCTTTGCCTTGGGCGCGGGCGCGAGCCTGCCCGTCGGCGAACTGGACCGTGACCGAACCGATGCGCTTGGCCTGCACCGCCGATCCGCCCTGCAAAACGGTCGAGAAATAGGGCACCGTCACCGTACGCGCGCCGCGCGGGTCGCTGCGGCTGACCAGGATATCGAAGCTCGCCTCGGTATAGACGTTTTCGGCGCTGTCGCTGCAATTGCTGCGCAGATTGGTCATCGCGGCGGTGAAATCGACATTCGCGGCGCTCTTGTCACCAGCCTGTCGAAACACCGTTACATCGCCCGTGTAATCCGGAATGCCGACCGCCGGGCACGCCGAGCGGATCGCGGTAATGCCAACCCCGTCACCGACAACGAGTTCCCCTTCGCTGGCACACCCGGCCAGCGCGACTGCCATGATCGATGCAGAGAGGATTTTGCGGCGCACGGTCATTACGGGAGGTCCTTCGAATTTCGCTCGGCATGGCCCTAGCGGCCCTCGCGAGGCTGCGCTAGAGGCTTGGACATGAATGCCCCCTTTCCGTCCGAAACGACTGCGGTCGACAAGCCGCCTCTGAAAGTTTTGATCGCCGCGCCGCGCGGGTTTTGTGCCGGCGTCGACCGTGCGATCGAGATCGTCGAGCGCGCGCTGGAGCGGTTTGGGCCGCCGGTCTATGTCCGTCACGAAATCGTCCATAACCGCTATGTGGTTGAGGAACTGCGCGCCAAGGGTGCGGTGTTCGTCGAGGAGCTCGATGAAGTGCCCGACGATGCGCCGGTGGTGTTCAGCGCGCATGGGGTTCCCAAGTCGGTTCCTGCCGAGGCCGAGCGACGCAAGCTGTTCTACGTCGATGCCACATGCCCGCTGGTCAGCAAGGTCCATCGCCAAGCCGAACGCCAGATCGAAAAGGGCCAGCACATCATCTTCATCGGCCATGCCGGCCACCCCGAAGTGATCGGGACGATGGGGCAGGTGCCCGAAGGTCGGATGACACTGGTCGAAACGGTCGAGGATGTCGCCGGGCTGGACCTGGCCGACGATAGCAATCTCTCGTTCCTGACCCAGACGACGCTGTCGGTCGATGACACGGCGAAGGTGGTGGAAGCGCTCAAGGCGCGCTTTCCCTCGATCGTCGCTCCGCGGGCGGAAGACATCTGCTATGCCACTTCGAACCGGCAGGCTTCGGTCAAGGAAATCGCGCCCAGCTGCGACCTTGTGCTTGTCATCGGTTCGCCCAAGAGCTCGAATTCGCTGCGGCTGGTCGAAGTGTCGGAAAAATGCGGTACCGATGCCAAGCTGATCCAGCGCGCTTCGGAGATCGAGCCCGAGTGGCTCGAGGGCGTCGGTACACTCGGGCTGACAGCGGGCGCATCGGCCCCGGAAAAGCTCGTCCGCGAAGTGATTGAGAAGCTCGGCGAGTGGCGCGTGGTCGAGGAACAGACCCTGGTCACCACGGAAGAAAAGATGGTGTTCAAGCTCCCGCGCGTCCTGACCGACTGACTGCCGTCTCATGGCAGTCTATACCCATCTTTCGGCGGAAGACCTGGCCGCACTGATCGCGCAGTACGATGTCGGCGAACTGGTATCCGCCAAGGGTATTGCCGAGGGTGTTTCCAACTCCAACTGGATCCTGGAAACGACAGGGCAAGACGGCAACGGGGCCCGGTTCATCCTGACGATGTACGAACGGCGCATCGACCTCGCCGAGCTGCCGTTTTTTCTCGACCTGCTCGATCACCTTTCGTCGCACGGCCTTCCCGTGCCGCACACGATCCACGACCGGCACGGCGCATCGTGGCGAATGTTCGATCAAGACAAAGCGGTTGCCCTGATCGAGTATCTGCCGGGCGTGTCCGTCGATCGGCCGACGCCACAGCAAGCCCATGCGGTCGGGGCATCGCTGGCACAAATGCATATTGCGGCCCTGGAATTCGGAGAGACCCGCGAAGACAAGCTGAATGTCCTCCACAACCTGACAGCGCTCCAAAGCTGCCGGGAAGAGCTGGCGCACATCGATCCCCGCCTGCCGGAGATGATCGAGCGTGGCCAGCGAATCTGTCGCGACTGGCCGACATCGCTTCCCGAGACGATCATTCACAGCGACCTGTTTCCCGACAATGTCCTGATGCTGGGCGAAACGGTCACTGGCCTGATCGATTTCTACTTCGCCTCCAATGGGGCCATGGCCTACGATCTGGCGGTGACCCATGCGGCCTGGTGCTTCGACCGGGACGGGTCGAAGTTCCACGCCGATGTCGGCGACGCGCTTATGCAGGGCTATCAATCGGTGCGGGCGCTCGAACCGCGCGAGAACGCCGCCATGCCGATCCTCGCGCAAGCGGCCTGCCTGCGCTTCGTCGCCAGCCGTGCACAGGACTGGATCGATACGCCGCCCGATGCCCATGTCACCCGCAAGGACCCGATGGACTTTGTCCGACGGTGGGACGTTTACGCCGAAATGGGCGATCGTCTCTTCGCCTGACCGCCAAGAGCCGCTACACCGCGAAACTCATGAAACAGGTAGAGATATTCACCGACGGGGCGTGCAAAGGCAACCCGGGGCCCGGCGGCTGGGGCGCGATCATGCGGATGGGCCGCCACGAAAAGGAACTGTCGGGCGGCGATCCCGATACCACCAACAACCGGATGGAACTGACCGCCGCGATCGAGGGGCTCAACGCCCTCACCGAACCCTGCGCGGTCGATCTTTATTCGGACAGCAAATACGTTCTCGACGGCATCACCAAGTGGGTCCACGGGTGGAAGAAGCGCGGCTGGGTCAATGCGAGCAAGAAGCCGGTGCGCAATTCCGACTTGTGGCACGACCTGATCGAAGCCGCCGCGCGTCACAAGGTCGATTGGCATTGGGTGAAAGGTCATGACGGCCACCCCGAAAACGAACGGGCCGATGCGCTCGCCAGCGCCGAAGCGGAGAAAGCCCGAACATAGAGCGGGCGCGGAATCGTTCCGCGCCCGCCCGGTCTATCCCGTCATGCCGGTTCAATCGGTCGCGTCGACCACTTCTGCGCCGGGGCCGTTCTTCAGGATGGATTCGATCGCGTTCTTGGCACTCGCCTTCGAGCTGTAGCCTTCGGTCCACCAGATCGTTTCCGAATTGTAGATGAAATAGGAAACGAACTCGCCCTTCTTGTTCTTACGTATTTCGAAACGATGCGCCATCGGCTCTTCTCCTGTCGAACGACCCGCCCGCAGTCTAACCTCTCGCTGGCAGAAATCTAGCCGAAGCGCGTCGGCAGATAGAGCGATTGGTCGATCATTCGCACCGCCCCGGACGGCGAGCGGCTCAGCAGGATGTCGGCCATCAGCATTGCCGCTGCCGGGGCGGTCTGGATGCCGTAGCCGCCCTGCCCGGCGAACCACGCAAAGCCCTCGACCGCACCGTCGAAACCATAAACCGGTGCGCGATCGGGTGCGAAACTGCGCAGCCCGGCCCATTTGCGCTCGACCCGCCTCACCTTCCAGTCGACCACCTGCTCGAACCGGTCGATCGCTTCGGCCACCGCCAGTTCTTCGGGTGCAGCATCGTGCGGAATTGTCGGCGTCTCGTCGTGCGGGCTGAGCCAGACCCGGCCATTGTCGGGCTTGAAATAGAAGCCGCCCGATATGTCGAGGACCAGCGGCAGGTCGGCGGGCGCGGATGGCTCCACATCGATCTGCACGACGGTGCGGAGGAGCGGGTTGATGCCGAGTGGTTTCGCTCCCGCCAATTGCGCGACCGGATCGGCCCAGGCGCCTGCGGCGTTTACGAGGATCTGCCCGCCGAACTCGCGGCCGTCCTCGCAGCGGAGTTGCCAGACGTCGGACCTGCGCTCGGCGCGAGCCAGCCGCGCTCGCAGCGCAATCTCGGCCCCTCCCCGTCGCGCACGCGCCAGATAGTGAGCATGAAGTCCCGCCACATCGATATCGGCGCAGGCCGGTTCCCACACTGCGTCGCACCAATCATCGCGCAGTCCCGGCACCCGCTCAAGCAATCCCGAGCGGTCGAGCCGCTCGATGGTGACCCCGGTGTGGCCGAAGCGATCAAAGAAGGCGTCGATCTTGAGCCGGTCACCTGCCCGCCCGACATAGAGCGCACCGCGCGGGCTTAGGAAGCCGCCCTCGCGCAGCATCGCCCCCGAGGCGAGCGTCAGCGGAACAATCTCAGGTCCGCCATAGCACTCCTCCCAGAATGCTGCAGAGCGGCCTGTGGTATGATAGCCGGGCTGGTCTTCCGCTTCGAGCAGCAGGACGCGCGCATCGCCGACCAATTCCGCCGCGAGGCTCGCGCCCGCCATCCCGGCCCCGACAATGGCGAAATCGAACTGCCGCATGGTCAAGCGGACTTTGCCATCCCGTCGAGAAACGCATCGATTTCGCCCAAGGCGCGATCGCGCACCGGGTCGACCTCTCGCAGGATTTCATGGTGGGCTTCCTTGCCGAAGCGGACCAGCCGGGCATTGGGCAAGCGCGCGGCGGCCCGTTCGATGGCCTTTATCGCGACCAGCTTGTCGTTCGAAGTGCCGAGGATCAGGAGCGGGGTCCGCACCTTCTCCAGCGCCCCGTCGCCGAAGATCACCTGCATCGACGCATATCCGCGCTCCACCCATCGCCAGCTGCCCGGGCCCATCACGATCTCGGGACGTGCCTCGCGCCACCACAATTCGTCGGAATACCGATCCTTGTCATGCGTCAGCAGATTGATCCGCCCGACCGGAATTTCGCCCGGCTTCTCGCTCCATTTCCATGCCGGCCGCGCCGGATCGCCGCGCCGCATGATTGTCTGCGCGATCGAGCGCATCACGCCGAGCGGCAAGACCGTACCGTAAAAGCCCAGCATCGGCGCGACCAGCATCGCGCCATCGGGATCGACCGCGTCTTCCACCAGTGCGCGCAGGATCAAATGGCCGCCCATCGAGTGGCCGGCCAGCACGTGCGGCCCCGGAGTCTCCGCCTTCCATTCGGCCCAGAACCGGCAGAGGTCCGCGATCCAAACAGAATAGTCTTCGATGTGCCCTGTCACCGGATCATTGCCGAGCCGGCCCGATCCCGCCTGCCCGCGCCAGTCCATCGCGGTGACCCGCCATCCGCGCGTGTGCCAATAGCCGAGCGTCTCGAGATACTTCTCGTAATTGTCCCCCCGACCGGGGAAGAACAGGATCGATCCCGGCGGCGTGGCCGAACCCGGCCAGTCGATCCGCCGGATCGGGTGTCCGTCGGCGGCGTGCCACAGGCTCTCGCTCGCCGCTGCAGTGATTGCGCGGCGATCGAATTCGCTCCCCGCCGCATCATGCTTCACGGCGGCTTCCCCGGCTTGGCTAATGCTGACCTCCTGCGGTTGGTTACTTTTTGGTAAGCCCTGTTCTGTAGCACCGCTCCCATAGGGGACCTTTGGGGGCAAGAATGCTGGGCGAATATCTCCACTACGGACTGCTGCTTGCCTTGGCAATCGGGCTGCTTGTCGCCGCGTTTACCGACATTCGCCGGCGCCAGATCGATAACTGGCTGACCGCCGCCATAGCCCTTGCCGCGCCGCTGTTCTGGTGGTCGAGCGGTCTCGCCCTGTGGCCCGACGTCGCGATCCAGTTCGGCGTGGCACTTGCCGCATTTGCAATTCTGGCAGGCCTCTTCGCGCTGCGCATGATGGGCGGAGGTGATGTCAAATTGCTGACCGCACTCGCGCTATGGATCGCGCCCGGCCTGTTCCTCAAACTGATCATCATCATGGCGCTGCTCGGCGGAATCCTGACCATCGTCATGGGTGCATGGCACGTCATGCGCCGCCAGCGCGACAAGCTCGCGATTCCCTATGGCGTCGCCATCGCCGCTGCGGGCCTGTGGGTCCTCGGCACCGACTACCTGCCTGCGGCAGGCGCAGCCGCCGGATTCGGGTGAACCTGATTTTAACCACTCGCCACGTAAGCGACGCAATCACAATTGCCCGCAATCCCGCCGGGCCGAATTAAGGGGGCTTGAAAAGCCATGGACAGGAAAAAGCTGGTTCTGCTGCTCGGAGCGCTGATCATCGCGATCGGCACCGCCATGGCGGCACGGAGCATGTTTGCAGGAGCCGCCGCGCCGGAGGCCGAGGCTGCACCGCCCGTCCCCAAGGGGCCCAAGGTCCTTGTTGCACAGCGCAGCCTGCCCGTTGGCACGATCATCACCGCCGATGCAATCAGCTTCCAGCAGTGGCCGGAAGAGCTGGTCCAGGATGCCTATTTCATCGACGGTGAATCGGATGTCTCGCAATTGATCGGGACGGTTGTCCGCTTTCCCATCACTGCGGGCGAACCGGTGACGCAGGGCTCGCTGGTCAAGCCGGGAGACCGCGGCTTCCTCGCCGCTGCCCTCGGCCCGGGCATGCGTGCCGTCACCGTCCCCGTTTCGGACAAGACCGGCGTTGCCGGCTTCGTCTTCCCGGGCGACCGCGTCGACCTCGTCCTCACCCAGTCGGTCAAGGGCGACGAAGACACGTTGCGCGCATCGGAAACCATCCTGTCCAACCTGCGCGTCCTTGCGACCGACCAGTCGACCACCCAGGACACCAATGAAAGCGGCGGCACCGTCGTCCGCACCTTCCGTACTGTCACGCTCGAAGTAACCCCGCGCATCGCCGAGAAGATCGCGGTTGCACAGACGATCGGTACGCTCAGCCTCTCGCTGCGCTCGATTTCCGACAACCAGAGCGAGCTCGAGAAGGCGATCGCCTCGGGCGATATCAAGATCCCGGACAACGCCACGCCCGAGCAGGAAGAAAAGATCCTGCGCGCCGCCATGTCGCGTCCGATCGACAAGAGTACGACTTACACCACCGGTGGCGACGTGTCCCGCTTCCAGCGCTCGAGCATGCCGCCGAAGGATACACGTTCGATCGGTGGGAATACCGCCCCGATGGGTCCTGCACCACAGGCAGCCGCCCCGTCGTCTCCCGTGCCGCAAGGCCCTTCGGTTCGCGTGACCCGGGGCAAGACCACGACCGAAGTTCCGGTCAGTGGCGGCAGTAACCTGGTCAGCCAGCAGCGCAAGGGCGTGCAGGACGCAGCCAGCGTCATGCCTGCCGCGCAAGCCACCGTGATCCGTTGAGGCGCGACATGAACAACATCGCAATCACCCGCATCGACGCCGCCATGACGAAGGCAATCCAACCGAAGGGCAGGACTATGAAACGCCGTCTCACCGCAACAGTGCTGCTCGCCAGCCTGGCCATGGCGCCGCTCGCCGGAATTCCGGCTGGCACTGCCACCGCACAGTCGGTCGTTAGTCCGCAGCAGGAAATCGTCCTGTCGATCGGGCGCGGCGAACTGGTCAACGTGCCGGGTGCCATGGCCGACGTGTTTATCGCCAACGACGCGATTGCCGACGTCCAGGTCAAGTCGCAGCGCCAGCTCTATGTGTTCGGCAAGGCCGGCGGCGAAACAACAGTCTATGCCAGCAACGCCCGTGGCGACATCGTGTGGTCGGCCAATATCCGCGTCGGATCGAACATCGGCAGCGTCGACCAGATGCTTGCCCTCGCGATGCCCGAAGCGCAGATTTCGGTCGCAACCATGGGTAGCAACACCGTCCTGCTCACGGGTACGGTTGCCGCCCCCGAGGACGCAGCCGAGGCCGAACGCCTCGTGCAGGCCTTCATGGGTGACAATGCCAATGTGATCAGCCGCCTGAAGATGGCGACGCCGCTTCAGGTCAACCTGCAGGTGCGCTTTGCTGAAGTCAGCCGCTCGCTGGTGCGCAACATCAGCTCGAACCTGGCGACCGCCGATTCGACCGGCGGCTTCCAGTTCGGCGTGACCAACGGCCGCGGCATCAGCGGCCCGCAATGGACGCCGGGTGGACCGGTCGGTGTCGGTGTGACCGAAGGCGCGGAAGGAACGACTGTCATCACCGGAAGCGGTGGCGGCACCACTATCGCCGGACTCGGACGACTGCTGGGTCTCGACCTGCTGGGCACGCTCGACGCGGGCGAAACGCTGGGTCTTGTGACCACGCTGTCGCAGCCCAACCTGACCGCACTGTCGGGCGAAACCGCAGACTTTCTTGCCGGTGGCGAATTCCCGATCCCGATCAGCCAGGGCCTTGGTGCAACGGCGGTCGAGTATCGCAAGTTCGGTGTCAGCCTGGCTTACACCCCGACAGTGCTGGCGAACGGCCGGATCTCGATCCGGGTCCGGCCCGAGGTGTCCGAGCTTTCGAGCCAGGGTGCGGTGACGCTGAACGGCTTCCAGATCCCTGCCCTGACGATCCGCCGCGCGGAAACCACGGTGGAACTGGGTTCGGGCCAGAGCTTCATGATTGCCGGCCTGATGAGCAACAATGCGCAGAACACGATCGACAAGGCACCGGGTGTCGGGGACATTCCCATCCTGGGCAATCTGTTCCGCTCGCGCTCGTTCCGCAGGGGCGAGACCGAGCTGGTGATCGTAGTGACCCCCTATCTGGTCAAGCCGGTCGACGGCAACCAGATCAAGTTGCCGACCGACGGCTTCAACTCCGCCAATGCGCTCGAGGGTCTGCTCGGCTACCAGCAGACCACCGAAGGCCCGGTTTCCGAACGTCCGGTTCCTACCGTGCGTGACAAGGACGCCCCGCCGCCTGCAGTGTCGCGGATCGATCCGGCGGCGGTCCTGCCGCCGGGCAGTTCCAGCGAACGCAGCGCCAAGAACGGCGAAACCAAACCCAACGGCGAACGCCAGGCCGATGCCTCGGCGGCTCCCGGCTTCAGCCTCAAGTGAGAAAGGTGAGTACAATGCAACTTGCACGGAATCGCAAATTCGCAGGCGCGCTCGCCCTCTCGCTCGGCCTTGCGCTGGGTGCGTGCGGCGGCATGCCCACCAACCCGAGTCTCTACAGCCTCAAGCAGCCGGTCGTCGAACGGACCAATTTCACCTTCGACGTTCAGGCGGGCGGCGGCGGGCTGAGCATTCCCGAACAGCAGCGGCTGTCTGCGTGGTTCGAAGCGATGGAACTGGGCTATGGCGATCGCCTGTCGATCGAGGATCCGATGATGAGCGCGGTAACGCGCGAAGCCATCGCCAAGCTTGCCGCACGCCACGGTGTGCTGCTGAGCGAGGGTGCTCCGGTTACCGCAGGCTATATCCAGCCCGGCAGCGCCCGGATTGTCGTGACCCGTTCGAGCGCATCGGTGCCCGGTTGCCCCGATTGGTCTGCTTCGTCTGACATGAACTACAACAATGCGACTTCGCCCGGCTACGGTTGCGCCACCAACAGCAATCTGGCGGCGATGGTCGCCAATCCGGAAGATCTGATCACCGGTCAGACCGGCAGCGGCACCACCACGGTATCGACGTCGAACAAGGCGATCGGCAGCTATCGCGAGCAGGCACCGACCGGCGAAGGCGGCCTGACCCAGAACAGCACGAACAGCGGCGGAGGCAACTAAACCATGAACGCTCCCTGGAAACCGGCTGGCGCGGGCAACCGCGATCCGTTCGCCGCCTATATCTGCGACGAGGCCGCGCTCGATGTGCTGCGCCCGGTCGTCATCGAAATGGGCTGGCAGCCCGAGAAGTGCAACAAGGGCGGTCTGCGCAATGCGGTCCAGTCGCTGTCGGTCTCGGCCAGCCCGAACATCCTGATGGTCGACCTGTCGGAGAGCGGCGATCCGCTCAATGACATCAACGCGCTGGCCGAGGTTTGCGAACCCGGCACGGTGGTTGTGGCGATCGGCCAGGTCAACGATGTGCGCCTGTACCGCGATCTCGTATCGAGCGGCATTCACGACTACCTGCTCAAGCCGCTTTCGGCCGGGCAGCTGCGCGATGCACTGAACCAGGCACAGGCGGTCTTTGCTGCACCCCGCGCGAATGACCCGGATACCGCCAAGCGGCACATCTCGACGGCAGTCGTCGGGACTCGTGGCGGCGTCGGCGCATCGACGCTGGCGACCTCGCTGGCGTGGATATTCAGCGCCGACAAGAAAATGCCGACCGCCTTGCTCGACCTCGATGTCCACTTCGGGACCGGCGCGCTCGCGCTCGACCTGGAGCCGGGCCGCGGCCTGACCGATGCGATCGACAACCCCAGCCGTATCGACGGCCTGTTCATCGAACGCGCCATGATCCGCGCAAACGACAATCTCGCGATCCTCTCTGCCGAGGCACCGATCAGTGCCCCGCTGATGACCGACGGTTCGGCGTTCCTCCAGTTGGAAGAAGAATTCCGCGCTGCGTTCGAGATGACGATGGTCGACTTGCCGCGCAACATGCTGATCAATTTTCCGCACCTGCTTGCCGACATCAACGTCGTTGTGCTGGCGACCGAAATGACGCTCGCTTCGGCGCGCGACACGATCCGCATCCTGTCCTGGCTCAAGACCAACGCTGCCCATGCGACGCCGCTGATTGTGGCCAACAAGGTGCAGGGCACGATTTCGGAGATCAGCAAGGCGGACTTCGAAGCCTCGATCGAACGGAAGATCGACTTCTCGATCCCCTACGACATCAAGGCGGCGGCCAATTCGGCGAAGCTAGGGCAGACGTTCGTCGACGCCAACCGCGGGGCCAAGGCCACTTCGGTCATCAAGCAATTGGCGGATCGCATCCTCGGGGCTTCCGAAGAGGCAGCCGAAGACGACAGTCCGGAGAAGAAATCTTTGCTCGGCGGGTTCGACCTCAAGTCGCTCCTCGCAAAGAAGTCTTCGAAGGGCGCAAAAGTCGCCGCTCAATAGCCCGGGTGCCGGTGCATTTCCGTCAATCGGAGAGCGCCGGCAGGATCAAGAATTGAACGAGTAAGGAAAGGCAGGTCGAGCGCATGAGCATCCTACAGCTCCTGCTGTTTGGTGGCGGACTGATGGCTTTCATGGTCATCGGTTACACCGCGCTGTCCGGCCCTTCGGCCGCGAAAGAGAGCCAGCGCCGGCTCCAGTCGGTCCGTTATCGCCATTCGCAAAGCACCGACACCAAAGTCGAATCGCAACTCAAGAAAGCGATCGCCGCGCGCAAACCGAAGACCTTCAAGATGGCCGGCGCGGGTTCGCGCTCCGAAGCCCTGGCCGGACGTCTTGATCGTACCGGCAAGGGCTGGACGATCACCCAGTACATCTACGCCTCGCTTGGCCTGACAATTGGTATCGCGCTGATCGTCTACCTTCGATCGGGAGCCTTGCCGCTTTCGCTTGGCATCGGGGCGGTGATCGGTGGCGGCTTGCCCCACCTGGTGGTCAACCGCTTCATCAAGAAGCGCACCAACGATTTCAATGCCAAGTTCCCGGATGCGATCGAACTGCTGGTCCGCGGTCTGCGTTCGGGCCTGCCGGTGACCGAAACGCTCGCCGTAGTGGCGCAGGAAGTGCCCGGCCCGGTCGGGCTCGAGTTCAAGGGCGTCGTCGAGCGGATCAAGATCGGCCGCTCGATGGAGGAATCTCTCCAGGAAACCGCAGACCGCCTCGGAATCCCGGAATTCAATTTCTTCTGCATCACCCTCGCGATCCAGCGCGAAACGGGCGGCAACCTCGCAGAGACACTGTCGAACCTCGCCGACGTGCTGCGCAAACGCGCGCAGATGAAGCTCAAGATCCGCGCGATGAGCTCGGAATCCAAAGCCTCGGCCTATATCGTCGGCGCGCTGCCCTTCATCGTTTTCGGGATGATCTGGTGGATCAACCCGGGTTACGTCGGCGGCTTCTTCGAAGACGATCGCCTTATCGCGACCGGCCTTGGCGGCATGGTCTGGATGGGCATCGGCGCCTTCATCATGGCCAAGATGGTCAGCTTCGAAATCTGAGTCGGGGACACAGAACATGATCAGTCAAGGTTCCGGACCAACGCTCCTCGGTTTCGATGTCATCTTCGTCGGCACGATCCTCGCAGGCGTAGCTGCCCTGGCGGTGATGCTGGCAATCTATGCCGCCATCACGGTCAAGGACCCGATGGCCAAGCGGGTCAAGGCGCTCAACGAACGGCGCGACGAGCTCAAGGCGGGCATCGTCAAGTCGCAAGGCCGCAAGCGCACCAGCCTCGTTCGCAAGACCGAAGGCACGGAGAAGATGAAGGACACGCTGAAGGGCATGAAGGTCCTCCAGCAGAGCCAGGTCGAGGTCATCCAGCAAAAGCTGGCGCACGCCGGGTACCGCAACAAGGAACTCGCGGTGATGGTCATCGCGGCCCGCATGGTACTGCCGATCGTGCTGGGGATCGGTGCCTTCATCATGTTCTATGTGGTCGAAATCTATCCCGACTGGCAGATGAAGCGTGTCGCCGCGCTCGGCTTCGCCGTATTCATCGGCTACAAGGGTCCCGAACTGTTCCTCAAGAACAAGGCAGGCAAGCGCACGACCGAAATCCGCAAGGGTCTGCCCGACGCGCTCGACCTGCTGGTCATCTGTGCCGAAGCCGGCCTGACCGTCGATGCCGCGTTCAACCGCGTGGCCAAGGAACTGGGCCGGGCCTATCCCGAACTGGGCGACGAGTTTGCGCTGACCGCAATCGAACTGTCCTTCCTCAGCGAACGCAAGATGGCATTCGACAACCTTGCCTATCGTGTCGACCTGGAATCGGTGCGCGGGGTGGTCACCACCATGGTGCAGACCGAACGCTACGGTACGCCGCTCGCATCGGCGCTGCGCGTGCTGTCGGCCGAATTCCGCAACGAGCGCATGATGCGCGCCGAAGAAAAGGCCGCGCGCCTCCCTGCGATCATGACGGTGCCGCTGATCCTGTTCATCCTGCCGGTGCTGTTCATCGTCATTCTCGGCCCGGCGGCCTGTTCGATCAGCGATGCGTTTGCGGCGAAGCCGGGGCGCTAGCCAAAATTACCCGACCCCAAAGGGCAGTGGTTCGGCCCCGGAGCCTCGATCAGGCTTCGGGGCCGAATTGCGTCGCCTGCTCGCGAATTCGCCCGAGGATGTCGCGAAACGCATCTTCGCGCTCGACACCCAGCGCTTCCAGCAGGCTCGCTTCGATCGCGCGCGCGCGCGGTACGATCTTGCCGTGCATTGCCACGCCCGCTTCGCTTAGCTCGAGCATGTGCGAACGTCCGTCACTGGGATTGGGCCTGCGCCGGGCCAGATCGCGATCCTCCAGCACCTTGCACGCGCGGTTGACTGCCACCTTATCCATCACCGTGCGTTCCGCCAGTTCGCGCTGGGTCAGCGCGCCAGCATCCCCCAGCATGGCCATGACCCGCCACTCGGTAACCTTGAGCCCGAACTCACGGTGATAGACCTGCGCGATCCGGTTGCTCACCGCATTCGACGCGACCGATAGCTGGTACGGCAGGAAGGTCGCAAGATCGAAATCGGAGGCGTCGGCGTTGCTCATCGCACCGGTTACTAAGGAAACCGGTTTCGATGGCAAGCGCTCATCCGGCGACTTTTGCCGCGCAAACTATTCGTATCCCGGCTCGTCCCACCAGGGATAGAAATCGGGCATATCGGCGGAGACCGTGTCGGGATAGGCTGGGGCGCGCTTTTCGAGGAAGCTTGCCACGCCCTCTTTCGCGTCGTTGCTCCGGCTGAGGCGATAGATCGCACGGCTGTCGATCCGGTGCGCATCCATCGGGTGCCCCCCTGCCCCGATCCGCCACAGCATTGCACGGGTCATCGCGACCGATACTGCCGAGGTGTTGTCGGCGATCTCGCGGGCAATGCCGATAGCCGCGTCCATCAGTTCGGCCTGCGGATGGACCGAGCGCACAAGGCCAGCGTCGAGCGCTTCCTGCGCATCGAAAATCCGCCCGGTCATGCACCATTCGAGTGCTTTCTGCATCCCGACCAGCTTGGGCAGGAACCAGCTCGACGCGGCCTCGGGCGTAATCCCGCGCCGCGCGAATACGAAGCCGAAACGCGCGTTGTCCGAACACAGGCGGATGTCGAACGGCAGTTGCATGGTCGCGCCGACACCCACCGCAACGCCGTTGCATGCCCCGATCAGCGGCTTTTGCGAATTGAACAACCGCAGGGTCAGCCGCCCGCCCCCGTCGCGTACGCGCTGGTCCGAAAGGTCTTCGACCGGGTTGGGATCCGAGAATACGTGACCTCCGCCTTCGGGCGTCAGGTCGGCCCCGGCGCAGAAGGCCCGGTCGCCATGGCCGGTCACGATCACCGCGCGGACGCTGTCGTCGGCATCGGTCACGTCCAGCGCCTCGATGAATTCCTGCATCATCGTGCGAGTGAAGGCGTTCATCTTCTCCGGCCGGTGCAGCGTTATGGTGGCGATGCCATCGGCAATGTCGAGCTTGATCTGGGTGAAGTCGGACATGTCTCTCTCCTTTTCCTCCCCATGAACTGGTCATGGGGAGGTCGCAGCGCGAAGCGCTGACGGAGGCGCAAGGCGAAACCAGCCCCTCCACCACCAAGCCTGCGGCTTGGCGGTCCCCCTCCCCATCGCAAGTCGATGGGGAGGATATTCTTCAGCGCGGCGCCATGCGGATCGCGCCGTCGAGGCGCACGTCCTCGCCGTTGAAATAGCCGGTCTCGATCATGCACATCGCCAGTCTGGCGTATTCTTCGGGATAGCCGAGGCGCTTGGGGAACGGCACCGATGCGGCCAGCGCTTCCTTCACCTGCGGCGGCGCGGCGTTCATCAGCGGGGTGTTGAAGATGCCCGGCAGGATGGTGTTGACGCGGATGCCTTCGCTCATCAGGTCGCGCGCGATCGGAAGGGTCATGCCGACGACGCCGCCCTTCGACGCCGAATAGGCCGCCTGCCCCATCTGTCCGTCTTCCGCCGCCACCGATGCGGTATTGACGATCGCGCCGCGATCACCGTCTTCGCTCAGCGGGTCGAGCGTCAGCATGCCCGCCGCCGACTTGGCGATGCAGCGGAAGGTGCCGATCAGGTTGACCTGGATGATGAATTCGAACGCCGACAGCGGGAAGTGCTTGATGCTGCCGTCTTCCTTGCTGCGGCTGGCGGTTTTCATCGCGTTGCCGATCCCGGCGCAGTTGACGAGGATGCGTTCCTGCCCATGCGCTTCGCGCGCCTTGGCAAAACCGGCATCGACGTCTTCCTCGCTGGTCACATTGACCTTGCAGAAGATGCCGCCGAGCTCGGCGGCGACCGCCTGGCCCTTTTCCTCGTTCATGTCGAAGATGGCGACTTTCGCGCCCTTCGCGGCAAGCGCGCGGGCGGTTGCTTCGCCAAGGCCCGATGCGCCACCGGTGACGACGGCCGGGGTATTGCTGCTGACTTCCATTGTTCTCTCCAAACTGTCCTTCGGGACTCGGGCATGCGCCCTCGCTCCTCAGGATGAACGGGCTTCGAGACGCTCGGGCTTGCACCCTCGTTCCTCGGGATGAGCGGGTGTCCAATCCTACCTCCGCTCATCCTGAGGAGGTGAGGACATAGTCCGAGCCGTCTCGAAGGACGGGTTAGAGCGCCTCGATAATCGTGACGTTGGCGACACCGCCGCCTTCGCACATCGTCTGCAGGCCGTATTTCTTGCCGCGCGCACGCAGGGCGTGGACCAGCGTCGCCATCAGCTTGGTGCCCGATGCTCCCAGCGGGTGGCCGAGCGCGATCGCGCCGCCGTTGACGTTGAGCTTTTCCGGATCGGCTCCGGTGTGCTTGAGCCAGGCGAGCGGCACAGGTGCGAAGGCCTCGTTGACTTCATACAGGTCGATGTCGCCGATTGTCATGCCCGCACGCTCCAGCGCGCGGTCGGTCGCGAACAACGGTTCCTCGAGCATGATCACCGGGTCGCCGGCAGTCACAGTCAAATTGTGGATGCGCGCGAGCGGGGTCAGGCCATACTGCTTGAGCGCGCGTTCCGACACCACCAGCACCGCGCTCGATCCGTCGCAGATCTGGCTGCTGGTTGCAGCGGTGATCGTGCCTTCCGGGCTGAGCAGCTTGACCGAGGAGATGCTTTCCAGCGTCGCATCGAAGCGGATGCCCTCGTCCACCGTGTGCATCGCGCTGCCTTCGGACGTTTCCACCTCGACCGGCACGATTTCGGCCGCGAACGCTCCGCCCTGCGTGGCCTCAATCGCCTTATGGTGGCTCGCGAGCGCAAAGCGGTCGAGGTCATCCTTGGTGAAGCCGTGCTTCTTCACGATCATCTCGGCCCCCATGAACTGGGACCACTGGATGCCGGGGTATTTCTCCTCGAGGCCGGGCGATTTGTAGTTCCCCAGCCCTTCCTTCATGTGGAACATCGCAGTCGAGCCCATCGGCACGCGGCTCATGCTCTCGACCCCGGCCGCGATCACCACATCCTGCGTGCCGCTCATTACCGCCTGCGCGGCGAACTGTACCGCCTGCTGGCTGGAGCCGCACTGCCGGTCGATCGTCACCGCGGGAACGCCCTCGCCGAGACGCTTCGCTGCGAGCACCGCGTTGCGTCCGACCTGCATCGCCTGCTCGCCGCCCTGGCTCACGCAGCCCATCACGACATCGTCGACCGCGCCTGCTTCGAGCCCGCTGCGCTCCATGATCGCGTCGAGCGACCGGGCGGCGAGATCGACCGGATGGACCCCCGCGAGACGTCCCCCGCGACGCCCTCCGGCGGTGCGTACGGCTTCGACGATATAGGCTTCGGGCATCGGGGGCTCTCCTGCAGGACTCGGAAATCGCGGTTTCCGTTTGCGTAAGCGTTAAGCGCCGCCCTCGGGGTGGTCAAGCATCAAGCGATCCGGCGTGCGGGATGGCGTGGGGGAGAGTTCCGACGTTCCCTCTTGCGGGTCAAGGCGGGATGCCTATCGTGCCCGGGCAATGGAAAAGCCACTCTTCGCAATCAATCCTGCGCTCGACCGGGCCGCGCTGGCGGACCGCTTTGCCTGCAATGGACGCATTCAGGTGCGCGATGTGCTGACCCGCGAGACTGCGGAAGAAGTCCGCCTGATCCTGCAGCAGCACACCCCCTGGGGGCTCGCTTTCAAGGCGGGTGACGGCCCCGGGATCGAGCCACAGCAAGTGCTGGCGCAGGAAACCCGTTCGTCTGAGGGCCAACAGAAAATCCAGCAGCTTTACCGACAAACCGACGATGCGGCGCGTGGGGGCGACTATGCCTTTCGCTATGGCCAGTACTCGCTGGTGCAGGCGGTGCAGGAAGGCTGGAACCCGGGCGGACCGCACGAACTGCTGCTCGAACATCTCAACGCGCCGGATTTCATGGATCTGGTGCGCGAGATCACAGGCCTGCCCGAACTCGTCAAGGCCGACGGGCAGGCGACGCTCTACGGGCCGAACCACTTCCTTGCCAGCCACAGCGACAGCCACGTCGCCGAAGGCTGGCGGATCGCCTATGTGCTCAATTTCACGACCGACGAATGGCAGCGCGACTGGGGCGGCTATCTCGTCTTCTACGATGCGGATGGCGATATCGTCGAGGGCTTCCGGCCCCGTTTCAACGCGCTGAATATGTTCGCTGTGCCGCAGGATCACGCGGTGCTCTATGTCCCGCCGTTCGCGCCGGTGGGCAGGTTCGCGATTACAGGCTGGTTCCGCGACCGGTGAGCGGACTGTCGCCTGCCCAGTGGCGCGACCGCGCGCTGGCTGCGCTGCAGGCCGGGCGCGGCGAAAAAGTTCGCCAGATCCTCGCCGCCGCCGCGAGCGAACACCCGCTGGATGCAGCGCTGCACAACAGTGCGGGCAACATATTGCTCAAGCTCGGAGACAAGACCCAAGCCGAGGTACAATTCCGAGCGGCGGCAAGCCTCGCACCAACATCGGTCGAGTTTGCCGTGAATCTGGCCATTACCTTGTCCGGGCTCGGCCGACACACGGAAGCCGTCGCCGTATTGCTGCCTGTCGAAGCGCAGGGGCGCGCGAATGCCGTCTATTGCTCGACCCGCGGGACAGTCGAACGCGGCGCGCACAACCCTGCGGCAGCTGCGCTATGGTACGATCGCGCGCTGGCCATCGAGCCCAAGCGCGCGAAGGCTTTGCACGGTCGCGCCAGAGTGGCAATCGAACGCGGCGAAAGCGATGCACTGGCGCGTGTCGACCATGCCTTGTCGGTCAATCGGAACGATGCGGACCTGTGGCTTGCCCGCGCACAGACGCTCGACGTGATGGGGGATATCGCCGGTGCCCGAAACATTGCCGAGCAGTTGGTGGAGGCGATGCCGCAGTGGGACGAGGGCCTGAAGCTGCTGGCGCAATTGCGTCTGGCCATGGGCGAAGCGAACTTCGCGTCGCATTATGAGCGGGCAATGGAACGCGTCACGGATGACCGGTCGATCCCGATTGCCTGGGCCAACATCCTCGCCGGTCTCGATTTTCATGCCGAAGCCGCTGACGTGGTGGCACAGGCGCGCAGGCGCTTCCCCGATGACGAGCAATTTGCCCTGCTCGAGGCGATCCATTCCGGCGCGTCGGGAGACGACGACAGGGCAGATCACATCTACGCCCGGCTTGCGGTCCAGTCGCCAGATAGGTGGCAGCAGGAAGCGCGCCACCGGATCAGGCGGGGTGAATACGATCGTGCCGCAAGCCTGCTGGACAAGGCCATCGCCATCCGACCGGATGCGATCTTTCCCTGGGCACTGCGCGGTATTGTCTGGCGGCTTGCGGGCGATCAGCGCGCAGAATGGCTGCACCATCAGCCCGGGATGCACCGGCTGCGCCCGCTGCACGATGCGGAAAAGGTGCTCCCGCCGGCGATCGAGCTTCTGCACCGCCTGCATGACAATTCGCCCATGCCGCTCGGCCAGTCGCTGCGCGGTGGGAGCCAGACACGCGGGCTGCTGTTCGACCGGGTCGAGCCCGAACTGGCGGCGCTACACGATGCGATCTTGGCGACGGTGGAGCAGCATCGCCGCGAGATGCCGCCGGTCGACCCCGATCATCCGATTTTGCGCCATCGCGACAAGCCGTGGCACATTTCCGGGTCGTGGTCGGTGCGCCTGTCGGGGGGCGGCGACCATCACACGGCGCATATCCATCCGCAGGGGGTCATCTCCTCGGCGCTCTACTGCCTGCTCCCGCGCGCGCGCGGGGAGGATCCGCAAGCGGGCTGGCTGGAGCTCGGGCGCCCTCCGCCCGACCTGCGACTCGATCTCGGACCGATCGCGACGATCGAGCCGGAGGAAGGGCATCTCGCGCTGTTTCCGAGCACGCTCTACCACGGCACGCGCCCGTTTGCTGGGGATCGACGGATGACGGTGGCATTCGACGTCAGTCTGGCGCATGGAGCCGCTCCATGAGTGTCGACCACCGCAGCGCATGGAGCGATTTCTGGGCGCAGAACCAGCAGTCGGGCAGTGGGTGTCTGCCCAAGGCGTGGCAGGGCATCGATACGGCCCAGCGCGAGGCATGGGCCGGTTTTGCTCGCAAACTGCCGAAGAACGCGCGGGTGCTCGATCTCGCCACCGGTGATGGCCTGGTGTTGCGCTGGTTGGGGGGTTTCCGGAGCGATCTCTCGCTCCTCGGGGTCGATCTGGCCGACCGTTTGCCCGCTGCGCCGCGCGGGACGAAGATACGTTCGGGCGTCGCCATGGAACGGCTGCCCTTGCCCGACGGGCGCTTCACTGCTGTCGTCAGCCAGTTCGGGTTCGAATACAGCGACCTGCCGAAATCGGCCAGGGAAGTCGCACGGGTGCTGCGCAAGGACGGCATCGTCGGCCTGATCACCCATCGTCAGGATGGGCCTATTCTGGCCTACAACCTCGACCGGCAGGAGCAGATCCGGTGGGTTCTCGAGGATTGCGATCTACCCGCTATCGCCAGGCGCAGCCTCTCGATGCCGGGTCTCGGGACGAGGACGATCCCTCCGGCGATCACGCAGGCCCCGGTGGAGGGCGCCAAGCGGTTCGGCCCGCAATCGGCGGCATGGGAGATTGCCGAGGCGATCCGGCAATCGCTGGTGCTCGGCCAGCGCGACGCGCCCGGGAATGTGATCAAGCTGATCGAATCCATCACTGCCAAGGCGGGCAACGAATTGGCGCGCATCGCTTCGCTCGAGGCGGCTTGCCGGCAAACCGCCGACGAGGCGAAATTCGCCGCGGCGCTCGAATTGGCTGGTCTGCAAGAGATCGAGCGATCACCGCTCCACGACCGCGCATACCCGGCACCCTTTGCCGATTTCCGGCTGATCAGGCACCGCTAGTAAGACCGTTCAGTACGCTGTTGAGCCGGTTGGGCCGCCACTTCACGGAATTGACAACCCGGTTGCATCGCTTGCGGGCAGAGCGCCTCGTCCCTTCGCACTCTCGCACTTCTGTCATTCCCGCGAAGGCGGGAATCCATGAAACTGGTTGCACTTTGGATCCCCGCGTTCGCGGGGATGACAGAGTTTGAGATGGACCCAATGGCCACAGAAAAAGGGCGGCAGACCGAAGTCCGCCGCCCCTTTCTTTGCGTTGCTTCGTAACGGAGCGTCTTAGAACTTGACGCGAGCCGAAGCGAAGAAGTCGCGACCGATCACGTCGTACGTGCCAGGATAGGTGTTGGCCTGTTCCTGGTTCGAACCGATCACCGGCGGTGCCTTGTCGAAGATGTTGCTGACACCCATCGAAAGCGTCAGGTGCTCGTTCGCTTCGAACGAGAAGGTGAGGTCGAGATAGTCGGCCGCCGGGAGACGCTCGACAATGAAGTCGGTCGCATCGTCGTCGTCGTCAACCCCGCTCACATGGCGCCAGCGCACCGAGGTGGTCAGCGGGCCGTCGATGAAGGTGAAGCGGCTGGTCCACTTCCACTTCGGGGTCGGCTCGCCACAGGTCAGGCCGAAGCGGCCTTCGCACTCGTTCACATCAGGCAGACCGACGATCGGGATGAAGTAGGAATCATGCGTGTAGGTCCCGAGGAACGACACGTTGAAGTCCTGCTCGCCCGTATCGGTCAGCAGCGAGAACGGGATCGTGGTCGAGTAGTTCATCTGAACGTCGAGACCCGCAACGCCGAGCTCGGCGATGTTGGCGTTCGAGATCAGCGGCGGATTGTCGACCGTGATGCTGCCCGAACCGTTACGCACGGTCGAACCCGCACCGTTCGGGAAGAACGGCGAGCAGATGCCGGCATTGGCGTCCTGAACCTGCTGGAAGCAGACGTTCAGGGCGTTCTGCAGACCGCCGCCCAGCGCGGAAATCGCATCGTCGATCACGATGTCGAACCAATCGGCAGTGACCGTCAGACCCGGGATGAAGCTCGGCTCGAGCACGACACCGACCGTCCAGGAGTCCGAAGTTTCCTCAGACAGGTTCGGGTTACCGCCGAACAGCGCCGGGATCTGCGAGTTGCCGAGCTGGAGCGCGAGGCCCGATCCGACCGCACCTGCCGGTACCCCGTTGGAGATACAGAACTGGCCGATTGCCGAAGTCGGGGTCACGCCAGCAGTACCGCACGGGTCCTGAGCAGGCGGGAAGCCGATCGACTGTCCACCGAACAGCGTGGCCACGTTGGGCGCGCGAATTGCACGCTGATACTGGCCGCGCAGGGTGATGTCGGGGATCGGAGCGAACTCGATGCCGCCGGCATAGGTCCACACACCGCCAACCGCGTCGAGCGAGTAGTCGGAGTAACGGGCCGCACCAGTCAGCTCCAGACGCTCGATACCCGAATCGGGCCCGAGGATCGGGATGTTGAGCTCGGCGAACACTTCCTTCGCATTATACGCACCTGCGGTGGCCTGACCGGCGTTGAAGCCGATCACGTCGCCCGACGAGAGCGCGGTGTCGGGAATGAACTCCGAACCCTGCTTGCGGTATTCGGCACCGATCGCGAAACCGATGTCGCCACCGCCCCAGCCGAGATTGCCGAGGAAGCCCGAAACCGAAGCGTTGGCCACTTCGAGCGTCGAGATATCGCCATTCTGCGCAAGGATCGAGATCTGCTCGACCATCGCCGGAGTCAGCGTGTTGGGACCGAAGACGTTGATCGCCGGGCCCGAACCATCGAGACCGCGCTGGAACGCCGAACGCGAGATGTTGCCCGCCTGAACGTTGGCATTACGCGTACGTGCATACATGTAATATGCATCGTAGTTCAGCCAGTCGGTGATCTCGCCACGCACGCCGCCGAGAACGCGGAACGCGTTACGCTCGTCGAGCGTGTTGCGCGAACCGGTTTCGGTCACACGCCGCTGGAAGAACGCATTGATCACGCCCGGCTGGAGGGCTGCAGCCGCAGCACCAGAGTAGAGCGGAGTCAGGCCGTTTGCGATACGTGCGGCGTTGGCAGCCGTTTCGCGCTGGTCGTAGGTCACCAGTTCCTGGAACGCGGCAGCCGAAAGGAACGGCTGAATGGTGGCCAGGTTGAAGTTGAACGAGCCGGTAACCGGAGTTGCCGCCAGTTCCTGCGCCACGCGGTTGTTCACGAACGACACTTCGGTGTAGAAAGTGTGGCCGTCCTGGAACTCGTAATCCGCGAAACCGCCGAGCAGGTAGCGCTCTTGCGGGATCTGCAGATAGTTAGCCGGAGCGTAGTTGTACGACAGGCCCGTGCCATTTGAGAGCACACCCGGGGTCAGGAAGAGACCGTTGTCGATCAACAGGCCCGCGCCTGCCGGAAGCGTCGTCCCAGGCCCGGTGCCGTTAGCAACCGTAAAGTTGGTGGCGACGTTGAAGCGGCCGTCAGGAGTCGTCGATGAACCCAGCGGAATGAGGCTGGTTGCACCATCGCCCAGCGCTTCGCGCGAGAAACCGCGATCCGACTGGAAGACCGACGAGCGGTTGTAATACTCGGCATAGACCGTGACGCTGCCGCGACCATCGTCGAATTCGGTGCCGATAGCGCCGTGCATCCCGTAGCGATCGCCGTCACCGCGTTCGGTGATCGAATACTGAGCGCCGAGTTCGACGCCCTGAACGCTCTTGAGACGGAAGTTGACGACGCCCGAAAGCGCGTCCGAACCGTAAACCGCCGAAGCGCCGCCGGTCACCACGTCGACGCTGTCGAGCAGGAACGAGGGGATGGTGTTGAGGTCGACGATCTGGCCGGTATCGTAGAACATCCAGCGGCGGCCGTTGACCAGCACCATGGTGCGGGTCGCACCGAGGCCGCGCAGGTTCAGCGTGGCAGTGCCGGTGCCGGGGTTGTTCGAGTTCGAGGTGAAGCCCGGAACAACCTGCGGGAGCGTGTTGATCACGTTCTCGACGTTGACGGTACCCGAAAGTTCGAATTCCTCGCTATCGACGACTGCGATCGGTGCGGCGGTTTCGACATTGACTCTGCGAGCGATACGCGAGCCGGTGACGACGATGAAGTCATCTTCCGACGCGCCGGCGTCATCCTGCGCATAGACCGGCTGGGAAACCATGGCGCCTGCCATGACGGTCCCGGCCAGCAGCGAAGCCTTGGTAAAACGGTTGGACATTCCAATCCCCTTGTTCATGCACGCCACCGTGGCGCGCATAGTGATAGGTACGAAGTTCAGGCGCGAAGCCCGAATGTGCGCGGTCTAGGCCAAAGCCCGCCACTTTCGCAATCTTCCAGCGCCGTTCATGGCAGGGAAACGCGAGTGTGTGTCTTTCCTGTTACAGTTGGCGGAACGCGCGCGATCTGTCAGCTAGGCGGCCGTGAAACCGGCATTGGCGAGGAGTGACATTGTGCGCATTCGGAGACCCGTTCTAGTCGCGGCGGCGACAGTTGCAGGCATTGCTTTCATGGCACCCGCTATCGGACAGGACGATGCTGCCGCTCCGCCTGCCGTCAATTATCTGGAAAACCTCAAGCAATGCCAGGCGATCGAAGCCGATGCGGACCGGCTGGCGTGCTACGATCAGGCGGTCGGGCGCGTGGTGACGGCCTCGGAAGAGGGCGAGGTGCGACTGGTCGACCGCGAGGATGTTCAGAAAACGCGCCGCCGCCTGTTCGGCTTCACCATCCCCGACCTGGGAATTTTCGGGGGCGACGACGAAGGCGATATGGCGATGCTCGAATCGACCGTAAAGCGGGTGGTTTCCATCCGCCGCGACACGATCGTGTTCGAGATCGAGGAAGGCAGCATCTGGCAGATCGACGATGCCCCGCCGCGCGTCCTTCGGCGGCTGGATTCTGGCACGCCGGTGGTGTTCAAGAAGGCTGCGCTGGGTAGTTATTTCATCCGGGTCGATGGCCAGACGGGGGTCAAGGGCAAGCGCATTCAGTAGCATCCGCGCGATTTCGCGCAGGGGTGTGTCGCAGGCTGCGCTGCTGGCCTCTCAAGCGCGTAGCCGTCTGGCCCGGCTGGCAATTATCAGAGGCCTACAATCTCGTGGCAGATCCCCGAACGCAAAGCGGCCCCGGACCGAAGTCCGGGGCCGCCTGCTTTCAGACCATCAGGTCAGGCTTAGAACTTGACCGAAACCGTGCCGAAGAACTCGCGCCCGTTGAGGTCGTAGCCGTTGCCGATCGGAATGTTGTTGATCCCGAACACTTCGCTGGTGTCGATCCGCGGCGGGTTACGGTCGAAGAGGTTCGTCACACCGAGGCGGATGTCGAACTTGTCGAAATCGACCCGGACCGATGCGGTGCTGATGAAGTATGCATTAGCAAAGCCGACATCGCGGCAGAACACCCCGTCACCGGCGACGAAACCGGGCTGACCCTGCGGGATCACCTGACCGCGGTTGGGACCCGACGTAAAGCGGGCACCATTACCAAGACAGGTGTCGCCGAACTGGGTCGGATTGCCTGCCGCATTGGGCAGAACCGGGAGGCCGTCGGGGCCGTAACCGAACGCGTCGGCCAGCGGATCGATACCTTCCGGGTCCTGCTCGGTGCGCCCGATCATCCGGGTCTGCCACGAGAAGGTCACGTTATCCACCGCCGCAGTAAAGGTCGCGCGACCCGTCCAGTACGGGAAGCCGAACTCACCCGCCTGCTCGGTGATCGAGGGCACGCCCTGGTCATCGAGGAAAACGGTGTCGCGGGTAATCAGGTGGTTGGCGCGCAGATTGAGCCCCAGCCGAACATCCTTGCCGAATGCTGCAACATCGGTTCGGAAGTCGGCGTTGAGATCGATCCCCTCCACCTTTTCGGAGTTGATGTTGACGAAACCGGCGAACACATCGCTGATCAGCTGGCGCCCATCGGGCGCATATTCAACGAAGTCGCAGAAGTTCGACCGAACGCCATCGTCGCGCGTGAAGCACTGGTTGACAATGAACCCCCCGGTCGGTTCGGCGATCGCACCTTTGAGGTTGATTTTGTAGTAGTTGAAGTTGAACGAGAAATCGATCGGCCCCAGATTTTCGGCAAACGCAAACCCGGTGGTGAACGAGGTCGACGTTTCCGGATCGAGAGCCAGGCTGCCGCCCGAAGTCACCTCGACGCTGGCGTTCTGGGCCGTCGTCGCCCCATCGGTACCCACGACGGTCGGGTCGCGACCTTCGCGGATACAGTTAGCCAGGACCAGCGCATCACGGTTGTCGAGTGAGGCATTGTAGCCCCCGGCCAGTGGTGCGTAGGCCGCTGTCGGGACCGCGCATGGGTCGAAAATCGTCGCGAAACCCGATTGACCGGCGAGGAACAGTTCGCGCAGGTTCGGCGAGCGGAACGAGGTGCCGTAGGACGCTTTGATCAGCAGTTGCTCGAACGGGCGCCAGCCGAACTTGATCGAATAGGTCTCGTTGGTGCCGTAGAACTCGTCTTCGGTGATACGACCCGAAAGGTTGAGCCGGAGATCTTCGACGAGGGTCTTGCCCGACATCAGCGGGAGGTCGACCTCGGCGAAGGCCTCGTAGATATCCTTGCTGCCGAAGCCGCCGGAGTCGGAGAAGAAGCCCCAGAACAGACCGTTTGCGGCGATATCGTCCGGCATCGAGTTGAGCGTATCGTCGCGATACTCGACGCCAATCACACCCTTTGCGGTGCCGCCAGCGAGCTCGAACAACGAGCCCTGGACGAATGCGGAGATGACCGTTTGTTCATAGGTCGTGTCGAAGTCCCGGCTGTCGAACAGGTAATCGCGTTCCGCCTGCGTCGCGAAGTCACCGACTGCAGTCCGATAGAGGCTCGGCGCGAACAGGTTCACCGGCACACAACCATCGGTCACCGACGAGGAAACACTACCGGGCGTCCGGATACCTGCGAGGTTACAAGGCGTCCCCGCTGCCACTCCGGGGGTTGCCTGCAGCGTAACCGGATTGGCCACGCGGGTCAGACCCGCAACCGACGGGTCGATACCCAGCGCGAATGCCAGACGGTCTTCACGGATACCGAGGCGCGATGACTTGCCCTCCGACCGCGAGTAGCTCCCCGACAGTTCGAACGTCCAGTCGTCGCCCGCACCGAAGTCGATGAACGGCAGGTTGCCCTTCAGGCCGAAGACACCGCGATACTGTTCCTGCACGGTTTCCACCGTGCTTCGGTCTCCTTCAACACCGACCACCACCTGAACCGCTCGGCTCAAGCCGAGCGGACGCGCATTGACCGTCCCCGTCAGTCCGTCAAACTGGTTCTGTGCAAGACCGCAATCGACTGCGCTCGGGTTGATCCGGGTACCGTTGAAGCTGCTGATGTTACATGGGTTGAACGGGTTTGCTGCCGGGATGATCGGGAACAGCTGGCCCTGGCGTCCGCGAGCCGAGCTCTCGGCGCGCGAATAATTCGCTTCGAAGAACGGCGTGATCGCCATGTCGCCATCGAACGTGTATTCGCCATAGGCCATGACATTGTAAAGATCCTGGCCGCTGATCAACGACGGATCGAGATCGGTACCGTTGCGGGTTACCTGACCGAAGTCGACATCAAGCAGACCGTCCCCGTTGCGATCGACCGGACGACCGAAAGCGTCGAGCGAGTCGGTGAAGTTCGGGATGAACGAGTTGCCTGCTTGCCCCGTGGAGGCGAAGGTTCGCTCGTCGTAATAGATACTGCTAAAGAACAGACCGCCCTGCGGTATGATGCGCGCGGTCGCGGCATCGATGGTGCAGCCGTAAAGCGGTTCGCGAATCGCGCCGTTCGAAAGTCGCCGCGTGTTCGCATCGGAACGCAGGTCGGTCGTCAGGACATTGCCGTCCTGATCGATTTCGTACGGTGTGTTACAGCCGGCGAGGAACGCGCGGTCGCGATACTTCACCTCGTCGCGGCGGGCGAATTCCGCACCGATGCCGAAGTTGAAGTTCGAGCCGGTCTTGCCCCATGCGCCGGACACCTGCCAGTCGTCACCGCCGCCCTGCTCGTTGTAGTTGCCGGAGGCGAAAAGCTCGACACCGTCGATATCCCGGCGCAACACGATGTTGCCCACGCCCGCAACCGCGTCAGAACCGTAAACCGATGAGGCGCCATCGAGCAGCAGGTCGTAGCGAGCCACGAGCGAGGACGGGATCAGGTTGATCGACGGATTGGTCGGTGCGCCCTCGACGCCGGCGGGCGCAAGGCGGCGACCATTGACCAGCAGCAGGGTGCGGTCCGCACCGAGGCCGCGAAGGTCAAGCGTCTGCGAACCCGGGCCGTTGTTCAGCACGAAGCCCTGGAAGGTCGCGTCGATCTGCTGACCGGCAGCTGATTCGGACTGCTGAAGGATAGCCGCAGCGTCGAATTGGCCGGTGTCCTGCAGGCTCTGGGTTTCAAGGATCTGAAGCGGAGAGATCGAATTGTAAGTGCTGTTGCGCTGAATGCGCGATCCGGTGACGACGATCCCCGCTTCACCGTCGACTTGTCCGTCGGCACCGACGATGGTTTCCTGACATTCGGCCGGGATCGGCAGGTCGGCGTCGAGGTTGTCACAGTCGACTTCCGCGTCCTGCGCAAAGGCCGGTGCGGCGACAACCATCGCCAGGGCGGATGCCGAGTAGGCCAGGCCCTTGAGCGCGCGTGCTTCAAACTTTTTCATAATTTCTCCAGTCGCGACAACTAAAGACTGGGAGCGAACCCCGAAGGCTGCATTTCCGGCTAAAGTCCCCTGCCGGCAGATGCATGATTCGCTTGCAAAGGGGCCCCAGTCCCTAAGGTGGACCGGTTGTGCAAAAGCGCGGATGGCGTGTCAAAGTGGTTTGACGGATTTATGGCAAATGAACGGGGGACTTGTTGCTCAAATCCCACAGCTTTTGCGATGACCCGAATGCGGTTGTTCGAATCTTGCCTTGGTGCCGGTTTCAATTGAAACAAAATGACGCGCCGCCTGTCGGAGAAAACGGGCGGCGCGATCAAATGGCGGGCGGTCAGGCGATGGCTATCTGCAATTCGCCGTCACCCTCGTCGATCCGGACCGTCGATCCATCGGGCACCTCGCCTTGCAACATTCTGTCCGCCAGCGGGTCCTGCAAATAGCGCTGGACCGCACGCTTCAGCGGTCTTGCCCCATACACGGGATCGTAGCCCACCCGCCCCAACCAGCGCAGCGCGGCATCGGTCAGCTCGAGTGTAATCTTGCGATCCTTGAGCAGTTTCTGCACCCGCGCGACCTGGATCTCGACGATCGGCGCCATATGTTCCTGACCCAGCCGATGGAACAGGATGATCTCGTCCAGCCGGTTGAGGAACTCGGGCCGGAAATGCCCGCGCACCACATCCATCACCTGCGGCTCGACATCGGCAACCTGCTGATCGTCGGTCATCTGGCTGAGATACTGGCTGCCCAGATTGCTGGTCAGGATGATCAGCGTGTTGGAAAAGTCCACCACCCTGCCCTGCCCATCGGTCAGCCGCCCGTCGTCGAGCACCTGCAACAGTATGTTGAACACATCCGGGTGCGCCTTCTCGACCTCGTCGAACAGCACCACCTGATACGGGCGGCGACGAACGGCTTCGGTCAGCACCCCGCCCTCCTCGTAGCCGACATAGCCTGGAGGCGCGCCGATCAACCGTGCTACCGCATGCTTCTCCATGAACTCGCTCATGTCGATGCGGACCATCGCGCTGTCGTCGTCGAACAGGAAGCCGGCGAGCGCCTTGGTCAGCTCGGTCTTGCCGACGCCGGTCGGCCCAAGGAACAGGAAGCTGCCGAGCGGACGGCCCGGATCCTGCAGCCCGGCGCGTGAGCGGCGCACTGCCTTGGCGACCGCCTGGACCGCCGCTGCCTGCCCGATCACCCGCTTGCCGATGATGTTTTCCATGTCGAGCAGCTTCTCGCGCTCGCCTTCCATCAGCTTGTCGACCGGCACCCCGGTCCATTTCTCGACCACGGCGGCAATGTCTTCCTCGGTCACTTCCTCGCGCAGCAAGGCGTTTTCCGCCTGCGCTTCGGCCTCGGCAAGTTGCTTTTCGAGGCCCGGGATCGTTCCGTAGGACAGCTCGCCCGCCTTCGCGAGATCGCCGGTACGCTGCGCCTGCTCGAGTTCGAGCCGCGCATGGTCGAGCGCTTCCTTGATCTTGCCCTCGGCGGCGATCTTGTCTCGCTCGTTTTGCCAACGGGTCGTCAGTTCCGACGATTGCTGTTCGAGATTGGCCAGTTCCTCGCGCAGCGCGGCCAGCCGGTCCTTCGAGGCCTGATCGGTCTCCTTGCCGAGCGCGGATTCCTCGATCTTCAGCTGGATGATCCGCCGGTCGAGCGCCTCGATTTCCTCGGGCTTGGACTCGACCTCCATCCGGATGCGCGATGCGGCTTCGTCCATCAGGTCGATCGCCTTGTCGGGCAGGAAGCGGTTCTGGATGTAGCGGTTGGACATCTGTGCTGCCGCGACGATCGCCGCATCGGTGATCCGCACCCCGTGGTGCAGCTCGTATTTGTCCTTGATCCCGCGCAGGATGCTGATCGTATCCTCGACGCTGGGCTCCTGGATATAGACCGGCTGAAACCGCCGCTGGAGCGCGGGGTCCTTCTCGACATATTTCTGGTACTCGTCGAGCGTGGTCGCGCCGATGCAATGCAGCTCGCCGCGGCTCAGCGCAGGCTTGAGCAGGTTCGAGGCATCCATGCTGCCCTCGCTCGCGCCTGCCCCGATCAGCGTGTGCATCTCGTCGATGAACAGCACGATGTGCCCATCCGAATTCTTGACCTCGTCGAGCACCGATTTGAGCCGTTCCTCGAACTCGCCGCGATACTTCGCACCAGCGATCAGCGCGCCCATGTCGAGCGACATAAGTGTGCGGCCTTTAAGGCTGTCGGGCACGTCGCCATTGGCGATGCGCAGCGCGAGGCCTTCGGCGATCGCGGTCTTGCCGGTGCCGGGCTCGCCGATCAGCGCGGGATTGTTCTTGGTGCGCCGGGCGAGGATCTGCACCGTGCGGCGGATTTCCTCGTCGCGGCCGATCACCGGATCGAGCTTGCCGTCGCGCGCCGCCTGGGTGAGGTCGCGGGCGTAGCGCTTCATCGCGTCATAGGCTTGCTCGGCATTGGCGCTGTCGGCGGTGCGGCCCTTGCGCAGCTGCTCGATCGAAGCGTTGAGCGCCTGCGGGGTGACATTGGCAGCCTTGAGCGCCTCGCCCGCACTGGTCGTCGTCGCCAGCGCCAGCGCAACCAGCAGCCGTTCCACGGTAACGAAGCTGTCGCCCGCCTTGTCCGCGATCTGTTCGGCCTGGTCGAGAATCCGCACCGCGTCATTGTCGAGACCCGGGGTCTGCTGCGCTCCGCCGCCCGACACCGCAGGAATCTTCGCCAGCGCTTCATCCACTTTGCCGACCGCCAGCCCGGCATTCCCGCCCGCGCGCTGGATCAGCCCGGCAGCCATGCCTTCTTCGTCTTCGAGCAAGGCCTTGAGCAGATGCGACGGCGTGATCCGCTGGTGGCTCATGCGGATTGCAACGGTTTGCGCACTTTGCAGGAAGCCCTTGGCGCGGTCGGTGAATTTTTCGAGATTCATTCGGGTACCCCCAACTGGATTGCCGCCAGAATATAGTGTTGCCAATTGGCAACACAAGAGCCTCAGCGCAATAGGTGTGTTACCCGACTAGTTGGGTTGTCCGGCGGCGACTGCAAGCCCCCGCCGAACGATCCGGAATTTCCCTATTCAGGCTGCCAGCTCCGCGCCATTTCGTCGAGCAGCATCACACCGTAGCCGCTCGCTCCGGCGGGGACGAGCGGACGGTCCGAACTGGTGCGATCCATCGAGGCCATGTCGATATGCAGCCACGGCAGGTCCTCGGGCACGAAATACTCGATGAAATGGGCCCCGGCGCTGGCACCGGGTGCGGGCGACGCATCGGAGTTCTTGACGTCGGCAATGTCGGATTTGACCGCGTCGCGGTAGGTAGGGTGGAGCGGCAGGCGCCATAGCCCTTCGCCGGTCTTTTCCGCCGCCGCGAGGGCTGCATCGGCAAAGGCATCTTCGCGCGAGAACAGACCCGCATATTCGCCTCCGAGGGCGCCCACCTGCGATCCGGTCAGCGTGGCGATATCGATCAGCGCAAAGGGTTTCTTCTCCTGCACGGTGTATTCGATCGCATCGGCGAGCACGAGCCGACCTTCGGCATCGGTCGAACGGATTTCGATCGTCTTGCCCGACATGGTGCGCACCACATCGCCCGGACGCTGGGCATTGTCGCCCGGCATGTTCTCGGCCAGCGCAGCGACAGCAACCACATGCACCGGCGCACGCGATTTTGCGAGGCTGAGGATCGCGCCGGTCACCGCAGCCGCGCCCGACATGTCGCCCTTCATTTCCCACATTCCCGCGCCGGGCTTGAGCGAAATACCGCCGCTGTCGAAAGTGATCCCCTTGCCCGCCAGCGCGATCGGCGGCCCGTCCGCGCCACGATAGGTGATCAGCATCAGGCGGCTGCCGCGCGGGCTGCCCTGCCCGACGCCGACAATCGCACCCATGCCGAGGCGGCGCATCGCGGTTTCGTCGAGCACCTCGATCGTGACGCCTGGCACCCCGCGCAGCGCGGCACGCGCGCTCTCGACGAAGCTGGCAGGGTAGATCACGTTGGCGGGCTCATTGACCAGGTCGCGCGCCAGCGTCACCCCTTCAGCAAGGTGGCGATGGCGGCCAGACCACATGGCACTCGCCGCATTTGCGTCGGCACCGACGAGGGTGATGGCCTGCGCGGGCGGATCGGTCCGATCGCTCTTGTAGCGGTCGAAACGGTATTGGCCCAGCTGCGTACCGAGCGCCGCATCCGCCATTGCTGCCGCATCGGGCAGACCGGCGATTGCGACCGAAGATTTCTCGCCGTCCATCGCCTGCGCAATCCGCCCGCCGAGCGATCTCCAGTCGGGCATCTCGCCTTCTTCGGCCGCAGCGCCGAACAGCATGATCGGCGGCGCGCCGGGACCAGCCGGGATCGCCAGCCTCTCGCCCGCCTTGCCGGTATAGTCGCTCGCCGCGACATAGGCTGCGGCGTCCTGCGGCAATGCGCCGTTCTGGGGGAGGTCGGTCCCGATAGTAACCACCGCCAGAGCAGCCCCGTCCGGGATCACGGTGGAAAACTCAACCGGGCGCGCTGTGCTGTTCACAGCGTTGGATGGTTCGATCCCCGATCCGACGACGGTTTGAGCCAGGGCCGGAGCTGAAAATGCGGTTGCCGGCAGCGCCGTGGCTGCCAGAGCGAGCGTAAGAGTCCGAGTAAGGATGGTTGTTCTCCCCTTATTGCGAATGGAATGCGTCGGTTGACCTGACCGATGCGAACGGCAATTGTCGAGCAACTAATCGACCGGGGAGTGAATGTGTTCCGCAAATGGCTTTCGCGCGGCGGCTGGACGCTGCTGACGCTGCTGATCGTGGCCTTCGTCGGCCTTGCAACCTGGGAACCGTTCTTTGCCCATCCGGCGAGGGCCCCCGCCGGAGACTCCGCTCGCACCGCCCCACAAGGCTACACCGCCGAGATCGTCCGCAGCGAATTCGGCGTGCCGCATATCTATGGTGAGACCGATGCTGACGTCGCCTATGGCGTCGCGATTGCGCATGCCGAGGATGACTTCCATACGCTGCAGGATGTCGTTGCCATGGCACGCGGCCGCTACGGCGCGATTGCCGGCGAGGAAGGGGCGCAGGTCGACTTCGTCTATCACCTGCTCGATGCGCGCGGAACGGCGGAACGGCACTACAAGCAACTGCCTTCGGACACCCGCGCATTGTTCGAAGCCTATGCTACGGGGCTGAACCAATACGCTGACGAGCACCCTGGCGAACTCAAGCTGGCAAACCTGTTCCCGGTCAACGGCGAGGACGTCGCGACCGGTTTCGCGCTGCGCCAGCCATTCTTCTTCGGGCTCAACAATGTCATCGGCCCGCTGGTGGCGGACGAGCCGATGGTCCCCGAATACGGCCCGCCGATCCCCAAGGAGGATCTGGGCGAGCAGCCCGCTGCCGAACCGATCATGCAGCCCGAAGCGCACCAGACGACGACGGCTTATCGCAGCCCGATGCCGATCCCGATGGGCGGAGATGCACTGTCCGGGTCCAACGCCTTCGCCATCGCCCCGCAGAAATCGGGCGACGGGGTGACGCGCCTCGTGTCCAATAGCCACCAGCCGCTGCGCGGCGGGGTCGCGTGGTACGAACTGGTGGTCGAGAGCAACGAGGGCTGGCACTATGCCGGGGCCAATTTCCCCGGCAGCCCCTTCCCCTTCCTCGGCCACAACGAAGAAATCGGCTGGACCAATACGGTCAACCGGCCCGACATGGTCGATGTCTACAAGCTGGAGCTCGACAAGAGCGGCAAGCAGTACAAATTCGACGGCGAATGGCGCGATCTCGAAAGCAAGACCGTTACCCTGCCGGTACGCTTCGGACCGGTGGTGCTGCCGATCCGCCGCACGGTCCACCGCAGCGTCCATGGCCCGGTCATCATCAACAGCAAAGGCGCCTTCGCCATCCGTTACGGCGGGATGGACAATCTCGGCCAGCTCGATGCCTATTACCGGCTCAACAAAGCGAAGGACCTGACCGAGTTCAAGGCGATCCTCGCGCGGATGGACATTCCGAGCACCAATTTCCTCTATGCCGACAAGCAGGGCAACATCGGCATGTTCTACAATGCGGCGATCCCTGACCGGCCGAAGGGCTACGACTGGCGCGGCGTGCTGCCGGGCAACACCAGCAAGGCGCTGTGGACCGGGACGGTCGACTTTGCGGCGATCCCGCAACTGGTCAATCCGGCGAGCGGCTGGCTGTTCAACGCGAACAATTCGCCCTTCTCCGCCGCGGGCACGGGCAGCGATCTTTCACCCGACAGCGTGCCGCCGGAGATGGGGGTCGAACTCAAGACCACCAACCGCGCGCGCCGTGCCGCGAAGTTGATGGAAGCCACCCCGGTGATCGACCGCGCCAATTTGGAGCGGATCAAATACGATACCGGCTATGAACGCGCCGGCTATGTCGCGCGAATGATGCGCGAGGTTGCCGCGCTCGATCTCAAGCGCGAGCCCGAGCTGGCGAAGGCGCAGGCCTTGCTCGCAAAGTGGGACTGGACCGCCGACAGCAAGGGAAGTGCCGATGCGATCGCCTTGTTGATGATCAAGCCGTTCATGTCGGCGGAATATCTCAACAAGCCGTGGCCCGACGCGCGGGAGGAGTTGAAGCGCAGCGCCGACCATCTGACCGAATATTTCGGCCGGCTCGACCCGCCGATGTCGGACCTCCTCCGGCTGCGCCAGCCGCTCGGGCCCTATGCGGTCGACCTGCCGCTCGACGGAGGCAGCGATACTCTGCGCGCCTCGACCACCTGGGACGAGGACGAGGACGGGCGATTGTCGATCAAGCATGGCGACAGCTTCCTGATGTTCGTCGAGTGGGAGCCCGGTCAGCGCGTCCGATCGCAGTCGATCCAGCCGTTCGGCGCCGCGACCACTCGCACGCGAAGCCGGCACTATTCCGATCAGGCCAAGCTGTTTGTGCGGCACGAATTGAAACCGGTGCACTTCTGGCGCGTTGATGCGCTGGAGAACGCCACTCGTCGAAAAACGGTGAGCAATCGGCGCTGAGCCGCTAGGGGCGATCCAGACGGACTGAATTCGATAAACGGGGACTATTGCATGCGTTACACTTTCGCCACCGCCAGCCTTGCGGCGCTTGCCCTCTCGCTCGGTGCATCACCTGCCTTTGCCGACAACCACGCGGGCGACGCGATGGAAGCCGATGCCGCGGCCATGCCCGAACCGGCACCGCTGGCCGAGCTGATCGAACAGGTTTCGATCCCCTACGAGAGCTTCAAGCTCGACAATGGGCTGACGGTACTCGTCCACACCGACCGCAAGGCTCCGGTGGTCGGCGTCAGTGTATGGTACGGTGTCGGCTCGAAGCACGAACCGAAGGGCAAGACCGGATTCGCGCACCTGTTCGAACACCTCATGTTCAACGGCAGCGAGAACGCGCCGGGCGATTTCTTCGAACCGTTGCAGCAGGTCGGCGCGACCGACTTCAACGGCACCACCTGGTTCGACCGGACCAACTATTTCGAAACCGTCCCCACCGGCGCGCTCGACCGGGCATTGATGCTCGAATCCGACCGTATGGGGTATCTGCTCGGCGCGGTGACGCAGGAAAAGCTCGATAACCAGATCGGCGTGGTCCAGAACGAGAAGCGGCAGGGCGACAACCAGCCTTATGGCCTCGTCGAGTACGAGCAGCTGGAAAACCTCTATCCTTCGGGACATCCCTATCACCACTCGACCATCGGTTCGATGGATGACCTGTCCAGCGCGACGCTGGAAGACGTCAAGCAGTGGTTCCGCGACAACTACGGCCCCAACAACGCGATCCTGGTGCTCGCTGGCGATATCGATACCGCGACCGCGCGGCAGAAAGTGACCAAGTGGTTCGGCGCGATCCCTGCCGGCCCTGCGGTTCCAAAGCTGGATGTCTCCGTCCCGATGCTGCCCGAGGCCGCGAGCAAGACGATCTACGATCAGGTCGCGACCACCCGCATCTATCGCATGTGGGCGGTGCCGGGACTGAACAACCCCGATTACCTGCCGCTCTCTGCCGGTGCGATCGTGCTCGGCGGGCTCGCCTCCTCGCGGCTCGACAACGCGCTGGTGCGCGAACAGCAGATGGCCGTGCGGGTGGTCGCGAGCGCCGATATCTTCGCGCAGGCAGGGCAACTGGTGGTCTACGCCGATGCAGCACCCGGCAAGGACCCCGAAGACGTGGCCGCCGCGCTCGACGCCGAGATCGCCAAATTCATGATCGAGGGCCCGACGCAGGACGAGCTCGACCGCGCGCTGACGACCTATGCCGCGGGCCAGATCCGCGGGCTCGAGCAGGTCGGCGGCTTCAGCGGCAAGGCCCCGACACTGGCAGAGGGCCTGCTGTACCAGGGCGATGCCTCATCCTACCGCAAGGAGCTGGAACGAGCAGCGAAGCTCACCCCGGCGCAGGTGCGCGACGTCACCGCCACCTGGATGGCGCGCCCGGTGTTCGAACTGCGGGTCGAACCCGGCGAGCGCAAGGAAGGCGGCGAAAACCGCGGCGGCTATATCTGGGCGGGCGAGCAGTCCGGCCTTGCCGGGCCTGCATTCTACAGCAACCCGCTGATGCTGCAGGGCGCGGGCGCGGCGGCCAAGGTGCCCGAAGCCGACCGCTCGAAGCTGCCCGAAGTGGGCGAACTCAAGCCGCTCGACTTCCCCGATATCGAGCGTGCGACCCTGTCCAACGGGATCAAGGTCTATTTCGCCCGCCGCGCCGCTGCACCGGTGGTCAGCGTCCGGGTGCATTTCGATGCCGGCTATGCCGCCGATCCGCGCGACAAGCTGGGCATCACATCGATGATGCTGCAGGCGATGGACGAGGGGACGACGCATCTCGATTCCACCGCACTTGCCATCGCCAAGGAACGCTATGGCGCGCAGCTGGGCGGCGGTGCGGATGCCGACAGCACCTTCTTCACCCTGGGCGCGCTCGCTCCTAACCTAGCACCGTCGCTCGACCTGCTGGCCGATTATGTCCGCAGCCCGGCCTTCGGCGAGACCGATCTGGAACGTGTGCGCACCCAGCAGCTGACCCGGATCCGCAACGAGATGAACAATCCCGGCGCGATCGGCCAACGCGTGCTTTCGCCGATCCTGTTCGGCAGCGACCATCCCTATGGCATGCCGCCCAGCGGCACTGGCGACCCGGCGGTGGTTGCCGCGCTGACCGCGCAGGATCTGCGCGATTTCCACGGCATGTGGCTGCGCCCCGACAAGGCGCAGATATTCATCGTGGGTGACACCACACTTGCTGAAGCGACCGCGCAGCTCGAACAGAGCTTCGGCAAGTGGCAGGCACCAGCCGTCACTGCCCCCGTGAAGAGCTACGATGCGCCGATCCCGGTCCAGACCGGCTCGCGCATCGTGCTGGTCAACCGCCCCAACTCGCCGCAGTCGGTGATCATCGGCGGGCGCGTACTGGAGGGCAAGGGAACCGACGACAACCTGTCCATCGCCGCTGCCAACGAGGTGTTCGGCGGCAGCTTCCTCAGCCGCATCAACATGAACCTGCGCGAGACCAAGGGCTGGTCCTACGGCGTGCGCAGTCTGTTCCAGCAGCCGCAGGATCGCACCAGCTTCCTGATCTACGCCCCGGTACAGGCCGATCGGACGGGCGATTCGATCGCCGAGCTGCGCAAGGACCTCACCGCCTATGTCGGCGGCCAGGGCGTGACCGGTGAAGAGCTGACCCGGCTGATCAACGGCAATGTCCGCGAATTGCCGGGCAGTTTCGAGACCAGCGGCAGTGTGCTCGGCGGGATTGTCAACATCGTCACCGACAAGCGGCCGGACAATTACTACGAAACGCTCGCCGCGAAATACGAAGCGCTCACAGCCGACCAGCTCGACGCACAGGCACGGGCCAACTTCAAGGGCGACGACCTGGTGTTCGTGATCGTCGGCGATGCCAAGGTGGTCGAGCCGCAGCTTGAACAACTCGGCCTGCCGGTCGAAGTGCGGGAGATGCCCAAGGCCGAAGGCGAGTGAGCTTGTTGACATTGATGTAAGCAGGGGCGATGCACGCCCCCGCGAAATTGAACGCAAACCAGAGGAGATACGGATGTCTGTTGGAGGAACCTACGCAACTTCGATCAAGAGCCCGATGGGCGAACAGGCCGGCACCTTCACCGTGGTCGATGGCGGCGACGGCACCTTCACCGGCAGCATCTCCGGTGCGCTCGGCTCGATGGATGTGAACGACGGCAAGGTCGACGGCAACACGCTGACCTGGTCGATGAACATGACCGTGCCGATGCCGATGACGCTCAATTGCGAAGCGACCATCGACGGCGACGCGCTGACCGGCAAGGTCAACGCCGGCGCGTTCGGCGACATGCCGCTGTCGGGCACCCGCCAGGGCTGACCGTCCGGCTCCGGCCGTAGCGAAGAAAAAGGGCGCCGAGGGAAACCCCGGCGCCCTTTTTTTCTTGATAATGGGTGCCAGACTACTCGACGCCGAAGGCAAATACTCGTGCACCTGCAGTGCCCGCTTGCCCGATTCCTGGCCCCACCCCTCCGCCAAGCGGGAATATGAAACCGTATTGACCTTCCTCCATGGCGGCTCCGATGGTCACCTTGAACACGCCGGGTTTGAGTTGTTCGTAGGTGAAAGGAATTTGATCCTTGTCCATCACGCCAGCCTTGGCACCCGCAATGTTCATGCTCCCGATGCGAGCCTCGCGTCGCCCCTTCTTTTCGGCAAGCCGAACGAGCGAGAATTCGTTGGGCGACTGAATCGACGCGCCAAACCCGGTAGAGAAAGTTCCGCTCGAAGCGTCGCCGGGAGCATCCAGATAGATATAGAATGTCGGGTTACCATTGGGAGTCGAGATTTGGGCCGCCTCGCCGGGGATGACCGCCTTGACACTCGCCGATGCAATGCCGCCTGTGATGGCATACCCGAGAATGCCGCCCGTCTTCGTTTGGGTGCTTGCAGTCGGATCGATTCTCCACATTCGAGCCACCGGAGACCAGTCATCCATCAGATAGACGCCGGGGAAATGGGGAACCAAAGGATCAGGTGAGCTGTCCGACAATTCGGGCTCGACCACCGATCGCTTGAGCATAGCGGCAATGACGGAACTCGGCACTCCCCGGCTACGCAAATCCAGAAGTGCCGAGGTGTCGGTAATGTAGTTGCCATCGGCGGTTTCGATCTTCGCGATCACCGCCTCTTCGCCCAAACCTGCTTCGAGCAGCATGACCACGTCATCATTGCTCAGCGTCTCCGCCATACTCGGTGAGGCGACTGCCCAAACAAAAGGCAAAGCAAGTGCAGACCAGACGCGAATCCGTTTCATGAAATCGACCCCCAAGAAATTTACCTCTCAGCGAATGTTTACCGGCATTCTCGGTGGTCGCAATTGTATTCGAGCGAAATTGAACCGTCGCTTCAATTACCTGCTCCAATTCCCCCGCACCGCCTGATACGCCGCCGCCGCAACCGTGTTGGCGAGGTTCAGCGAGCGGACCTTGTCTGACCGCATCGGCAGGCTCACCATCTGCGCGCGGTGGGCTTCGACGATCTCGGGGGGCAGCCCCTTGGTCTCGCGCCCGAATGCGAGGTAGGCATCGGGCGGATACTCCGGCTCGTAAAAGCTGCGCGGGGCATATTCCTCGAACAGGAACAGCTGGTCTTCGCGCGGCTGGCGCTCTGCCAGAAACGCGTTCCAGCTGTCGAATTCGACCAGCCGGATATGCGGCCAGTAATCGAGGCCGGATCGCTTCACCCGCTTGTCGGTGATCTGGAAGCCCAGCGGGTGGATCAGCACCAGCTCCATGTCGAGCGCGACGCAGGTTCGCCCGACTGCGCCGGTGTTGCCGGGAATCTCGGGCCGGACGAGGACGATGGCGGTCAAGCGCGCCTAGCCGGCACCAAGGATGCGGCTCTCCCGCACATAGCCGAAAGCGCCCTCGCCCGACCAGTTCTTGCCGTCGGGATAGCGCAGTTCGATGCCCGCAAGCTCCGCTTCATCGGCAAGTCCGAGATTGACGCCCATCATCGTGTCGCCATGCACCGCCACCGCCGCATCTGTCAGTCGGAAATGGGTGGTGGAGCCGCAGGTGGCGCAGAAATGGACATCGACGGCGGGCTGCGCCTTGTCGTGGCGGCGATAGTTGGCGCTTCTTCCCGTCACCGAAACTTGCGCCGGATCGAAATAGCCCCAGCGCGCTCCGGCCTTGCGGCACAGGTCGCAATTGCAGGCATGCACGAATCCGGGCCTGCGCGCGGCCGCGACCTGCACCCCGCCGCAAAAGCAGGTCAGCGTCATCAGCCCAGCTTATCCTTCAGCAACTCGTTCACCACGCCGGGATTGGCCTTGCCCTGCATCGCCTTCATCGTCTGGCCTACGAAGAAGCCGAACAGCTTGTCCTTGCCGCTGCGGTATTCCTCCACCTTGTCGGTATTGGCGGCGATGATCGTGTCGATCGCGGCCTCGATCGCGCCGGTGTCGCTGACCTGCTTCAAGCCTTCGGTATCGGCGATTTCCTGCGGATCGCGGCCGGTCCTGAGGACGAGTTCGTAGATTTCCTTCGCCTGCCCGCCGCTGATTTCGCCCTTGTCGGCCATCGCAAGGATGCTCGCCTGCGCCGCGGCGGTGGCGTTGGCCGGATCGGCCTCATCCCCCAACGACTTGATTACGCCTGGCGCGACCGAGAGCGACCAGTTGGCGACCGGGGTGGCGACGTCGCGCTCGGCCTTGCCGATGGCCTTGGCGGTCGCAGCGAGCAATGTCTCGAACCGCGCGAAAGTCTCGACCTCGGCGGTCAGCTCGCGCGCATTGTACTCGGTCAGGCCGAGGTCGACTTCATAGCGCGCGCGCTTGGCATCGGGCAGTTCGGGCAGCGAGGCACGGCATTCGTCGAGAAAGCTGTCCTCCAGCTCCAGCGGCAGCAGATCGGGATCGGGGAAATAGCGATAGTCATGCGCATCTTCCTTGCTGCGCATCGAGCGGGTGGTTCCGCTGGCAACGTCGAACAGGCGGGTTTCCTGCACCACCGTGCCGCCGCTCTCGATCAGCTCGACCTGGCGGTTTGCCTCGTACTCGATCACCTGCATGACGAAACGGACCGAGTTGACGTTCTTGGTCTCCGTCCGTGTGCCGAATTCTTCGCCGGGCTTGCGAACCGAGACGTTCACGTCGGCGCGCATCGAGCCTTCTTCCATATTGCCGTCACATGATCCGACATAGCGCAGGATGGTGCGCAGCTTACGGACATAGGCCCCCGCCTCGGCGGGCGAGCGCATGTCGGGGCGGCTGACGATCTCCATCAGCGCCACGCCGCAGCGGTTGAGATCGACATAGGACATGGTCGGGTGCTGATCATGCATCAGCTTGCCCGCATCCTGTTCGACATGGATGCGTTCGATCCCGATCACCTTGTCTTCCGGAATCCCGGCCTTCTCGTCCGCCTCGATCGTCAGCGAACCTTCGCCCACCAGCGGATGGTAGAGCTGGCTGATCTGGTAGCCCTGCGGCAGGTCGGCGTAGAAGTAATTCTTGCGATCGAACCGGCTCCAGCGGTTGATCTGTGCCTCGATCGCCATCCCGGTGCGCACCGCCTGACGGATGCATTCGCGGTTGGGCACCGGCAGCATCCCCGGCATCGCCGCATCGACGAGGCTGACGTTGCAGTTGGGTTCTGAGCCGAACGCAGTCGAAGCGCCGCTGAACAGCTTGGCGTTGGAGGTGACCTGCGCATGGACCTCGAGGCCGATCACGACCTCCCATTCGCCGGTTGCGCCATGGATGCGGTAGGTAGATTCAGTCATTTTTTGCCTGCAGTGGATCGATCACTTCGATCTCGGGAAAATAGGATGCAAAGCGCTTAGAATCACGCGTCAGAATTGGCCAGCCTCGATTGGCCGCCTGCCCGCCAATCAGGAAATCGGGCAATATCGACTGGCGAGGGCCTCCCTTGCGCCGGTACTCCCTGAACGCCAATCCCGCGCGGAAAGCATCGTCGAGCGAAAGGCCCGCAATCTCCAGATCAAGTTGCTCGACCGCGCGTTCTGCAGTCTCGCGCTTAGTGAACCGGGAACACGTTTCCGCAAACACCACCAGATTGATGCGCAAGACATGCGAACGTGAGAGCCGGCTAAACACCTCGACCACCCGATCAGCATCGGGGCAATCGGGGTTGAGGATGTCGATCAGCACATTCGAATCGACGATCATACTTCCGGCTCTGGCCCCCGGACGGCAGCGAACCAGTCGGCATTGCTCATTCCCGACATCGGATCCTGCGCCTTGAACGCGGCTTGCACTTCGCGCACCCGTGCGAGACGAGCCTCGTGCTTAGCTTCCGGGCTTGCCCGGAGTATCCGCACATCGCCGTCGTTGGACATTTCGATCTGGACCTTCTGCCCCGGCTTCAGCCCGAGCTGATCGCGAACATCCTTGGGCACGGTGATCTGCCCCTTAACCGTCATATTGGTTTCGTAACGCATAGGCAGGTATTACCTTGAAATGGTAATACCGTCAATCTGTTCAGGCGGCGATGCGCACGCGGGCTGCGAGGGCGATCACGACCTACCGTTCGTCTGCTTTGCCCCGAATGCGGTAGCTACTCATTGTCGATAATCTTTCCGTTCTCATCGAACCGCGTTTCACCGTGAGCGACATTCTTGCGGACCCAGTTCGCAATCATGAAGGTCACCGGAACTGCCAGGATCAGTGCGATCCCTACAATGGTCAAAGGCGCATCTGCGTTCACCACCACTTCTCCGGCTTGGCCACGAACCCGGCGCGCTGCTGGATCGCGAGGCCTGCATCGAGCACGCTCTGCTCGTCGAACGCCTTGCCGACCAGTTGCAGGCCGAGCGGCAGGCCATCGGAATTGAGCAACGCCGGCACGCTCATCGCGGGCAGGCCGGCGAGCGACGCAGGCACCGCGAAGACATCGTTGAGATACATCGCCAGCGGATCGTCGGTCTTGTCGCCGAGCGGGAAGCTGGCGGTCGGCGTGGTCGGGGCGAGGATCACGTCGCATTGCGCGAAAGCCTCGGTGAAGTCGCGGCTGACCAGCGTGCGGACCTTCTGCGCCTGGGTGTAGTAGGCATCGTAGAAACCGGCACTTAGCACATAGGTGCCCATCAGGATGCGGCGCTTGACCTCGTCGCCAAGGCCCGCCTCGCGGGTGGCGGCATACATGTCCTGCAGGCCCGCGCCATCGGGCAGGTCGCGCAGGCCGTAACGCACGCCGTCATAGCGCGCGAGATTGCTCGAAGCCTCCGCCGGCGCGACGATGTAATAGGCGGGCAGCGCATACTTTGTGTGCGGCAGGCTGACGTCGACGATCTCTGCCCCCGCGTCGCGCAGCCAGGCCTTGCCCTGCTCCCACGAGGCGAGGATTTCCTCGTCGGTGCCGTCCATCCGGTATTCGCGCGGGATGCCGACCTTCTTGCCCCTGAGGTCGGCCGAAAGCGCGGCTTCCCAACCCGGCACCGGCAGGTCGAGGCTGGTCGCATCCTTGGGGTCGAAGCCCGCCATAGCCTCGAGCATGATCGCGCAATCCTCGACGCTCCGCGCCATCGGCCCGGCCTGGTCGAGACTGCTGGCGAAGGCGACTACGCCCCAGCGGCTGCACCGGCCATAGGTCGGCTTGATCCCGCAAATGCCGGTAAATGCGGCAGGCTGGCGGATCGATCCACCGGTGTCGGTGCCGGTCGCAGCAGGCGCGATCCGCGCAGCGACCGCGGTCGAGGAACCGCCCGACGAGCCGCCCGGGCTCATCGCCGCGTTGCTGCCCGCCTTCTTCCATGGCGAGATGACATTGCCAAAATAACTTGTCTCGTTCGACGAGCCCATCGCGAACTGGTCGAGGTTGAGCTTGCCCAGCATCCCCGCCCCCGCATCCCACAGGTTCTGCGAAACGGTGCTTTCGTACTGCGGCTTGAACCCTTCGAGGATGTGGCTGGCGGCGGTGGTCTGCACGCCGTGGGTGGCGAACAGGTCCTTCATGCCGATCGGCACGCCGGCCATTGTGCCGAGCGCTTCGCCCCTGGCGCGTGCGGCATCGACCGAGTCGGCCGCAGCGAGCGCATGGTCGGGCGTGGTGACGATGAAGGCATTGAGGCTGGCGGCATCGGCCACCGCAGCATTGAACGCCTCCGCCACTTCACGCGCGGTGAAGGTGCCGGACGCGACGCCATCGCGGATGGCCTTGACGCCGAGGTTGGTGAGTTCGTTGGTCATAATTTGTCATTCCCGCGAAAGCGGGAATCCAGCTTCCCTTTGTTTCTGGATCCCCGATCGGTCGCGGCTGCGCCGCTGTCGGGGATGATCGAATGAACTCCTGCGGATTTCATTCGATCACCTTCGGCACACCGAAAAATCCATGCTCGGCAGCAGGGGCATTGGCGAGGATGTCCTCGCGCCGGTTGCCGCCGGTCAGCGGGTCGGCATCGACCACGTCGGCGCGCAGCCGCAGCGTGTTGGGGATCACCGCGGTCATCGGCTCGACTTGCGAAGTATCGACCTCGCCCAGTTGCTCGACCCAGTTCAGGATGCCGTTGAGTTCGGGCACCATCCGTTCAAGCTCGTCGTCACCCATCCGGATGCGGGCCAGCGCGGCGATCTTCGCCACTTCTTCGCGTGTAATCGACATGGCCTGCGCCCTAGCGAGCGCGGGGCGGCGCTTCAAGCGCGATGGTGCGGCGCAGCACTATTCGAAGCGCGGGCCGCTCGGTTCCTCGCCGATGTATATCTGCCTTTCCCGCGAGGGCGCGACCCGCACATCGCCGCCTTCGATGGCGCGACGCTCCCTTGCGAGAGCTGCGCGCTGTTCGTCCTCGCTCTTGGATGGCATCGGCGGCTCGGCTTCGAGATACTGCCACTGCCCGTCGCGCAGGCCGTAAGGATCGACCCGGATGCTGCAATCCCGGCCCGGCTCGACCGCAGCGTCCGCGTCGAACTTCGGCGGGACGCAGGCGTCGGATAATACCGCTGCGGTTGCGCCATCGGGTTGCAGGTAGACGCGGCAAACCACATCGCCCCGGCAGATCTCGCCCAACTCGATCGCGGTTCGCAGTGCATCGGGCAATTCGGCCCCATCAGGATACACCGCGAAACGATCGGTCACCGCCGGGCGCCCGTCCTCGAAATTATTGTAGCGATACACACGCTGCTTCTGCGCCAGTGCTGCCTTTGCCATCGCTGCCACCTGTGCGTCGGGGTTCTTGGCCAGCCGCGCCAGCGCCCTTCGCCCGGCGTCACCGAAGTCCCACCGTAGCGCATCGAAGTCGAACCGGTCGGCGGCGACCTTGCCTGCCTGCAGCCGAGCGATCTGGTCGCGCGCCGAAATCGCGCCGAAGTCGAACAGCGGCAGCGCGAGGATAAGCGCGAGCACGCAGGTGCCTATCGCCAGATGCATGTTCGCCCCGCGCACGCCCTGCATCCAGCCGGCCATCCATCCGCTCGCCCGCCCGCGGATCGGAGCGACGAAATAGGCCACGCCATAGGCCACCGCGACCGCGACTGCGATCAGGCCCCAGATGCGTTCGGGGCTGAGCCCGTATTGCCCGATCCGCGTCCCCGTCGAAATCGCCGCCATCACCGCGAGCGGCAAAATGCCGAGCGCCAGCAGCAGGCCTGCGATTCGCAGCACCCGGTTGGCGGAGGCTTCCTCATCGCTGTCGCGGGCGACCGAATTGACCAGCACGAAACACGCCGCCGCGCAGGACAGAAGCAAGGGGGTCGGGCTCTGGGTCGCATCCCACAGCACGTCGATCCCGCTCAGCAGCACTGCAAAGAGGAACACCGTCAGCGCGAGCGCAAACGGCACCGCGATCAGCGAGAACACCAGCAGCACGACCGATTGCAGCGTGCCGATCACCTTGAGCTGGTTGCGCAAGGTGCCGAGTGCCGCGCCGAAAGCTACCCCCGAAAACAGCCAGCCGAACCACGATTCGTCCATCAGCTCGCGCAGGAAGGTGATCTTGATTGCGGCAAACAGCTCGGACAGCAGCACCAGCAGCAGCCACGACAGCCCGAGAAAGGCGAGCGAACCGGCTGCGCTGATCGCGTCGGTCCACACATGGTAATGCGTGTCGCGGTAGGAGGTGCGCCAGCGAAGGCGGTGGAACCCGGCCTGGAACAGCGGCAAGGCAAGTCCGGTGGCGACGACACCAGCCGCCAGCCAGAACTCCGCACCGGCATAGCGGTCTCCCGCGCTGGCCACGCGCCATGCTATGCCCGCCATCACCAATCCGGCAAGTCCGGCAAAGGCGAGCGGGGCTTTCCAGCGATCCCGCTCCAGCGTCACCGCCAGCACGAGCGAGCCGAAGAAAGCGAAAGCCGCCAGCGCCGCGCGCCACGGTTCCTGATCGGCGGCGTCCCACTCCATCGCCGCGTTGACCACCAGCGCAGCGAGGCCGAGCAAGGCGGCGAGCACCCACGGCCGCCATGGCCAGTCTTCGAGCCGGGCGGTCTCGGCGTGTTCCATCAGCGGTTTTGCCGGTTCCTTGGCCTATTGCGGCGGGATCGGCGGTGCACCTTGCGGAGCGCCTTGCGGGGCACCTCCAGGCGCGCCACCGTCCTGCTGTTGCTGCTGCATCATCTGCTGCATCATCTGCATCCGCATCTGGTAGTCCTCGGCGCTCATGAATTCGAGCAATTCGACTTCGAACACCAGATCGGAGCCGCCGGGGATAACGACCTCGCCAGTCTGCGGATTGCGCTTGTCCTCCGCGCCGTAGCCCTTGTCCGACGGGATGGTCAGCTCGTACTTGCCGCCCTTCTTCATCTTGACCACGCCTTCGCTGAAGCCGGGGATCATCTGGTCGAGCTGGAGCGGGACCGCTTGCCCCTCGTCGAACACCGTGCCGTCCGCCAGCTTGCCGGTGTAGTTGATCAGCACCACGTCGGTCGCACCCGGACTCGGGCCGGTGCCTTCGGTCAGCGCCTTGACCTCGACCCCCGCGGGGACCGCCGCCCATGCCAACCCTGCGCCCGCCAGCACGGCGAGGATCACCCCGAGCCACAGCTTGGTCAGCGAGCCCTTGGCGATGGGCTGGATCGGTACGCGGGTGACTTCGGTCATGGGTCGGGTCCTGTATGGCGTTACGCGCATGCAAAAGGGCGCGGAATCATCCGCGCCCTGATGGCTCAACAATGCTGTGGGTTCAAGCTGTCTTACTTGGTACCGTCGCGTTCCATCCGCTTGCGCTCCATCTTGCGGGCGCGGCGGACGGCGGCGGCCTTTTCACGGGCGCGCTTCTCGCTCGGCTTTTCAAAGTGGCGGCGCAGCTTCATTTCGCGATACACCCCTTCGCGCTGCAGCTTCTTCTTGAGCGCGCGCAGGGCCTGGTCGACATTGTTATCGCGAACGATGATCTGCATAAAATCCACTACCTCACAGCAACCGGCCAGAGCCCGCATAAGCGCGGGATACACCGTTATAAATACAACGGAAAACGGGCCGAATCCGTTCCGGATCGGCTCGAACTGGGGCGCACCTAGTCGAATCGCGCCCGATTTGCAAGGCTTTGAGGGAATACCGTCATCCCAGCGAAAGCTGGGATCGCCTCCTGCAGGCAATGCGCTGGCCGACTGCGATCCCGGATCAAGTCCGGGATGACGCGAGAGGATAACCCGTCTAAGGGAGCCGCCATGTCCTCGCTTTCCCCCCTCGCCGCCACCGCAAACGTCGCCATCGGCGGCGCGATCGGTGCCGTGCTGCGCCACCAGACCGGCCGGTTGATGACCCATTGGCTGGGGGCCAAGACGGTGACCGCATTCCCCTGGGCCACGCTGACTGTCAATGTCGTCGGCAGCCTGCTGATGGGGGTGCTGGCCGGATGGATGGCGCGGCAAGGCACCGGCGGCGAGCAGATGCGGCTGCTGCTGGGTGTCGGCCTGCTCGGCGGGTTCACCACCTTTTCCAGCTTCAGCCTCGAGATGATGCTGCTGATCGAGCGCGGACAGATCGCCCCCGCCATGACCTATGCGCTGGTATCGGTGCTGGCAGGGCTTGCCGGCCTCTATATCGGGCTGATCGCGATGAGGCTCGCGGCATGACCCTTGGACAGGCTCAGGGCGCATCGAACGAAGTCCGTCAGTTCACTGTCTGCGAAGACGACGACGGCATCCGGCTCGACCGCTGGTTCAAGCGCCATTTGCCTCAGATCGGCTTCGCCACCATCAGCCGCTGGGCGCGCACCGGGCAGGTGCGGGTCGATGGCGGGCGGGTCAAGCCCGACGACCGGCTTAGCGCGGGCCAGGTCCTGCGCGTGCCGCCCGGCGGGGAGGCGGCGCACAAGGCCCCGAAGGAGAAGCGCGAACTCAGCGCCGAGGAGATTGCCGAGGCGCAGGCCATGGTCATTCTCGAGACGAAATCGGCGATCGTGCTCAACAAGCCCCCCGGCCTTGCGACGCAGGGCGGAAGCAAGACGACCAAGCATGTCGACGGCTTGCTCGATGCTTTCGTTACCGGCGACGGACCGCGTCCGCGCCTCGTCCACCGGCTCGACAAGGATACGTCGGGCGTGCTGCTGATCGCCCGCACCCCCGGCAGCGCGGCGCATTTTTCCAAGCGGTTTGCGGGCCGTTCGGCGAAGAAGATCTACTGGGCGCTGGTGGTTGGCGTGCCCGATGTGAAGGAAGGCACGATCGACGCGCCGCTCGCCAAGCAGCCGGGCAGCGGCGGCGAGAAGATGCATGTCGACATGGAAAACGGCGCAGCGGCCAAGACGCGCTATCGGGTGGTCGAAAAGGCCGCCCATGCCGCCTGCTGGGTCGAGCTCGAGCCGCTGACCGGCCGCACCCACCAGCTGCGCGTCCATCTGGCGGCCATCGGCCATCCGATCGTCGGCGACAGCAAATATGGCGGGCGGGACGCTTTCCTGACCGGCAGCATCAGCCGCAAAATGCACCTGCATGCGCGCCGCCTGATCATCGACCCGCCGAAGGACGACAAGGCGAAGATCGGCAAGATCGACGTCACCGCCGAACTGCCCGAACATTTCGCGGCGAGCATGGAACAGCTCGGCTTCGACCCGGCGTTGAGCGATGCCGAGCCCGAAAAGGGCCCGCCCGAACGCTCCAAGGAAGAGAAAAAGCAGGCCGCGCGCCAGCACGCCAAACAGTACCGCAAGGACCAGCGTGCGCCGCGCCGTACGCGCGGAGCGGCACCGGCGAAGAAGAAGAAGCCCGCCGCTCCCGGAAAGGGCGGCAAACCCGCGCGCCCGCCCAAGGGCACGCGCTGATGCACCCCAACCCGCTCTTCCGCAGCGAAGACCGGGCGCTGCTCGAAACATTGATCGAGCAGATCGGCTTCGGAATGGTGTTTCACACCACGCCCGAAGGGCCGCGCGTCGCCCATGTGCCCTTGCTTCCGACTGGAGACGGAGCCGTCCAGTTCCACCTCGCGCGCGGCAATGCGCTGACCAAGCACCTCGACGGCGCGACCGCGCTGGTGGTGGTCAACGGCCCCGACGCCTATGTCAGCCCGCGCTGGTACGATGACCGCGCGACGGTGCCGACGTGGGACTATGTTGCGCTTGAATTGGAAGGGCGGGTGCGGCGGATGGATGACGACGGGCTCGAAACCCTGCTCCATGCGGTGATCGCGAAATTCGAAGCGCGGCTCGGCGGCGAGCAATGGAGTGCCAGCGAGACGCCGGATGATATGTGGGGCAAGCTGTTCAGGGGCATCGTCGGCTTCGAGCTGGAAGTGCTGGCGTGGCGGCCGACGCTCAAACTGTCGCAGAAAAAGTCGCCTCAGGAGCGCGAGCGGATCGCGAGCGGGCTCGCCGAACACGGCTCCCCGGCGCTCGCCGAACTGATGCGGACCCTCGCACCATGAGGCTCGCAGTGTTCGATTGCGACGGCACTCTGGTCGACGGGCAGGCGAGCATCTGCGAGGCGATGGAAACCGCCTTCGCCGCCGCCGCCCTCCCCGCACCCAGCCGGCACACCATCCGCCGTATCGTCGGCCTCAGCCTGCCGCAGGCGCTGCGCATGCTCGCGCCCGACGCGAGCGACGACCAGCACGCCATCGCGCTGCAGGCTTACAAAGACGCCTTCTACACCAGCCGCATCGAGGGTACGCTGGAAGAACCGCTGTTCGCCGGAATGGCCGAACTGCTCGACGCCCTGCGCGCCGACGGCTGGCTGCTCGCGGTGGCGACCGGAAAATCGGATCGCGGGCTGGCCAGCTGCCTTGCGTCGCACGGGCTGACGGACCATTTCGTCAGCCTGCAGACCGCCGACCGGCATCCTTCGAAACCCAATCCGGCGATGCTGGAGGCCGCGCTGTTCGAAGCCGGTGTTCAACCGGCGGATGCGGTGATGATCGGCGATACGACCTACGACATCACCATGGCGCGCATCGCCCGGGTGCGCGCGTTCGGGGTCGATTGGGGTTATCACACCGCCGCCGAGTTGCTCGCCGAAGGGGCCGAGGCGGTGGCGAGTGACTGCAACCATCTGAGGGAGTTGCTGCGATGAGCGACGATCCGGCCAAGGCCCGCTTTTTCCTGATTTCGCTCAACCGGCTGTTCGGCGCGGTGATGGTGATCGCGGGGATTCTCGGCGCGAGCGGCCTGCTGCCGGTCGATGACTGGTTCGGCTATGCGCTGATCGCGGTCGGCGCGATCGAATTCTTCGTCGTGCCGCAGATCCTCGCGCGCGCGTGGAGAAGCCCGAAACCATGAAGCGCTTCTACAAGGACGTCACCGTCGGCGCAGTCGACGGCGGCTTTGCCGTGCTACTCGACGGGCGGCCGGTCAAGACCCCGAAGCGCGCGCCGCAAATCGTGCCGACGCGCGGGCTGGCCGAGGCGCTTGCAGCCGAATGGGCCGCGCAGGGCGAGACGCTCGACCCCCGCGCCTTTCGCTTTCGCGACCATGCCGACTATGCGCTCGACATCGTCGGCACCGACCGCGCGGAGACCATCGCCCAGCTGCTCACCTTCGGCGAAACCGACACGCTGTGCTACCGCGCCGAGCCGGGAGAAGCGCTGTTCCGGCGGCAGGAGGAGCGGTGGGAGCCGCTGCTGCAAAGGCTCGAAGCGCGCGAAGGCGTGCGGTTCATCCGGATTAGCGGCGTGCTCCATCGCCCGCAGCCGCCGGAGTCGCTCGCAAAGTTGCGCGAGCGGCTCACCGCATTCGACGATTTCACCCTTGGCGGTTTGTTTGCGATCGTCTCGCTCGCCGCGTCGCTAGTCATAGGGCTGGAAGCACTCGAAGCGGGCGCCAATCTGGACGAGCTTTTCGCCTTGGCGGAGCTGGAGGAGGCGTGGCAGGCCGAGCTATGGGGCCGCGATGCCGAAGCCGAAGCGCGAACGGCCAAGCGCGCGGCAGACTTCACTACGGCGCATGAATTTCTGCGATTGGTGCGCGCGCGCCGTTAGGTCAGCTTCCCGCCAGCCATTGCGCCACTTCGCCCGCTACATCGTTGGCTGCGCGGTTGAGCGCTTCGCCGACCGGGCCGGACTCCGCGACCACTCCCGGCACCACGCTTTCGAACCGCCGGGTCTCGATCGGGCCATCCTTGCTGTCGCGCACCGCGTCGAACTGGACCACGACTGACGAAGTCTGTGCATCGTAGCCGAATTTCCCGAGCGTCCCGCGCAGGCGATGATCGGCGAGGATGGTCGGATCTTCGCCCTCCACCACCAGCCGGCCCGACTGCGCGCTGACCGTCTGGATCAGCAGGCGGCGAAACAGGCGCGAAGGTTTGTCGACCCAGACAGCATCCTGCAGATAGGCGATATTGGTCGCGTCGACCTGGACGGGCACCCGGGTAACATTGATTTCCTGCGGTACCGCCGGTTCGTAGATCGCCAGTGCCGTCGCCTTGCTTCCGGTGGTTGCCGCGCCGGCCGGGACGCTGTTGCGGGGGGTCAGCGTCAGCAGGCTGGTCGGTGGGTCGCCCCCAAGGCTGATGCAACCCGTCAGGGATAGCGCCACGGCTGCAAGGGCCATCGTCATAGGTCGCATCATCTTATCTCCGGAGCGCGCGCTCATTGTTCGTAGTCCGGCAGCGGCGGCTTGCCGAGCAGCGAACCGGCCCCTTCGTTCTCCAGCCGCTCGGTCACCTCGCGCAGGGCCTTGCTGGTCGCGCGCAGATCCTGCAGCGTGGCTTCGGCGGCGGGCAAAGTGCTTTCCGTCAGCTGGCGCGTGGCAGGCCGGGCATCGTCCAGCGTGGCCGACAGCGAATCGGCCGCCGCGCTGGCCGACCGCAGCGTCGAGCGCAATTCCGCCGCGAGGGCCTGGCCTTCCTGGTTGATCATCTTATCGGTCGAATTGGTCACCTTCTCAAACGCGTCGAGTGCCTGGCTCGCTTCGGCCAAAGTGCCCTCCAGCTCACCCAGCGTGGCGCGAAGCTGCGGCCCGGTGGCGGCCAGTTCGGCGGTCATCTGGTTGGTGTTGCGCAGGATGCCGCTGATCTCGCCCTGGTTCTCGTCCGACAGCAATTGGGTCATCCGCTCGGTCAGCGTCGCCAGCCGCTGGAGCAGCAGCGGCGCATCGGACAGCAGCGCGTTGAGCCCGCCATCCTTCGGCGGAATGACCGGCTTTCCCGCAGGGCATGCAGTGGTTTCGCAGGTGATGGCGGGCGCCCCGTTGCGCGCGCCGTCGAGCAGGATGGTCGATACCCCGGTAAACGAGCCCTGGATCGTTGCGGTCGTCCCGACGAGGATCGGCACCTCGTCCTTCACCGCGATACGCACGCGGACGAATTCGGGGTCTTTCTCGTACAGGCGAATCTCCGATACCTGCCCGACCGGCACCCCGGCGAACGAGACCTGCGAACCCTTGGCGAGGCCGGAAACCGACTGCTGGAACAGAATGTCGTATTCCTTCTGCGTCCCGCGGCCGAGCTGGGCGAGCCAGACGATCGCGATCGCAAGCCCCGCAATCAACGCCAGCGTGACGACCCCGACCCACAAATGATTGGCGCGTGTTTCCATTGGTTTGCCTCTATGCCCTGCGGTTGCCGGGGTTGTCCATCTCAACCCTTGCTTTCAGCACGCGTCTGCGTGCCTTGCGCCGCCCTGCCACGGGGGCCGTTGAAATATTCCTCGATCCACGGATGCCCGGTTTCGAGCAGTTCCGGGATCGTGCCGACCGCGATCACCCGCTTGTCCGCCAGCACCGCCACACGGTCGCAAATGGCATACAGCGTGTCGAGATCGTGAGTGATCAGAAACACCGTCAGGCCCAGCGTGTCCTGCAGTTCCTTGGTCAACCGGTCGAACTTGTCCGCCCCGATCGGGTCGAGCCCGGCGGTCGGTTCGTCGAGAAACAGCAGTTCCGGATCGAGCGCCAGCGCGCGGGCGAGGCCGGCGCGCTTCCGCATCCCGCCCGACAGTTCGGACGGAAACTTGTTTGCCGCCTCTTCCGGCAGGCCGGACAGCATGACCTTGTAACGCGCAATCTCGCGCCTCAGCGCGGGCGAGATTTCGGGATAGAACTGGCGCAGCGGCACCTCGACATTCTCGCCCACCGTCAGCGTCGAGAACAGCGCGCCGCCCTGGAACAATACGCCCCAGCGGTTGCGCACACCGATATTTTCGTCCGGCTCGGCCTCGGTGATCGAGCGGCCGAACACCTCGATATTGCCTTCGGTCGGCTGCTGCAAACCGATGATCGAGCGCATCAGCACTGACTTGCCGGTGCCCGATCCGCCGACCACGCCGAGGATCTCGCGCCGCCGAACGGTCAGGTCGAGGTTGTCGTGCACCACTTGCTTGCCGAACTTGTTCTGCAGTCCTTCGACCACGACCGGATAGTCGCCGCGGAAGCGCTCGTGCCGACCGAGTGCAGGCCGTTCGCTGTCCATCAGCCCCACCCGATTTCGGTGAAGAACACCGCGAAGAACGCATCGATCACGATCACCGCGAAGATCGCCGAGACCACCGCCATGGTAGTGCGCCGCCCGACCTCTTCCGAATTCCCGCTGACCTGCATCCCGTGATAGCAGCCCGCCAGCGCGACGATCAGCCCGAACACCGGGGCCTTGATCAGGCCGACCCACATGTCGTGCGGCGGCACCACTTCCTGGATTCGCGCCAGGAAAGTCCAGAAGGGAATGCCGAGCATCAGATCGCCGACCACGGCGCCGCCGATGATCGCGACCACCGAGGCATAGAAACCGAGCAGCACCATCATGAAGGTGCAGGCGAGAATCCGGGGGATGACCAGCGCCTCGATCGGGTTGATCCCGATGGTGCGCATCGCATCGATCTCTTCGGTCAGCTTCATCGTCCCGATCTGCGCGGCGAATGCACTGCCGGAACGGCCCGCGACCATGATCGCCGTCATCAGCACGCCCAGTTCGCGCAAGGTGATACGCCCGACGAGGTTGACCGTCAGCGTTTCCGCGCCGAACTGCTGCAACTGCACCGCGCCCTGCTGCGCAATCACGATCCCGATCAGGAAGCTCATCAGCCCGATGATCATCAGCGCGTTGACCCCGACCAGCTCGAGCTGATGGACCAGAGCCTTCGGTCGGAACCGTCCCGGATGGCGGATCAGCGCGCCCGCAGCCACGACGATCTGGCCGAGGAAGGCAATCACGCTGAAAATGCCGCGCCGTGCGCTGTAGACCTTGGCCCCGACCTCGACCGGGACGCGCAGGCGCAGCGGCAGGCGCGGCGCGGCGAGCGGTGCATCGCTGTTCGCGCCCTCGATCGCCTTGAGCAGACGCGACGCGCGCTCGTTCGCTCCGGTTATCTCGGCATTGAGCCGGGTGGCCAGCCGACAGGCGATCCACGCCCCGGCAGTGTCGATCTCGCTCACCTGCGAGAGATCGATTTCGCCCACCTCGTGGTCCAGCTTGCGCAGCTCGGTATCGATCCCGCCGACGGTCGAGACGAGATAAGGCCCTGAAAGTACGAGCCGCGCAGCGCCGCTTTCGCTGCTTTCTAGTTCGAATTGCGCCCCTTCACTCATCGGTCGGGGTATGCGGGCAAACGGGCCGCGCCACAAGTGATTGCTTCGCAAACGCAGCACTGGCAAGGGGGCGCCACTATGAGCACCGAACTGCCAAAGACATTCGATCCCGCCGAAATCGAAGCGCGCTGGTACGCGCATTGGGAAGACAACGGCCTGTTCCGGCCCGCGCGCCCGGATGCCGAGCCGTTCACCATCGTCAACCCGCCGCCCAACGTCACCGGGTCCCTGCACATCGGCCATGCACTCGACAACACGCTGCAGGATATCGTCATCCGCTACGAGCGGCTGCGCGGCAAGGATGCGCTGTGGGTGGTCGGCACCGACCATGCGGGGATCGCTACGCAGATGGTGGTCGAGCGGCAGATGGAGCTGCGGCAGGACAAGCGCACCAACTACTCGCGCGAGGATTTCGTGCAGAAGGTGTGGGAGTGGAAAGAAGAAAGCGGCGGCACCATCACCCGCCAGCTGCGCCGCCTCGGCTGCTCGATGGACTGGAGCCGCGAGCAGTTCACCATGGACGAACACTTCAGCGCCGCGGTGCTCAAGGTGTTCGTCGATCTCTATAACGACGGGCTGATCTACCGCGCCAAGCGGCTGGTGAACTGGGACCCTGCTCTCAAAACCGCGATCTCCGACCTCGAGGTCGAGAGCCGCGAGGTGCAGGGCCACATGTGGCACTTCAAATACCCGCTCGAAGGCGGCGCGACCTACACCTATGTCGAGCGCGACGCGGACGGCAACGTGGTGCTGGAGGAGGAGCGCAACTATATTGCGATCGCCACCACCCGGCCCGAAACCATGCTGGGGGACGGCGCGGTGGCGGTGCATCCGAACGATGCGCGCTATGCGCCGATCGTCGGCAAGATGTGCGAAATCCCGGTCGGGCCCAAAGAACACCGCCGCCTTATTCCGATCATCACCGACGACTATCCCGATCCCGATTTCGGCTCGGGCGCGGTGAAGATCACCGGGGCGCATGACGAGAATGACTACGGGGTGGCGCAGCGCAACGGCATCCCGATGTACCGCCTGATGGACGAGGTCGCCGCGATGCGCGCCGACGGGGCACCCTATGCCGAGGAATCGGCCAGGGCCCGCGCCATCGCGCGGGGCGAATTGTCAGCAACCGCTGCCGAGATCGACGCGATGAACCTCGTGCCGGAGGAATATCGCGGGCTCGACCGCTACGAAGCGAGGCTGCGCGTTGTGGCCGATATCGACGCCGAAGGCCTGATGATCGCCATCGAGGACAAGCTCATCATGCAACCCTTCGGCGACCGGGGCGGGGTGGTGATCGAACCGATGCTGACCGACCAGTGGTATGTCGATGCCGAGAAGCTGGCGCAGAAACCGATCGAAGCCGTCCGCTCGGGCGAAATCGAGATCGTGCCCAAGGCTTGGGAGAAGACCTTCTTCAACTGGATGGAGAACATCCAGCCGTGGTGCGTGAGCCGCCAGCTGTGGTGGGGGCACCGGATTCCGGCGTGGTATGACGAGGACGGCAAAGCCTATGTCGCGCTGACCGAGGCCGAAGCGCAGGCGCAGGCCGGCGAAGGCGTCGCCCTGGCGCAAGACGAGGACGTCCTCGACACCTGGTTCTCGAGCGCCCTGTGGCCCTTCGCGACGCTGGGGTGGCCCCAATCCTCCCCAACGCAAGTCGTTGGGGAAGACAATGCGTCCTCCAGCCTCCTCGCCCGGCATTACCCCAACGACCTGCTGATTTCCGGCTTCGACATCCTGTTCTTCTGGGACGCGCGGATGATGATGTGGGGGTATTACAACATGGGCGAGCGCCCGTGGAAGAAGCTCTACCTCCACGGGCTGGTGCGCGCGGCGGACGGCAGCAAGATGTCCAAGTCGAAGGGCAATGTGGTCGATCCGCTCGGCCTGATCGACCGCTACGGCGCGGACGCGCTGCGGTTCTTCATGGCGGCGATGGAGAGCCAGGGCCGCGACATCAAGATGGATGACAAGCGGGTCGAGGGATACCGCAACTTCGCGACCAAGCTGTGGAACGCGACCCGCTTTTGCCAGTCGAATGGCATCGGTGCGAGCAAGACGATTGCCGCACCCGCCGCCACCAGTGCGGTCAACCGCTGGATCATCGGCGAGGTGGTCGAGACGCTGGCCGCGCTCGACAAGGCGATGGCCGAACTGCGCTTCGATGCCGCAGCAAACACGGTGTACCACTTCGTATGGGACCGGTTCTGCGACTGGTATCTGGAGCTGATCAAGGGATCGATCGACGACGAAACCCGCGCCGTCGCCGGGTGGGTGCTCGACCAGATCTACGTTATGCTGCACCCCTTCATGCCCTTCATCACCGAAGAGCTGTGGTCGAAGCAAGGCGACCGCGCCAACTACCCGCTGATCACCGCGAAATGGCCCGAGCCGCAGGCGAGCGTCGATCCGGCGGCCAAGGCGGAGGTCGACTGGGTTATCGAATTGTTGGAGAACTTGCGGTCAATCAGGGCCGAGGTTTCTGTGCCACCAGGGCTTAGAATTATCGTCGGTCCTGATCGGCGGAAGCTTTCTGATGGCCAATACCAAGAACTCGTAAATCGATTCACGAAACACGGTCCAGCGCTTGCACGTATCGGCAAGCTCGAAGCAGTAATTTTCTTCAATTCAGGGACACGTATCAACCTATCAAGTGGAGACTGGGAAGACCGGGTCGAAGAATCACTAACAAGCTACGCAGTCCCTGGTTCGGCGGTCCCATTCATTGCCGGTGGGGTCGAGTACGTTTTCGGTCTCGAAGGCGTGATCGACCTCGCCGCCGAAAAGGCCCGCCTCGCCAAGGCGCTCGAAGCCTCGCAGAAGGAAGCGAAGTCGCTCGAAGGGCGGCTCGCCAACCCCAGCTTCGTCGAGCGCGCCAAGCCCGAAGCAGTCGAAAAGGCCCGCGCCGACTATGCGCATCACAGCGCCGAAGTCGAGCGGCTTACGGCAGCGCTGGCGCGTTTGGGATAGAAGAGCGGCAGACTACTAAAGCGCCGCAATCGAACCTATCTTTGAGCCATGTCGCCCTGGCTGATCCTCGCCGTCCCGCTGCTTGTCATCGCCTTCCTTCTCTATCGCGGGCACTTGCGGCGGCGCAGGCGCGCGCAGCTCCTTGCCACCCCGCTGACGCCGGAACAGCGCGCGGTGGTCGAGCGGCTGGTACCTCTGGTGAAACGACTGCCTGCAGACCTGCGGACCGCGCACGAGGGCAAGATGAACCTGCTGCTCGATCAGGTGACGTTCCGCGGCTACAACGGCGTCGAAGTCACCGAAGAGATGCAGCTGTCGATCGCGGCGCAGGCCTGCCTGCTGATCGTCAACAGCCCGGTATGGTACGACACGCTCAGGAACGTGCTGCTCTACCCGTCCGCATTCCTCACCGGCCACGCGAGGCAGGACGGCCAGTTCGTGCATCAGAACAACCACGGCACGCTCGGCGAAAGCTGGGCGCGCGGGCCGGTCGTGCTGTCGTGGGACGATGCGCTGTATGGCGGCCTCAACATGCACGACGGGCAGAATGTCGTACTCCACGAGTTCGCCCACCAGCTCGATGCGCTGACCGGGGATACCGATGGCATCCCGATCCTGCGCAAGGGGCAGGCCTATGCCGGGTGGGAAAAGGCGATGCTCGATGCCTACAACGACCATGTCGAACGGCTCGAACGCGGCGAATACACGCTGATCGATCCCTATGGTGCGACCAACCACGAAGAGTTCTTCGCCGAAGCGATCGTGACCTTCTTCGAACGGCCGCAGGAACTGCGCCGCGAAGAACCCACGCTCTATGCGCAACTGGCACAGCTGCTCGCGCTCGATCCGGCGCGGTGGGTCTAGGCGAGCATCGCCGCACATTCGCGGCCCTCGACGGCAGGTTGATAGGATTTTCCTACATCGCCCGAATATGCCATGGATTCGGGCGATGATAATGGCCGCCGCTTCTGCTGTGCATGACGCAAATTCAGGGACCATGTTTGCTGCACATGTGTCGCCCTGCAGGGAACGTATTATTCTTTCTTTTTCAGGTAATTATGAAATTCATCAGGGCGACAGGTGTCGCCTTTGCCCCACCGATGCGCGTGCCATGATATGCCGCTGATCCTCGCCACCGACGACACCGGCGGGCCGGAGATCTTCAATTCCGTGCAGGGCGAAGGGCCGAGCGCAGGAACGCCCTGCACCTTCGTGCGGCTGAGCCGCTGCAACCTCGCCTGCGAATGGTGTGACACCGCCTACACTTGGCACTTCGAGGGCGACGAGCGCCCGCACCGTTCGGGCGCAACCTTCGATCGCAAGGCCAACCAGATCACGCTGGACGTCGCAGAAGTGGCAGAGCGCATCCTCGCGATGGGGCAGAAGCGGCTGGTCGTCACCGGCGGCGAACCCTTGATGCAGGGCGGGCCATTGGGAGAACTTCTCGACTTGCTGCCCGATCACCGGGTCGAGATCGAGACCAACGGCACCACCACCGCCCCCGCGCGGGTCGATATCCATGTCGACCAATACAACGTCAGCCCCAAGCTGGCGCACAGCGGCAATCCGGCGGAGCTCGCGTTGATCCCCGAACGGCTGCGCAGCTATTCGCTCGACGAACGGGCGTGGTTCAAATTCGTCATCGCCTCGCCGGGCGATGTCACCGAGGTGGAGGAGCTGGTGCGCGCCCATGCCCTGCCCCGCCAGCGCATCTTCCTGATGCCGGAGGGAACCGACAGCGCAACCCTGCGTGCGCGCGAGGCATGGCTGGTGCCGCTCTGCGTCGAGCACGGCTTTCGCCTGAGCGACCGGCTGCATATCCACCTGTTTGGAGACACGCGGGGAACGTGATTTGCTGCGCCCTCAAGCGCCGGGCGGCGGACATCCGTCCGCCTTGGCTACGCGGCAGGGGCCGCGACGGCCAGTCGGCCTTTGGCTGCCGCAATTGGGACTGCGGAAGCGGGATTTGGTGGCTTACACGCCCTGGGAGCGCCAGCGCTGGACGGTGCGCCAGACGGCTTCTTCCTCGCCGCCGGATTTGCTCCACAACTGGACGAAGCTCGGGTCTTCCGATGCGGGGCGCTTGACCTCTTCGAGGTTGTCGAAGCTGACCCGGACCGGGATCGACACGCCCTCGCCGCAGATGATGCATTCGCGGTTGCGCAGGGCCGGGATGCTGTCGAGGAAGCCGCGCGCGCCTTCGGGCATGGCGGCCTTCACGAAGGCCTGGTCGCGGTCGTTGTTGAGGCGCATCGAGATGATCGTGCCGCACTGGGACAGCACGCCTTCGGCGAGGTCGGAGGGGCGCTGGGTGATCAGGCCGAGGGAGATGCCGTATTTGCGGCCTTCCTTGGCGATGCGGCCGAGGATGTTACCGACCGAGGAACCGTCGGCGTTCTTCTCGTTGGGGACGTAGCGGTGGGCCTCTTCGCAGACGAGGAGGATCGGGCGGGTCTGCTCGTCGCGGCCCCAGATCGCGAAGTCGAACACCAACCGGCTGAGCACCGCGACCACCGTGCTGGTGATATCCGACGGCACGCCCGAGACGTCGATGATCGAGATCGGCTTGCCCTCGCCCGGCATGCGGAACACCTTGGCAAGGAAGTCGGCCATGGTGTCGCCCACCAGCATGCCGGAGAACATGAATTGATAACGCGGGTCGCCCTTCAATTCGTCGAGCTTGCTCTTGACCCGCATATAGGGCGCGGTGTTGGTCGCCTTGTCGAGCTTGCCCATCTCGTCCTGGATCGCATTCGACAGGTCGGACAGCAGATAGGGGATCGGCGAATCGACGGTGATCTTGCCCATCGTCTCCGCCAGCCGGTTTTTGCTCCGCGCCCTGAGCAGGCACTTGGCGAGGATGTCGGCATCGGTCTGGCGGTCGTTGCCGTGCGACGTCAGCAGGACCTCGCAATGCTCCTGGAAGTTGAGCAGCCAGTACGGCATCTGCAGGTTCGAAACGTCGAGGATCAGCCCGTTGGTCTTGAACGCCGCCGAATATTCCCCGTGCGGGTCGATCATCACGATATGCCCGTCGGGTGCGGCCTCGCAGATGCGGTGGAGGATCAGCGCGGCGCTGGTCGACTTGCCGGTGCCGGTCGAGCCGAGCAGCGCGAAGTGCTTGCCCAGCATCGCGTCGATATAGATGCCCGCGCGAATATCCTTGGTCGGATAGACCGTGCCTACCTGGATGTTAGACCGGCCGTCGCTGGCGTAGATCTGCTTCAGGTCGGAGGTGGTCGCGGGATAGATCAGCGCGCCGGGAATGGGATAGCGCGTCACACCGCGGCGGAAGCCGTGGATGCGCCCGGTGAGCTTCTCTTCCTGCCCTTCTCCGAGGAAATCGATATTGGCGATAATGCCGCCCGCGCGGCGATCCTGCCGCTGGTTGCGGACGCTGGCAAGCAGCCACGAACTGCCGACCTTGATCTTGACCTGGCTGCCGACCTGACCGGCAAGCGCGATCGACGGGTCGGCATCGGCCATGCATTCGTTCAGCCGCTCGAGGTCGAGCGCGATCTGCGAGCCGGAGCCCGCGATCTCGAGGACAACGCCGATCGGTTGGGATGCGTTGTCGGCCGGCGGCTGAACCGAGACCCCGCTCGGCTGCTGCGAAGCAGGCTGCGCCTGCGCGCCGTCGAAGTTCCGGTTGCCCAAATCACCCATGTGTCGCGCCCATTCCCCTGCATTGGTCACGCGGGGCGTAGCGGGAAAAGGGTTAAGATCGCGTCAACCGTGTGGCGATCAGACGAGCGCGAACAGGCGGCCGGCCATCCATCCCATCGCGATCGACAGGCCCACTGCCATGAGCCCGTAGAGAAACGACCAAGACCGCGAAAAATCCTCGATTGCCCGTTCGAAACCGACCTTTCGGACCTCGATCTTGGCGACCGCCGATGCGATGACCCGCCCGTTGGCAATGGCGAAGGTTTCGGCGGTGTAGGTGCCGGTGGTCACGCTCGAGGGCAGCGACAGCCGGGCCTGGTACAGGACATCCTCGCTGATGGTCACGCCGCCGGTCTTTTGTTCGTAGAGGCCCTGCCCTTCGCGCAAGGCAACGAGGCCGGCGGTGAAGCGCTCCTGCTCTTCTGGGTCGATCGCGCCGCTCGGCGAAAGCTGGATGAACCGTGTTCCCAGTTCATAAATTGCTGCGGTCCGGTCGTCGACGATCTGGTCGATCGGTGCGGAGGAAGCGACTGCGAAATAGGATGGCGCGCTGCGGAAATCGGTGCTCGCGGCGTTCATCCAGATGCCGCCGATCTGCTCCTTCTCGCGCACCCGGATAGGGCTCGCCGGACCCTTGAGGACCACGACGATATCGTAGCCCGAAGCGGCACGGGCGCCCGAAGGGTCGAGGATCGCGCCGAACAGTAGCAGTTCGGTGCCGGTAAATCCCTGCCGCACCTGGACTTCGTCCTGCGAAACCTCGGGCACCAGGATGGGATCGGCCTGTGCCGTCAAGGCGAAGAAACACAGCAGGCCAAGCAGTATCCGGCTCATATCGGCACCACGGTATAAATTTCATCGGGTTGCACGCCGAGCCCGTAAAGCATGCGCAGCGCGATCAGCAGGACGATCGCTGCAAGGATCAGGCGGAGCAACTCGGGCTTGGCCTTTTGTGCGATCTGACTGCCGATCTGCGCGCCGGAAACCGAACCGAGCAGAAGCAGCGCAGCGAGCACGATGTCGACCGCCTGGGTCGTCAGCGCGTGCATCATCGTCGTCGCCATGGTGACGAACAGGATCTGGAACAGCGAAGTTCCGACCACCACATTGGCACTCATGCCGAGGATATAGAGCATGGCCGGAACCAGGATGAACCCGCCGCCCACGCCCATGAGCATCGTCAAGGCACCGACGCATACGCCGAGGATGAGTGGTGCCAGCGGGGAAATGTACAGCCCGGAGCGGTAGAATCGCCACCGCAGCGGCAATGCGGTCACGAACGGATGATGCCGCCGCTTCTTCGCCTTGCGGGGCGTCCCTTCGGGCGACGGACGCAGGATCGTGATGGCCTCGCGCATCATCAGCACGCCGATCGCACCGAGCATGATCACGTAGAGGATGTTGATCACGATATCGATCTGGCCGATCGACTGGAAAAAGCGGAACAGCAGCGCGCCGATACCTGTCCCGAATATTCCACCGACGACGGTTACCCCGCCCATCTTGTAGTCTACCCCGCCTCGGCGGCGGTGCGCAAAAACGCCCGAAACGCTGGCTCCGGTGACCTGGGTCGAGGCCGACGCGGCAGCCACCGTCGGCGGTACGCCGTAGAAGATCAGCAACGGCGTCGTCAGGAACCCTCCTCCCACGCCGAACAAGCCTGACAGTATGCCGGTGATGCCCCCCAAAGCCACAATCACCAGCCCGTTGACCGAGAGGTTTGCAATGGGAAGGTAAACATCCATCGGACCGTCCTAAACCGACCCCAAGGAGCTTGGAAGCCGCTGGATTCAGAAACCGACCGAAAAGGTGACGGCAACTCCCGATCCGGGCGCAGCATCGCCTGCCAAACGCTCGCGATAGTCGACTGACAGCCGGGCTGGAACTTCGCCGACCCGCGTATGGATGGAAGCGGTGGGTCCGACATCGAGCCGGGCTGCGCCGTTCTGAGCACCGCCCCACAGCCCTGTACCGACATCCACTTGGCCGAGTTCGATCTTTGCCACTTCGCGGGTGATCCGTGCTTGGCCGTCGACAAAAGGCGTCGCAAAATCTCCGCCGACATAGCCAGCCTGTGCGTAAACTTCGCCTCGAGCGCCCAGCGGCAACTTGACAGGCGTCATTTCGGACACCGCCACGATGGCAGGACGCAGGCGGTTGTCGCCACTCACCCGTTGAACCCGCATCTCCGCCATGGCTCTTACGGGTATCGAGGGGACCGGCCGCGCCGAAAGACCGAATGCCGCCTCTGTCTCGCGAGCGCCAACAAGCGCCTGGGTGCCCCGAACATATATCCTGGGAAGATGTCGATCCGTCGGTGCTAGGCTGAAGTTCACCACAACTCCCGCCTGACTAGCGCCATAACTCGTCGGAATGCCTCCCGTGAAACCGGGGGTGCCGCTATCGGGACGATAGAGCATCCAGCCGTCGAGCGACCATCGATTCTGTCTGGTCACGGTCGGTCGCTCGAAACCCGCATTCGCATCCTCAATGTAGGCCGGAAAGCTTGTCTGACGCAGAAGGGCTGCCACATCTGAAGACACCGGAAACTGAGACATCGCCGCCATCCACATCATCTGGTGTCCCGCCAGCACTTCGACCGAGCGGTGGCGGGACACCAGCATCCCTCGTTCTGCCGGCGTGCCTGTCTCCGCCATAGTCTTCAGAGCAAAGAACTGCTCCGCCTGAAGCGGGTCACTCAAGGCGGCAGATGGACCCTCTTCGGAACTAGTCTGGGAGCCTACTGCGACCGCGATTTCTGCCGAGCGCTGCATGAAATCCGTCCAAGCTGCAGGCAAGGGGAACGGCGATTGCCAAAGCGCCGTACGTGCCACAACCCATAGGCTCAAGATGAGCCCCAGTATAACGAGCGGCTGCCCGCGCCGGCGCCTTCGGTTGCCACCTTCGCGGATTGGACTCACGATGCGGTTGCCGTGCGCTGCATGGTCACAGATCGTGCAGGGTGGTAGCGATGTTCGGTCTTGTCCCACGTCGGGGCCCACCCGCGAAGCGACCGGATATAGGCCAACACTGCCCGGCGGCCGGCCATGATCGCAATGATGTTGGTGACTGGAATGCGCAAGATCGAACGCAAGCCCTCCGCCCACCCATATTCGCGGGCGGTGAACCCAAATCGCCAGACGATGCGCCAGGCGAGGCTCGCGAAATTGAGCCACAGGACGATCTCGAGAGCAGGCGATGTTTCGATCGGCGCGCCGAACCCGAGCCCGCCGAGCACCCAGACAATCGTCGAAACGATCAGCAGGGCGTAAGCCATCGAAAGGACGAACGCCGCAAGCGGACCGCGCCTGTCGCGCATCCGCATCCACACTTCGGCAGGGCGACTGCGCCACCCCAGCCGGTCCCACGCCTGGAATGCGATGCCGTGTATCCAGCGGGTCTTTTGCCGAACCGCAGTTTCCAGCTCCGAGGGGAAAAAGGCCCGAGTTGCGACCAGGCTGCCGTCGGGATGCCGATAACGGAGAAAGCGTGCCCTTCCTCCCCAATCCGCGACGCTCAAGCCGAGTTCGTAGTCCTCCGTAAGGCAATCCGCAGCGAAGGGCGTACCGGACGGATCGCGTTCGGCGAGCCGCTCCAGTGCTGCTCGCGCGATCGCGCATCCGACGCCGGCGAGTGGAATTCCCGCCCCGAGCGCGTCGCGTACGACCATTGCCTTGCCATGCGCCTCGGCAAATTCCTCGCAGTAATGGCTGCCGATCCAGCGGGAACCCGCTTGCGGCATGGGCAGGACCGGAATTTGCGCCAGCTCTGCCCCATTCAGCGCTTGGTCGAGCAACACAAGTGCAGCAGGATCGACCATGTCTTCCGCGTCGTGAAGCACGACCATTCGCGCGCTTCTGCCCAGCCGCGATTCGTCGAGGCAAAGCGCGCGGTAAAGCCGGTTGAGGCAGTCGGCCTTGGTCGTCGGACCTGCGACGTCGTGGACCACAAGCCGGACGCGAGCGTCGGTTTGCACCGCCCCGAGCAGTGCGCCAATCGTTGCGCCATCGTTGCGGTAACAGCCGACGTAGATCGTCAGCTCGTGTTGTCGCCAGACCTCGAGGGCATGGTTTACGGTCGCGCCGATGACTGCGGCTTCCTGCCACGTCGGAATGAACACTGCCCCCGGCCCCGTGAGAGGTTCGTCCGATCTGGCTTCGCTGCACGCCGGGGGCTCGCGCAGCCTCCCGGTCAGCTTGAGCCAGAGCCAAGAACAGTCGACAAGGATTTCATCGATCGAACCAACAAGGAAAAAGATACCAGCAAATAAAAGCATCTCGTGCTGGACAAGCACAAGCCAATGCCACGCCGTGAATTCTGCGATATTCACCCGCGATTACCCCCTTAATTCGTTGGAGACTATCCAACCTCGACAAGGCTTGCAACGGGCAAAGAAATCCGAAATGGCGGGGATTATGGCAGAATCGAACCCCCCCCTCGCTCCGCTCAGTCAGCTGATCGCTCCGGTTCGCGCGCTATTCGTTGGCGATGCCTCGGCCGGCATATTGCTCATATTCGTTGCTGCGGCGGCGATGGTTGCGGCAAACTCGCCCTTCGCAGGCGAGTACAAGTCATTGTTTTACGGGGAACTGGCTTGGACCCCCATCCCAAAGCTGGACGACCTCCACCTGTGGATCAACGACGGTCTGATGGCGGTCTTCTTCTTCGTCGTCGGGTTGGAGGTCAAACGCGAGTGGATCGAGGGCCAGCTATCGACGGCCGAGCAACGCCGGCTTCCGGTGCTCGCCGCTGCGGCCGGGATGATCGTCCCGGCACTGGTGTACTACGCCGTCGTCAGCGCCGAGGATGCCGACAGCCTGCTGCGCGGCTGGGCGATCCCTGCTGCGACCGACATCGCTTTTGCGATGGGGGTCCTTGGCCTGCTGGGCAATCGGGTCCCGGCCTCGTTGCGGCTGTTTCTGCTGACGGTCGCGATCGTCGACGATATCGGCGCGGTGCTGGTGATCGCGGCGTTCTACACCGCCAATATCAAGCTGGTGTGGCTGGTGATCTCGCTTGCCGTCGTGGCGGTGATGTACGCTCTGAACCGGTTCAAGGTCTCTGCCTACTGGCCGTTCATCCTGCTCGCGCTGGTGCTATGGTATTGCGTTCTCAACACAGGAATCCACGCCACAATCGCGGGCGTGGTCGCTGCGTTGACCATCCCGATGCGCGGGAAGGATAACGACACCATGCTCGAACATCTCGAGCACGGCCTCGCCCCCTGGAGCGCCTATCTGGTGGTGCCGATCTTTGGGTTCGCCAATGCCGGGGTGGATTTTTCCGGCATGACGATGGACGAAGTGCTGGCGCCCTTGCCGATCGCCATTGCTGCCGGTCTGTTCCTCGGCAAGCAGATCGGTATCTTCGGTATCATCGTGGCGGCGGTAAAGCTCGGCATCGCCCAGCCACCCGAAAGGGCAAACTGGGTCGAAATCTGGGGCGTCACGATCCTGTGCGGAATCGGCTTCACCATGTCACTGTTCATCAGCGGACTTGCATTCGCGGGGCAGGATGTGTTGATCGACGAGGCCAAGATCGGTATTCTCGGCGGCTCGCTGCTATCTGCGGTCCTAGGCTACACCGTCTTGCGGATGACTACGACGCATCCGCAGGAAGAATAAGCCCCCGCCCGCCTACCAGCTTCCCGTATTGGGCATGCTCGCCCAAGGTTCCTGCGGCGGGAGATTGCCTTCCTGCAGCAATTCCACGCTAATCCCGTCGGGTGAGCGGACGAAGGCCATATGCCCGTCGCGCGGGGGCCGATTGATGGTCACCCCGGCATCCATCAGGCGCTGGCAGGTCTCGTAGATGTCGTCGACCCGGTATGCCAGATGGCCGAAGTTGCGCCCACCGTCATAGGTCTCAGGCTCGCTCCCGTCCTCGGGCGGCCAGTTGTAGGTCAATTCGACCTCGGCAACACCCGCCTGTCCGGGCGCGGCCATGAAGATAAGCGTAAACCGGCCTGCCTCGACGTCGAACCTGCGAACCTCCTCCAGCCCGATCAGGCTGAAGAAGCGCACACTCGCCTCGGGGTCGGTTACACGGATCATGGTGTGCAGATATTTCACAATGGGGCTTGTCCTATTCAAAATCAGTTCATCTACAGAAATGCACAACTCATCGGCAGAAACCGGGCTAGAGGGATTGTGCCATGGACGAAGTTTCCGACAAGCCAAATCATGCGCGCAGTCTCCGGTTCCCAACCGATCCGGTTGGCCTGCGATGGTTCGCCTCAGCCTCGATCCTTTCGTTCGGCCTTATCGTCGGAGGGTACCTGCTGGGCAATGGCCTGTTGCGCGCCAAGGAGGCGGAGCGATCTGTCACCGTCCGCGGGCTTGCAGAACGAGACGTGACCGCCGATCTGGCGACGTGGACGATCTCCTACTCCGACAGCTCGACCGATCTTGCGCAATCGCAGGCAAAGGTGCGGCAGGATACCAAGGCGATCGAGGAATTCTTCGCCGAGCTCGGCTTTCCCAAGGATGCGCTGCAACCGATCGGAGCCAATGTGTCGAGCTATGTCGATAATGGAATGACCCGGTTCACCGTTCGCCAGCGGCTCGCCCTGCGCACAAACGATGTCGCGCGCGCACAGAAGGCAGCGGCGCGGCAGTTCGATCTGGTCAACCAGGGCGTCATGCTCGAGGAAGGCTCGGCCATCTCCTACACCTTCACCCGGCTCAACGATATCAAGCCCGAAATGGTTGCCGAGGCGACCAAGGATGCGCGTGCGGCTGCCGAGCAGTTTGCCAAGGATAGCGGTGCCGATGTCGGGACGATCAAGGACGCGACCCAGGGCTACTTCACCATCGAAGGTCGTGACGGCGACAGCGAAGGCTGGGGCGTCGCCGACTCGCCCTACAAGAAAGTTCGTGTGGTAACGACGGTCGATTTTTCGCTCAGCTGACCATTGATGCCGCACACAGAAGGGGCCCGCACCGACATTCTCCCGGTGCGGGCCCCGATTTCCTCCTGCCAGGAAGTATGGTCTTACATGCTGTAGCCGAGGGTGAAGAAGAAGCCGGCGTCGGTGAAATCCTCGATTCCCGGACCTTCGGTATCGACATAGTTCACGCCGAGACTGAGGCTGTCGGTGATGGCATAGGATGCACCAAGCCCCCAGTCGAAGCTGTCACCGCTCGCGGTGGTCGCGAATACACCATCGGAGTAGCCGAGGTGCGCGGTCAGCGTCAGCGGGGTTTCGGGAATGCCGACTTCGAAATCCGTATAGACGTAGAAGTTGTCATTCCCGCCAAGCGAATCCTGCTCCCAGGCGTAAGCGACGCCTAGGGTGGCACCGACCGGGCCGAGCGTCGTACCGATGGAGGCATAGGGCTCGAAATAGTCGGTTTCGGAACCTGCCACATCACCCGTCGGGTAAATGTAGTAGAGCAGCCCGACATCGAACGTCAGACCATCTGCAAGGTCGCCGCTCCATCCGGCGTAGACATCGAGTTCGACTTCACCAAATGCCGTACCGCCCGAAATCGATGATGCCCAGGTGCCGACATAGAGGCCACTCGAGTGCGCGAGGTCGATCCCGCCTTGGAGAGCCGGATCGCCATCCGAGAACGAAACCCCGCGGAAGCGATAATCGCTCACCAGCGCGACATTGCCTGAAATTTCGATACCGGATTCCGCCCCGAGAGCGCTTTCATCCGCGACCGACACGGGTGTCGACACCCGCAGAACGCCAGAGGCCTCTGCTTCGCGCGAAAGCTCTGCGGCCTCAAGGGCACCGACCTTTACATCCTGCAGGACGATATCCGTGATATCGACATCGGCAATTTCGACAGCCGAAGCTTCGGCGGATTCGTCGGTGAGGTCGGCGGCGAATGCCGGGGTCGCAAAAAATGCGGATCCGGCAAGAAAAGTTGCGGCGCGAATGCCGCGGATGGACGTGAGCATAACCAAACTTCCTTTGATTGTGGTGTTGCTTCGTCCCACCTGCAATTCGCCGGCCGCCGTCTTTCGGTGTGCGATCTCTTGCGAATATGTAACGAAGTTGCCGCACGATGCTGCGCTGCACAAGGAATATTGCGACAGGTTTGACCGGAAAGGCCGCAGTGTTGATTTTCTGCATCACCCCAACCGATGCGACCGGCTTACACGGCGGTTGCTCTGCCGGTGCCGCTGACCTATGTCGCGGCGCGTAAGCCGGACCCTAGTCACTTCCATGTTCGAACCGTTTCGCCAGATGCTCGCCCGCAAGGGTGCGAAGAACCGGCCCCGTGTGCCGGAAGGCGAGCGTGTGTATGTCATCGGTGACATTCACGGGCGGCTCGACCTGTTCGAGCGCCTGATCGAAGCGATCGAACAGGATGATGCCAACGCGGGCGCGGCGAGCACTACGGTCATCTTGCTCGGCGACCTGGTAGACCGTGGGCCGGATAGCGCGGGTGTCGTGAAGCGTGCAAGGCGATGGGGCAAAGAGCGCAGCATCCGTTGCCTTGCAGGCAACCACGAGGAAATGTTTCTCGAGGCTTTCGACAGCGCCGAAGTCATGCGCCATTTCCTGCGCCATGGTGGCCGCGAAACGCTGCTCAGCTACGGGATCAGCCGCAAGGACTTCAACCGCGCGTCGATCGCGGAATTGCAGGCGTTGATGCAGCGGGCAGTGCCGGAAAAGGATTTGCGGTTTCTGGCCAGCTTCGAAGACATGATCGCGATCGGCGATTACCTCTTCGTCCACGCCGGAATCGACCCTGAGCGGCCGCTCGGGGAACAGAAGCCCCGCGACATGCGGTGGATCCGCGAGCCTTTCCTGCGCCACCGTGCGCCGCATTCGCATATCGTGGTGCATGGGCACACGATCTTCGAGGAAATCGACGAACGCAAGAACCGCATCGGCATCGATACCGGCGCCTATCGCTTCGGCAAGCTCACCGCACTGGTGCTGCAGGGTGACGAGCGTCGTTACATCCAGGCGGTCGAGAAAGCCAAGACGGGCAAGCTGGCGATCAGTCACAGGGGTAGCGAGCTATGAAGATTGCAATGGTCGGTTCGGGCTATGTCGGCCTTGTCTCGGGCGCGTGCTTCGCCGATTTCGGTCACGACGTCGTCTGCATCGACAAGGACCAATCAAAGATCGACGCGCTGCATGCGGGCGTGATGCCGATCTACGAGCCGGGGCTCGACGCGCTGGTCGAGAGCAACGTCAGGGCCGGCCGCCTCAGCTTCACCACCGATCTTGCCGCAGGCATCGCGGGCGCGGCAGCGATCTTCATTGCGGTCGGCACGCCCAGCCGCCGGGGCGATGGCCATGCCGACCTGTCCTTCGTCCATGCGGTGGCGAAGGAAGTCGGCGAGCACCTGGCGAACGACGCGGTCATCGTCACCAAGTCGACCGTCCCGGTCGGCACCGGGGACGAGGTCGAACGGATCATCGCAGCGAGCGGCACGGCACACAGGTTCGCCGTCGTCTCCAACCCCGAATTCCTGCGCGAAGGCGCGGCGATTGGCGATTTCAAGCGGCCCGACCGGATCGTGATCGGCGCGGAGGACGAATTCGGCCGCGAGATCATGCGCGAAGTCTACCGCCCGCTTTTCCTCAACGAGTCGCCGATCCTGTTCACCAGCCGCCGCTCGAGCGAGCTGATCAAATACGCCGCCAACGCTTTCCTCGCGACCAAGATCACCTTCATCAACGAGATGGCCGACCTGTGCGAAAAGGTCGGCGCCGATGTGCAGGACGTCAGCCGAGGCATCGGGATGGACGGACGCATCGGATCGAAGTTCCTTCACGCCGGCCCGGGCTATGGCGGAAGCTGCTTCCCGAAGGATACGCTGGCGCTGCTCAAGACCGCCGAGGATTACGACAGCCCGGTGCGCATCGTCGAGGCGGTGGTCAAGACCAACGACAGCCGCAAACGCGCGATGGGCCGCAAGGTGATCGAGGCCTTGGGCGGGTCGGATGCGGCGCGGGGCCGGAAGGTCGCGCTGCTCGGCCTGACCTTCAAGCCCAACACTGACGACATGCGCGACAGCCCGGCGATCGCTATCGCGCAGACGCTGGCCGACGCGGGGGTCTCCGTCGCGGCCTACGATCCGGAGGGGATGGAACAGGCCCGCCCGATCATGCCCGAGGTCGCCATGTGCGACAGCCCCTATGCCGCGATCGAGGGCGCTGATGCCATCGCTATCGTGACCGAATGGGATGCGTTCCGCGCACTCGACCTCGGCCGCGTGAAGGAACTGGCCAAGGCCCCGGTGCTGGTCGACCTGAGGAACATCTACCAGCCCGACGACGTTCGCGCGGCGGGCTTCACATACCACAGCATCGGCCGCGCCTGATCCGCGACTGCGCAGTCATTCGCGTCCAATGCCGTGACTGTCGTCCATCGCATGTTTGAGAGCCAAGACCGCCCGGAACATGTCACGCGATTTCGCGCCAGTGGCTGCGGAAAGTGCGTTGGCGATTGCCTTGGTTGGCACCCCCCCAGCAACCAGGCTGGTGGCCATCCGGACCAATTCATCGCCTAGATCCGCCTTCTCGACCGATTCAACCGGGGCGATGACGATAGTGAACTCTCCGCTGATCGTTGGCCAACTGGCGACTTGGTCGAGAACTTCGTCGGCAGGACCGCGAAGCACGACCTCGCCCGGACCGGTCAGATTTCGGCAAAGTGCGATTCTGCGCTGCCCCAGCAAGCGCGCAATGTCGCCAAGCGCTTCCCGGAGCCGATGAGCAGCTTCGAACACGACTGTCGTGTGCTCGGCAAAACCCAGCTTCTGAAGGGTACGCCCTCGGGCGCTGGACTTGGCCGGGAGAAAGCCCGCAATGCGCACGTCGGTCGTTGGAAACCCCGCGACCGCAAGCGCTGCACTGGCGGAACCCGGTCCAGGCACCACGCCTATCGCAATGTCGCGATCGATCGCCGCACGGAGCAAAGAGAAGCCCGTATCTGAGTTCACCGGCATTCCGGCACGCGAAATCAGGGCGACCCGGCATCCTTCATCCAATGCAGCCAGCACCTCCTCCGTCCTTTCCGCTTCGTTCTGCAAATGGAACGAGACCATCCTGCCACGAACATCGCCGAGGATACTCGATGCAGTGCGCGGGTCTTCTGCCAGGATCAGATCGACACTCGCGAGAGTTGCGATGGCGCGAGGCGACAGGTCCAATGCGTTTCCAATCGGCATGCCGACCAGGAACAGCGCTCCGGACCGGTCACCGTCGATCTCGCTTATGGTGATATCCAGTTGCGCATCGGGGCTACGGAGGGCGGCGACCAAGCGGCGATCCAGCGACGCCGATCCTTTATCTGCATCGATGCACAGGCTCCTGTGCTGGGCCTGCGGATTGGTGCGTATTATGAGCGGGTCCGATGCGATGTAGAACGGGTTGATCCGTGCGTGGACGACATCGTGACAACCGCCACAGGCCAGCTCGATGCGCACTTGGCCGCGCAAGCGCAGCAATGCTTCCCGGTCGCAAAGGGTGCTGACCCCGACGATGCAGGTTCCCGATTCAGTGAGGTCGGACTCCGGGACGAGTTCGAACGTGCGCTTGTGCGTGGCCTTGATGTTCGTGTGCCCTTGCGCGCGCATCAGGGCGGTTAGAGGTTCGACACTCTTGGACAATCTAGCCCTTTCGGATCACTACAAATGGTGATGTCGGCTTGCGCATCCCCGAATGCAACACCGTATGCGCCGCAAAGGCCATGCTCTCCCAGGCAAAGCCATAAAACGGCCTTTCCCGGTTGACAGAAAGTCTCCAGAACCCGCTCGTCTGATGCTATCGGAAGACCATAACTTTGCACGAAGGTCGAGATCAAATGGAATCGGGTGATGCCGACGGGTTCAGGCAACTCCGTCACAAGCCGGTGCTCACGCCGTCTTCGGACGCCGAGCTCATCGTCGCATGCATGCAAATGCGCACCAACGCCAACTTCTCGTCGATCCTGCGCACGGCGAGCTGCTGCGGTCTGCGGCGGGTCATTGTTGAGGGACAGGCATCGATCGAGAAGAGGATTGCCCGGGACGGCGCTCAGACCATCGAGGTCGAAAGACGGCGATCGCTTGAACCGGTGCTGCTGCAACTTCGCAAGGAAGGCTATCGGCTCATCGGACTCGAACAGACCACCAACTCTGTATCCTTGCACGAATACAGATATCCGCAGAAGGCGGTCATCGTGATCGGCAACGAGCGCACGGGCATCAGCGAAGGGCTGCTGGACATACTTGACGATGTGGTCGAGATTCCGATGTACGGCGTACCCTACAGCTTCAATGCGGCGACGGCGACATCGCTGGCGCTCTATGAGTTTCGCAGACAGCACAGGTAACGTTGGCCGCGATCACGCGAGATGCCGTCGCGTGCAGCTATCTGATGCGGGTCGACATATGGAGCGACTGGCGATCCGCTCCGCGCACCAATTGGCGTCCCCATTGGCTCTTGAACGGAGGGTCCCCCTTGAAGACCTTGAGTCGGGGTAACGCGAACCCGGCATCGACATAAGCCTCGAGCATTTCCGGATCATTGGCCGGATCCGCAGATACGGGAAACCCGAGCCTTTCCAGATACTGCGGATCTTCGAAGGTGCTGTAATTCAGATATATCTCCACGTCCGCATTGGGCTTGCCACATTCCCTGATGCGTTGAAGATGCGCCTTCACAGGCAGGGCGACGATCTTCAGCAGCGAGCCCCATGGATAGTTGATGGTTATGCAGTCGGCCAGGTTTTCCAGCGGCCCCGGCAGGCTTTCGGCGGCCGCGCGGATGAAGATGGCATTGGGAACGCCGCCGCGTTTGACGCTGCTCTGCGCGACGCGCGCGGATTTCGCCATATTCTCCTTCACCGGATCGAGACCGATCCACAGCCAGTCCGGTCGTTCGCGGGCGGCGGCAATGACGAAGCGACCGTCACCCGTTCCGATATCGAGCGCGACGCCGGCATAACCACCGGCGCGTTTTTGCAGCCAGGATGGGTCCAGAGGGATGGACTTTTTGCCGATCACGACCTCGAAACTGGCCGACATAGAATATCCCGTGCAATTGAAGGCGTGGAACAGAGGCCCTTAGCCATTCCTGCGAGGCGGCGGAATAGAGGGCGACACAAAGCATGCCGCAGCACCATCCTGGCGGCGAGCCTGGCGACCGGGAAGTCCCCGGGGGCTGAAAGGCGACACTAAGGCGACACCAAAATCATACAGCGCGCAGGCGGAGGGGATGGCGGGGAGTTCGCTGGGGAAGTGGTGAGATGTTCGGCTTACGGATCCGAAAGCTGAACAGATAGACAAGCTTCACACATAGCGCGCATGGCAATTAAAGTTGCACGCGGTCCGGGTGAGCGGGGGGATTCGGTTTTCAAAGAGCCGGTGGAGGCTAGCAGGCCCACGGCGTGTAGGAAAATGGTGAGATTGTTATCATCTCGCGCGATAGGCCGGTTATGAATTCTATCAAAATTTTAGGGATCGGTTCATCTCTGCGAAATATCCCGCCATTGCGGCCGCAGTACCCTCGGAAAGGTCAATGAATACCCGACGCTTGTCCATCTCGTCCTCGGAGCGCACCAGGATGCCCTGTTTGACCATTTCGGTGATCCATCTCAATGCTGTCGTAGGTGGCACCGCTGCAGCAATGCACAACGAAGTCACCGAAACGCGCACGTGCTCAACACGCGCGGCTGTGAGATCCAGCAGAATGTCCCAGGCAGGATCGGCGAAAAGTTCTTCACTGAAATAGCGGCCCCGCATTCTCCGCAAGTGCAAAATCTGCCTCACTTGCCGAGCTGAGGGCAACGGCGGTCGCCGCGACCTGACGAGCCCGGAAGTGAAATCCAGACTGTCGCCTTCGCGCGGCTCATTATCCGGAAAGCTGAAGGCAGACGCCTCCTCAGTCTCAAGATTTGGTACGCCCCCTTTTATCCGATTGGTCACCTGCTTCAATTCATCAATCAAGCTTTCCAATTGCCGAAGTCGCTCATTCTCCATTCCGATTCGTGCCCCCACCTGGCCCAAAAGCGATAAGCAAAATCCAGTATAGAGCCTGTTTGGACAATTAAAAAATGCACCAATGTCGAATTAACTATATACTGATCGGAGCCGCAGGTTCCGGGGCAGATATGCGCCTCGTCAACTGCGGCACATAATAGAAGGAGGGCATTTTCCCCCATTTCGGATGTATTTTCTGCTGACCCAAGGCAAGCTCTTGATGGTCCCTTGTTCGCATTAACGTTGCCATCAGATCGCGGACGAGCAAGGAGATAGCATCCTGCCTCAAGCGCTAGAACTCGCAAATGCGAAAATTGCCGTCACTACAGCCGAAGAATTGGATTTGCCACCGACCCCGCGCTGTTACCCTCGGGGCATTTCAGTGAAGTGGTGGAGTTCCTCGATTTGGGCTACAAGCATCCTCGTCAGGCTGCGATTTGTGATTTCGCTGAGCTGGAAGAATTGCCCCTTTTGGACCAGCATGTCGCGTGATACCAACAGTGTAAGCCAGCGCTCCGTCAATCCGATGGACAGGTTGATCTGGCCAGCCACTTCTTCCAGACAGCAAGAAACCCCTTTCCGTTTCGCAATGAATGCGCAAAGGAGAATGTCCCAACCGGGCTCTCCCAGAACCGTTGGATCGATCATCAATCCACGCGCTTGACGTTGCGATAAGATTCTCTCGGCCTGGATCCGCAGCAGGTCTCGGCTATTGTCGGCAAGACTAGCGGTCACATCCACTCTTTGAGAGCTCCAGACATTTTAGTTGTCGATGCCTTCGTCGGCGAACTCGCACTGCTCGCGAATAAGCTCGATTGCATGGGAGATGTGAATTCCTGCGACACCGAGGTCGAGACCATCGGCACATTGAAGGCAAATCTCAAGGGTTTCGATGAGCTTTTGCGTGTTAGCTTCAACGCCCCTCTCCTCCCGACCTACCGGTGTTTGTGGATTAAGCATAAAGGTGCTATTTTCCTTGTCCTCACAAGATGACGCTTAGCAAACTTCGCGACTCGCTCGCAATGCTTATGTGTATCCGCCAACCAGTGACGAAAAGTTACGCTGGCTGAAGTCCGGGGACACAAATTCAAAGTCATGAGGCCGACCCCGGCCCCCAAAAAGCCTTGGGCCCGAGCAATCCCGGAGCGACGGTGATACCTGCCACACGACCACCAACCGCGCCGGCCCTCAGCGTCTCTTCTTTCCTCTGCGATCCTTGCGTGAAACCACTTGCGCGGCGCTTGCTGGCGGGTGCCCCTCCACTATGCTGCGCATGGTCCCCTTCCCCGTGCCGACGAGAAATAGCAATGCGATAGGGGTGACGGCATCGAGATTCGCTGGCGCGGCCTGAACCAACCCCTCAAGGCACCACATAATCGAAACTCGGCCGCACCCTCGCGCTCACCTCCACCACGAATCGCCCGTCGCGGAATTCGCCTGTTTCGACATACTCGGCCGATGCCGCGCCGATGCGCCATTCGATCGGGGGGAGTTCGATCAGCCGCCAGCTTGCCGCGGGTTCCAGAGCCACATCTTTGATCCTGGGCCGCCAGTAGCGTTCGAACGCCGTCGTCGTCGCCCGGTCGAGCTGTTCGCCGGCAGAATGCAGGACACGCATCCCGGCATAGGCTCCCGAAGTATCGAACAATGCGCCGACCTGAACCACACCCGCTTCCTCGCTGCGCAAGGCGCGAGCGGGGTAGTTCCTCGACAATGCCGTCGCCATCGCGGCGGGCGGCCCATCGGGCGCGACATCCTGCCAATCGAGCGACGTTAGTTCTGCTTCCGCCGGGACCAGCGCCATGCGGTCGGTCGCAGGAAAGGCCTGCGGATCGCCGGTCGCCAGCACGGCTTCCGCCCGCGCCCGTACCGCCGCATCCTCGCTCGCCAGCCGGTTTTGCGCAATCCGCCGCCAGATATTCGCCGCTTCGGCGTTCGCGGCAGCATCGAGACCGTTCGCGATATAGGGCGAATACCAGTCGAGCAGCTTCGCCGCCGCGTCGTAGTCCGGCGGGCCGTAGCCCGTGTCGGTCACCAACCGCGCGACCGACAGGCGCAGCTCCGGGTCGCGGATCTGCAGGCCGTAAGACAGCGCATCGAGCGGGCTGTAATAGGGTGATGTGCGATCCTTCACCGCCTCCACGATCATCCGGTCGCGCGCCGGGTTCTGGCCGAGCGTCTTGAGCGCCCGATCCCAATTGCCCGGACGGAGGAATTCGGCGCGCGTCTCCGCCTCGCTCCAGCCGTCGGGCAGGCGGTCCTCGTAGCGGCCCGGATTGCACATGAAGCCTTGCTGGAAGGTGTCGTTGACCAACCAGTCGCGGAAGGCGATGGCGCGTTTGCGCTGCGGATCGGCGGTCTGCGCATTCTGCGCTGCCGCATGCAGTTCGCGCAGCCGCCAGCCATCGAGCAGATCGAACAGCGGGCCCGCCGCCGCGTCGTAGAGTTCGAACGCCAGCTCGCGGTTCTGCGGGCAGCGGTTCTTGCCCTGCGCGAAGCTGTAGGCGACCGGGGCGATATCCTCGTAGGCCAGCTCGCGCTCTTGCAGCAGCCAGAGCGTCTGCGCCTTCCTCAAGAGCACCTCTCGACATTCGCTGCGCAGGTCGGTTTCGAACTCGGCCGGTATGCTTATGGTGCAGGCCTGCGCCACCCCCTGCCCCGCCATGACCGTGGCGAGCGATGAAGCGACAAGGATGCGCAGCGACCGCATATGCACGAGGCTACGCCGATTGCGGGAAATTTCCAGCCTTTCGGCTCGCTAGCCGTCTTCCCCCTCGCCCCACACAAACCGCGCCACCCCCACCGCCAACACCGCTCCCACCAATTGCGCAGCTACGAAGCCCGCCACATTGCCCGGCGCGATTCCGGCGAAGGTGTCGGTCAGGCTGCGACCGATGGTGATGGCGGGGTTGGCGAAGCTGGTCGAGGAAGTGAACCAGTAGGCAGCGGTGATGTAGAGTCCGACGCTGGCCGGGACCCACGCCCGGTTCGCGCGGATCGTGCCGAGGATCGTCAGCACCAGCCCGAAAGTCGCGATCCCCTCGCCCAGCCATTGCCCCGCGCCGGTACGCGGCTTGACCGAGAATTGCCACACCGGAAGATCGAACATCAGATGCGCTGCCCACACGCCGACAATGCCCGCCGCGATCTGCACCAGCACAAACAGCACCGCCTCGCCCGCGCCGATCTCCCGCCGGATCAGGAAGGCGAGCGTCACCGCCGGATTGAAATGCGCGCCCGACACCGGGCCGAGCATGGCGATCAGCACCACCAGGATCGCGCCCGTAGCCACCGTATTGCCGAGCAGTGCGATGGCGACGTTCCCGCCCGCCAGGCTCTCTGCCATGATCCCCGAACCGACCACGCAGGCGAACAGGAAGAAGCTGCCGATCGCTTCGGCCGAAAGTCTGCGGATCATGCGTCGCCCCCCTGCTGCAATGCGCGTGAACAATCCGATTTACGGGCCGGACGCAAGAAAGTATTTCGAAGGCCATGGAGCGGGGGCTTCTTGCGGCGGCATTCGGCCTGATTCTGGCGATCCTGCCGCTCGGCCCGGCGGCGGCGGAGGTTCCGCGCCCAATCATGGCCCCGGTCGAACTTGCCGCCCGCGATTTGCCGCCCGATATCCGCCTGCCGTCGACCACCGAACTGGCGCGTATCGCGGAGCTCGAGGCGATGCTGCGGGTCGACCTGCCGTGCAACCGGTCGTGGGATCTCGATCGCGAGCCGGAGCGGCGCGAACTGCTTGCGCTGCACGCGGCGACCTGGGGGCCTGACCATCCGGCCACGGCGCGCGCGCTCACATCGCTCCGCTGCCACCTGACCTATTTCGGCAAGACGGCGGAGTCGGCTGGGGAGCGCGAGGCGATTGCCCGGCGCCTGCTGCGGATCGGGCGCGAACGCGACCAGCCGCTGGTACACCTGTCCGGCTGGTTGGGTTCGTCGCGCCCGTTCGGACGAGATCGCGCCAGCACCGAAGCGCAGCTCCCCGATGCGCGCATGGCCTACGACACGGCGACGCGATTCTTCCCGGCGAACGCGATCGAGATCGCTTTTGCGGCCAACGGTCTGGCGACAATGCTCGAGGCAGTCGAACGCCCCGCCGAGGCCGAACCGCTGCGACTGGAGGTCTACGACATCTTCCGCGCAACCCCGCCGCTCGATCGGCTGATGGTCCATCTCGCCGAACAGAACATCGCGCTCAACCTGCAAAAGCAGATGCGCGGCGACGATGCCCGCCCGTGGTTCGCCCGCGCGCTTGCAGGCTACGAGCGCGCCGCTGCCGAGGATCCGGACAACCGCCTTGCGCTGATCGCGTCCTATGCCCAGAATGCCTACTCGGATGACCTTGACGGAGGTGAACGGGTCTATCGTGCTCTGCTTGCCCGGCAGGAAGCGATTCCGGGCACCTCCGATACACAGATCGTGACGACACTCGTCGCCTTGGCGCGGATCAAAAAGCTGCAATTTTATCGGTCGCAGGATTTCGACACCAAGCGCGAATCCGGGGCGTTCTGGCAGCGCGTTATCCGTGCGACAGGCGTCGATCCTGACAACCCGTATTTCGTCGAAGCGTCCGAGCTGCTGGCGAGCGATCCCGAGACTGCGCCGCTCGCCATCTGGATCCTCCGCCGGGCGGTCGAGCGCAAGCCGCAGGATTGGGTCCTGCTGGAACAGCTCGGATCGACCCTGATGCTGAACGGCGAGATAGAGGAAGCACTGCCGATCCGGGAGCGCGCGATCGCGCTGGTGGAGGAACTGCGCGGACCGGGCGACCGGGAAACCCTGCGACTGTTGCTCAACATGGCGCGGCAGGTGTGGAACAAGGTCTCGATGGCCCGGGCCCGGCCCTACTACGCGCGAACCCTCGCAGGGTATAACGCCGAGCTCGCGGGTCTGCCAGAGAATGCCTCGCTCGTGTATCGCGAGGAACTGCGCAACTGGATCAGCGTGGTCGCCTCGGAGCAGATCAAGCTCTTCTGGTTCGACCGCGCGAATCTGGCGGACGGCGGTCCGCAAACCGCGCTCGCGCAGGCGTTCGCGGTCGCGCAACTAGCCCACCCCTCCTCCTCCGCTTCGGCAATCCGCGAGAATGCGGGTCGCGCAATCGCCGCGCGCGAGGGCAAGGCAGAGCTGTTCGACGCATGGCGGGACGCGCGCGACGCGCTGTTCGGCATAGACCTCGCGATCCGCGCCACCGCTGAGGATACAGTCGACGACGTAACACCGCGCTCCCGGCTGCGGACCGAGCGGCAGGAAGCAGCAGCCCGGCTGGACCGCGCCGCAGGAGCATTGCGGGCCGCCGCACCCCGCGTGTTCTCGGTGCTCCGGCCAGAGCCGGTCCCGATTGAAGCCATTGCCGGGCACGGCGGCAGGCGCGCGCTGCTGCGCGACAACGAGGCGCTGGTGTTGTTGTACCCCGGCATGCCGGCCAATGCCGGCGAAATGAGCCGCGGAGTGGTTTTCGCGGTTACGCGGGAGAAAGCCGCTTGGGCAGAAATCCCGCTCGACGGATTCGATCTGGTGAGCGCGGTGGAGGACCTGCGCTTCCTGCTGTCCCCCCCGCCGGGCGTCGCGCCTGCCGGACAGACCGCAAAAGAGGGGGACCGTAACCCGGCGACCTTCACCCGCTATGACCGGCAAGCCGCGCACGATCTCTACCGCGCGCTTTTCGGCAATCCCGACATTGCCGCCGTGCTCGAAGGCAAACCAAACTGGGTTCTGGTGCCGCAAGGGCCCCTGCTCAGCCTACCCTTCTCCGCGCTGGTCACCCGGCCGCCGACGGGCGGCGCGGCAGGAGATATCGACCCCGACGAACTGCGCCGGACCGGCTGGCTCGGCCTCGAACGGGCGATCTCGGTCCTTCCAAGCGTCGATACACTGGCGAACGGCAGGGCCGCCGGCGGAAGGCGCGGAGGGAGCATTGCTTCGTTTCTTGGTATCGGAGACCCGGCGTTTCGCGGTATTCCGGATGGTGCGGGCGACGGGGCGGCGGCTTCCGCTGCCGCTCCGGCCGAGGTGCGCAGCTTCTACCGCTCGGGTTCGGTCGATCTCGCGGCCATCGGGCAACTCGCCCGGCTGGAGAAGAGCGGGCGCGAGGTGATCGAGATCGCCGACATCCTCGGCTGGTACGATGCCGATGTGCTGCTCCAGATGGAAGCGACGCAATCGAACATCGACCGACGCAATCAGGCCGGTCGGCTGCCGGAGGGCGGGCTGGTGGTCTTTGCAACCCACGCGCTGGTGGCGGGGGATCTCGGCGGCACGCTCGCCGAGCCGGCAATCGTCCTGACGCCCGAGATTGCGCCGGGCACGGCCAGCCCGGCTACAAGCGCCCCCTCTGCGGACAGGGACGGACTTCTGACGGCATCCGAGGTCGCGCAGCTCGACTTCCGTTCGTCGTTGGTGATCCTGTCTGCCTGCAACACCGCGGCCGGCCTGAATGGCGGCGAAGGGTTCAGCGGACTTGCCCGTGCCTTCTTCAACGCCAGCGCGGGTTCGCTGGTCGCAACCCATTTTCCCTTGCTCGATCTCGCCGGATCCCGGCTCACCACCCGGATGGTCGAACTGCTCCCGGACGTGCGCGGCGATGTGCCGGGTGCGATGCGGCAGGCGATGCGGGAGTACGCTGCCGATACGGCAGGAGACGCGACCGGACAATCGAGCGCCCACCCCGCCGCCTGGGCCGCTTTCGTGGTCATGGACCCCCGCTGACGAACCACGCGCGGCTCGACCTGCAAGAGAGGATTTAGCCTATTGACCGGGGCAGACATTCTGGCCGACATATCACTCAATCAACAAAAAGAATCAGGGTCGCCGATTCGTCACAATGCGTGGCTCGCTGCTGCATGGGAAAGCGGCGGGTGCGGTCAACAGGGGGATTACCATGATCAAGAGGCATCTTCACCTAGGCGTGTGCACCACGAGCATCGCGCTCGCGCTGGCATCGTCGCCCGCGATCGCATCCGAATCCGAGGAAGGCGCGCCCGAAGCCATCGCGGCAGAGGCGCAAGGAACCTTCAACGGGTTCCGCATCGAGGCGAGCCGCGAGGCGATCGCCAATGCACGGCTGACCTTCGATTTCGCCCCTGTGCCGGTGTCGCATGACTTCAACGGCCGACTCAACCCGCCCGATCCCGAGCTTATCGTGCGCACCAACATCGGCGTGGCCGGCTCGGTCGATACGGCCAACACGCTGCCCTCGGTGGTGCAGATATTCCTGCGCAACAATGCGACCGGCGGGGTGTTCTTCAACTGCACCGGCACGATGATCAACCCGCGCACCGTGCTAACGGCGGCGCACTGCCTCAACGACAGCTCGTCCGAAGCCTATGGCACCGCGGAAACGGGCGATCTCTCGCTGCTCGTCGCGACCGGCTTCAACACCGCACCGCGGCTGTTCGGAACGATCAATGGCGGCCTGACCTATGCCGAGGGCGGCGCGGCACAAAGCAGCGACGTGATCATCCACCCATCGAGCAATCTCGACAACGGCGGCCTGGGCTTCCCCTATGCCGATGTCGCCTTCATCGCGCTCGACGAGCCGATCACCGATGTTCCCTACATGCCGTTGCTGCTCAGCCCGCTGGACCAGCTGACCCATGTCATTGTGACGGGCTACGGCACGCGCGGCACCGGCGATGGCGGCGGTGCCGGGATCGACTTCCTGCGCCGCGTGGGCGAGAACATGCTCGGCGCGGTCGCCTCGAATGCCGATTTCATCGACAATGTGTTCTTCGGCTTCGCCCCCACCGCGGATACCTTCGGGATCGAAACCCAGGCGATGTATTTCATCGATTTCGACGATCCGATCCGCACCCCGGCCGAGCAGGCGCAGTGCACTTTCACCGGCACCAACATCAGCTGCGCGTCGCTCGAGGCGGTCAAGGCGATCGATTGGTTCGCGGGCGATGCGCTGCCGCGCGAAGCCGGCACTGCGCCGGGCGACAGCGGCTCGCCGCTGATCGTCGACCAGCTCTATGGCATGCCGGTCGTCGCGGGCGTGCTGAGCGGCGGTTACGACTTCTTCAACCTCAACAACCGCTACGGCGATGTCAGCTTCTACAACCCGCTGTATCTGTTCCACGAATTCATTACCGAGAACACGCCGTACAAATATGTCTCGGCGCGCAGCAGCGGCCGGTGGTCCAATCCGAACACGTGGACGCAGGATCTCGACCCCGGCTTCTTCATCGACGACGGCAACGGCAACCTGATCAACGCGCTGCCGACCGGTCCCGAAGAAGGCGTATACGGCACCGGGCCGAAACTCGGTTCGATCCTTGGCAACGACATCACCGGTGAAACGAGCGATCCTTCGTTCCTGCTCCCGCCCGAGGGTACGCCGGACTTTGGCGGCAATCTGCCGGAGTCCTCGCGCCTTCTCGGCCCTGGATCGAACCGCTTCGTTCCCCAAAACACCGACGGCACGGTCGGCACTGCCTTTGCCAATCCTGCACAGTATTTCGACGTGCTGCTGCATCGGCCGGGCACGATCACGGTCGACATGGATGTCGAAATCGACAAGCTGACGCTCGACCACAGCGCCGCCAACTTCAAGCTGCCGGACGGGTGGGAGTTCACCACGATCATCGGGCTCGAGCACTATGCCGGAACCTCGACCATCGACGGGCAGTTCAACGCCCCGCTGATCGCGCATTTCGGCGGACTGATCCAGGGCACCGGCACGATCAAGTCCGATGCCTTCTTCAACGTCACCGGGCAACTCTCGCCCGATACCCTCGCCAAGTTCGGCACGCTGACGGTCGATGGCAATTATATCCAGACCTCGGGCGGGGCCTTGCTGATCAACGTCAGCAAAGTGCGCAACACCTTCAACAGCGACCGACTGGTGGTAACCGGAGGTGCGAGCCTGGCCGGCACATTGGCGCTCAAGCCGACCGGCGCGGTGCGGTACGGCGACAACTGGACCGTGCTTAGCGCTGGCAGCATCACCGGCAATTTCGAGAACGTGTCGCTGGTGACCAACTCGCCCTTGCTCTACGGCATCTCGCGCGTCCGGCCCGACAACACGATCCATGTCGAAATCGGCGCACGTCCGATCGCACCGATCCTCGGCCCGACCAGCGGGCTGACATCGCTCGGCGACCTGCTCGACAGGCTGCGCGGCAACAGGTTCTCGGCGTTCTCGAACCTCTTCGACATCGTCGACACTGCCGGCTTCGACGTGTTCGGGCAGACCCTCGCCAGCCTCACCCCGACCAGCGGGTTCGGCCAGGCGGCAACCGCCAACGGCTTCTCGCAGCGGATTACCGGCCAGCTCGCCCAACGCACGCTGACCCTGCGCGGTGCAAACGATGCGGTGGCGGGCTTCTCTGCCGCAGGCAATGCCGGCTTCGCGCAGGCGGGCGTTTTGCCGGGCGAAGCGGGCAAGCTGGGCTTCTTCGGTTCGGTCAGCGGGTCGTTCCTCCACATGGGGCAGACCGACGATCCGCTGAATTCGAATGTGCTGACCCAGGCAACGCTGACGCAGGCCGGTGAACTGACCCTGGGTACCGACTATGCGGTCAACGACCGGCTCAGCCTCGGCATTGCCGTGAGCAGGATCCGCAGCAGCGCCAATGCGCGGCTCGGGGAAGAGGGCTTGAGGGACGAGAGCTCTGCCGTGGCGGTCTACGGTGCGGCGAAGTTCGGCAAGGGCTTCGTCGATTTCCATGCCGGTCATGCCGAGCAGCGGTTCGGGCTCGAACGCGCCTCGACAGGCGATTTCGTGTCGGCCTTCGATAGCGCGCGCGGCGTGGCGCAAGGCTCGCAGGCCTTTGCCGCGATGCGGGTGGGTTACGCGCTCGAGCCCGCCAAGGGGCTGACGGTGGGACCGGTAGCAAGCGTCGATTATGTCCGTTCGGACCTCGGCGGCTATACCGAGTTCGGTGCGGGTTCGCTCGGCCTGAACGTGCGGGATCGCAGCCTGACCTCGCTTGGTGCTAAACTGGGCGGCATGGCGGCGGTCGACCTGCCCGTCGGCCGCAAAGGCAAGCTCACCGCGTTCGGTTCGGTCGCCTATGCGCGCGAACTGGCCGACCGCGAGGACGTGGTGACCGCGTCCTTCTTCGGCGCGCCGGACGACACCTTCACGATCAGCAACCGGCTCGATCCCGAATGGGTGTCGGTCAACGCCGGGGCGGAACTGGCGCTGTCGGACCGCCTCAGCGCAAGCGCAAGCGTGACCTCCGACATCGGGCGCGGCGTGCTGAGCAACGACCAGGCGAACCTGACTCTCAACTGGCGGTTCTGACCGCCAGCACGGGTTGTTGCGAATGAATGGCGCCTCCGGAGAAATCCGGGGGCGCCTTGTTTTTGGCGATGATTTACAAAGCCAAGACCCAACCAGGATCCACAAACCCAACGTCTGTCATCCCCGCGAAGGCGGGGATCCACGGCGGACCCTGCCCATGGATTCCCGCCTTCGCGGGAATGACAAGCGAGAGGGGGTAGAAGAGTACCTAATCAAACCAGCGGCGCGCATTGCCGGGAACGCGCAGGCCGAGCCATACCGCCGATGCCACCAGCGCCGCCGCCAGCCCGCAAGCCGCCGCGACCGCGCTCGATTCCTTGCCGCCCTGCATAAAGATGCCGAGCAGCGCCCAGCCGAAGGTCAGGGCATACCACGGGTTGCCCATGCTGCGCGCCACCGCGACCGCGACGATGGCCCCTCCGACCAGCACCAGCAACGCGCCGACCAGCGGGTACTCGTAACCCCCCGCCACGCCGTAATAGACCAGGCTGGCTGTGATATTGACGATGGTTGCTGCGGTCAGCCACCCCGCCAGCGCGCTGAACACGATGGTGACGAACAGCCGTTCCTGCTTCGTGAACTGGCGCGGGAAAAAGACCATGGTCCGCAGGATCGCGAGCAGCGAAACCAACGCGCCGGTGATGATCAGCGCCGAGATCGCGGTCAAAGTGCTGAACTGGGTATAGGCTGCCCAGACCCCTTGCAGGCCGAGCGCCGGGACTGCCCACCAGCCGATCCGGTCGAGCAGGGCATTGTTGCGCTGGTTCGGCAGGGCCTGCCAGACTGCGAAGATCACGCTTCCGGCAAACAGCGGCCCCCACACGGCGAAGGCCCAGCCGACCGGGGTGATCACGGTGCGCAGGCCATCCGACCGGTTGCCGATCGGTTCCCCATAGCCCAGCTCGGGCAGATAGGACGCCCCGACCTGGACGATCACGGCAAGGATAATGGCGATGCGCTGGGCTATGCTGCGCTGAACTGGATCGGTCATACCCGTAAAACCCGGGCCTGCGCCTGCCGTTCCCTATTCCTCGAGATTGCGAAGATCGGTGAAGGCCGCACGTGCACCGCAGCTGATGAAGTTCTGCGCCTCGTCCGGGGTATCGCCCATATTGCCCGAATAGCGCAGCGTTATCCGGCCGTTGCGGACGCGGAACAGCGGCACCTTGGTGCCGTCGTCGGCAACCCCGGCATACCAACCGGTCGCCCGGTCATACACCGCGCCATCAACCCCGAAGGTGCAGGTGTGGGCATTGCCGCCGAGTGCCTCGCCCTCGCCCGCCAACGTTCCGTCCTCCCGGCCGGTCAGCGTGATCGACTGGTAGGAGGCGGCGCGCAAGGTCGGCACGATCCGGCGATAAAGCTCGGTTGCCCTGAAGTCTGCCGGCAGGGGCAGCAGGTCTTCCTCGAAGGTCACGCTGGCATCGGGTGCCAGCACGAACCGCGTGCCGAGCGCGCCGTAGAGCTGTTCGAGCCGCGTCTCATAGGCCTGCTCGATGCAATCGCGATCGGTGCAGGCGTTGCGGCTACGCAGCCACGCGCGCTGGCTTTCGAGCGTGACCTTGCCGCTTTCGCGCAGCGAGGTGAAAGCTTCCGACAGCTCTCGGTCGAGCGCGCGCAATTGGCTCTCATACTCACCGCAGATCACGCGTTCGGCGGTGTTGCCCGCCTTGGCGCATTCGAACGACGGGCGGTCATCCTCCACCGTCAGCGCCGCGTCGCGCAGGCGGAGGAACTCCTCGCGCGTTAATCGCACGGTATTGTCGGGCCAGCCATCTTCCTCGAACCAGCCGCTCGCCAGCACCACATCGCCATCGATCACCCCCTCGCCAAGATGGCGCACCGCGCGCGGGCCGATCCGCGTGTCGGCAAAGCGCGCGCCGGCGAAGCTGTCGTAGCCCCAAACCGGAAAACTCGCGAGATCGGCGCGGGTGAGGTCGGCACCTCCGAAATCCGCCCCGCCGCTGCCGCCGCAGCTTTCGTCCATGGTGATCCCGCAGCGGAACCGGAAGCCTTCCATCACGGCATCGCGGAACACGGTGCCTTCGAGATTGCTCGTCCAGTTCGCGCCCTGCCACAAGGCCCCTGTCAGGGACGCCTCGCTAAGGTCCGCCCCGCTCAGATCCACGCCTTCGAACACGGTTGCATCGAGGCCGGACTGCGCCATTTGCGCGCCGGTCAGCTTCGCCGCGATGAACCGGGTCCCGGTGGCTTCACCGCCGCGCCAGTCGGTGCGCGACAGATCGCTCTCGATATAGCAGGCGACCTGCCCGGGGTTGGCGAGCGGGCGCATGTCTTCATCGCTGAAATCGCCGCCGATCACGGCCACCCGTCCCTCGCGCCGGTTAGCGATCACGGTGACCAGTTCGGCGGCGGAGGTAAAGCTGCGGGCGTCGATCACCGCATCGGGCGATGCGAGCCCGGGGCAGGCCTCCATCGCGTATTCGATCTTGCTGTCGCTCTCGGGTGCGGCAGGTGTCGATGCCGCAAGGACCAGAGCCAGAACCGTTGCTGCTGCCATATCACCGTGCCTCCCCGTCTCGCGCCATAGCGCAATAGCGCCCCTACCTGCCACGCCATGGGCACGCGATGAACGAAAACAGGTAAAATGCCAGGAGGCCTGTAAGCCGGGTTCTGTCCCGCAGCCGGTATCTTGCGACCAGCGCTGCGGGGGCAGCCATTCGTCTAGGCGGCGGATTGCTCCGCGCGCTCAGGCAGCCAACCCGGGTCTCTCGCGGCGAAACGCCACTGCCCTTGCACCGAAATGCTTGGGCGCGAGACCCCTATTTGGCCTTGCTCCGGGTGGGGTTTGCCATGCGGGCGCCGTTACCGAAGCCCCGGTGCGCTCTTACCGCACCCTTTCACCCTTGCCTGAGACCTTTAGGGTCCATCGGCGGTATACTCTCTGTGGCACTTTCCCTGAATGTCCGCCCGAAGGCGCACACCCGGCGGGCGTTACCCGCCACCCTTGTTTCGTGGAGCCCGGACTTTCCTCTCCTCCTTGCGAAGCAGCGGCTGCCCGGCCCCCTGGCGCAACGGATATAGGCGCACGCGCGGGGATTGGAAAGCCGGGTGCCTATCGCTCACGGCTCGACGATCTCGAACAGCGGATCGGGCTGGTCGAGCGCGCTGAACATCGTGAGCAAGGCGAGCGGATTGCCGTCCAGCTTCGCCGCGCCCGACTGAACCAGCGCCGGCAGATCCACCTGCTGCGCCAGCACGCGGTTGAAATCCGCCCGCGCGATGGTGAGCGTGACTGCCGCACCCTCCGCCGTCCCCGCGCGCGGGAACAGCACGCTCTTGCGCAGGTCGACCGTCACCGCTTCGCCGGTGTCGGTGAAGTGGAACTGCAGCACCGCTTCGCCCCCCTGCATCTTCGCCGGGTTGAACCTGGTGCCGAGCGAATTGAACAGGTCGAGCGTGGGGATGGCGGCGATGACTTCGCTTGTCGCGGTGGTCAGCGCGCTGCTGTCGGGCGGGCTGCGCAGGTCTTCCGTCGCGGAGAGATAGAGATTGCGCCAGGTGCCGCCTTCGGCCTGAAACCCCAACTGTTCGTAGGTCGAGGCAAGCCAAGCGCGGGCATCGGGATTGTCGGGCTCGGCGAAGACCAGATGTTGCAGCAGCGTCGCAGCCCAGCGATAGTCGCCTGCCTCGAACGCCGCCTGCCCTTGCGCCAACGCCTTTTCCGCCCCGCCCAGCGCTGCAATCCAGCGCTTGGCTTCCTCGTCCTTGGGCAGTGGGTCGTAATCCGCCGGGACCGCATTCCACCAGCCGAAATAGCGCTGGTACACCGCCTTCGAATTGTGTTCGAACGTCCCGTAGTAACCGCGCGTGCCGAAATCGCTGGCGGCGAAATCGGGCTCGCCGATCATCTCGGCGATCTCGTCCATCGTGTGGCCCCAGTTCGCCAACCGCAGCGTCTGGTCGTGGGTGTAGCGATAGGTATCGCGCTGATTGCGCAGCTTCTGCCGCACCTCGTCCGCCCCCCAGCTCGGCCAGTGATGCGAGGCGAGCATGACATCGCTCCGCTCGCCGAAGCGGGTCAGCATGGTGTCGATCTTGCGGCTCCATTGCAGGCTGTCGCGCACGAGCGCGCCGCGCGGGGTGAGCACGTTGTGGAAATTGCGGGTCACCACCTCGGCGGTGTGCAGCGCGCGGAACTGCGGCAGGTAGAAGACGAACTCCGACGGCGCTTCGGTCTGCCCGGTGTCGAGGAACTCGAAGGCGATGCCGTCGATCTCCAGCGTCTCGCCTTCGGTCGACAGCTCGCGCGTCGGCGGCAGCAGGCCGATCGGGCCAACCGAAAGCTTCGGTCCCAATCCCACCCCGATCACGCCTTTTGCTCCGGTCGGCACCTTGCTGCCGAACTGGTACTGCGCCCGGCGGCCCATCGCCGTTCCCGCGAGCACGCTCTCACCGACCGTTTCGGCCATGAAACCGTGGGGCGCGTAGATCTTGACCTTGCCGCTGGCGAGATCGTCGCGGCTGGTCACGCCGAGTACGCCGCCGAAATGGTCGCCGTGGCTGTGGGTGTAGATCACCGCCACCACCGGGCGCTTGCCCAGCGTGCGGTCGGCAAGGTCCAGTCCGGCTTTTGCGGTGGCGGGGGTCAGCAGCGGATCGACCACGATCCAGCCGCTCTTGCCCGCGATCAGCGTCATCACCGAAATATCGTAGCCGCGCAGCTGGTAGATGCCGGGGACCACTTCGAACAGGCCGTGGATCGCGGTCAGCTGGCTCTGCCGCCAGAGCGAGGGATTGGCGGTTTCGGGCGCTTCGGCATCGAGGAAATCGAACGCATCGATGCTCCAAGCGACCGTGCCATCCTCGTTGAGGATGTCGCGATCGAGCTGCGCGAGCATCCCGCGCGAGGCATCCTCGAAATCCGCCTGGTCGGCCAGCGGCAGGCGCTCTGCAACGGCGGCATTCGCTGCTGCGGTCTGCGGTGTAGCTGTGCCCACCGGCGGCGCATTGGCCACCAGCATGGCTGACAGCGCAACCAGTGCCAAAGCCGAATATCGTTTCATGCAGTTCTCTCCCAACCCATGACTATCCGATCGCGCCGAACCGCGCCAACGGGTGTTCTCGATCCGTCGGGCCGTGGGAGAGTACGGCCCTTGCAGCGGAATAGCGCGCTTCGCAGGCCTTGCCCAGCTTCAGGATTTCAGCGCGTCGCGCCCCGGTCCCGCTCGAGCAGCAGCTGGAACAGGATCGCGCGGATCTGCCCGTCGATCTGGCCGTCGATCTTTTCCGGTCGCCAGCGGCGCTGGAAGGCCTCGACCGCCTTGTGCCCGTCGGTGATGTCGTAGCCGAAGCGCTCGAGTGCGAGGTAGAACGCGCCGTCGTTGTCGAACGGATCGCCCAGCTCGATCTTGGGGCGCGGCAGGCACAGCCCGTATTCGGCCAATCGGCTCCAGGGGAAGAGTTCGCCCGGATCGACCTTGCGCGCCGGCGCGACGTCCGAATGCGCGACGACATTGGCGCGCGGGATGTCGTATTGCCGGACGATGCGATGCAGCAGCGGAATCAGCGCATCGATCTGCGCCTCGGCAAACTCGCGATAGCCGAGCAGGTGGCCGGGGTGGTCGAGCTCGATCCCGATGCTGGCCGAATTCACGTCCTTGTGCCCACGCCAGTAGGAGGCACCCGCGTGCCATGCGCGGTGCTCCTCTGGCACCAGCCGCACGACTTCGCCTTCCTCGGTGATCAGGTAATGCGCGCTGACCGACGCTTCGGGATCGCACAGCCGATCGATCGCGGTCTCGACCGGCTTCATTTCGGTATAGTGCAGCACGACCATCGAGATTGGCAAGCTGCGCTCGTTGAAATTGGGCGACAGCTGCTCGCGATGGACCAGCTCGTCCTTCATGACGATATCCGGCTGCGCGAGGCTTGCCGGAAGGGCATCAGCCGATCAGCCCTTCGGGTTCGGGCAGGACAGCCCCCAGAACGAGCATACCGTCGCCCAGCTGGTACTGCAGCCCGCCCCCTGCCCTGTCGGCCAGCAGGTGGAGCATATGCGCCGGGGCGGTGCGACCGGTGAGCTGATCGGGATCGAGTTCACCTTGCAATGCGTGACCGATGTCCTCGTCGAAGGCGAGCCGTGGGCCGGATGCGCGAACGACGATTTCGGTCGCACCGTCGCGCCGCTCGGCCCCGATGTCGAGCGTCCCACCGCGGATCAGCGCATCGATCGCGATATGCGCAAGGTTGAGCAGGACCTTGATCGCATCCTTCGGCAGCTTGCTGTCGGCGAGCGCCCAGTTGGCCGTGATCCGCTTGTTCTCGCCAATCAGCGAGTCGATCGCCGCCCGAGATTCCGCGACTTCCACCATTTCGCCGTATCCACCGGCGGCGCCGAATGCGAGGCGAAAGAACTTGAGCTTGTCCGCGCTCGCCCGGGCGCTCTGTTCCAGCAGGTCCATGCACTTGGCGCGCATTTCGGGATCGCGCTCGTCCGCCAGCAGCTCGAGGCCGTTGTTGAGCGCGCCGATGGGCGAGAGCATATCGTGGCACAGGCGTGAACAGAGCAGGGCGGCAAGATCGACGGATGAGGGCATGGAAGAGGAGCGGGGCTTTCGTAAGCTGGAATTGACGATGCGCCGTCTTAGGCAGGTCTTACGCGAAGGGAAAGCCGCTCGAAGCCGCTCGGCGCATCTTTCCAGCCGTTGATCGATCCGCCGGCGACGATCAGCCACATCCGCCCGTCGCCTGCCGCCATTGCGCCGTCGGTGGCGGAAGGCTCGGCGCGCCCGTTGGGGTGCGAGTGGTAGTAGCCGAGCACCTGCGGACCGCCCTGTCGCGCGGCGCGATGCGCATCGATGAGCGCCTGCGGATCGATTTCGAAATGGGTTTCTGGCGAGGGATGCACATTGGTGGCGGGGCGCATGGCGGTGATGCACTCCCCCTCCCCCAGCAGGATGCCGCAGCATTCGCGCGGGTGGGCGGCACGCGCTTCGGCCAGCAGGCATTCGACCACTTCGCTTGTCACTTCCCGTTCCATCGCGCATGGCTCTAGCATGAGCGAAGGCGATGTCATCACGGGGCGGCTGGAAAGCGCAGGCCGGATCGACAAGCTGCTCGCCGAGGCCACCGGGCTTTCGCGCGAGCGGGTCAAGGCGCTGATGGGCGAAGGCGCGGTCACGGTGGGCAAGACCGTGGCAACTAACCCCTCGCAAAAGATGCAGCCGGGGGCGAATTTTTCCATCGCCCTGCCGCCGCCAGAGGAGCCCGAGGCACAGCCGCAGGACATCCCGCTGGCCATCGTGTTCGAGGACGAGCACCTGATCGTGGTCGACAAGCCGGCCGGCATGGTGGTCCACCCTGCAGCGGGAAATCGAGACGGGACGCTGGTCAACGCGCTGCTGCACCATTGTGCCAGAAGCGGCAAAGGCCAACTGAGCGGCATCGGCGGGGTCGCGCGGCCCGGGATCGTCCACCGGATCGACAAGGACACTTCTGGTTTGCTGGTTGTTGCGAAAACTACTGCCGCGCATGAGGGGCTCGCCGCGCAATTCGCCGACCATTCGATCCACCGGCGCTACATCGCCGTATGCGGCGGGCATCCCGAACCGGCGGAAGGCACGATCGCGTCCCGGCTCGGCCGGTCCGACGCTAACCGCAAGAAGATGGCGGTGCTGCCCGATACGTCGACCCGCGGGAAGCACGCCGTCACCCATTACCGTGTGACGGAAAAACTCAAGGATTGCAGCCTGTTGGAGTGCCGTCTCGAAACCGGTAGAACCCACCAGGTGCGCGTTCACTGCGCGTCAATCGGCCATGCGCTAGTGGGGGATCCCGTGTACGGAAGCACCCCGAAATCATTAAGGCCGCTCCTCGCAAGGCTGGGATTTGCCCGTCAGGCATTGCACGCTGCGGAGCTCGGTTTCGTCCATCCCGCGACGGGCGACACGGTCGAATTCCGGGCCGACCTGCCTCGCGACATGCGGGAACTTATCGACGAAACCACTCGTTGAAATCGACGAAAATCAGTGAAAATTTCCGCCGATTGGTCTATATGTAACAACGTGGCCCGACAGAGCGGATGCCCATCAGGGGTCCGCCGCGCGAGGTCGACGCAGAAAGGTTAGGGACGAAGTGAGCAATACAAGAGCTTTGAGCGTACCGGCGCTCGGTGGTGAGCAGGGGCTCAACCGCTATCTCTCGGAAATCAAGAAATATCCCGTGCTGACGCCCGAGCAGGAATACATGCTCGCCAAGCGTTACGAAGAGCACGAAGATCCCGAAGCTGCGGCGCAGCTCGTGACCTCGCACCTGCGCCTCGTGGCAAAGATCGCGATGGGTTATCGCGGCTACGGCCTGCCGGTGTCCGACCTCATTTCCGAAGGCAATGTCGGCCTGATGCAGGGCGTGAAGAAGTTCGAACCCGAACGCGGTTTCCGCCTCGCGACCTACGCGATGTGGTGGATCAAGGCGTCGATCCAGGAATATATCCTGCGTTCGTGGAGCCTCGTGAAGATGGGCACCACCGCCGCGCAGAAGAAGCTGTTCTTCAATCTGCGCCGAATGAAGAAGAACCTCGACGCCTACGAAGACACCGACCTGCACCCCGACGATGTGAAGAAGATCGCGACCGATCTCGGCGTGGCCGAGCAGGAAGTGGTCAACATGAACCGGCGGATGATGATGGGCGGCGACGGCTCGCTCAACGTCTCGATGCGCAATGGCGAGGAGGGCAGCGGCGAGTGGCAGGACTGGCTGACCGACGACCGCCCGCTGCAGGACGAGACCGTGGCCGAGGCCGAAGAATCGACCGTGCGGCACGAAATGCTGCTCGAGGCGATGGGCTCGCTTAACGACCGCGAGAAGCACATCCTCACCGAACGGCGGCTGACGGACAACCCGCAGACGCTGGAGGAACTGAGCCAGGTCTACGACGTCAGCCGCGAACGCATCCGCCAGATCGAGGTGCGCGCGTTTGAAAAGCTTCAGAAGGCGATGCAGCGCATCGCCGGCGAAAGGCTGCTGCCGGGCATCGCGTGACGCTCGGACTGAAGTCCGCAATTCGGGGCCCCGCACGATTTCGGTCGCGCGGGGCCTTGTTGTATCGCTCCGGGCAAGGCCTTAAACGGGCCGGATGATGTACCGTATTGCCCGCTTTTTCGCGAAGCTCGTCCTCTGGTTCGTCGGGCTCAGCGTTCTGCTGGTGCTGGTCTACAAATGGGTGCCGGTGCCGATCACCGCGACGATGGCGCTCGACGAGAACGGGATCACCAAGGACTGGGAGCCGCTGTCGAACATCGACCGCAATCTGGTGACCGCGGTCATCGCTGCGGAAGACGGCAAGTTCTGCACCCACAACGGGTTCGACACCGAAGCGATCGAGCAGGCGATCGAGAACAACGCCAGGGGCGGCCGAATAAAGGGTGCCTCGACGATCAGCCAGCAGACCGCAAAGAACGTCTTCCTGTGGCAAGGCGGGGGCTATGTCCGCAAGGGGTTCGAGGCGTGGTTCACCTTTCTGATCGAGAACGTGTGGGGCAAGCGGCGGATCATGGAGGTCTATCTCAACGTCGCCGAGACCGGGATCGGTACTTACGGCGCCGAAGCCGGGGCGCAGCGGTACTTCAACCGCTCTGCCACGCGGCTGACCACCAACGAAGCCGCGCGCATGGCCGCCGCGCTGCCGCTGCCCAAGGAACGCTCGGTCACCAACCCGACCGGCTTCACCCGCCGCTATGGCAACACCATCGCCGCGCGCATGGGCGTGGTACGCCGCGACGGGCTGGACGCCTGCGTTTATCAGTGACCTTGCGATAGCAGCGGGCTTGGCGCGTGGCCGCATTTCGCGCACCGATTCAGCCGCTTGCGCATCCCCGAAATTCAGTTATGTTGTATCATTACGAAATAGGATATTTTATATCATACTGATTTGATTGCATTTTTATTGCCTATCGCACTGCCTTTCGGTAGCGCGAGCGTCAGAAACGGGTCCGGTAAGGGGAGCGCGCGGATTGGGGCACGCACATGCACATGGCGACCATTCGCATGGCGACGCTCACGGCGGCGGGCATGCGCATGCGCATTCCCACGGCTCCGGCCACAGCCACGCCCCGAAGGATTTCGGTACCGCGTTCCTCGTCGGCATCGTGCTCAATTCAGCTTTCGTGGTGGTCGAAGCGGTCTATGGCTATATCTCCGGCTCGATGGCGCTGGTCGCCGATGCGGGGCACAACCTGTCCGATGTGCTCAGCCTGGTGCTGGCATGGGGGGCGAGCGTCGCCGCGAAGCGTCCGCCGAGCGCGCGCTTCACCTATGGCTACAAGAGTTCGACCATCCTCGCCGCGGTCGCCAACGCCGCGCTGCTGATGGTGGCGGTGGGAGCGATTCTGGTCGAGACGCTGCAGCGCTTGTGGAACCCCGCCCCGATCGAGGGAATGACCATGGTGGTGGTCGCCGGCATCGGGATCGCGATCAACACCGGCACCGCGCTCCTCTTCCTGCGCGGGCGGCATGACGATCTCAACATTCGCGGCGCCTTCCTGCACATGGCAGCCGATGCGCTGGTCTCGGTCGGGGTGGTGATCGCGGGCGTGCTGATCCTCACAACGGGCCAGCTATGGATCGATCCCGTCACCAGCCTGCTGATCGTCGCGGTGATCGCCTGGGGCACGCTGGGCCTGGCCAAGGATAGCATGAAGCTCGCGCTGCTCGGCGTGCCGCAAACCGTGTGCGAGGCGGGCGTGCGCAGCTATCTCGCGGGTCTCCCCGGGGTAACGGCGGTGCATCATCTGCACATCTGGCCGATGTCCACCACCGAGACCGCGTTGACGGTCCATCTGGAGATGCCCGGCGGCCATCCGGGCGATGCATTCCTGCGCGAGCTTGCCCACACGCTGGAGCACGATCACCGGATTTGCCATGCGACGATCCAGATCGGTACCACCGGCGGCGCAGGCTGCCGTTTCGATCCGACGCACGCGGCATCGTGACGCGCTTTCCCCGCTTATTCGGCCTGTTGGCCGCCGCTGCGGCCACTTCCACCGCCGCGCAACCGGCCGATCCCCCCGAGCAGTTCTACTGCTCTGCCGAAGCCAGCGGTGAGGACGGCGCGCTGGTTTATGTCGCGCTTTACGTCGAACCGGACGGGCGGATTGTCGGCACCTTTGCGGACTGGACCCCGCCGCATGACGGGCCGCGCCCGGACGACGCCGACGGACAGCCCGAGTTCGATCTTCGCGTAGCCTACCATGAGGCGAGCGCGGATGGTGTCGGCGTTCCCGCGACACCCACCGTCCAAATGCAACTGTTGGATACGGCGGCGACGGTCGACGAGCTATCCGGGCGATGGGCGGGCCTGACCGTCGAGGCCCGAAGCGCAGACAATGTCGCGAGCTACCCGCTGGTGCGCCCGACTTATGCCCTCGATCTCATTGGATGGCTCGTGCTGGAGGCTCCGCTGGAGATGCTCGGCTCCGAGTATGCCGGAAAGGTGCGGATCGCCGTTACCGACGCCGCAGGCCATCCGGTCGCAGCATTCGAATCCGACCTGTCGAAAACTGCCCAGCGCAACCAGCTTTTCCGGAAGGCTTATCACGAAGCAGCGCGCAAGGCTCGCGCACCCGAAGCTTGCGACCCCACGTCCAGCGAGGTCGATGCATAGCGGTTGAGATTGCGCCGCAGCCGTGCAACAGGTTCAGCCGATGTGGCGCAGGTGGGTCTTTCGTATCGGTATGATCGCGCTTGCGCTTGGTGCCGCGCTCTATGGCCTCAACGCGTTTTCCAAGGCGAAATGTACCCAGTTGACTGGCGAACTGACCTGCCGGGTCGAAACGCGCGAGAAGCTGGTCCCGCTCAGCTTCGATGACGGCCCGACGCCCGAAGGGGTCGCAGCCGTCCTGCCCATTCTTGCCGAATACGACGCGAAGGCGACGTTCTTTCTGATCGGCAAAGATATGGAGCGCCACCCACAGGAAGCGGGCAGGATCCTCGAAGCCGGGCACGAGCTAGGAAACCACAGCTTCAGCCATCAGCGCAACATCGGATACAGCCGCGCGTTCTACCGCAGCGAGCTCGAACAGACGGAGGCCTTGCTCGCGGCAGCGGGTTCGGATTCGGGACTGTTTCGCCCGCCGTTCGGGCGGAAGCTGCTCGGGCTGCCGCTCGAAGCGCGGGATGCGGGCCTGCACACCATCATGTGGGACGTCGAGGACCAGCCGGAGCGCTTCACCGATCCCGCCGCCTATGCAGAGGACATACTCGACCGGGTCCGGCCCGGCTCGATCATCCTGATCCATCCGATGTATCGCCACAACCAGGCGGCGCGCGAAGCCCTGCCCGCGATACTTTCCGGGTTGCGGACACGCGGCTACGAGATCGTCACCGTCGGCGAACTGCTTGAGCGAACCGGCTCTCGCGGGGGCCCGGCGCAATGAGCAACGCAGCGCGCGCCCGCCTGACCGGTGCCATGCAGCGACTCGCCACCGGCGACAAGCGGGCGCTGGAGGAAGTCTACCGCCTCACCAATGTGAAGCTTTTCGGCATCTGCCTGCGTATCTTGGGGGACCGAAAGGAGGCCGAAGACGCGTTGCAGGACGTCTATCTCAATCTGTGGCGGCGGGCCGACCGCTTCGATCCCGAACGGGCGAGCCCGATCAGCTGGCTGGCGACCTTCGCGCGCAACCGCGCGGTGGATCGGCTGCGCACGGGCAAGGTCCGCGCCGGGTCGGTCCCGGTCGAGGCCGCCGCCGAACTGCCCGATGCCGCCCCGCTCGCGGACGACTTGCTGATCGATGCCGAGCGTGCAGAGCGGGTTCATGGCTGCCTCGATACGCTCGACGAAAATACCAGCGATGCGATCCGCGCGGCGTTCTTCGGCGGGCACACCTATGCCGAGCTGGCCGAGGCGCAGGAGGTCCCGCTGGGGACGATGAAGAGCTGGATCCGCCGCGGGCTGGCAAAGCTCAAGACGTGCCTGGAGAAGGGCGAATGACCGAACGCGACCAGTTTGCCGCCGAATATGCGCTCGGCCTGCTCGAGGGCGAGGAATTGCTGGTGGCCCGCGCCCGCGCGGCGCGTGAGCCGGACTTCGCCGATGCGGTTGCTTTCTGGGAAGCCAAGCTCGCGCCGCTGCTGGACGACATTGGCGGGGCCGCGCCCTCACCCGCGCTGTGGCAGCGGATCGAGGCGGCAATCGAGGATGCGCCGGCCAGCGGCGAGATCGTCGACCTGCGCCAGCGGCTGCGCTTCTGGCGCTTCGCCAGTTTCGGTGCGGCGGCAGCGGCAGTCGCGGCTTTCGCCCTCGTGCTGATCCAGCCCTTGCCGAGCGCGCCCGGTCCGCAGACTGCCGAAGCGCCGATGGTCGCCAACATCCCAATCGGCGATACCGACCTGCGGCTGGCGGTGACCTACCTGCCCGACCGCAGGGAAATGCTCGTCTCCGCCAGCGGGCTGACGGCGGACGGCGTGCACGATCACGAGCTGTGGCTGGTGCCGGACGAAGGCGAACTGCGCTCGCTCGGCGTGGTCAGGCCGGGCGAGGAGGTGCGCATGCCGCTCGACCCTGGCCTTGCTGCGCTGATCCACAACGGCTCGCAGATGGTCCTCACCCGCGAACCGATCGGGGGCAAGCCGCCCGCTGCGGCCGCCGGCCCGGTGGTTGCCGAAGGCACCTTCGCAACCATCTGACAAACGGCGCGAAAGTTTTTTTGCATCCGCGCCAGAACACGCTGCGTAACTCCTCCCGACAAGCAGGACGGGGCTTGATCGCCAAGAGGAGAATGCAATGCCGATGTCATCCAAATTGAAAGCCGCCGCTCTCGCCGCCGTAGCCGCGACGGGCACCTTCGCCATCGCCACCACCGCGCCGGTCGCCGCGCATGACCATGGCAAGGCTGCGAGCATGCAGCCGACCATCGTTTCCGCCGCGCAGGGCACCGGAGTGCACAACACGCTGGTCACCGCCGTAACCGCCGCCGGCCTCGTCGATACGTTGTCCGGCCCCGGCCCCTTCACCGTATTCGCACCGACCGACACCGCTTTCGCCAAGCTGCCCGACGGGACTGTCGGCACCCTGGTCAAGCCCGAGAACAAGGGCATGCTGACCAATGTCCTGACCTATCATGTGGTGAAGGGCAGCGTCTCGGCAGCCGACCTGACCGCGCTGATCAAGCGTCATGGCGGCACCGCCACCATTGACACGCTGTCGGGCGGCAAGCTGACCGCGCGCCTTTCCGGCAACACCATCGTGATCACCGACGCCGCAGGCCGCGCGACCGCCGTCACCCAGGCCGACGTCAAGGTTTCAAACGGCGTGATCCACGTGACCGACGGGGTGTTCCTCCCCGCCTGACCCTCTTCCCCGCGGCGCTGCCCGCTTCCAATCCCGCACGGCAGCGCCCACTGAGCCCCGCTCGGCCAAATTCCTCCGGCCGGGCGGGGTTTTTCACAAGTTGTTTGCTACCAAGTACCTCCCCGTTCCGCTAGGAAATGGGGAGGTGGCAGCGGCGTCAGCAACTGACAGAGGACTCCGGTGCGATGCGGACCTGCCTAGCTGCCGGGATCACCACCGTCGCTTACATCGATGGCTGCATCTTCACCATCCAATCTCGCGCGATGAACAGCTGCGAGATTGTCGACCGTGACCAATGTATTGGGGTGCGAGGGACCGAGAACTCGCTGCTTCGCCTTGAGAACATCGACGAAAACACGTTCGGCATCGTCCAGCCGACCGAGAACCAGATAGCTGCCGCCGAGATTGTTCTTCGCGGTCAGCGTCTCGGGGTGATCGTCTCCCAGGATCCGGCGAAATTGATCGATAAGTTCGGTTTGTAGCTCGAACGCTTGGTCGACCTTCCCCATATCCAAGTAGAGTGATGCGAGGTTGGCGGTCGAAGTCAGCGTCTCCTGCTCCTCCGGCCCAAGCCACTCCGTAAATCCAGCGATACATTCGAGGTAGAGCGCTTCGGCCTCGGCGTATTTACCAGTCTCGTGATGGATGCCGGCCAAGTTGTTCATCTAAATAAGCGTGTCGGGGTGCCCGGCGCCCAGCACCTCCCGACAAAGCTCAATCGTGCTCGCGAACAGCTCCGCAGCCTCGTCAAAGCGCTCCTGCGCCTGGAATATCGTCGCGAGATTATTCTTATAATGCAGGGTTTCGACGCTCGCTTCTCCAGACCCGTCGATCGACAACGCCAGACCTGACCGGGTCATGGATTCAGCTTCGGCCAGATCACCCAAACGAAAGTATACATTAGCCCTGAAGCGCTGGAGGTAGAGGGTGAGTTCGTCTGCTGGTCCAAATGCGGCGGTCGATGCTGCGATAAGCTCGTCATACACCGTCCCAGCCTCGTCATAGTGCCCTGCCAACATGGCATGCCTTGCCTTGTCCGCACGCTGCTTGAGGTACTTTCGCGATTCGGCATCTGCATCGGCTTCGGTCGAGGCAATTGCGGCCGGTACGTTGAGGATTGTGCTGGTCGCTAGCAGCACGCCAATGATAAGCCAGCGCGTCGGCGCATGAATCAAGCCGCCTCTTCCTTCGCTTCGTCCTTGGAGCCGTCCATCACGCGGACCGGGTCCTTGCGGCCTTCGACCACATCCTTGTCGACCACGATCTCGCTCACGCCTTCCATGTCGGGCAGGTCGAACATCGTGTCGAGCAGGATCGCCTCGACGATCGAGCGCAGGCCGCGTGCGCCGGTCTTCCGCTTGATCGCCTTCTCCGCGATCACCCGCAGTGCATCGTCGGTGAAGGTCAGCTCGACATCCTCAAGCTCGAACAGCTTGCGGTACTGCTTGACCAGCGCGTTCTTCGGTTCGCTGAGGATGGTGACCAACGCATCGATATCGAGGTCGTTGAGCGTCGCGATCACCGGCAGGCGGCCAACGAATTCGGGGATCAGGCCGAACTTGAGCAGGTCTTCCGGCTCGCTCTTCTCGAGCAGTTCGCCGACCTTGCGCTTGTCCGGATCGGCGACATGCGCGCCGAAGCCGATGCTGCGCTTCTGCAGGCGGTCGGCAATGATCTTGTCCAGCCCGGCAAACGCACCGCCGCAGATGAACAGGATGTTGGTCGTATCGACCTGGAGGAATTCCTGCTGCGGATGCTTGCGGCCGCCCTGCGGCGGGACGCTTGCGGTGGTGCCTTCCATCAGCTTGAGCAGCGCCTGCTGCACCCCTTCACCCGAAACGTCGCGGGTGATCGAGGGGTTTTCCGCCTTGCGGGTGATCTTGTCGATCTCGTCGATATAAACGATGCCGTGCTGCGCCTTGTCGACGTTGTAGTCAGACGACTGGAGCAGCTTGAGAATGATGTTCTCGACATCCTCGCCGACATAGCCCGCTTCGGTCAGAGTGGTCGCATCGGCCATGGTAAAGGGAACGTCGAAGGTGCGGGCCAGCGTCTGCGCCAGCAGTGTCTTGCCCGAGCCGGTCGGGCCGACCAGCAGGATGTTCGACTTGGCCAGCTCCACATCGCCCGATTTCGAGGCGTGGTTGAGCCGCTTGTAGTGGTTGTGCACCGCGACCGATAGCACGCGCTTGGCGCGTTCCTGCCCGATCACATAGTCGTTGAGCGTCGCGCAAATCTCGCTCGGCGTCGGGACTTCGCCTTCCTTGCGGCCGCTGAGACCGGCCTTGGTTTCTTCACGAATGATGTCGTTGCACAGCTCGACGCATTCGTCGCAGATGAACACCGTCGGCCCCGCGATGAGCTTCCTCACCTCGTGCTGCGACTTACCGCAGAAACTGCAGTACAGGGTGCTCTTGCTATCGGTTCCGCTCAACTTGGTCATATTCCTGTAGTCCCGAATCCGCGCATGCACATGCTTAGCACGGCAGATTCGACCAACCTTAAGGCCGGATGGTCATTAATCAACACATCGGATGTAGCATTTGGCCCTTGCCACAAGCTGAAGCGGCACGGTTGCCGAAATGCTACAGTTAACGTCCCGATGTGGGTCGGTCCTTCGAGACGCTCGGACGTATGTCCTCGCTCCTCAGGATGAGCGGCGTATTTCATATCCGCTCATCCTGAGGAGCCGAAGCCGCAGGCAGAGGCGTCTCGAAGGATTACTCGGGCGCGCCGCCCGAGCCTGCATCGGCCTGTTCCTCGTTCTCGGGACGGGTTTCGAACACCTTGTCGACGAGGCCGAATTTCATCGCCTCGTCGGCTTCGAGGAAGGTGTCGCGGTCCATCGCCTTCTCGATCTCTTCCAGGCTGCGGCCGGTGAACTTGACGTAGAGGTCGTTCATCCGCGCGCGGATGCGGAGAATTTCGCGGGCCTGGATCTCGATGTCCGACGCCATTCCGCGCGCCCCGCCCGAAGGCTGGTGGATCATGATCCGCGAATTGGGCAGCGCGATCCGCATGCCCGGCTCGCCCGCCGCAAGCAGGAAGCTGCCCATGCTTGCCGCCTGCCCGATGCACACGGTCGAGACGCGCGGCTTGATGTACTGCATGGTGTCGAAGATCGACAGCCCCGCAGTAACCACCCCGCCGGGCGAGTTGATATACATGCTGATCGGCTTGGACGGGTTCTCGCTTTCGAGGAACAGCAGCTGGGCCACGATCAGCGAGGCCATGCCGTCTTCCACCTGACCGGTGACGAACACGATGCGTTCGCGCAGCAGGCGGCTGAAGATGTCGAAGCTGCGTTCGCCGCGGCTGGTCTGCTCGACCACCACCGGCACCAGCGCTCCGGTCACCGGATCGCGGGTGAATTGCCCCTGCGTGCCGTAAGTCTCGCCAAGCTGGTCGCGAACGTCGATCATGAAAGCCTCTCGTCTCGAATGGACCGCCTATGTCGGACGGGCGCGCGCGATGTTCAAGGGGCTTAACCTTCTTCTCGTCCGTGCGGCCCGGATTAACCCCCGATGAGTTGCCCGTTGCGACGCGTCTCTGCATTCGTCGCCGCAATCGTGCCGCCCGTCGACTGGCGATTACGCTTGTCGTCGCAATCGACAAGGGGGGCTGCGGGAGGAACGAACCATCACCTGCATTTACGCCCCTTGTCCCCCGATCTCGTTCGCCGCTGCGCTGCTGGCGGGGGTTTCCCTTTTCGCGTCCCCGGCCGCTGCGCAGGACGCACCAGCCGATTCTCCGCAAGAGAGCGCGGCGGTCCCGTCGGCGGCCGAGACACAGGGCCGTGTCTTCACGCCGGAATACTTCGCCCAGTTCGCCCCGCGCAATGCGCTCGACATGGTCGCCCGCATCCCTGGTTTCACCATCGACGACGGCAACAACGGCCAGCGCGGTCTGGGGCAGGCGAACCAGAACGTGATCGTCAACGGCGCGCGCTTCTCGAGCAAGTCGGACAGCATCCGCGACCAGCTCTCGCGTATCTCCGCGAGCGATGTGGTACGGATCGAGATTCTCGACGGAACTGCGCTCGACATTCCGGGGCTTTCCGGACAGGTCGCCAATGTGGTCTACACATCGAACGGCACATCAGGGCAGTTCGTCTGGCGCACGGGCTTCCGCCCGCACAACACCGAGGCCCAGCTTTATGGCGGAGAGGTTTCGGTGACCGGCAAGACCGGTGCGCTCGGCTATACCTTCTCGCTGTCCAACCCCAACGACCGCTTCGGCGCGGACGGCCCGACGCTGATCACCGATGCCGACAGCACTGTGATCGAGGAACAGTTCAGCAAGTTCTCGGGCAAATACGACAATCCGAAATTCTCCGCCAACCTGAGCTACGATTTCGGCGGCGAAACCGTCGCCAACCTCAACGCCAGCTATGGCGCGGATTTTCTCGACCAGCGCATCCCGGAAATCGCGACAAGGCCCGACGGCCTCGTCCGCACCCGCGACTTCTTCTACACCGAAGATGGACCCGAATACGAAATCGGCGGCGACATCGAGTTCCCGCTCGGCCCGGGCAAGCTTAAGCTGATCGGGCTCGAGCGGTTCGAGCGCGACAACGGGGTGAGCCAGCTGGTCGACAGCTTCAGCGGCGGGCGCGACACCACCGGCTTCCGCTTCGCCGACACCAACGCAATCGGCGAGCGGATCGGGCGCTTCGAGTACGGCTGGAACATGTGGCAGGCGGAATGGCAGGTTTCGGGCGAAGCCGCGTTCAACCGCCTCAATCGCACATCGGAGTTGTTCGAGCTCGATGATAACGGCGAGTTCGTCGAGCTCGACTTTACGGCGGGCAATGGCGGGGTGACCGAAAACCGCTACGAAGCGCTGCTGTCGGTCAGCAAACAGCTGACGCCGAAGCTGTCGCTCCAGTTCACCGGCGGGGGCGAATATTCGAAGATCGAGCAGACCGGTTCGGCGGCCAATTCACGCAGTTTCCAGCGCCCCAAGGGTTCGCTCTCGCTGGCATGGAAACCGCGCGACGATTTCGACCTCTCGCTCGAATTCCGCCGCCGGGTCGGACAGCTGTCGTTCGGCGACTTCCTCGCCAGCGTGAACCTGCAGAACGAGAACCAGAACGGCGGCAACAACGGCCTGCAGCCCGACCAGAGCTGGAACATCGAACTCGAAGTCAACAAGCGGCTCGGCGAATGGGGTTCGGCCAAGCTCCAGCTGCGCCAGGCATGGTTCGAGGATTTCGTCGATTTCTTTCCGCTCGAAAACGGCGGCGAGGCGCGCGGCAATATCGGCGACGCCACCCGCTTCCACCTCGAACTCAACACCACGCTGAGGGGTGACCCGATCGGCTGGCAGGGCGCGCGGCTGGATGTGAAGGCGCTCAACCGATGGATGAACCTGACCGATCCCTTCACCGGGCTCGACCGTCCGTTCTCCTACGATCTCAAGCGCCTGATCGATGTCGACTTCCGCTACGATGTGCCTGGCAGCGACTGGGCCTTCGGTTCGGGCGTCTCCTCCCAGACCAATGTCGCCTATTCCAGGCGGCAGGAGGTCGGGCGGGATTACGAAGGCCCGACATTCATGAACCTGTTCGTCGAGCACAAGGACGTGTTCGGGCTCAAGGTTTCCGCGACCTATGGCAACATCCTCAATGCGCGCAACAAGTTCGACCGCACAGTGTTCGATGGCGACCGGCCCGATGCGCCGGTGCTGTTCGTGGAGACCCTCAACCGACGGATCGGCCCGATCTTCCGCTTCAGCGTCAGCGGGAACCTGTAGCCGCTTGCGCGCCGTCCCCATGCCGCGCATTGTGACGCGATGGGCAACAGATCTCGTGTCATCGAAGTGGTCGGCGCTGTAGCGCTGGGCGCCTTTGCAACCCCGCTCGCCGCGCAGGATTGCGCGCTTCCGGCACGGATAACCCCGGCCGAAAGCGCCGCCCGTCAGGCACTCGACCGGATCGAGCAACTCGACGACGCCGGGCCGCAGCTCAACGCGGTCATCGCGGTCAATCCCGATGCCCCGTGCGATGCCTATGCCGGCGAGAAATCGGGTGGACCGCTCAACGGGCGCACCGTGCTGATCAAGGACAATATCGAAACCCGCGAGTTGCCCACCACCGCAGGTTCGCTCGCCCTCGCCAACAACAACACCGGCCGCGACGCGCCTCTCGTCGCTTACCTGCGCAAGGCCGGCGGCGTTGTGCTGGGCAAGACCAACCTCAGCGAATGGGCCAATATCCGCAGCGATAATTCGACCAGCGGGTGGAGCGCAGTCGGCGGGCTGGTGCGCAACCCCCATGCCACTGACCGCAACAGCTGCGGTTCATCCTCCGGCAGCGGCGCGGCGGTGGCCGCAGGCTTCGCCTGGGCGGCGATCGGGACCGAGACCAACGGCTCGATTTCCTGCCCCGCCTCGATCAACGGCATCGTCGGCTTCAAGCCGAGCGTCGGCCTCGTCAGCCGGACCCATGTGGTGCCGATTTCGAGCACACAGGACACGCCCGGTCCGATGACGAAGACGGTTTACGACGCCGCACTGCTGCTCGGCGCGATCGCGGGCGAGGATCCCGCCGATCCGGTGACCATGGCGGTGCCCGGCCGCCGGAGCGACTATACCGCAGGTCTCTCCGAATATTCGCTCCAGGGCGTGCGAATCGGCGTGATGCGCAAGCAGATCGGCAACCGGGCCGATGTGAAGGCGGTGTTCGAAACCGCGCTGGCAGACATGGAACGGCAGGGGGCGGTGCTGGTCGACATCGAATTCGAACCGGACACGAAGATGTACGAGGACAGCTTCATCGTGCTGCTGTTCGAGCTGCGCGAGGAAATGGGCAAATACCTCCGCTCGCTTCCCCACGTCGCAGGGCGCGACAATATGCCGCGCAGCCTCGCCGACCTGATCACATTCAACACAGCGCACGCCGAGGAGGAAATGCGCTGGTTCGGGCAGGAGCTGTTCGAACTGGCGGAGAAAACCACCGACCGCGAAGCCTATGAGACAGCGCGCGAGAATGCGGTGCGGATCGCAGGTCAGGAGACGCTCGACAAGCTGCTGGCGGAGCACGACGTACAGTTCCTCGTGGCCCCGACGCGCGGGCCGGCATGGACCAGCGACCTCGTCAATGGCGACAATTACAACGGCAGCATCGGCTTCGGCAGCCCGGCGGCGATTGCGGGCTATCCGCACCTCACCGTGCCGATGGGCGCGGTCGAGGGGCTACCGGTCGGGATCAGCTTCTTCGGCGCGAAATGGGCCGATCACGAGGTGCTGAAAGTCGGTGCGGCCTACGAGCGCGCCCGCAGCGCCCAGATACCCGAGCCTTCCTTCGGGCCCTGGAAGCCCGCCGCGCGTTGAGCCCGGGCATGGACCCGCGCATCTTCCTCTTTGTCCTGTTCGGGATCGGGCTTGTGCTCGCGGTTCCGCTGGAGCGGAGGTTGCCTCGCTACGGACTGAGCCTGCCGATGGTCTATGTCGGTGTAGGCTATGCGATTTTCTCGCTCCCGCTCGGCCTGCCGCATTTCAATCCGGCGAGCGACGGTTTCGACGCGGTCACGCTCGAATATGTCACCGAGTTCATCGTCATCGTCTCGCTGATGGCGGCGGGGATCGCGATCGATCGGCCGGTGAGCTGGACGCATTGGAAGCAGGTCTGGCCGCTGCTGCTGGTGGCGATGCCGATCACCGTCGCCGCTGTCGCGCTGCTCGGCTGGTGGGCACTCGGACTCGCGCCAGCGAGCGCCGTGCTGCTCGGCGCGGCGCTCGCGCCGACCGACCCGGTGCTCGCCCGCAGCGTGCAGGTCGGGCCGCCGGGCGAGGACGAGCGGCACGACGTGCGCTTCGGCCTGACCGCCGAGGCCGGGCTCAACGACGGGCTCGCCTTTCCCTTCACCTATCTCGCGATTGCCGCCGTCGGGATGGCGACTCTGGGCGGGTGGACTGTGCAATGGTTTGCTTTCGACTTCGTCTTCCGCATCGCGGTCGGCTGCGCGGTCGGCTGGGGTGTCGGGCGCCTTGGCGCTTGGTTCGTGTTCGAACGCGAGGCCGATGCACCGATGCAGGATGTCGATAGCGAAGCGCCGCGCTATTCCACCAGCGAAGGGCTGATTGTGCTCGGAACGTTGCTGCTTGCCTATGGCCTGGCCGAACTGGTCGAAGGCTACGGCTTTCTCGCCGTCTTCATCGGCGCGGTGACAGCACGCCAGCACGAGAACAAAAGCCGGTATCACAAGATCAGCCACCATTTCATCGACCAGATCGAGCAGATTGTGCTCGTCGCCGTGCTGTTCGGGTTCGGCGCGATGCTGGCGAGCGGGGTGCTGGAGGGGCTGACCTGGCAGGCGGCGCTGGTCGGGCTGGCGCTGCTGTTCGTGATCCGACCGCTGGCGGGGCTGCTCGCCGAATCGCGCAGCCGGTTACCGCTGCCGGGCAAGTTGGCGATCGCCTTCCTCGGCGTACGCGGGATGGGCTCGATCTACTACATGGCCTATGGGCAGACCCATGCCGAATTCGCCCAGCTCGACTTGCTGTGGGCAACTATCAGCTTCACCATCCTCGCCTCGATCGTGATTCACGGGACGCTGTCGGGCCCGATGATCGAGTGGGTGGAGCGGCGCGAAGGCCACATCCACACGGGGGCGGACAGCGCGATGCTGCGCCTCCACCCCTACCGCATTGGCGAGAAGGTCAAGGTCGAACGGCCCGCGAAGCCGGAGTAGCGCAAAAGAAAGGGCGGCAAGCCGCGAAGCCTGCCGCCCATTCCTGCGCGAGCGCGATGCGCCCGGCGGTTATTTCTTGGCCGGTGCCTTCTTGGCCGCTGGCTTCTTGGCCGGAGCCTTTTCGGCAGAAGCCTTCTTGGCCGGAGCCTTCTTCTCGGCCGCTGCCTTTTCCGCAGGCGCCTTCTTGGCAGGTGCCTTCTTGGCGGCGGGCTTGTCTCCAGCGGCGTCGGCCTTCTTGGCCGGAGCCTTCTTTGCCGCAGGCTTGGCATCTTCGGCCTTCTTCGCCGGAGCCTTCTTCTTGGCAGGAGCCTTCTTCGCGGGTGCAGCCTGTTCCGATTCGTCGGCTTCGATCGCCGCCTCGAGTTCCTCGCGGGTCACTTCGCGGTCGGTGATTTCGGCCTTGGAGAACAGGAAGTCGACCACCTTGTCTTCATACAGCGGGGCGCGCAGCTGGGCGGCGGCCATCGGTTCGGACTGGACGTACTGGATGAACCGCTCGCGGTCTTCCTGACGATACTGCTGGGCGGCCTGCTGGACGAGCATGCTCATTTCCTGCTGGCTGACCTCGACCCCGTTCTTCTGGCCGATTTCCGAAAGCAGCAGGCCGAGCCGCACGCGGCGCTCGGCGATCTTGCGGTAATCGTCCTTCTCGGCCTCGATGTCCTTCATCGCCTGTTCGGGATTTTCGTCCTGCGCGGCTTCCTGCTGGAGCTGGGCCCAGATCTGGTCGAACTCGGCATCGACCATCTTCTGCGGCACGTCGAAATCGTGCCCGGCGGCGAGCTGGTCGAGCAGTTGGCGCTTCATCTGGGTACGGGTGAGCCCGTTGGTCTCCTGTTCCAGCTGGCCGCGCAGCAGACCCTTGAGCTGGTCTATCCCTTCGAGCCCGAGCGATTTGGCAAAGTCGTCATCGACCTTGGTCTCGCTCTCGACCTTCACCTGCTTCACAACGATCGCGAACTGCGCGTCCTTGCCGGCGAGGTTCTCTGCCGGATAATCTTCCGGGAAGGTGACGGTGATGGTCTTCTCGTCGCCGGTCTTAGAGCCGGTAAGCTGCTCTTCGAAGCCTGGGATGAACTGGCCCGAACCGATCACCAGCGGGGCGTCTTCGGCCTTGCCGCCGTCGAATTCGACCCCGTCGATCGAACCGGTGAAGTCGATGATCAACTGGTCGCCGTCGGCTGCCTTTTTCGACTTCGGCGCGTCCTTGTAGCTCTTCTGCTGGCCGGCGATATTGGCCAGCGCTTCGTCCACAGCCTCGTCGGCGACCGGCACGGTCAGCCGTTCGAGCTTGAGCCCGTCGAGATCGGGTGCCTCGACCGCCGGTAGGATCTCGAGATCGATCGTCAGGACCGCGTCCTTGCCTTCCTCATAACCTTCGGCGAGGTCGATCTGCGGCTGCATCGCGGGGCGCAGCTGCTTGTCCTGCATCACCTTGTCGACCGATTCGCGGATCACGTCGTTGACCGCCTGCGCATGCAGCTGTTCGCCGTGCATCTTCTTGACGAGATTCGCCGGAACCTTGCCCGGGCGGAACCCCGGCATGCGGACCTGCGGGGCGATCTTCTTGACTTCGGCTTCCACGCGCGCAGCGATATCGCCAGCGGGAATCGTCACTTCGTAAGCGCGCGCAAGGCCCTTGTTGGTCGTCTCTTTGATCTGCATGATGCGAATATCTTCTCGTCTAATCAATAACTTCAAATGTCGTGAGGCATGCGAGCGGCGTCTGGTGCGGGCGAAGGGACTCGAACCCCCACATCTTTCGATACTGGTACCTAAAACCAGCGCGTCTACCAATTCCGCCACGCCCGCAACCCGAACGAAGCCGCGCGCGGGTGGAAAGCCCACACGGACAGGGGAGCGCCCTTAGATTGGCAAGGCAGAAAGGGCAAGCGGGGATGGCACTGGAACAGGCGGCATGTGCCGCACGTTGCGTGGGGGAAAGGAATTTGCACCATGGCCACCAATCCCGCAACCGACCCTGCCGTTACCCCCGATATCATCGAACCGCAGTCCCCTCCCGAGACCCCGCCGCCTGCCCAGCCGGACGAAGCGCCGCGAACCGAGCCGCCGGAAATCGTCCCGCCGCAGCCCGATGTCGATACCCCCGGCCAGTTTCCGCCAGAGACACCGCCGCAAGTTTCCTGATCGGTTGACGCTTGCCGCGCGGATGATCGCACAGTATCGGCGCGACCCATGAGCGACGATACTGCAAACGACACCCCGCCCGACCGCCTGTCGGTCAATCCGCGTAGCGAGTTTTTCGATGGCGACAGGCTGCAACGCGGCATCGGCATCCGGTTCAAGGACCGCGTACGCACCGATATCGAGGAATACTCGATCTCCGAAGGCTGGGTGCGGGTGCAGGCCGGCAAGACGATGGACCGCAAGGGCCAGCCGCTGACCATCAAGCTCAATGGCCCGGTCGAAGCCTGGTACGAAGATCTGGGCGACGAGCCGCCGGTGGCGAAAAAAGCCTAGCCCCTAGTTGTCGTAACGGCGCACGACCGCGTCGAGCGGATCGGTGCTGCGAGCAGCGGTGCGGACCACCGGACGTTGCGCCACGCGAGCCGGCTGGGCCTGTGTCCGCTGCACTGCCGCTGTCGCGGGACGGGCCTTCGGTGCGCTGTCGAGCGAAGCGAAGGCCTGGCTGAACTCGCGAGATGCTTGGACGCGCGCAGGAGCAGGGTCAGGCGCAACTGGGCGCGGTGCCGGGGCTGCGGCGATCTGGGGGCGGCGCGGAGCCGCGCCCTTGCCGTAAATGAACCCTTCGACCGGCCACGCGGTGGTGCCGAGATTGCCGAGCGGGGCGTACCACACCCGCACTTGGCTCCAGTCGTTGTTCGGCGAAACGTCGACCGCTTTGACGCCGCGCTCGATCTGGCCGCGCCGGCCGTCGATCGGTGACCAGTTGGCGTGGTCGAGCAATACGGTGCGCTTGTCGATCACCTTGCTTACAGCAGCGACATGGCCGAGCACCATGTTGCCCGTCGGTCGGAACGCCATCACCGCGCCGACTTTCGGCTCGCGGCCGCGTTCGTAGCGCCCTTCGGCTTGGCCCCACCAGGTGTGCGCATCGCCGTAGATCTGGATGCCCGAGACATCCCGCGCGTACGGGACGCACTGGAGGTAAGGCGGCAATTCGCTGCCGGAACCGGCACCCGAACCCTGGACCGAGGATATGCGGGATTCCGCCAGCGCGGGCGAAAATCCCAGCGCGGCAACGATAAGCAGGCTTGCGGAGAGGCACTTGAGCATGCGGCAGCTTTTTGCCGCTCGGGGTTAGAATCACGCTTCCACTCACGGTTAACCGGAATTCACCATGTTCCTCCGGACATGCCACCATGCTTGCCAAGCGCGGCAAGACACGCCACCTGCGCCCCTATGCTTCCGCAAGTCATCATTATCGGCCGGCCCAACGTCGGCAAGTCGACGCTGTTCAACCGGCTGGTAGGAAAGAAGATCGCGCTCGTCGACGACCAGCCGGGGGTGACGCGCGACCGCCGCTTCGGCGATGCCGAGCTGGCCGGAATGCGCTTTACTGTGGTCGACACCGCCGGGTGGGAGGACCAGGACGCCGAGACCCTGCCCGGCCGGATGCGCAAGCAGACCGAAGTCAGCTTGCAGGGTGCAGACGCGGCGCTGTTCGTGATCGATTCGCGCGCCGGGCTGACCCCGCTCGACGAGGAAATCGGCCGCTGGCTGCGCGAGCAGGAAGTCCCGGTGGTGCTGGTCGCCAACAAGGCCGAAGGCCGCGCGAGCGAATCGGGCATCCTCGAAAGCTATTCGCTCGGCCTGGGCGAACCGATCGGGGTTTCCGCCGAACACGGTGAGGGGATCGCAGACCTGTTCGGCGCGCTGTGGCCGATCATCGGCGACAAGGTCGAGGCCGCAGAGGCAGCGGAAGAAGCCGCCGCCGCCGAAACCGCGCTCGATGAAGACGCTCCGCTCGGCCCGCTCAAGCTTGCCATCGTCGGGCGGCCCAATGCCGGCAAATCGACGCTGATCAACCGCCTGCTGGGCGAAGACCGGCTGCTGACCGGCCCCGAAGCCGGGATCACCCGCGATTCGATCGCCATCGACTGGCAATGGACCGATCCCAAGAGCGGTGAGGTGCGCGACATCCACCTGATCGACACTGCCGGCATGCGCAAGCGCGCCAAGGTGGTCGAGAAGCTGGAGAAGCTGTCGGTCGCCGACGGGCTGCGCGCGGTCGATTTCGCCGAGGTCGTGGTGCTGCTGCTCGACGCGACGCTCGGGCTCGAGCACCAGGACCTCAAGATCGCCGACCGCGTGCTGCAGGAAGGCCGCGCGCTGATCATCGCGATCAACAAATGGGACGTCGCCGGGCAGGACCCGTCGGGGCGCCAGGGCGGCGAGGATGCGAGCAAGCTGTTCAACGGGATCAAGTTCGCCCTCGACGAAGGGCTGGCGCAGGTCCGCGGCGTACCGCTGCTCGCGGTCAGCGCGAAGACCGGCAAGGGACTCGATACCCTCTTAGGTGCCGCGTTCGAGATCCGCGAGGCGTGGTCGAAGCGCGTGCCGACTGCCGCGCTCAACCGCTGGTTCGACGATGCGCTCGCAGCCAATCCGCCGCCCGCGCCCAAGGGCCGCCGGATCAAGCTGCGCTACATCACCCAGTCGAGCACCCGCCCGCCGCGCTTCGTGGTATTCGGCACCCGGCTGGAAATGCTGCCCAAGAGCTACGAGCGATATCTGGTCAACGGAATCCGCCGCGAACTCGGCTTCGATGCTGTGCCGATCCGCGTGGTGCTCAAGAGCCCGAAGAACCCCTTCGACAAGGGCAAAGGCTAAGGTCAGGCGCAGCATGTTCGACACGCTTTCGCTGGCGGTGGACCTGATCGAGCGGACCTCGAGCACCGCGCGCGTCCAGCAGATCGTCCAGCTGAGCCTGGCGCCGGTGTTCCTGCTCGCAGCGATCGGCGCAATGCTCAATGTAATGAACGCAAGGCTGACCTGGCTGATCGATCGCATCGAGTTCGTCGAACGGCGCGCCGAGAAGGGCCTTGCCGGTCGCGAGGGGGAGGAACTGCCCGCGCTGCGCCAGCGGCAGCACTATGCGCAGCTTGCCGTGACCCTAGGCACGGCGGCGGCGCTGACCATCTGCACCATCGTCGCGCTGCTGTTCGTCAGCGCCTTCATTCGCCCGCAGATCGGCACGGTGGTTGCGATCGCATGGATTGCGACCATGGCGCTGCTATTTGCCGCGCTGTCGCTGTTCCTGCTCGAAACGCGGCAGGCAACCGCCAGCGCACGCGAACGGCGCAAGCGCAGCCGCGAGATTATCGAGCGCAAGAAGGCTGAGGCGCCGCCGCCGGACGATACGGAAATCTAGTCTTCTGCCGGCTTGCTCTGCAGTTGGACGTAATTCTGCAGCCCCATCCGTTCGATCATGTCGAACTGGGTTTCGAGGAAATCGACGTGTTCTTCCTCGCTTTCGAGGATGGCCGCGAAGAGATCGCGGCTGACGTAGTCGCGCACGCTCTCGCTGTGCTCAATCGCATCGCGCAGCAGCGGGATAGCCTCTTCCTCCATCGCGAGGTCGGCACGGAGGATTTCCTCCACCGTCTCGCCCACCTTGAGCTTGTGGATCGCCTGAAAGTTGGGGAGACCGCCGAGGAACAGGATGCGTTCGGCCAGCTGGTCGGCGTGTTTCATCTCGTCGATCGATTCGTGGCGCTCGTACTCGGCCAGTCGCGCCACCCCCCAGTCGGCGAGCACGCGATAATGCAGCCAATACTGGTTGATCGCAGTCAACTCGTTGGTGAGCGCCCGGTTGAGGAATTCGATGACCTTCACGTCGCCCTTCATGGCAGCTCTCCTTCGATGACCGGATCGGGTGCTTATGCGCCGAAACGAGCCTGTCTGGCAAGGAATGGAAGCTGAAAAACGGCGGAATTCCGCTATTTGCGAGCGATTTGCGTTAGCGTTTGAAATCAGGCTGCGACGGCACGAACCGGCGTAGCCTCCCGTTCCACGACGACGATCGCCTCAGCCTCGTCGAGGCAAGTGCGGCAATCCGGCTTCTTGCCCAGCGCCGCGTAAACCGCTTCCGCATCGCCCGGCACCAGCCGCGCGGCACGGCGCAGCTCGCATTCGCGGATCGCATTGCAGACGCAGACGTACATAGGGCGAGTCGCTCCGTGTTCTGCACCATTGTTAATGCGACTTACTCGCAATAGCAACCACATTTGATGCGGCTCGCGCTTTCTTGATTCACCCCCACTTTGACATTCCAGCGAGAAAGGGAATCCATAGTTTGGACCCGCCCATTGATCCCTTCCTTCACGGGGATGACGTGTTCTCGGGACGTCGGAGTGTGCCGAGGAACTGGCTGCGCGCTAGGAAAAAGGCCCTCCCGCATCGCTGCGGGAGGGCCCACTCGCTGTCTCTAGGGTCGGGTTTTGCTAGTCGCGACGGGCGAGACGAACACCGTTGTCCACCGCGCCGGGCAGCGGCTTGCTCGCCGCCCAGGCGATGCAGCCCTCGCCCTGCGATTTCACGCTGCTGCACACCGATGCTGCGCTGGCGCGCTGGAAGCCGCCGGCCGATACGCGGAAATAGGTCTTGCCGCGCACCACGGCCTTGGTGATCACCATGTCCGCGTCTTTGAGCTGCGGGTAGCGCTTGGAGTAGATGCCCCACGCGCGCTTCGCACCGGCTTCGCTCGAGAAGGAGCCGAGCTGGACGAGGTGCTCGCCGTCGAGGGCGGCACGCGCAGAGGTCGAACCTGGGGCCGAAGCTGGAGCCGCCGCAGCCCGCTGCGGCGCGCTGGCGGAGCGGGTTACCGGGACTGGCTGGACGACCGGGTTTGCGACGAATTTGACGGTATCCTGCGTGAAGCGTTCCATCGCCTGCGCATTCGGGGCCGGGGCCTCGAACGCCTGCGCGAAATTCACCGGTGCGGATGCCGGGACTTCCACCGGTTCGGCGTAGGCGTAGTCGTCGGTCACCGGTGCCGAAGCCACTGCGGGAAGTTCGCCGCCGATCGGCGGGAGTTCGGGAATGGTATAGCCCTGCACCGGCGCGAACCGGCTTTCGGGCTCGACAGTCGAGGCAGCGAGTTCGACCGCGCTCGGCGCATTCGACAGCGCGAGCTCGACCGGCTGGCCGGTATCGCCGACCACCAGTACGCCGAGCAACGCGGCAACACGGTGCTGGCCCATACCGGGCTGCATCGTTTGCGCCCATTCGGCCATCCGATCGCCGACCTTGTCGGCCGGCACATCTTCCGCCGCCATCAGGCGGGCGGCGCGCCAGTTGCCCTGTATAGCATAGGCGTAGGCGAGGTTCTGCCGCACCTTGGGCGTGTTCTGCCCGTTGCGCAGCGCATTGCCCAGGACATGGACACCCTGGTCGGCATCACCCGCCAGCGCCATTGCGAGGCCGAGGTCCGCAGCATCGATCTCACCGCGCCACTGGTCCAGCGTTTGCAGCGCGATGGCGTTGTTGCCCGAGGCGGCCTGCGCGAGCGCATAGCTGAGGGCGGTGCGTGGCGAAGTGTCGCCGAGGTCCATCGCATCCTTGAAACTGGTCGCGGCCGAGAGGAAACGGCCCGCTTCCATGTAGCTGGCACCCAGCACGGCGCGGTAGGCCGCGTTGCGCGGTTCGGCGCGCACTGCCTCTTCGGCATGCGCGACGGCGGAACCCATGTTGCCCTTGGCCAACTCGGAAGCAGCCTTGCTGGCCGAAACGTTGGCCGGAGCCGCCGCCTTGGTGGCGCATCCCGCGAGAGCCGTGGTGGCCAGAGCGGTGGTGACCGCCAGCAGGATGGTGCGATTGCGTTTGGCGTCCGTCAGCATGGTACGTTCCCCTGTAATCCTATTTCCGCGCCATCTGCGCAGCGAGCGAATCGAGTTCGGGCATGTCGCCCAGCAGACTGTCGAGCGCCTCGGTCACAAGTTGCTGCGCGCTGCGGCTCCGCATGGTGCACGCAAGCCGGAGCTTGAGGTGGCGTTCGGCATCGAGCCGCAGCGTGAAAGCTGCGCGTTTGCCGCGATCAATGGCTTGGCGGCGCGGGCGCGGAGCTCGCTCAACCAGCGGCGAAGCCTCGAGTCGGGTGGCAATTTCTTCCTGCTGCCGACGCACTTTGGGCATGCCGTTCTTCGCGGCCTCGAGCTTGGCCTGTTCGATCAGATCCTGCTCGTGCGCTTCGGCATCCGCTTCCGGATTGGCCGGCTCGGGCGTCAGGTTGACAACATTGGTCGGGCGCTCGTCCTCCTCGCCCATGTCGTTCCAGCCGAGGTCTTCCAGATTGGCGGCCTGACCGGTCGGGATCGGACCGAGCTGCGGGCGCATGGCGGGCTTGGCCCCGCCCTTGCGCGCTAGCAAGGTCGGCCCGAGCGAGGCAAAGATCGGTTCGCTCATAACCGTGTCCCCTTCCCCCGCGCTTACTGCGCAACCCGGCGGCCGAAGCCACCGGCAGGGCGATGAGCGGGCGCGATCTGCGACACCGAATTGGGTGCGGCAAACACGGTGCGGCGGAAATTCTTCTCCAGCCGGTCGGCGATATAGCCCCACAGCGCGGTCACTTCGGCGGCGCTGCGGCTTTCCGGGTCGACTTCCATCACCGTGCGGCCGTCGATCATCGAGGCGGCGAAATCGGTCCGGTGGTGAAGCGTGATCGGGGCGACCGTGCCGTGCTGCGACAGCGCGACGGCGGCTTCGGAGGTGATCTTGGCCTTGGGCGTGGCGGCATTTACCACGAACACCAGCGGCTTGCCGGCGCGTTCGCACAGGTCGACGGTGGCACCGACGGCACGCAGGTCATGCGGGCTCGGGCGGGTCGGGACGACGATGAGTTCGGCCACACCGATCACCGACTGGATCGCCATGGTAATCGCAGGCGGAGTATCGATCACCGCCAGCTTGAAGCCTTGCTGGCGCAAGACCTGCAAATCGTTGGCGAGCCGCGCGACCGTGGTCTGCGCGAAGGCGGGATATTCCGCCTCACGCTCGTTCCACCAGTCCGCAAGCGAGCCCTGCGGGTCGATATCGATCAGCACGACGGGACCTGCCCCGGCGCGCTGGGCCTGAACGGCGAGATGCCCGGACAAAGTGGTCTTGCCCGAACCACCCTTCTGCGATGCCAATGCCAGTACACGCAAGGCGCGTTCCCCCTGTCAAAAATCCATTGCGAGCCGCCTGAAACGCGGGTCGGGGAATGAATTCGCAGGATACCCCTAATTTTGGGTTAACGGAGCAAGCGACGATCCCGGTCACGGCAACCGGGGCTATGCCCGCGAGCGACCCACCGGCAGAATTTCTTTGCTAACGGCCTGTTTACTATGTCAGGCTATTCGGCGTCGCTCGAAAGGGTTGCGGAAAATCGATGAACGTCTCGAATGATCTTCGCTGGATTATCGCCGGCCTCGCGCTGGTTTCAGCCGCACCGGCCTTGGCCGACGTCAAGGCCGGGGTCGATGCCTGGGCCCGGGGCGACTATGCTGCCGCGGTGCGCGAATGGCGTGGCCCGGCCACCGCGGGCGACGCCGATGCCCAGTTCAACATGGCGCAGGCCTATCGCCTCGGGCGCGGGGTCGAGGAAAACGCCAAGCAGGCCGAGATTCTCTATGCCAAGGCTGCCGCGCAGGGCCACATCAAGGCGTCCGACAATTACGGCCTGTTGCTGTTCCAGGCCGGCCGGCGCGAGGAAGCGATGCCCTATGTCAAAGGGGCGGCGGACCGGGGCGATCCACGCGCGCAGTATCTGCTTGGCATCGCGCATTTCAATGGCGAGCTGGTCGAGAAAGACTGGGTGCGCGCTTACGCCCTTCTGACGCTCGCCAATGCCAGCGGCCTCGAGCAGGCGCCCGCTGCACTGGCGCAGATGGACGATTTCATTCCGCTCGAACAACGCCAGCAGGCGCAGCTGCTGGCACAGGGAATGAGGCGGGACGCCGATACGCGCCGTGCGCAGCAGATGGCGGCAGTCGATCTTGCGATCGGGGAGCCTTTGGCGCAGCGACCCTCGCCCTCCCCCACTACCAGTGCAATTCCCCCGCGCGCCCTGCCCGAACCGATCCCTTCGGCAGTGGTTCCACCCTCCGTCGCCGCCGCGCGCGCCGCGATCGAGGAAGCGATGCGTGTGACCGGGACCGAAGATCCCGCCGCTGCCGGAGCGGACTTCGCCCAATCGGCAGCGCCTGCACCGGTGCGTACCGCGCAGGCCGACGCGGCGGACCCGCCCAGGACCCGTCCGGGTCCGATGCCCCGCCCACCCGCACCACAGGTGACAGCACAATCGGCTGCACAACCTGTCGTTCAACAAGCCGCACAAACCTCCGGCGATGGCCCTTGGCGCGTGCAGCTCGGAGCGTTCTCGGTGCGGGCGAATGCAGACAAGCTGTGGACACGGGTCGCGGGCAATCCGGCCCTCGCCGGGAAGAGCAAATTCGTCGTTCCGGCGGGCAATGTCGTGCGGCTTCAGGCGGGCGGATTTGCCTCGCAGGGCGCGGCGCAAAGTGCCTGCAACAGCCTCAAGAGCAGCGGACAGGCCTGTCTCGTGACACGTTGAGCGGCGGCGCAAACCGTTCGTAGAAAATCCGCTGCGGCGAGCCAACGCGGCTGGTCATTCCCCTGCCTCGCTGCGATAAGCGCGGCGTCATTCGAGGGGGGATGCAGTGAGCGACGAACAGACAAGCACCGTTGAAGCATCCGGCGGCATCGATGCGCCGGTCGACAAGGCCAACCGCATCGACAGCCTCGATTTCATCCGCGGCATCGCGGTGATGGGCATCCTGTGGGCCAACATCGTCGCCTTCGGTCAGCCGATGCAGGCCTATATGTACCCCGACGCCTTTCTTGTCCCCGCCAACGACCAGGGCAACTGGATGTGGATCGTCCAGTTCGTGCTGATCGACGGCAAGATGCGCGGGCTGTTCACGCTGCTGTTCGGCGCGGGGATGTATCTCTTCCTCGCCAAGGCGTGGGAACGCGGTTCGGGCATCGGACTGCAGGCGCGGCGGCTGTTCTGGCTGCTGTTGTTCGGGCTGGTGCACTTCTTTTTCATCTGGCGCGGCGATATCCTGGTGAACTATGCGCTGTGCGGCTTTGTCGCACTGCTGTTTGTCAGGATGGCCGCCAAGAACCAGCTGATCCTCGGCATCGTCGGCTATGTCGCGGGCTGTTTCCTCTACGCGCTGCTGATGGCGACGCCCTATCTGTTCGCCGAGAGCAGCCTGAGCGAAAACCCGATGTTCGCCGACAGCGTGACAGAACTGGAAGCCGGCAAGGCGGACGATATTGCCGACGGTGTGGCCGAAGCCGCGATCATCGGCGAAGGTCGTTACGGCGACTTCGTGGCGCACAATTTTACCGAGCATGGCACCGAGCCCTTCGTGTTCGTGATGCTGTGGATGTTCGAGACGATCCCGCTGATCCTGATCGGCATGGCGCTCTACCGCATGGGGCTGTTCAACGGCGGGTTCGATCGCGCGAAACAGATGCGATGGGGCTGGATCGGGATCGTCGCAGGCGTTGTGCTAACCGTGCCGATTGCCTTGTGGGGCGCGTCGACCGGGCCGAGCTACTACGGCAGCCTCGCGGCCTTCATGGGGCTTTCCCCGCTGCCGCGCCTGCCGATGATCCTCGGCCTCGCCGCGTTGCTGGCGCTGCTGGGCGCCTCGGCGAATGGGTGGTTGGGCCAGCGCATCAAGGCGGCCGGGCGCGCTGCGTTCTCGAACTATCTCGGGACGTCGATCGTGATGCTGCTGGTGTTCCACGGCTTTGCCGGTGGGCTCTTCGGCGAACTCGACAGGCCGCAGCTCTACATTGTCGTCGTTGCCACCTGGGTGCTGATGCTGCTGTGGTCGAAGCCCTGGCTCGAACGCTTCCGCTTCGGGCCACTCGAATGGCTGTGGCGCTGTCTGACCTACGGCAAGCTTTTCCCGCTCAAGCGCTAGGGTCAGGACCTATTAGTCGCGCAGGCGTGGCGTGAAAATGACGATGATATCGGGCGGAGCTGCCCGCCGGGAAGGCTGGTTGCCTTTCCAAGGGCAGTTGTGATCGAGATCGAAGTCATTTTGACGTCCCTGCGGGATTTGACCAATTGGCCACGTTGCAGCGTCGCAGAAGCTTGAAAATGCGCCGCATTTCCTGCGCTCCCGCCCCTCGCTACGGGGCCAATTGCTTCAAACCACGCTCTGCGCGACTAATAGGTCCTGACCCTAGAGAACCACACCGCCCTTGATGACGCGGGTTGCACGGCCCTGCGTCGGCTGGCGGTCGAACGGGGTGTTGCCCGCAGTTGCCGCCATCTGCGCCGAGTCGACGATCCACGGTTTGTCGGGATCGACCAGGCACAGGTCCGCTTCGTAGCCTTCGATCAGCGCACCCGCTTCGACGCCAAGCAACCGCGCCGGATTGCCCGCCAGAAGATCGAAGGCGCGCGCCGTGTCGATAACGCCGTCGCGCACCAGGCCGAGCGTCATTGCGAGCAGCGTCTCCGCCCCGGCCATCCCCGGTTCGGCATCGGCGAAAGGCAGGCGCTTGTCCTCCGGCCCGCGCGGATCGTGGCCGCTGGCGATGACGTCGATGGTGCCGTCGCCGATCGCCTCGATCACCGCCTGCCGGTCATCCTCGCTGCGCAACGGCGGCGAGAGGCGGGCAAAGGTCCGGAATTCGGCTGTAGCGAGGTCGGACAGCATGAAGTGCGCCGGGGTTACTCCCGCCGTGATTGCTGCCCCCCTGCCCTTCGCCGCGCGTACCAGATCGAGCGCCGCACGGGTCGTCACCTGCCGAAAATGCACCCGGGCACCCGACAATTCGGCGAGCGCGATATCGCGCGCGATTGCCAGCGCCTCGGCCTCGGCCGGCGCACTCGGCAGGCCCAGCCGGGTTGCCATTTCGCCTGCCGTCGCACTCGCCTCGCCCACCAGCGCGGCATCTTCGGCATGAGTGACCACCACGAGATCAAGCATGGCGGCGTAGTGCAGCAGCCGGAGCATGACGCCCGAATCGGCAATCCACTTGCGACCGGTCGCAACCCCCCGCGCCCCGGCTTCCTTCATCAACCCGATCTCGGCCAGCTCGCAGCCCGCCAGCCCGCGCGTCGCGGCGGCAAGCGGGTGAACCCACAGGTCCGGTTTGCCGCTCTTGGCGATGTAGTTGACCCGGCTCGGCAAATCGAGCGGCGGCGACTGGTCGGGCATCAGCGCAGCGCGAGTGATCCCGCCAAAGTGGAACGCGGGCTTGTCGATCGCGAAGACGCCCAAATCGACCAGGCCGGGGGCGACGAGTTGCCCCTTGGCGTCGAGCACATCGTCGCCATCTTGCGGCTCGGACTGCACTGCGGCGATCCGGCCATCGACGATGCGGACCGCACCCTCGACCAGTCCAGCGGGTGACACCAGCATGCCGCCGGAGATCGTAAGCGGGCGGGCCTGCTTCACAGCCACTCTCCGTCGTTCCATCCCGCGACGCCGCGAGCGCGGCGGGTCAGCACGTCGAGCGCAGCCATGCGGATCGCTACGCCCATCTCCACCTGCTGGGTGATGATCGAACGGTCGAGCATGTCGGCCACATCGCTGTCGATTTCTACCCCGCGATTCATCGGCCCCGGATGCATCACCAGCGCCTGCGGTGCGCAGCGGTCGAGTCGGTGTTTCGTCAGGCCGTAAAGGTGATGGTATTCGCGCGCCGAGGGAATGAACTGGCCATTCATCCGCTCGGTCTGGAGACGCAGCATCATCGCCACATCCGTACCGTCGAGCGCGGCGTCGAAATTGTCGAACACCGCCGCACCCATCGCTTCGACCCCCGCTGGCATCAGCGCGGGCGGCGCGCACAGCCGCACCGTCGCGCCCAGCGCGGTGAGGCACAGGATGTTGGAGCGCGCGACTCGGCTGTGCAGGATGTCGCCGCAGATCGTCACCACCAGCCCGGTGAAGTCTTCGCTCGCCTCGCCCCGCTCTGCCAGCGCATGGCGCAAGGCGAGCGCATCGAGCAAACCTTGTGTCGGGTGCTCGTGCTGCCCGTCGCCCGCATTGAGCACCGGGCAATCGACCTTGCTCGCGATCAGTTCGACCGCCCCGCTCGAACCGTGGCGGATTACGATCGCATCGGCGCGCATGGCGTTCAATGTTATCGCGGTGTCGATCAGCGTCTCGCCCTTCTTCACGCTGGACTGCGCGGCATGCATATTGACCACGTCAGCGCCAAGACGCTTGCCCGCGATCTCGAAGCTCAGCAGCGTGCGGGTCGAATTCTCGAAGAAGGCGTTGATGATCGTCAGGCCGCGCAGAGCCTTCGAGCGCTTCTTGGAACGATGGTTGAATTCCACCCATTGCTCGGCTTCGGCGAGCAGATAGAGGATTTCGTGGCGCTCAAGGCGGGAAATGCCGAGCAGATCGCGGTGCGGAAAGGCCCTGCGGCCCGCAGGGAAACGGTCGGGCGGCATAGGGATCGGCGTCGATGTCATTAAAGGGGGGCTGTTAGTCGAGTGAAGTCAGTCGCTCAAGCGGTTTCGACTGGTATCGCCGCGCCAAGCACCCTAACTGGGGGCCGCGGGATTGAACGAACGACGGGATCATCGATGGCATTTGCTGGTAAGGTTTGGCGGCTTCTGGTCGGGATCAAGGACGGGCTGAGCCTGATCTTCCTGCTGCTGTTCTTCTCGCTGCTGTTTGCAATCCTGACCGCACGCCCCAGCCCTGCGCAAGTGCGCGATGGGGCGCTGCTGATCGAACTCGACGGGATCGTGGTCGAGGAGAAATCGCAGGTCGATCCGTTCGCCGCACTGCTATCCGGTAAGCAACCGCTGGGCGAATATCAGGTGCGCGACCTCGTCCATGCGATCGATGCCGCCGTTGAGGACGACCGGGTCAAGGCCATCGTGCTCGACCTGTCGACCTTCATGGGCGGCGGGCAGGTCCATCTGCAGGAAATCGGCGAAGCGCTCGACCGGGCGCGGGCGGCCAAGAAGCCGGTGCTCACCCACGCGATTGCCTATGGCGACGATGCGATGCAGCTTGCCGCACATGCCAGCGAAGTGTGGGTCGATCCGCTGGGCGGGGCGATGATCGCTGGCCCCGGCGGCTCGCGGCTTTATTACGCCGCGCTGCTCGACAATCTCAACGTCAATGCCCGGGTCTACAAGGTCGGCACCTACAAGTCGGCGGTCGAACCCTATTCGCGCGACTCGATGTCGCCCGAGGCGCGCGAGAATTACGAACAGCTCTACGGCGCGCTGTGGGAAGAATGGCAGGCCAACGTAAAGAAGGCGCGCCCCAAGCTCGATCTTGACCGGGTGACCAAGAACCCCGTCGAATGGGTCGAGGGCGCGCGCGGCGACCTGTCGAAGGCCGCGATCGACGCCGGGTTGGTCGACAAGCTGGGTGACAAGGTCGCCTTCGGTAAGCGGGTCGCGGAAATCGCGGGCGAAGACGACTGGGATCCCAAGCCCGGTTCCTTCGCGCACACGGAACTTGATCCGTGGTTGGCCGATAATCCGCCCGAAACGCCGGGTTCGACCATCGGCGTGGTGACCATTGCGGGCGAGATCGTCGATGGCGATGCCGGACCCGGCACCGCGGGCGGCGAGAGAATTGCCGAACTGCTAGACGATGCGTTGGAGCGCGATTTCAAGGCGCTGGTCGTCCGCGTCGATTCCCCGGGCGGCTCGGTCATGGCCTCCGAACAGATCCGCCAGGCGATCCTGCGGCACAAGGCGAACAAGATCCCGGTCGCGGTGTCGATGGCCAATGTCGCGGCGAGCGGCGGCTACTGGGTCGCGACCCCGGCCGACCGGATCTTTGCCGAACCGGAGACAATCACCGGATCGATCGGTATCTTCGCTGTCATCCCGACCTTCGAGCGCGCCGCCGCCGAATGGGGGGTGACCGGTGACGGGGTGCGGACCACGCCGCTCTCCGGCCAGCCCGACCTGATCTCAGGCTTCACGCCGGAAGTGGATGCAATCCTCCAGGCTTCGATCGAGGATGGCTATCGCGACTTCATCACCCGCGTCGCCCAATCGCGCAAGCTGACGCCCGAACGGGTCGACGAAATCGGCCAGGGCCGGGTGTGGGACGGCGGCACTGCCCGCCAAATCGGTCTGGTCGACCAGTATGGCGGGCTCGACGATGCACTTGAATGGGCAGCCGGTAAGGCCGGCCTCGAGGAAGGCGATTGGCACGCCGAATACCTTGGCGAGGAGGCCGATGGCTACAATACGCTGCTCGCCGGCATGCTGACCGATGACGACGGCCAGGCACGCAGGGGCAGCGCCTCGGGCGGCGATCTGTTCGCGATGGTTGCGCAGCAGCAGCAGGCGATGCTCGGCCAGGTCGAGCATGACCTTGCCATGCTGATGGAAGTGAAGGGTATGCAGGCCTATTGCCTCGAATGCCCCACCCTGCCGCGCGTCAAGGCGAAAGCCGCAACATCGCAGGGTTGGCTGGCAACGGTGGCCCGCTTCTTCACCGGCTGATTCGCAGGCTTGTCATCCGCGCAGGGGCATGGCAAAGGCGCGCCCCTGCCCGGCGGACACCCGACGTACCGCCGAACCGAGGGCGGGCGCGTAGCTCAGTGGTAGAGCACACCCTTCACACGGGTGGGGTCGCAAGTTCAATCCTTGCCGCGCCCACCATGGCTCTGGACAATGCGTGAGGGTTCGCGCGGGCCCCTCAATCCCGCCGCAGCGACGCCCCAGCATAGGGATCGCCCGCAGGCGGCACATCGCCGCGCGGATCGTCGTTCTGTTGGCTAGCCGGGGGCGCTGGCGGCACCGAACTCTGTTGCCACAAGCCGCTGATCGACGCTGCCACCACCGGCGCGCCGAGCAGCAGGAAGCATCCCACGATCACCCGCAGCCCGCGCATGATCGGCAGCCGGCCGCTGAGCATCTGGAAGCCCACGAAGGCGATCGCAATCACGCACAGGCTGATCGCGACCGTGCCGAGCAGCGTGCCGGTGAGCCACTGAACCGAACCGAGCACCGCATTGCCCGGTCTGGGCGCGAAGAGCGAGGAAGAGGCGAGCAGGCCGGTCACGCCTCAGGCCTTGACCAGGACTTGCGACACGCGCCGCGCGCCGTCGCGCCGTTCGAGCTGGACGAACACGTCCACGCTCTCGCGCACATAGTGCCGCACATCGACCCGCGAGAGGCGCGAGCCGGCTTGCAGCACCAGCAGCGCGAGCTGCTCGATCGCGCGCTGCGGGGTGTCGGCGTGGATCGTGGTCATCGAACCGGGGTGGCCGGTGTTAACCGCGCGCAGGAAGGTGAAGGCCTCCCCTCCGCGCAGTTCCCCCAGGATGATCCGGTCGGGCCGCATCCGCAGCGCGGCGATCAGCAGATCCTCCGCGCTGACCTCCGCCTCGGCCATCTGCCCGCGCGCGGCGATCAAACCGACGGCATTGGCGTGGCGCAGGCGCAGTTCCTCGGTGTCCTCTATAAGCAGCAGCCGCTCGTCGGGCGGGATTTCAGCGAGCAGCGCGTTGAGGAAAGTCGTCTTGCCGCTCGAAGTACCGCCCGATACGAGGATGTTGCGCCGCTCGCGCACCGCCTCGCGCAGGAAGCCGGGCGCTTCGGAGCCGTGCAAGGTGAAATAACGGTGCTCGGGCTCGAGCTGGGCCTCGCCGCCCTGCAGCCGGTCGAAGGCGGCGGCATCGGCCCAGTCCTGCAACGACAGTTCGGCGGAGACGTGCCGCCGGATGGCGAAGGCATGGCCCGAGCGGGTTGCCGGCGGCGCCACGATCTGCACCCGTGACCCATCGGGCAGGTTGGCGGCGAGCAGCGGATGCTCGCGGCTGATCCCTTGCGCGGAATGTGCGGCAATCTGCCGCGCGAGCCGTTCGAGCAGCCGCGCATCGAGCGTCGGCTCCTCCACCCGCTCGATCCGGGAACCGAGGCGTTCGACCCAAACCTCGCCGGGGCGGTTGATCCAGATGTCGGTGACATCGTCCTGCTCCAGCCACGGGGCGAGCGGGGCGAGAAAGCTGTCGAGATAGTAACCCGCCTCCATCAGCCGTCGACGCTGGAGAAATCGAGATCGCGCGCGACGAACACCGAGACACTGGTGCCGTGGCGTACCTTGAGCGTCGGCTGGATCTGGTTGCCGTCCTGGATCTGCACGTTCTGCGTGCTGCCCGGCAGCGCGACCAGCACCCCGTCGCTCGCCCGGCTGGTCGCCACGCCGACCCCGATGTCGAGCACCGATTGCAGCAGCGCGCCGCCAAAACGCTGGAAGAACTTGCTGTCGACCTCGCCCTTCACCCCGGCGCGCCCTAGCGGGTCGGAGGCGGGGGAATCGAGCGCGATGGTCACCCCGTCGGGCCGGATCAGCCGGGTCCAGCGGATCTCGGCGCGCTTCTGGCCGGCCTGTAGATCGGCCTGGTATTCGCCATAGAGCCGCGAGCCGCGCTGGATCAGCACCCGGCTGCCGTCGAACCCGCGCACATCACGCTGGACCAGTGCGCGGACCCCGCCGGGGCGGGTCGAATCGAGCGCGGTTTCGAGCACGGCGGGGATCACCGTGCCCTGCGGGATGGTGAGCGAGGGGTTGTCGAACCGCTCCGCCCGGACGCGGTTGTTGAGCCCTGTGGGGAGCGCGTCGGCTGCCGCCACTCCGCTGGCGAAGGCGGCATCGAACACCACGGCGGGCGGCTGCGCGAAGGTCGGGGCGATCTGTTGCGGAGGGGGATTGTAGGCGGGCGGTACGTCGCCGCGCGGCACCTCGCTGCGCGTCGTCGGGACCCGCGCCAGCCGCACCGGCTCTTCGCGCAGCGGGAATGCCTCTTGCGGCGGCAAGGCAGCCAGCGGCAGATCGCGGCCCGTCTGCCCTTGCGGCAGCGCCAGCGGCGGCGGCGAGGATATGCGCGCGCCCGGCTCCGCCTCGACCAGCACGCTGTCTGCCGCGGCCCGCTCGGCGCGGCCCGCATCCATCAGCGAGAACACCAGCCACCCGCCGAGCAGCAGCGCCGCGCCGAATGCCACCCCGCCCAGCCGGACGGGTTTGCGCGACGCGACCACCGGCAGGCCGTCGTCGGGGTAGGCCTGTACCGCCTCAGCCATCGCCGGCCTCCGGCTGCGCATTGCGCCGCGCGGTCGCCTTCTCCTTGTCGATCCGGAACACGAGCTCTTCCCACACCCGGTCGATCACGAAGATTCCGTCGCGCATGTAGCCGTCGACCACCTGTTCCTCGCCGGTCGGTCCGATGGCGAAGATTGCCGGCAGGTCCTGCTCGGGAGCGAACACGATCCGGGTACGCAACCCGTCGTCGCTGAGCGCCTGCGGCTGGACCGTGCGGTCCCCTCTCAGGCGATAGGTCCACGTTTGGGCCGGGGCTGTCTCGACCGCGAAGCCCGGCGAAGTAACGCTTTCCCGCTGGCCGCCGGTCGGGTCCGGTGCGGCATAGTCGAGCCGCACCAGCAGCGCAGCCATCAGCCCGGTGCCCGTGCGCAGGTCGAAGGTGTAATTGCGCCGGTCGGTGTTCACCGACAGCACCGATTCCGCGCCCTCGACCAGCGGCACGACGAGGAAGCTGTCGCGCTCGGACGAGACGCGGATATCGAACACGCGGGCTGCGCCGACGGTGACCCGCGCGATCTGCTCGCCCGGCTCGAGCATCACGGTCAGCCCGCTCTGCGGCAGGGCGGTGAGCATGACCGTCTCTCCCGCCTGCCACGCCACGCGCTGGACGCGCGGGTTGTCCGCTTCCGGCTGCGGCACCAGTTGCGCGGCTACCGGGCTGGCGAATGCGAACGCGAGAAGGGCGGGCAAGCGGATCATTGCGCCGCCGGTAGGGCCGCAGGTGCCGCCACCTGCCGCACTTCGGGCAGGGTCTCGGCATCGCGGCGATAGCGCGTGACCTGAAAGCCAAGCGGATTGAGCAAGCGGTCGTCCTCGCTCATCGCTGCGCCGGAGAATTCGTAGTCGATCACCGCCGCCCAGTATTGCCGCTCCTGCTCGGCGGCGCCGGGGTCCGAGCGCACGGTCGAGAACCGGACCAGCGATCGGCCGGGCGCAAGCGAGGAGACGCTGGTAATGTCGGTCTCGATCCGCCCGCCTGGCGGCAGGAAGGCAAGCGGGCTGGAAGGGTTGGACGCCTGCATCAGGTTTGCATAACGCTGGCGCGCATCGCCCGCGCTCCACAGCCCGACCTTGCGATAATCCTCCTGCACGTCGGCCGCGTCGAAGCTCTCGCGCGCGACGACATATTGCGCCAGCATCGACTTGGTCAGCGCGGCATCGGGGGTGACGAGCTGCTCGTCCATCGGCGCGAGCCGCTCGACATTGCCGGTCTGCCGGTCGACCATGATGGTGTAGGGTTCGATCTCCTTGAGCGGCAGCATCACCACAATCGCGATCGCCAGCAGCAGCGCGATGGCACTGGCGACCCCGGCAACGATCCAAGCTGTCCGGCGCGAGCGCTCGAGCTCCCAGGTCACGCTCTGCGACCAGCTGTCGGGCAGTTCGCCGCTGTCGCGGAACTCATATTCGCCGGGCATCAGCGGGTCGCTATCGAGCTTTGCGGGCTCCTGATCGAATATGTCGCGGCTCATGACGCCCTGCTCCCCGTGCCGCCCAGCCGGTCGCCCATCCGGCTTGCCCGCCGCCATGTCGAACCGAGACGCGGCCGTGCGACTTCGGCCCTCGCCCCGACGCTCTGCGCGCCCGGCTCGGCAGTGCCTGCCGCCGGGCGGTCACCCAGCCGATCGCCGAAACGCCGCGCAATAGTGCCCTGTTCGCCCGCGACGAGCCGCTCGACGCTGTCGGCGGTCCGCTCGATGCGAGAGCGGGCGAATGCCGGGGCGCTTGCCGCCGCGTGAACCGTCGTGCTGCTGGCGCGCGTGGGCGCGGACAGCGCAGGAAACGGCGGCAACGACAGCCAGCCGCGGTTGAACGCGACCTTTGCCAGCAGCCAGATAATCCCAAATTTCGCCAGCAGGAAGGCGATCGCGATGGCGAGGATTTCGAGCGGGGCGGCAGGCGTTGCATAGCCCAGAGCCCGCACGCGCAGGGCATCGCGCAGCCATGGCTCCATGATCGCCAGTTCGACCACCAGCACCATCGTCAGCCCGATCGATCCGGCCATCGCCAGCACCAGCCCGCGCAGCCAGCCGGCGAAGATGCCGCGGCTGGCATCGAACAGCAGCAGGCCGGCGACGATCGGAGTTAGCGCCAGCAGCACGCCTGCGAGCAGGCGCAGCAAGGCGAGCGAGCCGAGCGTGCTGCTGAGGAACACCAGCCGCGCATAGCCGGTCGCGGCATCGTCCTGCAGGGCCGAACCGGCGAATACCGGACCCGCGCCCTGCGGGCCGAGCGCCACGCCCGAGGTGCGACCGGTGCCGATCTCGATCAGGCGGACCAGCGTGTCGTCCGCCGCCTGCAAACGCGCGATGAGCCCGCTGCCCGCCTCGAGCGAAGAGGCGTTGCCGAGCAGCGCAGCGATCTGCGCCGGCCCGTGCAGAACGAGGTCGTACACCACGGTGCGGAAGGCAGGCCAGGAGAAGGCGAGCGTCAGCACGATCCCGATCTTGAGCGCATCCTGCACCGTGTCGCGCCCGCTCGGGCCGGGGCCGAACAGGAAGCGGAAGGCATAGAAGGCGACGAATAGCGTCAGCAGCCCGGTAACCAGCAGCGAGGCCAGCGAACCCGGCTGGCCCAGCGCGCTGTAGCCATAGCTGCCGATCACCTGTGCCTGGCAATCGAGGTGATCGAGCGCGCGGGTGAGGAAGCGGTCGCCGGTGATGACGCTGGGGCAGGCCACCGCTCAGGCCGCCCGTTCGAACAGCGCGTCGAGCCAGGCGGCGGGTTCCGGCCCGGTCTCGCGCACGATCTCGTCGAACAGGCGAACGGTGCTTTCACGGCCCGACAGGATCGTCAGCAGCTTGTGTTCGCCGGTCAGGTCGAGCCGCGCGACGACGCTTTCCTTGCCGTGCTTGATGAGGAAGCAGTGCGACGAATCGGGCAGCGTGCGGACAAGGTCGAACTCGTGCCGCGAAAGGCCGAAGCCGTTGATATAGTCCTCCGCGCGCGCCTTGGGGTTGATGGTGAAGATCTGCGTCGCCGCCTGCTCGATGATCGCGGCGGCGATCCGGCTTTCGAGCGCATCCTGCGCGCTCTGGGTCGCGAAGCCGACGATCCCGTTGCGTTTGCGGATGGTCTTCTCCCAGTCCTTGATCCGCTGGACGAAGACATCGTCGTCGAGCGCCTTCCAGCCCTCGTCGATCACGATCACTGCCGGATTGCCGTCGAGCCGTTCGTCCACCCGGCGGAAGAAATAGAGCATCGCGGGGGTGCGCATCGCCGGATCGTCGAGAATCTCGGTCATGTCGAACCCGATGGTGCGCTCGCTGAGGTCGGTCAGGTCGCGCGGATTGTCGAACAGCCACGCGCGCTCGCCATTGCCCCACCAGGGCTTCATCCGCGAGTAGAGATCGCCGCTCTTCGGCCTGCCGCCGCCGCGCAGGAGCTCGACGAAGTGCCGCAGGCGGCGCTTGTCGTTCGGCTGATGGTAACTGGTGTCGATTGCATCGCGCAGCAGGTCGAGCTCGCTCGTATCGACCCCTCCGGCAAGGATCGCCAGCCAGTCTAGCAGGAAGGTACGGTTCTCCGGCGTATCCGCGATTTGAAGCGGGTTGAGACCGCTCGGCCGGCCTGCGGATAGCCGGTCATACGTGCCGCCGATCGCGCGGACGAACAGTTCCGACCCGCGATCCTTGTCGAACAATATGGTGCGCGGATTGAACCGCTGCGCCTGCGCCAGCAGGAAGTTGAGCAGCACCGTCTTGCCCGAACCCGACGGCCCGATGACGGTAAAATTGCCCAGGTCGTTCTGGTGGAAGTTGAAGAAATAGGGGCCGGCGGCGGTCGTCTCGAACAGGGTGACCGCCTCGCCCCAATGGTTGCCGTGCGGCTTGCCGATGGGGAAGTTGTGCAGCGAGGCGAAGCTGGCGAAATTGGTTGTCGAGATCAGCCCCTTGCGCGCGATATAGCGGAAGTTACCGGGAAATTGCGCCCAGAAGGTCGGCTCCAGCGCGATATCCTCGCGCACGGCATTGATTCCGAGATCGGCTAGCAAGGCGATCACTTCGGCAACTTGCGCGTCGAGTGTCTTCAGGTCCGGGGCGTGGATCGCCAGCGTGGTGTGATGCTCGCCGAACCCGGCGCGCCCGGCGGCGACTTCGTCCTTCGCATTCGCCAGCTCGTCACGCAGCGAGAGGGCTTCATCCTCCGCCGACTGCATCCGGCGCAGGACGAGATTCATCCGCGACAGCGCCTCGCCCCGCTCGACGAAGGCGAAACTCTGACCGATGTCGAATTCGAACGGCAGGCGGGTGAGCTCGTCGAACATGCCCGGCATGGTGCGCCCGGGCCAGTCCTTGATCGCCACCATCGCGGTGAAGTTGCGCGCCAGCGACCCTGCCGGGGCCAGCTCCACCGTATCGCGCCCGAAGCTGATCCGCCGCGCCGGAATGAAATGGCCGAGATCGCCCGCCGGCAGCTGCATGGGGCGCATGTCGTGATTGTACAGCCACGAGAGAAACTCGAGTGGTTCCGACCGGCGGCCCTCGACCGTGTCGTAAACCGACAGCACCTGCGGATCGTATTGCCCGAGCGCCGCGACCAACGAAGCAACCGCGTTCGACAGCGCGTGCCGGTCGGACGCAAGGCGCTCGGCATTGCGGCTGGTCGACCGCCCCAGCCATTCCTGCATTCGGTCGACGAAGCCGAGATTGCCCTGCAGCGGCCGCCGGACGACCGTCAGGAACAGCTCGTTCACATAGAGCGCGCGTGCATCGATCCGGTGACGCCAGGTCTGGTCGAGATAGCTGCAGAACCCGCCCTGCTCCGCCGGGGCGAGATCGACCAGCGCCGAGCGACGGACCAGGTGGTGATAGACCGCGAAGCGCGACGAGCCGAGCGTGCGCAGCATCGCGTCGCGCAGTTCGGCGCGATAGTTGAGCTCGTCGCTGTCGGCGGTTTCGAACAACAGCCCGCCAAGCCGTATGGTCTGCATCAGCAGCCCGTCGCGGGTTTCGATGGTCCGCTCGTCGAGATGGCGCGCGTAAGGCAGATGCGCGCCGGCCGGAGCCTCGCGCGCGATCACCTTGGGGTCGCGGGTCAGGGCCGGTAGGAGTTGCATCGCCACAGACTATGGTTCTTCACCCGCGGACAGCGCCGCACGCGGGTCAGCCACAGGTCGACGAAGAGCGGCTCGCGCAAGCACAGAACCATGCCGATGACATGGATCGCGAACGCGGCAAGCAGCACCCACCAGCTCTGGAAAATGAGGAACAGCTCGACCGCGATCACCGCGTTGATCACGAAATAGCTGTAGGTGACGCCCGCAAACATTTGCGGGCGGGTCAGCCCTGTGAACAGGGTGTCCTGCCTCAATCCGTCCGACAAAGCGCCGAATCCCTCCTCATCGACGGACAATAGGGCAGAAAATCGGCTTCCCTGCAACCATGGTGTGACAGGTGGCCCATTGCGCTACGCGGGATCGGGAGGATGATTCCGCGCGTTAGCGCTTGCCGACTCCACTCTGGAGCAACTCATTGGCCAAGCTGGCGATTTCGTCGGCATCCCACTCGCTACTGCCCCAGATCGCATAGCGCAGGCCGAGAAAGACGTTCATGCCCATGATCGCCCAGGCGTGAGCTTCGCCGAGGCCGTCGCGCAGTTCGCCCGCGGCCATCCCGGCCTCGAGACGCTCGCGGATGCGCGCTGCGGTCGTCTCGTAATGCGCGCGATAGCTGGCCGGATCGACGAATTCGGCCTCGTCGATGATGCGATAGACTTCCTTGTGCTCGCTGGCGAAGCGCAGGAAGGCGGCGAGCGCCCGCCGCTCGATTTCGAGTGCGCTCATGGGTTCGGTCAGGGCCTCGCGCGCAGCACGCTTCACCGCTTCGCTCATGTCGTTGACCAGCCCGCGGAAGATCGCGTCCTTCGAATCGAAATAGGTATAGAAGGTGCCTAGCGCCACGCCTGCGCGCTGGGTGATCCCGCTGATCGAGGCTTCGTAGAAGCCCTTTTCACCGAATTCGATTGCCGCCGCGTCGAGCAGTTTGCGCAGGGTGCGCCGCCCGCGATCCGTGCGCGGGCTCTTGTCGCCGTTCGCCGACTCCTCGTCCCGCTTGATCGCCGTCCCCTGCTCCATGCCACCTGACTACGCAGCTATGGCCGACGATACAAGTTCAAACTTGAAAGGTGGTTCAACTTTCAATAAGAGAGGCGGCAACGATAGTTTCAGGGAGAGAAATCATGGCAAATTCCAAACACCGATTCGCCGTCAGCCTGCTGGCCGGATGCGCGAGCATCGGCTTCGTAGCGGCCCCGGCATCGGCACAGGACGAGACGACCGCCGAAAGCGGCAATGCGGACGGCCCCATCGTCGTCACAGCGCGCCGCCGCGAGGAACGGATCATTGATGTGCCTCTCGCCGTCACTGCGATAAGTGGCGAGGAACTGGCGAAGACCGGCACGCTCGAAATCACCGAGATTTCGCAGGAAGTGCCCAACCTCACGCTCGAAGTCAGCCGCGGCACCAACACTACGCTGACCGCCTTCATCCGCGGCGTCGGCCAGCAGGATCCGGTCGCCGGCTTCGAGGCCGGTGTCGGGCTCTATGTCGACGACGTTTATCTCAACCGTCCGCAGGCTGCCGTCCTCGACGTCTACGATGTCGACCGGATCGAGGTGCTGCGCGGCCCGCAGGGCACCCTCTACGGGCGCAACACCATCGGCGGCGCGATCAAATATGTCACCGCCCGCCTGCCCGACGAGACCCGGCTCAAGGTGCGCGGTACCTATGGCAGCTACGACCAAGCCGACCTGATCGTCACCGCTTCGACCCCGCTGTCCGACACTGTGCGGATCGGTGCCAGCGGGGCGCGCCTGTCACGCGGCGGTTTCGGCGACAACCTGAACCTGGCGGGGGTCGAAAACTACAACAAGGACGTGTGGGCCGCCCGCGGCACGCTCGAATTCGACAACGGTCCGGTCTTCATCCGCCTGTCAGGCGACTATGTGAAAGACAATTCCGACCCGCGCCAGGGCCACCGGCTGCTGGTCGGGCGGATCGGCGGCGCGCCGGTGCTCGACAATGTCTACGACACCCGCGCGGGGCTGAACGTGGTCGAACAGGAGGTCGAGGCCTATGGCGGCGCGCTCAACATCGCGGTCGAGGTGAGCGACACGATCACGCTCAAGTCGATCACCGGCTACCGCAAGGACAATTCGACCACCCCGATCGATTTCGACAGCCTGCCGCAGGCCGACCTCGACGTACCGGCGATCTATCGCAACAAGCAGGTCAGCCAGGAATTCCAGCTGCTGTACGAAGGCGAGCGGCTGAACGGCGTGTTCGGTGCCTATTATCTCGATGCCGACGCTTTCACCGCCTTCGACGTCGCGCTGTTCACCACCGGTGCGGTGGTCGGGCTGCCCGGCCTGAACGCGCAGACGCTGGGGGATGTCGATACCAAAACCTGGTCGGTGTTCGGCGATTTCACCTATGACATCACCGACCGGCTGAGCGTCTCGGTCGGCGGGCGCTACACCAACGACAAGCGCACCAGCCGCATCCTGCGCACGACCTTCATCGGCGGCTTCTCCGATCTGTTCCCGCCGTCGACCGCCGTGCCCATTGCGGTCACGTCCGACTTCACCGGCAGCGAGACGTTCAAGAAGTTCACCCCGCGCGCATCGGTGACCTTCAAGCCGAGCGAGAACCATACGCTTTATCTGAGCTATTCGCGCGGCTTCAAGGGCGGCGGCTTCGACCCGCGCGGCCAGTCGAGCGCGGCGCGCGACTTCGATGGCGACGGCGATATCGACTACGATGACCGGTTCGATTTCCTCAGCTTCGACCCGGAAACGGTCGACAGCTACGAGCTGGGCTGGAAGGCGTCGCTGCTCGAAGGCGACCTCAATGTCGCGCTGGCGATCTTCAAGGGCGATTACACCGACGTGCAGATCCCCGGCTCGGTCGGTTTCGACTCGAACAACGACGGGGTCAACGACAGCTTCATCGGGATCACCTCGAACGCCGGCGATGCCGATGTGAACGGGCTGGAGTTCGAATTCAGCGCGATCGCCGGGCGCGACTTCGCCGGGATGGGCAGCCGCTTCACGGTCAACGGCTCGCTCGGCGTACTCGATGCCGAGTATAACACCTTCATCGACGCTTTCGGCAACGATGTCGCCGACCAGCGGGTGTTCCAGAACACGCCGGACATCACCGCGCACATGGGCTTCGACCTCGGCCTGCCGGTGGCGAGCGGAATGCTCGACCTGATCGGATCGCTCTCGCTGCGGTCGGATTCGAGCCAGTTCGAACTGCCCGGGCCGCTCGACCAAGACGGGTTCTTCCTCGCCGATGCCAGCATCGTCTACAACCACGACAGCGACCGCTGGTCGATCGGGGTCCATGGCAAGAACCTGTTCGACAAGCGCTATATCGTCGCCGGATACGATTTCGTGACCGGCACGGTGCTTGGGCGCGAAGGGAACCTTACCGGCTTTTACGGCGATCCGCGACGGGTGTTTGTGACCGGCGAAGTCCGCTTCTGAGCCAACGTTTCAGTCCGGCGGGGCGGATCTCCCAGCCGCCCTCGCCGCGCGGGACCGCGCAGCTTCGACGGTGAAGCTGCGCGGTTCTTGATTCGCCGCCCCCTCGGCGAAGACCACGAGATCGCCCGGCGCGACATCGTCCGCAGCATAGCGGTCCCACGCCTCGTGAACCATGTCCGGCGGGCCGAAAGCGCGCACGGCGTTCCAGTAACGGTCGTCGCGGAAGCCGACGAAGTGGACCAGCCTGGCCTTCAAGGTTTCGCGCTGTGCCATTGTTTGCGACTTGCACGAAAACCCCGCCCGGAAAACCGGACGGGGCCACTCGCTGTTCGAACCCGTTCAGGCGACGGGTGCGGACGTCGCCTTCTTGTCCTGATGGCGCTTCCACAGATAGCCGCCGACGGTGACCGCCGCGAGCGCCGGGAGGCTCATCCGACGAGCAATCGTCGCCGCGCCGACGCCCAGAATCGCGCCGGTCGTACCGCCGATGGCCGAAGTGCTTTCCGCTGCCTTGGCGCCTGCGAAGGCACCGATGATCTTGCCAATCATGTGTAATCTCCTTTTGCCGGACTAAACTCGGGGGCGGGCAAGAGGTTCCGCGCGCATTACCATGCTTGAGACTTGCATCGGGCAAGTGCATAGGCCGCGCCATGCACGACATCCGCCTGATCCGCGACGACCCCGAAACCTTCGATGCCGCCCTTGCCAAACGCGGATTCGAGCCCACGTCCAGCGCGATCGTCGCGCTCGACGCGAAGCGCCGCGCGGTCGCGACCGAGATGCAGGCCGCGCAGGGCCGCCGCAACGAGGCGTCCAAGGCGATCGGGCAGGCGATGGGTGCGGGCAACAGCGCGACAGCCGAGGCGCTCAAGGCCGAAGTGGCGCAGCTCAAGACCCGCCTGCCCGAGCTGGAGGAGCAGGACCGCGCACTGGGCACCGAGCTCGACGCGCTGCTCGCGAGCATCCCCAACTTGCCCGCCGACGATGTGCCGGTGGGCTCGGACGAGGCCGAGAATGTCGAGGTCAGCCGCTGGGGCGAGCCGCGCACATTCGACTTCGCGCCCAAGGAACACGCCGATATCGGACCCGCGCTGGGGATGGATTTCGAAACCGGCGCGGCGATTTCCGGCGCACGCTTCACCTTCCTCAAGGGCGGCATGGCGCGCCTCCACCGCGCAATCGCGCAATTCATGTTCGACCGCCAGACGGGCGAGAACGGCTACCTCGAATGCGCCCCGCCGCTGCTGGTGCGCAGCGAGAGCCTCTACGGGACCGGGCAGCTACCAAAGTTCTCCGAGGACAATTTCCGCACCACCGACGACCGCTGGCTTATCCCCACCGCCGAAGTCTCCCTCACCAACGCGGTGCGCGAGCAGATTCTCGACGAGGGCGTATTCCCGCTGCGGATGACCGCGCTCACCCCGTGCTTCCGCTCCGAAGCGGGCGCGGCAGGCAAGGATACGCGCGGCTTCATCCGCCAGCACCAGTTCGAAAAGGTCGAGCTGGTCAGCATCTGCCGCCCGGAGGAAGCGCAGGCCGAGCACGACCATATGGTCGCCAGCGCCGAAGGCGTCTTGCAGGCGCTCGATCTGCCCTATCGCAAGGTGTTGCTGTGCACCGGCGACATGGGCTTCGGCGCGCGCAAGACCTTCGACCTCGAGGTCTGGCTGCCCGGCCAGGGTGCCTATCGCGAGATCAGCTCGATCAGCTGGTGCGGCGATTTCCAGGCCCGCCGGATGGACGCCCGCTATCGCCCCGAGGGCGAGAAGAAGACCGCTTTCGTCCACACGCTCAACGGATCCGGCCTCGCGGTCGGGCGCACGCTGGTCGCGGTGCTGGAGAATTACCAGCAGGCCGACGGCAGTGTCACGATTCCGCCCATCCTGCGCCCCTACATGGGCGGAATGGAGACTTTGCAACCCCTCGCCTGAAAAACCCACGGAGAGACGCCATGACCAACAATCCCTGGAATCATAGCCGCAGCAGCAGCCTGTCCGACGATATCGATTTCGCCATCCGCGGCGAGGATCTGCAATTCGTCGAGATCGAACTCGATCCGGGCGAAAGCGCGGTGGCGGAAGCCGGGGCGATGGTGTGGAAGGATGCCAGCATCACGATGGAAACCGTGTTCGGCGACGGAGCGGGCGGCGAAGGCAGCGGCTTCATGGGCAAGCTGCTCGGCGCGGGCAAGCGGCTGGTGACCGGCGAAAGCCTGTTCACCACCGTCTTCACCCACCAGGGACAAGGCAAGGCGCGGGTCGCCTTCGCTTCCCCCACCCCCGGCACGATCCTGCCGATCAAGCTCGACAGCGTCGGCGGCACGCTGATCTGTCAGAAGGACAGCTTCCTCGCCGCTGCGCGCGGGGTGTCCATCGGCATCCATTTCCAGCAGCGGATGATGACCGGCCTGTTCGGCGGCGAAGGCTTCATCATGCAGAAGCTGACCGGCGACGGCTGGGTCTTCGTCCAGATGGGCGGCACGCTGATCGAGCGCGAACTGGCACCGGGCGAGGAACTGCATGTCGATACCGGCTGCGTCGCCGCCTACACGGCCGGGGTGGATATGGACGTCACTCGTGCCGGCAGCGTCAAGTCGATGGTGTTCGGCGGTGAAGGCGTATTCTTTGCCCGGCTGCGCGGCCCCGGCAAGGTGTGGATCCAGTCGCTCCCCTTCAGCCGCCTTGCCGGGCGGATGCTCGCGGCAGCAGGCCCGATGGGGGGCAGCAACCGCGGTGAAGGCAGCGTGCTGGGCGGGCTCGGCGACATCGTGATGGGCAACAATTGAGCGCGCGCCCGATGCGCATCCTGCTGACAAATGACGACGGCATCCACGCGCCCGGCTTCGCCGTGCTCGAGGAAATCGCCCGCGAGCTGAGCGGCGATGTCTGGGTCTGCGCGCCTTCCGAAGAACAGTCGGGCGCGGGCCATTCGCTCACCCTCAACCAGCCGGTTCGGCTGCGCAGGCTGGGCGAGCGGCGCTTCGCCGTTACCGGCACGCCGACCGACAGCGTGATGCTGGCGCTGCGCACCGTGCTCAAGGACCTCAAGCCCGACCTGATCCTGTCGGGCGTCAACCGCGGGGCCAACCTGGGCGACGACATCACCTATTCGGGTACGGTCTCGGCGGCGATGGAAGGTGCGCTGGCGGGCATCCGCTCGATCGCCTTGAGCCAGGTGCTCGACCGCGAGGGGGCGCACGATGCGTTCGATGCGGCCCGCCGGTGGGGTGCGAATGTGCTGCGCCCGATGCTCGAGATGGACTTCGCCGAGCGGATGCTGGTCAATGTCAACTTCCCGCCGCGCGCGGCGACGGACGTCAAGGGCATCCGCGTGGTGCGGCAGGGTTTTCACGATTATTCGCGCGGCAGCGTGGTCGAGGGCCGCGACCCGCGCGGGCTGACTTATTACTGGTTCGGCCTCCACGCGATCGAGCACACCAACGATCACGACACCGACCTCGAGGCGATCGCCGACGGATATATTGCGGTGACACCGCTGCGCCCGGAATTGACGCATGAATCCTCGCTCGGCACATTGCGCGAAAGGTTCGCCGCCGGAGAATGATCCGATGAAACGTCTCGCACTGATCGCCCTCTTGCCGCTGCTGCTTGCCGCCGGCGACCCCGCGACCGAGACCGAGCACGTGGTGACCGAAGGCGAGACGCTGAGCGGCATCGCCAATCGCGCCGGAGTGCCGAAGGAGATGATCATCGCCGCCAACGGGTTGCAGGACCCCTACGAGGTGCGGCGCGGGCAGAAGCTCGTCATTCCCCGGCAGAAAATACACATCGTCAAGGAGGGCGATACCGGCCTGTCGATCGGGCGGCGTTACGGCGTCCCGTTCGAGAATATCGCCATCGCCAACGGCATGCAGCCGCCCTACGCCGTCAAGCTCGGCCAGCGGCTGATCATCCCGGCGGTGATCGCCGCCCCCGAACGCCCGGCCCCGGCGCGCACCGAGCCCTATTTCCGCCGTCCGCACGATGGCGCGGTGCTGGCCGGGTTCCAGCGCAAGGATGACAAGGGCCACGAGGGGATCGATATCGCGGTCAAGACCGGTGACATGGTGCGCGCCTCGGCCGGCGGGCGGGTGGTCTATGCGCAGGCGGACTCGGGCCGGTTCGGACGGCTGGTGGTGATCGACCATGGCAACGGCTGGCGCACGCGCTACGGCCACCTCTCGCGCATCACAGTGAAGCTGGGCGATCTCGTGCGCAGCGGAGAACGGATCGGCCTTGCAGGCAGCACGGGCAGCGCCACCCGGCCCGAGCTCCACTTCGACATCCTCAAGGACAATGAGCCGGTTGACCCGGCCAAGAAGCTCCCCCAACGCTGACCGGGTAATGGCAAGGCGAAACGACAGCGCGTCGGGCGCGGGCAAGCGGGGCAAGACCCAGAAGTTCCAGCCGCTGCGCCGTGCGGTCAAGGTGCCCGTATGGGGCGACCTCGGCATCCGCATGGCGCTGGCGTTGTTCCTGTTGTTGTTCGTGATCATGATCCACTGGTGGGATCGCGAAGGGCTGGTTGATCACTACGACGGCCATGTCAGCTTCCTCGACGTGGTTTATTTCACCATGATCTCCGTCACCACCACCGGGTTCGGCGATATTGCCCCGATCAGCGACCGGTCGCGCCTGATCGAGGCGGTCATCGTCACCCCAGTCCGCATTGCCGTGCTCTTCATCTTCGTCGGCGCGGCCTATAGTTTCATCATCAAGCGCAGCTGGGAGAAATGGCGCATGGCCCGCATCCAGAAACAGCTCACCGATCACATTGTCGTCCTGGGCTACGGGGTTTCCGGCTCCGAAAGCGTGGCCGAACTGATCGAACGGGGCACCGATCCGAGCTGTATCGTGGTGATCGACCCGAGCGAGGAACGCCTGACCGAAGCGGAGAAGCTCGGCTGCAACGTCTTGGCTGGCGACGCCACCCGCGACGAGACGCTGGAGGCGGTGCGCATCAGCAAGGCGCAGGCCGTGCTGGTTTCCGCCGGGCGCGACGACTCCTCGATCCTGATCGTGCTCACCGTCCGCCACCTCGCGCCCGATGTGCCGATCAGCGTGGTCGTGCGCGCCGACGACAACGAGCTGCTCGCGCGACAAGCAGGGGCGAACAACGTAATCAACCCGGTGCGCTTCACCGGGCTGCTGCTCGCCGGGAGCGTCAACGGCGCGCATATCGCCGAATACCTTGCCGATCTCGCCTCGGTTTCGGGCCGGGTGCAACTGGTCGAGCGCGAAATCACGGCGGAAGAGGCCGGGTGCTCGATCGAAACGCTCAAATCGGGCGGACGGGGGCTGCGCGTCTATCGTGACGGGCGGGCCATCGGCTTCTGGGAAGACGAATGTCACATGCTCCAGCCGGGTGATGTCATCGTCGAGATCATCGCGACCGAATCGGGCGAAGTGCGCGGCGACGGGCACAACGGCCAGCACTGACCGCTGCGCCCGCCCGGGCGCTTACGGCAGGTAGGCGTGCACCAGACCCATCGCGATGTAGAACAGCAGCCAGTAGCTCGCATCGATGAAGAACAGTGCCTTCGACTTCTGGCTGAACAGATAGTTGGTGCCGATCGCCGGCACGATGAAGCCGAGCGCGACGCCGAAGGCGGTCAGCACCTTGACCGCAACCGACAGATCTTGCCCGTAGGTCGCGAAGGTATGCGCGAGCGTCCAGCTGGCGAGCAGCGAGAAGGCGAAGGCCCCGCCGTAGATCGCCGCCATATTGCCTTGCTTGATCTGCTCTTCGGACAGCCCGACTGCGCCCATCCAGCGCTTGCCCATCACCGGCCCGTACCAGATTCCGCCGACGAGAAACCCGGCGAGCGCCGCGACCACCACGCCGATCCAGTTCACTGCAGAGATATCCATGTTCCCCTCCTCTTTGCGACCCGGCACAAATCCTAGCGCAAACACGCCTGCGGGTGTAGGGGCCGCGCGATTATGAGCACTGTCACCGCCCCGATCCCCGACCAGAAGAAGGTTGGCCCACAAAAACGCGTAGGGATGGTTTCCCTCGGCTGCCCCAAGGCGCTGGTCGATTCCGAACGCATCCTGACCCGGCTGCGCGCCGACGGCTACGCAATGAGCCCCGACTATGCCGGGGCCGACGTGGTGCTGGTCAACACCTGCGGCTTTCTCGATTCCGCCAAGGAAGAGAGCCTTGCCGCGATCGGCGAGGCGATCGCCGAAAACGGCCGCGTGATCGTCACCGGCTGCATGGGCGAGGAAGCCGATGCTATCCGCGCTGCGCATCCGCAGGTGCTCGCGATCACCGGGGCGCACCAGTACGAGCAGGTGGTCGAGGCGGTGCATATCCACGCCCCGCCGAGCCAGGGGCCGTTCGTCGACCTGATCCCGCAGCCCGATATCAAGCTGACCCCGCGCCACTACAGCTATCTCAAGATCTCGGAGGGCTGCAACCACTCCTGCGCCTTCTGCATCATCCCGCAGCTGCGCGGCAAGCTCGCCAGCCGCCGGATCGACGCGGTGCTGCGCGAGGCGGAGAAGCTGGTCGCGGCGGGAACCAAGGAGCTGCTGGTCATCAGCCAGGATACCAGCGCCTATGGCGTGGACACCCGCCATGAGGCGAAGACGTGGAAGGGCCGCGAGGTCCGCGCGCATATGACCGACCTCGCCCGTGAACTAGGCCAATTGCGCACCCCAGAAGGCGAACAGCCGTGGGTCCGGCTGCACTATGTCTACCCCTACCCCCATGTCGACGCGGTGATCCCGCTGATGGCGGAGGGGTTGCTGACGCCCTATCTCGACATCCCGTTCCAGCACGCCAGCCCGTCCGTCCTCAAGCGGATGAAGCGCCCGGCAAATGAAGCAAAAGTGCTCGAGCGGCTGAGGAACTGGCGCGACATCTGCCCCGACATCGCCATCCGCTCCAGCTTCGTCGTCGGCTTTCCCGGCGAGACCGAGGACGATTTCCGCTACCTGCTCGACTGGCTGGAAGAAGCGCAGCTCGACCGCGTCGGGGCGTTCCGGTTCGAGCCGGTCGAAGGTGCGCAGGCCAACGCCCTGCCCGATCATGTGCCCGAGGAAATCAAGGAGGAGCGCTACGCCCGGGTGATGGAAGTCACCGAGCGGATCAGCGCCGCCAAGCTCGCGGCCAAGGTCGGCCGGACCATTTCCGTCATTATCGACGAGGTCGGCGAGGCGGACGAAGACGGCGATATCGGCGCGACCGGCCGGAGCCAGGCCGACGCGCCCGAGATCGACGGCGCGGTCTACCTGCGCAATGTCGCCGCTACGCTGAAGCCGGGCGCTATCATCGATGCCGAGATCGAGGAGTCGGACGCGCACGACCTGTTCGGCGTGCCAGCCTAGCACGCGAACGAAAGGCGACACAAAGGCGACACCAAAACGTCGTCCGGCACGCAATTGTCATGGACACCGCTGCCATCCGCATTTCGGCCTAGCTAGCCGGTGAAGATCAACGCGGAGAAAGAGCCTGTCCCGGGCCTGACGAAGCGTGCCCGAACCCCTGGACGATAGCAGGCGAAACCCGTGTAGGAAAATCATCGTTTGTCCTACCGGGCGTTGCGGCTAGTCTCGACCCATGCAGGGTTCTTTCAGACGACTGGCGGTGGTGGCGCTTGCCGCCCTCTTTGCCTCGCCGGCCTCGGCGCAGCAGAAGACGGCCCAGTGCCTCACGCTCGAACAATGCATCGCCGAGGTCCGCGACCCCGCGATCCGCGTCAACGGGACCGATATTCCGGCGAAGGAGCGGATCACCGCATTCGGCGACGATGCGGTCGTCGCCCTGCTGCCGCTGCTGGTCGATCCCGATGGGCGCATACGGGAGGATGCCGGATATCTGCTCCATTCGTTCCGCGACATCGATCCGCGCCACTACGAGGCGCTGCTCGCCGGTTGGAACTACGGTTCGGGTCGCCGCAACGGCTGGCTGATCGTCCCAATCGCCACCACCCGCACCGATGCGGCGCTCGAACTGCTATGGGCCGATTTCGAGCGCGATCCCGGGACCGGGAGCAATTCGCAGATCTTCTTCGCTCTGCCGTTCTTCGGGCCGGAGCGACTCCAGCCACTGCTGCTCGACCGGATCGAGCGCTGCCGGCGGAGCGCCGATGGCAAGCCCTGCGACGGGATCCTCGCCTTGTTCGATGCCATGGAGGATCCATTGCTGGCGAACCGCAGGACCCCTACGATCGGCCTTTTCGGCGACACCATGGCCGATCTGGCAGCAAACGGCGCGACGGACAAAGCCCGCTACACCGCCGAGACCTATCTTCTCGCGCGGCAACACCCGATGGGCCTGGCGCTTCGCATCGCCCGCCTCGACGCGCTCGATGTCGAAGCGCTTGCGCGGGACGAGGAAGCCTTTGCACCGATCTATCCGATCACGGAAATCTCGCGCTTCGGGGAGCAGGCGAGATCGGCCGGACCATCGATCGCGCGCTTCCTCGACCCTCGGCTCGATCCCGAGGTGCGCGCCGCTGCCGCGCTCGCTCTGGGCCGGATCGGTGCGGCAGACCAGGCTTCCGCGCTGGTCGCGCAGGAGCCCGACCTGCGCGACGATTGGCTGCTCGCCTATAACACCGCCGAAGCGCTCGGCCGGCTGCAAGCAGCGGAAGCGCGCCCCTTGCTCGAACGATTGGCAGCGAGCCATTGGCACAGGGGCGTGCGCAACAACGCCCGGCGCGGGCTGAACGCTCTCTCAGGCGGGGTGTTCGGTCTGCCGGAGAGCGAGCCGCAGGGCCCGGTGGTGCCAGACGAAGATGTGCTGCGTTTCCTCAGCGACGTTCGCTGGGCAGGCGATGAAGCGGATCAGCGCTGCCGCATCGCCGGGAAGGACATCACACTGCGAAGCGATCCCGCCGGGCGCATCCGGTTCCCGGCCAGGGGCGTCAGCCGGATCGACTTCGCTCCTGTGTCCGAAACCCGCTACCGCGCGGTCCGCCAGCACATCCCGGTCGAGTTCGTCCAGGGCCGGGTGACGGCGATCTACCCGCATCATCGCGGCGACCTTATCGCCTTCAACGGCGGCGAATTCGGCGGCGGGCTCGTCCTTTTGCCGGAAGCCGGCGCGCCGCGCACCATCGTGCGCGAACAGGTCGATTTCCTGTGGGAGATGGAGGGCAAGCTCTATGTCGCCGCCGGACTGTCGCATCTGGGTCTCGACCAGGGCAACCTCCGTGTCGTCGACCTGCGCAGCCTCGCGGTGGAGCGGGTCATCCGCCTGCCCGCCAGCCCCTACCAGCTGGTGCTGAGGGCCGACCGCACGGCTATCGTCACCACGGGCGCAGGCGATTTCCGCATCGCGGAGGACGGGACCCCGCTGGACGCTGCCGCCGGCTGCGATTGACGACCGGTCATGCCCCACCACACGCATACCCTCACCATCCCCACCTCCGGCCCCGGCATGCACGAGATCACCCGCGACATCGCCGCGTGGATCGCCGGGACCGGCATCCGCACCGGGCTGCTGACCGCGCTGTGCCGCCACACCTCGGCCTCGCTGGTGATCACCGAGAACGCCTCCCCCGCCGTGCGGCGCGACATGCTGCGCTGGCTCGACCGGCTCGCGCCGCAAGGCGTTCAATACGAGCATGACGACGAGGGGCCGGACGATATGCCCGCGCATCTCAAGACAGCGTTGACCGGGGTCTCGCTGGCGATTCCGATCGAAGACGGCGCGATGATGCTTGGCACCTGGCAGGGCGTCTTCCTCGTCGAGCACCGCGCGCAGGCCTACCGGCGCGAGGTTGCGCTGCACCTGGCGGGCGAATAGCCGCCAGCATCGCTTTCGCGGTGGATTGTCACGCCACTGCAACGCGATTCTTCATTCGGTCACCATTGCTTCGTTTTGCTGTCACACGCCGGTTCTAGTCGCGCCTCAACCAATCTGGATGGGGCACTCCAATGATCACGAACAAACTGCTTCTCGGCGCTGCCGTTTCGGCCATCGCCATGGGTCTCTCGGCACCGGCTTTTGCCGGCGAAATCGCAGGCAGCGTCATCGACGCATCGGGCACTGTCGCCCTTCAGTCGGCAGAGGTCCGTCTGGTCGAACTTGGGCGGGTCGCCAGCGCTGCGCGTGACGGTTCGTTCTACTTCGCCGATGTTCCGGCAGGCGAGTACACCCTTGAAGTCAGCTATGTCGGGGCGGAAACCGTCCAGCGCAAAGTCAGCGTCGGCGAGACTGGTGTGGTGTCGGTCGCGATTGAGCTCGGTGGCGATCGTGCAGGTCAGATACTCGTCATCGGCCAGAGCGCCAACCTGTCGAGCGCGCTCAACCGCAAGCGCGCGGCAGACGGCGTGTCGGATGTGCTCACACGCGACGCCATCGGCCAGTTCCCCGACCAGAACGTCGCCGAATCGCTTCGCCGCCTGCCGGGCATCAACGTGCTCAATGACCAGGGCGAAGGCCGCTTCGTGTCGGTTCGCGGGCTCGACCCCGAACTCAACTCGACTTCGCTCAACGGCGTGCGCCTCCCCTCACCCGAAAGCGACGTACGTTCGGTGGCGCTCGACGTTATATCGTCCGACATCATCGAATCGATTGAAGTGAAGAAATCGCTCACTCCCGACATGGACGGCGACACGATCGGCGCGTCGGTCGAGATCGAAACGACCAGCGCGTTCGACCGCCAGAAGAGCCTGTTCTCGGTCAAGGTCGAAGGCAGCTACAACGACTATGTCGATAACGTCACGCCGAAGGGCAGCGTCGATTTCGCGACCAGGCTGACCGACAATTTCGGCGTTTCGGGTGGCGTTTCCTACTACAAGCGCGAATTTGAAACCGACAATATCGAAGCCGATGGCTGGGACGATTTCGGCGCTGGTCCGGTTCCGCTGGAAATCCAGTACCGCGACTATGACGTCGAGCGCGAACGGATCAGCGCGACTCTCGGCTTCGATGCCCGCGTTGGCGAGAGCACCGAGCTCTACCTCAAGGGCGTGTGGAGCCAGTTCGACGATCAGGAGTTCCGCCGCCGGACCAATTTCGACCTCGGAAATTTCGAGGACAACGGGCCGAGCTCGCAAAGCGGCAACACCGCCACTTTCGACGATACCGATGAGCGCATCCAGGTCGAGCGCGACATCAAGGATCGTTTCGAACGCCAACGGATCTACTCGATTGTCGGCGGTGGCGAGAGCCGGTGGAATAACTGGTTTGCTGAGTATTCGGTCAGCTATGCCAAGGCGACCGAGCGCGAAAACGGGTCGATCGATCCGGCTGATTTCCGCAACCGTTTCGATGATGATGGGCTGATCATCCAGTTCGACTACTCGGACCCGCGCGTTCCCCTGTACCAACAGGTTGGCGGGGTGAACGGCGATTTCAACGATCCTTCGGCCTATGAGCTCAACGACATCGAGTTTACGGCTCTGAGCGACGCACAGGACGAGGAATGGTCGGCCAAGTTCGATATCGGTCGCGAATCCTATCTCGAAAGCGGCACGTTCACCGTCCAGGCAGGTTTCAAGGGTCGCTGGCGGCAGAAGAGCTACAACAAGACCGTAGAATTCTACGAGTACGACGGGCCTGGCGATTTCACCCTCGCCGATGTGCTCGGACGTGGCCAGACATACCGCCTGACCGACATTTCGCCGGTCGCCGGGTTCACCGAGACTCGCGATTTCTTCCTAGCGAATTTCGCCAATTTCGAGCTGCAGGAAATCGACAGCCAGTTCGACAGCGCAGTCGAAGACTACAGCGTCGATGAAGACATTCTCGCAGGATATCTGCTCGGCCGCTACGAGACCGACCGGCTGCGGGTCATCGGCGGCGTCCGGGTGGAAAACACCCGCAACGACATTCTGGGCAACAACGTCACCCTGTTCGAAGAAGACTCGACGCTGCCTAACGGCACAACCGCGACCGACGATACGGTTATCGTCACTCCGGTTGCGTTCGAGAAGGACTACACCGACTGGCTGCCCAGCCTCAATGTCCGGTGGGAAGCGGCCGACGATCTGATCGTGCGGCTGGCGGGCTATCGCAGCCTCGTGCGCCCCAAGCTCTCGCGCCTCGCCCCGCGCTTTGCGGTTGAAGTCAATGACGACGACGAGATCGAAGGCGAATTCGGCAACCCGGCTCTGGTGCCCTACCGGGCCTGGAACCTCGATGCCTCGTTCGAATACTACCTGTCGAACAATGGCGCGATCACGGCGGCAGTGTTCTACAAGGATGTGAAGAATTTCATCGTCGACGTCGAAGTCGACACTCCCGGCACCTTCAACGGCATCGCGTTCGATGAGGCGGTGATCCCGATCAACGGTGAAAGCGGCGACATCTTCGGCGTGGAACTCGGCTTTTCGCAGAGCTTCGACTTCCTGCCGGGCTTGTTATCGGGCTTCCTGGTGCAGGCCAACTATACTTTCACCGATGCCAACGGAACCGTGCCCGACGGGTCGTTCACCGATCTGGCCAATGTGACCAGCTTCCGCGACATTCCGCTGCCTGCCTCGTCGAAGCACACATTCAACGGCGTGCTGGGTTACGAGAAGGGGCCGATCAGCCTGCGCCTTTCCGGCACCTATCGCGACAGCTATCTCGACGAGCTCACCGACGATCCGGCAACCGATCGCTATGTGGACGATCACTTCCAGCTCGATTTCAGCGCCAAGCTCAAGGTCAGCGACAATATCCGCGTGTTCTACGAATGGGTGAACATCAACAACGCGAAGTACTTTGCTTACAACAACCTCTCGGGCAGCCAGAACCTATACCAGTATGAGGAATACAGCTGGACGATGAAGGGCGGCGTGCGGATAACCTTCTGATGCGCAGGATTGCCCTCGCCCCGCTCGCAGCCGCTGCCTTGCTCGGCGGCTGCGCTACCACCCCGATCACCGGCGATCCGGCGGTGACGGTGACGGCCTTGGCCGAAACCGTCCCCGTCGGCACCGTCAACGAGGACGCGGCGGACGACCCGGCGATCTGGCGCAACGCCGCCGACCCGGCGAAGAGCCTGATCGTCGCGACCGACAAGAAGGGCGGGCTCTACGTCTACGACCTCGCCGGCAAGCAGAAGAGCTTCCTCCCTGCGCCGGGGCTCAACAACGTCGATCTGGCCGAACTGCCCGACGGACGCGTGCTGGTCGCCGCAAGCGATCGGAGCGATCTGGCCAACGCGCGAATCCACCTTTCGCTGCTCGATATCGTCACCGGCGAGCTGGAACCCGCGGGATCGCACCCGGTGGGGCCCGGTGAAGCCTATGGCATCTGCTTCGGCGGGGTGACGGGCGAGGGTGAGGTAACGGTCTACAGCGCGCCCAAAAACGGGGTGATTTACGACAGCCGCCTGCTCCCCGGCAGCCCGGTCGCGATGACCCGCACCCTCGCCACCGTCCCGACCCAGCCCGAAGGCTGCATCGCCGACCCGCGCACGGGCACGCTCTATATCGGCGAGGAAGACGCCGGGATCTGGGCCATCGACACGGAGAACGGGGCCAAGCGCTTGGTTGCTGCCGTCGACAACAAGGTACTGGTCGCCGACGTCGAAGGCCTCGCGATCGCGCCGCAGGGCAGCGATGGCGGCTACCTCGTCGCTTCCTCGCAGGGCGACAACGCCTACTCAGTGTTCCGCCTGCCGGGGATGGAGCCGGTCGGCCGCTTTCGCATCGCCGCCGGCACCTTTGGCGCGACCGAAGAAACCGACGGAATCGAGCTCGATATCCGCAGCTTCGGCCCGGCCTATCCCGCCGGCCTGTTCATCGCGCAGGACGGGCAGAATGCTCCGGCAGCACAGAACTTCAAGCTGGTCAGCTGGCAGGACGTGAAGGCCGCGATCGGATTGGAGTAGGCACAGAAGCAAGGCTGGTGCATTGAGAGGGCGATGACCCTCTCGATCTCCGCCAGCTTCGCCTTCTCGACCGACCAGCCGACCGATATCCTGCTGCAGTTCGAGGCGGCGGCGATCCCCGAACAGCGCATTCTATCGACCGAGACGAAAATGTCCGATGCCGAGCATTGCGCCCGCGTCGCGGCGGAGGACGATATCGGCGAGCGCATCTGGCTGCGGACCAACGGGCGGTTCGAGGTCGCCTACCATGCCGAGATCGAGCTTCACCGCATCCTCGCCAATATCGCCACGCTCGACGCGCTGCCGCCGCACGAGCTCCCCGGCGAGGCGGTGCACTACCTGCTCGACAGCCGCTATTGCCCGGCGGACAGCTTCCAGCATTTCGTCGAGAGCGAGTTCGCAGGAACCGGCGGCGGCGGGCGGATCGCGGCGATCCGCGACTGGATTGCCGATCGCTTCACCTATGCGCCGGGATCGAGCACGGTCAACACCACCGCGCGCGACAGTTTCATCGAACGGCGCGGCATCTGCCGCGACTATGCCCATGTGCTGGTCGCTCTCGCCCGCGCCTCGACCATCCCCGCGCGCTATGTCGCGTGCTATGCCCCGCGGGTCGAACCGCAGGATTTCCATGCCGTGGCGGAGGTCTTCCTCGCCGATCCCTCGGTCGAAAGCGGCGGTGCCTGGCACATAGTCGACGCCACCGGCATGGCCGACCCGGCATACACCGCCAAGATCGGCGTCGGACGCGACGCGGCGGATGTCAGCTTCCTCACCAGCTTCGGCCCGAGCGACTTCCTCTACAGCCGGGTATGCGTCTCAACTGGGTGAGCCCTAGATGCGCTCGACCCGCTTCGCCCAGTCTGGATAATCCTTGTAGCGTTCGAAGTTGACGCGATCGCCCACTGCGAATTGCGTGCCGGACGGGTATATCGCACCCTCGTGGAATACGACGATCTTGTCGATCGCGTCAGGCTTGATGTGGTAGTAGACAAAATGACTGCTGATCGTGCCCTGTTCCATGCTGGTCGTTCCTTGTGCGTCTGGCGGTGAGGGAGCCGTTACTTGCCCTGCTCATCGGGTTTGGCGGGTTTGGCGGCGCAACCGTCTTTCTTGAGTCCGGCGACCAACAACTCGGAACGAGTCCTGCCGTATGGGGTGAGGATCTGTACTTCTACCTGCGCCGAGGCCCCACTTGCCCCCGACAGCGTCGGAAAATCGACCGACGCGACATTGACAACGATTCCGCTGAGATCGGGAAGTACCTTGATCGCGCTGCCATCAACCGACTTTCCGCCGATGACAACCCGATCGGCCCGCCATAGCTGCGGCCCCACGAAGATGATCGAAACATTGTTCGAACAGGCGACAATCGAACTCGGGATCGGCGCGCCGTCGATGCTCGCAACTTTGAAACTGGCATTGCCCAATATCCGTGCCGTAATGTTGTCGTAATCGGCGGTAGATGGCGAAAGGTCGACCCTGGTGGTGCGTGAACGCGCCGACGCACCCGACCTGCCGCCCCTTCCCTCCCAATCGGGCGACCATGCCGAACTGGATACAAGGTCGATATAAGGCCACCAGCCCGGTACAATCAGATCGACCGACAGGTCCTGCGGACGGAGGCCTTGAGCAAAGCGCAACTCCTGCTTCTTCGGATCGAGTACACTACGTGGCCCCATCATCCAACCGAACTCGGGATTCGCCGAGCCCGCATCACCGAATGCAACGACCAGTGGCACTCGCTCGAGCGCGTCAGCACGCCCGACGGCGTTGCGGCCAAATCCGAGGGCGGCGTCAGCTCCGATGCCTTGTGTCGGGACACTGCCGGCAAGTGAAGCAGCCAGCGCAATGGATTCGGCGGCTCGCGCCTGCGAAGAAACGATTTGGACCTGTTGTTTGGGACCGATTGAATAGAAGCGTGCACGCTCCTCTTCCTTGGCTAATGCACTCTTGAACACGCTCGGCACAGTGAAGGGACCGATCGGACCGACTGCGCCGCACGAGTAGGGATAGTCGGCCTGAAGCCGTTTGACACTTTCGATAAGGGCATCGGCCTGCGCGATCGTCGCCCGATCGCTGAATTCAAGCGGCTTGAAGTAGATCGTCCCGATGCTATTGTTGTTGGCGATCGACTGGGCCTGAAACTCCAGGGCCGGTGCAAAGTCGCGCAGGGTCGTAAGCGCATTTGCCAAATCCAGCGCTTTGCCTTGATTGGCCTGTGCGTCAGGGGGGAAACCTGCCAGAGGCACGGTTCGAGCATCGGGCCGGCAGAACCGGTCGAAATCGACATTGCCCAGAGCTGCGGTAATTAGCTGCGTATCCGGGCTTCCTTGTGGCGGGAATTGACGGACCAGTCCGGCAATGTCCGGCGAACGTGCAGTGCCGGACGCTGAATATGTGAAACGCGGCGTGGCGAGCCACATCACCTGACATCCCTGCAAGGTCGTCTGATCGACAGCGAGGCCCCGGCATTTCGTATTGGTGGAACTGGTCGAGTATTCGAAGCGGACGAGATCCAGCAGGTCACCGGTCCGCTCGAGCGAACTGCCAAGCGTAGTTTTTTCAAACCCGTTTGTCGTACCGACGCGCTGCGACGCCTGGGTGCTGACGCGCGCCAGCCAGTCGCGATAAAGCGGAACCAAGGTTTCGTCGCTCATGTCCGGACCCGTGACGCTGAACTTGAGCTGGCCGAACGTCGCGCGATGCGACTTCATCGGCGGAAACACTGTTGCTGTCATGTTGAGCCGGACCAGCGACGCGCCATTTCGGTCATGCAGCTCGTCAAGGCTTACCGCATTCCGCTCGCCGTTGAGAATCTCGCGATAGGTTTGCCGATCATAGAAAACATCAATTGGATTGGCAGTGATGCTTGTCGCGGTGAGCCCTTGGACGTTAGAGGCGAGATACTTCGCAAGATCGGCCTGCAGCTTGTTGACCGCAGCCGCTAGTCCATCAACCGAATTGGGAGCCCCCGGTCCCGATGCCGGAGTGTCCGACTCGTCGCCGTCGATCGGCCCCGACGGCTCTGTTTGCTCGGGAAGTTTGGCCCGCGCCAGCTCGATATCGCGCTTTAGCTGGTCAACCTCCATCTGCAGCCGAAGCGTATCCAGCTCCTGCTTGAGCTCATTCTGCTCCTCGGTTCGGGTATAACTAGTCCCTGCGGCAGGATCGAATTTTAGGCCAAGCGCCGCAGAAAGGCTCGTGACCACCTCAAGCTGGCGGACGATTTCAGGCGTGAAACTGGCTGTTTTAGAGTCCTCGATCAGATCATCGAGATATTCCGTTTCTTCCCGCCGCTCGTTGATCAGCGCACCGCGTCGATAGAGCTTCGGATCGGTATAGGTGATCCGACCCGCCAGCGGCTCTTCGTCATAGACCGGGTCGCTCAGACTTAGGCCATAGGGCGTTTTACATCCGGCTACGAGAGCCGCACCAAAAAATATGGAAGTCACTACGCACTTGCGCACCTGTCTTTCCCCCCCTTGAAGCCCGACCGTGGAAATTTACCATAACGCATTTGCAAGAGCGAGTCTTGTTTAGGTCAACCGGACCGATGATTACTTCGTTTGCATCATCAACCTCCGCCGGCTTTGCGGCATAAGAATACGATTGCGGTGCATGGCGTGCACTCCTGTGCGCTGCTAGATAAGCTGCTGCGAGACGAGGGAGATGCACGCGCATGAGTTTCACCGCCGACCGACTCCTGCTGTTCGGTGCCACCGGCGATCTGGCGCAGCGGATGCTGTTGCCCAGTCTGTGCGCGCTCCATGCGGACGAGCTGATCCATCCCGATCTCAAGATCATCGGCACCGCACGCAGCGACCTCGACGACAACGGCTATCGCCAGTTCGCGCGTGAAGCGCTGGAAAAGCACCTCCCCGCCAACCGCCGCGGCGGGATGGCGGGCTTCCTCAACCGGCTGAGCTACCAGCCGCTCGATGCGACCACGCTCGAAGGCTATACCGAACTTGCCAACAAGGTTGGCCCAACCGGGCAGGGTCTCGCCATTTTCCTGTCGACCGCGCCGAGCCTGTTCGAGCCGACGATCAAGGGTCTGCAGCACGCTGGGCTCGATGGCGAAACCGTGCGCATGTGCCTCGAAAAGCCGCTCGGCACCGACCTCGGATCGAGCTGCGAGATCAACGATGCGGTCGCCAGTGCCTATCCCGAGGAGCGCATCTTCCGCATCGACCATTACCTCGGCAAGGAGACGGTGCAGAACCTGCTCGCGTTGCGATTTGCCAATCTGATGTTCGAACCGCTGTGGAACGCAGCGCATATCGACCATGTCCAGATTACCGTGGGCGAAACGGTCGGGCTCGAAGGCCGGGTCGCCTTCTACGACGATGCCGGCGCGCTGCGCGACATGGTGCAGAACCACATGCTCCAGCTGCTCGCGCTGGTCGCGATGGAACCGCCGGGACACTTCGATGCCACCGCTGTGCGCGACGAGAAGGTCAAGGTGCTGCGATCCCTGCGCAAGGTCGCGGCGGGCCAGACCGTCACCGGCCAGTACCGCGCGGGCGCGATCAAGGGCGAGGCGGTGCCCGGATACGACGACGAACTGGGGAAAGACAGCGACACCGAAACCTTCGTCGCGATCAAAGCCCATGTCGACAACTGGCGGTGGAAGGGCGTGCCCTTCTACCTGCGTACCGGCAAGCGCCTGCCGCAGCGGGTGACCGAGATCGTCGTCCAGTTCCGCTGCGTGCCGCATTCGATTTTCGCCGGAAAAGGTGCGACGATGCAGCCCAACACACTGGTGATCGGCATCCAGCCGGAAGAAAACATCACCCTGTCGCTGATGGCCAAGGTGCCGGGGCTCGACCGCGAGGGCATCCGCCTGCGGCAGGTGCCGCTCAACATCGCCATGCCCGATGTCTTCAGCGGCGCGGTGCGGCGGATCGCCTACGAGCGCCTGCTGCTCGACCTGATCGAAGGCGACCAGACGCTGTTCGTCCGCCGCGACGAGGTGGAAGCGCAATGGGAATGGATCGACGCGATCCGCGGGCTGTGGGATGCCGAGGAGCTCAAACCGAAGACCTACACCGCCGGCAGCTGGGGCCCGAGCGCGGCCATTGCCCTGGCCGAACGCGACGGAGTGACCTGGCATGAGTAGGGCGCAGTACCACGGCAGCGGGCTTCGTTCTGCGCTGCAGGCCCCGAATGTGTTTCACGCAGAGAGCGCAGAGGAAAAAGGAGACGCGAAGATGTATCCGCTTTCCGCAACCTCTCTGCGTCTCTTCTTCCCTCTGCGTCCTCTGCGAGAAACCAATAGCGCGGCTTTGCCGCAAGGACTGACGGCGTGATGACGCTCCACGACACCATCCACCGCGTCACGCAGCGGGTGATCGAGAAGTCGCGTGACAGCCGCGCGCGCTATCTCGACCTCATCGCGCGTGAGGCGGACAACCAGCCCGACCGGTCGCAAGTCTCGTGCTCCAACCTCGCGCATGCCTATGCCGGGGCGCTGGAGGATCAGGCCGCGCTCAAGGCGCATCGCGGGCCCAATATCGGCATCGTCACCAGCTACAACGACATGCTGAGCGCGCACCAGCCCTATGGCCGCTATCCCGAGCGGCTGAAGATCTACGCCCGCGAGGTCGGCGCGACCGCGCAGGTCGCGGGCGCGACGCCGGCGATGTGCGACGGAGTGACGCAGGGCGAGACGGGGATGGAGCTGAGCCTGTTCAGCCGCGACGTCATCGCGCTGTCGACCGGGGTCGCCCTCAGCCACGCGATGTACGACGGCGCGTTGATGCTCGGTATCTGCGACAAGATCGTGCCGGGGCTGGTGATCGGCGCGCTGCGTTTCGGCCATTTGCCCGCGATCTTTGTGCCAAGCGGCCCGATGCCGAGCGGGATTTCGAACAAGGAAAAGGTCCGCGTCCGCCAGCTTTATGCCGAAGGCAAGGCGAGCCGCGCCGAACTGCTCGAAAGCGAGCTCGGCAGCTATCATTCGCCGGGCACCTGCACCTTCTACGGCACCGCCAATTCCAACCAGATGATGATGGAAATGATGGGGCTGCATATCCCGGGCGCGGCCTTCATCCAGCCGGGCACGCAGCTGCGGCAGGCGCTCGACCGCGAGGCGGTCCACCGGGTCGCCGCGATCGGGCGCAGCGGCAACGACTATCGCCCGCTCGGCCAATGCGTCGACGAAAAGGCGATCGTCAACGCCGCGATCGGCCTGCTTGCGACCGGCGGATCGACCAATCACGCGATCCACATCCCGGCGATGGCGCGCGCGGCGGGCATCGAGTTCGACTGGACCGACCTCGCCGAGCTGTCGAGCGCGGTGCCGCTGGTCGCCAATGTCTATCCCAACGGCGCGGGCGACGTGAACCATTTCCACGACGCGGGCGGGATGGGCTTCGTGATCGGCACGCTGCTGGAAGAGGGGCTGTGCCACCGCGACGTGCTGACCGTCGGCACCGGAGACCTGTCGGCCTATGCGCAGGAGCCGGGGCTGGAGGGCGACGCGCTGACGTGGCGCGCAGTCGGCGAAAGCGGCGACGAGACCATGCTGCGCCCCGCGCGCGACCCGTTCCAGCCCGACGGCGGGATGAAGCTCGTCACCGGCAATCTCGGCCGCGCCTGCTTCAAATCCTCCGCCGTCGCGCGCGACCGCTGGACCGTCGAGGCACCCTGCCGGGTGTTCGACACCCAGCATGCGGTGGCCGAGGCTTTCAAGGCGGGCGAACTCGATCGCGACGTGGTGGTGGTGGTCCGCTTCCAGGGGCCGCGCGCCAACGGCATGCCCGAACTGCACAAGCTGACCCCTCCATTGGGCGTGCTGCAGGATCGCGGCTACCATGTCGCGCTGGTCACCGACGGGCGCATGTCGGGCGCGAGCGGCAAAGTGCCGGCCACGATCCACTGCACGCCCGAAGCGCTCGGCGGCGGCCCGCTGGCGCGGCTCCGCGATGGAGACATGGTGCGGCTCTGCGCGGAAACGGGCGAGCTTTCGACCAGTGCCGACCTCGCCAGTCGCGAGCCCGCACCCGATCCGCGCGATGCCGACGGCATGGGCCGCGAGCTGTTCGCGATGTTCCGCATGCAGGCCGACAGCGCGGAAAAGGGCGGCTCGGCGATGCTGGCACTGGGGGGGATGTGAGGATGCTTGTTCACGCGGAGACGCGGAGACGCGGAGGGTTGCGGAGCTGTTCCTTGGGCGCTCACAGAGGCACAGAGGCACAGAGGCGATCGGCAAGCGGCGCAGCCGCTCTCAACCAGAAGGCCCGGCACCCTGAAGTTTTCTTCGCGCCTTCGGCGCATCATGGAGCCTTTGTGCCTCTGTGCCTCTGTGAGCGAAAATTCCTCCGCGTCTCCGCGTCTCCGCGTGAATCTATCGGGTGCCCGGCATGACCCAGGTCGTCGCGGTCGATATCGGGGGCACCCATGCCCGCTTCGTAATCGCCACGATTGCCGCCGATGGCGGCATCGCGCTCGACGAACCGATCACGCTGCACACCGAGGATCACGCCAGCTTCCAGACCGCGTGGGAGGACTTTCGCGAGCGCAAGGGCGGCACCCTGCCCACGGCGGTGAGCATGGCGATCGCCGGGCCGGTCGGCGGGCCGGAAGGTCCAAACAGGGTGATCCGTTTCACCAACAACCCGTGGATCATCCGCCCGGCGCTGGTGGGCGAGAAGCTCGGGGTCGAGCGCTTCACCATCGTCAACGATTTCGAAGCGGTCGCGCACGCGGTGGCGCGCGCGGGCGAGGACCAGTTCATCCACCTGACCGGCCCCGAAGGTCCGCTGCCCGCCACCGGCCGGCTGAGCGTGCTCGGCCCCGGTACCGGCCTCGGTGTGGCGCATCTCTACCGCGAACCCGACGGGACCTACCGGGTCTCGGCCACCGAGGGCGGACATGTGGATTTCGCCCCGCTCGACAGCATCGAGGACGCGATCCTCGCGCGGCTGCGCAAGCGGCACACCCGCGTTTCGGTCGAGCGCGTGGTCGCCGGCCCCGCCATCTCGGACATCTACCAGACGCTCGCCGCGATGGAGCACCGGGCGGTGCCCGAAATCGACGATATCGAGATCTGGACCAAGGGCATGAGCGGCGAAGACAGCCTAGCCGCCGCGGCGGTCGACCGGTTCTGCCTCTCGCTCGGCAGCGTCGCCGGAGACATGGCGCTGGCGCAGGGTGCCAAGGGCGTCGTGATCGCGGGCGGGCTTGGCTACCGCCTGCGCGACACGCTGTTGCAATCGGGCTTTGCCGAACGCTTCCGCGCCAAGGGCCGGTTCGAGAGCATGATGGCGGGCATCCCGGTCAAGCTGATCGTCCATCCGCAGCCCGGCCTGTTCGGCGCCGCGGCTGCCTTCGCCTCGGAACATGGAGACACTTCATCGTGAGCGATATCGACACCATCATGCGCACCGCGCCGGTCATTCCGGTGATCGTGATCGACGAGGTCGAACACGCCGTACCGCTGGCCGAAGCGCTGGTCGCAGGCGGCTTGCGCGTACTCGAAGTCACGCTGCGCACCCAAGCTGCGCTGCCCGCGATCAGGGCGATGAAGTCGGTACCCGGCGCGATCGTCGGGGCCGGCACTGTGACCAACGAAAACGAACTGCAGCAGGCGATCGACGCGGGCAGCGAGTTCATCGTCTCGCCTGGGTTGACCGAGACACTCGGCCGCGCGGCGATCCGCCATGGCATCCCGTTCCTGCCCGGCATCGCCAATGCGGGCGATATCATGCGCGGGCTCGACCTCGGCCTCACCCGGTTCAAGTTCTTCCCCGCGATGGCGGCGGGCGGCCTGCCTGCATTGAAGGCGCTCGCCGCGCCGTTCTGGAGCGTCCGCTTCTGCCCGACCGGCGGGATCACCACCGAAAACGCCGCCGAATGGCTCGCCTTCGACCCGGTGCTGTGCGTCGGCGGCAGCTGGGTCGCGCCCAAGGGAGCGCCCGACAAGGCGGCAATCGAAGCCATGGCGCGCGATGCGATGACGCTGCGGGCATGACCTCGGTCGCCAGCCTTTCCACCCGCCTGCAGGAGCTGCACCAGCTCACCCGGCAAACGCCGCTGTTCAACCCGGTGTTCCAGCTCTCGCTCGACCTGTCGCGGCAGCTCGAAAGCGGCGAACTGTCGCTCGACAAGGTCGAACTTCTGGTGCGCGAGCTTGAGTGCCATTCGCTGACCAGCCGGGCGCAGCGGCTGCGGAACAATCTCGCCCCGGTCGATCCGGATGCCAACGACGCCGAGATCGCCGCGCTCTGCGCCGACTGCGATTTCGATGCCTTCCGCGAGCAATGGGAACGCCCGAGCCTGCATGCGGTGTTCACCGCGCACCCCACTTTCCTGCTCACCCCCGACCAGAGCGAAGCGGTGGCCGAGGCTGCGGGCAGCGGCGAGGAAGCGCGCTGCATCACCGGGGCGGAGCGTCCGGCGGTGACGCTCGATTACGAACACGACCGCGCGATGCAGGCGATCGCCCATGCACAGGACGCGCGCGACCGGATCGTGCGCACTGCGCTGCGCGAGGCCGCGCGGCGCTGGCCTGACGAGTGGCGCAACGTCGCCCCCCTTCCCTTCCGCTTTGCCAGCTGGGTCGGCTACGACATGGATGGGCGGACCGACATTGCCTGGTATACCTCGATCGGGTTCCGGCTGGCGGAAAAGGCGCGCAGGCTGGTGCGCTACGCCGACCAGCTCGCGGCCATCGACGCGGGCCATGTGCTGCTCAAGGAACTGACCGCCGCGCGCGACTACGCGCTCGCCCGTGCCAACGATTTCGCAGCCGACCTTACCGATCCCACCGCTTTGTCGGACGCTGCAAACCGCCTGACCGCGAAGGATCCGCGCAAGCTGCTGACCCTTGCCCCCCATGTCGCGCGGCTCGAAGACGAAGCCGCAGAGGCCGACACCAAGCGCGCCATTGCGCTCAAGACGCTGGCCGCCGCGATGCGCGCCGACGGGCTCGGCATGGGGTGGATCCACTTCCGGGTGAACGCGAGCCAGCTGCACAACGCGATCCGTCGCCGGATCGACCCGGACAACACGCTCGACCTCTCCAGCAAGGGCGCGGTTGCCACGCTGCGCGAGCTGCTGGCGAAGGTCCAGCCACTGCGGGCCAATTTCGCGGCACTGGCGATCGAGAGCAGCACCGCGATCCGCCAGTTTCTCGCGATGGCGCAGATCCTGCACCATATCGATGCCGACGCGCCGATCCGGATGCTGATCGCCGAATGCGAGCAGCCCTCGACCATCCTCGCCTCGCTCTATTTCGCCAAGCTGTTCGGGATCGAGGACAAGGTCGACGTCTCGCCGCTGTTCGAGACCGAGAGCGCGCTCGAACACGGCGGCCGCTTCCTCGACGCGCTGCTGGCTGAAGAAAGCTACCGCCAATACGCCCGCCAGCGTGGCCGGGTGTGCATCCAGACCGGATTTTCCGATGCGGGGCGTTTCGTCGGGCAGATCCCCGCGAGCCTCGCGATCGAGCGGCTGCAGGGCCGGCTGGCGCAGGCAATGGACGCCAATGGCCTCACCGATGTCGCAGCGCTGATCTTCAACACCCATGGCGAAAGCATGGGCCGCGGCGCACATCCCGGCGGGTTCGATGACCGGCTGGCATGGCCGCTCAGCCCTTGGGCGCGGCGGCGTTTCGCCCGCGCGGGGATCGCTCTGGAGCCCGAGGTCAGCTTCCAGGGCGGGGACGGTTACCTCCATTTCGCGACCCCCGAACTGGCGCTGGCGACGCTGACCCGGATCGCGGTGCTCGACCCGTCCGCGACCGATATCGACGCACCGGCAGACCCGTTCTATCGCCGCACCGACCTCAGCCTCGATTTCTACCGCGCGATCCGCAAGCACCAGCGCGAGCATCTCGAAAGCGCAACCTACAGCCGCGCGCTGACCGCCTTCGGGCTGGGCCTGCTCAACCCGACCGGCAGCCGCGTCTCGCGCCGCCAGAGCGACCTGTCCGCCGACCGCGACATGAACCTGCGGCAGATCCGCGCGATCCCGCACAACGCGATCCTGCAGCAGCTCGGCTATCCGGTTAACGTGATCTCCGGCGTCGGCACTGCGGCGGACGGCAACTACGAAGACCTCGCTCAGCTGATCTCCGAAAGCGAGCGCGGGCGGCAGCTGATCCGGCTGGTGCGCGCCTCCAACGCACTTGCCAGCATCAAGACCGTCGCCGCCTATGGCGAACTGTTCAACAGCGCCTACTGGGCAAGCCGCCCCTATCGCGGGACCGAGACCCATCTGTCCGATGCGTGCGAGGTTCTGGCCGAATATTTGACCAAGGACGACCGCACGGGCGTGTTCCGCCGTCTCGCCTCGCGCCTGAGGGTCGATGCGCTCAAGCTCCACCGCCTGCTCGACCTTGTACCGGACGAGAGCCCGCTCGACGGGCGCGAGAACGTGCGCCGGCAGATCGGCGTGCTGCAGGCACTGCGCCTCGCCCTGTTCCAGTACATGTTCCTGCGCGCTGTAAGCGTCCCCGCTTTCAGCCGCGCCAACGACATCAGCCGGGACGACGTGCTGGAGATGGTCTTCACCCTGCGGATCGACGATGCGCTGGAACAGCTGCGCCGCGCCTACCCCACCAGCTTCCCCCAGCCGGGCGACTTCGCGCTCGACGAGCCGAGCGATTATCCCGACGGCGACAACGAGGGCTACAGCGCGATCCGGCGCGACTATATCGACCCGCTCGAGCGCGCCTATGGCCTGTCGCTGCGGATCGGAACCGCGATCGCCAACGAATTCGGCGCGCACGGGTAGGCGGTCGAACGAGGCGCTACCCTAATCTCCCCTCCCCTTGGGGAGGGGTCGGGGGTGGGGGTACGAGGCCAATTACCGTCGAACCCCCATCCCAACCCTTCCCAAGGGGAAGGGCTTGAAGCTTCGACATCGGCAGCCAAACGATGCCCGTCCCCCCGTTAACTTTTGCCCCGCCGCTGTTTCGCATCGGGACGCGGCGCGGCCAGAGGCTGGCGTGACGGGGCAGTTTCGCGCATATACGCTGGCATGAAACCGATGCTCACATGGATCGGCGGCGCAACGGCCGCCCTGGTACTGGTCTTCAGCGGCGCTTCGCTCGCCGGGGCCATGATGGACGACGGCAGCGATGCCAAGGCCGAAGCGATCGAGGACGCGATCCCGGTCGATGCAGCGGCGGTCGATGCGGCAGACGGCACCCAGCCCGAGATGGTTTCGGAAGAGGTCGTTCAGCCGATCCCGGCGGCAGCGCCCAAGGAAGAGCCCTTCGTCGTCAAGCGGATCCTCGATATTCCGGGGCCGATCAAGTACGGCGAATGGTACTGGGACGACGAAGGCGTGCCCGACGGCCCGCTGGTGATGACGGTCGATCTCGACGCGCGGGTCATCTCGGTGTTCAAGGGCGGATATGAAATCGGCGCGGCGGCGGCGATGCTCGGCACCAAGGAGTATCCCACCCCGATCGGCACTTTCCCGATCCTGCGCAAGCAGCGGCACAATGTGTCGGAGAAATACGACAACGCACCGATGCCGTGGTCGATGTTCCTCACCCGCGACGGCGTGGCAATCCATGGCGGTCGCCCGGTCGAGAACGGCTATGCCAGCCACGGCTGCATCGCCATCCCGGACGAGCTGGCGAGCCGCATCTTCGCCATCGCCAAGCCGGGCGACAAGGTCATCATCACCCGCGGCAAGACGCTGGAAATGGGTCAGAAGATCATCTGATCAGCCGGTGCGGCGAGGCGATTCTCGCGCAACCAGCCACACCGTTCGCCCGCCCCGATCCTCGCACCAGGCCTGGACACCGCAGACATTGGCCCGATCGCCCCGGCGGAGCGCTTCGACCAGTTTAGCGGCGTCGCCGCGATCGAGCCGGACTGCGAACTGCTGCGCCATATAGCCGACAATCCCGATCCAGATCGGCTCGCGCCCGTAATCCCCCCTAAGGTATGGAAAGTAGGCATAGGGATCACCGCCTTCGCAGCAATCCCAGAACTCGTTTTCGATCACCTGATCGAGTGCGCGCTCGGCCTGTTCGAGAAGTGCTGCACTCTTGGCAAAGCCCCTCGGATCGATCCAGTCGGCATCTGCCAGTGACAGCCGCATCCTGGCCCGATCATAGCGGGGATCGGCATTGGACGGATCGGCCACCGCATCGAGTCCTGCTGCTCTCACGATCTCGTCAAGCTCCGACCTGCGCCACTGCAAGAGCGGCCGCACGAGTCTCGCACCTCCCGGCGCGGACGTGGTAGAACGGATGCCGGCCAGTCCGGACAGCCCGCTGCCCCTGTTGAGCCTCACCAACAGCGTTTCGGTCTGGTCATCGGCATGATGCGCCGTGGCAAGGGCCGTGAGCCTGCGCTTGGCCATCCACTTCGATAGAGCCTGATAGCGGGCTTCCCGCGCTTCCTGCTGCAGATTTCCTGCCTCGACCTTCACAGGCAGTATTTTGTGCTGCACGCCGAGGTCGGCGCAAACCGTGGCTACGAACTTTGCTTCCGCAGCGCTTTCACTGCGCAACTGGTGATCGACCGTGGCAACCTCGACAACGCCGGGAAAGGCCGCATTCGCGAGCAGCAAGAGCGCGAGGCTGTCCGGCCCGCCCGATACCGCGACGCCCAGAGAGGTGCCTTCGCCATCAAGCAACGGCAGAGCCTGCGCGAGATCGCGCCGGAAGCGCTCTACCAGTGAGGCATCGAGCGCCGTATCAATTGCATTTCACCTTCTTGAGCGCCGCCTGGTATTCGCCCGACAGGCGGCCGGAGGCGATCGCGGGATAGGTGTCGCTGAATTCGGCGAGCGCGATGCAGGCGCGCCGTTCGTCCTTCAGCGCAATCATGCTTTCGGCGAGATAGAGCAGGCTGTCGGCAGCGCGCGCGGCATTGCCATCGGCCTTGTAGTTCTTGAGGAACCAGGTCGCCGCCTCGTTGGGCTTGCCATCGTCGAGATAGGCGCGGCCGAGCAGGTTGCGGCCATAGGTCGCGCGCGAGTGGCTGGGGTATTTCTCGACGAACATGGTCAACTGCTGCTGCGCCTCGGGGAAGAAGCCCGCACTCCACAGGCGGAAGCCATAGCTGTATTCGTCGTCCGCCGCGTCGTCGGTCTGCGGTTTGGCGATCTGCGATACGGCGGCGAGCCGCTCGGCGGATGGCTTCGCCACCGTTGGGGCGGGCGTTGGCGTCGGGGTCGGAATCGTACGGCTTGCGGCGGTCGAGGTCTGAACTGGCAGCGAGGCAGGCGCGACGGTGGCTTCCTGCGTCTCGAACGCATCGAGCCGCGCGGCCAGCCCGGCGATAGCATTGGTGTTTTCCTCGGTCTGGGCGGTCAGGCTGGCGATCCGCGCTTCGAGCGCGTCGAGCCGGATCAGGATATCGGTCACCGCCGTGGTCGAAGTGGTTGCCGGCCGCGCTGTGCCGGTCTGCGGTGCGGTAATCTCCGGCTCGAAGAAGCGACCGTCACCGCCGGGGAAGACCTTGCGCTGCAACGCGCGCACTTCGGATTCGACCTTGCGCAGGCGGGATTCGGTACCGCTGTCCTGCGCCAGGGCTGGAACGCTCGCCCCGGCCACGGCCATGAATGCGAGACCTGCTGCGGCGGCGCGGCTAGCTCGGCTGATCATTGTCGGTGTGCTCCTGTCCAATAACGCATGTGCGGCGTTTGGACGGACGCTGGCGACCCCCACCCGAACGCTCGCTGAATACCAAGTCGAATCCTGCCTTAACCATCCCGCCTTGTCGAGGCGGGCACCCTCCAAATCGGTGGAACGCTATTCGCTCGCGGTCTCGGCGGGTTCCGGCTTGCGCGCGGCCAGCGCTGCCGAACTGACCCTAGCGTCGGCAATCGTGACCGGTTCGTCCGCCAGCTTGGCGACTTCGCGCCCGCCCACGGTGATGGCGAGCAGGTCGGGCCGCCCGGTATTGATCCGCGGATCCTTGGCATCGGCGGGGACGGTATAGGTCTCACCCTTGGTCAGTTGCTTTTCGAGCAGGCGATCGCCGCTTTCGGCATCGGTGAAACGGACCCACACATCGTCGTCGAGCGCGGTAAAGATCACGGCGCCGCCGGCCACCGGTGCTGCGGGCGCATTGGTCGCCCGGGCCGGCGCGGTAGAGGTTGGGGCAGCGCTCGGCGCTTCGTCCGGAAGGATCGAGCCCGGTCCTGCACCGGGAAATATCCGGTCGCCGAAGAAGGCGAACAGACCGACGATGAGCAGCAGCGCGGCAAAGGCGCTGAACCATGCCAGCCCCCGCGTAGGAATGCGTGCCGGATCGCCAGGTTCGAAGGTCGACACCGGACCGCCGGCATTCCCGCCGCCCTGAGCCAGTTCGGAACGCACCATGGCAAGGACTTCGCCCTCGTCTTCCCCGAGCGCACGGGCATAGGTCCGCGAGAAACCGATCGCATAGGTGCGGGAGGGAAGGTCGCCGAAACTGCCCGCTTCGATCGATTCCAGATGACGCTGCGGTATTCGGGTTTCCTTGGCCACATCCTCGACCGATTTGCCGGCCCGTTCACGCGCATGACGCAGCCTGTCGCCCGCGCCCTCGAGCGGCAATTCCTGTTCGGTGGTGTCATTGCCTTGCGACATTTCGTCTGCGGTCCCGGCTTATTGTGTTTTGCGGCATGACAAGAGGTCTGCGACCTTGCTGTCAAGGACGGAATTTTGCGACTCACACCTTACCCGATGAAACGGGCATGTTGCGGGATAAAGAATTCGCCCTTGCGAATGTCGGGTCAGTCGATCGCAATGCCCTGCTTCGCAGCCCATTTCGCGAGCGACGCGCGCATGTCCTGCGGCGGGCTGGAGAGCCAGCGGTTCATTGCTTCGGTGATCGAAGCGAGATCGACCTGGCGCACCAGTTCCTTGATCGGCCCGACCGAAACCGGCGTAATCGAGAACCGCCGGAAGCCGAGCCCCATCAATGCGAGCGCCTCGAGCTGCCGCCCACCCATCTCGCCGCACACCCCCAGGTCGACCGGCTGGCCGACCGTCGCCTGCGCAATCCGCCGCAGGAAACGCAGAATCGACGGGCTCAGCCAGTCGTAGCGTTCGGCCAGCTTGGGATTGGCGCGGTCGGCAGCGAACAGGAACTGGGTCAGGTCGTTGGTCCCGACCGACAGGAACGACACGCGCGGGATCAGCAGGTCGAGCACTTCGGCCAGTGACGGAACCTCCAACATAGCACCATAATGGATCTGTTCGGGCAACAAGTGCTTCTGTTTGCGCAGGAACTCGAGCTGCTTGTCGAACACCGCCTTCGCCGCATCGAATTCCCACGGCTCGCTGATCATCGGGAACATTACATAGAGCGACCGGCCCGCTGCCGCCTCCAGCAAGGCACGCGCCTGCGCTTTCAGCAGGCCTTCACGCTCGAGCGCCATGCGGAGCGCGCGCCACCCCATCGCGGGATTCTCGTCCAGTTCGGACTCGGCGGAATTGAGATAGGGCACCGCCTTGTCGCCGCCGATGTCGACCGTGCGGAAGATCACCGGCTTGTCCCCCGCCGCGTCGAGCACGTCGCGGTAGAGCCGCAACTGGCGTTCGCGCTGCGGCAGGGTGGCGGAGACGAGAAACTGGAATTCGGTCCGGAACAGCCCGATCCCGTCGGCGCCGACAAGATTGAGGTTAGACAGGTCGTCGCGCAGCCCGGCGTTCATCATCACCTGGATGCGGGTGCCGCAGCGGGTGAACGGCTCGACATCGCGCAGCTCGGCATAGACCGCTTGCCGCTCGCGCGACTTGGCGAAGCGGGTATCGAACGCATCCGCGACCGCTTGTGCCGGGCGGATCGAAACCGTTCCCTTGTCCCCGTCGAGCAGGATTTCATCGCCTTCGACGACCATCCCGCGAATGCCGCGTGCGCGGCCGAGAACCGGGATGCCCATTGCCCGCGCCACGATCACCACATGCGCGGTGAGCGAGCCTTCCTCCATCACCACGCCCTTGAGCCGCCGGCGGTCGTATTCGAGCAGTTCCGCCGGGCCGAGGCTCTTGGCGATCAGGATCGTGTCGCGTCGCAGGCCCTGTGTCGCCGCAGTGCCGAGCTGGCCCGAGACGATCCGCAGAAGCCGGTTCGACAGGTCCTCCAGATCGTGCATCCGCTCCGCCAGCAGCGGATCGTCGATTTCGCGCATCCGCATCCTTGTCCGCTGCTGGACCCGCTCGATCGCCGCCTCGGCGGTCAGCCCGCTGTCGATCGCCTCGTTGATCCGCCGCGACCAGCCCTCGTCATAGGCGAACATCTTGTAGGTCTGAAGGACCTCCTCGTGCTCCCCGCCCTTTCCGAAATCGGCCTGCTGGGTCATGCCGTCGATCTGATCGCGCATCCGGTCGAACGCGCGGTAGACGCGCTGACGCTCGACCTCGATGTCGTCCGCCATGACCTGGTCGATGGTAACGCGCGGCTGGTGGAACACGGCGACCCCGCTTGCGAGTCCCTTGACCAGCGGCAGGCCGTCGATGCTGACGGGGCCGGTCTGCGCGCCACTGCGTCCGAGCACCTGCTCTTCGTCGACGAGGCCAGCGTTGGCGATCAGTTCGCTCAGCACCATGGCGGTGGTCTGCAGCGCCTCGATCTCGATGTCCTCGTAGCGCCGCGGCTCGACATGTTGGACGCACAGCGTACCCACCGCCCGCTCGCGATAGACGATCGGCACCCCGGCGAAGCTGTGGAACTTGTCCTCGCCCGTTTCGGGGCGATACTGGAAGTCCGGGTGTGCCTTGGCTTCGGCCAGGTTGAGCGTCTCGATCCGGTCGGCAATCGTGCCGGTCAGCCCTTCGCCCATCGCCAGCCTGGTGACGTGGACCGCTTCCTTGTTGAGACCGCGCGTGGCGAACAGCTCGAGCATGCCTTCGCGCAGGAGGTAGATCGAGCACACCTCGCTGTGCAGCGACTCGCCGATGATCTCGACCACGCGGTCCAGCTTGCCCTGCGCGTGCATGCGCGAAGCCATCACCTCGTGCAGCTGGGTCAGGATCGAGCGGGCGGCGGCGGCTGCGGTCATGCGCGCAGCCTAAAGCACCGCGCCGCAAATGGAAGCGGACTCGCGTCAGATCGCGGCAAGTTCTTCCTTGATCAGGAGCTTGCGTTTCTTGAGCGTCTGGATGGTTGTGTCGTCGGGCGCCGGGCGGTTCATTTCTTCGCGAAGCCGGGCTTCGATATGGGCGTGTTTGGTTTTCAGGGCGGCGACGTGAGACGATACCATCTGGCTCTCCTTCTGTGTGACCACGAAGGCGACTCGACCGGTGCGGACGAGCCGCTTGGCAGGTATACAACCACACTAATGTTAGCTTGCGAAGTCCTGATGATTTCCTAAGCGGTGGTTCACTGGCAATTTTGCGACGAATCGTGTCGGAACGGAGAGCGCGTTGAACGAACTGGAGCTGCGCAAGAGGCTAGCCCTGCTGCGTACCGAACATCGCGATCTCGACGCGGCGATCGACGCGCTGCGCGACACCGGATCGACCGACCAGCTCCAGATCGCCCGCCTGAAAAAGCGCAAGCTGCTGCTGAGGGACCAGATCGCGATCCTCGAGGACATGCTGCTGCCCGACATTATTGCGTAGTTTGTTTTGGCCGATCTGCGATCGGCACCTCAAACGCCGGGCGGCGGACATCCGTCCGCCTTGGGTTGGCCGTTGGCCCCCTTCGGGTCGCGGCATAAGCCGCGGCGCGCGGTCGCGCGCTGGCTGCCGCGACCAGGTTTCAGCGATGTGTTTGCAGCTGCGCCCACGGGGCCGGGAGCCTGTCCTGCAACCTAACTTCAGATATCTGTTCGCGGCAGCCAGAGCGCGACTGCGCGACAGGAGGGGTGGCCCCGCAGGGGTCGGGCCCCCGGAGGAAAGCCAAGCGCGCGGATGCGCGCGCCGGCGCTTGAGGCCAACAAAAGCGCCCCGCAACGGGACAGTCCCATATTGAGTCAGAAATCTATCCACAGGCCGCTAGCTTGCGCGAATCGGGGCGCGTAGCGGTGGGGGGCATGGGAAGACCGTCCGACATCAGCCAGCCGATTATCGAGGCGTTGTACACCGAAGCGCTCGTGCTTGCGGACGAGGCGCGGCAGGTGTTCGACCTCAATCCCGTGCGCGACACCGGGGATGCGGCCGACCGCGTGCGCATGGCGCTATCGGTCGAGGGTCTGCGCACGACAACACGTGTGATGCATGTGCTGGCCTGGCTGCTTAATCACCGCGCCTATTTCAACGGCGAGCTGAGTGCGCTGCAGCTCCGCCGCTACAGCAAACTTCCGGCAGACCGCCTGTCGGAACGCGCAAACCTCGCGCTGCTCGAATATCCCACCCGCGAACTGATCCACGATACCGAAGCGCTGCACGCACGCATCGCGCGGCTCGACGAGGCATGGCGCGAAGGGTTCGAAATGCAGCCGTCCGCCGTCCACCGGCTGCGCGAACGACTCAACCGTTCGTTCGCGGGTTACTGAATTCACACCGCAGCGAGCGCGCGCTCCCAATTGGCGAGCCGCCGCTGGCGCGTTGCCCCGTCCATCATCGGCGTGAAGTGCCCCAGCCCGCCGCGCATCGCGGCACTGGCAGTGGCGAGATCGGGATAGGTCCCGCAGCCGACCGCCGCGAGTTTCGCCGCACCCAGCGCGGTGGTCTCGACGAAATTGGGCCGCTCGACCGGAATGTCGAGCAAATCGGCGATATCCTGCGCCATCCAGTCGTTCGCGCTCATCCCGCCATCGATACGCAGCGAGGTCCATTCCGCCCCGTCGGCAGCGAAGGCGGCGGCGAGATCGTAGGTCTGGTGCGCCATCGCCTCGAGCGCGGCACGGGCGATCTCCGCCCGGCCGGTGCTGAAGCTCAGCCCCGCGATCACCCCGCGCGCTTCCGGCAGCCAGTGCGGCGCGCCGAGGCCTGACAGGCCGGGTACGATCACCACCCCGCCGCTGTCGGGGATCGAGCGGGCAAGCGTTTCGGTTTCCGCTGCCGTGCCAAGCAGGCCGAGCGAATCGCGCAGCCATTGCACCAGACTCCCGGCAACGAACACCGACCCTTCGAGCGCATAGGTCCGCTTGCCCCGGTCCTGCATCAGCACCGTGCCGAGCAGGCGATGCGCCGAGCGCGGGAGCGCCTCGCCGTGGTTGGCGAGGATGAATGCTCCGGTGCCGTAGGTCGCTTTGGTCTCTCCCGGTGATAGGCACCCCTGCCCGATCGTCGCCGATTGCTGGTCGCCGACCAGCCCGCAGATCGGGATCGGTGCGCCGAACAGTTCGGGCAGCGTTGACCCGAAATTGCCGTGGGTATCGACCACCTCGCCCAGCGCCGCAGTCGGCACCCCGAACAGATCGCACAGCGCGGGATCGAACTGCGCCCCGGCGAGAGGAAGGAGCAGCGTGCGGCTGGCGTTGCTGGCATCGGACAGATGCGCGCCGCCGGTCAGCTTCCACACCAGCCAGCTCTCGATCGTGCCCAGCGCCAGCGTGCCTGCCTGCGCCGCTGCCGCAACCGCCGGCTCGTTCTCGACCAGCCAGCGCATCTTGGTGCCGGAGAAATAGGGATCGAGCAGCAATCCGGTATTATGCTGGACACGTTCTTCGTGACCGGCTTCGCGCAAAGTCAGGCAATGGTCGGCGGTGCGCCGGTCCTGCCACACCAGCGCACGGGCGAGCGGTTCGCCGGTTTGCTTGCACCAGGCGACCACCGTCTCGCGCTGGTTGGTGATCCCGATCGCCGCAATCCGGTCCGCCCCGCCTGCCTCGCCCACCATCTCGCGCGCGCAGGCGAGCGTGCGGTGCCAGATCTCGGTCGCATCATGCTCGACATGGCCGGGCTGCGGGTAGTGCTGGGTCAGCGCCTGATGCGCGCTGCCATGCGGTTTGCCGTGGGCATCAAACAACATCGCGCGGGTGGATGTGGTGCCTTCGTCGAGCACCAGCAGGAACCGGTCGGACATTCACTTCTCCGTCCCCCTCCCGCCTGCGGGAGGGGCCAGGGGTGGGCCATATCCGACACATGCCCACCCCCGCCCTCTCCCGCAAGCGGGAGGGGAGAAATCTCGACAGCCCGGCGAATAGCCCCCATATCGAACCCATGGTCGATATCCCGCCCAAGCCCTGGCCCACCGGGCTCGTCGAGCAGCCCGAGCCGCTGGTTCGCCGGATCCTTGCCCCCAACCCCTCGCCTTATACCTTTACCGGGACCCAGACCTACGTTGTCGGCAATGCCGGAGAGGTGGCGGTTATCGATCCCGGGCCGGACGACGAGGACCATATCCGGGCGATCCTCGACTGTATCGGCGACGACCGGCTGATCGCGATCATGTGCACCCATACCCATCGCGACCATTCGCCCGCCGCAACGCCGCTGGCCGAACGGACCGGCGCACCGGTGGTCGGCTGCGCGCCGCTGGTGCTGAGCAGTGTCGAACCGCGCGCCGACGAAGCCTTCGATCCCACCTACGCCCCCGACCGAGTGCTGGAAGACGGCGAGGCGATGATCGGAAGGGGCTGGACCCTGCGCGCGGTGCACACGCCCGGCCACACCTCCAACCATTTGTGCTTCGCGCTGGAGGAGAGCGGGGCGCTGTTCACCGGCGACCATGTGATGGGATGGTCGACCAGCGTCGTCATCCCGCCCGACGGCGACATGGGCGACTATATGAAGAGCCTCGCCAAGCTCCAGGCGCGCGACGACCGGGTCTATTACTCCGCCCACGGCGCGCCGATCGACAAGCCGCGCCAGCTGGTGCGCGGCATGATCGGCCACCGCCGCCAGCGCGAGGGCCAAATCCTGCGCCTGCTCGGCGAAGGCGCCAAGGCAATCGAGGAGATGGTGGCGCTGATGTACAAGGGGCTAGACCCGCGGCTGACCGGGGCGGCGGGCATGAGCGTCAAGGCGCATCTGCTCGATCTGGAACGCAGGGGGCAGGTCGGGCGTTCGGAGGACATATGGCAAACGACACGATAGAGCGGGACGAGAGCCCCCTTCGCCCCGAACCTGATAACGTCGCCCTCGAAACCCGCCCTGAGCGCGAGAAATCGCTGGCCCGGGTACAAGCGGTTCCATGGCTGCTCGTCATCGTGCTTATTGCGGCGCTTGCATTCGTAACCTGGAAAGCGTTCTTCGAGCAGGAGGAAGGCGATCCTGTGGCCAGCGCCATGCTGGCGTTCGAAAAGCAGAACCAACTGACGGTATTCTCCAGCCGCTTCGAGGTGATGGCCGAAAGCGTCGATGAGCGCGGCGTGCTGGGGGTCAATTTCCTCAAGAGCCGGCAAGCGATGATCATTCCGGCGACGGTCGAATACCGCGTCAACCTCGCCAATGTCGGGCGTGAACGGATGCAGTGGGACCCAGCCACTGAAACGCTCGACGTGCAGCTCCCGCCGCTCAAGACCACCGTTCCCAACCTCGACGAGAAGAGCGCGCGGCTGTTCACCGATGGCAATTTCGTCACCGGCGGCGCCGCCGAAGCGCTGATCCGGAACAATTCCGCGGTGGCGGAAGAAAAGGCCAGCGTGTTTGCCCGCAACCCCGAGGTGCTGGCGTTGGCCCGCACGGCAGCGAAAGAGGCCGTCCGCCAGAACCTCGCGATCCCGCTGTCGGTGGCCGGCTATGGCGACGTGACGGTCAATGTGACCTTCGACGGAGAAGACGCGAAACGCTGAGTGGCGGCGGCGTAGCTGTGCGGCATAGGGCCGCCCGGCCAAACAGGCGGGCTGTCGAAATCTTCCTATTGCGCGCTATGCGAGCGGCCTAGTTTCCTCCCGGTCAAATCCTGGGGAGGGAGTGACGATGGCCACCATCGCCGCACCGAAATCCGCGCGGGTCGAGGGCACGCGCTTCTTCACCGTCATGGCGTTCGTCATGTCGGCACTTATTATCGCGGGCTTTTCGCTCAATCTGGCGATGGGCCGGTCGAGCTTCGGCGCACCGTGGCCCTATCACCTGCATGGCATGATCTTCATGGGCTGGATCGGGCTCTACCTCGCCCAGCATGTAACCATCGCGGGCGGAAAGCGGGAGCTACATAAGCGGCTGGGCCAGCTCGCCTATCTGTGGATTCCGCTGATGGTGACGGCCGGGACGATGATCATCGTGATCGTCGCACGCACCACCGGAGGGCCGTTTTTCTTCGCGATGAACGAGTTCTTCGTCAGCAACCTGATCGCCCTGTTCACTTTCGGCGGGCTGGCGCTGTGGGCCTTGCGGGTCCGGCGTTACGCGGGTTGGCACCGGCGGCTGATGCTGGTGGCGATGAGCATCCTCACCGGTCCGGGTCTCGGCCGCCTGCTTCCGGCGCCGCTGTTCATGCCCAATGCCTGGACCATCCTGGTCTGCCTGACCTTCGTTTTCCCGGCGATCGGCATGCTGGTCGACCTGCGGCGCGACGGGCGGGTCCATCCGGCCTATTGGTGGGGCATGGGCATCAATGTCGGGCTGTTCGTGCTGTCGATGCTGCTCGCCTATTCGCCGGCCGGATATGCGCTGACCGAATGGCTGACCGCCGGTACGCCCGGCGGGGAGCGGCCGATGGAAGCCTTCCTGCCGCCCGGTTTCAGCATGTGAAGCCAAGCCGCGGATGCGCGACCTGAAGCCTCATCGATGATAAAATCGGCGGGGTCGCTGGTCCATCCGCTGGTAGATCTCGAGCAGCAGCTGATGCGCCTTGTCGGCCCCGCCCTCGATCGCGCCGGACTTCCATGCAGGCCAGTGGTCCCACATTATGTCCGCCACCTGTTCCCTGACCTCGCGAAAGCCTCTCAGCCTGGACATCTTGAGGACCAGATCGTCCACTTCCGGCCCGAAGCCCGATTGGCCAAAGGATAGCAGATCGGTGAGGGGGTGATCGCCCGGCTTTCCGGCTGGCATGGGAATTCTCCTCTCGCTTACTCGCATTCGCTGTGACTAGCACATCGGTCACGGAATTCGCTCGAATTCCGGCGCACCCGTCCCTATGTCGCGTGCAACATAATTCGCGAGGTTTCCGATATGAAAGACCAGACCAGACCGCCCACCGGCACCGACCTGCTGGCCGAAATCGACCGGCTGCGAAAGGAAAAGAACGCGATCATCCTCGCGCATTACTACCAGACGTCGGACATTCAGGACATTGCCGATTTCGTGGGCGACAGCCTCGAGTTGAGCAAGAAGGCGGCGGAGACCGATGCCGATGTGATCGTGTTCTGCGGGGTCAAGTTCATGGCCGATACCGCCAAGATCCTCAGCCCGGAGAAGATCGTCGTCCTGCCCGACATGGACGCCGGGTGCAGCCTCGAAGACAGCTGCCCGCCGGAGAAATTCAAGGCCTTCCGCGAGGCGCACCCCGATCATATCGCGCTGACCTACATCAACTGCTCGACCGAGGTTAAGGCGCTGTCGGACGTCATTGTCACCAGTTCCAGCGCGGAGACGATCCTCAGCCAGATCCCCGAGGACCAGAAGATCATCTTCGGCCCCGACCGGCACCTGGGCGGTTACATGAGCCGCAAGTTCAACCGCGACATGCTGCTGTGGCCGGGGGTGTGCATCGTGCACGAGGCGTTCAGCGAAACCGAGCTGCTCAAGCTGAAGGCGCAGCACCCCGGCGCGCCGGTCGCCGCGCATCCCGAATGCCCGCCGACGATCATCGACCATGCCGACTACGTCGGTTCGACCAGCGGCATCCTCCAGTTCGCCAAGACGTTCGAAGGCGACACTCTGATCGTCGCGACCGAACCGCATATCATCCACCAGATGGAAAAGGCCTTGCCGGAGAAGAATTTCATCGGCGCGCCCGGCGCGGACGGCAACTGCAGCTGCAACATCTGCCCCTACATGGCGCTCAATACGATGGAAAAGCTCTACACCTGCCTGCGCGATCTGGAACCGCGCATCGAGATCGAGGAAGGCCTGCGCCTCAAGGCCAAACAGAGCCTCGACCGGATGCTCGAGATGGCGAGCGGGACGATCGGCAAGGGGGATCTGGGGGCGCGCTGAGACCATTGCCTCGACCGGATCGGACTTGTATAAGTGCAATGAATGCACTATCGAGCTTGACATGGTCACCCTCCATCGCGGGCCGAGCTGGAAAATTTCGGTTTATGGCCGTGACCACGGAATTCCGCATTTCCATATCGAAGGGCGCGACTTCCGCTGTTCTGTCGCGATCGGCACGCTGGAGGTGATTGTCGGCTCGGTCCCGCGCCACGTGCTGGTGGAAGCTCTCGAATGGGCGATCACGCGGCGGCGGGAACTGCTCGATATCTGGGAGGAATTGAACCCATGAACACGGACTGGATGCGCACAATCAAGTCGGTCGAGCCGCGCGGCCCGGGGCGGCTTGCGCTTCTCTGGTCCGACGGAACCGCTGCCGAAATACTCTCGCCCGAAGCCGACAGTGCTGGGGAAGGTTCGGTCGAAATCGGCGACTGGGGGCACTCGCTGGTTTGGCCCAACGGTTCGGAAACCGGTGCAGACCGGTTGTGGCTCGAAACCTTGAGCGCGATCGGCCGCTGCGATGCCCGGGCCTTTCTCGAATGGCGGATCGAGCACGGCCTGTCGCTGTCGCGTGCGGGTGAGGAACTCGGTATCGCGCGGCGCACTGTGGCAAATTATTCCAACGGATCGCAACCTGTCCCGAAGGCAATTCTGCTGGCTTGCAAGGGGTGGACGGCGCAGAAGGCCGCTGCGGCCTGACGTCACCCTATCGCGATTTCGAATTTCAGGCTGTCCTACAGAAGGGGCGACCTGCTACCGACCGGCGATGCAAAACACCATACTTCACTACCAATTCGACTCGATCGACGCTGTCCGACCCTGACCCCCAAGGCTGCATCGGCCATACTCGGAAGGTCGCGCCAAAGAGCGCCATATGTCAATCAAATATTTGATATCGCACAAAATGAAGTCGGGCGAGTATTTTGAGAATAGCCCCGGTTTGTGTCACATCCCATGGGATTTAACCGCACTCGCCGCAACCATCCGAAGCCCTCAGCGTTGCCATCCCACATGACCGCTGACATCCGCTTCTTCTGGGCCCGGCTCAACGCCAATTACTGGTTCTATCCCGCGCTGTTCGCGATCCTTGCAGCCGTCCTCGCCTTTGCGATGATCTGGCTCGACCGGAATGGCGCTGCCGCCGCGCTCAACGATGCGGACTGGCTGGTCCCGGCGCGGCCGCAGGGGGCGAACACCATGCTGACGGTGATGGCGGGCAGCATGATCGGGGTTGCCTCGACCGTGTTCTCGATCACCATCGCGGCGGTCGCCTATGCCAGCGGCAATTACGGGCCGCGGCTGTTGACCAATTTCATGGAGGACCGCGGCAACCAGCTGAGCCTCGCGACCTTCATCGGCAGCTTCGTCTATGCGCTGATCGTGCTGCGCAGCGTCCGCGCGGAGGACGAGACGGCGACGGCCGGATCGGGCGCGGTGGACGCATTACCGGGCTTTGTGCCGCAACTGTCTTTGCTGGTCGCCTACGGATTGATGGCGATGTGTGTCGCGGTACTGGTATTCTTCCTCAACCACGTCCCCTCCAGCATCCAGATCAACACCGTGCTCAAGGGCATCGCCCGGCGGTTGCTCGACACGGTTCGCGAAGTCTACCCGGTTGAGGGCAGCTTTCGCGAGGCGCTGCCTCAGCTAGGCGGCAAACCGGTGCTCGCGTGGGGCACCGGCTATGTCCAGATGATCGACTTCGACGACTTGGTGAAAGTCGCGAAGGAGCACGGCTGCACGATCTCGCTGCGCGTGCGCACCGGGGATTTCGTCCACCGCAAGATGGCGCTGCTCGATGCCGAGGGCTGCGAGCCGGAGGAGCTGGAAGACCGTCTGCGCGAAAGCTTCACGCTGGGTCCGTCGCGCACGCCCGAGCAGGATCCGCAGTTCCTGATCGACGAGCTGGTCGAGATCGGTCTGCGCGCGCTCAGCCCGGGGATCAACGATCCCTTCACCGCGATCACCGCGCTGCACTGGCTCGGCGCGGCCACTGCCGAGATCGGGCGGCGCGACCTGCGCAAGGATATCGGCGATGACGAAGGGGACACCTGCCCGGTCCGCCCGCTGCCCGACGGATTCCAGCACTACGTCGACCGCGGCTTCGGCGCGATCCGCAGCGCGGTGGCGAGTTCGCCGATCGCGGCCGAAGTGATGCTCGACACGATTGCCAATGCGGCGACACCGATCGGCGACCTGGGGCGGCAGAAGATCCTGCGGCAGGAAGGGAAGCTGCTGGCGGAGCAGGCGCGGCTCATTCTGGTCGGTCCCGATCTTGCCCGGTTCGAGGAACATCTCGCGAAGTTCGACCGGTTGTTTTGGAGCGAGCCGAGCGCGAATTGACGGGTGCTGCTAGGCGCGCTTGTTCGCCACGATGCCCGGCCCGCTTTTCGGAGTGCCGGTCCGCGCGAACACCAGCGCGCTGCCGAGCAGCACCATGCCCAGAATGTCCCATCCGCCAAGCACCTCGCCGAACGCGCTGTAGCCATAGAGCGCCGCAACGGCCGGCTGGGTCAGTAGCGCCAGCCCGATCACCAGCGGCGGGAAGTGGCGCAGGCTGAACACCAGCAGCCCCTGCCCGACGATCTGGCTCGAGAGCGCGAGCAGCAGCAGCGGGGTCCAGTCGGTCGGGATCACCGGCTCGCCCAGCAGCAATGCCAGCACCAGCAGCGTGGGGCAGGCGAACAGGCTGACCCACACCAACAGGCTCCACGCCCCGATGCCCTTTCGCGCGTCTTGCAGCGTCAGCAGGTAGATCGCATAGCTCAGCCCCGCCGCGAGGCAGAACAGGTCGCCCACCAGCGTCGCGGTCGAAATCTCGAGACTTTCCCCCATCAGGATCGCCGCGCCGCCCAGTGCGAAGGCGATCGCCAGCCAGTCCAGCCCGCGCGGCAGCACCCGCGCGACGATGAAGCCCCAGAACAGCAGCACGATGCTGCCCGCATTGCCGAACAGCGTCGCATTGCCGAGCCGGGTCAGCCCAATGCCGAAATGCCAGCTGGCAAGGTCGAGCGCGAAGGCGGTCGAGCCGAGCGCGACCAGCAGCAGCGTCTTGCGCGGGATGCCGCCCAGCCGCTGCCCCGTGCCGCGTGCGAACAACACCAGAACCGGCAGGGCGAGGAACAGCCGCCAGAACGCCGCCGACACCGGCCCGCTATCGGTCACGCGCACCGCCCACGGACCAAGCGCTAGCGCGACATTGCCGGCGAGCAGCGCCGCGAGCAGCACCCAGCGGGGCCAAGTCGAGCTATCCCCCCTGCTCGCTTTTGTTGCGCTTGTTTCGCTCACCGCCGCGCCATAGCTTGGGTTGCAATTCAGGACGAAACGAAATCTGCCTTTGGGCAAGAAAGGACCCGTGTGACCGATATCCTGTTCCAGCCGCTGACCCTCGGTGCGATCGAGACCGCGAACCGCATCCAGATGGCCCCGCTGACACGCGGGCGCTCGACCCAGCCGGGTTCGGTGCCGAACGAAATGATGGCAACCTATTACCGCCAGCGTGCGGGCGCTGGCCTTATCATCAGCGAGGCGACCGGGATCAGCGTCGAGGGCCTCGGCTGGCCCGCCGCACCAGGGATCTGGAGCGACGAGCAGGTCGAGGGCTGGAAGCTGACCACCGAGGCGGTGCACGCGGAAGGCGGCAAGATCGTGCTCCAGCTGTGGCACATGGGGCGGCTGGTCCATCCCGATTTCCTCGGCGGCGAGCCGCCGGTATCGGCCAGCGCGACCAAAGCCCCCGACCACGCGCATACGCCGACTGGGCGCAAGCCCTATGAGCAGGCACGCGAATTGTCGGTCGAGGAGATCGCCCGCGTCGTCGCCGACTACCGCCATGCCGCCGAGAACGCGAAGAAGGCCGGGTTTGACGGGGTGCAACTGCACGGCGCGAACGGGTACCTGGTCGACCAGTTTTTGCGTGACAGCACCAATCTGCGGACCGACGAATACGGCGGCGCACCGGAGAACCGGGTCAGGTTCCTGCGCGAAGTGCTCGAAGCGCTGTGCGACGTATGGGGCGCTGACCGCGTCGGTGTTCGCTTGTCGCCCAATGGCGAGACTCAGGGCTGCGACGACAGCGATCCGGCGGCGACCTTCGGTGCAGCGGCGCAAGTGGTCGAGGATCTCGGCCTCGCTTTCCTCGAACTGCGCGAACCGGGGCCGGAGGGCACCTTCGGCCGGACCGACGTGCCCAAACAGAGCCCGCTGATCCGTTCGATCTACAATGGCAAGCTCGTGCTCAACAGCGACTACACCGCCGAACAGGCAGCGGCCGAGATCGAAGCGGGCAAATGCGACGCGGTCAGCTTCGGGCGATCCTATATCTCGAACCCCGATCTCGACATCCGCATCCGCGAGGGCGCGCCATGGGCACCCAATGTCGATGTTCCCAAGAGCTGGTACATGCCCGGCCCCGAAGGCTACGTCGACTATCCCACACTGGCCGAGGAACGCGAAGCCGCCGAGTGACCTGTGCAGCGTAAGGGAAGTTTTCAGACCTTTGCGCTACGCCCCTGGCTATGAGGTCATGGCTTTTTATCGAGGGCAACAGCCCCGGCAAGATGGCAAAGGCACCGATGGTCGGTGCCGATGCCGTCGTGGTCGATCTGTCGTGCGTGCCGAACGACGAGGATGCACCGCGGCTGCGCGCAGATATCGCCGCCTGGCTCAAGGCGCACAGCGATCCGCTGATCGCGCGCAAGGCCTTCGCTCGCTGGGTGCGGATAAAGCCGCTCGACACGCCGATGTGGCGCGAAGAACTGGCGACGGTGATGCAGGGTGCGCCCGAGGGGGTGATCCTTCCCAGGGCGACCGGCAACGACGATCTGCGCGTGCTTGCCTCCGAGCTCTACGAGATCGAACAGAAGCTCGGCCTCAAGCACAACACCACCAAGATCATCCCGCAAATCGGTGAGACGCCGCGCGCCGCGCTGACGCTGAACGAACTGACCACCGACCGGCAGCCGCGTATCAGCGGCTTCATGTGGAACGCCGACAATGTCGCCCGCGGCCTCGGTGCCAAGCGCACCCGCTGCGAAAGCGGGCGCTGGACCGACGCGTTGAGCCATGTCCGAGCGATGACGGTTATCCTCGCGCGCACGATGGGCGTGCTCGCGATCGACACTGCAACTGCGGATCATCGGGATATCGCGCTCGGCCAGCGCGACGCACGCTGTGCCAAGCAGGACGGTTTCCACGGCATGTGTGCACTGCACCCCAAACAAGTGGCTGCGATCCACGAAGCCTATGCGCTCTCGGCCAGGGAACGTGCCGAAGCCGAGGCTGTGATCGGGCTCGCGAACAGCCGCTCGATCACGGAATTGCTGACTGAAGCCGATGGCGCAACGGTTGAAGTCGGGGAAGACTTCGCTCCTGCCCAGAGCATGCGTTCGCTCGGTTAGGACGCGGGAAACTACTCTTCCGCAGGCTCGGACGGCTCCGCAGGTTCGGCTGGTTCCTCGATCGAAGCGGCTCCCCGGTCGTCGCCTTCTTCCGCAGTCGACGGGTCGCTGCCTGCTGCACCGCTTTCCCCCGGCTCGGGCGCGGCGCGCGGCGATTGCGAGCGTAGCTCATCGGCCGGGATCATCTCGTCGCTGATTGATCCCTCGAGCACTTCGCCCTGCACACCCGCAGCTTCTTCGGATTCGGGTGCCTGGTCGAACCAGCCACAAGCCGAGAGCAGCAAAGTGATCGGCAGAACTGCCAGCTTGCGTGTCATGACGTCTCTCCGCACGATCGCGCCACGCCGGCGAGGAAATCCTCCATCCTTGCCAGCAACGCCTCGTCCCATTGGTCCTGCGTGCAGGCGATACCCAGTTGTTCGAGGCTGGTCACCCCGAATTCCTCGATCCCGCACGGCACGATCCCGGTGAAATGCGAAAGATCGGGTGCAAGGTTGACGGAAAAGCCGTGCATCGTCACCCAGCGCCGCACGCGTACCCCGATCGCGCCGATCTTTGCTTCGCCGCCCGCTGCATCGCGGGTCCAGATGCCGACCCGGCCGGGTGCTCGCCAGCTTTCGATCCCGAAATCGCTCAGCGTGTCGATCACCCAACCTTCGATGCAATGAACGAAGCGGCGCACGTCCCGGTTGCGGCGGCCTAGGTCGAGCAGGACATAGCCAACCCGCTGGCCGGGTCCATGATAGGTGTATCGCCCGCCGCGCCCGGCCTCGACCACTTCGAACCGCGGATCGAGCAATTCGTCCGCCGCCGCGCTGGTCCCGGCGGTATAGACCGGCGGATGTTCGAGCAGCCAGACGAGTTCGGCAGCCTCGCCCGAGTGGATCGCCGCATTGCGCTGCTCCATCTGCTTCAGCGCCTCGCGATAGGGCACCGGCGCGGCATCGCGCCGCACTTCGGGACGGGTATCGACAGGCGGCGATGAATTTTCGACCATGTGCATTGCGTGGCGATTGGTCGAGCGACTATCAAGAGGCAAGCTCAACGAGGGGAAAAGAGAATGAAATTCGACATGGGTCGCGCCTGGGATGAAGCCACCCGCCTGCTGCGGAGCAATACCGGCCTCGTTGCATTGATTGCCGGGGTCTTTATCCTCGTGCCCAATTGCCTGTTCATGATGCAGTTCCTCGATCTGGCGACGATGTTCGAAAACCCGAGCATGGCGCGGAATCCGGAACTGGTTTCCAATGCCTTCGCGCAGTTCTTCGCGGACAATTGGTGGGCGCTGATCCTGACCGTGCTGGGCCAGGCGATCGGCATGCTGGCGATCATCATCTTGCTGAGCGACCGGGGACGGCCGACCACGGGCGCAGCGATCGGCGACGCGGCCAAGCTCGCCATCCCTTCCATCGCCGCCAGCCTGCTGATGTATCTGGCCTTCACAATCCTGATCCTGCTGCCGGTGATGATCGGCGGAGCGCTGCAATCGGTCGCCGTGGCGATCATCCTGGTGCTGCCGGCGATTGTCGCGGTCTGTTACATCTTCGCCAAGTTTTCGCTGGTGCAAGCGGTGTTCGGGATCGAACGGACCTTCAATCCCGTCGCCGCACTCGCCCGGTCCTGGCGCTTGACCAAAGGCAGCAGCCGCTTGCTGTTCATCTTCTTCTTCCTGCTGTGGTTCGCCTTTGCGATTGTCAGCCAGGTGGTATCGCTGTTCGTCAGCCTGATCCTCGCGCTGGTCAGCGCCGAGGCAGCGATGTTCGGCAATGCGCTGGTATCCTCGGCGATCGGCGCGGGCTATGCCGCACTGACGGCAGCGGTGATGGTTTCCGCCTATCGCCAGCTGACCGGCGAACCGAAGGCGGAGCTGGCGCAGACATTCGACTGATCAGTCGGCGTCCTTCCAGCCCCAGAACAGCTTGCACGGCAGGACATTCCAGAACTCGAAACCCTGGTCGATCCGGGTGAAATGCTTCGCCATATAATCGCGCGCGCGGGCGGAGAACTGGTAGACCAGGAACGCGCCGCCGGGTCGGAGCACGCGGTGGGTCGCAGCGGCGATGGCCGGACCGACCCCGTCGGGCAGGGTCGAGAAAGGCAGGCCGGAGAGAACGTAGTCGGCCTGCTCGTGACCGTGTGCGCGGACAATGTCCTCGACCTGTTCGGCCGAGCCGAGCACGGCAGTGAAGCGGCTGTCGGCAATCGTCTTGTTGAGATAGTCGACATAGAGCGGGTTGGTGTCGATCACGAGCAGCGAGGCATCGCCGCGCATCCGTTCGAGCACCGGGTAGCAGAACGTCCCGACCCCCGGCCCATATTCCACGAACAGCTTGCATTCATTCCATCTTACCGGCGCGAGCATCTTGTCGATGGTGAAGCGCGAAGAGGGAATGATCGAGCCGACCATGCGCGGATGCTCGAGGAAACCGCGGAAGAATACGCCCCACTGACCGAACAATCGACCGATGCGTGAACGAAGGCTGCGCGGACGCCGCAGCGCCAGATCACTCGAGTTCGACAACAATTGCTTCCCATGGCCGCCCCGGCCATGCCGGGGACTTCGCCCCCGCCTTGCAAAAATCCGTGCCCCATTGCAAGCGCAACGGACCCGGCGTAGCGCTGCCCGAGCATGGCCGAAAGCGATCTCCAGCCTCCTCCGCATGCGCCCGAGACGGTGCTGGCCCCGGCGCACCAGCCAATCGCCCGCGAACGGATGGTCCTGCTGTTTCTGGTGATGCTGGTGACCGCCGCCGGCAATACTGCGATGCAATCGGTGATGCCGTCGATCGGGACCGCGCTCGGCGTCGCCGATGTCTGGATCAGCCTTGCCTACACCTGGTCGGCGCTGCTGTGGGTGATCTGTGCGCCGCTGTGGGCGAAGCGGTCGGACCGGCGCGGGCGCAAGGCGATGATGGCGGTCGGTCTGGTCGGATTCATTGCGTCGTTCGCGCTATGTGGCCTCGTGCTGTGGTTCGGGCTTGCCGGGGCGCTGTCTGCCTTAGCGACGCTGATCCTCTTTGCGGCTGCCCGCAGCCTTTATGGCGGCTTCGGTTCGGCCGCCCCGCCCGCCGTGCAAGCCTATGTCGCGAGCCGCACCCCGCGTTCCGAGCGCACACAGGCGATGGCGCTGATCGCGTCGAGCTTCGGGCTCGGCACCGTGATCGGCCCCGCCCTTGCGCCGCTGCTCGTCTTTCCGCTGACCGGACTGGTCGGCCCGTTCTTCGCCTTTGCGGCAGTGGGCCTTGCGGTGCTCATCGCGCTGCGCCTGCGCCTGCCCGACGATGCCCCGACCTTCGCCGCGCGCGGCCGGGTGATCGCCGCTCCGTTCAGCGCCAATTCCAACCCCCGGATGTCGGACGACGACGAGGAAGAGGATAGCGACGAAGCGCAGGCGGACTACGTCGGAGGGGACGAGGCCCCGATCCCCGACCTCAAGTGGCGCGATCCGCGCCTGCGGCCGTGGATCGTTGCCGGATTGCTCGGCGGGCATGCACAGGCCGCAACCCTGGGCATCATCGGCTTCTTCATTCTCGACCGGCTGGGCTTTCGCGAGGATCCTGCGCTCGGCACCGGATCGATCGGGCTGGTGCTGATGGCGGGCGCGATCGCGACGCTGCTCAGCCAGTGGGGGCTGATCCCGATGCTCAAGCTCGGCCCGCGCGCCTCGACGCTATGGGGCATGGCGCTGGCGATCATCGGAGTGATCGGCTTTTCGCTGGCGCAGGATCTGCATGCCATCTCGCTGGGGTTTGCGGTGGCCTCGATGGGATTCGGACTCTACCGGCCCGGCTTCACCGCCGGGGCCTCGCTAGCAGTCACCCGGCGAGAACAGGGACAAATCGGGGGAATCGTCGCCTCGCTCAACGGGGCAGCTTACATTGTAGCACCGGCGGCCGGGGTCTGGCTCTACGGCCATCACCCGGTCATCGGCTTTGCGGTGATCTGCCTGCTGTGCGCCGCCGTTTTCGTGCTGGGATGGCGCACGCTGACGCCCGACGAGACTTTGCCAAGTGGACGTCCCGGGAGCTAGGCCGCTCTAGAGGATTTCGAGCACCACGTCCTGCGGGCGGCACAGGCGCACGCCCTTGTCGGTCTCGACCAGCGGCCGTTCGATCAGCACCGGATCGGCTACCATGGCCGCAAGCACGGTCGCATCGTCGGCATCGGGCAGGCCGCGCGCTTCGGCATTGGTCCCGCGAATGCGCAGGCCCTGCTGCGGAGTGATCCCTGCGTCGGCATAAAGCTGCGCCAGCTTGTCGGCACTCGGCGGATGCTTGAGATACTCCACAACCGTCACGTCGACCTTCGACAGGCTTTCCAGGATCGCCAGCGTCTTGCGCGAGGTGCCGCAATTCGGGTTGTGCCAGATCGTCGCCTTCATCTCATCTGCCTTCCGCTGTTTGCAGGGTACGATGCGGCGTGCCTAGGTTGAGAGATCTTCAATTCCAAGACGAAAGCGCTGTTGCAATTGCGAATAACTCGCAATAACGCCGTACTCACTAATGCAAACGATTCTCAATCAGACCGCTAGAAAGATTTTTATGGTACAGTTTCCGTCACGTTTTGCGCTGCTCGCGGGTTGCGCTTTCCTTGCATTGCCCGGCTCGGCCTCCGCCGAGACGGCAGCGGACGCGCCCGATCGCGACTACCTCCCGCGCGAAATCATCGTCACCGGTGAGCAGCAAGAAGGCTATGCCTCCGACGACGGAACCACCGGCACCAAGACCCCTACCCCGCTGATTGATGTGCCGCAGACGGTCGCCGTGATCACCAGCGACCAGCTGCAGGACCAGGCCATCACCCAGCTCGGCGAGGCGCTGCGCTACGTTCCGGGCGTGAGCCTCGAAACCGGCGAAGGCCACCGCGACGAGATCTTCATCCGCGGGCAGGAAACCACGGCGGACTTCTATCTCGACGGTCTGCGTGACGATGCGCAGTACTATCGTTCGCTTTATAACGTCGAGCGGATCGAAGTACTGAAAGGCGCGAACGCGCTGATCTTCGGACGCGGAGGCGGCGGCGGTGTGGTCAACCGGGTGAGCAAGACTGCGCAGACCGACAAGACCGCAGTGACCGCCGGGGGCTCGGTGGACAACTTCGGTGCGTTGGACCTGTCGGGCGATTTCAACCAGCCGCTGGGCGACAACGTCGCGCTGCGCCTGAACGGAACCTATGAGGAATTCGACAGCCACCGCGATTTCTATGAAGGCCGCTTCTTCGGCATCTCGCCGACCCTGACCGCACGGCTCGGCCCCGATACGAAGCTCGTCGCCAGCTACACCTATGACGACGACAGCCGGGTGACCGATCGCGGTCTGCCCTCGCTAGGCGGCCGGCCGCTCGAAGGTTTCGACAAGGCGTTCTTCGGCGACCCCGAGTTCAACCGCGCGACCAACGAAGCGCATATCGCAAGGCTGCGGATCGATCAGGGTCTCGGTGGCGGCTGGTCGGCCAATGCATCGGTCCAATATGCGAATTACGACAAGGTCTACGCCAACCTGCTGCCCTCAAGCACCAACGGCACGACCGTGCGCCTGTCCGGTTACGAGGACTATCAGGACCGCGAGAACCTGATCGCGCAGGCCAATCTGGTCGGCGAGTTCGACACCGGCGGTGTCAGCCACACGCTGCTGACCGGGATCGAGGCGAGTAGCCAGGATTCGTTCAACGGGCGACGCAATGTCCAGTTCGGCACCGGAACGGGCCCGTTCACCGGCTCGGTCGACGTACCGATTGCCCGCGTGCTGGCGATTCCCGCGTTCTCGCTCGCCGCGCCCAATCGCGCCAACGACAGCGAGCTCTCGGTGCTTTCGGCCTATATCCAGGACCAGATCGCTATCGGCGACCATGTCGAGCTGATTGCCGGTCTGCGGTGGGACCGGTTCGACCTCGAAACCACCAATCTTGCAGGCACGCTGACCGCTCGGGTTGACGAGAAGGTCAGCCCGCGGGTCGGCCTGATCGTCAAGCCGACCGAAGCGCTTTCGCTCTATGCCAGCTATGCGACCAGCTTCCTGCCGCAGTCGGGCGACCAGTTCTTTCTGATCGCACCGAGCGACCAGGCATTCGAGCCCGAGAAGTTCACCAATTACGAGATCGGCGCGAAATGGCTGCTCACCCCCGACCTGTTCCTCACCGCCGCGCTGTTCCAGCTCGACCGGACCAACACCAAGGGCCCGAGCCCGACCGATCCCACGCTGGTCGCACTGGTCGGCGAGAGCAGGACCAAGGGCATCGAACTCAACCTCGTCGGCGAGATCCTGCCCGGCTGGCAGGCCAATATCGGCTACACCTATCTCGATGGGGAAATCCGCACTACCACCAGTTCGGCCCCTGCCGGCAGGCGGCTCGAGCAACTGCCCGAACACCAGTTTACCGCGTGGAACCACGTCGAGCTGACCGACAAGTTCGGCGTCGGTCTCGGGTTGATCTATCAGGACGAGCAGTTCGCCAGCCTCTCCAACGCCGTCACCCTGCCCGATTATTGGCGGGTCGATGCGGCCGCCTATTACGACATTACCGATCAGGTCTCGGTTCAGCTCAACATCGAGAACCTATTCGACGAGAGCTATTATCCGTCCGCCCACGGCGACAACAACATCCAGCCGGCCGAACCCTTCAGCGCGCGGATCGGGGTGCGGGTACGAATCTGATTCTCCGCGTCAGTCCCCGCCTTGCGGAGCGCTCAGGGCGGGGACTTCGCGCGCAGCATCTTCGGAGGTGATCCCCGGTGCGGGGGCCGCGCTGATCGTCTCGACCCGGCGCACGACCCGCCCCGCCCGCTGGATCGCGCGCACCAGCCGCGGGTAAACGCCGCACCGGCAAAGATTGGGGATCGCGGCGCGGATTTCCTCCTCGCCCGGATCGGCATTCTTCGCGATCAGCGCGGCACCCGCCATGACGATGCCGGGGGTGCAGAACCCGCACTGGATCGCCTGCTCCGCCACCATCGCCTGCTGCACCGGATGCGAACGGTCGCGCGCCAGCCCTTCGATGGTGGTGACGTAGCGTCCTTCGGCCTCGGCCAGGGTGATCAGGCAGCTGCGCAGTGCCTCGCCATCGACGATCACCATGCAGGCCCCGCAATCGCCGCTGCCGCAACCGTATTTGGTGCCCGTAAGGTTCGCCGCGTCGCGCAGCGCCCATAGCAGCGGGGTGTCGGGATTCATGTCGAATTGCACCGGCTGGTCGTTCACCGTCATGCGCGACATGCTTGCCAATCCCTCCTGAGCAACCGGCCGGTCATTGCATGGACGGGGGCGGCGCGACAAGCGGCGGAAATTCGCTTTCACCCACGCTGTGCGCCCGCTAGCGCGAAAACGATGAATGAAAAAGCCAGGCTGACCCGCGGGAGCATCTCCGGACATCTCGTGGGCCAGACCGCCCCGATGGTGATCGGCGTTGCGGCAATGATGTCGGTCGGGCTGGTCGACAGCTATTTCATCGGCCAGCTGGGCAGCGCCGAACTCGCCGCGGTAGGGTTCATTTTTCCGATCACGGTCGCTCTGGCCAGCCTCGGCGTCGGGGTGATGGTCGGGGTCAACTCGGTGGTCGCGCGCGCAATCGGCGAAGGCGACGACGACAAGGCCGCGCGGCGGGCGAACTTCGGCATCGTGTTTGCGGTGGCGACAGGTGTGGCGCTCGGCCTGCTGCTATACGCCCTGCTCGATCCCCTGTTCCGGCTGATGAATGCGCCCGAGCGCCTGCTGCCGCTGATCGGCGAATACATGCGGCCCTTTGCGCTCGGCTTCCCCCTGCAACTGACCATCATGGGCCTCAATGGCGTGCTGCGCGCGCAGGGCGAGGCCCGCAAGACCTCCTATGTCTCGCTGGTATTTGCCGCAGCGAACTGGATCCTCGACCCGATCCTGATCACCGGAGCCTTCGGCTTTTCCGGGTTCGGCGTAGCCGGGGCCGCCTATGCGACGCTAATCGGCTGGGCGCTGTCGATCCTGCTGGCGGTGATATTGCTGCGGAACACGCATTTTCCGCTCAATCCCATGCTGCTGCGCAATTGCAGTCTGGTCGATCCGGCGACTTCGATCCTCAAGGTAGCGGTCCCCGCTGCGCTTTCCAACGCGATCAACCCGGTCGGGCTTTCGATCCTGACCGCTCTTGTCGCGCTCGAGGGACAGGCGGCGGTGGCGGGCTTCGGTGCCGCCGGCCGCCTGCAGAGCTTCGCCGTGGTGCCATTGCTCGCGCTGTCGGGATCGATCGGATCCATCGTCGGGCAGAACTGGGGTGCGGGGGAATTCGGCCGCGCGCGCGCTGCGGCTCTGGGCGCGTTCGGTTTCTGTCTCGCTTATGGACTGGTACTCGCCGTGGCCCTGTTTGCCGCAGGGCAATGGTTCGCCGGCTTCTTCACTGATGATCCGGCGGTGATCCGCCAGTTCGATCTCTACCTCCGCATCGCCGCATGGGGCTACGCCGGGTTCGGGCTGCTGATCGTCGGCAACGGTGTGCTCAACGCGGTCGACAAGGCCGGGTGGTCGCTGGCGCAAAGCTGTTTCCGCGTGCTTGCGGTGATGCTGCCCGTGGCCTTGCTGCTTCAGGCAAGTCAGGGTTCCTCGGCCATTTTTGCGGCGGAACTGGCCGCCAATCTGGTCGGCGGGGCTGTTGCGGTGGTCGTCGTGTTGTGGGTTCTGGCACCCGGAAAGCAAAGCGGACGGTGATCAATCGTTAACCATCCCGTCCCATAGTGACCCCGAACGCATTGGGGATTTGCGATGGACGACCTGTTGGCCGATTTCGTGGCCGAAACCCGCGAGATGCTCGAGGCGATCGGCGGCGAGATCGTCGCGTGGGAAGCCGATCCGGCAGACGGCACCCGGCTCGACGCGATTTTTCGCTTCGTCCACACGGTCAAGGGCAACTGCGGCTTCTTCGATTTCCCCCGCCTCGAGAAGCTGAGCCACGCGGCGGAGGGCACGCTGGCGGATGTACGCGCCGGGCGCCGCTATCCCGATAGCCACCTCGTCAATGCCGTTCTCGCGATTATCGACCGTATCACCCAGTTGATCGACGCGATCGACGCGGGCCAAGAATTGCCCGAGGGCGGCGACGACGGTCTCATTGCAGCGCTTGAACCCGATACGCCGGGCGCGGGCGAAAGCATCGCGGTCCAGAGCGTCACCGCGCAGGCCCCAAGCACCGCCAGCAGTGCTACCCTGCGCACCATCCGCTTACCGGTGGAGCTGCTCGACCGGGTCATGAGCGGCGTCTCCGACATGGTGCTGGCGCGCAACGACCTTGCCCGGCGGCTGCGCGAAGCAGGGGCCGAGCCGACCCTCGACGGCCCGTTCGAACGCCTGACCGGTATACTCAACGACGTGCGCGAGGCGGTGACGCGGATGCGCATGCAGCGCATCGAGCATCTCTATAACGCCCTTCCCCGTCTGGTCCGGGATCTGTCCGCCGAGCTCGGCAAGCAGGTTATGGTCGATCTCGACGGCGGCGACGTCGAACTCGACCGCGAGATGATCGAAATGATGCGGGATCCGATAACGCACATCATCCGCAACGCGATCGACCACGGGATAGAGAGCCCGACCGCGCGCCTCGCTGCAGGCAAGCGCGAGATCGGCCTGCTGAGCATTTCAGCCCGCCAGTCGGGCAACCGCATCACCCTGACCGTGACCGACGATGGAAAGGGTCTGGACACGGAGAAGGTAGGCCGCAAGGCGGTTGCCGCAGGACTTGTCACCGATGCCGAGCTGGCCGCAATGTCGCGCGAGAATATCATCGAGCTGATCTTCGCCCCGGGTCTCTCAACCGCCGACGAGGTCAGCGCCGTCTCGGGCCGCGGTGTCGGCATGGATGTCGTGCGCGCCAACATCGAGCGCGTCGGCGGGACGATTTCCGTTTCCAGCAGGCCCGGGGCAGGCACCCAGTTCCACCTCCAGATTCCGCTCACCCTCAGCATCATTTCCGCGCTTACCGTAAGCGCAGGCGGCCAGCGCTTCGCGATTCCGCAATCCTATGTCGAGGAGATCGTCCACGGTGGAGCCAAGGCGATCGAATTCTCGACCGTCGGCGAAACCCGCCTGATGGTTTTCCGCGAACGTCGCACTCCATGCCTCTCGCTGGCCCATGTGCTTGGGATGGGCGGCAATGAGGTGGACCGCCGGCAGAAGATGGTGCTTTTGCGACTCGGACCGACCGATCTCGTCGCGCTCGCCGTAGACGCGATTCACGACCAGGAAGATCTGGTCGTCAAGCCGCTTGCGCCTGCCATCATGCAGACCGGCGCCTACGCCGGCACGACGCTGCTCGACGACGGCAATCCGGTGCTGATGCTCGATGTCCCGACGATTGCGGCGCAAAACGGGCTGGCTACCGATGCCCGTGCGCGCGCTGCGGTGGCAACACACGACGACAATCAGCCGCACGAACGAAAACTGCGCCGCCTGCTGACCTTCACTGCGTTCGACGGCCGCCGCAAGGCGATCGGCATGGACCTGGTGATGCGGATCGACCAGGTCCCCGCCGAAGCGATCGACCGCAGCGCTACCGGCGACACGGTTGTGATCGGCGAGAAAATCTATCCATTGGTCGGCCTAGAGCAGGGCTGCGACCCCGGCGAAACGGTCAAATTGCTGCGCCTGTCGGACAGCCTCGACGAGCTGGCTTATGCCGTCGCCGAACTGGACGATTCGATCGAGACCGGCGAGGAAGTGATGCCCTTGCCCGAAGATGCGGCGCTCGAAGGCCTGTTGCTGCATCGCGGCGAGCAGCTGCGGGTGCTCGACGGATTTGCGCTCTTCGCGCTTCGCACGAGCGTTGCAACACAGACCGAACGCCCCGTTTGCCGGATTCCGCGTGACGACGAATGGGCTGTCCGGATGCTCGAACCCTTGGTCCGGGCCGCCGGCTACCGCATCGCCGAACCGGATGACGAGCACGTCGATATCGAGATCGCCATCGCCGACCAGTCCGCGCTGGCCACAGGCGAAGTTGGGCACTGCATCCGCCTCTACGCCGATCCCGATATTGCCGCCAAGCGGGCCGACGGAGTTTTTCGCTACGACCGGTCGGCCCTGGTCGAAGCCCTGCGCAGCGCCCGGCAGGAGAAGGTCGCATGAGCACCCTCTATGTCATGATCGAGATCGATGGTCGCCTCGCAGCGATCGATGCGGCCGATGTCCAGTCGGTGATCGAGGTCGGGAGCATCTATCCTGTTCCGCGTGCGCCCGGACACATTGCCGGGCTTACCGCGATGCGCAGCCAATCGCTGACGGTGATCGATTGCCGCAAGGCTCTCGGCCTCCCGTCCCAAACGGTTCCCGAGCGCGCGCCCGTCGTGCGAGTGGCAGACCACTCCTATGCGCTAATGGTCGACCGGGTCGACGATGTACTCGAGTCGCGTTCCGAACCGGCTGCCGTTCCCGGCAATTTCGGGGCGGACTGGCAACGGGCCGGCCGAGGTATGATCGAGACCGATCGTGGCCCGGCTCTGCTGGTCAACGTCGAAGCGCTCATTGCAGGGCCTCGCGCGAAGGCGGCTTAAGCGCTTGGTTACCCAATCCACCTAGGGTGGAAAAAACACAAAGGATCGGGTGCAATGAAAAGCTGTCTCATCGTCGACGATTCTCGGGTAATCCGCAAAGTCTCGCGGCACATCCTCGAGTCGCTCAAATTCACGGTCGACGAGGCCGAGAACGGGAAGGAAGGGCTCGAAAAGTGCCGCGAGGCCATGCCCGACGTGGTTCTTCTCGACTGGAACATGCCGGTCATGACCGGGATCGAGTTCATCACCCTGCTGCGACAGCAACCGGGCGGGGACAGACCGAAGGTCGTCTTTTGCACCACCGAAAACGACATCGCCCATATCCGCGAGGCGATCAGTGCAGGTGCGGACGAATATGTGATGAAGCCGTTCGACCACGAGACCCTGCAGATCAAGCTCCAGCTCGTCGGCATGGCCTGAGGTCTCCGCAATGGGCGTGGCGACAAATATAGCGACGCCGCCCGGCGCACGGCTCTTGCGTCCGACCAGGGTCATGATCGTCGACGATTCGCTGACGGTCCGCTCGGTCCTGTCGCGCACCATCGAGAGCGCAGGCGACCTCGAAGTGGTATCACGCGTCAGCAGCGCCGAGCTGGGCTTGCGCGAGCTTGACCAGACAATGCCCGATGTCGTTGTGCTCGATCTCGAAATGCCCGGAATGGGCGGCTTCAAGGCGCTGCCAAAGTTTCTTGCTGCTTCCCCGGCGGTGAAGGTGCTGGTCGTCTCCTCGCTGACCGAGGAAGGGGCGGAGGCGACGGTCGCTGCCCTGTCGATGGGCGCGGCCGACACCATGCCCAAGCCCCAGTCGAGAAAATTCGCCGAGGACTTCCGCGTCCAGCTGGTCGAGAAGATCCGGGCGCTCGGTGGTGGCCAGAACTCTCGCGCAGCCGGGCAGGCACCGCCTGTCTCGGCCCCGAGAATTGCGAGACCTGCGCGCAGGCCGCGCGTCATCGCGATCGGCGCCTCGACCGGCGGGATCCACGCGCTCAACCAGTTGTTGCGCGCTTGTCCCGCTTCGGTCGACGTTCCGATCCTCGTAACCCAGCATTTGCCGGGATCGTTCCTCCCGGTATTCGCCAAACAGGTGGAAAGTGCATCGGGCCGCAAGGCAATCGTGGTCGACAATGACACGATTGTTAAGCAGGGAATGATCCATATCGCCCCTGGCCACGGCCATATGACCCTGCGCGAATTCGCTGGCGAGTTGCGCGTGCGGATCATCGAAGGAGCGATGCCGAGCGGTTGCACGCCTTCGGTCGACCCGATGTTCGAAAGTCTTGCAACGGCCGTTGGTGGCGAGGCGCTCGGCGTCGTCCTGTCAGGCATGGGCAAGGATGGCGCGGTCGGTGCCAAGGCGCTGGTCGATGCGGGCGGTACGATTTTCGCGCAGGATCAGGAAAGCTCCGCCGTGTGGGGGATGCCCCGTGCGGTTGCCGAACGGGGACTTGCCTCCGCCATCCTGCCTCCGGGCAAGCTGGCCCTTCGCATGGCCGCGCTGCTTGAGGCCGGCGTATGGAAGTGAGCGAGGCCTCCCACCGCGTCATCGCCGATCTGCTCGAAGCGCGTACCGGCCAGCACATGAGCGAAGGCCGTCGCTGGCGCGTAACCACCGCGCTGGCAGGTCTGTTCCGCGAACAGGGCATCAGCAATGTCGACCAGCTTGCCTGCATGCTGGCCGAACCGGGTACTGAAGACCTGTCCAAGCGGGTGGTCGAAGCACTGCTCAACAACGAGACCTATTTCTTCCGCGACCGCGCGATGTTCGACCAGCTCGCCGCCAAGGTACTACCCGATCTCGCGCGAAAGCGCTTCGCCACGAAGCGGCTCGCCATCTGGTCGGCCGGCTGCTCGTCCGGTCAGGAAGCGCTGTCGGTGGCCATGCTGATCCTCGACCAGCCAGGTCTGTGGAAGGACTGGACGATCGACATCGTCGGCACCGATGTGTCCGAGAAAGCGATCGAAGCGGCGCGCGACGCCTGCTACAGCCAGTTCGAAATCCAGCGCGGTCTGGGCGTGGGCCAAATGCTGACCCATTTCGAAGAGACGCCGCACGGCTGGCGCGCGAAGCGCAATCTCAGGACCATGGTGCGGTACCGGCAGCGCAATCTGCTTGGCCCGGTGGAGATCGCTGAGCGGTTCGACCTCGTTTTGTGTCGCAATGTATTGCTCTATTTTGATCCCGTCCGGCGTGAAGCCGCGTTCGACCGACTGGCCGGCAGCCTGCGGCCCGACGGCTGGTTGCTGCTTGGCGCGGGCGAAACCGCCTTGGGGCGCACGACGCGCTTCCGCCCGACGGAGGGGCATCAGGGCTTGTTCGTCCGCACCTCCGAGCACGAGGCGCAGCAGCGCCACGTAATCACACACGGCGCCCGCAGGGTGGCTCGCCGCGGCTCGAGTTAACCTGACCTTAGGGACGTTTGGTTAGCACCGGGAAGATCGGTGCAACTCGCCCGAGTATGGGGAGCGCAATGTTCGAATCCTGGCGGAAATTCAGCGTCTCGCCGCGAACGCTGGTCGTTGCGCCGCTGGTTGTGCTGACACTGATATTCGGCGGAGTGACGGCCGTTCTCCTGACCAGCACCATGAACTCCGGCGCGACATTCTCGCTTATCGTCGGCGGGATCGCAATTTATGCCGCATCGGCAGCCCTGCTGTGCCGCATCGGCATGGCAGGCATTGCCGAACTCGAGACCCTGGGGCTGACCGACAGCCTGTCCCTCCTCCCCAATCGGCGGGCGATGCATGGTGCCATTCGCCAGGGTTTGGCGAACCATGATGAAGTTGCCGTTGCGCTGATCGATCTTGACGGGTTCAAGATGGTCAATGACCTCTACGGTCACGCCGTCGGCGACAAGTTGATCCGGGAAGCGGCCAGCGTCCTGCTCGATGTCTGTGATACGGAGGCGAAGACCTTTCGCCTTGGCGGCGACGAATTTGCCATCTGCATGTCCGGTCCGCTGTGCAATACGCTGCTCGAAGGCATCTGCCGCGCAATTCTGGAGCGTCTGACCAACCCCATTCCGGTCGAGGATCGAAGGATTGCGGTCGGCGCCAGCATCGGCCTGTCGTACAGCACACGCGCAGACGCACTCGACTCTTCCGAACTGCTGCGCCGCGCGGATGTCGCAATGTATGCGTCCAAGCGAGGCGGCAAGATGCGCTGCACCTGGTTCAAACAGGCATTCGACCGCAACCTCGAAGCGATCCGCGACATGGATACAGAACTGCGCAAGGCGCTGCTCGATGGGGAGCTCGCAGTCCATTACCAGCCGCTGGTGGATGCCCAGTCGCATCAGGTCGTAGCGGTCGAATCGCTGTTGCGCTGGCACCGGCCCGACGGAAAGGTGATCGGACCCAATATCTTCATCCCGGTCGCCGAGGAATCGGGCCTGATCAATGCCATCGGCCTGTTCGTGCTGCGCCAGAGCTGCCGTGACGCGCTGGAGTGGAGCGGGATCAAGCTGTCGGTCAATATTTCGGCTGCCCAGCTCCGCAATCCCGAATTCCCGATCCAGCTCGGCCAGATTCTCGAGGAAACCGGTTTCGAGCCCGAACGGCTCGAACTCGAAATCACCGAGACCTGTCTCGTTCTCGATCCGGTGGTGGCGGAACGCAGCCTCGACATCATCAGGGGATTCGGGGTCAACGTGGTGCTCGACGATTTCGGGACCGGCTACGCCTCGATCGGTTTCCTGCGCCAGTTCCGCTTCGAGAAACTCAAGCTCGACCGTTCACTGGTTGTCGACTCCGAAGGGGACGAAGGTTCGCGTGCGATGATGCTGTCCAGCATCTCGATGGCGCAAGCGCTCAAGATGCATGTCACTGCCGAGGGTGTCGAAACCCAAGCCCAGGCCGACCTCGTTCGGGCAGCCGGCTGCGACCAGATCCAGGGCTGGCTCTATTTCAAGGCCATGCCAAGAGAAGAAATCGCCCAGCACCTTAGTCAGTTGACGCCAGAAGGCCCCCCCGAAAGGAAGCAAGCATGAACGCGCAGACCGATATTCTCGCGCAGGAACTCTCGCGCGAGATTGCCGCAGTCGAGATCGATTATGCCGAGGAAAGCAGGCAGAGTTCGGCGCTTGCACGCTGGTTCATGATGAAACCGCTGGCAATGAAGGCAAAGATCGCCTCGGTTTTCACGATGTCGGGCCTTGCTGTGGTGATCGCGGCCGCGCTCTACGGTTTCGCAAATCCGGAGGCGGTGCCAGTGATGCGGGCCGCAATTCTTGCGATCGCCGCCGTCACGATCGTCCTCGCTCTGGTAAGCCTCAAGTTCATTCTCGATCAGGTCATCGCGCCATTTCTCGAAATCACGGACGGGATGCGCCGGCTTGCCTCGGGCGAGCGTGACATCGCATCGACCGGCACCAAGCGCCCCGACGAGATCGGCGATCTGGCCCGCGCGCTCGAAGTGTTCCTCAAATCGGGGCACAAGCTCGACGAGCTGATGGCCGGGCGCAAGGCGGCGGCCGAGGCGCGCAAGCAGGAACTGGCGATGTTCGCCAACCGGTTCGAGCAGCAGGTCGGCGAAATCGTCGGCGGCGTAGCTTCGGCGTCGAGCCAGCTCCAGGCCACCGCCAGTTCGATGGCTGCCGCTGCCGAGCAAGCGACGAACCAAGCGGGGATGGTGGTGGACTCGATGAAAGAAGCATCGACCGGCGTTACCGCCGCTGCTGCCGCGAGTGACGAGTTTGCCATGTCGATCGGCGAGATCAGTCGGCAAGCCGCTTCATCGGCCGAGCTGGCCCGCAAGGCATCGGATTCGGCTGAGAAGGCCGACGAGACTATCTCGGCCCTCTCGTCTTCGGCGGCACAGGTCGGCGATATCGTCGAGCTGATCCAGTCGATCGCCAAGCGCACCAATCTGCTCGCGCTCAACGCCTCGATCGAGGCGGCACGCGGGGGGGAGGCGGGCCGCGGCTTTGCGGTCGTGGCCTCCGAGGTCAAGGAACTCGCCGCACAAACCAGCCGCGCGACCGAAGAAGTTTCGGCCCAGATCCGCGCGATGCAGGATTCGACCGGCAACAGCGTCAAGGTGCTGCGCGAGATCGGCCACCAGATCGAACAGCTCGAAGCAACCGCGATCTCGATCGCCTCTGCGGTCGACCAGCAGTCGGTTGCCGGGCAGGATCTCGCGCGCAGCATCGACCTCGCCGCGCGCAGCAGCGACGAGGTGTCGAGCCGCATCGTAGAGGTGCGCGAGACCGCCATGTCGACCGGCGCGGCCGCCTCGCAGGTGCTCAGCTCGGCGACTGAGCTCGAGGGCCAGGCAGCCAATATGCGCAATCAGGTCAGCGAGTTTCTCGCCCGCGTGCGACAGGGGTAAGACACCGGAATCACCGGCATTTTCGGTCCCCAAGCGGACTTGTGGATTCGCCTGCGATGCCATAGCATCCCGTCCCGGGGGGACGATGGATGCTGGGGACAATCGCGCAAGACCTGGTCCGGGCAAGCCGCCGCAACAAGGCTTGGCAGTTCGTCGCACTGATTTCGGCATGCCTCGCCCAGCCGCTTGCCGCGCAGGAAACGGGCGAGTCTCCCAATCTGGTCGAGGCTGTCGCCGCCTACAATCGCGGCGAATTCGAAGAAGCGCTGGTGCTTTCGCAGCAGGCGATCGATGCGCTAGGTGCTGAGAGCGATGCGACGGCTGCGGCGCGGACCGCTGCCACGCATGGCGCAATCCTGATCGCGTTGGAGCGGCCCGGAGACGCGGTGCCGCTGCTCGAAGCTGCTTACCGCAATGCCGATACAGCGCTAGGCCGCACCGACCCGGCGACGCTCTACGTGCACTACACCTATGGCATGGCGCTGTTTCACACCGGGAGGATGCACGAAGCTCATGTGGTGCTGACCGCACACCGCGAGGCGGAGAACGAAGCGCTCGGCCGCGACGATTTGCTCGACATGCAGCGTTATTCCGCTGCCAGCCTGACGCATCTCTCGTCGCTCGCCCAGGCACGCATGCGAACCGGCAATATCGACGGCGGTCTTGCGCTGTTCACCGGCGATCTGGAAGCGATCAATATCGGGGTTGGCGACATGCGGGCGCGAACCGATTTCCTCGCCGATATTTACGAGTTTCACGACGAGATCGACCGGCTCGGAGATATCCCGCTCGAAGAGGCGGCTAGCTACGTCTCGCGCAGCGAGGCCTTGGGCGATTACGCCGGCGACAATGTCTACGACCAGCTCTATTATCTCGCCCGGATCAACGAAGGTGCCGGCAAGCTGGCGGAAGCGAGAGCACTCGACCTGCGCATTCCTTGGCGGGTGGAGGACCTCTTCTGGGCGGCGGAGGAAACGGATGAAACCGCCGCGTTCGCCCTGCTCGCCGAAGCTGCGGGAAAGCTTCAGGCCAATTGCGAGATCATCTGCTCAAATAGCGCCGCATTGATCGAAATCCGCGAGTTCCAAGGGCGGCGGCTCGACTTCAAGGGCGACGATGCAGGCGCGGCGAAGGCCTATGAAGGCGCGCTATACGCAGCACAGCGCAGCTATCCGCGCGACGAAGCGAAGATCATCAGCCTGCAGGACGAACTCCTCTATTACTACGATCGCCTCGGACGCACCGAGGATATGACGGCGATGAAGCTGGAGCGGGATGGGACCGAGCCGGACCCCGATCTCGACGGGAATGTCGCGCTGACCATCGCGCGGCGGCTGCGTGAATTGGGTTTTGCCAATCGAGCGGATGCGATCGTCGCCAAGCAGATGGCCTGCGCCTACCCGGACCCGACCGGCAAGGAAACTTTCTACCAGCCATGCAGCAGCGCGTGGATGGCAATGAGCGAGTATTCCAAGACGCTCGACCCCAAGCGCGAAAAGGACAAGGCGGAATTCTACCGCCTGCCGCAGGAGGCTATCTCAGCCTATCTGAAGAACGACGGCGAAACCGCCCGCGCCAAGGCCGACCGGCTGGTCGATCTCGGCTTGAAACTGTTCGAGCCGACCGATCACAATCTCTACCTCGCAATGGGAATCTACCGGGGGGTTTCCAGTTGGCAATACGCCAAGCCCTACGAGATTCCCGCAAGATGGCGCATTTGCGAACTGAGCACCGCTACCCTTGCCCGCCTCGAAGCCCAGGCAAAGGCAGAGGCGGCGGCCCGAGCGTCCTTGACGGATGACATGACCCCGCCTCCGATGATGGCGGTTTCCGTCCGCGCGCCCGAACCTTATTTCAGTTTCGGTTACGGACATCTGTCGCCGCAGGACCCCAAGGGCGCATTTTACAACGCGCTGAAGGGTGGCCTGCAGGGCTATGCCGCCGACTGCCTGATCGAGGGACGTCCCGAAGACGCGGTAAGGTTTCTCGACTGGGCGGCTACCGCTGCCGACAGCATGGGCTACCCTCTGGGGGATCAGGAAGGCATACTCCTTACCAAGGCCCAGCTCGAGCGCGAAATGGGCCGGACCGGTGATGCGGAGCGGTCGTATCTGCGCCTGGTCGATGCCTATCTGTCGGGAAAGGCGAAAGAACCTGGCACCATCTACATCGGAGGAAGCTTTTTCGAATCGCGCAAAGCGCTTCAGGAACTGATCCAGTTCTACTCCCAGCTTGGCAAGGCCGAACAGCTCCTGATCCTGCTCACCAAGATGGAGGAATCGGGCCAGTTCGGAAACAAGGAATACTCCGGTTCCGAAACCCAGTTCCGCCCCATCCGCGAAGCCATGTTCATAATCTTCCTCGCCAAGCGCGAGATCGACAAGGCAGCGAAGATCCTGCCCTATCTCGAACCGTGGAGTGTGATCGCCGAAGCCAGGTACGGCAGGATGTCCGAAGACGAACTGGCCGAGTTCGAACGCCAGCAAATCTCGAGCTGGGCCTTGCATCTGGCAGAGTTTGCCGAGGCTTCGGGAGAAAGCGAGAAGGCACTCGATTACATCTCCGAAGCGATCGACGCCAACGATGCCTATCTCGCCGCGCAGCCCGCAATGCCCGAAGAGCGGTTCGACATTCGGGGATTCCTGCTCAATGGGCGGTTGTATTCGATGAGAGCAGGTATCTTCGGTCGGATGGCGCTTTGGCCCGAAGCGCTCGAAGCTATGCAAGGCAGCGGGATCTTCGAATTCGGCGATACGCTGATCGAATTCGCGCGAAAGGAGATTGGGCCGGAAGCAAGCGACGCGCAGCTTCTCGCATTGATGGCAAGCGACAAGAGTATGGGCCAGTTGTTCGCAGTCTACGCGGCAGCCTATGCTGCGGCGGCGGAAGCCGCAATGCGCGCAGGCGATGAGGCCGCTGCCGAGCGCTATCTGCAGCGATCGCTCGACTTCCCGCAAGATACGCGGTGGAGCCTGTTTCAGCAGCAGACCCGCTATGTCGGCGTTGCACTGGGTGTCCGAAAAGCCGAATGGCGCGCCCGCGGGCTCGAGAGCGCCAAATCGCTGGTCGAAGGCCTGGAGCAGCAATGGAGGCTCGCGAGTCGCAGTTCGCTCGATGCCGGCATGCAGCTCGATATGATGCAGATGGCTCCGGCCATGTTCGGCGAAGTGCTCGCGCTGTGGTGGCGCGAAAAGGCCGACGGTGGCACGCCCGCCAGCGATGAACAGGTGTTCCGCAACATCCAGTGGTCGATCATGGGGGCCGCCGACCTGGCGATCGCGCAGTCGATCGCGCGCAGCTCGCTGACGAATGACGATCCGGCGTTCAACGATCTCATCGCCGAGCGCGATCTGGTGTCGTCGACCTTGTACAAGAATGCCCGCACCGGACAGGAGGTCAAATACGGCGAACAGGGAGAGAGCGAGTTCTCCGCCAATGTGGACCGGTTGCGCGCGATCGAAGACAAGATCGCCACCGATTATCCGCGCTTCTACGAGATTACCACATCGGAACCGGTCGAGCTGGACAAGGTCCAGGGCCTGTTGTCCGAGGACGAAGCCATGCTGCTCGTTTCACCCGGCCGGTTCGGCACACAGATGGTGATGGTCACCCGCGACGGCATGCGGTGGCAGCAATCCGACATGACGCTGGACGAGGTCGATCTGGCGGTGCGCCGGCTGCGCTTCTTCCTCGGCGCGGGCAATGCCTCTGCTGCCGAAACCCGCGAATGGTCGGCAGCGGTCGATGGCGGCTGGCAAGGGTTCGACCGCGAGACCGCCAACCGGCTGTACCGCGAGTTCATTACGCCGTTCGCCGATCTGCTCGATGGCCGCAAGAAGCTGCTGGTTTCGCCGGGTGGTCCGCTCGGGTCGCTCCCCTTCTCGGTGCTGGTAAGCGAGATCGCATCCGGCCGCGACGACGATCCGGATACGCTGCGCGCGACACGCTGGTTGATCGACGAGTTCGAACTGACCCAGATCCCTGCAGTGCGGTCCTTCGTGCTGCTGCGCGAAGAGAAGCGCGTGCGCTCTGTCGGGGACCTTTCGTTCGCGGGCTTCGGCGATCCGCTGCTCGAAGGCGAAGCCAAGGCGCGCGGTGCGCGCGGAACGCGCGGCCCGAAGGAAGTGATCGGCGATTTGTGGAACGGTGCCGCCATCGACCTTGCGGTGCTGCGCAAGATGGATCGGCTGCCCGGCACCGCGCGGGAATTGCAAAGCCTGCGCGAGGCCTTCGGATCACCCGAGTCTTCGGTCAAACTTGGCGTGGCGGCGACCGAACGACTGGTCCGTACGAGCGACCTGAAGCAGGTCGATGTGATCGCCTTTGCCACCCACGGCATCATGGCGGGCGAGGTAAAGGGACTTGCCGAGCCGGGACTGATCTTTTCGCCCCCGCAGGAAGCCACCGCGATGGACGACGGCTACCTCACCGCGTCGGAAATCGCCGGGCTCGACCTTTCGGCCGAATGGATCATTCTGTCGGCGTGCAACACGGCGGCATCGGACGGGAAAGCGGGCGCCTCGGCCCTGTCCGGACTTGCCCGGTCTTTCTTCCACGCCGGAGCGCGCAGCCTCCTCGTCTCGCACTGGTATATCCGTGACGATGTTGCTGCGCTGCTTACGGCAAAGGCGGTCGAAGCAAGGCGGGATGATCCGCAAATCTCGCGCGCAGGAGCGTTGCAGGCCGCGATGACGAGCATCCGCGTCGACAAATCCGCCGACGGCAAGCAACCGAACGATCGCGGCGAACTGGTCGAGACGAGCTGGGCGCATCCGAGCGCCTGGGCTCCCTTCACGCTGGTCAGCGGAGAGTAGTCGGCGGCAAGGCAACACACATCAGGCAACAAAAAAGCCGCCCGAAGGCGGCTTGTTGGTGGTGGTTGCGGGGGTTGGATTTGAACCAACGACCTTCAGGTTATGAGCCTGACGAGCTACCGGACTGCTCCACCCCGCGGCACCTGTCTGTTTGCCTCAATCGCCGGTGTCGACATCCGTCGACTTGGCTTTCCTCCGCGCGGAGCGCTTCGGGCGGCCGGTCGGCCTTGCGAAACCCGTCGGGTTTCGATGGCGAACAAATCCGGCGTTCCGGCTTTCGCCAGAGACGCCAAAAGGGCTGCCCTTGTGGGGTCAGCCCTTCGACTTGTGAATGGGTTTGTTACCTCCATGCCCGCCGGCTGTAATGCCTGGCGACGACCTACTCTTCCAACGCTTGAGCGTTAGTACCATCGGCGCTGTCCGGTTTCACGGCCGAGTTCGAGATGGGATCGGGTGGGTCACAGACGCTATGGTCACCAAGCAATAAAGCAGGCGGACACTGGTTTTGACCGGCGATGCCGGTCGTATAACCTGGGGGTTTAAATCGATGCACTTTTATCAAGGGTATTGGGCGATTGATCTGGCTGTGACGTCTTCCGACATCATCGATGATCGAACCTTTCCAGTTTCCTGGCAGGGCTGACATTGATGGTGCAGATTCATCAAGCATGATCAGAGTTATTAGGACCGATTAGCTCCACACATTACTGCGCTTCCACACCCGGCCTATCAACGTGATGGTCTATCACGACTCGAAGATACCTAATCTTAAGGGAGGCTTCCCGCTTAGATGCTTTCAGCGGTTATCCCGTCCATACATAGCTACCCTGCGGCACCCTTGGCAGGATGACAGGTACACCAGAGGTATGTTCACCCCGGTCCTCTCGTACTAGGGGCAACTCCTTTCAAGTATCGACGCCCACGGCAGATAGGGACCAAACTGTCTCGCGACGTTCTGAACCCAGCTCACGTACCACTTTAATTGGCGAACAGCCAAACCCTTGGGACCTGCTCCAGCCCCAGGATGTGATGAGCCGACATCGAGGTGCCAAACGATTCCGTCGATATGAGCTCTTGGGAATCATCAGCCTGTTATCCCCGGCGTACCTTTTATCCGTTGAGCGATGGCCCTTCCACGAGGGACCACCGGATCACTATGACCGACTTTCGTCTCTGCTCGACTCGTCAGTCTCGCAGTCAGGCAGGCTTATGCCATTGCACTCTAACAGCCGGTTTCCAACCGGCCTGAGCCTACCATCGCGCGCCTCCGTTACTCTTTAGGAGGCGACCGCCCCAGTCAAACTACCCGCCACAGAGGGTCCCAACACCGGATAACGGTGCGTGGTTAGACATCAGAAAACAGCAGGGTGGTATTTCACCTATGGCTCCACTCGGACTGGCGCCCAAGTTTCAAAGCCTCCCACCTATGCTACACAACTCTTTCCTAATGCCACTCTGAAGCTGCAGTAAAGGTGCACGGGGTCTTTCCGTCTAACCGCGGGTACTCCGCATCTTCACGGAGAATTCAATTTCGCTGAGCATATCCTGGAGACAGTGGGGAAGTCGTTACGCCATTCGTGCAGGTCGGAACTTACCCGACAAGGAATTTCGCTACCTTAGGACCGTTATAGTTACGGCCGCCGTTTACTTGGGCTTCAATTCGGAGCTTGCACTCCTCCTCTTAACCTTCAAGCACCGGGCAGGCGTCAGACCCTATACGTCGTCTTGAAGCCGACTTAGCAGAGTCCTGTGTTTTTGCTAAACAGTCGCTACCCCCTGGCCTGTGCCCCCCACCAAAAGTTGCCTTAAGATGGGGCCTCCTTCTTCCGAAGGTACGGAGGCAATTTGCCGAGTTCCTTCAGGATACTTCTCTCAAGCGCCTTGGTATACTCTACCTGACCACCTGTGTCGGTTTCGGGTACGGTCTATACGGAGAGGCTATTTCCTGGAACCGCTTGGCTGCATGTCCAATCCAATAAGGACACACAACTTCCACGATCCGTCACACATCTCCAGGCCCACGAATATTAACGTGGTTCCCATCGACTACCCCCTTCGGGCTCGTCTTAGGGGCCGGCTCACCCTGCGCCGATTAGCGTTGCGCAGGAACCCTTGGTCTTTCGGCGAGAGGGTATCTCACCCTCTTTGTCGCTACTCATGTCAGCATTCGCACTTCCGATATGTCCACCGTCGGTTACCCTTCGGCTTCAACCACTTACGGAACGCTCCGCTACCGCTCAGAATAAATTCTGAACCCTAAGCTTCGGTGCATCACTTTAGCCCCGTTACATCTTCGCCGCAGGATCTCTTATTTAGACCAGTGAGCTGTTACGCTTTCTTTAAAGGATGGCTGCTTCTAAGCCAACCTCCTGGTTGTTTTGGAAATCCCACATGCTTTCCCACTTAGTGATGACTTGGGGACCTTAGCTGTAGGTTAGGGCTGTTTCCCTTTTGACGACGGACCTTAGCACCCGCCGTCTGTCTGCCGGATAAGACTCGATGGTATTCGGAGTTTGGTTAGGTTTGGTACCGCTCGCGCAGCCCTAGCCCATCCAGTGCTCTACCCCCATCGGCATACGTCCGACGCTCTACCTCAATAGATTTCGCGGAGAACCAGCTATTTCCCGGCTTGATTGGCCTTTCACCCCTAAACACAGCTCATCCGAGAATTTTTCAACATTCACCGGTTCGGTCCTCCAGTGCGTGTTACCGCACCTTCAACCTGGCCATGCCTAGATCGCCGGGGTTCGGGTCTAATCCACCATACTCAGTCGCCCTATTCAGACTCGCTTTCGCTGCGCCTACACCTAACGGCTTAAGCTTGCATGGTAGATTAAGTCACTGACCCATTATGCAAGAGGTACGCGGTCACCCCCTATGGGGCTCCCACTGCTTGTAAGCATTCGGTTTCAGGTACTATTTCACTCCCCTAATCGGGGTGCTTTTCACCTTTCCCTCACGGTACTGTGTTCGCTATCGGTCACATACGAGTATTTAGGCTTGGAGGGTGGTCCCCCCATGTTCAGACAGGATTTCACGTGTCCCGCCCTACTCGAGTCCTTCATGATCATTTTCGCGTACGGGGCTATCACCCACTATGGCCACACTTTCCAGAGTGTTCCGCTAATTTACATGAAGGCACTGGCCTGGTCCCGGTTCGCTCGCCACTACTACGGGAATCTCGGTTGATGTCTTTTCCTCCAGGTACTGAGATGTTTCAGTTCCCCGGGTTCGCTTCACCAAGCCTATATATTCAGCTCGGTAATACCCTATCCACCTCTTTCCGGACCACCGAAGTGGGCCGAAAGGAAATGGTGAGGGTGGGTTTCCCCATTCGGAAATCGTCGGATCAAAGTTTGCTCACAACTCCCCGACGCTTATCGCAGCGTGCCACGTCCTTCATCGCCTGTATGTGCCAAGGCATCCACCAAATGCTCTTACCTCACGCTTGAGAATCCACACCATCAACGACAGGCCTGCATAAAAGCCGATCGCTTGAAGATAGTGCGGAAGATATCTCAGCCAGATAATCAATTTGATTATTTGTGATGATATCAATCGCGCAGATCGCGGCCCCGAAGGCCCGCACCTTTACGACGATACCGCCACGGCATCGATTTAAAAACCCATTCACAATGTCAAAGAACGGCGACCAGATGTCGCCTACCTGCCGAAGCAGGATCTGTTTTCGTTTCATCTATCGGATATGTTCTTGCGGCGCTCCTGCGGAAAACCGCTACGCGCAAGTGCCTGGTGGAGCCTATCGGGATCGAACCGATGACCTGATGCTTGCAAAGCAACCGCTCTCCCAGCTGAGCTAAGGCCCCTAAGGCCAGGCGCTTGGTGGGCCGAGGAGGATTTGAACCTCCGACCTCACCCTTATCAGGGGTGCGCTCTAACCAACTGAGCTACCGGCCCGCCCGACCCGAACCGGCCAAAAGGCCGCGGGCGGCAAGAGCCAGCTCAGGCAAACAGCACGCAAGTTTCCCTGCGAGCTGTATCCGATGATGAAAGGACATGAGGACGACGGCAATGTTCTTTGGAAGAGGAGGAAGCACTTCCGACTGCAAGAGCCGGCGCTTTCCGCCAATATCCTTAGAAAGGAGGTGATCCAGCCGCAGGTTCCCCTACGGCTACCTTGTTACGACTTCACCCCAGTCGCTAAGCCCACCGTGGTCGCCTGCCTCTCTTGCGAGTTAGCGCAACGCCTTCGGGTGAACCCAACTCCCATGGTGTGACGGGCGGTGTGTACAAGGCCTGGGAACGTATTCACCGCGGCATGCTGATCCGCGATTACTAGCGATTCCGCCTTCATGCTCTCGAGTTGCAGAGAACAATCCGAACTGAGACGTCTTTTAGAGATTAGCATGACCTCGCGGTCTAGCTGCCCACTGTCAACGCCATTGTAGCACGTGTGTAGCCCAGCCTGTAAGGGCCATGAGGACTTGACGTCATCCCCACCTTCCTCCGGCTTATCACCGGCAGTTTCCTTAAAGTGCCCAACTTAATGATGGCAACTAAGGACGAGGGTTGCGCTCGTTGCGGGACTTAACCCAACATCTCACGACACGAGCTGACGACAGCCATGCAGCACCTGTCACTAGGTCCCCGAAGGGAAGAAATCTGTCTCCAGAAGTCGTCCTAGGATGTCAAAGGCTGGTAAGGTTCTGCGCGTTGCTTCGAATTAAACCACATGCTCCACCGCTTGTGCAGGCCCCCGTCAATTCCTTTGAGTTTTAATCTTGCGACCGTACTCCCCAGGCGGATAACTTAATGCGTTAGCTGCGCCACCCAAGTTCTATGAACCCGGACAGCTAGTTATCATCGTTTACGGCGTGGACTACCAGGGTATCTAATCCTGTTTGCTCCCCACGCTTTCGCACCTCAGCGTCAATACCTGTCCAGCGAGTCGCCTTCGCCACTGGTGTTCTTCCGAATATCTACGAATTTCACCTCTACACTCGGAATTCCACTCGCCTCTCCAGGATTCTAGCAATCTAGTTTCAGAGGCAGTTCCGGGGTTGAGCCCCGGGATTTCACCCCTGACTTGGATCGCCGCCTACGCGCGCTTTACGCCCAGTAATTCCGAACAACGCTAGCTCCCTCCGTATTACCGCGGCTGCTGGCACGGAGTTAGCCGGAGCTTATTCTCCAGGTACTGTCATTATCATCCCTGGTAAAAGAGCTTTACAACCCTAAGGCCTTCATCACTCACGCGGCATTGCTGGATCAGGCTTTCGCCCATTGTCCAATATTCCCCACTGCTGCCTCCCGTAGGAGTCTGGGCCGTGTCTCAGTCCCAGTGTGGCTGATCATCCTCTCAGACCAGCTATGGATCGTCGCCTTGGTAGGCCTTTACCCTACCAACTAGCTAATCCAACGCGGGCCCATCCAAAGGCGATAAATCTTTGGTCCGAAGACATTATCCGGTATTAGCTCAAATTTCTCTGAGTTATTCCGAACCTAAGGGCAGGTTCCCACGCGTTACGCACCCGTGCGCCACTAGACCCGAAGGTCTCGTTCGACTTGCATGTGTTAGGCATGCCGCCAGCGTTCGTTCTGAGCCAGGATCAAACTCTCAAGTTTGTGTCATACACCAAACCGGCACGGTAAACCGCAAACCGGCAAGGCGTAAGCTTCAAGGAGCCGATACCTGCACTGTCAAACGTAATGGATACGAATGAACATGCATCATCGCAACTGATCGTGGTGATCAGCAGGATGTGGCAATCGGCTTGTTTTAACAGGTATCCGGAGCCTTAAAATCCCCGGACCTGGCGCCGTCGCCCACATGTCCCTTCATCAAAAACCAACAATGTCAAAGAGCCGCCAAGACATCAAAAGGCGGACAACAATGGAGCCCCGATTTTCACCGGGGGACCGGTTGTCCGTTTGATTTTGGCGACCGAAGCAGCAGGGCCGGTGGAAACCGTCAGTGCCGCGTCGGTGAGGGCCATCTATGCCCGTCGCCGGATTCGGTCAACGCCTTTTTGCAATTTTATTTCACAAAAGTCACAATACTACGAAAATTCAAAGGCTTGTCCTCTAGGCGGCCTGACAGCCAACTGAAGAGCAAGCCCGTGAAATCAGCGGTTTGCGGCCGATATTGCCCGCTCCTTGCTGGATTCAGGGTGAATCGGGCTCTCGATTCCCGTGGCGCGCTTGCCGGATTCTTCACCTTTCAGGGTTAACCGCGCCTTGTGAGTACGTCCAACCCGCCCATTCAACCCGATGATTCGGGATTCGCGTCGCGTGTGCGCAGCGCGCTTGTATGGCGGTGGGGGAGTCAGGTGCTCGCGCAGGCGATCACCTGGGCGAGCACGATCGCCGTGTTCCGAATTCTTGAGCCGAGCGATTACGGCCTGTTCGCGATGACGCAGGCGGTGCTCGCTGCGCTCGCCTTCCTCAACGGCTATTCCTTCGCAACCTCGCTTATCCAGGCGGACGACGTGAGCGAGCGCCGGATCGGGCAGGTGTTCGGCATGCTGATCGTTGCCAACGCGGGCATTGCCTTGGCGCAGGTGCTGATCGCCCCGTCAGTCGCGGCATATTATGGCGAGCCGGAGGTCGCCGACATGCTGCGCATCCAGGCGCTGATCTTCCTCGCGACACCGTTCATCGCCTTGCCCTCGGCCCTCCTTGCGCGGCGGATCGAATTTCGCAGTCAGGGACTGGTAAACCTGCTTTGCGCGCTGGTCGGCGCGGCAGTGGCGTTGATCCTCGCGCTCGAAGGCTTCGGCGTCTGGGCGCTGGTTTACGCACCGATTGCCATGGCGGGCGTGCGCGCGCTGGGACTGACGATCTCCGCGCGATTGCTGGTAAAGCCGGTGTTCGATTTCCGCGGCGCGGGCGATATCGTGTCCTTCGGCGGGGCGCTGACGCTGTGCCAGCTACTATGGATCGTCCAGAGCCAGAGCGACATCTTTATCGCCGGGCGCAGCTTTTCGACCCACGATCTCGGCATCTACGCCGAATCGCTGTTCCTTGCGCTGGTCGTGACCGGGCGTTTTCTCCCGCCGATCAACGAAGTCGCCTTCCCCGCCTATGCCGAGCTGCACAAGATGAACCGCCCGCTCGCACCCTATTTCATCCGTACGGTCCGCACGGTGATGCTGGTGACTGCGCCGCTGTATGTCGGGCTGTCGCTCACGGCGGGTCCGGCGATCCTGACCATCGGCGGCGAGAAATGGGCCGAGATGATCCCGATAATTGCCGGCCTGGCCCTCGCCATGCCCCTATTTGCGATGCAGATCGTCTGCTCCCCCGCCACCAACGCAATCGGCCGACCGCGCATCTATGTAGCGACCAGCCTGGCCGGCGCGATCATCTTTCCGCTGGCCTTCAGTTTCGGAATTGCCGGAGGGCCGATGGGTCTGGTCCATGCATGGTGGGTCGCTTCCCCGGCGCTGCTGGTGATCACGCTCGTGCTCACCATGCGGGCGATCGAGGCGTCTTTCCGCGATCTGCTGGCCGAACTCGCGCCGATCGCCGCTGCCTGCCTCGCGATGGCGGCGACCGTGTACTGGGCAAGCCTGCCGGTGGCCGGATGGGCACCGCCGCTCCAGCTACTCGCGCTCGCCCCGCTCGGCGCGCTCACCTATGGTATAGTCCTGTGGCTTGCCCGGCCGCAGATCCTGCGCGAGAGCTGGGCGATGGTCCGCCCCCCTGCCCGCCAGGATGCGGCGTTCGCGCCCGCCGAATAGGCGTTCGTCGATACGGTTTTGCCGCAGCGATCAGGCGTGGTATCCTCCGTGGCACAAAATACGGAGAGGACGGCGCATGGTTTTCACTCCATTGCTTGCCGCAGCACTTGCGAGCACGAACGCGAACAGCGCGATCCCGGTGCCGCAGGAAGTTGCCGAACCGGCACTGCAAGCAGAGACAGCCGGACCCGAACCGCAGCTGGTTGAGGTCAACCAGGACTTCTACGAGCGGATGACCGTGCCGGTAACGATCGACGGACAGGGCCCCTTCCGCTTCATGATCGATACCGGCTCACAGGCCACCGTGGTGACCGAAGGTCTCAAGGACAAGCTGGGGCTCGAGCTGATCGGGACCGCAACACTGGTCGGCATGGCCAGTCGCGTGCCGGTCGAGATTTTCGAGGTCAACGGCCTTCAATTCGCATCCCGGACGTTCGACAACATCGAAGCGCCGATGCTCAAGGAACGCAACATCGGGGCGGACGGTATCCTCGGGCTCGACAGCCTGCAGGATTTGCGCGTCATGATCGATTTCCGGACCGATACGATCGCGGTCGACGATGCCAAGGCGCTCGGCGGCAACCAGGGCTTCGAGATCATCGTCCGGGCGCGCCATCGGCTCGGCCGCCTGATCATAACGCAGGCCAAAATCGACGGAGTCACCACCGCGATCATCGTCGATACCGGCGCCCAGAACAGCATCGGCAATCGCGCGCTTCAGCGCAAGCTGCGCGCGCGCAACCAGGCGGAATTCGTCACCACCGACGTCAACGGGGTCGACCTGGTCGGCAATCTTTCGCTTGCCAAGTCGCTCGATATCCAGGGCCTGCGGCTGCAGAATCTCAGCATCGCCTATGCCGATGCACCGGCCTTCGAGGCGCTCGGCCTCGACAAAAGGCCGGCACTGATCCTCGGCATGCGCGATCTCAGACTGTTCGACCGCATCGCGATCGATTTCGAAAGCCGCCGGATATTGTTCGACGTGCCGAGTGGGGCTTCGGGAAATCAAGGTCTTTACCGAAATACGTTTTTCCCGTCGCGACTGTAGATTGCTCTGCATATGTCGGGCCAGCCGAAGCGTCCGACACGGCTGCGGCCGACGCCGGGCCGCGCGATAAGGCGTTGCCGATCCGCGGCCCAGGCCCCACATGGACCAACGCATGCCGCCCGACGCCGCCACCCCCGCACCTGACGACTACGACGGCTGGGCCACCCTCAGGCGGTTCCTGCCCTATCTCTGGCCGCACGATCACCCAGCGCTGAAGCGCCGGATCATCGGTGCCATGCTGCTGGTGCTGGCGGCGAAGGCGACCACGCTGGCCTTACCCTTTGCTTACAAGAGCGCCGTCGACGCGATGACCACCCCGGCCAACGAAGCTGCGATGGTCGCGCTTGCCTTCGTCCTCGCCTACGCCGCCGGACGCTTCGCCTCGGTGGTTTTCGACAACACGCGCAACATAGTGTTCGAGCGGGTCGGGCAAGAAGCGACGCGGCACCTGGCGGAAGACACCTTCGCGCGCCTCCACCGGCTGAGCCTGCGGTTCCACCTCTCCCGCCGCACCGGCGAGGTGACCAAAACCATCGAGCGCGGGACCAAGAGCATCGATTCGATGCTCTATTTCCTGCTGTTCAACATCGCCCCGACGGTGCTCGAACTGATTGCGGTGGCGGTGATCTTCTACCTCAATTTCGGGTGGGAACTGGTCGCCGCCACGGCGGTCACCGTGGTGACTTACGTCGCGATAACCCGCTGGATCACCGAATGGCGCACCAAGCTACGCAAGGAGATGAACGATCTCGACGGGCAGGCGCTCTCCCGCGCGGTCGACTCGCTGCTGAACTACGAAACGGTCAAATATTTCGGTGCCGAGGCTCGCGAGCGCGAGCGCTACGGACGCGCCGCGCGCGACTATGCCGAAGCCGCGGTGAAGAGCGAGAATTCGCTCGGCTTGCTCAATATCTCGCAGGCGCTGGTCATGAACCTGCTGATGGCTGCGGCAATGGGCTACACCGTGTGGGGCTGGAGCCGCGGACAGCTGACCACCGGCGACCTGGTGCTGGTCAACACCTACCTCGTCCAGCTGTTTCGCCCGCTCGATATGCTCGGCATGGTCTATCGCACGATCCGCCAGGGGCTGATCGACATGGCGGCGATGTTCCGGCTGATCGATACCCGGCTGGAGGTCGAGGACACACCGGGCGCGCCTGCGCTGATGGTGCAGCACCCCACCGTGCAGTTCGAGGACGTTGTGTTCGGTTACGATCCCGACCGCACGATCCTGCACGGGCTCAGCTTCGAGGTTCCGGCCGGCAACCGCACCGCGATCGTCGGTCCGTCGGGAGCAGGCAAGAGCACCATCGCGCGGCTGCTGTTCCGCTTCTACGACCCAGGGGAAGGCCGGATCCTGATCGACGGGCAGGACATCGCGCTGGTGACGCAGGCCAGCCTGCGCGCGCATATCGGCATCGTCCCGCAGGATAGCGTGCTGTTCAACGAAACCATCGGTTACAACATCGCCTATGGCCGCGACGGGGCGACGCAGGACGACATCCTGCGCGCGGCACAGGGTGCGGCGATCCTGCCGCTTATCGAACGCCTGCCAAGGGGCCTCGACACCGAGGTCGGTGAGCGCGGCCTCAAGCTGTCGGGGGGCGAGAAGCAACGCGTCGCCATCGCCCGCACGCTGGTCAAGAACCCGCCGATCCTGCTGCTCGACGAAGCCACCAGCGCGCTCGACACCGGAACCGAGCAAGCGATCCTCGAAACGCTGCGCCGCGTGTCGGAGAACCGCACAACGCTGTCGATTGCGCACCGCCTTTCGACCATCGCCGATGCCGACGAAATCCTGGTGATGGACCACGGCCGGATCGTCGAGCGCGGCAGCCACCGCGCGCTGCTGCGCCACGACGGACTTTATGCCGAAATGTGGACCCGGCAGCAGGCGGAGCGGGAGGACATCCCCGCCGCCGCCGCCGAATAGCCGCTACTCGCCTGCCGCCGGAGTCTGCGTCAAAGCCGCGCTCGAAAGGTCGAGCTCGTCGGCCATGATCACCTCGACATCTGGCCGGATTGCCCTGACCCCGTCGAGGAACTGGCGCGCGTCGCCCACGATCACGATCGTCGCACGCGCAGGATCGACGAATTCGGCCGCTGCGGCGTTCGCGGCCGCAGGATCGACCGCGTCGAGCCGCGCGGCATATTGCATCGCCTCCGCCGGAGCGAGGCCTTGCTGGAGCAGCCCGGCGACGATCCCGTTGAAGCCTGCGCTGGTTTCGAGCGCGCGCGAATAGCCGCCCGACAGGAACAACCGCCGCTTGGCCAGCAAATCCTCGCTCAGTGGATCGCTCCCCAAGCGGGCGAACTCGTCGAGGAATATCTTCGCCACCTCATCGGCGGTCTCGTTCTTGGTCTGCGCGCTGGCCGACAACAGCGAAGCGTCGGCCCGGTCGGCAAATCCGGAATAGGCACCGTAGCTGAGCGACCGCTTGGTACGGATTTCCTCGAACAGCCGCCCGCTCGATCCGCCGCCGAGCACACTGTTGGCGAGCTGGAGCGGGAAGTACCCGGCATCGGATCGCGCGGGCGCGCGGACCGAGGCGACGACGGCGGCCTGCCCAGCTTCGGGCAAGTCGATCACGATGGTGCGGACCGGCTGCGGTTCGCCTGCAGGAACTGCCTCGATCAGCGGCTCGGGCACAGCCGGGTCCCAGTCGCCGAACAGGTCGCGCGCCAATTCGGTTGCATCCCCCGAAGCGATGCCTCCACTGATGACTATGCGGGCGCCCGATGGTTGCCAGTAGGTCGTCCGGTGATCGACCAGGTCTTGCGCGGTGATTGCAGCGAGGCTTTCGCTCGTCCCGCCGGGCTGCGAGCCGTAGGGCGCATCGCCATACATTGCGACCCGCAGGACATAGTTTGCAAGGCTCCCCGGATCCTTCAGATCGACCTGCAACCCGTCGATTGCGCGCTTGCGTTCGCGCTCGAGTTCGTCTTGCGGATAGAGCGCGTTGCGCACGACATCGGCCATCACCATTCCTGCGGCTGCGATATTGGCCGTCGGGGCGGTCAGGCTGAACACGGTGCCGTCCGGGCCTGCTCCGGCAGACAGCGAAGCGCCGAGGCTCTCCAGCCGCGCCGCGATCGCCCCTGCAGTCATGGTCGCCGTGCCCTTGTCGGCCAGCGCGGCGGCCATCTGCGCCACCCCGGCCTTGTCGCGCCGGTCGGTCTTGCTGCCACCGGGTAGGACGAGAGTCATGGTGGCGATCGGCACTTCCCCGGTCCGGGCGGCAACCACCCGCACACCGTTGGACAGCGTCGTTTCGGCGATTTGCGGCGCTGCCACGGCTGGCGATGCGCCGGGACCAGGCGGGTCCATCCGTTCGTCATCAGGCTTGACCATACGGATGGTGCCGGTTGCCGGTGGCAGTGTCACGAAAGTCGGCATCGGCACGGGATTGGCATAGGCCGATGGATCGTCCTCGCCCCTGGTGTAGGTGATGTCGGTGCGGGTCGAAGGGTCATAGTATTTCTGCGCAACCCGCTGGACATCTTCCACCGTGATCCCCGCGATAGCCGCAAGCCGCTTGTCGGCATGGAGCGGATCGCCGGTCGTCATCAGCGATTCGCCGAGCTCGAACGCCCGCCCGTTCGCGGTCTCGCGCCGGCGCAGTGCGCTGGCGATGATCTCGTTCTTCGCCTCGCGCAGTTCCTCTGCAGTGACCGGTTCGCTGCGCATCCGGTCGCGCTCGGCGACGAGAATCGTGCGGACCTCTTCCATATCGGCCTGCGGATTGATCACCGCGAACTGCGCCAGCACGCCGCCTTCCTCGCTGGTGGAGGCAAAGTGCGAGGCGTCGACCGCCTTGCCGCTGCGCACCAGCGCCTTGTGCATGCGGCTGTTGTCGCCGCGCGCCATGATCGCATCCATCACTTCCAGCGCCGCCATGTCGGGATGGGTTTCGCCGGGCAACTTCCAGATCGTGCCGACCAGCGGCAGCGGGACGGTGGGCGCGGTAGCGTTGACGGTGCGCGGTCCAGTCCGCTCCGGCTCGCGGGCATCGATCGTGACATCGACCGGGTTTCTGCGGCGCGGAATGTCGGCGAAATAGCGGTCGACCAGCGCACGCAAATTCCCGATCTCGAAATTGCCCGCCACGATCAGCGTAGCCGTATCGGGGCCGTAATAGGCTTCGTAGAACGCGCGCGCATCGTCGAGCGTGGCACTGTCGAGATCCTCGATGCTGCCGATGCCCGGACGGCGCTGGGGCAGCACGTCGTAGCCGTTCTCGGGAATCACGAAGCGCTGGAACCGGCCATAGGGCGGCGCGAGGACGCGCTGGCGCAGCTCTTCCTTCACCACCTCGCGCTCCTTGTCGAACACATCCTGGTCGACCACCGCCAACGCCATACGCTCGCGATGCGTCCACAGCATCGTCTCGAGATAGGCCGCCGGGACCTGTTCGTAGTAATTGGTCCGGTCGCTCCCGGTCGAGGCGTTGCGCGTGCCGCCGACGTCGGCGGTGAGCCCGTAGATCATGTTATAGGGCATGTTCTCGGTCTTGCGGCTGAGGATATGCTCGAACAGATGCGCGAAACCCGAGCGCTTGTCGGGATCGTTCTTCGAACCGACATCGTACCATAGCGAGGTGGTGACCGTGCCGGTGCCCGTGTCTGGCAGGGCGATCACCCGCAGACCATTGTCCAGCGTCCATTCGGTAAAGGCGATCTCCGGGGCGGAGAGCATCGGCCCGGACGCATCCTGCGCCGATCCTTCCTGCGCCGTTGCCGGACTGGCGACAGACAGCGCAAGGGTGGCGGTTCCGGCGGCGAGGAAAGCACGTAGCATCTAAATCTCCCGAATGGCTCGAGAGGAAGTCCTAGCCCCCGCCCTGCCCGGCTATCAAGCCAGGTGCCGGGATTTCTGCGAACAGCCCTTCAGCCACGACGAGCGTCGGCGGATAACGCCTCAAGCAATGCCAGTGCCTCCTCCGCTCGCGCGGCAGGCACGAACAGGTAATCGTGATGAAGCGCCGCAACGACATTGCAGGCGATCCCCGCATCGGCGAGCGCAGTCGCCACCGCCGCGGTCAGCCCGACGCCTTCGAGATCGGAATGGACCTGCAGCACGATGCGGCGGAAATCGGGGCCTGCTTGTCCGGCTTCATCGGCCACTGGAGAAGGCACGATCGCGCCTACGCCTTCGTCTTCACGGAAGGTCGCGATGGCCGCGCCGAGCAGTTGCGGGGCGGTGTCCGGGCTGACGAGCACAAACCGCCAGCGGCGCGGATCGAGCTGCGGGTCCATCGCCGCAATCATCGCTTCGCGCCCGGAGACCGGTCCGCCCATGGCTAGAGGATGTACTTGCTGAGATCGGTATTGCCTGCCAGCTCGCCCAGTCGTTCGCGGACATAGGCGGCGTCGATCGTCACCGTCTCGCCGCGGCGATCTTCGGCCCCGAAGCTGAGTTCTTCGAGAAGCTTTTCCATCACTGTCTGCAAACGCCGCGCACCGATGTTCTCGACCGTCTCGTTCACCTGGGCGGCGATCTTGGCGATCTCGGCTATCGCGTCCTCACCCAGCTCCAGTGTAACCTCCTCGGTGCCGAGCAAGGCGCGGTACTGTTCGACCAGGTTGGCGCGGGTTTCGCTGAGGATGCGGACGAAGTCCTCCTCCGTCAGCGCACGCAGTTCGACCCGGATCGGCAGACGGCCCTGCAATTCGGGCAGCATGTCGGAAGGCTTGGCGACGTGGAACGCGCCGCTGGCGATAAACAGGATGTGGTCGGTCTTCATCGGCCCGTATTTGGTCGCAACGGTGGTGCCTTCGATCAGTGGCAGCAGGTCGCGCTGCACGCCCTCGCGGCTGACCGAGCCGCCGCGAACGTCGCTGACCGCGATCTTGTCAATCTCGTCGAGGAACACGATGCCGTTGGCCTCGGCGTTTTCCAGCGCGACGCGGGCGACATCGTCCTGGTCCATCCGCTTCTCGGCCTCTTCCTCGACCAGCCGGTCCCACGCATCGGGCACCTTGAGCTTGCGCCGCTTGGTGGCCTTCCGGCCCATCGCCTTGCCGAACATGTCGCTGAGGTCGATCATGCCGACATTGCCGGCCATCCCCGGAATATCCATCGGCATCGAAGGGGCATCGGCCACCTCGATCTCCACCTCGACGTCGTTCATCGCGTCCTGCACGATACGCTGGCGGAAGCTTTCCCGCGTCGCCTCGGAGGCATTGTCGCCAACGAGAGCGGTGAGCAGCCGGTCCATCGCGGCCTGCGACGCGGCTTCGCGCACAGCGTCGCGGCGGCGTTCCTTCTCCAGCCGGATCGCCTCTTCCGCCAGATCGCGCGCGATCTGTTCGACATCGCGGCCGACATAGCCGACCTCGGTGAACTTGGTCGCCTCGACCTTGACGAAGGGCGCATCGGCCAGTTTCGCCAGGCGGCGGCTGATCTCGGTCTTGCCGCACCCGGTCGGCCCGATCATCAGGATGTTCTTGGGCGTGACCTCGTCGCGCAGTTCGGGGCCGAGCTGCTGGCGCCGCCAGCGGTTGCGCAGCGCGACGGCGACCGCGCGCTTGGCATCCTTCTGGCCGATGATGTGCTCGTCGAGCGCGGCGACGATCGCCTTGGGAGTTAGGGCTTCGGTCAATTCGTTCAGTCCAGTTCTCTAGTCCGTCATCCCGGACCTGATCCGGGATCCCGCTTTCTTTGGAACCGCCGCAGGAAGGTAGCGGGACCCCGGATCGAGTCCGGGGTGACGAGAAATCAAACCGTCTCCAAAGTGACATTGTCGTTGGTGAAGACGCAGATATCGGCGGCGACCGCCATCGCCTTGCGCGCGATCTGCTCGGCGTCTTCTTCATAGGCATCGAGCGCGCGGGCGGCGGCGAGCGCGTAGTTGCCGCCGCTGCCGATCGCGGTGATCCCCGCTGCAGGCTCGAGCACGTCGCCATTGCCGGTCAGCACCAGCAACACGTCCTTGTCGGCGACGATCATCAGCGCCTCGAGATTGCGCAGGTATTTGTCGGTCCGCCAGTCCTTTGCCAGCTCGACTGCGGCGCGCATCAGCTGGCCGCTGTACTGCTCCAGCTTGCGTTCAAGCCGTTCGAACAAGGTGAAGGCATCGGCGGTGGCTCCGGCAAAGCCGGCGATCACCTTGCCATCACCGATCCGGCGCACCTTCCGGGCGTTCGGCTTCATGACGGTGTTGCCCATCGAGACCTGCCCGTCGCCTGCGACCACGGTCTTGCCGTTCTTCTTGACACCGACGATGGTGGTGCCGTGCCACGGGGTCAGGCCGTGAGCGGAATGTCTGTCGTCCATGCGGCAGAATATGGGGAGCGGTGCCCGCCGGTCAAGCGGACGGCAGGCGCAGCGAGCTATCCGCCCGGACCGGCCCCGCCACCGGCACCGGGTGCGCCGACCGTACCGATATTGCCGAACAGGTCTTCGAAGAAACCCCGCTCGCGGCCCAGGGTCGGCGTTTGGTCGCCATCGGGCGAGAGGAACACGACCTTTTCGAGCCCGCTGTTCTGCGACGAAACCACATTGCCCGAGGCATCGAACTTGATCGCCAGAACGTTGTGTTCGCGGATGCGAGGGCGAACGAAGGGCTTCCTACCGGTCACGCTCGAAACATAGTACCAGGTCGATTCCCCGAACTGACTCTCGAAGGTCGGGCGGCCGAGCGTCGCGGCAACCGAATCCTTGTTGTCGATGCCCGGCTGAACCGCTTCGATCAGGCTCGCATCCTGGATATAGCCGCGGTTCTCGCGGATCGAGGTGCATCCCGTCGCCGCGAACGCCGCCACGACCAGGCAGACACCTGCAACCGACTTGCGTGAAATCATCGAAAACCAACCTTCTTGCCGCCGCCCGGTCCGGCTTGGAACCGGGCGCATTTGCCCTATATCGGTGCGAGCCTTACGGCGATGGCCGCCGCCTTGCAACTTCGCGCTTCGGGCGATTGGGGACGGCGGGTTGAATTGTCCATGAATATCGCGAACGGAGCCGCACCCAGCATGTCTTTCCTGTCCCGCCTGTTCGGCACCGCCAGCGATCCGCGTGAGGACATTCGCCCGCTGTGGCATGCGATCGTCGGCGAGGCGCGCCAGCCGCACTGGTATCGCGATGGCGGTGTGGCCGACACGCTGGAGGGGCGGTTCGACATGATCACCGCAGTTGTGGCGCTCGCGATCCTGCGGATGGAGCGAAGCGAAGCCTTGGCGCGCGACACCGCCTATCTGACCGAACTCTTCGTCGAGGACATGGACAGCCAGCTGCGCGAAAGCGGACTGGGCGATCCGTCGATCGGCAAGTACATCGGCAAGCTGGTTTCGGCGATGGGCGGGCGGATCGGTGCCTTCCGCGAGGCCTTGGGCGGTGCGCGGGCGATGGAGGATGTCGTGGCGAAGAATATGACCTTGCTCGACGATACCGATGGCGCGGCGCTTGCCGCAAGTCTGCGCTCGCTGGCTGACCGGTTTGCCGCGATTTCCGACGACGGCTTCCGCGCCGGGAAGATCGCGGCGTGAGCGCGCCCGAATTCTCTCGCCCGATCAAGGCGCGCGCCTTGCCAGAGGCAGCGGTCGATCTGCAGGCGAACGACACCGAATGTGCGGCGCTGGCCGCCCGGTTCGGCATTTCATCGATCGTTTCGCTGGTCGCCAGGGTATCGCTCGACCATCGCGGCAAAGCTGTGCACGGCGAAGGAAAGCTGGCTGCGGATATCGTGCAGACCTGCGCCATCTCGGGCGAGGACTTTCCTGTCCATATCGAGGAACCGATCGCCGTCCGCTTCGTGCCGGAAGGCGCGCCGCCGGAAACGCCGGAGATCGAAATCGAACTCGATGCCTCCGAACTCGACGAGATCGAATACTCGGGCGACAGCTTCGACCTCGGCGAAGCTGTCGCGCAAACCCTGGGGCTGGCAATCGATCCCTATGCCGAAGGGCCGGACGCCGATGCAGCGCGCAAGAAGGCAGGCATCGTAACCGATGACGCGCCAAGTGGCGCGCTGGCCGAAGCGCTGGCGGCGTTCAAGAAGGGCTGAGCGCCCGAAATCCGATCAAAAGGGAATATCGTCGTCGAGGTCGTCGTAGTTCGATCCGCCGCCCGACGAACCACCCGAACCGCCCGAGCCGCCGCCGTAGCCGCCCGAGCTTCCACCCGATCCGCCGCCCTGGTTCCAGTCGCCACCACCGCGGTTGCCGCCACCGCCTCCGCTGCCGCCCTGCGGGCCGTCGAGCATGGTCAGCGAGCCGTTCATCCCGCGGATGACCACTTCGGTCGAGTAGCGGTCGTTGCCCTGCTGGTCCTGCCATTTGCGGGTCTGCAGCTGGCCTTCGATATAGACCTTGCTGCCCTTGCGCAGAAAGCGCTCGACCACGCCGACGAGGCCTTCGCTGAAGATCGCGACGGTATGCCACTCGGTGCGTTCCTGCCGCTCGCCAGTGTTCTTGTCCTTCCAGCTTTCGGAGGTGGCGATGCGCAGGTTCGCTACCTTGCCACCGTTCTGGAAACTGCGGATCTCGGGGTCCGCGCCGAGGTTCCCGATGAGCATGACTTTGTTGAGGCTACCGGCCATCGAATCGTCCCTTTGTCTGTTCGGCGGTTGGCCTATCGGATGCCCCGCCGAGTCGCCACCCCTAGCGCGGCCAATCCACAAGCGTCGGGGTGGATGGGTTTCTCGCAGAGACGCGGAGGAAAGAGTGACGTGGAGAATTTGATTGGCGGCGAAGCTGCCCCGATGAATTTCACACGAAGACACAAAGTCACGAAGATGGAGTGCCGGATGCGACCTCGGATAACGCCTTCGTGTGGGAATAAATGCGGCTTCGCCGCAAGTGCGACAACTCTATGCCTCTCTTTCCTCCGCGTCTCTGCGAGAAACCAGCGTAGCTAAAGCCCCAGCGCCACCGCCGCCCAATAGGTCAGCCCGGCAAACACATAGGCCAGCGCGAACAGATACCCGACCATGAAGGCGGGCCATTTCCAGCCGTTGGTTTCGCGCCGTGCCACCGCGATGGTCGAGATGCATTGCGGGGCGAAGACGAACCACGCGAGGAAGGCGAGCGCGGTGGGCAGGCTCCACATCGCGGTGATCTTGCCCTGCAACGCGGCAAGCGTCTTGTCCTCATCTTCCGAATCGACTGCATAGGTCGTCGCGAGCGAGGACACCGCAACCTCGCGCGCGGCCATCGCCGGGACCAGCGCCAGCGTCATCTCGCGGTTGAAGCCGATCGGCTCGAACACCGGATGCATCGCATTGGCGATCTGTCCGGCAAAGCTGGCGTCGACCTGACTCTCGCCCGGGTCGGCTTTGGGGAAGGTCAGCAGCAACCACAGGATGACCGTGGCAGCGAAAATGATCGTGCCCGCGCGGCGCAGGAAGACCCATGCCCGCTGCCACAGCCCGATCAGCAAATCCTTCAAGATCGGCATCTGGTAGCGCGGCAGTTCCATGATGAAGCCGCTCGCCGCGCCCTTGGTGACCGAGCTGCGCAGCACCAGCGCGACGACCATCGCGCCGACAATCCCCGCGATATAGAGTGCGAACAGCACCACACCCTGCAGGCCGACGAACGGTGCAAGCCTGGTGTTCGGAATGACCGCCGCAATGATGATGCCGTAGACCGGCAAGCGCGCCGAGCAGGTCATCAAGGGTGCCACCAGGATGGTCGTCAACCGGTCCTTCGGATCGGCGATGCTGCGGGTCGCCATGATCCCGGGAATGGCGCAGGCGAAACTGGACAGCAGCGGAATGAAGCTCTTGCCCGACAGGCCAACACTGGCCATCAGCCGGTCCATCACGAAGGCCGCGCGCGCCATATATCCGGTCGCTTCCATCAGCAGGATGAAGGCGAACAGGATCACGATCTGCGGCAGGAAGACAACCACCGAGCCGACCCCGGCGATGATCCCCTCGGTCACCAGGTCGCGCAGGAAGCCTTCTGGGAAATTCGATACCACCAGGCCAGACAATGCTCCGGCACCTGCATCGAGCGCATCGGCGAACGGCGTCGCCCAGGCGAACACCGCCTGGAATATCACGAACAGGACGGCGAGCAGGATCAGCGGGCCGAACCACGGGTGGAGGAGGATCTTGTCGAGCCCGGCATGGATCCGGTGCTCGGCGCTTTCCGAAAGAATGGCACCCTTGGCGATATTGCTCGCGGTCAGCCGCCGTTCGGGAAGGGTGATATGCGGGCGCGGTGCGTCGTGATCGCGTGCGGCCGCCAGCGTTTCAGCCGTGCCGATCGCCGCAATCAGTTCCTCGAGCCCGCGCCGCCGCACGGCAACAGTGGGGATCACCGGCACCCCGAGCGCCTGCGCCAGCGCATCGGGATCGAGCACCAGCCCGTCGCGCTCGGCAAGGTCGATCATGTTGAGCGCGACCACGGTCGGCACGCCCAGTTCGATCACTTCCTGCGCGAAGACGAGGTGTTGTTCGAGATTCGCCGCGTCGAGCACCACCACCAGCGCATCGGGCTTCGCCTCGCCGGGAAAATCGCCCATCACCACCTTGCGGGTGACTTCCTCGTCGGGGCTTGCAGTGTCGAAGCTGTAGCTGCCCGGCAGGTCGATCAGTTCGACCGGTTCGCCCGAGGGCAGGACCAGGCGCCCGGCCTTCCGCTCGACTGTCACGCCGGGATAATTGGCGATTTTCTGCCGCGCGCCGGTAAGCGCGTTGAACAGGGCGCTCTTGCCCGCATTGGGGTTGCCGACCAGCGCGGCGCGGCGCAGGCGGGTCATAGATGCTCCACCGTCATCGCTTCGGCATGTGCGCGGCGCAATGCCACGGTCATCCGCCCGATCATCAGCGCGATCGGATCGCGCCCGCCCAGCACTCCGCGGTGAGCGATCGCGATGCGGGCACCCTCGTCGATGCCCAGCGCGCGCAGCCGCTTGCCGTCTTCCGGTGCAATCCGTTCCCAGTCGACCGCGACGATCCGCGCGCGCTGGCCTATCGGTAGGGTTTCGAGAGTCATGCTGCGCGCGCTGCCAGAGACGCGCGCTTATTGCAACCGATTATCAATAGCGAAGCTCCTGGCAGCGCTTTTCCAGCGCGATCATAGCTAGCGCGAAGGCCTCCCCCAGCACGACATAGTCTTCCGAGCGGTAGTGCCAGCCATCCGGGAGGAAGCCGAAATTTTCGGTCGACGTGACCAGAGCGGCGCAGCGATCATTCGCGACGAAGCGGGCCTGGGCCGCCTGCACTTGCGGCGAATAGGTCATGACCTGGGTTTCGGGCGTGTTACCGGAGTCCTTGATCCGGTCTATTACCACAGGCAGGTTCTCATTGCGCAAGGCCGTGCGCAGCAAACCAACCAGCCGGGCAAGATTTCGGTCGTACCCTTCCGACGCTTCGCGGTTATCGTAGGCATCGGCTTCGCCCTGCATCCATACGATCCCCGCAGGTACTAATGTATCGGTCTTACCGTCGCCGTCGATATCTCTCGGCCGCAACGCTGCGTCGATCGCCGTCAGAGCATTGTCGTACTGATTTCGCCGGTTGCCGCTGGCAAAGTCGGGGTCCCATGAGCCGTAGCCCGAGACGCCATCGACCAGCCCCGTTCCGCCACGCGAAAACTTGATCAAGGCGACCGGTCCGTTCGAAGGATCGGAAGACATGGTGCTGGCAAAGGTCAATTCCGGGCCGAACCGATCGGATAGGCTGTTAGCCGTCCCATCGGTCTCGAAGCCGGTCCCGTGCCCCGGACGCATCGGCGACCAGATGCCCACTCCGCCGCCGTCCTTGCCGTCTTCCACTGTCTTGCCGTGGTAGATCGGAACCGAGGCTGCCTTGGCGGCAATATCGGACGGCACTTCGGAAGCGTAGCCGAAGCCTTCCATGTTCGATTGGCCGCCGAGAAAATAGACCTTGTAGGTTGTTCCGCGGGTTGGCGCTTCCACCTGTGGCAGGTTCGCGCAGCTTGCGAGCAATCCAACGAAGCCGATCATCCCAAAACGCTTCATTCGCCCCCTCCCGTCGACAGCTTGGCATCGCCGTGACGAAACCTGCCGGATAGATGCAGCCAGCGCAGCGACTGGCACAACCTGCGCGATGCTATCGTGCGGGATAGCGCAACCGCCCGAGGAAGCGTGCCATGCTGAAGGTCTCGCGATCCGGGTTGAGCCATTTCGCCTTGGCTTTCTCGAACTTCATCACGCCTTCGATCCGGCGGTCGAGGAACGCCCTCGTGTCCGCTTTCCCGTCGCTCTCGTCGCTGGCGAAGACCGCCAGCGTGGCCGAGTAAATCCCGCCAAGGATCGTGCGCTTGGTATAGTGGTTGTAGTCGGTCGCGGTGTCGCCCGCGAGCCGCCACATCAGGTCGGCGCTGCGCCAGCCTGTCTTGAGCGCGCCAGCTACGTTCTGCGGCATCGCCATGATCGCGGTCGCGCGCCTGAGCGCTTCTTCCTGCCCCGAAATCGCATCGAGCCGGAATTGCACCAGCGAGCGAATGCGCTCGCGGATCGGCAGTTTGGCGAGCGCCTCCTGCGTAAAATGCGCCAGCATTGCTGCATCGATCGCCTCGATCCAGGCGCCGATCATGTCCAGCGCACCGCCCGGGAAGGCAAGCCGTGCAACATCCCTGTCCGCCCCCACGGCATCGGCGGCAGCATCGACCGCAGCCGCGCTCCAGCCGTCGAATACCGCCGCATTGGCGACTTCGGGGGCGAGCGCGAGCCGTAGCTCGTCGAGCGTCATGTCTGCGGCATCGGTCACCGGATTTCCGGCCCGTAGGTTTGCGCGGCCGCTCCGGCGGCGGCTTCTGCCGTGTCATGCTCCGCAAGCACTTCGAGCAAGGCCCCGTTGGAGTTCATCAATGCAACATAGTCGCGCGCGCTGCGCCCTGAATTGTCATTCTTGTCCGGGTTGGCACCCTTCTCGAGCAAGAGCTTCATAATCGGCAGGTCGCGCCGGTGCACCGCCGTGATCAGCGGCGTCTCGCCGGTGACATTTGTCACATCGATCCGCGCACCACCCTTGATCAGCGCCGTCACCGCGTCGACATCGCCGACACTCGCCGCGATCATCAGCGGGGTGACGCCCTTGCTGTCGGCAATATTCGGATTGGCACCGCGCTGGAGGAAAAAACGGATCCAGGTCGCATTGCGCGCAGTCGTCGCGATGTGCAGCGCGGTCTCGCCCGTGGTCCGGTCGCGCGTGTTGATGATGGTCGAACCAGGCTCGTTGAGCGCGTCGGTCACCTTCTGTCCGTCTTCGTCCCGCACCGCCTCGAGGAACTCGAAACCTTCGGACTTGAACTGCGCCGCGACCGGCGCTGCTGCCGCCGCCAGTGCGATACCGATAAGAGCCTTGCGGAAAAGCGCGCGGGCCATGGTGAAACCTACCTCCGAAATTCGTGCGACCGGGCTGACTCGCCCTCTTGTGCAGCGCCGATTAGCAGAGCATGAAGCGCCGCGCCATGCTTCGCATTATCTCCCGTTTGTCGCTACCGCTGTTCGCGGCCCTTTCCCTCGCATCCTGCGGCGGTGCCCCAGTTCCCGGCCCCTCGCCCGACGGAGTCGACTTGCGCGGCGCCGCGATGGGCGGCGACTTCACCCTGACCGGCAACAAGGGACAGCGGGTCAGCTGGGCCGACTTCGACGGCAAGTACCGCATGGTCTATCTCGGCTTCACCTATTGCCCCGATATCTGCCCGACCGATGTCGGTCGGATGTCCAAGGGACTCGCGCTCTTCGAGAAGCAGCACCCGGCGCTCGGCGCGAAGGTGCAGCCGATCTTCATCTCGGTCGATCCGGCGCGCGACACGCCGCAGGTGGTCGGCGAATTCGTCGGCAATTTTCACCCACGGCTGATCGGGCTGACCGGTTCGAAGGAAGAGATCGCACAAGTCATAAAGCTGTTCGGCGCGAGTGCGCAGGCGGACGCGCCCGACGAAAAGGGCGGTTACAACGTGGCGCACACCACTTTCGTCTATCTGTTCGACCCCGACGGCAAGCCGCTCGGCATACTGCCGACCGACAAGGGGGCGGAAGCAGTCGCGGCGGAACTCGAAGGATGGGTCCGCTGAGGGAGCGGTTCTGGGAGCTGCCGCTCGCCGAGCTCGACCGCGCGGAGTGGGAGGCGCTGTGCGATGGTTGCGGGCGCTGCTGCCTGCACAAGATCGAGGACGAGGACACCGGCGCGATCGAGCACACCAATGTCGCGTGCAAGCTGCTCGACTGCACAACCGCGCAATGCCGCGACTATCGCAACCGCAAGGCCTTCGTGCCCGACTGCCTGCGTCTGACGCTCAAGATCGTGAACGAGGTGCCGTGGCTGCCGCCGACCTGCGCCTATCGCCTGCGCGCGGACGGCAAGCCGCTGAAGCCTTGGCACTACCTCGTCTCGGGCGACCGCGAGAGCGTGGTCGCGGCGGGCATCTCGGTCGCCGGGCGGGTGGTGAGCGAGACCGTCGCCGGTCCGCTCGAACACCATATCGTCGAGTGGGACCGGTGATCGACTGGCTGCGCCCCGACATGCAGGCACCCGCGGTCAGCCTGGGCGAGCAGGATGTGCCGCTGGCGATCCGGCGGCACCCGACCGCGCGGCGCATGACCATGCGGCTCGCGCCCGACGGCTCCGAAGTGCGGATCACCATCCCACGCTGGGGCCGCACCCGCGACGCGGTCGAATTCGCCCGTTCGCGCGCGGCCTGGCTCGCCGGGCAACTTGCAAAGATCGAACCGCCGCAATCGCCGCAGGTTGGCGGCACGCTGCCATTTCGCGGGGAGGAACTGCGTATCGATTGGCGGGCCGACCGCCGCCGCCGGGTCTCGCTGACCGAAGGCACGCTGGTGGTCGGCGGACCGCAGGAATCGTTCCCCGCGCGGCTCGAACGCTGGCTCAGGGCGCAGGCACGCGATCTGATCGAAGCGGACATGGGGTTCTATTGCGCCCGCGCCGCTCGCCCGGAGCCGGCCATCGCGCTGTCGCGCGCGCAGCGGCGCTGGGGCAGCTGTTCGACGAGCGGGACGGTGCGGATCAACTGGCGTCTGGTGATGGCCCCCGACGCGGTGCGGCGCTCGGTCGTTGCGCACGAGGTGGCGCATCTCGTCCATTTCGACCACAGCCCCGCCTTCCACGCGCTGCTCGGCGAATTGTTCGAGGGCGATCTCGCCGCCGCCAACCGCTGGCTGCGCGATCATGGGCGCTCGCTCTATCGCCATTTCGGCTGAAGCCGCTTCGTACTGGCGATATTCAGCCCAAGCCTGTATGTTGCGGTCCATGCGATATCTTCGCCATCTCAACCCGACCCCCGGAATCAACGATTTCTGGAGCGAGTTCACCAAGCCCAACCCGCATCGCTGGCCGATCATCGCGGTGTCGTTCGGAATTCCGATCGTCGCGATCCTCACGCTGGCCGGGGAGGACCAGGTCGCACTGCCCGCGCCGCCCGAGGTGATCTACATCTCGACCTTCGATCCCGACCGCACGCGCGAGGAGATCATCGCCTCCAACGTCGCCAATCAGGAACGCAAGGAAGCGCGCGAGAAGCTGATGGAAGAGCGGGCGGAGGTCCGCAAGGAACTCTACCGCCAGCTGGGCGCGGCAACCGGTCTCGACACCGACGAAATGGCGCGCAAGATCGCCGAGGACGAGGCGCGCGAGAAGGCCGCCGAGGCCAAGCGGCGCGAGGAATTGCTCGGGCGTGCGGGCCTCAAACCCGACGCGCCGACGACCGCCGAGTAGCTGCACATGGCGACCGACGCCGAGTGGCTCGCGGCAGCGGCGCGGCTCGCGATCCGCGCGCGCCCGCTCAGCCGCCCCAACCCCGGTGTTGGCGCGATCATAGTCAATGCCGGCGAGATCGTCGGGCGCGGCTGGACACAGCCCGGCGGCAGGCCGCATGCCGAAGCGATGACACTGGCGATGGCGGGCGAGGCGGCGCGCGGAGCAACGCTCTACTGCACGCTCGAACCCTGCGCGCATGTTTCGCCGCGCGGGCCGAGCTGTTCCGTCTCGATTGTCGAAGCCGGGCTGGCGCGCTGCGTGTTCGGCGTGCTTGATCCCGACCCGCGCACCGCCGGCAAGGGACTGGCGCTGCTACGCGATGGCGGGGTGGATGCCCAGCACCTGCCCTGCACCGCCAGCCGCGCGACCCTCGCCGGCTATCTTGCCCGCGCCGAACTTGGCCGTCCGCATGTCACGCTCAAGCTCGCCGCCTCGGCCGATGGCTGCCTTGCGCGGCCCGAGGGGCAACCGCAATGGATCACCGGCGAGCCGGCGCGCGCACATGTCCACGCGCACCGCGCGCTGGCGGACGCGATCCTCGTCGGCGGGGGAACCTGGCGCGTGGACCGACCCCGGCTCGACGTGCGGCTGGAAGGACTGGAAGCGCGCAGCCCCCGGCGCGTAGTGCTGTCGCACGGGGCGATCGAAGGTGTAGCCACCATCGCCTCGCCGGAAGCGATCACCACGCTCGATGGCGTGCAATATCTCTACGTCGAGGGCGGCGCGGCCACTGCCCAGGCTTTCCTCGAGGCCGACCTGGTCGACCGCGTCGAACTCTACCGCGCGCCGTTCGCCATCGGCGGGCCGGATGCGCTTGCCGCGATGGGTCTCGGCGGGCTCGACGCCTCGCCGGAAGGCTGGGTCCCGGTCGAGCAGCGCCGGCTTGGCAGTGATAGCTACGCAGCCTATGATCGCATCCGGAATTGACCATCAAGCCCCCCTCCCTTGAGGGAGGGGTTGGGGGTGGGTGTTCGGCGCCTGACAGCAAGCGTCGCATCCCCCCACCCAGCCTCCCCCTCCCGGGGGAGGGGCCGGTTGCACAGGGGTTTGGCCACACAATGTTCACCGGTATCGTCACCGCCATCGGCACCATCGAGCGCGTCGAGCGACGCGGCGACCTGCACATCCGCATCGCCTGCCCCTACGATCCGGAAAAGATGGCGATCGGCGCATCGATTGCCTGCTCGGGCGTGTGCCTGACGGTGGTCGATCGCGGCGGCGAGCCGGGCGCAAGCTGGTTCGCGGTCGATGTGTCGGATGAGACCGTATCGCGCAGCGTCCCCGATCAATGGACAGCGGGCCGAAGGCTCAACCTCGAACAGGCGCTGCGGCTGGGCGACGAGCTGGGCGGCCATATCGTCACCGGCCATGTCGATTGCGTGGGCGAGGTTCAGCTGGCGAGGGCCGAAGGCGGCTCGACCCGCCTCGCGATCCGCGCCCCGGCGGAATACTCGCCCTTCATCGCGGCCAAGGGATCGATCACCGTCGACGGGGTTTCGCTGACCGTCAACGACGTCCGCGACCGCCCCGACGGCACCTGCGACTTCGCCCTCAACATCATCCCGCACACCGCCGAAGTCACCACGCTGGGCACGCTGGAGGCGGGCAGCGCGGTCAATCTCGAGATCGACGTGCTGGCGCGCTATCTCAAGCGGATGGAGAGCCTGCGGGCCTAGGGGCTGTCGTCATCCCAGCGAAAGCTGGGATCGTTCGCCACATATCCCTTCCCCGTCATCCCAGCGAAAGCTGGGATCGCTTTCCTCTTGGTGTATGTTCGCAAAATGGGCGGCTGGGTCTACATCATGTCCAACAAGCGCGACGGCGTCCTGTATGTCGGAGTAACCGCAGATCTCGCCGCGCGCATTTCGCAACATCGCGCGAGCCGCGGCTCGGCCTTCTGCCGCAAATATGGCCTCGATCGCCTCGTTTATGCCGAGCCACACGAGGATATCGACGCAGCGATAACGCGGGAAAAAGCGATCAAGGCGTGGAACCGCGCGTGGAAAATCGAGTTGATCGAGAATGCCAATCCGGAGTGGTCCGACCTGTTTGACCAGTTGAATTGAGCAAGGTCGCACTATGCGGACAGCGATCCCAGCTTTCGCTGGGATGACGAATTCGTGGTACCTCATCGAGACCGATCCCAGCTTTCGCTGGAATGACGGCGGATGGGAGCAGCGCATCGCAGAACTTTCCTACACGTCGAAAATCTGCCTTAGTCTGCAGGATGACGTACGCCCCACTGTCCCGGCCCGCCACAACACGGTGCATAACGCAGCGCCCTTGTAGGAAATCGAAAGTGACACGACCCTCCCCGGAATTCCCTCATCTGCCGAGGGTGAAACGGGCAAACCCGCAGTGCATAAAACCTGCTTCCGGCGTCAACAGCTTCCGGACATCAGCGGCCCCTCGGCGAAGCTCTCGCGCGTGATGGCGTAGATCACATGCAGCGCGCGCTTGCCTTCGTAGCTGGTGAGATCGGTCCGCCGGGTGAGCATCCCGCCGATGTTCTCCAGCGCGATGCGGCTGCGCCAGTTGTTCTCGCCGACCCGGAAATCGACCCGTTCGACATAGCGGAAAGCATGTTCGAGCATCAGCCGCTTCATCTCGCGGTTGACGCCCTTGCCCCACAGGCGCGGGACGAGGACGGTCCAGCCGATCTCGACCGAGCTCTGTTCCTCGGGATCGTCCTCCGGCGCGAGCAGCGTCTGGAAGCGCGAGGTGCCGACCACGCTGCCATCGCGCTTGTCGATCGCCGCCAGCGCCCCGCCCTTGGCCAGGGCGTCGTCAAAGAACACGCGGAACACGTCCTCGCGCCAGCGGTCGTGCATCGGGTGCTGTTCCCACACCGCCGGATCGGAGGCGATCGCGAACAGCGCGTCCCAGTCATCGGACGCAAGCGGCCGGAGCAGCAGCCGCTCCCCTTCGAGGACCGGCTGGCGGTCCATTCAGGCGGTGACCGCCTTCAAGGCGGCGATGAACTTCTCGGTGTTGCCCGCGTGGAGCCCGGCGATGTTGATCCGGCCCGAGCCCGCCATGTAGATCGCATGATCCTCGCGCAGCGCCGCGATCTGTTCCTTGCTCAGCGGCAGAATCGCGAACAGCCCGTGCTGATCGGCCAACGCGGCGAGGCCAAGGCCCGGAACCTCGTTATCCGCCGCCGCCAGCCGTTCGCGCACCCGGCGCATGCGGGCGCGCATGTCGTCCAGCTCGTCGAGCCACATCTGGGTGCGGTCGGGGTTGCGCAGCACCAGCCGCACCGCCGCGCCGCCATGGTCGGGCGGCATCGACCAGTTCGCCCGGGCGAGCGCATTGAGGTTGGAGAGGATCGGCGGCAGGCCGTCCGCGCTCTTCGCCAGCACATAGAGCGCTCCGACCCGGTCGCGGTACATGCCGAAGTTCTTGTCGCAGCTGTAGGCGACCAGCGCCTCGCCCAGCTTCGACAGCACCCGGCGTACGCCGTAGGCATCTTCCTCCAGCCCGAGGCCGAGCCCGTGATAGGCGGAATCGAGGATCGCCAGCGCAGGGCTTTCGGCCAGCGCATCGGCGATCGCGTCCCACTGATCCGGAGTGTAATCGACCCCGGTCGGGTTGTGGCAACAGCCATGCAGCAACACCGCATCGCCGTCCTGCGCGTCGCCTATCGCGCCGAGCACCGCCTCAATGTCCGCAGCGCCATCGGCCGTAGCGTGCGTGAAGGCTACCAGCTCGAGCCCGAGATCGGCGAAGATCTGCGCGTGGTTGGGCCAGCTCGGCGTGCCCATGTGGACGCGGGTGACGCCCGCCGCCTTGGCCACCGCCGCCGCCAGCCGCACCGCGCCGGTGCCGCCGGGGGTCTGCATGCCCTCGATCCGGCCGCCCATCGTTGCGTCCTTGCCGAAGATATAGGGCATCAGCGCGTGGACGAAGCCGAGGTCACCCTCCGGCCCGAGATAGCTCTTCGAATCCTGCTCCTCGATCAGCGCCTGTTCGGCTGCCTTGATCGCCTTGAACACCGGGGTCGCGCCCTCGTTGGTGCGGTAAACCCCCACGCCGAGGTCGATCTTGTCGCTGCGCGGATCGGCGGCGTACAGCTTGATGAGGGCGAGGAGCGCGTCAGGCGCTTGCGCTTGGAGACGGTCGAGCATGCACCACCCCATGCCGAGGCGGCGCAGGTCCCGCAATATCAAACCGGCCTTGCCGCCGCAGTTTTCCTGCGGCCAGCTAAAGCCGCGACCTCAGAAGGGCAGCCAGCGCTGCTTCTTGGAGAACTTCATGTAGCCCGCATTCACCCCGAGCCGCAGCCCGGCGCCGACGCGGATCGGAATCAGCACCGTGTCGCCGCGCCGCATGTAACTGGCGGTCATCCCGCCGACGAGATAGGCCTGCCCCTCGCCCGCCGGGAAGCGCTTGTAGAGGTCTTCCGAATCGTAAAGGTTGTAGACCAGCACGAAGGTGTTGCCGGCATTCGCCCCTGCATCGAGTCCGATCGACGGACCGGTCCAGTAGACCGGCCGCTGGCCTTCGATCTTGTGGAACAAGGTGCCCGACCCGTAGCGCGCACCGACGATGAACGCGCCGCCTGCCTCGCGCCCGACGATATAGGCGTTGGGTTCGCCCTGTTCCTTGAGCAGGTCCTGGATCAGCCGAGCCAGCCCCTCGGCTCCCTTGCCGAACACACCCTCGGCCGCGCCGATCAGATCGTCTTCCTTGTAGGTATCGCCCTGCGCGGCGGCGACCTCGGGGTCGCCCGAAGCCTGGCTCGCCGCCTGCGAGGCATCGCTCGAGGTCACCACCGGATCGGACCAAGTCGGCGCCACATCGGCCCCCGCATCGGCTTCTCCGAAGGTTTCGCCGACGGTCGGCCGCGCTTCGGGCGGGCTGTCGGTCGGCTCGGCATAGACGGACTGGTCGCCCGGCTGCTCCATCAGATCGCCGTCGATTGCCGCGCTGGGATCGACCGTTTCGATCGGCTGCGCCGCGAGAGGGCTGGCGATCAGGCACAGGCCGGCTGCGAGACCCGCCAGCAAATTGCGCGTTCGACCCAGATTCGACATCAGCACTTCCCATCCCGCCACAAACTTACCAGCAGGCATCAGAATCCACCGCACATTAACCGGCAATTGCTGCGCGGTGAGGCGAATCCAAAACAGGCTGAGTCGAGTCGGTTTTGCGGCTTTCCCCTGCCCGGCAGGTGCAATTGCGCGGATTCGCGCGAACGGCCCTTGCCGCCTCCGCCCCGCGCGGTTATAGGGCGCGCCTCGCAGCCAGCATGCGTCGTGCGGAGACGTGGGTGAGTGGCTGAAACCAACGGTTTGCTAAACCGTCGTACTGGTAAATCCGGTACCGAGGGTTCGAATCCCTCCGTCTCCGCCACCTTACTTTTCCCAGACAATCTCTTATAGTCCTCAAACCCACAGAAATGCGGTGTTTTTTCGCTTTTCGTCGTCCGTATAGTTCTTTATATGTTCCTATGCATCCGGCGTCGAGTGTGGGTCTGAGTGTGGGTCTGGAAGGAGCGAGCGATGGGAAAATTAACGGCGATGGGGGTCAAGAACCTGACTGAACCAGGCCGCTATTCTGACGGAGAAGGTCTGATCCTCAAACTTGCCGCAAAAGGCAAAGGCAGTTGGATTGTCCGGATTCAGGCCAATGGAAAGCGCCGAGACATCGGTTTGGGCACCCTCGCTGACTTGCCACTTGGAGAAGCTCGAGAGGCCGCGAGGGCGCTTCGCAAGGAAATGAAGGCGGGCATCGACGTTCTGGCAGAGCGTGAAAAAGAAGCGTTGGTAATCCCTTCGTTTCGCGATGCCGCCAAGCTTGTCCATGAGGAGCACAAGGCAGCCTGGAAGAACGGAAAGCATCAAGCGCAGTGGATCAACACGCTCGAAACTTACGCTTTTCCGACTTTGGGCGACAAACTGGTTTCGGAGATAGAGGGACCTGCAATCCGCGATGCGCTTTCTCCGATCTGGCTGACGAAGCCAGAAACCGCGCGGCGGGTCCGGCAACGAATCGGATCGGTGCTGGATTGGGCCTGTGCGAAGGGTTTTCGTGTGACTGAAGCACCGATGCGCTCTGTTATTCGCGGCCTTCCGCGCCAGCCAAAGAAGCAAGGCCATTTCGCGGCGATGCCCTACCCTGACCTCCCCGCATTCTTGACATGTTTGCGTGGGCGCTCCTCGGTCGGCCGTCTTGCCTTGGAATTCCTGATCTTGAATGCGTCTCGCTCCGGGGAAGTTCGCGGCGCGCGCTGGAACGAGATAGACGTCAAGAAGAAGCTTTGGACGATTCCCGCTGAACGCATGAAGGCAGGAACCCTCCACGTTGTCCCGCTGTCGAAAGCGGCTTTAAATGTTCTTAAGCGAGCGAAAGCGTTCCGTTCGCCCGTCAGCGATCTTGTCTTCCCAGGACAGAACCCGCGTCGCCAATTGTCCGACATGACCTTGCTGAAAATTCTGCGCGACAAGGGCCACGATTATACCGTCCACGGCTTTCGCTCATCGTTTCGTGACTGGGTTGCGGAAAAAACCAACTATCCGGGTGAGGTCGCAGAGGCCGCACTGGCTCATACGATCGCGAACAAGGTCGAGGCGGCTTATCGACGCACGGACTATCTCGACAAGCGCAAGCCAATGATGGCGGACTGGGCAAAGTTCGTGGCCCGCTGAACGTGCGAATACGGATGGCAGCTTAGCGCCCTAATGTCGGACATGCCGGGCAAGCTTGCGTTTTCCCGAGAGCTGCCATTCACTTTAAGGGCCTTCGCAAGACAGCTTGGCGCAACAACAGAGAAAACCCTGTGGAAATCGGCTTGTTCTCGAGTTCCGGTCTCCTCGGCCTCCGAAGGCACAGATGTCCTTGGAGTGGCCCCGACTAATGTAGAATAAGATTAGACCCGACCGTTTAGCGGGGATCACGCTTGACATTGTGGTCTCGGTGCTCAGCCTCAACCGACACTTTACAAAAAAACGCACTTGCGGCAGCAACCAGAAAATTGCTGCCGACAAGCGGATTCCGCTCTATCTTACATGACCTCGACTGAATCGAAGACCCGATCGGCAAGGTCACAACGAGCGACAGGGCAAATGACCGTTACCGTGAGAACCGCGTCTCTGCCCTCCACCTTCGCTGGGACAATCATCGAGTTCACCATGCCGTCTACTCCATTCACCCGCTGGTCTCTTATGTAGCTGGTTCCAGCCAGCGGCGGCAGGCCGTTGCGACCAGTAAGGTCAGCGCTGATAACGCTTGCTCCAAACTCATATCGTCTCAAGGCGATACTATCTATTGGCGTTCCGAGAGACCTTTCTTCAGCGGTCGCGGGAACGTCCATCGAGCAGCAGCCTGAAATCGAGACCTCCTTGAAGCCAACATTTGCCAGGTCAGTCGCGGCCCATGCGTCCGGCTCAACCGCAGAACTCTGAGCAGAACTTGAAGCCGGGCCGGTCGTCGTTGTCGGAGCACACGCAGCCACACCCAATGCGAGACACGAAACGAGCATCGCTACATTTCCAGATACAATCTTCATGATCGGGCACCTCAGTATATACTATTGAAAACGCCGACCTCGGTCGAACAGGGCACGCGCTTTTGCTGGCCTGGAGCCAGCGATGCGTACAGCGTGCAACTTGTCGAACTGAAGTGAGCCAGGCCGAAAGCGTGACCTAATTCGTGAAGCACCACCGTCTCGAAGTCATAACGATTCGAGGGTGTCGTTTGTCCGGCGCTGGAAGGACAGAAGTATTCGCCAATATTGTCGCCTGACGAGGTCGTGTAAAACAAACGGTTCGCGTTGATGTAGATATCGGCATCGCGATAGCGGTTTCCGGATATCGCATTGTCATATCTGGTTTGCGCGAGCGCGGTGCCCATCGTCGTGTCAGAGGTATAGTCGAAGGTGAGATTGTTGTCGTCGCCATTCTCAAGGCTCGAACGCGTTGCGGTCGTTGAATAACTGTATGTGAAGGGTGAAGACTGACCATTCCACGTTGCAACCGCTCGTGCGATGGCTGGACGGCACTTGGTGGACAATCCAGAATTTTGGTTCACGGTTACGTTGGTTCGATCATATTTTTGACCGATAGTCTGTGCGGCGACGGTCTGACTGGCACACGCGGCGAGCGCTGCGATGATTGCTGATAGAGTGCGCATGAAATCTCTCCTTATTCGGCTGAACGCTTCGCTGAAGCCAGCGGCGCCAAAATAATCTGTATTGTGCTCAATGGAGTGGCTTGGCCCGTGCCGCGATCTGGTATCGCGATTCCATCGCTCGCAGCGTAACGAGTGCCCAAAACGGCATAATATTCCGGTCGGCCCGAATTTTGGCGGACGGGTGTCGCGCCATCCGACACGGCAGCCTCATCGTAAAGCCCACGAGATAGGGAAAACACGTAGGTGCCAGTATCACCCTCCCTGATATCGTGCGCATAGATAACTTCGGACCCTGATCGCTGACGGAACTGCAGTGTCCTTTCTGTGCGGCCGATATATCTATCCACTACGTCAAGCGTAACCGTCGACCCGAACCCGTCTCCGAGGTCCTCTACGACGACGCTCTGGATGGTGGCGAGGACCGTGTGATCGGAAAGCAATGCCTGCTCCTGCAAGGTGCTTGTGCCCTTTACGAAGTTGATCGCCGCTTGAAGCGGATTCTGGCCCGTGGCCTGCAGTCGTTGAACTCGTCCCGGCTTCATATCGAGAAAAAGCAAAAGCTGAACCGCGTCCTCGATAAGGCTCTCCTGAAGTGCCCCGGACTGCTCGGGGGAAATGCTTGCGAAGGGGCGTGGACTTTCCAGGTTCAGCGCTCGGGTAAGCTGGCGCAATTGTTGTGCGTCGCTCCTCGCGCCACGCCGGTCTAGCTGCGCCGAGCGACGGGCTTGAATGTCACGTTTCTCAGACAGGAACTGGACAACAGCCTGTTCATCTTCCGATTGCGCAGGGGTAGATTGAGCTTCAGCTGGAGACTGTACCAAAGATAGAGTTCCAGCAAGGGATAGTGCCAACGCACTAGTAACAAACACTGCTTTAGTCTGCGACCTCTTCAACGCTCTTCTCCTTGGAAGTTAATAGTCCTATTTTTGACTTCACCTGCCTTGCTCACAACTGAAATCTTGCCCTTAAATGCTCGCAAGACCTGGTTGGTTCCATGTCAATAGAAATTTATTTGGTTTTATTTAAGGACTTTATGCAGTTTCACCGACATGATGATTACTTCGCCGCGTATCGAGCGCACGGAGTCAGTAGAGGGTCTTCGGGAGCAGAGAAGGTCGATCAAACAACCAGCCATTGCTCAATTTCGGATTGGCATTGTCATCGCGCTCATACCCAATCTGTCGGCTGCTGGTGAGGGTCAGGTTTGGACTAAGGTGCAACGAAACTGTTCAAGCATGCGGTCTCACTTCTGTGAAATCGGCGCTCCGCGTCTCGGGATAGGCACGGAACGTGCAGGCGGATCGCTATTTAGTTGTGTGTCGGAGGTGGCTTGGTCGGTTCGCAGCTTTAATTGCCTAAAACCTGCCATTCCGTAATCGGCCCAGATTTTCACCTTCTTCGGATGCTCTTCCCTTGGTCAATGACGGCCAAGGAGAAAGACAATGGGATACTCACGATTTGATCCTGCCATACAAAGACGCGTGGCCTGGAACGCTGGCAAAAATGTCGGAACCAAGCGCCCGCTAACGCAAAAACAGATATGGGCGATCCGCTTTCACCTCGATCGCGAAGGCCGGTTGAGAGACAAGGCGCTCTTCGATCTCGCCATCGATAGCAAGTTGCGCGGCTGCGATTTGGTGAAGATCAAAATTGGCGACGTGGTTGCAGGTAATGACATCCGCAATCGTGCGATTGTCATCCAGCAGAAGACCAATCGACCGGTGCAGTTCGAACTCACCGCCGACGTGCGAGCCACGTTACTAGCGTGGCTGGAACGCCGGGGTGGTTCAACGGGCGATTTTCTATTTCCAAGCAGGGTAGATCATGCCGGACACATGAGCACGCGCCAGTATGCCCGCCTCGTCGATGAATGGGTGACTGCGATTGGTCTTCGGAAGTCTGAATACGGAACACATTCGCTTCGCCGGACCAAAGCCGCCATGATCTATCGGGCCACCGGTAACATTAGGGCCATTCAGATTTTGCTGGGTCACACCAAGATCGAGAACACGGTCCGCTATCTCGGAGTCGATGTCGAAGACGCTTTGCTTCTAGCAGAGCGTACCGAAATCTAGCGTGGAGCGGTCGGCCGTCGAACCTCGGTCGACCGCTTTCTACGTCTGAAAATATCATAACGCCGGGCGAATAGGGTGGTGGTCTGATGACAGACACTTTCCCCCAGCGGCATAAATCGCGATAAGGCAGGATATGAACAATCTTCCCCATGAACCCTCCGCTGCGGCGCAATTGACAAGTCAGGCAGAAAATATGCAGACAAGCGATCCTGCACCGGTGGCTCGCTCGACCCTCATCGTTCTCGCGATTGTGGGATGCGCTTGGCTGCTGGTTGAGCTGCACCGGTTCTTTCTGCTGGTTTTTGCAGCGATCGTGCTTGGCGCTGTGTTCGATGCGATCAGCGGGCGGATTTGTCGCTGGACAGGCATTGCGCGGCCTTACGGGTTGTCTCTGGCCATCATTGCATTTCTTGCAGTTTTCGCCGGCGCTTTCACTTTGTTTGGCGCGCAACTGGCTGGCGAGTTCGACACCATCAGGCAAACTGTTCCCGCAGCCGTTGAAGGAATTCAGGCCTTCCTAGACCGTTATGGCTTGGGAGCCGCGATAAGCGATTTAGCCAAAATGGGCAGCGACGATCTCTCACGGTTGTTTACCCAAGCCGGCGGCATTGCAATTGCCGCTGGTAACGGGATTGCCGATTTCGTGCTGGTGCTGGTCGGCGCGATATTCATGGCCGCCAATCCCGGCGTGTATCGCCGCGGGTTCCTGTTGCTCGTGCCGGAAAAGGCCCAAGCCACTGCTGCACAGGCACTGGACGATTCGGGCAAAGGTCTGCGCGGGTGGATGATGGGGCAGGCGATTTCGTCACTGCTGGTCGCCGCGCTGACATGGATCGGGCTGTGGCTGCTGGGTGTTCCGGCGGCAGGCGGACTCGGCGTGATTGCCGGATTGCTCGACATCATCCCAATGGTCGGGCCGATCATTGCCGGCGTTCCGGCCGTGCTTCTCGCGTTCACGGTGTCGCCGCTGACGGCGCTGTGGACATTGCTGCTGTTCCTTGCCATCCAGCAATTGCAGGGCAATTTCCTGCAACCGATGATCCAGAAACAGGCGGTGGATATTCCCCCCGCGTTGCTTCTGTTCGCGGTGCTCGCATTCGGCTTGCTGTTCGGTTTTCTGGGAGTGCTGCTTGCGGCACCGCTGACGATTGTGAGCTATATTCTCGTCCGGCGCGTCTATGTCGAAGCGATCTTGGGCAAGCCGATTTCCGTGGCTGACGCGGATTAAGCCGTTTGGTAACCGGCGCCCGGCCGAGCAATGATACGCTACGAATGCGAATGGACGTTCATGACCTTCAATAGTTTCCTTTTGCCGCTTGCCGTCATCGCCATGATGGTGGTGGCCAATGCGCTGTATGTCGCTGCCGAGTTCGCGACAGTGGGCTCGCGCAAGTCGCGGGTGCAGGAACTCGCCGAAAACGGCAATCGAGCAGCATCAAGATTGCTCGTCATTCTGCAGGATCCCAAGCGGCTCGATAACTATGTGGCGGGTTGTCAGGTCGGAATCACGCTCAGCAGCCTGGTCGCAGGTGCTTACGGGCAGGCGCAGCTGACCCCGCTGCTAACGCCTTTGTTGGGGCCGATCGGCGGCGCGGTTGCTGCCATCATCGTTGTTCTGCTGGCGGTTACGGTGCTGCAGGTCGTGCTGGGCGAATTGCTGCCCAAGACGGTCGCTCTGCGCTATCCAGAGACTCTGGCAATGGCAACGCTGTTGCCGATGAAAGTGAGCCTGCTGGTCTTCAAGCCGCTGATATTCGTATTCAACGGAACAGCTTTTGCGCTGATGCGATTGTTTCGCCTGAACATCGAACATAGCCATACGCATGTCCATTCGCCGGACGAGCTGGAAGACCTTTACCGCGAAAGCGCAGCCGGCGGCCTGATCGATGCCGACGAGCGCAACATGCTTGCCGGCGCGCTGGGGCTGAGCTCGCGCACGGTGCGCGAAATCCTGACGCCGCGCACCCGCCTGACCACGGTCGCCGCCAGCGAAACAGTTGGCGATGCCTTGGCCCGGATTGCCAAGGAGCCTTACTCACGGTTCCCGGTGACCGGCCCCAGCACCGAGGAAATCGTCGGCATCGTCCACATCCGCGCGTTGTTTGCCGCCTTCGAGCGTGATGCGGATGCCCTTGTCGAGACCGTAGCACGTCCCCCGCTGGTGGTGGCCGAGATGATGCCGGTGCCAAAGCTGTGGCAAATCCTGCGCAGCAACGGGCGGCGCACCGCCATGGTGATCAACGAATATGGATCGGTCGCAGGGATGGTCACGCTGGAAGACGCCCTGGAAGAGGTGTTCGGTGAGATTCAGGACGAATTCGATCAGGAAGAAGACCCGGTGATAGCTCGCTCGGATGGCCGCTCCGTGCGCGGGGACTTGAATCTCGCGGCGCTGGCGGACCGTTACGATATCGATCTTCCCGATGACCGGGCCGATACGATTGGCGGTCTCGTCTGGCATGAACTGGGCCGTCTTCCAGCAGTTGGCGACAAGATCGATCTGCCCGGCACGCCATACAATCTGAAGGTCGAGGCGATGGCAGGCTATGCCGTCCAGCGGGTGCTGGTGCGCGAAGATCTTCGGCCGGAGGACGAGGTATGAGCGATTATCTCCTCCCCATCCTGATCATTGCCGTTCTGGTCGCGATCAACGGCGTGTTCGTCGCCGCCGAATTCGCGCTCGTCGGATCGCGCCGCAGCCGGTTGGAGACAATCGCCAAGGGTGGTAGCGGCTCAGCCGCATGGCTAGTGCGCGTGTTTGATCGCAAAGGCGGCAAGGATAGCTATATCGCCATCGCCCAGCTGGGCATCACCCTCGCCTCTATCGGGCTAGGGATGTATGGCGAACCGGCGGTTGCGGCCTGGCTTTACCCCACCTTCGAAGGCTGGGGGATGAGCTATGACCAGTCGCATTTGGCCGGGTTCATCATCGCGCTGGGTGCCATCACTTATCTGCACGTCGTGTTCGGGGAGATGATCCCCAAAGCGCTTGCCCTGCAGCTTCCCGAGCAGGTCAGCCTGTCGGTAAATCCGCTTATGCGGTTCTTCGGAATCCTGTTCCGGCCGATGGTCTTCGTCCTGAACCAGATCGCATTCGGGCTGATGCGGATGCTGGGCATCCCCGATCCGGGCAAGACCGCATCGCTCTACACCAGCAAGGAGCTAGAAATCGCCACCGAGGAAGTCGCCGCCAGCGGCCAGTTCGATGAAGGCCAGCGCATCCTGATCGACAACATCTTCGAGATGGAGGACCGCACCGCGGAAGAGCTGATGACTTCGCGTTCGCGGTTGACAGCGATAGCGCTAGACACGCCGCCCGAAGACCTTGCAGCGCTGATCGCGTCGTCGCAGCAGACCCGTTACCCGGTTTACGCGACTTCGCTCGACGACATTGGCGGGGTGCTTCATGTGAAGGACTTCATTCGCGCCCGCACTCTGGGCAACAGCGGGCCGTTGTCGAGCATAACCCGGCCGCTGCCCCGCGTGGCGGCGACGACATCGGCCACCGAGCTGCTGGCCCTGTTCAAGAAGCAGCGCATCCACGCCGCGGTGGTTGTTGACGAACATGGCGGCACGCTGGGTTTCGTGACGCTGGATGATATCGTCGAAGACCTGATCGACGAGGAAACATCGGAAGATGGCGACTGGGTGCGTGTATTGCCGGAAGGCGGTTTCCTGCTGGACGGCGAAGTGACGCTTGCTGAACTGGCCGAGGATTACGACGTCGATTTGGTAGAAGGCGACGTTGTGACCATTGCCGGTCTGATCCTCGCCAGGCGTGGCATCGTGCCTGAGCAGGGTGAGAGCATCGAACTGCCGGGTTATCGACTAACCGTCGAAGAGACGGAAAGTTACAAAATCACGCAGGTAAAGCTGGAACCGGTAACGCAAGGTCCTCAAAAATAGCGTCCTGATCCAGCCAGATAATGACGCAGCGCGTGATCATTGACCAGGAGCGCATATATTATCAGGTCAAGTAGTTATGCAATCGGGCGATGCGCTAGCTGACAGCTTACGGGTTGCCGAACGTCCGCTTCGCGAGGTCTGATGCCTGGAAGCAGACTGACAGCAAACGGCCCACTTTCTGTCGCTCCGCCCGAAGGCCGGGCGCTAAGCGCCCGGTTCCTTCTTCTCGTCGTCCAGCGGCGTGCGCAGGACGATCCGGCCATTGATCGGGACCACTTCCAGCTGAAGTGAAAGCCCCTTGCGGTCGCGATGGAACCACGCGGCTCCGATGCGGGTCCAGAAACCCTTGTCGCCTTTGTTGGCGACATGCCAGGCGAGGAAGTCCGGCGGATTGGTCTCCTGCGCGGGTGCGGTATTGCTGCGTGCCATGATGATTTCCTTTCGTGTCTGGTGGCTCGTTGCACCAAACAAGAAGGCCGCACGGCCAAGGGCAGGATTCATGTCCAACACGGGTGACCCCGGCGAAGGCCGGGGGAACCGGCGCGGACCGGGCATTGAAGGCTGACCGAGTACGGCCAGTGAGGGTGCTCAAGAACGAAGCGGCCTGATCGAAAGGCATCCAAACACATGCCAAACCGTCACACTTGCGCCCTGGATCACTCTCGCCCAAACCTTCGCCATGGCAATCGAGGGCAGTTCACGGAAACGCTGGAGCGAAGAGGAGACGGTGCTCGCGCTGTATCTCTACTTCCAGCTGCCGTTCGGGAAGCTGCACTCGGGCAATCCGGAAATCCGGGACCTTGCCGCTGCGCTCGGGCGCACGAACAGTTCGGTCGCGATGAAGCTGTGCAACTTCGCTAGCCTCGATCCCAATATCACCGGTAGCGGACGCAAGGGTCTGGATGGTGCGTCCAAGCTGGATCGGGCCACCTATTCCGAGTTTGGCCAGGATTGGACCGGCCTCGTCTCGCGGGCAGAAGACCTATGGACCGCCCAGGTCGGCCAGTTCGAGCCGCCGCCCGCGCCATCGCGCCTGAACGAGAAGCGCAGCGAATTCCGGTTCGAACCCTATAAAGGCGAGTCCACTACACAGGCGCTTGTGAACCAGCGCGTCGGGCAGGATTTCTTCCGCCGCGCAGTGCTCGCCAATTACGAAGAGGCGTGTTGCATCACCGGTATCGCCGATCCGCGCCTGCTCACTGCAAGTCACATCAAGCCGTGGGGTAAAGACAGCGACAACCGGCATAATCCCGCGAATGGCCTGCTGCTGTCAGCGACACTCGACCGCGCGTTTGATCGGGGGCTGATCACCGTCGATCGCCAACGGCGCATTCGCGTCTCGCGGCAACTGCGCGAAAGCCAGAGCCGCGAGACGCGCGACTATTTCCAGCAATTCGAGAACGAAACCCTGCGCTCGGCTATCCGGTTCGACCCTGAACCGGCCTTTCTCGATTGGCACAACGAACACTGCTTCGTCGATCAACGCGCCGCCTGACGTGTCAGGCGGCGCGCGGACTTCCTCCCCTCAATATTCAGATGCCAGCATGATGGTGAGCACCAACCGCGTAACCGCAGGATTGGACGGATCCTCGCTTCCAAACCGCAAATCACGGTCGTAAGCATCGATCTTCCAGAAGACTGTTTCGGCTGGCCGCGCCGGTCGCGCGGTCGTCCAGCGACCTTCGACGTGCCGATAGATCGCACCGAAATCGCGTTCACCGTAAGGATCGTTGTCGGGCGTGAAGGCGTCAAATGTCTCGACCAGCTCGCGCACCCGCGACTGATCTTCCTCGGTCAATGCCCGAAACCCCTCAGTCGCCACTACAACGCAAGCCAACCCCATCGCCTGCCGGGCCCAGTCATTGAGCCGAGCAATCCGCTCGCTGCGAGAAAGAGTGCCAGCAGTCATTGCACCACCCTCCCGCCACGCTCACAAATATCGACCAGCTCGCCGAAATCCTCGCGCTCGCCCAGTTCCTCGGCAAGCCGCTGCACGTTGCCCAACGGCAAGCCGTTCTCGTTGGCCAGCATCCGCAACCAGTCCTCGCGGCACTCGGCACCGCAGGCGCGATAGTTCAAGATCAGGTCACTCATTTTCTGCCCTCCTTCGGCTGAAAGCCGCATCCGACACGCGGCATGCGGCCTGCCTTCCGGCGAGGATGGGAGGGGGAGGGAAAACCGGAATCGATGCCCTGGCGCGGGCCAGCGGGCACAGCCCGCCACACGGGGGCATCTACTTCTGGTTTCGGGAACGAGAGGGCAAAGCCTTTGGTGTTCCCGCCAGGGATCGACCGCCGATCCAGAAAGAATGGCACCCTTGCAACGGCGCGAAGCCGACGGAGGTCCTGCGCGCGCGATCAGTGCGCCAGCGGGCGTCCGGCAATGAGAGAGGCAAGAGTGCCTGCGGGTTAGCTCAAGGACTCCGCGCCCTCAGGAGCATGGCCGCAGGACATGCGGGACAGAGCGCGTCCATCAGGAATTCCCGCTCCGCTACAAACTGCTCCTGATCGTCACCGAATGGGCCGGGACTACAGGCCCGGTCTGCGCCAGCGGATAGAGCAGGTTGCCCGCCAGGGTAGCCTAGGTAGCTTTCAGGCAACGGCTAAGCCAAACCTATGAATCCGAGTTTCAATGCCATCAAGTTTGACCAGAAATTCGTGCTCGCCTCGCTCTACTACCACATCCCCGAAGTGCATTTGCCGATGGTGATTGGCACAAAGGATCATGATGTTACCGGCTGCGAGAGAACCTAGGGTCAGGACTCATTGATTGAGCCAGAAGATGACGGTTGCGGCGATGCATATTGCTGACATGAAGGCATGCGCGCAGCGATCATAGCGTGTGTGGATGCGCC
>NZ_JANKHH010000006.1 GCF_024626475.1 Parerythrobacter lacustris | reverse complement strand
CGCTCAGCAAATACGGATAATCCATAGCCAACGCCTCCTTGACGCTGCCATTGAATCAACCAACCATGCCTCTTGCAAGCGATTTAATAGGTCCTGACCCTAGTCTGGTTGGCCTAAAGGGTCGCTGGGCCAACACAAACGCCCTAAACCACCGCCTCGAAGGAGACGGCACCCGGTCAATAGCTGTCCGACAAAATCGGATTGCGCAGGACTATCCGTTTCCAAACAGAATAGTCCGAATCATCAAGCCAGCAGCGGAACAAAGCTACCTCATGGTAGCGCGAACGCATCCGGCTCAGATACCCTTTGTCAACGAGAAGTGCGAACAACCACCAGCGAACCGGGTTCGGATCTTTCTAGACGAGCAGGGTATGCTTTGCGGCACTGTTTTCATCACCCCTAAGAACAGAGCTAGACGCGAAGCAAACAATCGAAAGCGAGCACTTGACAAGATCGATAAACTGCTAGGAGCGGCTGTCGGTGTCCACACCGATATTTGTCAGGAGGCTAGTGATCTAATTACTGATGACAAGGACGGAGGGTTCCCCTCTATTCCATACAGGTTTGCTCTATTTCGCACTGGCGAACTTCGTATTTGGCTTGAAGATTGTAAATTGGACGTCGCTTGGCTGGAATCTGAGGCCTCAAGAAATGCGATTGAAACAATATTCCCCAAACAAGTTTACTATTTCATAAAAGATACTCTTCATACACATTATCATCACGCACCAGACTCAGATCAACTATTGCCTTTAACGCGTCTTGAAACGAATCCATCCTGTTGCGCAGAAATTGAAAAGAAAAATGAAGTTTCTTGGCGCCGAGAAACTCTGTGGGGTCTCGCGCGCGTAGTCTCCAGCTACCGGAGATCTAATACGATTAGAAACTTGAGGCGAGCCCAAGGCGTTCTGGCATATGCCGATGCATTTCAGGCTACTGTCGCGAAAGTATTCAGGCCTAGCGCAATGAATCATCCGCCGCGATACGACAATGATCTTACCACTTACGATTTTGCCCACACTAAGCAGTCGGTCGCCGCGCTAGAAGGATTGCGAGCGTGGTGGAATACCGGATCGCTCCAGATACTAGCCGGATTAACCGCCGTTCTCCTCGGTGCGTTTACTATTTGGTCTACTGCACTCCGATTGAAAATAAGCAGATGTTCGATCAGCACATCATCGAGCGCTGCAAATGAAAGAGGATGCGATGAGCTGCTCTCTTCACGCGCAGATTTCGTGCTTGGCTGGATCGTCGATCACCCGCTAGTGTTCGCGGCTAGCGCATTCGTGGCAGCAGCGCTCATCTATCAGACGTTCGTCAGAGACATCGCCTATGGCGCTGTTTTTGGTAGAATTTCCCGTTTCCTGTCGGCCGCTGCAAGAGCGATAGGCGCTAGTGCTGGTCGAAAGTCGGGGAGACCTTTTGTTGGATTCGCTATAGCAGCATTTTTCTTCCTAATCATATCTGTATTTTTGGTTGGCCTATTTATTTACACTGGAGTTATTATGCAGACACGTTAAAACCGTACCTAGATCAAACTTATCGAAGCGTAACGTTCCCACTGCCTATCTAGCAGCCACTCCTCTCCCATCCGCATCCTTTGAGACGCGCTCGGCCCTTCGACAAGCTCAGTGCCTCGACTGCTCCTCAGGACGAGCGGGTCCTACTCCTCCCCCATCCTGAGCGCCGCGATAAACGCCTCCTGCGGAATGCTCACATTGCTCCCCGCCTTCGCGGGGACAGGCCGCCCTGCGGGCGCTCCCGCATCCTCAGAATGAGGTTACTCTTCACCCATTCGGAGCGCGGCGATGAAGGCTTCCTGAGGAATACTGACGTTCCCGTATTCTCTCATTCTGGCCTTCCCCTTCTTCTGCTTCTCCAACAGCTTCTTCTTCCGCGTGATATCCCCGCCGTAACACTTCGCGGTCACGTCTTTCCGCAGCGCGGCGATGGTTTCGCGGGCGATGATCTTGCCGCCGATCGCGGCCTGGATCGGGATCTTGAACAGGTGGCGCGGGATCAGGTCTTTCAGCCGCTCGCACATGCCGCGGCCGCGGTCTTCCGCCACATTGCGGTGGACGATCAGGCTCAGCGCGTCGACCGGCTCGTTGTTGACCATGATGTTCATCTTCACGAGATCGCCGGGGCGCAGGCCGATCTGCTCGTAATCGAAGCTGGCATAGCCGCGGCTGATGCTCTTCAGCCGGTCGTAGAAGTCGAACACCACCTCGTTCAGCGGCAGCTCGTAGGTCACCTGCGCCCGGCCGCCCACATAAGTGAGATCGGTCTGGATGCCGCGCCGGTCCTGGCACAGCTTGAGGATGCTGCCGAGATATTCGTCGGGCGTGTAGATCGTCGCCTTGATCCACGGCTCCTCGATCTCCACGATCCGGCTCGGGTCGGGGTAATCGGCCGGGTTGTGCAGCTCGATCACCTTGGCGTCCTCGTTCTTCGTGTGGCCGAGGCTGATGCGGTAGACGACGCTAGGCGCGGTGGTGATGAGGTCGAGGTCGTATTCGCGGGAGAGGCGTTCCTGGATGATCTCGAGGTGCAGCAGGCCGAGGAAGCCGCAGCGGAAGCCGAAGCCTAGCGCGGCGGAGCTTTCCATCTCGAAGCTGAAGCTCGCATCGTTCAATCGCAGCTTACCGATGCTCTCGCGCAGCTTCTCGAAGTCGGCCGCATCGGTCGGGAACAGGCCGCAGAAAACCACCGGCTGGACTTCCTTGTAGCCGGCCAGCGCCTGGGTGGCGCCGTTCTTCACCGTGGTGATGGTATCGCCGACGCGGGCCTGCTCGACCTCCTTGATCTGCGCGGTGATGAAGCCGATCTCGCCCGGGCCGATGTCTGCCAGGTCGGTGCGCTTGGGGGTGAAGCAGCCGACCCGGTCGACCAGGTGCTGCGTGCCGCCCTGCATGAATTTGACGCTGAGCCCCTTCCTGAGCACGCCGTCGATCACCCGGACGAGGATGACCACGCCGAGGTAGGGGTCGTACCAGCTGTCGACCAGCATGGCCTTGAGCGGCGCGTCGCGGTCGCCCTTGGGCGGCGGGATCTTGGCGACGACGGCTTCGAGCACCTCCTCGATCCCGATGCCCGATTTGGCGCTGGTGAGCACGGCTTCGGACGCGTCGAGGCCGATGATCTCCTCGATCTCCATGCGGACCTGTTCGGGCTCGGCGGCGGGGAGGTCGATCTTGTTGATCACGGGGACGATTTCGTGGTCGTGCTCGATCGACTGGTAGACATTGGCGAGGGTTTGGGCTTCGACCCCCTGGGCTGCGTCGACCACCAGCAGCGCGCCTTCGCAGGCGGCGAGGCTGCGGGAGACCTCGTAGGCGAAGTCGACGTGGCCGGGGGTGTCCATCAGGTTGAGCTCATAGGTCTCGCCGTCGCGCGCGGTGTAGGCGAGGCGCACGGTCTGGGCCTTGATGGTGATCCCGCGCTCCTTCTCGATGTCCATGTTATCAAGCACTTGCTCGGACATCTCACGCTCGGTGAGGCCCCCGCAGTGCTGGATCAGCCGGTCCGCCAAGGTGGACTTGCCATGGTCGATATGGGCAATGATGGAGAAGTTGCGGATCTTGGAAAGGTCGGTCATCAGCTATCAGTCAAAGGGAGTTCGCCCGCCCCTTAGCCGCGACCGGATGCAATGTCAGCAATCAGATGCCGCGCTTGGTGGAGAAGCTGGTCTGCACTTCCATGAACTGCGGCCGCGACTTCGGACCGTCCTGCCGATCGTTCCCCACCAGCGGGTAATATCCCGGCGGCAACGCCTGCAACGGCATCCCCGCCGCAGCCAGCGAATAGGGCGAGATGCGATGCCGGGTGCACAATCCGTCCGCTCCATCGCTGACCAGTGCGGTCTCGAACTCGAGACCCTGCATTGCGTCGCGGGACCTTCGAACCTTCGCGACGACCAGCTGACCCTCGCCCAGATCGAGCACCAGATCGGTGCCCTTCGGTACATTGAGAATGCCCTCGATCATCGCCCCGGTACGCGACAGGTTGCGCAACATGGCTTCGTAGCGATGATCCTCGTGGATCACACCGACCCGCCGGAACACGGTCTTGCGCTCAGCCCGGTGTTTCGACGGGCCGATCACTTCGTAATTGAATCCGCCAAGGGTAAGGCGCTGCAAGACTTCGTCCTGAGGCAAGGCCTTGGCGTAGACATAGCCTTGGATCAGGGTCGCACCATGTCTGGTCACGAGATCGAGTTCGTCCTGCGCTTCCACCCCTTCGGCGACGGTTTCCATCCCGAGCGCTTTCGCAAGGCCGACGATCGCGGTAATGATGGCAGCGTTGTTGTTGCCGTCCTCGGTCGCACCGCGGACGAAGCTCTGGTCGATCTTGATCTTGTCGAACGGCGCACGGCTCAGATAGCTCATCGACGAGTAACCGGTCCCGAAGTCGTCGAGCGCCAGACCGACACCCAGGCGCTTCAGCTTTTCGAACATGCGCTGGGTCGCATGCGGATCGGCCATGAATACACTTTCGGTAATCTCGAGGATTAGTTGCGCAGCGGGAAGACCAGTGATCTCGAGAATCCGCTGTACGTTCGACGAAAAGTCGACATTCGAGAATTGCACCGCAGACACGTTGACGGATACCGTAAGTTCGCCCGGCCAAGCCGTGGCGTCCCGGCATGCCCGTTGAAGCGCCCAGTCCCCGAGATCGTTGATGACGCCCGTTTCTTCGGCGATCGGTATGAACGTCCCCGGGCTGATCCAGCCGTTTTCGCGATGGCTCCATCGCATCAGGGCCTCGAATCCGCGCACCAGCCCTGTGCCGGCTTCGACCAGCGGCTGGTAGTACATATCCAGCTCGTCTTGCTGGATCGCATCGCGCAAGTCTTCTTCAATCTGCTTGCGCAAGCGCGCGCCGGCCTTGAGTTCGCTCGAATAGAAGCGAAACTGCCCGCGCCCCCCTCCTTTGGCGGCATAGAGAGCGAGATCGGCGCTGCTGACCAGATCGTCTGCTTCAAGCCCATCGTATGGGGCTATGGCAATTCCGACAGATGCCCCGATAATCGCGCGGTTGCCGTCGATCGAATAGGGCTGGGAGATCATCTGGATCAGCCGCTGCGACAGATCACCCAAGCGGCCGCGATCATCGATGTCGGGGAGGATGACCTGGAACTCGTCCCCGCCCAGACGCCCGATCTCGCCTTCGCTTCCGATCACCTTCCCCAGCCGCTGGGCAACCTGCTTGAGCAGTTCATCGCCGGCCGGATGCCCGAGCGTATCGTTGACCTGCTTGAACCGGTCGAGATCCATCATCAGCAGCGCGCAACTGCGTTTGGCGGCCTTGTAGGCGGTCAACGTCGTTTTCAACCGGCGCTCCATCCGGTGACGATTGGCCAGACCGGTCAGTGTATCATACTGCGCAAGTCGCGACGCATCGCGCTCGCGTTCGCGCGTCAGGGTGATGTCTTTTGCCGCACCCCGGTATCCGAGAAAGTTCCCCTCACTGTCAAAATGGGGCTTGCCAGTGATCGACCACCAATATTCATCCTTGCCACCCGCTATGGCGAGCCGGGCAGGCAAATCCGCGAACGAATGACGGGCGCTGATCAGGAATGGTAGGGGTCGCTCTGCCCGGTCAGGATCGTCATGCCGGTCTGCCACGAACAACTCGCCGAGTGGCTTGCCGATCACCGACTGTGCCGACCCGCCTATGACTTGCGTGGCCGAATCGGAGAGGTAGATCATTCTGCCCTTGGCGTCGGTCGCCCAGAACCAGCCGAGGCGCAGTTCCTCCAGCGTATCGAGCAGCCCCACCCGCGCGGCGATATCGGTCGCAGCGATGGGTGCGAGCTCTTCTTCGGCCGCCTCCACCTGGCGCGCACCAGCCATCTTCGCGAAGAATCCAGCCTTGCCCATCGCCTAGCAACAATCCCCTAGTCGCGTAAAAATCGAATTCATTGACCTGCGATCCCTCGCGGTGTGATACTCGGATTTGATTGAACTCGCGTTAATCACGCCGCGTCCTGATCCATGCGGCGTACGGGCGCGCGGTCTTCTTCGCTGCCGATTCTGGGCATGCCGACATTATCGACTTCGAGCGGTGTGTCGAATTTGACTCCCATCCTATGTTCCTTGCTCCAGATCGAAGCCGCACGGACGATCAAGTTCGCATGAATAGCGATATTGAATCGCGTCCCGGGCGGAACATTCCACAGGCCTTCGATCATCGCGCCGCCACCCGAAATGTTACGTATGGTGCCATTGTAGAACTGTCCGTCGTGCTCGAGCACGATCTTGCGCAGGACCGATTGGCGCGGCGGCCTTGCGGATCGAAATCCGGATGCCCGCATGGCAGGACCATCGATGATATAGCCCAGCGCGGCATCGAACGGCACAGCCTTCGAATAGATATAGCCCTGGACATGGCTGCAACCCAGATTGCGAACCAGTTCGAGCTCGTCGAGCGTTTCAACCCCTTCCGCCGTCGTATCCATGCCGAGCGACTTCGCCAGACTGGTTATCGATGTGATGATGGCACCATTGCGGCTCCCTGCTTGGGTCGCGCCGCGCACGAAGCTCTGGTCGATCTTGATCTTGTCGAACGGCGCCCTCTTCAGATAGCCCAGCGACGAATAGCCGGTCCCGAAATCGTCGAGTGCGAGGCGGACCCCGATGCGCTTCAGAGCGGTGAACATCGCGTCCGTTCCCGCGTCGTCGCCGAGGAAGACACTCTCGGTGATCTCCAGCTCCAGTCTCGAAGGATTGATCTGCGCGGCGGCGAGCGCGTTGGTGATGATTGACGGGAGCTGCGGATCGGAAAACTGCAGAGGCGAGACGTTGACCGCGCACCTGACGTCCTCCGGCCACCGGGCGAGATCGGCGCAAGCGGTGCGGATCACCCAGCTTCCGATCGCGAGGATGAGGCCAGCCTCTTCGGCTACCGGAATGAATTTGTCGGGCGAGAGCCAGCCCTTGGCCGGATGATTCCAGCGAAGCAGCGCCTCGAAGCCGGCAATGTTGCTGTCGGCCGCATTGACCACCGGCTGGTAGTGGAGTTCGAAGCTGCCGTTGGCGATTGCGTCACGCAGGGCCTCTTCGAGGCTGGCACGTTCCTCCGCTGCCGAATGCAAATTGTCGGAATAGAAGTGGAAACGTCCGCGGCCGCCATCCTTGGCCGCATAAAGAGCAAGGTCCGAGTTGCGGATAATGGCTTCGGTCGTGCCCCCATTCTCCGGTGCGATCGCAATACCGATCGATGCACCGATCTGCACCCGCTGCCCCTCGATCGAATAGGGTTGCGACAACGAGGCAATGATCTCCTGCGCCAGCTGGGACAATCGTTCACGCGACACGCGGCCGGGAAGGATGATCTTGAACTCGTCTCCCCCCAGCCGGCCGACCCGCCCCTCCTTGCCGACGGTGCGCTCGAGGCGCTGAGCGACCTGCTTCAGGAGAGCATCGCCTGCCGGGTGACCAAGCGTGTCGTTGACCTGCTTGAAGCGATCCAGATCGAGCAGAAAAACACTGCATTCGCGTTGCGCCTCTACCGGCGAATGAAGTATCTTCTCCAGGCTTTGATGCATCTGGAAACGGTTCGCCAGACCGGTCAGCGAGTCGAACTGCGCGAGCCGGTGGACCGACTCTTCGCTGCGCTTTTTCTCGGTAAGATCGGTTCCGGATCCTCGGAACCCGAGAAAATTGCCAAAACTGTCATAGGCCGGACGACCGCTGATCGACCACCAGCGATCCTCGCCTATCACCCGTGCCTTGACGCCCAGCTCCTTGAACGACGACCTTGACGAGAGGTGGAACGTAAGTGTTCGTTCCCCGTCACTGGCATCTGCCCGCAGGTCGAACAGGTCGATAAAGGGTCGCTGGACCAAAGCGTCGCTCGACCGGCCCAAAGTGCTTGCGGCGGAAGGCGAGATATAGCTGAGCAGGCCGCGCCGATCGGTCTCCCAGAACCAGCCCTGGCCGGTCTCTTCATAGTCACGCAGAATGTCCTCGGCACGATTGCGGATGCGCTCGCGTTCCTGGTCCCGCTTCGATCGGCGATACGCGAGCTTGAGCTGGTGCTGCCCGACAAGCACCGAGCATATGGCACCCACTGCCAGTGCAGCAAACGATGCAAATTGTCCGTCGAGAGCGACTACCGGGAGCCAGCACACCGCCTGGCTCGACAATTGCTGGATGATCCTGCCACTGAGAAGGCTTGCCGCCAATGCGGTTGTGGTAACCAATCCCGCGCACGCCCATCGCCAGTCGAGCGCCCCATGGAGCGACCAATCACCGACTACGAAGCCGATTGTCGCCATTGGAGCCAATATCGCAATCCAGGCAAGCACCTCGACTCCCCGGCTTGGCTGTTCAAGCTCGCGCTCAAGTCGCGCTAGCCGCCCTCCAGCCAAAGCCATGATTGCACCCACCGTGGCCGCAATTGCAACCGGCACCGACGGCAAGCCACTGCTCGCCAAAGCCGAGACCATTACGCAGGCGGCAATCACCGCAGCCATCCAGCCCCAATCCAACGGCAGGATATGAGGTTTGTGGCGAGCAGGCGAGCGGCTAGCCAAACGTGTTGCCGTATCTTCTACGCGACGTTCGCCTGAACGCCGATCAGCATCGCTCGCGTGGGGCTCTGTTGTCCGAACCGCGCGCAATTTCGCAGGCGCGCGCTGCTGCGCCGCCGCGATGCCTTTTCCGGCCTGCTTTCGCGGTTGGATTCCGCCCATCCATGCGCGATGCCCGAAGGCTTTTGAAAAACAGTTAACCAACCGCATAGAAATCGCGGAAACCTGCGGGTTTGAGCGACCTGCTTGCCAAGTTGCGGCTTGCTGTGCATGAACTGGGAACAGAACGCATAAACGCCGCAGGAGAGGCCATGGCCAAGGGTCCGAAGCTCGCAGACGAAGCCGCACAATCCACCACCGCACTTGGGCCGCTGATCGGCCTCGCGCGGGAAGACTTCGTCGGAGCCATCGCTTTGCTCCTGCGCGAGACCGCGACCGACCCCCAGCGCACGATAAAGCATGCCCAATCGATGGGGCAGGACATGATCAGAATCATGACCGGCCAGTCCGACCTGACGCCCGATCCGCGCGACAAGCGGTTCATGGACCCGGCGTGGCAGTACAACCCGTTCTTCCGTGCCGGCGCGCAATATTACCTCGCCGTGCAGAAGGGGATGCGCAGCTGGCTGGCCGATCTCGAGCTCGACGACCTTGAGCGTGACCGGGCGAATTTCATCTCGAATATCATCATCGACAGCCTTGCGCCGACCAACACGCTGGCCGGCAACCCCACCGCGCAAAAGCGGTTGATCGACAGCGGCGGGCTGAGCCTCGTGAAGGGTCTCAAGAACGCCTACGACGACATCGTCCACAACAAGGGGATGGTCAGCCAGGTCAACAAGAAGCCGTTCAAGCTGGGCGAGAACATCGCGACCCAGAAGGGCGCGGTCGTCCTGCGGACCGAGATGATGGAACTGATCCATTACGCGCCCACCACCGACGAGGTCTACGAAACCCCGCAGCTGACCATCCCGCCGCAGATAAACAAGATGTATATCAACGACTTGTCTCCGGAAAAGTCGGTGGTGAAGTACCAGCTCGACAATGGCATCCAGACCTTCGTGATTTCCTGGCGCAACCCGTCGAAGGAACAGGGCGTGTGGGACATGGCGGACTATATCCGTTCCTGCCGCGAAGCGATGGAGGCGGTGGCCAAGATCACCGGTTCGAAGACAGTCAATGTCTCGGCCGGATGTTCGGGCGGGCAGACCGCCGCGATGCTGGCCAGCAAGATGGCGGCCGATGGCGACGACCTGCTCGGCGCGCTCACCCTGATGGTGTGCGTATTGCATCCCAAGCAGAACGATATCGAAGCCGGCTCGCTGGTGACCGAGAACGGCATGGCCCTGGCCAAGCGCCGCGCGGCGAAGAAGGGGATCATCAAGGGAGACGACCTGTCGCGCGGCTTTGCCTGGCTGCGCCCGAACGACCTGATCTGGAACTACGTGATCAACAACTACCTGCTGGGCGAGGATCCGCCGGCGTTCGACGTGTTGTTCTGGAATGCCGACGCGACCAACCTTTCGGCTGCTTTGATGGGCGATTTCCTGCATATCTTCGAAACGCTCGCCTTCACCCGCAAGGGTGAGGTCGAGATGGTGGATCACAAGATCGATCTGTCGAAAGTCACCAGCGACCTCTTCATCCTCGGCGGGGTGACCGACCATATTACCCCGTGGAAAGCGACCTATCGCTCGACGCAGCTGTTCGGCTCGGGCGATGTGACCTATGTGCTCAGCCATTCGGGCCATATGCAGGCGATCCTCAATCCGCCCGGCAACCCCAAGGCGAAATACTATCTCCAAAAGAGTGACGGTGACTTGCCCGAGACCGCCGATGAATGGCTCAAGGGCACCGAGGAAGTCGCCGGAAGCTGGTGGCCCTACTGGATGCAATGGGTGCAGAAACGCTCGGGCAAATCGAAGGCCGCGCCGAAATCGGTGGGTAACAAGACCTACAAGCCATCCGATCCGGCCCCTGGCCTGTATGTAGTCGAACAACGCTGAGCTCCGGCTCGCCAGAATGAGGACCTGCGATTGTCGGACCCGATGAAATCCGCTGAAGTTTCGCTCGAAACGGTTGGCGGGAGAACGCTGCGAATAGCGCGGTGGCGCCTCGATATGGAAAGCGAACATCCGCCGATACTGTTCTTCAACGGGATTGGCGCGAACATCGAGGCCGTGGCTCCCCTCGCCAACGCGTTCGATGACCGCGGCTTCATCATGTTCGACATGCCGGGAATCGGCGGCTCACCCGATCCGCTGGTGCCCTACAATACGATGACCATGGCGTGGACCGCGACCCAGGTGCTCGACCGGTTCGGGCTCGATGTCGTCGACGTCATGGGGATCAGCTGGGGCGGCGGGATGGCGCAGCACTTCGCGATCCAGCACCCGGGCCGCACGCGGCGGCTGGTGCTGATCGCGACCAGCGCGGGCATGCTGATGATGCCGGGCAGCCCCAAAGCGCTGACCAAAATGGCCAACCCGCGGCGCTACATCGACCCCGATTTCATGCTCAAGAACTTCGAGACCCTCTATGGCGAAGGCCTCGGCAAGGGGCCGGGAAAGCAGGGGCATATGTCGCGCCTTACGCCGCCCAGCCCCCGCGGCTATCTCTACCAGCTGCTGGCGATGCTCGGCTGGACCAGCGCGCCCGCCCTCCCCTTCCTGCGCAAGCCGACGCTGATCCTGATGGGCGACGACGACCAGATCGTGCCGCTGATCAACGGCAAGTTCCTTGCCAGCCTGATTCCCGGCAGCCGGCTGGCGGTGATGGAGGGCGGCGGGCATCTGTTTCTGCTCAGCCACAAGGACCAGAGCATCGCCGAGATCCGCGCGCATCTCGACCCGCCCGATTTGCCGGAGCAACAAGAAGCGGCCTGATGCGGCACGTCGCGATCATCGGCTCGGGCCCCGCAGGCTACTACACGGCGGAAGCCGCGCAGAAGCACTGGGGTGACGATGTCCTGATCGATATCTTCGATGCGCTTCCCGTTCCCTTTGGCCTGATCCGCACCGGCGTCGCGCCCGATCACCAGTCGATCAAGGCGGTATCGAAGCGCTACGAGAAGACCGCACTGACCGACAACGTCCGCTTCGTGGGCAATGTGACGATTGGCGGGGAAGTATCGATTGCCGAATTGCAAGGTCTCTACGATGCCGTGGTGCTGGCCACCGGGGCACCGCGCGATCGCCAGCTCGGCTTGCCGGGCGAAGAGCTCGGCAACATCTTCGGCAGCGCCGCTTTCGTCGGCTGGTACAACGGCCATCCGCAGTTTGCGGGTCTCCATCCCGACCTTTCGGGCCGGCACGCGGTGGTGATTGGCATGGGCAATGTCGCGCTCGACGTCGCGCGCATCCTCGCCAAGACAGAAGCGGAACTTGCCGGGTCCGACATCGTGCGTCACGCGCTTGACGCGCTTAAAGCCAGCAAGATCGCTTCGATCACCATCCTTGGCCGCCGAGGGCCGCATCAGGTGATGATGACCCCCAAGGAGCTGGGCGAGCTGATGCATCTCGAGCGCGCCAGCCCGCGCGTAGATCCGGCCGATCTTCCTGACGAAGCGGACGATGCGGTCCTCGAGCCAGGCCTGCGCAAGTCGGTCACGCATCTGCGCAGCTTTGCCGCGATCCCCGAGAGCGTCCACGCCGACGCCGCAATCGAGATCGACTTCGATATGTTCGCCAGCCCGGTCGCGTTCGAAGGTGAAGGCACGGTGCAGAGGGTGAAGATCGAACGAACCGTCGTCGATGCCGGCCGCGCCAGCGGCACCGGCGAATTCTACACCGTTCCGGCCGACCTCGTGGTATGCTGCATCGGCTACCGCACCAACCCGATCCCCGGCGTCCCGTTCGACGAGCGCGAGGGACGTTTCGCCAATGACGAGGGTCGCATACTTCCCGGTCTCTATTGCGTCGGCTGGGCGCGGCGCGGCCCCTCGGGCACGATCGGCACCAACCGCCCCGATGGCGGATCGGTGGTCGAGAGAATCGCCGAGGATTTGACCGCGGGCGCGATCGGCAAGGGCGCGCGATTGGGGCGCGAGGGCTTCGATGAACTTGCGGCGCAGCGCGGGATCGACATAGTCACCTTCCGCGACTGGAAGAAGATCGAACAGGCCGAAGAAGCCGCCGCCCGCGACGGCGCGCCGCGCGAAAAATTCGTCGACGTTCAGGCGATGATCGCCGCCCGGCAATCCCGCTGATCCGGCACTGGTAAAGGGAGAGAGAAAGATGAAATGGATGGGAACGGCGAGCGCGCCGATATTGCTGGCGTTGTCACTCGCGGCCTGCGGCTCCGATGCCGAAAGCACGGGTGCCGATCAGGAGGCTAAAGGCACTCCAGAAGAACGTGCCCTTGCCTATCTGACCAAGGAACAGGCCGAGGACGGGGACGAGGTGGTCGGCGGCACGCTCACGGCCAAAGGCGACGGGAGCTTCGAGGGTCAAGTCCAGATCAAAGACGCGGAATCCGGGGTCGTCGAAGACTGGCGTTGCAGCGTCACACCGCCAGCCGATGAAGAAACCTTTGGCGGCGGCTATAGCTGCGGGACGATCTAGTGGGGCATTGTGGTAGCGTGGGCGGTATGTTCGTGCCGCTCACAGTGCTCATCGCTTGCTGGAATTCGGTTTGACGATCATCGATCCAGCGCCCGAAGTCCGTCCGATAAGTGCCAGACCCGCGCACGGCACCGGCGGCCCGCTTGGCCGCACGGGCTTCGCCTGGGCGACCTTCGAATGGGCGCGCAATCCCTATTACATCCTGATCGTGATCTACATCTTCGCGCCCTATTTCGCGCGCGACATCATCGGGGCCGATCTGCTGGCGAGCGGCGAGCTCGACGGGCTCGATCCGGCAACGGCGCGCGCGACCGCCAATGCACAGGGTCAGGCAACGATTGCGTCAGTTACCAAATGGGCCGGGCTCGCCACCGCGTTGACCGCTCCTTTTCTCGGCGCGGCGCTCGATCGCGGCGGGCGGCTGAAACCTGTGCTGGCAATCTTTCTTGGGCTGATTGTCGTCTGTTCGGCGCTGTTGTGGTTCGCGATGCCGGGCGGACAGGGTTTTTCGACTGGCTGGATCATGATCCTGCTGGCGACCGCCTATGCCTGCTACACCTATTCCGAGGTCACCCACAATGCGATGCTGAGCGTAGCGGGTGGGCCGGGCAAGCTCTCGATGATTTCGGGCCTTGGGCTTGGACTGGGCAACCTTGCCGCAACGCTCATTTTCGCTGCACTGGTCTTCCTCTTTGTCCTCCCGAGTATGGTCCAGTGGCCCTTTGCCAAACCGCAATTCGGCTTCGATATGGCGAACTTCGAGCATATGCGCATCGCCGGGCCGATCTGTGCCGTTTGGCTGGCGCTTTTTTCGATTCCGTTCTTCCTCCACGCCAAGGACCCCGGCGTACGCGGAGCAAGCTGGCCGAAGGCAATCCGCGACGGTGCGCGCAGTGTGGTGCAAACTTTGCGCGAGGCCGCGAAGTACCGCGAACTGATGAAGTTCCTCGTCGCACGGATGTTCTATCAGGATGCCATGGCTGCGCTGCTCGCACTCGGCGCGGTGTATGTTGCTCTTTTCCTCGAATGGGGCGTCCTGGAGATGCTGTGCTATGCAATATACGCAAGCGCATGGGCATTTGCCGGGGGCATCTTCGGTGGTTGGCTGGAAGCCCGGGTTGGCGTCAAGCGTGCGCTGGTGTTCCAGATCGTCTGCATGGTGATGGCGATGCTTGTCCAGCTCAGCATCACGCGCGAGAGTCTCGGCTTCGGGATCATTGCCAATTATCAGGTATGGGACGGGATGGTGTTCAAGACTCTCTCCGATCTTGTTTACCTCGCCCTCATCAGCGTGGTTGCCGTCACCGCAACGGCGAGCATTTCGGGCAGCCGGACGATGCTCGTTACTCTTGCCCCGGCGGGTCGGAGCGGAGAGTTCTTCGGGCTCTATGCCATCGCCGGAACGATCACGGTGTGGATGGGGCCACTGCTGGTCGAGTACTTCACCCTGTGGTCCAACAGCCAGCGGATCGGGATGGCCTCGATCTCGCTGCTGTTCACCATCGGGTTGGCGATCCTCGTAACTGTCAAGATGCCGCACGAAAACGCGGCCTGAGGCTTATCGCAGGTCTGGACTCATCGGTCCCGATGTGAAACCTTCTCTCTGGAGAGAGGAGACAACCACCATGCCTGCATTCGACCTGATCATTCGGGGCGGAACCCTCGTCGATGGGACCGGCCGACCGCGCTTCACCGGCGACGTCGCCATCAAGGATGGCCTGATCGCACAAGTGGGTGACATTCGCGGCGACGCCGCCGAAACGATCGACGCTGCCGGCATGCTGGTCACCCCCGGCTTCGTCGACATCCACACCCATTACGACGGTCAGGCGACATGGGATCAGGAAATGGCCCCCTCGAGCTGGCACGGCGTCACCACGGTAGTGATGGGCAATTGCGGGGTCGGCTTTGCCCCCGCCAAGCCGGACAAGCACGAATGGCTGATCGGGCTGATGGAAGGGGTCGAGGACATCCCCGGCACCGCGCTGGCCGAAGGGATGAGCTGGGACTGGGAGACCTTCCCCCAATATCTCGACGCGCTGGAGAAACTGCCGCGCACGGTCGATGTAGGCACCCATGTGCCGCACGGCTCGGTTCGCGCATATGTGCTGGGCGATCGCGAGCGCCCCGGCGCGATCCCGACCGAAGAGGATATCGCGGCGATGGCCGCAATCGTGGAAGAAGGCGTGCGGGCGGGTGCGCTCGGCTTCTCGACCAGCCGCACCGTGCTCCACCGCGATATCGACGGCGAGGTCGTCCCCGGCACCACCGCTACGGCGGAAGAGCTGGTCGAAATCGGCCGCGCGATGGGCCGCGCAGGCCACGGCGTGTTCGAAATGGCGAGCGACATGATGCGCGAATGGGACGAATTCGGCTGGATGGGCAAGATGAGCCGCGAGACCGGGCTGCCGGTCACCTTCGCCGCGCTGCAATCGATCGCCAAGGAGATGCCGCTCGACGAACAGATCGCCTCAATGCGCGCGGAGAACGACAACGGCGCCAATATCGTCGCTCAGATCGCGCTGCGCGGCAACGGCATCTGCATGGCGTGGCAAGGCACCGTGCATCCCTTCCGCCTGAAGCCGAGCTGGAAGGAAATCGAGGGCCTACCATGGGAGCAGCAGAAGGCGAAGCTGCTCGACCCCGCGTTCAAGGCGCAGATGCTGTCCGAAACGCACGACTTTTCGGAGGTCAACCAGGATATCATCGGGCTGATCATGGTCGTCTGTGGCGGCTGGAACATGCAGTTCGAGATGGACCCCGATTTCAACTACGAACCGACTGCGGAGGAGAGCATCATGGCCCGCGCGGCGAAGGCGGGGGTTTCGGGCGACGAATACGCCTACGACCTGCTGTGCCGCGACGACGGCAAGGGCTTCATCTACCTGCCGATCCTCAATTACGCCGACGGCAATCTCGACTTCCTGATGGACCTCCAGCAGTCGGACGACACGGTGAATTCGCTTTCAGACGGCGGCGCGCATTGCGGCACCATTTGCGATGCCGCGTCACCCACCTTCATGCTCCAGCACTGGGTGCGCGACCGCCAGCGCGGCACGATCGGGCTGGAGAACGCGATCAAACGCCAATGCGCCGATACCGCGCGGCTCTACGGGCTGGAGGATCGCGGCGTGCTCGCCCCAGGCTATCTGGCAGATATCAACGTCATCGACATGGACAAGCTCAAGCTCGGCAAGCCGTGGCTCGCGTTCGACCTTCCGGCGGGCGGCAAGCGGCTGCTGCAGAAGGCCGATGGCTATGTCTGCACGATCAAGAACGGCGTGGTCACCTTCCGCGACGGGACATGGACCGGCGAAGCCCCGGGCGGCCTGATCCGCGGCCCGCAGCGGGTCGAGATGCTGGAGGCGGCGGAGTAACCTCGCACTCACGACTCAATTCCAACCTCCGTTCGTGCCGAGCTTGTCGAAGCATCTTGGCGCTCCATTGGTACCCTTCGCCCTTCGACAAGCTCAGGGCTAACGGCTGTTGTAAGGACCGAGAAAATGAAAGTCATTCGCACGGGCGGCCAGCCGTCCACGCTCGACACGCTCGAGTATGTCGACATTGATGAGGCCCCCGCGCCGGGGCCGGGCGAGATAACGGTCCGCATCCGGGCGAGTTCGCTCAACTACCATGACTTCGCGGTCGTCGTTGGGATGATCCCGTCGGCGGCAGGTCGCATCCCGATGTCGGACGGCGCGGGCGAAGTCACCGCCGTGGGCGAAGGCGTGACCGAATATGCCGTGGGTGATCTGGTGGTGTCGACCTTCTTCCCCGATTGGCTCGACGGCACCCCGCCGCAAAGCGCCTTCACCCGCGTGCCGGGCGACGGGATCGACGGCTACGCCCGCGAGAGCGTGACCGCGCCGACCCACTGGTTCACCCGCGTGCCCAAGGGCTACGACGCGGCGCAGGCCGCGACGCTGACCTGCGCGGGCCTCACTGCGTGGCGCGCGCTGTTCGTCGACAATGCGATCAAGCCGGGCGACACCGTGCTGGTGCAGGGCAGCGGAGGGGTGTCGATCTTCGCGCTGCAATTCGCCAAGATGGCGGGGGCGCAGGTGATCGCCACCAGCTCCTCGGGCGAGAAGCTGGAGCGGCTGAAGGCGCTCGGCGCAGACCATCTGATCAATTACAAGGAAGTGCAGGCCTGGGGCGCACAGGCGCTCGCCATCACCGGCGGCAAGGGGGTCGATTGCGTGGTCGAGATCGGCGGCGCGGGCACGCTCGACCAATCGATGATCGCCACAAGGGTCGGCGGACATGTTGCGCTGATCGGGGTGCTGGCGGGCTTCGCCGGACCGGTGCAGACGGGGCTGCTGATGGCCAAGAACCTGCGCGTGCAGGGCCTCACTGTGGGCAGCCGCAAGCAACAGCTCGACATGATCGCGGCGATCGATGCCAATGGGCTGGTGCCGGAGATTTCCGACCACTTCGCGCTGGAAAACCTCGCCGATGCCTTCCGTCACCAAGCGGCGAACAAGCACTTTGGCAAGATCTGCGTGGATATTTGAACTTGGAACAGCAGGAACCGGAGTCGTACGTTGGCGGCTTCTACGGCGAAACGGTCAGAGCCCTATTGATCAACATTCCTGTCGTGCTGTTCTTTGTTTCGGCGGAATACACGAGCTGGCTGTCTCAAGAGCGCCCGCGCCAGCCCGATCCGGCGAACGGGTTCGTTCAATTGAATGAATTCAGAGGTTTCAAGGCCTACTCAACGCCTGCCGAGGCCTTGGTGAGCCAATGGCTGTCCAACCTGTTCTGGATCGCCCTCGCGGCGAGCGTGGCCCTGCTCTGGCTGCGTATCTACCGCCGGCCCGGCACGCCGGTGTTCCGGCCAAGCGAGGAGGGCGTACCTCGCCCAGCCGAGTTCGCTACGATCGTGATCGTTATGGTCGGGATAGCTTACGGCATTATCGCACGTTAGCTTTAAGGCTCGATCACAATCCCGACCGAGGGATCGACTTCGCCCGACAGGGTGGCGAGGAACGCCTCGCGTGCGGCCGCGAGCCCCTTGCGCCGCTCGATTGTGATCGCGCCCTCGACGGCACCCAGGAATTGGCCCCAGCTCCCGCCGATAGCCGCGCCAGCCGCTTGCGGGCCAAGCTCCTTGAACATCGCCTGCGCGTGGTCCGGGGCAAAGAACAGTGTCGGCTTGGCACCCGGAAGACCAGGATCCTCCATTCCGCCGCGTTCCCCGACATGGGTGACGCCGACCATGCACGAGTATTTGAGCGCGTCGGCAAAGTGATTGTGCAGTCCGGCAAGGATCCCCGCGCTACCGGCGAAATCCACCGAGACCGTCGGCACGACTTCGAGCGACCCGATGTCGCCGTAAGCCAGCACAGCATCATACAGCCCGGTGCCTTCGACAAATGCCACATTGCCTGCAGAAGTCAGCCCAATCCGCTTCACCTGTGGCGAATTCTGCTTGGCCACCGCGGCCAGCCCCATCGCGGTCTTGGAGGATGCGCTGGTCAGCACCAGCTGCCCCGCCCCGAACCAGGCTTCGCGGCGCATGAAATACTCGATCAGGAAGCCGGTCTTGAACAGCGGGCCATAGATCATCCGCTCGCCCTCACGCGCTGGATCGTGCTCGGGATCGGCGGCAAGGCGCGAATACTGGTTGTAGATCGGGCTCATCGGCTGGCGGTGGGCTGCGGTATCGACGAACCCGCTCTTCGAGATGTTGCCCGGAACAACGTCAAGCATATCGGCCATCGGCAAATAGCCATAGACCCGCTCGCCCACGGCGATATCGGGGCAGTTGCTTTCCACCACGGTGGCATGGCCCCACATCGGCACAATGCCAAGCTCGCCCGGAGCCGGGAAGAAATTCCAGTAGCCGAACATGTCGCCAATCACCGCGTAGGTGACGTTGTTGGCAGTGACCGAGAAGCTTTCGATCGACAGGCGCACCGCACCGTCTGGTAACGGCGACGGCTCGACCGTCACGACTGCCGCCTCGGTCAGCTGGTTCTTGCGGACATGGACTTGCTGCATCGGGAGCCTCCTGTGCGCGGAGACGCTCCGCAGCCAATCATTTCAACGGTCGAACTTCAGACTTCGCCCGGATTTGGCGGAGCTATCAGTTGCCCTGCGCAGCAAGCCGGTTGGCGAGTTCGCTCAGCCTGCTGCCGAACCCTTCCATCCGTGAAAGGCAGGTCGCGTCGAGCAGGCCGAATTCCGCGTCGGTCATGGTTGCCGCGCGCGCGACCATTGCATTGTCGATCGCAGTGCCGGTCGCCCCTTCGTAGAGGCCGATGAACCAGCTGAGGGTGAACCCCAGGCCGTTGACCACTTCGGGGTCGGTCATCTCGTCCATCTTGACCGAAGTCCAGATCGCGCAGTCGAGATTTTCGCCCGGCGTTGCCGCTTGCGCGACATTTGGCAGGGCGGCAAGCAGCAAGGCCGGGGCCAGCAGAAATCGTTTCATCATCATACCCTCATCGGCATCAGGACATAGAGCGCCGGGCTCTTCTCGTCTTTGCGGATCAGCGTCGGCGCGCCGGCGTCGGCCAAGTGCAGTTCGACCGTATCGCTATCGATCTGGCCCAGAATGTCCTTGAGGTAGCCCGCATTGAAGCCGATCTCGAAATTCTCCGAAGAGTAGTCCGCCGAGACTTCTTCCGCCGCGGTGCCGTTGTCCGGGCTGGTGACGGTGAGCGTGACCTTGTCGTTCTCCAGCCCCATCTTCACCGCACGCGTCTTCTCGGTCGCGATGGTCGCGACGCGATCGACCCCTTCGTAGAGACTGCGCGGGTCGATTTTGAGCAGCTTGTCATTGCCGGTCGGGATGACGCGGCTGTAGTCGGGGAAGGTGCCGTCGATCAGCTTGCTGGTCAGCACCACCCCGCCCTCGCCACCCATGGTGAAGCGGATCTTGCTCGCGGAAAGGTCGATCAGCACGTTTCCGTCGGACGCTTCCTCGAGCAGCTTGCGCAGTTCGGCCACGGCTTTGCGCGGTACGATCACATCGGGCATCCCCTCGGCACCGGCCGGCTGGTCGAGCGTGAAGCGCGCAAGCCGATGGCCGTCGGTCGCCGCAGCCTTGAGCACCGGGCGGTCGTCTTCCGCGACATGCAGGAAGATACCGTTGAGGTAATAGCGCGTCTCTTCGGTGCTGATCGCGAAGCGCGTACGGTCGATCAGTTCAGCCAGCGTCTTCGCCGGGACTTCGAAGCTGGTCGGCAGGTCGCCTTCGACGATTACCGGAAAATCGTCCCGCGGCAGAGTCGGCAACGAGAAACGGCTGCGCCCGGCCTTGACCGTCATCCGGTTGTCCGCCGTCTCGAGGCTGACCTGGCTGCCGTCGGGCAGCTTTCGCGCGATGTCGAACAGCAGGTGCGCCGACACGGTAATCGCACCCGGAGCCTCGACCGAGGCAGCCGCCATATTCTCGACCACTTGCAGGTCGAGGTCGGTCGCGGTGACTTTGAGCGAGCCGCCCGCATCGGCATCGATGAGCACGTTCGACAGGATCGGGATGGTGTTGCGCCGCTCCACCACGGACTGCACATGGCCGAGGCAGCGGAGCAGGGTAGCGCGTTCGATAGTGGCCTTCATCAAATCCCCCATGCGCGCCCGGAAAGGGTTCCCCCCTGCGTGTCAGGGGCCGGAATCGCCCTCGAGCGCCGGAATATACCCGAATATCCTTAGCGAGGGTGCGCAGGGCGGCAAGCGATAGGTGCTGCCTCGATTGATTCCTTGGGGATAAAAGCCCCGTTTCGCCCCGCTTTGGCCAAGGAAGCTCGAAACGCCCTAGCTCAGCATCGCCATACCGCCGTTGACGTGCAGCGTCTGTCCGGTGACATAGGCAGCCTCGTCGCTCGCGAGATAGGCCACGGCCGCACCGATTTCCTCGCCCTCGCCCATCCGGCCCATCGGGATCCGGGCGTTGATCGCCGCTTTCTGGTCATCGGTCAGTGCCTCGGTCATCGCGGTGCGGATGAAGCCGGGCGCGACGCAGTTGACGGTGATATTGCGGCTGGCGAGTTCCTGCGCGAGGCTTTTGGACATGCCGGTCAGCCCCGCCTTGGCGGCGGTGTAATTCATCTGGCCCGGATTGCCGGTCGCACCCACGACGCTGGTGATCGAGATGATCCGTCCGTGCCGCGCCTTCATCATCGGCCGGGCGGCGGCGCGCATCAGGCGGAAGCTCGCTTCGAGGTTGATCCGGATCACCTCGTCCCACTCCTCGTCCTTCATCCGCATGCCGAGGTTGTCGCGCGTGATGCCGGCATTGTTGACCAGGATGTCCATCCGCCCGAGCGTGTCGACGGTGGCGGGGATCAGCTCCTCGACCTGGGTGGTGTTCGACAAATCGCAGGTGATCTCGACATGGTCGTGTCCGAACTCGGCATTGAGCTCGTCACGGAACGCGCGCAGCTTGGCGGAATTGGAACCGCTCAGCGCCAACCGCGCGCCCTGCCGCGCCAGAGCACGGGCGATGGAGGACCCGATCCCCCCGCTGGCCCCGGTGACGAGCGCGGTCTTTCCTTCGAGTGAGAACATCATGCTTCTCCGCTATTCTTGATCACGCGGAGACGCGGAGACGCGGAGGGCGCTTGCGGCTGCCGGTGTTGATTTACGATCCGTCGGATGCCTTCTTTCATCGTGGCTCCGGCAAAATTCAAGAGCAGCCCGACGGGCTGCTTCATCAACCGCAGGTAGGTGAGCACCTGCTTGGCATGTGATTTGTTCAACTGTTCGACCGACTTTATCTCCAGCACTAGGCAATCCTCGACCAGAAGGTCGACCCGGAATGCACCAAGATGGTGACGGCCACGAAATTCGATATCCACGGGTACTTGCCGGTCAACTTTAAGGCCCCGCAATTCCAACTCGCCTGCAAGAACAATCTCATAGACGCTTTCAAGCAAACCCGGACCCAATTCGCGGTGGATCGCTATACAAGCGTCTATGACCTGAGCGGAGATATCGTCGATTTCCAATCAGATTCTCCGCGCTCTCCGCGTCTCCGCGTGAATCAAAACGACTTCGCCAGCGCCTCGAGGTCTTCCATCGTCACCAGGCTGATCGTCTCGGCGTCCTTATCGATCCGGCCGATCATCGGGCCCAGCACCTTGCCGCCCAGTTCGACGAAGCGTTCGACCCCGGCGGCGCGCATCGCGAGTACGCTTTCGCGCCAGCGGACGCGGCCGGTGACCTGTTCGACCAGCAGCCCGAGTTCCTCAGCGGGATCATCGACCAGCGCGGCGGTGACGTTGGCGTAGATCGGCAGCGCCAGCGAGGTCGGCGGGGTCTCGGCCAGAGCCTCGGCCATCGCATCGGCGGCGGGCTGCATCAGCGAGCAGTGGAACGGCGCCGAGACCGGCAGCGGCACGCCGCGCTTGATGCCGAAGTCCTTGACCATCGCCACCGCGCGCTGGATCGCGCCGACGTGGCCCGACAGCACGACCTGCGTGGGATCGTTGTCGTTGGCGACTTCGCACACCTCGCCTTCGGCAGCAGCGGCGGCCAGCTTCTGCGCGGTTTCGAGGTCCGCGCCGAGCAGCGCGCACATCGCGCCGACACCCACCGGCACCGCCGCCTGCATCGCCTCGCCGCGCAGCTTGAGCAGCCGTGCGGTATCGGCGAGCGAGAAGGCATCGACTGCGCACAAAGCGGTGTATTCGCCAAGGCTGTGGCCCGCCACGCAATTCCCGACCTGGGTCAGCGAAACGCCGAAATCGTGCTGCAATACCCGAAGTGTCGCGATCGCGTTGGCCATGATCGCGGGCTGGGCATTGGCGGTCAGCGTTAGTTCGGCCTCGGGCCCTTCGGCCATGATGGTCGACAGGTTCTGTGACAGCGCCTCGTCGACCTCTTCGAACGTCGCGCGCGCGGCGGCGCTGGCCGCGGCCAGTTCGACGCCCATCCCCACTTTCTGGCTGCCCTGGCCAGGAAAAACGAAAGCTCGCATCGGAAATCTCCCTTGGTGCCGCGCGGCCTATGCGCCTGCGCCGCGTCCGGCAAGCCCGAAGGGGACGATCCGGTTGGACGCGTCGTGCCCAATATCGGCAAACCCGAGGTAAGGAATTCCCGCTCTGCCGCACCAGTAACGGGCGATTTCCTCCTCGCTCTGGCCGAACGGGCGATCGTTTTCCGGCACCGCGCTGATCCGTCCGAGGCGCAGCCCGGCAATGCCCTGCAGGTGCTGCGCGACATGGAAAAACAGCCGGTCGACCACGTAGAGATGCTCTGCCACTTCCTCGATCAGCAAGACATGGCCGTTGAGGTCGGGCATCAGTTCGGTGCCGCACAGCATCGCCAGCGTCGTCAGGTTGAACGCCGCGACCGGGCGGCTGTCGATATCGGACTCCAGCCCCGCCCTGTCCCCTGTCAGATAGCCGACCGCCCGGTCGACCGCCGCCTCGCCGCCGTCGCGCGCGATATCGCCGACCATCGGGCCATGGACCGGCGTACCAATCCCGTTGCGATAGAGCGCCGCCAGCAGGTAACCCGTGTCCGAATAGCCGAGGTAGGTCTTGGACCGTGCCGCCTCGCCTAGCCCGGCAATGGCATCCGCCGCGATCCTGTTGGAGCCGTAACCGCCCATCGCGAACCACACCGCATCCCCTTCCGGATCGTTGGCGCAGTCGAGGAAAGCGCCGAGCCGCGTCGCATCGTCGCCCGCAAAATGGCCGTGCCGCTCGAAGCACTGCCGGTGGAACACCAGTTCCACGTCACCCCGACGCGCGAAGCGGTCGAGCACCGCGTCGGCATGTTCGCGTTCGAGGCGCTTACCGGGCGCGCAAATGGCAATTCGGGTCATTCCCCCTGCTAGCGCGCTTGTCTTGCCGCGCACAACTGCATAGCGAAGCGGCGATGAGCGATTTCCCCACTCCCGACGAACTCTTCGCCCGGCCGTTCTTTTTCTGCGGCATCGGCGGGTCCGGCATGCTGCCGCTGGCGCAAATCCTGCACGGGCGCGGCGCGCGGGTCGAGGGCAGCGACCGCAGCCGCGACCAGGGCCGCACTCCGGAGAAGTTCGCCGCGCTGGAAGCAGCGGGCATGGGGCTGCATCCGCAAGATGGAAGCGGGATTGTCTCGCCCGAGCAGATCCTCGTCGCCTCCGCCGCGGTCGAGGATACGGTGCCCGAAGTCGTCCGCGCGACCGAACTCGGCTGCCTGCGGATGACCCGCGCCGAACTGCTGTCGATCCTGTTCAACACCAGCGGCGCGGGAATCGCGGTGGCGGGGACGAGCGGCAAGTCGACGGTCACCGGAATGCTCGGCTGGATCATGCATGCCGCAGGCCGCGACCCGACGGTGATGAACGGCGCGGTGATGAAGAACTTCGTCGGTCCCGCCCGCCCCTTCGCCAGCGCGCTGGTCGGCGGGCAGAGCATCTTCGTGAGCGAGGTGGACGAAAGCGACGGGTCGATCGCGCTCTATCGCCCGGCCGTCGGCGTGCTGCTCAACGTCAGCCTCGACCACAAGAGCATGGAGGAGCTGCGTCAGCTGTTCGGCGATTATATCGGTCGCAGCCGGATCGCGGCGATCAACGCCGACGATCCCGAGGCGTTGCAATTGCTACCCTGCGCGAACGAGGTCATCACCTTCGGCATCGCGCAGGAAAAGGCGCAGATCGGGGTCGTGCCCGGCTCGATCGCCGAAAGCCCGACCCGGCTTGCCGCGCTGGTGGTCGACCGGCATGACGGCAGCGAGCATCCGCTGCGGCTCGCCATGCCAGGGCAGCACAATCTCGCCAATGCGCTTGCGGCCATCGCGGGGGCCGCAGCGGCTGGGGTTCCGGTCGCGGTTGCGGTCAAAGCGCTGGCGGGGTTCAGGGGCCTCGCGCGGCGGTTCGACATCGTCGGCACCAGCCCTTCGGGCATCACCGTGATCGACGATTTCGGCCACAATCCGGAAAAATGCGCCGCTACCCTGCGCACGCTGAAGGCGCATCCGGGGCGTGTGATCGCCTTCTTCCAGCCGCACGGTTACGGCCCTTTGCGCCAGATGGGGCACGAACTGGCCGAAACCTTCGCGCGCGAGCTGGGGCCGGACGACATCACCATCCTGTGCGACCCGGTCTATTACGGGGGAACGGTCGACCGCAGCGAAGGCAGCGAGCGGATCGTGCGGATGATCGAGGACGCGGGTGGCCTCGCAGACTATGTGGCCGATCGTAGCGATTGCGGCGACCTGATCGTCTCGATCGCACGGCCCGGCGACCGGATCGTGGTGATGGGCGCACGGGACGATACGCTGAGCGAGTTTGCGGCTTCGATCCTCGTTCGCCTGAGCTAAGGGTGGGGACTACCTGGGTCCCGCCGACAGAGCGCTCGGCGAAGGCGTCCATTGCAGACGCAATGGCTAACCGTCCGCTAAGTCCCTCCAATGCCTGTCATCCCCGCGAAGGCGGAGATCCAGGGCGGGCCCGGTTCCATGGATTCCCGCCTGCGCGGGAATGAGAAGGGTGGGAGACAGGTGATCGATGGGGAAGTCTGTTGGCAAGGAATACCATCGGAAAACATTTTCCTACACGCCGATCGCTTGCTAGCCTCGCGATAGCTCTTTCACATCGTCGTTCCGGTTTTTGAGGTCCCCCACGCTGCGGTGTCTTGTTTTGGTGTCGCCTTAGTGTCGCCTTTCGGCATCGATGGTCGAGGCCGACAGGCCTCCCATTAGATCGCGCGAGGACCTGCCATCTCGCGCTCGACCGCCCGCCGATAGCCGTCACGCGCCATCAGGCGCGTCCGATAGGCCTTCAAGCTCTCCGGAACACCGTCGTCGAGGCCCACACGCTCCGCGAGAATTAGCGCGTAGCCGACGCAGATGTCGGCCACGGTAAAGCGATCGGCGCAAAGATATTCGCGCCGATCCAGCCGCTGCTCGACCTTGACCAGCCGTTTCCAGAACCACTTGGCGTAGGCTTCGCCCGCCTCGGCCCAGCCCTTGTCCTTCTCGAACAGGGCGAAGCGCATATAGACCGTCTGCGGGAAGGTGATCGTCGCATCGGCGTGGTAGGTGAAGTCGAGATATTCGGCGTAGTCCCGCTCGCCAGGTGCCACGGCGAGATCGCTCATGCCGCCTCTCGTCGCGAGGTAATGCGCGATGGCGCAGCTCTCGGTCATGCGGGTCTCACCGTCGATCAACAGCGGGACCGTGCCGAGAGGGTTGATCTCCAGATATTCCGGCGCGGCGAAACGCGGAGGAAAGGGCAGCAGTTTGAGGTCGATCTGGACGCCGGCCTCCTCCGCCGCCCAGGTGCAGCGCAACCCGCGCGATCCGGCGCAGGTGTAGAGCTTGGGGTCGGTCAATGGGCCCCCGTTTCGTGCCCCAGCTTGAACACCTTGTGCAGCACGAACACGATGATGCCGCCCACGATCAGCGCGAGCAGGGCTGAGACTGCTGCATAGGACAGCCACCCCAGCACCCCGCCCAGCGCGCCGGTCGTCGACTGGATGGCATATTCCAGCCCGTGTGCCGCGTCGTACAGGCCATGCAGCCCGATCTCATGCGTCCCATGCAACAGGATGCCGCCGCCGACCCACAACATGGCAATGGTGCCGATGAAACTTAGCGCAGTCAGCAGATAGGGCACGAAGGCAACCATGCCGCGCCCGAATTTCTGCACGAGGGCCGATGGCTTCTTGGCCAGATGCAGGCCGACATCGTCCATCTTCACGATCAGCCCGACGGTCCCGTACACCAATACGGTCACCACGATCGCGACCAATGCCAGCGCGATGCCGCGCTGCCACCAGAGCGCGAGATCGATTTCGTTCAATGTGATCGCCATGATCTCGGCTGACAGGATCAGGTCGGTGCGGATGGCGCCTGCGATACGTTCCTTCTCGAACCGCACCGGATCCTCGATCACGTCGTCGACGGTCTTGCCATGCTTCTCGCCGCCGAGCTTCTCGATGACCTTCTCGGCGCCTTCGTAACAAAGATAGAGCCCGCCCAGCATGAGGAAATAGATGATCGCCCCGTCCAAGAATTCGCTCAGCAGCAGCGCAGCGGGAAGCAGGATCAGCAGCTTGTTCTTGAGACTGCCCTTGGTGATCGACCAGATGATCGGCAGCTCGCGCGCGGGCGAGAGTCCGGTGACGTAACTCGGCGTGACGGCGGCATCGTCGATCACGACCCCTGCCGTCTTCGACCCCGCACGCCCGGCAGCGGCGGCGATATCGTCCACCGACGCTGCGGCTGCCCGCGCGATAATCGACACATCGTCGAGCAGGGCTACCAATCCACCGGGCACGCAATTCTCCTGTTTCGTCTATCGATACGCCCTTGCCGTGTGCGTCCCCGCCTCGCAAGCCTTGCATTCACCGCGATCTGCGCTATGTGCGCGCCTTCGCTGCCTCCGGGCGGCGGAACGAAGAAAGCCGGAGGGGCCCCGCAATCCCGCGGATCAGCCAGCGATCGGCCACCGAGTGAAAGGAAGACGCATGGCTCTGTACGAGCACGTGTTTCTTGCGCGCCAGGATTTGAGCCAGGCTCAGGTCGATGCCTTGGCAGCGCAAGCCACCGAAATCATCGAATCGAACAACGGCAAGGTCACCAAGACCGAGACCTGGGGCCTCAAGTCCCTCGCCTACAAGATCGACCGCAATCGCAAGGCGCACTTCGTGCTGCTCAACATCGATTGCCCGGGCGATGTCGTGGCCGAGCTCGAGCGCCAGACCCGCATCAACGAAGATGTCATCCGCTACATCACCATTCGTGTCGACGAACACGAAGAAGGCCCCAGCGTGATGATGCGCAAGAATGACCGCGACACCAAGAAGCGTCGCGAACGTGAGGAGCGCGACTGATGGCCCGCCCGTTTTTCCGCCGCCGCAAGACTTGCCCGTTCTCGGCCAAGAATGCGCCGAAGATCGATTACAAGGACGTTCGCCTGCTGCAGGGGTTCATCTCCGAGCGCGGCAAGATCGTGCCGTCCCGCATCACCGCCGTTTCCGGCAAGAAGCAGCGCGAGCTCGCCAAGGCGATCAAGCGTTCGCGCCAGATCGGCCTGCTTCCCTACGTCGTGAAGTAGGAGGGACAGAACCATGGATATCATTCTCCTCGAACGCATCGGCAACCTCGGCTCGATCGGTGACGTCGTCACCGTGAAGGACGGCTATGCGCGCAACTACCTGTTGCCGCAGAAGAAGGCGCTGCGCGCCAACGAAGCCAACAAGAAGGTGTTCGAAGCCAACCGCGACCGCCTCGAAAAGGAAAACGCCGAGAAGCGCGGCGACGCCGAAAAGCAGGGCGAAAAGGTCGACGGCACCGAAATCGTCATGCTGCGCGCATCGTCGAACGCCGGCCAGCTTTACGGCTCGGTCAACGTTCGCGACGTGATCAACGGCCTGACCGAGAAGGGCTTCAACATCGACAAGAGCCAGGTCGTGATGGGTCACCCGATCAAGACCATCGGCATGCACGATGTCACCATCGCACTGCATCCCGAAGTCCACGTAACGGTCAAGGCGAACGTCGCCCGCTCCGACGACGAGGCCGCGCTGCAGAGCCAGGGCATCGACGTCCTCGCGCAGATGTTCGAAGACGAGCAGGCTGCGATCGAAGAACAGGCTGCTGCCAACCAGATCGACAGCACGCTCGAGCCGGGTGAAATCCCCGCCGACATGCTCGACGATACCGGCGACGGCGACGACTAAGCGTAAAGGCCAACCCCTCACGCCATCGAAACGCAAAGGGGGCGCGATCATCATGGTTGCGCCCTTTTTCGTTGCTTGCCACATGGCTTGCGCCTGCCTTGAAATGTCAAAAAAAGGCGTTAGGGGCTGGTCATGTCCACATTCTCCAAGACGATCGAAGAACTGACCCGCATCCACGATGCGGCAACCGAAACGCTGCGCGCCGATATCCTCGCCTATGCCAAGGACGGCGCCCTGCCCTCGCCCACCCGCCGCACCGACGGGACCTATGCCTATCCCGAACTGCGGCTGCATTTCGAAGGCAAGGGCAGCCCGACCGATCGGTCGCGCGCTTTCGGGCGGCTCGAGCAGGCAGGCACCTACGCCACCACCATCACCCGTCCGCAGCTGTTCGCCGACTATCTGCTCGAACAGCTCGACCTGATCGCGGCGGATTACGACATCCGGCTCGAGGTCGGGAAGTCGCGGCAGGAAATCCCCTTTCCTTATGTGCTCGACGGCGATGCCGGGGCGCTGATGGCGGGTATCGCACCGCAGGAACTGGCGCGGCATTTTCCCTCCACCGACCTCGCGCTGATCGGCGACGAACTGGCCGATGGGCACGAGCTGGGCGAGCCGGACGATCCGATGCCGCTCTCGCTGTTCGACGGGCTGCGCACCGACTACTCGCTCGCCCGTCTGGCACATTACACCGGCACGCGGACCGACGACTTCCAGCACTTCATCCTGTTCACCAACTACCACCGCTATGTCGATGAATTCGTGGACTGGGCGGCGGGGCAGATCGGGCAGGACGGTTATGTCGGGCTGACCGGAGCAGGCGGCCTCGATATCCGCGAGCAGACCCGCGACGCGCGGCTCCAGCTGTCCGACACCGCGTGGCGGCGGCACCAGATGCCTGCCTATCACCTGCTGCGCGAGGACCGGCGCGGGATCACGCTGGTCAACATCGGGGTCGGCCCGTCGAACGCGAAGACGATCTGCGACCACCTCGCGGTGCTACGCCCGCACAGCTGGCTGATGATCGGCCACTGCGGCGGGCTGCGGTCGAGCCAGAAGATCGGCGATTTCGTGCTCGCCCACGCCTATCTGCGCGACGACCACGTGCTCGACGGTGTGCTGCCGCCAGAGATTCCAATCCCGCCGATCGCCGAAGTCCAGCAGGCACTGGCCGGGGCTGCGGAGGCGGTTTCGGGGACGCAGGGCGCAAACCTCAAGCAGCGGCTGCGCACCGGCACGGTGGTCACTACCGACGACCGAAACTGGGAACTGCTTTATTCGAGCAGCGCCAAGCGCTTTTCGCAGAGCCGCGCCATAGCAATCGAAATGGAAAGCGCGACCATCGCCGCGCAGGGCTACCGTTTCCGGGTGCCCTACGGCACGCTGCTGTGCGTCAGCGACAAGCCGCTTCACGGCGAGATCAAGCTACCGGGGCAGGCCAACCAGTTCTACGAAGAAGCCATCGCCGCGCATCTCCAGATGGGGCTGGAGGCATGCCGCCGCCTGCGCGACGAAGGCGACCGCCTGCACAGCCGCAAACTGCGCGCCTTCAACGAGCCGCCGTTCCGGTGAGGAACTGGGGCTTCTTCCCTGCGTTCGTCGGTTTTTCGGCCCTAGTTGGCTGCACGACCCTACCAGATGGGTGGAAAGATGGCGATGTAATCGCCATCGGGACGCTCGAGGATCAGACTGACGAGCCATCCGAATATGATGCTAACGACATGCTGGGGCACGGATGGTTTGACGCCAAATTTCGTATCACGCGCGTCATGAAGGGGAAGCTGGACGAAGAAGTAGTGGCGGTTCGCTATTTCGATCATACCTTTCTTCGGGGCCAAGGATATGAGCACCGCCTCCGCCTCCGCCCGAACGAAGACGGTGAAGGCTACATCGTTTGCAAAACGGACAAGCGAAGACCCGGCTTCGTCTGCAGGTAGGGTTGGAGATACCAACCAGAATCTGCCGTCGCCCCGGACTTGATCCGGGGTCCCGCTTTGATCTGGCAATGCGCTTTGCCGCAAGAACAGCGGGACCCCGGCTCGATGGCCGGGTGACGAAGTTGATGCAACGCGGTAGCGGTCTGGTTGAAAGGACCACCCCATGACCCACCCCAACCGCTCCCGTTCCATCGCCGGACGGGCCGCCATCGTCACCGGCGCCGCCAGCGGCATGGGGCGGGCGACGGCGAAGTTGTTTGCTGCCGAGGGCGCGAAGGTCGCGGTGACCGATCACGATATGGACGCTTGCGAGGCGGTGGCGGCGGAGTGCGGAGCGAATGCCCGCGCCTATGCGCTCGACGTGGCGGACAAGGACGCGATCGCGCGGGTGGTGGGCAGGATCGCCGGGGACTTCGGCGGGATCGACATCCTCGTCAACAATGCCGGGGTCTCGAGCTTCTGCGCGCTTGACGACGACGCCTACGAAGACACCTGGCACCGCGCCGTTGCGGTGATGCTGACCGCGCACCAGCGCATGGTCCGCGCCGCGCTACCGTGGTTGCGCAAGAGCGATGCGCCAAGGATCGTCAATATCGCCAGCACCGAAGGCCTCGGCGCGACCCCCGGCGACACGCCTTACGTGGCGGCCAAGACCGGGGTGACCGGTCTGACCCGCGGCCTAGCGGTCGATCTCGGGCCGGAAGGCATCACCTGCAACTGCATCTGCCCCGGCCCGATTCTCACCGCGATGACCGATGAGGTGCCCGACGAGCACAAGACCATCTTCGCCAAGCGCCGCACAGCGCTCAAACGCTACGGCGAGCCGGAGGAAGTCGCACACATGACGCTGTCGCTGGTACTGCCTGCGGCAAGCTACATCACCGGCGCGGTGATCCCGGTGGACGGCGGGCTGATGGCGCGGAATGCTTGATCGGGCTCGTCGCGCCTCAGGCCAACCCACCCCTGTCTCGCTGAACTTGTTTCAGCATCCATTCCTCAACCCGCACCGTCCGCTCCGGTGGAGAGATGGACCCTGAAACGAGTTCAGGGTGACGGCGTGTAGGTTTCGACAGAAATGCCGGATGACGAAGCGCGCCTACCCCGCTCCTTTGGTCTTCGTCTTGCCCGACCTGGCGTTGTCCTCGATGCACTTGATGATCATCCCGGCGACATCCTTGCCGGTCGCAGTCTCGATCCCTTCCAGCCCGGGCGACGAATTGACCTCCATGATCACCGGGCCGTGATTGCTGCGCAGCATGTCCACGCCGCACACGTTGAGCCCCATGCGCTTGGCGGCGCGCACCGCTGTCGAGCGTTCTTCCGGGGTGATCTTGATCACCTCGGCGCTGCCGCCCCGGTGGAGGTTGCTGCGGAAATCGTCCGGCGCGCCGGTGCGCTTCATCGCGGCGACAACCTTGCCGCCGATCACAAGCGCGCGGATATCGGTGCCGCCGGCTTCCTTGATGAATTCCTGCACCAGGATGTTGACGTTGGCCCCGCGAAACGCCTCGATCACCGATTTGGCCGATGACATCGTCTCCGCCAGCACCACCCCGATGCCCTGCGTCCCCTCGAGCAGCTTGATCACCACCGGCGGGCCATTGACCGCCTTGATCAGCTCCTCCGCTTGCTTGGGGTCGTTGGCGTAGGCGGTCAGCGGCAAGCCGAGCCCGTGCTTGGCAAGGATTTGCATGCTGCGCAGCTTGTCGCGGCTGCGGCCGATAGCGACGCTCTCGTTCAAGGGCCACACGCCGCTCATCTCGAACTGGCGCAGGATCGCGAGGCCATACTGCGTGATCGACGCCCCGATCCGCGGGATTACCGCGTCGAAGCCATTGATCGTCTCGCCATTGTAGCTCACCGTCGGGCGGTGACTGGCAATATTGACCGTGCAGCGGGTGGTGTTGAGGATGTCGAGCGTGTGCCCGCGCGCCTCCGCCGCCTCGACCAGACGCCGGTGCGAATAGAGGTTCGCATTGCGCGCCAGCATGGCGATTTTCATCGGGCAGCCTTCATGGCTTGTGGCCTTTCACTGGGTCCATACCGGGCGTCTGCAGCCAGCTATGCCCCGAATCTACGACAAAATGACGGCGCAACGACGACCGGCCTACCAGCATGGGGAACCGCATGTCCGACCGGTCCGCGAGGCTGATTTCGGCGCGAAACTCGACATCGCCGATGCGCAATGGCGTCTTGATTATCATACGCCGCTGGGTTTCGCCATTGGAACTGGTGATCCCGCGCCAGTCGATATGCACCGCCTCGCACACCTGCCGCACGTTGACGCCGGGAAAATCCACCGCGAAGCGCACAAATTGTTCGCCGTCGCGTTCGAACTGGTCGAGCACCGTCGCGTGCAGCGACGAGGTCCGCGCGCCGGTATCGATCTTGGCCGGGATGTCGTGCAGGCCGAGCTCGGGCAGGTGCACCTTCTCGCGCCAACCCACGGTTTGCATGGCGGTTTTCGTCTTTTTCACGATAGGGCTATGGCAGGATTGCCAGCCCGTCGCCACCCTCGCCCGCAATCAGCCTGCGCCGGACCTTGCCGCTGGCGTAATCGACCTCGGCAATGGTGTCGGTCCCGGTTTCGGCGACGTAGATGCGTTTGCCGTCGGCGGACCACAGGATCGTCACTTGCGCGCGGGCCTGAGCCTCCTCGCGGCTGGACACGGCGATGGTGCGAATGACGCGCGCGGTTGCGAGTTCGATCACGCTGAGGCTGCCGTCGGCAAGGTTCGATGTCACCGCTACATCGCCTTGCGGACGAATCGCGAGGCGCAACGGAAAGTCCCCGGTGGCGGCTTCGCTACGCACATCCAGCGTCATGGGGTCGAGCTCGATCGCCTTGTCCGAGCCGCGTGCGGAAACCCACAGCGCCTTTCCGTCGGGCGACAAGGCGATGCCTTCCGGCTCGACCCCGACTGCGACCGAACGCGGCGCGCGGCGGGTCTGCAGATCGACCAGAGTTACCGTCCCACTGCCGAGATCCATCGTCCAAGCGTGCCGTGCATCGGGCGAGACCGCGATCATATGGCTGCCGCGCTGCCCGGTCGAGAACTCGAAAGCCTCTGGAGCATCGACCGGCTTCCTGACCCAGAACAGCGATTCGCGCCCTTCGGCGGTGACATAGAAATCGCCATTCGCATGCCACACGATCCCGTGCGGGCGGGCGTTCGTTCCAAGCTCGATCGAGCGCATCAGGCGCAGATCGGCGGTTTCGAAGATATCGACGCTCGTTCCGCCGTAGCAAGCCAGCGCGACATGCGCGCCGTCGGGCGAGGTGGCGAGCTCATGCGGATTGGCACAGCTGGCAATCCGCGCAAGCTCGCGCCCGGTGAGGAGGTCGATCTTCATCACACTGTTGCCGCGCTTGTTGGCCACGAACAACGCTTGCCCGGCGAGGCTCGCATCGCCACCTGCGGCGGCTGCGTCCCCCTCGCCTGCAACCGGAGCGCAGGCGAGGAGGACGCATGCGCCAAGCGGCGCGAAGAGCCGGCTCACCATCCGGTCGGCTTGCCCTTGTTCTGTTCATCGAGCCACGCCTTGAGCGGCGCGAAATATTCGACCAGCGCCTTGCCGCTCATCTCCCGCTCACCAGTGAAGGCTTCGAGGGCATCGGGCCATGGCTTCGAAGCGCCCATCTCCAGCATCGCATTGAGGTTCTTGCCCACTTCCTCGTTGCCGTAGAACGAGCAGCGATGCAGCGGCCCCTTCCACCCGGCCTGCTCGCACGCCGCCTTGTAGAACTGGAACTGCAGTATCCGCGCGAGGAAATAGCGGGTGTAGGGCGTATTGCCGGGGATGTGGTATTTTGCGCCCGGATCGAACGCATCCGCCGGGCGGTCGACCGGCGGCACGATGCCCTGGTACTCGGTCTTCAGGCCAACCCATGCGTCGTTGTATTCCGCCGGCGTGACGGAGCCGTCGAACACGCCCCAGCGCCATTTGTCGACCAGGAAGGCGAAGGGCAGGAAGGCGACCTTGTCCATTGCCTGACGCAGCAGCAGGCCGATATCCTTGTCCGCACCGGGCACCTGGCTCTGGTCGAGCATGCCGATCTGGACGAGGTAGTCGGGGGTAATCGACAGCGCGATCATGTCGCCGATCGCCTCGTGGAACCCGTCGTTCGCTCCATTGAGGTGCAGGAAATCCTGCTCCTTGTAGGCGCGCTGGTAATAGTTGTGGCCCAGCTCGTGGTGGATCACGACGAAGTCGTCCGCATTGGGCTTGATGCACATCTTGATGCGGATGTCGTCCTTGTTGTCGATGTCCCACGCGCTGGCGTGGCACACGACCTCGCGGTCCTGCGGCTTGACGAACTGGCTGCGGGTCCAGAAGGTTTCCGGCAGCGGATCGAAACCGAGCGAGGAGAAGAACTGCTCGCCAACCTTGACCATGCCGACTTCGTCGAGGCCCTTGTTGGCGATCAGGTCGGTGACGTCATAACCGATATCGCCCGCACCTTCAGGCGCGACCAGCGGGTAGATATTGCCCCATTCCTGCGCCCACATATTGCCCAGCAGGTCGGCGCGGATCGGGCCGGTCTTGGGCTGCACGGCATCGCCGTAATGCTCGTTGAGCTTCCACCGGACATAGGTGTGCAGGCTCTGGTACAGTGGCTTCACTTCCTGCCACATCCGTTCGAGCTCGGCGGAGAATTCCTCCGGCGGCATGTCGTAACCGCTACGCCACATCGCCCCGACGTCGCTGAAGCCAAGCTCCCGCGCGCCTTCGTTGGCGATCCCGACCATGCGGACGTAATCGTCCTTCATCGGGGCACCGACGTTGGCGTGCCAGCTGGCCCACATCTCTGCCAGTTCCTCGGGCTTGCGATCGAGATTGCCCATCTCGGCCTCGATGTCCGAGCCATTGATCTCCTTGCCGTTCAGCGTGCCCTTGCCCTTGCCGTAGGTGCTGTTGAGGCGGGTCGCGATCTCGTTCAGTTCGGTCGCCGCGCCGTCGGTAGTCGGCGCCGGAAGGACGATGCCGTTGCGCAGGATATCGAGCTTGCGCGCAACCACCGGGTCGAGCCCCTTCACCTGCGCGTACTTCGCCGCTTCGAGCGCGAAGTTCACGCTCATTTCGGTGCCCTTGGCCCCTGCCTGTGCGGCCAGTGCGTCGGTATCGTCGGTGATGTAGGTCGCGTTGACCCAGTAGATCCGGCTCGCCTCGATCGAGTAGTCGAAATACTCCTTCTCGACCATCGCGACCCAGTCCGCCGCGCCTTGCGGGGTCATGGGGAAAGCCTGCGCGGTCTCTGTCGTGCTCCCGGCATGGTTGTCGGCATAGGCCGGAGCGGCAAGCGAAATGGCGAGCGCGGTGAGCGCGACCCGGGTGAGTTTCATGTCTTCAGTCCTCTCGTGGGAAATCCGGTTTCCAGTGATACTGGTTTGAACCTGCCACCCGGCTGAATCAAGCCGCGCGGGCGGATTTTCGACGAACGACAAGCGCCGCGATCACCCCGACGAAGGTCACGATCCACGCGACGACCTTGACCGGGCGCACCGCCGCCGCAATCCCGGCGAGCGTATCGCTGCCGCGCTGCTGGGTCAGCTGGATGATCTGCGCAAAGGTTTCGGTGTAGTCGGTTGCCAGGAACACGATGGCGGCGATCACCAGCATGATCCCCAGTCGCTTCACGCGCGGAGCGGGATCCTGCATGAAGTGAAGCCCGCCATACCACGCGCCAAGGCCGTAGATCGTGATGAAAGCGATATCGCCATACATCGCATATAGCGCGCGGTCATACAGGCCGGCATCGGTCCACAGATGCTGGATCGCGTCCACCATCTGCCCGCTGCCGGCCGACTGGTGCGCAAGGATGCCCCCCGGCACACCTTCAATGTCGAGCGGCAGACTCGCCCAGATGACGACCGCGAACGCCAACAGGCCGAGCGGCCAGAGGAGCAGGAACTTGCTGCGAAACGGATCGTCAGCCATCGAGGAACTCCACGAGCGCATCGCCCAGCGCACCCTCGGTCACCGAGCTCATATGGGTGCCGGGGATCTCGACATGGCGCGCATGAGGCAGAGCCGAAGTCAGCGCCTGCGGTGAGCCATTGTCCCGATCCTTGCGGCCACACAGCACCATGGTGGGCATGGAGATACCGGCAAGTTCGGCGCGGTCGATATTGCCGATCGAGCCGAGCAGCAGCCGCGCGGCGACGCGATCGGTCCGCATACGGGTCATGAAACCCTTGGCCATGAACGCCGGATCGCCCGCTCTGATGGAATCGAACCGGTCGATCGCATCAATGAAGAACGCGCCGCGCCGTTCCCAGCCCGAAAGGCCTTCCAGCCCCATGCCCGCGAGCACCAGCCTTCGCGGTGCCACACCTTCCAGAACCGCGCGGGCCGCCGTACGGGCGCCAAGCGAGAAGCCGACCAGATCGAAATCGTCGAGTCCCAGCGCATCAACCAGGGCCTGCACATCGCGCACCAGCACGTCATGCGGATAGGCACCGACATTGTGCGGCCTGGCACTCTCACCATGCGCGCGTGAATCGGGCATCACTGCCTCGAAACCCGCATCAACAAGCGCCGCAGCATGGCCGAAATCGATCCAGTTCATATAGGCGCTTGAGAACAGGCCGTGCAACAACAACACCGGCCTTCCCGCGCCCAGACGGTGCACGGCGAGTTCGGTGCCGTCGAAACTCGGGATCATGGAGGTGCGAGCTTCGCTCATGGCATATGCCCCAGTTCACGCATCCATTCCTCGTTGCTGCGTGGTTGTTCGTCCATCGCCTTCGTACCGTGCGGCAAGGTGATCCACGCTTGCTTGCTGCTCACCCACAAATGCGCCTCGGGCTCCACCTCCGCGCTGCGGTCCAGAGTTCCGCAACGCAAGGTGGCCAAGCCCGGAACGGTCAGATTTTCGCCCCACAGCCGCGCACCGCAGCTGTTGCAGCCATAGAGCATGACCTCGGCACCGCTGGGATTGACCGTCTTTCCTTCCCAATCGGCACCGGGCACCTCGAGCGCGCTGCGCAAGACGACCATGTGCTCGGCAAAGGCGCTGCCGGTGCGGGTCTGGCACAGGGTGCAGTGGCAGGCATAGGGCCCCATACGGAACCCCGGCGTCAGCGTGTAGCGCACCGCGCCGCAGTTGCAGCCACCCTGGAGTGTCTCGGACAGCAACTCGTTCATTCGGGAACCTCCATCCCGGCGGCCTTCCAGCGATTGGCTATGCTCGCGGTCTCGTCGCTGCGCTGGCGCGGGAGGTGGCTGGTGTCGAGCCACGCCTCATGCATGCTTTCGGCACCGGCATGGATGACCGGCCTGAAATCCGACGGATCGTCAAAGCTGCCGAAGGTCAGGTCCATCTTGTCGTGATCTTCGAACCTGAAGCCCAACGGCGATCCGCAGTTCGAGCAAAACGGGCGCTTGGCGATCGGTGAGCTGGCGTACCAGTCGGGCTCGTGCTCCCACTGCACTGCGGCAACCGGTAAGAACACGAAGGTCGCGGCGAAGCCTCCGGTTGCCTTCTGGCACATCTTGCAATGGCAGTGGTAGGCATCGGCTTCGCTCGTATCCGCGGTGTAGCGGATACGCCCGCACTGGCAGCCGCCGGACTTGGTGATTGCGTCGCTCACCGCTTTTGCAACCCCTTCTGCTCCATCCGCCAGCGGGCCATATCGATCCGATCCTGCCCGAAAAAGGGTTCGCCGTCGAACACCAGAGTCGGCACGCCCCAGTGGCCGGCCTCCTCCAGCGCCTGCTGGTTCGAAGCGATCTCGGCGTCCAGTTGATCAGGCTCTTCACAAACTTCGGCATCGAGTTCGGCTAGGTCGAGGTCCGCACGCTGCGCAGCACCGGCAAGGTGTCCACCCTCGTTCCACCCCTCTGCCCCGCCCCAGATTAGCCGCGCCGCCTCATGCGCGAACGCCAGCCCCTTGCCGCGACGAGCCGCAGCCTGCCCCAACCGGGTGATCCGCCGGATATGCGGCTGATCCTCGGCGATCTTGCGGGTTGCGAAATCCTGTACGATCGGATCGGGTCGCGGCGGGCCAAACGGGATACCGTGGAACTGTGCCACCCGCATCATATCGGTCAGCGTATAGCGCAGCCAGTTGGGGTGGTTTCGCTCGAAGAAATCGGGCTGACGCACCGCCAGCGGGTAAACCGGGCGCAGGGCGATATGGACATCGTGCGTTTCGGCCAGCTCGCGATAACGCCCGATGGCGAGATAGCTGTAGGGCGAACGGAAGCTGAAATAGAGATCGGCGGTCAGGGTCATGCCCGCCTTGTTGCGCGGATCAGCGGAAGAAGCAATTGGTCCCGGCGTGGAGCGCCTCGACCAGCGGATTCTTGGCGTCTTCCGTCATGAAAGCGCCGATGCCATCGCGCTCCGAATAGAATTCGACGCCCAATGTACTGTCTTCAATGGCCTCCGCTGCATGAGCGGCAACATAATCGGCAGCAGGTGACCCGGTGCCGATCCCCTTGTCCGTGCGCAGGGTGGACTCGCCGTCGAGGTACCAGCCGACCAGCTTTTCTTCCTGGAAGTTGACCACCAGGCCCGGCTCGAAATTGGTGAAGTCGATCGGCCCTGCACCGCACTCGGCGTTACTGCCTTTTTCTGCAGACGGGCCGAGCACTTTCGTCAGTTCCGCCTCGACCGCCTCGCGCGGGCTGCCGTAGGCCAGCGAGGTACCCATCGGACCGGTCACAAGGATCGCCTCGCCGCCGAGTTGGACGGTGCCGGCCTCGACTTCGGCCTTCTTGGGTGCGCCGGGCCCACTCGCGGATTCGCCCGCTGCTGTCTTGTCGCCTTCGCTCGCGGGATTGCACGATACAAGCGCCAATGCGGCAACAGCAACCATCGAACCCGTCCAGCGCATTTCCCTTATCCCTTCTTCAGGTGCCGCCGGCCGAGCAGTTCGGCGATCTGCACCGCGTTGAGTGCCGCGCCCTTGCGCAGATTGTCGCTGACGCACCACAAGGTCAGCCCGTTCTCGACCGTCGGATCCTCGCGCACGCGGCTGACATAGGTCGCGCCATCGCCGGCGGCTTCGACCGGGGTGATGTATCCGCCGTCCTCGCGCTTGTCGATCAGCATCACGCCCGGCGCCTCGCGCAGGATATCGATCGCCTGCTCGGCCGAAATCTCGTTCTCGAATTCGATGTTGATCGCTTCGGAATGGCCGACGAACACCGGCACCCGCACACAAGTTGCGTTGAGCTTGATCTTCGGATCGAGGATCTTCTTGGTCTCGACCACCATCTTCCATTCTTCCTTGGTCGAGCCATCGTCGAGGAAAACGTCGATATGGGGGATCACGTTGAACGCGATCTGCTTGGTAAATTTTTCCGGCACCACCGGATCGCCGACAAAGATCGCGCGGCTCTGGGTGAACAGCTCGTCCATCCCCGCCTTGCCCGCGCCGGAAACCGACTGGTAGGTGCTCACCACCACCCGCTTGATCGTTGCCGCATCATGCAGCGGCTTCAGCGCCACCACGAGCTGCGCGGTCGAGCAGTTGGGGTTGGCGATGATGTTCTTTTTCGCATAGCCGTCGATCGCGTCGGGGTTCACCTCCGGCACGATCAGCGGCACGTCGGGGTCCATCCGGAAATGCGAGCTGTTGTCGATCACCACGCAGCCGGCAGCAGCCGCCTTGGGGGCAAATTCCTTGGCCGGACCGCCGCCCGCGCTGAACAGCGCGATGTCCCAGCCGGTGAAGTCGAAATGCTCGATATTCTTGCACTTGAGCATCTTGCCGGTGTCGCCGAATTCAACCTCGGTCCCGACCGAACGCGCCGACGCGACCGCGGCGACCTCGTCGCACGGGAACTCGCGCTCGGCGAGGATCTGCATCATCTCGCGACCGACATTCCCGGTCGCCCCGACGATAGCTACGCGATAACCCACTTCAATTCTCCAGCTCTGTGCGGCAGGCGCTTTAGCCGCTCTTCTCCCGTCATCCCAGCGAAAGCTGGGCTCATTCGCGAATGAGTTCTTGGCCGATAACGATCCCAGCTTGCGCGGGGGTGACGGCGACCTACTCCGGCGGGGTCACCCCGTGGCTTTCGAGGAAGCGGAAGATCGTGTTCCACAGATGCGGACTGATGTTCTCGCCCGACACGCGGTGGGTGTAGCCGGGATAGAGCATCATCTCGAACGGCACGTTCGCTTCCTGCAGCTGCGCGATGAGTGCGGAGGAATTCTCGAACACGACGTTGTCGTCCGCCATGCCGTGGATCAGCAGCAGCGGGTCGGTCATCTTCGCCGCATCGGGCAGCGCGCTCGCGGCCTGATAGGCTTCGGGGACCGTGTTCGGATCACCCATATAGCGTTCGGTATAGTGGGTATCGTAGAGTTCCCATTTGGTCACCGGCGCGCCCGATATCCCCGCGGCATAGAGCCCCGGATCGGCCTGCAGCTGTTTAAGCGTCATGTAGCCGCCATAGGACCAGCCGTAGAGCGCGATCTTGTCGCCATCGACATAGGGCAGGGTCTTGAGGAATTCCGCCCCGGCGCGCTGGTCGTCGACCTCGACGCTGCCCATCGCACGGTAGAGCGGCTGCTCAAAGGCGACCCCCCGGTTCGCACTGCCGCGATTGTCCAGCTCGAACCAGATATAGCCCTTGTCGACTACCGCCTGCTGCAGCGCGCCGTCCCAGCCGCGGGTCACGATCTGCGGGCCTGGGCCACTGTAGTGGTGGTAGAACACCGGGTACTTCTTTCCCGGCGCCATTGCGGGGGTGACTATTTTGTAATGCAGATCGGTCATCCCGTCGGCGGCCTTGATCGTGCCGAACTGCGCCGGGCGATGGCTGGCGAGATAGGGCGCATAGGGATGGTCCGCGCCGAGCGCGTTCTGCTCGACCCACGCCAGACGTTTGCCATCCGCATCGGCGAGATAGCTTTGCGCCGGCTGGTCGTGGCTTGACCGGGTGATGAGCAGGGTCTTGGCACCCTTGTCCATGCTCGCCGAGTGGGTGAAGCCGGGCTCGGTGAGGCGGGTCGGCTTTCCCGAACCGTCGAGCGCGGTCGAATAGACATGCTGCTCCAGCGGGTCCTGTTCGGTGGTAGCGGTAAAGAACACGCGCCCGGCTTGCTGATCCACCCCGACCAGCTTGGTGACCACCCACGCGCCGGTTGTCAGCTGACGGGTTGTCGGGATGATCGGCAGGTACGTGCCGACCAGCGCAGGGTCGGCTGTATCGCCGGCTCGATAACGCAATCCTTGAAAGCTGCGGTAGAGATGCCCGTAGCCGTCGAGCTCGCTCCACCACAGGAATGAGCCATCCTTGAGGAATTTGTAGTTGTCGGACAGGTTGATCCAGTAGTCCGGCGAAGCCGCGCTCTCGACGTACAGGACGCTGCTCTCACCCGTCGCCGGATCGACCTCGATCAGATCGAGCACGGTCTGCTCGCGGTTTTGGCGCTGGACGAACAGCCTGCCGTCGGGCGCCCAGTCGACGCGCGCGAGGTAGAAATCGTTGGGATCTGCTGCGTCGTAGAGCTCCGGGTCCTGGCTGCTTGTCAGATCGACCTTGACCCGGTTGCCGCCATCGGGGTCCATCACGAACAGCTCGACGATCGCATTGGCGCTGCCCGCGACCGGATAGCGCTGGTCATACACCTTGGTCCCGGTCGCGCCGATGGCGGCGCGGGTGACGATGCCGACCGGGCTCTCGTCGGTCCGCTGGACGGCTATGCGGCTATCGTCCGGGTTCCACCAGTATCCGGTGAGCCGCCCCATCTCCTCTTGCGCGACGAATTCGGCTTCGCCCCAGCGGATGGTGTCGGCTTCCTTGGGCGTGATCGGCTGCGCGTCCTCGCCGACCTGGCCGACCCAAAGCTGCCGGTCGCGCACGAAGGACACATAGCCGCTCTTGCTGCTGAGCGCGGGATTGAGTTCGCTTTCCTCGGTGTCGGTCAGCCGGGTCGCGGTGCCGTCCAGCCCCGCGAGGTAGAGATCGCCGTCGAGCGGGACGAGGATTCCCTGCCCGTCCGCGGTCCATTCGTAGGATACGATGCCCTTAAGGCTGCCGATCCGCGCGCGCTCGCGCTGCATCTTTTCGTCCTCGCTGAGCTCGCGCCCGCTGCCGAGCTTCTCGCTGTCGACCAGCAACCGCCATGCGCCGCTCTCGCGATCGAACGCCCACAGGTCGTACCGCTCGCGGTCGTCGTCGCGGTTGCGCAGCAGGGTGAGATAGCGGCCATCGGGCGACAATTTCGCCTGCCGCGGGCTCGGCCCGTCAATCGAGGGCGAAGCGAACACGCGTTCGAAGGTGAGGTCGGGACCGGACTCGGGAGTGGCGTTCATATTGCTATCGTCCGCCATTGCAGGGGTGGCGAGAAGGAGCGCGAGGGCGGGAAGAAATCGAACCATGGCAAGGGGTTTTTCCTGACAACTTTGTATGCGCTGAGCCTAGACGGCTGGCGCTGGGCTGCAAGGTCCGAAGTTGGGTTTCACGCAGAGGGCGCAGAGGAAAGGAGAGACGCAGAGAGGCAGCACTTGCGGCAAAGCCGCACGCAAATTGCCAGGGAGCCATGCGCGGCTGGAGGAGTGTTTCTCGCGGCTTCGCCGCCTGGACCGGCACCTCTGCGTCTCACCTTTCCTCTGCGCCCTCTGCGTGAACCCAAAAGCGCCTGCTCACCTCTCAGCACAACGCATGAAAAAGGGCGCGGCAGTTGCCCGCCGCGCCCTCCTGTCTGGTTTCGCGAAAAGCTTACGCCTTCGGGGCGTTAACCTTGCGCTCGGCGATACGTGCGCGCTTGCCGGTGCGGCCGCGCAGGTAATAGAGCTTCGCACGGCGCACCACGCCGCGGCGGACCACGGTGATGCTGTCGATGATCGGTGAATAGAGCGGGAATACGCGTTCCACGCCTTCGCCGAAGCTCATCTTGCGCACGGTGAAATTGCTGTTGATCGAGCGGTTCGAGCGGGCGATCACGACGCCTTCGTAGTTCTGGACGCGCTCGCGCGTGCCTTCGACCACCTTCACGCCGACGCGCACGGTGTCACCGGCGCGGAAATCGGGAATGTTCTTCCCGAGGTTCTCGATAGCTTCCGCTTCGAGCTGCTGAATCAGGTTCATGACCTTGGTTCCTGTTATGTCACTGCGCGCCAGAGGCAGGTCAGTCCCGAGCGTTCCTGTAACGCTCCCATAGGTCTGGCCTGCGTAACCGTGTATCGTCCTCGCTGCGCGCCTTGCGCCACGCAGCGATTTTCGCATGATCCCCCGATCGCAGCACTTCAGGGATCGTGCGCCCTTCCCATTCCTGAGGTCGGGTATACTGCGGGTATTCGAGCAATCCGTCTTCGAAGGATTCCTCATGCCCGCTTGAAGGCGCGCCCATTACGCCGGGAAGCAGCCGAATGCAAGCGTCGAGTATGGCGAGCGCGGCAGGCTCTCCGCCCGAGAGCACGATGTCCGCCAGGCTGACCTGTTCGATCTGCGGCCGCGCCTCGAAAAACCGCTCGTCGAACCCCTCGAACCGCCCGCAGATGATGGTGACCCCCGGGCCCGTGGCGATCTGGCAGATACGCTCCTGCGTGATCGGCTTCCCGCGCGGTGTCATGGCGAGGATGGGTATCCTAGCCTCCCCTCCCTTGAGGGAGGGGATTGAGGGGTGGGTATGCGACGTTTGGGGCGTAGCGCTTTCCGCCGCTGTCGAACCCCCATCCCCAACCCCTTCCCCATGGGGAAAGTGCTTTCCCGTCACACTATCAACCGCCCGCGCCAGCACATCCGCCTTGAGCACCATCCCCGCCCCGCCGCCCGCCGGTGTGTCGTCCACCGTCCGGTGGCGGTCGGTGGCGAAATCCCGCGGGTTCACTGTCTCGCACGACCAGTCCCCGCGTTCGAGCGCCTTGCCCGCGAGCGAAACGCCCAGCGGCCCGGGAAACATCTCGGGGTAGAGCGTGAGGATGGTGGCGGCGAAGCTCATTGCGTCCAGTTCTCGACCAGGAGGCCGGGGATATCGCGAAAATCGCGTTCGTTGTTGGTAACCAATGTCGCGTCCAGCGCAATCGCATGGGCAGCAATCAGCCGATCGAATGATCCGCGTCTGAAGGGCAAGGCCGCATAGACCTCAGCCGCATCTTTGGAGAAGGGAAGCGGTCCAATCTTGCGAAAGAGCGATTTCGCCGCAGCAGCATCGCCCAGTTGTACAGCCCCCAGCATGACCTCCGCGTAGCTTATCGATGACACCCCGACCGATCCGATATCACATTGCTCCAATCGCGATGCGACCCGATCCGAAGCCCCTTCGAGGATATAGATGCAGATGTTGGTATCGAGCAGATAGTCGGTCTTGGGCGTCATTCAGTGGGTCGCGACCAGTCGCGCTCCACATGCTCGAACGGCAAACGCTTCAAACCCCTGCCACGCATCGAGCCATAGATTCCGTCAAGGCTGATTTTCGTGGGCGAAGTGTCAACTTCCTTCAGGATTATCCTCCCGTCCGGATTGCGCTCGACCTCCCATTCCCGTCCGGCCTCGACACCAATCGATGCCGGAATCCGGATCGCCACCGAATTGCCCGATTTGAAACTCTTGCCGATATGCTCTTTGCCCATGGATCACCTATGTATATACAACGTGTATATACATACCGGGACTGGCTGTCAACGCAAACGCGATGGACCCGAAACCCATCTCAAGACTAAGTGCGAGGGCGATGTTGGGGACGAGCGACCCTTTGATCGATGAGCAAACGAGGCTGTTGCCAACGCACGAATGCATGACCGACCACAAAGACCAGCAATGCAATTATCGGCTCCCACCACAGCCACGCGAGCGACTGCTTCCAGCCGTAGGAGTCAGCATAGTCGATCACCCTTGCGACCCACAAGATCATGAAAAGGACCGGGGCAATGGCGGGAACGATGATCAAAACCTCATTGCGTTTTACCTCAGATATCGCCCTTCGGTAATTCCACAAATATCAGGCCAATACGGTGGCCTGAAAAAACATCAGCAAAGCAAAAACCGACAAGAGGCTGGCGGTGAAGGTCATTTGCGACGCAGCAGGTTCCAGACCGCCTTCCAGAACCTTGCTTCCAGCACCATCAATCTGGCTATCCAGCCAGGAATGGCAAACTCACGCTCGAGAGCTTCTGCGTTCGCGTTCTTGCGATAGACTGCGCTGATGACTTTGGCGAGGATCCAGCCCTCGAACATCAAGATGCCAATCAGCGCCAAATTGCGGATGCTCGAAAGTTCAGCGACAAGAAACTGATTTGCTTCGGGGATAATCAAACCCGACACAATAAGGCCGATACCTGCAATACCAAGACTGCGCAGAAAGCGCGCCAGTGGGGTCAGTTCACTGCTGAACAGGGTCAGGTAAAGCACCGGCATGAAAATGCAGAGGTCGACCAGCGCCACCCATTCGCTGCGCGGATAGGCAGTCCAGTCAAGCGTTTGTGCAAATGCCCATTCAATCGCGATCGCGATCGGAAGGACGATCACGAAAAACCACTTCTCGCGCGGTTTGCTAAGCCTCAGCTCCATTCGACTCCCTCCCTCGCCCGCGTATCGACCCGCAACTCGAACACATCGGGGCGCGAGTAATGCCCGTCGGTATCGAGGTTCGCCAGCCCCTCCGCGATCTCCGCAAGGTCCAGTTCGGCGTGGAGCGTTTCCTCGCCCGCGCCCGCATGTGCCAGCACCCGCGCGTCGGGCGCAGCGATCAGGCTTCCGCCGCAGTTGAGGACGTCGCCCTCGATTTCGCGGATCAGCGCTTCGGCCTCGGAATTTCCGCCGCAGCGTTGCAGCCCGTCGAGCAGATCATCCTTGTGCTGCACCAACCCCGCCGCCAGCACGAAGCAGCGCCCCTCCATCGCGTAGTGGCGGCTTGCTAGCGCATATTCCTCGCGCACAGTCGGCCAGCAGGCGACATGCACGCTCTCGCCGAGATTGTGCATCGCCGCGCGGGCGAGCGGCATCCAATGCTCCCAGCAAATCAGATTGCCTACGCTGCCCCACTCGGCCTCATGCACGCCCAGCGTCGAGCCGTCGCCGCGCATCCACACCAGCCGCTCGCCATGCGTCGGCACCAGCTTGCGGTGCGGCAAGGGGTCCATGCCGGGGCGGAACAGAAGCTGGTTGTTGTACAGGCTGCGCCGCAACCGCTCATGCGCGCCGATGGAAATGCAGGCCCCGCTGGCATCGCACAATTCCTGCAAGGGCAGCAGCCGCTCATCGTTCGGCACCACCGCCTGTTCCAGCAGGATGCGGTGCAGCGCCTTGCTGCCCGGATGCTCCCACAGCGCCGCGCCGGGGGCTTCGTCGAGCCACAGCGGATAGCCGCCGAGGAAGGTCTCCCCGAACGCCACCAGCCGCGCCCCGTCGGCGATTGCCGCACGCGCGAGCTCGGTCGCCTGCACGATCCCGTCAGTGATTGCGAGCGGGATCGGTGCGGCCTGGCAAATGGCGACGTGGAATTGGGTCATCCAGGCGGTTTAGGCTCGCGCGTCAACCGCCGCAACCGCCGCAGCCGCCCCCGCCGCAGCCGCTTCCGCCATCGCTACTGCTGCTGCTGTCGCTGCTGCCCCCGCCATCGCCACTCGAGGCCTGCCGCATGGTGTGCATCGCCACAAAAGGCGTCCCGACCAGCACGCCAGTGCCGAAAAGCGCGACAGCAGAGCCCATCTCGTGCTCTTGCGGAGCGCGGCGAAGCCGGTCGTTGCCCTGCATCGCGCCTCCAAGCACGGCTTTGCCCGCCTTCGTCCGCCGATCGACCGCGAACAGACGAAACAATCCGATCAGCGCAGTCAGGGCAAGCAGTCCGATCAGGTAGCCGGTCGGCGCGCCCTGCGCTGCCCCTGCCTGCTGGCGAAACAGGCCAAGCGCGAAGAGCAGCGCAAACGGTAGCACCTGGAACAACCGCACTTGCCACGCCGCGCCGTCCCCCATCCACCAGCCTTTGGTCTCCAGCCGTTCGAGGACGCTATCGGCATCCTGCGCTGTAGCCTTCGCTGCGTCCTGCCATGTCACGATCCCGGCTTGCCGGGTGATCGCGCGTTCGGCAGACGTCGTTCCCGCATCGCTGCGGGTGACGACAAAACCCTTCTCGCCCGAGACCTCGATCGACCCGCCGGCCAGCAGCCGCGCTATGATTGCTTCGGTAAAGCGTTGCTTGCCGCCGGATAGGAACGCGAGTTCTTCCTCGCTGGGAGTCCCTGCATCGTCGCCCTCCGCTCGCATCCACGCGCCGAGCATCAGCGATAAACCCAAGGCCGCCGCGAGCAATGCGATATAGAGCAGAAGGAACGTGCTACCCGACAGGGCCGATAATCCCAATGTCATCCGAACACTCCCTCCCACGCCAGTGCGCCAGCCAGCAGGATGCCCGCCACCGCAAACATTGTATAGCCGATCTTGCGCGGAATGATGACAACATCCGCCGGGTTGACCCGGAACGCGCGCGGGTCGGTGTTGAAGCGGCGCGCAGCGCCGGGCCAGATATCCGCCGGGGGCGACTCTCCGAAGTGGTCCTCATAGGCTTTGAGCGTCGCGGCATACTGGTCGTAGTACCGCGCCCGTTCCGCCTGTCCGCCAGCCGTCGGCCCGTGGTGCAGCGACACACCGAGCACTTCGCGGCAGAACCGCTCCCAGTAATCGCGGCTGTAGGTCAGGTGCAGGTGCCACGCCTGGTCGACCGCGTCGGACGGAGTGACTTCATGCCCCGCCGCGACCGCGAGGTAGCAGAAGCGCTTGTATTCGCGGATCACGCGGCGGGTGAACTCGGCGCTCCACCGGTTTTCGCGCGCGAGGCGGTCGGCGAAGGACAGCGATGCCGCCCGCGGGCCGATCTCGTAGGCGGCAAGGCGCTGCCACAGGTCCGTTGCAATGGCAGACATCCCGCCCGCCCTACTCGAACACTCTCGCATCGGGCAGCAGGCTCCGTTCGAGTTGCCGGGTCAGGATCGCTGCGGTCGGCCAGCCGATGATCAGGCTGAAGAAACCGGTGACCGCGACGAGCCCGATGCCCAGTTCACCCATCACCTGCCCGCCGTCGACGAGCTCGAACACGAAAGGCACGAGGAACAGGCTGCCCGGACCGAGGATCGTCGCGACCAGCACCCGCATCTGTTTGCCCAGCCTGCGTCGCGCCCAGAGATGCAGGCACAGGACGACGCCAGCCGTTAGCAACGCCAGGATCACTGCAATGAAAACGATCGAGAAAATCGCGACAGCCATACCCACCTCACTCGAAACCGGTGTTCCGAAGCGACTTATTGGGCGAAATCCTCCGCGATGACCAGCCGGTCGGCATTCCACTCGGGCACCGCTTGCCGCGTCATTGGGACGAGGAATCGGCCTCCGTCATTCTTCTCGATCTCGATAAGGTCGCTTGCGCCGTAGTTGAGCACATCGGCCACGGTGCCCACCGCATTGCCGGTGTCGGTGACCACCGCAAGCCCGAGAAGGTCGGCATGGTAATATTCATCATCCTCGATAGGCGGCAGGGCATCGCGCGGGATGGTCAGCGTAGTCCCGCGCAATTTTTCCGCCGCGCCGCGATCAGTCACTTCGGCGAAGCGCGCGACCGCGCCGCCCTTGTGATCATCGCGGATTTTGACAAGAGTGAGCGCACCACCATTGAAGCTCTTGTGGCCCTTGAGGGCGTCGATCCCCTCGCCGAACAGCTTCAGACGGACTTCGCCCGCCACCCCGTGCGCGCCGATGACGGCTGCGAGGGTGACGGGCTTGTCCGTCTTGTCCCCCTCCCGCTTGCGGGAGGGGTCAGGGGTGGGCCTGGCCGGGTGGGTCATCGCATTACGCACCCACCCCCGGCCCCTCCCGCAAGCGGGAGGGGAGAGGTGCCATTACTCGGCCTTTTCTGCGTCGGCGTCTTCGGCAGCGGCTTCCGCAGCCGGAGCTTCTTCTGCTGCGGCTTCTTCGATCGGAGCCTCTTCAGCAGCGGCTTCCTCAGCGGGAGCCTCTTCCGCAGCAGCTTCTTCAGCCGGAGCTTCGGCTGCGGCCTTGGCTTCTTCCTCGGCGGCCTTCGCAGCTTCTTCGGCTTCAGCAACCTTGGCAGCCTTTTCCTCGGCGCGTTCCTTGGCGGCGTCGCCCGGTTCGCCCTTCTTCGGGTTGTTGCGTGCCGCGCGCTCGAGGATGCCGGCGGCATCGAGGAAGCGGTGCACGCGGTCGGTCGGCTGCGCGCCGACGCTCAGCCAGTGGCGTGCGCGATCTTCGTTAAGCTTCACGCGCTCGCCCGAATCCTTCGGCAGCATCGGATTGTAGGTGCCGATCTGCTCGAGATACTTGCCGTCACGCGAGGCGCGCGAGTCGGCAACGACGATGCGGTAGTAGGGACGCTTCTTTGCGCCACCGCGCGAAAGACGGATTGCAACTGCCATGTGATATTACCTTTCCAATACAAACTTCTGATTTCGAATTACTTCTTGCCGGGGAGACCGGGCAGGCCCGGGAGGCCGCCACCGGGTCCGCCCAGACCGCCGAGACCGCCCATCCCGCCGGGGCCACCCATTCCGCCCGAGCCAAACAATGCGCCGAGGCCCTTGAGCCCGCCCATCTTCCTGATCTGCTTCATCGCGCGGCCCATTTCCTGGTGCATCTTGAGCACCTTGTTCACTTCCTGCACGTCGCGCCCCGCGCCCGCCGCGACGCGCTTCTTGCGCTTGGCGTTCATCAGTTCGGGCCGCGCGCGTTCCTTGGGCGTCATCGAGCCGATGATGGCGTCCATGTGAACGAGCACCTTGTCGTCCATCCCGCTCGCCTGCATCGCCGCCTTGGCCTTTTTCATGCCCGGCATCATCCCTGCGAGCATGCCTAGGCCGCCCATGTTCTGCATCTGGCGAAGCTGGGTGCGCAGGTCGTTGAGGTCGAACTGCCCCTTGGCCATGCGCCGGGCCATCGCCTCGGCCTCTTCCTCCTTGATCGTCGCTGCGGCCTTTTCGACCAGGCTGACGACGTCGCCCATGCCGAGGATGCGGTCGGCCACGCGCTTGGGATGGAAGGGCTCGATCGCGTCGAGCTTTTCGCCCGTGCCGGCAAACTTGATCGGCTTGCCGGTGACGTAGCGCATCGAGAGCGCTGCACCCCCGCGCGCATCGCCGTCCATCCGGGTCAGCACCACGCCGGTCAGCGGCACTTCCTCGGTGAAGCTCTTGGCGACGTTGACCGCGTCCTGCCCGGTCAGGCTGTCGACCACCAGCAGCACCTCGGTCGGTGCGGAAACCCCGGCGACCGCCTTCATCTCGGCCATCAGCGCTTCGTCGACATGCAGGCGGCCTGCGGTGTCGAGCAGCAGCACGTCGACCGCCTGCAACCGCGCGCTTTCCATCGCGCGGCGGGCGATGTCGACCGGCTGCTGGCCCTGCACGATCGGCAGCGTCGCGACCTCGACCTGAGTGCCCAGCACTGCAAGCTGTTCCTGCGCCGCCGGACGGTTGACGTCGAGCGACGCCATCAGCGCCTTCTTGCCGTGCTTTTCCTTGAGCAGCTTGCCGAGCTTGGCGGTGGTGGTCGTCTTGCCCGAGCCCTGCAGGCCGACCATCATGATCACGACCGGCGGCTTGGCCTCGAGCATGAGCCCTTCGGTCGCCTCCCCGCCGAGCATTTCGACCAGCTCGTCGGAGACGATCTTGATCACCTGCTGGCCGGGGGTGACCGACTTCAGGACATCCGAACCGATCGCCTTGTCGGTTACGGCATCGATGAAGCGGCGGACCACCGGCAGCGCGACATCCGCCTCGAGCAGCGCAACGCGCACCTCGCGCATCGCATCGCGCACATCTTGGTCGGACAGCGCGCCGCGACCGCGCAGCTTGTCGAAGACGCCGCCGAGGCGATCTGACAGGCTGTCGAACATAACGCGCGTCTCCTAAACCGTTTGGCCCGATATGGGCCGCCCGGCGCAAAATGCCAAAAACGCCGGCGGACGAAAACTCGTCGGCCAGCGCGCGATCCAATGGACCGGCTTCTCAAAATCCCACTTGGCTGGATTTTGGATCAGGGCGGAAGCGAAAATGGTGGAGCCGGAGAACCGGCGCGCAGCGATCATCAGATCGTGAGCACCGGAAGCGCACGGAACCGCCATTTGCAGCCCGCCATGGGCCAAAAGACAGTCAAGTGGTGGAGCCTAGCGGGATCGAACCGCTGACCTCTACAATGCCATTGTAGCGCTCTCCCAGCTGAGCTAAGGCCCCAATCACTCTGGCAGGGCGCCCTGGGAGGCACCCCTGCTTGCGGGAACGGCCCTTTATAAAGCCGTTCCGCACAAGGCAAGAATTAAATCAGGTATCTTCCCCGTCGTTGTCGCCGCCGGTTTCGACGCCAAGGTCGTCATCGTCGCCCAGGTCGACATCCGCGTCGGGGCGGTTTTCTTCCTCGTCGACATCGACATCGTCGAGATCGTCGTCACCGAGATCGGTATCGGCCTCGGCTTCCTTCTTCTTGTCTTCCTCGAACGGAATCGGCTGCTTCGTCTTGAGCACCGGTTCGGGCGTCCATTCCTCGCCGCATTCGATGCAGGCGACCGGGTCTTCCTTGCCCAGATCGTAGAAGCGCGTGCCGCATTTCGGGCACGTACGCTTGGTGCCCCATTCTGGCTTGACCATTACTGTTCCTCAGATACGGCCCGACCTAATCCTTGGCCGGGCGAAAAATTCTCTAGCTTGATGGGATCCGATTGCTCGGGAATCAAGAGCGGCGCGCGCCTTGCCATAGCCGACCCCCACTGTCAAAAGCCGCGTCGATTTTCGCAGCTCTGCCTGAAAGTATTTCCTTGCCTCACCCGCCGCAAGCCCATCGCTTCATGCCTTCCGGTCCGCTCAGGGGTCGCATCCGTGTGCCCGGCGACAAGTCGATCAGCCACCGCTCGCTGATGCTTGGCGCGCTGGCGGTGGGCGAAACCCGTGTCAGCGGCCTGCTCGAAGGCGAGGACGTGCTCGCAACGGCGGAGGCGATGCGCCAGATGGGCGCGACCATCACGCGCGAAGCGGGCGGCACGTGGTCGATCCATGGCGTGGGCGTGGGCGGTTTGCTTCAGCCAGCCGCACCGCTCGACATGGGAAACAGCGGCACCAGCACGCGGCTACTGATGGGGCTGATCGCCAGCCACGGGATCAGCGCGACCTTCACCGGTGATGCCAGCCTGTCCAAACGCCCGATGGGCCGGGTGATCGAACCGCTCAGCCTGATGGGCGCGGGGTTCGATGCATCGGACGGCGGCACGCTGCCGCTAACCATGCATGGCGCGCTGCCTGCGGTGCCGATGACCTACCGCCTCCCGGTCGCCAGCGCGCAGGTGAAGAGCGCCATCCTGCTCGCCGGGCTCAACACGCCGGGGGTGACCACGGTGATCGAGCCGGTGCCCACCCGCGACCATTCCGAACGCATGCTGCGCGGCTTCGGCGCGGAGCTTACGGTCGATGAGGTAGACGGAGAACGCATCATCAAGGTGCGCGGCGATGCCGAATTGCGGCCGCAGACCATCGAAGTCCCGGGCGACCCCTCCTCTGCCGCCTTCTTCATCGTCGCCGCGACGCTGGTCGAGGGCAGCGATCTGGTGATCGAGAACGTCGGCCTAAACCCGACGCGCGCCGGGCTGATCGAGGTGCTGCGCCTGATGGGCGCGAGTATCGAGGAACTGGACGCGCGGGAGGTGGGCGGCGAGCCGGTCGCCGACCTGCGCGTACGCCACGCGCCGCTCTCCGGTATCGATGTCGATCCCGCTGTCGCTCCGAGCATGATCGACGAGTTTCCCGTCCTGTTCGTCGCCGCCGCGCTCGCGAAGGGCACCACGCGCACCAGCGGCCTCGAGGAACTGCGGGTCAAGGAAAGCGATCGCATCAGCGCCATGGCCGAGGCGCTTGCCCTTGCCGGAGCGCGGGTGGAGGAGACCGAGGATGGACTGACCATCCACGGCACCGGCGGTGAATTGCTGCGGGGCACGCAAGACGGACACGAGGTTTTGACCCATCTTGACCACCGGATCGCCATGAGCATGGCGATTGCCGGGCTGGTCAGCCGTGATGGCGTAGCGGTCGACAGCACCGCGCCGATCGCGACGAGCTTTCCCGATTTCCTGTCGCTGCTGCACGGAGCGTCCGCGTGATGTCGCCCCATCACCGTCATGCTGAACTTGTTTCAGCATCCATGCCCCGGCCCGAACGGGCGGTTCTGGCGGCGCGATGGACCCTGAAACAAGTTCAGGGTGACGAGTCCGACCAGGAGAGAAGAGCCTGATGCCCCTCGACATCTACACGCTCATCGGCTTCGTCGGGATGGCCTGCATCGTCGGCGCCTATGCCTATCTGACCTGGCGCAGCGATCCCAATCCCTACATCTTGCACGGCACCAACCTCGCCGGGGCGACGCTGCTGACCGTCTCGCTGCTGGTCCACACCAATTGGCCGAGCCTGGTCCTAGAAGGCTTCTGGGCGGCGATTGCCCTATGGGGCTTATGGAAGGCGCTGAAGACACGGAGGCACGCCGAATGATCATCGCCGTCGATGGCCCTACCGCGTCGGGCAAGGGCACGATCTCGAAGGCGCTCGCCGCGCATTTCGGGTTGCCGCATCTCGATACCGGGCTGCTCTATCGCGCGGTCGGGCGGCAGGTGGCGCTGAATGACGGAGACCCTGACGATGCCGCCGATGCGCTGGCAGCGTGCGATTTCCCCGATAGCCTGCTCGCCGATCCCGCCTTGCGCAGCGAGGAAACCGGCGGGCTGGCAAGCCGCGTCTCGGTGCATCCCGCAGTGCGGCAGGCGCTGTACGAGCGCCAGCGCGCCTTTGCCCGGCAGCCGGGCGGCGCGGTGCTCGACGGGCGCGATATCGGGACGGTGATCGCGCCAGATGCCGAGGTGAAGCTATTCGTCACCGCCAGCGTCCAGGCCCGGGCGATGCGCCGTTGGCTCGAGATGCGCGACCGCGAACTGGACCTGGAGCTGCGCGAGATCGAGGCCGACATCGCCGCGCGCGACAAGCGCGATATCGAGCGCAAGGACGCCCCGCTGCGCGCGGCGGCAGACGCGTTCATTCTCGACACCAGCGGACTGGGCAAGGAAGCAGCCATCGCTGCGGCGATAGAGGCGGTCGAGCAGGCGCTTCGCTAGGGCGCAATTGACTTGCTTTAATGTGCGCCTTCGCCTAGGCGCGCGCCGTTCTCGCAATCCCTCCGATTGAAGGACCCGTTGGACGGCATGCGGCCTCCAGCGGCATTCGGCCTCTTGCCCCGTTCGCCCCGCAATGGTGCGGGAGACGGAGAAAGACCCGGGTAAAACCCGCGGCCGGTAGCAAAACGAACAGGAAATCAAACCAATGGCAACTTCAGCCAATCCCACGCGCGCCGATTTCGAGGCGATGCTCAACGAACAACTCGGTGGTGCGGAAGACGGCGGCTTCGAAGGCCGCGTCGTCAAGGGCACCGTCACAGCAATCGAAAACGGCAAGGCCGTTATCGACGTCGGCCTCAAGAGCGAAGGCCGCGTCGACCTCAAGGAATTCAGCCGCGTCGACGGCGAGCACGGGCTCGAAGTCGGCAGCGAAGTCGAAGTCTTCGTCGACCGCGTCGAGAACGCCGACGGCGAAGCAATGCTCAGCCGCGACCGCGCCCGCCGCGAAGCCGCGTGGGACAAGCTGGAAAGCGAATTCGGCGAGAACGCCCGCGTCAACGGCCGCATCTTCGGCCGCGTCAAGGGCGGCTTCACCGTCGACCTCGACGGTGCCGTGGCCTTCCTGCCCGGCAGCCAGGTCGATATCCGCCCGGTGCGCGACATCACCCCGCTGATGGACATCGAGCAGCCGTTCCAGATCCTCAAGATGGACCGTCGCCGCGGCAATATCGTCGTCTCGCGGCGCTCGATCCTCGAGGAAACCCGCGCCGAACAGCGCAGCGAACTGATCGATGGCCTCGCTGAAGGCCAGATCACCGATGGCGTGGTCAAGAACATCACCGATTACGGCGCCTTCGTCGACCTCGGCGGGATCGACGGCCTGCTGCACGTCACCGACATGAGCTACAAGCGGGTCAACCACCCGAGCGAAGTGATCGAAATCGGCCAGACCGTGACCGTGCAGATCATCCGCATCAACCAGGATACCCAGCGCATCAGCCTCGGCATGAAGCAGCTGGAGAGCGATCCGTGGGATGGCGTGGCCGCGAAGTACCCGGTCGGCGCGAAGCTGTCGGGCACCGTCACCAACATCACCGAATACGGCGCCTTCGTGGAGCTGGAAGCGGGCATCGAAGGCCTGGTCCACGTTTCGGAAATGAGCTGGACCAAGAAGAACGTCCACCCCGGCAAGATCGTCTCGACCTCGCAGGAAGTCGACGTGATGGTGCTCGAAGTCGACAGCGACAAGCGCCGCATCTCGCTCGGCCTCAAGCAGGCGCAGGGCAATCCGTGGGAAGATTTCGCCGACAAGCACCCGGTCGGCTCGACCGTGGAAGGAGAAGTCAAGAACGCGACCGAATTCGGCCTGTTCATCGGTCTCGACGGCGACGTCGATGGCATGGTCCACATGTCGGACATCGCCTGGGGCATCTCGGGCGAAGACGCGCTCGCGCTGCACCGCAAGGGCGAGATGGTTTCGGCTGTCGTGCTCGACGTCGATGTCGAGAAGGAGCGCATCAGCCTCGGCATGAAGCAGCTCGAAAAGGGCGCGCCTTCGGCTGAAGGTGCCGGCGGCAGCGGCATCAAGCGCAACGACGTTGTCACCGTGACCGTGCTCGAAGTGCGCGACGGCGGGCTCGAAGTGCAGGTCGGTGACGACGGCGCAACCGGCTTCATCAAGCGCAGCGACCTCGGCCGCGACCGCGACGAACAGCGCCCCGACCGCTTCCAGGTCGGTGCCAAGATCGACGCTATGGTCATCGGCTTCGACCGTTCGAAGAAGCCGAACTTCTCCATCAAGGCGCGTCAGATCGCCGAAGAGAAGGAAGCCGTACAGCAGTTCGGTTCGTCCGACTCGGGTGCATCGCTCGGCGACATCCTCGGTGCGGCACTGAAGAAAAACGAGGAATAATCTCCTCGGCCTTCAGGCCTGCAAAAGGGATAAAGGCCCGCCCTCCATCCGGAGCGGCGGGCCTTTTCTTTTGCTCGGAGGAGCTTAAGCCGGCCCGATGCTGCAAATCCACCAGTTCCCCTGCCTGTCCGACAACTACGGATACCTTCTGCACGACAGCGCCAGCGGCGAGACCGCCTGCATCGATACGCCCGATGCGGAGGAGTATCTGCGCCAGGCCGCGGCGAAGGGCTGGCGGATCACCCATATCTGGAACACCCACTGGCACCCCGACCACGCAGGCGGGAACGCCGAGATCAAGGCTGCGACGGGATGCGAGGTGATCGCACCCGCCGAAGTCGCCAAGCTCAACCAGCCCGACCGGGTGGTCGCGCATGGCGACGCGGTGAGGATCGGCAAGCACGAAGCGCAAGTGATCGACGTTTCCGGTCACACCAACGGACACATCGCCTATCACTTGCCTGACGCGGGTATGGCCTTTGTCGGAGACAGCGTGTTCGCGCTCGGCTGCGGCCGGATGTTCGAAGGCACGCCGGAGCAGTTCTGGGCCAGCCTCGAACGGATCAAGGCGCTGCCGCCCGAGACCACGCTCTACTGTGCGCACGAATACACCCAATCGAATGCGCGGTTCGCGCGCCATGCCGATCCGGACAACGCCGCATTGCAGGCCTATGCCGCCGAGATCGATGCCAAGCGTTCTAGAGGCGAGGCGACCGTACCGACGCAGCTGGCGCGCGAACTGGCCACCAACCCCTTCCTGCGCGCCGATGATCCGGTGCTGGCGGCGAAATGGGGCGGCTCGACTCCTGCCGAGACCTTTGCTGCGCTGAGAGCTGGGAAGGACAATTTCTAGATGGACTGGCTTAAGCGGCTTTTTGGCGGAAGCCATGCCGCACCAATCCTGCCCATTCCCTCCGAGAGCGATGGAGATCGCCTCAAGGCGATTACCGCGAGGGTATTCGCTAATGGCAACCCTGAAGCACGTGCGGTCCCGACACCCTTGTTGAGCCTTGAGGAGTTCTTTGAGGGGAATGATGACATTGGATCAATTGGCTGTAATCTGGACGGCAGTCCCCCGCCCAGCCAGTTTTATGCGCTCTTCCAGGAGATACTCGATCGACCGGAAGTGTCCGACGTCAGAGTCCAGGTAACCTGCGTCGACTCTCCCGGGGAAGAGTGGCCGTTTTCAGATACCATATGGATCATGACGACTGCCGATGAGACAACAGTGCGGTCGTGGTTCCCGGACGAATTGATGCCCAACGACTGCTGGATCGGTTGGATTGATGGGCAGAAGTATGAGACGATCAATGTTGATCCCGGTCATCATCCTGTCGCTGTATGGTACGACTAATCCATAATGAAAGCACTCAGAGTCCAGAAGCTGTCCGACGACCTTTCGGGCGTCGAGCTGGTCGATCTGCCGATGCCCAAACGCGGGCCCGGCGAAGTGCTGGTGCGCGTCCGCGCTGCTTCGCTTAACTTTCCCGACCTGCTGATGACGCAGGGCAAGTACCAGTTCAAACCCGAGTCGCCCTTTACCAGCGGCATGGAGCTGGCTGGCGAAGTGGTTGAGGCCGATGCTGACAGCGGATTTGCGGCTGGCGACCTCGTCATGGGCGGGGCCAAGACCGGCGGCTTTGCCGAATATGCCGCAGTCCCCGCCCGCTCGCTGCGGCTGGTTCCCGAAGGCATAAGTCCCGCTGCAGCCGCGTCGATGGGTGCGGCCTATTTGACCGCCTATGTGGCGCTTGCCGAACTGGGCGGATTCGAGCCAGGACAGACAGTGCTTGTGCATGGTGCGAGCGGCGGGGTCGGGCTTGCCACCTGTGACCTCGCCAAGGCGCTGGGCGGCACGGTAATCGCCGCTACCCACAGTGAGGCCAAGCTGGCGGCGCTCAAGGCCGCAAGGGGCGTGGATCACGCCATCGTCAACACCGGGCGCTTCCGCGAGGACATCATCGCCCTCACGGACGGACGGCTCTGCGATCTGGTATTCGACCCAGTCGGCGGCGATGTTTTCGACGAAAGCACCCGCTGCGTCGCCTTCGGCGGCAAGCTGCTGGTGGTGGGCTTCGTCGCCGGGCGCATTCCGGAGATCGCCGTCAATATCCCGCTCATCAAAGGGTTCTCGGTCGTGGGGGTCCGGGCGGGCGAATACAGCCGCCGCTTCCCCGAGCGCGGCCAGCGGATCATGACGGAGATCGCCCAGCTCGCCAGCAGCCGCGCGATCCAGCCCCATGTCGATCGCACCCTACCACTCACCCGCTGGCGCGAGGCGTTCGATGCCATGGCGGCGGGCAAGCTGGTCGGGAAAGTGGTGCTGGAGCCTTAGCTTCTAGCCAACACTACTCCAATTCCCGTTCGGGCTGGGTGTCTCCAGTCCTGACACGAAAAAGGCGGCCCCGCAGGACCGCCCTTCCCTATTCCCGATCTGGCTCGATTAAAGACCGGCGATCACCTCGTCCGCCAGCGCCTTGTCGGCCCCGGCGTCGTGCTTCTCGGCGATCAGCTTGCGGCTGGCCTTGGTCGCGGCCATCACTGCGGTCGCGCGGACGTCCGCGATCGCTTCACGCTCGGCAGCGGCGATCTTGTCTTCCGCCATCTTCTTGCGGCGTTCGACCATCGCGCTGCTGTCGGCCTCGGCCTTCACGAGGATGGCGTCGGCTTCGCGCCGGGCATTGTCCATCATCGCCTGCGCATCTTGCTCGGCACCGGCGATCTTGGCCTGGTACTCGTTGCGCAGGGCCTCGGCTTCGGCACGCAGCGCCTTGGCTTCGTCAAGCTGGGCACGGATGGCGGCGATCTTGCTGTCGAGCCCGCCGGTGATCATGCCGGGCACCTTCTTCCAGATGAAGACTGCGATCAGCACCACCATCGCCACCGAAACCCACTGGTAGGGCTCGAGAAAGAAAGCGGTCGGTTCGGCGTGCGCGCCCTCCTCGGCGGCAAGGAGCAGATCAAGCATCGAGTGCCTCCTTCACGGCCTTGGCGGCGGCTGGCTTGGTCACCTTGACCCCCGCGACACGGGCGACGATGTCCTGCGCCGCTTCCGCAGCGACGCCCTCGACCTCGGTCATCGCTTCGGCACGGGCAGCGGCAATCCGCTGCTCGGCGTCGGCCAGCCTGGTGTCGAGGCGCTTCTGCGTCGCAGCGATGGTCTTTTCCGACTTCCTGGCAGCTTCGGCCTTGGCTTCGGCAACGAGCGCCTGCGCCGCAGCGCGGTTCTCGTTCTCACGCACCCGCCAGGCTGCTTCCTCGGCGTCGGCCTTGTCGCGTGCGGCCTGCGCAGCGGCAAGGTCGTCAGCGATCTGCTGGTCGCGCTGGCCCACGGTCGCCAGCACCTTGGGCACCATGCCCCGACCGACGACGAAGAAAGTGAACCCGAAGAAGATCAGCAGCCAGAAGATCTGGCTGGCATAGGTTTCCGCGAGTTGGGCTATCTGGGGCATCGATTGGAGTCCCTGGGCTCGATCATCGTTTTAAGAAGCGTTGGGCCGGTCGCTGAAACCGGCCCTCACCATATCGCTGATCTTGGGGTCGTTTAAACCGGCGCTACGAAAATCAGGATCATGGCAACGACGAATGCCAGCAGGCCGAGAAGTTCGGCAGCGGCGAAGCCAATGAACAGACGGCCCTGTTGGCTGTCGGCAGCCCCGGGGTTGCGCAATGCGCTCTCAAGGAACGAACCGAATACGTTACCCACACCGATGGCAGCCATGCCGGCACCGATGGCTGCGAGACCCGCACCGACGAGCTTTGCTGCTTCTACGTCCATTGTAATAACTCCTTGGGAAAATTCAGATGGTTGATTACGAAACTCAGTGCAGATGCTCGGCGTCGTTGATGTACAGCGACGTGAGCAGTGCGAAAACATAGGCCTGGATCCCCGCCACCAGGATCTCCAGCGCGGAGATACCGATCATCAAGGCGAAGCTGGGTACACTCACCAGCGCGGCGAAGCCGGCACCGGCATTGATCCCGCCGATCACGAAGCTCGACAACACCTTGAGCAATACGTGCCCCGCCATCATCGCGACGAACAGCCGCAGCGCGAGACTGAACGGGCGAACCATGAAGCTGATGAATTCGATCGGTGCGATGATTGGCACCATCGGCAGCGGGGTGCCGTGCGGCACGAACAGGCTGAAGAAATGCAGCCCGTGCTTCCAGAAGCCGACGATCAGCACGATCGAGAAGCTGATGATCGCCAGTACACCGGTGATGGTGAAGTGGCTGGTGAAGGTGAACGGGTGGATACCCAGCACGCCCAGCGGTAGCAGCCCAAGCAAGTTGCCGAACAGAATGAACATGAACAGGCTGAAGATGTAGGGCACATATTTGCGCCCTTCCTTGCCGACGTTTGCTTCCAGCATGTTGTCGATGAAGCCGGTGAAGCTTTCGACCGCCATCTGCCAGCGGCCGGGGACCAGCTCTCGCTTCATCCCGCCGACCATGAACACGGTGAGCGCGATCACCGTTACCAGCATCCACATTGCGCTGTTGGTGAATGCGAGATTGTAACCGGCAATTTCCCAGCCCTGCGTGCCGAACAGCGGCTCCACAGTGAACTGGTGCATCGGGTCGACTTTGCCTTCTTCGGCGGCCACGTTAAATCCCTTAATCCAAAGGCACTGCGTATGGGCGAACCCGCTGCCCCGTCAGTCCTGGTCGGGACCGTCGTCAGGCGGCGTGTTCGCCATCCGGAACACGTTCCTGAAGGCAACGACTATCCCAAGGAACAGCCCCACCAACAGACCCCATGGCGCGGTGCCGAACAGGGCATCGACCGCCCATCCGATTACCGTGCCGCCGAGAAGCCCGCCGAGGAGGTCCGCCAGCACCCGGTTGCCGCTGCGATAATTCGCATCGGCCCCGGTGCCCTGCGGCCGGCTGCGCTGCTCTTCACGCTCGCGTGCGGCTTTGAGCCGCGCTTCGAGCGCGTCGATCCGCGCATCTTCGGCAATGGGTTCCCGTGCGGGCTTCTCGTCGCTCATGCCTTCCTCCAACAATGGAAATCCGGCACGGGCTAAAAGGTGCCCGCCGAGGGCGCCGCCCCCTTAGGCGGGGGGTATGGGCGAGTCAACCGGCGGGGGCTGGATTTGAGTTGCTTTTATTGCACGCAATCTTGCTTGACGCGATGCGGGCCGCGTCAGCGCCGGACGCCGGCGGTCACGGGCAGCGGGTATCGCGCATGGGGGGCGCGCTGGTGCGGGTTTGCCAGCTGCCGTCGGGGGCCTGGTACTTTTCGCCCGGGACGGTCTTGGAGATCGCGATGCAGCCTGCCGTCAGCGCGTATTCCTCAAGCGTGGCACTCGCGGCTTGCGCCTTCTCGGCATAGACCGCGCGGCGCTTGATGTTGATGTCGCGCACCAGCGCTTCGAGCGCCGGGGTCGAGGCCCCGACGATCCCGAGATATCCGTCCATCTTCTCGCCGACCTGCCCCGCAGAGCGCGCGGCCTCATAGGCCGGATCGCGCTGCGCATAGGCGGTCCCGGCAAGCGCAGTCGCCGAGAGAGCGAGCGCGATAGCGAGCGATACTGGCTTCTTCATGGTCGTTTCCCTGTGTCGCCGTGCATCAGAAGATGTCGGCATTCTCTTCGATCGTGTTGCCTGCGTCGTCCGCAAGCCGGTAAATCACTTCCTGGCGGATGTTGATGTTCAACTCGATAACGATCGGCTCGGTCGGGGCATTGACATTGATGCACCCGGTAAGCGCGAACGGAACCACTGCCGCAACCGCCCATCGTCCCTTGTGCGTCATACCGTCTGTTCCGCTCCCTGATTGCAGGAGCCTTTTCGCAGCACGGCGCACGCGGGTCAATTTGAGGATGGTCATGGCATTTACTCGCTTTCGCGGCGCTGAATGGCCGGTTCTTCTATGGGCAAGGATGGCGGAGCGCCCGGATCAGGCGATGGGTCGTCCAGCGCCTCGACACTCTCGGCGGTTACCGACTGCTGGCGCATCGTTCCGTCGCTGTTGATCAGCCCGAGATCGCGCGGATCGCGGATCGAGGCGGGGTCGTACATCGCCTTGAGCGAGCCGATCAGCTTGTAGAACGGCGCGTTGATGTTGACGTTGAACTGGATCGGCACGTCTTCCAGCTGGCGGGTGATGATATTGCGGCTCGCGGCTTCGCCCTGCCTGACCCCGTCGATGCGGATCTTGGAAACGATCTCGCCGGTCAACGGCCCCTCGATGACGATCTCCATGGTGCGGAAGTCAAGGCTGCGCAGCATCTCGAAGGCGTAATTGGCCATCGGGGAAAGGTCCTGATAGGTCAGTTCGCCGACATAGGACAGGTTGCCGCCCGGTGGGCGCGAATTGAGAATACCGCGCTCGATATAGCCGTTGCCCAGCTCGTCGAACACGATCGGCAGCTCGCCATCGAAGGTGCCCATGGCGGCGATGTTGCCCAGCTCAAGGGTTTGCACGAAGATCGCCGCGTCGAGGCCCTTGACCTCCAGCACGTAACGCCGCCGCTCGGCCGCGCCGAGATTGAGGTCGACCGGATGGAGATACAGCGTCCCTCCCATGAACGGCCATGATCCGCCGGTAACCCCAAGGAGTTGCCCGTCGCGCAAGGAGAAGCCGATGGTGCCGTCACGAACCTCGATCCCTGGGTTGATCGACGCCACCTCAAGCTGCTGGTCTGGCGCAGTCGTCAGGGCGAGCAGGTCGGTGAAGCGGATCGTCCCGCGCGCGCCGCGCACCGGGCCGAACACTGCAGCAAGATCGAGTCCTTCGGACGAGAACTCGCCCGAACTGGTGACCGATTGTGCATTCCAGTCGATCTTCCCGGAACCAGTGACGACTCCTTCGACATTGGCGACCACGCCAAGCGCTAGGTCGGTCAGCGCGTCAGGCTGGAGCGCCTTGTCGAACCGCAGTCCGTCGATCGCCAGGCGGGCGTTGCCGGACCCGCTCGAAAGGTCGTGACGGATGGCAACATCGGTCACGATCCGATCGCTTCCCGGATGGCGCAAATCGGCATTGGCGAGGATCGCATTGTCCGCGAGCGAGAGCGTCGCATCCCGCGCAATCAGCGGATTGAAACGCGCCGGAGCGGCCCGGTCGATCAAGCGGAACGCTCCGTCAGTAACTGTCAGGCGGCTGTCAGCATAGCGCCAGTTACCGCCGGTTTCGACCAGGTCGAGCGGCACGGCAGCAAGTGCGACGCGGGTGTCGGAGAAGCTCCCTGACACGCCGCCATCTGCATCGAACCGCGCTTCGAGTCCGGACAGGGTGAACCGGCTCGCGCTGTCGCCGGGCCCCAGAGTAACGTCGACATTCTGTGCGACCGCCGTGCCCGGATAGGCAAATCCGACCGGGCCGCTTTTCAGACGGATCGGGGTGTCGGCCAAAGTCCCGCTCAGATCGAGCGCGGCCACCCCGGCAGCGATGCGCAATCCGTCACCGGTTTGCGAAAGGATCGGTTTCCCGCTCGCTGGGCAGACGCGCAAATCCCGGTCGGACAGCACGAGATTGGCATATTGGAGGCGGTCGAAGCCGACCGTCGTGCACCCGTTCCACAGCGCAAGCCCGCTTCGCGCATCCCAGCGCCCGTCAAGCGGCAGGACGAGATTGCGCACCGAACCGCCGGGCAGCTTGCCGCCCGCCTCGACCACCCCTGCAAAGGCCAGCGCGCCATTCGCAGCCTGGGTAATCTTCATCTCCGGCACTGCGAGCCGGTTGGCCCCGTCGATATAGGGGTCCATCCGCAGGCGGAACACAGTCGCACCCGAAGCCTCGCGTTCCATCCGCCCGGCAAGGGCGGGCATACCCGCCCCGCCGGTCCGGAAATTCCCCGCAAGGCGCGGCACGCCGCTCAAACCGCTCGCGTACTGGAGCTGCGAAGCGGTAACCAGTGTCGTCCCGCTTGCGCTGCGCAGTTCGAAAGCCGGTATCACCACACTCGTCGATTTGTCCGACAAGCGCGCGGTGAAATGCGCTGCGAAGCTCGTCGCGCGCAGTTGGCTGGCAGAAGCGCTGCGCAATTTCGCCAGCAACGGTTCGAGAAGTGTGCCGGCAGCAGGCTGCTTCAGCGAAGCAAGCGCCGGATCGATCCACTGCTGGAGGTTGGCCCGTTCGCCCGAAACCTCGCCCTCCGCTTCGATGCGTCCATAATCGTCGCGCACACGGATCGAGGTTTCCAGCGCGGCCGCGCGCATGGCGAGCCCCTCCGCCGCCAGATTGCGCGCTTCGAGATCGAGCGTGGCATCCAGCGCTCCGTCGCGCCATCCAAGCCGGAGCGGACCGGAAAGCTCGGCCACAGAACTCCCCCCAAGCGAGAATCGTCCGGAGGCAAGCACGCCGCGGAGATCAGCGGACGCGAAATCGGTCGGGACCTTGGCGTCGATTTGCAGGTTTGCAGCCTGCCATGCCAGTGCCAGTTCCGGGCAATCGACCTCGCGCAACCTGATCGGACCGGCAAAACCGAGACTATCGCTGGCGGTAGTCAGCTCGCCATAGGCTGTCGCGGAGGAAAGTCGGCACCCGTCGATGTTGAGTTCGGGCGCATTGACCGCAAGCATTGCGGCAAATCCGCCGGACAAGTCGCCGCCCCCCTGCAGCTTCGCACCGATCGGGCCATAGGGTGTCCCGATCAACGCGCGCCCGTCGTTCACCGTCACGTCGAGTGCCGGAAGACCCGAACTTGTCTCGTCCTCGCTGAACAGCAGCTTGTCGAGGCTGCCGAAGCTCAGGCCGTTATCGCCGTAGGTGCCGTAGAGTCGCGGCTTGTCGAGCGTCACCCGGCCAATCGACGGCAGGCCGAAGCCGTAGCTCAGCTCGACCACCACCCGCTCGACCGTGAGGTCCGGTGCGGCCGGGTCGCCGACCACCACGTTCGTCAGAACCTGGCGTTCGGGCGCGATGCTTTCGATGCTATAGGTTGCAGGCAGGTCGAGCGAGGCGAGCTCACGGTCGATAACACCCCCGACCAGTTGCTCGCGCGCGAGCCACAGTCCGATCAGGATCGCAGCGAGCAGGAGCAGCCCGATAAGGCCGATTCTCCGCCACCCGCGCAGCCGCCGACGCGGAGCGACCGATGCCGCCTCTCCAGTGCTGTCGGGGGGATTGTCGACCATTTGCCAGCTACTTGCGCCGAACCTCTATCAAAGGCAATGCATTCACCAGCAGGCAGCGCCTGAAGGGGAGCAAGGTTCCGCGTGTCGCAAACCGGTCAGTCCAAACCCAGGCATGATGGTTCGGGCCACCGCGCGCGCCTGCGCCAGCGGCTGCTCTCGGGCGGGGCCGAAGCGCTGGCCGATTACGAGGTCCTCGAATACCTCCTGTTCGCGGCAATCCGGCAAGGCGACACCAAGCCGGTCGCCAAGGCCCTGCTCGACCGCTTCGGGACGCTGGCGGGCGTTCTCAACGCCGAGCCCAGCGCGCTGCAAGCGGTCAAGGGCATGGGCGAAACCAGCGCCGCCGCGCTCAAGAGCGTCGCGCTCGCCGCTCGCCGGATGGCGCGCACCGAAGTGCAGGACAAGCCGGTGCTCGGCAGCTGGCAGGCGCTGATCGACTACCTCACCATCGATATGGCGCATCTCAATGTCGAGCGCGTGCGGGTGCTCTATCTCAACACCCAGAACCGGCTGATCCAGGACCATCACGTGGGAGACGGGTCGATCGACGAGGCGGCAATCCACCCGCGCGAGGTGATCCGGCGCGGACTCGATATCGGCGCCACCGCCCTGATTCTGGTCCACAACCATCCAAGCGGCAATCCCGAACCGAGCCGAGCCGACATCCAGATCACCAACCGGATCGCCGAAGCGGGCCGCTTGCTTGGCATCACCGTGCACGACCACGTGATCGTAGGGCGGCAGGGCTATGTCTCGCTGCGGGCGAAAGGCCTGGTGTAGAGCGAATCCAAGCTGTTCCGGCTCCTTGTGAATGTATTGCTGTGGACCGCTGTAACTCGTCAACTCGCCGGACTGATTCCAAACAGTGCGTAGTAATCCTTGAGCTCGGGGGTCTGGCGCAAAGCCGCATCGAGCGCCTGCCGCCCCTCTCGCTTGCCCTGTTCCAGCAGGATGATGCCCTTGAGGTAAAGCGAGTTCGACAGTCCGGGCTGCAGCTTGAGCGCGGCATCGAGATCGGCCAGCGCCGCATCCTTGTTGCCCATGCGGTAGTGCACCAGCGCGCGGCTATCGAGTACACCTGCGGGGTTCTGCGCGCGCTCGACCGCACGCGTACATTGGTCGACCGCGCTGTCGAGCGCCACTTTGTGCAGGCCGCGATACCAGCAATCGGCGTTGAGCAGGGTCGAGCTGTCGTCCTTCTCGACCAGCCGCTCTTCCAGCAGCAGGAGTCCGGATTCGACCTGCCCGGCAATGCCGAGGACGGTTGCGCGGCTATCGGCGAAATCGTCGAGGTCGTCGTCCCCCACCGGCAGGGCATCGAGCAGCTCGATCGCTTCGCCGCTGCGGCCCAGGCGGGCGAGAAGCTGAGCCTGATAATAGGCCGTGCTATTCGCCGGATCGAGATCGTAGGCGGCCTGAATATCTTCCACCGCCTGATCGAGCCTGCCGAGTGAAACCAGCGAGTCCGCGCGGATCAGGTGCAGATCGGCGGTCGGCTCCTTTTCAATGATCCTGCTGTAGTCTTCGACAGCGCCCGCGTAATCATAGATCGAATAGAGGAATGCCGCGCGCGACATCAGCGGGACGAAATCGTCCGGCTCCGCTTCCTCGACAACTTCGCTGTAAGCGGCGCGCGCCTTCGCAGTCCGCTGGCGCAATTCGGTGTCGTCGAGTTCCCAGCGCCATCTTACCGTCCCCGGCGCAGCTACCGACAGCTTTGCCTTCGAGAGTTGCAAGGCATTGCGACGCGCCGCAGGGATGTCCACCACCGCCACTTCACCAAGGCCTGCGGTGACCTCCTCCACCACTTTGACCCGTCCACCCTCTACAGAAGCGCTGCGGGTGATGCGGGTGTTTGCATAGCTTGCGTCGAGTTCAGGCGAGCCGACAAGCTGGTAACCCTCTCCCCCGTCGGGCAGGATTATCTCGACCTCGTAGCGGTTGCGGCCCGGCCCGCGGGTCGCCACCGGTATGTCGCGCCAGGCGGGACGAGCACGGTTGGGGGCAAAGGTCGCATCGCCGGTCGCCATGCCGATGTCTGACGTTACCTTGCCGTCCTCGAAGGCGAAATCGGCATCGGCCACGCCCTTGAGCGTGATCGTGCCGAGCGCTTTCTCATCGTCGTAGGTGATGGAGATGTCGGTCACTTGCCCGCCGGTGAACTGGTCCTGCCCGAAGCTGCTCCTGATTTGCTTGATGGTCTCCGGATCGTTTTCGTCCACGATCCTCTCGAACTGTGCGCTGGCTGGTCCGCCAAAGTCGAAACGCATTTCGAACAGCATGGGCAAATCGACGCCCGCCGTCTGATCGAGCGTCATGGTCATCGCAATATCGTAGTGATCGAGAGGGCGGTCGGTCATCGGCACCAGGTCCGATCCGCCCGCGAGCAGCGGCAAGGCGTAGTAGAACGGCGGAACCTCGCCCATATTGCCCACCCGGGTCGCAGTGCTCGTCCCGTCGAGCCAATAGGCGGTGCCGCCAATCGTCGCGCGCACGATCATGTGATCGAAATTGGCCGGCAGGGGCAGCAGCTCGGGCATGGCATCGCCGCCGCGGGTCGACACAAGGACAACGTTGGCATCGATCCCCATGTGTTGGAGCAGCGAGAGCAGCAGCACCGACTTGGCCTTGCAGTCGCCATACCGCTTGGCCCAGGTGTCTTCCGCCGCCTGGGGCAGATAATTGCCCCCGTCCAGCCCGTCGAGCAGGTAGCTCACCTCGTCCTGCACCAGCTGGGTGGCCAGCGCCGCCCGGGTGCGCGGGTCGTTCGACTGCGCCATGATTTCGTTGGCCAGCGCTTCGACCTCGCCACCGGGCGTAAGATTCGCCGCCGAGGTAAAATGCGGCTCCATGACGGCGGACAGATCTTGCCAGCTTTCGAAGCTGCCGACCCTCAGCAAGGGCGCAGCGCGAAAACGCGTAGGTGCATCGGCCGGCATGTCCTCGCGCTTGGCGATAGGGACGCCGATTTCGAGATATTGGTATCCATCGCGCACTTGCGGCTGGGGCATGTCGACGAAGGGCCCGGCCTTCCAGCTGATCGTCTCGCCCACCGGCCAGCTCACGATCGCGCGCCCGACCCCGACCCGCCACGGCGCGGGTGGCAAATATTGCACCACCTGCATTTCCTCGCCCAGCGCCTGATCGGACAATGTCGTGCTGTGCGCCACGCGCAGCATGTCGCCTTCCTTGAGGCCGGGCACGGCAACCGTTGCGGTCAACCGCCCGTCGAGCAGACGGCGCTCGAGGTTCTCCTCGCGCCGGATGACATCGAACTTGACGCCTTGCTTGACGAGGTCGATCACCGCGCCGTCGCGGATGATTTCGAAGCGGTGGATATGGAGATCGCCCTTGTCGGGCGACCAGTCGAACTTGACGGTGCCTTCGGTGGTCAGCGCTTCCGGATTGTCGATCCGCACGATGCGGTCGTTGTATGTCCGCACCACCCCGCCTTCGAGCCGGTGCTGCCAGTCGAACAATTGCTCGCTTGGGCCGTCGGCGATGGTGGCAGCGTCCAGTTCGACCGGCTCGACCCAGTCGGGTACCGGTTCATAAAGCACCGCTTCGCCGGCAAACGCCGGTGCGGAAATGGCGAACATGGCTATGGCTGACGCACCAGCGAAACGAAGCATCCGGGACCCCTGTCTGGCAGCGGCACCCCCGCCGCGCTCATCGGTCAACCTACAACGTAAGCGAAGCGATGCAATCCATATAAGCCGAACCGGATAATTCAATCAGGTCAAGGATTTGGGTCCTTATCCTTCGGAACCGGCCAGTCTGGCCCCGCGGCTGGCGGCGAACATCGCGGGATCGACCAGATCGGGCGCATCCTCCGCTGCATATCCAAACACCGCTACGAAGCGCTCCGTCCCGATCTCGGCTTCGAGCTCGGCCAGTTTGATGCGGTTCGAACGGTTGATCTCGTCGACCGAGACATCGTCACCGGCCAGTATGGTGAGTGCGATTTCGCGCTGCTCGCCTCGTTTGCGCGCGATCGCCTCGATCACCGAGGGATCGTCACCCAGAATGTCGCGCGCATGTTGCAGCAAGTGATCGGGTGCATCGCCGTGCTGGGGCCGGTCGGTAGTCATGGCCGCAACTGTACACCCTGCGATCTTCCGCATCCAAGCATCTTTGGTCCGCCCATAATCGCCATAGAGAAAAGAGCTCAGCCAATAACCTTCGGCATCCTCCACGATCGGGGCATGACCGCCCTTGACCGCGCCATAGAGGACCTGATTTGCGAGCTGGTGGCAGACGCCGTCGATGCCGTAGAGAAAGATGGTGCCCTTCGCTCCGTCATCGTCCTGCGACGCGGCATTGGGCGTGACCAGACAGGACGAAAGATCGATATCGGCTTCGGTCTCGAAAAGATAGCCGTCCGGTTGCTGGCTGGTCGAACCGGTGGGATGAAAAATGCCCCAGCAAAGCCAGCACTTTTCACCCGCCTCGATCACTTCGGCGAGGCTGGTGTAGGGAAATTTTCGGGTGTCGTAGGTTGTCACCCACGTATGGTCGAGTTCGCTGGTAAACGACAGCGGGTTGACCCACGCGTAAAGTTTTCCCATCGCATCCCCCCAGATCGACGCTGGCCGTGTCGACTTGCCTTGCCAGCGCAACAGGCGAGTATCGCCCGCCCGTTCGAACCTTGATTGTAAGAATGCGCAACCGGATGGCTTTTTTACGCGCCTTGCATTCCGCTGCAACGGGACCTAGCGCGGCGCGCAAACCACCCCACGGAGTCGAACATGGTCCCCCGCTACGCCCGCCCCGCAATGACGGCCATCTGGGAGCCCGAGGCGCGCTATCGCATCTGGTTCGAGGTCGAAGCGCATGCCACCGAGAAGCTGGGCGCGCTGGGGGTGGTTCCGGAAAGCGCCGCCAGGGCATTGTGGGACTGGTGGGCGACCGATCCCGTGATCGACGTTCCCGCTATCGATGCGATCGAAGCGGTCGCCAAGCACGATGTGATCGCCTTCCTCACCTGGGTGGCGGACAACGTCGGCGAACAGGCGCGCTTCATGCATCAGGGCATGACCAGCAGCGATGTGCTCGACACCACGCTTGCGGTACAGCTGGCGCGCTCGTCCGATATCCTGCTCGAAGACCTCGACCAGTTGCTGGCGGCGATCCGCAGGCGGGCGGAAGAGCACAAATATACCCCCACCATCGGCCGCAGCCACGGCATCCATGCCGAACCGGTGACCTTCGGGCTGAAGCTGGCACAGGCCTACGCCGAGTTCGACCGCTGCAAGAAGCGCCTGGCTGCCGCGCGCGAGGAGATCGCGACCTGCGCCATCTCTGGCGCAGTCGGCACTTTCGCCAACATCGACCCGGCAGTCGAAGAATATGTCGCCGAGAAGATGGGTCTGGCGGTGGAGCCGGTCAGCACCCAGGTGATCCCGCGTGACCGGCACGCGATGTTCTTCGCCACTCTGGCAGTGATCGCGGGCAGTATCGAGCGGCTGGCGGTCGAGATCCGCCACTTGCAGCGGACCGAAGTGCTGGAGGCGGAGGAGTACTTCTCGCCCGGGCAGAAGGGCTCTTCGGCGATGCCGCACAAGCGCAACCCGATCCTGACCGAGAACCTCACCGGGCAGGCCCGGATGATCCGCGCCTATGCCCTGCCCGCGCTGGAGAATGTCGCGCTGTGGCACGAGCGGGATATCTCGCACAGCTCGGTCGAGCGGTTCATCGGGCCGGATGCCTGCATCACGCTCGATTTCGCGCTCGCGCGGCTGACCGGCGTGGTCGACAAGCTGCTGGTCTATCCCGAGCGGATGCGGAAAAACATGGACCGCATGGGCGGCCTGATCCATTCGCAGCGTGTATTGCTGGCCCTGACCCAAGCCGGGGTCAGCCGCGAAGATGCCTACCGCCTCGTCCAGCGCAACGCGATGAAGGTGTGGGAATCGGACGGTGCGCTGATGCTGCTCGACCTGCTCAAGGCGGATCCCGAAGTGACGGCTGCGCTTCCGGTCGACGAGCTGGAAGACAGGTTCGATCTCGAATACCATTTCAAGCATGTCGACACGATCTTCGCGCGGGTATTCGGTGAAGCTGCCTAGACCTGCCACCACTTCCCCACTAGCATCGTACGCGAACGGAGACTGACACGATGCAGATTGTCCGAACGATCCTGTGGGTGCTGCTTGCGGTGGCGCTGTTGGGCTTCTCATTCCTGAACTGGAAGCCGGTGGAGGTTCATATCTGGGACAATCTGGTGCTGGAAACCAAGGTTCCCGCGCTGGTTATACTTTCCTTTTTGATCGGGATCGTCCCGATGTGGCTGCTGCATCGCGGCACCAAGTGGCGGCTCGAGCGGCGGATCAAGTCGCTCGAGAATGCCTTCAAGGCCAACAGCGTTTCGGCCCAGCGGACCGGTGAATCTCCGGGAGGGTCTGCGCCGGCCGCCCCCGGCGACCCGGCGAAATCGGACCTGACCCCGCAGTGAGCAATCCTGTCTATCTCGCGCTCGACCTGCCCACGCTCGATACCGCGAAAGCCCTCGCCACCAAGGTCAAGTCGCATGTCGGCGGGCTCAAGCTCGGGCTCGAGTTCTTTTGCGCACACGGCAGCCACGGGGTGCACGAGATCGCGCAGGTCGGCCTGCCGATCTTCCTCGATTTGAAACTGCATGACATACCCAACACCGTTGCCGGGGCGATGCAGGCGATCCATGTGCTCGAACCCGCGATCGTCACCGTTCACGCCAGCGGCGGGCGAGCGATGATGGAAGATGCCAAGGCGGCGGCGGCGGAGGGCACCAAGGTGGTTGCGGTGACCATGCTCACCAGCCTCGACGAGCGCGATTTGCTGCGCACCGGCGTATCGGGCAGCGCGCACGATCAGGTGATGCGGCTGGCCGAACTGGCGGAAGCTTCGGGCCTCGACGGAATCGTATGTTCCGGCCAGGAAGTCGGCGCGGTGCACAGGCAGTGGAAGAAGGGCTTCTTCGTCGTCCCCGGCCTGCGTCCCGCAGGCAGCGCCACCGGAGACCAGAAGCGTGTTGTCACCCCGCGGCAAGCGCGCGACGACGGGGCGAGCGTGCTGGTGATCGGCCGCCCGATCAGCCGCGCCGACGACCCGGTCCAGGCCGCCCGCGATATCGAAGCCACGTTGTAGCGTGAGCAAGGTCTGCCCTTTCGTGCCGACAAGGGACATGGTGACTTCGGTTGCCTTCTATCGCGCTCTGGGCTTCGCGGTCGTCCACCAGGACCATACTGTGGCGATCATGGATCATGAAGGCGCGACAATCCTGATCCAGCCGCACTACGTGGAAGACTGGGCCAGCAACTGGATGGCGCAGCTGCGTGTCGATGATCTCGATGATTGGTGGAAGCGGACCGATGGACTGTCCGCCACGTACCCCTCGATCATGCTCAAACCGCCTGCAATGCAACCATGGGGCATTCGCGTCGGTTTTCTTTCCGATCCTGCGGGCGTGCTGTGGCATGTGCTCGAAGGATGACCGACCGCGCGACGCCCAATCTCCCGTCGCGCGATTTCGACATCACCGAGGCGTTCTATGGCGCGCTCGGCTTCGAAACCACCTTCCGCGATAGCGGCTGGATGATCCTGAACGCCGGCACGCTCGAGCTGGAATTCTTCCCCTACCCCGACCTCGATCCCGCGACGAGCTCGTTCGGCTCCTGCCTCCGACTGGACGATATGACAGCGTTCCATGCCCTCGCACGCGCGGCTGGCATCCCCGATACGCGAACCGGCTGGCCGCGCCTGAGCGAACCCCGGCGCGAGGCGAGCGGGCTGACCATCGCCTATCTGATCGATCCCGATTGCAGCCTGATCCGGCTGATCCAGAACCCGAATGAAGGAGAATGAGCCTATGCGTATGATCGCCCTCGCCGCCTGCGGCCTCGCCCTCGCGTTTTCCACGCCGGTTGCCGCGCAAGGCATCCAGGGCCTCGGTATCCTCGCGCTCGACCCGGTCGACGAAGGCAACACCGTGCTGACCATCACCGGAAAGGCGAGCGTGACGCGCGAACCCGATGTCGCGAGCTTCACGGCAGGGGTTACGACTGTCGCGCCGACAGCGGAGCAGGCCCTGCGCGAAAACGCCGCGACGATGCAGAAGCTGGTCGCCGCCGCGCGCCGGCAGGGGATTGCCGAGAGCGATATCCGCACCAGCGAGATTTCGATCAGCCCGGTGTTCGAGGTGGAAACCTACGATTCCTACTCGCAAGGATGGAAGGATGCGACTGCGGCAGCGGCAGAGGGTGCCGATCCTGCAGCCGAAGCGGTAGCGGCGGCGGTCGATGCGGCGGCCGCTGTAGGATCACCGAGCAAACCCAAAACCCCGCGCATCACCGGTTACCAGGCGAACAACGCGGTCTCGATCCGCCAGCGCAAGCTCGACGATTTCGGGGGCACCATCGACGCACTGGTCGCGGCGGGTGCCAACAACGTCGCCGGGCCGAGCTTCCGGCTGGAAGACTCGACCGAAGCCGAAAACGAAGCGCGCACCAAGGCCATTGCCGACGCGCGCAGCCGCGCTGAGCTCTACGCCGCCGCTGCAGGGATGACGGTCAAGCGCATCATAATGATCGACGAGGGGCGGACCTCGAGCCTGTCCTCCGGCTACGACGAAAGCTACGGCTTCGCCATGGCAGAAACCTACGACGTCTACACCCCCAGCCCGGTGCTCAAAGGCGACCTGACGATCGGGGCCAGCGTGGGAGTGATGTTCGAACTCGCGCCGAGATAGTTACTCGGCGAGTTCGGCCGCGTCCTGATCGGTGCCCCAGTTGATGTTGTAGTTGAACAGCTGGAGCTCCTCGTTCACCCGCACGAAGTCGAAGGTCTCTGTCGCCGGACCGTTGGCGAATTCGCTCTTGTGGGTCACCTTGACCATGGTCACGCCGTTGTCGGTGTTGAGGTTGAACCCTTCGCGGCTGGTCGACTTGAGTTCGCCCATCCGGTCGCGGATCTGCCCGAGGAACGCGACCGCATCGGCCTTGGGCCCGGAGGCCTTGAATTCCTTGCTCCCGGCCTCCCAGATCGCATCGAACTGGCGGTTGTCCATCTGCTGATGAAATTCGGCCACTTCGGCATCGGCATTGTCGAGCTGTTCCATCGGATTGCACGCGGCAACCATCGCTGCGAGCAACACAAGCACGAAATTGCGAATGGAAACGATCATCGTCTTTCCCCCTTTTCCCCAGCTCCCCTTCTAGTCGATCCCGCACAAACCGGATTGCATCGATTCGACAATTCGCTTTGTGTGCCGTCAGCGATTGATTAAGCGCGCGACCATGCAGGCAGAGATCAAGATTTGCGGACTTTCGACCGAGGAAAGCGTCGAAGCGGCGATTGCTGCCGGGGCGACACATATCGGGCTGGTGCATTTCCCGCCCAGCCCGCGTCATGTCGATCTGGCGACCGCCGGCCGGTTGCGCGCGCTGGCGCGCGGACGGGTCAAGGTCGCACTGCTGTCGGTCAATGCCGAAGTCGAGGCCATGTCGCGCATGCTCGAAGCGGTAATGCCCGATGTGGTCCAGCTGCACGGCTCCGAGACGCCCGAATGGGCCGCTTTGCTGCGGGACAAGATGCCGGTCGAGGTGTGGAAAGCACTGGGGGTCAAGGACGCCGCCACGCTGGAGAAGTCGCGCCGCTACGAAGGTGCGGTGGATCGTCTGCTGTTCGATGCCCCGGCAGCAGCCCTTCCCGGCGGCAATGGCGAAGCGTTCGACTGGCGCTTGCTGGCAGAGTTCGACCACACGATTCCGTGGGGCCTTGCGGGCGGTTTGACGGCGGACAATGTCGGCGCAGCAATCGCCGCCACGGGCGCGAAGCTGGTGGATACGTCCTCCGGCGTCGAACGCGCACCGGGGGTCAAGGACGCGGCAAAAATCGCCGCCTTCTGTGCGGCCGCCCACAGCGCGTAGGAAAGTTGATCGTGTTCGCTGCAAACACGGTCCTTATCGGTCCTCCTATATCCTCCATTGTTTGTCATCCCCGCGAAGGCGGGGATCGAGGGCGGACCTGCGTCCATGGATTCCCGCCTTCGCGGGAATGACAAACACAGGGAAAGTGCAAGCGGATGGAATCTCCGCCTTTTGCGCGGCTGCCCGCGCCGCATAGAAAAAGGGCGGCCCCGCGGGACCGCCCTCCTCCTGAGAGTTCGTGCTTCGATCAGAACTTGAAGCCGACGCCCACCGCAGCGGTGTTCACGTCGACGAAGTCGCTGAAGAAGTGGCGGTATTCGGCCTTGAGATACACGCCGCCGTCGCCGAGCTTGTGCTCGTATCCGCCGCCGAGGTAAGGCACATCTTCGCCTTCGCCGAAGGCGTAGCCGCCGGCTGCGAACAGCTTGCCCTGGGTGCCGACCTTGGCACCGACGCGGCCGCCGACGCCCCAGACGACGTCAGCGCCATCGGTCAGCAGCTTGTCCGCCGAAGCTTCGGCACCGATGAAAGCGGCTTCGCCGAGGTCGAAGTCGTAACCGGCGGCAACGCCTGCGGTGGCTTCTTCGATGCCATTGGCCCAGGCGATACCGCCACGGACTTCGACGCGGCCTTCGCCGGCTGCTTCCTGAGCGAATGCCGGCGCCGCGAATGCGGTGGCGGCAGCTGCAACTGCGATTGCAATCTTGCGCATATGTAATCCTTTCAAAAAGTCGGCCACACAGGGGAATGTGCGGCGCGATGCGTTACATCGTCCAGAAATCCTGAACTTCAACTGACAGATTTGTAAATAGTCCAACTTTCCGAATATGTCGCATTTCTGCAACATCATGTTAATGTGGCAGAAAGACTGGATGCGCCCCGCGGTTCTTGCCGGAGCACGCGGCTGATGGTTCGATTCAGTGCCGCGATAAACGTCAGGTCGACGAACGAGCGATCCGGCGCGCGCAATATCGCCACATGGCGACGAAGCGCGTTTCCAGCCCGCTGGACAACATCGCGGGCCTCTGCCAATCGCGCGAGCGATGAACTCACCCAATTCCTTTCGCAACATGCCTGACGAACGTGGGCATTTCGGCGACTATGGCGGGCGCTATGTCGCCGAGACGCTGATGCCGCTGGTGCTCGATCTCGAGCGCGAATATCGCGTGGCGCAGGCGGACCCGGCATTCCAGGCACAGTTCGATGATCTGCTGGAACATTACGTCGGCCGCCCCAGCCCGCTGTACTTCGCCGAACGGCTGACCGAGGCACTCGGCGGGGCGCAGGTGTGGTTCAAGCGCGACGAGCTCAACCACACCGGCGCGCATAAGATCAACAATTGCATCGGGCAGATCCTGCTCGCGATGCGGATGGGCAAGACCCGCATCATCGCCGAGACCGGCGCGGGCCAGCACGGCGTCGCCACCGCCACCGTCTGCGCGCGCTTCGGCCTGCCCTGCGTGATCTATATGGGCGCGACCGACGTGGCGCGGCAGGCACCCAATGTGTTCCGCATGAAGCTGTTGGGTGCCGAAGTGGTGCCGGTGACGAGCGGCGCGGCGACGCTCAAGGACGCGATGAACGAAGGGCTGCGCGACTGGGTCGCGAACGTCCACGACACCTTCTACATCATCGGCACCGCCGCCGGCCCGCATCCCTACCCTGAGCTGGTGCGCGATTTCCAGAGCGTGATCGGCAAGGAGGCCCGCGCGCAGATGTTAAGCCGCACCGGCCGCCTGCCCGACCTGCTGGTGGCGGCAATCGGCGGCGGCTCCAACGCGCTCGGCCTGTTCCACCCCTTCCTCGACGATCCGGACGTGAAGATGCTCGGGGTCGAGGCGGCAGGCTACGGCCTCGACGGGGACCAGCACGCGGCCAGCCTGCTCGGCGGCTTCCCCGGCGTGCTCCACGGCAACAAGACCTATCTGCTGCAGGACGAGGACGGCCAGATCACCGAAGGCCACTCGATCAGCGCGGGCCTCGATTATCCCGGCATCGGGCCGGAACACGCCTGGCTGAAAGACATGGGCCGGGTGGAATACACCGCCGTGACGGACGACGAGGCGCTCGACGCCTTCCAGCTGCTGTGCCGCACCGAGGGCATCATTCCTGCGCTGGAGCCGAGCCACGCCATCGCTGCGGTGACCAAAGTGGCAAAGGAAATGCCAGACGACACGATCATCCTCGCCAATCTGTGCGGGCGGGGGGACAAGGACATCTTCACCGTGGCGGAGAAGCTCGGGGTGGAGATGTGAGAATCTCACTTGAGAGGATGTTTGGCAGTTTCCTGTTTGCCATTTCGGTTCTTGCCTGCAGTTGGCTCCTCGGATGGGTGGTTGGCCTGAGTGCGCCAGTGCTGCCAGGAAATATTGCAATTTCGCTCTCGATAGCGTCGTTAGCTTGGTCGGGAATTACATTCGATTTCGGAGCGAGTTCATTTTCTGAGTTTTTTAGCCAATCGCTCGCAAGGCGCTCTCTTCATATATCCTTTGCATTACTGATGGGGCTGACTCTTTCTTGGTTATTGCTCAGAATTTTCACGGAGTGGTCCATCGAACCGAATCTGCGGGACTTTGGTCCTTGCACAAAATTCACCTATGGTGAGTGCGGAAGTGTCGACCTCAGTGAGACCCGTCGGGAGCGCAGCGTTGATCTCGTAAATGCGGCAATGGCTGCGGTAATCGCGTTTTCGCCAATCACCCTGGTTCTAAAAAGAGTTCGCAACTTCCTCAGATGACACGCCTCTCCTCCGCCTTCGCCCAACCCCACCCCGCTCGCGTCATCCCGGGCTTGACCCGGGATCCCGCTTCTCTTGGACGCGGCGCTGAAGGCAGCGGGACCCCGGATCAGGTCCGGGGTGACGTGGCTGTAATTGCATTCCCGGAACCAGCCGCTTGACTGACGGACATGTTAGCTGGCGAATTCGCAAAGGCCTCGCGATCTTCGCGGCCATCGCAGGTTTCGCTGCGATGATCTGGTTCTATGTCGACGCCGGGCCTGACTATTGGGAGATTCCGGACGATGGGCGGAGACGGCATCTGAAGCCCTTCTTTCCAGTAATTGTCTACGGGTTCTACCTCTTTATCGTTTACAGCTGGACGGTCGACAAAATGCCCTTGGATTCGGATGACTAACCGCCTCTCCTCCGCCTTCAGCAAACCCCATCCCGCGCTCGTCTGCTTCATTACCGCAGGCGATGGCGACACTGCGGCCAATCTCGACGCGCTGGTTGCGGGCGGCGCGGATGTGATCGAGCTGGGGATGCCGTTTACCGATCCGATGGCCGATGGGCCTGCGATCCAGGAAGCGAATTTGCGTTCTCTCGGCAAGGGGACGACCACGGCCGATGTCTTCGCCATCGCCGCCGCCTTCCGCCAGCGCCATCCCGAGGTACCCTTGGTGCTGATGGGCTATGCCAATCCGATGGTGCGGCGCGGGCCGGAGTGGTTCGCGGATGCCTGCGCCAGAGCCGGGGTCGACGGGGTGATCTGCGTCGATATTCCGCCCGAGGAAGACGACGCGCTCGGCCCGCAATTGCGCGCCGCCGGGATCGCGCCGATCCGCCTCGCCACCCCGACCACCGACGCCGCGCGGCTGCCGCAAGTGCTCGAGGGATCGCAAGGGTTCCTCTATTACGTTTCGGTCGCCGGGATCACCGGCAAGCAGCAGGCGGCGCAGGCGAGCATCGAGGATGCGGTGGCGCGATTGAAGGCGGCGACCGACCTGCCCGTTGCGGTCGGCTTCGGCGTCCGCACGCCCGAGCAGGCCGAGGCGATTGCCAGGGTGGCGGACGGCGTGGTCGTCGGCAGTGCGCTGGTCGAGCTGGTGGGGGAGTACGGCGCGGAGGCTCCGGCGAAGCTGCGCGACTTCACGGCTTCGCTCGCTGCGGCGGTTCGCGCGGCGCGGTAGATTGGTTCACACGAAGACACGAAGATGTTGCGGCTTCGGCGAAGACCTTCGCCAACATACCCTCCGTTCCGCGGGAGGCCGGATAGGGCGCAAAGCCTGCGGCGCAAAACGACCTCTTCGTGTCTTCGTGTGAACCAAAAACTCGCAACGTTCAGGAAACCGGCCTATAGGCCCAGCCATGAACTGGCTAACCCGAGTCCGCAATTCGCTCCCCTTCGGCAACAAGCGCGAGACGCCCGACAATCTGTGGGTCAAGTGCAAGTCGTGCCAGGAAATGGTCTTCGCCAAGGAGTTCGAGGACAACCAGCAAGTCTGCCCGCGCTGCGACCATCACGAACGGATCGGCGCTGACGAGCGGCTGCGGCAGTTGCTCGACATGGGCTACGAGGTGCTTGCCCAGCCCAAGGTCGAGGAAGATCCGCTCAAGTTCAAGGACACCAAGAAATACACCGACCGGCTGAAGGAAGCGCGCGCAAAGAACCCCTACGCCGACGCCTTCACCGTCGGATCGGGCGAAATCGAAGGGCATCCGGCGGTCGTGGGCGTGCAGGATTTCGGCTTCATGGGCGGTTCGATGGGCATGGCGGTGGGAACCGCCTTCTGCCAGGGGGCCGAGCGAGCGCTGAAGCGCCATTGCGCCTATATCGTGGTGACCGCTGCGGGCGGTGCGCGGATGCAGGAAGGCATTCTCAGCCTGATGCAGATGCCCAAGGCGACCGTGATGACCCGCCGCCTGCGCGAAGCGGGGCTGCCCTATATCGTGCTGCTGACCGACCCGACTACCGGCGGCGTCACCGCGAGCTATGCCATGCTGGGCGATATCCACATCGCCGAGCCGGGCGCGCTGATCGGCTTTGCCGGCCAGCGGGTGATCCAGGACACGATCCGCGAGAAACTGCCCGAAGGCTTCCAGCGCGCCGAATATCTGCACAAACACGGCATGGTCGATATGGTGGTGCACCGGCACGCTCTGCGCGAGACGCTGGCGGGGCTGCTGGGTTACCTGGCCCCCGCGAAGGCGGCCGCGTGATCCTCAAAATCCTCCCCAAGTCTCTTGGGGAGGGGAACCAGCGAAGCTGGTGGAGGGGTTATTCTCTTCGGCAAGCAAACCCCTCCACCATCCTGCGGATGGTCCCCCTCCCCGACATGTCGGGGAGGACTTGAACGATGGATTTCGCCACCTCAACCGACCCGCGCGTGCAGGCGCAGCTTGACCGGCTCGCCGCGCTGAGCCTGCCGCAGGGTCGGCTCGGGCTGGAGACGATCCGGGCCTTGCTCGCGCGGCTGGGCGATCCACACAACCGCCTGCCTCCTGTGTTCCATGTCGCGGGGACCAACGGCAAGGGTTCGACCTGCGCCTTCCTGCGCGCGATGCTCGAGGCGGGCGGCAAGCGGGTCCACATGACCACCAGCCCGCATCTGGTGCGCTACAACGAGCGCATCAGGCTGGCCGGAAAGCTGATCGAGGATGGCCCGCTGGCGGAATTGCTGGAGGAGGTGCTCGACGCAGCCGACGGGCTCAACCCCAGCTTCTTCGAAGTGACCATCGCCGCCGCCTTCCTCGCCTTCAGCCGCACGCCCGCCGATGCCTGCGTGGTCGAAGTCGGCCTCGGCGGGCGGTTCGACGCGACCAATGTGCTCGGGCCGGAAGTGCTCGCCGCCTGCGGCATCGCCGCGCTGGGGATCGACCACGAGCGATTTTTGCTGGCGCCGGAAGACGGCGTGCCGAGCGATCCGTTTGAGCGCATCGCCTTCGAGAAGGCGGGTATCCTCAAGCGCGGTGTGCCCTTCGCGACGCTCGAATACCGACCCGCGATCGAGGCAGTGATCTCCGAATGCGCCTACAAGGCCGAGGCCAAGTGGTTCGACGCCTGGCATGTCGAGGAACGTTCAGGCGGGTTCGATTTCATCTCCGAAAGGGGAAACCATCGCGGTTTGCCTGCACCCGCGCTGCCTGGCGCGCACCAGATGGGCAATGCCGCACTGGCCATCGCGATGCTGCAAGTGGCGGGATTCGATCCCGGCGAGGCAGCGATCCGCGAGGGGCTGGCGAAGGCGAATTGGCCTGCACGGCTCCAGCGCCTCAGCGAGGGTGCGCTCACCGGCACACGCGAAGTTTGGCTCGACGGCGGGCACAACCGCTCAGCAGGCGAGGCATTGGCGCGCCATTTCGCGGGGCAGCGGGCCCACCTGGTTATCGGCATGATCAAAGGCAAAGACCCGAAGGCGCTGCTGGAACCCATGCAGGCGAGTCTCGCCAGCGTGACGGCCGTCCCGGTGCCGACGCACGATTGCCACTCGGCTGCGGCATTCGGCGTCGGTGCCATCGCGGCCCAGGATGTCCCCACTGCCCTCGCCGCCTTGCCCGATGACGGCCTACCGGTGCTGATCGCCGGATCGCTCTACCTCGCAGGCGAGGTGCTGCGCCTCAACGGCGAGGTGGCGGACTAACCGTCATTGCCAGCGGCGCAGCCGGGCGGCAATCCTTCGCTGCTCCATCATCCAGGCGTCGGAAGCTGGATTGCCGCGTCGCCTGCGGCTCCTCGCAATGACGGGAGGACGAACAACCTACTCCGCCGGCGCAGCAATCGCCGGATCGGGCGCGACCACGCCGCTGTCTCGACCGGCGCGGGCTTCACGGACCCATTCCATCACGCACAGCACCACCGCCACCACACCGATCAGCGCGGTGAAGATGAAGACGTAATAGTACCCGCGCGTCTCGATCATCTGGCCCAATGCGCCGCGCCCCAGCGTCCCGATCAGCAGAGTCAGCGAGGCGAGCAGCGCAAACTGCACCGCGGCGTATTTCTTCGCCACGATACTGGAGAGCCAGGCGATATAGGCCGCCCCGGCGATGCCGATCGCGAGGTTTTCCCAGAAGATGGTGAACGACAGCCGTGCCAACCCTTCGGACGGCGGCGCGGCGACGAAGAACAGCGGCTCCAGCCAGTTGGCCGTCGTGTTCACCAGCCAGGTAAAACCGATCGCGTCGCTGCCCGCCTGCATCGCCGCCCCGCCCACCGCGAGGTTGGCATAGAGCAGGTTGGTCGCCGCCGCGATGACCGCGCCGAGCGTCAGCATGAACATCCGCCCGAACAGGGTGATCAGCCAGCCGCCGAGCGCCAGACCGATGAGGATGGCGAAAATCCCGAGGATCTTGGAGGCGAAGGCCACTTCTTCCCCGGTGTAGCCCAGCTCGCCGAGATAGAACGGATAAGCGAACACGCCCCATACCGAATCGGTGATGCGATATGTCAGCACCAGCGCGAGGATGAGCACCAGCGACCAGCCCATGCGCGAGACGAACTCGACCAGCGGCAGCACCAGCGCGCGGTAGAGATGGTCGGTGAATTTCACCGCATGCCCCGCCCCGACACCCGGCGCTGCAGCGATCACGTTCACCCCTTCACGCTGCTGCTTTACCACCCATGCGGCGATGAAGGCGGGCAGCACGATGGTCGCGAGCACGATCAGCGGGCCGAATGTGGTGGTGAAGGCGGTCACGTCGGGGCGGTTTTCGGGGGCCGCCGTCATCGACCAGACCATGAACACCACCACCGTGCCGATGGCCAGGGCCCATAGCACGCCGACGGCGAGCAGCGCGCGATTGCGCACCCATTCGGCCACCTCGCCCTGATTGTAGAGTTCGGCCACTTCGTCATGATTGGCGGCGGCATTGGCGACGCGATCCTCGGACACGCGGGCATCGGGGGCGAACAGCGCCGCGATGCCGATCGCCAGCATGAACCCGCCGAACAGCACATACATGAACGGCCAGCCGTATCTTGCCGCCATGATAAGGCCAAAAGCCCCGCCGACGAGCGAGGCGAGCCGGAAACCCATCTGGGTGATGGTGGAGAGGATATCGATCGTCGCCACATCGTCTGCCACGTCGATCCGCCAGGCGTTGATGCCGATATCCTGCGTCGCGCTGGCGAAGGCCCCGATGGCGGCGAGCAGGCTGAACCAGCCGAGAGCGTTCTTCGGGTCGAGCCCGGCCATCACCACCAGCGCGATGCCGATGATCAGCTGCATCGGCGCGATCCACTGCTTGCGCTTGCCGAGCTTGCTCAGCCCCGGAATGTCGACCTTGTCGAGCAGCGGAGACCACAGGAACTGGAACGAATAGGCCAGCCCGACGAGGCTGAACACACCCATGGTTTCCAGATCCACCTCGGCCTCGCTCAGCCAAGCGTAGAGCGTGCCGAGGAACAGCGCAGGCGGCAACCCCTGCGCAAAGCCGAACAGCAGCATGAAGCCGCTCTTGCGGTTGCTCAGGGCGAGGCCGAGCGTGCGCCAGGCCGATTTCTTCTTCGCTGCCGCAGCTTCGGCCATTCCCTAGCGTCCTTCCCGTTCGCCCCGATTTCTGCGACAATAAGCGCGGGAAGAGGAAATAGGAACGGCTCGATGAACACCGTCGATACGCATGTCCCCAGATTAGCGCCGACCGCCGGTCAGCTCGCGCTGGCCGAGGCGCTCGCACGCGGCGAAGCGCGCGCGGCGGAGGGAATTCGCAAAGTGCCTGCCTCTGTCTACACCGATCCGGCGCACTGGCAGCGCGAGAAGGCCGCGCTGTTCGACCGGCTACCGCAGGTGATCGCGCCGTCCGCCCTGTTGCCCGAGCCCGGCATGGCGGTGCCGCATGACGGGACCGGCCGCCCGCTGCTGATCACCCGCGACGGCGAGGGCAAGGCGCATATCTTCCTCAACGTCTGCCGTCATCGCGGGACACGCCTGGTCGAGGGTAACGAGGTGTGCAAGGCGAAGCGGCTTGTCTGCCCCTATCACGCATGGACCTATTCGGTGGACGGGCGGCTGCTCGCCCTGCCCCGCCCCGAGACTTTCCCCGGCCTCGACAAGGCAAACATGCCTCTGATCGAACTGCCGAGCTGCGAGGCGGGCGGGATGATCTGGTTTTCGCCGGTGGAAGGAGCGGATTTCTCCGATGCGCTGACGCTGGGCGAAGATTTCGCAGCCTTCGGCACCGCCGATCACGTGCTGTTCCGCCGCAAGACGCACGAGGTGGCGGGCAACTGGAAGCTGATCATGGATGCCTTCCTCGAAAGCTATCACGTGACGCGGCTCCACGCGAAAACCATCGGGCCGTTCTTCAAGGACGGGGCGACCTCGGGCGACATGGTCGGCCCGCACCAGCGCAGCGCAGTCGGGCGGCTGGAAGAGATGGAGAGCGTCGACCTGACCGATATGGCGGCGCTGCGCCGGGTGGTTACCTTCGCCTACCAGCTGCTGCCCGCGACGATCGTCATCCCCAGCCCGGACTATCTCAACATCATGGTGCTGATGCCGCAGAGCGAATGTCGCACGCTGGTGGAAGACTTCATGCTCATCCCCGAAGCCCCGGCCACAGACAAGGCGCGTGATCACTGGGAGCGTAGCTGGGCGCTGCTCGACGGCGGTGTGTTCGCGAGCGAAGATTTCCGCGCGGCGGAGCTCGGCCAGCAGGGGCTCTCGACCGGCGCCGTGCCGGAGATTACGCTGGGCACGCTGGAGGGCGGGATCCACCGGTTTCACGAAACGGTCGAGGAAGCGATGCGGGCGGTCAATTAGCCGTCATCCCAGCGAAAGCTGGGATCGTTGGCCTCTGGCGGTTAGCTGCCTGGAAGCGATCCCAGCTTTCACTGGGATGACGATGTGTGTAGGGGCGCACCCATGCCCAAATACGATCCTCTCGCAGGCGACCGCCCCGAAGGCGAACGCATCGCCAAGCTGCTCGCGCGCGCAGGCGTTGCCAGCCGGCGTGAGGTCGAGCGGATGATCGCCGACGGGCGGGTCGCGATCGATGGCAAGGTGCTCGAAACCCCCGCCACCATCCTGCCGCACCTGCGCGGGGTGACGGTCGACGGCACGCCGGTCGCCAAGGCGGACCGGACCCGGCTGTTCGCATTCCACAAGCCGAGCGGGCTGATCACTGCCGAGAAGGACCCGGCGGGCCGAGCGACAATCTACACCGCTTTGCGCAATACCCTGCCCAAGGATGCCGGGCGGGTGATGCCGATCGGGCGGCTCGACTACAACACCGAAGGCCTGCTGCTGCTGACCAATGACGGCGAGCTGAAGCGCCAGATGGAACTGCCATCGAGCGGCATCCCGCGCACCTACCGCGCCCGCGCCTTCGGCGAGATCACGCAGGACCAGCTCGAGAGCCTGATCGAAGGGATCGAGATCGACGGGATGCGATACGGCCGGATCGATGCCAATATGGAGCGCCGAACCGGTCGCAACCAGTGGATCGAAATGACCATCACCGAGGGCAAGAACCGCGAAGTGCGCCGCGTGCTCGAACATTTCGGGCTAGAGGTGAACCGGCTGATGCGGACGAGCTACGGCCCGTTCGATCTGGCCGACCTGCCACGCGGCCAGGCGGTCGAGATCCGCAAGCAGGACCTCGAGCGCTTCCGCTCGGGCCTGAAAAAGAAATGAGAATCATTGCCGGCGAATGGCGCGGGCGCAGGCTCGTGACGCCGAAGGGCGATGCGACCCGCCCCACTGCCGACCGTACGCGCGAAACGCTGTTCTCCATGCTCGTCAGCCGGCTCGGATCTTTCGAGGGTTTGCGCGTCGCGGACCTGTTCGCAGGATCGGGCGCGTTGGGTCTCGAGGCCCTCTCGCGCGGTGCGGCGCATTGCCTGTTCGTCGAGCAGGACGACGCCGCGCTCAAGGCGATCCGCGCAAATGTCGAGACGCTGCAAGCTCGCGCGCGAAGCGATGTTCGCACCGGGTCGGTGCTCGCACTCGGTCCGGCGCGCGGGCCGCTCGACCTTCTGCTGCTCGATCCGCCCTACGGCACCGGGGCCGGACAGGTCGCGCTGGACAAGCTGCTGCGCCTCGGCTGGATCGGTGAGGCGGCGTGGATCTCGTTGGAAACGGCACACGACGAGTCCGTCGCCGTCGACGGCCTGATGATCGAAACCGAGCGCAAGGTGGGCAAGGCCAAGCTCACCCTGATGCGACTCGCCGCCTAGCGCGGAGGCGTGGCGGGAATCGGCCCATCGATTTCGCTCGCGGGCTTGCCCGGCCAGTAGCTGAGCGGGTTGTTACCGAACTTGAGCCCGGCTTCGCGCGGGTTGATGCAGCTGTCCTGCGCATCGCTCATGCACACGGCGTAGGTCCTGCCATCCTTGCTGACCTTGGTCGCCTGGCCCCTGGCATTGGTTTCAACCACGGTGAAACCTTGCGAGGTCGTGGCCGTCTGTGCAGCGGCCGGCACAACGAAGCTTGTGAGCGCGGCGAGGGTTGCGGTTGCAGCGAGTAAACGGGTCATGGTCGATCTCCCAGTTATGACCTTCGGTATCCGTGCAATCCGCAACCCCGTCAATCCGTTCCGGCGGTGCGTCAGCGCTGCATCGGGGTTTCGGGTTCGCCGGTCGGCACCTCTTCAGGCTGAGGCGCGGGCTCGGCAGGCGGTGGCGGAGCGGCCTGCTGCGCGGCCACCGCGCGTTCGACCGATTCCCATGCCGCCGCCTGCTCATCGGGCGTCATCTGCGACACGCGGACCTTGTCGGTATCGGTGATGCGCCAGAACAGGTTCTGCCGGTTCGGCGAAAGCGACCAGTAATAGCTCTGGGTAACCGGCGGCCACGCATCGTACTGCGCGCGCTGCTCTACCGGCCAGCCGTCGAGCATGGCCTGCTGCTCGGGCGTGACCTGCGCAGGCGGCTGCGGCACCGGTTCTTCCATCATATCCTGCGCAGGCGCATCCTGTGCTGTGGCGGGAACGGTGAACGAGGCTGCCATCGCAGCCGAAACGAGCATCGAATAATTACGCATGGTATCTTCCTTCTGGTTAGACCATGCGCGACGAACGCGACCCGTGCCCTGCTGCCAATTGCCACCCGCAGGGCTTGTGTGACTAACCAGCTCCAGCCTGACTCGGGTCCGCAGGCCGATGGCAACCGGCGCTTCGCTGCGCCACCTCGGCGAAACCCGTGCGCAAAACGCGACGAGTCGCGGCGCGAGCGATGCCTGTTGCGTGACCGCGCGGCGTTCCCTACCTGTTCGCACACACCATGACCGATACCCCCGCCCGCACCGAATCCGCGCCCGAGCGCGTGCCCGCCTATGCCGCGCGGCTCAATCCACCGCAGCAGCAGGCGGTGCTGACCACCGAAGGTCCGGTGCTGATGCTGGCAGGCGCAGGCACCGGCAAGACCGCCGCACTCACCGCACGGCTGGCTCATCTGGTTGCCATGCGGCTCGCCTGGCCGAGCGAGATCCTCTGCGTCACCTTCACCAACAAGGCCGCGCGCGAGATGCGCCACCGGGTCGGACAGCATATCGGCGATGCGGTCGAAGGGATGCCGTGGCTCGGCACCTTCCATTCGGTCTGCGCCAAGATGCTCCGCCGCCATGCCGAGCTGGTCGGGCTGGAATCGAACTACACGATCATCGACACCGACGACCAGCTGCGGCTGCTCAAGCAGCTGATCACCCAGAACGATCTCGACGAAAAGCGCTGGCCCGCACGGCAACTTGCCGGGCTGATCGACGGATGGAAGAACCGCGGCCTCAATCCGGCCGACCTCAGCGCGGTCGACAGCGAGGCCTATGGCAACGGGCGCGGGCAGCAGTTCTACACGCTGTATCAGGAGCGGCTGAAGAGCCTCAACGCCTGCGACTTTGGCGACCTGATGCTGCACATGCTCAACATCTTCCGCCAGAACCGCGAGATTCTGGAGCAGTACCAGCGCCGCTTCAAATATATCCTGGTCGACGAGTATCAGGACACCAACGCGGTCCAGTATCTGTGGCTGCGGCTGCTGGCGCAGGACCGCAAGAATATCTGCGTCGTGGGGGACGATGACCAGTCGATCTATTCCTGGCGCGGGGCAGAAGTCGCCAATATCCTGCGGTTCGAGAAGGATTTTCCCGGCGCGGCGGTGATCAAGCTGGAACAGAACTACCGCTCCACCCCGCATATCCTCGGCGCGGCCAGCGGGCTGATCCGCGAGAACACCACCCGCCACGACAAGACGCTGTGGACCGAGGCAAACGGCGGCGAGAAGGTCAAGATCATCGGCGTGTGGGATGGGCCCGAGGAAGCGCGCCGCGTGGGCGAGGCGATCGAGCGGCTGGAGGGCCAGGGCGCCGACCTCAACCAGGTCGCGATCCTCGTGCGTGCACAATACCAGACGCGCGAGTTCGAGGACCGCTTCATCCAGATCGGGATCAATTACCGCATCGTCGGCGGCTTCCGCTTCTACGAGCGCGCCGAAATCCGCGATGCGCTCGCCTATCTGCGGGTGATCGCGCAACCGCAGGACGATCTCGCCTTCGAACGGATTTACAACCAGCCCAAGCGCGGGCTCGGCGCGAAGACGCTGGAAAAGATGCACCACCACGCGCGCCGCGTCGGCCTGCCGCTCGCCGCCGCCTCGCTGCAACTGGCGGACAGCGATGAACTGCCCGCGCGCGCGGCGAACACCATCGCCGCGCTGCTGCGCGATTTCCTCAAGTGGCGCGAGATGGCAGACGCGCTCAGCCCCGCCGAACTGCTGCGCAGCGTGCTCGACGACACCGGCTACAACGCCATGCTGGAGGCGGAGAAGACCGCCGAAGCCAAGGGGCGGATCGAAAACCTCAGCGAACTCGCCCGCGCGATGGAGGAATATGAGACGCTGGGCGACTTCCTCGAACATGTCGCGCTGGTGATGGACAACGATGCCTCGCCCGACGACGAGAAGATCACCATCATGACCATGCACGCGGCCAAGGGGCTGGAGTTCGACAATGTCTTCCTGCCCGGATGGGAGGAAGGCGTGTTCCCCAGCCAGCGTGCGCTCGACGAAGGCGGGCTCGCCAGCCTCGAGGAAGAACGGCGGCTGGCTTACGTCGCGATCACCCGCGCCAGGCGCCACTGCACCATCCTCCACGCCGCCAACCGCCGCATTTACGGCCAGTGGACCAGCAGCATCCCCAGCCGCTTCATCGAGGAACTTCCCGCAGAGCATGTTGACGCGGAAACCACGCTGGCCGGCGGGCGCAGCCTGTGGCAGGCCAACTGGAGCGAGAACGAGGACCCCTTCGCCCATGTCGCCCGCGACCGGCCCGACCGTTCGGGTGCAAGAGGCCCCGGCTGGCAACGCGCGCTCAGCTCGGGCTATGAAACGAAACCCGCCCGCGTCCAGGAACCCCGCCGCAGCGCCGCCAGCTTCGCCGCCAAACCCCGCGCCGACATCGCCGTGGGCGCGCGCGTCTTCCACGACAAGTTCGGCTACGGCGTGGTGACCGACCAGGAAGGCAACAAGCTGGAGATCGACTTCGAGCAGGCGGGGTTGAAGCGGGTGATCGACAGCTTTGTTACAGTGGCGGGGTGATGGAAATCGAGAGCGACAAGCACAGTCTAACGCTGAAGCTCGACTTGACCGAGTTCTCGCATCTCGTCTCCTTCTTGATGCATGCCAAGTTCAGCGCCGACGTCGACGAGAGCGTCGCAGGTTCCCCGACAATGAGAGCATTGCTCGAAAATCTCCTCGCAGCAACCGAGGGTATGGAAGGCGCGTCCTGGCTGAAGGCGTCGTCATCGCTGTACCTTGTCGACGAGAACGAGAGAGGAACTCAAGCCCCCGCATCGTTCGAGATCCTTGAGCATATTGCGAGGTCAGAGACTGAGCTGGAAAACTATCTGTTTCCCTACCGCTGGCTGAAGCGCCCTGCTCCACGAAGCCGAGCCATCGAAGTTGGACGAATTGTCGAAACAATAGGGCCACGCCATTCGCAAGCTCAGCGCGGCGTTTGGATCGATCAATGGGTGAACCTTGACAATGGGAAAGTGACAGTTTTGGTTGCTTGGACCCAAGAGCACGGGGTCGACGAGGCACCCACAACGCACGCTGTGATTGAGCAGCATGATTCAAGCGAACTCAAGATCATAGGCTAGCGGGTTCCCTGCCTCGAATACTTACCGAAAACGCTCGTCACCCCGGGCTTGATCCGGGGTCCCGCTCTCTTCCGTACCAACGGCGGCGGTTGCGCATTACCGCAAAGAGAAGCGGGACCCCGGCTCGGGGGCCGGGGCGACGGTTGGCGGGAATAGCGCGGCAGCGGCGGTCAGGCATTCGCGCAACTGACCGGCGGGAGGCTCCCCTCCCCTTGCGCGATTGTGTGCGGCGGCCTCCACCCGGCTCAATAGTTACTGAAAATCAAGTGTCTGGTCGCAAAGGTTCATTCGCCATTAAGGCCGCCGGACGTCTCAGCCGACGTCAAACCTGTCGGGGAATCCAGCATGCTTGTTCGTCTTTCGCTAGCGTTGTCAGCGCTGCTCGCAATCGGGCTTTCGCCACCTTCATCTGCGATGGCCCCGCTGCTCGATGACGGCAAAACCGATGTGACAGCGTTCAATGCGCAGGTCGAAAACCAGAACGCAGCGTTTGCTGCCGGTGACTATGAACTCGCGCTTCGCTTCAACACGGATTTGCAGCAGCTTGTCGATACGCTCCCGGACGACCGGCCCGGCGTCAAGGGTATGGTCGCTTACGATCGCGCCGTGATCCTGATGCGCAAGGGCGATACCGCTGCCGGGATTGCCCTCCTCGACGAGGCCTATGGGCGCGGCGATTTGCAGGCGGTCGGCACGGCGAACCTGCCGGTCGACTATTACGGCACCGTAATGACCACCTACATCACCGCGTTGCGGAAAGCCGGTCGCCCCGATTGGCGCGAGGTGCAGGACAATTTCGTCGGAGAGCTGTTCGAAGGCGAATTCAGTCAGACCATGTTGATCGCGAACTGGACCAATGTCGCCATGGTCGCCCTGAAAGATGCCGGGCATGTTCCTGAAGCGATCGCGCTTTGCAATCGCCAGATTGCTTGGTTCGAGGCGAACCCGCAAGCGGCAACACCGCGCGGGTTCGCAGCAGTCGGCCGGCCGACCGTGTTCGTCTCGGACAATCTTGAGCCCGCGTTCGTGACCGGTCTGGCGCTCCGCACCGGTCGGTACGAATCCAACTATGCGTTTCTCCGCGCCGACCTAGAAGACACCTGCGGCGGCGCTGCGGAAGTCGCCGGTGACCTGGAGGGCGCATGGGGCCATCGCCGGGCATCGCTCGACTGGATTCGGCGGCAGGACGAAACCTCCTATTTCCGCGTCATCCAGTTGCGCTTGGCCCGTCTGCTTGCATTCAAGGGCGACGACAATCTGGCGTCGCAGTATCTCGATCTGGCGCTGCGCGGCTATGGTTTTCACGCGAACGGGGCGGATGTGTCGTCCGAAGTGTGTGCCAATCTCGAATTCGTGCTGGACGGCACGCGGCGCCCTGCTGCCGAAGTGGCGGAGAAGTTTCGCTCCCTCCCGCTGACCAAGGCGGTTGCCGGCGGGCTCGATTGCTCGCCCTCGCCGACCACGCGAGCAAACGGGGCAAGCTGATTGCAGGAAGAGCAGACCGGTCCGCCGCTCAATATCCCCGCGCGGGCGCGAACCGCGGTTGGCCCCACCAAGGCGACGGCCGCTGACGATAGGGCCTTCGGGGAATCGGAAGATGAGCCAACCGGCATGCAGGGTAGACGAAGAAACGATTTTCCTACACGCCCCTCCCCCGCTACCATCCGCATCGCTCTTTGACCTCGTGAGACCTGCTGCGCCGTCACCTTGCTGACGGAGACACACCAACCCGGAATGGCCCGCGCCCCGCAGCGCGCGCTGTAGGGCTTTGGTGTCGCCTTCGTGTCGCCTTTCGCAGCACGGGCGGGGGCCACCGCGCAAAGTGTCGCCTTGAAGAATCGCCAATAAATATGCGAAATCAGGTGTTTGGAAAATCCAACAAGGCGACACCTGTCGCCTTTCACCTACAGATGCAGCGCAAATCGCGTCAGCTGAAACCCACACCGAGGAAGTCCGGCTTCGGGCCGTTCCATTCGCCTGCGGGGACCGGTGCATCGTCCTCGTCCCGCCGGCCGCGCGGGCGCTCCTGACGCTCGGGCTTTGCTGCCGCTTCACGCCGGGGCTTTGCTGCACGATCTTCGCGCGCGGTATCGTCGCGGCGCGGCCTTGCGGGACGCGCCTCGCGGATATCGTCATCTGGCTGCGTTTTCGTCGGACGCTCCTCGCGAACATCGTCGTCGCGCCTGGCACGCGAACGCTTCGGCTTTTCTTCCACCTCCGCTTCAGCCTCGGGCGCAGGCTTGAGTTCGACCCGGACGTCCTTCTTGCCGAACACATCGATCGCCGCGCCGGTCAGCTTTTCGACATTGGCGATAGCTTCGGCATCTTCCTTCGCGACGAAAGTGAACGCGCGCCCCTTGGCCCCGGCGCGGCCGGTGCGACCGATGCGGTGGACATAGTCATCGGGGTGCCACGGGGTATCGAAGTTGAACACGTGGCTGACGCCCTTGATGTCGAGCCCGCGCGCGGCAACGTCGGAGGCGACGAGGATCGTGACCTCACCCGCCTTGAACCGGTCGAGTTCCTTGATCCGGCTCGACTGGTCCATGTCGCCGTGGATCTCGCTCGAACGAAAACCGTGGCTCTGCAGGCTCTTGTTGATCTCGCGCACCGTGGTCTTGCGATTGGCGAAGATGATCGCGGTTTCGACCAGGTCGTTGCGCAGCAGCCAGCGCAGTGTCTCGCGCTTCTGGCGGGTTTCGACCAGCACCTTGAACGCGGTGATATCGGCATTGGTGCTGGCCGCGCGGCTGACTTCGATCCGCTTGGGATTGTTGAGAAATTTCTTCGCCAGCTTTTCGATCGGCGGCGGCATGGTGGCCGAAAACAGCATCGTCTGGCGGGTCTCGGGCAGCTTCGAACAGATGAACTCGATATCGGGGATGAAGCCCATGTCGAGCATCCGGTCCGCCTCGTCGATCACCAGCAGTTCGCAGCCGTTGAGAAGGATCTTGCCGCGCTCGAACAGGTCCATCAGTCGGCCGGGGGTGGCGATCAGCACATCCACGCCGTCGGACAGGGCCTTGAGCTGATCGCCCATCTGCACCCCGCCGATCAGCAGCGCCATCTTGAGATCGTGGTTTTTGCCGTATTTCTCGAAGTTTTCCGCCACCTGCGCGGCAAGCTCGCGGGTCGGTTCGAGGATCAGCGAACGCGGCATCAGCGCGCGGCGGCGGCCGGCGGCCATGATGTCGATCATGGGCAGCACGAAGCTCGCGGTTTTACCGGTGCCGGTCTGGGCGATGCCGATGATGTCCTTCATCATCAGCACCGGTGGAATTGCTTCTGCCTGAATTGCGGTGGGCACGGTGTAGCCCGCGTCCTCCACGGCTTTGAGCAATTCAGGGGAAAGGCCGAGATCGGCGAAGGTCATAGAAATACAGATTTGTCCGGATAGGGGGCCACGAGGGCCGATTGTGCGACGCAGCAATACCGCGCCGCCAACGCCGCGCCTTTGCGCGGGAAAACGGGAAAAGTCAAGAAAACGCCGTGGGTGCGGCGCGGATTGCTCAGGTATCGACCGCGATCAGCTGGCGGATGCGGCGCAGCTCGCACTTCGCGCCGGTGCGCGACTGCAGCTTGTCGCGCTCGATGCAGATGTTTCCATCCTTGCTCGGCTCGACATAGAAGCCCGAGTAATAGTCTCGCGCGGAGCAGGCCTTCTCGAGATTCGCCGCGATAATCCGCTGGTCGCGCATGAACAGCATCAACCGGTTGTCCTTGGTCGGCATCACCCCGGCGATCCCGCTGACCGGCAGGCATTTGCCGATCTTGCGTTCGACCATATTGCGCGGGATCTCGCCGCGCGGCAGGGTCGCGGTCAGCTGGTTGCGAGCGGGACGCTGCGGAGAAATGCGGATGATCACCCGCTGCTCGACCCGGACCTGATATTGCACCGAGGGCACATTTTGCGCCTCGAACTGAATCAGCCCCTGCACGGGACTTTCCACTTTCGGAGCGGCATCGGGCGTAAGTGCGGCCACCGTACCTTCGCTTTCCGGCACATCGCCGAGCGGCTGCGGAAGCAGCAGCGCGAGCGGAAGGATGAAGGCAGGAAAATGGGGCATTGCAGCTCTGCTCGGTACTCCCTCAGCCATGCGGGAAGCCGATCTGGGCACCGCAGTGACCCGCCAAGCCATAGCCCCCATGGTTGAATGCCCGCTTAATTGGTCGAACGATGATTGCAAGTTTGCGTCACAACTGTGGTGCAGAAGGCACGCCTTGTGCCATAGGGCGCGGCATGACCGACCACGCCGAATTCCTGCGCCGTGCGGGCGACTTGCTGGGGCCGCGAGGCCTCACCTGCGATGCTGATCTCGTCACGCCATGGCTGACCGACTGGCGCGGGCGCTTCACCGGCAAGGCGCTGGCTCTGGCATCGCCCGCAAACACCGGGGAGGTTTCGGCATTCGTCGCTCTGTGTGCCGAGCACCGCATTGCGATCGTGCCGCAAGGCGGGAACAGCGGGATGTCTGGTGGCGCAACGCCCGATGCGAGCGGCGATGCGGTGATCCTCTCCCTGCGCCGCATGGACCGCATCCGCTCGCTCTATCCCGAATCGCGGATGGTGACTTGCGAGGCCGGGGTGATCCTGCAGGTACTGCATGAAGCTGCAGAGAAAGAGCGGCTGCGCTTCCCCCTCACCTTGGGCGGCAAGGGATCCGCCACCGTCGGCGGACTGATCTCGACCAATGCCGGTGGCACCCAGGTGCTGCGCCACGGAGCAATGCGCGCGCAGGTGCTCGGTATCGAGGCGGTGCTTGCCGACGGAAGCGTATTCGATGCGCTGGTCCCGCTGAAGAAGGACAATCGCGGGTTCGACCTCAAGCAGGTGCTGATCGGTTCGGAAGGTACGCTCGGCATAGTCACCGCCGCAACCTTGCGCCTGCTGCCCGAGATCGGCGGGCGCTGTGTGATCTGGGCCGGATTGGGGTCGATATCCGACGCACGCCAGCTGCTGGTCCATTGCGAGCGGGTAGCCGGAGAAAGGCTCGAAGGATTCGAAGTCATGCCCGCAAACAGCCTTGCTGCCGTGCTCGACCACCTGCCCGATGCCCGCTCGCCGCTTGCGGGCGTGCACGCGTGGCATGCGCTGATCGAGCTGGTCGCTGGCGCGGGTGAAGAAGAAAGGCTTGCCGACCTCGCCGAGAGCCTGCTCACACAGCCGTTCGAGGCCGGGCTGGTCGAAGACGCGACCATCGCCGCCAATGAAACCCAGGCCGAGCAATTCTGGCGATTGCGCGATTCGATTGCCCCGGCAGAACGTGCGATCGGCCCGGCGATGCAGCACGATATCTCGGTCCCGGTCGAGCGCATGGCCCGCTTCGTCGAAGCGGCCGTGCCGCAAGTCGAAGCGCGCTTCCCGCACACCCGTGCCATCGCCTTCGGCCATCTGGGGGACGGTAACGTCCATTTCCACGTTCTCGCCCCTGCCGGCGCGCCGCGTGGCCAATGGGAAGAGAGCGAAGGCAAGGAAATCAGCGCCTTCGTTCACGATCTTGTGACCGAATGGGGCGGCTCGATCAGCGCCGAGCACGGCATCGGACAGATGAAGGTGGCCGAACTTGGCCGCCTGGGTGACCCCGTCGCTTTGGCAATGATGCGCAGCGTGAAGCAGGCGCTCGATCCGCTGGGCATACTCAATCCGGGCAAGCTCGTGCCGCTTGCGCCAGAGGCCGCCAGCCCCTAAAGCGCGCGCTTCACGCGCCGGGGGGTGCTCGCCTCCTCAAGCAACGATATCCATCTGTGACCCGGAGAGTTTCCATGGCCAGCGCGCCGCAACCTACCCTGCCCCTGTTCTACAAGGACCTCATGCCGCTCAACAGCCGCGATCACCTCGGCTGGAAGAGCAAGTCGATGGATTCGGCCGACTGGCTGATCGGACAGCATGCGATCCCTCTCACGGTCGACGAGTTCGTTCAGGCGCAGCGCCATTTCCCGATCGTGTTTTCTGCCGGTGACAACCCGCTCCCGCTGGCGCTTATGGGGCTCAACGAAGGCGTCAACACCTTCGTCGACGATGCAGGCAAGGTGACCGAGCCAGTCTATCTGCCCGCCTATATCCGCCGCTATCCGTTCATGCTCGCGAAGCTGGCACCCGATGCCGAAGACCTCTCGCTGTGCTTCGACCCAACTGCCGGCCTCGTCGGCGAGTTCGATGAAGGTCAGTCCCTGTTCGACGGCGACAAGCCGAGCGAACAGACCCAGGGAATTCTCAAATTCTGCGAGGATTTCGAGCAGGCTGGCCAGCGGACCAAACTTTTCGTCGAAGAGCTTAAGGCACAGGATCTCCTGATGGACGGCGAGATCGCGATCACCACCAACGACAAGCCGGACCAGCCCTTCGTCTATCGCGGTTTCCGCATGGTCGATCAGGAAAAGCTGCGCCAGTTGCGCGGGGACCAACTGCGCAAGTGGAACGAGAACGGCATGCTACCGCTGATCCATGCGCACATCTTTTCGCTCGACCTGATGCGCAACATCTTCGCCCGGCAGCAGAGCCAGGGCAAGGGGCCGCAGCTCGCAACGGTAAACTGATCGAGCGACAAATCGATACAATATTGGACCGGAAACAAGGCTTGAACGGGTCTGATCCGGTCCCCATATTCGAGAAGTCCGGGTGGCTCCCCCCCCTCATGCCGCCCGGATGAGTGCACTTCGGTGCACCCTCCCTGAACCTTGGCCGCCTCGTGCTATATTGCACGAGGCGGTTTTTTATCGGGCGTGGACCGGCCTACTCGGCAGCAAGCGGCATGTCGCGAATACGGCCGAACGTCGCGACTTCCCCGGCGAGCACACGGATCAGCCGTGACAATGTCGCGGCGACCTCGCCGAGCCCTCCGGTCGTTTCGAGAAGATCGTCGCTCAGGTAGAGACTGCGGCAGATTTCGATCTGGATGGCATGGACGCCTGTGCGGAGATTGGCATGGCGATCGAGCACATAACCTCCGGCGTAAGGTCGATTGTGTGCAACCATGGCGCCATTCTGCGCAAGCTCGCGCAAAGTGCAGGCGACCAGCCGGTCGTCGGCGGATGCGCCGAAGCGATCCCCGACGACGAATTCCGCAACCCGGTCTCGCGGGTGCGCCGGTTTGAGCGGCGGCATGGAGTGCAAGTCCAGCAGCAAGGCGGCACCCCACCGGTCGCGGGCGGACTCGAGCGCCCCTTCCAGCGCACGATGATAGGGCAGGTGAACCTGACCGATCCGCGCGTCGAGCTCCGAACCCGACATCGGGCCGCTCCATATTTCACCAAGACCCGGCAACCGTCGCGGGACGAGGCCAAGTCCGCTGCGTGCCCGCTGGTTGGGCTTGGGCGTGGCAGATCCCGAGGGTGCGCCTTCGGCAACCATCGTCCAGTCCACATCGTCGGTTGCTCGATTAAGATCGATCAGGGCACGCGGAGCATGCGAAACCAGCAATCCCGCGCCCGTCTGTCGCGCCACCTCGGCGGCAATCCGGTCGACGAAGCGGTCTTCCAGCCTTAGCGCCGACCACTCGGGCCGGCGCATCCGCTTCCACAGTCCATCGGGGTACGATCGCCCCGCATGGGGAACTGCCAGGATGACGGGAACCGGCAGCTCGCCCGACAGGGTCAGGCTGTAAGCCGGCTTGCGCGTACCCGGGATGTTGCCCCCCCGATGCGATATCGAATCGCCGCTGTTTTGTGCCGTCCCGGTCATTCCTCCGCTTGCTGCCTTGCGCAGCGCCTTGTGTCAAAGCAGGGCGAATGTGACGAAGCGAAAGATTTCTTAAGCCGAACGGTCTATCGGGGCGGAATGACGGACACCAACAAACTGCGAATCCTGCTCGCGGAAGACGAGGAAGCGATGCGCACCTATCTCGCGCGCGCGCTGGAAAATGCGGGCTATGAGGTTGTCGCGGTGGATCGCGGCACTGAAGCCCTGCCCCGACTCGAGGCCGAGCGTTTCGACCTGCTGCTGTCGGATATCGTGATGCCCGAAATGGACGGTATTGAGCTCGCCCAGCGGTGCGCCGAGGTCAGTCCGCACACCAAGGTCATGTTCATCACCGGCTTTGCCGCAGTAACCCTCAAGGCGAGCCGCGAACAGCCGCAGGCCAAGGTTCTCTCGAAGCCGTTCCACCTGCGCGATCTGGTGCTCGAGGTCGAACGCGTCTTTGCAGGCGAGGCTGCCGCCTCGCTTTAGAGACGATCCCCCTTGCGCTCCCGATAGCCTCTCGCTAAAGGGCGCGCCTGCCCCGGCCCAGAGCCGTGCGGCATCGCCGATGGTGTGGGCGTATAGCTCAGTGGTAGAGCACTATGTTGACATCGTAGGGGTCGGAAGTTCAATCCTTCCTACGCCCACCATCGCCTAGAGAAGCCCGCCACGACCGGCGGGCTTTTTCTTCGTGTCGGTAACGGCATCTCGCCAGCGATTGGCCTGTTGCCAAGCCACCCGCAAAAGCTTTAGTCACACGCCGTTCCGTCGCGCTCTGCGAGCGGATCGTCATGGGGGTTACATGCAAAAATTGGTTATCGTCCTCGGCTTGGCGGCACTTGCCGTCTCGCCCGTTTCGGCGCAGATCACCTACGGCGAATCGGTCCCGGTCCAGCTCGAGGCGATCGAGGATCTGGACGCGTGCACGCTGGGCATGGTCGCCAATGTCGGGCCGGACAGCAGCGCGATGGTCCGCACCGGCCCCGACAGCGAATATGACACGATCGACTATCTGGCCGACGGTGATCTGGTCTGGGTGTGCCAGTCGGACGGTGAGCATTACGGCATCGTTTACTCATCCGATCCTGATCTCGATTGCGAAGTCTCGTCGCCGGTCGAGGCCACCGTCAATTACAGCGGGCCGTGCGATACCGGCTGGGTTATGTCCGATTGGGTCGAAATCATCGCCGGCTGACGCTCGCGGTCCAGACTAGCAACAGACCTGCAAGTTCCGGCCGCAGCACGCGGCTCCCTTGCGCACGCGCCCTCCTCTGCTAAAGCCCGCGCAACCCATTCCCCCGCAAGAGGCAACAGGCAGTCATGCAGAAAATTCAGGTCAAGAACCCGGTAGTCGAGCTCGATGGCGACGAGATGACCCGGATCATCTGGGAATGGATCCGCGAACGGCTGATCCTGCCCTATCTGGATATCGACCTGAAGTACTACGACCTCTCGGTCGAGAAGCGCGACGAGACCGAAGACCGGATCACGGTCGATGCCGCCAACGCGATCAAGCAATACGGCGTCGGTGTGAAATGCGCCACGATCACGCCGGACGAACAGCGGGTCGAGGAATTCAGCCTCAAGAAGATGTGGAAGAGCCCCAATGGCACGATCCGCAACATCCTGGGCGGCGTGGTGTTCCGCGAACCGATCGTGATCGAGAACGTGCCGCGGCTCGTCCCCGGCTGGACCGACCCGATCGTGGTCGGCCGCCATGCCTTCGGTGACCAGTACAAGGCCACCGACACACTGATCCCCGGCCCGGGCAAGCTGCGGCTGGTGTTCGACGGCGAGGACGGCACCAAGATCGATCTCGACGTGTTCGACTTCCCCAGCGCCGGGGTGGCGATGGCGATGTACAACCTCGACGATTCGATCCGCGACTTCGCCCGCGCTAGCTTCAACTACGGCCTCAACCTCGGCTGGCCGGTCTACCTCAGCACCAAGAACACCATCCTCAAGGCCTATGATGGCCGGTTCAAGGATCTGTTCCAGGAAGTGTTCGACAACGAAGGCTTCGCCGAACAGTTCAAGGCCAAGGGCATGGTCTACGAACACCGCCTGATCGACGACATGGTCGCCTCCGCGCTCAAGTGGTCGGGCAAGTTCGTGTGGGCGTGCAAGAACTACGACGGCGATGTTCAATCGGACACGGTGGCGCAGGGCTTTGGCTCGCTTGGTCTGATGACCTCCGTGCTGCTCAGCCCCGATGGCAAGACGGTCGAAGCCGAAGCCGCGCACGGCACCGTCACCCGCCACTATCGCCAGCACCAGCAAGGCAAGGCGACCAGCACCAACCCGATCGCCAGCATCTTCGCCTGGACCCGAGGACTGATGTATCGCGGCAAGTTCGACGGCACGCCCGAAGTGGTCAAGTTCGCCGAAACGCTCGAACGGGTCTGCATCGAAACGGTCGAAAAGGGTCACATGACCAAGGACCTTGCCCTGCTGATCGGCCCTGAACAGAGCTGGATGACCACCGAACAGTTCTTCGAGGCGATCGTGCAGAACCTCGAGAAGGAAATGGCCAACTGGGCGTGAAACCCTTGCCCTGCTCCGTCGTTGCAATTCCTGTAGCGGCGGAACGGGACTAGGATATTGGCCAAAGCCACGCAGAAGCGCCCGACGCGCAAGTCGACTGAACGGGTTGGCAAGCGCAGGCTCGAAGTGCGCAACGCGATGATGAAAGACGTGCGCGGGATCTCCGCCCTCGTCCGCCGCGCCTACACGGAACTGCCGCCCTATACGCAGGGCGAGATTCGCGGGCAGATCAACAACTTCCCTGAAGGCTGCTTCGTTGCGCTGCTCGACGAGGAAGTGGTCGGCTATTGCGCATCGATGCAGCTGCCCGGGCCGGTGGTGTTCGTCGACCATGACTGGGACGAGATTTCAGGCAACGGCTATGGCAGCCGCCACGATCCGACCGGAGACTGGCTTTACGGTTACGAGATGTGCGTCGATCCCAAGGTGCGCGGTGTGCGGATCGGGCGGCGGCTGTATGAAGAGCGCCGAGCGCTGGCCGAAGAACGAGACCTGACCGGCATCGTGTTCGGCGGTCGGATGCCCAACTACCGCCGCCTCCGGCGCCGGGTCGATGGGCCGCAGGATTATCTCGACCAGGTCCTGGCCGGCAAAATTCACGACCCCGTGCTGCGCTTCCAGCTGGCCAACGGATTCGAGCCCGACCGCATCCTCGAGAGGTACCTGCCCGAAGACAAGGCTTCTGCCGGCAATGCGGTGATGATGGTGTGGCGCAACCCCTATGTCGAGCGCGACCAGCCGGTGAAGAAGCGCCTGCCGCGCGGGGTCGAATCGGTGCGCGTGGCGACCTGCCAGCTGCAGGCGCGTGCAGTAAAGGACTACGAGGAATTTCTCGCAGCGGTGCGCTATTTCATCGACGTTGCAAGCGATTACGAAGCGGACTTCATCGTCTTTCCCGAGCTGTTCACGCTGATGCTGCTGAGCTACGAGGAGAAGGAACTCTCCCCCGTCGAGGCGATCGAGCGCCTGTCCGAATACACTCCCCGGCTGAAAGCCGATATTTCCGACATGGCGATGCGGTTCAACATCAACATCATCGCCGGCAGTCACCCGACCCGAATGGACGACGGCGACATCCACAACGTCGCATATGTCTGCCTGCGCGACGGCTCGGTGCACGAGCAGGAGAAGATCCACCCCACCCCCAACGAGCGTTACTGGTGGAACATCAAGGGCGGCGACACAATCGATGTCATCCAGACCGACTGCGGCCCGATCGGGGTGCAGATCTGTTACGACAGCGAATTCCCGGAGCTTTCCCGCCGCCTGGCCGACGAGGGCGCGCGGATTATCTTCGTGCCGTTCTGTACCGACAGCCGACAGGGCTATCTGCGGGTCCGCTATTGCGCGCAGGCTCGGGCGATCGAGAACCAGTGTTTCGTGGTGATGAGCGGCAATGTCGGCAACCTGCCCAATGTCGGCAATATGGATATCCAGTACGCCCAGAGTTGCATCCTCACGCCCTGCGACTTCCCCTTCGCCCGCGATGGCATCGCTGCCGAGGCGAGCGAGAATGTCGAGACGCTGACGATCAGCGACATCAACCTCGCGGACCTGCAATGGGCGCGCGCCGAAGGGACCGTGCGCAACCTCGCTGACCGCCGGTTCGACCTCTACCGAATCGAGTGGGATGAGGCGGGCGATCACCCCAGCAAACCGCGTCCGCGCCGCAAGCCACTCGGCGGACCGGGCGGCGGGGGCGGATAGTCGCTCCAATCCGGGTGACAGCGCACTGAGCGCGCTCTAACGTCCTCTCATGGCTGCCGAACTCGACACCTCTTCGATGAGCGATGCGCTGGTGATCCTCGGCGCGGCGGGGCTGGTCATCCCGGTCTTCGCGCGCTTCCGGATCACGCCGGTCATCGGATTCATCCTGATCGGGGTCGCGGTCGGGCCGTTCGGGCTGGGCAAGCTGGTCTACGATCGTCCCTGGCTCAATTACGTAACGATCACCGATCCGGAGGCGCTCTCCATCTATGCCGAGTTCGGGATCATCCTGCTGTTGTTCGGCATCGGGCTTGAGCTTTCCTTCAAGCGCCTATGGCAGATGCGGCGGCTGGTGTTCGGGCTCGGCGCGGCCGAATTGATGATCATCGGCACTATCGCTGCGGTGGTGCTGTCGATGATGGGGCAATACTGGACGGGCGCGCTGGCGCTGGGGTTCGCGCTTGCCTTTTCCTCCACCGCGATCGTGCTGCCAATCTCGGGCACCTCGTCACCGGTGGGGCGCGCCGCGCTCTCGATGCTGCTGTTTGAGGATATCATGATCGTCCCGATCATCTTCATCCTCGGCGCAATGGCACCCAACGCCCAGGCCGAAGGGTGGGAAGGCCTGCTCGACACGTTGTGGATGGGCGGGCTGGTGATCCTTGCGATGATGGTGCTTGGCCGGCTTTTGCTGCCCTATCTGTTTGCCCAGGCCGCCCGGACCAAGAGCCCCGAACTGTTCCTTGCGGCCTCCATGCTGGTCGTAATTGCTGCAAGCCTTGCCACATCTGTGGTGGGTCTTTCACCGATCGTCGGCGCTCTGATCGCCGGCCTACTAATTGCCGAAACCGAGTACCACGGCGAGGTCGAGGCGATCATGGAGCCGTTCAAGGGGCTGGCGCTGGGCGTGTTCCTGATCACAGTGGGCATGAGCATCGACCTGCTGACGATCTGGGACAATCTCTGGTCGATCCTCGGCGCGGTACTGCTGGTGCTGGTGTTCAAGGCCGTGGTCACCGGGGTGCTTCTGCGGCTGATGGGCGCGCGGCGCAGCACGGCGGCGGAAACCGGGATCCTGATGGCCAGTCCGTCCGAAACCACGCTGATCGTTATCGCAGCCGCCAGCGCAGCCTTGCTGATCCAGCCCGGCACGGCGCAGTTCTGGCAGATCGTCACCGCCATCGGGCTGACGGTTACGCCGATGCTGGCCCTGCTCGGTCGCCATATCGCGCGGCGGGTCGAGCCTGCCCCGGAAATCACCACGCCCGACGACAGCGAACAGCCGGTCATCATTGTCGGCGCAGGGCGAGTCGGACGTCTCGTCTCCGATATGCTCGCAACGCATGGCAAACCCTACATTGCGATCGATTCCGACAGCGACCAGATCGAGACCGCGCGCAGGCTGGGCTATCGCGCGACCTTCGCCGATGCGGCCCGCGCCGACGCGATGACCCGCATGGGAGTCGAGCGATCGCCTGCAGTGGTGCTGACGATGGACGAGCCGGTGCTCGCCGAACGTTTGACCCGCAAGCTGCGCAAGCTCCACCCGGACCTGCTGATCGTCGCCCGCGCGCGCGACACCGAACATGCGGCGGAACTCTATCGTGCCGGGGCCAGCCATGCGGTTCCCGAAACGCTCGAAAGCTCGCTCCAGCTATCCGAAGCGGTGCTGGTCGATATCGGCGTGGCGATGGGTCCGGTGATCGCCTCCATCCACGAAAAGCGCGACGAATACCGCGTCCAGATCGAGCGAGAGGGCGCGCTCGACTACAAGCCGAAATTGCGCACCAGTACCGCTGAAGGCTGATTTTTCAGAACCTTTTCCCTGCACGCTGCGTTGAGGGGGAGAAGGAGAGACACAATGGCCGACAAAAATCCCGCCCAGCCCCCGCATAAAGGCGAGGCGTTCGATCCTGCACAGCTCGAACAGGAAAAGCTCAAGCCATCCGCGCGCCGCGACGAAGATCGCCCGGCGGATACCTACGGAGTCAATGTCGCGCGCGGCAGCGAGACGGCGACCCGAAAAGCGAGCGGACCGCGCGGCTGATAACTAAGCGGCGATCTGCCCCTTAATCGCGGCGATCGCTGCGATCGCGTTCGCCCCGTCCGGCCCCCCGCCCTGTGCCATGTCCGGACGACCGCCACCGCCTTTGCCGCCGACCGCTTCGACCCCGACCCTTACGAGGTCCACCGCGCTGAAACGGCCTGCCAAGTCATCGGTCACGGCAACCGCGACGGCGGCCTTGCCGTCATTGACCGCTACCGCCGCGGCGACACCGCTGCCGAGAGTTTTTTTCGCTTCATCCAGCAAAGGCCGCAGTTCCCTGGCATCCAGCCCTTCCAGAACCTGGCCGGAGAACTTGACGCCGCCGATATCCTCCACCGCCGGACCGCTCGCAGCACCCCCGCCACCCAGCGCGAGCTGCTTGCGCGCTTCTGCCAGTTCCTTTTCTAGCGAGCGGCGCTCTTCGACCAACGCGGCGACGCGCGCCGACACATCATCGGGAGAGGTCTTGAGTACGCTGGCCGCGCCTTTCAACGCCTCTTCGCGTCCGACGAGCCACTGGCGCGCCGCTTCGCCGGTCAGCGCTTCGATCCGGCGAACGCCTGACGAAACCGCGCTTTCCGAGACGATACGGAACAGGCCGATATCGCCGGTCGCGCGGACGTGGGTGCCGCCGCACAGCTCGACCGAATAATTGCGCTCACCATCCGCTTTCCGCCCCATCGACAGCACGCGTACCTCGTCACCGTATTTCTCGCCGAACAACGCCAACGCGCCTGCCTCGACGGCATCGTCAGGGCTCATCAAGCGGGTGCTGACCGTTTCATTCGCGCGGATCTCGGCGTTCACCTCGGCCTCGATCGCCGCGATATCTTCATCCGATAACGGCTTGGGGTGCGAGAAGTCGAAGCGGAAGCGTTCTTCCGCCACCAGCGAACCTTTCTGCGTCACGTGCCCACCCAGCCGGTTGCGCAATGCGGCATGCAAAAGATGCGTCGCCGAATGGTTCGCGCGAATCCTGTCGCGGCGCTCCACATCGACTTCGAGGTGAACCACATCGCCGGTGCGGATCGTTCCGCTCTCGACCTTTGCCTTGTGCGTATGCAGGCGGCCGAGCGGTTTACCGGTGTCGGTTACTGCGATCCGCAAGCCGTCCGGTGTAGTGATTGCGCCGACGTCGCCGGTCTGTCCGCCGCTCTCGCCGTAGAACGGTGTCTGGTTGGTCAGCACCACCACCTCATCACCAGCCGAGGCGCTCTCGATTTCTGCACCGTCGCGCACCAGCGCGATAACCCGGCCCTCGCCGCTGGTGGCGGTATAACCGGTGAATTCGGTGCTGCCTTCGCGCTCCGCGATATCGAACCAGACCTCGTCCGATGCCGCATCGCCCGAACCCTTCCAGGCAGCGCGCGCGGCCGCCTTCTGCCGTGCCATGGCGGCGTCGAAGCCCGCGCGGTCGACACCGATGCTGCGCGCGCGCAAGGCATCCTCGGTCAAATCGTAGGGGAAGCCGTAGGTATCGTAGAGCTTGAAAACAGTTTCGCCGTCGAGTTCGGACCCTGCATCCATTCCGGCAGTGGCGTCGTCGAGCAGGCGGAGACCCTTGTCCAGCGTGCGGCGGAACTGGGTTTCCTCGCGCTCGAGCACTTCCTCGATCAGCGCCTGTCCGCGCTGCAGTTCAGGATAGGCCTGCCCCATCTCCGAGACCAGTTCTGGCACCAGCCGGTGCATCAGCGGTTCCTTCGCGCCGAGCAGGTGCGCATGGCGCATCGCACGGCGCATGATGCGGCGCAGCACATAGCCGCGGCCTTCGTTGGACGGCAAAACGCCATCGGCCAGCAGGAAACTGGTCGAACGCAGGTGGTCGGCGATCACGCGATGGCTGGCCTGATGCTCGCCAGACGCCTTGACCCCGGTCAGACTCTCCGACGCCTCGATCAGCGCGCGGAACGTGTCGGTGTCGTAGTTGTCATGCACCCCCTGCATCACCGCCGCGATGCGTTCGAGCCCCATCCCGGTGTCGATCGACGGCTTGGGCAGGCTGGTGCGCGAGCCATCAGCCGACTGCTCGAACTGCATGAACACGAGATTCCAAATCTCGATGAAGCGGTCCCCATCCTCGTCCGGGCTGCCCGGAGGGCCGCCGGGGATGTGATCGCCATGATCGTAGAAAATCTCGCTGCACGGGCCGCATGGGCCGGTATCGCCCATCGACCAGAAGTTGTCGCTGGTGGCGATGCGGATGATACGATCTTCGGGCAGACCGGCGATCTTGCGCCACAGCTCGAACGCCTCGTCATCGGTGTGATAGACGGTGGTCGTGAGCTTGTCCGGCGACAGTCCCCACTCCTTCGTGAGCAAGGTCCATGCGTGGTGGATCGCCTGCTCCTTGAAATAGTCGCCGAAGGAGAAATTCCCGAGCATCTCGAAAAAGGTGTGGTGCCGAGCGGTGTAACCGACATTGTCCAGATCGTTGTGTTTGCCGCCCGCGCGTACGCATTTCTGGCTGCTAGCCGCGCGCGGAGAAGGCGCAGTTTCCAACCCGGTGAAGACATTCTTGAACGGCACCATGCCCGCGTTGACGAACATCAACGTCGGATCGTTGTACGGCACCAGCGGCGCGCTCTGCACGACGCGGTGATCGGCAGTAGCAAAAAAGTCCAGAAACGAGCGGCGGATATCGTTGGTCGATTGCATAGCGCGCAGGTAAGGCCTGGGAAGCCGTGCGACAAGCCGATTAACGTGTGCGGCGGTGCTGCCTTTTGCTCAGCTTGCGCTTGCCTTGGCGGTCACGATCCACGCCGCCGCACGCAACGCAATGATCCCCCCTTCCTCGTTGTTGCGGAGGTATCGCCCGAGATTGCCGATGAAACGGGCTTTCTCGTCTGGTGCGAGGCTGGCAGCGGCCCTTGCGGCCGGCCCGATCGACTGGAAATAGTCCAACGCATCACCGAGGGCATCCTCGCCCGTTCCGGCGACGAACGCATAGTCGATCGGCTCGAATGCGATCTCCGACCAACCGGCATCGGACAGAATGCCCCGGACATGCGCTTCGTCGGCAAACGCGAATGGACCGGGTGCGAAGCGATTGGGCTCTACGAACGATCCGGCGGGAAGGCACCCGACCACTCGCTCGGCCCAGGCGTTTTCCTCGAAGCTGCGAAAGCAGGAGAAGACCAGACGCACGTCCGGCGCGGAGATGTTGGCGAGATGGGCGAATGCCTCCACCGGCTGCTCGAAGAACATTACGCCGTGGCGCGACATGATGAGGTCAGGCGCGAAGCCAGGTCGCGACCAATTCGCCGCATCGCCCAACTCGAAATCGAGGTTGGGCAGATAGCCGGCGCGCTCACGTGCGACGTCGATCAATTCCGGGCTGATATCGATGCCCACAACTTCGGCCGTCGAGTGTCCCCGCGCCATCGCCATCGACAATTCCCCGGCGCCGCATCCGACATCGAGCGCCTTTCGCACACCGCGCGCACTCGCCTTGCCGAGCAGCTGGTCGGTCAGACCGCCGAAACTGCGATCGGTGCGGCGCCATTCGTGCGCCCAGCTGCGGCCGACGCGGCCTTCCCAGTCGAGTTTTGTCGTCATCGCCCTGTTTCTGCCCCCAATCCTCGGCCTGCCGAACGGTGATGCGGCAGGACATCACCTTGCCGCGAAATGGAGCGGTCGAATAGCGCTTTCTGCAGGTCTGCAGGATGCACGGACCAAAGCCGGGCTTTGATCCGTGCTTCAGCCTTGGGCGACCGGTAGCAAGACAAGAAAAACCGGCGCGGATCCTGGGGTGGATGCTCGCGCCGGTTTCCCGTTTTTCCGGGCCGACTTTGGACGGATGGCCCGCTTGAAGAGAGTACGATCAGTCCTCCGCGTCAGGGCCTGTCATCATCTCTTCGGCGACCTGGTCGGTGCGGCCGCGAATGGCGGCTTCCAACCGGTCGCACATCTCGGAATTTTCCTTGAGGAAGGTCTTGGCATTCTCGCGACCCTGCCCGATGCGGACGCTGTCGTAGGAGAACCACGAGCCCGATTTCTCGACCAGCCCGGCCTTGACGCCGAGGTCGAGGATTTCGCCGATCTTCGAAATGCCTTCGCCGTACATGATGTCGAATTCGACCTGCTTGAACGGCGGTGCAACCTTGTTCTTCACCACTTTCACGCGGGTGGTGTTGCCGATGATTTCGTCCCGGTCCTTGATCTGACCGGTGCGGCGGATGTCGAGCCGGACCGAAGCGTAGAACTTGAGCGCATTGCCGCCGGTGGTGGTTTCCGGATTGCCGTACATCACCCCGATCTTCATGCGCAGCTGGTTGATGAAGATCACCATGCATTTGGAGCGGTTGATCGAGCCGGTCAGCTTGCGCAGCGACTGGCTCATCAGGCGGGCCTGCAGGCCGACGTGGCTGTCACCCATTTCACCTTCGATTTCCGCCCGCGGGACCAGCGCCGCAACCGAATCGACCACCAGCACGTCGATCGCGTTCGAACGCACCAGCGTATCGGTGATTTCGAGCGCCTGCTCGCCGGTATCAGGCTGCGAAATGATCAGCTCGTCGATATCGACGCCCAGCTTCTTGGCATAGGCCGGATCGAGCGCATGCTCGGCGTCGACGAAGGCCGCCGTGCCGCCGTTCTTCTGCGCTTCTGCGATAACGTGCAGCGCCAGCGTCGTCTTGCCCGAGCTTTCCGGCCCGTAAACCTCGATCACGCGGCCCTTGGGCAGGCCGCCGACCCCCAGCGCGATGTCGAGCCCGAGCGAGCCGGTCGAAATCGTCTCGACCTCCATCGCTTCCTTCTGGCCCAGCTTCATCGCCGATCCCTTGCCGAATGCACGGTCGATCTGGGCGAGCGCCGCATCGAGCGCCTTCTGACGGTCCACGTTCGTTTCCTTACCTTCTACCAGCTTGAGACTTGCTGCCATGACATGGCCTCCATCAGTTGCCTAGGGCGCGTGCCCGACTCTTCAACTGTTGGTGTATGTATCGGGTTTGTTCTCGTAGAACAAGTGGGGAACGAAATTTTTTGCGTTCGGGCCCAGGTGTGACACTGACCCATATGCTCTTCGAAATTTCTCTTTGACTCTTTATTGTCTAATTTCAGTTATTTAGTTAAATCTGACTGATGTCCGGCGAGACTTTCGATTTTCTCGCGCCGACTTGGCCACGACGGGTTCGTATCGGTTTGTTCTCGCTCCAGTTGGGCCATCGCAATGTCTCGGATCGGTTGTCGCAGGAAGGGTCGATAGCAGTTCCCCGCAATGTAGGAAAATGGCCCGAAGCGCACTCCTCAGTCGGCCCGGCCGTCGCTCCGCCTGATCTGCCAGTCGAACAGCCGCGTCTCGCCCGGCTTTACGTCGAGCTCGATGACATAATCGCCATCCTTCAGCCGCGGCTTGACCCGTCCGGTGCGGTATTGCCACTCCCCCGAATAGCCGAGCAACACGCGAACCTTGGCGGTGCGGCTGTTGACGTTGGTCAGCTTGATCCGCATCGCCGCCCATTCGCCTCGCTCGAGCTTGCGCGCCTCTTCCTCGGCCCTGAGCGCGCAGTTCGCCCGCACCATCTGGCTCTGGGCCAGCGGGATTTCGACATCCTGCCCCACCGCATAGTCGCGCAAGGTCTCTTCCGAGATCAACAGCGGCCCGAACGAGCTCGGGTCGAAGATGGTGATCCCGCCATTGGGCAAAGCCGCGCCGAGCCCATGTTTCTCGTCATTCACGGTTTCGAGCTGAAGCGACGTCTCCGCGCCCTCGACCTCGCCCCAGTCGGCATACCAGTCGCCGGTGTAGCATTCGGCGAGATAGACAAATTCGCCCTCCACCCGCTTCTTGTCGAGGAAGGCAACCTGCTTCATGCCCTTTGCGGCGACGGTCACCGCTTCGGGAATGCGATAGAGCTTGAGATCGCCCAGCGCTTCTTCGTCCGCCAACATGGCAACCGAATCCGCCAGATTGACCTCCTGCCTCATGCGCGCGCCCGTCACCATTATCCGCTCGTCCATCATCATCCCGGCAATCATCGGCGCGGCTGGAAGCGGTACGCCATAACCGTCATCGTAGTATGGGATCGGCGATCCGATCGCCGTGCTTCCGATCGGGTAACACGCGAGCTGCAAGGCGCGCCCTTCCGGCGCATCGGCGAGGGTCTCGAAATCGCTGGTCACATTGAGTGTGCCTGCCACCGCCAGCAGCTCGGCATCCTCGAACGATTGCCCGTTGTCGTTGAGGATGGTCAGCCAGCTCATCAGATCGAACAGAACCTTGCCCTTGGCCCCGCCCTCTCCCAGCCGCGCGACATAATGCGCCTGCCAGTCAAAGCCCCAGGCGAGATAGGTCAGCGTGACGGTATAGGTCCCGCCTCGCGCATCGCGGGTGTCGATCGAGAATACCGGCTGCGCCGACAGGCCCTGGGGCACGCGATCGAACGCGAGACCTTCGGGCAGGCCCGAACAGCGCACCGCCTCGAAGCCCTCACCGGTTTGCAACACGATCCCGCCGTCGGCGCGGGTGCGCACGATGGCGCTCTCGCTGATCTCGACTCCGGTGGCCGGATTGGTCCGGGTGATCCGCACCCGGTTCCCCAGCGTCCCGTCGACCAGCGCGGCGGGCGATAGCAGATCGGCGTTGCGGTTTTTCTCGATCGTCCCGCCCGGCAGGCCGGTCACGATCGCGCTGACCGCGACCATGCCTTCGGCCACCCCCTCGAAGCGGATGGTCGATTCGCCCGCCGGGAGTGTGACCGTGCGCTGCTCGCTGATCATCGCGAAGCCCTGCGGCCACTCGCGCTGCAGCGTCTGGCCCTCGCCTCGGTTAGGATCGCGGTAAACCGTCACCGAAACCTTCGCCGGGGCGCTGGCATCGACGGCTTCGCGCGCGTCGGCAGCCGCGCCGAACAGCGCCAGAGGCATGAGCAGGCTGCCGAGCCAGCGCATAGCCCGCCTCAATAACGCGTTGCGAAGGTGACGCGGAATTCGCGTTTGCCGTTGGCGGGGATCGGCACCACCCATTTGCGCCGGTCGGCGTTGAGCTGCGTGCCCGGCTCGTCTTCGGAGACGATGCGGAAGTCGCGGCTCCACCAGCCCCGGTCGAGCCCGGCCTGCACCAGATCGACCTCGACCGGCACCGCCTTGGCGTTGGTGATGGTGTAGCGCATGGTCGTCTGCCAGTAATCGACCGGACGCTCTTCCTCGATCCGGCGGATCTCCTCGCCGTCCTCGATCACGATGTAGCGCGCGGTTTTCTCCCACTCGGCCGCAGTCAGCCGTTCGCGCTTCTCGACCTCGGCCTGGATGAAGATGTCGAACGCGTCGCCGGTGCGCAGCGACAGCTCGCTGCCCATCGGCGTGTGGCCGATGCCGTTCTCGCCGATGAACTGCGGCGAGCCCTTGCTGTCTTTCTGGTAAAACCGCACCGTGCCTGCCGGCAGTGCGTCGCCCAGCCCGCCCTCGCTCGACGAGGAGAAGGCGATCTCGCTCGATACGTTATACGGCCGGTCGTCGCTCGCCATCCAGCCGATCGTGCGGCTGTAGACCTTGCGCGCCTTCACTCCCTGCACGTCGAGAAAGCTGACCTGCTTGGTCTGGGCATTGGCGATCGTCGTGCGCCCGGCGATCGGATAGAGGTAGAACTCGCCCACCTGCTCCCGATTGGCGCTCTGCGTCCCGGCACGGACGAGACCGGGATTGTAATTGCGGCCGCCATTGGGATTGCCGGCGACCAGCAGCGTTTCGGCCTGATTGAAGGTGGTGCCGGTGTTGTTGGTCAGTGTGACCCACCCCTGCATGTCGATCGCGCCCTTGGCCTCGTCATACAGCGCAACGTAATCGGCGCTCCAGCCGAGACCACCGGTGAGATAGCGGATTTGCGTCGGACGGGTGCCCGCGCGGTCGCTCTCGACATTGACCGACAGGGTGGGCCGCGCGCGCAGGTTGGGCGGCACCCGGTCGAACACCACGCGCACCGGCAGGCCATCGTCGCGCAGAACCTCGATCCGATCGCCGATCTGGATGACCACGCCGCCAGCTGTCGAGAGCACCTTGGCCCGCTCACGCGTTTCGGCGCCGGTCGCCGGATTGGTGCGGATCAGCGTGACCGTCTGCCCGATCGCCTTTTCCATCATCTTGGCCGGGGTCAGCAGGTCGAAATCGAAATTCTGTTCGATGATTGCGGTACCGGGCGCAGCGAAACTGAGCGTTTCCGGCCGGATCTGGGCGGACACATCGGGAAACTCCACCCTGCTGCGCCCGCGCTCGTAGGCGATCTGGCGGACGTCCTGCACCAGTGCCTGGCCGTTCTGGTAGATCGTCACCGCGACATCGCCCTGCGCGGTCTCATCGGGATCGGGGACCGACTGCCCGGCAGCCTGCGACCCGATTGCGAGCACCGATCCGATGGCCAGCAGCTTAAGATTGCGCGCGAATTTCGTCATGGTCAGCCCTCCCGACTTGCCCCGTTGTTCACGCACCATGCCAATGCAGCGCGCATGAAAAAAGGGGCGCAGAACCGGTCTGCGCCCCTTTTTCTGAATGTCCGCCGAATGTCAGTTGCGCGGCGGGAAGATTCCCTGCGTCACGATGCAATAGTTGAGCACGAGATAGGGCTGGATATTGTTGAACGGCTGGCTGCCGCCTGCAGTCGAGACCGAAACGGTCGAGGCCGCCATGGTAGCACCCGGGGTCGGCGGATCGGTGTTCTCGTAGGTGTTGCTCACCGCGCGGGCGAACACATTGCCCGTCGGGTTGCCGCTGTCGGCCGTCGCGGTGTTGTTCACATTGATCAACGCCGTGTGGGTGTGTGCCGGCATCTGGGTGGACAGCAGCGTGTTGGTCTCGGTTCCGCCAACTTCGCCCAGAACTCTCGGGGTCAGGCCGGGGCCATTGCCGAAATGCATCGGCACGCGGCCTTGCAGATTGGGGAGCGCGAAAGTCGTCTGTCCATTGCCGCCATAGGTGGTGCCGAGCAGCGAGAACAATGCGGTGTTCGATGCGATCGACAGGATCTGCCCGTTCATCGGCAGGGTGGAGCGGGGGCAGAAGCTGAAGGCCATCGGAGTGATTTCGCCGATATAGGCGTCGGTTCCAGCATGTGCAGGCGCCGTCGGGACGCACAGCGTGATCGCTGCAACACCCGAAGCGAGGGTGGTTTTCGAAAGTTTCATGGCGTGTCTCCAGTCCGTGGAATCTTTGAATTGCGTGCGGCGATTGCCTGGTTCGTCAGGCAATCGGGGGTCAATTGCGCGGTGGGAAAATGCCCTCGGTCGCAATGCAATAGTTCAGTGCGAGGTAGGGCTGCATGTTGTTGAACGGCTGGCTGCCGCCGCTGACACCGACGGTCACGGTCGATGCGGCCATGGTAGCACCCGGGGTCGGCGGGTCGGTGTTTTCGTAAGTGTTGCTGACCGCGCGGGCGAAGACATTACCGGTCGGGTTGCCACTGTCGGCCGTCGCGGTGTTGTTGACGTTGATCAGCGCTGTATGGTTGTGGATCGGCAGTTGGGTGAGCAGCAGAGTGTTGGTCTCGCTGCCGGCTTGCTCGCCAAGACTGCGGAAAGACAGGCCCGGGCCCTGCCCCTGGTGCATCGGCACACGGCCCTGCAGGTTGGGGAGTGCGAAGGTCGTCTGCCCGTTACCGCCATAGGTCGTGCCGATCAGCGCGAACAGCGCGGTGTTCTGCGCAATCGACAGGATCTGCCCGTTCATCTTAGCGGTGCCGCGCGGGCAGAAGTTGTAGCCGCCCGGTGTCACCTCGCCGATATAGGCGTCGATCCCGGCCGAAGCGGGTGTGGCAGCGGCAGCGAGCGCGAATACGGAGCACGCGCCAAAAGCGAATCGGTGTTTCATCGTTTGCCCCCAAGGGATGGTTCGACTGGTTTTTGTTTTTTTCTTCGACCCGCGACGATGGAATACCACAACTCTCGCCAGATTGGAGAGAAATCTTTCCTTATTTCAACTTGGCAGACCGCTGGCCGGCATTGAGGATGGCGGCAACACGGTCGCCGATCTGCTGGACGCTGAACGGCTTGGCGAGAAAATGCATGTTCTCGACGTCGATTTCCTTGCGTAGCTGCTCTTCGGCATAGCCCGACATGAACAGCACGGGCAGGTCGGGGCGCACCTTGCGGATCGCCTTGACCATGCGCGGGCCGCTCATCCCCGGCATGACGACATCCGAAACAATAAGGTCGAACTCCCCGCCATTGGCGACCGCGGCGAGCCCTTCTTCGCCGTCACGGGCAAGGGTGATCTTGTGGCCTGACCGTGCGAGCGCCCGTTCGGCGACGGCGCGCACCATGTCCTCGTCCTCCACCAGCAGGATCCGCGCGCTGCCGAGCCATGTGCTGGCTTCCGGCTCGGCGTCCCGCGCGCTGGCCGGCAGATGTTCTTCGGACACCGGCCCTGAATAGACCGGCAGATAGATGGTGAACCGCGCGCCCTCGATCGTGCCGGAAATCCCCTCCACATTGTCGGCGAAGATATAGCCGCCCGATTGTTTGACGATCCCGTACACTGTGGACAGACCGAGACCGGTGCCCTTGCCCAGTACCTTGGTAGTGAAGAACGGTTCGAATATCTTGCCCAGCTTCTCGGGCGCTATGCCGCCACCGGTGTCCTGTGCGACAATCGCGGTGTACTCGCCCGCCGGAATGATTTCCGAACCCATTGCGCGGACATCGCGCGCCGAGATGCGGCGGGTCGCCAGCGTCAGCTTGCCTCGCCCGTCCCCGCGAGACTGGATCGCATCGCGCGCATTGACCGCCAGGTTGACGATCACCTGCTCGAGCTGCTGCGGGTCTGCCCGGACCGGCCCGAGGTCGCGGTCGTGTCGCACCTTGAGCTCGATATTCTCGCCCAGCAGCCGCTTGAGCAACTGGCTCACCTCGCTCACCACGTCGGGCAGCTGGACAACTTTGGGCTGCAACGTCTGCTGCCGGCTGAAAGCTAGCAATTGCCGCGTCAGGCTCGCCGCACGATTGGAATTGGCGCGAATTTGCTGGATATCGTCGTAGTCGCTGTCACCCGGCGTGTGACGCAGCAACATCAGGTCGCAGTAGCCGATAATCGCGGTCAGGACATTGTTGAAGTCATGCGCCACGCCGCCCGCAAGCTGACCGACCGCCTGCATCTTGGTCGCCTGTGCCACCTGCCGCTTGAGGCGTGTTTCCTCGGTCGAGTCCGACAGGCTGAGGAGCACTGCTGCATCGCCGAGACCGCGCACGCCCGCCAGCCCGAGCGACACAGGATCGTCTGGCGTGTCGCGCAGGCGGATCGCCATGTCGCCGCTCAGTGCGGGTCCCTTGCCGAAGCGTCGCACCGCATCCGCCAATGCGCCCTTGTCTTCGCGCGTCACCAGATCGGACGGGTAAGACGGCATCGCCTGCCCCTCGCGCCCGACCGCCCGTTTGAAGGCCTCGTTGCCGAACAGGAAGCGTCCGTCGCGATCGGTCATCGCGAGCCCTAGCGGCAAAGCGCCGAGCAGGGCCTCGAGCTGCGGAGTCGCGGCAGCCCCCGGCCCATCCGATCCGCTACCGATCCCCGCCCCGCCTTCGAGCAGCAGCATCAGCGAAGGCACTTCGCTTCCCGTACTGGTTGCGACGCCCGATGGTTCTTCCAGCGGCACCTGCACCAGCGTCAACGGCGCGCCCTTGCGCCCCTCGCGTGCGAAAAATATCCGGTCGCGGTCATCGCTTCGCAGGAAAGAGACGAATTCCTGCCCCGCCAGCGTTGCAGTCGGATCGCCCGAGGCGCGCTGGGCGAAGCCTCGTCCTACTGCCCGAACTATCCCGTCCGGACCAACCAACGCGGTCTCGATCCCCGCAACGGACAGCATCCGGCCGAGCGCTCCGCCGACAAGGGCACCGACGGCGTCAGCGTGATTTGCTGCTGCCGCTTCGGAGATGCGCCAGATCAGATAATCCTCGCCCCGCCCGGCCCGTTCAGCGCTGGCGTGCCAGCCGGGCGTGCCATCGCTGCGCAACAGATCGTCGGCCCGCGCAGTCCCGTCGCGCCATGCCTCGCGCGCAGCACGGGTCAGCCGTTCGAGCGATGGCCGGTCGAGCGGCAGGTTGGGAGGTGCCGCAGCGGCTCCGAACCATTCGGCATAGGCGGAATTGGCGCAGGCAAGGCGGTTGGCCCGATCAGTGATGGCAACGGCCAGTCCGGGCTGCTCGATCGCGGTGACGGTGACAGACCAGTCGGGCGGGGCCAGCTCATCGCCCGTGCTGCCGCCCCGCATGCGCGATGCTGCCGAAGCGGCGAGTATGAGGACCACCAGAGCTGCAAAATAGGCAAAGGCGAGCACCGGGGTGCCGGAAATCCACCACAGCAGCGCAGCCGAAGCCACTGCCGCAGCGGCGATCCCCCCGATCAGGCCCGTCTGGCGCTCCCCTTGCGCTTCACCGAGAACGTTCATCCTTCGACCGTTCCGAACCGTTCTTCGCTATGTTCGACGATGCGCTTCAAACGCCGCTTGCGTTTGCGCGCGACCATCACCCGCCACACCCACGACGAGACAAGGTATCCGATGGCAGCCGCCACCACCGACATGACCGCAAGGCCCACCAGCACTGCGGGTGCCGCATCCGACAGGAACCAGCTCACCCAATCGCCCGCCGGTGCGCTGCGCGCCACCATCTCCTGCACGGTGGAGACGTTGGCGTGGAAGCCCATCGCATTGCCGATGAACGCGGAACCGATTAGGATGAGTGGCGTGGTCGCGGGATTGGACAGGAAGGTCATCGCTGCCGCTATCGGGATGTTTCCGCGCCCTGGCACACACATCAGCGCAGCGCCGATGATCTGGATGCCGGGGATCAGCGCGAAAATCCCGACCAGCAATCCCACCGCCACGCCGCGCGGCACCGAGCGCCTGGTGAAGCGCCACAATTCGTGGCGCATGGCGAGCCCGCGCGTCCAGCGGTTGCTCTCCAGCTGGTCGCGCGTCGGCATATTCTTGCGGATCAGGTCCGCGAGGAAAGTCTTGGAACGGGTCTTGCTCATCGCCTTGCGCTCCCCTTGCGCTGCACAATGGCGATAGGCAAGGGGCGCGGAGGGATTTTAGCGGTCGAGTTTGTCGAGCAGTTCATGATTGCCGATGCGATAGACCGAGCCGGATTAACCGCAGCCCAAGCCGAGGCTCGGTCAATCACCCTTTTTCGCGCAGCAGGCGGGCCTTGTCGCGCTTCCAGTCGCGGTCCTTGACGTATTCGCGCTTGTCCTGCGCCTGACGGCCCTTGGCCAGCGCCAGCTCCATCTTGGCCCGGCCCTTGCCGTTGAAATAGATGCTCAGCGGGACCAGAGTCATCCCCTTGCGCTCGACCGCGCCGGTCAGCTTGGCGATCTCGCGCTCGTTCAGCAGCAGCTTGCGCGGGCGCTTGGGTTCGTGGTTCAGGCGGTTGCCGTGGCTGTATTCGGGGACGTTGGCGTTGATCAGCCATACCTGCCCGTCGCGCACCTCGGCATAGCTCTCGGCGATCGACGCCTCGCCGGCGCGCAGGGCCTTGACCTCGGTACCTTGTAGCACGATCCCGGCTTCGTACTTGTCCTCGATATGATAATCGAACCGGGCGCGACGGTTCTCGGCAACGGTCTTCTGCTTGTCGAAGGTCTCTGGTTTGGGGCGTGCCATGGTGGCGGACCATGTAGGGACTCCCCCGCGACAAGGGAAGTGCGCGCACAATCCGCTTGCGTTCGCGCCCTCTCCCGTGGCCAATGCGCCGAGGGGACAGGGAGGGCTCAGGTTATGGGCGAGTCAGTCGAAGGTGCGGTGGAATTCGAGATCGGCGGGGAGATCGTGCCGCCGGGCGAACGGCGGATCGTCGCGATCCCGGTTAGCCAGCAGGTTTCCGGGCTTTCCGCCAACCTCGCCTTGCAGGTAGTCCACGGGGCGCAGCCCGGTCCCGTCGTCTTCGTCAGCGGCGCGATCCACGGGGATGAGATAATCGGCACGGCGGTAATCCAGCGGCTCTCCGCTCGGCTCGATCCGCAGCGGCTGGCGGGCACGGTGATCCTTGCCCCGGCTGTCAATATCTTCGGCTTTCTCCAGCACAGCCGGTACCTGCCCGATCGGCGAGACCTCAACCGCAGCTTCCCCGGCAGCCGAAAGGGGTCGCTGGCAGGACAACTGGCGTGGACTTTCCTCGAGCATGTGATCGGCCGGTGCTCGCTGGGGATCGACATCCATTCCGCCGCGATCCACCGCTACAACCTGCCGCAAATCCGCATTGCCGCCGGCAGCCCTTATCTGGTCGAGCTGGCGATGGCGTTTGGTGCGCCGGTGATCATCGAGAGCCCGCTGCGCGACGGATCGATGCGCGCGCTGGCGCAGGGGCGCGAGGTGCCGATGCTGCTGATGGAAGCCGGCGAGGCTCTGCGGTTCGACCGCCTGTCGATCGATATCGGGGTCAGCGGGGTGTGCCGGGTGCTGGCGCATATCGGGATGATCGAGGCCGACGACGGCTTGTCGCATGTCGGCATCCCCGCTCGCGCCAACAAGTCGAGCTGGGTCCGTGCCCCGCGCGGCGGAGTGACCCACCGCGAACGCAAGTCGGGCGACATCGTCCACAAAGGCGACCTGCTCGCCACCGTGGGCGGGCTGTTCGGCGAGGGCCCGATGGAGATGGTTAGTCCGATCGACGGCATCATCATCGGCCATGCCACCCTGCCGGTGGTCAACCAGGGCGACGCGCTGTTCCACATTGCCGAGGTGGCGCAGCTGGAGCACGCCGGCGAACGGATCGGCTCGATCACCGAAGCAATCCTGGCGAGCGAGCCGGAGGGCCCGGCGCAACCGCTCATGGATGAGGACGAGGTGATTTAGGGTTGTTCGTTCACTAATCGTGGATTGGCACCAAATCGATCGGCGCGCTCGCTCGTGGGAAGCAGCAGGACCAAATACATGAGGGCAACGCCGGTTAGGACGATAATCGTTCCCGGCCAGCCAAAGTCGTTCTTGACAATCCCAGCAATTGCCGGTCCCGCACCCTCAGTTACGGTCGCGAAGCCATAGAATGCAGGAACGGCAACTGCGAACCAGCCACTCCATCCGATATCGTGCAGACGTCGGGCGAACAGTGCAGGAACCGGAATGAAATAGAGAATCGATGCGATGCTAGCAGTCACGGATTGTGCGGTCGAAAAGCCTTGAGCTTCCCCGGTCAACGTTGCGATTGCCGACAGCACCAACCCAGCCAACAAGCTCCCGATCACCATAAAAGTCCAAGCCTCGGTTCGCGTTGCTCGGCCATGAAAAGTCAAGACACCCCGTACGGTGCGGGCGAGATCTGACGGAATGTCGTAGAGCGGGCTTCGATAGGCCATATTCAAACCAGCCCCGCATGCTCCAGCGCTTCATCCACCGCCTTGCGGCTTGCCTCGCTCGCGTTCACCAATGGCAGGCGGACATCGCACTCCAGCCAGTCGTGCACGCGGGTGAGCGCATATTTTACCGGCGCAGGGCTGGCGTCGGAGAACATCGCGTAGTGCAGCGGGAACAGGCGGTCGTTAATCTCGCGCGCCTTGACCAGATCGTTGGCGGCAATCGCTGCGTGGAATTCGGCGCATAGCGCAGGAGCGACGTTGGCGGTCACCGAAATGCACCCGCGCCCGCCCGCCGCCGAGTGCGGCAGCCACAGTTCGTCATTGCCCGACAGCTGGCAGAAATCATGGCCGATGCCCATCCGGTGGTCGGCCACCCGGCTGAGGTCTCCGCTCGCATCCTTGATCGCCACGATCCGGCTCGGATACTGCTGCACCAGCTCGACCACCGTCTCGTCAAGGATATCGGTCACCGTTCGCGCAGGAACGTTGTAAAGCACGATCGGCAAATCGCTGTTTTCCGCCAGAAAGCTGAAATGCGCGATCAGCCCGGCCTGGCTCGGTCGGTTGTAGTAGGGCGCGACGCACAACCCCGCCGCCGCCCCGGCCTTTTTCGAGAAATTCATATGCAGCAGCGCATTGCGCGTATCGTTCGAGCCGCATCCGGCGATCACCGGCACGCGGCCCGCCGCCTGTTCGATGCACACCTCGATCACCCGGTGATGTTCGGCGTTGGACAGCGTAGAGGCCTCGCCCGTCGTGCCGCAGGGCACCAGCGCGCTCGATCCATTGTCGATCTGCCAGTCGACCAGGCGGCGAAAAGCGGCCTCGTCAAACGATCCGTCGCGAAAAGGAGTCACCAGAGCGGGAATCGACCCTGAGAACATTTGCTTATCCCTCGTCAATTGCGCATGGGTTCGGGCAGGAAATCACCCCCCAGCGCGCGTTCAGCGCCTGATAAGGAGCCGCCGGCCACTATGTCCAGCATGGACCGCATCCCCGCTTTTGCAATTTTTGCCATCACCGCCCCCTTGGTCGTCGCTTCCACCCCGCTAGCAGCGCAGGAATACAACAGCTGGGATCAGGCGCGGTCGCAGATGGTCGCGCGCGCGCCGGCGCAGATCGACCAGGCGATTTCTCGCTGGGAATATCTCGACAAGACCGACAATCTCGCATTCAACGACTACGCCGATTTCATCCTCGCCTACCCCGGATTCCCGCGGCAGGAGAAGATGCAGCGCCGTGCCGAGGCAGCGCTGGCAAAGACCGCCGTTTCCCCGGCGCAGGTGATAGCCTTCTTCGACCGCAACCCGCCGCTGACCAATCCGGGCCGCAGCGCCTATGCTTTGGCACTGGCATCGCTCCAACGGCCCGAAGCGACCGAAACCTCGCGCAGCGCGTGGCGTGGCGGCACGATGCCGGGTACCACCGAGCTCACGCTCGAAGGGTTGTTCGGCACGCAATTCACCGCCGACGACCAGCGGGCCCGGATGGATTCGCTACTGTGGCAGGGTGACCGCGAAGGCGCGAACCGCCAGTTGATCCGCCTCGGCATGGAAGATCGCGCGATCCCCGCCGCGCGGCTGCAAACGCAGGACGGCGGTGCGCAAGTCGTTCCGGCAGGCGCGCTGAACGATCCTGGTTTCGTATACGATCAGGCGAAATACTACCGCTCGACCGGGCAGACAGAGCGCGCTGCGCAGGTGCTGACCACGCGCCCCCCGTTTGTCCGCCCCGCCAACGATCCCGAAGCCTTCGTCGGCGAAATGCTGCGCGTCGCCAAGGCGAGCAGCGCGGGCACCGCCGCGCGCATCGCCGGTTCGGTCGACGACCTGTTCCCCGCCGGATACGACGTATCGAACGGCAGCTTCGTGCTGCGCGACCGCTATACCGACCTGATGTGGCTTGGCGGGACCAAGGCGCTGTGGTCGAATGGCGACGGCCGCACCGCCGCCCCCCTGTTTTACCGCTATGGCACCGCCGCGAAGACCCCGCTGACCCGTTCCAAGGGGTTCTTCTGGGCGGGCCGTGCGGCGAACATGGCGGGCGACCGGGCCGAGGCCGAACGCTACTGGAACCTCGCGGCGCAATATCCCGACTATTACTACGGCCAACTCGCCCTGTCGGAGCTCGGACGCAGCGTTCCCGGGTTTTCCGCCCTGCCCGCCGTCCCGCCGACCCCCGCTGCGCGCGCCGAGTTCGATGCCAGCCCCGCCGTCCGCGCGATCCGTGCGCTGGCGAACAACCGGCGTGACTGGCGGGTCGAGCGCGCATTCTTTGAAGCAGTTGCCGACCAGGCACGAAGCCCGGCGCAAATGGCCATGGTCGCGGACCTCGCGCGCCAGACCGGCCTCAACGAGATGGCGGTGGTCGCAGGAATGACGGCGGGCGAGCATGGCCTCACCGGATTTGAACGACTCGGCTTTCCCACTGTCGAGACCCACGGGGGCGCGAACTGGACCATGGTCCACGCGATCGCACGGCAGGAAAGCGAATTTGACCGCAACCGTGTAAGCCATGCCGGCGCACGGGGCATGATGCAGTTGATGCCCGGCACCGCGCGCGAGGAAGCGGGCAAGATCGGGGTGCAGTATCTTTCCGCCGACCTTACCGGGAGCCCGAGCTACAACATCCGCCTTGGCGATGCGCATTTTGCGCGGCTGATGGACCGTTACGGCGGGGCCTATCCGCTTGCCATCGCGGCCTACAACGCCGGGCCGGGCCGGGTGAACGAGTGGCTGCGATTGAACGGCGATCCGCGCACCGGGGCGGTCGACTGGGTCACCTGGGTCGAGAAGATCCCCGCCAATTTCGAGACCCGCTACTACGTCATGCGGGTCATCGGCAATGCGGTGACCTACGCCAATATGAACCCGGACCGGTCGAGCCCTGCGCAGCGCGACGTGAAGCACTACCTGCCGCGATAGGCCCGCATCATGGAGGGGAGAAACAACCCGATCACCCCGGCGGGATTCGCGGCATTGCGTGCCCGTTACGACCACCTGCTCGGCACTGAACGGCCGGAGATCGTCGAGATCGTCAGCTGGGCGGCGGGCAATGGCGACCGCAGCGAGAACGGCGATTATCTCTATGGCCGCAAGCGAATGCGCGAGATCGACCGCGAACTGAAGCACCTCGCCAAGCGGATGAAAACAGCGCGCGTGCTCGATCCCGCCGACCAGCCGGACAAGGCGCGGGTGTTCTTCGGCGCGAGGGTCGAGCTGGCGGACGGGGACGATACACGCAGGACCGTTACAATCGTCGGTGACGACGAGCAGGANACCGTCACCCTGCCTGGCGGTGCCAGGGAATGGGAAGTGATCGCGATCGCCTATCCGGACTAAACCGGCCTGAAACGCAAACGGGCGGACAGTTGCCTGCCCGCCCGCGCATAACTCGCGATGAGAACCGCGTCTTACTTGTCGCAATCGCCCAGGCGCTTGCCGCTGACCTTCATCACCATCTGGCCCTTGCCGCCAGGCATGGTCGGGTCTTCCATGTCGACCGTCATCGTCATGTCGAGCGAGGTTTCGGTATGACTGCCATCGAGCACCATGGTGGCCTTGCCGCCGGTTTTCGAATTGCACATGACCTTGCCGGAAATCTCCCCGCCGCCGACTTCCATCGATTCGGTGGTGCAATCTTCCTCGCCGTTCATCGGACCCTTGGCGAGATCGTCGAGACCCTTTTGCATTTCTTCGTCGGTGCGGCAGGTTTCGGTGGTCTGCGGCTGACCGATCATCGCATCGAACAGGCCCTTCGCTTCAGGCGGAGCGCCGGGAATGTCGAATTTTTCGATCGTCACCGTGTTCGACCATTTGCCGCCCTGCATCTTTACATCGCCGCCGCCAAGCGGTCCGCCGCTGCCACAAGCGGCCAATGCGAGGCTGGCTGCCGACAGCAGAATCACCGTTTTCTTCATTGTTGGGTCCTCCCTGGAATTGGTTCGCCACCTTAGGCGCGCGACTTGCGCCGCGTAACCCCCCTATTTAAGGCAATGCCATGATACGGATTGGAGATTTCCGACCATTTGCAATGGCGGGCATTGTGGCTGCGCTATTCGCCGTCTCGGCCCCGGCGGTTTCGCGGGACAGTCTGGGCGTGTTTTCGGACTGGGGTGCATTTCGCGATCCGAAGGTTCCGCGTTGCTATGCCATCGCCAAGCCAGCCCCGAGCCGCCTCGAGCGCGATTTCGAGCCTTACGCAAGCATCGGCACCTGGCCCAAGAGGCAAGTCCGCAACCAGTTGCATATCCGCCTGTCGCGCAAGACCGCCAGCAATGGCGCGATTACGCTGCGCATTGGCAGCAGGAGCTTTGCGTTGACCGGAGCGGGCGGCAACGCGTGGGCGAAAGACCGCTCAATGGATGCCGCTGTTGTTGCCGCGATGCGCTCCGCCAGCCAGATGACCGTCAGCGCCCGCGACAGCCGGGGCCGCAACTTCTCGAACACCTATTACCTTGCCGGTGCCGCAACTGCGATGGACGCAGCAACCGTCGGATGCGCCCGGTTGAGCAAATAGGCCCACAACAAGAAAACGGCCGGTCGAAACCGGCCGTTTCCCATTGCTATTGCGTCGGATCAGAAGCGGATACCAACCCCGACCCCGACCTGGTGACGGTCGACATCAACGTCGAACCGGTCCGCATCAGGAAGCGTGCCTTCGAAATCGATCTCGGCGCGCGAATAGTTCGAATAGCGGTACTCGGCGTTGACGAACATGTTCTGGCTCAGTGCCAGTTCCACGCCCCCGCCAACGCGGTAACCATCCAGATCGATGTCGTTGTTGAACTCCGTCGTCCCGTCGTTCGAGCGGATATCGAGCTTGGCATTGGTGTAACCGCCCTTGACGTAAGCCAGCGCATTGTCTCCGACCTTGGCACCCACGCGGGCACCGAGGTACAGGTCACGGTCGGCGCTGACGTTGCCGAAGCCGAAGCCTTCGAAATCGCCGTTTTCGAAATCGGTGTCGGCGTTCGACCACGCAAACTCTGCTTCCGGGCCGATGACCACGCCGCCGAGGTCGACATCATATCCGACTGCGGCACCGTACATGATGCCGTCTGCAGACTGATCATTGTCGACCGCAACATCGTCATCGACGCTGCTGCCCGCACGCACGCTGTCATATCCGCCGACCGCTTGGGCGCGGAATCCGGTGAAGGGCGATTCGTCCTCGACCGCTTGTGCCATCGCCGGCGCTGCGGCCAGCATCGCCGAACCGGCAATGAGGATTGCGACCATCTTTTTCATTGTTAGTGCTCCATGTCTCGTGCGGCTCGATTGCCGCATGGACCACCCCAACGCCGCGAAATGCGGGTCGGTTTCATGAACCTGAGACAACCCGATTTTTGTGTCTCTTTTGACACACGCTTGTCGTCGAGCCGTTGCCGGAAGGCGGCAGAACACCTCGTCGTGTATGGAAATTCGACGAACCGAGTAATCCCCTCCCGTCGCTGGCCTTTTCCAGCCTGACCCACTATATGCGCGGCCTCCATGGCCGACACCGCACTCATGCCGATCCCGGGACAGGTCGATCCCGTCCCCGTCGCGCGCGACATCACCCCGCGTACTGACGGTCGCCTCGACCTGCTCGGGTTGTCAAAGGACCGCATTCGGGCATTGCTCGAAGAGGCAGGGCTCGACGCGAAGCAGGCAAAGCTGCGCGCCAAGCAACTGTTCCACTGGATCTACCATCGCGGCCTGAGCGATTTCGACGCGATGACCGATATCGCCAAGGCAATGCGTCCGTGGCTGGCGGACCGCTTCGTGATCGGACGGCCCGAAGTGGTCGAAGCGCAGCATTCGACTGACGGGACGCGAAAATGGCTGCTGCGAACAGACGACGGACACGAGTTCGAAATGGTGTTCATCCCCGACGCAGACCGGGGCACACTCTGCGTGTCGAGCCAGGTCGGCTGCACGCTCAATTGTACTTTCTGCCACACTGGTACGATGAAGCTGGTGCGCAACCTCACCCCGGGTGAAATCGTCGGACAGGTCATGCTGGCGCGTGATGCCCTGGGTGAATGGCCGGGCGCGTCATCCCAGCGAACGCTGGGATCGGTTTCCGATCGCGCCGCGCCAGCGGCCAGTGATCCCGGCTTGGGCTGGGATGACGACGAAGGCGCCGACGACGATTTCGAATACTCCGCAGTTGGCCGTTTGCTGACCAACATCGTCATGATGGGCATGGGCGAGCCACTGTACAATTTCGACAATGTCAAAAGTGCGCTCAAGCTGGTGATGGACGGCGAAGGGCTGGGCCTGTCCAAGCGCCGCATTACCCTCTCGACCAGTGGTGTCGTGCCGATGATGGAGAAATGCGGCGAGGAGATCGGGGTCAATCTCGCAGTCTCGCTCCACGCTGTGACCAAGGACGTCCGCGACGAGATCGTGCCGATCAACCGGAAATACGGCATCGAGGAACTGCTGCAGGCCTGCGCCGACTATCCGAGCGCCTCCAACGCGCGGCGGATCACCTTCGAATACGTCATGCTGAAGGACAAGAACGACAGCGATGACGACGCGCGCGAGCTGGTCCGGCTGCTCAGGGAGTACAATCTCCCCGCCAAGGTCAACCTGATCCCGTTCAATCCCTGGCCCGGCGCGCCCTACGAGTGCTCGACACCCGAACGGATCAAGCGCTTTTCCGCAATCGTGTTCGACGCCGGGATCAGCGCCCCGGTGCGCACCCCGCGCGGACGCGACATCGATGCTGCCTGCGGCCAGCTCAAGACCGCCGCGCAGAAGAAGAGCCGTGCTGAACGCGATCGCGAGGCCGCCGAGGCGAAGGCCGAATGATCGCGTTCCTGCTGCCCGAAGGCGATGAGTTCGATGCCTTGCAGCAACAGCTCGACGAAACCGGGCGCTGTTCGATCCAGCCGATCCTTTCTGAGGAAGCCGCAGCGGAAGTCGAAGGCTTTTTGGCTGCCAGCGAAGAATGGTGCCGTATCCGGGGCATCGGCAACCAGCGCTTCGATCTTCCGCCCGAGCGCGAGCGTGACCCGACCCCGCAGGTGCTCGAAGATCATCGCGCGATCGATCAGGCCATCGCGAGCGATTCCAGCAAGAGCTTCGCATTTCTCTACGATGCGATTCCCATGACCGAGGCGGCACTCACCCCTGCCCCTGATGGACTGCTCGCCCAATTGCGGCGCGCGATGACCGACCCGGCGGTCTTTCGCTGGCTCGAACGGCTGACGGGCGAACCCGCACTGACCGGTGTCGAAATTCAGGCCACCCGCTTCACCACCGGCGATTTCCTCTCGCTGCACCACGACGGGCCGAACGTCGACCGGAAGATTGCCACAGTGCTCGGGCTGTCGCGCGACTGGAGCCTCGACTGGGGCGGCAATCTGCTGTTTCCCTCGGTCGATGACCGACTTGAGGGGCTTTCGCCCGGCTACAACCGGCTCGACCTGTTCATGGTCCCTCAGTTTCATAGCGTGACCGCTGTCTCCCCCGCCGCCCTGCGTCCGCGCCTCGCGGTCTCCGGTTGGTTTCTCGGATAGTCTCGGGTCCCAAATCGCCTTACTCTTGCGTCGCCGTGACATATTGAACCGCAGATGTTATCCGGCCTGCGGGAATATCTCGCCGTAAAAACGGGCCGGTCGACCCAGAATCGAAAAAACAACAATGAGTCGCGCACTGCTTCAATACAGGATTAATCATGCGCCTTTCATTGCAAATCGCTGCCGCAGCGATCATGGTCGGTTCTTCGCCAGTATCTGGTCAAGACACTTCCAATCCAGGCCGGGTTGTCGCGGCATGGTCGCAATTTGTATCCGACAACCCACCGGCTGTGACCGCGCCAGTGCAACCCGCCGAAGCGCGGCCTGCGCCAGAGACACGCCCACCTGCGATCGAGCTACGCTATGTCATCGACACCGTATCGCACTGGCAAGGCCAATCCGCCTGCGACGCGTTCAACGTGGCCTACAAGGACGCCTCTGGTGCACTGGGCACAGCCGCGGGCGGAGTCGAACGCAACAACCCAAGACCATCGATATTCCCGACAACCGTGTGCTCGGTGGCGCTGGATGCAAGCTGGGAAGACCTGTGGCTGATCGATGCAGGCCAACCTCCGAATTCCACCGCCGCGACCATCTGGGAGAATGGCACCGACAGCGGGGTCCGCGTAGCTCTTCCCGGCCCCCACAAGCTCGGCCGCCGGCACACCAGCGCACATGGCCAGCCGGAACTTCTCATTGCCACGCTGGGCGACAGCGGCTGTCGGGGTGCGCAGAAAGGTCAGGACTGCAGCAGCGACTGGCCGTTCCAGCAGATCACACAAAGCGCCGCCTCGTCCAGCCCGGACCTGTTCATCCATGTCGGGGACTACCGCTACTACGAGCAATGGGACGACGCGAACCGCTGGAACTACTGGCTGAAGGACTTCCTCATTCCCGCACGCGAGGCATTGTTGGCAGCACCATGGGCGCTGGCGCGCGGCAATCACGAGGAATGTGGCGACTCTGCGTCGGGGGAGGGCTTCACCTATCTGTTCGGTGTCGGTGGTGCGGATTGCAGCATCACTATAGAACCAAGCTGGTCATTCGATGTCGCGCCTGGTGGTTTTGACAGCGCAGGAAAGGCGACCGCAACGCATCGCTTCGTCATGATCGACACGTCGACCGAATGGAATCCCGCGCTCAAGCAGGCGTTCATAGATGCAATCGACCTTTCCGCCAGCGAAAGTGTCTGGTGGGTTTCGCATATCGCGCCGGTGCATCTGGTGAAGTTTGGTGGATCGCCGCAATCCAATCCCGGGGTCTTGAGCCTGCTAGACAAGGCTGTGGCCGAGAAGGGGCCGCTCTGCGCTACGGACACTGGTGGCACAACCACGTGCAAGCCAAGCCAGATGCTGCTTGGGCATGACCACATGTTCCAGACCGTGACCTTCGCGAAGGCTGACGGATCATTCTTCTGGCCGCGAGCATATATCGTCGGGCATGGCGGTGTGGACCTGCGTGGCGCCGGCCTCAAAGCATCGTCCTGTACCTTCGACTCCTTCGACCTTCCCGGCTTGTCCGGCAAGCAGACAGGTACGGTCCAGAGCAGGAGCGAACATGGCTATGTCCTGTGGACGCGATCTGTCGATACGATCGGTGAACCCGCCGGCTGGGTCGCCAACCCGCGCGACAAGGACGGCAATCCGTTGTCGGCCTTTGGTCAGCCGACCCCCTCGTGCCTGTGAGCTTGCGCAGTTCTGGACGCTTGGTACCGCTGATCCGGACAGGACTTTCGAGAGCGTAAGGCTATGCCCGCCGATCCGGCAACGATTGCATTCTACCAGGAACAGGCCCCGCGTTACACGCTGAGCTTCGGGCAGGCACCGAGCCGCCATCTCGACTGCTTTCTCGACCGGCTCGCACCGGGTGCACGGGTGCTCGAGCTTGGCTGCGGCGGCGGGCGGGATTCGGCGCGGATAAGAGAGCGCGGCTTCGACCTGGACGCAACCGACGGTACGCCGGCGATGGTCCGCAAAGCCAACGAGCGGTTCGATGTCGGCGCGCGGATGCTGCGGTTCGAAGATATCGACGCGCAATCTGCTTATGATGCCGTCTGGGCGCATGCCTGCCTGATCCATGTGGCGCGCGCCGATTTTCCCGATATCCTCGCCCGCATCCACAGCGCGCTCGAGCCGCAAGGCTGGCATTTCGCGAACTTCAAACTGGGAGATGGCGAAGGCCGCGACCCGCTGGGCCGTCTGCACAACTTCCCTGATCGCGCATGGCTGGTTGAGCAATACAACGCCGCCGGGTTTTGGCTCGTCGGCGACGAAATCTACCGCAGCGAAGGGGCGGACAGCGTGCAGCGTGACTGGATTGCGCTGACGGTGCAGCGCAAAGCCTAGGGCTGCGAAAATGCGGGAAGCAAGGCACCCGCCGCAATAGTGGCGCTGAGACCCCCGACCCACACCCGCCCATCCTCGCCCAAAGCGCAGTGGATATGCCCGTCGGCTCCGATCTTCTGGCCCTGCCCCGCCACATAGTTGCTTTGCGCCAGCCCCCCCGCGAACAGATGCATCGCGACACCGGCGTTGAAGCTGCCGGTCACCGGGTCTTCCACCATCGCCCCGTGCTGGTTGGCGAAGAACGCGCGCAATTCCCAATCGACCGCGCCGCCCGGCGCTGCTGGTCCGGCCAGACCGATGTCGGTTCCCGGCGGCGCCTTGGCGATGGGCGATGCCGCAAGCACATCCTCCGCCGAGCGCAGCCGGAGCAGCTGCCACTTCGGGCCGTTGGCGACATGCACCGCTTCGATGACCGCCGCCGGATCGACCCCTGCGATGCGGATCGCTTCGGCCTTTTCCGCCGCATCGAGCGGACCGGTGCGCGTGAAGGCCGGCGCGGCGAAGGCAAGCCGATCGCCATCGCGTTTCACTTCGGCCAATCCGACGCCGCATTCCTGCACAACTGTATCGTCACGCCGCGGCTGACCTCCTGCGGCGAGCCATGCATGGCAGGTTCCGAGAGTCGGATGACCCGCGAATGGCAGCTCGCCCGCCGGGTAGAATATCCGCACACGATAATCGGCCGCAGGACCGGTCGGAGGCAGGAGGAAGGTAGTCTCCGAGAAGCCGAGCCACTGGGTCAGTTGCAACATCTGCGCGTCGGAAAGGCAATCCGCGCCGTGCACCACCCCGAGGGGATTGCCGCGGAAGGGGGCGCTGCCGAAAACGTCCACGAGATCGAGATGCATTGAAGTCTCCTGCTTATGTATTGGACGTGGATCGCGCGGCATCGGGGCGCAAACAATTTCTCCCGCGCGGGCCGAAGATCGAACTTTACCGTACTGCTGCACACGCTACTGACGGTCGACAGGAGAGCATGATGAATCCGATCCCTGTCGAGGCCTTGTGCGTTGGCCAGCCCGCACCGTTCCGCGACGGGGAATTGAGCGCCTTCGCCAAGACGAAGGTCGATGGACCGGTGCGCATCACGCGCGAAGGGCTGAAAGGCGATACCCAGGCGGATCGAAGGAACCATGGCGGACAGCACATGGCAGTGCACCTATATCCGCGCAGCCACCGCGCGTTTTGGCTCCAGAAAATCGGAGCGGAGCCCTTGCTCGACGAGCCCGGCGCTTTTGGCACCAACCTGGCGGTGGACGGGCTGGCAGAAGCCGACGTCATGCTCGGCGACCGGTTCCGGCTCGGCAGCGCGTTGCTGGAGATCAGCCAGCCGCGCATGCCATGCTGGAAGATCGAGCATCACTTCGGCCACAAGGGAATGGTCGCCGCGATAATCGCTTCGGCGCGCTGCGGATGGTACTTCCGCGTGATCGAGGAAGGCGAGGCGCAGGCGGACGACATACTAGAGCGGGTCGAAGCCCAACGCACCGACTGGACCGTAGCCGAGGTATTTGCCGAACTGGCGAACCCCAAGTCAGCAACGACGCTGGAACGGGTCAAGGCTATGGCCGACTGCGAACTGCTATCACCGGTCTGGCGCGGTGGCGCGCGGCAGAAAGCGGAGGCGATGGGTGGTTGAAGCGGAGAACAGCATCGAGTCGTGTGTTGCGCGTGCGTCAGGCTATGGGTCCGACCGTGCCTCGAGCCGCCTCGCCGGAGCTCCCGCTTGACCCGCCCTGCCGTGATGATCACCGGTGCCGCCAAGCGCCTCGGCGCGGTCCTCGCACGGACCTTCGGCGAAGCGGGCTGGCACGTCATCATCCACTATGGCCGCTCGGCGCGAGAAGCAGAGGCGCTCGCTGACAGTCTGCCCAGCGCTCAGGCGGTGCATTGCGACCTGTCGGACGGCGATGCATCGGCCAAGCTGGTCGAGGTGTTGGCTACGCGGCTCGATGACTGGCGGGTGCTGGTCAACAGCGCGGCGGTTTTTCGTCCCGACGATGTAACCGGGCTCGATCCGCAAACGTATATGCGTGCAATGCAGATCAACGCCCTGACCCCGACCCGCATGGCGCAGGCTTTCCTGCGCAGTGCGCGCGCGAAGGGTGGGCGGCGGGTGATCCAGTTCACCGATCAAAAGATCGCCAACCCCAACCCCGATTTCTTCAGTTACACCGTCAGCAAGCACGCCCTCTCGGGCGCGATCCCCATGCTCGCAATGGGAGCGACGGGACCGGATGACCGGGTCTATGGCCTCGCCCCGGGCGCGATCCTGCCGAGCCACGACCAGACCGAGGACGAGATCGAAGCGAGCCACGTACTCAACCCGCTCGAGCGCAAGACCGGCGCACGCGAGGTCGCAGACGCGGCGTTGTTCCTTGCGGCAGGCCATCTGGCGAACGGTGAAACGCTCTACATCGACAGCGGGCAGCACCTGCTCAACCAGCCGCGCGACGTGATCTATCTTGCCCGGGAGGGGGCAAAGAATGAAGAAGAAGCACGCCCTTAGCACCCGCCTGTGGCACTGGATCAACCTCGTCTGTGTGGTGATCCTGTTCATGACCGGGCTCAACATCTCCAATGCGCACCCCTATCTCTACTGGGGCGACTGGGGCTTCTCGCCTTCGCAGGCATGGCTTGCGCTGCCTAAGTTCCCTGGCTGGGCAACGATCCCGGGCCATTGCAGCCTCGCCGAGGCACGCGACTGGCACATCCTCATGGTCTGGCCGTTCGCGTTCGGACTATTGTTCATGTGGATCGCCATGCTCGCCAACGGCCACTTCTGGCGCGACCTGCGCACTACGCCGCGCGAGTGGAGCCCCACGGAGGTGTGGCGGGACGTCGTCGATCACCTGAAACTCAAATTCGACCATGGTCCTGCCAAATTCAATTTCCTCCAGAAACTCGCTTATGGCAGCGTGCTCTGCATCCTCCTCCCCGGGATGATCCTGACTGGTCTCGCCATCAGCCCCGGGTTCGAACCGGCGGCGCCGTGGTTGGTCGATGTCCTCGGCGGGCGGCAAAGTGCACGCTCGCTGCATTTCCTCTTCGCTTTCGGACTGCTCGGCTTCTTCATCGTCCATATCGCGCTGGTACTGCTTGCCGGACCGATAGGGCTGATCCGGGATATGGTCACCGGCGGCAGGAACGAGTGGGGAGGCAAGCTATGAACACTTCGATCGGACGGCGTGGGTTTATTGCCGGCGTCAGCGCGCTGCTGGTCAGCGCGTGCTCGAAGGTGGCGGAGACCGATGCCGCCAAGTCGCTGTTTTCCGCCGCGCCGGAATGGCAGCGCAAGATTCACCGTTCACTGGCCAGCCGGATGGCCTTGGCGAAGGAGTATCCGCGCTCGGCGATTTCGCCCGACTTTCGCGGCAACGGTTCGCGCACGGTCGACACCGACGCCTATCGCAGCGCGCTGGCGGCGGGCTTCCCTGACTGGAAGCTCGAAGTCACCGGCATGGTCTCTACCCCGCTCAGCCTCGGGCTCGACGATATCCGCAAGCTGCCGCAACGCACCCAGATCACGCGGCACGACTGTGTCGAGGGATGGAGCGCGATCGGCGAATGGACCGGGCCGCAACTGTCGGCCATCCTCGATGCGGCGGGGGTCAAGGATAGCGCTCGCTTCGTCGTCTTCCGCTGCGCCGACACCTACGCCGGGCGGAAATATTACGAGAGCGTCGATATGGTCGATGCCCGCCACCCGCAGACCATCGTCGCGCACAGCCTCAACGGCGAGCCGCTGCCCGAGAAGAACGGTGCGCCGCTGCGGATGCGGATCGAGCGGCAGCTGGGGTACAAGCACGCCAAGTATCTGACCGGGATCGAGGTCGTCGATACGCTGGAGAATATCGGCGAAGGCAAGGGTGGTTACTGGGAAGACCGGTCCGGCTACCAATGGTATGCGGGGATGTGATCTCCTCGTCGCCCCAGCGAAAGCTGGGGTCGCTGGCTTCCCCTTGCTAACCTGACAACGATCCCAGCTTTCGCTGGGATGACGAATTGATCTTCAATCCTCGGGATACCGCACCTTCATCTCCGCCCAGTCGGCGCGGATCATCTCTTCCAGCACGGCCATATCCACATCGGCCAGCTTGTTGATGTAGAGGCAGCTCTTGCCGATCGAATGCTTGCCCAACCGTTCGCGCGCGTCGGCGTGCTTCGCCCCGGTCTCGGCATCGCAATAGCCGCCCATCAGATAGATCGAATGCTTCGCCTTGCGCGGGCTGAAGCCGGTGCGCAGGAAATGGACATCCCGGCCGCTTTCGTAGGTAGTGCGGATTTCGCCGTAGCCGATCATGCTCGGCCCCCACATCTTCGGTTCTTCGCCCGTCACCTTGCGAAACAACGCGTCGAGCACCTTCGCATCCTCGCGCTTCGCCTCCGGCTCCACGCCTGCGATGAACTCCGCCGGGTCGAGTTCGGTAATCGTTGTCTTCGCTTCCGCCATGGCCCAGCCTCCCATCCTGCATTGACAGCATAGCGCGCCGCCCGCACTCTGTCAGCGGGACAACCAAGCATAACATTCGGGGGATGCAACGCCTATGTGGCTGCTCGACAAATTCCTGACCAAGGCCATCAAACTCGGCCAACTGATCGTGACCGACCATGACGGGAAGGAATACAGCTACGGACCGGGGGGCGAATACCCGCCCGAAGTCGGCGGCAGGCCCGGCCCTATCCGCATCCGCCTGACCCACAAAAAAGCCGCCAACCACATTGTGCGCTATCCGCAAATGGGCGCAGGCGAGGCCTTCATGTGGGGCTGGCTGGTGGTCGAGGAACCGCACGACATCCGCGACATGATCCTGCTGGTGACGATGAACGCCAAGCGCATGGGCGGCGCCTCACTCAAGCCCAAGGGCCCGCTGCGCAAAGGCGCACAGAAGCTGCTGGCGAAGCTCGACGGGGTCAACCTGCGAGGGTCGGCACGCAAGAATGCCGAGCACACTTACAACCTCACGCGCGAACTCTACGAGCGTTTTCTCGACGAGGATCGCCAGTACACCATGGCCTATTACCGCGAGGACCCGGCCTCCACCTCGCTCGAGAAGGCGCAGATGGACAAGAAGGCGCATCTCGCGGCCAAGATGTACCTCAAGCGTCCGGAGGAAAATGGGGGCAAGCGGATGAAGGTGCTCGACATCGGCTGCGGCTGGGGCGGCTTCGCGCTCTACCTGCACCAGATGTACGATTGCGAAGTGCTCGGCGTCGCGCTCGCGCCCGACCAGATCGCCTTCTGCAAGGAGCGGGCAAAGGCGCTCGGTGTGGACGACAAGGTCAAGTTCGCGCTGATGGATTACCGCGACGTCGAAGGCGAATTCGACCGCATCTCCAGCGTCGGCTTGCTCGAGCATGTCGGCACGATCCATTATCCGCAATTCTTCGAGCACACCAACCGGTTGCTCAAGAAGGACGGGGTGATGATCAGCCACTGCTGCGGCCGCTCGGGAGCGCCCGGCTTCACCGATGCCTGGACCCGCAAATACATCTTCCCCGGCGGCTACATCCCCGCGCTGAGCGAGCTGGTGACCCAGAGCGAGAGATACCGCTGGCAGGTGATGGATGTCGAGGCGATGCGCTTCCACTACAGCTGGACGCTGGAGGAATGGTACAACCGCACCGTGATGCACCGCGAAGAAATCACGGCAATGTACGACGAGACCTTCTACCGCATGTGGCTGTTCTACCTCGCCGGCGCCGAGCAAAGCTTCCGCAACGGGACGATGGTCAACTGGCAGCTCCAATATGTGAAGGACCGCACCGCCATCCCGATGACGCGGGAGTATATCCACGAAGAAAGCGCAAGGCTGCGCGCCATGGCCGAGGTGCCGGAATGGCGGTTTGGCGAGGGGCTGCGGGAAGCGGCGGAGTAGCTATCCCCGCTTGAGCGAGGATCGATACACTGGTCCGAACCCGACCAGTGCAGCCCCGACGAAAGGCAGCGCCACTACCCACAGCCGGACGCCGGTCACCCCTTCGGGACTGGCGATGCTGATCGCGGCGGTCATCGCGAGGCCCGTGCAGATCATCAGCAAGCCCAAAACCAGCCGCCAGTGCGGTACCGGGCGGCCATCGCGCGCCGGGCCGAAGCCGCGCTCCCAGCGGCTGAAGATCGCCACCAGCGGCAGCAGCACTGCGATGTAGAGCGCGAACCATACCGGGCGGGCGAGCCACCATTCGGGGCTGCCCGGATCGACCCTGAGGCCGATCCCTCCGCCAAGCCAGGCGGCAACCATCACCAGCACGAAGGCGGTAAGGTGCCATAGGTAGACGCTCATGATCATCCCGTTGAGCAGCACGGTCGCGGTCCACACGCGCAGGTTCTCGAGCATCTTGCGCCCGGCTCCCTCGAGCCCGAGCACCAGCCCCGCCTGCGTCACGCCGAGCGCGAACAGCGCCAGGGTGGGCGGCATGGAGTTGGTGAGCTCAGCCCCCGGAACCCCGATCATCGCCACCGGATAGGGGCCGAGCCCGACCAGCAGCCCCAACGCCAGCAAGCCGCCGCCGAACCACACCGCCGCCCTGCCCCCGCCGTTCAGCCGACCGTCGCGCCAGGCGTAGCCGAGCTGGTGGATGCCGACCCAAACGAACAGGAAGTTGGCGAAGTTGATGTAAGGCACCCGATAGAAGAGCGTCAGCATGTCGACCAGCACCGCACAGGCGACCAGCCAGGCGAAGCTCCAGAAGCCGAGCCGCTGCCACGCGGCGTAGGAAAACGGCACCAGCGCGGTGACCAGCAGATAGACCGCGAGGAACCACACCGGCACCAGCGCCAGCGAGGTCGCGAGCTTCACCACCTCGCGCCCTACTCCCAGCTGGGTGCCGAAGAAGGCGAACACCGCCCACGCCAGCAGCACAGGGAACACCGGGTTGATCAGCCGCTGGATGCGGCTCGCGAACCATTCCGAATAGGGCTTTTTGTCGCGCAGTTGCGCCGACCAGCTGACCCCGTTGGAATAACCGCCGACGAGGAAGAAGATCGGCATCACTTGGAAACCCCAGGTCAGCCACTGGGTCCACGGCAGGATGCCGAGCAGATGCCCGCCGACAACTTCGCCTTCCCCGTCGATATAGGGGGCAGCGACCAGCCAATGGCCGATGACGACAGCGAGAATGGAAAATGCGCGCAGGAAATCGACCCAGCGGTTGCGCTCGGGCGGGGCCTGCTGCGCCATCGCCTTCGCCTTGGTCCACATCGCCCGCATTCGCCTCTCCCGCGTTGCCCTTCGGCGCTAAGTGGCGTGCCGAAGGTAGTTTGCCAAGCCGGGATGCGCATTTCGCTAGGCAATCCAGAAGCTTCTGCGTAGATCCTGAGCAGGATCGATAGGGGGTCATGCCGATGTTCCGGTTTCTCTATGGGTGCGCGGTCGCGCTCGGCCTCGCCACCCTCAATCCGGTAGACGCCAAGGTCCTCGATGCCGAACGGGCGAAACAATGGGAGTTCGAGCCGAAGAGCTTTGCCTGCCCGCTGACCGGCACGCGGTTCGAGCAGGTGGTCACCCATCCGCATTACCCGATCGAAAGCTTCCCCGACGGCAGCCATCTGGGCGACGAATGGATCGATACGCAGATCCCCGAGTGTCCCGACGACGGGGTGCCGATCCTGCCCGACTATTCCGCGCCTCCCGATAACGGTGCTAACGGTAGTGGAAGGCTTTCCTATCGCAGCTACACTGCCGACGAGCTCGCGCGCCTGTCGGAGCTGATCGCAAGCGACGCATGGGCCTCCCTGCTCGACGATACGCGGCATCTGCGCAGCTACTGGCTGGCAAAGCAGCTGGATCGCCCGGCCATGGACCGGTTCAACCTGTTGCTGCATTCGCCGTGGGGCGCGGAGAACGACGCTCAGCGGACGAAGGCGCTGGAGACGCTGGTCGCCGACTTACCCGGCGTGCTCGACGAACTCGACGTGCCCCCGGAGTACCGCGTCTTCGGCAACTACCATGCAGTGGATGCAATGCGCCAACTCGGCCGGTTCGACGAGGCGTCGGCGTTCCTCGACACGCTCGACGCGCTGCCCGTCGATGCCGAACCGGGTGAGGACCCGGACAATGAGTATTCCCGCGGAGCCTACTCAGCCCAGCAACGCCGTGCGATCGAAATGCAGGACAGCGACCGCTTCGCAATTGAAGCGCTCGACGATCGCATGGCCGGGCGGCTTTGTTCCGGAGAGGACTACTGGGCCTTGCGTGGCCCCAACGCCGAACGCGCGTGCCAGGTTCGCGCCGAGCGCCTCGCGCGAGAGCAGGCGGAATCCGATGCCGTTTATGTATTGCTGGAGGATCGCGACGCGCTCTCGGCGCGATGCACAACCCTGCCTGCCGACGCAGACGACCCCATCCTTACCGAAGCGTGCCGCCGCGCGCAGCACGATCTGGACTGGGACGCCGGCGAACGGCTGGCAAAGGAGCAGCCCACCGAGCTGGCGGAAATCTGCGAGCGCGTGCCCGAGCATGAGCGAGACACGGTCCAGACCTCTGCCTGTGGCTGGTACGAGAGCATGATAGCAGAAGCGGTGAAGGACTTGCTGCTTGCAGACGAGGCGGCTTTCGATCGCCTGTGCGATACCGCGACCATGCTTGGCAATGGGGTATTATCGCAGGGTTGCAATGGGGCCGGCCAGGTCCACGATTACCGGCAGGCGACCGCCTTGTGGCAGGACAAGCCGGCCTTGCGCGCGATCTGCCGCGACAAGAAGGCGCTGGAGGACGCGTTCGATGGCCGCCACATGGCGTGCCAGGCGATCGAGGATGGCAAGCAGTCGCCCTATTGGCTTGAATTCACCGAAGATTCCGCTTCCGAACCGAGTCCACTGTACCTTGCAGCATTGCCCCATGCGAAATCTCTGGTGGCAGCAGCAATGGCACAGAGGACTCGATAGCCGGCGCGAGCTTGCCCTTTCAGTTGCCCCCGGGGGGGGGCGGAGCCCCAGGGCCGAGTAGACGGTCGCTTGCATCACCGAACCCGGCACAATGCCTCTCGCGCCGAAGAACCCGCATGCCCTCAGGTGCCAACCCAAAGGTGATACTCCCACTAAAATACCAACAATTATTCTCCAGCCATAACAAAGACTTTATCCGAATAAATACTGCTGTCGTTTTCCAACAATCCGTTGCCATCCGACCGACCTAGCTTCCCAACTGCGCGACACAGTCGACAGTGTTTGTCGAAGGCAGCGGGAGGTGACGGCAATGAACATATGCGTAATCAACACCGGCGGCACGATCAGCTGCGTCGGCGAACCGCTCGCTCCGATGTCCGCCGCGACATTTGCCACGGCGGCACAGGCCATGCTCGACCCGATCATCGCCGAACAATTATCCAATGTAACCCTGACCTACGAGACCTCGCTCATCTTCCCCGAAAGCTCGACCGGGACGCTCGACAGCACCAATCTGCAACCTTCGGACTGGTGCCTGATGGCCGAATTCATCCTGAACAACTATGCGGCATTTGACGGCTTCGTGATCCTGCACGGCACCGATTCGATGGACTTCACCGGAGCCGCGCTGCCGTTCCTGCTCAACGTGTTCGATTCGCGCGGCTTCGGGCGCGCGGTCCTGTCGAAACCAGTGATCGTCACCGGGTCGCAAGTGCCCATGTTCTACGCAGTGCCCGGGTCCACCACGCCGAGCAAAATCAACTTTAACACCGACGCATTCCAGAATTTCTGCGGCGCGGTCGCTTGTGCGGCGCTCGCGATCCCCGAGGTTTGCGTCTATTTCGCTTCGCGGCTCTATCGCGGCAACCGGTCGATGAAGGTCAATGCGAGCGAGTTTCCCGCCTTCGCGACACCCAACTATCCTCCACTCGCGCGATACGGGATCGAGCTCGACCTTTACCGCGACGTCATGCTTCCGGGCCCCGTATCGAGCGACATCAGTCTCGATTCGCCAACCGCGCTCGCACTCGCAAAGAACCAGCTCGCTTCGATCACCGGTGCCATCGACGGCTTCCCGGTCATGCAATTCAACGCCTTCCCGGCACCCTACAGCGTCAGCGCCGGCACCGGAGTTATCGCCAATCTGATCGATGCCTGCGTCGGCCAGGGCATCAAGGGTTTGGTCCTCGAATCCTATGGCGAAGGCAATTTCCCTTCCGGAAACCCCGATACCCCGGCCAGCGGTGCAATCTACAAGGCTTTACAATCGGCCAATGCGGGCGGGACGGTCATCGTCGACTGTACGCAGGTGATGGCGGGGACAGTCAACGATTCGGCCTACGCCTCCGGCGCATGGCTCCCCTCGGTCGGCGCACTCAGCGGTGCCGACATGACGCCGATGGCCGGCCTGGCCAAGACGATGATCCTGCTCGCTGCCGGTGCCAGCAATGGCTGGACGCTGGAGACTATCAAGACGCTGATCCAGCTTAACCTCGCAGGCGAGGTGCTCAACGTTTCGCGGCTCGACAGCCGGACCAACGCCTGGTTGCTTCCGGGCCAATCAATCACCGCACTCGATGGCAGTGCAACCTTGCTCAACGACCCCACCAATGGCCCGGTACTAAGCGGGAGCGACGGCAGCTTCCTGTGGTCGCCTTCCGGATCGGCCACCTCGGGCCAGGCGGGCAGGCTGGTCGTACAGAATGACGGGAACCTCGTCCTGCGCAGCTTCGATAATTCGCCTTTGTGGGCGACCAACACCGGCAACCCGGCGGGAGCCTCATCCGCTCTGATGCTCGAAGGCAGCTGGGCGAAGAGCGGCGGCAGCCTCTCTTTGTCCCTCTACGATTACTCCGGCCAGCAAACCAGTGCCGTGCTCTTTCACCAGTAGACAGGGAGAAGACCGATGACCCCAGGCGTTTTCAAGTTCAGCGGACGCATTGCCGAAGGTGACCCGCGCCACACGATGATCGAATCCATGGACGACGTGGCAGCCGGCGGCCTGATCATCGCGCCGAATTACGTCCCCTCGAGTTGGGGCGCGGTGCCGCAGTACGCCGCGCCGGTGGTCGACACGGTGACCGGCTATGCCCCGGCCACCGACTGCAACGGCTACTTCATGTCGGACAAATACCAGCCGAACAACAACTGCTATGCCTATGGCTGCAACTTCGCTTCGAACAGCTTCCCCCAGCCAGGCCGCGCCAGCGGGGCCCCCAACCTGTTCAGCAATTTTACCCCGCAACAGGTCATCAGCAATGCCGAGAGCGATGGGCTGATCAACATCGGCTCTACAGTGGCGGACATTGCAAGCCACGCCGCCACCGGCGCTACCGGACACTATGTCGCGCTGATGTTCTCGACGCCGGAAAACAGCATCGGCGGCGATCCAAACGCCAATTGGCCGGGCGATTACCACTGGGCACGGTGCGATGTGCTCAGCTCGCCGATGTCGTGGTCGCAGAAGGACGGCGGCGACCAGGTCACCAACTTCGATTTTGCCGGCAATCCGATTACCGACCCCAGCACCGCAAACTGGACCGTCAACCAGGGTCCGATCAGCTCGACCGACGCGAACGAATACATCGTCACTTACGACTTCCTGACCTTCATGTTCGTCCCCAACGGAGCGGTGAACATTCTCTGATCGGGGTATACGGTCTGCGCCGGGTCGGGCCCGGCGCACACCGCCCTACCTCCGTGCCAAGTGCTTCTTGATTGCCCCGCCGGGTCGGCGTTGCTAACCGCCCCGCCTGTCAAGGAGCGCCGCCGAAATGTCCGATATCAAACGTGTAGTCCTCGCCTATTCGGGCGGTCTCGATACCAGCGTCATCGCCAAGTGGCTGAGCGTCGAGCGCGGGCTGGAAGTGGTCACTTTTACCGCCGATCTCGGCCAAGGCGAGGAGATCGAGCCGGCGCGGGCCAAGGCTCGGGCGATGGGTATCCCCGACAAGCACATCTTCATCGAAGATTTGCGCGAGGAATTCGTGCGCGATTTCGTCTTCCCGATGATGCGCGCAAACGCGCGTTACGAAGGCGACTACCTGCTCGGCACCAGCATCGCTCGCCCGCTGATCTCCAAGCGGCTGGTCGAAATCGCGCATGAGACCGGGGCCGACGCAATTGCCCATGGCGCGACCGGCAAGGGCAATGACCAGGTGCGGTTCGAGCTGTCGGCCTATGCGCTCGATCCGAACATCCGCGTCATCGCCCCGTGGCGCGAGTGGGACCTGACCAGCCGCACCGCGCTGATCGCATGGGCGGAGAAGCACCAGATCGCGGTGCCAAAGGACAAGCGCGGCGAAAGCCCGTTCTCGACCGACGCCAACCTGCTGCACACCTCGTCCGAGGGCAAAGTGCTGGAGGATCCGTGGGTGGAGACTCCTGATTATGTCTATTCGCGCACCGCTCATCCCGAAGATGCGCCCGATACGCCCGAATATGTCGAGATCGATTTCGAACGGGGCGACGGGGTTTCGCTCAATGGCGAGGCGATGTCGCCTGCTACCCTGCTGGCCGCGCTGAACGAGTTGGGGCGCAAACACGGGATCGGGCGCCTCGATCTGGTCGAGAATCGCTTTGTCGGCATGAAGAGCCGCGGGATGTACGAGACCCCGGGCGGAGAGATATACGCCCGCGCGCATCGCGGGATCGAGCAGATCACGCTCGATCGCGGCGCAGCCCATCTCAAGGACGAGTTGATGCCGAAATATGCCGAGCTGATCTATAACGGCTTCTGGTTCAGCCCCGAGCGCGAGATGCTGCAGGCAGCGATCGACCTGAGCCAGGAACGCGTTTCGGGCACGGTGCGGCTGAAACTCTATAAAGGCTTGGCGAGTGTGGTGGGCCGCAAGAGCCCCAATTCGCTCTACTCCGAAGCGCATGTCACCTTCGAGGACGACGCCGGAGCCTACGACCAGAAGGATGCCGAGGGTTTCATCAAGCTCAACGCGCTCCGGCTGCGGCTACTGGCGAAGCGCGACCGGTAATCATTGCGGGTCAGTTTCGGTTTTTTGACGAGCTTGCGACGAACCGTTGACTTATCCACTCCCGTCCACAGCGGATTTGGGGAAAAGTGGAAAACTCGGGCTTGAAAAGCTTGAACGACTCAGCGCGAAGGCGCAGCTTCAAGTCATCGGAAGGGCAAGAAATTCTCTTCAAATGACGGTCTAACGACCTGAAATTGGGGAAAATTACGAACCACTCTGACGTTGCGGTCACTGTCCGCGCGGTCTTCGAGGACCATAAGCCGAAGGTTTCGACCGGGAGCAAGTGGGCCGTTCGAGAGGAACGCGAAAGCAAGCTGCAGCAAGGCCGGAGATCCCGGCCTGCTATCGAGGGAAACGCCGAGACCCCCGGGTCGGAGTGGAGCCGCCAGAGACAGCAGGCCACACGGGAAGGAAGGTCTCGGAACCGGAAGGACTGCGAGGAAGATCTTCGGATCGGAGGCGCAGATCGGAAGGAACCGGATGCCGGTGCGAGCGCCGGTGACAGAACCGGAAACCCGGCTTGCCGGGAAGAAGGGAAAACATCGGGCGCCAAGCGCTCGTCGGAAGGTTCGCCGGACGATGAGACCACGCGCTGGTGAGAGTGGGGTCGGTAGCAATACCGGCCCCATTTGCTTTTCGGGCACGATTCTCGGCTTGAGATTGGCCTTGCCAACGGGCCGATTCCCGGCGGAAATCGCCCGAAACTGCCGTTTCCCGGAAGGGAAAAACCATCGCAATATCCCGTTTTGGGGTCACCTTCACGGCGAACCGCCTCTTGTCAGCGACGAAGCGATCTTCCGGTTTGGAACGATTAACTGCCTTCGGCTAACGGGCCTCAACTTCCGCAGTTGGGGAGTCCCCAGATGCCGAGAACCATGACCAAACAACCTCCCTTCCTTCGCGCCCTTGTGGCATCGGTCCTGCTGGTCGCCCCGCTCAATGCGGCGAGCCCGGCTGCGACCAACACCGGTTTAGACGCGAGCTTCGCGCTCTACGACGTCGAGCTTGCCGCGCCGCTGCCGAGTGGCAATGTGGTCGACCTCGAAGCCATCGAGCCGGCAGTCGAGCCCGAGCCGGAAGCCGTCTCGCTCGGCAGCGGCGTGGCGTCCTATTACGCCAACAAGTTCCACGGCCGCCGCACCGCGAGCGGCGAGCGGTTCGACATGCACGCCATGACCGCCGCGCACCGCACGCTGCCGTTTGGCAGCAAGGTCCGCGTCACCAACCCGGCCAACGGCAAGGTGGTGGTGGTGCGGATCAACGACCGCGGGCCGTTCTCGCACGGGCGCACGATCGACCTCAGCCGCGCGGCGGCGAGCGAGATCGGGCTGATCGCGCGCGGCAGCGGCACGGTGCATCTCGAGCTGCTCAAGTAGGCTTCCGAACCCGCACGAACCGAAGCCTGGCCTCGGCCCCCGTCTTTCCGCGCAAGCCTCACCCCTTGCCGAGGCCCTGCGTCGCGGTGCGGAACTTTGCCAGCATGTCGAGCGCACGCTCGGTCCGGCTGCTGCTGTCGAGCGTGAAGCTGGTGCCGCAAGCGGGGCAGTTCAGCGCCTCCTGACGCACCAGCATCTCCGCCGAAACGGGGATATCCGCCCGGCATTCGGGGCAGGGAAACCGGCCTTTGCTCATCGATTGGTCCTCTGCGCAGGATGGAGCCGGCAGAATCGCCTCTCCCCCGCGCGGTTCATTGTAGGAATACGACATGAACCGCAGCCTCCGGGCGACCGTGGCCCCCGCGCAACGCGCGCGCCCGGCAAACCCCTGAAATGCCGCGCCGCGCGCGCCGGCCGGCGCGAAAGGCGACACTAAGGCGACACCAAAGTCCAACACCGCCGCGCCCGATCCCGCGCTTCCCGAGTTACCGCGCCCAGCCGCGTATCCCGAGGAATGAATGCGTACCCCCGACCACACGATGCTCCGCACGCTGCTCCGCGCGGGTCTGGGCTAACGTGATACAGGCCATGGTCCGGTCTCCGGTGAGGGAATGGACCGAAGCACTTATCCCAAACCGGGGGCTGTAGGAAAATGGAATCGGACCGCCCGCGCTCACCTGAGGACCCGCCCGCCCCCGCTCATCCTGAGGAGCGAAGGCGCATGCCTGAGAGTCTCGAAGGGCCCGCTCATCCCGAGGAGCGACCCCGGACTTGATCCGGGGGTGCGTCTCGGAAGCGAAGCTGACGCGCAGCGTCAACGGCCGCTCACCCCGCCCCGGCGATCAGCCGCGCGACCAGCGCGGGATGCGGGGTGAGCGGCGCGGCCATATCGTGATCCTGCGGGTGGGGCGCGAGCAGGCTATGCCGCGCGAGCGGCGCAGCGGCCGCGAACAGCCCGCTCGCCGCGATCCGCCGCGCCAGATCCCCGCCCGCGATCACGAACAGCGCGGTCGCCCGCGAGGGGAGCGGCACTGCCGCCTGCCCGGGCGCAGGCTCGATCATGCCGAACTCCGAGTAGAGCCGGTCGAGGGTCGCGTTGCGCATGAGCAGCAGGTCGAGCGCATCGGGCCGCAACCACGGCGCGAGCGCCAGGACCAACGCCAGCCGCTCGCCCTCCCCCAACCCCGCATCGAGGCACGCATCGCCATAGGGATCGCCGCGCTGCAACCCGGGCGGCGCGGCGTCGTGCTCGCCGGCGTGCCCTTCCTGCCCGAAATCCACCGCGAGCCGCATCGCGATCGTGCGTTCGAGCCAGTCGAGTTCACGATGGAGGGTTTCGGCTAGCGGGTGTCGGGTGGTGGTCATGGGGGTCGGTAGCGCTGGGTTGCGGGGTGGGGAAGGGGATTTGGGTTGGGTGGTGAGTAGAAGTCCGTCGCGGTTCCTCGACTGGAGGTCGTGACATACGCGGCCAGGGCAATTGGCGGCATCGGCAAGCAAGGTAAGTACTGTGTCCCCCGTACTCTTCTTAGTCTTCCTGTTCATTGGGATATGGCCGCGGTGCCAATGCCGTCCACCCGTCTCGATTGGGAGCATTATGAGATGTCCGAACGTCCTGCCCTTCAGTTGCCGCAACGAAGCCACCACGGTGCCGCATAGCGCGTTCGACGGATTTCCGAGGATGGTCTTTGTCCGCTAGTGCCGAGCTTATGATAGCTGTAAAATCATTTTCAGGCGCGTTGTCTTGATTGCTGTATCGTTCGCCAAGGATTGCGTCCAACACTTCCGTGCTCACATTTCTTCGAGATCCATGATGAGGCACCTGAAACCGATCTATTCCGGGCAAGCTTAGGCCTACCCAGGGTGCGTAGTTGATCACCTGCTGAAGTGCTTGACGTCCTGCATCTCCAGTGAGTAACAACTTCTTTCCGCAAAGGTTGGCATATTGAACGACGCTCATTTCGTTCTCGGCGCTCGTATCCTCACTCGAGAATTTTTCTTCGCCCCATAGTGACGCGATCACGCCTCTCACTGCCGCCATTGCTGCCTTCAACATCTCGGTAAGTGTCTGCTCATGCGACTTTTCTGATTCGTCTATTCCTTCGGGTGTTTTTTCCGAAGCGACTATCAAGTCCAGATACATTTCTTTCGGCGGCGACATGACCCTAAAGGCGCCAATGGAAGCGCCTTGAAACGCTTCGTTGATCTGAATGCCCTTCCTGAATGCTATCTCTTCAAGCTCGACAACGGTCGGATAGCACTTTCTGAGCCGCGCTTTCAGCGCATCTGCTGAGTTGTAAGTCTTGAATCGGTCGATTAGCTCGTCGACATACAGCCAAGGGCGATTCATCCAAAGGCAGCCGATGTTTCCGTTTTCAAGAACGTGCTTCAGGCCTCGTGCATGATCGCCATCAGAGTGGGTCAGCACAACGTGATCGATGAAATCATCGTCGCCGTAATATTTGTTGATATGATTGAGTATTTTCTCACCAGTTTCGGTAAAGCCACCGTCTACAACGTGCGTATAGCTGCGATCATCTAACGTATAATGGAGCGTTATCGCATCTCCACTTTTAGCAGTTTCAACAGCTAAGAAGTCGATCTCAAAATAATCGGAGTCAGACATCAGATACTTCCTTGAAACTGGTGAGGCATAGCACTTGAATGATCATGCTATTCGCGACGTTTTTCGCAGCGAAGCCAGAAGCCAGGCAGGCAAGGCCTGAAGTTCCGGCCAAAATCAAGCCCGCTGGTATTGCGTTGTGGTCGGGAAAGGTCGCGAGCACCGGAATGCTCACCAAGGTGAAAATCGCCATCAACGCCGATAGATCACGCCACGCGATATATCGCTGACTCAGGTGCTGGACGGAATCCTCTTTGGAGAGTTCTTTATAAAATTTGTAGAAAGCGTTTTGCTGCTGCGGAGGAGAAAGTTGCGTCAAAACTCTGATGTTGGGAATTCTATCTCTATCAATCTGCGGGTGCCGAAGAGTTCTTTTTGTAAAGGCTCGATGCCCTGGCAGTCGGTCGTTAATTCGCCAAAATACAAAAAACTCTTTGAGCGGTTTTGGAACGATGTCTTGGACGAGCATTGCCATCAATCCAACAAACACCAACCCCAGAGACTTCTCGCTGAATATAGAAAGAGATGGTAGCGAGCCATTGAGCAAATAGGTCCCTAGAAGGACATAAAGGATGGCAGCTGGAGCAAGAAACTGCAACGCAGCTTGCGTCTTGTGCGAGATTTGCAATTGCCTGCCCCTGACGAATTCAGCATTTTGATGGTTAAGATGTAAACGAAGGTGAGGTTACTCCGATTCCATGTTGGTTTCAAATATTCCTCGTGCCTTCGCGTGAACCAAAAAAAAGCGGGACCCCGGGTCCCCTGCCTTCGCAGGGTCAGACAAGTCCGGGGTGACGAAAGGAGGGTGGCGGTTGCCCGACCGCGCGGCCTCTCTGCGTCTCTTCTTTCCTCTGCGGGCTCTGCGTGAAACCAATTAGAGTTGCATTGCGGCCAAAAGCGACCGGGGAAATCGAGAGTGCCCCTCCACCATCCTTCGGATGGTCCCCCTCCCCATCGCAAGTCGATGGGGAGGAATTATTTCGCCGCCGCCTTTGCCTTGCGGCCTGAGGCCCCCGCCTGCGCGGGGGCGCGGTCGGCGGCTCTGGTCAGCAACGGCGCGAGGTAGTGGCCGGTGTAGCTGCGCGGCTCTCTGACCACCTGCTCCGGCGTGCCCTGCGCGACGATCTCCCCGCCCCGAACCCCGCCTTCGGGCCCAAGGTCCAGCACCCAGTCCGCTGTCTTGATCACATCCAGATTGTGCTCGATCACCACGACAGAGTTCCCTTGCTCCACCAACCGATGAAGCACCTCCAGCAGCTTGCGCACGTCCTCGAAGTGCAGACCGGTGGTCGGCTCGTCGAGGATGTAGAGCGTCTGCCCGGTGCTGCGGCGGGCGAGTTCCTTGGCGAGTTTTACCCGCTGCGCCTCGCCGCCTGACAGGGTGGTCGCCTGCTGGCCGACCTTGACGTAGCCGAGGCCGACCTCGTTGAGCATGTGCATCTTGTCGCGGATCGGGGGGACGGCCTTGAAGAATTCCTCCGCATCCTCGATCGTCATGTCGAGCACGTCGGCGATCGAGTGGCCCTTGAACTTCACCTCCAGCGTCTCGCGGTTGTAGCGCTTGCCGCCGCATTCCTCGCAGGTGACGTAGACGTCGGGCAGGAAGTGCATCTCGATCTTGATCAGCCCGTCGCCCTGGCACGCCTCGCACCGCCCGCCCTTGACGTTGAAGCTGAAGCGCCCCGGCTTGTAGCCGCGCGCGAGGCTTTCGGGCAGGCCGGCGAACCAGTCGCGGATCTGGGTGAAGGCGCCGGTGTAGGTCGCGGGGTTGGAGCGCGGGGTGCGGCCGATCGGCGACTGGTCGATCTCGATCACCTTGTCGCAATATTCGAGGCCGGTGACCTTGTCGTGCGCGCCCGCGATCACCCGCGCGCCATTGAGCGTGCGCGCGGCGGCGGCGTAGAGCGTGTCGATGGTGAAGCTCGACTTGCCGCTGCCCGAAACGCCGGTGATGCAGGCGAAGGTGCCGAGCGGGATCGAGGCGGTGACATCCTTGAGGTTGTTCGCCCGCGCGCCGTGGACGGTGAGCTTGTGCCCGTTGCCCTTGCGCCGCTGGGCCGGGACCGCGATCGCGCGCCGCCCGGTGAGGTAGTCGGCGGTGAGCGAGTTCTTCGCCTTGAGCACCTGTTTGAGCGTGCCCTGCGCCACCACCTCGCCGCCGTGGACCCCGGCGCCCGGGCCGAGATCGACCACATGGTCGGCGGCGCGGATCGCGTCCTCGTCATGTTCGACCACGATCACCGTGTTGCCGAGATCGCGCAGCCGCTTCAAGGTTTCGAGCAGGCGGTCGTTGTCCTTCTGGTGCAGGCCGATGCTGGGTTCGTCGAGCACGTAGAGCACGCCGCTCAGCCCGCTGCCGATCTGGCTGGCGAGGCGGATGCGCTGGCTCTCCCCCCCGCTGAGCGTGCCGCTGGTGCGGTCGAGGTTGAGGTAGTCGAGCCCGACATTGTCGAGGAAGCCGAGCCGCTCGTTGATCTCTTTCAGGATGGCCCTGGCGATCTGGCTCTGCGTCGGGTTGAGCTGCGCGTCGAGGCCAAGGAACCACGCCTTGGCATCGGCCACGCTCATCTGCACCGGGGTGGCGATGTCGGTGCCGGCAATTTTCACCGCCAGCGCCTTCTCGTTCAATCGCTTGCCGTGGCAGGTCTCGCAGGCCTGCGCGGTCTGGTATTTGGACAGCTCCTCGCGCATCCACGCGCTCTCGGTCTGCATCAGGCGGCGGTTGAGATTGCCGATCACCCCCTCGAACGCCTTGTTGACGGTGTACTGCTTGCGCCCGTCCTTGAAGGTGAGCGCGACCGGCATCCCGCCGGTGCCGTGGAGGATGATGCTGCGCTGGTCGGGCGCGAGCTCGTTCCACGGGGTGGTGAGATCGAAATCGTAGGCCTTGGCGAGGCTCTGAAGCACCTGCATGTAATAGGGCGACGGCGGGTTGGACTTGGCCCACGGCACCACCGCGCCCTGCTTGAGGGAGAGCGCTTCGTTCGGCACCACCAGCTGCGGGTCGAACAGCTGCTTCTCGCCGATCCCGTCGCAGGTCGGGCACGCCCCCTGCGGCGCGTTGAAGCTGAACAGCCGCGGCTCGATCTCCTCGATGGTGAAGCCGGAGACCGGGCAGGCGAATTTCTCGGAGAAGACGATGCGGTTGGGCGGCAGGCCGGCGCCTTTCATGCCCCCTTTCGTCGCCCCAGCGGAAGCTGGGGCCTCGGTCGGCTGAGCGCCTTCGCCAGCGATCCCAGCTTGCGCTGGGATGACGTCTGAGACGTTACCATCCGCCAGATCGACATAGGCCAGCCCCTCGGCCAGCTTGAGCGCCTGTTCGAAACTGTCCGCCAGCCGGGTCTCGATCCCGCTCTTCACCGCGATCCGGTCGACCACCACCTCGATGTCGTGCTTGAACTTCTTGTCGAGCGCGGGCGCCTCCTCGATCGGATACATCTCGCCGTCGATCCGCACGCGGGTGAAGCCGGCCTTCTGCCACTCGGCCAGCTCGCGGCGGTATTCGCCCTTGCGCCCGCGCACCACCGGCGCGAGCAGGTAGAGCCGCGTCCCCTCGGGCAGCGCCATCACCCGGTCGACCATGTTGGAAACCGTCTGCGCCTCGATCGGCAGCCCGGTGGCGGGCGAGTACGGCACGCCCACCCGCGCCCACAGCAGCCGCATATAGTCGTAGATCTCGGTCACCGTCGCCACGGTCGAACGCGGGTTGCGGCTGGTGGTCTTCTGCTCGATGCTGATTGCGGGGCTGAGCCCGTCGATATGCTCGACATCGGGCTTCTGCATCATCTCGAGGAACTGGCGCGCATAGGCGCTCAGGCTCTCGACATAACGCCGCTGCCCCTCGGCATAGATGGTATCGAAGGCGAGCGACGACTTGCCCGAGCCGCTGAGCCCGGTGATGACGATCAGCGCATCGCGCGGCAGATCGATATCGATCCCCTTGAGATTATGCTCGCGCGCGCCGCGGACGGAGATTGTGGTGAGAGCCATGCGGGGTCACTTGGGGGCTTGAGTGGGCAGAGTCCAGCGTCCGCCCGCGAGCATTTGCCGGAAGCGCAATGTTCCGCAAATGTTCGCGCGGGTCAAGGGTGATCGCTACGAGATTTGGCTGCGTTACTGCAAGCTCGGCCGCAGCCGGCTCGAGCTGGTCGGATACGAGAAGCGCAAGTAATTTGCTTGACGCATTTGCCAAGTTGGTAAACTCTTCCAATAAAGTGGGGCGCGTGGTCGATTCGATCATCCGAAGATCGCATTGTTCCCCGTATTCCCGATAAGCAGGGCGCCATAAAATTACACCGTCAAGGTTCCGGAGTACGTTTTCGGGATTAGTTCTTCATATTTTGGACTCGCGGCGAAGAGCTGCACATCAGGCTCGGGCGGGGGTGAATATGGGCTGGTGGTCGGTGGGATCGAATTCTAGGGTCAGGACTCATTGATTGAGCCAGAAGATGACGGTTGCGGCGATGCATATTGCTGACATGAAGGCATGCGCGCAGCGATCATAGCGTGTGTGGATGCGCC
>NZ_JANKHH010000005.1 GCF_024626475.1 Parerythrobacter lacustris | reverse complement strand
TCGCTCAGCAAATACGGATAATCCATAGCCAACGCCTCCTTGACGCTGCCATTGAATCAACCAACCATGCCTCTTGCAAGCGATTTAATAGGTCCTGACCCTAGTTTAGGGCGCAGTCCACCAAATTGCGTGGAGCTTTTTCTGGGCGCTGCTCAAGCAGCGATGGGTTCGATTTCGTAGTCAATCGGCTTGAAGGTCCCGCCGCATGAATCATAGGCGGAGCAGGCGGTGAGACCGATCACCAAATCCACGAGTGCAAGAAGCGCGATCCGGTCGCCGGGCTTCGTTTCTGGCGGGAGGACGCGCAAGGCACCGTTGCCAGCTACGGGCACATTCATGAAGATATTGAAGGCGACGGGAATCGCGTCGGGACCGATACCATAGGGCGCGAGCGCTTCGGCCAGGTTCCCGAAACATCCGCGATGCACCGGCTTATCGCGATAGAAATGCCGAAAGGTCGCCTCGCTGCACGGCGTCAGGAGAAAATCGTGGCGGCCCACGGTATCATCGACGATCTCCAGCATGGGGTTCGAACGATTCGACCACAGCCGGTTTCCCGTGGTCAGCTGGATCGTCTCCTCATAGTCGAAGGTTCGCCCGTTGGAGAGTACCTCGGCAGTGTCTGCGCTCATGAAGGCGAGCAGATCGCTCACCTGGCCGCCTTCGGGGTCGATCACCTTGAGCACTTCCCCCTTGCGCAGGGAGAATGCCACGCCGCTGCGGGGTGCGAGGCGGCCGTTCATTGAGCGCGCCTCACATCGCGGAAGGGGCACTGCCATTCGTCGGTGACCACGCGCCCGCTGTATTGACCCGCCTCACTGGCTTCACCGTGGCGCTTCAGCATCGGGTTGGGCGATCCGGCAAGTTCGCTGTCGCGCGACAAGATGACATCCCGCATCCGCTCGTATCGCCCTTCGGCGCGCAAACGTTCGAACTGGTCGTGCAGGTTGAATACCAGTGTCGGGTGAGGGAATCGGCGGGCGGGGCGCGAGGCACCGGGATGCAGGCCGACGACGAAGAAGGCCTCTCCGCCGAAACTGAGCGAGAAATGCGGGCTTTCGGGATCCGCGCTCACCATCGGGTCGTAGTCCTGGCCGCGCCAGGCGTCCTTGTCGGCGAGCGACTGGAGCCGTTCCCACAGGGCGCGTTCGAATTGCTCTTCCGACAGGCCATCGGGTTGTTCGAAGATGACGGCAAGGCTGCGCAGGCCCTCGGGTTCACGGCGATAAGCGAAAGCCCATTTGAGCAATTCGTCGTGAATCTCGACGTCGTTCCAGGCACTCTCGATATTGCGTGCGCGCACTGTCTTCAGACTTCCCCGGGCGAGCGCGGACTTCGCGCCGACGCAGGGAAAGTTTGCGGCGCTTATGTGATCACGGAAACGATCGTCCAGAGTTTCGGGGCGATCTATGGTAGCGGTTTGCAACATGGGGGCCAAACCAACCATCCGCCCAAAGGGTTCCGGGTGCCGAGCCCGTGAGGATGTCAGATCAGTCCGGCCAGCGGGCTTGAGGGATCAGCATACTTACGCGTGGCCATGCGGCCGGAAAGATAAGCCTCGCGCCCAGCCTCGACCGCCAGTTTCATCGCGCGTGCCATGCGGATCGGGTCCTTCGCCTCGGCAATCGCGGTGTTCATCAGCACCCCGTCGCAGCCGAGTTCCATCGCCACCGCTGCATCGCTCGCGGTACCAACGCCCGCGTCGACCAGTACCGGCACTTTCGCCCCCTCGACGATCAGGCGGATGGTTACCCGGTTCTGAATCCCGAGGCCCGAACCGATCGGTGCACCCAAAGGCATAACTGCAACCGCGCCCGCGTCTTCCAGCTGCTTCGCGGCAATCGGATCATCGGTGCAATAGACCATCGGCAGAAAGCCTTCTTTGGCCAGCACTTCGCAGGCGCGGATCGTCTCGACCATGTTGGGGTAGAGCGTGCGCGCCTCGCCCAGCACTTCCAGCTTCACCAGATCCCAGCCGCCCGCCTCGCGCGCCAGCCGAAGCGTGCGGATCGCATCCTCGGCCGTGAAGCAGCCGGCTGTGTTGGGCAGGTAGGTGATTTTCTTAGGATCGATATAGTCGGTCAGCATCGGCGCCTTGGGGTCGCTGACATTGACCCGGCGCACCGCCACGGTGACGATTTCCGCGCCGGATGCCTCGACCGCTGCGGCGTTCTGCGCGAAATCCTTGTACTTGCCCGTGCCGACGATCAGCCGCGAGGTGAACGTCCGGCCCGCGACGGTCCAGCTGTCGCCCTGCCCGCCGCCGACGAAATGCACAATTTCCAGCACATCGCCGTCGCCGAGCGCGACGTCTTCCAATGTCGAGCGGGGGGCGATTTCGCCGTTGCGCTCGACTGCGACCTTGGCTGGATCGAGTCCGAGCTCGCGCACCAGATCGGCAACGGTGCGGGCGGAGGTGCGGCGGGGTTCGCCGTTGACGGTGACGCTGATCGGCTGGGTCATGCCCGCCAGATAGCGGTCAATGCGCGTGGCGCAAGTTCAGGATGTGACCGAGAGAGACGAGGCAGACGCCGATGACAGTCAACACCGCCTCGTGGATTCCGTGCGGCATGGCCAGCGCGCCGCCCATGAAAGACAGCCCGGTCATCGCGATCACGAAAGGCACCGGCCGGCGATTCTGGATCGCGCCCCAGCCGATCGCCACCGCCGCAACCACGAGCGCGATCACCAAGCCAACTTCGTGGATGATCGGGTGCAGCAGGATCTCTCCGCCGATACCGAGCGACGAGACGATGACCACGCTGGCGAAGCAATGCGCGGCACATAGCCCCGAGAGGGCCACGCCGAAGCGGTCGAGCCGCATGCGAATCGAGGAAAGGGTGCGCCGCATTGCCTCGTCCATGTATGAGATGGTGTATCATTCTGCAAGCACTGTTGCGGAATATGGGCTTGGTAGAGCCGGAGCTGCGGCCTATTGCGGCCCACATGACCGCCACCGCGACCGACGACGCTGCCCGTCCCGCTGCACATGTCACGCGCGCGCGCCCGCGCCCGATCGCGGCCTGGCTGTGGTTTGTCGCCGCAATGGTGGTTGTGATGGTCATCGTCGGCGGGATCACGCGGCTAACCGAATCGGGTCTGTCCATCACCGAATGGAAGCCGGTCACCGGAGCGATACCGCCGCTGAGCGAGGTCGACTGGATGGCCGAGTTCGAGCGCTACAAGCAGATTCCCGAGTATCGCAATGTGACCGGCCCTGCCGGGATGACCCTGGAGGATTTCAAGTTCATTTTCTTCTGGGAATGGTTCCACCGGCTGTGGGGCCGGCTGATCGGGGTGGCCTTTGCGCTGCCGCTGGCGTGGTTCTGGCTGCGCGGCGCGATCCCGCAGGGCTACAAGCCGCGGTTGGTCGCGCTGCTGGCGCTCGGCGGGCTGCAGGGCGCGTTCGGCTGGTTCATGGTCCGCTCGGGCCTTTCCGGGCAGATGACCGACGTCAGCCATTTCTGGCTTTCGATCCACCTGCTCACCGCCCTGTTCACTCTCGGCGGGCTGGTCTGGACCGCGCTCGACCTGCGGCGACTGGCGGACATTCCCGATGCCCGGCCCGCCCGTTTCAATCGCGTTTCGATGGTGGTTGCGTTGGTACTCTTTCTCCAGCTGCTGCTCGGTGCCTGGGTCGCGGGGCTCAATGCCGGGCTGGCCTCGGACACATGGCCGTTGATGCAAGGGCGTTTTATTCCCGAGTATGATACGACGCGCGGGTTCTGGTGGGCGGCGGCGCACGATCCGTTCCTGATCCACTTCCTCCATCGATGGTGGGCCTGGGTGACGGTGGCCGCGCTCGTCTGGCTGGGCCGCAGGCTGCGTCCGTTCGACCGACGCGCTTCAATCGCGATCCATTCCGCGTTTGGCATCCAGATTCTGCTGGGCATCGCGACGGTGGTGACCGGTGTCGACCTGTGGATCGCAGTTGCGCATCAGGCTGTCGGCGCGATACTGGTCGCCGTGACCGCTTGGGGGATGCATGTGTTGGGGCGCAAGGTTTGAGCGCGCTGATCTGGAGTCCGTTCGCCGATCCGGATCAGGCGCGCGCCGTCGCAAAGGCGCTGCTGGAAGAGAAGCTGATTGCTTGCGCAAACATCGTTCCCTGTGTCGTTTCAATCTTCGAATGGCAGGGCGAGATCTCCGAAGCGGCTGAGGTCGGCGTGCTGTTCAAGACCCATGCCGACCTGCTCGACGACGCTGTTGCCCGTATCGAGCAATTGCATCCTTACGAATCACCCGCCATTATCGGCTGGCAGGGCAAATCTGTCGGGGTCGCAACCGGTGAATGGCTCGCCAGGCTTTCGGGCGGCGCATGACGGGGTCGGGATATGGAACCATTCGATCGGCGTAGCGCGGTCGCCGGGCTGGGGGCTCTGGCAGCCTGCGCGTCGCTGGGTCCGGCTCCCCTGCTGGCGCAAGACGAGCGCAGGTTTCGTGTTGCGTCCACCCCCTATCGCTTGAGCCGCCGGATCGAACGGGCGCTGTCGGATGGAGCGATGATCGCCGTCACGCGGGAGTGGTCGGTGGTTTTCGCTCCGCTGGGGCGAGGATATCGGCTCGAAGGGTCTCAAGTCAGCGTAGCGGTCGAGGCACCAAGCAACCTGCAAGCGCTGGCCGATATCGAGCGCAATAGGGTTGAGGCAGGGTTCCTGCCGCTGATGCTCAGTGACAGCGGGCTGATCGTCGATCAGGGCGGGGAGACGTCGGAGAACGCCTTGCGCTTCGCCCTCGCGCAGGCAGGTGCGATGATCGAAGCCAGCCAACTCGATGGTGGCGACAAACAGGCGGCTACTGCGTTCCTGCGCCGACTGCATCACACTGCAAGTCAGAGCATCAACCGCTTGCCGGATGACTTTCTTCTGCCGCGGATTCTGGATTTTACCGACCAACGTGACATCTCGCTGGACGGCGGCCTGGGTGGGACGCTCGAGGTTTCGTTCGCTGCTTCCCTCGACCAAGCCGGCGAATGCCTCGCACGGTCCGAGCGGAAGGTTGCCACCAGGCTCGGCGACAGTGCGCTCCATTCGCGCGAAGTCTGGGTTGTAAACCCGGCGTAGACCTCATCAATTTTGGCCGCGGTATTATTTTACCTCCCTCGAAACCCCCCGTTTCGCTTGACTTCCAGCCTCTGAACGAACAGATGGCCCTCGCTTTGCGGGTCCGGCGACGGTCGGCCCCCCGATTCTTCACCGGATGCGTATTCTCGAAACCTGTCCGGTTGAATTGCAACACAGGAACGGAACAACCAGCCATGAAGGCTCTCACCAAGACGACCCGGTCGATCAAGCCGGCCGAGGTCGAAAAGAAGTGGCTCCTGATCGACGCCGACGGCCTTGTGGTCGGTCGGCTCGCCTCGATCGTCGCCAACATCCTGCGCGGCAAACATAAGCCGAGCTTCACCCCGCACGTCGATTGCGGTGACCACGTTATCGTGATCAACGCCGACAAGGTGGCGTTCACCGGTCGCAAGCTGCAGGACAAGCGCTATTACAAGCACACCGGTTACGCCGGCGGGATCAAGGAAATCAGCCCCGCCAAGGTGCTCGAAGGCCGCTTCCCCGAGCGCGTGCTCGAAAAGGCCGTCGAACGCATGATTCCGCGCGGCCCGCTCGGCCGCCAGCAGATGAAGGCGCTGCACCTCTATGCCGGCACCGAGCACCCGCATGACGGCCAGAAGCCCGAAGTGCTCGACGTTGCCTCGATGAACCGCAAGAACAAGGCTACCGCATAATGGCCCCCGAAGACACTGGCTCGAAGAACACTGTGTCCGACCTGTCGGACCTCAAGGACATCGCTGCCGACGCACCGCAGGCCGACGCCGCGGCGGTCGCCGTGTCGACCGCCCCGCTGCGCGAGCAGGAGCTCGACAAGCAGGGCCGGGCCTACGCCACGGGTCGCCGCAAGGATGCGGTCGCCCGCGTCTGGCTCAAGCCCGGCACCGGCAAGATCATCGTCAACGGACGGGAGCAGGAAGTCTATTTCGCCCGTCCGACGCTGCGCCTGATCATCAACCAGCCCTTCGCGATCACCGATCGTGCCGGCCAGTATGACGTCATTGCGACCGTCAAGGGCGGCGGACTTTCGGGTCAGGCCGGGGCGGTGAAGCACGGCATTTCGCAGGCGCTCACCAAATACGAGCCCGCTCTCCGCGCCACGGTCAAGGCCGCAGGGTTCCTGACCCGTGACAGCCGCGTGGTCGAGCGCAAGAAATACGGGCGCGCCAAGGCACGCCGCAGCTTCCAGTTCTCGAAGCGCTAAGCTTCTCCATTCTGGGACAAACTATCGAGGGCGGTTCCGCAAGGAGCCGCCCTTCGTCTTTGTGCGGCTGCTTCGGGACAGCATTCGCGCAAGACTACGGGCCATCCGGATGACCGGCGAAGCTAATGGACCGGGGGGTCGACCCGTGGCACCCGGCCGATCGGTGCGACCGGTGAGCCTGGAACGCGCGGCGGCATCGCATCAGGCGGGATGTCGTCGACCTGCATGGCCAAGGTTTCCGCATCCTCGAGGTTTCGAACGGATACCTCCAGCGCGCCATTTTCCCACCGCAGCTCGTTGAAACTCGGCGGTGTCGATCGGGTGCGTTTCGACAGCGTTCCCGCCCCGATCATCCTGACCGGACCATCCGGGGTTTCCTCCTGTATATCGAAAGCGTCGTGCACATGGCCGGAAAGGACGGCCAGAACCGGCCGCGTCGCCAATGCACGCAACGCCTTCATGCCGTTCCTGGTCAGCGCGGTGCCCTCGGTCCCCACTTCTCGTAGTGGATGATGGACCGCCACCAGAGCTTGCCGGCCCGCTGGCAAGGCATCGATTGCGGCGAGGCACTTGCGCAACGCCCTGTCGGTTACCCAGCCTTTCGACCAATTGAAGCGTGGCTGGGCACGCACCGCAGTCTTGAGCGGGATGACCGACAGTTGGGGCAGGTCGATCTCGCGCTCGACCTTTTCCGCCATGCCGCGAAACCGCCGATAGGGTGTGAAGAACCGCTCGAAAAGGTTGAAATAGGGCAGGTCGTGATTGCCGACGCCCACGCTGACAGGAACATCGAGCGCATTGATCCATTGGGTCGCCGCCGCAAACTCGCGGTGCCGTGCCCGCATTGTGAGATCGCCGGTAATGACGACCGCATCGGGCCGGCATCGGGCAATCTGCTCCTCCGCCCAACAAAGTGCGCGATTGCTTTCGAGGCCGAAATGAATGTCGCTGAAGTGAAAAATGAGGGTCCGGTCAGCCATCGCTGCCGATCGCTAGCAGGTCGACCTCGCACTCGACCAGCGCGAAGTTGGCCGGTGAAGCAAGCTCCTGCGGCTCACCGTCGATCAGCACCGGAAAATTGCATGCATCGACGGCACCTAACCGCATCTGCCCAAACAGCCCGAGGCGATCGTGCGGACCTTCGCGAAAGCGCCTGCGCATCAAGGCCCAGCTTTGCGACACCATGTCGGTTGTGGTCCGGGCATGGAAGCCGCTGGCCGCCAGGCCGAGTTCGGTCGGCGTTATTTCCATCAGGGGATAACCATCATCCATGCCTACAGGGGGATCGAGAAGCTTGACCGGCGGGCCATCAAGGGTCTGGGAGATGGCTTCCGCTGCGCCCTGAAGTACACCCACCACATCTGCCGTGCGCATCGCTTCGCGCACACTGCTCCAACATGTGCCGGGGCCAACCAGCAATCCGGCAAAGGCATCTCCCGCACTGCAGCGGGCAACTTTGGGTCGAACACGCCTCGCACCATTTCGCGCAACACAGGAAAGAATCTCGCCAACCTCCGCTTTGCCGTGCAATCGCAAGCTCAGCAGGTTCATCGTCCCGCCGGGTAACACCAGAACGGCGCCAGCCCAGCCATAAAGCGCGGTCAGCAGCGCATTTACCGTGCCGTCACCGGTAAACACGGCGAGCATATCGATCCCCGCCGCATCCAGATCGCCAGCATTCGGCAAGGCATCGTCGGGAAATGCTATCGTTCGCCGAACCTCGAAATTATTGGCTTCAAGGTCCGAGTGCAGCGCTTCGACAGCTGCTTCGCTGTTACTACCGCTTGCAGCGTTGGCGACCAGCCAGATCGGAGTGGGGGTTGGCATGAACCATCAAGCACCGAACCATGGACTGGTTCCTGATCGGTCTAGCTATATCCGGCCAGTCAGGATCAGCCACGCAGAACCGATATTGAGCAGTGAATAGATGCCGTAAGCCCAGACGACAGCCGGATATCCGTTCAGCGCGAGCGCCAGAGCAGCAATGAGGATCAGCAGTTCGCTGACGAACGCGATCCGGCGGCCAAGCCCCTGAGCCCGGAAGGCGATCTGCCCCAGCAGTGGATGCCCGCTCTCCATCACCGCGCGGTGAACCGCAAAATTGCCGATCCCGAATAGGAAGATGATGACCAGAGCCATTGTTTCACTCTCGCATAATCGCTCGTCGATTGCCAATGGCCGCCGGTCGGGCGGAATGCGGCGTCTGTCTGCCGTTGTTGCCTGTGGTCGTATCAATCACGCTCGTAATCGAAGCTTTGCTGAAAGGATCGTGCGTCGCGGGCATTGAAGAATGCACAGCAGGCCATTCGATCCCCCTGTCGAACCGGCACTGACTGTGGAGGAAACGATATGACCCGAACTCTCATTGCGAGCATCGCGATGGCCATGGCAGTCGGCACAATTGCCATCCCGGCTCACGCAGAATCGCTCTTCGTGAGCTATGCCGACCTCGATCTGACCTCTGCGGCCGGACAGAAGTCACTCGAAACCCGCATCAATGTCGCGGCCAAGCGCGTGTGCGGATATCATCAAGAGGTTCCGGGATCGCGCATTCGCACCCGCGAAGCCGAACAGTGCTACAAGCAAGCAGTCAATGATGCGACCCGGCAGGTCGCAGCGCGTATCGGCGACACCCGCCTCGGCGGCTGATCGCATCGCCCCCCAGGGCGACAACGCTGCGCCACCCCGAAGACAAGCGCAGCGGATAGGCCCGGACCGGTTCAGTCCCCCGGTCCGGGCCTTCTTTTGTCAGCCTCACAACTGGTACAAGTAGAGCGGATCACCGCCCGGCCATCGCCTTGACCTTACCCAGATAGGTGCGGCCGATCCGCAGCGATTCCCCGTCCTTCATTTCGACCGACCACACCCCCAAACCGTCATGGCGGAGTCCGCTGATTGCTTCGCGCCGCAGGATCGTCGAGCGGTGAATGCGGATAAACTCGGAAGGATCGAGCCGCTGCTCGAGCCCGGCGATGGTCTGCAACAGCAGGTAGGTCCGTCCGGCATCATCGGGGGTCGCAACATAGAGCCGCACATAATCACGCTCGGCATCGATCCGGTTGACCTGGTTTACGTCGATCCGGATCAGCTCCGATCGATGGGGAACCCACAATTCGGTCAGCCACTCGCTCGACTTGCCGATGGTTTCGCCGCGCCGGGTAAGCGCGCGGTCGATCGCGCGCTCGAGTCGGTCGGGCGCAACCGGCTTCAAGACATAGTCGACCGCATCGAGGTCGAACGCCTCGACCGCGAAGTGGTCGTGCGCGGTGACGAAAATGACAGCGGGGCGACGCTCGCGCTTGGCAAGCTTGCGCGCCACAGAGAGGCCGTCGACTTCTGGCATGGTCATATCGAGTAACAGCAGATCGGGCGAGAGAGCATCGACCAGCCGCAGAGCGGCCGCCCCGTCATTGGCAGTTCCGACGACGGACAGGTTCTCTAGCCTTGCGCAAATGACTTGCATTCGCTCGACCGCCAGCGGTTCATCGTCGACGATCAATGTGCGCAGTGTCTCGATGGTTTCAGGCTCAGCCATGGGTCCTCAAGGGCAAGCGGATTTCCGTACAATAGCCGATGTCGGTCGGCCCCGAAGTGATGTTTGCGTCCTTGCCGTAAAGCGCCTCGAGCCGGTCGCGCACATTGGTAAGCCCGATCCCGAAGCCCGGCTCGCCAAGGCCTTTTGCGCCCGGGCCATCGTCACACACGGTGATCGCCAGGCGGCCATAGTCTTCCCTGGCGGACACCTTGACGGTGACCGGCCGGTTCGTTCCGGCGACACCGTATTTGACCGAATTCTCGACCAGCGGCTGGAGGATCATGCCCGGAATCCGCGCAGCCGCCAATTCAGGGGGCAGTTCGAACACCGGTATGAGACGCTCTGGAAAACGCACGGATTCGATTTCGAGATAGTGCTGCTGGAGCGAGAACTCGTCTTCCAGCGCGACGAAGGCGGTCGGCTCGTTGGCAAGGCTGTGGCGGTAGAAATTGCTCAGCGCCTGGATCATTGCCTCGGCGCGGTCCGGCTTGCCGGTCATGACCAGTGCGCTGAGCGAGTTGAGAGAATTGAACAGGAAGTGCGGATTGACCTGATACCGCAGGCTGCGCAGCTCCGCCGCCTTGGCCGCGGTGCGGAACCGCTCGCCGCGCCGTTCGGCGGCACGCGCCAGCGAGCCGGTAAACATCGCGTGATAGAGCGCCGCCCAGGCAAGGAAGAGGAAGTAGCGGCTGACAGCCATGTCGAGCAGACCAAGCCAGCGGAACGATTCCATTTGCGCAGCCATCGAGTTCTGGGCCGGAGCCTGTCGGACCCTGTCGCTGGGGTCCTCGCCTTCGCCGTCTCGCGGATCGGTGCGGGTCGCGACATCGTCCAGCACGCTGCCGGTGTCCTGGCGCCCGAATTGACCGTAACCCTCCGCTTCCAGCCTGGCATTGATCTGCGCCTGAACGGGAGCGAACATGGTCTCGTTGATCTGCGCGAAGAGCGCCGCCGCTGGCAATGCAAGGATCAGGGCCGCGATGACCTTGATCCACATCGGCTTCATATCGAACAGCCGGAGCAGGAGCCACAATACAAGTGTGACAGCCGCCCCCCCGAGACAGACGATGACGCGCCGCCACAGCATCTCATTCTGGAGATCGAGTCCGAAAGCCTGCTGCAGCTCGTAGGACAGGATCATCCCGCGCAATGAGGTGAGCAGGAAATAAGCCAGCCACAGGCCGACGACCGAAAGGAGAACCGTACGCAGCGAAAGCGTCGGATCCTCGTTAATCTGGGGTTCACGCGCCATTATGGGCTCGCTTCTATCCTGCGGGTCGCGTGAGGGCCAGCGCCACGGTCGGAGCGACTCGTCCGTTCGTCGAGGATCGACGGCGGCACGCGTTCAGCAAGTGGGCAGATTTCAGTCGGCCAGCAAATGCTCCTCGGCGATGCGCTTTTTCCATTGTGCAGGAGCCAGCTTGTGGACGTTGTTGCCCCGTGCATCGACGGCGACGGTGACCGGCATGTTCTCGACGGTGAATTCGTAGATTGCTTCCATGCCCAGATCCTCGAAGCCGACCACCTTGGCTTCCTTGATCGCGCGCGCGACGAGATAGGCTGCGCCGCCGGTGGCCATCAGATAAGCGACCTTGAACCGGCTGATCACCTCGACCGCGTCGGCACCTCGCTCGGCCTTGCCGATCATCGCCAGCAGGCCGAGGTCGAGCATCATCTCGGTGAACTTGTCCATCCGTGTGGCGGTGGTGGGGCCAGCCGGGCCGACAACTTCGCCCATCACCGGATCGACCGGGCCGACGTAATAGATCGCGCGATCCCTGAAATCGACTGGCAGCTCCTCGCCCTTGGCCAGCATGTCCTGGATGCGCTTGTGCGCAGCGTCGCGCCCGGTCAGCATCCTGCCCGAAAGCAGCAGGCGGTCGCCGTGCTGCCAACTTTCGACCTCTTCCTGTGTGAGATGGTCGAGATCGACTCGCTTTGCCGCGCTGTCGGGCTGCCAGTGCACATCGGGCCATTCATCGAGCTTGGGGGGTTCGAGATAGGCCGGGCCGGTGCCGTCGAGCGTGAAATGCGCGTGGCGCGTCGCCGCACAATTGGGGATCATCGCCACCGGCTTGCCCGCCGCATGGCACGGCGCGTCGAGGATCTTGACGTCGAGCACGGTCGATAGCCCGCCCAGCCCCTGTGCGCCGACGCCCTGCGCATTGACGGCATCGAAGATGTCGATCCGCAGCTGCTCGAGATCGCTTTGCGCACCGCGCTGCTTGAGCTGCGCCATGTCGATCGGCTCCATCAGCGAAAGCTTGGCGAGCTTCATGCAATGCTCCGCCGTGCCGCCGATGCCGATGCCGAGCATCCCAGGGGGGCACCAGCCGGCACCCATCGACGGAATCTGTTCGATCACCCAGTCGACGATATTGTCGCTCGGGTTCATCATCTTGAACTTCGACTTGTTCTCGCTCCCCCCGCCCTTGGCCGCCACATCGATCGAAACCTCGTCACCGGGGACCATCTCGACCGAAAGTACGCAGGGCGTATTGTCGCGCGTGTTGCGGCGGGTGAACGCCGGATCGGCGAGGATCGAGGCGCGCAGCTTGTTTTCCGGGTGATTGTAGGCGCGGCGCACACCCTCATCGACCACATCCTGCAGGCTCATCGCCGAGTCGAGGCGACAGTTCTGACCCCATTTGACGAACACATTGACGATGCCCGTGTCCTGGCAGATCGGGCGATGCCCTTCGGCACACATCCGGCTGTTGGTGAGGATTTGCGCAATGGCATCCTTCGCAGCTGGCCCTTGCTCCGCTTCGTAGGCTTTGCCGAGCGCTCGGATATAGTCCATCGGGTGGTAGTAGGAGATGAACTGGAGCGCATCGCACACGCTTTCGATCAGGTCGCTTTCGCGGATCACCGTCATGTCGCTCATCGAATCCCCACTCCTTCCGGTCGATTGCGACCTTCTTTAGAACCGCCACACCCCTACCGTCAAAGAACTTGGCCCTTTGCCTGCAAACGCTTATGGCCCAAGGCAATTGACCCGCTGTGTTATTGGTGTAATACACATGAGTGTGATGGAATTCGAGACTGCCCGCCGTGCGATGATCGACAGCCAGCTGCGTACCAGCGGGGTGAACGAGGATTTCGTGCTCGCCCGCATGGCTGCCGTGGCGCGGGAGGATTTCGTCCCCGCTGGCTCTCGCGGGGTGGCCTATATCGACCGTGCGCTTCCGCTCGACAACGGCCGCCGCATCGCCGCGCCCCTGTTCTACGGAATGGCGCTCGCGGAGTCGCAACCCAAGCCTGATGACAGCGTCCTCGTCGTCGACGCCGGCAGCGGCTATTTTGCAGCGCTGGTCGAGCCTTTGGTCGCTTCGGTCGATGTTATCGCACCGGACGCTGCGGTGACAAAGTCGCGCAAGCGCAAGGCCTATTCGCTGGTACTGGTCGATGGCGCGATCGAGCATGTCCCGGCGGGACTGGCCGACCGGCTCGAAGAAGGTGGCCGGATCGTGACCGGCACGGTGACAAATAGCGTGACCCGCCTCGCGATCGGTCGCCGGTCGGCAGGCGATGTGGCTTTGCTGTCGCTGGCGGAAATCGGCATTCCGCGGTTGACCGAGTTCGACAAGCCGAAGGCCTGGAGCTTCTGATCATGTCTATCCGGGGAAGCTTCGCCGCACTGCTGGCAGGCGCAGCCTGCGTCGCCGCACCGGCGCAGGCGGACACACTGCGCGAGGCGCTGACCGGGGCTTACGTAAACAATCCCACGCTTGAGGGTGCTCGCGCACAGCAGAGGGCGACCGACGAGAATGTCCAGATCGAGCGGTCTGCCGGTCTGCCTTCGGTCGAAGGATCGGGCGCGCTGACCGAATTCCTGCGCCAGAACAACACCAGTTTCTTCACGCCCAAGCGGGTCCTCACCGCCGGGCTGGATCTCAATGTCCCGATCTATTCGGGCGGTGCCGTGCGCAACTCGGTCAAGGCGGCTGAGGAGCGTGTCGCAGCGGGCCGGGCCGATTTGCGCGGGGTCGAAAGCGCGATCTTCACGCAGGTGGTCGCAGCCTATATGGATATCCTGCGCGCGCAGGCGCTGGTCGGCTTGTCGCAGAACCAGGTATCGGTGTTGACCGTCAACCTGGAGGCGACCTCCGACCGGTTCGAGATCGGCGATCTGACCAGGACCGACATCGCACAGTCGCAATCCAGGCTTGCCTTGGCTGAAGGCGATCTGCGGAGCAGTGAGGCTGCGTTGATAGCCGCGCGCGAGGATTATATCGCGCTGGTCGGCAAGGCACCCGCCGATCTGCAGCCTCCACCGCCCTTGCCCGGCCTCCCGGCGAGCCCGGACGACGCTGTCGACTACGCGCTGGAGAACAACCCCGACATCATCGCAGCGCGCGAGCGAGCGCAGGCGGCGGGTTACGATATCGACGTTGCAGGATCGCAACGATTGCCGCGGCTTTCGGTTTTTGCCGGCTACGATTACCAGAACACGCTGGGCAGCGTCGCCGACGGGCCGCTTGACCCGACCGATCCGACCAGTCCGCTCGTTCCAAGCGACCAGACGGCAACGGCAGCGCAGGCCGGCATTTCGCTCCGCATCCCCCTGTTTCAGGGCGGGCGGCCTGCAGCACTCCAGCGCCAGGCTCAAGCTCGCGCCTCGGCAGCATTCGAGCAGGTCATCGCCGCCGAGCGCGACGTGATCGCTCAGGTGCGCGCATCCTATTCAAGCTGGCAGGCGGCGCTGGCGATTGTCGAGAGTTCACAGACTGCGGTATCCGCCGCCGAGCTTAGCCTCGAAGGGGTGCGGGCGGAGAACTCGATCGGCAATCGGACCATCCTCGATGTCCTGAATGCCGAGCAGGAGCTGCTTTCTGCTCGGGTCCAGCTGGTGACCGCACGGCGCAACGCCTATGTTGCCGGCTTCAGCCTGCTCGCCGCGATGGGCCGCGCAGAGGCGCGCGATCTGGGGCTGGATGGTGAAGGCGTTCTTTATGACCCGGTGGTCAACTACGATCGCGTGAACGGTAGCATCTGGGACTGGGATCGCGATCCCGACCCGGTCGCCAAGACCACGCGGACCGTTGACATTCCGGCACCGACCGCTGAAATCCCTGCGAGTGAATCACTGCCTGGCCAATAGGCTGAGCATGGCGGGGGCTTGATAGGATGCGTCAGGACAGCGAGGCTTCGGTCGAGGAAATTCTCGAATCGATCAAAAAGGTCATCGCGCGCGACAATCGTGCGGGCGCGGCGTCTGTACGCCAGCGGCGCGAGGTCGAAGGTGTGGTCGAGCGTTTGCCCGAGCCGGCGAGCGACGAGGAAGCTGACGAAATTCTCGATCTGGGCGCCGCCGACTTCGTTTCCGAAGCAGATGTCGACGATGACGATTCGACAATGGAAGCTCTGGTCAATGCCGAAGCACGCAAAGCGATGCGCGAGAATCTCGCCGCACTTGCCATGCTGGCCGAACCCGGCGTGCCGCCGCAGATCGTCCGTTCGGGGGAGACCTCGCTCGAAGGATTGGCGCGCGAACTCCTCCGCCCGATGCTGGCCGAGTGGCTCGATGCCAATCTTCCGGGAATGGTCGAGGACATGGTACGGGCGGAGATTGCCCGCATCGCCGGCAAGAAGGGCTAGGTCTCTCCTCGTTCACCGGCAAAATCCTTGCGTCGAGGCGCTGGGGATGTAGTCCTTCCGCGCATGATCAGGACACTCGGGCTTACCGCCTCTTTCGCCGCGCTGGCTCTTGCCGCGCCCGCCCATGCCGACCAGCGCAGCGCGTCCGAAAGCGCAAAGCCGCCGATGAGCGCGCAGGACCTCGTCACCATGCCTCGCCTCGGTGCGCCGGTGACGACGACGGACGGGCGGTTTGCAGTTTATACCGTCACCGAAACCGATCCCGAGACCTATGCGCGGACGGCGAAAGTCTACCTGCGCGACCTGGGCGACCTCAATGCCGATCCGGTGATGCTCGATCTCGGAGGCAGCGCGTCGGACTTCAGTTTCGGCTCGGACAATTGGCTCTATTTCCTGTCCGATCGCGCACTTGGTGGAGAGGCCGAAGGTTATTCGCGGGTCTGGCGCGCAGCGCTCGAAGCGAATGGAAATGTGACCGGGCCGATGCCGGTGCTCGATGCCAAGCGCAGCATCGACGGATACAAGCTCGCCCCGGATGCCGGGAAGATCGCCGTGTGGGCGGAAATCGCCCGCGATTGCCCCTCGTTCGGCTGCGACAAAGACGGCACGGCGCATCTTCCGGGGCCGGGCACCGGGCGGCTCTACGAGGGCGACGGCGGATTCTATCGCCACTGGGACCAGTGGGAGACGCCGGGCACCTACAGCCGCGCTTTTGTGTTCGGATTGCAGAACGGGGCGGCAACCGGTGATCCAGTCGCACTTGATGGGCCAGCCGGCGAGAACGCGCTGGTCGGCGACACTCCGACCAAGCCATTCGGTGGCGGAGAGGACCTTGCGTGGGCTGCGGACTCCTCGGGGCTGTGGTTCGTCGCGCGGCAAGCCGATGCGAAAGAGCCCTATTCGACCGACACCAATATCTGGTGGAACGGCCTGTCCGGAGCGGCGCCGGTGAACACCACGGCGGCGAACAGGGGTTACGACCTGCTGCCCTCGCCCTCGCCCGACGGTCGCTATCTCGCCTATGTCGCGATGGCGCGGCCCGGCTACGAAGCCGACCGACAGGTCATCCATCTGCGCGACCTCAAGAGCGGCGAGACCCGCGCGCTGACGCAGGCGTTCGACCGAAGTTTCGGATCGCTGTGGTGGACGCCCGATTCGAAGTGGATCCTGGCCACCGCGCAGGATGTGCTCGATACGCCCGTCTTCCGGATCGATCCGAAGAGCGGCAAGGTCGAGGAGCTCGACCTGATGGCCGGCAACGAAGCGCATATCGGAAGCGTCGCGGCGCTGCCGGGCAATCGCCTGCTGTTCACCCGCGACGCGATAAGCTCGCCTGCCGAGCTGTATCTGGCGCAGGACTGGAAGCAGGCTCGGCCGCTGACTTCGGTCGGCGCGGCGATCCTAGGCGAGCGCGAATCGGTGGTGACGACGCGCTTCAGCTTCGCCGGGGCGGGCGGTGAGACCGTGTGGGGCCAGATCACCAAGCTGGAGGGGCACGAGGGGCCGATGCCTGCGATCCTCTATGTTCACGGGGGCCCGCAGGGTTCCTTCAACGATGCATGGTCAAGCCGGTGGAACCCGCGCGTGGTCGCGAGCCAGGGCTACGCGGTGATCTCGGTCGATTTCCACGGCAGCACCGGATACGGGCAGGACTTCACAGATGCGATCAACCGGGACTGGGGCGGCAAGCCGCTTGAAGACCTGCAGAAGGGGTTGGCGGCCGCGCTCGAACTCGATCCGCAGATCGACGGTGCAAACGCCTGCGCGATGGGCGCGAGTTACGGCGGCTACATGATGAACTGGATCGCCGGGCAGTGGCCCGGCCGGTTCAAGTGCCTGGTCCAGCACGACGGCCTGTTCGACATGCGCAGCTTCTACTACGCGACGGAGGAAACCTGGTTTCCCAAATGGGATTTCGGAGGTTCCTATGCCGAGCAGAAGGATCTGTACGAAAAGTGGAACCCGGTGAACCACGTCGACAAATGGCAAACCCCGATGCTGGTCATCACCGGTGAGAAGGATTTCCGGGTTCCCTATACCCAAGGATTGCAGAGTTTCATGGTGCTGCAGGAACGCGGCATCCCGTCGCAATTGTTGGTCTTCCCCGACGAGAACCACTGGGTGCTCAAACCGAAAAACTCGCTCCAGTGGCACAATACCGTGTTCGCATGGCTCGACCGCTGGCTGGGTGAAGGCGGTGCCAGGGACGCCCAAGCCGAGTGACGAGAGAGAGCAAGCTGCGCAAGGCGCGCCGCGCGCTCGAAACGGTCGGCGGTGAGACGCTCGAGCGGCACATCTTCCTGTGCGCGATCTCCGAGAAGCAGAAATGCTGCAATCGGGAAGAAGGCAAGGAAGCCTGGGCCTATCTAAAAGGCCGTCTCAAGGCACTTGGCCTAGCGGGACCAAGAAGGACCGATGGAACGGGCGGGGTTCAGCGCACCAAGGCCGATTGCCTGCAAGTGTGCGCCGCCGGGCCCGTTGCTGTGGTCTGGCCGGACAACGTCTGGTACCACTCGTGCTGCCCCGAAGTGCTCGAACGGATTATCCAGCAGCACCTGATTGGCGGTGAGCCGGTAGAGGAATTCCGGTTGCGCGGTCCGGCGGCGAGTTAGGGTCAGGACCTATTAGTCGCGCAGAGCGTGGTTTGAAGCAATTGGCCCTGTAGCGAGGAGCGGGAGCGCAGGAAATGCGGCGCATTTTCAAGCTTCTGCGACACTGCACCGGGGCCAATTGGTCAAGTCCCTTCGGGACGTCAAAATGACTTCGATCTCAGTTGGAACTGCCCTTGGAACGGCAACCAGCCTTCCCGGTGGGCAGTTCGCCCGATATTTTCGTCATTTTGACGCCACGCCTGCGCGACGAATAGGTCCTGACCCTAGTTGTCGTCTTCGCCATTGTCCGGCAGCCGGTTGTCGACCGAAGCATCGTGTCCGGTTCCGTTCGACAGAAACACCAGACCCATCAGCGCACCTGCCAGCAGCATGGTGAAGCCAACGCCGATGGCAATGGCGATGTAATAATGCACCGACGCCGGGCTGCTTCCATCGTAAAGCATCGCGAGTGCCACCGCGACGACGCCGATCGTCAGCAGCAGCATCATGCGCATCGCCCGGCGGTACCGCGCCCAGGCGAAAGCGGCCTTTTCCGGATCGTCGAGAGGCGATTTGGCGACCATCGCCTTGCGTCATGGGGACTTCACCGTGCGCTGGCAACCGTTCGCAACCGGTGCGTTTGGCGAATTCGGGCTTTCGTGGCACAATCGCGGGCCGGACAAGGAGGCCCAGCCATGGAGATTGCCCAGCTCATCGCAGGACGCGCCAGCAGCGAGATCGTCACCGCCGACATCGCCATGTCGGTCAGACAGGTGGTGGCCATCCTCGCCGAACGGCGGATCGGGGCGATCCCGGTGATGGACGGCGGCAGGGTGGTCGGAATATTTTCCGAACGCGACGTGCTCTACCGCCTGGCGGATCAGGGCGCGGCGTGTCTCGACCAGCCGGTCGAGCAGGTGATGACGGCCCCGCCGATCACGGTCGACCGGCGGACCAGCACGCTCGAGGCGCTGGGGCTGATGACGCGCCGCCGGATTCGCCACCTGCCGGTGGTCGACGATGGGCATATGTGCGGCTTCGTCTCGATCGGCGATCTCGTAAAATCGCGGATGGACGAGATCAGCCACGAGGCCGAAGCACTGCGCGATTACATCCAGACCGCTTGAGACTGCCGCGAGGGCGCACTACATCGCTGCAATGGCCGAAGCTCTCACCCTTACCCCAGCCGCCGCGAAGCGCATCGCGCTGATCGCCGAGAAGCAGGGCAAACCGGCGATCCTGCGCCTGTCGGTCGAAGGCGGCGGCTGCTCCGGCTTCCAGTACAAATTCGATCTCGCGCAGGCGGCGGAAGACGACGATATGGTGAGCGACACTGCAGGGGTCCGGCTGGTGGTCGATCCGGTGTCGCTCGATCTGGTGTCGGGCAGCACGGTCGATTTCGTCGAATCGCTTGGCGGGGCGGCATTCAGGGTCGAGAACCCGCAGGCCGCGGCCGGTTGCGGCTGCGGGTCGAGCTTCGGGATTTAGATTAGACCTGCGGCGACCGATCGGGCATCACGCCCGGCATGAAAATCGCCAGCTTCAATATCAACGGGATCAAGGCCCGCCTGCCGCGGCTCAAGGAATGGCTCGAGGAAACCCGCCCCACCGTCGCCTGCCTGCAGGAAATCAAGACGATGGACGACGGCTTCCCGGCCGACGAGTTCGCAGCCATCGGCTACAATGCGATCTGGCACGGGCAGAAGAGCTTCAACGGCGTCGCCATTCTCGCCGATGGAATCGAGCCGGTTGAAATTCAGCGCGGCCTCGGGATCGACGGGCCGAAGGACGGCGAGGGCGAACAGGCGCGCTATCTCGAGGCGGAGGTTGGCGGTGTGCGGGTCTGCAATCTCTACCTCCCCAACGGCAATCCGCATCCGGGGCCGAAGTTCGACTACAAGCTCGCGTGGATGGCCAAGCTGCGCGAACGGATGACAGAAATCAGGGAGCAGGAGGTCCCGGCGATCGTGCTGGGTGACTTCAACGTCATCCCGGAAGATAAAGATGTCTGGTCACCCAAGGCGATGGCGTCGGATGCGCTGATGCAGCCCCAATCGCGCGACGCCTATGCGCGCTTTCTCGGCGACGGGTGGACCGACGCGATCGATACGTTCAACCCGCGCGGCGGGGTGTGGACCTATTGGGATTATCAGGCGGGTGCATGGCAGCGCGACCACGGGTTCCGCATCGACCACCTGCTGCTTTCGCCCGAGCTGGCGGACCGTTTGGTGGCTGCGGGCGTCGACAAGGAGCATCGGGCGCGGGAAAAGGCGAGCGATCACGCCCCGGTGTGGGTCGAACTGCGCGACTGATGCGAAACGTCCCCCGGCGCAGGAGCGACGAGGGTCGTTTCTCGCATCTGTATGCGGGCTAGCTCAGCGGTAGAAAATGTGCGTGTCGATGGTTGCCCGCGCCACTTTGGTGCGGCTCCATTTCGGGCTGACGTAGCGCGCGTGAAAATAGAGCGAGTCTCTTGCTTCGCTTTCCCACAGGCCCTCGTGCGCGATGCGGGCGACCGCCTTGGCCTGGTTCCACGCCGCAGAGCCGCGGCTGATGCGCGGCATCGAGCCGCCGCGGACGAAGGAGAACTGGCCGGGCTGATAGACCACGCCGCAATAGCTCGACGGGAAAAGGTCCGATTCGCTGCGGTTGATCACCACCTGCGCAACGGCGAGTTGGCCGGCGAGCGGTTCGCCGCGCGACTCGAAATATACCGCCCCGGCGAGACATTCCATCTCGCGCGACAGCGTTTCGGGTGTGGCGATGTTCGCAACCAGCTCGCGCAACGAGCCTGCCGACACGGCGGCTTCGACGTCAGGCGTTTCGGGCTGCGCCGGAAGAGGCTGGACGACTTCGCCCGCCACGAATTCGGGCACGACCTCTTCGGTGAGAGGTTCGGCAGCGATTTCCTGTTCGACGCCCTGCTGGGCGTTCGCGCCGGAAATCTCGGCGCTGGCAAATCCGGTCACGATCGTCGCGGCAAGCGCGATCGTTCCGGTCATACGGGTCTTGGAACGCATTGGTTTTCGTCAATGAGCGGTGGACGAGCTCGGGCGCAGGCGGGACCTGTTTCGCGTTGATTGCGTTGTAAGGGCGGGTCCGGTTGTTCAGCCTGCCGGCTGTCCCCCGTCTGCGTGCTTGCCAGATGGCCGAATTGCCACCCGAGCCGCCTGCGCACTCGGAAGTTCGAGCGGTCAACTAGTTTCAGATGAAATCAAGTCAACCTATTTATGCTGCATTGCGGCAAAACGTTCCGCATCTGCGATATCCAGCTCGACGATCCAGATATCGCCGTCCTGTTGGCGGCGCTTGGTTAAGTAATCGTTGAATTCCCACGGCTTTTTTGAGTCTTGCGCCCGGGTTAGCGAGAATTCCCGGGTGCCGTCGAGCTTGGGCATGCGCTCGTAAAGCCTTGCGTTCGTTCCGTTTTCAACCGCGACGATCAGGATCGTACCGGCATCGGACTCCCCCTTGGCCAGCACGGTGGCGAAGCCGCCCGCAGCCTGCACCGCGCGAATCAGGCCATTGACCTCGACATGCGCCGGAAGACGACCGTCCAACGCTCAGCCTCGGTGCGCTTGGTAGCCAGGCAGGCCCGACAGCGCGATATGCGAGCGCATGAAAGTGCCGGTCCCACGCCCGATCTCGTCGCCTTCGGCATCGATCAGACGCGACTCCGCGACGAACACGCGCCGCCGTCCGCTGATCCAACGGCCTTCAGCGACCACCTGGCCCTGCCGCACGGGCTTGGTGAAATGAAGGTTGAACGAGGTCGTCAGCAGAAAGCGGTCGCTGACGAGCGTGTTGGCGGCATAGAACGCCGCATCGTCGAGCATCTTGAAATAAATCGTCCCATGCGCGGCACCGGCGGCATGGAACGATTCCTCGGTCACCTCGAACACCAGCCGCGAACTTCCGCGACCGGCAATCTCGAGCTTCGACTGAAACAACGAGTTCACCGGCGCGGAGGCATAGAGCGCCTCAAGCGCCCGGTAATGCGTTTCCGCTGCGGCGGCATCGCTGCCGAGCGGATCGCGATCGAGTTCGTCAGGCGGCGTCACGGTCCAGGTGATTGGTCAACAGAGCGAACAACGCCTCACCATCGACCGATTCGACCAGAGCACGGTGCATCGCTTCGTCGCGGACGATCCGCGATATGGCCGCCAGCGCCTGCAGATGACTGGCGCCCGCATTTTCTGGGGAGAGCAATCCGAACACGAGCTCGACCGGCATCCCGTCAGCCGCTGCAAAGTCGATCGGCTCCTCCAGGCGGAGGAGGACGGCGACCGGACGCGAGATGCCGGCAATCCGGGCATGCGGAATGGCGACGCCGCGGCCAAAGCCCGTGCTGCCGAGCGCCTCGCGCTCAAGCAGGGATTCGAGCACGACTTCGCGGTCGACCTTGTACACGGCAGCGAACCGATCAGCGATCGCTTCTAGGACGGCCTGTTTACCTGCCACTCCGGCGGTGAACACGGCCTCTGGCAAAAGTTTGAAATGAACGTGCATTGATCCTGAAATTCGATTGGTCCCGGGCAAACCCTTGGTCGGGAAATCCGACGCGCTGAATTCACCAGTTCCCGCTATCCGGTCGATCCTTCGAGGCGATATGTCGGCCTGTCAGGTCAGTGCGGCTCGACCCAGCCGATCGATCCGTCGCGGCGGCGGTAAACCATATTGTGTCGCCCGGTGCCAGCATTTTTGAAGAACAGCGCGTTGGTATCGCGCAGATCGAGCATCATGACAGCATCCGCAACCGACGCCTCAGGTATGTCGACCAGGGTCTCCGCCACCACAGGCGGCGAATCGGCGACTTCTTCCTCATGCGCTTCGGGTTCGTCATAGGCGAAGATGGTATAGGCCGCCTCTTCCTCGCGCGCGGCATAATTGGTCTGCTCATGGCGATCCTTCAGCCGCCGCTTGTAGCGGCGCAGCTGCTTGTCGATCTTTTCCGAAGCCTGGTCCAGTGCCTGATGGGCATCGTGCGCCTCGGCGTGGCTCTTGAGGATCAGACCCTGCATGACATGGGTGACGATGTCGCAGCTGAAAGCTCCGCCAGGAGCCTTGCCGAACGTGACCTGCGAAGAGAGCGCTCGATTGAAGTATTTCTCGACAATTCCGTTGAGCCTGTCCGTTGCATGATCCTGCAGTGCTGTGCCGGTTTCCACTTGGTGGCCGGAAATGCGGATATCCATCGTCGCTCCTTCTCGTAGTTGGCGAGGTACCGGGGGGGCCCCGCTATCTGCCCCAAAGCGGGGTTTCGATCGTGCCTATAAAGTCGCGATGGCGCACAAGTTCCGCCTCGCTTGCAAAATGCGGTCGCGGTGCACGCACCTGGCGTTCGGCGCATACGGGCACGTGCAAAGTGTCGATGGCGGCCGTATCGGGCGCGGCTTCGGCGAGCCCGAGGCCGATCTGCCGTCCCCCGGTCAGCTCGACATAGACCTGCGACAGCAGTTCGGCATCGAGCAGTGCTCCATGCTTCACACGATGGCTGCGATCGACGCCGTAACGGGTGCACAGCGCATCGAGCGAAAGCTTGGCACCGGGATGCCGTTTGCGCGCGATGGCGACCGTATCGATCATTCGCGTCAGGCAGACCGGTTCCCGCCCAATCAGTGCGAGTTCATTGTTGAGAAAACCGAAGTCGAATCCCGCATTATGCGCCACCAGTTGCGCTTCCCCGAGAAACTCGAGCAAGGCATCAGCCAGTTCGGCAAACAGCGGCTTGTCCGACAGGAAAGCGCTCGACAACCCATGCACCGCTTCGGCACCGGCCGGCATATCGCGCTCGGGATTGAAATACGCGTGGAAGGTCTCGCCGGTTGGAACCCGGTTGATCATTTCGATGCACCCGATTTCGACCATCCGGTCACCCGTTCTGGGGTCGAGTCCGGTGGTTTCCGTGTCGAAAACGATTTCACGCATCTGTCATACTATCGGCCCGAAGCCCCGCTCCTGCAAGGGGTGTTGGCGCTAATTTTTGGCGCGATCCTCATTGCTGAGCGCGGCAACCAGCTTCGGTATAAGCGCAAGCACCTGATCTTCGGTTTGCGCAAGTGAAGTGCCGGTGTCGATCACATGGTCGGCGAGCGCGCGCTTCTCGGCATCGGGCACTTGCAGCGACAAGATATGGGCGAGCTTGTCCTCGCTCATGCCCCGGCGGGCAAGCACCCTCCGGCGCTGGGTTTCGGCGGGGGCCGACACGACGACGACGACATCGACCTGGCGGTTTCCGCCCTTCTCGAACAACAGCGGAATATCGAACACCACCAGCGGCGCGCCCGCATGTTCGATCAGGAAGGCCGCGCGCTTGCGGGCAACGGCAGGATGGACAATCGCCTCCAGCCGCGCGAGTGCCGCCAGGTCGCCGAACACCCGCTTCCCGAGTGCGTCCCGGTCGAGACCTTCGGGGCCGGTCGACCCAGGGAATTCGGCTTCGATCGCCGGCAACAGTTCGCCCCCCGGGCCCTGCATCGCACGGACCTCGGCATCGGCATCGAACACCGGAACACCCGCGCCATGAAACATTGCGGCAACGGTAGATTTGCCCATCCCGATAGAACCGGTGAGACCGACGATCACTGCGCGGGTCATGATACGAGCCTTTCGCGCAATTCGGCATCCTGCTCGCGCGGGGGATGGATGCCAAAGAAGAGTGCGAATGCGGCGTCGGCCTGTCCGACCAGCATCGACAAGCCGTTGAGTGTCTCGTGACCGGCACTGCGCGCCGCCTTGAGGAAGGGCGTTTCCAGAGGATCGGTCACGATATCGTATGCGATGCTGCAAGGCGGGGCATGGCTCCAGTCGAACGCCAGCGCGGGCTGACCGCGCATGCCGAGCGGGCTAGCGTTGACGACAAGGTCCAGCACCCCTTCGCGATCGTCGAACGCGAAATCGGTCGGGTCTGCAAAATGCGCCAAGTCGACCGCATAGTGCTCGCCGTGTGGGGCAAGTTCGTCGAGCAATGACTGTGCCTTCGACCGATCGCGCCCGGCCAGCACCAGTGTGAAGCCGTGGTCCGCAAGCCCCGCGACGATAGCGCGCGCCGCGCCGCCGGTGCCGAGAATGCGCGCCATGCGGAAAAGATGGCGATCTGCAAGGTAGGGCTGCAACGGTTCGAAAAAGCCTGCGCAATCGGTGTTGAAGCCCGTGAGCAGTCCATCCGAGCCGCGCACGACGGTGTTCACTGCTCCAATCCGAACCGCCAGCGGATCCAGCCGATCGAGGTGAGGCATGATGGCTTGTTTATGCGGCATGGTAACATTGCACCCGCGCCACAGGGGATCGGACCTGTGTGCGGCAAGGTAGCTCTGAAGCTCATCGTGTGCCACGCGTTCGCGACGATAAGCTGCTTCGATCCCGGCCTTGTCGAGCCAGAAACCGTGAATCGCCGGTGATTTCGACTGCGCGATCGGATCGCCGATGACTTCCGCATAGGGCCGCGTCACGTCGTCAGCACTCCCAGTTCGCGCAAGGCGCCGAGCACCTGCAACAGCGGCATGCCCAGCACGGTGAACTGGTCGCCGTCGATCCGGTCGAACAATTGCACACCCAGCGCCTCGATCCGGAACACGCCGACGCAATGGGATACCTCGGGCCATTCGGCGTCGAGGTATTCGGCGATGAAATCCTCGCTCAGGTTGCGCACGGAGAGGCACGCAATATCGTGCCCGACCCATGCAGGCTTGCCGCCGCGCACCAGGCTGGCTGCGCTGTGGAGTTCGATCACCTTACCCGAAAACGCGCGCAAATGATCGGCGGCATCATCGCGCGACACAGGCTTGTCGAACCTCCGCCCCTCGACCGCCACCAGCGAATCGCTTCCCAACACCCATGCATCCGGCCGAACGGCAGAAACCGCAGCTGCCTTGGCCACCGCCAGCGCCTGCGCCACTTCTTCGGCCGGAGAACCCGCCATTTCGATTTCCAGCGCGCGTTCGTCGATCCCCGCCGGGATCGCTTCATACGCCAGTCCCGCAGCATCGAGCATCGCCCGGCGCGAGGCGCTTTTCGAAGCGAGGATAAAACCGCTGCCCGAAAGAACGCGCGCGGTCATATCGGTTTGCTGCCTTCGAACTGATCGTCGGCCCTTCGATCGCGCTCGCCGAGCAGGCGGATGACGGCGGCTGCGGTTTCCTCGATCGATCGCCGCGTGACGTCGATCACCGGCCAGCCGTTGTCGGCGAACATCCGCCGCGCGAACTGGATCTCGTCGCGCACCTTTTCGCCGTCGACATAAGAGGTCTCGGTTCCCTCGTTGAGGCTGAGCAGGCGATTGCGGCGGATCTGCACCAGCCGCTCGGGTGCGGTGGTCAGCCCGACAACCAGCGGCCTTTTGAGCTGGAACAAGCTCGATGGTGGCGGGCTTTCGATCACCAGCGGGATATTGGCGGTCTTGTAGCCGCGGTTAGCGAGATAGATACTGGTCGGCGTCTTCGAGCAGCGCGACACGCCTGCCAGCACGATATCGGCTTCCTCCCAGTCTTCCCACCCGACCCCGTCGTCATGCGCGATGGTATAGTGAATCGCATCGACCCGGCTGAAATAGGCATCGTCCATCAGATGCTGGCGACCCGGGCGGCCATGCGCTTCCTGCCCCAGCTGCGCCTCGAGCGCTTCGGTCACCGCATCGAGCGCCGGAACTGCGGGCAGGCCGAGCTGGCGGCAATGCTCCTCCAGCCGCGCGCGGGTTTCGGGGTTGACCAGAGTGAACAGCACCAACCCAGGATTGCTCGCCAGCTCCGGAACGATCCGGTCGAGGTGCTGGCGCGAGCGGACCATGGGCCAGAAATGGCGCACGATATCCGCGTCCTCGAACTGGGCGAGCGCGGCCTTGGCGACCATCTCCAGCGTTTCGCCGGTCGAATCGGATACGAGGTGGAGGTGCAGGCGGCTCATGCAGCGAGAGATCGCATTCGGGCTGTGGACAATGCCCGGCATAAACCATGGCACAGCCCTGGCGACAAGTTCGGAGCGCGATTCCATGCCCACTGCGAGTCCTGCCCACGGCAATTTGTGGACAGGCTCGCCCGGTTGTCGACAGGCTGGGGATAGCGGGGAGACATTGTGTTTGACTCAAGCGTTCCGCAGAGTCGCATAGCGCCGACCGGCTGTTCAAAACGGGAGAATTCGGGCACGGCACGCTTGTCCCCGCAATCCACAGGGCCAACAGACTCCTTCAACCCTTTTATAAAATTTCATTTTATTGTTAGGAAGGCTCGATGCCCGGTATTCTTCTCGACACATTGCGCGGTTCGCGGGGCGATCAGGTTCCGATGTGGCTTATGCGTCAGGCAGGTCGCTACCTGCCGGAATACCGCGATCTGCGTGCCGAGAAGGGTGGTTTCCTGGCGCTTGCCTACGATAGCGAAGCGGCGGCCGAAATTTCGCTTCAGCCAATCCGCCGGTTCGGTTTTGATGGGGCGATTCTGTTTTCGGACATCCTCGTGATTCCGCATGCCATGGGGCAGGATCTGTGGTTCGAAGCGGGCGAGGGGCCCCGGCTGGCACCCCCACTGGTGGACGCGGTATGGCAGGCGCTCGAGACCGCAATGGACCGGCTCGATCCGATCTATGAAACTGTGCGCCTGACGCGCGCGGCGCTCGGTCCCGAAACCACTATGCTCGGTTTTGCCGGCAGCCCGTGGACCGTCGCGACCTATATGGTGGCTGGGCAGGGCTCGAAGAACCAGGAAGAAACGCGTGCGCTGGCCTATCGCGATCCTGCTGCTTTCGCTTCGCTGATCGAGGCGATTGAGATTGCGACGGTGGACTATCTCGTCGCGCAGATCGATGCCGGGGTGGAAGCGGTGCAGCTGTTCGACAGCTGGGCGGGCAGCCTCGCACCCGACCAGTACGAACGCTGGGTGATCGCGCCCAATGCGCGGATCACCGCACAGCTCAAAGCGAAGCGCTCCGAAACCCCGGTGATCGGTTTTCCCAAGGGTTCGGGGGAGAAGTTGAGCGCCTATGCGCGCGAGACAGGGGTGGATGCCGTCGGGGTCGACGAAACGATCGATCCGCACTGGGCGGCGCGTGAATTGCCCGCAGGTATGCCGGTGCAGGGCAATCTCGATCCCCTTCTGCTCTTGGCTGGTGGCGACGCACTTCATGCACGGGTCGAAGAGGTGCTTCGCGCCTTTGCGGACCGGCCGCACGTATTCAATCTCGGCCACGGAATCGGCCAGTTCACCCCGATCGAGCATGTCGAGGCCCTCGTGGCACAAGTCCGCAGTTGGCAGGGGTGACGCGGGCCCAAGCCGGGACTATACCGCGCCAATGCAGGAATTCCTCACATTGACCTACTACTGGCTCAAGGCGGGCCACATCATCTTCATGGTGTTCTGGATGGCCGGCCTGTTCATGCTGCCGCGCCAGATGCTCTATCTGCACCCGGCCGCGGCAGGATCGGCGGAAGCCGCCATGTGGGACAAGCGGATGGGTCTGTTGCGCAAGATCATCCTCACCCCCAGCATCGTCGTGGTGTGGGTGCTTGGCCTGCTGCTCGCATCGCATATTGGTGCCTTCAGCCAGGGGTGGTTCCACGCCAAGCTGCTGCTGGTGATCGCGCTGTCAGGCTACCACGGCTGGATGGTGGTGCAGGCGAAGAAGATGGTTGCCGGTGACCGGCCATTGAGCGAGAGGCAGCTGCGGCTGTGGGGTGAGTTCCCCGCGATTATCCTTGCCCTGGTTGTCGTTCTGGTGATCGTCAAACCGTTCTGATCGCACGACAGCATAGCCGGTAGCGATTTTTGCCTGATTGACGCGGCACCGGCGCAGGCGTATCTGCGCTCCATCTCCGGCTGAGGTTCCCGATCTGCGGAACCGGGTCTGCTTTCTCCAAGCCCCATGACCTGCCGGCCATTCTCCATTCTGGACTCGAATTATGCATCTCAAAGAACTCAAAGCAAAAACCCCGGCCGAGCTCGTCAGCATGGCCGAAGAACTCGGCGTCGAGGGCGCTTCGACCATGCGGCGGCAGGATCTGCTGTTCAGCATCCTGCGCGAGCTGGCCGAAGACGAGGAATATGACGAAAAGATCATGGGCATCGGCACGATCGAGGTGCTGCAGGACGGCTTCGGCTTCCTGCGCAGCCCCGAGGCGAACTATCTTGCCGGCCCGGACGATATCTATGTCTCACCGAACCAGGTCCGCAAATGGGGCCTGCGGACCGGCGATACGGTCGAAGGCGAGATTCGCGCACCGCGGGAAGGTGAGCGCTATTTCGCGCTGACCAGCCTTGCGAGCGTCAATTTCGAGGATCCCGACCAGGTGCGCTTGCGGACCAATTTCGACAACCTCACCCCGCTCTATCCCGACGAAAAGCTTTCGCTCGATACGCTCGACCCGACGGTGAAAGACAAGAGCGCGCGGGTGATCGACATCATCTCGCCGCAGGGCAAGGGCCAGCGGGCGCTGATCGTCGCCCCACCACGCACCGGCAAGACCGTCCTGCTGCAGAACATCGCCAAGGCGATCACCGACAACCATCCCGAAGTGTTCCTTCTCGTGCTGTTGGTCGACGAGCGGCCCGAGGAAGTCACCGACATGCAGCGCAGCGTGAAGGGCGAGGTGATCTCCTCGACCTTCGACGAGCCTGCCACGCGCCACGTGCAGGTCGCCGAAATGGTGATCGAGAAGGCCAAGCGGCTGGTCGAGCACAAGCGCGACGTCGTGATCCTGCTCGATTCGATCACCCGCCTCGGCCGTGCCTACAACACCGTGGTGCCGAGCAGCGGAAAGGTGCTGACCGGCGGTGTCGACGCCAACGCCCTCCAGCGCCCCAAGCGCTTCTTCGGCGCCGCGCGCAACATCGAAGAAGGCGGGTCGCTTTCGATCATCGCCACTGCACTGATCGATACCGGCAGCCGGATGGACGAAGTCATCTTCGAAGAGTTCAAGGGCACGGGTAACTCGGAAATCGTGCTCGACCGCAAGGTCGCCGACAAGCGCATCTTCCCCGCGCTCGATGTGGGCAAGAGCGGCACCCGCAAGGAGGAACTGCTGGTCGAGAAGGACAAGCTGTCCAAGATGTGGGTCCTGCGCCGGATTCTCATGCAGATGGGCACGATCGATGCGATGGAATTCCTGCTCGACAAGATGAAGGATTCGAAGACCAACGAAGACTTCTTCGCTACCATGAACCAGTAATCCTCGCGTGGCGATCGAACAGCAGGTTCGCGCGCTTATCGGGGCCGGCCGGCAGGCCGATGCTGTTGCGCTGGTCGAGCGTGAGGCGGCGGGGGGCGATACGTGGTCGCAATTCTGCCTCGCGCAATGGAAGCTGCAGGGGCAAGGCGTTCCACTCGATGTCGCAGGGGCGGTTGCCTGGCTCGAGCGCGCTTCGGCGGCAGGAATGGCGCAGGCGTCGATGGCGCTGACCACGTTCTATGCCACCGGCACGGGCTGTTCGGAGAATCCCGAGCGTGCACGCGAGTTGCTTCAAAGCTTGCGGTCCAACGTCGGTTTCGCGGAGGCGCAGATGCGGGTGCTCGAGCAGGTCGTCGAACCGCAGGATATCCGCTTCGAAACCTTGTCCGAGACACCGCTCGTTCGGATCTATCGCGGGGTGCTGGCTCCGGTCGAAAGTCGTTCGATCCGCGAACTGGCCGAGCCTTTGCTGGAACCTTCATTCGTGATCGATCCTGCAAGCGGGCGGCGCATTCCGCACCCGGTGCGCACCTCGACCGGGATGAGCTTCGGCCCGCTGGGCGAGAACCTGGTGATCAATCGCATCAACCGGCGCATAGCGAGACTGACCGGCACCGAATATGCATGGGCCGAACCGCTGCACGTGTTGCGCTACACGCCGGGTCAGCAATACCGCGCGCATGTCGATGCCTTACCGGGGGTCTCGAACCAGCGGAAGCTGACCGCGATCCTGTTCTGCAATCAGGGCTTTGAAGGCGGCGAAACGGCGTTTCCGCAGATTGGGCTCGAAGTGCGGGGCAACGAGGGCGATATGCTGCTGTTTGCCAACACCCTGCCTGACGGACGATCCGACCCTGCCAGTGAGCATGCCGGCCTGCCGGTTACCGCCGGAGAGAAGTGGATCGCGACTCGGTGGATTCGCCAGCGGCGTTACCACCCGTGGGAGCCGGAGACGGCGCGCTAGGCCGATTTCGCCTGTTCGAGTTGCGCGGCCATCATCTCCCATACCTTGTTTACCGCCTTCAGCGGGCGAACCATCACCTTGAACTCGGCGATCATCCCGTCGTCGTCGAACCGGATCAGGTCGATGCCGTTGACGTGAATGCCCTCCATTTCGGTGGTGAATTCGAGCATCGCGTCATTCCCGTCGACCAGCTCGCGGACATAGGCGAAGCTCTCGTTACCGAGCGTTTGCCCAGCAGCGGAGAGATAGGCGACCACGATCGGGCGACCGACCTGCGGGGTATGCACCACCGGCGAATGGAACACGGCATCCTCGCGGATTATCGCGGCCAGCGCCGCGGGATCGCTGCCAGACCTGATCGCTTCGTGCCAGCGGGCGAGACCGATCTTTGCACTCATTCCATCACTCCTCTCAAGGTTGCTGCATGCTTGGCACCACGTGTCGGCGCAAGTCCAGAGGATGAATCCCCTGCGGGAAGGCTCGCCGCGTCTCGCTACGGGGTTTGCCCGGCCAATGCATTGAAATAGCTGCCAACATGGCTCTTATTGCGTTTCGGCGGACTTGCGCTATTCGAACTCCATGCTGCGCCAGTATCTCTATATCAGCACAGCCGGGGGGCTCGACAACGCGGCCATCGAGCACATCCTCGAGGCCTGCCAGCGCAACAACCGTGTGCGCAATGTGACCGGGCTGCTGCTCTACAACGGACGCAACTTTCTGCAATTGCTCGAAGGCGAGGCGAGCGATCTGTTCTGGGTCATGCGCAAGATCGGCAGCGATCCACGCCACAGCGGGGTAAGCTGGCTAGCGGATCGCGCGGTCGACGAGCGGGCCTGCCCAAGCTGGCTGATGCGGCATATCCGCTTGGTTGACGATCTCGACCAGCGCCGGGCGGCGCTCGACAGCGAGCTGCCGGACGCACTCGACCCGGCCTTGCGCGAGATCATGCTGAATTTTGCGGCGCTGAATTGATGACGGGAAGCGCAGCGGACGATTGCCTGGCGCTGGTGGCAATCGTCGTTTCGCGAGTCGAGGCTGCAGTCCTGGTTTCAATGATCGAGGCCAATGGCATCCACGTGCATATCGGCGGCTTCTGGCACGCTTCGGTTGAAGTCAATTCGCTCGCACTCGGGGGCCATCGATTGTATGTCGCGGCGGGCGAGCATGCTGCGGCCAGCGAACTGCTGCGCGAGGCCGGTGTCGAAGCGAGCTGGTCTTTCAGCTATGGTGCCCGGCGGGCTGTCTTGCGATTTCTTGCCCTGCCGCTGAGTATTGCCGGGTTGACGATCGGCGCGGGCATCGCGGCCGGTGCGTTGCCGTTTTGGGTCCTGTTGCAGGTGCCTTTCGCTGTGCTTGGGGTTCCGGTCAATCCGCAGGGACGCCCAGACTATTTTCTCTCGCCGAAGCCAGCCTGACGCGAATGTGAGCTTGTTGCTTGCCGAACAGCTCCAGGCGACCCACATAGCGACTTGTAGGCCGAACGAGGGAGGAATGACGATGAAGGTCCAGATCGAGATCGATTGTACGCCTGAAGAGGCCCGGACCTTCATGGGTCTGCCCGATGTCGATAGGGCCAATGCGGTCTATGTCGATACCATCACCAAGGCGATGAAGGGCGTATCGAGCCCCGACCAGTTGCAGGAATATGCCAAGCATCTCGCGCCGATGGGGCAGATCGGAATGAAGCTGTTCCAGAATTTCGTCGAGGGCGCGGCTTCGGCCGGCATGGGTTCGGCACGCAGCGGCAAGGGCAAGTCGGACTAATGAGCGCCGCCCGCTGACGGCTATGGATACGATCTTCGCGCTATCGAGCGGGCGGCCCCCCGCAGCCATTGCCGTAGTGCGGGTATGCGGGCCAGCCGCGTGTCACGCGCTCGAAGCACTCGCCGGTTCGCGTCCTCGACTGAGGGAGGCGAGGCTTAGGGTGCTGCGCGATGCGAGCGGCGATGTCCTGGATCGTGCGATGGTTATCTGGTTTCCCGGCCCCGACAGTGCGACTGGAGAAGACACCGCCGAATTCTACCTCCACGGCGGAGCTGCGGTGGTTGTGGCAGTCGAACGTGCACTGGGTGCCTTGCCGGGATTGCGCAAGGCCGAGCCGGGTGAGTTTACCCGTCGTGCGTTTGCCAACGGTCGGATCGATCTTGCCGAGGCGGAGGGTCTGGCCGATCTGCTGGAGGCGGAGACCGAACTGCAGCGGCGCCATGCCGTCGCGCTGGCGGGGGGAGCGCTCTCGCAACAGGTCGAGTTATGGCGCGAAGAGGTGCTTGGCCTTTCCGCGCAGGTCGAGAGCGCGCTCGACTTCTCCGATGAAGGCGATGTCGGTGGCCTGGATTCCGGATTTGTTTATGCGGTCGAACGGTTGGCGGGTGAAATCGGCTCATGGCTCGAACAACCGCGGGCCGAAAAGCTGCGTGAGGGGTTCAGGGTCGTGCTCGCTGGGCCACCCAACGCCGGAAAGTCAAGTCTGTTCAATGCCTTGATTGAGGAAGAGGCGGCGATTGCTACCCCGATCCCCGGCACAACCCGCGATGTGCTCGAACGTTCGGTATCGCTTGGTGGGTTGCCGTTCACCTTCGTCGATACAGCCGGTTTGCGCGAGGACAGTGACGACGCGATCGAGACTATCGGGATCGCGCGCGCGCGCGCGCAGGCGGCGCAAGCCGATTGCGTGCTGTGGCTGGGGGCGGAGGGAGAGGGCCCACAGGGTTCTTGGGAAGTTGCCACAAAGTACGATCTCGATGGTGGGCATGGCAATCCGAACGCCGCGTTTCATGTCTCCGCTGTGAGCGGCGAAGGTATCGCGGCCCTGCGGGGCGCGTTGATCGACCATGCGCGCGTGGCCATGCCGTCGCCCGACAGCGTTGCGCTCAACGCGCGGCAGCATGCTCTGATGAGCCAACTCCATTCCGCGCTGGAGGCGATGGGAGAATCACAGGATCTTCTGATCATCGGCGAGAACTTGAGATACGCCCGGCGGATGTTGGATGACATGATCGGGCGCACCTCGACCGAGGATATGCTCGACGCATTATTTGGACGATTTTGTATCGGCAAATAGGATTGTTTCAGGTGGAACGTTTGCTCGCTCGCGCTGCGACATGTTTCACGTGAAACATGCTTTGCTTTGACCTGAATCGCGCTCTTGGTTAAGCGCCGTCGCATGCACAGCTTGGAGATTTTGGTTGTTGGCGGCGGTCATGCCGGGGTCGAGGCTGCCTGCGTGGCGGCCCGGATGGGCGCACGCGTAGGACTCGTGACATTCGATGCCTCGGCGATTGGTGCGATGAGCTGCAATCCGGCGATTGGCGGGTTGGGCAAGGGCCATCTTGTCAGAGAGGTCGATGCATTCGATGGAGTCATTGCTCGCGCTGCGGATGCGGGAGCGATCCATTATCGAATGCTCAACCGTTCGAAGGGGAGCGCTGTCTGGGGCCCGAGGGTGCAGGCCGACCGGTCGTTGTTCAAGGCTGAGGTCCAGCGAATCGTTGCCGCTCAGGCGAACCTTACGGTGATCGAAGGGGAGGTGGCCGAGCTTCTCCTCAATGGTGGAAGAGCTGCTGGCTTGCGATTGGCCGACGGGACGAGCGTAACCGCTCAAGCGGTAGTTCTTTGTACCGGCACATTCCTCGGCGGCACACTGTTTCGGGGCGAGGAACGACTGACCGGAGGGCGCATCGGCGAGTCCTCCGCACAAAAGCTCGCGACACAGATGCGAGGAGCCGATCTGCCGATGGCACGGCTAAAGACAGGAACGCCGCCCCGGCTCGACGGGCGGACGATCGACTGGGCGAAGCTTGAGGAGCAGCCTTCGGACAGCGAGGACTGGACCATGTCCCCGATGGTGCGACAGCGGCGCAACCCGCAGGTGTTCTGCGCGATAACCCGCACCAACGCCCGGAGCCATGATCTCATCCGCGCCAATCTCGATCGGTCGCCGCTGTTCAGCGGGGCGATCGATGCGCAGGGCCCGCGCTATTGTCCTTCGATAGAGGACAAGATCCACCGCTTCGGTGATCGCGACGGGCATCAGGTGTTTCTCGAGCCAGAAGGCTTGTCGACCCACATGGTCTATCCGAACGGGATCAGCACATCGCTGCCGGCCGATGTCCAGCTTGCTATGCTGCGCACGATGGACGGGCTCGAGCGGGTGGAAATGGAAGTGCCTGGCTACGCGGTCGAGTATGATTATATCGATCCGCGCGCGCTCACCAAGGGTCTCGAGTTGCGCGAGATTCCGGGCCTCTATTGTGCGGGGCAGATCAACGGCACCACAGGTTACGAAGAAGCTGCGGCCCAAGGGCTGGTGGCGGGAATGCATGCCTCCGCCGCGGTCATGGGTCGCGACCCTGCACCGCTCGACCGCGCGAATAGCTATATCGCGGTGATGGTCGATGATCTCACGCTGCACGGGGTCAGCGAACCCTACCGGATGCTGACCTCTCGTGCCGAGTATCGGCTTCGGTTGCGTGCAAGCAACGCGACAACCCGGCTGACCTCTATGGCGAGGGATGCCGGTTGCCTCGGGTCTGAGCGTGACGCGTGGTTTGAGCGGCGGGACGCTTTGCGCGAGGAGATGGCGAACGCACTCGGTTCGGTTGTGACTGCAGCCGACCTGGGTGGGAAAGGAGTGGAAGTGCGGCGCGACGCCGGGCATCGTCCACTGCGTGAATGGCTGCGCTACGGAGGGATCGACCTCGCCACCTTGTCGACCTGGCTCCCGCCAATGTTCCACGTGGAACGGGATATTGCCGAAGAATTGGCTGAAGACGCTGCCTATGCCCCCTATCTGGAACGCCAGGAATCCGAGTTGCGTGACCTGCGATCGAGCACCGGCGTGAAGTTGGCGGCTGATTTCCCTTATGCGCAGGTCCCGGGCCTTTCGAATGAGATGGTCGAGCGCTTGAGCAAGGCGATGCCGGAGGATCTATCGGCCGCCGGGCGAGTTTCCGGCATAACCCCGGCGGCCCTTTCCGCACTTCTGGTCCACGCGCGCCGGCGTGAACAGTTGGCAGCATGAAGATATACGACGAGACATCGGCGCGCAGCTACGTCGAATCCTTGTGCGATCTCGAGGCGATGGAGCGGCTCGATCGCTTCGTTGCTCTTCTGCTCGAGGAAAACACGCGGCAAAACCTGATATCCAGGCCGACCGAGGCGATCGTTTGGCAACGGCATATCGCCGATAGTGCGCAGTTGCTCGCTCTTGCCCCTGAGGGCAAGGCAGGCGACGGGCCATGGCTCGATCTCGGTTCCGGCCCCGGAATGCCAGGTATCGTTGTTGCAGCAATGCGTCCGGATATGCCTGTTGTGCTGGTCGAATCGCGCCGCAAGCGATTCGCGTGGCTGGGAGCCATGGTAGAAGCTCTTGGGCTGGTCAATTGCCGGGTCGAGGGGTCGAAGCTGGAGCTCGTCACTACGTTTCATGCCGGGACAATTAGCGCACGCGCCTTCGCCCCATTGCGCCGTATCCTCGATCTGTCCGCAAGGTTCTCCACAACCGACACCTTATGGCTGTTGCCCAAGGGACGCTCTGCGGCGCAGGAAGTCGAGGAACTGCCGAAGCGGCTCAAGCAGATGTTTCACGTGAAACAGTCGGTAACCGATGTGGAGGCAGGTATCGTCGTCGGACATCTGACCAAGACGGCGCTCGTCCGGCTTGATGGAGGGAAAGCATGATCACCATAGCCATCGCCAATCAGAAGGGTGGGGTGGGCAAAACCACCACGGCGATCAATATCGCGACCGCTATGGCGGCGACCGGCTGGCGGACCCTACTGGTCGATCTCGATCCGCAAGGGAATGCCTCCACAGGGCTCGGGATCGATGCCGCACACCGTGAAAGCTCCACTTATGATGTGCTGATTGACGAACGCTCCATCCAAGACTGCATCCATGCGACCGAGATACCCGGGCTCGACCTCATTCCCGCTACAGTTGACCTGAGCGGCGCTGAAGTCGAGCTCGTGTCGGTTGAAAACCGTACGCATCGTTTGGGTTCGGCACTGAGGCAGCATCGCGGACACGATATCTGCTTTATCGATTGTCCCCCTTCTCTCGGGTTGCTGACGCTCAATGCGCTCGGGGCGGCCGACACATTGCTGGTCCCGCTCCAATGCGAATTCTTCGCTCTGGAAGGTCTTAGCCAGCTGCTGCAAACGGTCGAGCAGGTCCAGCAGCGCTTCAACCCCGACCTGGGCATAATCGGGATCGCTCTGACCATGTTCGACCGTCGCAACCGGCTGACCGACCAGGTGGCGGACGACGTGCGCGATTGCCTCGGCAATCTGGTGTTCGAATCGGTTATCCCGCGCAATGTGCGCCTGTCCGAAGCGCCAAGCCACGGCTTGCCGGCCCTGATCTACGATCACAACTGCACCGGAAGCCGCGCCTATATCGCGCTGGCCCGCGAACTCATCGGACGTCTGCCCGAACAGAGGAAAGCGGCATGAGCAACCCGACCGACCCGATCCGTTTCTCGGTGCCGCTGCGCAACCAGAGCGAGAAACCCAAGCGGTTGGGCAAGGGGCTAGGGGCCCTGATGGGTGAAAGCCGGCGTGAAGAACCGCTGGTCACAGGCGGCACGTCAAACGTTGCGGGATCGATATCGACACCCAGCAGCGGACTGGCCTCGCTACCGGTTTCAGCGATCGAGCCGCATCCGGGTCAGCCGCGCCGACATTTTGCCGAGGAAGCGTTGGAGGAACTGGCGGAATCGATCGCCGCGCGCGGCGTGATCCAGCCGGTCATCGTCAGGCCGTTGGCAAATGGGCGCTACCAGTTGGTGGCTGGCGAGCGCCGCTGGCGTGCGGCACAAAAAGCGCGGCTGCACGAGATTCCCGCATTGGTGCGCGAGCTCGAAGAGCGCGAGGTTATGGCGCTGGCGTTGATCGAGAACATCCAGCGCGAAGACCTCAATCCCATCGAAGAAGCGCAGGCATATCAAAGACTTGCGGACGAAGAGGGAATGACGCAAGCCGAGATCGCCAAGCTGGTCGACAAGTCGCGCAGTCATGTGGCCAATCTCCAGCGGCTCCTCGGCCTGCCGGAGGCCGTGCTCGATTTGGTCGTTTCCGGCTCACTCAGCATGGGTCATGCCCGCGCGCTGGTCGGGCATGACGATGCGGCGGAGCTAGCAAAAACTGCGGTGACGAAGAAACTCTCGGTCCGAGAAATCGAGCGGCTTGCTCGCAAAGGCGGCGCGGCTGCGGAAGGCGTGCGGCACCCCAGGTCGTCGCGCGATCCGGCCAAGGATGCGGATATCGCCGCGGTCCAGGCACATCTCGAGGAGTTCCTCGGGCTTTCGGTGCGAATCAAGTCCGATACCGACCCGCGTACCGGGGCGGTGACGATCCGCTATCGCACGCTCGACCAGCTCGACTTGATCTGCCAGCGACTCACGGGCGGCGATATCTGACCAGATTGCGCAGCTGAGAGTGACGTAGGCCACGAACTCGGCAGTCAAAATCAAGTGCGCCGCGCAGGACTTGCGCGGCGCAACTTCCTATATTCCCGGAATAGTCGTGACTTTTCAGTCGTTTTTGATGTATTTCGTCGGCTCCGGCGCGCGTTTGATCGGGATCGCCTTGGAAGGTGCGGGGACCGCGCGCTCGCGAACTTCCTCGACCACGACCTCCTCGTAAACCGTCACCGGCTCGTCCACATACTCAACGTATTCGCGAATAATCGCGCGGCGTTCGACTGGCACCATGACCTGAACATACATCATCGGCACCGGGTAATAAGCCTGGCCATAGTAGGCATGCCCATAGGGATAAGCACCCGCAGGGTAGGTGCCATGGTGGCTGGAGCCGCCCGCCAAGTACCGGTCGAGATAGGACTCGCAATACTCGCGCGCGTCGTCCTTGCGGGTCGCCGCATCGATAGCGGAACCGATCGCGAGCCCGGCCAGTCCGCCGACGCCAGCCCCGATCAAGGTGCCGGCAAGACGGTCCCCGTCCGCAACGCGGTTGCCGATCACGCCCCCGGCAATTGCGCCAAGAATGCCGCCGCCCGCGCCGCCGCTGCCGCCTCTCTGGCTGCTGCGATAGACCTCGCGGCACTCGTCGAGCCATGCATCCCGGTCGAACGCAGCCGGCATCGGCGGGGCGTGACGATAGGTCTGTTCGGCAGGCCCGTTGTAGTACTGCTGGTGGTGGGGTGGAGCAGGATGGCGATCCTCAAAGTACTGGTCGTGATATGCGCCGTCTTCGTAGTCTGCCCCGGCTTCGGCCTCGGCCGCTTCGGTCCACGAGTATCCGGCCTGAGGGGGAAGTGGCTGCACCACCGGCTGGCTTTGATAGATCACCGGCTGAGCAGTCTTGGGTACAGGCACGGCGTATTCGTACCCGCTTCCTTCGTAGGTCATCGCCGGTTGCGCCGCTGCCGTCGAAGCGACGGCGGCTGCCAGTCCGGCTGTCCCCAGAGCGAATAAGTGGCGGCTGGTCATCGTTTCTTCCCCTTGCGCGGCCCGGCAGATTCCCGGCGTTAAGGGAAAATATACCATTCAAGCGCTTGAGGTCGCGGGCCTTGCTTGCGTTGTCCCGTTTCGGGGCGAAACCGTCAGATCGAGTCGACGATCGCCACTGCGAGCGCTTCGACCCCCGCCGCATCTTCCTGATCGAAACGGGCGAGCTCGGGGCTGTCGATATCGATCACCGCGATGACCCTGCCATCGCGTTTTACCGGGACGACAAGTTCGGACCGGCTGGCGGCATCGCAGGCGATATGTCCGGGGAAACTGTGGACGTCCTCGACCAGCTGTGTTGCGCCCGAAGCCGCTGCCGCTCCGCAAACGCCATGGCCGAGAGGAATCCGGATGCAGGCCGGGCGGCCGACAAACGGGCCCAGCACGAGCTCGCCATTGACCATGCGGTAGAAACCGGCCCAGTTGATGCCGGGCAAGAACTCCCACATCAGCGCGGCAATATTGGCCATATTGGCGACCGAATCCGGCTCGCCTTCGATCAGGGCCGATGCGGCCTCGCTTAGCTGGCGATAGCGTTCGGGCTTGGGCAAATCGGGATCGGCGGAAAATTCGAACATGCGGCACATCTAGGCGCGCATCCCATTGCCGCAAGCCCTCCCAACGCCTATTCGTGGCTGCATGAGCAAACTGCGCAAATTCCTCATCGCCCTGCTGGTCTTCGTCCTTGTCCTCGCCGGCTTCGGCTGGTGGCTGACCCGGGGCGACACGGCGGGGCTTGCGCTCGAGGATGTAACCGGGACCAAGCCGGTGCTCGAATCGCCCAACAGCGAAATCATTCCGACCGTCAATATTGCCGAACCGATCGGCTGGAAGAAGGGCGAGAAGCCCGAAGCCGCACAAGGCTTGACCGTGACGCGCTTCGCAGACGGGCTGGAGCATCCGCGAGTCCTCTACGCGCTGCCCAATGGCGATATCCTCGCAACCCTGACCCGCGGGCCCAAGGGCGATGGCGGTGGCATAACCGCGTGGATCGCCGAGAAACTCATGTCGCGTGCCGGTGCTGGAGGCGCATCGCCCAACCAGCTCGTGCTGCTCCGCGACGCCGACGGTGACGGGGCAGCCGAGCAGCGCTTCGTGCTCACCTCGGACCTGTCTTCGCCATCGGGCATCGCATGGGCGGACGGTGTTCTCTACGTCGCCAACCACGACAGCCTGGTTTCTTTCTCCTACGCGCCGGGCGCAACGAAGATTACGGCCAAGCCGAAGAAGCTGATGGACCTGCCCGCGGCCGGCAACCACTGGATGCGCAATATCGCCTTCGATCCGACCGGAAAGAAGCTCTATATCGCAGTCGGCTCGGCCTCGAATATCGCCGAGAACGGCATGGACAAGGAAGTCGGGCGCGCGGCGATCCACGAATACAAGGTCGACCAGGGCACCAGCCGTATCTTCGCCGCGGGACTACGGAACGCCAACGGGCTCGACTGGAACCCGTGGAGCGACGAGCTGTGGACGACGGTAAACGAGCGCGACATGCTAGGGTCCGATTTGGTGCCCGACTACCTGACCAATGTACCGGTCGGCGCGCAATATGGCTGGCCGTGGCTCTACTGGCGCAACAATGCCGACCGCCGCGTCGCGGGGCCCATCCCGACCTATGTCGCAAGCTATGCGCGAAAGCCGGAATTCGCGCTTGGTCCGCATGTTGCCGCGCTGGGCCTCGCTTTTACCGAACAAGGGCACCGGATGGGCGAACCTTTCGCGCGCGGCGCCTTCATTGCGCGCCACGGCTCGTGGAACCGAATCCCGGCTTCGGGCTACGATGTGGTTTTCGTCGCCTTCGACGAACGGGGTAATCCCTTGGGCAAGCCGGTTCCGGTGCTGACCGGGTTCCTGACCGGAGACGGCAAGACACGCGGCCGCCCGACCTGGGTCGCCTGGGACAAGGGCGGCGCGCTGCTGGTAAGCGACGATACCGCCGGGATTATCTGGCGGGTGGTCGATCCCAAGGCGAAACCTGCACCGCCGATCGTGCGCGTGAAGTCGACCCCGCTCAAGCCTCAGAGCGAACTCAGGGGCGATCCGCGCGATGCCTTTACCGACGAATTCGCCAGAACGGTGGCCATGCCGATCGAGTGAGTCTGCCGATCCGTCAGCCGGGAAGGCGCATTCCCTCCCTGCCGGCGGATTCGACGATGAACTGCCACGCGACCCTGCCCGAGCGGGCTCCGCGCTGTTTCGCCCATAGGAGTGCGCCCTCAGGCGTGATATCGAGCCCAAAATACTGGGCATAGCCCGCGACGATCCCGAGATAGGTGTCCTGGTCACAGGCGTGGAAGCCGAGCACAAGGCCGAAGCGGTCGGCCAGTGCGAGCTCGTCATCCGCCGCGTCGCGCTCATGGCGCGGCGAATGACCGGAATCGAGCTCGCGTGGCAGAATGGACCGATGATTGGTGGTTACCCCCAGCCGGATATTCTCGGGTCGCGCTTCGACCCCGCCTTCGAGCAGGCTGCGCAAACGGCGCGGTCCGGCGAGATCTCCGGGCGCAAAACCGAGATCGTCCACGAACAGCCAGAAGCGCCGATCGATGTCCCGCAGCTCGACAAAGAGGGCGGGGAGTGACTCGAGGCGGTCGGCCGAAAGCTGGACCAGCGCAAGCTTGCCCGCACCCAGATGCGCTACCGCCGACCGGATCAGCGCGGATTTCCCCATCCCGCGGCTGCCCCACAGCAAAATGTCATGCGCCGCGATCCCCTGCGCATGGCGCGAGACATTGGCCAGGACCCGCTCCTTTTGCGCGTCGATCCCGCTCAGCAGTTCGAGCGGCGGCGCAATGATCGCGTCGATGGAGCGCGCCGCAGTGCCGTCCCAGACATAGGCCGGCGCGGAGCTCCAGTCTGTAGCGCGAGCCGAATTCATCCGCTAGCTGGCCAATTGTTCCGCGCTCAATGCGTAGAGGAGCCGTGCACCGCCCGTTGCAGCGGCTTTCTGGCCCCTCGTCTCCGGAACGACATGGTCGAGAAAGTAGCGCGTGGTTACCGGCTTGGTCGCCGCAAGCGCCGGGGCGCTGCCCGCTGCGACGGCACGCGCCTGAAGCACCATCTGCCATCCCGCGACAGCCACCGCCGACATGGTACAGAACGCCACGCTCCCGGCTAGCCGGTCATCGAGCGAGGCCGTGTCTCGCATCCATTCAGCGATGGCGGTGCAATCCTGCGCCAAGGCGACCAGTGCAGGCTCCTCGACACAGTCCCGCGCAATGTCGGCCATCAGCGCGGCATAGATACCGCCGCCATCGTAGCCGAGCTTGCGGGTTACAAGGTCGGCCGCCTGGATGCCGTTGGTGCCTTCATAGATCGGCGCAATCCGTGCATCGCGATAGTGCTGCGCCGCGCCGGTCTCTTCGATGAAGCCCATCCCTCCATGGATTTGCACGCCCAAACCGGCGATTTCTATGCCCGTATCGGTGCCCCAGGCCTTGACCATCGGCACCAGCACATCCCCCCGGCGCTTCGCGGTGTCGTTGCCCAGCGTTCCGCGGTCGACCTGGCCTGCAGTGTAGTACAGCAAGGCGCGCGCCGCTTCGGTCAGCGCTTTCATTCGCAGCAGCATACGGCGCACGTCCGGATGCTCGATGATCGCGACCGGAGCGCGGTCGGGCGATCCGGCGCGCGCCGATTGCACCCTTTCGCGGGCATAATGCATGGCCTGCTGGAGCGCGCGCTCGCCGATCTGGACTCCCTGGTTGCCGACGTTGATCCGCGCATTGTTCATCATTGTGAACATCGCCATCAAACCGCGATTCTCGGCGCCGACCAGTTCGCCAATGCATTCGCCATTATCCCCGTAGGACATCACACAGGTCGGCGAGGCATTGATGCCCAGCTTGTGCTCGAGGCTGACGCAGCGCAGGTCGTTCCTTGGCCCGAGCGAACCGTCTGCTTTCACATGGTATTTGGGGACCACGAACAACGAGATACCCGCGCTGCCTTCCGGTGCGTCGGGCAGGCGCGCGAGCACCAGATGGATGATATTCCCGGCCAGCTCATGCTCACCCCAGGTGATGTAGATTTTCTGCCCGGCTATGCGGTAGCTGCCAGCATGCTCGCCCTCGGTGATCGGAACGGCGGTAGCGCGCAGCGCGCCAACGTCCGAACCGGCCTGCGGTTCGGTCAGGTTCATCGTCCCCGACCATTCGCCGCTCACGAGCTTGGGCAGATATTTTGCCTGCAGCGCTGCACTGCCGTGATGCTCCAGCGCCTCGATCGCACCGACCGAGAGCATCGGCAACAGGTTGAAGGCCATGTTTGCGGTTCCGAGGTTCTCGAGCACATTGCAGGCGAGAGTGAAAGGCAGGCCTTGGCCGCCAAATTCCATCGGGGATGCGATCGCGTTCCAGCCCTGCTCGACATAGCTGGCATAAGCCTCGGCAAAGCCCGCAGGAAGGCGCACCACGCCGTTTTCGAGCACAGCCCCTTCGAGGTCGCCGATGCGGTTCAATGGCGCGAACTCGCCGGCTGCAAACTGGCCGACACCTTCGACGATTGCCTCGACCATGTCCTCCTCGGCGGCGGCGAAGCGCTCGCTTTGCGCAAGTTCTGCAATGCCCGCGTTGACGCGAATGGCGAGCAGCTGGTCTTGAGTGGCGGGGGCGAAAGGTGTCACGGGCTGTCGAGTCCTCTTGGCATTGCTGCCCATCACCTATAGCGGGCGGGCATGAGCGGCAAGAACGCTACGGAAACGCTATCGGCCGATGCGGCGGGAATCGCCCGCGCAGCGGCGATTCTCGAGAGTGGCGGTCTGGTCGCGGTTCCCACCGAGACGGTCTATGGGCTGGCAGCACGCGCCGACCGGACTGACGCAGTGGCGAAGATTTACGCTGCGAAGGGGCGGCCAAGCTTCAATCCACTGATTGTGCACGTCCGCGACGCCGCGCACGCCGAGCGCTTGGGCGATCTGCCGACTACCTCGAGGGTCCTGGCCGAATCGTTCTGGCCGGCACCCCTCACGCTGGTTGTGCCGAAGCGGGCGGACGCCGATCTGGCACCAGCCGTGACCGCCGGGCTATCCACTGTCGCACTGCGCAGCCCTGACCATACAGCAATGCAGGCTCTATTGGCCGCCTGTGATTTTCCGTTGGCGGCCCCTTCGGCCAATCGCAGCGGATTTGTCAGCCCGACGACTGCCACTCATGTCGCTGCAACGCTCGATGGGCGGATCGATCTGATTCTCGACGCCGGGTTCGCGTGCTCCGAGGGCATCGAGTCGACCATTGTGGCGATCCGGCACGACGACACCTGGGCCGAGCTCCGCACTGGCCCGGTCGATCTTGATCGCCTGCATGAACACTATTGGGGTACGCCTTATAATCGCGCCAAGACGTCAAGCGGGATTGAAGCCCCGGGCCAGCTCGCCAGCCACTATTCGCCGGGTAAGCCTGTCCGGCTCGATGCCGGAAACTTTTCGGCGGACGAATTTGTGATCGGATTCGGTGGGGTGGCAGGGGATTGCACGCTATCGGCCACGGGCGATCTCAACGAAGCAGCAGCACGGCTTTACGACTGTCTCCATTTTGCCGCTCGATCGACCAGGCCCGTCATTGCGATTGCTCCGATTCCTCACGAGGGCATCGGAATCGCGATCAACGACCGCCTGCGCCGGGCCGCAGCCCCGAGCTGAGCGTCAATCGTCACGCGGTGGCGGCGTTGCCGGTATGGTTCGATTGAGCTCTTCCATCTCGTCCCAGACTTCGCGCGCTTCAAGACAAGCGCTACGATCCCCGTCGGTGCAGTCTTCGTCAAGCTGCCTGTAGCGGCGGTCGAGTTTCCCCAGCCGCTCCTCTCGCTCGCGAATTTCCCGTCCGCGCTTCTCGTCGGCTTCGGACTGGCTGGTGGTGGCGAGATCGACCGCGCCGCTCGCAATGCGAACAGGTGCAGTAACGATATCGGCTGCCGCCTTGGCAAGGCACCCGCCCAGCAGCGGTACGGTTGCGGTCACTAGGAATAGCGAAAGGCCGCGCATGGAATACTCCTTCCACACGCGGCCATAGCACATCTGACCCTGAGCCGGGTCTGAATTCGTCGCGACTCTATTGGCCGGATGTGCAGGTAAGTGTACCCGAACCAACCTTGTTGGCTTCGCACGTCGCGCTGCCCGTCACGGCAACGTCGCCAGAACCAACGATATTGGCATCGACTGATCCGTCCGATGCGAATGCCGAACTGCCCGAGCCGATCACATCGACATTTGCCTTGCCGGCCTTGAGCCCCGCGAGCTTTGCGCTGCCCGAGCCCGCCATCTCGATATTGAGCTCCTCCACCGTGCCGCTCGCCGTTACCGAACCTGACCCCAGGATGGCGAGGTCGAGCTTGGTCGCAACCAACCGCGCGACTGCGATTGCCCCAGAGCCGCCGATATTGATATTGGCATCGCTCGCCATCGCGGGTGCTTCGATCCTGCCCGAGCCGAGCATGTCGAGATCTTCGGGAGCAGGCATGGTGACGCGCACTATAGCGGTACCGATCCCGTTGCCCTTACCCTTTGCGCGTGCAATCCCAAGCTCGCCATCCTCGAGAGTGAAGCGCAGCGCCGCCACCGCCTCCTTGTCACCCTCAGTCTCGATCGCAAGTGCTTCGCCTTCGCTGATGATGACAGTGTCAGGACCAAGCAGGGCCAAACCGGTTGGCGGAGTGCCGGACGTATCGAGCTCGGCAAGAGGCACGCCTTCCTCGCCACTGATCGTGATGTGACCGTCGCATGCGCCGAGCGTCCCTGCGAGCCCGATCAATGCGACTGGGGCAACGAGTCTGCTCAAGATGGGCTTCCGAGCCTGCCTATTCGTGAAAGCCTTTGTCATTTCGCGTTCTCCTCCGCTGCCTTTCGAGACTTGGTCGCCCGCTTCGCAACCTTGGCCGGCTTCTTGGTCTTGGCGGGCTTGCGCGGCTTTGCGGCATTGCTCCCTGACTTGGGAGATCGGGGAGGCTTGGGAGGTTTGGGAGGCGCAGGGGCAGCGGTTGCTTCACCTTCGTCGTCGCTTCCGTCACGAGGGACGCAATTGAACCTCCCCGAACCCATTGACTGAACCTGGCAACGTGCGCGGCCAAGGACCGTGATATTGCCCGAACCCATCATCTTCGCCACGATTTCGCCGTCGCTCGCAAGGTGGATCGATCCGGAACCGGTGACGGAGAGCCGCGCCTTGCCTGCCTCCAGCCCGGCCAGGTCGGATACACCCGAACCTGCCGAGACCAGCTTCAGTTTCGCGGCCTTGCCAGTCGCCTGCAGGTGTCCCGAACCCATGAGATTGACTCGGAGGCGCTCGCAGTCGATTTCTTCGAGCCGGATCGAACCCGATCCCGCCACGCTGATCTTCGCCTCGCTTGTCAGGGAACCGGCTTCGAGCGAACCCGATCCCATAACCGCCAGCGAACGCGGAGCCGGAAGTGTGAGATCGACTTTCGCTGTCTCGGTTCCATCCGATCCCGCGTCGCGCCGGGCAATGACCAGCTTGCCGTCCCGCAGCGAGAAGCGGAGGCTATCGGCGCCTTCCCCGGCAGCGTGGATGCGGAAGGTTTCGCCCTTGGCAATCCTGACAGCGGCCGGTCCAAGGACGAGAATCTTGTCCGGGGCGGTTTGCGTCAGGTCAATCTCATCGAGCGGAACACCTTCCCAGTCTCCGCCGAACTGGAACTTGCCATTGTCGAAACGGAACTCGCCACGGTCGAATTTTCCGGCCACGGTCGCAGCGATGATCGGGCCGAGGGATTTGAAGATGTCGTTCAGCATGGGGGATCTCCAGCATGTGCGTATTGGTGATATAATACACTATGCGGCCCTCTTCAATCCCGCCAACGAAAAGGGGCCACCCTTGCGGGCGGCCCCTGTCGATGCCGGAGGACTGTTGGTCGATCAGGCTTCTTCGGTGTTCTCGTAATACTGCGGCGCATGCTCGCGCAACACGTCGAGAATCTTGCCCAGCGCTGCGGGCTCGTCGGTCTTCTCCATCGCCGCGAGTTCGCGCGCGAGACGGCTCGATGCCGCTTCGAAGATCTGGCGTACCGAATAGCTCTGTTCGGGCTGGTCCTCGGGGCGGAACAGGTCGCGGGTCACTTCGGCGATCGACACCAGGTCGCCCGAGTTGATCTTGGCCTCGTATTCCTGCGCGCGCCGGCTCCACATGGTGCGCTTGACCTTGGGCTTGCCCTTCAGGGTTTCCATCGCTTCTTTGAGCGTCTTGTCGCTCGACAGCTTGCGCATGCCGATCGATTCGACCTTGTTGGTCGGAACGCGAAGCGTCATCCGCTCCTTCTCGAAGCGAAGAACATACAGCTCGAGCTGCATGCCGGCGATTTCTTCATTCTGCAGTTCGATGACGCGGCCGACCCCATGCTTGGGATAAACGACATAATCGCCCACGTCGAAGGCGGGAGCCTTGGCTGCCATACACAGTCCTTTCTAAGTGTCGGGACAGCGCTAGCGACAGCCAACCGGTCCTGCGGCCGCCCCGTATTCGGGTGCGGTCTCAATCCGATTGTGCTGTCGCGAGTGGTCCGGACCTTTCCTGTCTCATCCGCAAGGGGCCGCGCCTCGCGGCAACGGTGTTGCGGTTGCCGTATTATATAACACATTCGCAACAAAATTGCGAGTCCCGCGAAGGTTGTGCCATTCCGGGAGCGTACATCTCAATCAGATCAGGAAAAAGTACTGGAAATTCAGTCGCCTTCGCCAGGCTCGGGGCTGAAATACTTGTCGAACTTGTCGTCTTCGCCCTTGTGCTCGTCGGCGTCCTCGGGCGGCGCCTTCTGGCTCGTGATGTTTGGCCATTCGGCGGAGTACTTGGTATTGAGCTCGAGCCACTGCTCGAGACCGTCTTCGGTATCGGGCAGGATCGCTTCGGCAGGGCATTCGGGTTCGCACACGCCGCAATCGATGCATTCGGAAGGGTTGATGACCAGCATCGTTTCGCCTTCGTAAAAGCAATCGACCGGGCAGACCTCGACGCAGTCGGTGTATTTGCATTTGATGCAAGCGTCGGTGACGACGTAGGTCATGGTGGCGAAATCCCCTTATCTGGTGCCGTAATCTCCGCTGCTAATGCCGATTCCCCTTGCCGGTCAAGCACCCGATAGCAAGTCGCCGCCTCGCTCGCCGGTCCGCGCCGATCGGGCAGGGCCAGAAGCTCGATGACGCGGACCGAATTGCCGACAGGGATGGTGAGTATGTCGCCGCTCGCAACCGGGGCGCTCGCGCGCAGGATGCGTTGCCCGTTGCAGCGCAGGTGACCCTCGGCGATCAATGCCTGCGCTGCGCTGCGCGTCTTGGTGAAGCGACAGCGGTGGAGCAACAGGTCGATCCGCATCAGCGCATCAGCTCCGCTAGTCCGGCGAATGCGCTTCCCTCGGGCGGGCGAACGGCCTGCTGACGTTCCACCTTGCGCCGCGACGGGCGCCATTCGAAGCGCTCGGGCTCGACCGGGCCTAATTGCCCCTCCTTCAGCTTGCGTGCCGGGAAATAGCGGAATCCCGCTGCCCCGAGCAGGCGGTGGAAGCTGTCGGCGGTTAGTCCGGTCGAGATCGCCAGAGAAGGATCGACGACGAAGCGGCGTTGTTTTGAAGAGGATCGCGCGTCGTGGGCCGCTCGCAGGATCTTCTCGGCAACATCGATCCGCACTGCTTGACTTCCCGCCGGACGATAGCCGGACGGAAGCTTCCCGCCACCATCGATGACGGCGCGCATCGCTGCTTCCAACGGACGGCGATCAACGCCCAGATCATGCAACAAGCGGCGCGGCGCGGGCTTGAGCAAGGATGGCGCAAAGATGTCGAGCGCGCCGAACGTGACACCAAGGCGGCGCAGAAAGGGACGCATTTCCTTGGGCAAGTGTTCAATTCCGGCCCTCTCTCGGCTGACGTATCCGTGCCCGGCAATGAGGTTGAGCAGCAGCGCCCGCGCGCGCGACCCGGCTTCGGGGTCGCTGGTTGCGGACTCCATCATGGCCAGCGGTCCCAGGGGCGAGAGCGTCTTGGTCAGCCACTCACCCAAAGCGCCGAGCAGTTTTGATCGAGCCGATTCGGGCAGGGCCGAAAGCTCCCGCACGGGTTCCAGTCTAGGTTCGATAGAGGAGCCCGCGACATCCAGCTTTGCCAATACCTGCCCGTTCCAGCAGATCGCTCCGCCGGAAAGCTCGATCCCGTCGAGGCCGCCGTCGACCAGCGCCCCGGCACGTTCGGCAAGGATGCGCGGGAGCGCTTTTTCCGCAGCAGCGAGCAGCATCTTGCGGTCGGCGTGGTTTGCGGTGTGATCAACCGTGAAGCGAAATCCGTCGACTGTGCCGATCGGCTCATCCTCGACCGACAGAATGCCGTCGTCCGAGAGTGTGACGGGCAACATCGCGGCATCCTGGCCCAGCGATTTCATCAGGAGAGCAGTCCTTCTGTTGACGAAGCGTTCGGTGAGGCGGGCGTGTAGCGCATCGGACAGCTTTGCCTCCACCCCTCTTGCGCGTGCGGCCATCTCGTCGCGCGCGAGCACCCAGTCGGGGCGTTGGCAGATATAGGCCCAGCTACGCACCGCCGCGATCCGCGCCTGCAGGGCATGGATATCGCCGCGCGTGTTGTCGAGTTCGGCGATCCGCGCCGCGGCGAAGTCCGCGCCGATATAGCCCTGCCGCAGATCCTGCCACAGCCGTGCGACGAAGCGTGTGTGCTGTTCGGCGCCGCTCTGGCGGAAGTCCGGCAGCGAACAAGCCTCCCAGAAACGCCTGATCTGGCCCGGGCCCCTGATGTCGTCGGCCAGCGGCTGGTCGGCCAGCAGCTTGAGGACCGCCAGATCGACCGCCTCGGGGGCAAGCCGCAGTTGCGGCTCCAGCGGCGGGGTTTCGAGGTCGGCGATAAGACCAGCGATGCTGTCGAACCGGGGTTCGGGTTCGCGCCAGTAAAGCTGCGTGATCGGCTGGAAGCGATGCTCCTCGATCGCGTAGATTTCTTCTTCGGTGAATTCCGCGGGCGCGGCATCGTGCTTTCCTGCGCCCGACAGCGTGCCGAAGGTCCCGTCGCGCTGGTGCCGCCCGGCGCGCCCCGCGATCTGCGCCATCTCAGCCGGGGTAAGTCGCCGCTCGCGCACGCCGTCGAACTTCACCAGCGAGGCGAAGGCGACGTGGTTGACGTCAAGGTTGAGGCCCATGCCGATCGCATCGGTCGCGACGATGTAGTCGACCTCGCCTGCCTGGAACATGGCGACCTGCTTGTTGCGCGTTTCCGGACTCAGCGCGCCCATCACCACCGCGCAGCCGCCGCGGAACCGCCGCAGCATTTCGGCCACCGCATAGACTTGCTCCGCGCTGAAGGCGACGATCGCGCTGCGCGGCGGCAGACGCGAGAGCTTGCGCGGTCCGATATGTCGCAGCGTCGAGAATCGCGGCCGACCGATGATTTCGGCATGCGGCAGCAGCGAGCGGATGACCGGCTCCAGCGTCGCCGCGCCCAGCAGCATGGTTTCCTCCCGCCCGCGGGTGTTGAGCAGCCGGTCGGTGAAGATATGCCCCCGTTCCCGATTGGCCCCGAGTTGCGCTTCGTCGAGCGCGACGAAGGCCAGCGGGCCATTGGGCCCGCCGCCTTCCCTCGGCATGGCTTCGGCGGTACACAGGAAATAGCGCGCATCGGGTGGCTCGATCCGCTCCTCCCCGGTGATCAGCGCGACCTGCTTCTCGCCCTTGATCGCGACCACCCGGTCGTAGACTTCGCGCGCCAGCAGACGCAGCGGGAAGCCGATCGCGCCGCTCGAATGGCCGCACATGCGCTCGATCGCAAGGTGGGTCTTGCCGGTGTTGGTGGGGCCGAGCACCGCCTTGACCGGGGTTCGGCTGGCTAGAGACATTTCTGCGCCTCCCTGCCAGCGTACCGGTCTGGCGGCAACCGGCAGCGGTGGCCCTTCAACACTCTGCCGCCAATCGGAGTCGTCTCACCGCGTCTTTAGCGGGTGTTAACTTTAAATCCTCACAAGTTTCGCGCACAGGGGCCGAACGGGTCGGGTCGCAGGTTTACGCGGCCTTTAATGGAGGGCGCGTTGTACCAGTCGCGCGAAATCGACGAAGCCGGGGATGCCGGGCGGGGCGATGATGCGCCGTGGCGCAGCGTTGCGCTCGCGCATACGCAGATCGTCGAAGAGGCCCGCTCGCGCACCCTCCAGCGCGCGGATGGATTCAGGGAAAAATTCGACGAATGGCGGTTTGCCGCCTCGCAGACACTGGCTCAGGTCGATCTGGCGCCCGATCTTGCCGAAGCGATCGGCAGCCGCCGATGGTTTCGCGGCCTCGGCACCTTCCTCGGCCTCTCTGCCTTTGCGCTGGCGCTCTGGCCCGATTTCTCGCCGGTCGAAGCCGCCCCCGCGATGGAAATCGACGGCACTTCGCAGGATGAATTTCGCAGCCAGATGATCCTCCCGCTCGCGCTCGGGGCAGACAGCGGCCGACACATGGGCGCGACACCGAGGGTGGCAGAGTTGAAGCGCGCACCCGAACGTCCGCAAATCCAGTTGCTCGCAACACTTGCGCGCGGCGACGGTTTCGACCGGATGCTCCAGCGCGCGGGCGTCGGCGCGGCCGATGCCGCACGGGTCGCCGAACTCGTCGGCCGCAGCGTCGCGCTGGGGGATATCGATCCCGGCACGCAGGTGGACATCACACTGGGCCGCCGCCCCGCGCCGGGCGAGGCGCGACCGCTCGACAAGCTGGCTTTCCGTGCACGGTTCGACTTGCAGCTCGCGATCGAACGGGTCGATGGCAACCTCGCGCTCCGCCGTATCCCGATCCGGGTCGATGATACCCCGCTGCGCATCCGCGGCACAGTCGGGAGCAGCCTCTATCGTTCGGCACGGGCGGCAGGTGCCCCGGCAAGCGCGGTCCAGCAATATCTCAAGACGCTCGGCGACCAGATCGACATGGACCGCGGACTCCGCCCGACCGACACTTTCGACATCATCGTGTCGCATCGCCGCGCCGCCACCGGCGAGCGCCAGGCCGGCCAATTGCTGTTTGCCGGGATCGAGCGCGGCGGAAAGCCGGTCACCCAGCTGATGCGCTGGGGGAAGGATGGCCAGTTTTACGAAGCTTCCGGAGTAGGCGAGCAGAAGAGCGGCCTGATGCGCCCCGTACCCGGGGCGGTCAGCTCGCGCTTCGGCATGCGGCGGCACCCGATTCTCGGTTATCGCAGGATGCACGCGGGACTCGATTTCAGGGCCTCACACGGCACCGCAATTGTCGCCGTGACCGATGGTACGGTGAATGCTGCCGGCCGGATGGGCGGATGCGGCAATGCGGTCCGGATCGATCATGGCGGCGGGTTGCAGACGCGCTATTGCCACATGAGCCGGATGGCGGTGCGCAGCGGGCAGCGGGTAAGCCGCGGCCAGGTAATCGGCTATGTCGGTTCGACCGGGCTCTCGACCGGCGCCCATCTGCACTACGAGATGTATCGCAATGGCCGCGCGGTCGATCCTGCAAGCGTGCAGTTCGTCACCCGAGCCCAGCTGAGCGGCGAGGAACTGCGCCGATTCCGCGACTCGCTGACCAGACTCCGGACGGTCGAACCCGGCGCTGCGCTGGCGGAACTCCAGAAGTCCTCGACCGAGACTGCCTCGGAAGAGCCGACGCGCGAAATCGACAAGCTCGATCGGCCGCGCAAGGCTGGCTGATCCGAAGGGCGATTGAACCTCGGCCCCATTTCCGGCACACACCTGCCGCATGACCGCCAGCTATCCCAACACCCGCCTCCGCCGCACCCGCGCCAGCGCATGGAGCCGCGCGATGCACCGCGAAACGGTGATGACTCCGGCCGATCTGATCTGGCCGCTGTTCGTGACCGGCGGCTCGGGCGTGGAAGAGCCCATCGCCAGCCTGCCCGGGGTCTCGCGCTGGTCGGTCGACGGGATCGCCGCGCGTGCAAAGGAAGCGGCGGCGCTGGGCATTCCCTGCATCGCGCTGTTCCCCAACACCCAGCCCGAGCTGCGCTCGGATGACGGCAAGGAGGCGCTCAATCCGGACAATCTGATGTGCCGCGCGATCAAGGCGGTGCGCGATGCCTGCGGCGGCGATATCGGTATCCTGACCGATGTCGCGCTCGATCCCTACACCACCCACGGGCAGGACGGGCTAGTCGATGCGAGCGGCTACGTCGTCAACGACGATACGGTCGCGGTGTTGGTCGACCAGGCAGTCAACCAGGCCGATGCCGGGGCAGACATCATTGCCCCGTCGGACATGATGGACGGCCGCGTGCGCGCGATCCGCATGGCGCTCGAAATGAACGGGCATCCCAATGTCCAGATCATGGCGTACTCGGCCAAATATGCTTCGGCCTTCTACGGCCCGTTCCGCGATGCGGTCGGCAGCGGGGGCCTGCTCAAGGGGGACAAGAATAGCTACCAGATGGATACGGCAAACGGCGACGAAGCCATGCGCGAGATCGCGCTGGACATTGCCGAAGGGGCTGACAGCGTGATGGTCAAGCCCGGCCTCGCCTATCTCGACATCATCTGGCGTGCCAAGCAGCAGTTCGGCGTGCCGGTCTTCGCCTACCAGGTCAGCGGAGAATATGCTCTGATCGAAGCGGGTGCGGCGGCAGGCGTGGCGGACCGCGATGCGCTGCTGATGGAAAAGCTGCTCGGTTTCAAGCGCGCGGGAGTGAGCGGCGTGTTGACCTACCATGCACCGGTTGCCGCGCGGCTTCTGGGCGCGTGATCCATGGCCGACGGGTTTCGCCTCGAGACTGCGCGTCTTGTGCTGCGCGATTGGTCGGAGGAAGACTGGCCAGAGTTTTTCCGCGTCACCAACACCTCGGCGGTGATGCGCTGGCTCGGCGGCGTGCTCGACGAAGACGGCGAGGCGAAGCAGCGCGCGCGGGTGGAGGCGTGCCAAGCCGCTAACAGGTTCTGCTTCTGGGCGGTCGAGCGCCGGGACGACGGCGCGATTCTCGGCTTCTGCGGCCTCAAGCGCTCCAACCAGCCCGGCGGACCGATGGGGCTGATGGAGGTCGGCTGGCGATTTCGCGAGGATTGTTGGGGCCAGGGCTTCGCGAAAGAGGCTGCGACCGCGGCGCTCGATGCCGCCTTCGAACTGTTCGGTGCGGACGAGGTGGTCGCCTTCACCGTAAGACGCAATATATCGAGCTGGGGCCTGATGAAACGCCTCGGCATGCGGCGGCGCGAAGATCTCGACTTCGCCAGCGCGGACTTCGATGCCGAGGATCCGACGATGATCGTCTATTCCACCGGCAAGGACGAATGGGGCGCGCCATGACCGATGCATTTCACTTGGAGACCGAGCGCCTCATCCTGCGCGACTGGCGCGAACAGGATGCGGAGGACTTTCATCGACTCCACTGCGACCCGAAAGTTATGGCGACGCTCGGCCCGGTGCGGGAGATGGGCTACACCACCGGCCTGATTGCCGACCTGCAGCAACGCTCGCGGCGCAATGGCGGCTTTACCTACTGGGCTGTCGAGCGGCGCGAGGATCGCCGCGTGATCGGGTTCTGCGGGCTGGATCGAGGGCATGAGGAACCGATCGTCGGCGCGCTCGAAATCGGCTGGCGACTGGCGAGCGATTGCTGGCGGCAGGGCTATGCGCTGGAGGCGGCGCGGGCTTCGCTCGCGTGGGCACAGCAGAACTTTCCTTCCGAGCCGGTCGTCGCCATCACCGCCGAAATCAACGAGCGCAGCCGCGCGTTGATGGAAAAGCTGGGCATGCGCTATCGGCCCGACATGGATTTCGACCATCCCAGCGTGGCCGCGGGCAGCCCGCTCAAGCGCCACGTCGTCTACGAGGTTCACCATGGCTGACATTGTCGCCGAGACCGAGCGGCTGGTACTGCGCACGATCGAGCCGGACGACGCTGTGGAGCAGGACCGTCTGCTCAACACCCCGGCAGTGATGGCGCGTCTCGGTGGGGTGAAGGAACTGCACGAGATCGAAGCCAAGCACGCGAAGTCGATGGCGCTCTATGCGCAGGAAGGCTTCAGCTTCCTGTTCATGATCGAGAAGGCGAGTGGCGAGATGGTCGGCCACTGCGGCCTCAAGCGGGTGGACAACCCGCTTGCTCGCAACCCGGGGGATCACGAAGTCGGCTGGCTGGTGCGCGAGGACCGCTGGCGCAGGGGCTATGCCGAGGAAGCGGTGCGCGCGGCGCTCGACTGGGGCTTCGGCCGGGTCGATGCACCGTTTATCGTTGCGTTGACCAGCCAGACCAACGTGCCGAGCTGGAAACTGATGGAAAAGCTCGGCATGCGGCGGCGCGTGGATCTCGATTTCGACGATCCGGCCTATCCGCCGGAGGATCGCACGACGATCCTCTACAGCATCGACGCCGAGACCTGGCACAGGAGCCGCCCATGACTATCCACCGCCCCGGTGTGAACATCGTCCCGATCCACGGCAAGACCCCACAGATCCACGATACCGCATTCATCGCGCCCGGCTGCACGATCATTGGCGACGTGACCGTCGGGGCGGGATCGTCGATCTGGTACAACTGCGTGCTGCGCGCCGATGTCAGCCGGATCGTGATCGGCGAGCGGTCCAACGTGCAGGACGGCAGCGTGCTCCATTGCGACCCTGAGCGTCCGGGCGACCCGGAGGGTTCGCCGCTGATCATCGGCGACGATGTGCTGATCGGGCACATGGCGATGGTCCACGGCTGCCGGATCGAGAACCGCGGCTTTGTCGGGCTCGGCGCGATCGCGATGAACAAGGCGGTGGTCGGCTCCGACGCGATGCTGGCCGCCGGCGCGATGTTGACCGAGGGCAAGGTGATGGGCCCTCGCGAGCTGTGGGGCGGCCGACCGGCGCGGCTGATGCGCGAACTCGACGACGCGGCCATCATCGGCATGCGAATGGGCGTCGCGCATTATGCCGAGAACGCGAAAGCCCACGCCGCCGCCGTCCATGAAGCGCTCGAAAGCTGACCTGCCCGATCCGGGCGAGCTGCGCGCGCTGATCGATCCCGAAGGTCGGCTGGCTATCCGCGTCACCCCGGGCGGACGGGTCGAGGCGATAACACTCGAGGGCAGCAAGATTTCGATCAAGGTCCGGGCAAAGCCTCAGGACGGCGCGGCGAACGAGGCCGTCATCCGACTCGTCGCTCTGGCACTCGAACTCGCGCCGTCGAAAGTCGAACTGTTGCGCGGCGCAACTTCGCGCGAAAAGCTGCTGCGCATTCTGCTCTAGGCGTTAGCCGGAGACTTCAGATACTTCATCATGAAGGGCACGTAGTCTGCCTTGCCAATGGTCAGGCCTTCTTTCCGAAGGATCGCGTAGGCGGCCATCAGGTGGAAGTAGAACTGGGGCATCGCCCAGTCGCGGATGTACTCATGTGCCTGCATTTCGAACGCCTTGCCGTTGGGCAGGTCAAACTCGACCGTGGCATCGGAAGCAGGCCAGCTGGCGACGTCGGTGTTGGCGACAAGGGCCTTCGTTCTGGCGATCCTGGCGCGGGCATCGGTGAAATCGACGATGTCGCTGTCATCGGACTCGAGGCCCAACGCACCAAGCCGGTCGAGCGCGACAATGACCTGGCCGATAGTGAAGCGGATCTGCGTGTGGAGGGGATACATGTCCTCGGCCAGGCGGCTCTCCAGCAGGGCGACGCCCTTTTCATGCTCGCTCGCCTTGCCGACAAGGTGGTCAAGCGTTCCAAGCATGTTCTGGTAGGTGGCGAGCGCTGCGGTGGCGTAGGACATTGTTCTCTCCCGAATTGATGCGTGGGAGGTAGGCGCGGCTCAATCCCTGATCAATGCCTTCAATGCGTCGATCCGGTCGGCTTCGTGCGGCGGCTTGTCCCAGCGGATGCGGTGGATGCGGGGGAAGCGCATGGCGAGGCCCGATTTGTGGCGCTTGGACTCGTGCACGCTGTCGAAGGCGACCTCGAACACCAGGCTCTTGTCGGTCTCGCGCACCGGGCCGAAACGGTTGACGGTGTTCTGGCGCACGTGGCGGTCGAGTTTTTTCAGTTCCTCGTCGGTGAAGCCCGAATAGGCCTTGCCCACCGGCAGCAGTTCGGCCCCTGCATCCGGATCGCCGTCCCAGCAGCCGAAAGTGTAGTCGGAATAGAAGCTCGACCGCCTGCCGCTGCCGCGCTGGGCGTACATCAGCACGCAGTCGACCAGCAGAGGATCGCGCTTCCACTTGTACCAGTAGCCGACCCGGCGTCCGGCGATGTAGGGGCTGTCGCGGCGCTTGAGCATCAGCCCTTCGATCGCCTCGTCGCGTGCAGTGTCGCGAATGGCGGCAAGGTGCGCAAAGTCGTGAGCCTCGACCACCTGGCTGAGATCGAAATGCGTGTCAGGCAGGCGCGGCATCAGCGCCTCGAGCCGCGCACGGCGTTCGGTCCAGGGTCGCTCGCGCAGGTCTTCCCCTTCGAGGATCAGCGCATCGTATAGCCGTACGAAGGCAGGAAAGTCGGCCAGCATCTTATTGCTCACCGTCTTGCGCCCCAGTCGCTGCTGCAGCGCGTTGAAGCTCGCCGCCCCGCCCGCTTCCCCGCCCTGGTGCGCGCCGCGCACCAGCAGCTCGCCGTCGAGCACGGCGGGGAAGGGCATGACGTCGAGCAGTTCGGGGAAGGTCGCGGAAATATCGTCACCGCTGCGCGAATGAATCCGCGTCGATTCATTATCTTTGGGCCCGGCGCGCACCATCTGCACGCGGATCCCGTCCCACTTCCATTCGGCGGCATAGTCGGCGAGATCGACCACCGTCTCTTCGAGCGGGTGGGCGAGCATGAAGGGGCGGAAGGTCGGCAGGTTCTCGGTATCGGGCGGCGCTTCACCCAGCGCAGCCCATGCGAACAGCTCGGAATAAGGGGCATCGAGCCCGTGCCAATACTCCTCGACCTCCTCGACCGAAACGTCGAAGGCCTGCGCGAATGCCATCTTGGCGAGGCGGCTGGACACGCCGATGCGCATGGCCCCGGTGGCGAGCTTGAGCAGCGCGTAGCGGCCCGAGGCATCGAGCCGGTCGAGCAGCTGCGGCAGTTCGGCTTGCACGAACTTGCGATTCATGCCGCCAAGCAGCGCCACCGCCTCGCTCACCGTCGGCGGCGAGGGTAGATGGTCGGGGGCCGGCCACAGCAGGCTCGCGGTTTCCGCCGTATCGCCGACGAAATCGCGGCTCAGCGTCCACAATACCGGGTCGACCCGTTCCATCAGCATGGTGCGGATAGTCGAGCTCTTGATCGCCGGGAAATCGAGCCCGTCGCTCAGCGCCGCGAGTGCCCAGCCGCGATCGGGGTCAGGGGTCGCGCGTAGGTATTCCGCAATCAGCCGCAGCTTCTCGTTGCGGCTGCGAGTGTAGACCAGCGCGTCGACGAGGGCGGCGAATTCTTCCATCAGCCGCGTACCAATTTTGGATCACGCGGAGGCGCGGAGGCGCGGAGAGGAAAATGTCGCGCCGCAGGCGCGCTGAAATGCAGACGTACACAGGGACACGGGGACACCGAGGGATCGTGCCTTCCTCCCTGTGCCCTTGTGTCTCTGTGAGAGCACATATGGTGAATTGCGGCTTCGCCGCTGTTGCGGCCCCTCCGCGTCTCCGCGTCTCCGCGCGAGATCCTAATCATCTTCGTCCTCGTACCCCACCAGCGCGAGTGCGCGCGCGCGGCGCTGGTGGAGCTGGCACCAGCGCAGCAGCGCGTCCTCGCGACCGTGGGTGATCCAGTTCTCCGCTGCGTCCACCTCCCTGATCGTTCGCGTCAGTTCGCCCCAGTCGGCGTGGTCGGAAATCACCAGCGGCAGCTCGACATTGCGCTGGCGCACGCGCATCCAGCCGCTTGCCATGGCGGTAATCGGATCGGGCAGGCGGCGGCTCCAGCGGTCGTTGAGCGCACTCGGCGGGCAGATCACGATGTGGCCGCGAATGTCGTCCTTCGAATGGTCCGACACCAGCCGCAATTCGCCCAGGTCGACGCCAAATTCCTCATAGAGCCGGCACATCCGCTCCATCGCGCCGTGGAGGTAGATCGGTGCCTTATGCCCCGCGCGGCGCAGCTCGGCGATCACCCGCTGCGCCTTACCCAGCGCATAGGCGCCAACCAGAACGCATCGATCGGGGTGCGCGGCGAGCCGATCAAGCAGTTTCGCCATCTCGTCCTCGATCGGCGGATGGGTGAACAGTGGCAGGCCGAAGGTCGCCTCGGTCACGAAGATGTCGCACGGAGTGACTTCGAACGGCGGGCAGGTCGGGTCATGACGTCGCTTGTAGTCGCCGGTGATGACGACCCTCTCGCCCGCATGCTCGAGCAGGATTTGCGCGCTGCCGAGGACATGGCCGGCAGGGACATAGGTCGCATCGACGCCGCCAGGCAGCCGGATCGTCTCGCCATATTGGACCGGGACGGCCTTGTGCGGAATCTCACCCGCGTCGTTCTCGGTCCCGGTGCGATAGCGCAATTCCATGATCGCGAGCGTTTCCGGCGTAGCAACCGTCTCGCCGTGACCCCCGCGCGCATGATCGGCGTGGCCGTGCGTCACCAGCGCACGGTCAACCGGGCGCGAGGGGTCGACCCAGCAATCCGCCGGGGGGATATAAATTCCGTGCGGCTCCGGCTTGATCCAGGAAAAGGGCGCGGTCATGCGCGAGGAACGGGCTGTGAGGGCACAGAGTTCCACGACCGCCGAACACCCACCCCAACCCCTCCCTTCAGGGAGGGGCAGCGAGACTTGGCAGCTTGCTGCCTAGTCGCAGCGGGGTGGGATTGCGACGTCGAGGCCTTCAGCTTTCGCCCTTGCCTTCGTTGGCGTCGGCATCGGGGGTCTTGCTTGCCGGCTTCTTCGCCGCAGATTTCGTGCGCGGCTTCTTCTTTGCACTCGCCTTGGGCGGGGCCGGGGTCAGTTCGAAACTGGGCGCTCCGTCCTTGATCCCGACATGCACCTCGCCGCCGTCGGCCAGCTTGCCGAACAGCAGTTCCTCGGCCAGCGGCTGCTTGATCTTCTCCTGGATCAGGCGGGCCATCGGCCGTGCACCGTAGAGCTTGTCGTAGCCCTTCTCGGCCAGCCAGCTGCGCGCGTCGCTGTCGAACTGAATGTGGACGTTCTGCTCGGCGAGCTGGAGCTCGAGCTGGAGGATGAACTTGTCGACCACCCGCGCCACGGTCTCGCGGCCGAGGTAAGTGAACGGCACGATCGCATCGAGGCGGTTGCGGAATTCGGGGGTGAACATCTTCTTCACCGCCTCGTCCTGCGCATCTTCCTTGGACACGTCGCCGAAGCCGATCCCCTGACGCGCCATGTCGGATGCGCCGGCATTGGTGGTCATGATCAGCACCACATTGCGGAAATCGACCGTCTTGCCGTGGTGGTCGGTCAGGCGGCCGTTATCCATCACCTGCAGCAGGATGTTGAACAGGTCGGGGTGCGCCTTCTCGATTTCGTCGAGCAGCAGCACGCAATGCGGATTCTGGTCGACCGCGTCGGTCAGCAGGCCGCCCTGGTCGTACCCGACATAGCCGGGAGGCGCGCCGATCAGGCGGGAAACGCTGTGGCGCTCCATATATTCGGACATGTCGAACCGCTTGAGCTCGATGCCCATGATGCTGGCGAGCTGGCGCGCGACCTCGGTCTTGCCGACGCCGGTCGGGCCTGAGAACAGAAAGCTGCCTATCGGCTTGTCCGGATCGCGCAGACCCGCGCGGCTGAGCTTCATCGCCGTGGCGAGCCTGTGGACCGCCGCGTCCTGCCCGAACACGACATGCTTGAGGTCGCGCTCGAGGTTTTCGAGCGCCTTCTTGTCGTCGCTCGAAACCGATTTGGGAGGAATTCGCGCCATGGTCGCGATCACCGCCTCGATTTCCTTGGTGGTGATCTTCTTCTTGCGGCGGCTCGGGGGGACCAGCATCTGCATCGCGCCGACTTCGTCGATCACGTCGATGGCCTTGTCGGGCAGCTTGCGGTCGTTGATATAGCGCGCCGACAGCTCGACTGCGGTCTTGAGCGCATCGGCGGTGTAGGTCACCTTGTGGTGCTTTTCGAACGCGCTCTTGAGCCCGCGCAGAATCTTGATCGTGTCGTCGATCGTTGGTTCATTGACATCGATCTTCTGGAACCGGCGCAGCAGCGCGCGATCCTTCTCGAAGTGGTTGCGAAACTCCTTGTAGGTGGTCGAGCCGACGCAGCGGATCGAGCCGTTCGAGAGCGCAGGTTTGAGCAGGTTGGAGGCATCCATGGCCCCGCCGCTGGTCGCACCTGCGCCAATCACCGTGTGGATTTCGTCGATGAACAGCACCGCATCGGGCATGCCCTCAAGTTCGTTCACGACCTGCTTGAGCCGTTCCTCGAAATCGCCGCGATAGCGGGTGCCGGCCAGCAGCGCGCCCATGTCGAGCGAATAGATCACCGCATCCTTGAGCACCTCGGGCACTTCGCCCTCGACGATCTTGCGCGCGAGCCCTTCGGCGATCGCGGTCTTGCCGACGCCGGGATCGCCGACATAGAGCGGGTTGTTCTTGCTGCGGCGGCACAGGATCTGGATCGTCCGGTCGACCTCCGGCCCGCGGCCGATCAGCGGGTCGACCTTTCCAGCCTCCGCCTTGGCGTTGAGGTTGACGGTGAACTGGTCGAGCGCGGTTTCCTTCTTGTTTTCCGCCTTTTCGTCGCTCGCCTTGGCTTCTTCCGCTCCCTGCGGCGGCTTCGACTCGAGCTGTTTTCCGCCCTTGCCGATCCCGTGACTGATGAAGCTGACGGCATCGAGCCGGCTCATGTCCTGCTGCTGGAGGAAATAGACCGCATAGCTGTCCCGCTCCGAAAACAGCGCGACCAGAACGTTGGCCCCGGTCACCGTGTCCTTGCCGCTCGACTGCACATGCAGGATCGCGCGCTGGACCACCCGCTGGAAACCGGCGGTCGGTTGAGGATCGGACCCGTCCTCGCTCTTGAGCGACTGGTATTCCTGGTCGAGATACTGCTTCACCACCTCGGTCAGTTCGTTCAGGTCCACCCCGCAGGCATTCATCACCTGGGCCGCATCCTCGTCTTCGACGAGAGCGAGCAGGAGATGCTCCAGCGTCGCATACTCGTGGCGCCGCTCCGAGGCATTGGAGAGCGCGTTGTGGAGCGTCTTTTCGAGGTTCTGGGCAAAGCTGGGCATTCAACGGTCTTTCGCCGGAGGAGACGGATATTCCCTGAACGGGGAATAGAGGGAAACATGGTTAACGCAGTCCAAACGCGCCGCAATTTGCGGGGCGCCGCACCGAATGCTGTCAATATAGGACGGGGTACGATGATTTCGACCCCCGCGCATCACGTTGAAGGCTTGCCGAACAATGCATCGGCCGCCGCCATATGCGCTGAAACCTTGTCGCGGTGCGCCCTGACCCGGTCGATCTCGGCTTCGAGCAGTGCGATCCGTTCGTGAAGCTCCTCCTGCGAATAGGGCGACAGGTCCTCACTCGCCAGCTTGCCTGCAGCATCGCCCCTTGGGCGCGGGAGGTCGTCGAGATCCATTGCAGGCAATTTCGCAAGCCGAGCGCCTTGCTGTCAATGCACGGCATGTCTATCCCACGCATTCGTGCGCAGTCTGTCGCACGGGGGCAACAAGCCTGCGCTCAGGGAGGGCTAATGGCGCACGATATTCCAGCGATGATGCAAGCGATCCATTTCACCGCTCCCGGTGGGCCGGAAGTCCTGCAGCGTGTGGAGATCGGGGTCGAACTGCCGCGCGCCGGCGAGGTGCTGATCGAGGTCGCCTATGCCGGGGTCAATCGGCCCGATGTGATCCAGCGCAGCGGACTATACCCGCCGCCACCGGGGGCCTCGCCGCTGCTCGGGCTGGAGGTTTCGGGCAAGATCGTTGCGGTGGGCGAAGGGGTGGAGCCCGAATGGCTCAACCGCATCGTCTGTGCGCTCACCCCGGGCGGCGGCTACGCGCAATATTGCCGCGCTCCTGTGGCGCATTGCCTGCCGGTCGGCGACGCAATCCCGCTGGCCGAAGCGGCCGCGATCCCCGAAACCCTGTTCACCGTGTGGCACAATGTGTTCGAGCGCGGCTTGGCCCGTGAGGGCGAACGGCTGCTGGTCCACGGCGGCACCAGTGGCATCGGCACCATGGCGACCATGCTCGGTAAGGCTTTCGGGCTCGAGGTGATCGTGACCTGCGGCAGCGAGGAAAAATGCGCCGCAGCGAGGACTTTCGGTGCCGCTCACGCGATCAACTACCGCGAGACCGATTTCGTCGAGGCGGTGAAGGAGATCACTGGCGGCAAGGGTGTCGAAGTCGTGCTCGACATGGTCTCGGGCGATTATGTCCCGCGCAATCTCAAATGCCTCGCGGAAGATGGCCGCCATGTCACGATCGCGGTGCTCGGCGGCATGTCGGCCGAACTCAACATGGCCGCAATCATGAGCCGGCGGCTAACGCTGACCGGATCGACGCTCCGCCCGCGCAGCGATGCATTCAAGGCGATGCTCTGCGCCGAAATCGAAGCCAACGCCTGGCCGCTGTTCCTCGATCGCGAGCTCAAGCCGGTGATGGACCGGATTTACCCACTCGCCGATGCCGCCGCGGCGCATGAGCGGATGGAACAGGGTGACCACATCGGCAAGATCGTGCTGGAGGTTTCCGGTGGCTGAGTCCCTCGTCCTTCACGAAGACCCGCGCAGCGGCAACTGCTACAAGATCAAGCTGACCGCCGCGCTGCTCGGCCTTCCGCTGCAAACGAAGCAATACGATATCATGGCGGGCGAAACCCGCACCCCCGATTTTCTCGCGAACATCAACCCGAATGGGCGCATTCCGGTGCTCCAGATCGGCCAGCGCTTCCTTCCCGAAAGCAACGCTGCGTGCTGGTATCTCGCCGAAGGCAGCGCCCTGATACCGCACGACCGCTTCGCCCGTGCCGACGTGCTTCGCTGGATGTTCTTCGAGCAATACAATCATGAACCGAACATCGCCACTCTGCGCTTCTGGCTCCATTTCGTGGGCGAGGCCAATCTCGGTGAGGAACGGCGCAGTCAGCTGATGGCCAAACGGATCGCGGGCGAGGAAGCCTTGCGCGTGATGGACGACCACCTCGCTGCGCGCGGCTGGTTCGTGGGGGACGAAGCATCGCTCGCCGACATCGCGCTCTATGCCTACACCCATGTGTGCGAGGCGGGCGGTTTCCGGCTGCGCGACTATCCGCAGGTCTGTGCCTGGCTCGACCGGATGGCGGCGCTTCCCGGCTATGTGGCGATGGATTGACGCGAAACTGACCCGTTTACGCCGAACCGTCACCGAAATGTGACGAGCGCGTCATAGATTGCTGTCATCTGCCGACGGCGAAGCGAGGGCTTCGCAAGGACAGTCGCGATGGCAGATGCACCCTTTCCAGTACTTCCCGCGCTCGGGAACGTCACCAGTTTCCCCGGACCCAAACCGAAAATCCCCGAACGCGTGCTCGAAGAAAGGCGGCGCTACCGCACGATCTGGATCAGCGACGTGCACCTCGGCACCAAGGGGTGCAATGCCGAATTGCTGATCGACTTCCTCGATCATACCGACAGCGAGACGATGTACCTCGTCGGCGACATCATCGACGGGTGGCGGCTGAAAAAGAAGTTCTACTGGCCGCCCGAGCACAATGACATCGTATGGCGTATCCTGAAGCGAGCAAAGCGCGGGACGCGGATCGTCTATATTCCGGGCAATCACGATGAAATGATCCGACCCTTCGCAGGCATGAATTTCGGTGGGGTCGAAATCGAGCGCGCGGCCTTTCACACTACGGCGGACGGCCGCAGGCTGATGGTGCTGCACGGAGACGAATTCGATACCATCATGCTCGCCCATCGCTGGCTCGCCTTTGTCGGGGACGCGCTGTACCACCTGATGATGAAGCTCAACAACTGGGTGGCGCGGGCGCGCAAGTCGCTGGGTCTTCCCTATTGGTCGATCTCCAAGGCGGCCAAGCACAAGGTCAAGAACGCCGTCGAGTTCATTTCGAAGTACGAGGAAGTTGTCGCGCGAGCGGCCGCAGAACGCGGGGTCGACGGGGTTGTCTGCGGCCACATCCACACCGCTGACATGCGTAACTTCGACGGCATCGAATATTACAACGACGGCGATTGGGTCGAAGGCTGCAATGCCCTGGTCGAGCACTTCGACGGCCGGATGGAACTGCTCCATTGGCCCGACGAGGTAGCAAGGCGGGAGCCGTTGCCGGAGATCGAGGACGAGGCGGCGTCCGACGAACTGGCAGCTGCATGAACCGGATGGCAGGATTCCCGATCGAACCGGACTTCGAATTTCGGCGCGATCCGTTACGGATAGCCATCGTAACCGATGCATGGCTCCCGCAGATAAACGGGGTCGTACGTACTCTAACCACGACCTGCGAAATCCTCCGTAGCTGGGGCCACCGGGTCGATGTCGTTTCGCCCGACCAGTTTCGCTCGGTTCCCTGCCCGACATATCCCGAAATCCGGCTGGCGATGACCATGCCGCGCACGGTCTCGCGCATGCTGACCGAGCTTGCGCCCGATGCGATCCACATCGCGACCGAAGGCCCGCTCGGGCTGGCGGCGCGGCGGCACTGCTTGTCACGCGGGCTCCCGTTCAGCACCGCCTATCACACCCAGTTTCCGGACTATCTCGCCAAGCGCACCAAGCTTCCGCCTGCGCTGTTCTGGCGCTACGTCCGCTGGTTCCACCAGCCTGCCGAACGGGTGATGGTGGCTACCGAGAGCATTCGCGAGGAACTTCGTGCGCACCGCATCACCAGTCTTCACCACTGGAGCCGGGGGGTCGATCTCGATTGCTTTACCCCGGATGCCGAACCACCGCCCGAATTCGCCGACCTGCCGCGTCCGATCCAGCTCTATGTCGGACGCGTCGCGGTTGAAAAGAACATCGAGGCCTTCTTGTCCGGCGAGTATCCCGGCAGCAAGGTGGTGGTTGGCGACGGCCCGGCGCTGGCGGCGCTGAAGACGAAATTTCCCGACGCCCATTTTCTTGGCAAACGCACCGGGCGCGAACTGGCGGGGTGCTATGCCGGTGCGGACGTGTTCGTGTTTCCGAGCCGGACCGACACTTTCGGGCTGGTCGTCATCGAAGCGCTCGCCTGCGGAACCCCGGTCGCCGCGTTTCCTGTCACCGGTCCGAAGGACATCGTGACCGAAGCCACCGGCGCTCTGTGCGAAAACCTCGACCGCGCGATTTGCGCCGCGCTCTATTGCGAGCGCGCGGATTGTGCCGCCTATGGTGCGCAGTTCAGTTGGGAGGCGGCCACCGACCAGTTTCTGGCCGGACTGGTTACCGAAGCCACTGTGCCGGAGCTGGCGGTCTAAACACTTGCCCATCGCGGCGTGTTGGCCTAGATCGCTCGGCGCACGGCCGCTCCGAAAGGGGCGGCCCTTCTATTTTGGACAAACGACAGGAAACGCCATCATGGCCGACCAGCCCAAACCTTTGATGCCGCATGCGACCGCCACCTGGCTGGTCGACAACACTGCGCTGAGCTTTGAACAGATTGCCGAATTCTGCGGGCTGCATATCCTCGAAGTGCAGGCGATGGCGGACGATCTTGCGAGCAGCAAGTACACCGGGCGCGATCCGCTCCACTCGGGCGAACTGACCCAGGCAGAAATCGACAAGGGCCAGGCCGATCCGGGCTACAGCCTGCAGATGCAGAAGGCGCCGGTCGAGGTGACCCGTACCAAGGGCCCGCGCTACACCCCGGTGTCGAAGCGGCAGGACAAGCCCGACGGCATCGCGTGGATCCTGCGCAACCACCCCGAAGTGTCGGACGCACAGATTTCCAAGCTGATCGGCACTACGCGCAACACGATCACCGCGATCCGCGAGCGCAGCCACTGGAACATCCAGAATATCGTCGCCAAGGATCCGGTGACGCTCGGCCTGTGCTCGCAGCGTGAGCTTGATGCGGTCGTCGCCAAGGCGGCCAAGAAGGCCGGTGTGACCGAAGGCGAGGCCGTCGGGGCGGATCGCGCTAGCGACAAGGATCGCCTGATCGAGGAACTGCGCGCCGAACGCGACGCAAACGAAAAGGCCGCTTCCGATGCCGCGCAGGAAGCCGAAGCCGCCGCTTGGCTCGAAGCCAAGCGGGCAGACGAAGCGGGCGAAGCCGAGGCCTGAGTCGTCGTTTAGACAGTCAGGCATGGGCGCGCGACTCGCGGCCGCCCGTGCCTTTTTCCTTGCGCACGATTGCTGGCCGGACCATCCATGTTTACATGGATGTCAGTAGCTTGCCCTATCATCACCCCACTCCATGGTCGACGCGGTTTGATGCCATTCCGCTGCCGGAGTTGTTCGCGCGCACGGCCGCACGACGCGGCGCGAAGCCGCTCGTCCTGTTTATGGGGCGAAGCTTTTCCTACGCCGCACTTTTCGACGAGGCGCGACGTTTTGCCAGCGGGCTGTTGACACGGGGAATCGAGCGAGGTGATCGGGTCGGGCTCTTCCTGCCCAATGTCCCGGCCTATGTGGCGGCCTATTATGGTGCCATGCTGGCAGGGGCGACGGTGGTCAATTTCTCGCCGCTCTATACGGTCGATGAACTGGCGCATCAGGTGGAGGATTCGGGCACACGGTTGCTGGTGACGCTCGATGCGCCCGCGCTGCTGCCGACAGCACTCAAGGTGCTCGATGCCTCGACGCTCGAGCACCTGTCGGTGGTGCGGCTGTCGCGGCAACTTCCAGCCCTGAAGGGCATAGCGCTCCGGTTGCTCCGTCGGCGTGACATCGCTGTGATCCCGGCGCGGAGCGATGTCGGCGACTGGGAAAGCTGGCTGGCGGACAGCGCCTCTGCGGCCTTCCCCGTTCTCGACCCTGAAGAGGTCGCGCTGCTGCAATACACCGGCGGCACCACCGGCCGGCCCAAGGGTGCGATGCTCACCCACGCCAACCTTTCGACTAATGCACAGCAGGTGGCGGCGATCAATTCCTTTGCCAGCCCCGAAGATGACGTGATCATGGGGGCGCTGCCGCTGTTCCACGTGTTCGCCAATACCTGCGTCCTCAATCACGCGGTGGCCACCGGAGCGGCCATCGCGATGGTTCCGCGCTTCGAGACGGCTGCGGTGTTGAAGACGCTCGAACGGACCCGCCCGACCGGATTCCCCGGGGTTCCGACCATGTTCCAGGCGATCGTCGATAGCCCGGCGCTGGCTTCGACCGACCTGTCTTCGCTCAAGGTCTGCATTTCGGGGGGTGCGCCGCTCTCGGCCCCCTTGCGGGAGAAGTTCGAGCAATTGACCGGGGTGCGTCTGGTCGAGGGCTATGGCCTGACCGAAAGCTCGGGCGTGGTGTCGGCCAATCCCTACCAAGGCGAGCGCCGAGCCGGCTCGATCGGGCAGGTCGTCGCGGGGACCGAAATCCTGTTGCTGGACAAGGAAGATCCGGCGAAGCTCGCGGCAGAAGGCGAACCGGGCGAGCTGGCAATCCATGGCCCGCAGATCATGCGCGGTTACTGGAACATGCCCGAAGCGACCGCGGAGGTGTTTGTCGAGCACGGCGGCAAACGCTGGCTGCGTACGGGCGATGTCGCGCGGCTGGACGCGGACGGCTTTCTCACCATCGTCGATCGGATCAAGGACATGATTGCCGTGGGCGGCTTCAAGGTCTTCCCGAGCCAGGTGGAGGCCGTGCTGGTGGAACATCCGGCGATCAAGGAAGCCCTGGTGATCGGCGTACCCGACGACTATCGCGGAGAAGTGCCCCGGGCCTATGTGACCCTCGACGAGCCGGCAGATGCCGACGCACTACTGGCTTGGGTCAACCCGAGACTTGGCAAGCACGAGCGGGTTTCAAGTGTGGTCATTCGCGACGAGCTGCCCAAGACGCTGGTCGGCAAGCTCGATCGGAAGGCGCTGCGCGCCGAAGTGTTCGCTTGAGCAACGAAAAAGGCGCCGCTCGCGCGACGCCCCTTTTTCTCCCAACCTCGAAGGCTGTCAGCTCGCCAGGGTGAGCTTCGGCTCCAGCTCCGAAGCCATGTCACTGGCGGCCCCGGACATCGGCGACGGCATCGCTTCGCTGCGGCCGGGCACGCGATGCGAGAAGCGACCATCGACTTCCGCGCCCTGTTCGATGGTGATCGAATCGTAGTGCACATCGCCTTCGATCCGTGCGGTACGCAGGACCACCAGCTCGCGCGCGGCGATCGATCCCTTGACCGTACCGGCCAGCCGCGCACTTTCGGCTTTCACCGCGCCTTCGATCATGCTCGATTCGCCCTGAACCAGCGACGCACACTCGATGTCGCCGTGAATCTTGCCATCGACATGCAGTTCGGTTGTAGCAGCGACATTGCCGGTGATCGTCACGTCGGTGCCGATCACCGAGAAGGTGCCATTGCTCGCCATCGGCTTAGGCGCCGGCCTGCTTGCGCGGCCCTGCGGTTCGGGCTTCTTTGAGAACATTGGGGGCTTTCTCCAGGAAGGGGCGCGGATTGACCGCGCGATCGTTGACCCGCACTTCGAAATGCAGGTGCGGGCCGGTCGAGCGGCCGGTATTGCCGATGGCTCCGATGATATGACCGGCTTCAACCACCTGCCCCACTCTGGCGTTGAACCGCGACATATGCGCGTACCGGGTCATCAGCCCATTGCCATGGCTGATCTCGACGACGTTGCCGTATCCGGACTTGCGGCCGACAAAACTGACGCGGCCGTCGGCGGCGGCATAGATCGGAGCGCCGATCGGACCCTTGAAATCGAGCCCGGAATGCATCGCGGCATGGCCGTTGAACGGGTCACGACGATAACCGAAGCCCGAGGAAATCGATGCCCGGCTGGCGGGCAGGACCTGTGGAATGCCGTCCAGCGTGCGTTCGAGCGCGGCCATGCGCGACAAGCTCAGACCCAGCCGCTCGAAGCGCGGATCGAGCGCGCCATTGCGCGACGAGGCGAGCTTCTCGAACGGGCCACCCATTGCGGTCCGATCGGCACCGCGCACCATCGCAGCGGGATCGAGACCCAGTTTGCGCAGTGCTTCGGCGGCCTGTGCAGAGCGGCGGTCGGCAAAACGGGTGAGACGTTCTGCCAGGGCGAGCTGACGCGCTTCGAGCTGCGCCAGTTCACGAGCTTCAGGAAACAGCGCGCTGACCTTGTCGGCTGTTTCCGCAGCTTCGGTCGACGAATCCGAAACGGTTTCCTCGTCGCGAATGTCTTCGGGCAGCATTTCTGTGCCCATTTCGAGCAGCTTCTGACGCTCGTTGAGATCTTCGACTACCTTGCCGAGGTCGTTCGAATAATCGTCGAAGCGCTCCTCGGCGCTGGCGACCTTCGCTTCGCGCTGGAGCAGCGATGCGCGTTCGGCACCTGCGGCATATTGCGACCAGGCCATGACGGCCATTGAAATGGCCCAAGCCAGCAGAGCAGTCACAGCTATCGCCGCCGCAAAAATCTGTACCCGCGAGGTAATCTTGATGAAGCGGACCTGACCCTGCGATCGCATGAAGAACTCGCGATCAGGAAACCAGTTCGCCAGGCGGCGCCCCCAACCGCCCGATGTCTGTGAATTATGCAAAGCGACCCCGCCATTATCGGATTCTTGATTTGAGCGGCGCGGCTAGCACGGGAATCAGGGAGCGTCGAATCGGACTTGCATGCGAATAGGCGAGTCGATGGACTCGCGCGACGAGTCGATTACCTCGCCTCGTCGGTTAACTTTGAATGTTCAGCTCTCGGTTTTGTTCCGCAATCGGCTGTCTTTTCCGAAACCGCGTGCTAGGACTGGCGAAGCATGAGCGCGGCGAGAATTTTCCCGTTTCAATTCAAGATGAAGGCGGCCTGGTGATGCGGATCGGCCTGCTTGGCGGCAGCTTCAACCCGGCACACGGCGGTCATCGGCGAATCACCCTGTTCGCGATCGAGGCGCTACACCTCGACGAAGTGTGGTGGATGGTCTCGCCCGGCAATCCGCTCAAGCCCTCAAAGGGCATGGCCTCTCTCTCCGCGCGCTTTCGATCGGCGATGGCGCAGGCGCGCCGCGCGCCGATTAGGGTCACCGCTATCGAGTCGGAATTCGGCACGCCTTACACTGTCGAAACACTGGCGGCGATCCGCCGCCGCTATCCGCAGCATGAATTCGTCTGGCTGATGGGATCGGACAATCTTGCCCAGTTCCACCGATGGCGGGACTGGCGCGGGATCGCCCGCGCAATGCCGATTGCGGTCATTGCCCGACCCGGCTATGAGAGTGCTGCCGTTGCCAGCCCCGCAATGGCCTGGTTGAGGAAGTTTCGCGTTCCTCTTGCCGGCTTCTTCACAAGGGGCAAATGGAGCGCGCCGACACTGGTGACCTTGCGTTTCGATCCCGACCCGCGTTCGGCGACGGCCATCCGTCGATCCGATCCGGACTGGGCATTGCGCTTGGAGAACCTCCCGCCGCGTGACCAGGTGACCCGTCATCTCGTCATTCCCGCTCAGGATACTCCGGCTTGATTTGCCGGACAGTCCGCGTCGGGCCTTCCAGCCATCAACACAGGAGCAATGACCTCGCCTATGAACCAGGCGCCTACACCTCTCGCCGCCAACGATGCCGCAGGCATGACCGGCAACCCTGATGCACCAGTCATCGTGGCCGAACCCGGCTCGTTGCTTGCGCTCGTGCTCGAGCAACTCGAGGACGACCAGGCACAAGATGTCGTCACCATCCCGCTCGAAGGCAAGTCGAGCATCGCGGATCACATGATCATCGCTTCGGGGCGGTCGACCAGGCAGGTCGCGTCGATTGCGCAGAAGCTGGCCGAGAAGGTCAAGCATGCAGGTTTCGGACCGGTCCGGCTGGAAGGCCTGCCCGCAGGCGACTGGGTACTGATCGATGCCGGTGACGTGGTCATCCATCTGTTCCGCCCGGAAGTGCGCAGCTTCTACAATCTTGAGCGGATGTGGTCCTTCGGCGACGCACCGGCGGTGGCCGCCGGCAACGCCTGACTTTGCTCGCGATGGCGGTATAAGGCGCAGCGATGCTGCTCCACGTGATCGCTCGCGGGAAGATTGCCCGGACGCCCGAGGCCGAGCTGGTCGCGCGCTACGAGAAGCGGCTGACCTGGCCATTCAAACTGACCGAATTGCCCGAAGCCGGCGGGCGCATCCCGGAACCGCTAACCCCTTGCCGCACGGTGCTGCTCGACGAACGCGGACGGGACTTGGCCTCCGACCGGCTGGCCGAGGTTCTTGGAAGCTGGCGCGATGACGGAGTGCGCGAAACCCGCTTCGTGATCGGCGCAGCCGATGGTCATTCGGACCGCGACCGCGAAGCAGCGGACTTGCTGCTCGCGTTTGGAAAGGCGACCTGGCCGCATCTCTTGGCGCGCGCGATGCTGATGGAACAGCTCTATCGCGCGAGTTCGATCCTTGCCGGGCACCCCTATCATCGGGCAGGGTAGCGCGATGGCCAAACGCGCCCTGATCGGCATTGCTGCCCTTTGCCTGCCGCTGGCGGCTACTGTCGCGCTGGCGCAGCGCGCTTCCGATACCGAAGGGACCGCAGAAATTCGCGCCCGGATGCAGCAGGCTCAGCGCGATTCCGAGGCCGCCGGTGCGCGCAGCAAGCAGCTCGAAGCCGAAGCGAAGGTAGCGATCGAAGCGGCGGACAAGACTGCGCGTGAGGCCGCTGCACTCGCTGCGCGCATCCAGCAGGCCGAAGCGGGGATTGCCGCTGCAGAGGCGCGAATGTCGTTGATTGCGCGCGAACGTAGTGCGCTCGACCGGCGTCTCGCCGAACGGCGCGAGCCGCTCGTCAAGCTGACGGGCGCGCTGCAAAAGCTCTCGCGCCGCCCGCTCGCCTTGTCCGCCTTGCGGCCAGGGTCGTTGCGCGAAACGGTCTATCTGCGCGCGATGCTGGAAAGCACAATCCCGCAGGTCCGCGCCCGCACCGCTGCATTGAGGGCCGAGATCGAGCGTGGCCGCGCGCTCGAGCGCGAGGCTCAACAGGCACTGGCGGTGCTGCGCAAGAGCGAGGGCGAATTGTCCGAGCGGCGCCAGCGGCTGGCGGCTGTCGAGACCCGCCAGCGCCTTGAATCGCGCCGCGCAGGCGGCAATGCCGATCGCGAAGTAGAGCGTGCGCTGGCATTGGCCGAGGAAGCGCGCGATCTCGATGCACTGGTCGAACGTCTCGACGAAGCAGGAAGCTTGCGCAAGGAATTGGCGGGTTTGCCCGGCCCGGTGATGCGGCCCGGCGACCCTGGCAATGCTGCTGCCGTTACGTCTCCTGCGACCAGCACCAGCACCAGCGCATCGCGCACTGCGCGGATCGCTTTCCAGCTTCCCGTGTCCGGCAGCACCGTCGCTGGGTTTGGCGAGCAGGGCAGCAGCGGGGTGCGCAGCTCGGGCCTGACGCTCGCACCACGCGACGGGGCGCAGGTGATCGCTCCTGCCGCCGGGCGCGTCGCCTTCGCCGGGCCTTATCGGGGTTACGACCGCATCGTCATCATCGAACATGACGGAGGCCTGACCAGCCTCGTTACCGGGCTTGCCCGGACCGACGTTGCCGTCGGCGACCAGCTTGTTTCCGGCGCACCGCTAGGGATTGCCGGTATCGGCCGGCCGCGCGTCACGCTCGAAGTGCGGCGTGGCGGAAAGCCGGTCAATCCGCTCGGCCTGATCCGCTGAACCGGCGAACCGCGTTCAGAATTCGACCGACGACCGATCCGGATCGGGACGAAGCATCATTCATCATCTGGCGTTCAGCCCGCGCAAGCGATAGGCTGTGCGCAGATTGAGAGGCTGAATCGATGAAACTTGCCGAACTTGTCCGTTCCGCCGCCTTGGTGACGGCGGTCGCGCTTATCCCGGCCACCACCGCCGGCATAGCCCAGGTCGATGGCAGGGTCGGGCCTGAATTCTCCAAGCTCTTCGCGACCTACCAGCGGATCAAGGCAAGCTATGTCGAACCGGTCGATGACGAGAAGCTGATCCGCGGCGCGATCGACGGCATGCTCGCCTCGCTCGATCCGCACTCGGCCTATCTCGACGGCTCCGATCTCCAGCGGCTCGAGACGATGATCGACGGGAATTATTCGGGGCTCGGCCTGTCGGTGGTGATGGAAGACGGCGCGGTCAAGATCATCTCGCCGTTCCGCGGCAGCCCGGCGGAAGAGGCGGGGCTCAAGGCGGGAGATTTCATCACCCATCTCGACGGCAATCTGATCTACGGCGGCGATCTGGATGAGGCTGTCAGCAAGATGCGCGGCGCGGCCGGAACATCGATCCGCCTGACTATCTTCCGCTCGGGGCGCGACGAGCCATTCGATGTCACCGTCACGCGCGGGGTGATCGATCTCGAACCGGTGACCCACGAAGTCGCCGAGGGAAACATCGGCATCATCACGGTCAACGAGTTCTCGCGCGATGTCGGGGCGGACGTGTTTGCCGCCTGGCAGGAAATGCAGCGCGGTGCCTCGGGCCGGATCAACGGCTTGGTGCTCGACTTGCGTTCCAATCCGGGCGGCTCGCTCGACGAGGCGGTCGCCATGTCGGACCTGTTCCTCGACAAGGGCCGCATCGTTTCGCAGCGCGGACGCGCAAGGGGCGAGACGATCTACTACGACGCAGAAACCGCCTTCCGCGGCCAGATTGCCGAAGGCATCCCGATGGTCGTTCTGATCGACGCCGGCTCGGCATCGGCTTCGGAAATCGTCGCCGGGGCGTTGCAGGATCATCGCCGTGCGGTGGTCATGGGCGAAACCAGCTTCGGCAAGGGCAGCGTCCAGTCGCTGCTCATCCTCGACAACACCAGCGCATTGAAGCTGACTACCGCGCGCTATTACACCCCGTCGGGCCACTCGGTGCAGGAGGGCGGGATCAAGCCCGACATCCGCGTGCCCCAGCTGTCCGATCCAGATCTGGCGAAGCGCGCCAAGTTCCAGCTGCGCGAAAGCGACCTGCGCGGGCACCTGATCAACGAGGCGGCGCTCAAGGATGAAGAGCTCGAACGCGACAAGCGCGAGGACCCACGCTTCACGCTCACCGCCGAGCAGGTGAAGGCGCAGGGGATCGAGGATTACCAGCTGCACTACGCGCTGCAGACTCTGCGCCGCACCGCACCGAACACGGTTGCGCGGCGGAACTGAGGCGCTTACTTCGGCGGCATGACCGACAGCGCATCGATGAAGGCTGCGCGCCTCCTCGCATTGGGGGTGCCTGCGCTGTTGCTGGGCGGCGCCTACATATCGCAATTCGGTTTCGGGCTTTACCCGTGCGAGATGTGCTGGTGGCAGCGCTATCCGCATTTCGCGGCTCTCGGGTTTGGACTGGCGGCTCTGTTCGTTCCGCCTGTTCGACTGTGGCTGGCGCTGGCCGCGCTCGCAATCCTCGCGTCCGGCGCGATCGGCGGCTTCCATGCGGGGGTCGAGTACGGCTGGTGGCAGGGTATCACCGATTGCGCTCTGGTCGCCGGCGGTGATGGAGGGGATGCGTTGAAAGCGGTGTTCGATGCGCCGCTGACCCGTTGCGATCAGGCGCCTTGGGATCTGTTCGGGGTCAGCCTGGCCGGATGGAATTTCCTGGTTTCGACCTTCGCGGGCCTCCTGATTCTATTCCTTCTCGCAAAAAGGCACACGGCATGATCTCTCGAACCTCCGGTAAGCCCGATACCGCGCGGATGATCCGGGTCGATCAGGCCGGTGAATTCGGAGCGACCCGAATCTACGCCGGGCAACTGGCGGTAATGGGCAACCGGCACCCGATGGCGGCCGAAATCGCGCATATGGCCGAACAGGAGAAAGTACACCGCGCCAAGTTCGATGCGCTGATGGCGCGGCGCGGCGTACGGCCCACCGCTTTGCAGCCGCTATGGTCGGTTGCCGGGTTCGCTCTTGGTGCGGGCACCGCCTTGCTCGGCCCCGAGGCTGCAATGGCCTGCACCGCTGCGGTTGAGGAGGAAATCGACCGACATTATTCCGCCCAGCTCGACGAGCTTGCAGAAGACGGCTGCGATCCCGAGCTCGCCACGATGATCGAGGAGTTCCGCGAGGACGAACGAGATCATCGCGATGCAGCGCTCGCGGCCGGCGCCGAAAGGGCTCCTGCCTATCCTTTGCTGTCAGGCGCGATCCGGCTGGGCTGCCGCGTGGCGATCCGGCTGGCCGAGCGTGTGTGACCGGTGCGGAACCGTTTTGCGCTGCGGTGCGCTTCATATAGAGTTCACGGCGGGACGGCGATTGTCGCGCCTGCGATGCAAAACCGGATGGAAACTGTCATGAAACCGCTTCTCGCCGCAGCAACCCTTGCCGCACTGGCTTCGTTTTCGTCCCCCGCGTGGGCGCAGGGCGCGACCGAAGTGGTCGACGACGATGTGTGCATGGTCATCGTTTACGGCAACGATGTGCCCTCGGATTGCGGCGGCAAGGAGATTGTCGTCGTTGCACGGCTTGACGAGAACGAGCGCTACCGCATTCCGGAAAGCCTGCGGTTCAGCGAAGACCTCGCCAACACCGCATGGGCACAGCGGGTCGAATCGCTCGAGTTGATCGGCCGGTTCGGGACGCTGTCATGCTCGACCGCCGGTGCGGGCGGGTTTCTCGGCTGCACGCAGGACCTGATCAATCGTGCCTATGGCGAAAAGCGCACAGGTGAGCAGGTTCGTTTCAGCGACCTTATCGCCGCCGCACGCGCCGATCGGCTGGCGGAAATCGACGGGACGGCAGCCGAGGAACAGGCGCGGGTCGAGCAGATCGAACGCGAATATATGGAGCGGCTCGAGCGCGAGCGCGCAGCCGAGCTTCCCGACGAGCAGGCGGAAGCTCTGCCGGCACCTGAGACGGGCGAAAACTGAACCCCAGCCTCTCGGTGGGGGTGATAGCAAACGCGTCCTTAACCTCGTTGCGTTAGGGACTTGGCCATGTCGACCCGCACCATCCTGACCGTTTTCGGCACCCGCCCCGAAGCGATCAAGCTCTTTCCGCTCTGTCACGCGCTCGAAGCCGATCCGCGCTTCGAGTCCCGCATCTGCGTTTCCGGCCAGCATCGCGGCATGCTCGACCAAGTTCTGGAAATCGCCGGAATCGTGCCGCATCACGATCTCGATGTCATGCAGCCGGACCAGTCGCTCGATGCGCTGACAGCGCGGTTGCTGACCGGGCTCGGTGCGGTGATGGACGAGGAACGGCCCGATTGGGTGGTGGTGCAGGGCGACACCGCCACCGCGATGTGCGGAGCGCTGGCCGCCTATTACCGCAAAATCCCGGTCGCCCATGTCGAAGCCGGACTGCGCAGCGGAAACATCCATCACCCCTGGCCCGAAGAGGTCAATCGCAAGGTTATCGGCAGTTTTGCCGCGCTGCATTTCGCTCCGACCGAGACCGCCGCTAATGCGCTCAAGCGCGAGAATATCGACCCGGCGGGCATCCACGTTACCGGTAACACTGTAATCGACGCGCTCCACTGGATTACCGACAGGATCGATCGCGAACCGCGTCTCGCGTGTGATCTTGCGCCGCTCGAGAAGCGGTTCGCGGGCAAGCGAATCATCGGAGTGACCAGCCACCGCCGCGAGAATTTCGGCGGCGGGATGGAAGGCATCGCCGAAGCGATCCGGCGGCTGGCGGCCCGCGAGGACGTTGCGATGATCTTTCCGGTTCACCTCAACCCGAACGTGCGCAAGGTGATGAATGACGAACTGGCCGGGCTCGACAATGTCGCGCTGATCGAGCCGCTCGATTACCCGCACTTCGCGCGGTTGCTCGACATCGCCACCCTGATGCTGACCGACAGTGGCGGGGTGCAGGAAGAAGCGCCCGCGCTCGGCAAACCGGTGCTGGTGATGCGCGAGACGACCGAGCGGCCCGAGGGCGTCGAGGCCGGAACGGCAAGGCTGGTCGGCACCGATGCCGATCGCATCGTGGCCGAAGCAACCCGCCTGCTCGACGATGAGGCGGCCTATTCCGCGATGGCCAAGGCGCACAATCCCTTCGGCGACGGCAAGGCGACCCAGCGGATCGTGGAATTGCTGGCTGCCGTTACACTCCCGGGAAGCGCGTGAACTCGGGCAGTTCGCCCAGCTTCGCCATGTAATCCAGCCGCTCGCCGGTCTGGATTTGTGCATCGGGTTTGTGATTCGCAGCGTCGTCCAAGGTCGCCGACTGGATGTCGACGATCCCGGGGAGCATATCCTCGTTGGTATAGTAAAGCCCGGTCCCGCACTTCCCGCAGAAATGCCGAAACGCCGAGCCGGAACTGTTGAAGGCGATCGCTTCCCCGCTGGTCACATGAAAGCCCGAAGCGGGTACGGCCATCCACGCCACCGCAGGCGCACCGGTCGAAGCCCGGCAATCGGCGCAATGACAAAGCGCATGGTGCGCGATTTCGCCTTCGGCTTCGTAGCGCACCGCGCCACACTGGCATCCCCCTGACAACGCCATCATTGTTCTCCCAAGATTCGAATGGAACATACAAAGAACACTGCCTGAAGTAAACCATGTGCTGCCTAAGGATGTGAGTCTGGGGCGTTATTCAGGAAATTACCGGCTTGTTTACCGTTCGGCGCTACGCCCCGGCACACCATCAAGAAACCGGCAGGTACCTATGCGCAGTGACGAAAAGCCCCAAGTATGCGTGATCGGGCTCGGCTATATCGGGCTTCCGACGGCGGCGATCATTGCGCGCGCCAATTGCCCGGTGACCGGGATCGATGTGTCGGAACATGTCGTCGAGACGATCAATCGCGGCGAAATCCATATCGAGGAAGTCGATCTCGACGGATTGGTGCGCGGGGTTGTGCAGCGCGGGATGCTCAAGGCCTCGACGCAGATCCTGCCCGCCGACGTGTTCGTGATCGCGGTGCCGACTCCCTTCGTGCATGACGGCAATCACACGCCCGACGTGTCTTACGTCATGGCCGCTGCGACCGAAGTCGCGGGCGTGCTCAAGAAGGGCGATTGCATCATCCTCGAATCGACCTCGCCGGTTGGCACGACCGAGCAGATGCGCGATCTGATCGCGGGCCTGCGTCCCGACCTGAGGCTACCGGGGCTGACCGGCGAGACTCCGGACGTCTCGATCGCCTATTGCCCCGAACGGGTGCTGCCAGGGAAAATCCTCGAGGAACTGACCCACAACGACCGTTCGATCGGCGGCATCACCCCGCGCTGCGCACGCAAGGCGCTGGCCTTCTACAAGCGCTTCGTGCGCGGCACCTGCGTCACCACCGATGCCAAATCGGCGGAGATGACCAAGCTGGTCGAAAACGCCTACCGCGACGTGAACATCGCTTTTGCCAACGAGCTGTCGATGATTGCCGACCACATGGGGCTGGACGTGTGGGAAGTGATCAAGCTCGCCAACCGCCATCCCCGCGTGAACATTCTGCAGCCCGGACCGGGCGTAGGCGGGCACTGCATCGCGGTCGACCCATATTTCATCATCCACGGCGCGCCCGAGCAGTCACCGCTGATCAGGACCGGACGCGAAGTGAACGATGCCAAGATGCACCATGTCGTCGCGCGCGCGGAAAGGCTCATTGCCGACAATCCGGGCATTCCGGTTGCGTGCCTCGGCCTCGCGTTCAAGGCCAATATCGACGATTTCCGCGAGAGCCCGGCGCGCTTCGTCGCCTCGCGCCTCGCGCGCAAGTTCGGCGCGCAGATTTCGATCGTCGAGCCTTATGCGGGTGAACTGCCGGTCGAATTCAAGGATACCGGTGCGGAACTTGTCGATCTCGACCACGCGCTGGAGACCTGCGGCATCCTGATCGTGCTGGTCGACCATGACGTGTTCAGGGTTGTGCCGAGCGAAGAACGCGCGGGTGCGATGGTTTACGACACGCGCGGGATCTGGCCGGATGCCAGCATCGAACCGGGCAGCAAACCGGGCCTCCGCCTCGCGAGCTGATCAGACGTCGTAATACTCCCGGTACCAGCTGACGAACTGGCGGATTCCTTCGCGGTAGCCGGTCTGAGGCTGGTAGCCGGTGAGCCGCTTGAGCAGATCGGCATTGGCCCATGTCGCGGGAACATCGCCCTTCTGCATGTCCATGTAGTTGCGCCTCGCCTCGATCCCGCATTCCTGCTCGATTGCCTCGATGAAATCGAGCAGCTTGACCTTGTCGCTGTTGCCGATGTTGACCACCCGGAACGGCGCGACGGGGGACAGGCTGTCGCCCGGCTCGATGTCGTCCCTGCTTCCGGGCCGCACCGGCGCGGCATCGATCAGCAGGCGAATCCCGCGCACCAGATCGGTCACATAGGTGAAGTCGCGGTACATCTCGCCGTGGTTGTAGATGTCGATCGGGGTGCCTTCGAGGATGCCCTTGGTGAACTTGAACAGCGCCATGTCCGGGCGGCCCCACGGCCCGTAGACGGTGAAGAAGCGGAACATGGTGGTCGGAAGGTTCCACAGGTGCGCATAGCTGTGCGCCATCGATTCGTTGGCCTTCTTGGTCGCGGCATAGAAGGTCATCGGGGTTTCGACCCGCTCGAGCTCGTCGAACGGCATCTCGTCGTTGGCGCCATAGACACTGCTGGTAGAGGCCATCAGTAGGTGATCGACCGCCAGCTCGCGCGCGCATTCCATCACGTTGAATGTGCCGACGATATTGGCATCGAGATAGGCGCGAGGGTTCTCGAGGCTGTAGCGGACCCCCGCCTGCGCGGCGAGGTGGACGATGACGTCGGGCTTCTCCGTCAGCATCAGGTCATTGAGCCGGTCGAAATCCTCCAGCATGCCGACATGGGCGCTGAAATGCTGGTTCTGGAGCAGCATCTGGTGCCGCCGCTCCTTGATCCGGACATCGTAATAATCGGTCATGCCGTCGAACCCGACGACCTCGAAGCCCTCGTTCAACAGGAGCCGGGCGAGATGAAATCCGATGAAACCGGCGGTGCCGGTGACGAATACCTTGCGCATGGGGAAATGCCTTTTCGGTTAGCGTGCGCCGAACCCGCCGGCGACGACCCGCAACGTCTTGAGGGCGATCAGCACATCGAGCCAGAGCGAGATGTTCTTCACATAGTAGAAGTCGTAACGCAGCTTGTCCGTCGCGGTGTCGACACCGGTGACGTGGCCTTGGTTAACCTGGGCCCAGCCGGTGAGGCCGGGCCGCACGATATGGCGATAGGAATAGAACGGGATCTCGGTCTCGTACCACTCGGACAGGCTGATCGCTTCGGGCCGCGGGCCGATCCAGCTCATCTCTCCTCTGAGAATGTTCCACGCCTGCGGCAGCTCGTCGAGCCGAACCTTGCGCAGGAAACGTCCGACGCGGGTGATGCGGTCGTCATCATCCTTGGTCATGGCATCGTTGCGCAGCGCAGCGACCGATTCGGAGACCGTGCGTTCGCGCATTGTACGGAATTTGACCATCCGGAAGACTTCGCCGCGGAAGCCCATGCGGTCCTGAATGAACAGAACAGGCCCCTTCGAATCGAGGCGGATCACGATCGCAATCGTTGCCATCGCGAGCAGGAGAATCGGGCCAAACAACAGAGTGGCCACGATATCGAATGCCCGCTTCGCGGCCATGTAGGGAAGGTTGGGGATCAGCGAGCCGAGCACGTTCTCGCTCAGCCGGTCGATCCGCACCTGTCCGGTCTCGAGCTCGAGGATCTGCCGGTAGTGGTAGACCGGAATACCGCGCAACGCAGCCTTGGCGAACAGCCGCTCCCACTCAGGCGGATGGTCGAAGTGCAGATCGCCGATTACCGATCCCGAAATTCCGCCTTGGTCGACCAGATTTTCGAACTCGTCGAGGGAGGCGACGGACACGTGCTCGGGGCGCGGACGCATCTCGCTGACCCGGCCTCCGGGGACGATGTAGAGCGACTTGTTGCCAAGCCGTGTAATCGCCGTGAGCACATAGCTGACGATCGTCGTGGCAATCAGGCAGGAACCGAACAAGCCAATCGAATAGGGCAATCGAAGCACGCCGATCAGGGCAGCACCTGCGGCAAACGCCAGCAAATCCACCGGAACCACATAGGACAGCAATCGCGCCTTGGCGTACTGGCGCAGGCGCGAAAGGATGTACCAGACGGCGATCGAAGCGCACGTTACGATTGCCAGCGTGCTGACGACGTAGGGCTCATCGATCAGCTCGCTTCGCCCCAGCAACCAAAGTCCGGTCGGTAAGGCGATGCCGAGCAACAGGTAGCAGAACAGCTGGACCGCCTGGGAGCTAAGCGGATGGTTTCGCTGGAGTGCTCGCGTTTCCGCTTGCTGCATCAGCATTCAAAAATCCCCCGGCCGCCGTGGCGGCGACCTCTACGCAGTATTCCCCAACCGTAGCCCAATTGGTCCGTCCGACGCCAGCCGAAGCTGCAATCAGGCAAAATCCTGCTCAAGGAACGGCTGAGACTTTACCACTTCGTCGATCCGCTTGAGCTGGGCCAGCAGGTCCCTGAGCCGATCGAGCGGGACCGCGTTCGGCCCGTCGGACATGGCATTCGCCGGGTCCGGGTGAGTCTCCATGAACAGGCCGGAAACGCCGACCCCGACCGCCGCACGCGCCAACACCGGCACGAATTCCCGCTGTCCGCCTGAACTCTGGCCCTGCCCGCCGGGCAGCTGCACCGAATGGGTTGCATCGAACACCACCGGCCTTCCGGTCTCGCGCATGATGGCGAGGCTGCGCATGTCGGAGACGAGATTCTGGTAGCCGAAGCTTGCCCCGCGCTCGCACACCATCACATTGTCGCCATCATGCCCGGCTTCCTTGGCGGCGGTAACGGCCTTGTCGACCACATTGACCATGTCGCCCGGCGCCATGAACTGCGCCTTCTTGATATTGACCGGGATTCCGGCGGCCGCGACCGTGCTGATGAAGTCGGTCTGGCGCGCAAGGAAGGCGGGGGTCTGCATCACGTCGACCACCTGGGCGACGGCGGCGACCTGTTCCTTCTCGTGCACGTCGGTCAGCACCGGCACGCCGATCTCGCGCTTCACCTTGGCGAGGATTTCGAGGCCTTCGTCGAGGCCCGGCCCGCGAAAGCTCTTGCCCGAAGTGCGGTTCGCCTTGTCGAAGCTGCTCTTGTAGATGAAATGAATGCCGAGCTCGTCGGCGATGGCCTTGATCGCTTCCGAGGTGCGCATCGCCATGTCTTCGGATTCGATCACGCAGGGTCCCGCGATCAGGAAAAAAGGCTGATCGAGGCCGATGGGTTTGCCGCAAAGCTGCATGTTTCAGTCTTTCATAATATCTTGCGTTTTGAACGCATTGCCGGGAACTCCACCGTTCCCGCGCCGTCCGGACGGCGGATAGCCGCCGCTTAGGACAAAAATGTGACAATGCAAAGCGCGCTGTGCGTCCGCGTCACTCCAGCCCCATGACCTTGAGCGATGCCTCGATGTGCGGGATGTCGCTCGGGTTGTTGAGTTCCCAGATTTCCCACTCGGGCTGGCGGACCTCAACGACACGGATGGCCGCCCCCAGATCAAGAAATCGCAGTTGCTCTAGCCCTTCGAGCTGCTCCAGTTCGGTCGGCTGGTGCGCCATGTAACGGCGCAGCGCCGCAGGCCGGTAGGCATAGAGGCCGATGTGCAGCAGGACGGGAAGCGCTGCGTTGTCGGCCTTGGCGACATCGAAGTGCGGAATGATCCGCTTCGAGAAGTAATGCGCATTGCCGGCGCTGGAAACCGCCGCGAAGGTGCCGCCGACGATGCCGAGCTTCTCGTCTGCCACCAGCTTGTCGTAGAGGGTGCGGCTGCATCGCACCACCGGCGTTGCGACATCGACCGAGGCATCGGCGCGCATCGCGGTAATCAGATCCTCGACGAACCAGTCGGGGATGAGCGGGGCGTCACCTTGCAGGTTGACGACGATTTCAGGTTCGCTGTCGAGCGTTCCGAGCAGCTCCGCGCAGCGTTCGGTGCCGTTCCGGCATTCGGACGAGGTGAAGATCGCCTCGGCCCCGAATTGGCGTGCGGTTTCGAGGATTTCGTCGCTATCCGAGGCGACCACGACGCGTGAGGCCGAGGGAACGCGCCGCGCCGCTTCCCAGCTGCGCCGGATTAGCGTCTTGGATTCGCCACCAGCGCCTCGTAGTTCGGCGAGCGGTTTGCCGGGATAGCGCTGCGAGGCATAGCGCGCAGGAATGACGATGAGGATGTCGCCGGACATTTCGAAAACTCCATGAGCGGTTTCGGGCGCGCTAGGCGCTGGGCGCGGTCGAGACAAGCTCCGCAATGGTCGTACGATAGCGGTCGATCACGATGGAAACGTCGTATTCCGCCTCCATCTTGGCGCGTCCGGCATCGCCCATCGCCTGGCGCTCGCCGGGCGAAAGCGCGGCGAAGCGGCGGAAGGCATCGGCCAGGCTGGCGCTGCTGCGAACCTGGCACAGAAGGCCGGAAATCCCATCGTCCACTACCGCGCGGCAGCCGGGAACGTCGGTGGTGATAACCGGGCGGCCCATCGCAGCGGCTTCGATCAGAGAGCGCGGCGCGCCCTCGCGATAGCTCGGCAGCACCACGCAATGCGCTGCTTCGACATAAGGCCGGACATCGTCGGTCGCACCGAAATATTCGACCGAGCCGTCGTCGAGGTAGGGCTGCAGCTCGGCTTCGGAAATGGCAGTGCGGTTCGCCGCGCCGAGCGGGCCGAGTAACTTGAAGCGGCATTGCGGATCTGTCTGACGAACCGCCCGCGCGGCGTCGAGAAATTCGATCGTCCCCTTGTCGCGGATCAAGCGTGAGATCATCAGGAACGTCGGGCCAGCGTCGTCTCGTGGCATCGGTTTCGCCATGAACTGGTCGAGGTCGATGCCCGATCCCGGGAGCAGTCGCATCTGCTCTTCGCCCAACAGGCGGGTGGCGAGCAGGAAGTTGCGGTCGTCTTCGTTCTGAACGAACACGATCGGCAGCCTGCCCATCGCAAGGCGGTAAAGCGCCCTCCCGGCGAGGAACATCGGCTTCGAGCCGAGGAAGATGGTGCCGAGACCGGTCACGTTTGGCAGGAAGGGGATAGCGAGCCGTCGCGCCGCCATTGCGCCGAAGATGTTGTTCTTGATCGTGAAGCTAAGCACCACATCGGGCCGGATCGACGCGAAGTGCCGGCGGAAATGCCCGACCATGCCGAGGTTCTGCGCTACACCCAGTCCGCGCACGTCCATCGCCAGATCGACGAACCGTGCGCCAAGGGATTCTAGCCTCGCTGCCGTCTCGTCATGCGGGGCGAGCACCGTAACCGCATGGCCGTCCGCGATCAGCGCCTCGACCAGCGGACGGCGAAAGTTCCAGATATTCCACGCGGCGTTGACCGTCAGGCAGATGCGCATGGCGCGGGCCCCGTTCTAGGCGACGCCGGCGCGCAGGCAGTCGTGGATATGCACCAGCCCGACATAGGCTCCTACTTCGTCGAGCACCGGCAGGGCGCTGATATTGCGCTGGTTCATCAGGCCGGTGGCCTCTTCCAGCAGCATGTCCGGGTCCGCGGTGGTAGGCGATTTGGTCGCAGTGTCGATTGCATTGCGTCCGAGCAGGCCCTCCATGTTGCGCCGCAGATCGCCGTCGGTGACGATCCCCGCGAGCCTGCCTTCCTCGTCGACGACACCGGCGACGCCGAACCCCTTGGCACTCATTTCGAGCAGCACTTCGCCCATCGGCTGGTCGCTGCGGACGACGGGCAGTTCTTCGCCCGTGTGCATCACGTCGCGCACCCGCAGGAACTGGGCACCGAGCTTCCCGCCGGGATGGAACACGTGGAAGTCTTCCTTCTGGAACCCGCGCATCCGCATCACGGCAACGGCCAGCGCGTCGCCCATCGCCAGCGTGCAGGTGGTCGAGGTCGTCGGGGCCATGCCGACGCTGCACGCCTCGGGCGCATCGGGCAGTTGCAGCACCACCTCGCCGTGACGCGCCAGCGTGCTCTCGGCGTTCTTGGTGATCGCGATCATCGGGATGTCGAACCGCGCGACATAGGCGAGCAGCCCGTGCAGCTCGGCGGTCTCCCCCGAATTGGATATGACGATGCACACATCATCGCGGGTGATCATGCCGAGATCGCCGTGGCTCGCCTCGGACGGGTGAACGAAGAACGATGGCGTGCCGGTGGACGCCAGCGTCGCCGCGATCTTGCAACCGATATGCCCCGACTTGCCCATGCCCGAGACGACCACGCGGCCGGTGCAATCCTTCACCAGTTGTGCGGCGCGCGCAAAGGCTTCGCCCAATCCATCGGCCATTTGCCCAAGTGCGGAAATCTCGGTCCGTAGGACTTCGGCACCGCAGGCGGCGGGATCAATGTTCTCACTCATTCAAACGCTCTTTCCGACTATTTGTCCTGCGCCTTAACGCGCTCAGGAGACCAGTTCGAGGCCAAGTGCTTCAAGCTCGGCATCGGTCTTGCACGTCAGCAGCCAGTCACGCCTTACCTTGTCGGCAACGATGGTATCGCGTCGGGCGAAGCCGTCCTCGCGGATGTGGAACCAGCGGTAGCCAAGTCCGCCGAGGAGTTCCATCATCTCGGGAACGCGTTTGGCGCGGCGCAGCACTTCGCAGACCATGTCGGGCCGGTGTTTCGCGAGGAAAGCCTGTGCGCCGTCGAACACTTCCATCTCGAAGCCTTCGACATCGATCTTGAGCGCGACCGGGCCGGCACTGTCGAGATGCAGGTCGTCGAGCCGCCTCATCGGCACCCGCACACCATGATCGGTGCTCCATCCGATATCGACCGACGAAGCCAGCTGACCACTGGACTGGGCGTAGGGAATGCGGATTTCCCCGTCTTCGCCGCCCACCGCGACCAGCCTCGGATGGACCCGGTCGCCCAGATCGTTGTGGAGCACGTTCTCCCACAACAACAGGTAGTTCTCCCCGACGATTTCATAAGCATAGGAATGGATGGCCGGGTTGGCGCGGGCAACCACGAGCGCGAACAGCCCGGTGTAGGAACCAATATCGAGGAAGATTGCCGCATCCCGGGAAAACGCCAGAGCGGCTTTCAAGGCATGGCGATCCTGCGCGGTCTGGAGCTCGCCTTCGCCCCAGTAAAGTTCCTGCGCCACATGGCAGCGATGCGGCTGGGCCAGGACGATCGCCCGATCCTTGTCGAGCGAGAGAGTAACCAAGGGAACATTGACCGGCAGGCGCGATCGCCAATGCAACGGCAAAGCCTTCGCGGCCGGTCGGGCGAGCGCGTTGATCCACGGCTGAACGAGCGCCCGCCGGACAGCAGACTTCATTTTTCGGGCAATCGTCATCGAGGCGTAGCTACCGGCGGTTGAGGTTGCGGGCGGACTAGGGGCTGGAGCTTGCTCTGGCAATTGCCGAGATGGCATAAGTTGCAGGCCTCTCCCGCAACACTGCGTCGCGCGTTGACACCATTCCCCCGACAATCTAGCCGCACCGAACTGCGCTACAGCTCCTGCGCATTGCGCTTGCAGACGGAGCGGACATTTACGGGGTATGCGTGCCGCTTCCTGAAGCTCCGAAAGGCCATTCCGCCAGCATCGACGGGCTGCGATCGATTGCGGTCATCCCGGTCCTAGTGGGGCACGCCTTTCCCAAGCTCCTGCCCGGGGGCTTTATCGGGGTCGATATCTTCTTCGTGATCTCGGGGTTTCTGATCGCGTCGATGATTGTCGATCGTGCTGCGGCGGGCCGCTTCAGCATGGCGGACTTCTACAAACGCCGTGTGCTGCGCATATTCCCCGCCCTGTTTGCGATGCTGGTCGCCTCCACCATCGCAGCGCTTTGGCTCTTGCCTCCTTTTCCGCTTCGCGAGTTCGGTCAGGCGCTCGTCGCCTCGGCGACTTTCGTTTCGAACCTGCTGTTCTGGTCGAAGTCCGGTTACTTCGATGCTGCTGCTGAAGCGAACCCGCTGGTCCACACCTGGAGCCTTGCGGTCGAGGAACAGTTCTACATCGTCGCCCCACTGATCGCGCTGCTGGTGCTGCGCGGCCGCAACTGGCTATACGCGTTTCTCGCCGCCGCCGTCCTGGGCTCGCTCCTGTTTGCCGGCGCGACCAATGACACGGTCCCGTCGACCTTCTTCTTCTTTACCGCCAACCGCATTTTCGAACTGGCGATCGGTTGTGTCGTCGGATGCGCTTTCTACGCGCAGACCATGGGAGAAGGGCGCCGCCTGGTTGAGAACTGCCCCCGATGGGCAATCGAGGCGATTGCGGCCTTGGCGCTTGCCGCACTGTGTGCCTGCTTCTTCGCGTTCGGGCCGCGCAGCTATCATCCGGGGCTGATCACACTGGTCCCGGTGCTGGCCACTTCAGCCCTTCTGGCATTGCATGCCTCGGGCAGCCTTACGCACCGGCTGCTGGCACAAGGGCCGTTCGTTTGGGTGGGGCTGATTTCCTATTCGCTCTACCTCGTGCACCAGCCAATCCTCGCCTTTGCCCGATATGCCTGGCTGCAGGCGCCGCCAACCGGCGTGGTTCTAGCCTGCCTCGTCGCTTCAATACCGCTGGCGTACCTCAGCTGGCGGTTTGTCGAGCAACCCTTTCGGGATTATCGCAGGTTTTCGCTGCGCGCGACGCTCGGCGGCGGGGCGATTGCTATAGCCCTGGCCTGCCTCGCCGGTCTCGCGCTCCATTTCGGGAACGGCTTCACCCAGCGCTATGCGGCGGGAACCGTCGAACTCGTGCGTCCGCCTGCCGCGGCGCAACTGGAGTACTCGCCGATTGCGATTTCGCCTGGTACCCGGTTCGTGCTGTGGGGCGACAGCCATGCCGAAATGCTCGCCCCCACCTTGCGCCGTTGGGCCGATGCGTCGGGCGGAACAGTGGACCTCTTCCGTAACGGCGGCTGCCCCCCGATACCGGGCTTCGACAATGACTGGCGCAACCTCGAGGGGCCGCGCTGCTCCACTTTCAATGCCGAAACTCTGGCCCGGATCGAGGCAATGCCCAAAGGCACGGTTGTCGTGCTTGCCGCGCGTTGGCCCAACTATCTGCGCGCACCCCTTGAGGTCGATGAGTTCGGCCACCCGTGGACTCTGGCCAGCCGCAGCATTTTCCCCTCATCGGCTTCGCGTTGGCAAGGCGATCCCGGCGCGTTGGCGGCGCAGTCGCTTGCTGCGACATTCGCCCGGCTGCAAGCGGCAGGAATGAAGGTCGTCATCGTCGATACCGTCCCAAGGCAGCGCGACCACGCGGACAATCTGGGCTTCATTCTCCGCGGCGACCGGGATGCCATCGAAGCCCAGTCGATCTCGCGAGAGTTCCATGCAGATGCGAGCAATGCCGCCTCGGAAATGCTACGCAAAGCCCTACGCCAGCAGGAGGGGGTGACCAGAATCGATCCTGCGACCACCTTGTGCGACGAAGTCCGGTGTGGCTACCTGCTCGATGGCAGGATGGCGTACAGGGATGACAATCACCTCAACGACTGGGGAGCTCACGCAGTCTCCCGGGCAATTGTCGAGGCCGCAATCGCGGGTGAGCCCGACGAGCGAACTAGTCGGCAGTAACCCGCTCGCGGCCAAGCAGGCGGCGCGCTGCGGCACCGAGCTGGGCCCGAACGCCCGAGAAGCGGCCGTGCATGGTGTCTGTGTCGAAGTAGTCCACTCCGGGGAACCAGCCCGAGATCACGACCAGTCGCCGCCAGGTCGGCGTGACCGAGCGCGGAGAGACGCCGTGCAGTGCATTCTCGGTTGTCAGGAAAAGCACCAGCCGGTTCGGGCGGTATTCGATCGTCTTGATGCACTCCACAGCCGCAGGATCCGCCGCGACGGCCCAAGGCTGCCGCGCAGCGCCGTCTTTCCAGCGGAAGATTTCGAGGTCGCCGCCGGTCGATTCGTCTTCCGGCAAACGGAAGTAAAGCAGCCCGACATAGGCCTTGCGCGCATTGTCGGTGTGCGCGCCGCGCACGCTCTTCAGCGCGGTAGCAGGCGTATTGACTGCGACCGTGACCCGGGGCTTCACCTCGTCGAAGGTGACCAGAGGTTCGGTCTTGATCTTGGCGGGCAAATCGGGTCCGAACTTGCTCAGGTCGATGGCGCGTTCTCCACCGTGTTCGGCGAGATAGTCCGGAAACAGCGAAAAGGCGCGTTCGACGAATGCGGTTGATTCGTTCTCCTCGATAAACCGCCGCCAATCGTCGGAAGCCTCTTCGAAGGGGAGTTCGGTTGCCCCCCAGCGCGACAGGAGATTGTATCGCTGGTTGTTCATCGACTTGTACTTCTCCGGCATCCCTTCCGGATCGGGATAGGTCGCGGAGAGGCGGTCGTAGACATCCTGCGGTAGCGCATTGTCGATCACGACATGCGGGAACGGCTCCATCTCGATCATCGACGCGTCGACGTTCTGCAGGATGTTGTAGTTCATCATTCGTGCTCCGAAGGGCGTGACGGGAGGGGGCAGGCGTCAGGCGCGCTGCTAATCACATTCATGACTGGGCGCAAGATTTGGGGAGGTGCGCCATCGAGCCGCGCGGCCTGGCCGGACAAATTTGTCACGCACAGCCCGTGCCAAGTCCCAAGCCGCATCGCCGAAAGCCGCGCGCCCGTCCAGGATCGGCTCGTCGGTCTCATTTTGCTCTTGCAGAAAGCGGTCTTCCCATTCGGAAGAGAGCGACCGCGTCTGCGGCTTGATCGGGGGAGCGTCCGGCATTGCCATATCCGTCATCGGCACTTCGCAATAGCTCGCAATCCGCCGGATGGTTTCCGCCGGGTCGGCCACAAGGTCCTCATATTCCACCAGCATATAGTCCGTGCCGGTGGTCGCGAAGCCCAGTGACCATTGCTCATGCTGGCGCGAGAGCGCCCGCAGGTTTGCAGCGATAAGACCGGCGTCATAGTGCGGCTGCCCGGTCTCGGGCTGGCCCGAAATCCAGACCCCGGTTTGCTGCGCCACCGTTCGTGAAATCGCTTGCCGCAGGAGATTGCGCCGGGTGATCCGGACGAACCGGCAATCGCCATAGCGCGCGAACAGCGAATCGATCGAACCGACCTCGCGCAACTGGAAATAGTGTGCCTTGATCGAGAAGACCCCTCCAGCCGATGTGCGCAACGGTTCGACCAGATCCAGAAACTGCTCGACATCCGCAAAGTCGAAACGTTTGCGCCAATGTGCGAGGTTGGACTGGTTGAAATACTCGAGCGGCACTCCGAATGCCCCGGTCTTCTCCAGATAATGCCCAAGCAGGCTGCTGCCAGAGCGCTGTGTTGACGCAATGATGACCGCCCTGCGGATCGGCGCGGCATTGGCGACATCGCGAGCCGGTTCGAATTGCGACAGGTGAGCGGACATCGTGGAGCTACTCCGGAATGAGTGGGTCTTGACCGGTGGAGGGGGCCGGATGCCACCCCACCGCGCTGGTGTCGATGCCGACCTTCCGGAAGGCGAGCAGCCAGAGCAGCGCGTTCCAGCAAACGGTCGCGGTGCAATTGGCGATTGCCGCTCCGAGCATCCCGTAGGCAGGGATCAAGGCCAGACAAAGGACGATATTCAGGGCAAGAGCCGCCAAAGTGGTCCGCATCACGAGGAATTCGAAGTGATGCATCACGAGCATGGTCCGTGCCATTCCGATGGCGGCGCTGAATGTGAGGCCGCTGGCGATGATGAGCGCCGGCAAGGCTGCAGCCGCGAACGCCGGCCCGAACAGCATCATGAACACCTCGTCACCGGCGAACAGCAGCACGACAGGCAGGGGCATGGCGGCCAGCAGGCCGAGCCGGGCGAGCCAGCTCGATGTTCGCCTGAGACCCACTTCGTCGCCGTCGGCGCGCAGTCGGGCAAACCTCTGGCCGCCGAGCATATTGAGTGCGACATAGCCAAAGCTCGCCAGCATCGCGATCTGCAGCGCAGAGCGGTATTGGCCGAGCTCTACGGTCGAGGCGAAGTTGCCCAGCAGCAGCAGATCGACATAGCCGTTGAGCTGCACCAGCCCTGCGCTACCTGCGAGCGCCCCCGCGCTGGCGATCCACTCCCGTCGTTTCGGCGGCTCTTGAGCAACCCCGGCGGCTTGGGGCGCGATGCTGCGCAGGATCGCATGGCCGAACAGCGCGGCCACCAGGGCGGCAAGCGCGAGCGACGAGAACAACACCACTATCGGGTGCCACCCAGTATCACGGCCGAAACAGATCCAGGCCGCAGCAATCCCACCCAGCAGCACCAGCGGCCGGACGAGCATTTCCGGGGCCTGGGCGATAGCCGGACGGTCGATCCCGCGCAGCGACGACATGCGCAGCGCGGAAATCTGGTCGAACAGCAGGATTGCCATCAACAGCGGAATGACCCAAGCGGCGAGTGGCTTCAATGCGACTGCGACGTCCGATCTTCCCAGCCAGATCGCACCCAGGCCGAGCAGCCCAGCGACAATCGCGACTGCGATTGCGCCGAAGGCACCGAACCGTCCCATCCGACGCGACACAGGATCGATCTTGCCCGATGCCGCCACGCTGCGCAGCAACATGGTGGCCCATCCGTTGGATACCGGAACTGCCGCAATGGCGAGCAAGGCGATGCAGTAGGCGTACACTCCGAGCACATCGGCACCGAACCACCGGGCGATGGCGATCGTCACGCATACCGAAAGGCCGGTTCCGACCACCCGCAAGCCTGCGACCGAGACCGATTGCCGAACGAGCGTCTTGAGCATCAGCCGTGCTGCCCGCGCTGCCAGGCCTGGAACATCAGCACATTCCACAGCAGCGTCTCGTGGTCGCGCTGGCCGGTCAGGTGCTCGTCCCAGCGCCGCCGGATCGCGGCGACGTCAAGCAACCCACTGCTGCCCAGAGAGTCGCGCGAAAGCTCGCTTTCGGCCCAGTCGCGCAAGCCGCTGCGCAGCCAGCGGCCGACAGGGATCGCGAAACCCGCCTTGGGTCGGTCGACCAGCTCGCGCGGAACGCGGGCGTAGAGCATCTCGCGCAGCAGGCGCTTGCCGACCCCGCCGCCGGCGCGCAGTTCGGCGGGGAGGCTCCAGGCGAAGCGGTACAGCTCGCGTTCGAGATAGGGCGTGCGCGTTTCGAGCGCGACCGCCATGGCCGCCCTATCGACCTTCACCAGCACATCGTCGGGCATGTAGTTGGCGGTATCGACCAGCATCGCCCGATGCGCGAAGTCGAGCTCTGCCGCGCGGGCATCCTGCCGTGCAGCCAAGCATGACAGCGCGATGTCGCGGGTCAGCAAGCTCTGCGGGGCATCCGCCGTTGCCAGCAGCCGGTCATGAAATGCGGTTTCGTCATTCGTCGAAATCGCGCGCGCGAGCTTGCGGACTTTCTCGCTCGCGCGCCCGGCAGCAAGCTCACGCGACAGCTTCCCCCCCAGCGTATCGACCAAACCCGGTGGCACCGCACTGAGCGCCCCGCCCAGCGCCTTGCGCATGGTGGCGGGCATCCATGCGACCCGGCGCCACGCCTTGGGTCCGGTGAAATAGCGGTTGTAGCCGCCGAAGATCTCGTCCCCGCCGTCGCCGGAAAGCGCCACGGTCACATGGGCGCGCGCCATCCGCGAGACGAGGAACGTCGGGACCTGGCTCGAATCGGCGAAGGGTTCGTCGTGCACGCCCGAGATCTGCGGCACCGCGTCCTGCACCTCGGCAGGGGTGAGCACGAGCTCGGTGTGATCGGTGCCCAGATGGCGGGCGACCGCGGCGGCAGCGGGCGATTCGTCGAATCCTTCCTCCGCCATCCCGATCGAGAAGGTGCGCACCGGGCGCGAGGCCTGCGCCTGCATCAGCGCGACCGTCATCGAACTGTCGATCCCGCCCGACAGGAATGCGCCCAGCGGCACGTCGGCCATCATTCGCCGCCCCGTCGAGGCGAGCAGCAGCGCATCGCCCGCCGCGCGCGCCTCTTCGACGGAGCCATCGAACATGCGGCCGCGCGCCGCGAGCGCGTCCGCCACCGGATCCCACCATGCCTCGGGTTCGGGCAGGGTTCCCTGCGCGACATCGTCGAGCGACAGGGTCACCCGGTGCGCGGGCGGCAATTTGGCGAATCCGCGCCAGATCGTCTTCGGCCCCGGGATGTAGGAGTATTTGAAGAAGTCTCCCAGCGCGCCGAGGTCCATCTCAGGACGGAAACCGGGCAGGGCCTGCATCGCTTTCAGCTCGGAAGCGAACAGCAGGCTGCCGTTCCACAGGCCGTAGACCAGCGGCTTCTCGCCGAACGCGTCGCGGATCAGGGTAAGCTTGCGCTCTTGCCTGTCGAACAGCGCGATGGCGAACATTCCGTCGACCCGGTCGAGCACCGGCTGGATTCCATCGCGCGCGAAGGCTTCGAGCAGCACCTCGCTGTCCGAATGGCCGCGCCATGCGATCGGGCCATGGCGCGCCTCGAGATCGGCGCGCAGATCGGTGTAATTGTAGATTTCGCCATTGTAGGCCAGTGTCCAGCGCCCGTCGTGCGAATGCATCGGTTGTGCGCCAGCGGGCGACAGGTCGATGATCGAGAGGCGCAAGTGGGCGAGCGCGACTTGGGCGTCCTCGTCGACCCAGAACCCCTCGGCATCGGGCCCGCGGTGGGCTATCCTGTCCGCCATGGCCTTGAGCGTGCCGCGCGGATCACCCTGCGCTGCTCCGAAGCCGAGAAATCCGGTCAAGCCGCACACGGTCAAGCGCTCCCGGCAGGAATTGGCGAGCCATGCGCAGCAGCCGAGAGCAATTTCTCCCACTGAGCGATCACTGCATCGGCAGAGTACTCGATCACGGTTTCCGGAGCGCGCGAACCCATCGACTGCCGCAACTCCGCAACGCGGATCATTCGATCCATCGCCTCTGCCAAAGCCCCGGCGCGATCGTCTCCTGGATCGACGAGAAGGCCGTTGATGCCGTCGTCGATCAGTTTCGCCGGGCCTGCGCAATCCGCAAATCCGATGACGGGTCGGCCACTCGCCATCGCTTCGACAGCCACGAGGGCGAGCGACTCGTAGCGCGACGGGACGACGGCAAAGGCTGCCCGAGCATATTCACGCGCGACATTCTTTTGCACTCCGGCGATCTCGATCCGGTCACCATGGATTGATTGCGACACCTGCTTTTCGATCTGCGGTCTCGTCACGCCGTCCCCGACTAACCGCAGCCGCCAGTCGGGATGGTTTCCGGCAATTCGGTCGAAAGCTTCGATCAGGACTTCCTGACCCTTCTCGAACCGGAGTCCCCCGACGCAGAGGACCAGCTTCTCGGGTGCAATGGTTTGTGCGCGCCGGAACGTGTCCATATCGACCGGATTTGGCACCACAACGATGTTGTCACGCCAATGCGGCGGATGCTCGCTGCGGATCACATCGGACACGACTGTCTTGGCATAGCTGCGCTTCTGTACCAAGCGCACGAGCGCCCGTTGCAGCGGACGCTGGTTGAAATGCGCTGCCGAGGTGTGCTCGCTCAGGACCAGCGGGACCCCGGTACCCATCAGGCCGAACGCGACCGGGACGTAGGTCGAATGCATGAAGGCGACCGCTGCATCGGGCTTCAGTTCGCGCGCGAGCTTACGAATACCGATCATGATCTTGGGCAGGTTGGATCGAGGGGTCGGCACTCCCGGGTCGCCCGCCCCCAGCAGATGCACCGGGATCGCCGGATCGAGATCGTAAAACAACGCTTGCCCCGGCTTGTCGAAGGTGGCGACGTGCACGTCGTGGCCGCAGGCTGCAAGCGCATTGGCGACGTCGACGAAGACGCGCTCCGCCCCGCCGCCGGCTATGACCAGCCCCTTGATCGCAAACAGGAGCCGCATGGCATCAGGCCTCCGGCAGTGCCATGGACGAGCCGTCGCCTTCGAGGTCGGGACGGGTCGGATAGGTGACGAGGATCTTGGATTCCTCATCGAGTGGCTTGATCGCCACCGCTGGCATCCCGCCGACGATCTGCCATTCGCCGGGGATCTTCTTGGTGATCACCGAGCCCAGGGCGACGACGCAGTAGTCGCCGACCGAGGAACCTGCGACAAACTGGACATTGGCTCCGACATAGCAGTTGTGCCCGATCGCAATCGGCGCGGTCTTCTGGCGATTGTGTGTCCAGATGTTGGAATTGCGCCCTGCGAAAACGACATTCTCGCCGAATGTGACCTTGTCGTTGAAGTCGATCTTGTGGTTGACCGTGATGACCGATCCGGCGCCGATCCGGAGCACCGGCTCGAACTCTCCCAACACCAGCGGATCGAGGATCGAATTGATCTCGTTGAAGCGGAAGATCTGGCACCTGTCGCCGATGTCGACCAGGTCGCCGCCGAGGACCCGGTTGCCAATTCCCACGATGACGTCAGAGCCGATCCGCAGGTCGCGGGTGCGGTAGAAAATGTTGAAATGCCCGATCCGGGTCCGGTCGCCGATTGTGCATTTTTCGGCCACGATCGCGCTCAGCCCGATCTTCACCCCGCGCCCGATCCGGTAACCGAACAGCAGGCGGTAAGCGCCCCTTTTCACAATGCTGGGGAACGGCACCAGCATCAGCGCAAGGATCAGGCGGAACTTCATTCTGTCTCCGGTGCACCAAGCGTTCGGGCAATGCGACAGCAAGCCGCGCGGTGGTTTTGACATCGCGAGCGGCATCGCTAATGCGGTCCGTCACGACTACGCCCTTGCTGGGGACAGGCCGATAGGCCATCTGCCCCAGCGAGACAACCACGCATCGGAGCAACGCCCAGCATGTGGCCCTTCCTGGTTTTTGGCGGATTATTCGCCGGCGCTGCCACGCTTGGCAGGTCGGGCCGACCGGCCGCCCTGCCATGGTATGCGTTGTTCCTGGTCTCGGTCCTTTTCGTGGGTCTGCGGCACAGCGTCGGGATGGACTGGAACAATTACCTGCGAATGATCGATAACGTAGCCAATGCTGACGGCGTGTGGGCGGCACTCAACGTCACCGAGCCCTTTTATGCAATTTTGTTGCTGATCGGGGATGCAACAGGTTTCGGCATCTATGCAACCAACCTGATTTCTGCGGTTATTGGGCTGTGGGGCGTCTGGGCATTTGCAAGGCGAACTCCCAACCCTTGGATCGCGCTGGCGGCGGCCATGCCGATGTTCATCGTCGTGGTGTCGATGAGCGCAAACCGGCAGGCACTGGCCGCCGGTCTCATCATGCTGCTGGTGGCCAACTGGTCGCGCTTTTCGCTGCCGGTTCGGGCTGGTTTGATCATTCTGATCGCCGGGTTTCATGCCAGCGCGATCATCTTCCTCGCCTTCGTCGCGATCGATCTCAACGTGCCCCGGGCGGTCAAGATCGTGGGGATCGCGGTTTTCTCCCTGCTTGCGATCTATATTCTGCAGCAAAGCGGCTACGGGGAATATTATAACCAGGCCTATGGCGAGGGGCAGACCGAAGCCACCCAGTCGAGCGGGGCCCTGTTTCACGTGGCGGTGAACGCGATTCCCGCGACGCTCTATTTTCTGCTGCCAAAGTATCGCGGCATTCTCTTCCCCACCCCTTTGCTGAAGAACATGGCGCTCGCGGCACTGCTGACCGTTCCGCTGGTGCTTGTGGCTTCAGCCGCTGCCGGGCGCGTGTCGCTCTACTGGTTCCCTGTATCCATGTTTGTCTGGTCCGCCTTGCCCGCTGTAGTCTCGGCGCAGTTCCGGCGGCCGGTGGGCTTCTTCATCGGCGTGGCAATGGTCGCGATCATGGTCTTCTGGTTACAGTTCGCGAATTCTTCGGCGGCGCATATTCCCTATGAAAATGCCCTTTTCTTGAATGGCTGGGAACTCGAGATCGGCGTGCTGCCGTGACATCCGGGAATCGGTTGGCAAGGCTAGACGCGATCCGCGCGCTTGGTGTCTTGCTGGTCCTTGCCTATCATACGTCGTACCGTTTCGAGCCGACCCCTGGCGATGAGTTGGGCCGCCTGTTGCGGGTGATAGGCTGGATGGGGGTCGACCTGTTCTTCGCCCTGAGCGGATTTCTGGTCGGTTCGATCCTTGCCAAGGAGAAGAACCGGCAGGATATCGCGCTGTTCTTTCGCAAGCGCTTCTTTCGCATCGTCCCCATTTTCGTGGTCGCGGTTGCGACCTTTGCACTGGGTGACCTGCTGACGAATTCGGGCCGCAACCTCGCGAATGTCTGGAAGCCGCTGCTGTTCCTCACTGGCTATCTCCAGCCGATCCAGGGCGAAGCAGCGGTGCCATACACGATCACCTGGTCCCTCTCGGTAGAAGTCAGCGCCTACATCCTGCTCGGCCTGGTGGCATGGAAAACATGGGACCGGTTTGGCGCCATTCTGGCGGCCCTCGTTGTTTTGTCGGTCCCGTTTAGACTCTGGCTAGCCTTCGGGCTCGGCTGGGAAGAGGGCATGATCGGGATTTTCCCGCCGGCCCGGATCGATGCCATTGCGCTGGGCGCGCTCGCCGCGATCGGTGCGTTCGACCGGCTGCTCGATGTTCGCAGGGCAGCGCTGCTCTATGGCGCACTCACCATCGCAACGATCGTCGGCTTCCGGTTTGCCGCGTGGTATCCGCCCTTCATCGGCACGATCGGCTATCTGGTCTTCGGCCTGTTTGCTGCCCTTTGGGTTGCTGCTCTCGCGCGGCTGGAGCCGAGCGGTAGCCGCTTCGTCGGATTTCTGGCCAGCGTCGGGCTGGTTTCCTATTTCATGTATCTGTTCCATCTGTTTTTCATCGAGGGGCTGCTGCTGGTCAGTGAACGCAGCGGGATCGGGCTCGGCTTCTGGGGTGCTTTCCTGCTCGCTTCGGCGCTGACCTATGCCGCGGGCCTCGTGTCGTGGCGGGTGTTCGAGGAGCCACTGATAAGGCTGGGCTCGCGCCGTACCGCGCCGCAGCCTTCGCTCGTTCCCTAGTTTACACCGGGTTTATGGCCAGTAGCCTCGCGATGTCGGGCGGCGCCCCTGGTTCGATCGCCTGCCATGCCTCCGCGAAGGCGCGCTCGCGGTGCTGCGGATCGAGCACGCGGGCGATCAGCTGTGCCAGCGCGGCCTCGTCTTCCGCCAGCAGCGGGTAACGCGAGTAGAGCAGGTCGCGCTGGAGCGGGGTCACACTCGCCACGATGACGGGCTGGCCGAGACGGAGTCCGTCGGTCAGCGCCGTGGAGGGGGTGGTGACCGCGACCGCGAACTTGCCGATCGCCTGATAGGGCAGGCCCTGCGGCCAGAGCGAGAATCCCGCCTGAGCTATGGCTGCTTTCAGCCTCTCTCGCTCACGGGTTGCGACGAGATCGATCTGAGGATGCGGACGCCAGAAAATCCGCTTCGGATCCTGCCCCATCAATATCGCCGCTTTCCTCACCCACTCCACCAAGTCGCAATCGGCTTGCGCGCCATTTTCCCGATAGGCCGAATTCTGTAGGTGAGTGTATGAAGTCAGCAGGGCCCAGTCGCCGGTCTGGCACGCCGGTTCGGGCTTTTCGATGGGCAGATGGATACAGCGGCCATACCCTGGCAAACCTGTGCCAAGCCGCGCATCGGCGCCGGTCTGGAACACCGCCAGGTCGGAAAGCCCGGCGAAGGACCAGCCGATATTGGTGCCGTGAACGACATGGATGGTGCGCGTGCCCTGCGCCTGCATGGCCTGCTCAAGCCGGGAAGTGTCCGAATTGCCGGTGTGCGCGAAAATCGCACAGGAAATTTCGAGCCCGCCCGCTGCACTGCGCCACCATTGAGCATGCGCAATACCCAGGGCCACCCGAAACGCGATTGCAATGCGATCGCGCAGCGGTAGCGGCAATCGGTAACGGCGGACTTCGGCGAATCCACGGAGCAGTTCGGCTACAGCGCGCGGCAGCGAGACGATGACGCTAGTCAGGTCGAGCGGGCGAAGAAACGTCGCCCCATTGATGGTTGCCGCAGGATCGAAGCGCTTCGCCGCCGCCCCGACCGAGCAACTCGGACGGCCCAGCATAAGAACCGTCCTTGGCGCAGCTCCGGAAGTTGCCAGCGCGTGCCGAAGATGGCGGGTGCGGGTCGTATCTTCGCCATGCGCGGCAAACACGGTAGTGGTCTTGCTCAGTATACGGTGCGCCTCGGCCGATGGAGTGCCGCGATGGCGGAGGGCCAGCCACATGAGCATCCCCAGAGCCAGAAGACTTGCGAGAAGCTGTTGCGCAGCATTGGCAATCAGACTTTGTCGGCGTCCCGCAAGCTTGTGAGATTGGGCGGCATGGGCTGCGAGTTCCAGCTTCCAGAAGAGATCGCCGACATCGGCGACGATGTCGCCCACAACTGCAGTCGCATCGACAATCGGGTCGAGGGGCTGCCTGTCATCCAGCATGCGTCATCATGGCGATGTCACCGAACAGCCGCTCCATCTCGGCGCGGCCCTGCCGGACGAACTCGGTGAGATTCGATAGTTCCTGACCATGCCACACGCGCGCGGTCTCGAGCAGCTCGGCATCGATCGCAGACGGTTCAGCTACCACCCGCCATGGCTCCAGACCCGCGTCACGCAGCGTCGCTTCGATCTTGTGGGTGTTGGATCCGACGGCAAGCAACGGGGTGCTGGCCCCGAGGGCGAAGATCATCATGTGGAACCGCCCGGTGACGATCAGTTCCCTTTCGGCCACCCGCGCGGTGAACGCATCGCGGTCGGCAACCTGCGCGTGGTAGTCCTGCCAGCTTGCCCGCAACGCATCGCGCGCATGGGCCGGACGGAGAAGCGCAAGAACGCTCGGATCATAGCGCTTGAGCCAGCGCAGCATTTCCATCGGCGCGCGCGAAAGCTGGACGATTGGCAGCGGCTCCGCTCCGAGCGCCCACATTTGCCGATACAGCGCCAGTGCCTTCGGTCCCTGTACACTGTCGCCATAAGCTATTCCCGAACGAGCGGTGCTTTCCGCAGCGCGGTGATAGAGCGCGAGATCGGGGATGCGGCGCGGGGAAAAGCCATGCGCGACGAGCTCGGCATCGCTCGCGCTTTCGCGCACTGTGACGATGTCGAAAGCTTCAAGCATCCTCAGGCTTTCGCCGGAGTTCGCCTGCCATGTCGCATTGAGCAGATAGGCCCGCTTGCCACGTTCGCGCGCATGGGGCCCGGCCGACAGCAATGCCTGTCCGGCGGGTCGGTCGTGATGGATCGTACCCTCGCCGTTGACGATCACGCAATCGGCGGCATCGATCGCCGCTGCCAGTGCGGCATTGCCCCGCCAATCCCGATGCGCGGGGTTTCTGGCAGTAATCGTGATGCCGTTAGCGGCACACAAATTTTCAATTGTGCCGATTACGCTGGTGCAGCCGTGATGACGATCGACCCGGGTGTCGTTGAGCAGAACCGCCTTGACGGTCACAGTCGCCCGTCGCTGTCTTCTCGCGAGAACAGCCCCTTGGCATCGAAAAATACCGCGCCCTGCTTGCCGAAGGCGCGCACCTCACCCGCGCCGAGATCGGCAAATTGCTGGTGACCGACAGCGAGGATGACCGCGTCATACTTGCCCTTGGCCGGTGCATTGGCGAGCGGGCGAATGCCGAACTCGTGTTCGGCTTCATTGGTATCGATCCATGGATCGTAGACATCGACCACCGCATTGAATTCCTGCAGCCGATCGATCACCCCGGCGACCTTGGAATTGCGCAGGTCGGGGCAGTTTTCCTTGAACGTCAGACCCAGAACCAGCACGCGGGCATCGGCCACGGCGATGCGGCGCTTGAGCATCAGATGCACCACGCGATCGGCGAGATAGGTGCTCATCGCGTCGTTCACCCGCCGACCGGCCAGGATCACTTCGGGATGGTGCCCGACCTGCTGCGCGCGGTGGGTGAGGTAATAGGGATCGACCCCGATGCAGTGCCCGCCGACCAGGCCGGGGCGGAACGGGAGGAAGTTCCACTTGGTGCCGGCCGCCTCGAGCACGTCGCGGGTGTCGAGGCCGAGCTTGTCGAACAGGATCGCCAGCTCGTTGATCAGCGCGATATTGACGTCGCGCTGGGTGTTCTCGATCACCTTGGCGGCTTCGGCCACTTCGATCGAGCTGGTCTTGTGCGTGCCGGCGGTGACGACTTCGCGGTAGAGCGCATCGACCGCGTCGGCTACTGCGGGGGTCGAGCCACTCGTCACCTTGACGATCGTGGCGAGGCGGCGCTCCTTGTCGCCCGGATTGATCCGTTCCGGGCTGTAGCCGGTGAAGAAGTCGATGTTGTGCACCAGGCCCGAGACCCGCTCCAGCACCGGGACGCATATCTCGCGCGTGGCGCCTGGATAGACGGTCGATTCGTAGATCACCACCGCGCCCCGCTTCAGCGCCGCGCCGACGGTCTCGGATGCTTTGACCAGCGGCGTCAGATCGGGGCGATTGGCATCGTCGATCGGGGTCGGCACCGTCACGATGAACACATCGCAATCGGCCAGATCCGCCGGATCGCAACTGAAGGCCAGCTGGTTGGCCGCTGCAAGATCTTCCGGCTCGACCTCCAGCGTCTCGTCGATCCCGCGCGCAAGGTCCGCCACGCGGACGGCCCGTATGTCGAACCCTATCACCTTGCGCTTTTTACCGAACTCGACCGCCACCGGCAGCCCGACATAGCCGAGCCCGATAACGGCAATCGTCTTCTTCGAAAGGTCCATGCGTCACCCGAAACGAGATTTCGCGCTGCGTTGGGGAAGCGGCGTTGGACAGTCAAGCGTGCATTCATCTGGCCTGCGCGAACGGGCGAAGCACTTGACACGGGTCGCTTCGGCCCCGAAACCGCCGCCCCGGTCGCCACTGGCCAGTTTTCGAAGAACCGAGCCTCTTTTCGATGAAGATCATTCGCAGCGAGAATCCCGCCGCAATCCGGCACGGCTGGGTCATCCTCGCCCTGCTGGCACTGGTGGTCGCGGCGCTGGGCGGTAGCTCGCGGGCGGACGCGCCGCAGATCGTCGGGCTGCGGCCGCTGGCCGCGCTGTTCCTCGTTCCGGCGATTTACTGGCTCGACCGCAGCAAATTGCGCGATATCCGGATCCCGGCGGTCCTGCTGGCGATCCTCGCAGTGTGGATGGCGATCCAGCTGATTCCCCTGCCGCCTGGCTTGTGGCAGGCGTTGCCGGGGCGCGAGCCGCTGGCAGAGCTTGGCGCAGCCCTCGGGATCACCGATGTCTGGCGACCCATATCGATGGTTCCCGCGCGTACGCTCAATGCGCTCGCCAGTCTGGTGGTGCCGATCGCGGGTTTGCTGCTGGTCGCGGCGACCGGCGTCTCGCGGCGTACCCTTCTATTGCTCCTGATCGGCATCGGTGTGCTCGACGCCATGCTCGGTATCCTTCAGGTGACCGGCGGCAACGCAGCTGCGCTCTATTTCTACCAGATCACCAATTTCGGCTCTCCCGTCGGGTTCTTCGCCAACCATAATCATTCCGCCGTCATGTCGGCCCTGACGCTGGTGCTGATCGCCTATTGCGCGACCATGCCCGAGCTCGCGTTTCATGGGTCGATGCCGCGGATCGGCTTCGCCATCTTGTATCTTGTCGTGCTGGTGGCCGCCCTGATCGGCGGATCACGCGCCGGCCTGCTGACCACACTTGTCGCTGTTGGCGCCAGCCTTGCTATGCTTGCGATCGAGGTCCGTCGTCTGCGCCGCCAGCGCAGACGCGTGAGCGAGACAACCGAATCCAGGGTGAGTCCGGGCCTGGTCTTGGGCGTGGCACTGGCCGCGCTCGGTGCAATGATTGCGCTTTTCGCGTTGTCCGACCGCATTCCCGCGCTCGACCGGATCGCGTCGACCGGAACCTTCGAAGACCTGCGGTGGGGCCTGTTGCCGACACTGCGCGAGATGATCGCCACTTACGGCCTGTTCGGCAGCGGCTTCGGTTCGTTCGAGGAAGTGTACCATATCCACGAACCGGACTCCCTGATGATCTCGTCCTATGTGAACATGGCGCACAACGACTGGGCGCAGTTGATCATCGAAGGCGGCGTGCCTGCCGTGTTTCTGATCGTCGCCCTGCTTGCGTGGCTGGGGCGGTCGTTGGGGTCGGTGCTGGGCGGCGGAGCGGCGGGTGTTGCGCGCATGCTGCTCTGGCTCTCGGTCGCCGGGATCCTGCTGTTCGCCAGCCTGGTCGATTATCCGCTACGAACGCCGCTGTTCCAGCTCTTCGCCGTCTGGCTGGTGGCCATTTTCGCTATCGAGCGGAGCACGTATCGCGAGGGATCGTAAGCCCGCGGCACGGTGGCATCGGCACAAGCCGGGCGGTTCGTTGCCAGCAGAAACAGTTTTGACTATCGGTTTGCCTTGGGTAAGGCCTTGGCGGTCGGGGAAATGAAGGGTCTGATGACAGGAATTATCAGCAAATTGAGTTTGGCGCTTGCCGCAGCGCTGGCCCTGTCGGCTTGTGCGAAGGATCGCGCGTACGGGCTCTCGCCCGACGTCGAGGTCGCTCAGCTTTCCGAATTGCCCGCGCCGAGCGGAACGCGTGCCTATACCGTCGGCAGTCAGGAGCGCATCGAGGTTACTGTGCTCGATGCCGAGCAGCTGAGCGGGACCTACCTGACAGACGCCGAGGGTTACATTGCATTTCCCCTGGTCGGCGACCTGTTCGTTGGCGGAAAGACACCTAATCAGATCGCCCAGATGATCGCCGATCGCTTGCGCGGGCAGTACATCGTCAACCCGCAGGTTCGCGTCCGCCCGGCAGAGCTTCCCACGCCTTCGATTTCGATCGGCGGGGAGGTGACCCAGCCCGGAACCTATCCGGCCGCCACTTCGCAGACGCTGATCCGGGCGATCAACAATGCCGGCGGCCTTGATGAATACGCGAAGTCGGACGATGTGCTGGTCATGCGCACCGTGGGCGGCCAGCGCTATATCGGCGTGTTTAACATCGAAGGCATCCAGCGGGGCAATTATCCCGATCCGCTGATTTACCCGGGAGATATCGTGACAGTCGGCGATTCGGCATCGCGCCGCACGCTCGAGACCATTCTTCAGTTCATTCCTTTGCTGTCGTCGAGCGTGATCCTGATCGATCGCGCGTTTGGCAACTGATCGCGAGACCACCATGAGCAACAGCATCACGAATGGGGATTACACCGCGACCCCGGCCAACACCGACGACGGCGGCAACGCCGCGTTCGGCCTCGACCTCGAACGATTCTACAATCAGGCACTGAACCTGCGTTACTGGTTGCTGGGCATTATCGCGCTCGGGCTCATCGCGGGTCTGCTTGCGACCTTGCTTTCGACCCCCCTGTATCGATCGACGGCCCGCATCGAGATGTCGCGGGTGACGTCGAACGTGACCGATGCCGAGCCGATCGAGCTAGAAGGGCGCTCGGCTGACCTTCAGTACTTCAACACCCAGTACGAGTTGCTTCAGTCGAAGTTTATTGCTCAGCGGGTGATGGATGCGGGCAACCTGGCTCGTGACGAGCAGTTTCTGACCGCCTACAATCTCGGCGACGGGAATGTTTCCGAATCCAGGATAGAACGCACGCTGACCGGCAACCTCCAGGTCGATCCGGTCCCCAATTCCAGCCTCGTCGACATTCGGTTTTCCAGCCCGAACAAGCAGGTCGCATCGGATGTCGCCAATCTTTGGGCGCAGGAGTTCCTCGCCGCCAACTACGAAAAGCGGTTCGGTGCCAATATCGAGGCACGCGATTTTCTCGAAGAGCAGATCGAGGAACTGCGTGAGCGCCTGGCATTGTCGGAAAAGGAACTGATCGACTACGCCAACGCCAACGAAATCGTCATTCTCGATTCCGGCTCGACCGAAGAGGGTGGGTCGGAAACCGCCACCAGCACGCTGGTCGGGGCAGAACTCGTCGCGATCAATTCCGCGCTGGCCGACGCGACAACGCGCCGCATAGCTGCCGAAGCAGCGATGCGCGCGGGCACGAGGAACGAGGCGGGCGCAGCCGCTTCCGCGAGCATGCGCGGTCGGCTCGCAGATGCCCAGTCGCAGCTGGCGGAACTGCGCGCCCGCTTCGGTCCCGGCTATCCCGAGATCAAGGCCAAGGAAGCCGAGGTTGCTTCGTTGCAGCAGGCGCTCCGGAGCGAAGGCACGATCGATACGAGCGATGCGCAGGCATCCTTCCGCAAGGCTTCGCTGGAAGAACAGCAACTGCGCGCCAAGCTCGACAGCGTGAAGGGCAGTTTTCTCGGCCAGCAGAACCAGTCGATCCAGTACAGCATCCTCAAGCGCGAAGTCGATACCAACCGCCAGATCTACGAGGCGCTGCTCCAGCGTTTCAAGGAACTTGAGGCGGCGGGCGCGGGCAAGAACAACATGACGTTGATCGACGCGGCAGAACCGGCCGCTGGTCCCTATGCCCCGTCGTTGGTCCGCAACCTGCTGATCGGGCTCGTCGCGGCGATCATCGCTGCAATCGCTCTGGTTTACCTGCGCGAGACGATGGACCAGACGATCCGCGATCCGAACGATGTGCGCCGCCGCCTCGGCCTGGCGCCCATCGGGCTGATCCCGCGGGTGGAAGAAGGCGACATCGTCGCCGATCTGGAACAGCGCAGTTCGGAGATTTCCGAGGCCTACGCTGCGGCCCGGACGAACCTCGCCTTCCTCACCCCTCGTGGCGCGCCGAAGACATTCATGCTGACTTCGACCCGGCCGAACGAAGGGAAGTCGATTTCGGCGGTTGCACTGGCACGAAGCTTCACCCAACTGGGCAAGAAGGTGCTGCTGATCGATGCCGACTTGCGCCATTCGGGCCTGAGCGACTTCATCGGGGTCGATGCGGACCCGAACCACGGGCTCAGCGCGGTGCTCTCGGGCAACAATGGCGAATTGCGCTCGGCAATCGTGCCCGTCTCGCCGCACGGGTTCGACTTGCTGCCGACCGGTCACAAGCCGCCGAACCCGGTGGAATTGCTCGCCAGCGATCGCCTGTCGCAGGTCGTCCGCCAGGCGGCTGAAATCTATGATCATGTCATCGTCGACGGTGCGCCGGTCCTCGGACTTGCCGATGCTCTCGAGGTTTCGAAGGCGGTCGAGGGCGTCGTCTATGTCGTCGAATCGAACGGGGTGAACATCCGGGCGATCGAAAATGCCATCGGCCGGTTGAGAGCGGCGAATGCGAATGTCTTCGGTGCACTGGTGACCAAGCTCGACGAACGCAACTCGACTTACGGATACGGCTACGGCTACGGCTACGGCTATGGCTACGGGTATGGTGATGGCGCGAACCCGGCGTCGTCGTAGCCAGCCGTTTAGCATCGACAATCCGGGCCGGTTGATCGCCGCAGCCCTGGTTTGTGCGATCCTGGCAGGTGTGCTCGCCTTGCAGGCCGTGAGCAGCGTATCGACGCGCAAGGCCCCCGGATTGGCGGCGAAGCTCTACGTGCCGAACGGCCTGGCTGCCGAACGTGCGATGTCGGCCGAGTTCACCAAGGGGGTGAAGTCGGCGGACGATGTCGCGCCCTCGGCGAAAGCGGTTGCGCCATTGGCGCGCGCGGCATTTCGGAAAGAGGGCCTGACACCCAAAGCCCATGCAATTCTCGCGCTGGCCGAAACCGATCCGGCAGCGCGCGCCAAAATTCTCGCCGCCGCCACCCGGATCAATCGCCGCGACCTGCTGCTGCAGGGGATGGTGCTCGAACAGCAGGTCGGCGCGGGAGACTTCAAGGGCTCGCTTACCACCCTCGACCGGCTGCTCAAGGTCCACCCCCAGCAGCAAGCTGCACTGTTCCCGGTGCTGATCCAGGCGCTCAATCAGGATGCCGCGCTACCCGCCTTCGCCCAAATTCTCGATGGCAGCGCGCCGTGGCACAATGACTTCCTCGACTTCGCGGTGCGCAACAAGACCGTGCTCCCGGGTCTCGGCAAGCTGCGGCTGGCGCGCAAGGTCGGCACCGACGAATTCGACCGCAAGCTGGTGGTTGGACTGGCCGAGAACGGGCAGCTTTCGCTCGCCTACGACCTGTTCCAGGCAATCACCGGCAAGACGGCGCAAAGCGGCGGCGCAGGGCCGATCGACTGGAACGCCGATTTCGCCCCGTTCGACTGGAAATTTGCCGACGAAGGCGGCTTTCGCGCCCAACTCGCGCGAACCGACGGCCAAATGGAAATCTATGTCCGCGGCGGCAAGGGTGGCCTGATCGCCGAACGCCTGATCCGCGCGCCAGCGGGACGATTTGCAATCAAGCTCAACCACCGCATTTCGCCGATCGACCAGATTCGCGACGTGCGGCTGCAATTGCGCTGCGCCGGCAGCTCGAACGCCTTCTACGATGAACGCTTCGAGCGTGGCGAGAACCTGTTCGCAGTGGGAACGGTGCCCGCGAATTGCGGCTTCCTCAGCATCGGCATCCAGACCCGTGCCTGGTCCGGCCAGTCGGCCCTGCGCGGCACGATCAACCGCCTGGAGATCGTCAGGCTGCGCGATGCAGCGAACTCCGAAGCTGCCTCGGATCGATCCGAAGGTGCAGAGACCGATACCGAAGAATAGGTCGAAGCGGCCGTCAGCCCTGGTCGAGCGCGATGTCCGGCGCGTCTTCCTGTTTCATGCCAACGACGTGATAGCCGGCGTCGACATGATGCGTTTCCCCGGTCACGCCCGATGACAGGTCCGACAGGAAATAGAGTCCCGATCCGCCGACATCCTCGATCGTGACATTGCGCCGCAAGGGCGAATTGTACTCGTTCCATTTCAGGATGTAGCGGAAATCGCCAATCCCGCTTGCCGCCAGCGTCTTTATCGGTCCGGCGCTGATCGCGTTGACGCGGATGTTGCGCGGCCCGAGATCGTTGGCGAGGTATTTGACGCTGGTTTCCAGCGCGGCTTTGGCAACCCCCATCACGTTGTAGTGCGGGATCACTTTTTCCGCGCCATAATAGGTAAGCGTCAGGATCGCACCGCCGTTGGGCATCATCTCCGCCGCGCGCTTGGCCACTGCGACCAGGCTGTAGGCCGAGATGTTCATCGTCAGCAGGAAGTTGTCGAGGCTGGTGTCGACATACTTGCCTCGCAGTTCGGTCTTGTCCGAAAAGCCGATCGCGTGGACCACGAAATCGATCGTGTCCCACCGGGCACGCAAGGTGGCAAAGGCGTCGTCGAGCGCATCCATGGTCGAAACGTCGCACTCGAAGGTGAAGTCGGAACCCAGCTGCTCGGCGAGCGGCCTGACCCGCTTGGCCAATGCTTCCCCTTGATAGGTGAAGGCCAGTTCGGCCCCGTGCTCGCGCAACTGCTTGGCTATGCCCCAGGCAAGCGACTTGTCGTTCGCCAGACCCATTATCAGCCCGCGTTTGCCCTTCATCAAACCGCTCATGGTCCGTCCTTCTCTACCTCGGCTTTGGCGCGCTCGGCCGCCTCCTCTTCGGGCGACACGGCGAGCGCCGCATTCAATTCTGCACCGACCACCAGTCCTAGCCCAACCAGCCAGAAAAAGAACAGCGCGATCATGATACCGGACAGGGCACCATAGGTCAGATCGTAAGCAAAGAAGTTGTGCAACACCGGCGGCATCGCAATCGACACCCCGATCCACCACAGCGTGGTCGCCAAGGCGCCGGGCCATTTGGGGTAACGCCGCGCGCGATAGCGCTGCGGGGTGAGCGAATAGAACAGGAAGTAGATCGATCCGAACAGCCCCAGGGCCGGGATCAGCCGGGTGAACTCGAGGCTGCCGATGGCATCGCCGAATTCCGGCATATAGGCGTCGATCACTTGCTGGGCCGCGCCGATCAGCACCTGTGCGATAAGGCTGAGCAAGAGCACGATCACCGCTGCCACGATAATTCCCGACGACATCAGACGAGACCGCCAGAAAGCCAATGTTGCACGGGTGCCGTAAGCGCGGCGCAGGATGTCGCGGATCGTCTCGATCAGGCTGCCAACGGTCCACAAGCCGACGAGCGCCCCGGCCCACAGCAGCCATCCGCTGCGCGCATCCAAAACATCGCGGGCGACCGGCTCGATGACATTGCCGACCACCGGAGGCAACGCATAGAGTACGGTCTCGATCAGTGCCTCGCGCTCGCCCTCCTCACCCAAGGCGGAAAACAGCGCTGCGCCGGTAATGAAGAACGGGAAAATCGCGAGCACCGCCATGTAGGCGAGATTGCCGGCATGGATGAACCCGTCGTTCCATGCTCCGAGCGCAGTGCGCTTGAACACATCAAAGGCGCGGCTGCCAGGGCCGACGCTATGGTTGACGCGCTGTCGCAGGTTGCGGGCCGCGCGCCGACGCGCCTCTGGTGAAAACGACCTGACCAGCGGTTCTTCCGGCTGATGTGCTGCGTTCTCCATGCCGTCTTCGGGCAAAATGCTACACCCCGAGCTTGCTGCGTGGTTCGCTTGTGTCCTGCCAACCTTCGAGCCGCCGGGCGAGTTCCGAGATATCCTGCGGCAATTGGATCTCGAGCGTTACAAGCTGGTCACCACGCTCGCCATTCTTCTTCGAAAAACCTTTGCCTTTGAGTCGCATCACGGTGCCGCCATCGGTGCCCGGCTGGATCGTCAGCATTACCGTGCCGTCCACCGTCGGGCATTTGACCTTGGCCCCGTTGACCGCCTCGTCGAGCGTGATCGGCAAGTCCATCCGCACATCGTCGCCGTCGCGGCGGAAGAATTTGTGCCGATCAATTGTAATGGTAACCAGTCCATCGCCCGCTCCGCCCGGCCCCTGCTCGCCCTTGCCCTTGAGGCGCATCTGGGTGCCGTCCTCGACCCCGGCGGGCAGTTTCAGGTCGATCGTCTTGCCATCCGCGAGTGTGATCCGCTGGTCCTTGCGCGCGGCGGCATCGGTGAAACTCACCCGCAGGCGATAGGGAATATCGGCCCCCTTCGATGGCGGCGGCGGGCGGCGTTGCTGGCCGAAGCCTCCGCCCGCGCCTGCCGAGCGGCGGGAACCGCCGCCGCCGAACAAGCCGTCGAAAATGTCGCCCAGGTCGATGCCCTCGGTCCCGAAGCCTTGAAAGTCTTCGGGCCGGAAACTCTGCGATCCGCCCCCGCCAGCGCCGCGAAAGCCGCCGCCCATCCCGGCAAAGGGATTGGCCGGATTGCCGTCGGCATCGATCTCGCCGCGGTCGAACTGCGCGCGCTTGGTCTTGTCGCTCAGCAGGTCGTAGGCCTGGGTGACCTGGCTGAACCGCTCGGCTGCCTTGGGATTATCTGTATTGCGGTCGGGGTGCAGCTGCTTGGCGAGCTTGCGGTAGGCGCTTTTGATCTCCTGCTCGGAGGCAGAGCGGGCAACGCCAAGGGTTGCATAGGGATCGGAAGCATGTGTCGCCATCGAGCGTGTTAGCTAGGTGCTACAGTGTATTGGCGCAAGCGGAATGCATGCGAAGCGCTTTCCCATGCGGCGAGGGGCCGCTAGTGGCGAGTTATGTCAAACTTGATCGATACTCTTCTCTTAAAAGGCCGTCACCGTGGACGCTGAACAAAGCGCTATTCCCGACAGCGATCCTTTCGTGCTGTTCGACGCGTGGTTCGCCGAGGCGCAGGCGAGCGAGCCGAACGATCCCAACGCCATGGCGCTCGCCACTGCGACACCCGAGGGCGCCCCTTCGGTACGGATGGTGCTGCTCAAGGGCCACGGGGCCGACGGCTTCGTGTTCTACACCAATGCTGAGAGCCGCAAAGGCGGGGAAATCTGCGCCAACATGCGGGCGGCACTGCTGTTCCACTGGAAGAGCCTGCGCCGCCAGATCCGGATCGAAGGCCCGCTGGAGGAGGTGAGCGCGGAGATGGCCGATGCCTATTTCCATTCGCGCCCGCGCGTCTCGCAAATCGCCTCGGCCGCTTCGGAGCAGTCGCGACCGCTCGAGAATCGCAGCTCGTACTATGAGCGTGTCGCGAAGATCGAAGCCCAGTTCCCCACCGGCGATATACCGCGCCCACCCCACTGGACCGGGTTTCGCTTGCGTCCGGGCGCGATCGAGTTCTGGCTCGACCGTCCGGGCCGGATGCATGACCGCCGCCGCTTTGTCCGTACGGAAAATGGATGGGACAGCACTCTGCTCTACCCATGATGCAAGACCGCGCCTTTCTCGCCCGCAGCGCGGCTTTCGCGTCGATTGTCGTCGCGATCCTGTTGATCGCGCTCAAGTCGTGGGCGGCCTTGCAGACCAGTTCGACCGCGATGCTCGGCAGCCTGGCCGACAGCACGCTCGATCTCGTCGCCAGCCTTGCGACCTTCGTCGGGGTGTGGATCGCGGCCCAACCGGCGGATGCCAACCACCGGTTCGGCCACGGTAAGGCCGAATCGCTCGCGGCGATGTTCCAGGTGATGCTGATCGCGCTGTCGGCAGCGGGGATCGGCTTTCGCGCGATGCAGCAACTGTTCGCCGGCGGGCGCACCAGTGCCGCCGAAGAAGGCATCGTCGTTTCGGGAATCGCGATCGCCGCGACCATGGCGCTGCTGGCGTGGCAGCGTTACGTCATTCGCCAGACCCGCTCGGTCGCGATCGGGGCGGATCATGTCCATTACCAGTCCGACCTGTTGCTCAACGCTGCAGTTATCGCGGCGCTCGCCCTCGACCAGTATCTCGGCTGGCGGCAGGCAGACCCCGTGTTCGGTCTGCTGATCGCGGCCTGGTTGCTGTGGGGCGCATGGCGCGCCGCGAGCGATGCGCTCGATCATCTGATGGATCACGAATGGCCCGAGGAAAAGCGCATGAAGCTGGTCGAGCTCGCGGCGCGGCATCCCGAGCTCGCCAGCCTGCACGACTTGCGCACGCGGACCAGCGGGACGCATGATTTCGTCCAGTTTCACGTCGATCTGCCCCGCACGATGACGGTCGAGGCGGCGCATGACATCATCGAACGCGTCGAGGCGGATCTGCTGAGCCACTTCCCCGACATGGAGCTGCTGATCCATATCGACCCCGAAGGCCATGTCGACGAGCCGGACAATCCGCTGGTCGAGCGGGACGAGTTCGAGAAACTCGGCAAAACTGCGTGAAGCTGCCCTATTGGCAGGTCGACGCTTTCGTCGACGGTCCCCTTAGTGGAAATCCTGCGGCGGTGCTGCTGCTCGACCATCCGATCGAGGATGGAGCGATGCAGGCGGTCGCCGCCGAGACGGGGTTACCTGCCACGGCCTTCGTCCTTCCGGGCGAAAACGATATCCGGCCGATCCGCTGGTTCGCATCCGATCGGGAGATTGCTTTGTGCGGCCACGGGGCACTGGCGGCCGGGCATTTGGTGCTTGCCGGCGCAGACAGAGACGAAGCGCGGTTTCGTTCGGCGTCGGGCGAATTGTTGACGGTGCGCAGGCTGGCAAGACAAGCGGCTTACGAACTGGGTTTACCCGCTCTTGTCAGCGAGTCCCATGCGATCGACGGACTTGCCGAGGCGCTGGGCCGCGAGCCGGTCGAGATGCTGTGGCGGGATGGCGGTTACGCGGTCGCGGTGTTTGCCGATGCGGCCGATGTGCTCGCGCTGGCACCCGAGGCTTCGGCCTTGCGCGCGCTGGGCAATTGGCAGGTCACCGCCACTGCGCCGGGGACCGGCGAGGATGTCGTGAGCCGCGTGTTCTCATCCGGCGGCCGCGAGGACGCAGCGACCGGATCGGCGCACGCCTTGCTCACGCCCTATTGGACCGCACGGCTGGGACGCAGCTCTTTCACCGCGCGCCAGGCCAGCGCGCGCGGAGCGAAGTTCGACTGCCGGATCGAGGGTGCGACCGTCTGGCTCGGCGGCGCGTGCCGGACGGTGATCGAAGGCAGTTACTGCCCCGCGGGATAGAGCGCGAGGATATCGGCCATTTCCTGTTTCAACGCCTCGCGCTGCGGTGCGTTCGAATGGCCCAATCGCACCAGGGTCAGCTTTTGCTCCGGTGAGACGATCACATATTGCCCCATATGCCCGATCATCGCGAATACGCTTGCCGGGGCGCGGTCGGGAAACAGCGGGTGATCGTCGGTCAGCTCGGTCGGCCGGTTAAGCCAGGTCTGCAGGCCGTAATGGGCGGAGCGCGGGCTCGGCGCGGTCATCAGTTCGACCCATTTGCGCGGCAGCAGCTGCGAACCGCGATAGGATCCCTTGTTGCGCAGGAAATCGCCGAACCGGGCATAATCGCGCGCGGTGGCATGCATCAGGCTGCCGCCGATCAATGTGCCATGCGCGTCGTACTCCGGCACGACCGATTCCATCGCCAGTGGAGCGAACACCCGTGCCTTGAGGAAGGTATCGACCGCGCCCCGGCGAATGTCCGGATCCTCGCTGTCGGTCAGCACGCGCGCGGCAATGTCGGCGAGGATCACCGTGGTATTGCTCGAATATTCGAACTGCGCCCCCGGTTCGGCTTCCATCGGCTGCGCTTCGGCCCACGCCGACATGTCGTCGCGGCCATCGAGGAACAGCATCCGGACTTCGGACGATTCGTAGGCCGGATCGCCCGCTTCGCTATGCTCGAGTCCTGAACGCATTTGCAGCAGCTGGCGCAGGGTGATCTCGCCGCGCGGATCGCCCGGTCGCTGCCAACGCGGGATCGGCACCGAATCGTCGAGCCGCAACCGCCCGTCGGCCACCAGCATGCCGATCGTCGCGGCGGTGATGGTCTTGGCCATCGACCAGCTGACGAACAGGGTGTCGCGGTCATAGCCGGGCGCATAGCGTTCCGCGACGACTTCGCCGCCATACATCAGCACCACGGCACGGGTTTCGCCGAGGCCGTCTGCCGCGAAAAGGTCGTCGATTTCGCGGGCGAGCTGCTCCTTCTGCGCCCCGGCTGCATCGGTCAGAACGGCTGCCCTTGCCGCGTCGCTTAACGGCGCGCGTTGAGGCGCCGCTTCGCCGCACGCCGCGAGGGCTGGCAAGAGCGCAAGGCAGGCGATAAGGGAGCGGGCGAAGCGCGGTCTGGCAGGCATGGCCGCTTTCCTTGCCCAAGCAGGAAGGGTTGGCAATGACGAAAGCGCGCACGACCAGGGCGCCAAGCGGGCACCGGGCACGGCGCTGGATATGGCCGCTAGCAGTGGTTGGGCTGCTGCTAGCCGGCGGGGTCTGGGCCTATGGTGGATCGATCAAGGGCAACGCCGAGGCCGGCACCGCCTACATGGCCCGCGTCGCCTGTTCGTGCCGTTTCGTTGCGGGGCGGAGCCTTGAAGACTGCGCCCGGGACAAGCTCGACGGGATGGCGCTCATCACTCTGGTCGACGATGAGGAGGCCAAGAGCGTCACCGCCCGTTTCCCCCTCGTTGCGGCCAATAAGGCGAGTTATCGCAAAGGGTATGGCTGCGTGCTGGAAACCTGGGAGGACTAACGCAGTCTAGCCGACGACCGCATCGGTATCGGCGATCCATCCGCCGCCGATGACACGGTCGCCCGCATAGATCACCGCTGCCTGACCGGGCGATACGCCGAACTCCGGCTCGCCGAAGCGGATACGCACTGACGCGCCGTCGCCGAGTGAGCCTTCGAGTTCGACGGGCACCGGCTTGGCGAGCGAGCGGACCTTGGCGGAAAGCTGCGAGGCGGGGAGCGGCCCGATCCGGTTGGTCTCGATGATCGTCGCGGCGTCGACCGCCAGCATCCTTCGAGGTCCGACCCGCACTTCGGCGGTCCCGGCGTCGATCCCGACGACATAGAGCGGCTCGGGCTGGCCGCCGATCTCGAGCCCTTTGCGCTGGCCGACGGTGTAGTGGATGATGCCCTTGTGTGCCCCCAGCGTTTCACCGGTCGCGGCGTGGACGATCGCGCCGGGCGTTGCGCCCTCAGGGCGCAGCTTCTCGACGATCTTGGCGTAGTCCCCGTCGGGCACGAAGCAGATGTCCTGGCTGTCAGGTTTGGCGGCGTTGCGCAGGCCCGCGCGTTCGGCCAGCTCGCGCACCAGCGTCTTGGGCATGGCGCCGAGCGGGAAACGCAGGAAATCGAGCTGGGCCTCGGTCGTGCCGTAGAGAAAGTAGGACTGGTCGCGCGCCGGGTCGAGTGCGCGATGCAGTTCCGGACCGGCAGGGCCGACGACCCGGCGCACATAGTGCCCGGTGGCGAGGCAGTCTGCGCCCAGCTCCCGCGCCATGCGCAGCAGGTCGGTAAACTTGGGGCCCATGTTGCAGCGGATACAGGGTACCGGCGTCCGCCCGGCCAGATAGTCGTCGGCAAACTGCTCGACCACCTCCTCGCGGAAGGCGCTTTCATGGTCGAACACATAATGCGCAATTCCGAGCCGGTCCGCCACGGCACGGGCATCCGAGATATCGTCGCCCGCGCAGCACGCGCCCTTCCGACCGGTCGCTGCACCATAATCGTACAGCTGGAGCGTGATCCCGATCACTTCCGCCCCGCTCGCCGCGGCGAGGGCGGCGACGACCGAGGAATCGACCCCGCCCGACATCGCAACTACAATCCGGCTCGCCGCAGCAGTGCGCGCGAGATCGAACAGCGCAGCGGTGTCGAGCGACGAGTCGAACAGGGCGGTTGCAGACATGGGCGCGCCCTTACACGCGATACCCTGCGCTCGCCAGCCCCCGCCAAAGCGAGCGACTCTCCTAACGCGCGGTAAAGCCCGGCTTTACGGGATGTTGACCATGGTGGCCTATTTCCGATCGGATGAAGGAAGGAACACCGATCGATAACGGACTGGCAAGCCTGCCCGAGCGGCAGGATTTGCACCCGCTCGAATGGGCGGATCTCGTCGCGCGATTCGCTGCGGCGCGCGAATTGCGGAGCGCCTGGCGTCGGACTGCGCAACGCGATGCCGGGAGCTTTGCCCGTTTTGCCAATCGCGGCGTCGCACCGGTTAACGCAAAGGCCAGTCCCGTTAACCATGCCGATTTAGTCGATGGCAAAGCGGATGCTGCAAAGACGGTGTCCACGGCAATGCCCGAGATGGGCGGCGCCGGCCCCGGCGATAGAGAGTTGCGATGATCGAGAATCAGAAAATCCGTCCTGCACAGGTCATCGGCCCACTTGGCGAGGCCCTGACGCTGGACGATCTTCCTGCGCCGAGCACCAAACGCTGGGTCGTACGCCGCAAGGCCGAGGTCGTCGCTGCAGTCAATGGCGGACTGCTGACCATCGACGAGGTGCTTGAGCGCTATACCCTTACCCTCGAGGAATTTGCCTCGTGGCAACGCGCCGTCGACCGCTCGGGCATGCAGGGGCTGCGCGTCACCCGCATCCAACACTATCGCGACCTTTACGAACGTCAGCTCAAATACTGAGTCGCATCGATCAGGCCTTTTTGCCACGCCTGACCTTCACATTCACTGGGAATTCTATGATCGTCCCACCGCGTTCGGGAACCAGATCGCCGATAGCAACGTTGACCCTCCGAAAGCTAATCAGGAGGAATTGAGTCATGGGCTTTATCGTAATGATTATCGTCGGCGGTATCGCCGGCTGGCTCGCAAGCATGGTCATGGGGCGCGATGCCTCGATGGGAATCCTGCTCAATATCGTTGTCGGCGTTGTCGGCGGTCTGATCGGAGGGTTCCTGCTTGGCGGGTATATCAACCTGTCGCCGGAATGGCTCAGCTACCTGATCACCGCATTTATCGGTGCGGTGGTATTGTTGCTGATCCTGAACCTCGTGCAGCGTAAAAGCGTGCGCTAAATTCGCAACAAAACCAGAGAAATCGAGAGGCGGTCCGGCAAAAGCCGGGCCGCCTCTTCTGGTATGGGTGCAAGAATGATATCGCGCGCGTTCGTCGGCTCCTTACGTCGTCTGTAGAGTAGGCTTATCGCACCCGCCGAGGCGCGACTATGTCGGCTTGCACGTGGTGACATAGGGGTGTAATACACCATTGCCGCGGGGGCAGCAGCCATTTGAGGTAGGCAATGAATTACGAAACAACCGTACGGGCGGAATCGGGCGAAACCTTCGATTCGGTGAAGTACGATGGCGAATCCTCCTCGAAGGGCAAGCGCCGGCTGTTTATCATCCTTGCCATCCTGCTCGCGCTGGTGATTGGCGGCGGGTACTGGGCTTACTCGCAACGCAGTGGTGCGACGACGACGCCGGCTGGCGATCGCGATCAGCAGGCCCCGGTGGTTTCCGTAATCACGCCCGGTGTCTCGACAATCGCCGGAGAGATCACTGCCACCGGCACGCTGGCTGCGCGGCGTGAACTGCCCGTCGGGGTGGCCGGCGAAGGTGGCCGGGTCGTGTCGGTTCCAGTCGACGCAGGCGACTGGGTGCGTGCGGGCCAGGTCCTCGTCGTGATCGACCGCTCGGTGCAGAACCAGCAGGTCCTGAGTTCTACCGCACAGGTCGATGTCGCACGCGCCGATGCTCAACTCGCGCAGGCAAACCTCGACCGGGCATTGAAGCTGGTCGAGCGCGGTTTTATCTCCCAGGCCGATGTCGATCGTCTCACCGCCACGCGCGATGCGGCCACCGCCCGGGTGCGGGTCGCGCAGGCGCAGGTCGGCGAGCTGCGAGCGCGCAACGCCCGCCTCAACGTGATCGCCCCGGCCTCGGGCTATGTGCTTGAACGCAACGTCGAACTTGGCCAGATTGTCAGCGCTGGCTCGCCACCGCTGTTCCGCATCGCCCAGGGCGGCGAGATGGAGCTCGAGGCGCGGCTTGGCGAGGACGATCTGGCCCAGCTGGCGACCGGGGTCGAGGCGGTCGTGGTCCCCGCCGGGACGACGAAGGAATTCATCGGTCAGGTGTGGCAGCTCGCGCCCACGATCGATCCTAACAGCCGCCAGGGAACGGCGCGCATCGCCCTGTCTTATGCGCCCGGTTTGCGCCCCGGCGGTTTTGCCACGGCAACCATCAAGAGCGGAACGCTGGTCGCGCCGCGCCTGCCCGAATCCGCCGTTCTTTCGGACGACACGGGCAGCTATGTCTATGTGGTCGACAAGGACAACAAAGTCGTCCGGCGTAACATCACGCTGGGCTCGGCGGTTCCTGGCGGGATTATTGTGACCAAGGGGCTGACCGGCAAGGAGCGCATAGTGATTCGCGCGGGCGGCTTCCTGAATCCGGGCGAGACCGTCAAGCCTCAGGTCGAGAAGAGCGACGATTTGTAAGCGGAGTCCGGCCTTGCCTCGGTTCCGCATGTCCATGCTGGAGTAGATAGTGCGCAATATTTCCGCCTGGTCGATCAGGAATCCGGTCATTCCGCTGGTGTTCTTCACCGCGCTCCTGTTTGCCGGGCTGCTCAGCTTTGCGCGGATGGATGTGGTGAACAACCCGGATATCGAATTTCCGGGCGTCAGCGTTTCGATCATCCAGCCAGGCGCAGCTCCGACTGAGATCGAAAACCAGATCACCCAGCGGGTCGAGTCCGGAGTCCGCTCGCTGGAGGGCGTGCGCACCATTTCCTCGACCGCCAGCGAAGGCGCATCGAACACCTTCGTCGAATTCCAGGTCGGCACCGACGTCAACGCGGCGGTGTCCGAGGTGAAGAACGCGGTCGATTCGGTGCGCGGCAGCCTGCCCGACGGCATTCTCGAGCCGCGCATCAGCAAGGCCGAGATTTCCGGCGGCTTCCTCGGCATTTTCGCGGTCGAAGCCGACGACATGACGATCGAGCAGCTCAGCTGGTTCATCGACGACACCGTCGCCAAGCAGCTACTCTCGGTCGAAGGCATGGCGCAGGTCAACCGTTTCGCCGGGGTGGACCGCGAGATCGAAGTGCTGCTCGATCCCTCGCGGATGCAGGCGCTCGGCGTAACGGCTGGACAGATCAACGCGGTCATCCGGCAGGACAATCTCGATGCCGGTGGCGGTGCGACCGAGGTCGGCGGGACCAAGCAATCGGTCCGTGTTCTCGGGGGGACCGAAACCGCGCTCGAGCTCGCACAACGCCAGATCCGGCTTGGCAACGGGGAGTCGATCCGGCTGAGCGACATCGCGACGGTGCGCGATGGCTATTCCGAGCGGACTTCGATCAGCAAGCTGCGCGATCGCGAAGTGGTCAACTTCGGGATCTCGCGCGCGCGCGGGGCCTCCGATGTAACGGTCTACGATGCGGCCAAGGAAGTGATTGCCGAGATCGAGGCGGAAAATCCGGGCGTCCGTTTCATCCCGCTGTTCAACACGGTCAAATACACCGAGGACCAGTACGAGAGCTCGATCGCGGCCATGATCGAAGGGGCGATCCTCGCGGTCGTGGTGGTGTTCTTCTTCCTGCGTGACTGGCGCGCGACGGTGATCTCCGCAATCGCCATCCCGCTGTCCGCCATCCCGACCTTCTGGTTCATGGATCTGCTCGGGTTCAACCTCAACCAGATGTCGCTGCTCGCGCTTGGGCTGGTGGCCGGGGTGCTGGTCGACGATGCGATCGTCGAGATCGAGAATATCGTCCGGCATATGCGGATGGGCAAGAGCGCCTATCAGGCCTCGATCGACGCGGCGGACGAGATCGGCCTCGCGGTGGTGGCGACCTCGTTCTGTATCGTTGCGGTGTTCCTGCCGGTCGGGCTGATGCCCGGCATCACCGGCCAGTTCTTCAAGAACTTCGGCCTCACCGTGGTCGCTGCTGTGCTGATGAGCCTTGCCGTCGCGCGCGCGATCACCCCGATGATGGCGGCCTATTTCCTCAAGGCCAAGGGGCACGCGGAGCACGGCGAAGGCCCGTGGATGGACCGTTATATGCGGGTGCTCGAATGGTCGCTCGACGATTCGAAAATGAAGCGTGTGCGCAGCGGCCTGCCGAATATCCGTCGCCGCTACCTCTATGTTCCGTTTCTGATTCTATTGCTGATCGTGCTCGTCGTGCTTTCCGGCGCGGTGGTGATGAACGGATACAGCGCGCTGTCGGCCCTCGAGCTGCCCAAGAAGGTTGCCGATTCGGTCGTCACGCAGCGCGAATCCGGTTGGTGGATTCTGGTCGATCGACCGCTGGAGCTAATCCAGCTCCTGTTCGTGATGCTGCTCGGCTTCCTCGCAGGCTTGGCGTTCGTGAAGATACTCGGCTTGATGGCAAGGGTGTTCGGAACTCGCGTGCGTGATGCCTGGCGCTACCTCGAGGCGCGTTTCCTCGACCATCGCGTGTGGATGATCTGCCTCGGCTACTTCTCGTTCCTGCTCACCATCCTGCTGTTCGGCAACACGCCGTTCCAGTTTCAACCGGAGACCGACGAAGACAACAGCCGGATCGAGATCGAATTCGTCCCTGGTACGACGCTCGAAACCGCGGAGAAGACCGCCGACGCCGTTGCCGACCTGATGCACGAGCAGCCCGAAGTCGAACGCGCGCTGACCCGGGTGCGCGAGGCCAATGCAACGATCTACATCACGCTCAAGGCCGATCGCGCCCGCAAGTCGTTCGAGTTCGAGCGTGCGCTTGCCCCCGAACTGGCCAAGTTCCCCGACGCGCGGGTTCGCTTCCAGTCGCAGGGTGGTCCCGGGGGGCCGGGCAGCGGCCGCGATCTGACGATCATGCTGGCGGGTTCGAACCCCGAGCTGCTTAACGCGACCGCGTCCAAGCTGGTCGAGGAAATGAAAGGCGTCGAATCGATCGTCGCGCCGCGAATCACCGCCGATATTCCGCGCCCCGAGATCATCGTCCGCCCGCGTCCCGACCTCGCGGCCGATCTGGGCGTTACCACCGCATCGCTCAGCCAGGCGATCCGGATCGCAACCATCGGAGAAACCGAACAGAGCGCGGCCAAGTTCTCGCTATCGGATCGCCAGATCCCGATCGCGGTCAAGCTGCCCAAGAGCTCGCGGCGCGATATCGAGACCATTGCCAACCTGCCTGTGCCGACCGCCAACGGCGCCTCGGTGCCGCTCGGACGGGTGGCCGATATCTCGTTCGGCTCAGGGCCGACGTCGATCCAGCGCTACAACCAGAACCGCCGGGTGTTTATCGGTGCCGATCTGGCCGAAGGTGTGCTGCGCGGCAATGCGACGGCGGAAGTCGATGCCCTGCCCACGCTCGCGAATTTGCCGCAGGGCGTGATCCGCGATGCGGTTGGCGAAGATGAATTGCAGGCCGAACTGCTGACCAACTTCCAGATCGCGCTGATCTCCGGAATCCTGCTCGTGTTTGCGACTCTGGTGCTGCTCTACAAGCGGCTGATGAGCCCGATCGTCAACATGTGCTCGCTGCTGCTGGCACCACTGGGCGGGATATTCCTCGTCTTCATGTTCGGCCAGCCGCTGTCCTTCCCGGTCCTCATCGGGGTGCTGTTGCTGCTCGGCATCGTGTCGAAGAACTCGATCCTGCTGATCGACTTCGCGATCGAGGCGATGGCGGAAGGCAAGGAGAAGTTCGAGGCGATCATGGATGCCGGCCACAAGCGCGCGCAGCCGATCGTTATGACCACGGTCGCGATGACTGCCGGCATGGTGCCCACCGCCCTGTCGCTTTCGGGCGACGGCGCGTGGCGCGCGCCGATGGGCACGGTGGTGATCGGCGGGCTGATCCTGTCGACTGTGCTCACCCTGCTGATCGTGCCCGCCGGGTTCAGCCTGGCCGACAGCCTCGAGAAGCGCATGGGCCCGTGGATGCGGCAGCGTTTCCTCACCTATCGCCCAGGGGACGATGGCAAGTCGGCGCCGCCGGTGCCCGAACCGGTTCCTCAGAGCCCCGGTCCGGTCCCCGCAACGCGCATTCCGCCGGACGGCCATCCGGCGGAGTGACCGGCGCGAAGACTGCGGCCCCGGCAGTGACCGGCAACCGACTCCCTCCCGACCGTGCGCGGCGGATGCGCTGGACCGCGACCATCATGCTGGTTGCGATGGCGGCGCTGTTCGTCGCCACCAAGCAGGTGCTCGATCAGCATCCGGCCTGGGGCTACGTGCATGCCTTTGCGGAGGCCGCAATGGTCGGCGGGCTGGCGGACTGGTTTGCGGTTACCGCCCTGTTCCGCCACCCGCTCGGCATCCCGATCCCGCACACCGCGATCATTCCGGAGAACAAGGACCGGATTGCCGAGACGATGGCGCAGTTCCTGCGTGAGAATTTCCTCATCCCCACGGTGGTCGCGCGGCGCATGCGGGGCATGAACATCGCCGGGGCGGCGGGCGATTTCCTCGTCGCACCGCAGGGAGAGACCCGCTCGCGCATCACCGGCGGTGCGGCGGAACTGATCGCCGAAGTGCTCGAATCGCTCGATCCCGCGCGTCTCGGTACGCAGGTGCGTGCGGGCCTCAAGGTCCAGCTGGCCAAGCTCGATGTCGCGCCCTTGCTCGGGCGGATGCTGGAGGGGGCAATCGCCGATGGCAAGCACCTGCCGCTGATGGACGGGATCATCCGCTGGACCGGGCTGACGCTGGAAGACAACGAGGAAACCGTGCGCGAGATCATCAAGTCGCGCGCCAACAGCGTCCTGCGCTGGACCGGGCTCGACGAACGCATCTCGAACTCGGTCCTCGACGGTCTCTACCGCCTGCTGGCGGAGGTGCTGGTCGATCCCGACCACCCGCTGCGGCACAAGGTGGAAGAGGGGATGGAGACGCTCGCGCGCGATCTGCAGAACGATCCTGCAACGCGCGAACGCGTCGAGACGCTCAAACGGCAGATGCTGGAGGATCCTGCGCTTGCCGAATGGTGGATGGGGGTGTGGGAACGGATCCGCCAATCACTGATCCGCCGCGCCCGCGACCCCGAAAGCGCGCTCGGCGGCGAATTGCGCACCAGCCTCGCCGAACTGGGCGAAGCACTAAAGCGCGATGTGCGGTTGCAGGCCCAGGTCAACCGCTTCGCCCGCCGCACTGCGGTCGGCATCGCGAGCCGCTACGGCGACCAGATCGTCCAGCTGGTATCGGAAACGGTCAAGCGCTGGGACGCCCGCACGATCACCGACCGGGTCGAGGGCGCGGTCGGCCGCGATCTGCAATTCATCCGCATCAACGGAACACTGGTGGGCGGATTGGTCGGCGTAACGATCCACGCGGTGGATGGGTGGTTGTGATTATGGTTAGGGAATGAGGAAGCGAACCGTATTGCGATAGAACGAGGCGATTGGTCTGCCATCTTTGTCGAGTGCAGGCTCGAATCTGGCCCGCTTCATGATCTTTTCGCACACAATTTTGTCAAAGCCTTCAGGCCGGGTGGAATTCTGGATGTGGCACGCAGTGGCCTTGCCCGTAGTATCTACGCTGAGCCGAAACTGCACTATCCCCTGATATCCGCCGTACAAAAGCTCGCGTGGATAGTCGCTCGACCTGATCCAACCTCCGGGGCTATTTTCAGGTGCGGGCAATTTCGTGAGACTGCGATGAGCCTCTACATCAATGTTCCAGTGCGAGACGAGTTCTTCCGTGCAAGTTTGCATCGATTTCATCGCTTGCCCGAATTGCGGCATTTCGAGCTCGACCCGATGACCCCCCGTTCGCTCAAATGCCACCCATTCGATGGCAGCTAGCTGTTGGTCAGTAACATCGTGCGCGAATATCCTCGGATCGATGAAATCTTCATACTTTTCCTTACCTGATTTTCTGGCAAAGCCGGTTTCAGCTCTTTGGGCCGAGGGATACGCAGCGGTGAAGATCAACGCAGGACTATATTCGACAAGTTCGCCCAATGATGGCACGTAGTCGTAGCCGGCATCCTGCGCCCCGAATTGCACACGCGTCTCTGGTCGAGGGGATTTGCCGAGCGCTTCTCCAGCCACCACCATATGGAACCGGTCGCCAGGTCCGTAGCGCTCAATATAGAACGCAACCCGCTCTTCGCCCTCACCGAACAAGCGAGACAGACGACAGCTGTCGTCTGCGTAGTTCATGCTCCACGGTCCAGAGGGTGCTAGCCGCACAATCTTGGCCTCGACCGAGGCCGGAGCTGACAAGGCAAGGGCGGCGGTACCGAAAAGCACCGCCGCCTTCAATTTGACCAAAACCGGTTCCATCGAAACGGATTATCCAACTAAAACCGTTTCGTTACAAGAGTTCAAAGCTTCCCGGTCAGCTCCGGCACGATCTTGAACAGATCGCCGACCAGGCCGATATCCGCGACCTGGAAGATCGGGGCGTCTTCGTCCTTGTTGATGGCGATGATTGTCTTGGAATCCTTCATCCCCGCCAGATGCTGGATCGCGCCGGAGATGCCGATCGCGATATAGACTTCCGGCGCGACGATCTTGCCGGTCTGGCCGACCTGGTAATCGTTGGGGACATAGCCCGCATCGACCGCCGCGCGGCTCGCGCCCACGCCTGCACCGAGCTTGTCGGCCAGCGGGATGATCACTTCCTCGAAAGTTGCGCTGTCCTTCAGCGCCCGGCCGCCTGAGACGATCACCTTGGCGCTGGTCAGTTCGGGGCGCTCGCTCTTGGCGATTTCCGAGCCGACGAAGCTCGACAGGCCGGAATCGCCTGCGCCGGAAACGGCTTCGACCATGCCCGATCCGCCTTCGGTCGCCGCCTTCTCGAACGCTGTCCCGCGCACGGTAATGACCAGCTTGGCATCCGAGCTTTCGACGGTGGCGATGGCGTTGCCGGCGTAGATCGGGCGGGTGAAGGTTCTCTCGCCCTCGACGCTCATGATTTCCGAGATCTGCATCACATCGAGCAGCGCGGCGACACACGGGGCGATGTTCTTGCCGGTGGTGGTGGCGGGGCAGACGAAGGCGTCGTGATCCGCCATCAGCTGCGCCGCAAGCGGAGCGACATTTTCGGCTAGCTGGTGAGCATAGGCAGCATCGTCGGCGAGATGGACCTTGCCGACACCCGCGATCTTCGCCGCTGCATCGGCTACGCCGGCGCAGCCTGACCCTGCGACCAGCAGGTGGACTTCGCCCAGCTTGGCAGCGGCGGTCACGGCGGAAAGCGTCGCATCCTTCACCGACGCATTGTCATGTTCGACCAGAACAAGGGTTTTCATGGTTCTTGTGTCCCTAATCTTGCGTGGGTGAGGCTCAGGCGATGCCGAGCGCCTTGATCTTGGCGACCAGCTCGTCGACGTCGGCGACCTTGATCCCGGCGCTGCGAACCGGCGGTTCGGCGACCTTCAAAGTCTTCAGGCGCGGCGCGATATCGACCCCGTAATCGGCCGGGGTCTTGTTCTCGAGCGGCTTCTGCTTCGCCTTCATGATGTTGGGCAGCGAGGCATAGCGCGGCTCGTTGAGGCGCAAATCGGTGGTGACGATCGCCGGAAGCGACAGCTTCACTGTCTCGAGCCCGCCGTCGATCTCGCGCTTCACGGTCACCGAATCGCCGTCCACCTCGACGGTGTTGGCGAAGGTCCCTTGCGGGCGGCCCATCAGTGCGGCGAGCATCTGGCCCGTCTGGTTGCTGTCATCCGAAATCGACTGCTTGCCGAGCATGACGATCCCGGGGTTCTCCTGCTCGGCGATGGCTTTCAGGATCTTGGCCACCGCCAGCGGTTCGACATCGACATCGTCCTCGACCTGCACGAGGATCGCGCGGTCCGCGCCCATCGCGAGCGCGGTGCGCAGCGTTTCCTGTGCCTTGGTAGGTCCGACCGAGACGACCACGATCTCTTCCGCCTTGCCCGCTTCACGGATGCGGATTGCTTCTTCGACTGCGATCTCGTCGAACGGGTTCATGCTCATCTTGACGTTGGCCAGGTCGACACCCGAACCATCCGCCTTGACCCGCGGCTTGACGTTGTAGTCGATCACCCGCTTGACGGGGACGAGGATCTTCATGGGATATCCTTCCTCTCGAAACTGTGCGGCGCAGGCCTAGATTGGGTTTACGTAAACGTCAAGCTGGTCCGCCGACCGACTCTGCCATGGGCGCGCCGCCGCGCCTGCCTGCACATCGCTAGGAGATTTTGCACGGGCGCGCTACAACCGTTGGCGAGAGGGAGGATGGGATGCGGTTATTCCCGGTCGTTTTCGCGTTCGGCGCATTGCTTGCCGCCATTCCGGCAGCAGCGCAGGAAACCCGCGTGGGCGAGGCAGGCTTCGAATCGCCTCCCGCTGCGGTCGGCGACGCCGCGTGGCTGGTCGGCCAATGGAGCGGAACGGGGATCGGTGATGCCGAGGCCCACGAGAGCTGGCTGATCCCATCGGGCGATACGATGGTCGGCACCTTCGTTCAGGAGACCGCCGAGGGCGGGATAATGTTCACCGAGCATATGTATCTGATGGAGCAGGACGGCAGCCTGGTGGTCAAGCTCAAGCACTTCAATCCGGACATGACCGGGTGGGAGGACAAGGACGGCATGGTCACCTTCCGCCTGCTCGCGGTGGAACCCTGCGCGCTCTATTTCCACGCGCTGACCTATCGCTGCGCAGACAAGGACGCGGGTCCGGCAGGCGGCATGGTGGTCGCGGTGCGAATGAGGAGCGACAATCCCGAGCCGCAGGAACTCGTGTTCCGGTTCCGCAGGGCCGCGCCCGCTGGCTAAGCCTCGGGCATACGCTGGAAGTTGAAACGCGCCTTGGGCGATTCGATCCAGCTGGCCGCCTCGCTCAGGTAGACATTGGAGATGGGCCTGAAGTCATCCGGATTAGCAAGGGTGGTCGCAAAGAAATTCAACAGGTGCGCGGCCCCCGCCGACTGTGCGTGGACGCGGCTGCCACATCGGGCGCAATGCGAAGTTGTCACCACATGGCCGGCATCAGACTGCCGCTGGAAGCGAACCAGTGCGCCGGAGATCTCCACGCTTCCTGCCGGAACAGAGAACGCGGACACAAATGGAGCCCCGCTCAGCTTCTGGCACGAGCGGCAGTGGCAGTTGACCGACCACACCGGCGCTTTGGAGCAGCTATAGCTGACCTGCCCGCACAAACAGCTTCCCGCTATCGGCGGTTCGAGACTCAAGCCCGGGCCTGACCAGCGGTCACGCTGCTTTCTTCACCTCGGCCACGATCTTGCGTGCGGCATCGCCCAGGTCGTCGGCGCTGACGATGGCGAGGCCCGAATTGTCGAGAATCGCCTTGCCTTCGTTGACATTGGTGCCTTCGAGCCGGACCACCAGCGGCACCGACAGGTTCACGTCCTTGGCCGCCTGAATGATGCCGTTGGCGATCACGTCGCACTTCATGATCCCGCCGAAGATGTTGACCAGAATGCCTTCGACCGCCGGATCCTTGAGGATGATCTTGAACGCTGCGGTGACCTTTTCAGTGGTGGCGCCGCCGCCCACGTCAAGGAAGTTGGCGGGGAAGGCGCCATTCAATTTGATGATGTCCATCGTCGCCATCGCCAGGCCCGCGCCATTGACCATGCAGCCGATATTGCCGTCGAGCTTGATGTAGGCGAGGTCGTATTCGCTCGCTTCCACTTCGGCCGGATCTTCCTCGGTCTCGTCGCGCAGCGCCTCGATGTCCTTGTGGCGATAGAGCGCGTTCGAATCGAAGCTCATCTTGGCGTCGAGGACCAAGAGTTTGCCGTCCTCGCTTTCGACCAGCGGGTTGATCTCGAGCATCGAGCAGTCGGTCGCCATGAAGGCGTCGTAAAGCTGCTTCGCCAGCACCTGTGCCTGCTTGTTGAGATCGCCCTTGAGCTTCAATGCGAAGGCGACCGCGCGGCCGTGGTGCGGCTGGAAGCCCTGCGCCGGATCGATGGTGAAGGTGGTGATCTTCTCGGGCGTGTCATGCGCGACAGCCTCGATATCCATCCCGCCTTCGGTCGAGACGACGAAAGCGACGCGGCCGGTGGCGCGGTCCACCAGCAGCGAGAGGTAGTATTCCTTGGCGATATCGACCCCGTCGGTGATGTAGAGCCGGTTGACCTGCTTGCCCGCGTCGCCGGTCTGGATGGTCACCAGAGTGTTGCCGAGCATCTCGCGCGCGTTGGCTTCGACTTCCTCGATGCTCTTGGCCAGGCGAACGCCGCCCTTGGCTTCTTCGCCCAATTCCTTGAACTTGCCCTTGCCGCGCCCGCCGGCATGGATCTGGGCCTTCACGACATAGAGCGGCCCGGGGAGCTGCTTCGCGCCTGCGATCGCTTCTTCGACCGTCAGCGCAGCGTGACCGGCAGGGATGCCGATGCCGTATTTCGCGAGCAGTTCCTTGGCCTGGTATTCGTGGATGTTCATGGCAAATCCGTTGTTGCGAATGCGTGGGGAAATCTGCGCGGGGCATAAGCATGGATTCCCCGGCTTGAAAAGTGCTGTGTCCCTGCGCAGGGCTGTTTGCGCATGATCGACCGCGCAGCCCTCGAATCCATCGTCCGCGAAGCAGGCCGGATGGCGCATGCGGTGTGGCCGGGGGCAGGCGGCACGGTCAGAAGCTGGGAAAAGGAACCGGGCAGCCCGGTGTGCGACGCCGACCTCGAGGTCGATCGCTTCCTGCGGCGCGAACTCGGCGCGCTGCTCCCGTCGGCCGGCTGGCTGTCGGAAGAAACCGCCGACGCGCCGGACAGGCTCGATCGCGGTCTGATCTGGCTGGTGGACCCGATCGACGGGACGCGCGATTTCCTGCGCGGACGCAGCGGCTGGGCGGTGTCGGTCGCGCTGATCAGCGAAGGCCGCCCACTGATCGGGGTGCTCGATGCACCGGGACGCGGCGAGCACTGGTCGGCGGTTGCGGGGCAGGGCGCGTGGCGCAATGGCGAACGGTTGAAGGCTTCGTCCCGAAACGAGTTTGCAGGGGCGCGGGTTCCGGCCGACGGGCTGGCCAAGGTCGATTCGATGCTTGTGGCGGTGGAAAAGCCCAATTCGATCGCGCTCAGGGTCGCGATGGTGGCCGCGGACGAGGCCGATCTCGTCGCGACGCTGCGCTGGGGCTACGAATGGGATATCGGTGCGGCGGCGCTGATCGCACGCGAGGCCGGAGCCGCGACAACTGATGCCTTCGGGCAGAACCTGGCCTTCAACAAGCGCGACCCGCGCGCCTTCGGGTTGCTGGTCAGTTCGCCTGCGATTCACCTCGCAGCGGTCGAGCACCTCGCTGAACGCGCCCAGGCCCTTGCCGCGCCGGACGGGCGAGCCGGCTAGCACGCGAAAAGGGCGACCCTTGCGGGGGCCGCCCTTTCCAATCGATACCCAGAGCGGGAAAGACTACATACCGCGCGCGGCGTTCACGTCGGCCTGCGAGATCGGAGTGATCTTGATCTCGACGCGGCGGTTGAGCGGCTCCGAGATGTTGTCGCCCGTCTTTACGCGCAGATAGTCGTAACGCTCACCGAAGCCTTGCGTCGCGATACGCGAGCGCGAAACGCCGCGGCTGGCGAGGTAGGCAGCGACCGCTTCGGCCCGTTGTTCCGAAAGGCGCTGGTTGAGCGCATCTGAGCCGGTCGTGTCGGTGAAGCCGTACACATCGATCAGGCTGTTGGGATAGCGCACAAGGCTGTCCGCGACCGCGTCGAGCGTTGCACGGAAGCCCGGATTGATGGTGGCCGATCCGGTCGCGAAGGTTACCCCGTCGGGCAGGCGGACAAGGATTGCATCCTGATCGCCGATTTCTTCGACATCCACCCCGGTACCGGCGGTGGTTTCGTCGAGCTCGCGGATCTGGTCGTCGAACTGATCACCGATAACCGCACCGGCAGAGCCGCCGATGCCTGCGCCGATAATGCGAGCGGTCTTGCCGCCCACCAGGTCGCCGAGGAGATAGCCCAGCGTGCCGCCGAGCACGGCACCCGCCGCTGTGCGCGAAACCTTGCGTTCGCCGGTGTTGGGATCGGTGACGCAGCCTGCCGTAACCAGCGAAGCCGCTGCGACCGATGCCAGATAGATCTTCATATTTTTCATTCGGGTTCTCCCCATTGGAAATTCGGGCAGCACAATCGGAGAGGATATGTCATCCCCCACGTGCTGCTACCTCCATACGCTCGACAAGGCCATCTCGTTCCTGAACGGATTGTCGCGGTCCATGCAGCAGCGGGCTGGCAGCCGCGAACATTTGTGCTAGCGCTTCAGCCGTGACCCCCTTTCCATATACCGACCTGTTCATCATCGCCGGATTGATCGTGCTCAATGGTGTCTTCGCGATGTCCGAGCTCGCGATCGTCTCCGCACGCACATCGCAGCTGCAAAATGCCGCCGATCAGGGCAGTAAGGGCGCATCGACCGCGATCTCGCTTGCCTCCAACCCCGGCAAGTTCCTCTCGACCGTGCAGATCGGGATAACGCTGATCGGGATCATCGCGGGGGCCTATTCGGGGGCAAGCCTGGGCGGCCCGGTGGGCGAAAGGCTGGTGGCGCTTGGGCTGCCTGCGCGATATGCGGAAGAAGCAGGCTTCGCGCTGGTGATCGCGCTGGTGACTTACTTCAATTTGGTGGTGGGCGAGTTGGTGCCAAAGCAGGTCGCTTTGCGCGCTGCGGAGCCTATCGCGCTGGTGATGGCGCGCCCGCTAGCCTTGCTGGCCCGGGTAGGCGCGCCGCTGGTGTGGCTGCTCGACACCTCCTCGGGCCTGCTGATTCGCCTGCTCGGCGTGCGCCCGGCAGGCCAGTCGAGCGTCACCGCCGAAGAGCTGCACATGATCTTCGCCGAGGCGAGCCGCCACGGGGTGATCGAGGCCGACCAGAGCCAGATCCTCGCCGGCGTTGTTCGCCTCGCCGAACGCACGGTGCGCGAGGTGATGACGCCGCGCACCGAGATCGATTGGGTCGAATTGACCGCGGACGAGGATGCGATCCGGCAGGCGATCGAGCAGAGCCCGCATTCGCTGCTGCCGGTGGGGATCGGCTCGACCGACCGCATCGTCGGGGTGGTCAAGGTGCGCGAAGTGCTCGCGCTGATGGTGGCGGGCAAGCCGGTTTCGCTGCGGCGGCTGATGAAGCGCGCCGAGGTGGTGCCCGACCAGCTCGACGCGATGGATGCGCTGCGCGTGCTACAGCAGTCCGAAGTCGCGATGGCGATGGTGCATGACGAATACGGGCATCTCGACGGCATAATCACACCGGTCGATTTGCTCACCGCGCTGGTCGGCCATTTCGAGAGCGACCGCGATGAAGGCGACGAGCCGCCGGTCACCGAGCGCGCCGACGGCAGCATGCTGGTTGCCGGCTGGATGTCGGCCGAGGAGCTCGCCGAGCGGCTCGGGCTCGATTATGGCGGGGAACGCGAATTCGCGACCGTCGCGGGCTACGCGCTGTCGGTGCTCAAGAAGCTGCCGAGGGAAGGCGAGAGCTTCACCGAGCAGGGCTGGCGATTCGAGGTCGTCGACATGGACGGGCGCAAGATCGACAAGCTGCTGGTGTCGAAGGTCACCGCCGAAAAGGCGTGACCGACAAGCTGTAGGTTAGCGAAGTCCGGTCAGCCGGGGATCACCGCCGTCGCGAACTGTCCGTCGCCTTCGGGTGCGGCAACGATGTCGCGCGTCACGCGACCTTTCGCAACGGTGTTGGTCTGCGGATCGCCGATCGAGCTGCGGATGCCCGGCGCGGCGGTGCCGGCCCGGTCGAGTGCGCTGGTTTCGACCGAGCTGCGCGGCGCGGGGCCGCCGAACAGGGCATCGAGCGCCTGCTCGCTGGCGGTGCCTTCGGCCGGGCGCGGCGCACCGGGCGAGGGGGGCACGAGGTTGAAATCGGGCGGCACCACCAGCGGGGCCTGGCGTTGCACGGCCATCTCGTCCGGACGTTCGCGGCCGAGGATGCCGCCGCCGCTGCCGCAGGCTGCCAGCAGGGCGCTGCCGCCGGCGATCAGGATCAGTTTGGTCGAAAGTGTCATGTCGTGCTCTCCGGGGCGGCCTGGGCCGGGTCGGTTTCTGCGTCCTCGCGCTTATCGCGGATGAACAGCGCGCGGGCAAGGATGATGAGGACACCGATGGTGATAGCGGCGTCGGCGATGTTGAAAATCAGGAACGGGCGGAATTCGCCGATATGGAAATCGGCATAGTCGAGGACATAGCCATATTGCACCCGGTCGAGGATATTGCCCAGCGCGCCGCCGAGGATCAACCCGAGCCCGGCGATATCGCCAAGCGCCTTCTCGCGCAGGATCCACACGGTCACCACCAGCGCGATCAGCGCGGTGACGAGCACCAGGCCCCAGCGCATTTCCGGGCTGGTGGCAGTGAACATGCCCATCGACACGCCGTAATTGTGCACCCGGGTGAGGTCGAAAAACGGCAGCAGGTCGATCGTCTGGCCGAGCCGCATAGCGAGATCGACATCGACGATCTTTTTGACCCATTGGTCCACGGCAAACACCAGCGCGGCGAGCGCGAGGCCGATCAGGCGGGGCTTGGTCAACAGGCTCATGTCGCAGCATCCATCTGGGTGACCACGTCCTCGCACCGCGCGCACAGCGCGCCGTCTTCCGTCACTTCGGGCAGCAGCCGCCAGCAACGGCCGCATTTGTGGTCGGTGGTGCGCGTCACGGTCACCGCGTCGCTATCGCCGCGGGTGACTGACGCGGTGATGAACAGCTCGGCGAGCTGCGCATCGGTGAAGCCGTCGGGCACGAGCGCAGCAGGCACCACCACATCGGCCTCCAGCCCCGAGCGGATGGTCTTGTCACGCCGCAGCGGCTCGATCGCCTCCATCACCCTGTCGCGCAAGGTGCGCAGCTGCGCCCAGCGTTCGGTGTCCACCCCGACCTGCGGGATGCTCGGCCAGTCGAGCAAATGGACGCTGCCGCCCTGTTCGCCATCCTCGGGATAGCGCGTCTGCCACACCTCTTCTGCGGTGAACACCAGCACCGGTGCGGCATAACGCACCAGCGCGTGGAACAGGATGTCGAGCACCGCGCGGTAGGCGTTGCGCTGCGGATCGTCGGCGCCGTCGCAATACAGCCGGTCCTTGCGGATATCGAAGAAGAAGGCGCTGAGGTCCTCGTTGCAGAAATCGACCAGCAGCCGGGTGTAGGTGTTGTAATCGTACTCCTCCACTGCCTGGCGCATCTTCGCATCGAGATCGGCCAGCAGCGAGAGGACGTAGAGCTCCAGCTCGGGGATTTCGGTCGTGTCTGACAGGTCGCCGACATAGCCGTCGAGCGCGCCGAGCATGTAGCGGAAGGTGTTGCGCAGCTTTCGGTACTGGTCGCCGACGCCCTTGAGGATTTCGTCGCCGATCCGGTGATCTTCGGTGAAATCGACCGATAAAGCCCACAGGCGGATGATGTCCGCGCCGTATTCCTGCATCACCTTCAGTGGATCGATCGTGTTGCCGAGCGATTTCGACATCTTCTTGCCCCTGGCATCCATGGTGAAGCCGTGGGTCAGCACCGCGTCATAGGGCGCGCGGCCGCGGGTGGCGCTGCTTTCGAGCAGACTCGACTGGAACCAGCCGCGATGCTGGTCGCTCCCTTCGAGGTAGAGATCGGCGGGCCAGCGCTGATCGGGCCAGCGGTCGCCTTCGAGCGTGAAGGCATGGGTGCAGCCCGAATCGAACCACACGTCGAGAATGTCGGTGACCATCTCGTAGTCGGCGGGATCATGATCGAGGCCGAGAAACTCGGCCTTGCGGCTCTCGTCCCACGCATCGACGCCTTCCTTGGCGATGGCTGCGACGACGCGGGCGTTGACCGCCGGGTCTTGCAGATAGGAACCGTCGGGACGCACGAACAGCGTGATCGGCACGCCCCAGGCGCGCTGGCGGCTGAGCACCCAGTCGGGCCGCCCCTCGACCATCGAGCGCAGCCGGTTCTGGCCCTTGGGCGGGAAGAATTCGACCCGGTCGATCTCGCGCAGGGCGATCTCGCGCAGGGTCGAATGGTCCTTCGAAGTGAACAGCGCGATCGCCGCGCCGAAGCCTTCGGGCACCGCAACGTCGAAATCGCCGACATCGAGCGGGCGGTCCATCGGCACGAACCACTGCGGGGTGCAGCGGAAGATCACCTTGGCCTTTGAGCGCCAGGAATGCGGGTAGGAATGCTGGTAATCGTCGCTCGCGGCGAGCAGCGCACCCGCTTCGCGCAGGTCCGAACAGATCGGGCCTTCGGGCGCGTTGAACGGCTTGTTGATCACGCTGCGGCGGCGCTCGTCATTCCCGCCGAGCCACGGCCAGTCGTCGCGATAGCGCCCGTCGTCCATCACCGCGAAGACCGGCTCCAGCCCGTTGGCCTTGCACAGCTCGAAATCGTCCTCGCCATGATCGGGCGCCATATGGACGAGGCCGGTGCCGCTGTCGGTGGTGACGAAATCGCCCGGCAGGAACGGGCGCGGCGCGGCGTAGAACCCACCGAGATGGTGCATCGGGTGACGGGCAACGGTGCCGGCGAGGTCGGAGCCTTTGATCACCGTGCCGCGTGCTCTGCGAAAAGCCTCTGCCGAACCTTCCGAGGGAAAGATATTCACCATTTGCAGGCGTTCGAGGCAGGCATCCATCAACGGACGCGCGATCAGATACTTGCGCCGATCGAGCGGGAAGGTGAAGATCTGATACTCGACTTCCGGCCCATAGGCGATCGCCTGGTTCACCGGGATTGTCCACGGCGTCGTCGTCCAGATCACCGCGTGCGCGCCGACCAGTTCCGGCACGTTCGGGCACTCGACGATCTCGAACGCCACGTCGATCTGGGTCGAGACGATGTCCTCGTATTCGACCTCGGCTTCGGCCAGCGCGGTTTCCTCGACCGGGCTCCACATCACCGGCTTCGACCCGCGATAGAGATTGCCCGCTTCGACGAACTTCATCAGTTCGGAAACGATCGTGGCTTCGCTTTCGAACTGCATCGTCAGATAGGGATGATCGAAATCCGCCATCAGGCCGAGGCGCTTGAGCTGCCCGCGCTGCACATCGACCCAGCCCTGCGCATAGGCGCGGCATTCGGCGCGGAATTCCTTCGGCGGGACTTCCTTCTTGTCGCGCTTTGCCTTGCGGTACTGTTCCTCGACCTTCCATTCGATCGGCAGGCCGTGGCAGTCCCACCCGGGCACGAAGGGCGCGTCCTTGCCGAGCAGCGTCTGGCTGCGCACCACCATGTCCTTGAGGATGCGGTTCAGCGCGTGGCCGATATGCATGTCGCCATTGGCGTAGGGCGGGCCGTCATGGAGGATGAACTTTTCGCGCCCGGCGCGCTCCTCGCGCAGTTTGTCGTACAGCCCGATCTCCTGCCAGCGCGCCAGAATGCCCGGTTCCTTCTGCGGAAGGCCGGCTTTCATGGGGAAGTCGGTCTTTGGCAGGAAGACCGTGTCTCTGTAATCGCGCTGCTCGGACATAGGTGGTGGCCGCTAACCGAATTGCGCGCCGCGATAAAGCGTTTCGTCGCTTGCTCCACCTCTCCTCGTCACCGCGGCCATCGAGCCGGGGTCCCGCTCGCCTTTGAGCTGCTGTGGTCGGTCGCAAGAAGCGGGACCCCGGATCAGGTCCGGGGTGACGGTAAGGGCCGGACCCTAATCCCGCTCCCGCCGGCGGCTGATCGCATCGGCGGCGGCTTCGCGCTCGCGCTCGGTGCGCTTGTCGAGCAGCGGCTTGTAGGACGGCGCGATGGTCCAGGCGTCGTCCACCCAGACATAGCCGTTGAAGCTGGAGGGGATCTCGCCGAGCTGCTCGGGCAGGGTCAGCCCGGGCATCCCGCCGTCGCCTTCGCCCGGCCCCACCACGATGATCCGCCCGCCATGCGCCTCCATCCGCGCGATCAGGCGGTTGGGGAAGCCCCAGTACTTCCACTGCTGGTCGAGCGGGACGATCATCGTCCCGTTCTCGCAGCTTGCGGGGAAGATCCCGGTCCAGCCGTAGAGCACATAGTCCGAACTGCACTGTTCGGCGCTGGCCTGCGTCCAGGTCCACGCCTTGGGATAGCGCTTCGCCATCTCCGCCACCGGGGCGGGCGGGCCGTAGAAGGCATCGCCTTCGCCCTCTACGTCGCGGCCCGATGCTTCGAGTGCGGCGATCAGCGCGGTCGCCTCGCGCGGGTTGTCCGAGCGGAAGTGATAGACCAGCTCAGTGTAGATCGGCAGCTGCGGCACCAGCTCGACGAGGTCGGGCATCAAGCCCCGGCCGAGCCCGCGCAGCGGATAGGTCTTGCCGCCGTCTGCGGTGTAGCCGTAGCCGACGTCGAGCGCTTTCAGCTCGGCCATGGTCTTCTCGCGCACCGGACCTTTGCCATCGGTGCGGCAATCGAGCCGGGCATCGCGGAAGATCGCGATCCGCCCATCCCGCGTCGCGGCTACATCCACCTCGGCCATTTTCGAGCCCATCCCGATCGCGCGGCGAATGCCCGCAGAGGTATTCTCGATATGGTCGTGATAGGGCGGTTCGATCCGCGTGGCCGAGCACTCGCTGTCGCCAGGGATCGCCACCGCGCCCGCCCCGCGATGCGCGATCAGCTTGGCGCTCCCCTGCGGCACCGGCGCGAGCCAGCTGGCGTTGACCACCGTCAGCGCAAGGAATGCCACGGCTAGGGCAAAGCCGATGCGCAGGCCCCATGTCTTCATTCGATCAGCCCCCCAGCAATCGCTTCGCTTCCGCGCAGTCCTTGTCCATCTGCCCCATTAGCGCGTCGAGCGAATCGAACCGGGCTTCGGGGCGCAGGAAATGGTGGAATGCGACTTCGATTTCCTGCCCGTATAGGTCGCCCGAAAAATCGAAGAAATAGGGTTCGAGCAATTCTTTGGGCGGTTCGAACTGGGGCCGGATGCCGATGTTCGCCGCGCCCTGCAGTACTTCGCCGGTGGCGAGGATGCGCCCGGTGACGGCGTAGATGCCGTAGCGTGGGCGCAGATAGCCCTCGATCGACAGATTGGCGGTGGGATAGCCGATTTCGCGCCCACGCTTGTCGCCATGCTCGACGATGCCGCGAATCGCGAAGGGGCGGGTGAGCAGCCGTGCCGCCTCTTGCGGATCGCCTGCGCGCAAGGCGTCACGGATGCGGCTGGAGGAGACCACTTCGCCCCCGTCCCCTACCGGACCGATGACCCGAGCCTCGATCCCGTGCTTCGCGCCGACTTCGCGCAACACATTCACGTTGCCGCCGCGCGCCTTGCCGAAGGTGAAATCCTCTCCGGTCACCACCCCCGCCACGCCGAGATGCTCCGCCAGAAGCGTGCCGACGAAATCCTCCGCGCTCGTACCGGCAAGCTCGGCGTCGAAGTGGAACACCAGCATCGCGGTCGCCCCGGCGGCAAGATAGAGTTCGTGCCGCTGTTCGAGCGTGGTCAGGCGAAACGGCGGGACATCGGGCTGGAAGAAGCCCACCGGATGCGGGTCGAAGGTCGCGACTACGCTCGGCCGCCCTTCCTCGCGCGCCCAGCGGATTGCTTCGCCCGCTACCGCCTGGTGCCCTTTGTGGAAGCCGTCGAAATTGCCCAATGCGACCACCGCGCCGCGCAAGCTGTCGGGCATGGGATCGCGATGATCGAGCCACCTCATCGCGCGGCACTTTTCAACGGCTTGAGACCTTCGGTCAGCACGCGCACTGCATTGCCGCCCATTGCGGCGCGAATTTCTTCCTCGCTGAAACCTTCGTCGATCAGCGCTTGCGTCACCTGGGTGAGCTCGCTGGTGTCGAAGCGCACGGTCACCGCGCCGTCGTAATCGCTGCCCAGGGCCACATGCTCGATGCCGACCAGATCGCGGATATGCCTCATCGCTTTCGCGGTGGCGCGGGGCGAGGTGCTGCACACCGCGCCCTCCCAGTAGCCGACGCCGATGATCCCGCCGGTTTTGGCGACCCCGCGAATCTCTGCGTCGGTCAGGTTGCGGTTGACCTTGCAGGTCGCCTGCACCCCGCCGTGGCTGGAGACCACCGGGCGGCGCGCCATGGCGAGAATATCGACAACGCAGGCGTGGCTGCAATGCGCGATATCGACCACCATCCCCATGTCTTCCATCCGCCGGATCGCGGCCCGGCCCTTGTCGGTCAGCCCGCCCTTTTCGAGCCCGTGCATCGATCCGGCGAGATCGTTGTCGAAGAAATGCGTCAGCCCCGCCATCCGCATGCCCGCCTTGTAGAGCACATCGAGATTGTCGAGATCGCCTTCGAGGCTTTGCAGCCCCTCGGCGCTGAACAGCGCGCCGGTGGCGGCGCGATCGGCGCGGCGGCGGTCGATCAGTGCCCCGATATCCTGCGGCTGGCGGACCAGAGCGAGCGCTCCGTTCGAGTCTCTTGCCGCGCGCTCGAGCTTTTCCGCATGGTAGAGCGCGCGCTCGAGCAGGCTGCTCCAGGTCCGGAGCGGCTGGAGCTGGCCGATCACCAGCAGGGTGATGTTGTCGCTGTCCGCCCCGTTGGCGTCGTAGTTCTGGTCCTTCGGCGTTTTGGTCACGCTGGAGAACACCTGCAGCGCGACATTGCCGTCCTGCAAGCGCGGCAGGTCCATCTGGCCGCGGGTGGCGCGGTCGTTCAGGTCGCGGTCCCACAGCAGCGTATCCGAATGCAGGTCGACGATGGTCAGCGTCTTGTGCAGCGCGCGCGCCTCGTCGGACACTGCGATCAGCGGCTCGCCATCGATCTGGTTCATCGACTCCTCCGCCCAGCGCGGGGCGAAGAGGAAGAAGACTCCCGCGCCGAGGATCAGCAGGGCGAGCATGCCGAGGGCGAACTTGCGGATCATTGCGCGGTCTCCGGGTCGTGGCGGCGAAAGGTGACGAAGCTGTAGGCGGGCAGGCCGCCGTCCGCCGGAAAGTCTTCGCGCGCGACCGATTCCCATTCCGCGCCGAGCGGCGGCATGAAAGTGTCGCCGTCATACCCGGCATGGACCTCGGTTACTTCGATGCGCTGCGCCAGCGGGCGATACACATCGTAGACTGCTGCACCGCCGATGATCGCCACTTCGGCTTCCGGATCGTGTGCCGCAGCCAACGCCAGTGCTTCGTTGCCCGAACGTGCGATATCCGCCCCTTCGGGATGCCAGTCGTGCCGCCGGGTCAGCACGATGTGCCGCCGCCCCGGCAACAGCCCCGGCAGGCTTTCGAAGGTCTTGCGGCCCATGATCATCGACTTGCCGAGTGTGAGCGCCTTGAAGCGCTTCAAATCGGCCGGGATATGCCACGGTAGTTTACCGTCGCGCCCGATAGTGCCGTTTGCCGCGCGCGCATAGATCAGGAAGATTTCGCCACTCACCCGAAGGCGACCCGCGTCACATGCCCCATCTTGCGCCCCTCGCGCGCCTTGGCCTTGCCGTAGAGATGCAGATGCGCCGTCGGATCGCCGAGGCATTGCTGCGCGCCGCCTGCATCCTTGCCGACGAGGTTGGTCATCTCGACCGAGGTCGCGATGGTTGCGGTATCGCCCAGCGGCAGGCCGCAGATGGCGCGGATGTGGTTCTCGAACTGGCTGGTGGCCGCGCCTTCGATCGTCCAGTGGCCGGAGTTATGCACCCGCGGTGCCATCTCGTTGAACACCGGGCCCTCGCGCGTGGCAAAGAATTCGAGCGTCAGCACCCCGACATAGCCCAGCGCCTGCGCGACCTTGGCCGAGAGCTCGCGCGCCTTGGCGACCTGCGCTTCCACCACCGGGCCGGTCGGCCAGATCGATTGCGACAGGATGCCGCCGACATGTAGGTTGCGGGTCGAATCCCAATAGCGGATTTCGCCGTCGTGCCCGCGGACGAGGATGACCGAGAACTCCGCCTCGAACTCGACAAAGGCTTCATAGATCGTCGGCATGTCGGGTAGGCGCATCCCTTCGGCATCGCGCACGCTGTCGATCCGCCACTGGCCCTTGCCGTCGTAGCCGTCGCGGCGGGTCTTGAGGATGCCCGGCGCGCCAAGCCGGTCGACCGCGTCCAAGAGCCCGCTCATGGTGTCGATCGCGGCATAGGCGGCCGGCTGGCCGCCGTGATCCTCGACGAAGCGCTTTTCATTGAGCCGGTCCTGCGCGGTCTCCAGCGCGCGCGGGTGCGGGGCGAGCCGCTCGGCGATCGGCAGCAGCGGTGCAACCGGCACGTTCTCGAATTCCCAGGTGATGACGTCGCACTGCTGCGCGAAGGCGGCGATCGCCTGCGCATCGTCCCACCTGTTGGTGAAGAAGTCCGCGCAGACGTCTGCCGCGACATTATCGCCCTGAGGCGCATAGCCGATGCAGCGATAGCCCAGCTGCACTGCGGCCATCGCCAGCATCCGGCCAAGTTGGCCGCCACCGAGAATGCCGATCGTTCCCCCCGGTGCGATCATCTTGCGATCATCCTTCGGGCCGTTCGCTGACCGATTCCGTCCGCGCCGCGCGCCAGTCCTTCAGGCGCTGCGTCAGCGCAGGATCGCCCAGCGCGAGGATCGCTGCGGCATAGAGCCCGGCATTGGTCGCGCCCGCCTCGCCGATGGCGAAGGTCGCGGTCGGGATCCCTGCCGGCATCTGGACGATGGACAGCAGGCTGTCCTGCCCGCTCAGCGCCTTCGACTGCACCGGTACACCGAGCACCGGGAGATGGGTCAACGCGGAAAGCATGCCCGGCAGGTGCGCCGCACCTCCTGCCCCGGCAATGATCAACCGGATGCCTTCGGCCTCCGCGCCCCTGGCGAAATCGTACATCCGGTCGGGCGTGCGGTGGGCCGACACGATGCGCACGTCGCTCTCCACGCCGAGCTCTTGCAGTACCTCGGCGGCGCAGCGCATGGTCGGCCAGTCGGACTGGCTGCCCATCACGATGGCGATTTTCGCCTTGTTTGCCCCCTCGGCCATCTCAGCTGTCCTTCAGGTAATAGCGTTCGCCCGGAGTCATCGCGCCGTCGAATTCATAGACGATCGGCTGGCCGGTCGGGATTTCGAGCCCGGTGATGTCCTCGTCCGAAATGCCGGAGAGATGCTTGACCAGCGCGCGCAGCGAATTGCCGTGGGCGGAGATGATCACCGTCTCGCCGCTCGCCAGCACCGGCAGAATCGCGCTTTCCCAATAGGGTAAGACGCGCTCGATGGTCAGCTTGAGGCTTTCGGTCTGCGGCACCGCGATCCCGGCGTAGCGCGGATCGGACGCGAGATCGTAGTCGCTGCCCGGCTCCATATCCGGCGGCGGCACGTCGAAGCTGCGGCGCCAGATATGGACCTGCTCGTCGCCGTGGCGTTCGCGGGTCTGCTGCTTGTCGAGACCGGTCAGTCCGCCATAGTGGCGTTCATTGAGCCGCCAGTCCTTGGTTTCGGGAATCCACAGCCTGCCGCAATGCTCCAGCGCGAATTGCAGCGTCTTGATCGCGCGGGTCTGGAGCGAGGTGAAGGCGGCGGTCGGCAGCAGGCCCCGCTCGCGCAGCAGATCGCCGGCGGCGCGCGCTTCGGCCTCGCCCTGCTCGGTCAGGTCGACATCCCACCAGCCGGTGAAGCGGTTTTCGAGGTTCCACTGGCTCTGGCCGTGGCGAACTAGAATGAGCTTGGGCAAGGAAACGCTCCGCCGTGTGTCAGGAGCAAGTCGCGTTAGCTATTCGCGACATCTTTGGAAACCCCGCTTTCGCCCGATTCGCCGCCCATTTGCCGCGCCTGTGCCTTCCTGCGGCGCAGGTTCTCGCGCAGTTTGGCCGCGAGCCGCTCTTCGCGCGATATGTTCTTGCCGGTCTCTTCATTCATGCGAAACGCCTTGCCGCTAATCCTGTTCGCGCTCAAGCGGCGGAGCGTTAGCACAGCTAAAACGCTCAAGCTTGGCTTGACAATCGCGTGGCGCACGACAATAGGCCCGCGCCTTGGACAGGCTGCTGTAGCTCAGTGGTAGAGCGCACCCTTGGTAAGGGTGAGGCCGGGAGTTCAATCCTCCCCAGCAGCACCATTTTTCAATGATTTATGTAGATCATGGCTCCCTTCCATGGGATATCCATGGAAAATGCGCGTGCCCATCAGGGGTGAATTCACAAACGTTCGCGGTCGTTCGCACTCCGGTGGCGACCAAACGAATCAGCAACTTTCTAGCGCCAAGCCAGTCTGGTAGAGGCTGCCTGTAGGAAGCTCCAATGGAGCGATTTCTGTCTCAGATCCGATTTCTAGGCTGTCTGCTTGCTTTAGCGCATCGGTGACCCAATAGCCGTTGACGTTGAAAGCATCTGCATTGGCGGCTGGACCATTGCGCTCATACTCAACCATCTTCGGCAGCGTCTTGTTGCCGAATTTTACCGGAATGATCCGAGGGAACGACACATCTGGCCAACCATCCCAGTAGAGTTCGATTCCTACCTGCCCCTGCAGCTTGTAGAAAGTGAGATTGACCATTTCTCCGTTGCGTGAGTAGCTACCACCACTGACAAGGGATTTGCTCCCCTCGTGTTCAACGACCGTACCGGGCACTCGAGTCTGCACGAACTGCGCCCGATCAACCGAAAGGTCGTCAACCAATCTTGGGCGGTTCGCGCTCGAGGCTAGTTCTTGAAGGAAGCCAGCGGCTCCTGCTTCGGTGTCGAGCTGGAAACGATGTTCTACGAGATCGAGGTCGAAGTGTCCCTGGTTGATCGCCTGGGCCAGTTCAGGGGCATAGCGCTCGCGCTTCAATTCGCCCAGCACGGGGAGCAGCGAGCGGCGGACGGTTTCGGACCCGTTCGAACTTGGGTGTCATCGAGAGTTCCCTACGCGGTCACGCGCCAAGGTCATACCGGTGGATCGATGCAGACTGTGCCGCTGGTGTAATCGAACGCGAAATTCCGATTGCCGCAGCTTCGCCGCCTGATGCCTTCGGCGAGGGCAACGGCAGGCAGGCCAGCGTCGTTCGCTGCCCGCTCGACCAGCCTTTCGATGAAGGTGCCCTCGGGCCATGCGGTGCAGAGGCGCAGCCTACCGAGCCGATAGCCGGTGACCCATCCGTCCGAGGTGACGAATTCAGGCTCCGCGTCGCCCTCATAATGGTCGAGCCAACCGCGCGCCTGCCAGCCATCGCCCTCCATCGCGATCCGGTCCGCCAGGCTCTCCGATCGCACCACCTTGCCGCGCAGCAGGCGCTCGACATCCGGGTCGACCAGCGCGTCAGGAATGGCAAAGTCCGTGTCGCGGCTGCCGAAGCGGGGGCCGATGACGATCTGCGCCTCTCCTGCATCCAGCGCACCGATCAACGTCGCCGGTACGGTTGGCAGGCAGGGGACGACGATCAGGGAGTAGCCCACCAGTGCTGCGGTCGGCGGCAGTATGTCGACGTTGAGCCCCAGTCTCCGCAACGCGCTGTAGCACGCCATAGCGGCCCACAGTGCCGAACGCCCCTCCCCCTGCGGCTGGCTCTGGGTCATCCATTCGCCAGCATAGTCGAACACCAGCGCGGCGTGCTTGACCGCCTCGCCCGCTTGCCCAAGCTGGTCCAGTTCCGCCGCAACCTGCCGGACTTCCGCCAGCGCTGGCGCGGGTTCCCCATCGGGTCGCAGCAACCCGGCGTGCATTTGCTCCTGCGCCTTGGGAAATTGCCTCCAGCGGAAATAGCTCACCAGCTCGGCTCCGTGGGCATAGGCTTCGAGGGTCCACAACCGTACCATTCCGGGCAGCGGCGCGGGGTTGTAGCGCGCCCAGTTGACAGGCCCGGGCTGCTGTTCGAGCACCGACCAGCGCCCGCCTTTCGCGCAGCCGCGATAGAGATCGTGGTGGAAGGCGGCGATGTCGGGGTGGCCCTGCCGCGCGTACCGCCGCTTGTCCTCCTCGCTGAAGCGGAACATCTCGAGGAAGCCGAGTGGGTAGCTGTCCCAGCCCAGCACATCGAGATCGGCGGCGAGATCGTGGTGGTCATAGCCGGTGTAGAAGCCCATCGCGTTGTGCGTGACATCACGCCCGGGGGACAGTTCACGCAGGATTTCGACCTGCGCCCGGTTGAAGCTGACGACCTGGTCGGAGGAGAAACGCCGGAACGCCAGCCAGTGCGCGGGATTGACCTCGGTCACGGTCAGGTTGGGCAATTCTATCTCGTCGAAGCCGCGGTACTCCATCGACCAGAAGACGTTGCCCCATGCCTCGTTGAGCGCACCGACCGTACCGTATCGGTCGGCCAGCCAGCGGGGAAACGCATCGCGCGCGGCTGGCGAGAAGCTCTGTACGGTGTCGTGGCAGCCGTATTCGTTGTCGGTCTGCCAGGCGACCACACCGGGATGCGCGCCGTATCGCTCCGCCACGGCGCGGGTGATCCGCGCCGCTTCCTCGCGATAACCCGCATGGCTGAAGCAATAATGGCGGCGCGAGCCGAAGCCACGCGACCTGCCATCGCGGTCTAACGGAACCATGTCGGGCATCCGGTCGACCAGCCACTTGGGCGGGGTCGCGGTGGGCGTGCCCATAATGATGCTCAAGCCGGCGGCGTGCAGCGTTTCGACCGCGCGGTCGAGCCAACCCCAGTCGAAACGGCCCGGAGCGGGCTCGATCCGGCTCCACGCGAATTCGCCGATGCGGACGCGGGTCAGGCCCACTTCCCGCATCAGCCGCGCATCCTCGGCCCAGCGGGTTTCGGGCCAGTGTTCGGGATAGTAGCACACGCCCAGATGCATCGTCGATTCCATGCGCTTGCGTCTATCGCGGATTGTGCGATGGATGCCAGCGGGAAGATGGGAGGGGTCGCATGGGTTCGGTTGGTGCGGGCATCGATGCGGTGCAATTGCTGGTCTTCGCCGGACTAACCGCCCTTGTGGGCCTGCTGACCTGGTGGAAAGTCCGCAGTGCAAAACACGACGGCTCGGGGCAGGACGTGTTCCTCGCCGGCAAGGGACTGACATGGTTTTTCGTCGCCGGGTCGATCACCCTGACCAACCTCTCTACCGACCAGTTGGTCGGCATGAACGGCAACCAGATGCTGCTGCTGGCGTGGTGGGAGATCGCCGGTTTCGTCGGGCTTATGACGCTCGCCTTCGTCTTCGTGCCGCTCTACTACCGCTACAACTGCACCACCGTGACCGAGCTGCTCGAGCGGCGCTATGACGGGCGCTCGATCCGCACGCTGATCGCCGGGATATTCCTGGTCGGCAATGTCCTGATCTACCTGCCGGCCGCCCTCTATTCTGGCGGGCTGTTTCTGCAATCGCTGTTCGGCGAGAGCGTGCCGCTTATCGGGTTCGCCATCGCACTCGCCCTGATCGGGGCAGCCTACACCATCTTCGGAGGCCTGCGCGCGGTCGCGGTAATGGACACGTTCTCCGGCATCGGCATCCTCGGCCTCGCGCTGGTCATCGTGTTCCTCGCGCTGGCGGCGGTCGATTTCGATATCGTCAGCGGCGTGCCGGCCGAGCGGCTTAGCATGGTCGGCGCCTCAGACAGCCCGATCCCATTCCACACGCTGTTCACCGGCATGGCGTTCATCCAGATCTTCTACTGGTCGACCAACCAGAACATCACCCAGAAGGCGATGGCCGCCCCGACGGTGCGCGAGGCGCAGAAGGGCGTGTTCGCCGCCGCTGCCGTGCGCATTCTGGTAGTCCCGCCGATTGTGGTGATCCCCGGCGTGGTCGCCTACAAGCTGTTCGGCGATGTGGGCGATGCGGCTTACGGCCGGCTGGTGGCCGAAGTGCTGCCGACATGGCTCTCGGGCGCTTTCGCGGCGATGGTCGCGGCGGCTGTCATCACCACTTTCAGCGCGGTGCTGAATTCGACCGTGGCTCTCTATTCGGTCGACTTCCACGAACGCTTCGTCGGCAAGGTCGCCGACCACTGGAAGCTGGGCGCATTCGTCAGCGTGATTGCTACCGTGCTCGCGCTGATCATGGTGCCGGTGTTCCAGAATGCGGAAAGCATCATCAACCTGCTGCAACAGCTGAACGGCTTGTCCTCGATGCCGATCCTCAGCGCCTTCGTCGTCGGGCTATTGTTCCGCAACGTGGCAGCGCGCGCGGCGATTGCGGGGGTCGTCAGCGGCATCGCGCTCTATGGCCTGTTCACTTTCAACCAGGACTTCGCCGCATGGGTCGGCCTGCACTACATCGATTTCATGGTGGTAACGCTCGCCACCTCGGTCGCCGCCGCGCTGGGGTTCAACCGCTTCGTTCTGAGGCGGCGCGCCGAGTGGATCGGGCTGGCGCTGTTTCGCGAGGAGGCGGTGCTTGAAGAGGCAGAGATTCGCGGCGTTTTCGACTGATTCTCCTGCGCCAAATCGCATATCGCCAAGGTATCCTATCGCCGGTGGCATTACACATTTTTGCAATCGATTGCATTGATGCTACACCCGGTGCCACGGGAGACAGGAAAAATGGACGAATCGCGCAAGCCGCATCTCACGATCGGCCAGATATTGAGCATGAACCTGGGGTTCCTCGGGCTGCAGTTCAGCTTCGGGCTGCAGCAGGGCAATATGGGACCGATCTACTCGTTCCTCGGGGCGGAAGAGAGCCAGTTGCCGCTGCTGCAACTGGCCGGCCCGATCACCGGGCTGATCGTCCAGCCGATCGTCGGCGCGCTGAGCGACCGGACGCTGTCGCGGCTCGGACGGCGGACGCCCTATTTCCTCGTCGGTGCGATCATGTGCGCGGTTGGTCTGTTTTTCATGCCGCTGTCGGCCTCGATCATGTCGGCGGTGGCGTGGCTGTGGATCCTCGATGCCGGAAACAACATCACCATGGAGCCCTACCGCGCCTATGTCGCCGACCGGCTCAATCCCGAGCAGAGGCAAACCGGGTTCCTGACGCAAAGCGCCTTTACCGGCCTTGCGCAGATGCTGGCGTTCCTCACTCCCTCGGTGCTGGTGCTGATGGGGATGGACCGCGACTGGGTAGACGAGCACAACATTCCCTACACCGTGCGCGCGGTTTTCTGGGTCGGCGCGGTGCTTTCGCTGGCGACCATCATCTGGTCGGTTACCCGTGTGCCCGAACTTCCGCTGACCGAGCAGGAGCGCGGGTGGATCGAACGGCAGCCCAAAGGCTTTGCTGCAACCTTCCGCGAGATCGGCTCGGCGATCCGCGAGATGCCCCTGCCGATGCGCAAGCTCGGCATCATGATGCTGTTCCAGTGGTTCGCCATGGCGGGATACTGGGGCTATGTAATCTACACCATCAGCCGCAGCGTCTACGGCACCTCCGACGCGGCGAGCGACGGCTTCCGGCAGGCGGTGCTGACCAATGGCGAAATGGCGGCGTTCTACAACGGCATCGCCTTCGTCGGCGCATTCGCCATGGTGCCGGTTGCGAAGCGGATCGGCGCAGGGCCGCTGCATGCGCTGGCGCTGGCGGCCGGCGGGATCTCGATGCTGTTGCTGCCCGGAGTGACCGACAAGACGATGCTGTTCGTGGTGATCGTCGGCGTCGGCCTCGCCTGGGGCAGCATTATGGGCAATCCCTACGTCATTCTGTCCGGCTGCATCCCGGCTGAAAGGGTCGGGGTCTACATGGGCATCTTCAACATGATGATCGTGATCCCGATGCTGCTGTTCGCTTTTGTGATGAGCTCGGTCAATTTCGGCTTCGTGCAGATCGGTCTCGGCCTCTACGACGGGCTGCTGGGCGGCGATCCTCGCAATGTGCTGCGCATATCGGGCGGGTGCATGTTCGTGGCTGCGCTCGCCGTGTTGTGGGTCCGCGAAGGGTGGAAACCTCCGGCAGAACCAGTACCAACGGCGGCATGACGCAAATCCATGCCCTGCATACTACCGAGGCAAGTCTTGTCCTCGAGCATGACGCTGACCGCGGCGTGGTGTGGCGGCATTGCGGGCTGAGGGTCGACCCGGGCGATCTGCCGACGGCAGCCGAAGCGCGCGGCCCCGCCTCATTTGCGTTCGATCATGATATCGGCGTCCCGCTCGTCCCGCCTGCGGGTCTCGGCTGGTTCGGCCCCCCGGCAGTGGAGGTTCGGGATGCACGGGGATTGCCCGTCTTTTTTGCTCCGGACGGAGTTGCGGTCGCAGAAAGCGAAGACGCGCTGACGGTGGCATTGTCCGACACGGTGGCAGGGCTGGAGTGGACGGGCAGCTTCACGACGTTGTCTGGCGGCGCGATCCGGTCTTCGGCAGCGATCCGCAACACCGGAAATGCGCCAGTCCTTTTGGTTGGACTGGCCAGCGTCCAATTGCCGCTGGCTACCGGTTTCGCGCAGGTGGTCTCGTGGCGCGGGCGGCACAATGCCGAACTCGACGAATGCACCGAACCCATGCCGCGGCAACGCTGGGAAAAGGTCGGCCGCCGCGGGATTTCGGGGCATGGCGGGCCGCCGGGGCTCTATGTTCTGGCGCAGGATGCGGGCTGGCAAAGCGGCCTGACGATGGCGGTCCAACTCGAGTGGTCAGGTGACCACAGCCTCGCCATCGAGCGCGACGACGAGGGATTCTGGACGCTCTCGGCAGCTGCGACGCTCGCCCTCGGCGAAGTCGTGCTGGCACCCGGCGAAAGCCATTCCGCCCCCGCCGCGCTGCTCGCCATCTCAGGCAATGGCCGCAACGCAGCGATGGCCCAGCAGCACGCGGCGGTACGCAGCATGTTGCGCTGGCCCGGCGGTGCGATGGCCCCGCGCCCGGTCCATCTCAACAGCTGGGAAGCCTGCTATTTCGACCATGATGCGGCGCGAATCGAGGCGTTGGCGCAGGCAGCAGCCGGGATCGGGATCGAACGCTTCGTGCTGGACGACGGCTGGTTCGCCGGTCGCCGCCATGACCGCGCCGGGCTGGGCGACTGGACCCCCGACGCAGTTACCTACCCCGATGGCCTCGCCCCTCTCGCCCAAAGGATCGAGGCGATGGGCATGGAATTCGGCCTGTGGGTCGAACCCGAGATGATCAATCCCGACAGCGACCTCTACCGCGCGCATCCCAACTGGGCGCTCGCTCTGCCGGATCGTGAGCGGCCGACCGCGCGGCATCAACTGGTGCTCGACATGCGGCGCGAGGAGGTGCGCGATTACCTGTTCGACCGGCTCGACTCGGTGCTCAGCAGCGCGCCGATCGCCTATCTCAAATGGGATCATAACCGCGACCATGCACCGTCCGGCGGCGCAGCGCAGGTGCGCGGCACCTATGCGCTGCTCGAACGGCTGCGCGCAGCGTATCCCAATGTCGAGATCGAAGGTTGCGCCGGCGGCGGCGGGCGCAGTGATGCGGGACTGGTGCCCTATGTCCACCGGTTCTGGACGAGCGACAATATCGACGCGGTCGCGCGGGTCGCGATGCAGCGCAGCTTCCTCGCGTTTCTGCCGCCGGAGATCATGGGATCGCATGTGGGCGCGAGCCCGGCGCATGCCACCGGCCGGACGCAGGCGCTCGCCTTCCGTGCCGCGATCGCCTGCATGGGGCATCTCGGCGTCGAGCTCGATCCCGCAAGCCTGTCGGACGAGGACCGCACCGAGCTGGCGCGCTGGATTGAATTCTACAAGCGGTGGCGCGGGCTGCTGCATGGCCGCGAAGTGCATCTGGGCGAAGGGACCGACGGACTTCGCTGGCAGGCGCAGGGGACGGCGCAGCGCAAGCTGCTGTTCTGCATCCGCACCGCCTTGCCACAGGACCGTCGCCCTCAACCTCTCCCCTTGCACTTCGCTGCGAGCTACCCCCGATGGAACGTCTCGCTGCTCGAAGTTGCCGAGCAACGAGGCCACGGTCTGCCGCGCGCCGCGCAGTTCGACCGGATGGCGAGTGGTCCGGTCCGCTACACCGGCAGTTGGCTGGCGCAAGCCGGTCTTCCGATGCCGATCCAGAAGGCCGAAAGCGTGGCGATCTTCCTGCTGGAGGCAGCCGAATGAGCCGCGACGACCTGCCCCACCGCCGCCGCAACTTGCTGACCGGCGAATGGGTGCTGGTCTCACCCCACCGCGCAATGCGGCCGTGGCAGGGCGAACAGTCGCCGGTCGCAGCGGACAACCCCCCGTCATACGATCCCGATTGCTATCTCTGCCCCGGGAACGCTCGCACCGGCGGAAACACCAACCCGGCCTACGGGCAGACCTTCGTGTTTCCCAACGACTTCCCCGCCTTGCTCAGCGAAGGTGGCGACGGCGGGCAGGAGCATCCGCTGTTCCAGATCTCCCCCGCACGCGGCGAGGCGCGGGTGATCTGCTATTCGCCCGATCATTCGCGCACTCTGGCGAGGATGGACGATCCTGCGCGCGCGGCAGTGATCGATTGCTGGTGCGACCTGTCGCGCGAGCTCGGCGCAAAATGGGCGCATGTGCAGCTGTTCGAGAACAAGGGCGCGATGATGGGCGCCTCCTCGCCCCATCCCCACGGGCAGGTATGGGCGAGCGATTTCGTGCCGCAGATCGTGGCGCAGGAAGATGCTCGCCAGCGGGCCCATGCTTCGGCAAGCGAGATGTGCCTACTTGAGGAAGTGATCGCTGCAGAAATCTCTGCGGGCGAGCGCGTCGTCGAAGAGAACGACCACTGGCTTGCGATCGTTCCGCACTGGGCCGCCTGGCCGTTTGAAACGCTGCTGGTTGCGAAACAGGATGTCAACCGGCTGGAAAATCTCGACACCATGGCACGCGGCGAACTGGCTACCATTCTCGGGCGGCTGCTAGGGCGATATGATGGGCTGTTCGGGGTCGATTTCCCCTATTCGATGGGCTGGCACGGCGCACCGCATAGTATCGGCGACGATACCGCGCACTGGCGCCTCCATGCCCATTTCCATCCTCCGCTGCTGCGCAGCGCGACGATCCGCAAGCATATGGTCGGCTTCGAACTGCTGGCCGAAACCCAGCGCGATCTCACACCGGAGCAAGCAGCCCAACGTCTGCGCGAGGTCGCGATATGAGCGCGAGAGAAGCGGCAATGGCTCGATTTGCCGAGGTCTTCGGCGGTGGACCGGAAGGCGTCGTCTTCGCTCCGGGACGCGTCAATCTGATCGGCGACCATGTCGACTACAACGACGGCCTGGTGCTGCCCATGCCACTCGAAGTCGGCACCGCAGTCGCTTGGCGCGCGCGGGACGACGACAGGGTTGTGGTCCACGCCGCCGACATGGACGACCCGTACTGTGCATTCGATCTCGCCGATCCTCCGCCCCGGAGCGCAGGTTGGCATTCGCTGGCACATGGCATGGTATCGCTGATGCAGGCGGAGTTTCCCCTGACCGGAGGCATCGAGATGCTGGTGTCCGGAGATTTGCCGCGCGGCTCCGGCCTGTCGTCATCGGCATCGTTCTGTGTCGCGGTGGGCAGGGCGGTAGCCGCGTCTTCCGGTCGCACCGATGTCGATCCGGTGCGGATCGCCCGGCTGGCACAGCAGGTCGAGCATCGATTCGCCGGCGTGGCTTGCGGGATCATGGACCAGATGGCGGTCGCGGTTGGCAACCCGGGGAACGCCATGCTGCTCGACTGCCGCGACCTTTCGTGGCGGGATGTCGCCGTACCGCAGGATTGGTGCGTCATGATCGTGCAGTCGGGCGTAACCCGCGAACTGGTCGACGGCGCATACAACGCCCGGCGCGAGCAATGCGAGAGCGCGGCGCGCAAGCTTGGGGTCGCCAGCCTGCGCGATGTCGACCCTGACACTGTTGACTGGACCGGGCTCGACCCGGTCGAGACCCGCCGTGCGCGCCACGTGGTGAGCGAGATCCGCCGGACCCGTCTCGCGGCTAAAGCGATGGCAACTGGCGACATTGAGAGCTTCGGCCGACTGATGCGCGCGGCGCATGTTTCGATGCGGGACGATTTCGAGGCCAGCCATCCCGAAGTGGATCGGCAGGTCATCCAGATCGACCGGATTATCGGGCCGCGAGGAGGCGCGCGGATCACCGGAGGGGGCTTCGGCGGGGCGAGCGTGGCGGTCTGCCTCGCCGAAGAAGCCGACCGGGTCATCCAGGAGATACGGCAGGAACATGGGCCGGACGGTGCAGGACTTGAAGTGATGAGGGCAGTTCATTGACGACACAAGAGACATTGCCGGGCAGGTCGGAAGCGGCCGAACGAATCTCGGCGTGGCGGCCGCAGGGGAGATGGGCTGCATTGCATCTGCGGCCTTTCGGCGCAGCCGATGTGGTGCCGATCGTCCCCGAGCTCGATCTGTGGGACAGCTGGCCGCTGCAGCATGAAGACGGATCGACCGTGACGATCGATGGCGCGCAATTCTGGTTCTTCCTCTCTTCCGCCAAGTACGACGATCCCGGCCACCGGCACTTCCACGCCCGCATCCGCTTGATGCGGGTGAAGGACGGAGCGTGGACCGATTGCGGCAATGCGATTCCCGATGCGCTGTCTCCGGGTGAAGCGGAATGGGCCGGATCCTGCGTGCTTCATGACGACGCGGCTTCGGTGACGCTGTTTTTCACCGCCGCCGGGCGCAAGGGCGAGGGCCGCAGCTTCGAACAGCGCATCTTCGCGACACGCGGCACGATGGGTCCGGACGGGCCGGGCGGCTGGCAGCAACCCGAAGAGCTCTTCGCCGCCGACGGCACGACGTATATGCCCGCCAACCAGCCCGAAGGAGCACCGGGCGCGATCAAGGCGTTTCGCGATCCCGCCTGGTTCCGCGATCCGGCGGACGGACAGGCCTATCTGCTGTTCACCGGCAGCGCAGGGTGGGACGCCAGTCCCCACAACGGGCTGGTCGGTCATGCCGCAATGACGGCCGATCGCTGGGAACTTCGCCGTCCATTGCTGCATGCGGTCGGGGTCAACAACGAGATGGAGCGACCGCATGTCCTCGTCCGCGACGGGCGTTACTACCTGTTCTGGTCGACCCAGCGGCACACCTTTGCACCTGGCGTCCATGCCGGTCCCAATGGCCTCTATTGCGCTGTCGCCGACCGGCTCTCCGGCCCATGGACCCCGGTCAATGGCGACGGGCTGGTCGCGACCAACCCGGCGGAGGAGCCGACCCAGGCCTATAGCTGGTGGGTCACCGGCGAAGGCGTGGTATGGAGCTTCATCGACCACTGGGGCATGCAGGGCCGCAGTTTTGCGACTCATCCCGAAACGCTGCGGGCACAGTTCGGCGGCACCCCTGCCCCGACCTTCAGCCTCGCCTTCGATGGGAGCAGCGTGACGATCGTCTAGCGGTTTGATCCGGCAACCGCGCGGAAATATGGACGGTGCCGAAGTGAGAAATGCGCACAGCTATCCGGTCAAGTCCTTCAGGCGCTGTCCCGGATCACCAGTTCGGGCGGCATGACCAATGCGTCGGCGTCACCGCCTTCGATCTTTGCCATCAGCCGCTTGACCATCTGCGCCGCACCGCTGGCGATGTTCTGGCGGATGGTGGTCAGCTGCGGCACCGAATGGCGCGCGAGCGGCAGGTCGTCGAAACCGATCACTGCCATGTCCGCCGGGACGGCGACGCCGAGCTCGTGCAGCTGGCGGATGGTCGCCATGGCGATCGCATCCGACGCGCACACCGCGCCTTCTATATTGCCGTCGAGCGAGGTCATCGCGACCCCGATCTCGTCGGTCATCTCCTCGATCGACAGGTGGATCGGCATGTGCTGCAACCGCGCACCCTGCCCAAATTCGGCTACCGCAGCCTGCGCGCCGCTATAGCGTTCGTCGATCTCGATGCCGGTCGTGTCGCCGAGGAAGACGAGCGATCGCAGGCCCTTGCCGAGCAGATATTCCGCCGCCATCCGGCCGCCCAGGAAATTGTCCGTCCCGACCGAGCAATGCGCCTGCCCGGCGCGGTTGCTGCCCCACACCACCAGCGGCTTGTAGCTGCGCGCAACCTCCTCGATCGCATCGAACTGGTCCGACTGGCCGATCATCAACACGCCGTCGACCATGCCCGAGTTGACGACCCTGTCGAGCCAGTTCGCGTCTTCCTGAGGAATCGCCCGGCTCAGCATCACGTCGTATCCCCGTTCGGTCAGTTCGTCGGCGAGCACCCCCAACAGGGTCATGAAGAAGGGATCGGAGATATGCTGCCGCCGGTCGTGTCCGAGCGGGATGACCACCGCGATGACCCCGGTTTTCTGGCGGCGCAGCTTGCTTGCCATCTGGTTGACCTGGAAGCCGTGCTTGCGGGCGAGGGCCTGAATGCGGTCGCGGGTGCGGGCATTGACCATCGGCTTGTCCGCAAGCGCGCGCGAGACCGTGCCCGCCGAAACGCCCGCGATGCCGGCCAGTTCGGCGATGTTGCGCACGCGCCTGACTGGCGCTTCGGGGGCCGAAATGTCGCTGTCGTCTGCCATTCGCCATCCGTCCTATAACAAGCTGACAAAAAAGCCACCCACTACGTTGCAATCGATTGCAGAACGGCTATTCGAGCGCGGAACACGATCAATTGCCCGCTCGAGGAGGCAGGGTGCGACCGCTCTATCATTACACTCCGCGATCGAACTGGCTGAGCGACCCCAATGGCCTCGTGCATGACGGCGAGCGCTGGCACATGTTCTACCAGTACAACCCGCATGGCGAGGACTGGGGGCACATGTCCTGGGGTCATGCGGTGAGCAGCGACCTCGCCAGGTGGGAGGAACTGCCGGTCGCACTGCTGACCGACGAGCGCCGCATGGTCTTCTCCGGCAGCGCGGCGATGGATACCTCTGGCAGCGCGGGATTCGGCCGCGATGCGATGATCGCGCTCTATACCGCCGCCGCGATCGGCGAGCCGCAGCATCAGGCGCAGGCGCTGGCGTGGAGCATGGACAAGGGCACAACGTGGACCGAGCACCCGGGCAATCCGGTGCTCGATCTCGGCATGGCCGATTTCCGCGATCCCTACGTCTTTCGGCACGAGCCGAGCGACAGCTGGGTGATGGTGGTGGTGAAGTCGAACGAGCAGGTAGCGCAGATATACCGCTCACCCGACTTGCTGCGCTGGGGGCTGGCTTCGGAAATCCCGGCAAGCGACGCGCCAGGCAAGGTGTGGGAATGCCCGACGCTGGTCGAACTGCCCATCTGCGGCAGAGGGCAGACCCGCTGGTTGTTCAAGGTCGATGCCTTGACCGGCGCACCGGGTGCCGGCGCACTCTATCTCACGGGCAATTTCGACGGGCATCGCTTCACCCCCGACGGTCCATGGCAGGTGGTCGATCAAGGCCGCGATTTCTATGCCGCCGTTGCGTGGAACGGGCCGCGCGATGCGGTGGGCCGCCCGGCATGGATCGGGTGGATGGGCAACCATGCCTATCAGAAGCATTTCCCAAAGAAGGGCTGGCGCGGAGTGATGAGCGCGCCGCGGCGGATGGGCTTGCTGGAGCGCCCCGATGGTCTGCGCCTATCGCAAGTGATCGAACCGAGTGTGGCCGGCCTGTTCGGCGATTTCGGCGCGCTAGGGGTCGACAAAGTGGTCAAGGTCGCCAGCCGGATGGAATTGGTGGCCGATTTCGCGGGCGATCTTCTGCTCACCGATGACGGCTCATGCCAGCTCACGGTTCGTGTGCAAGGCGACCGGTGGCTAATCGAACGCCGCGACACCGCTTTGCCCTTCCTCGATGCGGAGGCAACCCTTGAAAGGCGAGATGGCGAAGGGCTCTCAATTTGGATCGACAGCGAAACGGTGGAAGTGTTGACCCCCGACGGAACCGGCGCTGCGAGCTTCCAGCACCGTCCAGCAAGCGCGCGGATGTCGGTCGAAACCGACCGACCGCAGCACATATCAGTCGCGGCCCTGGCCTGACGCGCGCCGCGCGAGTTCTAGCGCGCCGGTGATGCCTGCGTCGTCGCCCAGCCCCGGCGCGGTGATGTAAGTGGCCAAGCCCGGATCGAGCCTCGGATGCTGGACATAACCTTCCAGCCGCGCCTCGGCCTGCTGGCGCAGGCTGCCCAGCAGGCCGGGTGCCTTCATCACACCGCCGCCGAAGATCAGCCGGTCGGGCATATGCATCAGCACCAGCGTGACCGCGAAATCGGCGAGGTAGGAGGCAATCAGCGGCACCGCATCGGGCTCGCTCGCGGAGAATTCGTCGAGCGAGGCACCCCAACGGTCGCTGATCGCCGGACCGCTGGCGAGGCCTTCGAGGCAGTCGCCATGGAACGGGCAGCGCCCGGTGAAGGGGTCGCGTGCCGGATCGCGCGGTGGGCGGATGTGCCCGGCCTCGAGATGGCTGATCCCTCCGCGCGACGCGCCCTTGTGCAGCACGCCGGTGCCGATCCCCGTCCCGACGGTGGTGTAGGCGAGCGTCTCGCATCCCTGCCCCGCGCCGGACAGCCATTCGCCCAGAGCTGCGCCGTTGACGTCGGTATCCACCAGGATTGGCGCGCCGAGCCCCCCCAGCGCATCATGGAACCGCGCCCCGCTCCAGCCCGGCTTGGGGGTGGTAGTGAAGGTGCCATAGGCGGGCGAGGCCGGGTCGATGTCGATCGGGCCAAAGGAGGCTATGCCGATCCCGGCCAAGTCGTGCTGCGCGAAGAACGCCGCCATCTCGGGAAAGGTCTCCGTCGGGGTGCGGGTGTCCATCCGCACTCGCTCGACGATGGTCCCGTCCATGCGCGCGACGGCGAGGACGAACTTGGTCCCACCTGCTTCGACTGCGCCGATCAATGGCTCGTTCACTTCGTGCTCCCTGTCATTTGTGGTGCCACATCGAAAGCCATGGTCAATCGCTCCTCCCCCTCGAACGGCACAGTGCCGTGCCAGGTGGTCGAAGGGAATAGCGCCAGCCGCCCAGGCTTCGGCGTGATGTATTGCGTCGGCCCGAGGCCCAGCCCCAGCTCCGGCGGCGGCATGCCCAGGGCCAGCTCTCCGGCATGGTCGCGCCCGGTTTCAGGCGGCACGACGATATAGAGCGCGGAGCTGGCCCAGCCTTGCGGATGGGTATGCGCGCTATGATGCCCGCCGCCTGCCAGCCGCACCGACCAGCTGCCGCTGAAGCGGATGTCGGCGGGCTTGCGGGACAGCAGAAGGTGGCTCGCACCTTGCGGCAAGCCATCGCGCCATTGTTCGACCACCGCCTCGATTTTGCGCCGCAGCGCCATCACCAGCGGGTCATGGTGCAAAAGCAGATTGCGCTCGGTCTGCGTCCCGCCGCGCACCGATTGTTCGGGATAGGGGGCGGACATACGGTGGAGACCGCGCAGGAAGGTCGCCAGTTCGGCCAGCGTGGCTTGCGGGAGTTCGAGATCGATTGCGTTGGTAAAGTTTCCTTCCAGCCAGTCGGCACGGTCATCGCCCATCAGCCGCCAGCAGAGATCGAGGTAAGGCCAGAACTGCCCCTCGTGGGAAGTGCCGAGCTGCGCCTCGGCCAAAACGAGCGCCCGCGCCGGATCGCCATGGCGGAGCGCATGCCGCACTTGCAGCAGCGCGAGCCCCGGATCGTTTGACCCTGCATGGGCAGCAAAGATCTCCGGATCGGCGTTCGCTGCACCGCTTTCGCAATCGAGCCACAGGCGCAGCAAGGGAAACTTGCCATGTGCCAGAATCTTGCGCGCCTCCTCCCAATCCTTGCCCGCTACGACTTTGTGGAACCAGGCTTGGATCAATGCCGCATTGCCCGGTTCGCACTGCACTGCCTCGGCGAAGCTACGCAGTGGATCGTCCTCACCCGCCGTGGTCCGGAGCGTGGCGAGCGTGTTGTGCCCCTCCACCCACCCAGAGCTGCGCGCGAGAATTCCTTCCAGCAGCCGCGTGGCCCGCCCGCCCTGCCCTTCGGAAGCCAGCGCCAGTGCGAAATTGCGCACGATGTCGGGATTCCCGGGATTGAGCTGCGCCGCGCGTTCGAACAGAGGCACGGCGTCGAACCACCCCTCCCAATGGAATTGCGCCCGCATGAAGGATAGCGCAGGATGGTCAGGGGCCTGCGCCACCGCTGCATCAATCGCAGCGCAAGCGGTGGCCATATCCTGCGCGGCGTAAGCGGCCTGCGCCTGAGCAACGAGCGTCGGAACAGTTTCCTGCGCCACTGCGGCTCTCACACCGCCGGGGCTTTGCAATGCCGGTCGATGAACTGCTCGAGCGTGGTCTGCTGCGCCGCTTCGTGCGCCATCGCCGCCTTGAGCTTGCCCAACCACTCACCCGGTCGCTGCTCGCGATAACCCGCGACCGGGTCGCAGGCCTCGGGGATATTGCCCTGCCCGATATGCACCGCATGCCAGCTCGGCGGGCCGAACAGGTCCATGTCGCGCGCGATATGGCGTCCGTAGCGGCGGAAATGCTCGATCTTGAAGGCGAGCGTGTCGGGAATTTCCATGTCGCGGCAGTACCGCCAAAGCTCGGAATCATCGCGCGTCGTCAGCTTGTAATGCAGCACCAGGAAGTCGCGGATCCGTTCGTATTCGGTGCGGGCAATGTGGTTGTATTCGTCGCGCACCATCGGGTCGAAGCTGCGGTCGGGGAACAGCGCCAACAGCTTGGAAATCCCGGCCTGAATCAAATGCAGGCTGGTCGATTCGAGTGGTTCCATAAAGCCGCTCGACAGGCCGATCGCGACCACGTTCCTGTCCCAGAACTTGCGCCGCATACCGGTGACGAAGCGGAGCCGGTTGGGCTGTGCCAGCGGCTCGCCGTCGAGGTTGGCCAGCAGGGTCCGCTCTGCCTCTTCGTCGCTGATGAACTGGCTGCAATAGACATAGCCATTGCCGATCCGGTGCTGCAACGGGATGCGCCATTGCCAGCCCGCTTCGCGCGCGGTCGAACGGGTGTAGGGAGTAAACTCGCCGCCATGGCTGCACGGAATGGCCACAGCACGGTCGCATGGCAGCCAGTGGGTCCAATCCTCGTATCCGGCCTTGAGCGCCCCTTCAATCAGTAGCCCGCGAAAGCCCGAGCAGTCGATGAACAGCTCGGCCTTCAACACCTGCCCGTCTTCCAATGTGACCGAGCGGATGAACCCACTCTCTCCGTCGAGGGTGACATCGGCGATCTTGCCTTCGACGCGGGTGACACCGCGCTTCTCGGAGTAGGCGCGCAGATAACGCGCATAGCGTCCGGCATCGAAATGGAAGGCATAGTCGAAAGTCGACATGACGTTTCGGCCATCGGGGCTGGGTATCGTAAACCGTCCCCGTTTTGCGAGTTGCCAGGCCATCGACAGCTCGTCGAACTCCCCGGCGTCCTCGCCGCTCAGCCTCGCCTGTAGCCACAGCTGGTGCACGTCGCGGATATCCATCGGCTTGCCGTGCGGACCGAAGGGATGGAAATAGCGTTCGCCCTTGGCGCCCCAGTCGACGAATTCGATCCCCAGCTTGAACGAGCCCTGCGTCTCGCGGATGAACTCGCGTTCGTCGATGCCGAGCATGGCATTGAAGGTGCGGATCGGTGGGATGGTCGCTTCGCCCACGCCGACGGTGCCGATCGCCTCGGATTCGACCAGCGTGATCGCGCACCCTCTGGGCAGCGCATTGGCCAGCGCCGCCGCGGTCATCCATCCTGCAGAGCCTCCGCCGACCACCAGGATCGAGCGGATGGCGCGGTCATCTGCTGTATCGGTCATCGGAATATCCTAGCGACACAAGAAAGGGACCGGTAGCCTGAACCACCGGTCCCCGTGGTTGGCGGTGGGAGCCGCCGGGAGGATGTGCGGCGCGCCCCCCGGCACGCCGCACGAACATGCGACCCGATCAGAAGGTCAGGCGAACCGATGCGCTGACATTGCGGCCCGGAACCGGCGTACCGCTGACGATCGCCGGGGATACCCCGCCATTGACCAGCGTGGCACCGTTGCCGCGAAGGTCGAAGGTGTTGAACAGGTTGTAGACGTTGACACCGAGCTCGAGGTTGTCGAGCGGGCTGACGCGGAGCGAGGCGTTGAAGGTGGTCTTGCCTTCGTATTCCCGCAGGGCATCGTCGACCACGCTGGTCTGCCCGGTGGCCGACAGGCCCAGCGTCACGATATCGGCGAAATCGTAGGAGGCCGAAAGCGAGTAGCTGAGGTCGGGAATGAACGGCGCCTTGGTGAAATTCGCCGCGCCCGACAGCTTGCGTTGCGCGTCGGAGTAGGTCGCATTGGCCACGAACAGCAGTCCGCCGTTGCGGTAGGTGCCGAAGAACTCGAAGCCTTTCGACTTGTATTCGCTGTCGATGATGCAGCCGCCGGCCCCGCCGGGGCAACGGGTGGCCGAAAGCTCGAAGGTGCTTTGGCTGAAATCGCCCTTGAGCAGCGTCAGCTCCGCCGTCCAGTCGCCGCCGCCGAGGCCGCCGCGTGCCTTCGCGCCGAGCTCGTACTGGTTGACGAAGTCGACCGAGGGGGTGACCCCGTCGGCCGCGCAGCCGTTGGTGCCCGCAAGCGCCTCAGCCCCGGTGCACAGCGACCCGTCATTGGCGATCTTGCCGCCGACGGTCTGGCGGTCGGAGTTGAAGCGCCCACCGCGCGAGGCGCGGGCAAAGATCGACAGGTCGCTCGATGCTTTGAACAGGCCGCCGACCGACCAGCTGGTGTAGCTGCGGCTGTAATCGAGCTGTTCACGCGCTCCGTTGGCGGTCATCGCCTCGATCCGCAGGTTCGGGCGGCTGGGATCGGGCGAGACGAGGAAGGTGTTGCCCCCGGCGATGGTGTAGCCGCTCGCCGCAACCCGCTCGAACCGGACCGAGGCATCGAAGTTGAACAGATCGCCGTCGAGCACCAGCTGCGCGTAAGGCGCGGTGTTAGTGTAACCGAGGTCGTAGTCGCGGGCGCAACAATTGCCCCAATTGTTGTTATAGCCCGAGATGCCCTGGAAGGTCAGCTGGTTGCCGGCCGCGTCGTAGAGGTCGAGCTGCGCCGGGTTGTCCCCGCTCAGTTCGCGGGTCGAGCGGTTGACGTGCCAGTCCATCGCGATGGTCTGGTCCATGTAGAAGAAGCCGCCGCGCGCTGTCAGCAGCATTGAGCCGACATCGAATTCGCCCGCGAGCACGAGATCGTTCACGAAAGCGCCGAGGTCACGGATATTGGTGGTGACGTTGACATTGTTGTCGAGCAGCGCACCGGTAAACACCTGCCCGGCGCTCGGACCGTTGGCGTAACGGATCTGCGCCACGGTCGCCCCGTTGACGGTCGAACCGATCACACTTCCGCGGGTCGCAATGTTGAGGAACGGGGAGGAGAAACGGCCACTGACATCGGAATAGCGCGCCCGGTTGTCGAGCGTAAAGTTATCGCCGAATTCCCAGTGCAGCTGCGCCCCGATATATTGCTGATCGGTCGAGATGCCGTTGATCCCGACCCGCTCGAACACGCCGTCGCGATTGTAGATCAGCTGTTCCTGGTTGTAGATCGAGTAGTTGGTCTGGCTGCGTCCATCGAATCCGGGAAAAGCACGGATATCGCTGACCTCGCCGTTGGCGAAGTTGGCCAGCGCCGGAGCACCGGTGTAGTTGATGCCCTGCGTGTCGGCGACCTTGAAGAACAACCGCAGGAACGATGCCCCGTCATCGAACTCCTTGGTCAGGTTGCCCTTCACCTGGATGCTGTCGTTGATCGTGTAGTCGACCCCCAGCGGGTCCTTGCCGCGCTGGAAATAGCCGCCGACGTGGAAGTAAAGCCCTTCGCCCAGCCCGCCGCCGTAACGGAAGTCGAGCTTGGTGTCGTTGAAGTCGACCCCCTTGGTCAGCTGGACTAGGCCGCCTTCCTTTTCGCCCGTGTGGCTGATGTAGTTGATCACCGCGCCGGGGGCCTGGCTGGCCAGCGTGGTGGCCGAACCGCCGCGCACGGCTTCCACCGATGCGGTGGTGGTGTCGAACTTGGACCAGTAGTCGTTGTTGCCGAACTGGATGTCGCCGAACAGCACCATCGGCAGGCCGTCTTCCTGCAATTGCACGAAAGGCGCGCCGCCGGTGGCGACCGGCAGGCCGCGGACGGCGATGTTGGCGTTGCCGCCGGGCCCCGAGGTGCCCGGCGTCTGGATACCCGGCAGCAGGCGGAAAATTTCCGCTTCGGACTGCGGCTGGAAGTTCTGGATGATCGAATCGTCGATCGAGGTCACCGAGATCGAACTTTCGATCTGCGTCTGATTGCCAACCGATGCGGTGACGACGATGATGTCGAGGCCGGTTGGATCTGCTGCTGCCTCCTCGTTGTCCTGCGCCAAAGACGGCGCAGAAAATGGCAGCGCAACCCCAAGGGCAAGTGCAGATACGCACGTACGATACGCGGTCCTAGTCATTATTCTCTCTCCCGTAATGGCGCGCACAACTCCCCTGCGCGACGTCCGATTCGCCCCGATCTAATATTTTTGCAATCGATTGCAAAGAAGAATCTGCAATCGATTGCTTTTCGCTCTCAATGAGTGGATCCTTCATCTGGCAACTAACAGTTGCGGGCCGCGGAGGGCGGGTTCCTCAGTTGCCGGCTGCATTCGGATCGCTGTGGAGAACGCAGCACGGCGGTGCCAGCGCGATCAGCGGCGATTGCCGCGGCACCGCCCATCCAGGCACTTCACCTTCCCCTGCAATCAACCCGGGCGAGCGAATTCCTCGACGCAAAATCAGCCCGACCGCAGTGCAGGCGAATGGTCCGGCAGTGGAAAATGGTAGCGGAGGAGGGACTTGAATTCCCGACACCCTGACTATGATTCCGGCCCTCGTTCACAATGATTTCAGTGCCGCACAACTATAGGCCTCGTTGGCAGCTGGCGGGTTTCTTGGATCTCTAATCTTGCGAAGCCATCCTTGGTAGAGCTCTTCGCCACCAGCAACTACTGGAATGACCGTTTGCGAAACGGTGATTTGTGGCCAAGCGTATAGTAGGTTGAACGCATGGGTGGGCGTGAAAAGCGCACGTTCGCGCGTCATATGAGTTTGCCCATCCCTTCTCGCTTCGATCTTCAAAGCAGCTACGGTCTTTCCTGCATAGGATGCCATGTTCCCGGCGTGAAAGCGGAAATCACCTTTCCGTTTGCCCGTCAGGTGACTCCTGCAAGCGCCTGCTCTGCGTCGTCACGTACCAGGTGACCAAAATGCCACTCGATCATCGCAACGCTGGTGCCTGCCATCTGCGCAACAGTAAGGATCGGCAGACCCACCCGCACCAAATCGGTCAACACGCTATGCCGCAACGTGCAGGCTGACGTTGCTGCAGGCAGTTCTGCGGCATCGACGGCCTGCTTGATCGGGTACTTCCACGCATCTTTGTCCCATGCTCTGCCGTTTTGGCGTACAAACAGCGGCTCTGACGCCTTCGTTTGTCACCTAGGTTTGCGAGAAACTCCGCCATTGTTGGTGGAACCGTGATTTTGCGCGCAAGCCCGTTCTAATCTCGCCCGATCAGAAGCGAATGCGTCCGCCTGTCGAAATCCCCAGCGCGAAGCCCAGCTGACGCACCGGGGCGCAACGGAACCAGGCAAAGGGCGCGAAGGAATGGGGCCACCTCTGGCTCAACTGCATCGAGCAGCTTCCGGCGCCGATCGCGGTCGAGGTACAACTCCCGGGGGCGATCAGCGCCCCTGAACAGCTTAAGCGCTTCCTGCCATGCAGAGTCCGCATTCGATGTTCCTTGCGCAAGCACTCTCCGAAGGGCCGCGCAAAGAGGAACCATGTCCCTATTCACCGTCGAAGGTGCGCGAGGCTTTGTTCGCAACTCTCCTACCTTTGATCGACTGACAATCGCTGGTGCGGCCTCCAACCTATTTCGCCATTCTCGCAAATGATGCTGACGCAGACGATCAAGTCTAACTCTAGCTATCGGATCTTCAAAGATGTGTCGGCGGAAAACGCCTTCTGCAATCTTTCCGGGGCGGGCGCGAAGATAGGCTCGGCAAGCATCCTCCACGGTTTCTATCTTCTCGGAATGGACTCTGCCCGCTTCAACTAGCTGCGCCCAAGTTTCAGCGCCCTTGCGAGCAGCAATGAACACTTCATGTCCCGCCAGGGCACCATAGTTGCCGAGGGCTTTGCGCTTGTACTTAACATTCTCAGCGTCATAAGTTCGAGCAACCCAGTTTCCTTCCCCCCCACGCTTTTGGGGGGGCGGTATCCGACGAAACATCCCGCCCGCGAACGATGCCAATGCGGCTCGTTGCCAGCCCTCGGCTTCAACCGCTCCCTGTTTCCGACCCTACTGAGATCGACCATCTGAGCGAAACCTCCACGCCGGGAGTTCAAACCTCGCCAGCAGCACCATCCTCTTCAATTTTCGTGAACGATGCTCAGCGCACGATTGCGCTTGCTCGTGGCCACCGTCTTATTAGACTAAGGCACCATGGAAGACCTCACCAAGCTCGATCCGCGCTTCGTCACCGTAACGCGAATCCGCGCCGCACTCGCCACGCTGCCTGTGCTGATCGCCGCCATCGTGCTGGAAAGCGCCGATCTCCTCCCCCTGGGCGCGATAGTCGTGCCGGTGGTGCTGCTCGCCACCTTCATCATTCTGCGCATCCCGCTGCGGCGCTGGGCAGCCTGCGGGTACGACATGGGGAGCGACCGCCTGCGCGTCGTGCGCGGTCTGCTGTTCCGGTCGGACACGGTGGTGCCGTTCGGCCGCGTCCAGCATATCGACCTCGACGAGAGCCCGCTCGAGCGCGCCTTCGGGCTGTCGACGCTGACGGTGCATACGGCGGGCACGCACAACGCCTCGGTCAAGCTGCCCGGCCTCGCGAGCGACGACGCGGCGGCGATGCGCGAGGCGATCCGCGAACACATCAAGCGCGAGACGCTGTGAGCGAGGCAGCAATCCCGCTCGGGGTCCCGCAGCGGACCAACCCGGTCAGCGTGCTGGCGCAGGGCGCGGCTGCGCTGCGCAATGCGGTGTTCCCGGTGATCGCGGTGTTTTTCGGCTCGGGCAGCCGCAGCTACAGCGTGCTGCTCGCGCTCGGGATCGGCGCGCTGGTCATCCTTGTCGGAACCCTCGCGAGCTACATCCGCTGGCAGCGCTTCACCTACAGTGTCGGCGAACAGGACATCCGTGTCGAGAGCGGCGTTTTCAGCCGCGCGGCGCGATCGGTGCCTTACGAGCGGATCCAGGACGTGAGCCTCGAACAGGCGCTGATCCCGCGGTTGTTCGGCCTCGTAGAAGTGCGGTTCGAGACTGGCGCGGGCGGCAAGGACGAGATGAAGCTCGCCTATCTGAAAGAGAGCGAAGGCGAGGCCCTGCGCGAACTGGTGCGCGCGCAGAAGGATGAGGTCGATCAGGTCGTGACCGGCCCGGAAGCGGATTCGGATGCGGGCGATGCCGCGGCACCAGCGACCGCCCCCGCCGAAGTGCTGTTTGCAATGGGGCCGAAGCGCCTCGTTACCTTCGGGCTGTTCGAGTTTTCGCTCGCGGTGTTCGCGGTGCTCGGCGGAGCGCTGCAATATCTCGACAGCTTTCTCGGGATCGAGGTGTGGGACCCGGATCTGTGGATGGAATGGCTCGCCGGACCGGGCGACTGGATCGCGCAACTGGGCCCCGTGGCGCAGGCGCTCGGCGCTGTTGCGGGGCTGATAGGGCTGTTATTCGTCGGTTCGGTGACAGGCCTTGCGCGAACGGTGCTGCGCGACTGGGGCTTCGTGCTCGAACGGACCGCGAAGGGGTTCCGCCGACGCCGGGGATTGCTGACGCGCACGGATGTGGTGATGCCGGTCCACCGGGTGCAGGGCTATGACATTGCGACCGGCTTCCTGCGCCGTCGGTTCGGCTGGCACGGCTTGCGCTTTGTCAGCCTGGCGCAGGACGCGGGCGGTGCGAGCCACGACGTCGCGCCCTTCGCGCAGCTTGACGAGCTTGCCCCGATCGTCGCCGCTGCCGGGTTCGACATGCCGCCCGCCGAGCTCGAATGGCAGCGCGGCAGCACTGCCAATCGCAATGTCGGGATCGCAATCGATGGACTGCTTCCCGGCCTGATCGGCCTCGTTGTGCTATGGCTCGCTCTCGGCAGCAGCATCGAGGAACTGGACGGGAAATGGGGCTTCGCGCTGATTCCGTTCGGCGTCGCGCTGTTCCTCGTGCTGCGACAGGCGTTCCTGTGGCGCTTTGCCCGCAACGCGATCGACCGGACACAAATCTACCGCCGCAGCGGCTGGCTCGCTCCTGCGACCGCCGTAGCAAACCGGGTCAAGCTGCAGTCGGTCGAAATCGCACAAGGGCCGATCGCGAAGATCTGCGGCTATGCGACGCTTCATCTCGGGTTGGCGGGCGGCAGTTTTGCTATCCCCGGCATTCCGCTCGAACGCGCGAAAGCGCTGCGCAGCTCGGTGTTGTCCAGCATTGCAACGACCGACTTCTCTCAATTGACGGAAGACTGATCGGCGGCACGAAAAAGGAGCCCCGCAGATGCGGGGCCCCCGATCACGTCGGATCACTTCGCTTGATCAGCGGGGATCGCTCAGTAGGGAACGCCGTAAAAGGCGTAAATCTTGTGATTGTAGCCATGCGACCACTCGGGCTCGGTGCCCTTGGGATAGCGCGGTGCGTCGGTCAGCTTTTCCTTGTCGATGTTGACCACGTAGCCTCCCCGATCGGTGTCGTAGGTGAGAACGTCCCATGGCAAGGGGTGATGATCTTCGCCGATCCCAAGGAAGCCGCCAAAGCTCATCACGGCATAGTCGACCTTTCCGGTGCGCTTGCCGATCATCAGGTGTTCGATACTGCCGACCTTTTCACCGTCGGTGGAATAGACTTTGGTCCCTTCCACCTTGTTGGAAGCGATCAGTTCGTCAGTTTCCCTGCTTTCCAGTGGTTGGGATTGGTTTTGTCTGTTGTCGAGCGGTGCGGATTGCATCGTTCTCTCCTCGTCTCTGCGGCACAGCGCGGACGGCCACTACCGGATTGGAGCGGTGGCGCTTGCGCCTGGGGTGTCATGTAACCAATGGCTGGGCCGACTAAGTGTTCCAAATCATTGAGTTAGATTGAGACACAACTGCGGTCAGGCGTGCAGTTCCGCCCATTCGGGGTGCCGCTGGAACAGGCGTTCGACATAGGAGCACTGCGGCACGATGCGGAAACTTTGCGCCCGCGCGTCGGCCACCAATGCATCGACCAGCCGCGCCGCCACGCCCTGCCCGCCGATCGCGCGCGGGACGATGGTGTGGGTCGCCACCCGGATATTCTCGCCGAGAGGTTCCCAGTCGAGATGTCCGTTGTGCTCGATGCCGGCGACTGCGGCGACATAGCGACCGCCGTCGCCGCGCGCATGATGGGTGATGGTAACCTCGGGCAAGATGCGTCTCCTTCTTGCGTTCAACGCAGGCCTGCGTAAGGGCGTTCCGCGATGAGCCGCTCCCAGCAATTCCTGTCCGACAATGCCGCCGCCGTCCATCCCCGCGTATGGAACGCAATGCGCGCGGCGGACGAGGCCGATGCACCCTATGATGGCGATGCCCTGTCGCAGGCGCTCGACGCGCGCTTCGGCGAGTTGTTCGGGCGCGAATGCGCGGTGCTGTGGACCGCGACCGGGACCTCCGCCAATTGCCTTGCGCTCGCTACGCTGTGCCCGCCGCACGGCGGCGTGGTGTGCCATCGCGAAGCGCATATCGAGATGGACGAGGCGGGCGCGCCGGGATTTTACCTGCATGGCGCCAAGCTGATGCTGGCTGAAGGCGCCAAAGATTCTGGGGGCGCGAAGCTGACCCCCGACGCCATCCGCGCGGTGATCGATCCGATCCGTGACGATGTCCACCAGGTCCAGCCGCATGCGATCTCGGTCACCCAGGCGAGCGAATACGGGCGCAGTTATCGACCGGCAGAGCTCGAGGCGATCGGCGCGCTGGCGCAGGAGCGCGGGCTGGGGCTGCATGTCGACGGCGCGCGCTTTGGCAATGCGGTGGCGTTCCTCGGCTGCTCGCCCGCCGAGGCGGTCGGCCCGGCACAGGCGCTCAGCTTCGGCTTCGTCAAGAACGGCGGGATGGGGGCTGAGGCAATCGTCTTCTTCGACCCGGCGCTGGCCGATGTCGCGCGCTATCGTCGCAAGCGCGCCGGGCATTTGCAGAGCAAGGGCCGCTACCTTGCGGCGCAGGTTCTGGCGATGCTCGAGGGCGACCTGTGGCTCGACAATGCGCGCGCCGCGAATGCCGCCGCCGCCGAGATCGCCGGGGCTTGCGGCGAGCGGCTGATGCATGCCGTCGAAGCCAACGAGGTCTTCGTGCGCTGCACTGCGGTGGAGCGCGAGGCGCTGCGGGCGCAGGGCTTCGGTTTCTACGACTGGGGCGAGGACGCGGCGCGTTTCGTCACCGCGTGGAACAGCGATAGCCAGGCCGCGAGCGCGCTCGCCCGCGCGATCGCGGCTTTGTGACCGAGGCACCTCCGCACGCGTTGCTGCGGCCGCGCATCGCGATCCCCTTCGTGCTCATCGCCCTCATCTGGGGCTCGACCTGGTTCGTCATCACCACCCAGATCGCCGAGGCTCCGGCGCTGTGGTCGGTAACCTGGCGCTTTGCGATGGCGACCCCGGCAATGTTCCTGCTGGCGTTCGTGCTCAGGCACTCGCTGCGGATGGGCGGTGCGGCACACGGTCTGGCTGCGGCGATGGGGTTGTTCCAGTTCTGCGGCAATTACACTTTCGTCTACCTGTCGGAATTCCACCTGACCTCCGGAATCGTTGCGCTGCTGATCGGGATGATGCTGGTCCCCAATGCGGTGCTCGGACGGGTTCTGCTGGGCGAGGCGATCACCGCACGGTTCTTGATCGGCAGCCTCGTGGCGCTGGGCGGGATTGGCTTGTTGCTGCTCAATGAAGCGCACGTCGCGCCGCTCGGGGGGAATGTCGCGCTCGGCACCGGGCTCGCGCTGATCGCCATGCTCGCCGCCTCGATCGCCAATGTGATCCAGGCCGTGCCGACGGGCAAATCCGTCCCGCTCGTGACCTTGCTCGCCTGGTCGATGCTTTACGGGACGCTGATCGACGCGGGGCTGGCATGGACGTTCGAAGGCCCGCCCGTCATTCCGGCGTCGCAAGCCTATTGGCTCGGCACCGCATGGCTCGCGATCGTCGGCTCGGTGGTCACCTTCCCGATCTATTACGATCTGGTGCGCAAGCTCGGCGCGGGCCGCGCGGCGTATAACGGGGTGCTGGTGGTGGTAATCGCGATGGTCATCTCGACCCTGTTCGAAGGCTATCGCTGGACGCCGCTCGCAGCGGCAGGCGCGGTGCTGGCGATGATCGGGCTGGTAATCGCCTTGCGGGCCAAGCATTTGCCCCGCTGATCGCGCGCGGCACGGCTTGACCCGGCACAGGCTTGCCAACATACTCCGCATCGAAACGACCGGGGGGTGATCCGATGGACTTTTCGAGAACCGGGCTGGGACTGCTTGTTATCCTGCCGCCATTGCTTCTCGCCTGCTCCGGGCCGGTCCAGAGCTCGCCCGAGGCGGACAATGCGGAGGCGGGATCGACCGCGGAGACTGCCGCGGCCGATACGGCGAAGCCCGATCCGGTGACCGAAGCGCCCAAGGCCGATGCGGCTGACGAAGCTGCGGTGAGGGCTGCCGCCCTCGGGGTGTTTTCGGATTATCTCGACAAGCCGGTTAAGCACACGGAGATGACTCCGGCATTCTCTGCGGCATGGGATCATGCCTTGGGGCCCGAGGGTTCGATGGGCTACGACCCGTTCTGCGAATGCCAGGATTTCGGCGATGTGTCGGTGCGGGTCGATAGTGCGAACATTACCGGCGACGAGGCGCGGGTCGGGGTGACCTTGCGCAGTTTCGGACAGGACACGAAAAAGCGCCTGGTGCTCAAGCGGGTCAAGGGGGCATGGCTGCTCGACGATATCAATGACGGCGATACGCCGTCGCTCCACCGCGCCATGTCCGACGGGGAGCCGGGCAGCTTCTCGATGTTCTGAGAAGCGCGAATGCGTACTGGATGAGTGGGTGCCGGTTTTGTCGGCCTTGAGGGGCCATCGGGAAGGTCGCAGTGACGAAAACGAAGAAGATCGCGAGCCTGGCTATTCTGGCCAGTTCGCTCAGCCCCGTGCAGGCGCAGCCGCTTCCTGCGTCCGAACGGGAGGTGCTTGTCTACAGTTTGGGCAATTCGACGCCCGAAACCGCTGCCTCGGGCGAAGCGCTGCTGCGAAAACCCGCCGTCGATCGCCGGTCGAGTGCTATACCGGTCGAGGCTTTCCCAGAGGAACTGCGCGCGCGCGAGCCGCAGGTCGATATCCATACCAACATTGTTGTTGCACTCGATGCGCAGGGCAAGCCGCAGGCCTGCCGCCCGGCCGTGCTGTTCGTCTGGGCCAATCGCAACCGGGTGGACGAGCCGCTCGACGGTGCCGTCGGCGAAGAACTATGCGCGCTGGCCACCGGGCGTCTCACCTATCATCCCGCGCTGACTGCTGATGGGACACCGGTCGCATCGGAAGTCGCCGTCGCGATCCTGTTCCGGCAGGAACGGATGGCACCGCCCGCGCCGATGCCGCCTGCCAGTCTCGTCGTCTCGAAGAATGGCTTTCCGCCGCCGTATTTCACGGCCTCGGCCTATCGCGGGCTGAGCTTCAGCGTGCCGAGGGGCAAGGATTTCGCCCCAACCGAACGCCGCGAGCAGCGCAATGCGACGGTCGACCTGCTCCTGTCCGGGGACGCGACCGGCGCTGTTACCGAATGCAAGGTGGCGGTGTCGAGCGGCTATGCGCTCTACGATTCCGCCAGTTGCGCGGCGGCGCGCACGATGCGCGTATCCAATGGCGAGCGCGCCTTTGCGCTACGCGATTTTCCGTTGCGGATGGTGTGGCATAAGCGCGTGGTCGAATTGCAAACGCCCATGATGCCGATCGGGCCGCAGCTGGTGTCGCAGCCCGAGGTCCGCGTCGACTTGCCCGAGGGCATGGAGTTGGCGAAATGGGCCGAGACCTCGGTCGAACTCACGGTCACACCGGATGGGCGGCTGCAAGGCTGCGAGCTGACCGGCCCGAGCTACAACGACACGCTCGATATCGCGAGCTGCAAGCTTTTCGGCCCCGATACGCGCTTCACTCTGCCGGTCGGCATGTTCGGCGATCCGGCGGAAGGCCTGCTGCGGCTGCGGATCGACTGGAATGCGCGGACCATCCGGCGCAACGGCTACTGATCGAAGCTCAGCCTTCCATGCAGGCGCGCAGCCCTTCGCGATAGGTCGGGTAGCGCGGTTTCCAGTCGAGCACCCGCTTCGTCTTGCCATTGGCGACGCGGCGGTTCTCGGCATAGAAACCGCGTGCCATGTCCGACAGCTTCGCTTCCTCCATCGTCTGCATCGGCGGCGGTGCCACGCCGAGCAGGCGGGAAGCCTCCTCGATCACGGCGTTCTGGCTGGTCGGCAGGTCGTCGGCGAGATTGTAGGCGCCGCTCGGGGCATCCAGGCCGGCCAGCACGCCGCTAACGATGTCCTCGACATGCACCCGGCTGAAAACCTGATCCGGCAGATCGATCCGGTGGGCCTTGCCCTCCCGCACCCGGTCGAGCGCGCTTCGGCCCGGCCCGTAAATCCCCGGCAGGCGGAAGACGCGCGCGCCCAGCTCCAGCCAGCGCAGGTCGCTCTCCGCGCGGGCGGTGCGGCGGCCGTGGCCGACCTCCGCCGTTTCGTCCACCCACGCGCCATGCGCATCGCCATAGACCCCCGTCGAGGACAGGTAGCCGAGCCATTGCCGCCCCGACGCATCGCCATAGCGGTCGAGCACCGGATCGCCGCCCTCGGCGGGCGGGACGGAGGACAAAACGTGGCTCGCCTGCGCCAGTCCCCCGCGCACCGCAGCGTCATCAGCGAAGTCGATGTTGCCTGCGCTGCCGGTCGCATCGACCTGCCAGCCTCGTTCGCGCTGCGCCTGTGCGATCCGCCCCGCAGTATAGCCCAGTCCGAAAATGAATATCCTCGCCATATCGGCGTTGTAGCGGTTGGAGAGCATCGCGAAAGGGAGTAGTGCCCGCGCCTATGGATATTGCCCGCAACCCCTCCGTCGCTGCCGAAAACACCCAGATGGCCGATGCGCCGCCCGAACCACAGCAGCCTCCGCTGATCCGGCGCGAGGATTACACGCCCTTCCCCTGGCTGGTTCCCCAGATCGCGCTCGAATTCGAACTCGGGATCGAGCATACGCTGGTCACTTCGACGCTGACCGTGGCGCGCAATGCCAAGGCGCAACGCAGCGACACGATCCGGCTCAACGGCGACGGCCTGACAGCGCTCTCGGTCACGGTTGACGGTGAGCCGGCGGGTGACTGGTCGATGGACGGCGACGACCTGATCCTGCCGCTGCATGGCGAGGCGCATGCGATTAAGGTGGTCACTGCGATCGACCCCTCGGCCAATTCGCAGCTGATGGGGCTCTATGCCTCCAGCGGGATGCTGTGCACCCAGTGCGAAGCGGAAGGCTTCCGCCGCATCACTTTCTTTCCCGACCGCCCCGATGTGCTCAGCACCTACACCGTGCGGATGAGCGGCCCGAAGGCGGAGTTCCCGATCCTGCTGTGCAACGGCAATCGGGTGGCCGAGGGCGAAGGCGAAGGCGGCACCCACTGGGCCGAATGGCACGACCCCTGGCCCAAGCCGAGCTACCTCTTCGCGCTGGTGGCGGGGGACCTCGTCGCCAATTCGGGCAGGTTCACCACGATGTCGGGCCGCGAGGTCGAGCTCAACATTTGGGTCCGCGCGGAAGACCTGCCGCGCACCGAGCACGCGCTCGAATCGCTGAAGAAGAGCATGCAGTGGGACGAGCAGGCGTTCGGCCGCGAATACGATCTCGACTTGTTCAACATCGTCGCGGTGAGCGATTTCAACATGGGGGCGATGGAGAACAAGGGCCTCAACGTCTTCAACACCAAATATGTGCTGGCGGATCCTGACACCGCGACCGATGCCGATTTCGACGCCATTGAGGGCGTGATCGCGCATGAGTATTTCCACAACTGGTCGGGCAACCGCGTCACCTGCCGCGACTGGTTCCAGCTGAGCCTGAAGGAAGGCTTCACCGTGCTGCGCGACCAGCTGTTCAGCCAGGACATGCAAGGTGAGGCGGTCAAGCGGATCGAGGATGTGCGGATACTGCGTTCGGCCCAGTTCCCCGAGGATTCGGGCCCGCTGGCGCACCCGATCCGCCCCGACAGCTTCCGCGAGATTTCGAACTTCTACACCGCCACGGTCTATAACAAGGGGGCCGAAGTCATCCGCATGATGCGCACCATGGCCGGGCCGGAGCGGTTCCGTGCCGGCTGCGATCTCTATTTCGAGCGCCACGACGGCGAAGCGGCGACCTGCGAGGATTTCATCCGCGCGATGGAGGAAGGCGCGGGGCTGGACCTCGAGCAGTTCCGCCTGTGGTATTCGCAGGCCGGTACGCCCAAGGTAACGGTACGGCTGGAGCATTCGGGTGATACCGCCACGCTGCACCTGTCGCAGCAGGTTCCGCCTACCCCCGGCCAGCCCGACAAGCAGGCGATGCCGATCCCGCTGCGCATAGCGCTGTTCGACCGGGCCACGGGCAAGCATGAGGGCGAACAGCTGGTGGTGCTCGGCAAGGCGGAGGACAGCTTCGCCTTCACCGGTTTCGCCGAGCCGCCGGTTCTCTCGATCAACCGCGGCTATTCCGCGCCGGTGACCATCGAACGCACCGTCCCGCATGCGGACCTCGTATTCCTCGCCGCACAGGACGACGACAGCTTTGCCCGCTACGAAGCGATGCAGGAACTGGTCGTCTCGCATATCGTCGCGGCGGCAGGCGACGGGCTCGACGATGCCGCGCGCGCAGCGGGCCGGGCGGCCATCCGCACCGCTCTTGCGGCGATCCTTGCCGACGCAGCGCTCGACGATTCGATGCGCGGCGAACTCGTCATGCTCCCGAGCCAGACCTATCTCTCCGAACAGATGCTGATTGCCGATCCGGGCCGCATCCATGCGGAGCGCGAAGGGCTCAAGGCGTGGCTGGGGCGCGAGCTGGAAAGCGAATTCGTCGCGCTCCACCTGCGGGTGAGCGAGATTCCATATGGCCTCGAGCAAGCCGCACGCGGGGCGCGCAAGATCAAGACGCAGGCGCTGGTCTACCTTGCCGCCGGCAACCCCGACCTCGCGGCGCAGATGGCCAAGGCGCAATACGAGGCGGCGGACAATATGACCGACCGGCAGGGTGCGTTGATGGTACTGACCGGGCTCGACAGCGCCGCGCGAACCGACAAGCTGATCGATTTCTACCGCCGGTACCAGGGCAACGAACTGGTGATCGACAAGTGGTTCACGCTGCAAGCGATCTCGCTCCACCCGCACGCGATCGAACATGTGAGGGTGCTGGCCGGGCATCCCGACTTCACCCTGCGCAACCCCAACCGGGTGCGCTCGCTCTACATGGCCTTCGCCGGCAACCCGCATGCGTTTCACGGCGAGAGCGGCGAGGGCTACCGGATGATCGCCGACCTGATCCTCGCGCTCGACCCGATCAACGCCCAGACAGCGGCGCGCTTCGTGCCCTCGCTCGGGCGATGGCGGCGGATCGAGCCGGTGCGGGCCGCGCTTATGCGGCAGGAACTGGAGCGGATCGCAGCGTCCGACAGGCTGTCGCGCGATACCTTCGAACAGGTCACCCGTTCGCTTGGCTGAAGCGCTCCACTCGGCGCTGCTCGGCGGGGTGCCGCACGGCTTCATGACCCGGCGCGGCGGGGTCTCGACCGGTGCGGTCGCGGGGCTCCAGTGCGGCTTCGGCGCGGGCGACGACGAGGCGGACGTGGCCGAGAACCGGCGTCTGGCAACCGAGGCGGTGCTGCCAGGGGCGGCACTGGTCACGCCCTATCAGGTTCATTCAAACGACGCGGTCGTCGTGACCCAACCGTGGGCATGGGAGGACCGGCCCCGGGCCGATGCCGTCGTCACCGACCGGCCGGGCCTGCTACTCGGCATCGTTACCGCCGATTGCGCGCCGGTGCTGCTTGCCGATCGTGAGGCAGGGGTGGTCGGCGCGGCCCACGCCGGATGGCGCGGTGCGCATGGCGGGGTGATCGAGGCGACGGTCGAGACGATGGTTTCGCTGGGAGCCGAGCGCGACAGCATTCTCGCGGCGATCGGGCCGTGCATCGCGCAGGCGAGCTATGAGGTCGATGACGGGTTTCGCGGCCAGTTCACCGAAGATGACGGGAGATTCTTCGGCCCCGGGCGCAAGGGACACTGGCAGTTCGATCTCGAAGCCTATGTCGGCAAGCGGCTGGCACTGGCCGGGGTCGAGCATGTCGATCCGCTCGGCCGCGACACCTACCGCGAAGAAGTCAGCTTCTATTCGTTCCGCCGCGCGACCCACCGCAGCGAAGCCAGCTATGGCAGGCAACTGAGCCTGATCGGGATCGCCGGCTGACGGTTGCGCGCAAGCGGACGAATGGTGCCAAAAAGGCGGTTGGCACATGGCGCATTCCCGTCTATCAGCGCGCGCAAACCGGCACCGGATAGGCCGAGACAGGGGTGTTCCCAAAGCGTGGGGACAATACTTCCAGCCAGCCCAACCGGATCGGTGAAAACGCAACCTTCCCGCGTCTTCCTTGCGGGCGAGCTGTTAGGTTTAAGGCAGAATCGATGGCTGACACGACTGGCACCGCGACACCCGACATGGTCGCACCGGAAACGGATGCAACCGGAGACGGCGTGCGCCGCCGCGACTTCATCAATATCGCCGCGGTGAGCGCGGCCGGGGTGGGCGGCATCGCCGTGCTCTACCCGCTGATCAGCCAGATGGCCCCGTCGGCCGATGTGCTGGCGGAAAGCACCGTCGAGGTCGATGTTTCGGCAATCGAGCCGGGCCAGGCGATCAAGGCGATCTTCCGCAAACAGCCGCTGTTCCTGCGCCGCCTGACCGATGCCGAAATCGCCGAGGCCGACGCGGTGCCGCTGTCCGACCTGCGCGACCCGCAGTCGCTCGAAGAGCGGACCAAGGCCGGCCAGAAGGCGATGCTGATTACCATGGGCGTCTGCACCCATTTGGGCTGCGTTCCGCTCGGAGCAGCCGAAGGCGAGGCACGCGGCGAATACGGCGGCTATTTCTGCCCCTGCCACGGTTCGCACTACGATACCGCCGCACGCATCCGCAAAGGCCCGGCGCCGACCAATCTGCTGGTCCCCGACTATGAATTCAATGCCGATGGCACCGTGGTTACGGTCGGCTGAGGAGCGAGAGACAGACCATGAGCTTTCCCTGGGCGAACCACTACGAGCCGCAGAACCCGCTGATGAAATGGGTGGACGAGAAGCTGCCCCTGCCGCGCCTCGTCTATAATGCCGTCGGCGCCGGATACCCGGTCCCGCGCAACCTCAACTACATGTACAACTTCGGCGTGCTCGCCGGGTTCTGCCTGGTGTTGCAGATCGTCACCGGCGTGATCCTCGCGATGCACTACGCCCCCAATGCGCTGGTCGCGTTCGGTTCGACCGAACACATCATGCGCAACGTCAACTGGGGCTGGATGCTGCGTTACATGCACGCCAACGGGGCAAGCTTCTTCTTCCTCGTGCTCTACCTGCACATTTTCCGCGGATTCTATTACGGTTCGTACAAGGCCCCGCGCGAGATGATCTGGCTGCTCGGTGTGGTCATCTTCCTGCTGTGCATGGCGACCGCGTTCATGGGCTACGTCCTGCCGTGGGGCCAGATGAGCTTCTGGGGTGCCAAGGTCATCACCGGCCTGTTCGGCGCGATCCCGCTGGTCGGCGAACCGCTGCAGATCTGGCTGCTCGGCGGTTACGCACCTGACAACGCGGCGCTGAACCGCTTCTTCTCGCTCCACTTCCTGCTGCCCTTCGTGATCGCCGGCGTGGTGATCCTGCATATCTGGGCGCTGCATATCCCCGGCTCGACCAACCCGACCGGGGTCGAAGTGAAGAAGGAAAGCGACACCGTCCCGTTCCACCCGTATTACACGGCGAAGGACGGCTTCGGGTTGGGCGTGTTCCTGATCCTCTACTGCCTGTTCGTGTTCTTCATGCCGAACGCGCTGGGCCATCCGGACAATTATATCGAGGCGAACCCGCTCTCGACCCCGGCGCTGATCGTCCCCGAATGGTATTTCTACCCGTTCTACGCAATCCTGCGCGCTTTCACCTTCGATTTCATCCTGACCGCCCAGCTGTGGGGCGTGCTCGCGATGTTCAGCGCGATCCTGATGTGGTTCTTCCTGCCGTGGCTCGACCGTTCGCCGGTCCGTTCGGCCAGCTACCGTCCGCTGTACCGGATCTTCTTCTGGGTGCTGATGGTGGATATGGCCGCGCTGTTCTACCTCGGCGGCGCACATGCCGAAGAACCCTATATCATGTTCAGCCAGCTGGCGACGGCGTACTACTTCCTGCACTTCCTCGTGATCGTCCCGATCGTCTCCTCGATCGAGCGGCCCAAGCCGCTGCCCTATTCGATCACCGAGGCCGTGCTGGGAAAGGACGACGATGCCCAGCTTGGCGCGACCGTTGCGGCCAAGGCCTGAGGACGAAGGAAAGATAGCGACATGATCCGCCTGTTTGCAATTCTCATCGGCCTCGTTTTCTCGGGTGTTGCCCTGCTGTCCTTCGGCGTCGGGGCCTATACCTTCGCAACCGAAGAACACGAGCCGACCGCCGAGCACGAGTTCCATCTGGCGCCCAAGGACGTGGCCTATTCGTTCGACGGACCATTCGGCAAGTGGGACAAGGTCCAGCTCCAGCGGGGCTACAAGGTCTACAAGGAAGTCTGTGCTGCCTGTCACAGCCTGAAGTTCGTCTCGTTCCGCGATCTGGCCGACCTCGGCTACAGCGAAGCGCAGGTCAAGGCGCTCGCCGCCGAGTGGCAGGTGCCCGGGATCGACCCCGACACCGGGGAAGCGACGCTGCGCCCGGGCCTGCCGACCGACCGCTTCCCGCTGGTCTATCCCAACGACGTGGCGGCACGCGCGGCCAACAACAACGCCATCCCGCCCGACCTTTCGCTGATGACCAAGGCGCGCCACGACGGGACCAACTATGTGCACTCGCTGCTCATCGGCTATGCCGATCCGGCGACCTACAAGAATGCCGAAGGCAAGAGCCTGGCGCAGGAATTCCCCGAGTTCAGCACCCCGCCGGGCCTCAACTTCAACCCCTATTTCGCGAACCTCAACCTCGCGATGGCGGCGCCGATCGCGGCGGACGGCCAGGTGACCTATGACGATGGCACTACGGCGACGGTGGACCAGATGGCGACCGACGTGGCCGCCTTCCTGACCTGGACCGCTGAGCCGAAGATGCAGCAGCGCAAGCAGACCGGCACATGGTTCATCCTGTTCCTGCTGTTCGCGACGACTCTGGCCTATTTCTCGTACAAGAACATCTGGGCCGGCAAAAAACCGAAGAAGGGTTCGTCCGAGTAAGTCGCGCAACGCTAGATCCGTAGAACTAGGCGCCTCCGCATTTCACGATGCGGGGGCGCTTTGCTTTGGCGGGCAATTCGCTAGAACTCCAGCGAACCCGGAGACCGCATGACCGTTGACGATCTGAAGGCGCTGGTGCGCACCGTGCCCGATTTCCCCGCCCCCGGAATCCAGTTTCGCGACATCACCACGCTGATCGCGCATGGGGCAGGCCTGTCGGCGGCGATCGGGCATATGGCCGATCACGTGCGCCGGGCCGGGGCAGAAGCCATCGCCGGGATGGAAGCGCGCGGCTTCATCTTCGGCGCGGCGGTGGCAGTTCACGAAGGGCTTGGCTTTATCCCGGTGCGCAAGCCCGGCAAGCTGCCGGTCCCGACCATCGGGGTCGACTACGCGCTCGAATACGGCACCGATCGGCTGGAGATCGATCCGACAGCCGTTGGGCAGGGCGAAAGGATCGTGATCGTCGACGACCTGATTGCCACCGGCGGTACGGCGCTGGCCGCCATCGAGCTCCTGCGCAGCGCGGGGGCGGTGGTCGATCGTGCCGTATTCGCCATCGACTTGCCAGACCTCGGCGGGGCCGAGCGCCTCCGCCGCGCCGGGGTCGAAGTCGATGCCCTGATGGCGTTCGAGGGCGATTGATCCGACTTCCCACGGGAGAGAATCGCGCGCCCGGGCATTGAGGATGCGACAAGGGGGTTGATACACCGGTGGAACAACAGGCACTCGTCATAGCGCTGGTCGGCGTGCTGGGGATCGGCGCGCAATGGCTGGCTTGGCGGACAGGCTGGCCGGCTATCGTGCTGATGCTCGCGGCAGGATTCCTCGTCGGGCCGGTGTTCGGCGTGATGGACCCGGACGCGGCATTTGGCGACCTGCTCGATCCGATGGTCACCATCGGCGTCGCACTGATCCTGTTCGAAGGCGGTTTGAGCCTTGATTTCCGCGAATTGCGCCATTCGGGCGAGGCGGTGTGGCGGATGACCACAATCGGGGTGGTCGTGGGCTGGATCGCGGGTGCGCTTGCCGGGCACTACGTCGCCGGGCTTGCCGTGCCGGTGGCGGTGCTGTTCGGCGGAATCCTCGTGGTCACCGGGCCCACGGTGGTGATGCCGTTGCTGCGCCAGTCTTCGATCCAGCAGCGCCCCGCCGCGATCCTCAAGTGGGAAGCGATCGTCAACGATCCGACCGGCGCGCTGTGCGCGGTGATCGCCTACGAATACTTCCGGAAGACCGCAGAAACCCCGGACGCGAGCCTGTTCCAGATCGTGCCTCCGCTGATCGGTGCGGCGATCTTAGCCGGTCTGGTCGGCTTCGCAGCGGCCAAGGCGATCGCCTGGTCTTTCCCGCGCGGCCTGGTGCCCGAGTATCTCAAGGTTCCCGTCTTGCTGACGACGGTGGTCGGAGTGTTCGTCCTCTCCAACCGCATCGAACACGAAGCAGGCCTCGTGGCGGTGACGGTCATGGGCATTGCGCTGGCCAACATGCGCGTAACCAGCCTGCGCTCGATCCATCCGTTCAAGCAGAACGTCGCCGTGCTGCTCGTCTCGGGCATCTTCATCCTGCTCTCCGCCTCGCTCGATTGGCAGGAGCTCGAATATCTCGACCCGCGCCAGCCCGAAGGCCTCAGGATCATGCTGTTCCTCCTCGCACTGCTGTTCGTGGTGCGACCGGTGACGGTTCTGCTCAGCCTCGCCTTCAGCTCGGTGCCGTGGAACGAGCGGCTGTTTCTCGCCTGGATCGCACCACGCGGCATCGTGCTGGTGGCGATTTCGGGCCTGTTCGCGCTGCGGCTCAACGAATTCGGCTTTGCCGACGGCAATCTGCTGATCGGGCTGAGTTTCGCGGTGGTGGTGGCGACGATCGTCGCACATGGGTTCTCGATCGATTTCGTCGCCAAGCTGCTCAAGGTGAAAGGTGACACGCGTCCGGGCCTGCTGATCGTCGGCAGCACGCCGTGGACCATTGCGCTGGGCAAGCAGCTTGATACGCTCAAGGTGCCGGTGACCATCGTCGATCAGAGCTGGCAGCGGCTCGCTGCGGCCCGCCGCGATGGTCTGCCGACCTATCACGGTGAAATCCTCAACGAAGCGACCGAGCACAATCTCGACCTGACCCTGTTCCAGACGCTCGTTGCGGCGACCGACAACGAGGCCTACAATGCTCTGGTGTGCAACGAATTCGCGCATGAGGTGGGCCGCGATGCGGTCTACCAGCTGGGCGAATCGGCGGAGGATGACGACCGCCACGCGCTGCCGCCCAGTATCCGCGGCCGCGCCCTGTTCGAATCCGGCTTCGGCGTATCCGATGTGCAGGAACGGCAGGAGCAGGGCTGGGTGTTCCGCAAGACGCGGCTGTCGGGCGAATTCGGCTTCGACGACGCAAAAAAGGCGCTGCCGCCGACCGCGCATATGCTGATGCTTGTGCGCGAGAACGGGCAACTGCGCTTTTTCACCCATGCCGCCCGCCCCGATCCCCAGCCGGGCGACACGATCATCTCTTTCACCCCGCCCAAGGCGCCTTCTGCCGACGAGCGCGCCGCCCGCAAGGGCGCGCGTCCGGCGGCACCGGCTACATGACCCGGGAGCAGACCCCATGAACCGTATCACACACGCTTCGCTTCTCGCCCTTGCGCTCGCCGCCTGCACCGGCGAGCCGCCCGCGCCCGAACCGAGCCCGACCGCAAGCGGCGAACCCTCGGCCGCCCCGACCAATTCGATTTTCGATACCGAAGCGGGGGTGGAGCCTGCGGTGGCCGAACCCGAACCGACCGAGGCGACGATCCCCTTCGCCGAGGGCGGAAGCGAACTCAGTGCCGCAGCCCTTGCCAAGCTCGACGCATTGCTGGCGTCCGACGCGGCCAAGTCAGCGGGCGCCATCGTCGTTCGCGGCCACAGCGACGCTGGGGGCAACGATGCGATCAACCTGCGCGTCTCGCGCGAACGGGCCGAGGCGGTGCGCGACTATCTGCTGGAGCAGGGCGTTGCGGCAGACCGGATCGAGGTCATCGCCTTCGGCGAGCAGAACCCGGTCGAGCCCAACGCTTTGGCCAATGGCGAGCCCAACGAAGCGGGCCGCCAAGCCAACCGCCGGGTCGAAATCACCGTCGCGCTGCAGCAAGTGGAGAAAACCGCAAGCCCCGAGCCGACAAATTCTTGACGAACGCGCCCCATCGGTGGCAAGCGCGCGGGCCTGAGCGGGCGGGTATAGCTTAGTGGTAAAGCCCTAGCCTTCCAAGCTAGTTATGCGGGTTCGATTCCCGCTACCCGCTCCAGCCCTTTTCGGTTCGGCTCACTCCCACCAGTATTTGCGCCGCTCGGCTGTGCCGGTCTCGACCTCGTTCATCGTTTTCGCATCGTAGAGACGGCCGCCGAGCATCACCTGCGCAATGTTGTCGCTGTTGGAAATGTCGACGCTCGGATCGGCGTCGAGCACGATGAGGTCGGCCAGCTTGCCCGCCTCGAGGCTGCCGATATCCTGCGCCATGCCGAGCGATTGGGCCGAAGCAATCGTGCCCGCGCGCAACGCCTCGACCGGCGACATGCCGCCGCGCACGAAACTCCACAGTTCCCAGTGCGCCGCGATCCCGGCCTGCTGGCCGTGCGCACCGATGGCGACCTTTACCCCGGCATCGGCCAGCTTCTTCGCCTCGCGCGCATTGTTGTCGTCGACGAAGGCCCAGTCGGGGGCCTTGATGCGCCGCCCGGTCTCGGCGAGCAGCATCTTGGGCGGCGTGTGGACCATCAGCGGATTCTGCCAGACGTCGGTGGCCTGCCGCCAGTAGGGGTCGCCCGCGAGGCCGCCGTAAGTCACCACCAGCGTCGGCGTGTAATTCGAATTCGACTGGCTGAAGAACTGCACCATGTCGTCGTAGAACACGTCGACCGGGACATTATGCTCGATCGTCGAATTGCCGTCGGCGACCAGGTTCATGTCCATCCCGAACAGCGAACCGCCCTCGGCCACCACCAGCATATTCTCCGCTGCCGCGGCGCGCACCACCATCTGGCGCTGTTCGCGGCGCGGCTGGTTGTAGTTCTTGACCGAGAAGCCGCCCTGCACCTTGATCCGGCGGACATGCGCCAGCGCGTCCTCGTAGGATTCGATCTCGGCATAGACCCCGGCGGCCTTGGCCCCATAGATGATCTCCCCGGTCGAGAACAGCCGGGGGGCGAGCAGCGTGCCCGCACGCTGGCGTTCCGAGGCCGCGAAGACCTGGCTCGCCTGCGACGAGGGATCGTGCATCGTGGTGGTGCCGAGCGCGAGCTGCTGGACCAGCGACCAGCTTTGCTGCGGCACCACATCGCTCACGCCGTAGGGTCCGTGGGCATGCGCATCGACCAACCCGGGCATAATCGTCTTGCCGGTCATATCGATGACCTTCGCGCCCGCCGGCAGGGCAATGCGCGATGTCGTCATGTCATAGACGCCGGCGATCCGGTCGCCGTCGATCACGATCATGCCCTGCTCGATCGCCCCTGCGCCCGCGCCGGACATGGTCAGCACCTTCGCCCCGCTCAGCACCACCGTGCCGGATGGCTTGGCTGCGCGCTGGCTCATCGCGAGCGACAGGCCCTCGGTCGGCGGGGTGAAGCCGCTCTTCGCATCGGGCGAAGCGGTGAATAGGTCGGCGGTCGAGACGGTGAAGAGCGTTGGGCCAATGCTCCAGTTGAGGCTCGCGCCGTCCTTCGACCAGCCGATGTAGTCTGCGCCGCCTTTGCTCGCGCGGGTGACCGGCAGCGGCCCGCCCGCCTTGTCGACCGACAGCTCGGCCCCGCCGGGCACCAGCGGCATGGCGAAGACCTCGTAATTCTGGCGGAAGGCGAGGTATCGCCCGTCGGGCGAGATACGGTAGTCGTTGACCAGCTCGCCGCTGGCATGGGTGCGCTTGTCCTGCCCGTTGAAGTCGGTCGAGACGAGGCTCAGACCGTCCCCGCCCTCGAGCATGAAGATCCGGTCGTTCGTCGCGCCGAACTGCGGCGAACCGCCATCGCGCGCGACCAGCTCGGGCTCCCCGCCGCTCGCCGGAACGCGGTAGACGCCGGGGTTTTCGGAATAGTCGGGCGAGGTCAGGAAGCCGCCCGCGCCCTTTTCGAACACGATGGTCCTGCCGTCGGGCGAGAATTGCGGATTGCGGTAGTGCCCCGGCTGGGTGGTCACCGCGCTCGCCGATCCGCCGCGCGCGGCGGTGGTGACGATCTCGCCCAGCCCCTCGTCGGTCCAGCGAACGTAGGCGATCCGGCTGCCGTCGCGCGACCAGGCGGGAAAGGCCTCGATCGCATCGCCCGAGGTCAGCCGCCGCGCCGCGCCACCATCGGTCGGCTTGAGGTAGAGCTTGCCGAGCGTCTCGAACACCACCTGCTTGCCATCCGGCGAGACAGTAGCGAATTTGGGGATGCTGGTGGTGAAGCTGTCAGGTGCGACGGCGATCTGCGGATGCGGCGCATCGGCGACGCCGCGAGTGTCGCTTACGCGGAAGGGGATGTCGCGTGTCGCGCCGTTCGTTGCATCGGTACGGTTGAGCTTGCCGCCCGACCAGTAGACCACTTCCTTGCTGTCAGGCGTCCAGTCCATGTTGGGATAGACCCCGGTCACCGCCCAGGTCTCCTGAACGTCCATGTCGAGCCCGTCGCGCAGCATCCGCTCCTTGCCGCTGGCGAAGTCCTTGACCCACAGCTGCGAGCGGTCCTCGCTCCGCCGCACGAAGGCGATGCTCTTGCCGTCGGGCGACGGGGTCGGGCGCACAGCGCCGCCATAGCCGCCGACCGCTTCGGTGATTTCCCCGCTGTCGACGTCGTAACGGGCGATCTGGAAGATGCCGGCGTTCGAATCCTGCGCATATTCGAAGATCGGCCCGCCGGTGTTGTTGCGGGTGTAGAAGATCGCGCTGCCGTCGGGCGCGTAGGTCGGCTCGCCCAGTTCCTTCTGGTGTTGTTCGTTGGGGCGCTTGACCAGCTTGACCCCGCCGCCACCGGAGACGTGATACAGCCACACCTCGCCCGTGCCGAGTGAGCGGCCGGTGGTGAAATGCTTCTTCGCCGCGATGAACCGCCCGTCGGGGCTCCAGCTCGGCTGGTTGAGCAGACGGAAGCTTTCCTTGGTCAGCTGCTGCTTATTCTCGCCATTCGCATCCATCAGCCAGATGTTCTCGCCGCCCGCGCGGTCGGAGGTGAAGGCGATGCGCGTGCCGTCGGGCGAGAAGCGCGGGTGGACTTCCCATGCCAGCCCTTCGGCGATGCGGGTCGGCGTGCCGCCCGAAATCGGCATGGTGTAGATATCGCCCAGCAACGAGAAAGCGAGCATGCGCCCGTCGGGGCTGACGTCGACATCCATCCAGCTGCCTTCGTCGACATCGATCGCGACCTGGCTCATCGTCGCGCCGCGCGGGGCGTTGACGTCCCACTTGCTGTCGTCCCCGGTATCGCTGTCGGCGGCATCGGCGCTGCCCGGACCCGGGTCGGGCAGTTCGGCGGGCTGCTGCTCGGGATTGCGCGCCTCGTTCTCGGGCGCTTCGGTCTCCTCGACCGGCGGGTCCTGGGTGTCCTGCGCATAGGCGGCGGGGGCGACGAAAAGGACGGCGAGGACCGAGGCGACGGTGGATTTCATGGCAAACTCCCCAAAGATGCGAGAGGTTGTAAGCAGCATCCGCCGCCGCGTCCATTGCCCCTCGTCGGCCCGGATGCGCGGTTTACCGGAACGCAACAGATGGCTGCGAAACTTGCATTTGACCGCAGGCAATTGCGGTCGCATCATTCATCCAGCCGCCGGGGAGTCCGTCGGCGATACATCAATCGAGGGAGTCTCGATCATGGCAAGCAAGCTACAGGGCCAAAAGGCCGACTATGGCGTCTTCATCGGACGCTTCCAGCCGCTCCACGCCGGACATGAACACATCATTCGCGATTCGCTCGACCGCGTCGGCAAGCTGATCGTGCTGGTCGGTTCGGCCAATGTCGCGCGCGATCCGCGCAACCCCTTCACCTATGCCGAACGCGAGCACATGCTGCGCGCGTCGTTCGCTTACGAGGCGGCGCAGGGGCGGCTGATCGTCGAGCCGCTCGACGATCATCTCTATTCGGACACCGCCTGGGTCACCGAGGTGCAGCGCAAGGTCAACGCCATCGTGCTACGCGACGGCAATCCCGAAGGCTTTACCGCCAACGGCACGCGCGATTTCCGCATCGCGCTCGCCGGCTACGGCAAGGACAATTCGAGCTATTACCTCAAGCTGTTTCCCGAATGGGATTCGATCCAGCTGGAGGCGGAGAACTTGACCTTCAGCGCGACCGACGTGCGTGACCGCTTTTTCCGCCGCATTCCCGATGTGCCGCATGCGATCCTGTCTAAACCGGTTGCCGATCAGCTCGAGGCATTCGCCAAGGGCGAGGATTTCCGCCGCCTGCTGGCCGAACGCGAATATCTCGACGCCTATCCGGCCGAGTGGGGCGAAGGGCCCTTCGTCACCGCTGATGCGGTGGTCATTCAGGCCGGTCACATCCTGCTGGTCGAACGCGGACGATTGCCGGGCAAGGGCCTGCTCGCCCTGCCGGGTGGCTTCGTCGGCAAGGACGAGCGGATTCGCGATGCCGCCATCCGCGAGCTGCGCGAGGAAACCGGCATTTCGGACGGCAAGGGGCAGATCCCTCCCGCCATGCTGGCGAGTTTCATCGAGGACAGCGCGACGCGCGTGTTCGACGCACCGAACCGTTCCCTGCGCGGCCGGATCATTACCCATGCCTTCCTGTTCCGCCTGCCCGAACGGCGCAAGCTGGCGGGCGTGAAAGGCGGGGACGATGCAGCGCATGCGCGCTGGTATCGGCTCGGCGAATTGCGGCCCGAGATGCTGTTCGAAGACCACTGGTCGATCATCGAGCAGATGGCCGACATCTGACTTCCAGCCGCGTGGGGGAGCCCCGCGCACGACAGAAGAATGTGAGGAGTTCACATCATGCAAAACCCCATTCTGGCGACTGACAGCTACAAGCACAGCCACTTCCTGCAATATCCGCCCGAAGCGCGGGCGATCAGCTCCTATGGCGAAAGCCGTGCCAACGACTTCGCCGACGAGGTGCTGTTCCTCGGCCTGCAGCCCTTCCTGATCGACTATCTCGGCACAGCGGTGACCGCGAGCCATGTTGAGGAGGCCGCAGCGATCTGCGCCGCGCACGGCGTACCGTTCAACCGCGAGGGCTGGGACCTGATCGTGCGCGAACACGGCGGCTACCTCCCGGTCGAGGTCAGCGCGCTGGAAGAAGGGCGCATGGTCCCCACTTCGGTCCCGCTGTTTCAGGTGGTCAACACCGACGAGCGGATGCCGTGGCTCGCGACCTTCATCGAGACGGCCTTGCTGCGCGCGGTGTGGTACCCGACCACGGTCGGCACGCTCAGCCGCAAGTGCAAAAGCGTGATTGCGGCGGGACTCGAGAAGACGAGCGACGATCCTGCGGGACAATTGCCGTTCAAGCTGCACGATTTCGGCGCGCGCGGCGTATCGAGCGGCGAAAGCGCCGCGCTCGGCGGAATGGCGCATCTGGTCAATTTCAGCGGCACCGACACGCTCGAAGGGATCATGGCGGCGCGGCGCTATTACGGTGCAGAGATGCCCGGATTTTCGATCCCTGCGGCCGAGCACAGCACGATGACCAGCTGGGGCCAGGCGCGCGAGGCCGCGGCCTACGAGAACATGCTCGATAGCTTCGACGGCGAGGGCGCGCTGGTGGCGGTCGTTTCGGACAGCTACGATCTGGATGCGGCGGTGGCGAACATCTGGGGCGGCAGCCTGAAGGACAAGGTGCTGAGCCGTAAAGGTACGCTGGTGGTGCGGCCCGACAGTGGCGATCCGGTCGAAACCCCGGCGCGCACGCTCGCGCGACTGTGGGATATCTTCGGCGGCACGACCAATGCCAAGGGTTACCGCGTGCTCGACCCCCACGTCAGGGTGATCCAGGGCGACGGGATGAATGCAGGCAGCATCGCGCGGCTGGTGGCACGGCTGGTCGCAGATGGCTTCGCGATCGACAACATCGCCTTCGGCATGGGCGGCGGGCTGCTGCAGCAGGTCGATCGCGACACGCTGCGCTTCGCGATGAAGGCCAATGCGATGCGCGATGCGTGCGGCGTGTGGCACGATGTGATGAAGGACCCGGCAACCGATCCCGGCAAGGCGTCGAAGGCCGGACGGCAGGCGGTGATCAAGGAGAACGGGCGGCTGGTGGCGAGGCGGCTCGACGCGGTCGATCCCGATGCTGACCTGCTGCGGCCGGTGTGGCGCAATGGGGAGCTACTGGTCCGCCATAGCTTCGATGACTTGCGCGCGCGCAGCTGGCCGCAGGGTTGAGCCTTGGCGGGACGGCGCGCTTGTTTGAAACGTCGCCGTCCCGCTGGCCGCTCGCCATCATGAGGGGGAGAGTGATGAGCGATAGGCCGGACATGCCAGCCGTTGGGGGGAGGGCATGCCCGACCCGTTGCGACCCGAAGGGCACGAAGCGCGCCCCTCCGGCAAGGGGCAGATAGACGCCGCAACGGCGCGCTGCATGTCCCCGACTTGGGCGACAGGCCGGTTACTCGGCCGTTCAGCTTTGCGCCCCTTCGCAGGTGCACAAAAAAACGCGAGCCAAAGCGACACAACTGGTGTATGATGACACACTCATGCCGCCCTATGCGGCCCATCACCTGCGCAACAGCAGGCATCAGAACATTGCGAGATCGATGAATTTTCCCGAATTGCCGCCAGTCCTTGGCGCAGCATTGGCCGAACGCGGCTATGACCAACTGACCGAAGTCCAGACCGCCGTTATCGAACCGCAGGCGGCAGGGCGTGACCTGATCGTCTCCGCCCAGACCGGGTCGGGCAAGACCGTCGCCTTCGGTCTGGCGATTGCCGGTCAGCTTCTCGCGCCTGACGGCACCGTGCCGTTCGGCGTCGCGCCGTTGGCGCTGGTGATCGCCCCGACACGCGAACTGGCGCTGCAGGTGAGCCGCGAACTGGCTTGGCTCTACGCCAAGTCGGGCGCCCGGATTGCGACCTGTGTTGGCGGGATGGATGCCTCGAAGGAACGTCGCAACCTGCGCGGCGGGGCGCAGATCGTGGTCGGCACGCCTGGTCGCCTGCGCGATCACCTCGAGCGCGGTGCGCTCGACCTCTCGGCGCTCAGGGCCGTCGTGCTCGACGAGGCCGACGAGATGCTCGACATGGGCTTCCGCGAGGATCTTGAGGAACTGCTCGATGCGATGCCCGAAGGACGCCGGACGTTGCTGTTCTCCGCCACTATGCCCAAGCCGATCGTTGCGCTGGCAAAACGGTACCAGCGCGAAGCGATGCGCATCTCGACCGTGGGCGAGACGCGCGGGCACGGCGATATTGACTATCAGGCGGTGGCTGTCGCTCCGTCGGAGATCGAGAACGCGGTCGTCAACCTGCTGCGCTTTCATGAAGCGGAAACCGCGATCCTGTTTTGCGCCACGCGCGATGCGGTGCGGCGCTTGCATGCGACCCTGCAGGAACGGGGCTTCGCGGTGGTGGCCCTGTCCGGCGAGCATTCCCAGTCGGAACGCAATCAGGCGATGCAGGCGTTGCGCGACCGCCGCGCCCGGGTGTGCGTTGCGACCGACGTCGCCGCACGCGGGATCGACTTGCCGTCGCTCAGTCTGGTCATCCATGTCGAGGTCCCGCGCGATGCGGAAGCCCTCCAGCATCGGTCCGGCCGGACCGGCCGTGCAGGCAAAAAGGGCACGGCAGTGATCCTCGTGCCGTTTCCGCGCCGCCGGCGGATCGAGACCATGCTCCGCGGCGCCAGGATCGAGGCCCAATGGGTCGATGCCCCATCGCCCAAGGACATCCGCCAGCAGGATCGCGACCGGCTGCTCGCAGCCCTGCTCGCTCCGGTCGAGATCGAGGACGAAGATCGCGCGCTCGCCACAACGCTGATGGCCGAAAAGAGCGCGGAAGACATTGCCGCCATGCTGGTGCAGGCACACCGGTCGCGGATGCCGCAGCCCGAAGAGCTGATGGAGAATACGCCCGAAGCGCGCAAGGCTGCGCAGAGCGAACGCCATCGCCCGGGCTTCGAGGATACGGTGTGGTTCCGGATGGATATCGGCCGTCGGCACAATGCCGATCCGCGCTGGATCCTGCCGTTGATCTGCCGGCGTGGCCATGTGACGCGTAACGAGATCGGCGCGATCCGGATCGGCGGGGAGGAGACGTTTTTCCAGATCCCCGCCACGATTGCCGCCAAGGTCGAAGACGCGATCCAGCGCACCTTCGCCTCGGAAGACCAAGAGCGCCCGGTATTCATCGAACGCTCCGACGAAGGGCCGCGCATACAGGCGCGCGAGAATCGCAAGGGCGGCGATCGCAAGCCCTTCACCGGCAAACCGCGCCACGACAATGCATCGGGCCGCACCGAGCGCCCGCCCCGCAGCGACCGCCCGGAACGCCCTGGCAAGCGCGACCGCATGGCCGAAGGCGGCACCCCGCGCGGCGACCGCAAACCATCAGGCGCGAAAGACGCGAAGCCGGGCGCCAAGCCCTTCAAGGCCGGGAACTGGAAAGCTGGGCATCGCAAAGGCGGGCCCAAAAAGCCCGCCTGAACCAAGGTTTTCAGACCACCGCCATATTGTCGATTAATCGCGTGCCGCCGATCCGCGCCGCGACCAGCAATCGCATCGGGCGGTCGATCCGCGCTGTCAGCACCTCGAGGGTCATTGCATCGGCGAGGTCGGCATAATCGACCCGGTCGAACCCTGCGCCGAGCAATTCGTCTTCCAGCGCGGCGAGCGTGCGGGTGACATCCTGCCCGTCCTCGATCCGTGCGATGGCTTCCTTCATCGCCAGCGGCAGGATGCCCGCTGCTTCGCGCAGTTCGGGCGTCAGGTAGCGGTTGCGGCTCGACATCGCGAGCCCGTCCGCCTCGCGCACCGTCGCCACGCCGTGAATCGCATCGACATGCGGGAAGTTAAGGTCGAGATCGCGCGCCATGGTGCGGATGACCGCGAGCTGCTGCCAGTCCTTCTCACCGAAACACGCGACATCGGGGCGGACCTGGTTGAACAGCTTGCACACCACCGTCGCAACCCCGTCGAAATGGCCCGGGCGGTCTGCCCCGCAAAAGCCTGCGCTCACGCCATTGACCGAGATCGAACTGGCAAAGCCTGGCGGGTACATCGCCTCCACCGTCGGCGCCCACAGCAAATCGGCCCCTTCGGCCTCGAGCATCGCCGAATCCTCCGCCAACTGGCGCGGATAAGCATCGAGATCCTCGTTAGGGCCGAACTGGGTCGGATTGACGAAGATCGACACCGCGACCCGGTCGGCCAGCTTCTTTGCTTTGCGCACCAGCGTCAGATGCCCCTCGTGCAGCGCGCCCATCGTCGGCACCAGCGCCAGCGACCTCCCGCCTTCGCGCAAGGCAGCGGTCGCCGTTCTCAACATTTCGAGGGTGGAGACGGTTTGCACGAATTCTGGCCCTCCGGTAGATACCCAGCGGGGCGCAGATAGACATGGGCCTGCTATACATTCAAGCCAGAGGAAGCATCTGCCCGTGACCGAGACCCGCCCGCACCGGATTACCTTCGCCAACGAGAAGGGCGGCACGGGCAAGTCGACCACCGCGGTGCATGTCGCCGTCGCGCTGGCCTATCACGGTGCGAGGGTCGCCGCGCTCGATCTCGATCCGCGCCAGCGCACGATGCATCGCTATTTCGAGAACCGGGTCGAAACGCTGCAACGGCGCGGGATCGATCTGCCCACTGCGCGGTGCGAGGTATTTCGCGGCGACACGACCGATCAGCTCAATGCCGAGTTGGCACGGATCGGCGAAGATGCCGATTTTCTCATCCTTGATACGCCCGGACGCGACGACGAATTCGCCCGCCACGCGGCGACCGGGGCGGATACGCTGGTCACCCCGCTCAATGACAGCTTCGTCGATTTCGACCTGATCGGGCAGGTCGATGCGGAGACTTTCAAGGTCCGCCGCCTCAGCTTCTATGCCGAACTGATCTGGGAAACCCGCAAGGCGCGCGCGATGCAGCAGCGCAAGGAAATCGACTGGGTCGTCGTGCGCAACCGCTCGGGCCACACCGAGGCGCGCAACCAGATGCGGATCGAGAAGGCGCTCAACGAGCTGAGCAAGCGCGCGGGCTTCCGGGTGGTGAAGGGCCTCAGCGAACGCGTGGTCTATCGCGAGCTTTTTCCCAGCGGGCTGACCCTGCTCGACAAGGGCCACCTGGGCGAGCTGGGCACCAGCCATCTGGTCGCCCGGCAGGAAATGCGCGCATTGCTGGCCGGACTGCATCTCAGGCTTCCCGAGAAGCGCGGTGCACCGCAGCTGGAGCTGGCCTGAGCCATGCTGAAACTCGCGCTGATCGCTGTCGGAATCGCCGTCCTGTGCCGCTGGGCGCTGGGCAAGTGGCCGTGGGATTATCTCCGGCCCCCTTCGACCCGCAGCCAGGCGATCTTCCGGGCGCGTAAGCTTCTCGCGGTCGGCCAGCGCGCGAGTCGGGCGGAGATCATCGCCGCGCACAAGCGGCTGGTGGCAATGGTCCATCCCGACAAGGGGGGCAGCAATGCCCAGGTACATGAGGCCAACGCGGCGCGCGACCTGCTGCTCGACGAATTGCCCGAGGAAGGAACCTTGCCGTGACCAACCACCGGTTCGATCCCACCGTGCTGCGCGAATACGACATTCGCGGCATCATCGGCGAAACGCTGGGGGCGGACGATGCCCGCGCGATCGGGCGCGGGTTCGCCACTTTGCTCCGGCAGGCGGGCGGCAAGACGGTCGCGGTCGGTTATGACGGGCGGGTCAGCTCGCCGATGCTCGAACACGCGCTGGTCGAAGGTCTCACCGCGAGCGGATGCGATGTCGTCCGGGTGGGCATGGGGCCGACCCCGATGCTGTATTATGCCGAAGCCTCAACTGAGCAGGTGGATGGCGGCATTCAGATAACCGGCAGCCATAATCCCGCCAATTACAACGGCTTCAAGATGGTTTTCCAGGGCCGGCCGTTCTTCGGCGAGGATATTCAGGAACTCGGCCGGATTGCTGCCGCTGGCGAGTGGATCGACGGCAAGGGGGAAATCTCCAGTCACGATATAATCGATGAATATGTCGACCGCCTGCTCGCCCCGCTGGCCGGCCTCGACCCGGATTACCTCGCGGGTCTCAAGGTCGGTTGGGATGCCGGCAACGGGGCCGCCGGTCCCGCGCTCGAAATGCTCGCAGCGCGGCTCCCGGGGGAGCATTATTTGCTGTTCACCGAAGTCGACGGCAATTTTCCCAATCATCACCCTGATCCCACGGTCGAGGCGAATCTGACCGATCTCAAAGCCCTGGTCGCGGATAAGAAGCTCGACTTCGGGGTCGCTTTCGACGGTGACGGCGACCGGATCGGCGCGATCGACGGCGAAGGCCGGGTGATCTGGGGCGACCAGCTGCTGATGATCTATGCCGAGGACCTGCTGCGGCGCATGCCCGGCGCGACAGTGATCGCCGATGTGAAGGCCAGCCGCGCGCTGTTCGACCAGGTGGCGGCGCAGGGCGGCAAGCCGGTGATGTGGAAGACCGGCCACTCGCTGATCAAGTCCAAAATGAAGCAAACCGGCAGCCCGCTCGCGGGCGAGATGAGCGGTCACGTGTTCTTTGCCGACGAGTATTACGGGTTCGACGATGCGCTTTATGCCGGTGTGCGGCTGATCGCGGCGGCGGCGCGGCTCGGCAAGTCGGTGACCGAACTGCGCGGGGCGATGCCGGCGATGGTCAACACGCCCGAGATGCGCTTCCAGGTCGACGAGAGCCGCAAGTTCGCCGCGATCGCCGAGGTCGCCGCGCGGATCGCCGCGAGCGATGCTGTGGCCGACACCACCGACGGGGTGCGCGTCACAACCGACGACGGCTGGTGGCTGCTGCGTGCATCGAACACGCAGGATGTTCTGGTCGCCCGCGCCGAAAGCGACAGCGAAGAGGGCCTCGCATGGCTGATGGCGCAGATCGACGAGCAACTGGCGCTGAGCGGGCTCGAACGCGGCGAGAGTGTCGGGCACTGATCACCGCTCCAACGCGGCAAGATCCGGCTTGTTGGCACGCTCGGGATGGGGCATTCTGAGCCGACTGGAGGGCTTCGTGATGAGATCGATTTTTTCTGCCTTGGCTGCGGCCACTCTGCTGTTTTCGGCCGGCGCGCCCGCGCTGGCGCAGGACGCCGATCCAATGGAGGGCGATCCCTTCGCTGCCATGGCCGGGATGTTCACCGCCGAGCCGCTGACGCCGGAGCAGGAAGCGCGCCTGCCGCTCGCCACCACCATCATCGCCAAGCTCATCCCGGAGGGCGCGCTGGGCGAGATGTTTGGCACCATGTTCGATTCGATGATGGGTCCGCTGGCCGAACTGGGTTCGAAGCCGTCGAGCGGCGATGTTGCCGAATACCTCGGGTTCGAAGGCTGCGAACTCTATCTCGAAGAGGACCAGGCTGCCGAGGCTCTGGCGATCCTTGATCCCGCATGGGAAGCGCGCAAGGCCGCAGAGGCCGAGGTCTTCCCCGAGGTCATGAAGCAGATGATGGATGCGATGGAGCCGGGCATGCGCAAGGCGATGGCCGAGCTTTACGCGGTGAACTTCACCGAGAGGGAACTGACCGACATCGAGGCCTTCTTCTCGACCGAGACGGGTGCCACATATGCCCGCAAGAGCTTTTCCATGGCGAGTGATCCGCGCATCATGGCGGCAAGCATGGAATCGTTGCCCGCGATGATGGGCTCGATCATGACGATGGAGCAGAAGGTCGAAGAAGCGACCGCAAACCTGCCCCCCAAGCGCGATTTCGCCGAGCTGGGCGCGAAGGAGAAGGCACGGCTCGCCGAATTGACCGGCTACTCGGTGGAAGAGATCGAGGACGCCATCCGCTATCGCGATGAAGCGGCGGATGCCATGGCCGAAGGGGCTGAAGCTGCAGCCGACGTCGCGGCGGAATACTGAAGCCGGCTGACGGCAGGGTGTCCTGTCGGGCATCGCAGCGTTCGGAACCTCATCCGCTGGCACGCCGGCTTTGCACCTCGGGCCCTGCACCTGCTTCGAGGCCAGCGGAACGGGTGAGTTTGCAGGGTGTTGCAGCCTTGTGGTTATCGTGCCCCTTCCTGCCAGTCTCTCCGCCTAGCCGATGAGCGAGGGTGCGATCCCGGACGAGATAGAGGCCTGGTTCGGGCATCGCGGCTGGCGCATCCGTTCACACCAGACGGCGATGTTCGATGCCGACCGACGGGGCAAGCATGCCCTGTTGGTGGCGGATACCGGGGCGGGGAAGACGCTCGCCGGGTTCCTGCCGACTCTGGCCGATTTCTGCCCTTCTGCGTTCGGCGATAGCGGTCCGCCCGAGGGATTGCACACGCTCTATGTTTCGCCGCTCAAGGCGCTGGCGCATGACGTGCAGCGCAACCTGCTCACCCCGGTCGAGGAGATGGGCCTGCCACTGCGGATCGAGACGCGCAGCGGCGATACGCCGTCGGACCGGAAGCGCCGCCAGCGTGCCAAGCCGCCGCATGTCCTGTTGACGACGCCGGAAAGCCTGTCGCTGCTGCTCAGCTACCCCGACAGTTTCGAGTTGTTCGCGGGGCTCAAGCGGATTGTCATCGACGAGGTTCATGCTTTCGCCACCGGCAAGCGCGGCGACCTGCTGGCGCTGTCGATCGCGCGGCTGCAGGCGGTCGCTCCGGGGCTGCAGCGCAGCGCCTTGTCGGCGACGCTCGCCCGGCCTGAAGCCTATCGCGAATGGCTTGCGCCGTGGGGCGAAATCGACGCGGTCGAACTGGTCGAAGGCGAGAAGGGGGCCGACCCGCAGATCGAGATCCTCCTGCCCGACGAACAGCGGGTGCCGTGGGGCGGGCACGCCGCGACCTGGGCGATCCCGCAGTTGATGCGGCTGATCGAGGCCAACCGGACGACGATTATCTTCACCAACACGCGCTTCCTTGCCGAATACACCTTCCAGAACCTGTGGGACGTCAACGAGGCGAATCTTCCGGTCGGGATACACCACGGGTCGCTCAGCAAGGAAGCGCGCCGCAAGGTTGAGGGAGCGATGGCGCGCGGCGAGCTACGCGCGCTGGTGGCGACCGCCAGCCTCGATCTCGGGGTCGACTGGGGCGATGTCGACTGCGTCGTGCAGATGGGCGCGCCCAAGGGGTCGTCGCGGTTGCTCCAGCGGGTCGGGCGCGCCAACCACCGGCTCGACCAGCCGAGCCGTGCGGTGCTGGTGCCGGGCAACCGGTTCGAGTTTCTCGAAGCCACCGCGGCGAAGGATGCGGTCGAAGAGGGCCAGCGCGATGGCGACGATTTCCGCGCGGGCGGGCTCGACGTTTTGGCGCAGCATGTGATGGGTTGTGCCTGTGCGGCACCATTCGACGAAGCGGCCCTTCTGGCCGAAGTGCGGTCCTCGCTGAGCTATGCGTGGCTCGACGAGGCGGTGTGGCAGCGGGTGCTCAATTTCGTCGCCACCGGGGGCTATGCGCTCAAGGCCTACGACCGGTTCCGCCGCATCGTGCGCGACCGCAGCGGCACTTGGCGGCTGGCGCATCCGGAGATGGCCGCCAAGCACCGGCTCAATGCGGGCATCATCATCGACAGCGAGATGCTGACGGTACGGTTCCGCAACGGGCGCCAATTGGGCAGGGTGGAGGAACGCTTCGCGGCGCAGCTTGCGCCCGGCGATACCTTTGCCTTTGCCGGGGTGACGGTCGAGGTCGAGCAGTTGAAGGACATGGACGTGATAGTCCGCGCCTCGGCCAAGGCGGCGATGATCCCCTCTTACGGCGGATCGCGCATGCCGCTGACCACCCATCTGGCGGAGCGGGTGCAGGGCATGCTCGACGATCGTGCCGGCTGGGGCCGGTTTCCCGACGACGTGCGCGAATGGCTCGAAGTGCAGGACTGGCGCTCGCAGATGCCGCGGCCGGGCAGCCTGCTGGTCGAGAGCTTCCCGCATGCGAAGCGGCATTACACTGTGTACTATACCTTCGAAGGCTGGAACGCGAACCAGAGCCTGGGGATGCTGATCACGCGGCGGATGAGCGATCGCGGCCTGTTGCCTGGCGGCTTCGTGGCCAACGACTATTCGCTTGGGGTGTGGGGACTGCGGCCGGTGAAGGACCCCGCTCCGCTGCTGTCGCCGGATATCCTGGCGCATGAGTTCGTCGACTGGGTGCAGGATTCGCACCTGCTGCGCCGTGCCTTCCGCGAGGTGGCGGTTATCGGCGGGCTGGTCGAGCGGCAGCAGCCGGGCAAGCGCAAGACAGGCAAGCAGGTCACTTTCTCCACCGACCTCATTTACGACGTGTTGCGCAAGCACGAGCCCGACCATGTCCTGCTCGAAGCGGCATGGGCCGATGCGCGCGCGCGGATCACCGATGTCGGTCGGCTGGTTGACCTGCTCGGACGCTCGGCAGAGCAGCTGGTGCATGTCGAACTCGACCGGGTCAGCCCGCTCGCGGTTCCGGTCATGGTGATGATCGGGCGCGAAAGCGTGCCGCAAGGTGCGGTCGACGATGAGCTCCTGCTCGAGGCGGAAAGCCTCGCCGAGGCCGCGATGCGGGTCGACCCGCCAGTCGAGAGTTGACCGTCCTCAGTCGGCCATGCCGAACTGGCGGTATTTCTCGTTGCCGACGAAGCCGAATTTGGACACGCCGCTCGCCTTGATGGTCCGGAGGGTGCGCGCTGCGACGTCGTAGGACGCGTTGGCCTCGGGCTCGAACTGCAGCTCGGGCTCGATCGCCATCTCGGTCGTTTCGGCCAGGAGTGCTGCGAGTTGCGTCTCTGTCACCGTCGCGCCGTTCCACAGGACGCGGCCTGCGGCGTCGATCACGATCTTGTTGCTCACGGTATCCGGCGCGGGCGGGCAATCCGGCTGGCATGACTGTGGCAAATCGACTTCGACCGAATGCGTGGCCAACGGGATGGTGATGATGAACATGACCAGCAGAACCAGCATGACATCGATCAGCGGTGTCGTGTTGAGCTCACTCAGGGGTTCGGATTCCATCGCGGGAACGGCAAAGGCCATCGACTCTCTCCCAGTATGTAATGGTATGACATCACACATTGGGCGCGACGACAAGAGGTTTTGCGTTTCGCCTTGCAACCCTTGCATCGATCGAACTCCCGCCGTCCGGCATGCGCGCAACAAAAAAGGGGCGGATTGCTCCGCCCCCTTTCTCGTTGTTCTTTCTAACCCGAACCTTACTGCGCGGGTGGCGCGGCCGGGTCCTTGCCGAACTGACGGTACTTCTCGTTGCCGACGAAACCGAACTTGGTCACGCCGCTGCCCTTGATGATCTGCAGGACCTTCACCGAGAGATCGTAGCTCGCCTGAGGTTCGGGTTCGTACTGCAACTCGGGTTCGGGCTTGATCCCCTTGGTGATCTCGAGGTTCCGTACCAGCTCGTTGTCGCTGATGGTCGTGCCGTTCCACAGGATCTGATCGGTCTGGGTCAGAACGATCTTGTTCTGGATCGGATCGATCTGGTCCGGCGGCGGAGGGGTGTTATCCGGCACCGGAAGATCGATGTTCACCGCGTGGGTGGCCACAGGGATGGTGATAATGAACATGATGAGGAGAACGAGCATGACGTCGATCAACGGCGTCGTGTTCATTTCCATCATCGGCTCGCCATCGTCATTGCCGCCTGACATTGCCATGGTGGTTTACTCCTGAGTTACTGTTCTGCCGCGCCGATCAACCGTTGGGGTCGACCGGGTTGGAGATAAAGCCGACAGTCGGGTATCCCGCCATCTGCACGTTGAAGATCGTCCCTGCCACACAACGCCACGGCGCGTTCACGTCCGCCCGAATATGGACCTGCGGAACTTTGTCCGGGTCTTCGGCCAGCGCTTCAGCACCGCCCGCCTTTTCCACCAGGTTCTCGAGCCGTTCGAGCGAAAGATCGAACAGTTCCTGCGAATCGACCGGGGTGATGTTGTTGAAGTAAACCCGGCATTCGCCTTCGCGCGATGCCCCTTCGAACGCGGTGTCGATCGTCGACGGTGTCCGTCCGGCGGCGTCGGTGGTGGTCACGGTCAGCAGCAGGTTCTCGACCTTGTCCTCCGACTCGACCGTTTCCAAGATCGGCATCTTGAGGTCTTCGATCGACTTGATCGCAACCGGGACTGCGATGAGGAAGATGATCAGAAGCACCAGCATCACGTCGACCAGCGGCGTGGTGTTGATGTCCGACATCGGCCGCTCGTCGCCGCCTCCTCCGGTGGAAATCGCCATGACTTACATCCTATCCTGATTATTGCGTGATCGGTGATGCCGGGCGGCGGCCGCTGGCTGCCGCCCGGAATATCGTCCGATCAGGCCTTCGTCGCCGGTGCGGCAGTACCCGGCTTGGCCGGTGCCGGCTTGGCAGCCGGGGCAGCCGTTACCGCAGGCTTGACCGTGCCCTTCGAGTTGATGTTGGCCAGCAGGTCGGTCGAGAAGCCGTTGAGCATCGCGGCGATCCGCTTGTTGCGGCTCTGCAGCCAGTTGTAGGCGAGCACGGCGGGAACCGCGACGAGCAGGCCGATGGCGGTCATGATCAGCGCTTCACCGACCGGGCCGGCGACCTTGTCGATCGATGCCGAACCGGCCATGCCGATGTTCACCAGTGCGCGGTAGATACCGATAACCGTACCGAGAAGCCCGACGAACGGGGCGGTTGCACCGGTCGTGGCGAGGAACGGCAGGCCGCCCGCCAGCTTCGCATTGATCGAGGCTTCCGAACGGCTCAGCGAACCGTGCATCCAGTCATGCGCTTCGAGGCTGTCGGTCATCTTGCCGTGCTCGTCTTCGGCCTTGAGCGCGTCGTCGACGAGCTGGCGCCATGCGCTGTTCTTCTCGAGCTTGGCGGCGCCTTCCTTGAGCGAGTTGGCACGCCAGAACGTGGAACGCACGTCCTTCGCCTGGCGCATGATCTTGTTCTGCTCGAGCAGCTTGGTGATCAGGATGTAGAACGAGCCGGCCGACATGATGACCAGCACGCCCAGGATCGACCAGGCGATTGCACCGCCCTGTTCCATGGCTGCCCAGAAACCGAATTCGTTCTTCACTTCACCGCCGCCGGCGGCCAGAAATTCAATAATCATCGCGATAGTCCTCTCAAAAGGAAATTTTCAAAACCGGCGACCGGCGCGCCGCGCCGGCCGCAATTCAAATCGTTACTCCGGAATCTGCCAGCGCACCGTGTTCGAGTAGCTACCCGTCGTCGGTCTGCCCTCACCATCGGTTGCGGCGGCGAACCGCGCGCGACGCTGGATCAGGCTGCACGATGCATCCTTCAGTTCCTGCGGAGCATTGCCGCCGGTCACCGAGCAACCGGTCACCTTGCCGTCGGCACCGATCGAAAGGCTGAACGAGACCGTCCCGGCCAGTTCACGGCGGATCCACGCGCTGCGATAGTCCGAGTTCGTCACCCAGCCACCGGGGCTGTTGCGCGGCGCAGCTGCCTTGGGCTGGACACGCGGCTTGGGTTCCGGACACGCCGTACCTTGACGCACGACCGTACCGTCGGGGCACCGGGTCGTCGGCGGGCCGCACTGCGCGCTGATCGCCACGGTGGAGCCGTCGGGGCACTGCTTGGTCGTCGGCCGCCGATCGACCTGATCGTTGTCGATGATCCGGTCGTTCGACTGCTGCCGCGGCGGGTCCTGCCGGACGTTGATCTGCGGCGGAGGCACGAAGGGCGGGGGTACCGTTTCCGGCACTTCCTCCGGCGGGGGCGGCGGCTCTTCCTCGGGGGGTGGCGGTTCTTCGATATCCACCGTCGTTACCCGCTCCATCACCTGCTCGACCGCCTCATAGGCAAGTCCGCTGATGAGCGCGTAGCCGACAAGAATATGGATCAACGCCACGGCGATGATCGCGGTAATCTTGTTACCGCTCATCTCTTGATCAGCGTAAGCCATTCAGTCGCATCACTCCATCGTCAGCGCCGGGTAGGCCCGGCCGTTAACCCCATAGCAAGTACGAACCTTGCCAGAGACTCTTCCAGTCTGTCTACCCTGATAAACCCATCGGCAATTGCGGGACATATCGACCCACCGGACGCGACAGGCCCGGTCAGGGCCGCTTGAGGTGTCGGCGTGCTACCGCCCTCTTTTGGCGGACCCTTAGCTTCGATGCCAAGGGCAGGCAAACGCTTTGTCGATCAAGCGGGCCGACGCCGACCGGTTGCTTCCATCCGCATGCGAAATTCGTTCCGCGTTCAGGAAAGCAGCCCTATGTGTGCCAGTATGACATCCAGCAAAACCCCAATTGCCGTGCTCGGCCTGCTCCTAGCGACCCTGCCGCCGCCCCTCGTTGCACAGGACGAAAACGCAGGAACGGCAATGACTTATGCCGATCTGGCCGATCTTTCCGACGGTGCCCAACTGGTGCTGCGCGCCAATGTCCGCAAACAGGCTGTGCTCGAGCCGGAGCGTGCCGCCGGGGTCGCACCCGGCCATGTGCGGCTCTATGTCGAAGCCCGGACCACGGCACTGATTTCCGGCTCGGTGCCGGTCGGGGAGGCGCTGCGCTATCTCGTCGACGTGCCGCTCGATTCGCGCGGGAAGATTCCCAAGCTGAAGAACCGCGAGGTGCTGCTGTTCGCCAAACCCGTTGCCGGGCGACCGGGAGAAATTCAGCTGGTTGCGTCCGATGCACAGTTGCTGTGGAGCGATTCTGTCGAGGCAAGGGTGCGCGACATCCTGCGCGAATCGGTTGCCGCCGATGCGCCGCCGCGCCTGCGCGGAGTGCGCGATGTGCTGTCAGTCGCGGGGACTCTGACAGGCGAATCGGAAACCCAGCTGTTCATCGACACCGCCGGAGATGGGCCCCTGTCGATTACCGTGGCGCGGCGACCGGGCCAGCCTGCGGTCTGGGGTGTTTCCTGGTCCGAAATCGTCGACCAGGCTGCGCGTCCGCCGGAGCGCGAAACGCTCGAATGGTATCGGCTTGCCTGTTTCCTTCCGGCGCAGCTGCCGGTCGGGTCAAGCCTGTCGGCGGACCCTGCCGACCGGCGGCGGGCCGAGCAGGACTATCGTTTCGTGCTCGAGCAACTCGGCCCCTGTCCGCGCAATCGCAGCTAGGCGCGCGGCAAGACAAACTGGTTCCCATGCGCAGGGTGCTGCGGCTAACCGGGCGATGATGAAAGCTTTTGCCATGCTCGCGCTGCCAATGCGCACACCCGGCTTCGGTGGTCGCCGTGGCTGATCCCCTGCGCCTCGCCATCGCCGGTCTCGGCACCGTCGGCACCGGGGTTGTCCGCCTGCTGCAGGAAAACGCAGCGATGCTCGCCGAACGTGCGGGGCGCAGCCTCGAGATCGTGGCGGTGAGCGCGCGCGACCGCATGGTAGAGCGCGGTGTCGACCTGTCGCGCTTCGCGTGGGAAGACGACATGACCGCGATGGCCGCACGCGGCGATGTCGATGTCGTCGTCGAACTGGTCGGCGGTGCGGATGGCCCGGCGCTGACCCTGGCCCGCAACGCGATTGCGCACGGCAAGGCGCTGGTCACCGCCAACAAGGCGATGATCGCCCATCACGGTCTCGAACTGGCGCAGGCCGCCGAGACCGCGGGCACCGCGCTCAAATTCGAGGCTGCGGTCGCCGGCGGTATCCCGGTCGTCAAGGGCCTGCGCGAAGGCGCGGCGGCGAACCGGATCGAGACCGTGTATGGCGTGCTCAACGGCACTGCGAACTATATTCTTTCGACGATGGAAGCGAGCGGGGCGGATTTCGCCTCCACCCTCGGCGAAGCGCAGCGGCTGGGCTACGCCGAAGCCGACCCGACGTTTGATATCGAAGGGATCGACGCGGCGCACAAGCTGGCGATCCTCGCCAGCATTGCGTTCGGGTCGAGGCTCGATTTTGCCTCGGTCGCCTGCGAGGGCATTTCGCGGGTCCGCGCGGCAGATATCCGCCAGGCCGATACGCTCGGCTATGTTGTCCGCCTGGTCGCTAGCGCGGAGATCGACCATGCGGGCGAGGGGCCTGCGCTGTTGCAGCAGGTGCGCCCCTGCCTCGTCCCCAAGAGCCATCCGCTGGCGCATGTGACCGGAGCAACCAATGCGGTGGTCGCGCAGGGCAATTTCGTCGGTCGGCTGCTGTTCCAGGGCGCAGGCGCGGGTGACGGGCCGACCGCGAGCGCCGTGGTCGCCGACCTGATCGACATCGCGCGGGGCGATATCGGGACGCCGTTTTCGGTTCCCGCAGCGGCGCTCGTCCCGCTGCCGGCTGCCGATGCGGGGCACCACACCGGCCAGACCTACCTGCGCTTCTCGGTCACCGACCGCCCGGGCGTGCTGGCCGAGATCACCGCCGCGATGCGCGATGCGGATGTATCGATCGAAAGCCTGATCCAGCAGGGCCGCGCCAACGACGGCGGCGAAGTTCTGGTCGCGATGGTAACCCATGACGGCCCACAAAGCTGCATCGCACATGCGCTCGAACTGCTCGCGGGTTCGGCCAGCCTGACCGCGCCGCCGCTGGTGATGCAGATCATCGAGGACTAGCGACCGGCTCTGGCGGATCGCTGGCGACGGCTGCCTCGCTCGCAGGGGCCGGCGGCTCCTCTCCGCCATCATTGCCGAGCGGCGGAAGGCCGCGCGCGATCCGGTCGGCATCCGATCCGGGCGGGGCTTCGGGCAGTTTGGTGAAATCGACGAAATAGGCGGGCGGCGGCGGGCAGGGGTTGAGCCCGATCCCGCACAGGCCACCGACCGTTGGCGGGCCCTGGAAGATACCGCACATCGGCCCGCAGGGGTCGGGAGCCTGCGGGTTCCCCTTGTTCATCGTAGCCGCCGCGTATTCGTCCTCCGCCGTTTTCGGCGAGCGAATGCGGTACTTGTCGGGATCCTCCAGCTCTTCGGCGCAGACGATGATTTCTGCGCCCTGCTGCGGTTCGCATTCGGGCTCCGGCGCGGGCGGACCATAGGCGTCGCGCGCGGTGTCGAACACCTGCTCTGCGGTGACGGGCGGCCTAGCTTTGTCGTCGGCCTCCTGGGCTGCGGCTCCGTGCGCCACCACCAGCAGGCCCAGCGGCCAGGAGCGCAGGATTCTCGACAATGACGCACTCCCGCACTAAGCGCCGCAACCATCCCGCGCGGCCTGCGCGCCAAACTCGCCTCGAGGACTGAATTCACCATGAACCAAGCCAATGTTTCCCCCAGCAGCGTCCTCGACCGGGTGCTGGTGCTCGAGATGGTCCGCGTGACCGAAGCCGCTGCAATTGCCGCCTCCAAGCTGATCGGTCGCGGCGACGAAAAGGCCGCCGACGCGGCAGCGGTCGAGGCGATGCGCAAGGCCTTCGACACGCTCTACATGGACGGTACGGTGGTGATCGGCGAGGGCGAGCGCGACGAAGCGCCGATGCTCTATATCGGAGAGAAGGTCGGCGGCGCGCCGGGCAAGGGGCCAAAGATCGACATCGCGCTTGACCCGCTCGAAGGCACGACCATCACTGCCAAGGCCGGCCCCAATGCGCTGGCGGTGCTGGCAGCGGCGGAAGAAGGTTGCCTGCTCAATGCGCCCGACACCTATATGGACAAGATCGCGGTCGGCCCCGGCTATCCGCCCGACGTCATCAGCCTGGAAAAAAGCGTCGAGGAGAACGTTTGCGCCGTTGCCAAGGCCAAGGGTGTCGCCCCGTCGGACATTATCGTCTGCGTGCTCGACCGCCCGCGCCATGCCGAGATTATCGCGCAGCTGCGCGCGCTGGGCTGCGGGGTGGTGCTGATCGGCGACGGCGATGTGGCAGGGGTGATCGCGACGAGCGATCCGGACACCACGATCGATATGTACTTGGGCCAGGGCGGCGCCCCCGAGGGCGTGCTCGCGGCGGCTGCGCTGCGCTGCGTCGGCGGGCAGTTCAACGGCCGGCTGGTGTTCCGCAACGAGGACGAGAAATCGCGCGCCCGGCGGCTCGGCATCACCGACTTCGACCGCATCTACAAGCTGGAAGACCTCGCCCGCGGCGACTGCATCTTCGCTGCTACCGGCGTCACTTCCGGCTCGCTGCTCGACGGGGTCAAGCGCCTGCGCGATGGCAAGATGACTACCGAAAGCGTGGTGATGCGCGCCAGCTCCGGCACCATTCGCTGGATCAGAGGCGAGCACCGGGACGGGTAGGTTGGGTGGCCCTAGAAACGACTTCTGATTTTGCGACTATTGGTGCGCAACGCTTCAGAAGCGCCTTTATGCGCTGCATCGATAAAGTGGAAGATGCTCTTTCTACCATTCCCAAGGGTGAAGCCGGTCATCGGCTGCACGGAATTAAGGCACTCAATCCGATACTAGCTTCCGACGGCTGTATCGGGGCTGTTGCTGCGTCAATCTTGGGAGCTTCCGCCAAACCAGTAAGAGCGATCCTGTTCGACAAGTCGGCTGAGACGAATTGGTCACTTGCTTGGCATCAGGACCGAACAATCTGTGTGAAGGAAAGGCACGAGACACCCGGTTTCGGCGCTTGGACGATCAAAGAAGGCCTGCACCATGTAGCTCCCCCGCTTGACCTGCTAACTCGAATGGTCACGTTGAGGGCGCACCTTGATGAAGTGCCCGCGACCAATGCACCGCTGCTCATTGCGCGGGGGTCGCACGCGTTTGGCCGCGTGCCCGTAAAGAATGTGGTGAGGACCGTTGAGTTATGCGGCACTGTCGAATGTCTTGCCGAAGCTGGAGACATTTGGCTTTACGCAACACTGATTCTTCACGCGTCAGAGAAGGCATCAATTCCAGCGAGCAGGCGGGTGCTTCAAGTCGACTATACAGCTGAAGAGCTTCCGGGTGGATTAGAATGGCTTGGCGTATAGCGCCTGCTTGCCTCGCTAATCTACATCCGCCCCCAACCCGTCGACAACCGCCCCACCCGCGTTGCAATTCCATGACGGCGCGTTAGGCGGGGCGCATCACCAGCGTTCGGGGATTCGCTTACCATGAAGATCATGTCCGGCAATTCGAACCTGCCGCTTGCGCGCGCGGTCGCGGCCTATCTCGAACTGCCGCTGACCGACGTCAGCGTGCGCCGGTTTGCCGACGAGGAAGTCTTCGTCGAAATCCACGAGAACGTGCGCGGCGAAGATGTGTTCGTAATTCAGCCGACCAGCTTTCCCGCCAACGACAATCTGATGGAGCTGCTGATCTGCATCGATGCGCTGCGCCGCGCCTCGGCCAAGCGGATTACCGCGGTGGTGCCCTATTTCGGCTATGCCCGGCAGGATCGCAAGCCGGGCCCGCGCACGCCGATTTCCGCCAAGCTGGTGGCCAATCTGGTGACCCAGGCGGGGGCAGACCGGGTGCTGGCGGTGGACCTCCACGCCGGGCAGATCCAGGGCTTCTTCGATATCCCGACCGACAACCTCTATGCCGCGCCGGTCATGGCGGCAGATATCCAGGCGCGCTATGGCGACCGCCAGCTGATGGTGGTCTCGCCCGATGTGGGCGGCGTGGTGCGCGCCCGCGCGCTGGCCAAGCGGCTCGACAACGCGCCGCTCGCGATCGTCGACAAGCGGCGCGATCGGCCGGGCGAGAGCGAAGTGATGAACATCATCGGCGAGGTGAAGGGCCGGCATTGTATCCTGATCGACGACATCGTCGATTCGGGCGGCACGCTGTGCAACGCTGCCGAAGCGCTGCTCGATGCGGGGGCAACCTCGGTTGCGGCATATATCACCCATGGCGTGCTGTCGGGCGGCGCGGTCGCGCGGGTCAATGGTTCCAAGCTGACCGAACTGGTGATCACCGACACCATCCGCCCGACCGATGCGGCGCAGGACAGTGACAAGATCCGCATCCTCGCCATCGCGCCGCTGATCGGAGAGGCGGTGCGCCGAATTGCCGACGAAAGCTCGGTCAGCTCGCTCTTCGACTGAAGATCGGCTTGAACGGCTCGCGCATCCACGGGCGAACCGCATCGGGGCTGATCCGTTCGAGCATCTCCAGCCGCCGCGCCTGACGGATTTCGAGGCTCAATGTCAGGAGGCCCTGACGGTTGCTGGTGAATTCGCGCGGGGCCATGCCGAAGAAGGCCTGGAATTCGTGAATCCGGTGCGCCTGGTCGAAGAAGCGCAGGATGAACTCGTCTTCTTCTTCCTGGTCCGCCACGCCGCATAGCCGGGCAGCAAAATCGAGCACGCGCGCGCGGCGCAACACCTGCTTGGGCGTCAACCCGAAGTCGCGCTTGATGATCCGCTGTAGCGTGCGCATCGAAACATCGTGTTCGTCGGCGAATTCAGTCAGCGGCCGATTGGGGTCGGCGAATGCCTGGAGTTCGAAGATTTGCGAGAGCGCTTCGGGCTCCTGCGCCCCATGTGCGGCGATATATCCGCGCAGCCAGTCCTCGATCGCGTCGAGCCACTCACCGGGATCGAGATCGAGATTGTACAGCCCGGTGACTGCGCGGTCGGGCACTCCTGCGGCTTCCATCGGGCGGATCCGGTCGACCAGCGCTGCGTCCTCCAGCCCCCAGATCGCCCGCATCGCGCCGGGCCGCATCATCAGGCCGGCGACCTTGATGCCGCCCGAATATTCGAGCGGCCATGCCCGCGAATGCTGACCGCACAGGATCGTCTGGTCGCGAATCTGCAGCGGACCCTCGGCGGTGCCCACGGTCCAGTTCACCCCTACGGCGGAACGGATGTAGGCGGCATCGTTGCACAGCGTGCCCATCGCCAAGGTGCTGGTCCGGTCATAGGCGAAGGCCACCATCGCCCGGGAAACCCACGGCTCGAGGTCCTTGGCCGGCGGGCGGTTGAGCGCGAGCGGCACACCGTCGGGCGTTTTGCCCGTTTCGGAAAAGTATTCCGGTTCTGCAGAGACTTTTGCCGTCATCGCGGCCCGGCCTCCATCCGGCATGCTTGTGTCCCCATCTGTCGCATCTCAGTGCCTTGCGGGCCCGCTCGACGATTTGTCGCGCCAAGGCAAGTCCGTACCCGGTGCGACCCGCTCGAGCTCCTCCAGCCGCCGCGCCTGTCGCTGCTCCAGGGTAATGGTGAGCAGCGGGCGCGGCTGGGCGCGGAACTGCTGCGGCGTCACCCCGAAGAACGACGTGAAGTCGCGAATCAGGTGCGACTGGTCGAAATAGCGCAGCATCATTTCGTCATGCTCTTCGTCGTCGGCGACATTGCACAGCTGGGCTGCGAGATCGAGCGCGCGCGCCCGTCGCATCACCTTCTTCGGGGTCAACCCGAAATCGCGCCGAACGACGCGCTCGAGCTTGCGCAGGCTGATGCCATACCGCCCGGCAAACTCGCTCAGTTGCTGCGAGGGATCTTCGAACGCAGCGTGTTCGAACGCGATCGAGATCGGGTCGGGTTCGTCGGGCTGCACCCGTGCGATGTAGCGCCGCAGGGCTTCTTCCAGCGCGAGGTTCCAGTCGCCCGGAGTGCGGTCCTCGGTGAAGACATCGGCCAGATCGTCCTGCATCACGCCGAAGATATCGACCCGCTCGATCCGGTCGAGCATGGTGTCCGCGGCTCTTCCGGTGAGTGCCCTGAAGGCGCCTGCGCGCAGCCCGAACCCGGCCGACATGATGTCGCCGGTGCAAGTGAGCGGCATGTATTTCGAATGCTGCCCGAACTGGAGCACCTCGTTGCGGTAAATGGCGTGGCCATCGACGGTTACCGCAGTCCACCGCCCGTTGAAGATATAGCGGGTGTAGGCGAGATCGTTGCACATGCCGCAGGCGATCAGCAGGTCCTGGTCGTTGGTCGCCTTGGCGGAAACCAGCCGCGCAACCCATGGAGCGAGGTCGGACGCGGGTGCACGATTCTCCGACAACGGCTGGCCGTCGCGCGACGTGCCCGACAAGGGCGCAAGATACTTACGCCAGATTTCCGTGTCGGCACTCGGCTTGTTCATCGATGCGACCTGTCCCCAATGCCGTGGTCTGTAAGGGTTTTTGCGATGGTTACAAGCGAGACGCACTGCCGAGACTTGACCCGGCCAGCCATGCGGGCGAAGCGGCCCGATGGCCCGCATCCCTGATCACGAACTTGCCGAACGCCTTGCCGAAGCGGCAGGCGCAGCCATCCGCCCGCTCTTCCGGGCGGATTGGGCGGAGGAGCAGAAAGCCGATACCACCTTCGTTACCGAGGCCGACCGTGCCGCCGAAGCGGCGATGCGCGCGGTCCTCGAAGCCGAGCGGCCGGATGACGGGATCATCGGGGAGGAATATGGCACGCGGAACGAAGGTGCCGGTCGCCAATGGGTGCTCGATCCGATCGACGGGACGACCAGTTTTATCGCCGGGCGGCCGATCTTCGGTACGCTGATCGCGCTGGTGCAGGACGGCTGGCCCGTGATCGGGGTGATCGACCAGCCGATCTTGCGCGAGCGCTGGGTCGGGCGCATCGGCCATGGCACGACATTCAACGGTAAGCCCGCCCGGGTCCGCACCTGCAAGGAGCTGGGCGATGCCGTGCTCGGCACCACCACACCGCATCAGTTCGCGGGCGAGGAGGTCGATGCCTTCATGGGTCTCGCCAAGGCGGTCGCCGAACGCAAGATCATCTACGGCGGGGATTGTTACAACTACGGCCTCGTCGCGTCGGGCCATGTCGACATCGTGTGTGAGGCGGGCCTCAAGCTGCACGATTTCGCGGCACTGGTGCCGGTGGTCGAAGGTGCGGGCGGAGTGATGAGCGACTGGCAGGGCAATCCGCTCGATGCCGGCAGCGACGGGCGCGTGCTGGCGCTGGGCGACCCGGCGCGGCTGGAGGATGTGCTCGAGGCGATGGGGTGACCGGGCGGGAATCGCTTGCAATCTGCGCCCGGGACGCTAATTGCGCGCCCTTCACCGACACGTGATTCATCTGCCGGTCTGGCCGAAAGGGCTGCCAGGGCTGGCACGAACGTGTCTCCGAACCGACATCCGTCAAGGAGATGAAAATGCCCAAGCTGAAGACCAAGAGCGGCGTGAAGAAGCGCTTCAAGCTCACTGCCACCGGCAAGGTCAAGCATGGTGTCGCCGGCAAGCGCCACCGCCTGATCAGCCACAATGCGAAGTATATCCGCCAGAACCGCGGCACCACCGTCCTGTCCGAATCGGACTTCAAGGCGGTGAAGAAGTGGGCGCCCTACGGGCTTGATTGATCTTTGAGCGGCTCCAGCCCGCTCCCCCTCCCAGCCACCCGATAACTTACCGGGTAGCGTATCGGGTGGCTGGGAGGGGGAGCGGGCCGGCACCGAGTTTCTAGAAGGATATACGAAATGCCTCGCATCAAACGCGGCGTCACCACGCGCCAGAAGCACAAGCGGCTGCTCGACCAGGCCAAGGGCTATCGTGGTCGCCGCAAGAACACCATCCGCGTCGCGCGCCAGGCGGTCGAAAAGGCCGGCCAGTACGCCTATCGCGACCGCAAGGTCAAAAAGCGCAGCTTCCGCGCGCTGTGGATCCAGCGCATCAACGCGGCGGTCCGCGCCGAAGGTCTGACCTACTCGCAGTTCATGCACGGTACCAAGCTGGCCGGGATCGAACTCGACCGCAAGGTCATGGCCGATCTCGCGATGAACGAGGAAGCGGCCTTCAAGGCGGTCATCGCGCAGGCCAAGGCGGCATTGCCGGCCTGATCCAATCTTAAGCGAATTCGAAGGGCGGTCCGGCAACGGGCCGCCCTTTTCTTTTGCGCGCCACGAAAACCGAAGTTGGAAAAACGCGACAGGATAGCTATGGCGCTGGCGGGTTGTAAGAATGCGACACGCCGAGGGGACGACGGTGTCAGAAGCTGCTTGCGATATTTCCGTGCGTTTTCACGAACCCCCGGCCGATCTGGCGGGGTTGTTCACCACTTTCTATCGCGTCGAGTTCACTTGTTCGGATGGTCGCGTGCGTGATGCTCTTCAGCCTGAATGGAGTGGCTTGCGGTTCTTCGAGGGAGCCCTCCCGCAGACCCGGATCGGCAATGGCGACCTGCTTGAAAATGCCGATTTCACCGCAATGGGCCCCAGCAGCCTGCCGATTGCGTTCCGTCTCGGCACCAGCCGCATGTGGGGCGTTGGCCTTCTCCCGCAAGGCTGGGCGACTTTCATGCGGCACCCGGCATCCGATTTCGCCAATCGCATCTATGACGGGCGCTTGGCCCCAGCCTTCCAGCCGTTCGTCCCGCTTGCCGATACGCTCGACTTCGCCGAGGCATCGGAGCTCGCCGATCTCGAACGTATCACGACATTCTTCCGCACTCTGCGCGAGCGCTCCCCGTTGCCCGATCGCCGGATCAAGGCGATTCACGAAATGCTGCTTGACCCCGAACTGCCCGATGTTGCCTCGATGGCCGACCGATGCGGGATGAACCAGCGCACGATGGAGCGTCTGTGTCGCCGCTATTTCGGCTTCCCACCCAAGCTGCTGCTGCGCCGGCAAAGGTTCATGCGGAGCCTGTCCAAGTTCATGCTCGATCCCTCGCTCGGATGGATCGGCGCGCTCGATTCGCTCTATTTCGACCAGAGCCATTTCGTGCGCGATTGCCATACCTTCCTCGGCATGGCGCCGAGCGAATATGCCGCGATGGAGCACCCCGTGCTGAGCGCCTTCATGCGCGAGCGGATGAAGGCGCACGGCTCGGCGGTGCAAACGCTCGACAGGCCGGGCTGAGCGGGCCGCACCCCGGGGCGAATGCTTTGCCTTGCGGCGCGATTCCCGCTAGCGGGCCTTCGCCATGGACGAACTGAATAACCGTACCGAAGCCGCGGTCACCGCAATCGAAGCGGCGGCGACGCAGGATGTGCTCGAGGCGTTGCGCGTCGACGCGCTCGGCAAGCAGGGCTGGGTCAGCCAGCTGATGAAGACGCTGGGCCAGATGGCGCCCGAAGAGCGGCAGGACAAGGCACCGCAAATCCAGTCTGCCCGAGCGGCGGTTTCCGGCGCGATCGAGGCGCGCAAGGCAACGCTCGACGCGGTCGAGCTGGAGCGCAAGCTGGCCACCGAAACGCTCGATCTCACCCTGCCCGCGCCCGCAACGCCCAAGGGCAGCGTTCACCCGGTGAGCCAGGTGATGGACGAGTTGGCGGAGATTTTCGCCGATCTCGGCTTCGCGGTGAAGACCGGGCCGGAAATCGAGGACGACTGGCACAATTTCACCGCGCTCAACATGCCCGAGAGTCACCCGGCGCGGGCGATGCACGATACCTTCTACTTCCCCGACCGTGGTCCGGAGGTGGGCGGCAAGCCCACCCGCATGTTACTGCGCACGCACACCTCGCCGGTACAGATCAGGACCATGATGTCCGAAGGCGCGCCGGTGCGGATCATCGCGCCGGGCCGGGTCTATCGCAGCGACAGCGACGCGACGCACACGCCCATGTTTCACCAGGTCGAAGGACTGGTGATCGATCGGGGCATCCATCTCGGGCACCTCAAATGGACCCTCGAGACTTTCCTCAAGGCGTTCTTCGAGCGCGAGGATATCGTCCTGCGGCTGCGCCCGTCCTATTTCCCCTTCACTGAGCCTTCGGTCGAAGTCGATGTCGGCTTCGAGCTGGTCGATGGAAAACGGGTCCTTGGCGGCTCGGGCGATGCGCCGGGCCACGGGTGGATGGAGCTGCTCGGCTCGGGGGTGGTCAACCGCCGGGTGATCGAATTCGCCGGGCTCGATCCCGATGAATGGCAGGGCTTCGCCTTCGGTGTCGGTGTCGACCGGCTCGCCATGCTCAAATACGGAATGGACGATCTGCGCGCCTTCTTCGACGGCGATGCCCGCTGGCTGCGCCATTACGGCTTCAGCCCGTTCGACCAGCCGACGCTGTCTGGCGGGGTAGGGGCCAAGGAAACGGGGACGCGCGCATGAAGTTCTCGCTCACATGGCTCAAGGACCACCTCGAAACCGAGGCTTCGGCGGCGGAGATCGCGGCCAAGCTCAACGCCATCGGGATCGAGGTCGAGGGTCTCGAAGACCCGGCGGACCGGCTCGCCGGTTTCCGCGTGGCGAAGGTTCTCACCGCCGCGCCGCATCCCGATGCCGACAAGCTGCAGGTTCTGACGGTCGACACGGGTGAAGGCGACCCGCTGCAGGTCGTATGCGGCGCGCCCAACGCGCGCGCGGGCATGAAGGGCGTGCTTGGCCTGCCGGGGGCGGTCGTACCCGCCAACGGGATGGAGCTGCGCAAGAGCGCGATCCGCGGGGTCGAATCGAACGGCATGATGTGCTCGACCCGCGAGCTCGAACTGGGCGACGATCACGACGGCATCATCGAACTGCCGGAGGACGCCCCGGTAGGCGAGAGCTTTGCCGCCTATCATGGTGCATCGCCTGTGTTCGACGTCGCGATCACCCCCAATCGGCCCGATTGCATGGGGGTCTATGGCATCGCGCGCGATCTCGCGGCGGCAGGCCTTGGCACCCTAAAACCGATCACGATGCCTGCGTTCGACGCGCAAGGACCATGCTCGGTCGATATCCGTACCGACGATCCGGATGGCTGCCCGGCATTCTTCGGTAGAGTCATCCGGGGCGTTTCCAATGGCAGTTCGCCCGACTGGCTGCAGCAGCGATTGCTCAGCGCGGGCCAGCGCCCGATTTCGTTACTGGTCGATCTGACCAATTACCTGATGCTCGGCTATGGCCGTCCGGCGCATGCCTACGACCTCGCCAAGCTGACCGGCGCGGTGGTGGCGCGCCGGGCGCAGGACGGCGAACAGGTCCTGGCGCTCAACGAGAAGACCTACACGCTCGATCACACCATGACGGTGATCGCCGACGACAGCGGCGTGCACGATATCGCCGGGATTATGGGCGGAGAACACTCCGGCTGTTCGGAAAGCACCGCCGATGTGCTGCTCGAACTCGCCTATTTCGATCCCGACCGGATCGGCGCGACCGGGCGCAAGCTGGGGCTGACCTCCGACGCGCGCACCCGGTTCGAGCGCGGGGTCGATCCCGCCTTCCTCGACGACGGGCTGGACCTACTGACCGCGCTGATCCTCGAGCTGGCGGGCGGTACGGCGAGCGAGAAAATCCGCGCCGGTTCGCCGCCTAGCGAGCCCAAAGTGCTGGCGTTCGATCCTGCGCAGACCCTGCGGCTCGGCGGGATCGAGATCGATCCGAATGAGCAGCAGCGTATCCTGACCTCGCTCGATTTCGTGGTCGATGCTTCGGCCATGCCGTGGCAGGTCACCGCGCCGCTGCGCCGCCACGATATCGAAGGCCCGGCCGACCTGGTCGAGGAGGTCGTGCGCATTTACGGGCTCGACAAGGTGGCCAGCACGCCGCTCGACCGTTCGGACGGCGTAGCCCGCCCGACCGCTACCCCCGAGCAGCAGGCCGAACGCAAGCTGCGCCGTGCGGCGGCCGCCTACGGTCTCGACGAAGCGGTAACCTGGTCCTTCCTGCCGCCGGCCCATGCCGAACATTTTGTGGCGGAAGGCGAGGCGCTGTGGGTACTCGAAAACCCGATCAGCGAAGACATGAAGGCGATGCGCCCGTCGATGATCCCGGGATTGCTGGCCGCTGCCAAGCGCAATGCCGATCGCGGTGCGTCGGGCTCTCGGCTGTTCGAGATCGGACGCCGATATTTCCGCAATGCCGACGGGTCGAGCGACGAGAGGCCGACGCTGGGCGTCGTGCTCGCGGGTGAGAAGGACGCGCGCGGCTGGTCCAGCGGTAAGGCAAAGGGCTTCGACGCTTTCGATGCGAAGGCCGTCGCCGAAAGACTGCTGGCCGAAGCGGGCGCGCCGGTCGACAAGCTGATGGTGATGGGCGAGGCGGGGGCGCAGTTCCACCCCGGCCAGTCGGCCACGCTGCGGCTGGGGCCGAAAACGGTGCTCGCGCGGTTCGGCGCGCTGCACCCTGCGACGCTCAAGGCGTTCGATATCGACGGTCCGGTGATGGCGGTCGAGATCTTCCTCGACGCGATTCCGGCGAGGAAGGGCGGCGGGACGTTTGCACGCTCAGCCTATGCACCCCCGGCGTTGCAGTCGGTAATGCGCGACTTTGCCTTCCTCGTGCCGTCCACTCTCGCCGCAGGTGAGCTGGTGCGCGCGGTCAAGGGCGCGGACAAGGCAAGCATCGTCGACGCGCGCGTGTTCGACGTTTTCGCGGGGCAGGGCGTGCCCGAAGGCAAGACCTCGATCGCCGTAGAGGTTGTTCTCCAGCCGGGTGAAAAGAGCTTCAAGGACGAAGAGTTGAAGGCGATTTCCGAGCGCGTGGTCGCTGCGGCCTCCAAGCTGGGCGCGGAGCTGCGGGCATGAAGACCGCTTTCGTCACCGGGGCGACCGCTGGGATCGGCGAAGCCACCGTCCGCGCGCTGGTCGCGAGCGGGTGGCGCTGCGTCGCGACCGGGCGACGCCGGGAACGGCTCGATGCGCTCGTCGGTGAGCTTGGAGCGGACAAAGTCCACGCCGCGTGCTTCGATGTGCGCGATACCGCTGCGCTGGATGACGCTATCGCGAACCTCCCCGCAGATTTCGCCGGGATCGACCTGCTGGTGAACAATGCCGGGCTCGCGCAGGGTCTCTCGCCCGCGCAGGACGCCAGCCTCGAAGACTGGCAGACCATGATCGACACCAATGTGACCGCCATGGTGGTACTGACCCGCAAGATGCTGCCCGTGCTGATCGAGCGCAAGGGTGCGATCGTCGCGATCGGGTCGGTGGCGGGGAACTACATCTACCCCGGCGGCAATGTCTATGCCGGCAGCAAGGCCTTCGTGAACCACTTTACCCTCGCGCTGCGCGCCGATCTGCACGGCACCGGGGTACGGGTGACCAGCATCGAGCCGGGGATGGTCGAAACCGAGTTTACCCTGGTGCGCACCGGCAGTCAGCAGGCGTCGGACGATCTCTATCGGCGGGTGAACCCGATGACCGCCCAGGACATCGCGATGATGATCCGCTGGGTTGCGGAACTGCCCCCGCATCTCAACATCAACCGGCTCGAACCGATGCCGGTCAATCAGGATTTCGCCGGTTTTCGCGTCGCGCGCGACTAGCGCGACGCCCTATTCTACTACTTGAGCCTCGATGCTCTGCTCCCATTCGCGGTCGGCCTGGGCACGCTCGGCATCCCGCATCGACTGCTCCATGCTCTGGCCGGTCGCGACCGCCTCGTCGAACTGGGCCTGTATCTCGGGCATTTCCGCCATGGCCGCAGCCATCATCTCGCCCCGGAACTTCGAAAAGTCGAACGTGCGCCCGGTCAGCTTGGAGTCGATCGCCTCCTCCATCGCCCGCAGATAGAGTTTGGCAATCTGGGGGTGATCGTCGAACTTCTTCGCCACCGGATCGTTCGCATCGTCGGTCGGCCCGGCGATCGATAGCACGATCTTGGTACTCTGATCGTCGACCGCCTCGGTCGTGCCGATGAAGCGGAACAGCGCCTCGTTGTCTTCCGACACGGTCCACACGATCGACCCGTCCCCGCGCTGATAGGCGCGGGTAGAGGTCGCGTGGCTACCGAACAGGATCGCCGGCGGCTTCGCCGCGATCAGCTGCTGGCGCATCTGCTTGGCCGGAATCTGGTACACCGCACCCGGCTCTCCGCAGGAGGCAAGCAGCGCGGCACCGGCCAAGGCGAGAAAGACTGCACGAAACTTCATGTTCAACCCCCATAGGACATGAACTCGACGAATATTGGGACATTACTGAAAAACCGTAAAAAACTCGGCGAAATCTGCTTCGGGAAAGGGATGCTGCCGCTTGGCGATGGACTGGGTGGCCCCCCCGCGCTAAGGCGCGCGCCCGATGACCACCATCTCTTCCAACCGCCGCACCTTCGCGATTATCTCGCACCCCGACGCGGGCAAGACCACGCTGACCGAGAAGCTGCTGCTACAAGGCGGCGCGATCCATCTGGCGGGCGAGGTCAAGGCGCGCGGGCAGGCACGGCGTGCGCGGTCGGACTGGATGAAGATCGAGCAGCAGCGCGGGATTTCGGTCACGTCCTCGGTGATGACGTTCGAACGGGACGGGATCACCTTCAACCTGCTCGACACGCCGGGCCACGAGGATTTTTCCGAAGATACCTATCGCACGCTTACCGCAGTCGATTCGGCGATCATGGTGATCGACGCGGCCAAGGGGATCGAGCCGCAGACCCGCAAGCTGTTCGAGGTGTGCCGCCTGCGCAGCGTGCCGATCATCACCTTCGTCAACAAGGTCGACCGCGAGGGTCGCCCGGTGTTCGAATTGCTCGACGAAATCGCCGACATGCTGGCGCTCGACGTCTCGCCGCAGGCCTATCCGGTCGGCATGGGCGGCGAGTTCGAGGGCGTGCTCGATTTTGCCTCAGGATGCGTGGCGCGCCCGGAAGGGCCGTCGAAGGAATTTCTCGGCACGCGCGATTGCGATCCGGCGATCCCCGATCGCTTCATCGAGGAAATCGAACTGGCGCAGATCGGTTACCCGCAGTTCGACATTGACGCCTACCGCAATGGCGACCTGACCCCGGTCTATTTCGGATCGGCGCTGAAGAATTTCGGCGTGACCGAGTTGATCGAAGCGATTGCGCGCTATGCCCCGCCGCCGCGCCCGCAACCGGCGGGCGAGGAACAGATCAGCCCCGAGCGCGACGAGGTCACCGGCTTCATCTTCAAGGTGCAGGCCAATATGGACCCCAACCACCGCGACCGGATCGCCTTCATGCGGCAGGTCTCGGGCACCTTCAAACGCGGCATGAAGCTGACCCCGAGCGGGCTGGGCAAGCCGATTGCGATCCACTCGCCGATCCTGTTCTTCGCGCAGGACCGCGAGCTGGCCGACACCGCCGAGGCGGGCGACATCATCGGCATTCCGAACCACGGTACGCTGCGGGTGGGCGACACGCTGAGCGAGAAGAACGCCATCCGCTTCACCGGCCTTCCGAATTTCGCGCCCGAAATCCTGCGCCGGGTCCAGCTGCGCGACCCGACCAAGACGAAGCAGCTCCGCAAGGCGCTCGACGATCTGAGCGAAGAAGGCGTGATCCAGGTGTTTTACCCCGAGATCGGCGCGCAGTGGATCGTCGGGGTGGTCGGCCAGCTCCAGCTCGAAGTGCTGATCTCGCGGCTCGAGGCGGAGTACAAGGTCGAGGCGATGCTCGAAGCCTCACCTTTCGCCACCGCGCGCTGGGTCAGGGGTGATGCCAAGGCGATCGAGGAATTCGCGGGCTTCAACCGCGCCAACCTCGCCAAGGATCGCGACGGGGATGCGGTCTTCATGGCGCGCAGCCCGTGGGACGTGAACTACCAGCAGGAAAAGAACCCGGAACTGGTGTTTTCTGCGACGAAGGAAAGATAGTCGGTTCGCGCAGAGACCGCAGAGGAAAAGAGGGACGCAGAGAGGTTGCACTTGGCGGCGCAGCCACTCACTTTTCCATACGTTTCACCAAAGGGTGGCGTCTCGGACTATGATGGTGCCTGCGGCTCCTTGCTCCATCTCCGCGTCTCTCCTTTCCTCTGCGGTCTCTGCGTGAAACCCTTCTTCTTGCCCACGCGTGGTAGCCAGCGTAGGCTCTCGGATATGGCCGATTTTTCCGACACGCTCACCGACGCCCATGTCGCGATGATCGCGAAGCAGCCGGTGTTCTTCGTCGCGACTGCGGCAGAGGGCGCGCGGATCAACCTCAGCCCCAAGGGATACGACGCGTTCCGTATCCTCGCGCCTGACCGGGTCGCCTATCTCGACCTCGGGGGTTCGGGCAACGAGACCAACGCGCATCTGATGGCCGACGGGCGGATCACGGTGATGTTCTGCAATTTCGAGCAGCCCGCGCTGATCCTGCGCATTTACGGCCGGGGGCGGGCGGTGTTGCCGCAGGATCCCGAGTGGGAGCAGTTCGCCGCGCATTTCACCCTGCTGCCGGGTACGCGGCAGATCTTCGACATTGCGGTCGAGAGCGTGCAGACGAGCTGCGGCTGGGGCGTTCCCTTCATGGAGTACCAGCGCGAGCGGCAGACGCTGAAAAAGGCGCATGCCAACAGCAATCCGCGCGAATGGGCAGCAAAGCATGCGTTGCGGATTGCCAGCATCGACGGACTTCCGACGCGGCCGACCGACCGCTTTATCGCAGGCGAGGCGGACTGATCGAAGCTTGCAGTTGAAGTTCGCCACCTACAACATTCACAAGGCCGTCGGCACCGACCGGCGGCGCGACCCCGATCGCATCATCGCCGTGCTGCGCGAAATCGATGCCGACATCATCGCGCTTCAGGAAGTGGACCTGCGCATCGGCCAGCGGGCGACGGTGCTTTCGCGGGCTGCGCTCGACGATACGCCGTGGGTTCCGGCGGCGGTGGCGCGAAGACCCCGTAGCCTCGGCTGGCACGGCAATGCGATGCTGGTGCGGCGCAGTCTCGCAATCCTCGATGCCCATGCGCTGGACCTGCCCACGCTGGAGCCGCGCGGCGCGGTGCGGGTCGAGATCGAGTGCGACGGGCGGAGGGTTCGTGTCATCGGAACCCACCTCGACCTGTCGGGGCTGCGGCGCCGCGACCAGATTCGCGCCATATTGTCCGACATCGATGCCTGCACCCCGCCGTGCCCGACGGTACTGATGGGCGACTTCAACCAATGGGGCAACCGCACCGGCGCCATGCGCGAGTTTGCGCCGGGGTGGCATGTGCTCGATACCGGACGCAGCTTCCCCAGCCGCCAGCCGATTGCCCGGCTCGACCGGATCGTCACATCGGACGAATGGGGCTGCGTCGACCAAGGCGTCCACCACAGTGCCACGGCCGCACAGGCGTCCGACCACCTGCCGGTTTTCGCCGTCCTTGAATTGCCTAATAATTAGGCAATGCTCATTTTTTAAGCGAGTAATGTGCCCGCGCGCAACTTTCATGCGCTTCTGACGCTGCGGAATCGCGTTAATTTCAGAATGGCACGGATATTGCTGCATCTGCGAAGCCGGTGACTGTCCGGTACGTATCCAGGGGGCATCGATGAAATTCATCATCGCCATCATCAAGCCATTCAAGCTCGACGAGGTCCGCGAGGCACTCAGCGCAATCGGTGTCGCGGGCATGACCGTGTCCGAGGTCAAGGGCTTCGGCCGCCAGAAGGGTCAGACCGAAATCTACCGCGGCGCGGAATATTCGACCAACATGCTGCCCAAGGTGAAAATCGAGATCGCCGTTGCCGATGGCATGGCCGATCAGGTCGTCGAGACCATCACCCAGACTGCCAGCACCGAGAGCATAGGCGATGGCAAGATCTTCGTGCTGGACCTCGCGTCGGCCACGCGCATCCGCACCGCAGAAACCGGCGAGACCGCGCTGTGAGCCGCGCCAACGAGAAAAAGGGGACACCCATGATCCGCAAATTCGCCAGTGTTGCCGCCACATTCGGCGCCGCAGCGCTCTTCTCCACCGCGGCCTTCGCGCAGGACGCTGCCGAAGCGGCAGAGCCGGTAGCCAATCCGGGCAACAACGCCTGGATGATGACCTCGACGATCCTCGTCCTGCTGATGATCCTGCCGGGCCTTGCGCTGTTCTACGGCGGCCTGACCCGGTCGAAGAATATGCTTTCGACCATGACGCAGATCGGCGCGACCGCGTGTCTCGCCATGCTGATCTGGGTGATGTGGGGCTACTCGCTCGCCTTCGGCGACACGACCTACGAGGGCACATTGGGTATGTTCGTCAGCGGGGGAAGCTATTTCCTGATGGGAATGGACGCCTCCAGTACGGCAGCGACCTTCACCGATGAAGTCATCAGCAAATATGTCTTCGTCAGCTTCCAGATGACCTTCGCTGCAATCACCGCCGCGCTGATCCTCGGCGCCACGGCAGAGCGTATGAAGTTCGGCGCGGTGATGGCCTTTGTGCCACTGTGGCTGACCATCGTCTATTTCCCGATCGCGCATATGGTGTGGGCGGGCGGCGGCCTGCTGTTCGAAGACGGCGCGCTCGACTTTGCCGGCGGCACTGTGGTGCATATCAATGCCGGTGTTTCTGGTCTCGTGCTTGCCTACCTGCTCGGCAAGCGTCGTGGCTATCCGTCGGAGCCGATGCCGCCGCACAGCCTGACGCTGACCATGGTCGGCACCGGCCTGCTGTGGGTGGGCTGGTTCGGGTTCAACGCCGGCTCGGCACTCGAAGCCGACGGCTCCGCCGGTCTCGCCATGATCAACACTTTCGTTGCCACAGCCGCCGGGGCACTGACATGGATGGTAATCGAGAGGATTGCCGGTCACAAAGGTTCCGCGCTCGGCTTCTGCTCCGGCGTGATCGCCGGACTGGTCGCAGTGACACCTGCGGCAGGCAACAGCGGTCCGTTCGGTGCAATCCTGCTCGGTATCCTTGCGTCGACCATCTGCTACTTCGCGGTGGCCAAGGCAAAGGCGAAGTTTGGCTACGACGACTCGCTCGACGCCTTCGGCATCCACGGCATCGGCGGCATCGTCGGCGCAATCGGCACCGCTGTGGTCTACCAGCCTTTTCTCGGCGGACCAGGCGATGGCTCGACTGCGCTTGGTGCACAGCTCGGAGTGCAGGTCTTCAGCGTTGTCGTCACGATCGCATGGGCCGGAATTGGCACTCTCATCGCCGGTTACCTCGTCAAGCTCACCGTGGGCCTCCGGGTCGATGAAGAGAGCGAAGTCAACGGGCTCGACATCTCCGAACACGGCGAGCGCGCCTACAACTAACACCAAGGTTCGGCGGGGCCGGGAGATCCTCTCCCCTCCCGTTCCCGCCGCACGACGTTCCTCCTGCGAACACAAAACTCGGAAGGGCCGGAGCCAAGCGCTCCGGCCCTCTTTTTTGCCCTTCTTGGTATGTGGCGGTTTGGTGACAGAGTCGAAGTATTCGCGCCGGTGCATCCAGTAGATATTGAACGCTGCGACCAAGCGATTCACCATCCTTGCCAGCGAAGCAGAAAAAACTGCCGCCTCAGGAGGATGTCATGCAACTCTCTCACGTCAAAATTCAACGCCATCGTCGCGCACTGTTGCTAGCAGGTTGCGCATTCGCTGTGTCTGCCACTCCCGCCTTCGCACAGGATGGTGCGGGCACCGACGAAGACGATTTCATCATCGTCACCGCGACCAAGCGCGATTCGACGATCCAGGACGTGCCGTTCTCGATCAATGCTCAGACCCAGGAAGACATCCAGAAGTCGGGCGCGGTCACGCTGGAGGATCTGTCGCGCAATGTCGCCGGCCTCTCGGTGCAGAATCTCGGCCCGGGCCAGAGCCAGGTCTCGGTGCGCGGCGTTTCTGCCGGGCAGGTCGTGCGCGACCAGCCGGGGGTCAAGGAACAGGTCGGCGTCTATCTCGACGAATCGGTGATCTCGCTATCGCTGTTCACGCCCGACCTCGACCTGTTCGACCTCAACCGCGTCGAAACCCTGCGCGGCCCGCAGGGCACGCTGTTCGGTTCGGGTTCGGTCGGCGGTACGATCCGTTACATTACCAACCAGCCCGAAATCGGCATCACCGAAGGGCTGGTCGAAGGCAATCTCAACCTCGTCGACGGGGACGACTTCGGCTATCACCTTAAAGGCGCGGTCAATGTGCCGCTGGGGGACAGCACCGCGGTGCGCGCCGTCGGCTATTTCACCGAATACGGCGGCTTTATCGACGCCCAGGGTCCGGCGGGCGGCGAGGATGTCAATGGCGGCCAGCGCTACGGCGGCCGCATCGCAGTGAAGTTCGAGGTCGCGCCGGATGTCACCATCACCCCGCGGCTGGTGTACCAGAAGGTCGAGGCCGACGGCTTCAACCGGCAGGAAATCTACAACCTCTACGCCAATCGCTTCACCACCACGCGACCGCCGGTCCAGCTGGGCGAGCGCGAGCAATACCTGCAGTTTCGCGAGGCTTTCGTCGACGAAACCTGGCTCGGCGATCTGGTGATCGACGCGACCTGGGGCGACATCAATGTCGTCTCCGTGACCAGCTATACCAATCGCAACATATTAGTCAGCCGTGATGCCAGCGCGCTGACCGGTTCGGTCTCGGTCGATCTCGGCTATCCCAATGCCGGCGTGCTGTTGCCGTCCAATCTGCGCGACACCACCGATCTCGAAAGCTTCACGCAGGAACTGCGCCTGGCTTCGGCCTACGAAGGTCCGTTCCAGTGGGTGTTCGGCGGGTTCTACTCGGACACATCGCGGTTCTATCGCCAGCGCCTGCCCACGCCGGGCTATGCGGCGGTGACCGATGCCACGCTCGGTGCCGGGACTTCGGCGGCGGTCGCCAACGGCTTCGCCAATCTCGATTCGCCCTACAACGCCGACCTGCCCTACGATATCAGCCAGTTCGCGATCTTCGGCGAAGGCACCTACGCGCTGACCGATGCGTTCGACGTGACCGTCGGCTTGCGCTATTACGACTTCACCGAGGAGCGGCAGTTCATTTCCGGCGGGCTGTTCGCCAATGGCGACAACCGGTCGGACAAGACGCGGTCCGACGGGTTCAGTCCGCGCATTCTGCTCAGCTACGATGTCAGCGATGCGGTCACTCTCAACGCGCAGGCCTCGAAGGGCTTCCGCCTCGGCGGGGTGAACGATCCGCTCAACATAACCCTGTGCTCGCCGGCCGACGCGGCGCTGTTCGGCGCGTTCCAGGACTATGACGACGAATCGTTGTGGAACTACGAAGTCGGTGCCAAGGCGCAAGGCCGCGGCTTCTACGCCAATGTCGCCGGGTTCTACAACGATATCAAGAACCTGCAGGTCACGCTCGATGCCGGTAGCTGCTCGTCGCGTATCGTGTTCAACGTCCCCGAAGCGCACACCATGGGCGTCGAGGCGGAGTTCGGGGTGTCGCCGGCGGACGGGCTCGATTTCATCTTTGCGGGCAGCCTGATCGAAGCCGAGTTCGACACCACGCTCCCCGGCGCGCTGACCGCAGCGACCGGCATCCGCGAAGGCAACCGCCTGCCATCGGTGCCGAAGTTCCAGTTTTCCGCGACGGGCAGCTACGAATGGCCGGTGGGCGAGAGCGCCGATGCCTATGTCTCGGCCAGCTTCTCGCATGTCGGGGCGCGCTACACCCAGCCGGCAGACCAGGAAAACAACCCGCGCACTTTCGTCCACGGTCTGCCCTTCGGCGGGGCACCGGCGAACGCTGCGACCACGGTCGATCTCGAATTGCCCGATTACCAGCTGCTCAACCTGAGCGCCGGGGTCGACTTCGACAGCGGATTGTCGCTGGTGGCCTACGTCAACAACGTGTTCGACGAGAACGCCCTGCTGTCGTTTGACCGCGAACGCGGCGGGCGCGCCCGGCTCGGGTATACCGTAGGGCAGCCACGGACCTTCGGGGTCACGGTTCGCCAGAGCTTCTGATCGGAACCAACGGGAACGGGGGCCGGGGCTTGCGCTCCGGCCCCCGTTCTATTTGAGCGCAGCCTTGACGAAATCGGCGCAGCGCTCGCCGATCATGATCGAGGGGGCATTGGTGTTGCCGCTGACGATCTTGGGCATGATCGAGGCGTCGGCGATCCACAGACCCTCGATCCCGCGTGCCTTGAGCGCCGGGTCGACCACAGCGGAATCGTCTGCGCCCATCCGGCAGGTGCCGACCGGATGATAGACCGTGTCCGCCCGGTTGCGGATCATCTCGTCGAGCGCGGCATCGTCAGCCAGATCGACCGGGTGACGATCCTTCGGCGCATATTCGGCTAGCGGCCCACTGTCGACGATCCGGTGCGACAGCCGCACGCCGCCGCGCATCACCGCCATGTCCCGCTCGTCGGCGAGGAAGTTGGGGTCGATCAGCGGGGCATCCGCCGCGTCGCCCGAACCCAGTCGTACCATCCCGCGACTTTCGGGCCGCAGGACGCAGGCGTGGAGCGAGAAGCCATGCCCCTTCACCTTCTCGCGCCCGTGGTCTTCGAGCACAGCGGGGACAAAGTGCCACTGCACGTCGGGCGCGGGGCTATCCGCCATCACGCTCCAGAACCCGCCGGCCTCGGCATAGGGGGTGGTCATAATCCCGGTGCGCTTGCGGCGGTGCTCGATGATCGCCTTCGCCATCCGCGCGGTGCCGGCCAGGCTATCGCCGATGGGCACGGTCGATTCGGTCTCCCAACCCGAAACATAGTCGATATGGTCCTGCAGGTTGGAGCCGACCTCGGGCTTGTCGAGAACCACCTCGATCCCGTGTTCCTTCAGATGTGCGGCCGGGCCGATCCCGCTCAGCATCAGTATCTGCGGCGAATTGAACGCGCCGGCGCTGAGCACCACGCCGCCCTTTGCATGGAGCACCTCGCGCTTGCGGCCCTGCCGGATCGCTACGCCGGTCACCCGCCCGTTCTCGATCACCAGCTTCTCGACCAGCGTCTTGGTGCGGATGTGGAAATTGCCCTGCTCGCGGATCGGCTCGACATAGGCGCGCGCTGCAGACCAGCGCTCGCCGCCCCGCTGGGTGACCTGATAGAGCCCGAAGCCGTCCTGCCGCTCGCCATTGAAATCGGCATTTTCGCGCAGCTGCAGCGCTGCGGCGCTTTTCACGAATGCATGGCTGGTGGGATTGGCCCATTTCTGGTCCGACACGAACAAAGGCCCCGCATCACTGTGGTATTCGTCCGCCCCACGCTCGTTGCTCTCCGCCCTTTTGAAATACGGCAGGACATCGTCATAGGCCCAGCCGGTGCAGCCCATCGCGGCCCAGTTGTCGTAGTCCCACCGGTTGCCGCGGATATAGACCATGGCGTTGATCGCCGATGACCCGCCCAGCCCCTTGCCGCGCGGCTGGTAGCCGATCCGGCCGTTGAGGCCCTTCTGCGGCACCGTCTCGTAGCGGTAGTTCGAATTCTTGAGCAGGAAGGGCATGAAGCCCGGCGTCTTGACCAGGACATTGTTGTTCCGCCCGCCTGCTTCGATCAGGCACACCCGCCGCGTGCCGTCGACCGCCAGCCTGCCGGCAACCGCGCTGCCCGCGCTGCCACCGCCGATGACGATGATGTCGTAATCCGCCATGTCCTCTCCTTTACGTAAAGGTTAGGCGGTCCGCTCCCCGGCTGCAATCGCGTTTTCAGAAGCCACAGGTTGCGCCCGCCCGGTCCGCTCGAGCCAGCGGGCGCGGATCATATCCGATGTCTCGCGGCTGCCGTCGTGCGTCCAGCCGGGTTCGCGAATCAGGTAGGACAGCTTGTGGCGCCACGGCGCACGCCACATGTCCTGCGCAATGCCGATCCATTCGTGGAACACCGACCACAGCAGGTTGAAGCTGCCGAGCTGCTTGATGATGCCGTAGCGGATGCGCTCCTCGTCCGGACGCTCTTCCTCGAAGGTCCCGAACAGCCTGTCCCACACGATGAAAACACCCGCATAATTCCGGTCGAGATAGCGCGGGTTGGTTGCGTGGTGGACGCGGTGGTGGCTCGGCGTGTTCATCACCGCCTCGAACCAGCGCGGCATCTTGCCGATCGCCTCGGTGTGGATCCAGAACTGGTAGATCAGGTTGAATCCGCCGCAGATGGCGATCATCACCGGATGGAAGCCGAGCAGGACAAGCGGCAGCGCGAAGGCAAAGCCCAGCGTCAGCGCGCCGGTCCAGGTCTGGCGCAGCGCGGTGCTGAGGTTGTAGTGCTGGCTCGAATGGTGGTTGACGTGGCTGGCCCAGAACCACCGTACTCGGTGGCCGAACCGGTGGACCCAGTAGTACTTCAGGTCGTCAAGCACGAAGCACAGCGGCCACGCCCACCATACGCTCCACCACTCCGGCCCGAAGTCGAAAATGCGGTATTGCCAGACCCACAGGAACAGCGCGAGGAACAGACCCCCGGTGACGAGCCCCGCCACGGTGCTGCCGAGCCCGAAGGCTAGGCTGGTCAGCGTATCGCGCGGCTCGTAGGCCTCGGGCCGCTGCTTCCACGCCCACAGCATTTCGAGCAGCACCAGCAACACGAAGCCCGGCACGGCATAGTCGACCGGCGAGAATTCAGGCACGCGATTTCTCCAGCCGCCGCAGACTCGCCGCCCATTCCTGCGCCGCCTTGCCGAGGTTGAGCGTGACGGTGCCGAACGGCCTGTCCTCCGCTTCGATGGTCAGCAGGTCCTGGTCGAGCCGCGCCTGCGGGCGGGTGGTGATCAGCCTGCCGGCAAAATGCGAACCATGGCGGCGCAGCAACAAGATGTGCCCCGAAGCATCGCGCATGATCGCGCTGTAGCCAGCGCGGTCGATCGCGATATCGACCGGGTCGAAACCGCTCATTGCCTCGTCCGCCAGCTCGCGCGCATGGTCTTCGCTGCGGATGCGAAGATCGCCTCCCAGCCCGAGCCTATGCGCAAGCCAGGCGAGCAGGACAATCGCCAGGAGCGAACCGCCGAATTGCACGAGCTGCATCATGCTGTTCTACTGACACAAGAGTCAGTTCCGGTCGAGAGGCCGCAACGCGCTTGCGCACCATCCCATGCGCGATAAAGTGGCCAGCAAAAGGGGATTGCCGGAATGAAACTCTTCGCACTGCTCGCCGCAACTTCGGCGTTCGCCATGCCCGCCGCCGGATTTGCGCAGCCAGTCGATCCGCTCGCTGAAGTCGCGGCGCAAGAGGAGCGTACCGAACGCGTCGCCAAGCAGATCTGGGACTGGGCCGAGCTCGGCTATCAGGAAACCCGTTCGAGCGGGCTGCTACAGGACGAATTGGCGAAGGAGGGCTTCTCTGTCACGCGGGGGGTGGCGGACATTCCGACAGCGTTTGTCGGCGAATGGGGCGAAGGCGGCCCGGTCATCGCGATCCTCGCCGAATTCGACGCGCTGCCGGGCATCACCCAGTCGAGCTCGGCCAGCCGCGACCCGGTGGCGGACAAGCACGCCGGCCATGCCTGCGGACACAATCTGTTCGGGGCCGGCTCGCTGACGGCAGCCATTGCGGTCAAGCGCTGGCTCGAGAAGACTGGCACCCCGGGGCGTATCCGGCTGTACGGCACGCCGGCGGAAGAGGGCGGCTCGGGCAAGGTCTACATGGTCCGCGCCGGGCTGTTCAATGATGTCGATTTCAGCATCCACTGGCACGCCGACGACGAGAACAGCGCAGCGGCGCGCACCTCCCTGGCGAATCGCTCGGCCAAATTCCGCTTTCGCGGGGTCTCGGCGCATGCGGCCGGTGCACCCCATCGCGGGCGCTCGGCACTCGACGGGGTCGAGGCGATGAACATGATGGTCAACATGATGCGCGAGCACACCACGATGGACACGCGCATCCACTACGTCATCACCGAAGGCGGCGCGGCACCCAATGTAGTGCCCGATTTTGCCGAGGTGTTCTACTATGTGCGCCATTCGGATGCCGACGAGGTGCGCGCGCTGTGGGAACGGCTTGAGGCAACAGCGAAGGGTGCCGCGCTGGGCACCGGGACGACGGTCGAGACGGAGATCATCCACGGCAACAATCCGCTGCTGGTCAACGAAGCGCTGGCGAAGATGATGGACGCAAAATTGCGCGAGCTCGGCGGGATTACCTATACAGCCGAAGAGCGCGCCTGGGCGGAAGAGATTTCAAAGAGCTTCGGCGATGCCGCCGAGCCGCTCGACAGCGCTGCGCGCATCCAGCCTTATGACAAGACCCTCGGCTATGGCTCGACCGATGTCGGCGATGTCTCGTGGGCGACGCCCACGGTCGGCGTGCGCACTGCCACCTGGGTTCCAGGGACCAGCGCGCACAGCTGGCAGGCGGTCGCGGCAAGCGGCAACTCGATCGGGGCGAAGGGCGCACAGCTGGCGGCACAGGCGATGACGCTGGCGGCGGTCGAGCTGTTCACGAATCCCGAAATGCGGACGACCGCGCGCGCCGAATTCGACGCTTCGCGCGGGAAAGACTACGAATATGTCTCGCTGCTGGGCGACCGTGCGCCGCCGCTGGACTTTCGCGACTAGCTCGCGTCAGCCTGCCTCGCCTGCGGCGAGCATGTCGATGGTCGGGCGAATCGGCGTCACATCGTATCCGGCGGCCATCGCGCTTGTGGAAATTTCGTCGGGGTCGATTCCAGCCTTCGCCTGCGCGAGCGCCCACAAAAATGTCGATCGCGTGCCGGAACGGCAATAGGCCAGCACTGCCCCTTCGGACCCGCCGATCGCCTCCGCCATCGCCTCGACCTGCGGCAGGCTGAAGCCCGCGTGCGACACGGGAATCGCCACATAGGCCAGCCCATTTTCGCTCGCCACCCGCGAAATATCCGCGCCCGGAACCTGATCCGGCGACTCGCCGTCGGGCCGGTTGTTGACAATCGTGGTCACCCCAAGCCGCTTTGCCTCGGTGACATCCGCGAGGGAAATCTGCGGGCTGACCAGCATGCGGTCACCCAGTCTGCGAAAATCGCTCATATTTCGTTGTCCTTCGGCAAGCTGTGTGCCGCAGCTGTGCGCGCTCGGCAAGTCATCGATCTTTGCGAAAATGTCATACTTTCGCGCCAGTCTAGCCCCGGATGCTAATTCATTCGCCTAGCGCCGCGTTGTGCGCTATGGACGCGAATTGTTGGAGGGGTGGCCACGCGCGATCAGTCCAATAGATGTCAGTCTGGCCTGCCGTCCGGCCGCCTGCATTGTCGATAATTTGGGCGGGGTTACGAAGGTACGTTTTACACTATGGGTTACGATAGAGGCCGCAAGGGCCGCGGACGGGACAAGCGCGACGGCTTTGGCGAAGACGGTTTCGATCCGTTCGGTGGATCGCCGGGCGGATTTGGCGGTGACAGCTATGGCGGCGGGGGCGGTGATCGCTTCGGCGGCGGCGACCGCTTCGGAGGCGGGGGCGGTGATCGCTTTGGCGGCGGCGGCGGTGGCGGCCGAGGCGCGCCGCGCAGCGGCGGCGGCGCTGGTGGCGGCGCTGGCGGCGGCTTCAGCCGCATGCCCGCGCAGGTCGTCGGCACCGGCAAGGGCACGGTCAAATTCTTCAACGGCCAGAAGGGCTTCGGCTTCATTCAGCAGGATGGCGGGGGCGAAGACGTCTTCATCCACATCAGCGCGGTCGAACGCGCCGGGCTCGAAGGTCTCGCCGAAGGACAGGAACTCGAATACAATCTGGTTGACCGCGGCGGGAAGGTTTCCGCGCAGGACATCCAGATCGTCGGCGATGTGATCCCCGTGCAGTCGCGCGGCGGCGATCGCGGCGATCGGGGTGGTGACCGGGGCGAACGCGGCGGTGATCGTGGCGGGGCTCCGCAGCGCGAGCTGACCGGGGAGAAAGCGACCGGTACGGTCAAGTTCTTCAACGCGATGAAGGGCTTCGGCTTCCTCGTGCGCGATGACGGCCAGCCTGACGCATTCGTGCATATCAGCGCGGTTGAACGCTCGGGCCTCAGCGCGATCAACGAAGGCGAGCGCTATGAGTTCGACCTCGAAGTCGACCGACGAGGCAAGCATTCGGCGGTCAATCTGGTTCCGGTCGAAGGATAGGAAACAGATCGATCACCGCGACTTGAGGTGCCCCGAAAGACAGGGCATTCCGGGTCGACCGAAACAGCGATGGCGGCTCCCTCGGGGTCGCCATTTGCTTTTGCGACAGATGATTCGAACGGAAATTTTGCGATGACCATCACCCCTCTCATGCCCGTCTATCCGCGCTGCGGCGTGCGCCCTGTCAGGGGCGAGCATTGCCACCTGATCGATGAAGACGGGACGCGCTATCTCGATTTTGCCAGCGGCATCGCGGTCAATCTGCTCGGCCACAGCCACGCAGGGCTGATCGGCGCGATCCAGCGGCAGGCGGAAACGCTGATGCATGTCTCCAACCTCTACGGCAGCCCGCAAGGCGAGGCGCTGGCGCAGCGGCTGGTCGACAATACTTTCGCCGATACGGTGTTCTTCACCAATTCGGGTGCCGAAGCGGTCGAGGCAGCGATCAAGACCGCGCGCGCTTATCATCAGCACGCCGGCGACACCACGCGGTTCGAGCTGATCACCTTCCGGAACGCTTTTCACGGCCGTACGATGGCCACGATCAGCGCATCGAATCAGGAGAAGATGCACCACGGGTTCTCGCCGCTGCTCGCCGGGTTCAAATATGTCGATTTCGACGATCTCGAAGGTGCAAAGGCGGCGATCGGTCCGCACACGGCGGGCTTCCTCGTCGAACCGATCCAGGGCGAGGGTGGTATCCGTCCCGCGTCGGATGAATTCATGCAGGGCCTGCGTGCGCTGGCGGACGAGCATGACCTGATGCTGGTGCTCGACGAGGTCCAGTGCGGGGTCGCGCGCACCGGCAAGCTTTACGCCTACGAGCACTACGGCATCGAGCCTGACATCCTCGCGACGGCGAAAGGAATCGGCGGCGGTTTCCCACTCGGGGCTTGCCTTGCCACCGAAAGGGCAGCGCGCGGCATGGGCTTCGGCGCGCATGGCTCGACCTATGGCGGCAACCCGCTCGCAATGGCGGCGGGCACGGCGGTGATGGATGCGGTTGCCAACGAGGAATTCCTCGCCGAAGTGGCCGAGAAGGGTGAGCGCATTCGGTCGCGTCTCGAACAGTTCATCGGGAATTACCCCGATCTGTTCGAACTTGTGCGCGGCAAAGGGCTGATGCTCGGCCTCAAGATGAAGGTCGAAAGCCGCCCGTTCTTCGTCCACCTGCGGGACAAATACCAACTGCTCACCGTGGCCGCAGGCGACAACACGCTGCGAGTGATTCCGCCGCTGGTGATCGGCAACGCCGAGATCGACGAGTTCTTCGACAAGCTTTCGGCCGGCGCGGCCGATTTCGAAGTGCCCGAGACAGCGTAATGCCGCGGCATTTCCTCGACCTGTCGGACGCCGGAACCGATGCAGTCGCGGCGATGATCGCCGATGCGATCGATCGCAAGTTGGCGCGCGCCGGTTGGCCCAAGGGTCAGGAGGATGCCGACAAGCCGCTCGACGGCCATGTGCTCGCGATGATTTTCGAGAAGAGCTCTACACGGACGCGGGTCAGCTTCGACATGGCCATGCGGCAGCTGGGCGGCAGCGCGCTGGTCCTCGACGCGGCGAGCAGCCAGCTCGGGCGCGGCGAATCGATTGCCGATACCGCACGTGTACTAAGCCGAATGGCCGATGCGATCATGATCCGCACCGACGATCATGTGAAGATCGAGGAAATGGCGAGCCATGCCTCGGTGCCGGTAATCAACGGTCTGACCGATGCCTCGCATCCATGCCAGATCGTCGCCGACCTGCTGACGATTATCGAGCAAGGCAAGCCCTTGCCCGGGCTTGAGGTCGCATGGTTCGGTGACGGCAACAATGTGCTGCACTCGATCATCGAGGCGGCGGGGCTGTTCAAGTTCAATGTCCGCATCGCGACGCCACAAGGGTATGAGCCAGAAGTGCAATGGGTCGAGCAGGCGCGAGATCGCGGTGCGCGCGTCGTCCTGACGAATTCGGTAGAAGAGGCGGCGGATGGTGCCGATGTGGTCGTGACCGACACCTGGGTTTCGATGGGGCAGGATCATGCCCACAACAAACTGGCGGCAATGGCGCCTTTCCAAGTGAATGAAACGCTGATGGCGCGGGCAAAACCCGATGCGATATTCCTCCATTGTCTACCTGCGCATGTCGGGGAGGAAGTGACCGAAGCGGTCTTCGAAGGACCGCAATCGGTGGTGTTCGACGAGGCCGAGAACCGCATCCATGCGCAGAAATCGGTGCTGCTGTGGTGCTTCGGGAAACTGTGAGCTCTGCGCTGCTGGCTTTTGCCGCCAGTCGACCCATATGTGACGCATGACCCAAGCCCCCGACGCTACAGAAACCTACTCCGACCGGGTTCTCAATTTCACGATCCCTTCCCGCAGTGCTCGCGGCAGGATCGTCCGGCTCGACGCGGTGCTCGAGGAGGTTCTCTCCGCGCACGACTATCCCGCGCCGATCGCGCATTTGCTGGCCGAGGCAGTGGTGCTCGGCGCGCTGATGGGCGGACTGATCAAGGAAGACGGCGCGCAGATGACGATGCAGGCGCAGACTCAGGGCGGGATCGTCCGGCTGCTGGTGTGCGATTTTCGCGCGGGCGAGCTGCGCGGCTATGTCGATTTCGATGCGCAGCGGCTGGCGGCGCTGGGGGCGAACCCGTCGCTCTTCGCTTTGTTCGGCAAGGGCTATCTGGCGATCACTTTCGATCGTGCCGGGGGTGCGGGTCGCTACCAGGGTATCGTCCCCCTCGAAGGAGCCTCGCTGGCGGCGGCATGCGAATCCTATTTTGCGCAGTCCGAGCAAGTTCCGACGATGATCCGTGCCGCCGTGCGCTCATCGGGTGGCCGGACTCTCGCGGCCGGGGTGCTGGTCCAGCATTTGCCCGATGGCGAGGAGGCACGCGAGCGCCTTCATGTCCGGCTCGATCACCCTGACTGGGAGCATATCTCGGTCATGGCGGGAAGCATCCGCCACGATGAACTGCTCGACGAGACCTTGTCGATGGATGCGCTGGTCTGGCGGCTGTTTCATGAGGAGCCGCAAGTGCGCATCCTGCCCGGTGCGGCCTTGCGGCGCGGATGTCGCTGCTCGGCCGATCATTATCGATCGGTTCTGTCTCGCTTCGGCAAGGCCGAACTGCTGGAAATGCGCGACGAGGATGGCATGATACGGGTCGATTGCGCCTTCTGCGCGAAGGTGATCCCGATCCCGCTGTAACGGCCTATCTTGCACAGAGAACGTTTCGTCGTAAGGTCGCGTTCATGCAATCGTGCTATACCGGTGTAATGCAAAGAGGTCCTATGCGATTGCGGAAGAAGCTGCCCCAGAATGCCCTGCGCGCCTTTGGTGGCGGGGCAGCTGCGCTTTGCCTGTTAGCTCCGGCGGCCGCGCAGGCTCCTTCGCTGGCAATGCTCGACGGGCTCGAGAAAGGCGAATGGGCGCTCAAGTTCCGCGATTCCACGCCTGCTCGCAAGATTTGTGCGCGCACCGGGCGTGAGTTGCTGCAACTGCGGCACACCGCCACCAATTGTAGCCGTTATGTGGTCGAAGATGGTTCCAATGAAGTGACGGTACAGTACACCTGCCCCGGCGACGGGTATGGTCGAACCAATATCCGCCGCGAGACCAAGTCGCTGGTCCAGATCAGCGGCCAAGGCATCAAGGGCGATATTCCGTTCCAGTTCTCTGCCGAAGCGCGGCGTTCTGGGCCGTGCCCATAAGCCCATAATACCCCTCGGGTGGATTGCGGGGCACAGGAATAGTGTCTAGCGCGAATATATGGTTGCTCGCAAAACTGAGACCTGCCCTGCCGCTGTCGTGCTGCTTTCGGGCGGGCTCGACTCGATGGTCTCCGCTGCCATTGCGCGCGAGCAGGGCTTTGCACTCCATGCGCTGACGATCGACTACAACCAGCGCCACCGGGTGGAAATCGAGAGCGCACGGATCATTGCCGCGCATCTGGGTTGCGAGCGGCACGTTGTGCTCCCGCTCGATCTTTCGACTTTCGGCGGTTCGGCGCTGACCGACGACATCGCGGTTCCGATGGGCGGTGTCGGTGACGATATCCCGGTCACCTACGTCCCGGCGCGCAACCTCGTATTCCTGTCGCTCACGCTGGCATGGGCAGAGACTGTCGGCGCGCAGGACATCTTTATCGGCGTCAACGCGCTCGATTATTCGGGCTACCCCGATTGCCGGCCCGAGTTTATCGCCAGTTTTCAGGAAACCGCCAGGCTCGGCACCAAGTCTGGCGCCGAAGATCGCCCCTTCACCATACACGCCCCGCTGCAGCATTTCGGCAAAGCCGAAATTGCGCGCGAAGCGCAGCGTCTGGGGCTGGACCCGGCGATGAGCTGGTCGTGCTACGCCCCGACGCCGGACGGAAAGGCGTGCGGGCTATGCGACAGCTGCCGCTTGCGGCAGAAGGGCTTCACCGAAGCAGGGATCGAGGACGGGACTATCTATGAACGACACGCCGACTGACGCCATCAAAGACGAGTCGAGCGAGAAGGTCCCGGCGTACAGCTGGTATGTCCTGTTCACGCTGGTCGTGGTCTACATCCTCAATTTTATCGACCGGCAGATCCTTTCGATCCTCGCGGTCGATATCAAGGCCGATCTCGAGTTGACCGACGGGCAGCTCGGTTTCCTGGGTGGTGCGGCCTTTGCCGTTTTCTACGCGCTGTTCGGGGTGCCGCTGGGCAGATTGGCCGACCGCTGGCATCGCGTTCGCCTGCTGACGATCGGGTTGGCTTTGTGGTCGACTATGACGGCCGTGTCGGGTCTTGCCCGCGACTACCTTAGTCTGTCGCTCGCACGAATGGGTGTCGGAGTGGGCGAGGCGACCGCCAGCCCGACCGCCTATTCGCTGATTTCCGACTATTTCCCGGCGAAAAAGCGCGGCACCGCGCTCGCGATCTATTCCTCAGGGCTGTATCTCGGCGGCGGCGTATCTCTGCTGATCGGGGCGAAGATCTCGCAGGTGTGGAACGATGCCTATCCCGATGGCGGGATCGGCGGACTGGTCGGCTGGCAGGCGGCCTTCCTGGCAGTCGGCCTTCCCGGCCTGCTCGTCGCGATCTGGGTCGCGACCTTGCGTGAGCCTGTGCGGGCACCGCAAGAAGGTGCCTCGATCAATCATCCGCTGAAGGACTTCTTTTCCGACCTGTCGATGCTGCTGCCGCCGTTCACGATCTGGCACGCGGCACAGCGCGGACCGAAGGCGCTGGTCGCCAATCTTGCTTTTGCCGCTGCGACCGTTGCCGGAGCCTATGTCATGATCCGCCTCACCGGCAATCTGCCGCAATGGTCCGCGATGGGCTTCGGCTATTACGCCGTGTTTTCCTGGGCCTCGACGTTGCGGCGCCGCGATCCCGCGACGTTCCAGCTGATCTGGGGCACCCCCGCGTTCGTCTGCACTGCGCTGGGGTATGGCCTCGTGTCGCTCGGGGCCTATGCGCTCGCGTTCTGGGCGGCACCCTATGCCGAGGTGGTTCTCAAGCTACCGAAAGAAGAGCTGGCGTTCATCCTCGGTGCCAATGGGGCCGTGTCCGGTTTTCTCGGGGTGATCCTTGGCGGACGGATGTCGGACTGGCTGCGCGAACGCAATCCCTCGGGCCGGATTCTGGTGATCATGTTCGGGATCTTGGCACCGATCATCCCGATCTGGGTCGGCTTCACCACCGACAGCAGCCTGGTCTTCTACGTCATGAACTTCCTGGCCGGATTGTTCGCCGCGACCGCGCTTGGTGCGGCAGCGGCAACCACGCAGGACCTTGTCCTGCCGCGGATGCGCGGTACGGCGACGGCGGCGTTTTTCCTCGCGACGACGCTCGTCGGACTAGCGATCGGCCCCTACATGGTGGGGCAAATTTCGGAGCTGACCGAGAATATGCGCTATGGAGTGCTTTCGCTGATTCTCGTGGCGCCGATTTCGATGGTGTTGCTGATCTACGCCTATCGCGCCTTGCCCGAGGCCGAAGCGACGATCGAGGAACGGGCGCGCAGCGCAGTCTGACGCGTCAGCTACTCCGCTCCAGAACGCCGCAAGCGATGCGCGATCCGGCGTTGCCGGCGGGGTCGCTCTTGTAGTCGTCGGGTCCGGCATGGACCACGACTGCGGTTCCGTCACCGTCGAAAATCCATTCGAGCGCCTGTTCGGCAGGGACCGGAATGTCTGCGGTTACCGATCCCGTCCCGCTTTCGCCGATGATGAGGTTAGGTAGATCACCGAAATGTGATCCGCCGGCAGACAACGTACCGTGCAACTTTCCTTCCGGGTTCAGGTGCCCTCCGGCCGAGGCGAAGTCCGGCCGCTTGCATTCACCGGTCTGATGAAGATGAAAACCGTGGGGGCCAGAGGAAATGCCGGTCGCCGCCACCGCCAGGGTGAGCCTGTCGCCGGAACGCAGGAGCTGGACGGTTCCGGCAGGGATGCCGTTTGCCAGCGTCAGCCGGGCCGACGCGACGCGCTCGGTCGGGAGGTCCTGGATGCTCGCGCAGCCACCGAGCGCGAAGGCACCGGTGATCGAAAGGGCGCAAACTGCGGTGCGGGTGGAACGGGACATGGAGCCTCCTTTGGTAGCCATCATGCCATCCTAACGAAAGAGGGGCCGGATTGCTCCGGCCCCCCGATCATTTTTCCGCAATGCAGGTCGCTTACATGCCGGCGTTCGGGCCGTAAGTGACTTCCACGCGACGGTTCTGCAGCTCGCGAACGCCGTCGGCGGTCGGAACGCGAAGCTGGCTTTCGCCGAAGGCTTCGCTCGAGATGCGGGCATCGGGAATACCGCGGCTTGCGAGGTAAGCGCGGACAGCCGCGTTACGACGCTGCGAGAGACCGACGTTGTAGGTCTTCGAACCCGAGGCGTCGGCGTGACCGGCGAGCATCACTGCAGCCGTACCGCAATTGGCGTAAGCCGAAACCGCGTTGTTCAGGATGGTCGCGGCATCAGCAGTGATGTCCGACTTGTCCCATTCGAAGAACACGATGTACGGGCCGGTCTTGCACGCTTCCGGGCGGGCCGGGCAGGTTGCCGTCGCCGGGATCACCGCACCATTCCAGCAGGTCTGGGTCGGCATTGGCTTCGGATCCATCGGACGATCCGGGCAGACTTCAGTGGTCGGGATGACCGAACCGTTCCAGCAGGTCTGGGTCGGGATTTCCGCCGGACCGCCGAAGTTGTAGGTCAGCGTGCCGAGGATCGCGTGCGTGCGAACCTTGCCTTCGTTGGCCCGGCCGAGCGTGTCGACGATGTCGACGTTTTCAGCGGTGAACAGGCGGTAACGAAGACCTGCATCCCAGCTGTCGCTCAGCGGAGCGCGAACGCCCGCCAGCAGCTGCCATGCGAGCCCGGTGCTCGAATCGTCGAACACGCCGGGAGTGTTCGGATTGGCGCTGGCCTGGACATCCGTCCGGGCCACACCGAGACCACCACCGAAGAAGCCCTGCAGGCCGTCATCGGGGCCGAAATCGAACAGGCCGTTGACCATGAAGCTCAGGATGTTGAGATCGCCGGCGGCCGGATAGCTACCCGCAGGAGCGAGGTTGGCACCGTTCGGGCCGACGCGCGGAAGACCGACCGAATCTGCAGCCAAGGCGTCGATATCGCCTTCGCGATAGCTGGTTTCGGCTTCGAGGCGGAAGGCGCCGAAGTCATAACCGACCGAACCGCCGAAATCGTAGCCTTCCTTGGTGTCGGTTGTAACGGTTCCGGCGCCGTTGTTGACGTCGAAGTCGGTGTCTTCGATGATCATCGGACCACCGCCGAGTTCGATGTACCACTGACCGTCACGGGCGAGGGCAGGCGAAGCAAGGGCCGTTGAGGCCATCGCCATACCGATGACGAGATTCCGCATTATGTAATTCCCCTTTTTTAGCGAATTTGAGCCACCAATTGGCTTTTTTCTAACTTTTCCAGTCGCACGAAGCAAGGTGTCAATGGCACCAAACTGTTGCAAGAATGTCGCTCTTCCAGCCGCTACGGCCAATTTTTTGCCAGAATTGCACCATTGCGTCCTTCCAACGCCACTGGCAGGCATTTGTTCCTATTGTGTTACCGCAAAGATTCCGGCGGTCTGCAACGCCGCGACAAGCCCGGCAAACGACTGGCGAAGCTCGCTGTCGATTGTCGTGCCTCCGGTTGCTGTTGCAGGCGGCGAAGGGCGATGCCAGCCATCGTCGAACAGCAGGAACTGGCCGGAAGTGCGGTCGTAGACCCGCATCCCTGCCACCGGCTGGAGAAATACCCAGAGACCGGCTTGCCGCCCGGCAATCTCGTCGTCGTGCCCGCTCCACTCCCCGCTCGCGCCGCTTCCCACCAGCCATGCATCGCCATCGGTAGCCGATATCGGAGGGACGGCTGATTCGCCGACGACCGCCGTGTGGTGCAGCAGATCGGACACCGCGAAGGCCTGGTTGACGAAATATTCCTTTTGCGCCTGCCCCGGCCGGAGGAATGGCAATGCGAATCGGGCGGTTGCGTCGGTGAACAGGATAGGGTCGGTCATCACAAGGCTCCGTCTATGGAAACGAGAGGGTGGCAAAATCAGTACGATTCGCTCGGATGCCCCGCGTCAAAGCTCGGCGAGGAGCAGCGCTACGGACATCTGACGGCGCCCGAACTGACGTACCCACACGGGCTGACCGCTGTGTAAGGCAACGAACGCTGCGTCGATTTCGAGCGAAGTGTCCGGAGTTTCCCACCGGACAACCGGCGATTCGACCGGGCCGATGCCGACCTCGAACAGAAGGACATCCTCGTTGACCGGGACATCGATCGAATCATCCCACTGCCATGCGCCGCGCGAACGGCGGGTCCAGCGAAGCTGCAAGCCGGCTTCGCCCTGGTTCCGGGCCATACCGTGTGCCGGACAAGGCGGTCGTGTCCCGAGACCGAAATTCTCCACCGCAGCCAGCACGGGTTCGCTGTCGCCCCGTCCGATTGCGGCGACGCCGACCGATTCGGAATCGAGCGCCATGCTCGTGCCGAGCGCAACGAGTGGCCCATCGACAAGAATGACGGATGCTCCGGGCAGGTGGCCTGCGATGGCCGCCACGTCGGTCCCGGCTCTGCCGCGCAGCAGCCCGGACAGGCGCCAGCGCCGCTCTTCGGTTCGCTCGCATGTCATGAACTGCAACAGTTCGGCACCGACCATGAGCCGGTTCCGCCCGCGAGCGATTCCATCCATATCGCTTGAAAAAAAACCCATGCTGTCGGCTGCGAGTTCGACTGCGAGCGATCCCCGGCTTTCCAGCAGCAGCCCTTGCGAAGGCGCAAGCGGGCTTGCGAGCGTTCCGAACACCGACTGTTCCCGCCCGCTTGCGCCAAGCGGATGGAGCTGGCCACCCCGGTCGGCATAGAGCGCTGCGCTCGACCGGTCGGGCGATTCGGATGCCAGCGCGGCAAACAGCTGGCGGCCCGAAGGTAGCCCGACCCCGTCCCATGGCAGTTCGAAAGCCTTGAGGAGCGTGGGTCCGGATGTTCCGTCTGGCGGCGGAACCGGCAGGCCCGGCTCTCCGGGCAGCCCGCCACGCGGCTGCGGCTCGATCCGCGAGAGTTCGAGTTCGATCCCGGCATCGCGCCATTCCCACGCATCGATCAGCCATTGCCCCGGGTATCCGGGCAAGGCGACCAGACAGCCCGGCCCGACCGTGACATCGAGTTCGGCGATCCTCCAGCGAATCGTTTCCCGCCTGCTGCGGGAGCGGCGATGGGCCTGATCGATCAGTTCGCGGGCAGTCGCCGGATCGAATGTTGCAGGAAATTCGAGGGCCTCGGCATCCTCCCGGTCGGCGCGGCCCGAGGCCCGTTGCACGCTTGGCTGATAGTCGCGCCCGCGGTCGTAATAGCGAATCGATGAGGGCATCCGAGTTCCTGCCTCGGACCGGGCGAGTGCGAACCCGTCGACGGTGCCGAAGTCGTCGGGGTCACCGGTGGCGGCCGGACCGGGCAATAGTAAGGCTCCGGACGCGGCATCGGGCACCGGGGCGATCTCGATGCCGTCGCTGCCGATGTCGAACGTGGAAGGGTACAGCAGTTGCAGGCGTCCGAGGAAATCGCCGAGCCCGCCACCCTCGTAGCTTATGCCCAAGAGGCCCGCATAGACCATCTCGCCGGTGAGGCCGACCACTTCGGCACCCGCGAAATCGCTTGGCGACAAGAGCTGGTCACCCGCCAGAACCTCGAAGGACAGCGCCGGTATGCGGTTGCCGAAATCCTCGAGGCTCAGGTCCTCGAACACGGCATAGGCGCACTGGCGGAAGGCCGGGCAATCGGGGCCGATCGCTTCCGCAAGCAGGGGGTCGACCGGCTGGTCGCCAAACCCGGTATAGATTCGCAGGCTGCCGCCCGTTTTCAGGTCGCCTGTAGCCCCGCGCAGCAGGTTGCCATCGGCCCATATGCGCCCGATGCCCTCGATCGGACGGCTGGCGAGCGCGACCGCAAAAGAAGAGGAATAGCTGTAGCTGGTGACCTTGGGCTGGCCCTTCCCCCCGCCGCCGGTTTCGCGGTTCTCGGCAAGCTCGGTCGCCCAGATAATCGTTCCGGCCGCGCGCACCGCTCCGAAATGGCGCGGGATCGGCGTGCCATAACTGGAGGTGGTGATCGACAGGTCCTTCAGCCGCGCCCCGTCGCGGACCGGACTACCGATGATCGCGGCGTCGATCTGGCGCCCGGCAAGCGCGCCGATCGCCCCGCCCAGCGGGCCTCCGATCAGCGTGCCGAGTCCGCCGAGGATTAGGGTTGCCATGACAGATCCTTTCGCAGCCCGCTCAGGCGAGCCGCCAGTGATGGGTAATGTTCCAATCAGGCCGGAGCGGGGTCCGCACCACCCGGCGCAGGCCGGCATGTCCGTGAACGAATGCTATTGGTGTGACCGCTATGAGCAGATGGCGTTGGCCCGGACCGGGTGCGACCATGACCAGATCACCGCGCCGAAACTCACCGGATACCGGGCAAAAACCGCACCGCTCAGCAAACCCTGGCACAAAATCATACCGGCTGTTGCGCAGGGCATAGGGCGGTATCGGCGGCAGCACATGGCCGCTCGCTTCGAGTGCCGCAGCGACCAGACCGACGCAATCGAGCCCGTGCTCGCGGCTGCGGCCATGAAGCCGGAACGGGCTGCCAACCAATGCCTCCGCGGCTTGGGCGAAGGCCTCTTGCCGCCCTGTCATTGCGGCAAGGGGTAGCGTGCGAGCAGGTCATTGCCCGGCAGGAACGGTTCGCCCTGGAAATTAATCGCATTCCCGAATCGGTCCGAACAGGTCGCCAGCGTGTGATCGCAGCCCTGCCGCAATCGGGCGCGGGTGCCGGGAGATGGCGGTTCGGCGAGCGGGTAGTCGAGCAGCAGTTCTCCCTCGCTGACACCGCCGATGTCGAGCCTTTGCCCGGCGAGCGGGCCGTCGAGCCATACCAGCTCCCCCCAGGCGTAATCCGATGGTTGAACAAGATCGAAAGCGAAAGCCCCCCGGTCGGTATCGCAGCCGAGGAGCGTCGCCGACACGGTATGGAATGCCGCCGACAGGGTGCACCCCGGGCCGCAGAATCGCGCCCGGCAACTCGGGCCGGTGCGGGGAACGAAATCACGCTCGAACGCGGCCTTGGCCGAGCGGAGTTCGATCGCGAAACTCCCTCCCTCCTGACGGATCGCGCCGATCGAGCCGGCATAGAGCACGGCTGCGTCGAGGCTTTCCCAATCGACCGCGCCGATCGCGATACGCGCGCCGTCATAGCGCCCCGCGCGCAAGTCTCCGCTCGAGATGCTGTCATGGGTCAGCGCGCCTTCGGCATCCATCGCATCGTCCGAGACGCCGGACGAGCGGCGGATCGCGCCCGGCACCATGCCGGGGGCCGCGCGATGCACGATCCCGTCGAACGCCAGGTCCCGATCGTGGCTGGTGAACCCGAGCGTCACGCCGTCACGGCGATAGATCCGCCAGAAGGTCGCGACGCCTTCGAGTTCGCTGGCGAAATAGATCTGGCTCATCGTTCTTCCCGGATTTCGACCAGGGGGACCGAGGGGGCTTCGCCAGCGGTGAAGCTGGCGCCCGACACATCCAGCCGATCCTCGGCGAAGCGCACGGGCACATCGAACAGGTAGCCGGCGCGCACCTCGGCGCCGTCGGGCGGAGCGGTGTCGAATTCGATCCGCCCGCCTTCGCGCCACGCCCAGTTGGTCGCAGGCGCGCCATCGATGCTGACCGCGATTGTCTCGATCCGGGGCCGGGTGATGACGCGCTTTTGCGGGTCTGGACTGTCGCCGTAGTTTTTGACGAGGTCGAACACCGAGCGCGTCGCGTCGCCGATGCCGAGCAACTGGTCTGTCGGGGTCGGTGTTCCGGTCATCGCGTTCGAGCTGAAATCGAACGGATCGGCGAGCCGGAACCCGCGCGCCGGGCCGCGCCTCGCGCGGAAGAAGGCGATCAGCACGCCAAGCTCGGCTTCCGAGCGGATGCCGGGCCCGACATCGAACCGCAGCCGTGCGTCGGACCACAGCGAATTGCGCCGTTCGTGGCCCGATGCGGTGGTCGCCACCGTGGTCGAGAATTCGGGGCTGACCGAGGCATCGCGCCCCAGCGCCAGCGGAAAGAGTATGTCGTCGAAGGCCTGCACCACGTCCTCCTTTGCGGGCGCGAGGCGGGTGTAGCCGTCGCGCGAAACCTGGGGCAGCGCCCAGACGAAACGCCGGGTGATCCCGCGCGCCCGCGCCTGATCGAGCGCGGAATCGATACGCGGCCAGAAGCTCTCGGCATCGACGGGGTTGAGCACGAAGCCCGACAGGTAGTCCTGCTTTGCTGACGGGTAGCCGAGCCGCATATCGACTTCGGCCAGCGCCGCCTTGCGCCGCGCGTCGGCCCCTGCCGTCAGCCAGTCGTAATCTTCCAGCTGGAGCCGGTCGAAGGCGGGGTGCGCCCAGCCGAGCGGCAAGTTTGCGCGCTTCAGTTCCGGCATCTCCGGATCGAGGATCGTCGGCGTGAAGACCAGCAGCGCGATCTCGGCCCCCGCCGGATCGAGCGTGCGGACATGCTGGGCAATTCCGGCGGTCGACTGCGCGAGCAGTGCGCCGGCCTGGTCGAGCAGCGCGGTCTCCGCCGGACCCAGCGCCGCGCGCATCGTCGCGATCACCGGCGGCGACCCGCCGAAGGCCGTCACTGCTGCCGCATCGTAAAGACACGGGCGGCCATCGGGCATCACCCACCACCACGGCTCGCCGATCTGGAACCGCACCGGATGGTCCGCGAGGACCTGGAGGAAGGCGAGGCGATAGGCGGCCATCTTGAGCCAGGCCATCGCCTGCGCATTGGCGGGCGAGAGCAGTGCGGAGGGCGGCAACCAGCCGGTGCGCGCGGGCTCGCCGCCATGCGCGCGCTGCTGCCACGCCGCCGGGCAGTGCTCCGCCAGCACCTCGTAGGACAGCGAGAGAACGACCTCGAACGCAGCCGCCCTCGCTTTGGTCAAGAAGTCCTGGTGCCAGTTCTTCGCCGGTGTGCAGACCGCGCTGTTGGCGGCGACCACCAGCCGCCCCTCGCCGTCCTGCAGGCGGAAGAAATGGCTCATGCCGACATAGTGCAGGATCCGCCCGCGATAGCCGAGCGCCTCGATCGAACGGACCAGCCGGGCGGGGGTCTGGTTGTAGCCATCGTCGTATCCGGTCGCGATCTGCTCGCCGTGTGGCGGGAGCACGACATCGCCGATTTCCAACATGGCGCGATGGCCCTCGCAGCGGATACCGCTCATTTCCGCCCAGCCGGTAGCGACACCGGTGACCCGCGCTGCGCTTCCGGGGACGAAGTTCGGCGGCACCAGCGAGATGAACATGCGGTCGATATCGCCCGGATGGATCGGTTCGCCGGGCAGGCCGTAGCCGCTTTCGAGCTGCGAAAAGGGCAAGACGATCTCGGCATCTTCGGGCGTGCCGGTGGCGTAGTTCCACAGCCGGACGTACCAGCTGCGCGGATTGCCCGCCGTATCGCGCCCCTCGATCGTCAGCGTCGGCCCGTTCGGCTGGTCGAGCGGCACGATCCCGCCCGACTTCCAGCGAAACCGCAGCGTCGTGCGCATGTAGTCGCGGTCGGTGGCATAGGCGAGCAGCGGGTGATCGAGCGTGTCGGCGCTGTCCCAGATCAACCCGGCCAGTTCGCCCCGGTGGAGAAACTCGCAATCCACCCGCAACGCGTCGGGCGCGATGGTGGTGACGCTCGCCATCATCGGGCGCGGGAAATTGACCGTCCAGTAGACCGGGTCGAATCGCTGGATATGCGTTGTGTCTTGCCCGTTGCGCTTGCGGGCGAGCCAGTAAGCCATGCGACTATCCTTCCTTCGCAACGTCACCCCGGACCTGATCCGGGGTCCCGCTTCACTTGCGGCCAAGTGCAGGGTTCGAGGAAAAGCGGGACCCCGGCTCGGGGACCGGGGTGACGAGGGACATTAGTAAGTGCTCAATGCTCTCCTGATCGCGCTCGCAACCTGACGGCTGGATCGCTGGAGTGAGCGCGGTGCGCTCTCGCCGCGCGGGGCGGCGAGCTGGATCGAGACGCGCACGTCGTTGCGTGCCGAACCGACTGGCGATGCCTCGACACGGCCCGCAATGGTCGGGACGAACAGCTCGGGCCCGCGCTCGCCGACGAGGTACCCGCGTCCCGGCGACACCGGCCCGCCGGTCGCGCGGCCGGGCAGGCCGAACACCCCGCCGAGGATGTCACCGAGAAAGCCGCCCATCCCGCCGTCGGACGAGCCAGCGAAAATCTTGTCGAGCCCCATCTGCAGCGCCTGCGCCGCGATCTGGTCGAGCACCTGGGTGGCGATGCGCTTGAGGTCCTCGAACCCCAGGCTGCCCTTGCGGATTGCGCTCAGCAACCCGCGTTCGAGGATGTCGCCCGCCTTGCCGAAGCCGTCGAGCAGGGTCGCGTCGAAGGTGCTGCGCATCTGCGCCACATCGGTGGCGAAGCCGGCGGTCGAAGCGCGCACCTCGACCAGCAATTCGTCGATATTATCGTCCATGGCGATCTTGCTCCATCAGGCGGTCGAGTATGGCGCGGTCGACCGGCGCGGACACCGACCCGGGTTCGCTCAGCGCTGCGACCAGTTCGGCAGGGGTCGCGGCCCAGAATTCGGCGGGCCGCCAACCGAGCGCGCGGGCGGCGATGCCCGATAGCCGGGTTGCAGCCGCGCCGAACATGTCGCTCATGCCGTGCCTTGCAGGATCTGACCGAGCAGCGCGCGCAGCGGCTTTGCACAGGGCGCAAGACCGAGCGCGGTCACACCTTCGGCAAAGGCGTCGCGCGTCATTGCGCCCGGATCGGCGAGGCAGTGCCAGAACAGCGCGACCATCTCGGCCAGCGACAGGCGGCCCTCAGCCGCGCGTTCGACCAGCGCGAACAGCGGGCCAAGTTCCTGTTCCGCTGCGACGAGCGCGGTGAAGCTGGGACGCAGGACCAAGGCCCGGCCCTGGATTTCGACCGAGGCCTCGCCGCGATGCGGATTGGCGGTTTCGCTCATGCCGGAAGCACCGGACCGGAGCTTTCGAGGTTGAGCGTGTAGTTGCGCTCGCCGTTGAAATCGCCCGCATAGTCGAGCCGCTGGACGAGGAAGCGGCCATGCAGCTTCGCCCCGTCCTCGAAGCTCAGTTCGTAGTCGTCGATCGTCCCGGCCAATGCGTGGGCGCGGATCGCTTCCTCGGCCTGGCTGCCGAGGAAGATGCCGCTGGCCGAGACCGAAACCGAACGCGTCCCCGCGCCCGACAGCAGCTCGCGCCATCCGCCGCTGTCCTTGTGGGTGACGACCACGGTGTCGCCGTTGATCGACATCTGCGTGGTGCGCAGCCCGGCGACGGTTTCGTAGGCGGGTGGCTGCGCGCCGTCGCCGATCTTGAGGAGGAAGGCGGAGCCTTTCTGGGCGGTCATATCGTGAGGCCTTTCTTGAGTGCGTCGTTATTGCGAGCGGAGCGAAGCAATCCAGGGCGGCACGGAATCGACCTGGATTGCCGCGCGACTTTCAGTCGCTCGCAATGACGAAAAGTGGGTGGGTTCTTGGTGGCGGCAGCCAGAGGGCGACCGCCCGTCGGCGCTTTTGCGCCGCCCCTCGGAGGCCGCCCGCAAGGCGAATAGCCGCGAGAGAAAATCAAACCTCCAGACACCGGAACCGGTATTCCAGCAGCGTGCTGCGGGTGTTCTTCGCGCGTCGTTCGGTGCGGGCGCGCAGGAAGGTGATGTTCGCGATGTGAATGCCGTCGTGGAGTCGAGGCAGATCATCTACCCGCCGGTCGATAGCGCCGACCAATGCACCGTCTGCGGGGATATCATCCCCCCGGCTGGCGAGTTCGAGCGCGACGCGGATTTCGCGCCCCATCGCGTCCTTGGTACTCCAGTCGGCAGACGCACTGGCGGCGATGCCGAGCCAGGGCAGGCTGACACGCACCGGCGCTTCCTCCTCGACCGCGTTGAGCGTGTCGAGCGGGGCCGGGCCGCTGCGCAGCCAGTCGATCAGCGCGGTGCGGAGTGCGTGTTCCATCTATCGGCCTTTCGCGAACAGGGGCCAGAGCAAGGCGGTAATGCGCCAGCGGCCTGCGTCATTCCGGCGGGCGCGGAGGCGGTTTTCGCCATGCGCCTCGGCCAGCCTGCGGGCCTTGGCTTCGAGCGCGCGGACGAACGGCGCTTTGGGCGGATCGGTCCTGCCCTCGATCATGTCAGTCGCACCCGTCGCCAGGGTCGCCACAGCGCGGTGACGGCAGCGGGCGGCTGCACCGGGTCCGCCGCGTCGCGCTCGCGATAGAGATGCGCGGCGAGGCGGACGATGCCGTGCCGCAGGGCTTCGGGCAGCGAGCCCCAACCGGGAGTCAGCCCGGCGACGAAGCGCACCGCGATCCGCCCTGCCGCGCCTTGCCGCAGCACGCGGACCATGCCGCTGCCGTCGGCCTCCAGCTCGATCTCGTAAGCATCGGCCGCGAGCATGAACCGCGGGCCTTCCGCCGGGATGGCTTCGACCCCGGTGATCGCCTGCACCGGCGCACTGCGCAGCCGCTGCCAACCAGGGGAGGCGGTGTGCACTTCCTCGCAAGTCTGCTGCAGCGGCATCGTGCAGGTGAAACCCTCGCAGGCCTCCACCGCCGCACCGAGCAGGCCGGTGAGCAGCGCATCTTCCTGCGCGTTGGTAATGGCGAGCCAGCTCTTGAGCTCGCCCAGCGCAGCCCCGCCCAGCTCGGCGGGCGCGAGTATCGCTCGTCTCATGGCACTCTCCGATGTGAAAGAAAAAGGCACCCGCGCCGGCAGGGGAGACCGGCGCGGGTGCGTAGAGTCTTTGTTTTCGCCCTCAAACGCCGGGCGCGCGCCATCCGGCGCGCTTGGCTTCGCGGCATAAGCCGCGTCGCGCAGTCGCGCTCTGGCTGCCGCGACCAAGGCTCGAATCCAAGCCACAAGGCCGGGAATGGCCCGGCGAGCGACCAGCGAGCCGCAAGGCCGACTGGCCGCCCGCAGCGACGCGACCCTCAGGTCGCGTGAGCGAGGACATCGCGCGCCGGATGGCGCGCGGACAACAAAGACTTCTACCCCTCGATCTTCAGCAGCTTGATCGCGTTGCCGTCGAGCACCGTGCCGCCCACACGCTTGGTGGCGTAGAAGTGGACGTAGGGCTTGTTGGTGAAGGGATCGCGCAGGATCTGCGTGGCCGAGCGTTCGGCGATCAGATAGCCGTGGCGGAAATTGCCGAAGGCAATGGGATACTCTCCCGCCGCCACATCGGGCATGTCCTCCGCCTCGACCACCGGGTAGCCGAGCAGCCGGTCGGGCTGGCCGTCGACCAGGCCCGGCTGCCAGAGGAACGCGCCGTCGGCCGTCTTGAGCTTGCGCACTTCAGCCAGCGTGGCCGAATTCATCACCCAGCTCGCGCCCTGCCGATGGCCCGCCTTGAGCGTGTGGACCAGGTCGATCAGCCTTGCATCCGGATTGGCATCGAAACCCGCCGCGTCGCCGCTGCCGATATATTGCAGCGTTCCGGCGGGGCGCACGCCGTCCTGCGCGGTGGTGGCAGGAGCGGTGAGGAAGCCTTCGGGCTGGTCGATCCCGCTGCCATTGACGAACGCCGCGCCTTCCGCGCGGGCGAACTCGATCGCGATTTCGCTCGCTAGCCAGCTTTCGAGGTCGAACGCCGCGTCGTCGAGCATGGCCTGCGATGCCGCCGGGTTAGCGTAGAGCTCGCCGGTCGGCGGGGCGATCTCGCGGAAGTTGGGCGTGGAGGTCTCGGGACGGCCCGCAACTTCGCTGACCCAGCCGGATGCCGCGCCGCCGCCGGTCACCAGCTTGCGATAGCCTGCGGTGCCGGTCTGGACGACCTGCGCGATAGCGCGGATCGGGCTGGTCTCGACCAGCTCGCGGGCGATCATCGCGTCGATTTCCTGCGGCACGGCGTAGCCGCCGTCGGCAGGCACGGTGCCGCGCACCGACTTGATCTCGGCGCCAGGGAAATTTGGCTCGCCGCGGCGGAGGTAGCCGTCAACGAATCCCTTCACTTCGGCACTGTCGGTCGCACCGCCGATCGCCGGACGCGCAGCCCGGCCGATCTTGTCGACGCGCGCCTTCACCTCGTCCATGTCGCTGCGCAGCGCGGCGACATTGGCTTCGGTCCGGTCCTGGCGGGCGACGATGTCGAAGCTCGCGTCGATCGGGTCGGTCTGGGGAATCGTATCGGTATCCATGGGAGCATTTCCTTTCTTGGGGGAGGGGTATTGGGTTCACGCAGAGAGCGCAGAGGAAGGGAGAGACGCAGAGAGGCTGCGCCCGCGCCGCAGGCGTCATCCCCAACAAGGCTGGCAAATCGGGAAATCCGCTTTGCGGAACGGCACAACGCCTCCGCGTCTCTCCTGTCCTCTGCGGCCTCTGCGTGAAACAAAATCGCGGTGTGTCAGCGCACCAGATGCACCCGTGCGAGATGCTGCAGCGGGTGGGTGACGACGCTGATCTCGAACAGCTCGACATCCTCCAGCACCCGGCCCGCCGGTTCGTGGCGGGAACGGCGCGCGCGGTAGCCGAAGCTGAGGCCGCTTATCGCGCGGCGTTTGAGCAGGGCCGCGGCACGGCCGTCGGGGTTGTCGAGACTGGCGACAACCCGCAAGCCGCGCGTATCCTCCTCGGCGCGCTCGACCCAGCCGATGCGCTGGTCGGGGCGATGTTGCCAGAACAGCGGGAGCGGGTCGCTGCGTTCGGAAAGGGTGCGGGCAAAGGCCCCCGGGCGGATCGTGTCGCGGCTGGCGTCGGCCCGGTCGAAGAGGGCGGCGTATCCTGCCAGCCTCATGCTTCCCTCCCTTGACCCCGGCCTTCGCCGGGGCAGGTATCGGGCTGGGGGTGGGTGCTCGGCGCCCGATTGCAAGCGCCGTACACCCCCACCCGGCCTCCCCCTCCAGGGGGAGGAGATTTCTCGATCACGCAGTTCACTTGAGCAGCCCCGGCATCCCCAGCCGCACCGCGATGCCGATCAGCAGCAGCGCGAGCACCCCGCGCACGGTCCATTCGATCGCCGCCTTCCACGCGCTCGCCTTGGCGTCGCGCCAGGCGCGGAGCAGTTCGCGCAGTTCATCGATGTCGTCTTGCGCGCCCTCGTCGGCGAGGCCGAGGCGTTGCAGCACCCGGCCCGCGCCGATTTCCGAGCTTTCCTCGACGATGGCGCGGAGGGTGACGAGATCGCCGCCCTCGGAAGTGGCCTGCGCGAGCAGTCCGGCGAGCATGTCTTCGCGGGTCATTGAACGTCTCCAACGGGGGCAAGGCCAAGCATTTCGCGCTTCTCGGCGGGGGTGAGGAAGTCGGCGGCGGTGACCTGCGCCCACAGCCTTTCGCGATCCTCCGCCAGCGCGGGGATGCGGTCGAGATCGACCGACAGGGCGAGGTCGGGGAACCACGGCGTAAGCCCCTCGGCGAGGCCGCTCAGGATCTTGCCCGCAAGCGGCAGCAGGGTCAGCCGCCACAGCGCGCGGCTGGCCTCGCGATAGTTGGCGTAAGTGTTGTCCCCAGGCAGGCCGAGCAGCATCGGCGGCACCCCGAAGGCGAGCGCGATGTCGCGCGCGGCGGCGGCTTTCAGCGTCGCGAAATCCATGTCGGCGGGCGACAGCGCCATACTCTGCCACCTGAGCCCGCCCTCCAGCAGCATCGGCCGCCCGGCGTTGGCCTGCCCCTGATAGGCGGTGGCAAGCTCGCTCTTCAGCCGCTCGTATTGGTCGGCGGTGAGGCCCGCACCGTCGCCCGCCTCGTAGGTCAGCGCGCCGGAGGGCCGCGCGGCGTTGTCGAGCAGTGCGCGGTTCCATTCGCTGGCCGCATTGTGGATCGCGATCGCCGGGTCGGCGGCGGCGAGCGCGCCCGCGCCGTAGTGGTCGTCACCCGGATGGAAGCTGCGGATATGGATGAGATTGGGCCAGCCGGCATCGTCTTCCAGCGGGATCGCCAGCGTGCGCCCGGCGATGCGGTATTCGTAGCCGCGCGGCCAGCCATCCTCGCCCGGCACGACCTTCAATCGCTCGGGGCGCAGGGCGAACAGCTCGACCGGCTGGCCCGCGCCGTCCTTCATCACCTGGACGAAGGCATTGCCGTGAAGCAGCAGATGCGCCGCGACCGTCTCGACCAGCGATTGCCCGGCGGATGTCGCGCCGATCAGGGCGGCAACCCCGTCGTCCAGCGGCGAGAGCGGCGCACTGCCGACCCCCTCCGCGACGATCCGCACGCTGCGCTGCGCCACCGGATTGCCGGTGAACCCGTCGCGGATCGCGCGACTATAGTCGAAGGCGCGAGGACGCGGCGCGGCATCGAAAGCGACGGCCCAGGGCGAGATGAAACCGCTCGCAATAGGCACACGAGCGCCGCCCCCGCCTTTGAAGGCGGAAGCGAGAGTGGTGAGGAAGGACATGGGGCTTCTCCGTCATCCCGGCGAAAGCCGGGATCGTTGTGGGTCTTGGTCGTACTATGTGCCGAGCGATCCCAGCTTTCGCTGGAATGACGCCAATTTCTCGTCGCCCCGGACTTGATCCGGGGTCCCGCTTCTCTTGCGGCGATGCGCGAACCTCGAAAGTCAGCTGGACCCCGGCTCGGGGGGTGGGGTGACGTGGTTGGGAGGCAATGGGTCAGAAACTCGAAATCCTCGGCCTCGCTTTCTGCCCCAGCATCAGTTCGGTCAGCGCCCACACCAGCGCATCCGCCCGATCGGGCGAGCGGCCCGGGCCTTCGTAGCTGCCGCCAGCCATCAGCCCGCACAGCTGGTCTTCCAGCGCGGCGAACATCCCGCAGTGGCGCACTTTGCCCGCTTCATAGAGCGCCGCGACCGGCTCGGCGCGCGCCGCCTTGCCGCGGGTGGCGTGGACCAGCCTGAGCGGCAGCGCCACATCCGTCGCGCGCAGCACGCTGGCGACCATTGCGCCGCCCTGGTTGGCCTCCGCCACCACGCGGTCGGCACCCCACACGGCGGCGGCGTTGGCGACCGCTTTGGCCCAGCGTTCGGGCGAGGCATTCTCGACCGAAGCATCGGCGAGCACGCGGGCGATCCCGTCCTGCCCCAGCGCGGCGACCACGATGCCGCAGGCGTCGCCGTTTGACGAAGCGGGCGGATCGACCGCGACGATGAGGCGTTTCCAAAGCCCCTCCCCTTCAGGGGAGGGGTTGGGGTGGGGGCTGTCATGAGCAACAGCACAGTCCCCACCCCCCGTCCCCCTCCCCTGAAGGGTAGGGGGAGATTCCCGGCACCTTTCCAGCAGTTCGCGGCTCCACAGCGCGCCTTCGATCTCCTCGATCAGCTCTCCGCCCAGTTCCTGCCGTCCGAGGGTCGAGCCACCGAATTCGCGCTCCATTGCGGCGATGAAAGTCGTGGGCAAATTCGCAGAGTTGGCGCGGGTCGCGCCGCCCGTCACCACCGTGCCCTCGCTACCGAAGATCCGCCGCACCAGCGGCGTGTTGCGCGGAGTGGTGGTCGCGACGATCCGCTGGTCCTTGCCTAGCCGCAGGCCAAGCAGGAGATTGTCCCAGCAGCGCGTCGAGCGTTCATGCGCGGCGGGCCACTTGCCGATCTCGTCGCACCAGGCGTGGCTGTGCTGCGGACCGCGCAAGGACTCCGGCTCGGCGGCCGAGTAGAGAAAGGCCTGCGCCCCGTTGGGCCAGCGCAAACGGTGCAGTGAAGGCTCGAAACTCGGGCGGTTTTCCTGCGGCGAAATGGCGATCAGGCCGCTTTCGCCCTCCACCATCACGCTGCGTGCCTCGCCCAGTGTCGCACCGACCAATGCGATGCGCGCGAGCATATCTCCTTCTGCTATCGAGCGGACCCATTCCGCGCCGGCACGGGTCTTGCCGAAGCCGCGCCCGCCCATCACCAACCACACCTGCCAGTCGCCTGCGGGTGCAAGCTGACCGGGATGGGCAAAATTGGGGAAGTGATTGTCCCAGCCCGCCACAATCCGGTTGGCCTGCGGTTCGTCGAGACCAGCCAGAATTGCCTTGATATGATGGTCGGCCGCATCGATCGCAAAGGCACCCGGGTCGTCCTGTGTCACTGGATCGTCGCCCCTTCGGCTTCGCGCCTGGCGAGCACCCGCTGACGCAATTCGTCGAGCTTCTGTTCGATCAGCGCCCGGGCCGAGACGACGTCCATATTGCGCCGCTGGGCATGTTCCTGCGCCATGGTATCGCGATGCAGCGCCAGCAGCCGCAGCGCCGAGCCATTGTCGAACTTGGGTCCGTCCTTTGGCTCGCCACTGCGCAGGCGGGCGAGCAATTCCAGCTCCAGATGCTCGTATCCTTCAACCAGCGCGGCATGCCATTTGCGGGCAAAATCCTCGTTTTCACGGCGCATCCGGTAAACTTCGCGTGATGGCATCCGGGCTCGCACAGCCGCGGCACTCACATTCGAAGTCTCTGCGAGAGCATCGAGGAACGTGCGCTGCCACTGGATCGGCGAGGGCGCATCTTCGCTATTGCAGATGCGGCGCTGCCTCTGCACCGCTTTCGCCTGTGCGAGTGTTTCGTCCCATAGCTCTGCGAAAGCCGGGCTTTTCGCGCGCCGGGCATAAACGCTGCCAGTTGCCACGCCAGCAGCCTGCGCGGCACGCTTGACCATGGCGAGCCGGGCAAGGGCCTCGATAAAGCTTTCCTCCCATGCGAGGCGGGTGGCCGGTTGGACCGTCATGTCTCTTGTCCTCATGCTGAGCGACCAGCCAATGCAAAACGGGCGGAAGCGCCCATGCGGCGTCCGCCCGTTTCGAATCGGTTTATCGCGATGTTCCGCTTCTCTAACCTTAGAGCGTCACGATGTCAATATAAAAGTGCCAAATAGGTTATATTTACCGAAAGTCATTCCGGCGATCAGTGCTTTTTGCAGCCCGTTTCGCTCTTGTCGTAGGCCGACCATTTGACGAGCACCCGGCAGCCCGCCTTGATGGTTATGCGAGGCTTGGAGCAGACCGTCACGGACAGCATCGGCTCGTTCAACCGACGGATGTCCTCCGCATCGGCCGCAATCTGGACGATCTGATCGACCAGCGACTGGACATTGTCGGGTTCGGGGCCGCACAACAGGTTCGCGTGATTGGCGAATCCGGTCCACCCGTCCGCCGACGCGGTGAAGTTGTGTCCGGAATAGCTGTGGATCGAGCCGCCCACCTCGCGGATCCGGTCCCACGCCCGGTGCAGTTCGTTCATCTTGATGAGCGTCATCATCCCCTCCTCGAGCCCACGACCTGACGCTTGATCGGGCAAGCCCCCTTGTCTGGCAACATGGATTCGCGACGACGCACAATCGCGGGATTGCCGCGCTCGCCGCGCTCGCATAGAGGCGCTGCACCACTATCCCGGGAACCGCAATCTGCCATGCTGATGAAACCGCTGCGCGGCCTGTACGACTGGACGATGGAGAAGGCCGCCCATCCCGCCGCCGAATGGTGGCTGGCGTTCTTCTGCTTCATCGAGGCGAGCTTCTTCCCCATCCCGCCGCACCCATTGCTCGGGCTGATGTGCCTGGCCGAACCGAAGAAGGCACTGCGCTTCGGCCTGATCGCTACGCTCAGCTCGGTAGCGGGCGGGCTGCTGGGCTATTTCATCGGCTGGGCGCTGTTCGACACGGTGGGCGTGCCGGTCCTCAAGGCGATCGGCCTGTTCGATGCGCTGCCCGCTGCGAAATGCACCTTCGACGAATGGGGCGTTGTGGCGGTGATCATCGCCGGGGCGACCCCGGTGCCGTTCAAGCTGCTCACCATCACCGCCGGCTTTCTCGGCATGGCGCTGGTGCCGTTCATCCTCGCCAGTCTTGCCGGGCGCGGTGCGATCTTCTTCACCGTCGGCGTGCTGTTCCGCATCTTCGGCGCGCCGATCAAGGCCTTCATCGACAAATATCTCGGCACGGTCACCACCGTCTTCGTGCTGCTGGTGGTGGGCGGCGTGTTGGCGATCACCCAGCTCGGCGGCGGCGAAGACGAAGCGGATCCTTGTGTCGCCGCGACGGTAGCGGAGACGACAGCGACATAGCTCAGGCGTGCGAGAGATCGCGCAGCGCGACTGTATCGCGCACCGTCACTCCGCCGTATCGCCGTTCGACCAGCCCGCGTGCTTGCAACTTGCGCAAGGCCGCGTTGACTGTGGCGCGGGTCAGGCCGAGCAGCTCGGCCAGTTCGTCCTGCGTCATCGCGAGCGAGGCCGGTAACGCCTGATCGTGGGCCATCGTCGCCAGCGTTCCCGCGACCCGCGCCAGCGCTGAGTCCTTGCGCTGCCCCGCAAGGAGCCCGATCGCTTCCTGCAGCTGCCCGGCCAGCGCGCCGAGCATCGGGCGCATCGCGTCGGGCCGGTTGGCGATCACCCCCTCGAACAGCGATGCACGGATAAAGCGGACCTTGCTCTCCCCGCGCGAGACCGCGTCGACGACCCGGGGCCTGCGGGTCAGCACGGCAAGCTCGCCCCAGGAATCGCCCGGTCCCAGCCGCGCGACACCGCGAAATGCGCCGTCGGGCTGGAACTGGCCGATTGTGCCGGCGCCTTCCTCGATCAGCCAGAACCCGTCGCCCTCGTCGCCGCGCTGCTGGATGATCTGGCCGTCGCCGAAGTGCCTGACCGGCGATTGCTCGCGCAGGAACCGCTGAACGTCGGCCGGCAAGGTGGCGAACAGCATCGCGGAGTGGATCGTCCGGGTCGCGGAATGTAAAGTGTTTGACATTCTCGCGCAGACTTATGCCCTACCGATCGACCCGACAACGAAAACATGCGTGCTCAGCCCGTAGGTCGCCGCACTGCGCGAGCACCGCGCTCGAAAATCCGCCTCCCGCTGCGATGGGAGGCCGCGTCCGGGGGGAGGGGAGAGGCCCCCCGGACGCTTTTCGATCCTATCCCTCGAATTCGGTTTGCAGCGAGATCTCGCAATTGAGCAGCTTCGAGATCGGGCATCCCGCCTTGGCTTCTTGCGCCAGCTCGGTGAATTTTGCGGGATCGATTCCTTCGACCGTCCCCTTCAACGTCAGGTCCGATCGGGTTACGGTAAAACCGTCGCCGTCCTTCTCCAGCGTCACCTTGGCCTGGGTCTCCAGCGTGCCTTGCTCGTGCCCGGCCTTCGCCAGCGCGAAGCTCAAAGCCATGGTGAAGCAACTGGCATGCGCGGCGGCGATCAGTTCCTCGGGGTTGGTTCCCGGCGCATCCTCGAATCGCGTGTTGAACCCATAAGGCTGATTATCGAGCGCGCCCGATTGGGTCGAGACATGGCCCTTGCCGTCCTTGCCCAGACCTTCGTAGCGCGCACTGCCGGTGTTGGTGGTCTTCATCTGTGATAGTCTCCTTTGTCAGGAGACAGACGAGAGAGCCGCCGCGATGTTCCGGATCAGATGATCCCCACCGCTTTCCCCGCGCGTTCGAACATGCCGAGGATCGTCTCGACTTCTTCCACCGAATGCTCGGCGCAGAGCGAGCAGCGCAGCAGGGTCATGTTGGCGGGGGTCGCCGGCGGGCGGGCGAGGTTGACGTAGAGGCCTTCGGTGAGCAGCGCTTCCCACATCGCCGCGCCCTTCTCGAGGTCGGGCATAATCACCGCGACGATCGCGCTCTGCGGCTCGCTGGTGCCGAGCTGGAAGCCGAGCTGCGTCAGCCCGCCGTGGAGCCGCTTCGAGTTCTCCCACAGATGCGCGCGCTTGTTGCTGCCGTGCATCAGCTTGCGGATGCTGGTCGCGGCGGTCGCGACCACGCTGGGCGGGAGCGAGGCGGTGAAGACATAGGGGCGGCACACCAGCCGCATGATCTCGAACTTGGGGTGGTTGGAGACGCAGAAACCGCCGACCGTCCCCACGCTCTTGGAAAACGTCCCGATGATAAAATCGACGTCGTCGATGCATCCGGCCGCCTCGCACACGCCGCGGCCATGCTCGCCGATGAAACCCATCGAATGCGCTTCGTCGACCAGCACCATCGCGCCGTATTTCTTCGCTACCGCGACCATTTCGGCGAGCGGGGCGATGTCGCCCAGCATCGAATAGACGCCTTCGAGCACGACCAGCTTACCGGCGCCTTCGGGAATGCGGCGCAAGCGCTTTTCCATCGCCTCGATATCGTTGTGCTTGAATGGCACGACTTCGGCATTGCCCAGTGCGCAGCCGTCCCAGATCGAAGCATGGCTGTCGATATCGAGCACGATGTAATCGCCCTTTCCGGCGATCGTGCTGATGATCCCGAGATTGGCCTGATACCCGGTCGAGAAGACCATCGCGTGGTCCATGGCGTAGAACTCGCGCAGCGCGTCCTCGCATTCGCGGTGACCCTGGTAGGTGCCATTGAGCACGCGGCTGCCGGTGGTGCCGCTGCCGAAATTGTCGAGCGCCTGCTTGCCTGCCTCGATCACGTCGGGGTCGAAGGTCATGCCCATGTAGTTGTAGGTGCCGAGCAGGATGGTGTCGCGCCCGTTGCAGATCGCGCGGGTCGGGCTGAGCACTTTCTCCATCACGAGGCTGAAGGGATCCTCCTGCCCGCTCGCGAGCAGACCCTCGCGCAGCGCGATGATGTCGTCGAACTTGGAGAACAGGTCCCTTTCCCCGCCTTCCACTTCCTGCGGCTGGTCGGGCTGCGATATGCCTTCGCTCATCTCAGGCGTCCGACAGCTTGGCAACCGCGTCGACCAGCTGGCCGTAATTCTCGATCTCGGCCTGCTGGTTCATCGAAATGATGATGTCGAACTCGTCCTCGATCGCGGCGACGAAATCCATCACCGTCAGGCTGTCGAACTCGAGGTCGCCAGCGAAGGTGGTGGCGTCGGTAATCTCGACCCCCTTCTTGTTGAACGGCTCGATCAGCGAGCGGATGGTGGTGTCGACTGCGGCGCGGTCCATCGGGGCAAATTCCATTCTTTGAGCGGCCGCGCTGCGGCGCGGCCCGGATGGGTGGCGAAAAGCGGGAAGTGCGCCCGCTTGTCAAGCGCCAGCCGCGATGGCAGGTTCCCCCTTTGCGGTTGCGAATTGCCGCGTGGGGGACAAATCGATGGCCGAACAGCACGATAGCGGGGTGCAGGGCGAACCGGCAGCGAAGCCGGCACCAAAGCCTGTGACCTATTCGAACCACGCGATCCACCTCGTCCGCACGACCCAGAACAACACGCTCAAGCTGTCGCAGATGGCGGACCAGAAGGCTTCCATCCTGATGGGCGCGTCCTTCGTGGTGTTCTCGATCTCGGTCAGCCGCTCGCTAAATGGCGAACTGCCGTGGTCGCTCGCGATCCTCGCGGTGTTCGCCTTCGCCAGCTCGCTGTGCGCGGTGATGGCGGTGCTGCCCTCGACCAAGCGGATGGACATCCCCGAGGACCAGCGCAACGAACTGTTCTTCGGTCACTATTACGACGAGGACGAGGAAGACTGGAAACGCCGGGTCCTCAAGGAAATGGAAACCGACGAAAAGACCTTCCGCATGATGCTGCGCGACATCTACCAGAACGGCCAGGTGCTGCAGAGGAAGAAGTACAAGTTCCTTGGCTATGCCTACCGGATCTTCGTGACCGGGCTGATGATCACCGTCGTGGCGTTCGCGGTGGAGATGCTGTTTCTGAACTAGGATCGCAATCCCAGGAATCCGACCCTAGTACCGCGGAGGTATCGCCGAGGGTCCGGCTTTGGTTGCTGCATAAGCCGCTTCGGCCCGTTGCATCTCGGCTGTGCCGTCTACAACCTTTCTCTCTGCATCGATTTTGGCTAGGCTGGCTGCTCTGATCTGTTCTTCTGCCTCAGCGACCCGTTGACGAGCGCGGGCCAGATCCTTTTCGCCATCGGCAAGGCTTTTGGTGCTGCGGTCGATCGACTTCTGACCTTGGGCGACGTCTTTCCGGCCATTGGACCAGTCCTTGCCGTAGTCATTGATCTCGCCACCGCGCTGCGAAATGCGTTCGCCAGTGTTCATCGGGGTCGACGTCGAACAACCGCCAAGAGCGAGGGCAAGGCCGGCGGCAAGCGCCAGCATAGATGTCTTTTGCATAAAATTGGCCTTGAATGATACTGGATTCATTAGGGCTTTCTGATCGCCCGCATTTTTCCAGAAATGCCCATGTTGGCGATTTAATTCACCAGCACTATCGTAATATACCGCGAAATCGGCATTGATATAGAGATGGGCATCAAAAAACGTTATTCAATGGAAAAGATTTCTATTTTAAATAGGCGAAATAGAATTGGTTTTCATCTTCACATTTTTGATCTGGATTCGCAATACTTCTGGTTTTGGGGCGCGAGATATGGGTGGCCTAGGTATGCCTAGGCAGCCCTTGCTTATCCCGCCGCTTCACCCACCAGCGCCCGCACCGCCTCCATGAACGGACGGATCGACACCGGCTTCGACAGATAATCCGCCGCGCCCGCGTCGCGGATGCGTTCTTCGTCGCCCTTGCCGGCGTAGGCGGTGACCGCGAGGATCGGCACATCGGCCAGCGTCGTATCGCGCTTCATCGCGGCGATCAGGTCGAGGCCCGAGATATTGGGCAGCTGGATGTCCATGATCGCGAGATCGGGGGCAAAGGCGCGCGCGGCGTTTAGCGCCAGCTCGCCGTCGGCGACCGGCTCGACCTCGAAGCCGTTGGCGCGGAGCACGTCGCAGAACAGCTTCCGGTTGAGGTCGTTGTCCTCGACAACGAGGATTCGCTTTGCCACTAGGACCGTTCCCTTCGCATCGCGCGACATCTAGGTTTCCTGCAGGACGCTGACAATTCCCCGCCACGGCCAATCCCCGATCCTGACCCGGCCCGAAGCCGAAACGCTGGCGCTCTCCGCGCTCGGCTGGGTGCTGGGCGATGCCGACCGGGCGGAGCGGCTGCTCGCGCTGACCGGCCTCACGCCCGAACAGATGCGCGCCAGCCTGACCGACCCGGCGATGCTCTCCGCCGTGCTCGAATTCCTCGGCCGATACGAACCCGATCTGGTAAAAGCGGCCGAGGCGCTCCAGATAGCGCCCGAGACGCTGATTGCCGCGCAGGAAATCCTATCCCGATGAATCGCCCACTGATCATTTCCGATTGCGACGAAGTGCTGCTGCACATGGTCGCCCCGTTCCGCGACTGGCTGGGCGAGGCGCGCGGAGTCGATTTCCAGATGGGGACCAATGATTTCGGCAAGGCGCTGCGCTGGCAGGAGAGCGGCGAAGTGTTGGGCCAGGAAGACATCTGGCGGTTCTTGCGCGAATTTTTCGACGCCGAAATGCACCGCCAGCTGCCGATCGAAGGCTCGGTCGCGGCGATGAACCGGCTGGCCGAGCACGCCGATGTCGTGATCCTGACCAATTTGCTCGACAAGCACCAGCAGGGCCGCGCCGACCAGCTCGCCAACCACGGGCTCGAGGCGCGGGTGTTCACCAACCAGGGGCCGAAGGGGCCGGCGCTAAAGGCAATCGTCGAGGAATATGCGCCGAGCCGCGCGATCTTCATCGACGATCTTGCGCAGCACCACCGCTCGGCGCGCGAGACGCTCGCCGATATCACCACTTTGCATCTGTGCGGCGAACCGCTGCTCGCCCCGCATATCGACTGCGCACACCGGTCGGGCCACGCCGACGCGCGGATCGACACCTGGGACGAAGCGCTGCCGTGGCTGCTCGCCGCGCTGGAAATCGAAAAGGAACCCGCATGACCATTGAAGCCCGCCTCGCCGAACTCGCTATCGAACTGCCCGAAGCCGCCGCGCCGGTGGCGAGCTATGTGCCGGTCGTGGTCGAGGGCGGCTTCGCCTATGTCTCGGGGCAATTGCCGTTCGTCGAAGGCGAGCTGGTCAAGGGCCGGCTGGGGGAGAATGTGACCCCCGAAGACGGGCAGGCCGCCGCGCGCGCCTGCGGGCTGATGATCCTCGCGCAATTGAAAAAGGCCGGGCTGCTCGAGAAGGTGCGGCGGGTGGTCAAGCTGGGTGCCTTCGTCAATTCGGCGCCCGATTTCACCGGCCAGCCGGCCATCGCCAACGGCACGTCGGACCTGATGGTCGAGGTGTTCGGCGAAGCGGGCAAGCATGCGCGCAGCGCGGTCGGGGTGCCGGTGCTGCCGCTCGGCGCAGCGGTCGAAGTGGATGCGATTCTTGCTATCGACATGGATTGACAACTGGCGCGCGCCGCCGCCCAACCCGGCGCGGGTCAAATGGCTCGCCGAATGGGACTATGCCCATCGCGGGCTGCATAGCCCGGGCACGCCCGAGAACTCGGCCAGCGCTTTCGCCGAGGCGATCGGGCGCGGGATGGGGATCGAATGCGATGTCCAGCGCACTTCGGATGGCGGCGCGGTGGTGTTCCACGACTGGGAGCTCGACCGGCTGACGGATGAGCAGGGTCCGGTCGAGCGGCTGACGGTGGCCGAGCTGGGCGCCATCCCGCTGCGCCAGAACGGCGACCGGATCCCCAGCCTCGAGCGGCTGCTCGAACAGGTCGGCGGGCGGGTGCCGCTGCTGATCGAGATCAAGTCGAAGCGCGACAAGCGCGCCCGGCCGCTGTGCCTTGCCGTGCGCCGCGCGCTCGAGGGTTACCGGGGCCACCATGCAGTGATGAGCTTCGACCCGCGCGTGGTGCGCTGGTTTGCGGTCCACTCGCCGCGCACGGTCCGCGGGCTGGTGGTGACCGAGGAAGGCAGCAAGGGATTTCGCGGCACGGTGCGGCGGCGGCTCGCGATGTGGAACTGCAAGCCCGATTTCCTCGCCTACGATGTGCGCGATCTGCCAAGCACCTTCGCCGCCGCACAGCGCAAGCGCGGGCTGCCGCTGCTCACCTGGACCGTGCGCGATATGGCGAGCGCGCAGGTCGCGTTCGACCACACCGATGCCCCGATTCTGGAGGGCGAGGTGGCGCAGTGAGCAATGGCGAGCTAATCGCCAAGATCGCCGGATCGGTCGGGGCTTTGCCGAAAGACCAGTGGGATGCGCTTGCAGGCGGCAATCCCTTCGTTTCGTGGGATTTCCTCACCATCCTCGAGGAATCGGGCAGCGTCGGGCCGGGCACCGGATGGCAGGCGGTGCCGATAATTATCGAAGGTGCGGACGGCACGCTGGCCGGTGCCATGCCGTCCTACCTCAAGGGCCACAGCCAAGGCGAATATGTGTTCGATCACGGCTGGGCCGACGCCTACGAGCGGGCGGGCGGGCAGTACTATCCCAAGCTGCAGATTGCCGCGCCCTTCACCCCGGCGACCGGGCCGCGGCTGCTCCTGTCCGACCCGTCGCTTGCCGCGCCGCTGCTCCAGGCGGCGGAGACGTTGTGCGCAGGCAACGGCTTTTCCTCCGCCCACGCGACCTTTGTCGAGCCTGCGCAAATGCAGCTGTTCGAGGCCGCCGGGTGGATGCCGCGCAGCGATCTCCAGTTCCACTGGACCAATCGCGGCTATGCGAATTTCGACGCGTTTCTGGGCCAGCTGTCCTCGCGCAAGCGCCGCACGTTGCGCAAGGAACGCGCCGCCGCGCAGGAGGGGGGAGAAATCGTTTGTCTGACCGGGGATGCGATCCGGCCCGAGCATTGGGATGCGTTCTGGCTGTTCTATCAGGACACCGGCGCGCGCAAATGGGGCTCGCCCTACCTCACCCGCGAGGCGTTCGACCTGTTCGGCGAGCGGATGGGAGACCGGTTGCTGCTGGTGCTTGCGCTGGATGATGGCGAGCCGTTTGCCGGGGCGCTGAATTTTATCGGGCCCGATGCGCTCTATGGCCGCTATTGGGGGTGCAGCCGCGACAAGCCGTTCCTGCATTTCGAGCTGTGTTATTATCAGGCGATAGATGCCGCGATCGAACTCGGTCTGGCGCGGGTCGAGGCGGGGGCGCAGGGCGGCCATAAGCTGGCGCGCGGTTACGAACCGGTCGAGACGTGGTCGGCGCACTGGATCGCCGATCCGGGCTTCCGCGAGGCGGTGAGCGATTTCCTCGACCGCGAGCGCCATGGCGTGGCGCAGGACCGCAACTTCCTCGAGACGCGAACGCCGTTCAGGAAGGCCTAGGCGACTTTGCGGGCCGTATCGTTCAGCCATTGGCGCGCGCGGCGCTGGGCCTCGGCGATCTCGCGGGCGGTCATTTCGTCCGACACATCGGCGCGGCACCAGCTCGCCTCCTCGTGACCTTTCGAGGCGGCGAGGTTGAACCATTTATGCGCTTCGATCAGGTCGCACGGCGCGCCGTGACTGCCGGTCGAGTAAGCGACCCCAAGGTCGAAATAGGCGTTGACGCAGCCTTGGGCTGCGGCGGCGAGACACTGCGCCACCAGCAGGTCCGCGGTGTGGACATCGGGCCGGGTCGCTATCCCGCCTTCGATCGGAGTGAGTTTCATTGTTGTACCCCCATGCTCGCGAAGGCCCCCTGCCGTCGCTTGATCCGGGTTTTCCGCAGAACATGGTCAACAAATGGTTAACTCGGTGCGCAGAATCCGTCGCCGCACTGCATTCTGTTCGGCTCGGCTTAAGTTTGTGGAGCATAAGGGCCGACCCCTAGATTGCCGCTTGTGCGGGGGGGTGCCCACTTCTATAGGCCCGCCCAAAGCGGAGGGCCGAGAGACCGGATCACACCGGCAAGGTGTCACGCAAATCGTTGAAACGATTACGATAGGGTATCGAGGACCATATGGCGACAGCTGCATTCGAAGACTCCGATGCGCTCAAAAACGTAAAGGCCGCGCTCGAACCCGGCTATGTTCCCTCGGACGACGAAGAATACATGAGCGAGACGCAGCTGAATTATTTTCGCATGCTGCTGCTCGAATGGAAAAAGTCGATCCAGTCGGCATCTTCCGCCACGCTGCAATCGCTGCAGGATGGCCCGATCCGCGAGCCCGATCTCAATGACCGTGCCTCGAGCGAGACCGACTGGAGCATCGAACTGCGCACGCGCGACCGGCAGCGCAAACTGACCGCCAAGATCGACGCCGCGTTGCGCCGGATCGATGCTGGCGAATACGGGTTCTGCGAGGTAACCGGCGACCCGATTGGCCTGCGCCGGCTGATCGCCCGCCCGGTCGCGACCATGACGGTCGAAGCGCAGGAGGCGCATGAACGGCGCGAGAAAATCTCGCGCGACGATTAGGCATTTCCTGGTCGGTCCGGAGGGCCTTTGCGGCTTTCTCGTTTAAAGCTTCATTAGCCAATTCGGGTGTATGAATCCGGGCATGCGCACCGGTGCGTGCGAAGCTGGTTTTGTTCGAACGAAGGAATTTTGGCCGCGATGTCCGCTATCGATACCCGACACATCTCGCGTGACAGCCTGTTCCTGCTGGCCGATCTGCGGATCGGCGGGTTCGAAACCGGCGACCGCGTCAAGGTGCGCAACCTGTCGGCCGGCGGTATGATGGCGGAAGGTTCCGCCCGCGTCGAACGCGGGGCGCAGATCGCAGTCAAGTTGCGCAACATCGGCTGGGTCGAGGGCACCGTTGCCTGGGTCCAGGATTCGCGCTTCGGCATCGCCTTTGCCGAAGAGATCGATCCGAAAGTCGCGCGGGCACCTGAGCAATCTCAGGGCGCCTATGAGCCGCCTCGCTTTACCCGCTATGCATCGGCGCTGGCGCCGGGAGCGGGGCTCGAAAACGACCGGTTGCGCAAGCTCTGATTCTTTCCCGCTGACCGTTCGGACGCAAGCTGCTAGTCGGGGTGCGATGGCTCCGATCTGTCGCCTTGTCCTTTGCTGCATCCTGTTACCGGCACTCGCGTCCTGCAGCCTGTTCGGCGAGGGCGAAGACGATGTCGATGTCGCCTTCATCGGGACCGCTGCCGAATTGCGCCAGACCGGTGTGCGTCTGTCGCCGGCAGCGCAACACGTGCGCGAAGCGACTGCAGAAGGCCTGGTCACGCTGGATGCAAGTGGCCAGGTTGTCCCTGCGGTCGCCGAACGCTGGATCGTCACCGACGACGGGCTTAGCTACATTTTTCGTCTGCGCGACAGCGACTGGCCCGATGGCAGCGATCTTTCCGCCGAAACTGTCAAGCGCGAGCTCGACCGCGCTATCGGACGCCTCGAAGGGACGTCCCTCGGGCTCGACCTCAGGATTATCGCCGAGGTTCGCGCCATGGCGGGGCGGGTCATCGAAATCCGTCTCGAACACCCGATGTCGCAGTTCCTTGCGCTGCTCGCCCAGCCCGAGCTGGGTCTGACCCAGAGCAACCGGGGCGTCGGCCCGATGGCCGCTCGCTACGACGGGGGCGAAGTGGCGCTTAGCGCCCTGCCGCCCGACCGGCGCGGGCAGCCGATGATCGAAGACTGGAAGGAGACGGTACGACCGGTCAAGGTGCGTACCTATCCGGTCGAGGCAGCGATCGAAGCGTTCAAGGCCGGCGAGGCCGATGCGGTGTTCAACGGGCGGATTCAGAACCTGCCCTTGGCCGATCTCGGTCCATTGTCGCGCGGCTCGATCCGGGTCGACGGGGTTACCGGGTTGCTCGGGCTCAAGGTCGTGCGCGCCCGAGGTGTGCTCCAAAGCGAGTTCGAGCGCGAGGCGGTTGCGATGGCGATCGATCGGGGTAAGCTGTTCGAAGCGCTCAATCTCGGCCAGTGGCAGCAATCGACCCGAATTGTCCCGATGCTCGGAGCAGCCGGCGAGATGCCGCCCGAAGAACGGTGGAGCGCGCTGACGGTGGAGGAACGTCAGGCCGAGGCCGCCCGGCGGATTTCGAATTGGGTGTCCGGATCGGGAGTGGACCCGCGGATTGCAATCGCGCTGCCGTCCGGTCCCGGCTCGGATCGCGTCTTCAGGGCTTTGGCGGAGGATTTCAGCAAGATCGGGGTCACTCTGGTGAGGGTCGATGACAGAGCCAAGGCCGATCTCGAACTGCTTGATTCGGTCGCGCGCTATGCCGACAGGCGCTGGTTTCTCAACCAGTTCAACTGCCTCGTCTTCGGCGCGCTGTGCTCGCGCGACGCGGATCTTGCGGTGATCGCCGCGCTGCGCGAACCTGACGCGGCGGAGCGGGAAAAGCTGCTGGCCGACGCGGAAACAATCCTCCTTGCGAAGAACGTCTACATCCCCCTCGGCGCTCCGGTACGCTGGTCGCTCGTGCGCGGCGGGGTCGACGGGTTCGAGGCCAACGCCACCGGCTTCCATCCCTTGTTTCCGCTCGCCGAACGACCCAACTAACGCAGTACGCCACTTTTGGCGGAGCAGGAGGTAGCTATGCCCGCACCGCAACCGACCCAGGTCATGGGTTTCGAACTGCCGACCGGGACCGATCCGCATTCGGTCCGCAAGCGGATCGAGGCGATGGAAATTCTGCTCGAACGCAGCTTCCGCATCCCCGGAGTCAATTTTCCGGTCGGGCTCGACTCGCTGGTCGGACTGGTGCCGGTGCTGGGCGATATCGTGACCACCGCGATGGGGGCCTATATCATATGGGAAGCGCGCAACCTCGACATGCCCAAATGGAAGCTGTGGCGCATGGCGGGCAACGTCGGTTTCGACGCGCTGCTCGGCGCGGTGCCGTTGGTGGGCGATGCGGCGGATTTCCTGTTTCGCTCCAACACGCGCAACCTGAAGATCGTAAAAAAACACCTCGACAAACACCACCCGGCGACGCGCATCATCGAGCAGTAGTTTCAAACGAGACCGCATCGCGCTAGGGCAGGGCCATGGCGCAGAACGTTACCTACGCGAGCTACCTCGACCTCGATCGCATCCTTGCGGCACAGCATCCGGCCTCGGGCGCGCATGACGAGATGCTGTTCATCATTGTCCATCAGGCGAGCGAGCTGTGGCTCAAGCTGTGCCTGCATGAACTGGTGGAGGCGCGGCGGCATATCGCTGAAGATCGTCTGCGCCCGGCATTCAAGATGCTCGCCCGCGTTGCCCGTGCGCAGGGGCAGCTTATCCAGAGCTGGGACGTGCTGAGCACCATGACCCCGCACGATTATTCGACCATCCGCCCGCATCTGGGCCGGTCGAGCGGGTTCCAGAGCGCGCAGTACCGGATGATGGAATTCCTCCTCGGCGGGCGTAACGCCGACATGGCATCGCTGCACAAATCGGAACCGGCGACCGCGCAGGCGCTGCATGCGGAACTCGCCCGGCCGAGCATCTACGATGAGACCGTGCGTCTGATCGCCAGGCGTGGGTTCGATATCCCGCAGGATGTGCTGGATCGCGACGTCGGCGTGTTGTGGCAGCACAGCGCGCAAGTCGAAGCGGCATGGGCCGAAATCTACCGCGACCCGAAGGAGCACTGGGATCTGTACGAACTGGCCGAGAAGCTGGTCGATCTCGAGTACCATTTCCAGCGCTGGCGCTTCGGCCATCTCAAGACGGTCGAACGCATCATCGGCTTCAAGCGCGGCACCGGGGGGACGCCGGGCGTGCCCTATCTCGAGGGGGTGCTCAAGCAGGCGTTCTTCCCCGAACTGCTGAGCGTGCGGACGGCGATATGAGCGGGACACTTCAGAGGTATGCTCACACGGAGACGCGAAGAGGCGGAGGTCTTTCGTGCGCTCGCAAAGTCGCAAAGGCGCAAAGAGAAATTGCCGCGAAGCGGCACCAAGACAATCTGCCGACCGTCCAGATGCTGACCGAGATTCTTGGCGCGGCTTCGCCGCCTACACGCCTCCTTTGCGCCTTCGCGCCTTTGCGAGCGCAAATTGCTTTCTTCTCCGCGTCTCCGCGTCTCCGCGCGAATCGAAATCACCAAGGTGCGGCACGATGAGCGAGCTGCTCAACAAGGCCATCGAACTGGATGCAGCCGATCCGCTGGCGCGTTTCCGCGAACGGTTCGACCTGCCGGACGGCGTGATCTACCTCGACGGCAATTCACTGGGGGCGCTCCCCAAGTCGACGCGCGAGCGGCTGGCGCAGGTGGTCGATGCCGAGTGGGGCCGCGATCTGATCCGCAGCTGGAATACCGCCGACTGGATCGGCATGCCGCAGCGGGTCGGTGGCAAGATCGCCCCGCTGATCGGGGCTTGCCCGCATGAGGTGATCGCCTGTGACAGTGTTTCGGTCAACCTCGCCAAGCTGATCGGCGCGGCGCTCCACATGCGCCCCGGCCGCACGGTGGTGCTGAGCGAACCGGGGAATTTTCCGACCGATATCTACATGGTGCAGGGTAGTCCGGCCGAGCAGCGGCTCGCCGCGCGCGATCGCATTGTCGATGCGCTGGACGAGAATGTCGCGCTGCTGATGCTGACCCATGTCCACTACAAGACCGGCGCAATGTTCGACATGGCCGCGCTGACCGAGGCAGCGCATGCCGCAGGCGCGCTGGTGCTGTGGGACCTGTCGCATTCGGGCGGCGCGGTGCCGGTCGATCTGGGTGCCTGCAACGCCGACATGGCGGTTGGCTGCGGCTACAAATATCTGAACGGCGGGCCGGGTGCGCCTGCCTATGCGTTCGTCGCCGAGCGGCACCATGCAGCGCTGGTCAATCCGATCAGTGGCTGGATGGGCCACGCCGCGCCGTTCGCCTTCTCCGACGAGTACGCGCCCGCACCCGGAGTATCGCGCCTGCTGGCGGGCACCCCGCCGGTGCTGGCGATGGCTGCGCTCGAATGCGGGGTCGAGCTGATGGCGGAGATCGGGATCGAGCCGCTGGTCGCCAAATCGCGCGCGTTGAGCGAATTCTTCCGCGCTGCGATGGCGGAACATTGCCCCGGGCTCGAATGCGTCAGCCCTGCCGATCCGGCCTTGCGCGGGAGCCAGCTAAGTTACCGTCACCTGGAAGCTTACGCGCTGTCCCAGGCGCTAATCGCGCGCGGCGTGATCGGCGACTTCCGCGCGCCCGACGTGCTGCGGCTGGGCTTCGCACCGGCCTATGTCGGCTTTGCGGATTGCGCCCGCGCGATCGAGGCGCTGGCGGAGGTTCTGGCGAGCGGCGCGTGGCAGCGCGAAGAGTTCAGGCAGCGCGCGGCGGTGACCTGAGCGGAAGCTTCCACCCGCGTCTGGAAAGGCATTTAAAGCGAGGTTTCAGCACTTTCTGGAACTTGGCGAGCGGTACGGGCGTTGCCGGAACATTACCCGAGCAATGGAAGAGTTCCAAGCGCTCCCGAGGAGAAAGCCCATGCGTAAGCTGTTAACCGTGCTGGCCCTGAGCGGCACTGCAATGTTCATGACCGCCTGCAACACCGTCGACGGAGCCGTCGAGGATGTCGAGTCTGTCGGCGATTGCGCCGATGGCGTGGAAGGCAACTGCTGAGCCGGACGCTCCGTCTGCTGACAAGAAGGCTGCGCTGCCTGCGGGTGGCGCATTTTTCTTTAGTGGGACGCGAAGGCGCTTACGCCTCCAGCTCGATGTCCCAATAGAGCCAATCCCGCCAAGTCTCGTGCAGGTAGCCCGGCGGGAACTGCTTGCCGTGTTGCTGCAGTTGCCAGTGGGTCGGGCGGATCGGCTGGTTGTAGAGGTGCATCCCCGCCTGCCTGGGCGTGCGGCCGCCCTTCTTCATGTTGCAGGGGGCGCAGGCGGTGGCGATGTTTTCCCACGTGGTGCGGCCGCCCAGGCGGCGCGGAACGACATGGTCGAAGGTCAGGTGATGGGTGTCGCCGCAATACTGGCAGGCGAAGCGGTCGCGCAGGAACAGGTTGAAGCGGGTGAAGGCGGGAAACTCGCTGGGCTTCACATATTGCTTGAGCGCGATGACGCTGGGGATCTTCATGTCGAGATTGGGCGAATGAACCTCGCGGTCGTAGGTTTCGATCACATCGACCCGGTCGAGGAAGATCGCCTTGATCGCGGTCTGCCACGGCCACAGGCTCAGCGGGTAATAGGAGAGCGGGGTATAGTCCGCATTGAGGACGAGGGAGGGGCACGACGCCAGATTGCGCGTCGGATCCTCCATGCTACTTCGCAGTGTTGCGGCTCGTTCGATCAGTTCGGCCTTGAACAAATCCGTTCTCCCCGATTGATGGCGAGTGTGCATTTGCGCAGAATCGCGTCAAGTCTGTTACAGACAGCCTATCCACAGGCTTATCCCGCGAACTGCGGCATTTTGGACTCATACTCGGACATGCACCCCTAGCCATGAGCATCGTTACCCGTTTCGCCCCCAGCCCCAACGGGATGCTGCATCTCGGACACGCCTATGCCGCCATTGTCGCGCACGATCTGGCGCAGGCGCGCGGTGGGCGGTTCCTGCTCCGGATCGAGGATATCGACGGCGCGCGCAGCCAGCCCGAGCTCCCCGACGCCTTTCGCGCCGACCTGGCTTGGCTCGGCCTGAAGTGGGAGGAGGTGCCAGCGCAATCGACCCGCTTGGCGGACTACGCCGAAGCAGCGGTGCGACTGGAGTCCGAGGGCCTGCTCTATCGCTGTGTCTGTACCCGCACCGAGATCGTTGCGGCGGCGCGTGTCGCGGGGCTGGAGGGTCCGATCTATCCCGGCACCTGCAAGGGCAGGGCGGTCGACTTGGCGCTGCCCCATGTCCTGCGGCTAGATGTCGCCGAGGCCTTGCGCTACACCGGGCCGCTCGTGTGGGTCGACGAAATGGCGGGCGAACAGGCGGCGCGGCCCGAACTGCTGGGAGATGTGGTTCTCGTACGCAAGGATGAACCGGCGAGCTATCACCTTGCCGCCACACTCGACGATGCGGCGGATGGCGTGACCCTGGTCACCCGCGGGCGCGACCTGTTCACTGCCAGCCATGTGCACCGCCTGTTGCAGGCGCTGCTCGGCCTGGCGCTTCCGGTCTGGCACCATCACCCGCTGTTGCTCGACGAGCAGGGCCGCAAGCTCGCCAAACGACGCGGATCGCCTGCCGTGGCGGATCTGCGACTGGCAGGCGGCGACGGACTGTTGCTTGCGCAGCAACTGCGGTTGCGCCGATTTCCGGCTGGAATTTCGCTCGAACGCGCCTAGATACCATGCATGACCCCGATCCTGATCATCGTCCTCGTCGGCCTGATGGCCATGGTGCTCTATTCGCTGATCAAGGGGATCGTGGCCTTTCTCAAGACCACCAAGATCGACCTTGAGACCGGCGAAGGCGAGACCGTCACCGAAATGCAGCTTTTGCAGAACAAGGCGATGTTCGCGCGCATCAAGTATCAGGCGCTGGCGATCGTCGTAGTGGCGATCCTGCTGGCGATGGGCGGCGGACGCGGCTGACGCAGCATAGGCGGCGTCTGGGGGAGAGGCCGGATGGTCAAGCTCAACAAGATCTACACCCGCACCGGTGACGATGGCTCGACCGGGCTGGTCGACGGGTCGCGCGCGCCCAAGCATGGCGCGCGGATCGACGCTATCGGCGAAGTCGACGAGGCGAACAGCGTGATCGGCTGGGTCGGCTCGCTGCTCGCGGCGAGCGATTTCGCGCAGGATCTGTACCGCATCCAGAATGACCTGTTCGATCTCGGTGCAGACCTCGCCACCCCGGGCGGCGATTTCGCGCCCTCCGAAATGGTTCTGCGGATCGTACCGTCGCAGGTCGAATGGCTCGAAGCGGCGATCGACACGCTCAATGCGCATATCGCCCCGCTCGACAGTTTCATCCTTCCCGGCGGCTCGGACACTGCGGCCCGCGCGCATGTCGCCCGCGCCACCGTCCGCCGGGCCGAACGCGCGATGTCGCGGCTCGCGGCGGAGGAGGCGGTTAATCCGGCGGCGCTCGCCTATATCAACCGCCTGTCGGACTACCTCTTCGTGTTCGCCCGCATGCTCAACGAAAACGGTGCGCGCGATGTGAAATGGGTGCCCGGAGCAAACCGCTAGCCAAGGCCGATCACCGCCGCTAACACCCGCATTTTGCTGCGAGTGCGAAGGGATTGATGCGATGCAACAGGTGGCGGTGATCGGCGCGGGCCAGATGGGTTCCGGCATTGCGCAGACAGTTGCAGGCTTCGGCTACGACGTGCTGCTGTCGGACGTCAGCCTCGACCTCGCGCAGCGCGCAGTCGGCCGTATCGACGCCGCGCTCGGCAAACTGGTCGGCAAGGGCAAGCTCGATATCGCGCAGGCCGAGGCGACCATCGCGCGGATTACCCCGGTCGCCGAATACGGCCCGATGGCGGATGCGGACCTGATCATCGAGGCTGCGACCGAGCGCGAGGAGATCAAGCGGACGATCTTCGAAGCTGCCGGCAAGGTGCTGCGTAGTGATGCCATCCTTGCGTCGAACACCAGCTCGATCCCGATCACCCGGATGGCGAACTATTCGCCCGATCCGGCGCGCTTCATCGGTCTGCACTTTTTCAATCCCGTCCCCGTAATGGGTCTGATCGAGGTGATCCCCGGTCTCGCCACCGCGCAAGCGACGACCGATGCAGTCGTGGCTTTCGCCGAAGGGCTGCGCAAGGAAGTGGTGCTGAGCCAGGACGAGCCCGGTTTCGTGGTCAACCGCATCCTGCTGCCGATGATCAACGAGGCGATCTTCGTGCTCGGCCAGTCGACCGCCAATATAGAGGATATCGACAAAGGCTGCCGGCTCGGCCTGAACCACCCGATGGGGCCGTTGCAGCTGGCCGATTTTGTCGGGCTCGACACCTGCCTCGACATCATCATGGTGCTCTACAACACCACCGGCGACAGCAAGTACCGCCCTGCGCCGCTGCTGGTGAAATATGTCGAGGCCGGTTGGCTGGGCCGCAAGACCGGGCGCGGCTTCTACGACTATTCGGGCGAATTGCCGGCCCCTACGCGGTAGAGTCGACGCGCTATTGCGGCTCGCCCACGACCACAGGACCGACCGGAGCGCCGACTGGCACGCCGACCGGTTCGGGCTGACGGGCTACGTTGCCTTGACTGTCGTCCTGCGGACTCGGATCGAGGCCCGTAGGATCGATGCCGGTGGGATCGAAACCCTCTCCGCTGTCGGCAAGCTGATCTTCGCTCCCCATGGCGGCAGCTTGATCGACCGGAACGACCGGCTCTCCTGCTGGCGGCCCCTTTGGCGCGCCGATCGGACCGGCCGGGGGCGGCTGGCGCGGCTCATCGATCTCTCGCGGACCGAAAGTACCGATGCCCGAAACCGAATCGACCAGCACCGCACCGCCCACGAGAACAAGCCCCGCAAGCGCCATTGCGGCCATCTTCAAACTGCTCAGCTCGCTTGACATAACCGGTGGTCGGTAGCGCGAAGGCGTTAAGTTTCGGTTTTGCCGGCTTCGCGCTTGAGCTCGTAAAGCAGGTCGAGCGCCTCCCGGGGGCTGAGTGCATCGAGGTCGAGCGCTGCGAGACGTTCGCGCAAGCCGTCGCTGGTCTCGGGCTCTGCTGCGAAAGCAGTCGCGAACAAGGGCAGGTCTCCCAGCCCGGCAGCAATCCCGCCGGTCTCGGCGCGACCCTTCTCCAGTCTGTCGAGCACCGACTTCGCCCGCGCGACGACCGGTTTGGGAACTCCGGCCAGCTTGGCGACTGCGAGGCCGTAGCTGCGATCTGCCGGTCCTTCGGCCAGTTCGTGGAGCAGCACCAGGTCGCCCTTCCACTCGCGCGCGCGGACATGATGCAGCGACAGCGCATCGCAGCTCTCGGCGAGACGCGACAGCTCGTGGTAATGCGTCGCGAACAGGCAGCGGCTGCGGTTGGTCTCGTGCACCGCCTCGACCACCGCCCAGGCCAGCGCCAGCCCGTCGTAGGTCGAGGTGCCGCGCCCGACCTCGTCGAGGATGACGAAACTGCGTGTCGTCGCCTGCGCCAGGATGGCGGCGGTTTCGACCATCTCGACCATGAAGGTCGAGCGTCCGCGCGCGAGATTGTCCGACGCGCCGACCCGGCTGAACAGCCGATCGACCAGCCCGATGGTTGCGGCGCTTGCCGGAACGAAGCCACCTGCCTGTGCCAGCAGGACGATCAAAGCGTTCTGGCGCAGGAAGGTCGATTTGCCGCCCATGTTCGGCCCGCCGATCAACCACAGCCGGTCGTCGGGCGACAGACGGCAATCGTTGGCGACGAAGCGCGCACCGCTCGAAGCCAGCGCGGCCTCGACCACCGGGTGGCGGCCATCTACGATTTCGAGGCAGGCGTGTTCGACGATCTCGGGCCGGCACCAGCCGCCCTCGGCAGCGCGCTCGGCCTGGCCGGCGGCGACGTCGATACGTGCCAGCGCCGCAGCGGCTGCCGCAATGGTCTCTCGCGTGGCCACCACTTCGCCGACCAGTTCCTCGAAATGCGCCTCTTCCGCCGCGATGCCGCGTCCGCCCGCTTCGCCGATCCGGCCCGCTTCCTCGTGCAGGCTGAGCGAATTGAACCGCACCGCGCCGGCCATGGTCTGGCGATGGGTGAAGCCGCTGTCGGGCGCCATCAGCGCGTCGGCGTGCCGCGCCGGGACTTCGATGAAATAGCCGAGCACGCCGTTGTGCCGGATCTTGAGCGCGGCAATGCCGGTCTCGCCGCGGTACTTGCCTTCGAGGGCGGCGATGGCGCGGCGGGCATTGCCCGAAACCAGCCGCAGCGCGTCGAGTGCCGCATCGTAGCCCTCGGCGACGAAACCGCCGTTCTGCCGCTCGGTCGGCGGGGAGGGCACCAGCGCGCGCTGCAGATGGTCGACCAGCGCACCGTGCCCACCCATCGCGGGCAGCAGCCGCTCGAGCAGCTCGGGGCGGTCTGGTTTGGTTGCGAGTACATCGCGGATGCGCCGCGCCTCGGCCAGACCGTCGCGAATCTGCCCCAGATCGCGCGGGCTGCCGCGCCCGGCGACGATCCGCCCCAGAGCGCGGCCGATATCGGGCAGCGCGCGCAGCACCTGCCGCAGGTCGGCGCGCAGCAGCGGGTCGTCGTACAGCCACTGCACCAGCTGCAACCGCTGCGCGATAGCGTCGCGGTCGCACAACGGGGCGGAGAGGTCCTCCGCCAGTAGTCGCGCACCGGCGCCGGTCGAACAGCGGTCGATCGCAGCGACGAGGCTGCCCTGCCGGCTGCCCTGCTGCGAGACGAGGATTTCGAGGCTGGTGCGGGTCGCTTCGTCCATCGCCAGATGCCGCTCGCCCGAACGCGCGACCGGTGGCAGCAACAGCGGCAGGTTGCCGCGCCCGACATGGTCGAGATAGGCGATCAGCCCGCCCGCCGCTGCCAGCATCGCGCGGTCGAAATCGCCGAAGGCGTCGAGCGTCGCGACATCATGTACCGTCTTGAGCCGCCGTTCCCCTGCTTCGCTCGCGAAGTCGCTGCGGGGGCGCTGGAAGGCGGCGTCGGGGGCCTCGAACCAACCCTCCGGAACGACGATTTCGCTCGCACCCAAACGCGCCAGCGCTGCGCCGAGATTGTTCGTTGCGGTGCTTTCCAGCTCCATCCGCCCGGTCGAGATATCGACGCTCGCGACCCCCAGCGCGCCGCGCACTTCGCACACCGCCGCCAGCACATTGGCGCGGCGCGGCTCGAGCAGCGCCTCTTCGGTCAGCGTCCCGGCGGTGACGAAGCGCACGATATCGCGCTTCACCAGCGCCTTCGAAACCGGCGAACCTTCGCGCCGCGCGCGCTCCTTTGCTTCTTCCGGCGTCTCGACCTGTTCGGCGATGGCGACCCGGCATCCCGCCTTGATCAGCCGCGCCAGATATCCTTCCGCCGCGTGCACCGGTACGCCGCACATCGGCACCGCTTCACCGCCATGCTCGCCGCGGGTGGTGAGCGCGATGTCGAGGATCGCCGCAGCCTGCCGCGCGTCGTCGAAGAACAACTCGAAGAAATCGCCCATGCGGTAGAACAGCAGGCAGCCTTCGGCCTCGGCCTTGAGTCTGTGATACTGCTGCATCATCGGCGTGGGCTTGCCCGTCATGCCGCCGGGTAAAGCGGGGCCTCGCCGATTCGGGAAGGGCAAGCTGTCGCCTTTCCCCTATCGCTTGGAAACCGCCTTCGCTAAGCCGGGCCGACGTTACGGAACCAGCCGAGGGGGATTCAATCGTGGATGAGGAAAAACCGGGCAGCTTCACCGCGCGCGAGGCGCTGTTCTATCACGAGACGATCCGGCCCGGAAAGATCGAGATCATCGCCTCCAAGCCGATGGCAACCCAGCGCGATCTCAGCCTCGCCTATTCGCCCGGCGTGGCCGTCCCGGTCGAAGCGATCGCCGCCGATCCCTCGCTCGCCGCGCGGTACACCGCGCGCTCGAACCTCGTCGCGGTGATTTCCAACGGCACCGCGATCCTCGGCCTCGGCAATCTCGGCGCGCTCGCTTCGAAGCCGGTGATGGAAGGCAAGGCGGTCCTGTTCAAGCGCTTCGCCGATGTCGATTCGATCGATATCGAGCTCGACACCGAAGACCCCGACAAGTTCATCGAAGCGGTCGCGCTGATGGAGCCGACCTTCGGCGGGATCAACCTCGAGGACATCAAGGCACCCGAGTGCTTCATCATCGAGGCGGCCCTGCGTGAACGCATGAACATCCCGATCATGCACGACGACCAGCACGGCACCGCGATCATCTCTGCCGCCGGGCTGCTCAACGCGTGCCATATCACCGGGCGCGATCTCAAGGATGTGAAGATCGTGGTCAATGGCGCAGGAGCTGCGGCGATCGCGTGCACCGCGCTGATCAAGGCGCTGGGTGTGCGGCATGACAATGTGATCATGTGCGACCGTTCCGGCCCGATCACCCGCGACCGCGAAAACCTCGACCAATGGAAGAGCGCGCATGCGGTGGATACCGACGCCACCAGCCTCGAAGAGGCGTTGGTTGGCGCGGATATCTTTCTGGGCCTGAGCGCGGCCGGGGCGCTCAGGCCCGAATGGGTGGCGAAGATGGCGGATAGACCGATCATTTTCGCGATGGCCAATCCGACCCCTGAAATCATGCCTGACGAGGCCAAGGCGGTGCGTCCCGATGCGATTATTGCCACCGGCCGCTCGGACTTTCCCAACCAGGTCAACAATGTCCTCGGTTTCCCGTTTATCTTCCGCGGCGCGCTTGACGTACAGGCAACCGCGATCAACGAAGAGATGAAAGTTGCTGCCGCGCGCGCGATCGCCCAGCTGGCGCGTGAGCGTGTGCCGGACGAGGTTGCTGCCGCCTATGGCAAGAATCACAAGTTCGGCACGGACTATATCATTCCCGCTCCGTTCGATCCGCGCCTGATGGAGGTCGTATCCTCCGCCGTAGCGCAGGCGGCGATGGATTCGGGGGTGGCCAAGGCGCCGATTGCCGACATGGATGCTTACCGCCTGCAATTGAAGGCGCGGCTTAATCCGACCAGTTCGGTACTCACCAACACCTATGAAATTGCCCGCGCCCATCCCAAGCGGGTGGTGTTCGCCGAAGCGGAAGAAGACGTGGTGCTGCGCGCTGCGATCCAGTTCCGCGATTTCGGCTATGGCAAGCCTATCCTGGTCGGGCGGACCAAGGCGGTGGCTGACAAACTGCACCAATTGGGGGCTGACAATCCGGGTGATTTCGAGATCCAGAACTCGATGGATTGCCCCTATATTCCCGAGATGGTCGACTATCTCTATGCGCGAATGCAGCGGAAGGGTTACACCGAACGCGACGTGCGCCGGATGGTCAATCAGGAACGCAATGTGTTTGCCGCACTGCTCGTCGCGCTGGGGCATGGCGATGCGCTGATTTCCGGTATCACGCGCACCTTTGCGCAAACCGCTCGCGAAGTGAACCGGGTGCTCGATCCCAAGCCGGGTGCAATTCCCTTCGGCATTCATATGCTGATCGGCAAGAACCACACCACCTTCCTTGCCGACACGACGATCAACGAACGCCCCTCGGCCCCCGAGCTGGCGCATATCGCCAAGGAAACCGCCGCTGTCGCCCGCCGCATGGGGCATGAACCACGCGTGGCCTTCCTCAGCTATTCGACCTTCGGCAACCCAAGCGGCCAATGGCTGACCAATATCCGCGAGGCGGTCGCGATCCTAGACACGGATGATCCGGGCTTCGAATATGAAGGCGAAATGGCACCCGATGCCGCGCTCAACCCCAAGGTAATGGCGCTCTACCCCTTCAGCCGCCTGTCGGGTCCGGCCAATGTGCTGATCATGCCGGGGCTGCAATCGGCCAATCTCTCGGCCAAGCTGCTGCGCGAACTGGCCGGCAATGACACCATCGGGCCGATGCTGATCGGGATGGAAAAGCCGGTCCAGATCGCCCCGATGACCGCGATTGCGCCCGAAGTGCTGACGCTGGCCGTGCTGGCGAGCGCGGGGGTGGTGGGCTAGGCTTTTCTCCGCGTCGGCATCAGGTTGCGCAGGATCACCGATCCGTCACTACCTTTCGTTGGAACGAGATTCGCGAGGCCGAGGATGATCGAAATCGCGGCGAACAGCCATGCGAGTCCGGTCGCCGTGCCTTGGAGGGTTTCGCTGCGGCGCCGATCACCCTCTTTTTCCAATAGCGCGCGGATTTCCTCGTTGCTTGGAAAGCGGCCGGGCCGTGCTTGCTCCGGCGCGCCAGGAACGATTACGACGAGGGCAGTCTCGGTCGGTTCGACTGGCTGCGTCGCCTGCCATCCGGAAAGTAGGCCGATCACCAGCGCCGCGCTCAGCAAGTTCGCGAGCGGACCCGCAACGGCGATGGCCACCCGGTCCCGCCGGGTCTCGTCGCGCCGCCGAAAGATGTAGCTGACATAGCCGCCGATATCGCGGCTCGGCACATGGCGCTCGATCCGCAATCGGCGCTCGGACGGCGCATAGCCGAACGGCAGCGCGACGATCTTGAGCACATGCGCCCCGCGCAGGTGGGCGATCCACGCATGGCCCAGTTCGTGGATCAGGATCGCGGGAAAGTTAAGCAGCAGGACCGCGAGGAGGGCAACGAACCCATTGGGAAAGATGCCCAGCGAACCGGCGAAACCAAACAACGCAAAGTTGGCGATCAGCCAGACGAGATAGCCAAGCCCCCTGACCAGCCAGCGCATCAGCCGCGCCGCCGGTATCGAAAGTACCAGACCTCGTGCCCGTAAACCGTGCGCGCCTTGTGCTCGTAGCGCGTCTCGGGCCAGCCGGAGGGGCGTACTTCCCAGCTATCGCGGCCTTCGACCTGCCAGTCGAACAGATCGGTATGGCGCTGCATCACCATCAGCGCGTGGCGCAGATAGACCGGGTGGTCGGTGCCGAAACGAAATTCGCCGCCGGGCTTCAGCTTGGCGGCGAACATCCGCACGGGGCCGTCGTTCATCATCCGCCGCTTGGCGTGCTTGGCCTTGGGCCACGGGTCGGGGTGGAGCAGGTATAGCTGTGTCAGCGCACCATCGGGCACGCGGGCCAGCACCTCCAGCGCATCGCCCATATGCAGGCGGACATTGGCCAGCCGCTGCTCCTCGATATGGGTCAGCGCCTGCGCCACGCCATTGACGAAGGGCTCGGCCCCGATAAAACCGTGGTCGGGCAACAGGTCGGCGCGATGGGCGAGGTGCTCGCCGCCGCCGAAGCCGATCTCGAAATGCAGCGGTCTGTCCTGACCGAAGAGCCGCTCCGCCGTCACCGGACCTTCCACCGGAACCGCAATCTGCGGCAACAGTTTGTCGACAAGCTCCTGCTGGCGCGCGCGCAAGGGCTTGCCCTGGCTGCGCCCATACAGCCGGTTGAGCGTGGTCGGATCGCCTTCCTTGAATGCCGTCATGGGCTGCGCCCTAGCGGCTCAGGCGAAGAACATCCAGATCGCGAGCGAGGTCGCAATGCCGACCCCGATGTTCATCGGCACCCCGATCCGCACAAAGTCGGCGAAGCGGTAATTCGCCGCGCCATAGACCAGCGTATTGGTCTGGTACCCGATCGGGGTGGCGAAGCTCGCGCTCGCGCCGAACATCACCGCGACGATCAGCGGGCGGGGGTCGATCCCGGCCCCTTCCGCAAGCCCGATGGCGATCGGGGTCATGATGACTGCGATGGCATTGTTGCTGATCGCTTCGGTCATCACGCTGGTGACCGCGTAGACCACCACAATCAGCATCAGCGGCGAGCTCGCCGCCATCCACGGCTGGATGGTCGCCACGATCAGTTCGATCGAGCCAGCATTGTCCAGCCCCTTGCCGAAGGCGAGCATGGCGAAGATCAGCACCAGCGTATTGCCGTCGAGGCTCTCCCATGCGTCGCTCGGCTCGATGCAGTGGAACAGCAGTACCAGCGCCACGCCGCCGACCGCGAGCGCTTCGATCGGGAGACCGAACAGCGCTGCCCCGACGACCACCGCAGCGAGCGTGGCGATCGCGATCGGGGCCTTGGCGCGGCGGAAGGAGCGAACCGAGGATTCGCTTACCGCAGTCAGCTGGACATTGCCCTGCAGCGCTTGTGCCGCATCGGTGCCTGCCGCAATGAGCAGGCGGTCGCCGGCCCGCACGCGGGCCTGCGCGAGCGACGGACCCGCGAGGTGGCGCGGGCGCGACAGGCCGAGCACGCGGACGCGCAGGCGCGAAAGCAGCGGGATCTCGGCCAGCCGCTGGCCGACCACCGGATGGGTCGCCGATACGACCGCTTCGATCACCCGTAAGTCTGCCGGGCGCTTGTCGCGAGCGGTTTCGACGCCGCCGCCGACACCGACCAGCCCGGTGCGAAAATCGGGCGCCTCGGCGAGCGAGGCGATTTCCTCCGGGCTTGCCGCGACCACCAACTGGTCCCCGGCCAACAGCACCGTTTGCAGCACATCCTTGCGTTGCAAATTGTTCCCGCGCTGGATTGCCTGGATCCGCAAGCCGGGCCGGCGGGCAAAGTTGGTGTCGGACAGGCGCTGGCCGACATAGCGGCTGGTGGGCAGCAGGATCAGGTGGGTGAGATAGAGGTCGCTCTCGCGCTCTTCGTCGCCCAGTCGCGGCCCGCGATCGGGCAGAACCAGCGGCCCGAGGAGCAGCATCACCGCTAGGCCTGCCGTCAGCGAGACCATGCCGACAGCGGTAATCTCGAAGATGCCGAATGCCGCCTGTCCGTTTTCCTGCGCCACGCCGTCGACCAGCAGGTTGGTCGAGGTCCCGATCAGCGTCAGCGTGCCGCCCAGGATCGTGAGGTAGGACAGCGGTATCAGCAAGCGGGTCGCGCCGATCTTGAGCACCCGCGCCAGCCGTTTGACGATCGGGATCATCACGATCACCACCGGCGTGTTGTTCATGAATGCCGAGGCGGCGACGGTGCCGAGCCCGATTTCCGCCGTTGCTAGGCGCGGCTTGCGCAAGGTGCGGCGGATGACCCAGCCGGATACTTCCTCCAGCGCGCCTGTGCGCAGCAGCGCGGCGGAGAGGATGAACATCGCCGCGATGGTGATCGGCGCCGAATTGGAGAAGGTGCCAAGCATCTCCTTGGGAGAGAGATAGCCGAGCACCAGCATCGCCGCCGCAGAGACGATCGCGATGACCACCGGCGGGCGGCGCTCGAAGGCAAATGCAACGAAGGTCCCGAGCAGGAGCAGGAGCCCGATCTGGGCCGAGTAGTCGGAGAGAATCGACATGGTTACGGCCTGCGGAATCGATTGTGAGATAGTGGAATTCACACAGGCCGCTTTGATTGCCAAGCGGAAAGCGTTTTCCCTCTTGCGGGCCGACGGGCGGATGAACGAAGACCGGCCGATGCCACAAAAAAATCGTGCTGGACCAGCCTGTCCGCATGTGATGAGCTTGCAGCATGCCGACCCCGACAATCCCCGACTGCGCGCTGAATGCTCTCAACGACAACGAGCTGGAGATCCTTCGCTTGCTGGCGAACGGGCATACCGCAAAATCGATTGCCGCGCGGCTCGGGCGGTCGGAGGGCGCGATCAACGAGCGCTTGCGCGAAGCACGCCGTAAGACGGGGGCAGGCAGCAGCCGCGAACTCGCGCGGCAGGTCGATGCGCGGAAAATCTGGGACGAAAATATCGATCTGGCGGTAGGCGGGCCTTCGACCGAAACTCCGGACCAGCCGCGCACCATGGGGCGGCAACTATCGAAAGGATCGATCGCCATGTTCACCACCATATCCGCCGCCGCACTTGCTCTCTCGGTCGTCGCAGGCACGGGAACGACCGATACCCAGCCGCCGCAGCCTGTGCAGACCGTCGCCGTAGCGCCTTCGCCGCTGGTTGGGCGCTGGGCGCTCGATGTCGACCGAATCCCGGCAAACGAACGCCCGCAGGCGGTGACGATTGCCTTCGTGCTCGCGCCGGACCGGCAATGGTCGACCCATGTCGAAATGACCGGCGCCGACGGGGTCATGCGCTACGCAAATTCGGTCGCTGCGGCGAACGGCGTCCCGGTGGCGGTCAGTGGGACGATGGACTTTATCGACACGGTCTCCCTGCGCCAGCCGGAGGCGAACACGCTCGTGATGACGCTGGGCAGAGGCGGTGCGCCGATCTCCACCCGGGTCTACACCGTGGCTGCCGACGGCCGCTCGATGACCGAAACCATAATCTGGCCGGGCACCGACCTGCCGAAGATGGAGACGACTTACTTTAACCGGGTTGGTTGAGCGGAGCAGTCACTAGCGAAGACAAAGAAAAGCGCCCGGGGTGTTTCCACCCCGGGCGCATTCCCCATCCAGGAAGAGCACTTATGGCGTCAGGCGGCTTCCGCCTGGCTGTCGGGATCGCGCAGCACATAGCCGCGGCCCCATACGGTTTCGATGTAGTTCTCGCCGCCGCAGGCATGACTCAGCTTCTTGCGCAGCTTGCAGATGAACACGTCGATGATCTTGAGTTCGGGTTCGTCCATCCCGCCATACAGGTGGTTGAGGAACATTTCCTTGGTCAGCGTGGTGCCCTTGCGCAAGCTGAGCAGCTCGAGCATCGCATATTCCTTGCCGGTCAGGTGAACCCGCGCGCCATCGACCTCGACGGTCTTGGCATCGAGATTGACCGCTAGCTTGCCGGTGCGGATGACCGACTGGCTGTGACCCTTCGAACGGCGGACCACGGCATGGATGCGGGCGACCAGTTCCTCGCGGTGGAACGGCTTGGTCACGTAATCGTCGGCACCGAAGCCGAACGAGCGGATCTTGGAGTCCATTTCGGCGATGCCGGAAAGGATCAGGACCGGGGTCTGTACCTTGGCGACGCGCAGCTTCTTGAGCACGTCGTAGCCGTGCATGTCGGGCAGGTTGAGGTCGAGCAGGATGATATCGTAATCATACAGCTTGCCCAGATCGAGTCCTTCCTCGCCCAGATCGGTCGAGTAGACATTGAACCCCTCGGTCGTCAGCATGAGCTCGATCGCCTTCGCGGTGGTCGGCTCGTCTTCGATCAGCAGTACGCGCATGGGTGGTTTCCCCTTCTGCCCCAAACCCCGATAACCCCCCGTTCACGGGTGTTGACCGGCATTAACCACACGAGGTCTGAAGAAAAAAGGTTAACAGCAGGTAAAGCGCATTCGGATTTTTGCGTGAGTCCCTTGTGCAACAGGTGATGAAACGACCAATTGCGCGGGGAATCTACATCCCCGCCAGCTTCTTCTGCCGCCTCCGCTGGACGCTCGAACCTATACCGATCGCCTCGCGGTACTTCGCCACTGTCCGCCGGGCAAGGTCGAAGCCTTCGGCCTTCAGCATGTCCACCAGCGTGTCGTCGGACAGGATCTTCTTGGGGTCTTCGGCATCGCACAGCGACCTGATCCGCGCCTTTACCGCTTGGCTCGATGCGCCTTCGCCGTCCGCGCTCCCCACTCCGCTGGTGAAGAAATATTTCAGCTCGAAGGTGCCGCGGTCGCAATGGAGATACTTGTTGCTGGTCACCCGGCTGACGGTGCTTTCGTGCATCTCGATCTCTTCCGCCACTTCGCGTAAGGTGAGCGGGCGCAATTCGGAGACGCCGCGGCGGAAGAAGCCGTCCTGTTTCTTCACGATTTCGGCGGCGGTCCTGAGAATCGTTTTCTGCCGCTGGTCGAGCGCCTTGATCAGCCAGTTGGCATCGGCCAGCTTCTCGCCCAGCCACGCCTTGCTCGCCTTGTCGGTGCACCCCCCCTTCAGCTCGACGTAGTACTCGCGGTTGATCACCAGCCGCGGCAGGGTGGCCTCGTTGATGCGGATATCCCACCCGCCGCCGTCCGCCGCCGTCAGCAGGACATCGGGCACCACCGATGTTTCCGCGCTGCCACCGAACCTGAGGCCCGGCTTGGGGTCGTAGCTGCGCAGTTCGGCGAGCATCTCGGCAAAATCCTCGTCGTCGACGTCGCACATCCGCCTCAGGCGGGCGAATTCGCCCTTCGCCACCAGCTCGAGATTGTCGAGTAGCCGCGCCATGCACGGATCGTAGCGATCGGCCTCCTGCGCTTGCAACGCGAGGCATTCGCCGAGGGTTCGCGCGCCGACCCCGGTCGGGTCGAGCGACTGGACGACCAGCAGCGCACGTTCGAGTTCGCTCGGCAGCACGCCCAGTTCGGCGGCGATCTCGCGCAGATCGGCGGCAAGATACCCCGCCTCGTCGAGCAGCCCGATCAGGTGCCGCGCGACGAACGCCTCGCGCGCATCGCCCGCTGCGGCACCGACCTGGTCGAGCAGGTGCTCCGCCAGCGTCGGCCCGTCGCCCGAACGGTTCTCGAAATCGGGCAGGTCGTCGAACGATGCACCGCTGCTGCCCGCGCTGCCCCATTCGCCGTCCCCGGTATCGCGGTCGCGGTCGAGCGAAGAGACATCGATGTCGAGCGCGCCGTCGCCTTCGCCGCTGTCGGCTCCCGGCTCGCTGGCGATCGGCGGTTCGTCGCTTCCATCCCCTGCCTCGCGCGAAACCTCGCCCGCTTCGAGCAAGGGGTTCGCTTCCAGTGCCTCGCCGATGAAGGTCTCGATTTCGAGGTTCGACAGCGCAAGCAGCTTGATCGCCTGCTGCAGCTGCGGTGTCATCACCAGCGATTGGGATTGCCTGAGGTCGAGGCGGGGGCCAATAGCCATCAGTTGCCCGCGACGCGGCGGAGCCGCCATTCATTTTTTACACGAAGACACAAAGGGCACAAAGACGCAGCACGCGATGGTCCCTTCGTGCCATTTGTGTCTTCGTGTGAACCCATTTGTTGCCTGCGGCGCGTCATCGCCGAACCTCTGTTCTAGAGCGTGAAGCTCTCACCAAGGTAGAGCCGCTTCACATTCTCGTCGGCGACGAGCGCCTGCGGCGATCCGGCGAACAGCACCTGCCCGCCATAGATGATGCAGGCACGGTCGACGATCTCCAGCGTTTCGCGCACATTGTGGTCGGTGATCAGCACGCCGATGCCGCGGGTCTTCAAATCCCTCACAAGGTCGCGAATGTCGCTGATGGACAGCGGGTCGATCCCGGCGAAAGGCTCGTCGAGCAGCATGATCGAGGGTTTCGCCGCCAATGCGCGGGCAATCTCGCAGCGCCGCCGCTCGCCGCCCGACAGCGCCATGGCCGGGCTCGTACGCAACCGGGTAAGACCGAATTCGTCGAGCAGCCGCTCGAGTTCCGCATCGCGGGTGTCCTTGTCCGGCTCGACCATCTCGAGCACGCAATTGATGTTCTGCTCGACCGTCATGCCGCGGAAGATGCTGGTTTCCTGGGGAAGATAGCCGAGGCCGAGGATCGCGCGGCGATACATCGGCAGCTTGGTCACATCCTCCCCGTCCATCAGGATGCGGCCCGAATCCGGCCGGACGAGGCCCATGATCGAATAGAAGCAGGTCGTCTTGCCCGCGCCGTTGGGGCCGAGCAGGCCGAGCACCTCGCCCTTGCCTACGGTGAGCGAGATATCGGTCAGCACCGCGCGCTTGTCATAACTCTTGGCGATGGAGATGACTTCCAGCCCGCCATTGGGGAGCGGGGCGTTGGCATCGGGCAGAGGGGCCGCGTCGAGCGCGTCGTTAGCAGTCATGCGCGCCTATCTAGCAAGTAGCGGTGGCTTGCAAACCCCCACATGCCCGAATTTGGCAGGATTCGTGCATGGCACATGAGGGGGCTCGAGCACCCGCAACGCCGACCGGTCGAAGCGGCACTTGTGGTTACCGCCCTTGATTGTCTGCAACGTAAGTGAAATACTCCGACTCGGAAGAGGACATTTGGGGAGATAGCGCATGGTCAAGGCGCTGGAGAGTTCCGCACGGCGCACCGCACGCACCCGTGACTGGCGCCGCTCGATGAGCGACAATGTCGCCTGGGCCCTGCTGGTCTACACTGCATTGCAGATTTTCGTGACGACCGGCGCGATGAAGACCACCGGCACCTCGATCCTGCCCTATATCGTGCTGGTGATCCTGGTGGCGGCAATCATCCCCGCCTGCCGCATGTTCGAACGCCGCTGGCGCGACCTGACGGATGCGCAGGCAGCCGACCCGTCCTATGCAGGGGCCTATCGCCGCGACCAGTTGTTCCTCTGGCTGCTCGCGATCGGCCTGCCGTTCCTGATCACCGGCGCGATTACGGGCTTTTCCGCGCTCGGCTGAGCGATCCCTGCCATTGCAAGCCGCCCGATGCGTTCCTAAGCGCAGGGCATGATCACATCTGAAATCGCGAAAGACCGCGCTGCGCGGCTGGTCGAACTGGCGCTGCGTGCAGGGGCGGATGCCGCCGAGGCGGTGGTCAGCGGCAGCGCGTCCGAAACCGTCGGCGTGCGGCTGGGCCAGCTGGAGGATATCGAGCGCTCGGAAGACGAGCACGCCGGTGTGCGCGTGTTCATCGGGCGGCGCAGCGCGAGCACTGGCGGGAGCGATTTCAGCACGGCCGGGCTGGCGGAGATGGCCGAACGCGCGGTCGCGATGGCGCGCCACGCCACCGAAGACCCCTACGCCATGCTCGTACCGCGCGAGCAGTTGGCGCGGGGTCCGTTCCCCGATCTCGACTTGGTCGATCCTACCGAATCGGCGCCGGAGGCGCTGCGGGAGCGGGCGCTGGAAACCGAGGACGCCGCCCGGGCAGTCTCCGGCGTGACCAACTCGAACGGCGCGAGCGCCGGTTGCGGAAACTCGGTCTCGGCGCTGGCGACCAGCGAGGGCTTCGCCGAAGCCTATGGCGCAACCAGCCATTTCCTCAGCGCCAGCATGATCGCGGGCGAGGGCGGGCGGATGCAGCGCGACTACGAATCGAAGTCTGCCCGCCATCGCGGCGACCTGCCCGATTGCGCCGCCGTCGGGCGCACCGCAGGCGAGCGCGCGGTGGCCCGGCTCGACCCGGTGTCCATGGCGAGCGGGACTTTCCAGGTGGTGTTCGATCCGCGCGTCGGCGGCTCGCTGGTAGGCCACCTGATCGGCGCGATGAGCGGCATGTCGGCTGCGCGCCGCTCCACCTTTCTGCTCGACCGGCTCGACGATGCAATCTTTCCCGCCGCGATCCGCCTCGTGGAGGAGCCGCACCGCCCGCGCGCGCTGCGCTCGCGTCCGTTCGACGGCGAGGGTCTGGCGACAGGGCCGCGCGTCCTGGTCGAAGGCGGGCGGGTAACGGGATGGCTGGCCAATCTCGCGAGCGCTTCGCAGCTGGGGATTGCCCCGACCGGACACGCTGTGCGCGGGGGCATGGGCGCCCCGGGGATTGCGACCGCCAATGTCGATCTCCAGCCCGGTGCGCTTTCGCCCGCGCAGCTGATCGGGGAGATCGCCGACGGGGTCTATGTGACCGAACTGATCGGCCAGGGGGTGAAAGGGGTGACCGGCGACTACAGCCGGGCGGCGGCGGGTTTCCGCATCCGCGACGGCGAACTGGCCGAAGCGGTGGCCGAATTTACCATCGCGGGGAACCTTGTGGCGATGTTCGGCGCGCTGTCGGCGGCGAACGATCTCGAGCGCGACCGTGCGATCAATGTGCCGACGCTCAGGGTCGACGGGATGACGATTGCCGGGGGCTAGCCCTGATAGCGTTCGATCGCCTCGACCACCATCCGCCTGGCATCTTCCGCATCGCCCCATTTGCCGACCCGCACCCACTTCTCGGCCTCCAGGTCCTTGTAGTGGGTGAAGAAGTGCTCGATCTGCTGCAGCACAATCGAGGGCAAATCCTTGCGCTCGCCGACGTCCGAGTAATAGGGGAAGGTCGAGTCGACGGGGACGCAGATCAGCTTCTCGTCGCCGCCATGCTCGTCCTCGAGATGGAGCACGCCGATCGGGCGGGCGCGGACCACGCAGCCGGGGATGAACGGGCTGCGGCTGATCACCAGCGCGTCGATCGGGTCGCCATCGTCCGACAGCGTGTGCGGCACGAAGCCGTAGTTCGCCGGATAGCGCATCGGGGTGTGGAGGATGCGGTCGACAAACAGCGCGCCCGATGCCTTGTCGAACTCGTACTTCACCGGCTCGCCGCCGGTGGGCACTTCGATGATGACGTTGAGGCTTTCGGGCGGGTTGTCGCCGACGGGGATCTTGCTGATGTCCATAATGGCGCGCGCCTTACCCGCTATGCTGCATGTGCGAAAGAGGTTTTGGTTTCTCGCAGATACGCGGAGGAAAGGGGAGCAGAGAAGAAGATGCGGCGAAGCCGCCTTCATTCTCGCACTAAGACACTAAGACACTAAGCCACAAAGATGCCGGGCACAGCATCGCCATCGTGCACTCCGTCTTGGTGCCTTAGTGGCTTAGTGCGCGAAATTCTGAGCCGCTACGCGGCGAGCGCATTCTCCCTGTCTCCCTTTCCTCTGCGTCTCTGCGAGAAACAACCCGGCGCGCCGATTGCCTAACGCAGCACGACCTCCTAATTGCGCAGCCCATGAGCAAGAACACTCCCGCCAAAGTACCTAACGCCATTCGCGGCACCCAGGATATCTTCGGCGCCGATGCCGAGGCCTTCGCCTTCGTGGTCGAGACCTTCGAGCGCGTGCGCAAGCTCTACCGGTTTCGCCGGGTCGAAATGCCGGTGTTCGAGAAGACCGAAGTGTTCAGCCGCGCCATCGGCGAGACGACCGATGTGGTATCGAAGGAAATGTACTCTTTCCTCGACCGGGGCGACGAGAGCCTGACGCTGCGGCCCGAATTCACCGCAGGGATTGCGCGGGCCTATATCACCAACGGCTGGCAGCAGCACGCGCCCTTGAAAGTCGCGACCCACGGCCCGCTGTTCCGCTACGAACGCCCGCAGAAGGGCCGCTACCGCCAGTTCCACCAGATCGACGCGGAGATCATCGCCGCGGCCGAACCGCAGGCCGATGTCGAGCTGCTGGCGATGGCCGACCAGGTCATTCGCGAGCTCGGCATTACCGGCGTGACGCTGCACCTCAACACGCTGGGCGACGGGGAAACCCGCAACGCCTGGCGCGCGGCGCTGATCGAATACTTCGGCGCAGTGAAGGGCGAGCTGAGCGAGGATTCGCAAGAGCGGCTGGAGAAGAACCCGCTCCGCATCCTCGACAGCAAGGACCCGCGCGACCGCAAGTTCGTGGCGGATGCGCCCAAGATCGACGCCTACCTCTCGGACGAGGCGCGGGCGTTTTTCGAGGCGGTCACCAGCGGAATGGATGCCGCCGGGGTCAAGTGGGTTCGCGCCGAAAGCCTGGTGCGCGGGCTCGATTATTACCGCCACACGGCGTTCGAATTCATCCCCGACGAGGGCAGCGAGGCGGCCGGCAAGCTCGGCAGCCAGAGCACGATCCTGGGAGGCGGGCGTTACGACGGCCTGATGGAAAGCCTCGGCGGCGCGCCGACGCCTGCGGTGGGCTGGGCTGCGGGGATCGAGCGGTTGGCGATGCTGGTGGAGGGGCGCGAAGGTCATCGCCCGGAGTTCGTCCTCGTTCCCATCGGACAGCAAGCGGATGTCTATTGCTCTGGCTTGATCGCTACACTGAGGCGCAAAGGGTTGCACTGCGATATGGCTTTCAGGGGAAATGCCAAGAAGCGCCTACAGCGAGCAGATGCCTCGGGAGCAACTGCTGTCCTTTTGGTCGGAGACGACGAGCTCCGGGATGGCACGATCATTGTCAAACACCTCGCTTCAGGAGAGCAGGCCACACGGGATCGCAAGCAGATCGAAGCGTCCTACAATGGCGCGACCTACACTCGCGCGTGCTTGCTTCATGGCCTGGGAGGCTTGGAATTCTCCCAGAGTGGCAAACCGTTCGAACCTGATTAGGCACCCCGTCACCCCGGACTTGATCCGGGGTCCCGCTTCCTCTCGCGGCGGGATAGAAGAAGAGCGGGATCCCGGCTCAAGGCCGGGATGACGAATAGTGAGAGTAACGAGTGACCATTCCCGCCGAACGCCTTGACCAGATCGCCCATCGCTTCGCCGAGCTCGAGGCGCGGATGGCTTCGGGGACGCTGGAGGGCGCGGCGTTCATCCAGGCGAGCCGTGACTATGCCGAGCTGGAGCCGGTAGCGAAAGTTGCCGCCGATCTGCAGACCACGCGCGGGGAAATCGCCGGTCTGGAGGAAATGCTCGCCGATCCCGAAATGAAGGCCATGGCCGAAGAGGAGCTGGCCGCAATCAAGGAACGCCTGCCCGAACTCGAACGCCAGCTCGCCGTGGCCATGCTCCCGCGCGACAGCGCCGACGCCAAGCCGGCGATGCTGGAAATCCGCGCCGGCACCGGTGGCGACGAAGCCGCGCTGTTCGCCGCCGACCTCTACCGCATGTACGAGCGCTACGCGGCCGAGCAGGGCTGGAAGGTCGAGCCGATCAGCATGAATGCCAGCGACATCGGCGGGTTCAAGGAAGTGGTCGCCAATGTCACCGGCACCGGGGTGTTCGCCAAGCTGAAATTCGAAAGCGGCGTCCACCGCGTCCAGCGTGTGCCGGTGACCGAGAGCGGCGGGCGCATCCACACCAGCGCCGCAACCGTGGCGGTGCTGCCCGAACCCGACGAGGTCGATATCCGGATCGAGGACAAGGACCTCAAGATCGATGTCTACCGTGCCAGCGGCGCGGGCGGGCAGCACGTCAACACCACCGACAGCGCCGTGCGCATCACCCATCTTCCGACCGGCACGGTGGTGACCTGCCAGGACGGGCGCAGCCAGCACAAGAACAAGGACAAGGCGATGCAGGTACTGCGCGCGCGGCTTTACGAGGCCGAGCGCGAAGCGACCCAGGGGGCGGAGGCCGATGCGCGCAAGGCGATGGTCGGCAGCGGCGACCGTTCCGAACGCATCCGCACCTACAATTTCCCGCAAGGCCGGGTGACCGACCACCGCATCGGCCTGACGTTGCACAAGCTGGAGGAAGTGCTCGCCGGGCCGGGCCTTGGCGAACTGGTCGATTCGCTGATCGCCGAGGACGAGGCGAAGCGGCTGGCGGCGATGAGCGAATGACCGTCGGTGAGGCCATCCGCGCCGCGAGCGAGCGCCTGTCCGCAAGTTCGGCGACCGCGCGGCTCGATGCCGAGCTTCTGATGGCGGGCGCGCTGAAACTGGCGCGCTCGGATATGTTGCTGCGCGCGATGGACGGGGTGGTGCCGCCGGGTTTCGAGGCGATGGTCGATCGGCGGGCGGCGCGCGAGCCCGTCGCCTATATCCTCGGCCAGCAGGAGTTCTACGGGCGGACGTTCCGCGTCACACCCGACGTGCTGGTCCCGCGGGGCGACAGCGAGACTTTGATCGAAGCGGCGCGTGAGCGGATGCCGCCGACCGGCAGGGCGCTCGACCTCGGGACCGGCTCGGGCGCGCTGCTGCTGACGCTGCTCGCCGAGATGCCGGGCTGGAGCGGGATCGGGATCGACCGCAGCGAAGCGGCGGTCGCGGTCGCGGCAGGCAATGCCGATGCGCTCGGGCTGGCGGGTCGCGCGGCGATGCGCGTTGCCGACTGGACCAGGCGCGACTGGCGCGAGGGACTCGGCCTGTTCGACCTCGTCGTAGCCAACCCCCCCTATGTCGAACTTGAGGCGGAATTGGAGCCGGACGTGCGCGATTTCGAGCCGGCGGAGGCGCTGTTCGCGGGGAAGGACGGGCTCGACGACTATCGCCGTCTGATCCCGCAATTGCGCAGCCTGCTGAGGTCGGAGGGCTTCGCGGTGTTCGAAATCGGCCACCGCCAGGACGCAGCCGTCAGCGCCCTCGCGCTCGAACACGGCTTCACCCCGCACCTGCGGCGCGACCTTGCCGGGCGGCCTCGCGCGGTGATTTTGACATAAAGGCTTGGCAAACCCCCTCGCACGCTCTATTTCGGGGTCAAGGCCAGCGGTTTGTGGCGCGCCGGATTTTCCCAAAGCGTTGTTTCCCGCCGGGCCTTAGTTCCAACATTTGCAAATGCGTCCGGGTCCACAGGCCTGCGATACGGTTAGGCAAGTTGGGCACCGCGACCGGCGCTACAGCCGGCGCGGCGAGGGGTCTTTTGACCGTTGATGGCCGGCCGGAGTGCCCGCCAAGGTCTTTGATAAGGAAGAGAATTCCTTGAATAACAATCGCAATACCAACAACCGCCGCGGCCGCGGTCGCAACAACAATCGCAACCAGGGCGGCGGCAACCAGGGCAACCGGATCGACAGCCGCGCGCGGGGCAATGCGCCCCAGCTGCTCGACAAGTACAAGAAGCTGGCCCAGGATGCCCACCACAACGGCGACCGGGTGCAGATGGAGTACTATCTCCAGTTTGCCGACCACTATTTCCGGGTGATCGCCGACAATAATACCCGGCGCGACGAGCAGCGGGGCAAGCGCCCGGACGAGCGCGGCCCGTCGGACGATGAGGACGACGGGCAGGAAGATGGCGATTTTCGCCGGATCGACAATCGCCGCACCGAAGGTCGCACCGACAGCCGGAGCGACAACAGGAACGACAACAGGAACGAGAGCCGGAACGACGGACGCCGCTCGCACGGTCGCCGAGACGAGCAGGATTTCGAGCCGCGCCGTGGCCGCGAAGGCGAAGAAGCGGATGACGACGACAATCCCTTCGTCCGCCGCGACGACGACGAGGATTCGGGCGAAGGCGAGCGGAGCCGGCAGAATGCCCCCAAGCCGCGCAAGCCGCGTGCTGCCAGGCCGAGAAAGGTCGAAGAGGGCGACGACGGCGGGTTCGACCCTACGGTCCTTCCGCCATCCTTCAGCAACGACGTCGAAGACGAGGCGCCGAAGCCCAAGCGCAAGCTCCCGCCGCGCCGCCGCGCGAGTGGCGGCGACAGCGAGCCGGTCGAAGCGGTCGGCTGAGCCGCCACCGTCTTGACCGCGTAACCGGCAGCCGCGACAGGGCGCTTCGATGGGCGGTCTCGACAAGATGATGCAATGGCTTGCGGCGCACCCGCGTTTGGCGGTGCCCGGTTTCGGCCTGCTTGCCGCACTCGGCTTCCCGCCAGTCCATGCCTGGCCGCTCGGCCTGCTGGGGATAGCCGGACTGGTCTGGCTTTTGCACCGTGCCGAGACACGCAAGCGCGCCTTCCTGCTGGGATGGCTGTTCGGCGTCGCGCATTTCACCCTCGCCAACAACTGGATCGCGACGGCTTTCACCTATCAGGCGGAAATGCCGGCGGCGCTCGGCTGGGCCGCGGTGCCGCTGCTCTCGCTCTATCTCGCGGTCTATCCAGCGCTGGCCACTCTGGCGGCGCATTGGCTCGGCCGCAAGGCCGGGTTAGGCGTGTTCGGCGTACTGTTTGCCGGATGCTGGATCGTGACCGAATGGCTGCGCAGCTGGGTCTTCACCGGCTACGCTTGGGATCCGCTCGGCCTGATGCTGCTCGGTCCGTGGGACAGGCCGGGGATCGCTGCCGCCCTGCCGTGGCTGGGAACCTACGGCTTGTCGGGTCTGGCTGTCCTGCTCGCAATTGCATTATCCGTGCTGGCCGCAAAGCGCAGGCTTTTGCCGTGCGCCGTGGCGGCGGTATCGGTCGCGGCGGGAATGTATTTCCCCGTCCCGCAGGGCAAGGAGGGCACGCTCGCCTTCACGCTCGTCCAGCCCGATGTCCGGCAGGAAGAGCTCAACGATTCGAGCAAGTTCGAGGAGCATTTCGCGCGTATTGCGGCGCTTTCGGCCAACCGCGAGCGGGTGCCGCAGAGGCTGGTGCTGTGGCCCGAATCGGGCGTTCCCGACTATCTGCGTGACGGCTATCCGCAGCGCTATTACGACCAGCTCACCGCCAATGGCGACCCCGAGTTTGCCCGTCGCCGCATCGGGCGGACGATCGGCCCGGGCAGCCTGCTGCTGACCGGCGCGGTCGACCTCGAGATCGACGAGGTCGATGGCTATGTGAGGGCGGTCGGTGCCTATAACTCGGTCACCGCGCTCGACAGCCAGGGCCGGTTCGTCGGTGACGGTTACGACAAGGCTCACCTTGTGCCGTACGGCGAATATCTAGCCCTGCGCTGGCTGCTCGAACCGCTTGGCGCGACGCGCCTGGTCGCGGGCGCGCTAGACTTCATCCCCGGGCCTGGACCGGTCACGCTAGACCTAGGCGATTGGGGCAAGGCCGGGGTGCAGATCTGCTACGAGATCGTGTTCTCGGGCCAAGTGGTCGATCCCGAGGTTCGGCCCGATTACATCTTCAATCCCTCCAACGACGGCTGGTTCGGTAGCTGGGGACCGCCGCAGCATCTGGCGCAGGCCCGGCTGCGCGCAATCGAGGAGGGGCTGCCGGTCCTGCGCTCCACCACCACCGGGATCAGCGCGGTGATCGATGCGCGCGGTGTGGTGCGCAGCCATATCGCCATGCACCGGGCAGACCGGATCGACGGCTTCGTGCCCCCCGCCAGGCCGCCAACGCTGTTCAGCCGGATGGGCAACTGGCTCCCGCTGCTCTGGGCTTTCGCCCTGATCGCTGCATCGCTGGTTGCCACGCGCCGGAGAGCCAGCTAGACCGCGCGCCACACATAAAGCTTCCTTTATATGGGGTCCCATGCGCAACAGTTACCTGTTCACTTCCGAAAGCGTTTCCGAAGGCCATCCGGACAAGGTTTCCGACCAGATTTCCGATGCGATCGTCGACCTGTTCCTCGGTATCGATCCCGAAGCGCGCGTTGCCTGCGAGACCATGACCACGACCCAGCTGGTCGTGCTGGCGGGCGAAATCCGCGGACGGGGCATCTTCGAGAACGGTGAGTGGGCACCGGGGATCGAAGCGAAGATCGAGGATGCGGTGCGCAACACCGTGAAGGAAATCGGCTACGAACAGAGCGGCTTCCACTGGAATGATCTGAAGTTCGAGAACAACCTCCACGGCCAGTCGGTCGACATTGCGCAGGGCGTCGACGAAGGCGACGACAAGGACGAGGGTGCCGGCGACCAAGGCATCATGTTCGGCTATGCCTCGGACGAAACCCCCGACCTGATGCCGGCGACGCTCGACTACAGCCACAAGATCCTCGAGCAGATGGCAGCCGACCGCAAGTCCGGAGCCGCCCCCTTCCTCGAACCCGACACCAAGAGCCAGGTCACGCTGCGCTATGCCAACGAGCGCCCGGTCGAAGCCACCGCAATCGTCGTCTCGACCCAGCATGCGCCGGGTTACTTCTTCCACAAGGGCGAAGGCGACCAAGGCAAATATGCCGAGCTGCGCGACTATGTGAAGAGCGTGATCGCGAAGGTCATGCCGGCCGAATTGCTGACCGACAAGACGGTCTATCACATCAACCCGACCGGCAAGTTCGAGATCGGCGGTCCCGATGGCGACGCCGGGCTGACCGGACGCAAGATCATCGTCGACACCTATGGCGGGGCGGCCCCGCACGGCGGCGGCGCGTTCAGCGGCAAGGATCCGACCAAGGTCGATCGTTCGGCGGCCTACATCACGCGTTACCTCGCAAAGAACATCGTCGCCGCCGGGCTCGCGCGCCGCTGCACGATCCAGCTGAGCTACGCCATCGGCGTGGCCGAGCCGCTGTCGATCTATGTCGACCTGCATGGCACCGGCACGGTCGATGAAGGCCGGATCGAAGCGGCCCTGCCCAAGCTGGTGCGGCTGACCCCCAAGGGCATCCGCACCCACCTCGGGCTGAACAAGCCGATCTACCGCAAGACCGCGGCCTACGGACACTTCGGGCGCAGCGCGGAAGGCGAGTACTTCCCATGGGAACGGACCGATCTGGTCGATGCGCTGAAAGCGGCGCTGGCCTAGGATTTCCTGCCGGGGAGCAGGCGGGCCACGCGCCCGCCCAGCTTCATCAGTGTTGTCAACGTCGATTTCGGTAATTTGCGCACGTCATCGTACCAATGCGCCAACGTGCCGATGAAGTCGTGCATTCGCCCGATCCGTTCGCGGATATGGGCGGGCACGTCGGTGCGCCCCTCCATCTCGGCGCTCAGTCGCTGGAGCGCCTCGATCGTCGGGTCGATCTCGCGCCGCTTGCGTTCCGAAACGATGCGGGTGAGCATTTCCCACAGGTCGGTCTCGGCCACGAAATGGTCGCGCCGGTCGCCTTCGAGATGAGCCCGTCGCACGATGCCGTAACCCTGCAATTCCTTGACCCCGTTCGACACGTTCGAGCGCGCAAGGCCGAGCGTCTCGCAGATTTCCTCGGCATGGAGCGGACGGTCGGACAGATAGAGCAGCGCATGGATCTGCGCGACCGAGCGGTTGACGCCCCAATGCGTCCCCATTTCCCCCCAATGGATGATGAAGGCGCGGGCCTCGGGAATTTCGAAGGCGTTCATTGCGTCACCAATTTCTGTCACAAGCGAAATAGCTTGTGCAGTGTCGGACTGTCAAACCTACTGGCAACGCTGCGGGCTCGGGTGGCTACCGCGTCGCCTTGCCGTGCTGGCCGTGGGTCGGCGAGGGTTCATCGAGCGAAAGCTCCGCATCCGAGAAGCGGAAGGGGCTCCGAACTCCCGGAATGCCGCCCGGCGTAATTGCCATGCCGCGCGCAATGACCTGTGGATCGGCGAACACCGCTGCGAGATCGTGGATTGGTCCCGCCGGGACGCCTGCGCGGGCGCAGGCATCGAGCAGGTCCTGCTGACGCCATCTTCGGCTTTCGGCTGCGATCTCCCCATCGAGCCACGCCCGATGTTCGATGCGGCCCGCATTGTCCTGCAACCGTGTATCCGCGGCAAGATCCGGCCGTTCGAGCAGGTGCGCAAGTGCGCGGAACAGCCTGTCGTTCGCCGGCGCAAGCACCACATGCCCCTCAGCGGTGGGATAGACGCCGTATGGCACGACCTGCGCATGCGCATTGCCCATACGCGGGGGGTTCCGGCCGTTCGCGAAATAGCCCATCGCCTGGTTCGCCAGCAGCGCGACCGAGCAATCGAGCAGAGCCATGTCGATCCACTGCCCCTTGCCGGTGCGGTGGCGCATCAGCAGCGCCGCCTGGATCGCATTGGCCGACCACAGGCCGCAGGCAAGGTCCGAGATTGAGACGCCCGATTTCATCGGCGCGCCGCCCGGCTCGCCGGTGATCGACATCAGCCCGCTCATCGCCTGGACAACGAAGTCGTACCCCGGTTCGTCGCGGCGCGGCCCGTCCTGTCCGAACCCGGTGATCGAGCAATAGATTACTGCAGGATCTTCTGCGCTGACGCTCACGTAGTCCAGCCCGAACTTCGCCAATGTGCCGGGCTTGAAGTTCTCGATCACAACATCGGCCTCGGCGCATAAACTCTTCACCAGCGCGAGGTCCTCCGCCACCGCGAAATCCGCCACCACCGACCGCTTGCCGCGATTGCACGCGTGATAATAGGCGGCCTCGCGATCGCCGTTTTCCCGCGTCACCCACGGCGGCCCCCACTGCCGCGTCCCGTCGCCTTCGGGGCTCTCGACCTTGATCACATCCGCACCGAGATCGGCAAGGATCTGTCCCGCGAAAGGCCCGGCAAGTACGCGTGCCAATTCGAGCACGCGCAGGCCGGCCAGCGGAGTGTCGGGATCAGGCGGCTGATCGAGCCACATGGATCAGGCCAAGCGGCCAGGTCCGCGAAAACCGTCGCTCAAAGCGCGGTCTCATACCGTGCGGTCGTCTTCGCCGCGACTTCCTCTGCGCTCACGCCGGGGGCGAGTTCGATCAGGCGGAACGGGCTCGCATGGTCGGGCCGGTGGAACACGGCAAGGTCGGTTACGATCATGTCGACCACGTTCTTGCCGGTCAGTGGCAGGGTGCAGGCCGGAATGAATTTGGGGCTGCCGTCCTTGGCATTGTGTTCCATCACCACGATGATCTTCTTGACCCCGGCGACGAGGTCCATCGCCCCGCCCATGCCCTTGATCATCTTGCCGGGGATCATCCAGTTGGCGATGTCGCCATTCTCGGCCACTTCCATCGCGCCCAGCACGGTGAGGTCGATATGCCCGCCGCGGATCATCGCGAAGCTCGCCGCGCTGTCGAAATAGGCACTGTGCGGCAGCTCGCTGATGGTCTGCTTGCCGGCATTGATCAGATCGGGGTCAACCTCGTCGTCATAGGGGAACGGGCCGATGCCGAGCATGCCGTTCTCGCTTTGCAGCGTCACCTGCATTCCGGCAGGGATATGATTGGCGACCAGCGTCGGGATGCCAATGCCGAGATTGACGTAATAGCCGTCCTGCAGCTCCTTGGCGGCGCGCGCGGCCATGTCGTCACGGGTCCAGGGCATGGGTCTTACAGTCCTTGTTCAAGCGGTAGGGGAGTCAGGAACCAGCCGGCGCCGACCAGTTCTTCGAGCGGCTGCGCGGCGCTGCGGTCCTTGAGATAGGCAAACAACTCGTCGAAATCCGCCCTTGTGTCCCCAGCGATTGCCACGACACAATGCGACCGCGCCAGCTCGCGGCGGCGTTCCTGCTTGCGGTCTTCGCCATTGCGCATCAGCAGCAGCTGGTCCTTCCCGTCTGGATCGAGACCGGCGGTGCCGAGTGCCTTGCGCACTGCGCCGGCCTGAACGGCGGGCAGGGCGGAGATCCAGTAGATCTCGATCTCCTGCTGGCGCATGGCACCGAGCATCTGGCCGAGCATCGTGTTTGGCGCTGGCGTGATCGAAGGATCGAAGATTCCCTCGCCCGGATCGATATCGACCACCACGGCGGGCGGCCGGATGCTGCATTCGGTTCGGTCCGGGCGCAGCAGGGCAGGCGAGGCGAGCAAGGCGGAATCGCGTGGCTGCTCGACCGGGTCGCGCCGCGCCTGCGCATCGACGTAGGAATAGAGCGCGTCGTAGGCGCGCAGTGACAGCGGCTCGCGCGGACCGGGCGCTGTTGCTACCCTGGCCGGGGCGGTCAGCGGGGAGAGTTCGCTTGCTGCGACAGCTTCCCCCTCGACCGGGAATGCACCTTCGAAACTGTCGTTCCCATCGGCAGGCTCTTCTCCGGGGTCGTCTTCGAGTGCTCCCGCCCGATCGGATGGTCCGGCGACTGGCGGCAGCTCGACAGGAGTCGTGGCGACTGTCAGCGCAGACGGTGCGGGCACCGAACTCTCGACCGGAGAATCGACTTTGGCCACGGCCGGAGCGGGCGCTTGCTCGACCTTTTCATCATCGCTCGAGTCGCCCCGCACGACCATCGCCCCGCCCGCAACAATCGGGATGGCGGCGGCGACGCACCCCGTCAATGCGACTGCCGAACCGAGCAGCAGGCCGGAGAGCAGGAGACTCCGCTTAGCCACCGGTCAAGCCTCGGCCCGTTCCCGGGTCGTGCGGAATTCGATCTTCTTGTCGTAGGGCGCGCCGACGATCATCCGCTGGACGTAGACCCCGGGAAGATGGATGCAGTCCGGATCGAGCGACCCGACTGGCACGATCTCCTCCACCTCGACCACGCAGGCTTTGCCGCAGGTCGCCGCCGGAAGGTTGAAATTGCGCGCGGTCTTGCGGAACACCAGATTGCCCGTCTCGTCCGCCTTCCACGCCTTGACGATCGCGAGGTCGGCAAAAATGCCGCGTTCGAGGATGTAGGTTTCGCCGTCGAAATCCTTGTGCTCCTTGCCTTCCGCGACCTGGGTCCCAACGCCCGTCTTGGTGTAGAAGCCCGGTATCCCCGCTCCGCCAGCGCGCATGCGTTCGGCCAGGGTGCCTTGCGGGCAGAATTCGACCTCGAGTTCGCCCGACAGGAACTGCCGCTCGAATTCCTTGTTCTCGCCGACATAGGAGCTCAGCATCTTGCGCACCTGCCGGGTGCGCAGCAGCTTGCCGATCCCTTCGTTGTCGATCCCGGCATTGTTGCTGGCGAAGGTAAGGTTCTTGACCCCGCTGTCGCGAATCGCGTCGAGCAGGCGTTCCGGCAGGCCGCACAGGCCGAACCCGCCGCTCGCGATCAGCATGTCATCGCGCAGCAGGCCGTCAAGCGCGCTGGCCGCATCCGGATAAAGCTTCTTCATGGCTACTCCCTGTCGAGCCTTACGTCTTTAGGCCGGGAAGGCAGACCTGTCACCCTCTGCCGGCCGGAAACCGAGGAGGAAACGATCCCGTTATATCGCACTGCACAACGAACCGAAGACGCTGTGTTCATCCCTGGAGCTACCGGGGGAACAGCCGGATTACGATTTCGTGACAAGGCTTTGGTTCCGGTTGCATGTTTTGCAACTCCGCATGTTCTTTTCGCACTTGCACAAAATGCTGCTCCGCCGCATATATCTCCCTGCCTTTCAGGCATCCTCTCCCAAGACTTTACAGCCCCGGTGGTTTTCCGCCGGGGCTTTTTTCTTTGTCGATCAGGAATGGCCCTGCCTCGAAGACACAATCCTGCGCTTAGCCCATTTGCATCAGCGACGCAGCGTCCCTAGCTATTGCGACGCTTGAAGATGCCGATCAGGGAGCGAATGCCACATGGCCGATGCCGACGCCGCGTTAGAAGAGAAGACCATTCGCCTGCAAGTCGCGGCGGCCAGGCAGGAAGAGAGCGGGCAGGGCATCGTGCGCATGCCGCGCAGTGCATTCCAGGCGCTCGGCATTACAGAGGGCGACGTGGTCGAGATCGAAGGCAAGCGCTCCACCGCCGCGCTCGCCATGTCGGCCTATGACGAGGATCAGGCACTCGATGTCATCCGGCTCGACGGGCTCCAGCGCGGCAATGCCGAGGTCGGGTCGGGCGAGCATGTGCTGATCCGCCGCGCCGAATCGAAGCCTGCCAAGCGTGTCGTCTTCGCTCCGGCGCAGCGCGAAATGCGGTTACAAGGGCCGACGCAGGCGCTGCAGCGCAACTTCTTCCGCAAGCCGCTGGTGGCGGGCGATCTGGTGGCGACGACCGGGCAGCAACCGGTGCGCAACATGCCGCCCGAGGTCCAGCGCATGTTCAACGCGCCGGCCTATGCGCTGACCCAGATCCGGCTGTCGGTCGCCTCGACCACGCCCAAGGGCATCGTCCATATCGACGAGAACACCGAAGTCGAGCTGCGCGCCGAGTTCGAGGAACCGCGCGATCCGCGTGCGGGGGTGAATTACGACGACGTCGGCGGGATCGACGATACCATCAAGCAATTGCGCGAAATGGTCGAGCTGCCGTTGCGCTATCCCGAGCTGTTCACCCGGCTGGGAGTCGATCCGCCCAAGGGCGTGCTGCTCCACGGCCCGCCGGGTACCGGCAAGACCCGGCTGGCGCAGGCGGTGGCGAACGAGAGCGACGCGGAGTTCTTCACCATCAACGGCCCCGAGATCATGGGCTCGGGCTATGGCGAGAGCGAGAAGCGGCTGCGCGAAGTGTTCGAGGCCGCGACCAAGGCCGCGCCGGCGATCGTGTTCATCGACGAGATCGACTCGATCGCCCCCAAGCGCGACCGCGTGTCGGGCGAAGCCGAAAAGCGGCTGGTCGCGCAGCTGCTGACGCTGATGGACGGGATCGAGGCGCGCTCCAACCTCGTGGTGATCGCAGCGACCAACCGCCCCGATGCGATCGACGAGGCGCTGCGACGGCCGGGCCGGTTCGACCGCGAGATCGTGATCGGCGTGCCCGACGAACGCGGACGGCGCGAAATCCTCGCCATCCATACCCGCGGGATGCCGCTGGAGGACAAGGTCGATCTGGGCGAACTGGCCAAGGTCACCCATGGCTTTGTCGGCGCGGATATCGCCGCGCTGGCGCGTGAAGCGGCGATCGAGGCGGTCCGCCGGATCATGCCGCGGCTCGACCTCGACGCGCGCACCGTGCCGCAGGAGGTGCTCGACGATCTTTGCGTCACCCGCGACGATTTCCTTGCCGCGCTGAAGCGCGTGCAGCCTTCGGCGATGCGCGAGGTCATGGTTCAGGTGCCCACCGTCGGGTGGGACGATATCGGCGGTATCGACGAGGCGATCGACAAGCTGAAGGAAGGGATCGAACTGCCGCTCAAGAACGCGGCCGCCTTCCAGCGGCTCGGGATCCGCCCGGCGCAGGGCTTCCTGCTGTATGGTCCGCCGGGAACGGGCAAGACGCTGCTCGCGAAGGCCGTCGCCAAGGAAGCGGAGGCCAACTTCATTTCGATGAAAAGCTCCGACCTGCTGAGCAAATGGTACGGCGAGAGCGAGCAGCAGATCGCCCGCCTGTTCCAGCGTGCCCGCTCGGTCGCGCCCTGCGTGGTGTTCATCGACGAGATCGACAGCCTGGTCCCCGCGCGGGGCAGCGGGCAGGGCGAACCGCAGGTCACCGGGCGCGTTGTGAACACCATCCTCGCCGAAATGGACGGGCTGGAGGAATTGCAGTCGGTGGTGGTGATCGGCGCGACCAACCGGCCGACGCTGGTCGATCCGGCGCTGCTGCGACCGGGAAGGTTCGACGAGCTGGTCTATGTCGGCACACCGGACGAGAAGGGGCGCGAGCGAATCCTCGGCATCCATACGGCTGCCATGCCGCTGGCCGAGGATGTCTCGCTGGCGAACATCGCCGCGAAGACCGACCGCTTCACAGGGGCGGACCTTGAGGACGTGGTGCGCCGGGCGGGGCTCAACGCGCTGCGCCGGGCGGGCGGCGAGGTCGACAGCGTCACCGCGGCAGACTTCGCCGAGGCGCTCGACGACAGCCGCGCGACCGTGACCGAAGCGATGGAAGAAGAATACAAGAAGATGCGCGGCGAGCTCAAGAAACGCGCCGCGCAGGTTTCTCCGATCGGGTTCATCCACGAGGGCATGGTCGAGCCGATCCGTGCCAGGAAGCACGGTCCGGACGAGGTCACACCGCTCGAATAGCTCGGCTCAGACCGGGGCGGACCGCTGGTTCGCCGCCTCGACCTCCAGCCGGTGGCGGATCAGCGCGCCGGGCATTTCCGTGCGCAGCCATTCGATCATGTGCTCGCGCACCGCGCACCGCAGGTCGAACAGCTCGCCGATCGTGCGCGAACTCATCGCCAGCCGCAGCTGCACGCTTTCGGGGAAGGCATCGGTCATCAGCGCGGATGCGTTGCGCCCGTCCCAGCTTTCCTGTTCGCCGAGGAAACGGAGGAACTCCTGCCGGATCGGTTCGATCTCGGTCGCGGGGTCGAGATGGAGCATCACCGGCCCGGTGAGCATCTCGTTGCGACGCGACCAGTTCTCGAACGTCTGCTCGAGCACCTGCGTCGTCGGCACGATCGCGACACGCTCGTCCCACGTGCGGATGACGATGAAGCTCATGCGGATTTCCTCGACCCGGCCGGTGTGCCCGTCGACCACCACCAGATCGCCGATCCGCAGCGGTTCGGTCAGCGCGAGCTGGATCCCGCCGATCAGCGATTTGAGCGCGGGCTGCGCAGCCGCGCCGACCGCCAGCGCGGCGAGACCGGCGGAGGCGAGCAGGGTGGTGCCGATCGACTGGACGGCGGGAATTGCGAACAGCATCAGCCCGACGGTGATGAACACGATCGCAAAGGTCGCAGTGCGCGAGAGGATCGAGATGCGCGTCCGGCGGCTGCGCACCGCGACCGGATCGACCGAAGATTCGAGCCGCAGTTCCATCGCCGCCGTGAACGCCTTGACCAGCGTGTAGGCGATCCATCCGAGCAGGGCGGGCCGCAGGAACCGGGCGAGTGGTTCCCACACCGCAGCCAGCGCATCGTTGTTCTGCGCGGCGATTGTAACTGCGATGGCGATCATCGACCATTTCACGGGCCGCCGGATGCTGTCGACCACCAGCTCGTTGGCGAGGGAATCGGACATACGAGTGAGGCGATGCGCGATCGTGAAAACGATCCGGTAGAGCACCCAAGCCGCGACCACCGCCACGCCAAGGGCCAGCGCCGCGCCGGCAAATTCGTCCCATGCGATGGTCCAGCGGGCGAAATTGAGTTGGTCGAGCATGGTGGGCCAACTACTGGCGATGCGATATGGTTTCAACCGAAGCGGTCAGAGCGCTTGACACATTCTCGCGTGCGAGCGAGCCCCCGCCCCTTGCGATAGATGGCAGAGACCTCTCCGCGCAAAATTGCCCTGTCTGAAGAGCTTGCGCCAAAGGTGCGCAAACGAACATTCGATCACCCTTTTGCACCCTAGGGGCTGTAGGACAGCGGAAGCCCGCAGGCGTCCAATGAAAGGTGCCGAGATCTTTTCAAGCCACATTGGCCGGGCTAGTCACCATTCATGGATGAGCGACTGGACCGGCTGTACGAACGCGCCGGATTGATTCTGGATGGCAAGGCGAATGGCTTCGGGATGCCGATCTTGCGGATACTCGCCCACCGGCGATACGGGCCAGCCATGCTGCACCTGGCCGCGCATGAGACCGAAACGGGCCGACGCGGCGACCTTGGCCATATTCGCGATGCACACAGTCCGGCGGGCCTGATGTATCGGGCTTACCGCCAGGGCGAATTCACCGCTGCGCAAAACTTCGCCCTCACCTTGTTTTATCTCGGCGATCTTGCCGGATACCGTCATTGGCTGCGCCGTGCCGCTCAAGGCGATGACGAGGATGCCGCAGCGGAGTTGCGCCGATTCGAGACGCGACAACCTTGGCCGCTCGCCCGGCGGATCAGACGCAAGCGCCCCTTCAGACGGGATGGTAGCTAGCCGTAAGCGGCAATTGATTCCGTCGGGTGGCGGACGGCGGCGGACGCCGCGCCATCAATGCGCCGCGTCCCAGCTCATTGCCGTCCCGCCTTCGATCCTCAGCCGCTCTCCGCGCTGTTCCACGACCGATCTCAATCGCTCAGCCAGCCAGCGGTGATCTCGCCGCTGTGCCCTTCGGGTGCCAGCGCGGCTCGCAGTGCCTCAAGCAACGGGGCCAGCCCCTGCGTGAAGGCGAAGGGCGGGTTGACGATGAACAGGCCCGCGCCGTTGTAGATATCGGGCTGGTCGGTATCGTAAAGCCAGTGCTCGACAATCAGGAATTTCGCGATGCCGAGCCGGCGGAGCTGATCCTTCCACCGCGCGTGCGCGGTGCGGCTTTTGAGCGGATACCAGATCACCGTCACGCCATGCGCCCATTTGCGCATCGCGGCGGCCAGAGTGGCCACGATCCGCGCGCGTTCGTCGGTCTGTTCGTAGGGCGGATCGACCACCACCACCCCGCGCGGCGTGCGGGTCGGTAGCATCGCCAGCCAGAGTTCGTAGGCATCGCGCTGATGCACGGCTGCGGGGAAACCCCGCATTGCGCGGCGCAGGGCAGCGGCGTCTTCGGGATGCTTTTCATTGAGGATCAGGACATCCTGTGGGCGCAGAAGCTGCGCCAGAATACGCGGGCTTCCGGGGTAGAGACGCGGGCCTTCGCCCTGATCCGTGCCCTCGTTCACAACCTCAACGGCGGCACGGTAGTCGCCAAGCAAGGGGTTTGTATCGGCAAAGGCGCGCAGCACGCCCTGCGTCGCCTCACCGGTGCGTCGGGCGTGGTCGCCGGCGAGGTCGTAGAGTCCGCAGCCGGCGTGGGTGTCGATCATGGTCAGCGCGCCCGGCTTCATCTGCAAGGCGCGGACGAGCGCGATCAGCAAGGCATGCTTGACGACATCGGCGCTGTTGCCGGCGTGGAAGGAATGGCGATAGTTCATCGGCTAGGCCGCATCCTCGCGGTACTGCCCCGGCGCGATCCCGGCGAGGCTCCAGTCGCCGATCGACCATCGGACCAGCCGCAAGGTGGGCAGGCCGACCGCCGCCGTCATGCGCCGCACCTGCCGGTTGCGCCCCTCGCGGATGGTGAGTTTCAGCCAGCTGTCGGGGATCGACTTGCGCACGCGGATCGGCGGATCGCGAGGCCACAGCTCCAGCGCATCGATGCGCTCGATCTCGGCCGGAAGGGTCATCCCGTCCTTTAGCCGGACGCCCTTGCGCAAAGGCTCCAGCTGCTCTTCCTGCGGATCGCCTTCGACCTGCACCAGATAGGATTTGGGCAGCTTGAACCGCGGATCGGCAATCCGCGCCTGCAGCCGCCCGTCATCGGTGAGCAGCAGCAGTCCCTCGCTGTCGCGGTCGAGTCTCCCGGCGGGATAGACCCCTTTCACCACGATGAAGTCCGACAGGGTCGCGCGAACCGTCGGCGATCCGCGATCGGTGAATTGTGACAGAACCCCGAAGGGCTTGTTGAACAGGAGCAGCCGGGCCATGCCTTGTCCGCCCGCCTAATGCGCCGCGTCCCAGCTCATCCCCGTCCCGATCTCGATCCCCAGCGGCACGCTCAGCTTGACCGAGGGTTCCGCTGCGGTCGCCATCACGCGTTCGATGATCGGGCTCGCCGTCGCTACATCGCCTTCGGGCAGTTCGAACACCAGTTCGTCGTGCACCTGTAGCAGCATTTTCACATGGCCCAGCCCCGCTTGCTCCAGCGCGGGCATCATGCGGACCATCGCGCGCTTGATGATATCGGCGCTGGTGCCCTGGATCGGGGCGTTGATCGCGGCGCGTTCGCTGCCCTGGCGTTCAGCCTGGTTGGGCGCCTTGATCCGCGGGAACCACGTCTTGCGCCCGAACAGCGTTTCCGAATAGCCGCGCTCGCGCACGCTCTCGAGCGTTTCGTGGATATAGCTCTGGATACCGGGGAAGCGCTTGAAATAGGTGTCGATCACCGCCTGCGCCTCGTCAGGTTCGACACCCAGCCTGCCGGCCAGGCCCCAGCGCGAGATGCCGTAGAGGATCGCGAAGTTGATCGTCTTGGCCTTTGCACGGGTGTCACGATCGACCGTACCGTACATCTCCTTTGCGGTCCGGGAATGGATGTCCTCGCCATGGGCGAAGGCTTCCTTCAGTTCGGGCACGTCGGCCATATGCGCAGCGAGCCGCAGTTCGATCTGCGAATAATCGGCGGCGAGCAACACATTGCCCTCTTCCGGCACGAAGGCCTCCCGGATCTGCCGCCCGATCGGGGTGCGGATCGGGATGTTCTGCAGGTTGGGATCGGTCGAGGACAGCCGCCCGGTTTGCGCGCCGACGAGGCTGTAGCTGGTGTGGACGCGGCCCGTGTGCGGATTGATAGCAGCCTGCAAAGCCTCGGTATAGGTCGAGCGCAGCTTCGTCAGCTGGCGCCATTCGAGCACCCGGTCGGCGATCTGCGCGCCGTCGCCTGACAGGCGTTCCAGTACCGCCTGGTCGGTCGAATACTGCCCGCTCTTGCCCTTGCGCCCGCCCTTGTGACCGAGCTTGTCGAACAGGATATCGCCCAGCTGCTTGGGGCTGCCAATGGTGAATTCCTCGCCCGCCAGCTGGTGGATTTGCGCCTCCAGCTTGGCGGTCTCGGTCGCGAACTCCTCCGACAGCCGGGCCAGCCGCGAGTGGTCGACCTTGATCCCGTGGCGCTCCATCTGCGCTACCACCGGCACCAGCGGACGGTCGACCCGCTCGTAGACCCGCGTGCCGCCTTCGACCGCGAGCCGCGGCTTGAGCAGCTTGCACAGCCGCCAGGTCACCTCGGCATCTTCGGCGGCGTAGGCGGTTGCCTTGTCGAGCGGTACCTCGCCGAAGGGAATCGCCTTCTTGCCGGTGCCGCACAGTTCCTTGAACGGGATCGGGGTGTGGCCGAGATGGCGTTCGGAGAGCTCGTCCATCCCGTGGCCGCCGCCGATCCCGTCGAGCGAGCGCCCGGCATCGAGTGCGAAGCTGATGATCATCGTATCGTCGATCGGCGCGACTGCGACCCCGTAACGGGCGAGGACGTTGAGATCGTATTTGCCGTTCTGGAACACCTTGAGCACCGCGTCGCTCGCGAGCAGGGGCTTCAACGCTTCGAGCGCCTCCGCCCGGTCCACCTGTTGCGGCCTTTCGGCGAACATGTCGGTTCCGCCATGGGCCAGCGGGATGTAGCACGCCTCGCCCGGTCCGGTGGCGAGACTCACACCGACGAGTTCGGCCTGCATCGCGTCAAGCGCGCTGGTCTCGGTATCGACCGCCACCAGCCGCGCGGCAAAGGCGCGGGCGATCCACCTATCGAGCGCCTCGCGGGACTGGACGCATTCGTAGAGCGAGCGGTCGATCGCGGGCCATTCGGGCGGCGGCTGGCGATTGCCTTCGCTCGATGCCTCGGCACCCTTGTTGACCGCTTTCTGCGGGTCGAGGTTGGTCGTGCGCTCGGGGCTGCCCGTCCCCGCACCGAGCCGCCGCAGCAGGCTGGTGAAGCCGTGCTTTTCGAGGAAGGCGGCGAGCGGTTCGGGCGGAACGCCGTCAAGCTTCATTTCGTCGAGAGCGATTGGTAGTGGACAATCTTCCTTCAGCGTCACCAGTACGCGGCTCAGCTCTGCATCGGCGCGATGCTCGATCAGCCGCTCCTTGAGCTTCGAGGCTTTCATGCCCTCGGCCGAATCGAGCGCGGCGGTAAGGCTGCCGTGTTCGTCGATCAGCTTGCTCGCGGTTTTGGGTCCGACCCCGAATATGCCGGGGATATTGTCCACCGAATCGCCCATTAGGGCCAGCACGTCACCGACCAGTTCGGGCGGGACGCCGAATTTCTCGATCACTTCCTCGCGCCCGATCCGCGCATTCTTCATCGTGTCGAGCATATCGATACAGCCACCCTCGGTGACGCCCGGTTCCAGCTCATCCTCGGCGCATTGGCCTATCAGCTGCATCAGGTCCTTGTCCGAGCTGACGATGGTCACGTCCCACCCCTTGCGCGTGGCAGCGCGGGCGTAGCTCGCGATCATGTCGTCCGCCTCGACGTTTTCTTCCTCGATGCAGGGCAGGCTGAAGGCGCGGGTGGCGTCGCGAATCAGCGGGAACTGGGGCACCAGGTCTTCGGGCGGTTCGGGCCGATTGGCTTTGTAGAGATCGTACAGGTCGTTGCGGAACGACCGGCTCGACTTGTCGAGGATGACCGCGAGGTGGGTCGGCCCGTCGGCCTTGTGGAGATCGTCGGCCAGCTTCCACAGCATGGTGGTGTAGCCATAGACCGCCCCAACCGGCGTACCCTGCGGATCGGTCAGCGGCGGAAGCCGGTGATAAGCGCGGAAAATATAGGCCGAACCGTCGACGAGATAGAGATGTTTCTTGGCGGACATCGGCTGCACTTAGCAGCGAGACCGATCGGGGTCAGCCGCAAAGCGAGCGATGGCCACAGGAATGGCGAGCCAGCGCTGAATGGCGCATTTCCGCCCTTCTCGGGAAAATATGGCGAAAAAAAGGCAAAAAATGCCTGAATTGTGGCGAATCCGCTTGCATCGTCACAATCTCGCCATTATTTAGCCACCACGAAGCCGGTTAATTGACCGGTTTCGCGCCGGTTCCTCATGGGAGGGGCTTGCGAAACTCACTCGCTGTTTAAGGAATCGAACCTATGCGTAAGCTCGTTCTCGTCGCCGCCGCTGGCGCCGCTGCTCTGTCGCTCGCCGCTTGCTCGGAAGCCGAAGCTCCCGAAGCCACCGAAGAAACCGCTGCTGACGAAACCGCAGTGGCTGAAGAAGCTACCGACGCGATGGCTGCTGAAGAAGCAACCACCGAAGAAGGCGCTGAAGCTGCGACCACCGAAGCAGAAGCAACCACCGAAGCTGCTCCGGCTGCCGAAGAAACCAAGGCTGCTGAATAATCCCAGCTACCTGATGCAAGCCCGCCGTAATGGCGGGCTTGTTTTTCTGTCACGCATTTCAAGGAATTGAACCCATGCGCAAGATCGCACTCGTCGCCGCCGCTGGCGTCGCTGCCCTGACCCTCGCAGCTTGCTCGGAAAAGACCGAAGAAGCCGCTGAAACCGCCGTCGAAGGCGCTGCTGAAGACACCGCGACCAACGTTGAAGAAGCTGGCGATGCCATGGCTGACGGCGCTGAAACCGTTGCCGACACTGCAACCGAAGCTGCGGCCGAAACCGAAGCCGAAGTGCAGGGCGAAACCACCGAAGAAGCCAAGGCTGACTGATTCGGTACGTTTCACTTCGCGTGAACAGAAAAGGGCGGTGCCGCGAGGCGCCGCCCTTTTCTTATGTGCTGTTAAGATGGAGCCTGTCAGCGGACTCGGGTATCAGCCGCCCGGGGCGTAGGTCGCATTGGCCCACTCGCGCTCAGGCTGGTTGACGAAGCCTTCGTACAGCGCATTGGCGATCTGGGCGATGCGGGCTTCGCGATTGCCGCGCGAGCCCTGGCCGGTGACATAGATCGCCACCGCCATTGCCCGTCCGTCGGGCGCGCGGATGATCCCGATATCGCTCGAGGTGTTGTTGAGCGAACCGGTCTTGTGCGCCACCGTCACTCCGGCCGGGAGCAATGCAGGAATCCTTCGTTTGCCGGTGACGCAGCGCTCCATCGCGCCGATGATCACCTGGCGGCTCGATGCGGAGAGCCAGCGCCCCTGATGCAGCCCGACGAGGAGGTCGGTCATCGCCTTGGGGGTCGCGCTGTCGCGCGTGTCGATATGCCGCGCCGGATCGAATTCGCCGTCGTCGCGCACCAGAGTGGCAATGTCGCGGGTCAACTGGAAGTCCTGGATCCCCGCTCGCCGCATCCAGTCGTTGACCGCGCGCGGACCGCCGACGACCCGCAGCAGCGCGTCGGTCGCCGGATTGCTCGAACGGGTGATCATCAGTTCGATCAGGTCGGCGGCGGGCAGGTAGCTGCCTTCGCGGACCGGGGCGACGCTGCTCGAATATTTCGCCGAGCCGACCGGGACCAGCAGCGGGAACTCGCTCGACAGGCTCCAGCGGCCCTGCTCGACACCCTCCATGAAAGTTGCGGCGATCGCGATCTTGCTGGTGCTCGCCATCGGGAACCGTTGGTTGCCGAGGATCGAGACTTCCTTGCCGGTCGAAAGATCGACTGCGGCGATCCCGATCCGGCCCTCGCTGCCATCGGCTATCTGCGCGATGCGCTGCTCGAAACCGGTCTCGTAGATTGCGTCGAAGCTCTGCGGCGCGCGCGCGTCGGTGCCGAAAGTGTCATCGAAGGCGGCGTGCAGTTCGCCCGCCTCTGCTCGCTGCGCCTGCGCCGGTGCGGCCGCCGCCAGCGCCAGTGCGATCCCTGCGCCCAGTGTCCCGAGCTGCGTTCCGAGCTGTTTCAGTCCCATCGCCATGTAGTAATGCGTAACCCCCGTATGCTTTTTAAAAGCTTAACCGCCGGAAATTCCTCACCGCAACTGCCCGCGCGACGAGAAGAGTGCCCGGCGCGACCAAATCTTGCGCACGGACCGCAGCGGGCGTTTTTCTCGCGCTTCAGGGACTTATCCGGCGGCGCAACAGGCGCTAGAACCGCAGCATGACCAAGTGGACCATCGGCATCATCGGAGGCAGCGGCCTCTACCAGATCGACACGCTGGAAGACGCGCAGTGGATTCGCGTCAACTCGCCCTTCGGCGAGGCGTCGGACGAGATCCTGTGCGGGCGGATCGGGCATGTCCGGGTGCGCTTCCTCCCCCGCCACGGCCGCGGACACCGCATTCCGCCCGGCGAAGTCAACGCGCGCGCCAATGTCGATGCGCTCAAACGCGCAGGCTGCACCGACATTCTCGCGATCTCCTCGGTCGGGTCCTTGCGCGAAGAACTCGCGCCCGGGAATTTTGTGGTGGTCGACCAGTTCATCGACCGGACGAAAGGGAGGGCTTCCAGCTTCTTCGGAACCGGCATGGTCGCACATGTCAGCATGGCCGAGCCGGTCTGCGAACGGCTGTCGGGCTTTGCTGCTGCTGCGGTCGAGCAAGCGGGGGGCAAGGTGACGCCCGGCGGAACCTATCTTGCGATGGAAGGCCCGCAATTCTCCACCCGCGCCGAAAGCCATCTCTACCGCCAATGGGGCGCCGACGTGATCGGCATGACCGCCATGCCCGAAGCGAAACTGTGCCGCGAGGCGGAGATGCCCTACGCGCTGGTCGGCATGGTCACCGATTACGACTGCTGGCGCGAGAACGCAGCCTTCGTCGAGGTGAGCGAGGTGATTGCGCAGATGAACGCAAATGGGGTGACCGCGCGGCGGACGGTGGAGGCTTTCATCGCCGCGCTACCCGAGACACGCGAGGCCTCGCCGCTTGATACCGTGCTGGACTATGCGCTGATCACCGCCCCCGACGCGCGCGATCCGGCGATGCTTGGGAAGCTGGATGCGGTGGCGGGGCGGGTGTTGTGAAGTGACGAAGCTCGACCTCGATAGTGACCAATGGGGCAGGCTGACCCATGCCTATGGCGCAGCGTCGGACGTTCCTGGATTGCTGCGAATGCTGGCCCAATCCACCGGGCCACGTGAAAGTTCGGACACAGAAACGTGGTTCAGCCTCTGGTCGGCGCTTTGTCATCAGGGAGATACATACACCGCCAGCTTTGCCGCACTTCCGCATCTTGTGGACCTCGCATGCGCATTTGAAGGGCCGATCGATTTCGGCTTCTTCCAGCTGCCCGCCGCAATCGAGATATCGCGGGCAAGTGGCAGAGGACCTTCCATTCCTGACGATCTTGCTCCCGCCTATCATGCTTCGGTGGCAAGGCTTTCGGAAGCAGTTGTCAGGCATTTGGCCGATGATTGGGATGAAGACACTTTGCTTTCGGTCCTTTCCGCATTGGCGGCTGCCAAGGGCAATGCGCGGATCTCGGAAGCAATTATGAATTTGGATGATGATTTGATTACCAGACTGATTGATCTGGATTTCTGACCTCGATCATCCGCGACATCTCGCCCGGCCGGGCGCCAAACCCACCCTATTGATCGCCATGCTGAACTCGTTTCAGCATCCAGCCTGCGTCGCGCTCGGATCCCGAAGGCTGAGCGCGCACCTTGATTGGCTTGGACTCGTCGACATCGCAGCGCTCCGAGCGATTTCTCCGCCCGGGCGGAGAGATGGATCCTGAAACAAGTTCAGGATGACGGCAGCGGCGGCGATGGCGCTAAGCCGAACAGCTTGCTCCGCCGAGTACGCAAAACCGTGCGCAATGCGGGTGGTTAAGCGCGATTGCGCCGCTCGCTTCCTCCAGCGTCGCGCCCATGTCGAAGCCGTCGTCATAGGGGATCAGCGTGCAGGCGGCGACGCGGGGGCCGGGCTCGCCCTTACGGTGGACGACCATGCGGCTGGTCGCGCACATGATCTCGGCCGGCGACTTGCCGAGGATGCCCCAGCACTCGGTGGTGATCTCGGCGATGTCCTTGCTCGCGTCCATCTCGGGGAACAGTACCATCCGCAGCGGGTCAAGCGCGTCGATGCGGATACTCTCGGCGGCGAACAGCCGGGCGTAGCCCTCGCGCGCAGCCTCCATGCCTTCGCCGGGCAGCAGGCGGCCGGCGACCGCGATCGAGAACCCATTGGCCGAAAGCCATTTCAGCCCGTCGAGACCCGGCACCCAGCTGTTCGGCCCCCGTTCGCCCTCGTGGCCTTCTTGCGTATGATGATCGAGGCTGACGCGAATGGTGAGCTTGTCGCCGAACCGCTCCTTCAGCGCCAGCAGCGCCGCTTCGTGCCGCCGCATCGGCTTCATCGCATTGCTCAGCACCAGCGCGTCGAAACCGCGCCCTAGCGTATCCTCCAGCATGGCGAGGAACTGCGGGTTCATAAAGGGTTCGCCGCCGGTGAAGCCGATCTCGCGCGTGCCCATCGTCTCGGCTTCGTCGAGGAAACGCGCAGCATCCGCCGCTCCGAGATAGACCAGCGCGTCGTTGGTCGGGCTGCTTTCGATATAGCAGGTCGCGCAGGCCAGGTTGCACAGCGTGCCGGTGTTGAACCACAGCGTTTCGAGCCGGGTCAGCGGCACCGACGCACGCTGCTCGCCCTTGGCGGTCAATTCTGGATCGGAGAATTTCTCGCGCGGCAGCGCCTCGGCTTCGACCCGGAACGGCGAGGGGCCGATCGGGGCATTTCTCGATTTCGTCCGGGTCTCGCTCAATTCATCATCCTGCGCAGTTTTGCGACAAATGCCGCATATTTCTTCGGCAGGCTACCGAACACCGTCGGCTCCCACGCGGCGAAGGCGGCGGCCTTGGAAATCTCGCTGCGGGTGGGATAGCTGATGATCGCGCTGCCCAGCGCAAAGGTGCTCGCCTTGCCGGTGATGATCTGGCTGAAGGGCAGCAGCAACTCGCCCGCATTCTTGCCGACCACGCTGACGCCGAGAACCTTCTTGCCTTTCAGCACCAGCTTCATATGCCCCTTGGTCGAATCCTCCGCCGTGGCGCGTTCGTTCTCGGAAAACTCCTGCCGCACCACGACGACCTTTTCGCCATGCGCCTTGCGCGCTTCCTTCTCGGTCAGGCCGATCTGCGCGACTTCGGGCTCGGTGAAGGTGACCCACGGCAGCGCGCGGTAATCGACCTTGGTCGGCAGGCCGGTGACGATCTCCAGCGCGACGTTCGATCCCTCGTAGCCCGAGACATGCGTCAGCCGCGGCCCGTCGCGGCAATCGCCGATGGCGTAGATGGACTTGACCGAAGTGCGGCGACGCTTGTCGGTCTCGATCCCGTTGCGACCCATCGCCACGCCGAGATCCTCGAGCCCGAAGCCGGTGCAATTGGCCTTGCGTCCGACGGCGACCAGCAGGTGCGAGCCCGAAACTGCTTCGCTGCCGCCGTCGTCCAACTCGACATGCGCGGTGATCGCACCTGCCGCGCCTTCGACCCGGTGCACCTTGCCGAACACGAAGCGAACGCCTTCCTCTTCCATCACTTGTTGCACGACCGCGACCGAATCGGGATCGTCGCGGCCCATCAGCGGGCCGGGATTGACCACGGTGACCTCGCTGCCGAGGCGGCGATGCGCCTGCGCCATCTCCATCCCGATCACCCCGCCGCCGATGATGACCAGATGATCGGGGCGTTCGGTCAGGTCGAACAGGTTCTCGTTGGTGAGGTAGGGCACGGCGTCGAGCCCCTCGACCGGTGGCACCGCCGGCTTTGAGCCGGTCGCAACGACAATGCGCGGCGCATGGAGCTGCCGCCCATCGACCTCGACCGAGTGCTTGCCGGTCACGCGCGCCCACCCCTTGATCACCTCGACCCCCATCGCCTCGAAGGTCTCGGCCGAATCGTGATGCTCGATATGCGCGATCGCGGCGTGGACATGGGCGTGGACGCCCTTCCAGTCGACCTGCGGTTCGGCCAGCGTCACGCCATGCCTGGTGGCGACCCGTGCCTCGGCGGCGCGCTTGGCGGCGGTGATCAGTGCCTTCGACGGTACGCAACCATTGTTGAGGCATTCGCCGCCCATCTTGTGGCCTTCGATCAGCGCGGCCTTCAGCCCGAACAGCGCGGTGCCGCCTGCTGCGGTGAGCCCGGCAGCGCCGCCGCCGATAACGATAACGTCATGCGTGAATTTCATTGCGCCGCTTCCGTAACTAATTAGGGCTTGCACGCGAAACCCTTTCTGGCGGCCTGCGTGTCCAGCCCCCTATTCGCAACCTTCTGGCGGGAAGTTACATGAACATCGAAAACAGCCGGGATTACTATGGCAAGGTGCTGACCGGGTCGGAAGATCTCAAGACCGATGCCTGCTGCACCGCCGAGGCGCCGCCGCCCGACATTCTCGCCGCGATGCGCAATGTCCATGAGGAGGTCCGCGCGCGCTATTACGGCTGCGGCCTCGTCGTGCCGCAGGCGATCGAGGGGTGCCATATCCTCGATCTCGGCAGCGGCAGCGGGCAGGACGCCTATATCCTCGCGCAGCTGGTCGGCGAGAACGGCAGCGTGACCGGCGTCGACACCACGCCCGAGCAATTGGCGGTGGCGAACGAACATCTCGAATGGCACCGCGAACGTTTCGGCTATGCGCAGTCCAACGTGCGTTTCCTCGAAGGCGATATCGAGAAACTGGGCGATCTCGACCTGCCGGAAGGGCACTTCGACGTCATCGTCTCGAACTGCGTGATCAATCTCGTGGCAGACAAGGCGGCGGTGTTCGAAGCGGCCTATCGCTTGCTCAAACCGGGCGGCGAGCTCTATTTCTCCGATGTCTATTCGGACCGCCGCGTGCCCGAGCATCTGCGGACCGATCCGGTGCTGCACGGCGAATGCCTCGGCGGCGCGCTCTATTGGGGCGATTTTGAACGGTTGGCGAAGCAAGCGGGTTTTGCCGATCCGCGGCTGGTGTCCGACCGGCCGCTGGGGATCGGCGATCCGGTGATCGCCGCGATGCTCGACGGAATCGCCTTCTATTCGGCGACCTACCGCCTGTTCAAGCTCGACGGGCTGGAGCCGCAGTGCGAGGATTACGGCCAGTCGGTGGTCTACAAGGGCACCGTGCCGGGCAGCGAGCGGGTCTTCGTGCTCGACGGGCATCATGCGATCGAGCGCGGGCGGCAGTTCCTGATCTGCGGCAACAGCTGGAAGATGCTGGCCGATACGCGATTCGCACCGCATTTCGAATTCCACGGCGATTTCTCGCACCATTACGGCATCTTCCCCGATTGCGGCGGGGCCTTTCCCTACCAGGCGGTCGGTCCGGCCGGGGCGGCGGCGACAGGGGCCTGCTGCTGAGAATCCTGGTCACCGGGGCCGCCGGGCTGGTCGGCGGCGAAGTCTGTGCGCGGCTGGTGGCAGCCGGGCACAGCGTGACGGCGCTGGTCCATCGCAATCCCGATGTGCGCGCCAACGACGGCTCGCTTGTGCCGGTCACGGGGGTGGTGAAAGGGGACGTGTCCGCTGCCCGGTTCGGCTGGGATGAGGCATCCTTCGCCGGGGTCGCGGCGGACCACGACCTGCTGATCCACTGCGCGGCCACGGTCCGGTTTGATCTCGCCGAAGAAGACTACCGCGCGGTCAATGTCGGCGGGACGGAGCATGCGCTGGCGCTGGCCGAAGCGGGCGCGATGGCGTTCCTCCATGTCAGCACCGCCTATGTCTGCGGCACGCGCGATGGGGCGATCCGCGAGGACGATCCGCTACCCGAAACCGGTTTCGCGAATGGTTACGAAGCGTCCAAGGCGGCGGGCGAACGGCTGGTCCGGGCGAGCGACCTCAACTGGGCCATCGCACGCCCCTCGATCGTCGTCGGCGAATATTCCAGCGGCACGATCCGTCAGTTCGACACCACCTATGCCGCGTTCAAGCTGATCGCCGAGGGCCGCGTCCGCCATATGCCCGCGCGCGCCGGGGCGACACTCGACTTTGTGCCGATCGACCATGTCGCGGGCGGGATCGCGGCGATTGCGGAAAAGTTGGACGAGGTGGGCTTCGGGGCGGAGGGGATCACACTCCACCTCGTCTCGGGGCAACCTCTACCCGTCGAGCGGTTTACCGGCGTTATCGGGGCCTATCCGCATTTCCACGCACCAGAACTCGTCGCGCCGGAAACGTTCGATCCGTCGCAACTGCACGCGCTGGAACGACGCCTGTTCAAGCGCGTGGCGGGGCTTTACGCGAGCTATTTCCAGCGCGATCCGCATTTCTGCGACGCACGGTTCCGCGAGCTGACCGGGACGCGCTGTCCCGAAACCGGCGAGGCCTATATCCGGCGGCTGATCGACCATTGCATCGCGGTCGGGTTCCTGGCGGAATCGGAAACGGTTTAGCCGCCGCTCGTCATCCCAGCGAAAGCTGGGATCGCGTTCGACTGAGCTCGAGCTCGCGGCACGCGACCCCAGCTTTCGCTGGGGTGACGGCGTTACCGCACATGCGGATAATTCTTCTCCAGCCTGCTCCGCGCCCCGACCGCCCACAGTATCCCGACCTTGAAATAGATCCAGTTGGCCTTCAGCGGACCCCAGGCGGCAATCCGCCGGTCGCTGGTTTCGACCCAACGGTGGACCATGCGGATCCTGCCCAATTGCGCGAACTTCACGCACAGGTCCGCCTCTTCCATGATCGCGTCGCCCGGCGTGCAGCCGCCGACTTGCAGGAACTGCTCGCGCCGGAAGAACATCGCGTGATCGCCGAACAGCAGACGTACCCCGCGAATGAACAGGTGCGGGCGGGTGATCAGCGGCGCGTACCAGGTCTTTATCCAGTTGTGGAAGGTGGTGCCCCAACGGGTCCTTTCGCCGCGGATCAACGGGGTGAAGCTGGCGAGCGCGGTGCGATCATCCGCCAGCGCGTCGCGAATGACCGCGACCATATCGAGCGGCGGCGCGGTGTCGGCGTGGAGCACGCAGATAAACGCACTGGCCGCCGCTGCGACCCCGGCGTTGATCTGTCTCCCGCGTCCGGCGGTGGTATCCAGCAGCGTCCAGCCTGCGGCCAGCACCAGCTCGCGCGTCCGGTCGCCGCTCCCTCCGTCGACGACGATCACTTCGGCTGGCGGCGGATCGAGCGAGGCAACCAGGCCGATCAGGGCCGGGAGCGCCTTCTCCTCGTCGAGCACGGGGATGACGAGCGCCACGGTCGGCAGGCTCACGGCAGAAACTCCGGCCAGTCGGCGAGGTCCTCAATGGTATCGACATCGGCCAGTTCGGGCAGCACCGCCGGGCGGATGCCTTTCGCCGCGAAGCGCCGCACGGTCTCCTCGAACACCACCGGTGTGCTCCATGGCATGTCCGCGAAGGCGAAGCGCGCATCGGCGTTGTAACCCAGCAGGTAATATCCGCCGTCGCTCGCCGGGCCGATCACCGCCGCTTCGTTCGCCAAGGTGTCGCGCGCGGCTTGCAGGATTTGCGGGGTCAGGCCGGGGCAGTCGCTGCCGATCACGATGGCGGGTGCGGGGACGCGGGTGAGTTTGTCGGTGAGTTCGCCCTCGCCCTGGGGGACTACGATGAGGTCTCTACCGAAGCCTTCGCGGAATGCCACCACCGGTGTCCCTGTCACCCGCAGTTCGAAGTCGAGCCCGCTCGCCCGCGCGACCTCGATCGTATGCGCCAGCAACTTGGCATAGACCGCCGCCGCACCTTCCGCGCCCAGCCCCGGGATGAGCCGGGTCTTGGCCTTGCCCGGTTCGGGCCAGCGGGCGAAGATCGACAGGCGTGGTTCGGTCAAGGCCCTGCGCTCACCAGTCGTAGCCCACGCTGACCGCCGGTCCGCGCGCTGGCGCCGATGATCGCGCGGTGCGCTGCCGGTCGAGCGCCGCGACGATCTCGACCAAGCGCGCTTCTGCTTCAGAGCCGGGCAGCCCCTCAGCTTCGCTGCGTTTGGCCTCGGAATCGGACACGAAGGGCTGATCGGGTTGCTTCGAATTGCGCGCCGAGGCCTGTTCCATAGAGCGCCGCTGGGCTTCGCTTGTCTGCACACCGAAGTGGGGCAAAATCTCTGCTGTCAATGCATCGGGCAACGAAGGATAGGGCACCGGCAGGCACGCCGGATCCTCGCTGTTGCGCAGCGCGGCGGCGGTGCAATGCGCCAGAACCCAGGCCGCATAGTCTTCGTCCGCAACCCTCTCCGCATTGGGCAAACCGAAGGCGGCGAAGGGGACAGCGCCTTTGCGCACATGCATCCCCGGATTGCGCTGCTGCGACACCAGCACCTCGCGCGCATCGCGATAGAGGTATGCCCAGGGCGTCGCAGGGAAGGCGCGTCGCAGCACCGGCAGGGCGAGCGAATGCCAGCAGTCGAGCTTGACGAAGCGGTGGGTCGTCGCCGCGCCGCGCGTGCGGGTGACGGCAGCGACCAGATTGCGCAGCTGCGCGTCGCTGACCGCGCCCTGACAGGCAAGCTGGATCATCGTGTCGATCACCGGCGCTTCGGCGATCGACACATATTCGGGCACCGCCGCCAGCATCTGCGCGACCAGCGTCGAGCCGCAGCGCGACATGTGGTGCACGAAGCCGTCGGGGCCGGGGCTGCTCGCGAAGGCGTCGAGCGCATCCAGCGGCGTGACGCTGCGCATCAGCCGGGTGAAGGGGAGCGGGGCGATATCCGCCATCGAATGCTCGAAGAAGGGATGATGCAAGCCATCGAGAGGGATCGGCAGCCATTCGATCGCCAGGGCATTGTCGCGCAGCACGAGCGCCACCGGCAGCCATAACGGCGGCGGGGCCTCCTCAAGCGGCACCATATGCGCAAAGCCAGCCTGCGGGTCGGGTGTCTGCGGACCCAGCACCAGCGCGAGATCCTCCGGACCGAGCGGCAGCGATCGCGCGGCCGCCTCGGCCAGCGCCGCCGCGACCAGCTCCGGGTCGGCGGTGCACCGGCGCAAGGTATCCTGCAATGCAGCGTCGGCGATCACCGCCATTCGGAACCGGTCGAGATTTCCGGACGTGAGCAAGCCTGCACCTTTCGCTGGGATACGCGGCGCTGTCTTGCGCCTTGCCCGCTGTTTGACAATGGAAATCGAACCACCAGCAAAAGGGCCCGGCGGATCGCTCCGCCGGGCCCTCTGGTGTTCGAAACCGCGGGTGGCTTAGAAGCCCATGCCGCCCATTCCGCCCATGCCGCCCATATCGGGCATGCCGCCGCCGGCGGGCTTGTCTTCCGGAGCGTCCGAAATCGCCGCTTCGGTGGTGATCAGCAGGCCGGCGACCGAGGCCGCATCCTGCAAGGCCACCCGAACGACCTTGGTCGGGTCGATCACACCGGCAGCCACGAGGTTTTCGTAGGTGTCGGTCGCTGCGTTGAAGCCCTGCGTTTCGTCGCCTTCGCGCAGCAGGTTGCCCGAGATGACCGCACCGTCATGACCGGCGTTTTCGGCGATCTGGCGGACCGGAGCGACAATCGCCTTACGTACGATGTCGATCCCGCGGGTCTGGTCGTCATTGTCACCCTTGAGACCTTCGAGCGCCTTGGTGGCATAGAGCAGCGCGGTACCGCCGCCGGGGACGATGCCTTCTTCGACCGCAGCGCGGGTCGCGTGGAGCGCGTCGTCGACACGGTCCTTGCGTTCCTTCACTTCGACTTCCGACGCACCGCCGACCTTGATCACGGCCACACCGCCAGCGAGCTTGGCGAGACGCTCTTGCAGCTTCTCGCGGTCGTAGTCGCTCGAGGTGTTGTCGATCTGGGTGCGGATTTCGCCGACGCGGGCCTTGATGTCGCCTTCGTCACCGGCACCGTCGACGATGGTGGTGTTGTCCTTGTCGATGGTGACGCGCTTGGCTTCGCCGAGCATGCCCAGCGTAACGTTCTCGAGCTTGATACCGAGGTCTTCGCTGATCATTTCGCCCTTGGTCAGGATCGCGATGTCCTGCAGCATCGCCTTGCGGCGATCGCCGAAGCCCGGTGCCTTGACCGCTGCAACCTTGAGGCCGCCGCGCAGCTTGTTGACCACCAGGGTCGCCAGCGCTTCGCCTTCGATGTCTTCCGCGATGATCAGCAGCGGGCGACCGCTCTGGACAGCCGCTTCGAGCACCGGCAGCATCGCCTGCAGATTGCTGAGCTTCTTCTCGTGGATCAGGATGTAGGGGTTATCCAGTTCCACCGTCATCTTGTCGGGATTGGTGATGAAGTAGGGGCTGAGATAGCCGCGGTCGAACTGCATGCCTTCGACGACATCGAGCTCGAACTCGAGGCCCTTGGCTTCCTCGACGGTGATCACGCCTTCCTTGCCGACCTTTTCCATCGCCTCGGCGATCTTCTCGCCGACTTCACGGTCGCCATTGGCCGAAATGATCCCGACCTGGGCGATTTCAGCCGAGCCGGCCACGTCCTTCGAACGGGCGACGAGGTTCTCGACCACCTTGGTCACGGCCAGATCGATGCCGCGCTTGAGGTCCATCGGGTTCATGCCCGCTGCGACCGACTTCATGCCTTCGCGCACGATCGCCTGACCGAGCACAGTGGCGGTGGTGGTGCCGTCCCCGGCGAGGTCGTTGGTCTTCGACGCAACTTCCTTGAGCATCTGCGCGCCCATGTTCTCGAACTTGTCCTTGAGCTCGATTTCCTTGGCGACGGTGACGCCGTCCTTGGTGATGCGCGGTGCGCCGAAGCTCTTGTCGATCACGACGTTGCGACCCTTCGGGCCGAGCGTGACCTTGACGGCGTTGGCGAGCGTGTCGACGCCCTTGAGGATGCGCTCGCGCGCGTCGCGGCTGAACTTTACGTCCTTGGCAGCCATTGTGTTTCTCCAGTTTCGTCATCCCAGCGAAAGCTGGGATCGGGTTGTTCTTGGTGGACAGCAACTGGCGCTTTCGGCCAGCGACCCCAGCTTTCGCTGGGGTGACGATGGGATCAGGAAATGATCCCCATGATGTCGCTTTCCTTCATGATCAGCAGGTCTTCGCCGTCGAGCTTGACCTCGGTGCCCGACCACTTGCCGAACAACACGCGGTCGCCCGCCCTGACATCGAGCGGGGTGACGGTGCCGTCTTCGGCCTTGGCGCCCGAACCGGTGGCGACGATCTCGCCTTCGCTCGGCTTTTCCTGTGCGCTGTCAGGGATGATGATGCCGCCGGCAGTCTTCTGGTCGGCTTCGATGCGACGGACCAGAACGCGGTCGTGCAGCGGACGAAATGCCATATTGATGACCTTTCTCAATTCGAGTGATGAATAGCGTTTCTGGCACTCGCCCATGGTGAGTGCCAGCGCGGCGCATTTGGGGATGCTCGATGCGCGAGTCAACGTTCTGCGCGAGTTTTTTCTCACAAGATCGACGTCAGCTGCGGGCAGTCAGGCCGAGCCGGTCGCGCAGCGACCAGCGCCAGCACAGCAGCACCGCCGCGCTCATCAGCCCGGTGGCGAGCCCGATCCAGATTCCCGTGCCTTCGAGCGGAGTCCGGAAGCCGAGCCACAGGGCCACCCCGATGCCGGGGACCCAGTAGCTGAAGATCGCGATCCACATCGGGATGCGGGTGTCCTGCAGGCCGCGCAGGGCCCCGGCGGCGACCGCCTGCATCCCGTCGAACAGCTGGAACGCCGCCGCGATGACGAGGTATTGCAGGGCGAAGGACACCAGCACGGCATTCTTCGCATCCCACGGATCGATATAGATCGCGAGCAACGGCTCGGGGATGACGATCATCGCCAGCGCGGTCGTGGCCATGAAACCGGTGCCGAGAACGATCGCGGTCCAGCCCGCGCGCTTCATCCCTTCGACGTCGCGCGCTCCATAGAAATAGCCGACCCTGATGGTCACCGCCTGGCCGATCCCGAACGGCACTTGAAACGCCAGCGCGGCGATCTGCAAGGCCACCGTGTGCGCGGCGAGCTGCGCCGTGCCGATGCTGCCCATCATGAAAGCGGCGGCACCGAAGATGCCTGCTTCGGCGGTGATCGTCAGCGCCACCGGCGTGCCGATCCGCACCACATGCGCAAACCGCGCCCAGTCGGGCTTCCACCACCGACCGACGATCCGGTAGCGGTGGAACTGCGGGGTGAACCGGATCACCAAAGCGAAGGCCGCCACCACGCACAGCGCGGTGATGACGGTCGCCACCGCGGCGCCTTGCAGGCCGAGCTCGGGCGCGCCAAGATTGCCGAAGATGAAGGCGTAGTTGGCCAGCGCATTGACGAAGATCCCGCCTGCGGTGATCGCGGTGGCGAACACCGGCCGCCCGAGCGCGGAGACGAAGCAGCGCAGCACATTGGCGATCACCATCGGGATCATCGAGAAGATCAGCACGCTGTTGTAGCTCTGCGCCAGTACGATGATCTCCGCCTTCTGCCCCGTGGCGTGCATGATCGGGCCGAGCGCGAGGCAGACCAGCATCCCGCCCGCACCGCTGATCACCGCCAGCCACAGCGCCATGCGGACCGATCGGCGGACGGGGCGCAAGGCCGGCGCGCGCTCGCCCAGCTCGGCCGCAATCACCGCCGCGACCGCGCCGGTCAGCCCGGACAGTGCCCACATCACCAGCCCGAACAGCGCCACCACCATCGCCGAGGCCGCCAGCGGTGCCTCGCCCAGCCGCGCGATGAAGATCACATCCACCGCATAGGTCAGCATCTGCAGCAAATTGGCGAGCGCCAGCGGCCAGCTGAGCCGCAGTGTGGCCGCCAGCTCGGTGCGCCAAGGTGCCCATGTGCCATGGGTTCCGGCGGTCGAGATGTGTTCGCGTGTCATGAACAGCCGGCCCGGATAGGCGCGGGTTCACCACGGCGAAAGCCTGGCTGGCCCAAGCGAGGTTTTTTGCCGCCTCGACGCGACGCAAATGCCACAGCCGATTGGGACTATCGGTCGCAATGCGAAGCGATTAGGAAGCGGTATTCGAGGACGGGGGTAGATTTCCATGCGCGCAACGATCGTTTCACTGGCAGCCGCAACGGCGCTGCTTTTTTCTGCACCGGCTGCCGCGCAGGACGACGAGACGCTCGACTACGATATCGCGATGGATTGCGGCATCGCCAACGCCTATCTCGCCGGTATCATCGAGGAAGAGGACCCCGATTTTTCGGGCGAACTGGTCGGGTCGGCGACTGTCTGGCTGGCGATGGCCTACAACCGCTTCGCGGGCGATGACGCCGATTACGAAGCGCGGATCGATTCGCGGACCGATGAGCTGACCGATGAGCTCACCAGCATGACCGGCGAAGACGAGGTAACCGAGTTCTTCACGACGATCCTCGGCAGCTGCGAGATCATCCGCGCCGCCAATTCTGCCGAATACGACCAGACCGAAGCGGAAATGGCGGCGGAAGGCTAGGCCCAGACTCTGGGCTAGACTTCGCGCCGCCTGATTACTGAGCGGCGGTCAGCCGCCCGTGCGCAAACCTTGGGCGATTCCGCGCAGCGTCGCTGCCAGCTTGCCGACCAGCGGATCGTTGTCCGACAACCCTGCAGCGATCGACTCCAGCGTTCCTGCTGCTCCGGCATCGCCTGCCTCGGCGGCATCGAGCGCGTTCATTAGCGGTGCCAGTTGCGCTTCGCCCATCGGTTCCTTGCGCTGCAACTGGTCGATATAGGCCCGCGCCACAACTGGCGAGTCGGGCCAGACGACCGGATATTGCTGCTGCGGGTTGAAGGTCTCACCCTGGCTTGCGAGCTTGGCCGCTGCGATCTCGTTCTCGGTCAGGAATTCACTGGGTGCCAGCTCGAACACGTCGAGGCCCCGCGCGATCTCGGTGCCGTAGATCCGGCCATTGTACCAGTAGACCGACCAGAAACCGCCGAGGACCATCTGGTCCTTGTTCACCGGTCCGCGATCAAAATAGGCGATCTCGAACGGATTGGCGCTGTCGGTGAAGTCCATCAGCGAAATCCCGCCCTGGTACCATGCCTGGACGAAGATATCGCGTCCCGGCACTGGCACCAGCGAACCGTTGTGCGCGACGCAGTTTTCCATTTCGCCCTGCGCGGCGGGGAGTTTGTAGAGGCTACGCGCGGTCAGTTCCCCGCCCGCAAGGTCGTAGATTGCATTGGCGCCCCATTCCTTCGGATCCTGCGCCTTGCAGCGCGGCCGGCCGCCGCCGCCCCACTCGTCGGTGAACACCACCTTGGTACCGTCGTTGTTGAAGGTCGCGGAGTGCCAGTAGGCGAAACCCTTGTCGGTCGCGTCGTCGATCCGCCGGGGTGCCCGCGGATTGGCGATGTCGAGCACGATGCCGTTGCCCGAACACGCCCCGGCGGCGAGCGCCTTGCTCGGGAAGATGGTGATGTCGTGGCACTGGTCGGTGCGCGACGTGCGCTGGGTCCCGTCGCCATGGTCGCCGCCGCTCCACAGGCCGTCGATCTTCGCGTCATCGGCAAAGACGCGCGGCGAATCGATGATCCGCGCGGCAGACGGGTTCGCCTTGGGGATTTCGATCACGTCGATGCTGAACAGCGACGATCCGCGCTCGCCCGCGCCATAGACCGTGCAGCCGGGCAGTTCCTCCCCGTTGCGCACGCCGGCGGTGCCCGAGTTGTAGACAAGGATGCTGGCCGCATCCTCCGCCACCACCGAGTGGGTGTGCGAACCACGGCAGGTCTGCACCTGGCCGACCTGGCGGGGCGCGCGCAGATTGGCGATGTCGAATATGCGCAGGCCGCGGAACCGGTCTGCGCTCACATCCTCGTCGATCCCCTGCAGCCCGCAGTCGATGCGGCCACTGGTCTGCTCGACCGACATGATGAGCAGGTCGCCGACGATCGACACATCGCCCTGCCCGCCGGGGCAGACCACCGAGCTGACCAGCTTCGGCGTCTGGTTGCCAGCGATGTCGTAGATATTGAAGCCGTGGTAATTGCCGACCACCAGCGTATCGCCACGGAAGGCCATGTCGGTGTTGGCGAAATTGAGCAGCGAGCCACGTTCGCTGAGCGCGGTCTTGCTGTCGCCCCCGGGGTCGCGCTTGGCCTCGCCCTCCTTGGCCGCCGCCTCGAGCGTGGTCAGCGCGGTGCGCAGCGCGGTGATTGCCTTGGTGGCCGGATCTGCCTCCGTTTCGGGCTTGGGTTCTTCGGTCTTGGGCTTGGCGATCGGGCTTTCCTTCGCCTTCTCGAGCCGCAGTCCGGCGGGGTTCTCCGGGTCGAAGAAGCCGGCGGGCTTGGGCAGGCTGCCCACCAGGGTCAGCCCCTTGATCGCGCTTTCCGCGTCGGTGAAACCAGCGGCGAGCTTGGTCCGCGGATCGTCCGACAGCCCTTCGAGCAGCTTGTTCATCCGATCGATTTCGGAGGACTGGTCCGCCTTCACGTCGTTGACGAAGCGGTACATCACCGGATCGTAGGCCGAACCCTGCTGCTCGAACAGATCGTCGACCATATCGAGCGCGCCCTTATGGTGCGCGACCATCAGGGTGAGGAACATGCGGTCGAATTCGGTGCCCGATGCCGCGGCCAGCGCCGCCATCTGTTCGGGCGATGCCATGCCCGCCATGCCCTGGTGCATCGCCGCCATGTCATGGCCCATTTTCGCATGGGCTGCCGGATCGGGCGCGGTCGCACCGCGATCGCTCAGCCATTGCTGCATGAAGGCGATCTCGTCGTCCTGGCTGGCGGCGATCTTCTCGGCGATGGCGACGACATCGGTGGTGTTGGTCCGGTCCTTGACCAGCGCGACCATCTGGCTTGCCTGATAGTGATGCGGGATCATCGCTTGCATGAAGTCGAGATCGGCCTGGATGAAGCGGGCGCCCGCCAGCTTGATCGCGTCGTCTGGCCGGATCTGCTTGGACGCCTGTCCTGGTGCGCCGGGTTGCACAATCGGCGCATCCTGCGCGTTCGCAGGCGTTGCGGTGGACAGCGCGGCAGACGCAACTGTGACCAGAAGCAGGAATCGATTCGACATTTTTTGGCAGTCCCCTGAAATGTAGGCGCAAACTGGCGGAAAGCGTCGAACAAAGGAAGCGGGCCTATGGCATTAATCTGCGAACGGTCGACATTGCGGGGACGGATGGCGTGTCTGCTGCCGCTGGTCGCACTATCGATGGCGGCAGGAAGTTGCACCTCCGGCGGGCAAGCGATCGGCGGCTATGAAACGCCACGCCCGCCCGTTTCGATGGATCCGCCGCAGGCACAGGCCGCTTTGCCGGACCCGTCCCCGCATCGTTCCGCCCCGCTGTTCGAAGCCAGCGGCTACGGCAAATGCGCGCCTTGCCACGCGCACCAATACCGCATCAACGGGATCGGCCCGCACCTGGTCGGTCTCTACGGACGCCGGATCGGCTCGGTCGAGAATTATCGTTATAGCGAGGCTTTGACGTCGGTCGGCGGGACGTGGGATGCCGCGTCGCTCGACCGGTTTATCGCCGACCCGGAGGCTTTCGCGCCCGGCAACACAATGAAATTCCGCGGGATCGAATCCGCAGAGACGCGGGCCTCGATCATCGCTTATCTCCAGCGCGAGGCGCGCAAGGAAGGGGATTCCGAGGCGAAATAGAAAAGGGGCGGCACCTTGCGGCACCGCCCTTTCATATTCTCGCAACGGAGAAAGAAGCTTACTTGAGCTCGACGGTACCGCCGGCTGCTTCGATCTTCGCCTTGATTTCTTCGGCTTCAGCCTTGTTGACGCCTTCCTTGACGGCCTTCGGCGCTTCTTCGACCAGCGCCTTGGCTTCGCCCAGGCCGAGCCCGGTGATCGCGCGGACTTCCTTGATGACCTGGATCTTCTTGCCACCGTCGCCGGTGAGGATGACGTCGAATTCGGTCTGCTCTTCGGCAGCCGGTGCGTCGGCTGCTGCGGCCGGGCCGGCAACGGCGACGGCTGCGGCGGCGCTCACGCCCCATGCTTCTTCGAGGGCCTTGGCCAGATCTGCGGCTTCAAGGACGGTCAGTTTGCTCAGTTCTTCAACCAGCTTGGCGATGTCTGCCATGATGTATCACTCCAAAATGCTTGTCCCTGCGGAGGCAGGGATGGCGGGGCGGGAATGTGCCCCAATGAATTCGTGCTTTCGCTTGGAACCGCTTACGCCGCTTCTTTGGTGCTGTAGGCACCGAAGACGCGGGCGAGCTTGGCGGCGGGTGCGTTGACAACCTGGGCGATCTTTGTCGCCGGGGCGTTGACGAGGCCCACCAGCTTTGCGCGCAGCTCGTCGAGGCTGGGCATGGAGGCAAGCGCCTTCACCCCGTCCGCGTCGAGCAACTGCCCGCCCATGGAACCACCGACGATTTCGAGTTTGTCGTTGGTCTTGGCGAAGTCCACCGCAGCTTTCGCTGCCGCCACCGGGTCTACCGAGTAAGCGAGCGCGGTCGGGCCAGTGAGGTATTCCTCGAGGCCTTCGTACGTGGTTTCCTTCAGGGCGAGCTTGGCAAGGCGGTTCTTCGCTACCTTGTAGGACGCACCGGCTTCGCGCATCTTCCCGCGTAGATCCGTTGACTGGGCGACGGACAGGCCGAGGTTGCGGGTGACAACCACCACACCAACCTCGTTGAAGACTGCGTTGAGCTGGGCGACCGCGTCGGATTTCTGCGAACGATCCATGCCATACTCCTTCACTATGGCCGCACGGGATGGCTCCCGAACGACCGGCTCATGGTGTCCGTGCCGGAAATCGGCACGGGCGAGTCCGTTGATGGGGAAGGAGGTGTGACGCCCGCAGTTGCGAAGCGGCACGAGCGGAGATACCCGAAAGGCATCGCCGAAAAATCTCTGTCCCCGTCTAGGCTGGAAATTAAGACCGGCAAATCCCGGTCACCAACTGTCTCGGACGGATGACCTGCAAGCCAAAGAGGCCCGCCGGTCGGTGGCGGGCCTCTAAGCGATTTGCCGGTGGTGTCAAGCGATCATTCGGGCAGGTAGGCCAGCAGATCGCCCGGTTGGCAGTCGAGTTCACGGCAGATTGCTTCGAGGGTAGAGAAGCGGATCGCCTTGGCCTTGCCGGTCTTGAGGATCGACAGATTGGCGAGGGTGAGGCCGACGCGCTCGGCCAGTTCGGTCAGCGTCATGCGGCGGGCGTGCAGCAGATCGTCGAGCTTGACCATGATGTTGGTTCCTTCTGTATCGTTGCCCATCACACGGTCCCTTCCAGGTCTTCGCGCATCGCGGCCCCTTGGCGGAACACCCGGGCGAGGATGAACAGCACCACCACCATCAGGATGCCGCTGAGATCGAGCCCGCCGTCCACCGAGAACTCGGCGCCCTCGGCTTCGTCGGCCCATTCAACCAGCAACATGCCCAGCCCTGCAGCGGGGAGCAGCAGGACCTGCGTGGCGAGCAGCAACCAGGCCATTGCGTTCAGACGGTCGGCATTTGCGGGGACGAAAGGATCGCCTTCGCCCACTGTGCCGATGATGTTGCGCAGCTTCCCGAAGAACACGAACAGCGCCGCGACAATCGCGATGCCGATCGCCATCACGCCCACGAGCGCCGGGATGGGGAAGCCTTCGGGGAAGGATGCATCCTCCATTCCCGCAGAAATGGCAAAATCGGTGCTGAAGAGCAGCACTGCCGGGATGGCAATGGCGAGCGCGACTGCGGCGATTGCCATGGCACCCTGCATGAAGAACGTCAGGACCTTGCCGGCAAGCAGCAGCGGATCCTTGGGTCGGTTGATTGGCATTGTCCCTCTCCTCTTCTTGGGTGGCGGATCAGGCGAGAGCCGGAGTGCCGAGGATAACCGGATCGGCCGGGACGGTGATCACCGGGGTCCATGTCGCAACGACGAGGAATACGGCTGCGAGGGCAGCGGCGAAATTGGTAGCGTAACGTGACATTATCGATCTCCTTGATGTTCGATATCGACAATCAATAAAGATGATTCGCCATATTGTCAAACAATAATATTGAAAAACGATATGCGACTGATTGTTTTGCGATATTTCGGCTTAGGGAAGGGGCCTTCGCCGGGAGGAGGCCCTAGATTTCGCGGTGCGTCAGGTGCTCGTCGCAATACCAGCTCCGGATGCGCGCGGTGTCGCCAGCGGCGCTGGTCCGCGGGGGGATCGGGGTGAGCGGGTTGAGCCAGTGATGCCCGTGCCCGCTACCGGGGGCATTCTCGTAGGTATGGCCGGGCAGGAAGCGCAGCTCGATCCACTGCGCGACCGCGTTGACCGTACCGCCGAGGCACTCCAATCCCGAGATCGCGTGCGCGCTCGCAGGCGGGTCGCTGTCGGCCGTCCACTGAAACTCGAACGCCGTCTGCGGCGCGCTGCGCAAAGCCAGCTGAGGATGGTCGCTGCGGATCGATTTGCTGGCCGAAACATGGCGCGCAAACGGCGCGAGCGAGAAGCCTTCGACCTCGTCGGGCGGCTCGTCCGTTGCGGGCGCTTGTGCGAGCGCGATACGGATGCTCGCCCGCTCGGGCAGGAACACTGCGCCCGGATTGCACAATTCGCTGCGCGCGTGGGCCAGCGCCCCCAGCACCCCTTCGCCGAGCAGATTTTCCGAGAAGATCTCGGACACCACGCAATCGACCCCGCCGTCGAGATCGCGCTGCCGTTCGAGTTCGAACGAGGGTCTGTCGATCACGGTAATTCGGTCGGCCAGCCCGTTGCGGGCGATGATCTCGCGCGCGGTCCGGGCGAGCCTGGGATCCTGTTCGCAAGCCACGACCGACGCCGCACCGGCGCGCGCGGCCATCATCGCCAGCAATCCCGAACCGGTCCCGATGTCGAGCACCCGCCGTCCCGGCACAAACTGCTCGATTGCCGCGCGATAGGCACGATTGCGCGCCGCATCCTGCAGCATGGTCGCATGAAAGCGCGGCACCTTGTGGGTTTCGAGAATGCGGCAGACGGCGCCGATATCGGGATCGCCCGGACTGGCAGCACGTGCACGGGCGATCAGGTCCACCACCATTGCCCGCCCGGAAGCGCCGAGCAGCTCTATCCCGCGCCGCAAAAGCCATGCGGGATCGCTGATGTTGCTCGGGGCGCTCCGCTCTTCCATGCCCCCTGATGCCAAACCGCCGCTATCGATGCCAGAGCGCATCGACTGCGGCGGCGGTTGGCCGGACTGGAATCAGGCTGCGGCAGGCACCCAGTTGCCGTGGAAGCCGGGCGGTATGCGGTGCGGGATGTGCACCACGGCTTGCGGCGCGCCGGTGAAATCGTTGGCCTTGAGAATCTGCAGCTCGGTGGTTTCGTTCGCCGCATCGATCACCAGGCCGATCAGCCAGCCATCATCCTCGGCCGAATCCGGGCTGCGCGGCACGAAGACGAACTCGCCTGGATGGCGATCTTCGCCCAGTTCGCGGACCTCGGTCGTTCCCGCTTCCAGATCGTGCTTGAGCAGCTGGGTCGCCCCCATGTCGAGCCCTTCGACCGGGGCCAGCGCGATGGTGTAGGCATAGCGGTAGGGACGGCAGCACCGCCGCTCGTCGTAGCGCGGGAATTCCTGCGGCCGGTCGTGCAGCACCGTGCGTTCGACATGGCGGCTGGCCGGATCGGCCACCCAGCGTTCGAACCGCACCCATTTGCCTCCCGGGCCGCGCGGTGAGCTGTCGTAAGTGCTCTCGTGCACCACCACGTCGACCACGACCTTTCCGTCATCGGTCTCGAACGCGTTCGCGGGATGGTAGACGTAGCAGGGTTCGTCGATCGTGCACCAGATGGTGTCCTCGCCCTTGCCGCAGCGCGGCAGCAGGCCGAGGCGCGTGCCATGGTCCGGGTTCCAGTGGAACGGGAAGCTGTAGCCCGAGACGAGCCGCTTCATCGAGAACACCGCGGGCAGGTCGAACACCAGAACGTAGTTCTCGGTGATCTGGCAATCGTGGATCGAGGGGCCGTCCTTCACCGGGATCGGTTCCTCGCGGACAACCTTGCCCTGTGCATCGACCACGGTGTGCCAGACACGGTCGGGCTGCTGCACGTCGTAGCAGATGGCATGCATCTCGCCGGTCGCCGGATCGTGGTGCGGATGGGCGGAGAAAGCGTTTTCCAGCGTGCCGTCGAATGGGTTGTGGGCCACGGTGCCCAGCATATCGTCCAGCTCGACCGGCTTGCCGCCGGCCTCGACGATGGCGAAGGTGCGCCCGTCGATGCCGACGATATTGGTGTTGGCATTGTCGGTGCGCGGGTTGCGGGTGCCGGGCTTGCGCGGCTCACCCAGCGCGTCGCTGACCGCGTTGGAACGGATCCAGCGGTTGCGGTACCATTCGGCCTTGCCGCCCCTGATGCGCACGCCATGCGCCATCCCGTCGCCGACGAACCAGTGGTAACTCGCAGGATCGGGCGGGGTGATCGGGTTGGGGCCGATGCGCAGGTAGCGCCCGTCGAGCTGAGCGGGAATCTCGCCTTCGACCGTGAGTTCGCTCAGCGTCATCTCTTCGGCCATCGGAGTGTGGATGCCGGTGAGGTACGGATGCCCGCCTTCCGGCTCCGCCAGCCGTTTGCGGTTGAAATCGGCGACGGTCATAACGCCTTTGGTGACGGCGGAACGGATGGTCTTCTCGATGACGCTGGCCATGTGTTGGTTTCCCATTCTGCAAAAGTTGCATGTGCGAGTCGGAATGTTTATGCTGTTAACATGACTGTCAATGCTAACACTGTCAACATCAAATCGGACGAGGCCTATCATCATGGTGACCTGCGCGCGGCAGCAATCGCGCTGGGGCTGGAGAAGCTCGCCTCGCAGGAAGTGCCCGATCTCGGCCTGCGCGCAATCGCCCGCGAGCTGGGCGTCAGCGCCACCGCGCTCTATCGCCATTTCGCCGGCAAGGAGGCACTGCTCGAAGCATTGGCTGCCGAAGGCATCCGCCAGCTCGGCGCCTCGCAGAAGGCAGCCGCGCAGCGGGCGGGTGGCGGAACGGCGGCGTTCCAGGCCACAGGCGTGGCCTATGTCGAGTGGGCGGTCGCCAACCCTGCGCTGTTCGCGCTCACATTTGCCGGCAAGACACGCCCCAATCTGGCGATGTCCGATGCGGACGGGGATGAAAACGAAGCGTTTCGTCAGTTGCAGGCCGGCATTTCCAGCGTCCTGCCCGCAATGGCGCCAAGTGCCGACCGGGCCAGCGCGGCGATGCACGCATGGTCGCTGGTCCACGGGCTTGCCAACCTCATCCTGGCGGGGCAGATCGACGACGATCCGCAGGTCATTCGCTCCGTCGTGGCGCACACCTTCGGGCTCGGCGGGGGCGCTGCCGACTGCGCTTGACCCGCAAGGGTGCGCTCCCTATATGGCGCGCAATCGCTCGCTTCGAGCAAGGCCGATTCATGCGCGGGAATCAGCCACAGGACGGAAGCGGCGTTTCCATATTCGCGACGCATATGCTGCAGCAGCACCGGGAAAGGTGCAGGTATCGCTGCGGCCTTTTTGCGTCCCGGCGAATGTGGTGTCCACCCGCGCAGGACAGCAATGCATGTCGGCCACCGCGCGGCCGGCACCACAATGACAGAGGCACAACCCTCCTATGGCGACCAAGGCGAAGGCACCGCGTTCCGGCAACACCGGCACCGCGAAGAAGCGCATCCGCAAGATTTTCGGCGACATCCACGAAGTGGTGCAGATGCCGAACCTGATCGAGGTGCAGCGTGAGAGCTACGAACAATTTCTCCGCTCCGATCCCTCGATCGCCTATGTCTCGGGCCTCGAAAAGACGCTGCGCAGCGTGTTCCCGATCCGCGACTTCGCCGGCACCGCCGAACTCGACTTCGTGCATTACGAACTCGAGCCGCCCAAGTACGACACCACCGAATGCCGCCAGCGCGGGATCACCTACGCCGCGCCGATGAAGGTCACGCTGCGCCTGATTGTGTTCGAGGTCGATACTGAAACCGAAACCCGTTCGGTGCTCGATATCAAGGAGCAGGACGTCTACATGGGCGACATGCCGCTCATGACCGAGAACGGCACCTTCATCATCAACGGCACCGAACGCGTGATCGTGTCGCAGATGCACCGTTCGCCCGGTGTGCTGTTCGACCATGACCGCGGCAAGACCCACAGCTCGGGCAAGCTGCTGTTCGCCGCCCGCGTGATCCCCTATCGCGGTTCGTGGCTCGACTTCGAATTCGACGCCAAGGACATCGTCAATGTCCGCATCGACCGCAAGCGCAAGCTGCCGGTCACCAGCCTGCTGTTCGCGCTCGGCCTCGATGCCGAAGACATTCTCGACTACTTCTACAACACCGTCACCTGGGAACGCGTGTCGGGCAAGAAGGGTGACGGCTGGAAGATGCCGTTCAACCCCGAACAGTGGCGCAACCAGAAGCCGGCCTTCGCGCTGGTCGATGCAGCCACCGGAGAGGAAGTGTTCCCTGCCGGCCAGAAGATCAGCCCTCGCGCCGCCAACAAGGCGCAGAAGGACGGCCTCAAGGACCTGCTGATCCCGACCGAGGAAATCTTCGGCCGCTATTCGGCGAAGGACCTGATCGACGAGAAGACCGGCCGCATCTATATCGAAGCGGGCGAAGAAGTTTCGCCGGACAATCTCGAAGTGCTCGACAAGGCGGGCGTCGACCGGCTCGAACTGCTCGACATCGACCACATCAGCACTGGCCCGTGGATCCGCAACACGCTGGCGGTCGACAAGGCCGAGAACCGCGACGAAGGTCTCGAGGCGATCTACAAGGTGATGCGCCCGGGCGAACCGCCGACCAAGGAAACCGCCGAAGCGCTGTTCGAAGGCCTGTTCTTCGACGGCGAGCGTTATGACCTTTCGGCGGTGGGCCGGGTCAAGCTCAACATGCGTCTCGGCCTCGACGCCGAAGACACGGTGACCACCCTGCGCAAGGAAGACATCCTCGCGGTGGTCAAGGAGATGGTCGACCTGAAGGACGGCAAGGGCGAGGTCGACGATATCGACAACCTTGGCAACCGCCGCGTGCGCTCGGTCGGCGAGCTGCTGGAAAACCAGTACCGCGTCGGTCTGCTGCGCATGGAACGCGCGGTGAAGGAACGGATGAGCAGTGTCGACGTGTCGACCGTGATGCCGAACGACCTGATCAACGCCAAGCCGGCGGTGGCCGCGGTGCGCGAATTCTTCGGTTCGAGCCAGCTCTCGCAGTTCATGGACCAGACCAACCCGCTGTCCGAAGTCACCCACAAGCGCCGCGTTTCGGCGCTCGGGCCAGGTGGTCTCACGCGTGAGCGTGCGGGCTTCGAAGTCCGCGACGTTCACCCGACCCACTATGGCCGGATCTGCCCGATCGAAACGCCGGAAGGCCCGAACATCGGTCTGATCAACTCGCTCGCCTCGTTCAGCCGGGTGAACAAGTACGGCTTCATCGAAACCCCCTACCGCAAGGTGAGCGGCGGCAAGGTGACCGACGAGGTCGTCTATCTTTCGGCGATGGAAGAGCAGAAGAACGCCGTCGCGCAGGCTTCGGCCGAACTCGACGCGGACAGCAAGTTCGTCGAGGACATGGTCTCGGCCCGCCAGGAAGGCGAGTTCGTCATGCTGCCGCGCGACCAGATCACGCTGATGGACGTCTCGCCCAAGCAGCTCGTCTCGGTCGCCGCCTCGCTGATCCCGTTCCTCGAGAACGACGACGCCAACCGCGCGCTGATGGGCTCGAACATGCAGCGCCAGGCGGTGCCGCTGGTCAAGGCCGAGGCACCATTCGTCGGCACCGGGATGGAAGAAACCGTCGCGCGTGACAGCGGCGCGGCGATTTCCGCCACTCGCGGCGGCGTGGTCGACCAGGTCGACGCCACGCGTATCGTGATCCGCGCGATCGGCGATGTCGAAGCCGGCCAGTCGGGCGTGGACATCTACCGCCTGCAGAAATTCCAGCGTTCGAACCAGAACACCTGCATCAACCAGCGCCCGCTGGTGAAGGTGGGTGACATCGTCGAACAGGGCGACATCATCGCCGACGGTCCCTCGACCGATCTCGGCGAACTGGCGCTGGGCCGCAATAGCCTCGTCGCCTTCATGCCGTGGAACGGCTACAACTACGAAGACTCGATCCTGATCAGCGAACGCATCGTGAAGGACGACGTGTTCACCTCGATCCACATCGAGGAATTCGAAGTCATGGCGCGCGACACCAAGCTAGGGCCGGAAGACATCACCCGCGACATTCCCAACGTCGGCGAGGAAGCGCTGCGGAACCTCGACGAGGCGGGCATCGTCTACATCGGTGCCGAAGTGCACCCGGGCGATATTCTGGCGGGCAAGATCACGCCCAAGGGCGAAAGTCCGATGACGCCGGAAGAAAAGCTGCTGCGGGCAATCTTCGGTGAAAAGGCCAGCGACGTGCGCGACACCTCGCTCCGCCTGCCGCCGGGCGTTGCGGGTACAGTGGTCGAAGTGCGCGTGTTCAACCGTCACGGGATCGAGATCGACGACCGTACCCGCGCGATCCAGAACGAGGAAATCGAACGCCTCAAGAAGGACAGCCAAGACGAGCGGGCGATCCTCAACCGGGCGACCTACAACCGCCTGCACGACATGCTACTCGGCCAGACTGCCTCGGCGGCTCCGAAGGGCGTGAAGAAGGGCGTCACCATCGACGAGGAGCTGCTCGACAACATCGATCGCCACGAATGGTTCAAGTTCGCGGTGGCCGAGGATGGCCGGCAGGCGCAGATCGAAGCGGTCAAGAGCCAGTACGACGAGAGCGTCAAGATCATCGACGAGAAGTTCGAAGACCGGAAGGAAAAGCTCGAACGCGGCGACGAACTCGCTCCGGGCGTGCTCAAGATGGTCAAGGTCTTCGTCGCGGTGAAGCGCAAGCTGCAGCCGGGCGACAAGATGGCCGGCCGCCACGGGAACAAGGGCGTGATTTCGCGTATCCTCCCGGCGGAAGACATGCCGTTCCTCGAAGACGGCACCCCGGTCGACATCGTGCTCAACCCGCTGGGCGTGCCGAGCCGCATGAACGTCGGGCAGATCTTCGAAACGCACCTCGGCTTTGCCGCACGCGGTCTCGGCCAGCAGGTCGCCGGCGCGCTGGCGGAATGGCGTGCCGCCAATCCGAACGCGGTGGAAGACTATGCCAAGGCGGGCAAGCCGGCGCAGCTGGTCGACACGCTGAAGAGCGTTTACGGCGAGCAGTATCACGCCGAGATCGAAAGCCGCTCGACCGAGGAAATCGTCGAGCTGGCGGGCAACCTCGTTACCGGCGTCCCGATGGGCACCCCGGTGTTCGACGGTGCGCGTGAAGGCGACGTGACCGACATGCTGATCCAGGCGGGCATCGATTCGTCGGGCCAGTCGACGCTGTATGACGGCCGCACCGGCGAGGCGTTCGACCGCAAGGTCACCGTGGGCATCATCTACATGCTCAAGCTGCACCACTTGGTCGACGACAAGATCCACGCGCGTTCGATCGGGCCGTACTCGCTCGTCACCCAGCAGCCGCTGGGCGGCAAGGCGCAGTTCGGCGGCCAGCGCTTCGGCGAAATGGAGGTCTGGGCGCTCCAGGCCTACGGTGCCGCGTATACCTTGCAGGAAATGCTCACGGTGAAGTCCGACGACGTGGTCGGGCGCACCAAGGTCTATGAAGCGATCGTCAAGGGCGACGACACCTTCGAGGCCGGCATTCCGGAGAGCTTCAACGTGCTCGTCAAGGAAATGCGCAGCCTCGGCCTCAACGTCGAGCTCAAGACGCTCGCCGAAGACGACGAGGACGGCGACGCCATGCAGATCGCGGCGGAGTAAGGGGCAGTGAACGACGGCTATCGCGGTCTCGGAGTAGGCAAGAAAATCGGAGCTGCACTGTTTGCAGTTTTGCTGCCCGCATCCCTTCTCGCGATAGCGTTGGTCTCCGCCGTAGTAATGGTTTTCGGAGATTGAGGGCCCGATTGATCGGCCCTGATCTTCACCTCACTCGAGGACAAACAACATGAACGAACTGACCAAATTCACCAACCAGCTCGCAAAGCCGGAAACCTTCGACACGATCCAGATCGGCATCGCCTCGCCCGAGCGTATCCGCTCGTGGTCGTTCGGCGAGATCAAGAAGCCCGAGACGATCAACTACCGCACGTTCAAGCCCGAACGTGACGGCTTGTTCTGCGCGCGCATCTTCGGTCCGGTGAAGGACTACGAATGCCTGTGCGGCAAGTACAAGCGCATGAAGTACAAGGGCGTCGTGTGCGAAAAGTGCGGTGTCGAAGTGACCGTGACCAAGGTCCGCCGCGAACGCATGGGCCACATCGAACTGGCCGCGCCGGTTGCGCATATCTGGTTCCTCAAGTCGCTGCCGAGCCGCATCGGCCTGCTGCTCGACATGCAATTGAAGCAGCTCGAGCGGATCCTCTATTTCGAAAGCTACGTCGTCACCGAGCCGGGCCTGACCCCGATGGAGAAGTTCCAGCTCCTGACCGAGGACGAGCTGCTCGAAGCGCAGGACGAATATGGCGAAGACGCCTTCAGCGCCGGGATCGGTGCCGAGGCGGTCAAGGCCATGCTGATGGATCTCGATCTGGTGCAGGAACGTGAAGACCTGCTGGAAGAGCTCGCGACCACCAAGTCCGCATTGAAGCCGAAGAAGATCATCAAGCGGCTGAAAGTGGTCGAAAGCTTCATCGATTCGGGCAACCGCCCGGAATGGATGATCCTTGAGGTGGTGCCGGTCATCCCGCCTGAGCTTCGCCCGCTCGTCCCGCTGGACGGTGGCCGCTTCGCGACCTCGGACCTGAACGACCTCTACCGCCGCGTGATCAACCGCAACAACCGATTGAAGCGCCTGATCGAGCTGCGCGCGCCCGACATTATCGTCCGCAACGAAAAGCGCATGCTGCAGGAATCGGTCGATGCGCTGTTCGACAACGGTCGCCGCGGCCGCGTGATCACCGGCGCCAACAAGCGTCCGCTGAAGTCCCTCTCCGACATGCTCAAGGGCAAGCAGGGCCGCTTCCGCCAGAACCTGCTCGGCAAGCGCGTCGACTATTCGGGCCGTTCGGTGATCGTGACCGGGCCGGAATTGAAGCTGCACCAGTGCGGCCTGCCGAAGAAGATGGCGCTCGAGCTGTTCAAGCCGTTCATCTACGCGCGTCTGGATGCCAAGGGTCTTTCGATGACCCTCAAGCAGGCCAAGAAGTGGGTCGAGAAGGAGCGCAAGGAAGTCTGGGATATCCTGGATGAGGTGATCCGCGAACACCCGGTGCTGCTCAACCGTGCGCCGACGCTGCACCGCCTGGGCATCCAGGCGTTCGAGCCGGTGCTGATCGAAGGCAAGGCGATCCAGCTCCATCCGCTGGTCTGCTCGGCCTTCAACGCCGACTTCGACGGTGACCAGATGGCGGTCCACGTGCCGCTCAGCCTCGAAGCCCAGCTCGAAGCGCGCGTGCTGATGATGTCGACCAACAACATCCTCTCGCCCGCCAATGGCAAGCCGATCATCGTGCCCTCGCAGGACATGGTGCTGGGTCTCTATTACCTGTCGATGGAACGGCAGGAAAAGACACCCGAGTATATCGAGGAGAAGGACGGCACGAAGATCGAACGTCTGCCGCGTTTCGCCGACATGGCCGAAGTGCACCAGGCGCTCGAAACCAAGGCGGTCACGCTGCACACCCGCATCATCGCCCGCGTCCCGCAGGCCGATGAAGCGGGCAAGATTTCGATGCAGCGCTTCGTCACCACCCCGGGCCGCATGCTGATCGGCGAGTGCCTGCCGAAGAACCACAAGGTTCCGTTCGACATCATCAACCGCCTTCTGACCAAGAAGGACATCGGCGACGTGATCGACGAGGTGTACCGTCACACCGGCCAGAAGGACACGGTGCTGTTCGCCGACGCGATCATGGCGCTGGGCTTCCGCCACGCGTTCAAGGCCGGCATCTCGTTCGGCAAGGACGACATGATCATCCCGCACGAAAAGGACGGGCTGGTCGAAGAGACCAAGGCGCTGGTGTCGGATTACGAGCAGCAGTACCAGGACGGCCTGATCACCCAGCAGGAAAAGTACAACAAGGTGATCGACGCGTGGTCGAAGTGCGGTGACGAAGTCGCCAACGCGATGATGGACAAGATCAAGTCGCAGAGCTTCGACGAAGACGGCAAGGAATCGCAGATCAACTCGATCTACATGATGAGCCACTCCGGTGCGCGTGGCAGCCCCGCGCAGATGAAGCAGCTCGCCGGCATGCGCGGCCTGATGGCCAAGCCGTCGGGCGAGATCATCGAACAGCCGATCATCTCGAACTTCAAGGAAGGCCTGACCGTTCTTGAATACTTCAACTCGACCCACGGCGCCCGCAAGGGCCTCGCGGACACCGCGCTCAAGACGGCGAACTCGGGTTACCTCACCCGCCGCCTGGTCGACGTGTCGCAGGACTGCGTCATCGTCGAGGAAGACTGCAAGACCGACAACGCGCTGGAAATGCGGGCCATCGTGCAGGGCGGTTCGGTGATCGCCTCGCTCGGCGAGCGTATCCTCGGCCGCACGGTCGCGGAAGACCTCGTCAATGCCAAGACCGAAGAAGTCATCGTCAAGGCGGGCACCTTGCTCGACGAGCCGATGGTCAAGGCGATCGAGGAAGCCGAAGTCCAGTCGGCCCGGATCCGCAGCCCGCTGATCTGCGAAGCCGAGCAGGGCGTTTGCGCGACCTGCTACGGGCGCGATCTCGCACGCGGTACGCCGGTCAACATCGGCGAAGCGGTGGGCGTCATCGCGGCGCAGTCGATCGGCGAGCCGGGCACCCAGCTGACGATGCGGACCTTCCACATCGGCGGCGCGGCGCAGCTCAACGAAACGAGCCACCTCGAGTCGATCTCGGACGGCAAGATCGAATACCGCGATATGCCGACCATCGTCGACAAGCGCGGCCGCATCCTGTCGCTCGCCCGCAACGGCGAGATCGCGGTGATCGACGCCGAAGGCCGCGAACGCGAGATGCACAAGGTGCCTTACGGTACCGTGCTGATGTTCAAGGACGGCGCGAAGGTGAAGGAAGGCGACCGCCTGGCAGAGTGGGATCCGTTCTCGCTGCCGATCATCACCGAACAGTCGGGCGTGGTCCGCTATCAGGACCTGGTCGACGGCACGACGATGGAAGAGCGCGTCGACGATGCGACGGGCATCGCCCAGCGTGTCGTCACCGAGCTGCGCGCCAGCGGCCGCAAGAAGGAAGACCTGCGTCCGCGCCTCACTCTGCTGGGCGAGGCTTCGGGTAAGAAAGGCGAGGAAACCGAAGCGGCGCGCTATATGCTCGCTCCGGGCACCTCGCTCTCGGTCGAGGACGGCCAGAACGTCGAAGCGGGCGATATCCTTGCGCGCGCCAGCCGCGAAGCCGCCAAGACGCGCGACATCACCGGCGGTCTGCCGCGGGTTGCCGAGCTGTTCGAAGCCCGCATACCCAAGGATGTTTCGGTCATCGCCAAGATTTCGGGCAAGATCGAATTCGTCCGCGAGTACAAGGCGAAGCGCAAGATCGCGATCGTTCCCGAGGAAGGCGATACCGTCGAGTACCTGATCCCCAAGACCAAGGTGATCGACGTGCAGGAAGGCGACTTCGTCAAGAAGGGCGACACGCTCATCGCAGGCTCGCCCAATCCGCACGACATCCTCGAAGTGCTCGGGGTCGAGGCGCTCGCCGAGTATCTCTGCACGGAAATCCAGGAAGTCTATCGCTTGCAGGGCGTGAAGATCAACGACAAGCACATCGAGGTGATCGTTCGCCAGATGCTGCAGAAGGTCGAGATCACCGACGGTGGCGACACCGTGCTGCTGCCGGGCGAACAGGTCGACCTCGACGAAATGAACGAAGCCAACGCCAAGCTCGGCAAGGGCAAGACCCCGGCACAGGGCACTCCGGTGCTGCTCGGGATCACCAAAGCCTCGCTGCAGACGCGTTCGTTCATTTCGGCGGCCTCGTTCCAGGAAACCACCCGCGTGCTGACGCAGGCGGCGGTCGAAGGGAAGAAGGACACGCTGATCGGCCTCAAGGAAAACGTGATCGTCGGCCGTCTCATCCCCGCCGGTACCGGCGCGGGCATGAACCGGATGCGCGTCACCGCCTCCAGCCGCGACGCCGCGCTGCGTGCCGCGTGGAAGAAGCAGCAGGACGCGCTGATCATGGCGAACACGGCAGCCGAAGAGCACGCCGCCGAGCTCGCCCAGGGCCCGGAAGCGGCGATCGGCGACGATCCGCTTGCGGCGGTCGAGGGGGAAACCCACGGCACCGACGCGGATGCCGGCGAGTATCTGAACCAGGATGCTGCCGACGGCGAATAAGCCGCCCGGGCAATCCATTTGAAGACCCCGCCGGAGCGATCCGGCGGGGTTTTTTCTTGCCCCCGGCTGCGGCTTGCGGCCTTATCGCAAGCAGGGGCATTTCTGCCCGGGGAGGTACCACGCCATGAACAGCCTGAAATTCGCCATCGGCCTTGTCGCCTCGGTGGGAGCGACGGTCCCGACGGTCGCAACGGCACAGAGCGAAAACACCGTTGTCGTCACCGGATCGCGCTCGGCCCGCGCGAGCAATTTCCAGTATTACGACAACAACCAGGCGGCGATTGGCTACACCCGCAAGGCCGACTATTTCGTCACGCCGATCTTCGTGAATTCGGACTCGCGCAGCGACGAACTGCGCCGCGAGGAGCTCTTCGCCATGCTGCGCGCCACCATCGAGCGGGCCGAGCGCGAGGGAATTTCGCTGGTGGCGGGCGACTACGAGCTGATGCCCCTGACAGCCGAAAACATGCAGGATCTTCCCGTCCTTGGCGGCGGTAGGCCGGACACCAGCCGGGTGACCTTCTATGCCCGCGTCCCGGTGCAGGGCACGACCTCGCGCGCCGATGCCGCAATGGCGCGAATCGCCGCCTTCACCAAGGCCGTGCCGGTGACCGGGCGTTCGTTCATCGAGACCGGCCAGACCAGTCTCGCGCTCAACAATCCCGATCAGTACCGGGTCGACGTGGTGCGCGCAGTGGCGGAGGAATCGCGCCGCTACGCCGCGCTGTTCGGCAACGACTACGGGATCGAGATCCGCGGGCTCGATTCCGAACTGTTCTGGCAGCAGGCGAGCGAGACCGAGGTGTTCCTCTACATCAAGCACAACTTCGTGATCCGGCCGAAATAGGATGACCCGCAGATTGCCATGGCTGGCAGTTTCGGCGGCGTTCGCCGCGTGCAGCCCCGCGCCGATCGAGCGCGCGCAAGGCGGGGGTAGCGCCGCGCCGACTGCTGCGCCGACTCCGGTCGGTTCGCTCGTCGGCGAGTATCGCGTGGCGGGGATCGATGGCGAAGCGCTCGATCTCCCCTTCGCCTTGACCCTCTCGATCGACGAGCGGTCGATCGTCAACGAAGGCGTGTGCGGCGGCGATGCGTGGGACTACCGGCTCGAAGGGACGAAACTGGAGCTGACGCGGACGCGAAGCCCCGATCCCGCATGCTTGGCGACGGTGCGCGTTCATCCGGTGGTGCTTCGCCTTCCCGCTGCCATCGACGCGGCGACCCGCGCCGGGCGAACCCAATCCAATGGCATCGAATTCTCGGGCGGAGGGCATTCGGTCACACTCTACTCGCAATAGCGCGCCACAGGCGCTATCGGCGCGCCATGACAACAACCCGTTTCGCCCCTTCGCCCACCGGGCGGCTCCACGTCGGCAATATCCGCACCGCGCTGCACAATTGGATGCTCGCCCGCAAGAACGGCGGCCGCTTCCTGCTGCGGATCGACGACACCGATGCCGAGCGCAGCCGGGAGGAATATGTCGACGCGATCCGCGCCGACCTCGCATGGCTCGGTTTGGAGCCGGATGGCGAGCAACGGCAATCGGCGCGGCTCAATCTCTACGAGGCGGCGTTCGAAACGCTGCGCGCGGCGGGGCGGGTTTATCCCTGTTACGAAACCGCGCAGGAACTCGACCTCAAACGCAAGATCCAGCTCGGGCGCGGGCTGCCGCCGATCTACGATCGTGCTGCGCTGGACATGACCGATGCGGCGCGCAATGCGAAGGAGGCCGAAGGCATTGCCCCGCACTGGCGCTTCATGCTCGACCACAGCGAACCGATCGCATGGGACGACGGTGTGCGCGGCGCGCAGAAATTCGACGCGGCCACCCTCAGCGATCCGGTAGTCCGCCGCGCCGATGGTTCGTGGCTCTATATGCTGCCGAGTGCGGTAGATGACATCGACATGGGCGTGAGCCACGTGCTGCGCGGGGAAGACCATGTGTCCAACACAGCGGTGCAAATACAGATGTTTACCGCACTTCATGCTGCAGGTTTCGCCGCAGCAAAAGGTGCAGCAAAAACGCATCCGGATTTCGCGCATGAGGCGCTGCTGGTGGGCCGCGAGGGCAAGCTGTCGAAACGGCTCGGCTCGCTCGGCTGCGATGCGTTTCGCGAGCGAAGGATCGAGCCCGAAGCAGTTATTGCGCTGCTCGCACGGCTCGGCACCTCGCTGCCGGTCGAGCCGATTGCGGATCGCGCAAGGCTGGTGGAAAGCTTCGACCTCGCAACCTTCGGCCGCGCGCCGGCGAAATTCGACGATGCCGAGCTCGACCGGCTCAACACCGCGATCGTGCATCAGATGGCCTTCGCCGAAGTCGCCCACCGCCTGCCCGAAGGGATGGACGAAGCCGGCTGGCACGCGATCCGCCCGAACCTGTCGCAGGTTGCCGAAGCGGGCGAATGGTGGCGGCTGGTCACCGGCCCGGTCGAGCCACCCGAATTCTCGCAAGAAGACCGCGCCTACCTTTCCGAAGCGGTGGGTGCGCTCAGTTGGGGGGATGATCCGTGGCGCGGTTTGACCGATGCGTTGAAAGAATCGACCGGGCGCAAGGGCAAGCCGCTGTTCCTTCCGCTGCGCCAGGCGCTGACCGGACTCGACCACGGCCCCGATATGGGCGAACTCCTGCCGCTGATTGGCGAGGTCCGGGCGCGGGAGCGACTGGCGCGCGCCGCCGGCGAATGATGGGGCATTGGAGAAAGCGCTTCGCATCGGCGCACTTTCTGCTATTGAGAACCTTTATCAAGAAGGACGATTATCCTATGCGTAAATTCCTTGCCGCCGCTGCGCTCTCCGGTTCCATGCTTGCTCTTGCAGCCTGCAACTCGGGCAGCGAAGACGCCGCCGACACCACCGAAGAGGCCGGGTCAACCGATACCGCCACCGACACCGCGGCGACCGCAACCACCGTGCTCGATCCCAATAGCGCGACCGCCGAACAGCTGGCCGGCGTGGACGGCATGACCCCCGAACTCGCCGCCGCCGTCGTCGCCGGCAAGCCCTATGCCAGCGTGACCGCGCTCAATAAAAAGCTGCTCGAAGCCGTTTCGGCGGAAGAAGCCGCGAAGATCCTCACCGGCGTGTTCGTGCCGGTAAACCTCAACAGCGGCACCGAGGAAGAAATCCGCCTGATCCCCGGCATGACCGACAAGATGGTGCATGAATTCGAGGAATATCGCCCCTATGCCGATATGGGCGTGTTCGACCGCGAGATCGGCAAATATGTCGACGAAGCCGAAGTCGCGCGGTTCAAGAACTACGTTACTCTCTGACGCCGCTGCAGGGCGAGCCTGACGATCTCGATCGCGGCGAGGATCCCGACATGGATCCATGCCGTGGTCGGATCGAACGCCGACCATACCCAGTGCAGGAAGGTCAGGATCGCCGCCGGATAGACCAGCCGGTGCAGCAGTTTCCATGACCGCTTGAGCCGCCGCACCGACACATCGTTCGAGGTGATCGCGAGCGGCAGGAACAGCGCGAGCGCGAACCAACCGACAAGAATATAATCGCTCGCCAACTCGCCTAGCACGATATCGAGCGAGCCCTTGCGCCACAGGTACACCAAAGTGTGACCTGCGGCATAGGTGAAGCTCGCCACGCCCAGATCGCGCCGCCGGCGCATCAGCCACAGGGTCCACGCCTGCCGCCGGAATGCGAGACGCAGCGGAGTGACCGCCAGCGTCGCCATCAACAGCCACGCGGCCCACTTCCCGCTGTCTGCGATCGCATGGCCATAGCCATAGTCCTGCGGGGTCAAGGCCCATTGCCCGAGGATCCAAAGACCCGGCAATGCGAGCAACAGCCACAGCAACGGGCGGGAATCGCGTTTGGTCTGCATGGGTAGCGAAGGTCGCGCGGCTATGCGCCTTCGTGCCGGTCCAACTCGTCACCAACCAGTGTCACGACATGCAGCAGGTTGGTGCTGCCCGGCGTCCCGAACGGAACCCCCGCCAGGGCGATCATCTTGCTGCCCGCCTTGCCGAAGCCGTGGCGCAGCGCCATGCGCTTGCCCTTGGCGATCATCTCCTCGAAGCTGCCGATATCCTTGGTCGCGACCGCGTGGGTGCCCCACAGCAGCGCCAGCCGCCGCGCGGTGCGCATCGATGGGGTGAGCACCAGCATCGGGACGCTCGGCCGTTCGCGCGCGACCCGCCGCGCGGTCGACCCGCTGCCGGTGAACACGGTGATCGCGCTGATCGGGACGGTGTCGGCGATGGTCATGCAGGCGTGGCTCAATGCGTCGGCGGTGGTCGGATCGGCCGGAGTGTCGAGCATCCGCACCCGTTCCAAATAGGCTTCGTCCTGCTCAACCTGCACCGCGATCTTGTCCATGATCGTGACCGCTTCCTCGGGCCAGTCGCCCGCCGCGGTTTCGGCGGACAGCATCACCGCATCGGCCCCGTCATACACCGCATTGGCCACGTCGGACACTTCGGCCCGCGTGGGCGCAGGGCTTTCGATCATGCTTTCGAGCATCTGCGTCGCGACGATCACCGGCTTGCCCATCAGCCGGGTCTTGTTGACGATGCGCTTTTGCAGCGGCGGCACTTCCTGCGGCTCGAGCTCCACGCCCAGATCGCCGCGGGCGACCATCACCCCGTCGGACATCTCGATGATCTCGTCGAGCCGGCGCACCGCCATCGGCTTCTCGATCTTGGCGCACAGCGCGCCCTTGCCGCCCATCAGACGGCGTGCCTCGGCAAGGTCTTCCGGCCGCTGGACGAAGCTGAGGCCGATCCAGTCGGCACCCTGCTCGACCGCGAAGGCGAGATCCTTGCGGTCTTTCTCGGTCATCGCGGGGATGGGGATTTCCGCATCGGGCACATTCACCCCCTTGCGGTCCGAAATCACCCCGCCGACTTCGGCCGAGCAGAGGATCTTGTCGTCATCGGCGCTGATCACCCGCAGGCGAATCTTGCCGTCGTTGATCAGCAGTCGTTGGCCTTTCTCCAGCAAGCCGAACAGTTCGGGATGCGGCAGTTCGACCCGGGTCTCATCGCCCGGTTCGGGATTGCGGTCGAGCGTGAAATGGCCCGAATGGCGGATCACCGCCTTGCCGTCCTTGAACGTGCCGACGCGCAGCTTCGGGCCTTGAAGATCGCAGAAGATCGCGATGGGCCGCAGGAATTCTTTTTCGAGCGCGCGGATCGAAGCAATCGTTTGCGCATGGGTCGCGTGGTCGCCGTGGCTCATGTTCACCCGGAACGCGTCGACCCCGGCCTTGAACAGCTTGCGCAGCATCTCCGGTTCGCGGCTGGCGGGTCCGGTAGTGGCGAGGATTTTCACCTTGCGCCCCCGGGGATTGATCTGGGTGTAGTCGAGCTTCTCCATGGGCCCGAGCTATGGCACAGCTTGATTGCAAGACAAGGAAAAGCGCCCATGGATACGAATTCACCCGATCCCCTCGATGAATTGCCCGATGACGTAGCGGCGGCGGCCTTCCGGCGGCTGGTGCGACACCTGCGGCATCGCCACGATGCGCAGAACATCGAGCTGATGGGGCTGGCGGGATTCTGCCGCAACTGCCTCGCCGACTGGATCGGGGACGCGGGCTTTGGAGGCGACAAGGCAGCGGCGCGCGAACTGATCCACGGCATGCCGCAGGAAGAATGGAAGGCGACCCGCCAGACCCCGGCGACCGAGCAGCAGCTCGCCGCGATGGAAGCGAGCATCGCTAAGAACGCGCGCTAGATGCTCTCGAGCAGGTAGAGCTCGACCTCGCCGAAATTCTTCGCCAGTTCGCTCTTGCCTACCGAGCGAAAGCGGCAGTCGGTGCAGCCGTCGATCAGCAGCGCGGCGGCGAAACTCTCGGTGCAATATACCCCGCCCACCGGCGTGACCGGCTCGATCCGCGCGGTTCGGTTGACCTCGCCGCCGTACCACAGCCGGTTGCCGGTGATCCGGTCGGTCCCGACCCAGATCGGGCCGTAATGCACCCCGATCCGCATACCCGCGAAATCGCCGGGCGGGGTCAGCGCATCCGGCAGGTCCGTCAGCCGCGCCTGCAGCGCCATGGCGATCGCCGCTGCGGTGCCCGGCTCGTCGACCACGGCATAGATCGCATCGCCCCAGGTGTTGCGAAACTCGACATGGTCGCCGAAGCCGTTGAGCACCTCCGCGATCCGCCCCATGACCTCGGCCATGAACAGCGGCAACTCGCGCTCGCCCAGCCGCGAGAAGCCCTTGTAGTCGGCGAACAGGATCGAGCGGATTTCGCGCTTGGTCCCGTCCCCGATAGCCTTTTTGGGCGGGAAAGTCAGATCGCGCGGAACCGGTCCGGCGGGGATTACCCGCGTCTCGCGCCCGAGCCCCCGCCACAGTCCGATATCGGCCACCGTCCCGGCGATCCCGGTGGTCGAAAAACTGGCAAACTTGTCCGACACCACCGCGACCTGGACCGCTTCGCAGCCCAATTCGCCCGCCCGCAGCGCAGCCAGCCCCATCGCCAGCCGCGTGTTGTAGGCAAACTGGTTGTCGTCTCCGACATAGGCCCCGGGGGTAGCGAAATGGACCGCGGCTGCGGCATCGCGGCAGGCCTCGTAGCGCGGCAGCCAGCCTGCCCCGCCGCACAGCACCGACTCGGGGATGAAGTCCTCTTCGGCAAACGGCAGCACGACGTTGAGCTCGGCCCCGCGCGCCAGCAGCGCTTCGGCAATCACGATATCCGCCCCGCACGCCAGCGGACCGTATCCGTGACGGGCGTCGAGCGCATCGAGCTCGGCGGCCACCCGCTCTGCCAGCGCGGCTTCGGGCCCGCCGCTCCCGGCAGTGAACATATGTCCGCAATAGACCACGACATGCGGCCCCGAGCTACTGGCCATAGCGGTCTTCGGCCTGCTGCAGCAGCGCGACATTGGCTTGCTCGACCGGGTTCAGCGACACCTCGTCGGTGACCGGGCGATACCATGCGAACTGGCCGAAATAGGCTCGCAGTTCCGGGTCCTTGAACCGCCGCCCCTTGCGCGCGTAGATCTCGTTGCGGGCATAGCGCAGCGTCGCCGGGCCGAGCGGGTACACCTCCGCCTCGGTCAGGCGGCGCGTGCTCGAATCGGGGAAAGTCATATCGGCGCGAGCAGCGGCAGGCTCGGGCGCGGGCGGTGCCGCCGCGGCCGGTGCCGCAGCGGCCGGTGCAGCCTGCTCGCCTGCAAGGACGATCCGCGACCGCGCGACATAGCCGATCGTCCCGTCGGACAATTGCACGCGCCACCAGTTGCCCGGCTGGCGGAAGGTGCGGAACCGCTCGCCGTCCTGCAAAGTGCCGACGATAGACGCCGAGGTCGAGCCAGAGGAGCGCACATTGGTGTAGCCGTCCGGATCGCTGATTGTCGCGCTTTCGTTGAAGTCGCCGGTACCGCTATCTGCGGGTTCCGCTTCCGTCTCCTCCGTCTCGACATCATCCGACTGCCCCGTCTGGCCGGCCATGAAGGCACCGGCAGCCGCCACAACCAGCAGCACCGCTCCGCCCGCGACAAAGAACGGCCACTTGGGCGAGGGCGCGGGTTGGGCGTAGGCGGAAGCGGGTTCGGCCTGACGCGGCGGGGGCGGAGGCGGTGGCACGGGGGCCGAAGTCACCGATGGTTGCGGGGTTGCACCGTCGCGCGGGCCGCACAGGTCGGCCAGGCTGACCTTGACCTTGCTCCAGCCCGAATGGTCGGCTTCGCCGCGCCAGTCGCCGATATCCGCATACTGGATCTGGTTGAACGGCAGCGGCGGCATCACGTCGCCCAGTGCGGTCTGGACCAGCTTCTTCTGGTTGCGCGCCATGTCGGCCTCGGCGCGGACCCACTCGCTCTTCGCGGCGGTCGGGGACCACACCACCACCGCAGCCTTGGCCTGCGCGATCTTCTCGGTGATGACGTCGCCATAGCTCAGATGCGGGGGCAATTCCTTGTCCCACCACACGCTGTAGCCTTCGCGCTGGATCGCCATGGCAAGCCGGGAGACCTGCTCCTGGTCGGCCCGCGAATAGGAAATGAACACGTCGGCCATTGCTTCCCCCCAACCGGCAGCACGATAATCCAGCTATCCGCCCGCGCAAGAGTGCTCAAGGGCAGGAAAACCTGCGCCGCACTCTTTTGCCCGCCCGACTCTATCGCTATGCGAGCGCCAAAGCGATTCACCAATTCATGGAGCACCCCACGATGGCCGAAGCCACCGACGACCGCCTGCGCCTGCTGATCGAGCGCATCGAACGCCTTGAGGAAGAAAAGAAGGGCATCGCCGACGATATCCGCGACGTCTATGCGGAGGCCAAGGCAGTGGGTTATGATCCCAAGATCATGCGCCAGATCGTCCGTCTGCGGAAAATGAAGCCCGACGACCGCAATGAAATGGAAATGGTGCTCGACACCTACAAGGCGGCGCTCGGGCTGGGGTGAGCATATTCCGATTTGGATGATGGCGGATCAATTTCCGTCGACATCCTCGCCAGTGTCAACCGTCACAGAACTTGCGCCTTCGGCGTTTTGCGCCTGTTGTAAGATCAATTCGCCTAGCTTGGTGTCGAGTTCCTTCACTTTTGCATCGGCTTCTGCGGTTCGTAGCCCAGCAAGCCCATCCCTTTGTTCGCGCAAGGTCTTAACTGCAGTGCGGAGATTAATGCCCTCGATGATTCGGTCCACACCTTCTTTGTTCACGGCGGCATCTAGCAAGAGCTGAACGCCTTTCTGGAACGAGCATCCTTGGTGATACTCATTGGCCCGGCGGATCATGTCGTCTGTGGAATAATCCGCGACGCTACTGCCGCGTTTTGCCTCCATAGTGGTGAGGATTCGGGCGCGTTCGGCGTCCATGACCTTGGTAATGGCCGACACCAGTTGGTTCTGGTAGACATTGGCGTCGATGTTGGTCCGGGTCGCGGTTGACAGGCCGGCCAGGCCTGAAAGGATCGATTTGGCCTGATCTCCGCCGACGATCGTGCTCGTGATTGAGAAACCTGATGCGAGGAAATCCAGAATTCCCGACGTTGCCGCCTTGTTGCCGTAGATCGCGCCCTTTTCCTGCTCGCAGACCAAGTTTGCTTGGTTGATCAAAACGGCCTCAAGCCGATTGCGAGCAATCCTCTGAGTCTCGATATTGCCCGACGTAGCCATACGATATGCGGTTTCAGTGTCGTTCTTTGGGTCGAACGCGAAACACCCAAGATCGATCGCAAATTTGCGGTCACCATCGATCATGGCAGTCAGCGAGCATTGTGAATTATCGTTCGATTGCGGACGTGCGGAGATACCTACCGGATCGGCACGCGATGCGCGTCCAACCGTTTGACATCCTGACAAGGCGATCGAAACCGAAAGGATAAAGGCGACTGAAAAACTCTTCATAGTTTCCCCCCGAAACACTGAATACTTTGCACCTTAACCCTAAATTTAAAATTCGCAAAGTGACTTCATTTTCGTCCCGCGAAAATGCCTCTCTAGAGACGAGATGTGATTGTTGGCGCGATTATTGCGAATGTCCCTATTGTCGTCATTGTTGATATTGGCGCCTTACCCACCCGCTGTGTTGATCGCCAGCAGCACCAGCCCGATCAGCGTTCCGTTGTGCAGGATGTGAAGCAGCATGGCGGACCACAGGCCGTAGTTCACCCGCGCATAGCCGAAGATCGAACCTGCGATAAACTGCGGCAGCACCAGCGGCAGCAGAGCGAGGAACGATCCCTCGGTGTAGTTGAAGATATGCACCAGCGCGAAGGCAACGGTGCTGAGCCAGAAGAACAGCGGGAAGAACCGCTGGAACCAGGTCCACGCCGGTCGCTTGCGCAGCACGATGGCGAGCACCAGCGCCGCCATCGCGGCCAGCAGGAACAGCCCCGCGCCGAGCATCGCATTGCTCTGCCCGGCCAACATGACCGCGGTGAACCCGGCCCCCAGCAACAGGATCGGCAGCACTGCCCCCGCGCGGCCCGATAGCCAGCCGCGAAAGCCGATCTCTTCCAGCACAGGGGCAAAGACAACGATGGCGAACAGCGTCAGGGCATTGAACTCGAGCTCTGCCAGCGCATTATCCGGCGGCACGAACCCTGCAGCGACCGCCATTAGCGCGAGCGACAGCAACGTGCCGACAAGCAGCAGGTCGAGCGTATACAATCGCAAGGTCGCCGCCAGCGTCGCACCGCTGACGGGCGCTGCCTTGTCGGGCAGGGCAGGGCGGCGCAGGAAGGCGAAGTAGCGCCGCCATTCGCCGCGTACCGAACCGGCGGCGGGGATCGTCCGGCCGGACGGGGTTTCGGGGTGCGGCGCGGGGGCCGCTTCGGGGGTTGTGGTTACGCCGTTCATGCGGCTAATGCGCCTGCCATCCAAACCTTAAAAATCCGGGCATACAAATGGCAGGCCATTCCAAGTTCAAGAATATCATGCACCGCAAGGGTGCTCAGGACAAGAAACGCTCGAACCTGTTCTCCAAGCTCAGCCGCGAGATTACCGTGGCGGCGAAGATGGGCATGCCAGATCCGGATATGAACCCGCGACTGCGCCTGGCGGTCAATGCGGCCAAGGCGCAGTCGATGCCGAAGGACAATATCCAGCGCGCGATCGACAAGGCGAGCGCGGCGGGCGGCGAGGATTACGAGGAAGTGCGCTACGAAGGCTACGGCCCGGGCGGCGTCGCGCTGATCGTCGAGGCGCTGACCGATAACCGCAACCGCACCGCCACAAATGTCCGCACCGCCTTCAGCAAGAACGGCGGCAACCTCGGTTCCGAAGGTTCGGTCAGCCACGGTTTCGAACGGCTCGGCCTGATCGAATATCCGGCGAGCGCGGGCGATGAGGACAAGGTGCTCGAAGCGGCGATGGAGGCCGGGGCGGAAGACATCGAGAGCGGCGAGGACGGCCACACCATCTGGACCGCAGCCGAGAATCTCCATGCCGTCGCCACCGCGCTGGAGGCGGTGCTGGGCGCAGCCGATGGCGTCAAGCTGGCGTGGAAGCCTAGCATCACCGTCGACATGGACGAGTCGAGCGCCGGCACGCTGCTCAAGCTGGTCGATGTGCTCGACGACGATGACGATGTGCAGATGGTGTGGGGCAATTACGAGATCAGCGACGAGGTGATGGAGAAGCTGGGGTGAGGTTGGCGGGCTGTCCTTCGAGACGGCTCAGCCGAAGGCTTCGCCTCCTCAGGACGAGCGGACTGCTAGAAACTCCCGCTCATCCTGAGGAGCGAGGACGACGGTCCGAGCGTCTCGAAGGATGCTGATCCTCGGCCTTGATCCCTCGCTCAGCTGCACCGGCTGGGGCCTGATCCGGGCAGAGGGTTCGCGCCTGAGCCACATCGCCAATGGCGAGGTGAAGACCGACGCCAAGGCCCCGATTGCCGAGCGGCTGCATCACCTTCACGACGCAATCCGCGCGGTGATCGCGGCGTACGCGCCCGACCGCGCGGCGGCGGAGGAAATCTTCGTCAACAAGAACCCGCAGTCGACGCTCAAGCTGGCGCAGGCGCGCGGCGCGGTGCTCGCGGCCTGCGCTGCCGGAGGACTGACGGTCAACGAACACGCGGCGCGACTGGTCAAGAAGGCGGTGGTCGGCACCGGCGGGGCGGACAAGGCACAGGTGCAGGCGATGCTCAAGGTGCTGCTGCCGGGCGCGACAATCGAAGGCGCGGATGCCGCCGACGCTCTCGCGGTGGCGATTGCCGACGCTCATTTGAAGGGAGAACGCTGATGTATCTGGTTGTGTTTCGCAACCGCAAGCGCCCGGATATCGATATGGAAGCCTATGATGCCGAAGCGGATCACATGCTCGACATGGCCAAGACGCAGAAAGGCTTCCTGTCGTTCAAGAGCTACGCGGCGGACGATGGCGAAGTCATCGCCTTGTCGGAATGGGAGAGCGAATCAGCTGCCCGCGCGTGGGGCCGTGTGGCGGAGCATCGCCTGGCGCAGGCCCATGGGCGGGATCGCTATTACGCGAGCTATACATTCTATGGTTGCGACAACCCGCGTAGCCACCACTTCACTGCGAGAGACCTGCTGTGATGATCCATCTCTATGGCATCCCCAATTGCGACACCGTCAAGAAGGCGCGCGTCTGGCTCGACGATCGAGGGCTGGACTACACCTTCCATGACTACAAAAAGGAAGGCGCGGATCTGGCGAAGCTGGCCACGTGGATCGACGCCGCCGGGCTCGATACGGTGCTCAACCGGCGCGGAACGACCTATCGCAGGCTGTCGGATGCCGAGAAGGCCGATATCGATGGCGGAAAGGCCGTGTCAGTGCTGGTTCAGCATCCCTCGACGATCAAGCGGCCGATCGTGGAGCATGAGGGCGGCCTGCTGGTCGGCTTCAAACCGGAAGAATGGGACGCAGCCTTTTGACCAGGATTTTCCTTGCCGCGCTGGCGCTTGCAGTGGCCACGCCCGCCTTGGCCGACACCCCGATCATCATCGCGCATCGCGGCGCGAGCGGGGAGCGGCCCGAGCACACGCTCGCGGCCTACGAACTGGGGATCGATCAGGGTGCAGACTATATCGAGCCGGACCTGGTGGTGACCAAGGACGGCGTCCTCGTCGCGCGGCACGAAACCGAAATCTCCGAGACCACCGATGTCGCGACCCGCGAGGAATTTGCCGATCGCCGCCGCTCTAAGACGGTCGATGGACAGCTGGTCAACGGGTTCTTCGCCGAGGATTTCACTCTCGCCGAACTGCGCACCCTGCGCGCGAAGGAGCGCATCCCCGGCCTCCGCCCGCAGAACGCGCGCTACGACGGGCTGTACCAGATCCCGACGCTGGAGGAGATCGTCCGGCTGGTTCGTGCGAAGGAAATCGAGGTCGAACGGCAAATCGGCATCTACCCCGAACTCAAGCATTCCGAGTTTCTGCTGCAGGAAGAAGGGATCGACACGGTCGACCTGCTGTTGCTCGAACTGAAGCGGCTGGGCGTCACGGAGGAAGATCCGCTGTTCATCCAAAGTTTTGAGGTCGGTCCGCTGCAACGGCTCGACCAGCGCAGCGCGTTCAAGCTGGTCCAGCTGGTCGCCGCCGAGGGCGGGCCGGCCGACGAACCCGCGATGCGCTACGCCGAGATGATCACCCCCAGCGGGCTGGCGGAGATTGCGGCCTACGCCGATGCGATTGGCGCGAACATCGGTTTGCTGCTCGACGAGACCGGACAGGCCACCCCGCTCGTGGCGGACGCGCAGTCGGCGGGCCTGCTGGTTCACGCCTGGACGCTGCGCAAGGAGAACGCCTTCCTGCCCGCAGCGCTGCAACTCGATGGCGCACCTCCGGGGACGGGGTGCGACGGATCGCTGTTCGGAATGCTCGTTGCAGCCGGCGTCGACGGTGTGTTCACGGACGATCCGGCACGGGTGCGGGCCTGGCCAAACGAGAACGACCGGCGCTGCCCCGTGGCAGGTGGGTGACGCAATTCGCAATCTTTCGGGAAAGCCGGACCTCGCGAACGCTCGCTTAAGCATTGGCGGGCTACGGAAGTCCGACATATCCCGGGGATTCACATCATGCGTTATCTGTCTGCCATCGGCCTCGCCGCCGCCATCCCGCTCGCCGGCTGCGGCGCAGGCGTCACCGAAGACAATCTCGCCAGCAGGCTGGAGGGGGCGGCGAAGTTCCTGAACACCGACGGTCAGGCCATGTTGGCCGATACGATGGATGGCGCGAAGCTAACTGCGACAGCCGAAGGGGGTGATACGCTGGTCATGACGATCGAAAACGTGCCCACGGGCAACGAGATCTTCGATCCGGGCACCATGCGCAAGCTGCTTCGCCCGAATGTATGCGACGAGGCGGGCAACCGCAGCGTGATCGATGCAGGCGGCAAGTTCCGCATCGAGATGATCTCCAACACCGGCAAGGTCCAGTCCCCGGTGACGATCGCCAACTGCTGACAGCCCTCAGGTGCGGCGCGCGCTGAGGATGTAATTCAGGCTCTCGTCGTCGGACAGATGTAGGCCTTTCGACAGCGAAAAGGCGATTCCCTTGCGGGCGGAGACGGACAGCCCGGCCCCTGCCAGCAGTTCACCAAGCTCATCGGGAATGATGAAATCGTCCCAGTGATGCGTTCCGCGCGGCACTATGCCCACTGCCTCCGCTGCGCCGACCAGCAGAAGACGGCTGGCGGCAGTCCGGTTGGGGGTGGAGAGCACCATCAGCCCGCCCGGCGCGAGACGATCCGCCAGCGCGGCCACGAACGCCGCCTTGTCCGCGACATGCTCGATCACTTCCATGCTGGTGACGAGGTCGAACCGGCCGATGTCGAGCGACACGACCTCTCCCGCCATATAGCGGATGTCGAGCCCGGCCCCCTCGGCATGGGCGGCAGCGGCCTGTACATTCTCGGGCGCGGCATCGACCCCGGTAACCGCTGCGCCCAGCCGCGCCAGCGGCTCGCAGAGCAGCCCCGCGCCGCAACCGACATCGAGCGCGCTCTTGCCCGCCAACGGGCGCACTGCTGCGGGATCGCCGCCCCAGTGCCGGTCGATCGCCTCGCGCACGAAGGCCAGCCGCACCGGATTGAGCCGGTGGAGCATGGCGGAGGACCCCTTGGGGTCCCACCATTCGCGCGCCAGCTGGCCGAAATGCGCGGCTTCCTCGGGACGGATCGTAACGCTCGAATCGGTCATGCTGATGCGCGCCTAAAGCGCTCCCTTGTCTGCGCGTTGCGACACGCTGGCGTATAGATCGCTGCCCCAGTCCGCCGCCGCTTCGCCGAACAGCCAGTCGGGCGGAGTGATCTCCGGCCCCTCGCCCGGCGGCAGCGGCGGGGTGAAATAACCCAGCGCGTAGCTGCCCATGGCGTAACCGAGCAGCGCGCGCAATTGCGGGCTGAATTCCTGTGCGATTTCGGGCGGGCACGAGAGATACTGGTTCTCCTCCTGCCGCAACCAGCCGAGGCAATAGGTGATGTTGAGACCCATGCGGTCGGTATCGCTGCTGTTGCGCCCGCCCGAATGGATGACCGATCCCGAATAGACCAGCACCGATCCGGCACGCATCTCGGCGTAAGCGATCTCTCGATCCTCGGCGCGCCGCTCGGGATCCCACTGGTTCGAGCCGGGGACCACGCGGGTCGCGCCGTTCGCGCGGGTGAAGTCGGTCACCGCCCAGATGGTGTTGAGCTGCGGTTCGAGTTCGCGCGGCAAGAACCCGCCCCAGGCGAGCCGGTCGCGGTGCAGCACCTGTTCGCCTTGCCCGGGAAAGATCCGGATCAGCTGGGTCAGGTGGAGCTGGTAGGTGTCGCAATAGGCCTTGAGGAAGGCATCGCAGGCCCCGGTGATCCGGGGGTCCATCACCAGCTCGCGGCAGGTGGCTGAGCGGGCGACCAGCGCCCCGGTGCGGCTGGTCTGGCGACCGGTGAAATCATCCATCCCCATTGATGTCGCCTCGACATAGGGCATGATCTCGGCCTTGAGCCCTTCGAGCAATCCGGGTGCCATGGCATCATCGACGATGCAGGCACCGTCGCGCCGGAGCAGGGCGGCGATCTCTTCCGGCGCTGCATCGCGCAGGACATGGACCAGTTCTGCCATCGTCACCCTCCCTCGCTACAGTCCTGCGCAATCAACGCTATCGCCGGCCAAACCGCAAGCCTGCTTGTCATTGCGCCGAGCCGCCCCTAACCCGCTGCGACCGGGTGATACGGCAGGAGAAGCGGGTTTTGGCGCGGATCGTGATGAAATTCGGCGGCACCTCGATGGCCGGGACCGAGCGCATCCGGCGCGTGGCGAATATCGTGCGCCGCCAGCAGGCTGCCGGGCACCAGGTCGCGGTGGTCGTCTCCGCCATGGCGGGGGAGACCGACCGGCTGGTCAATTTCTGCCGCGAGGCGCATGCGCTCTACGATCCGGCGGAATACGATGTTGTGGTTTCGAGCGGCGAGCAGGTCACCAGCGGGCTGCTCGCGCTGACGCTACAAGGGCTGGGGTGCAAGGCGCGCAGCTGGCTCGGCTGGCAGATGCCGATGAAGACCTCGGATGCGCACGCCAAGGCACGGATCGAAACTGTCGATGCTCCCGCGATGGTTGCCGCGATGGAAGCGGGCGAGATCGCTGTGATCCCCGGATTCCAGGGGGTGACCGAGGACGGCCGCATCTCGACACTCGGGCGCGGCGGGTCGGACACCTCGGCGGTGGCAGTGGCGGCGGCGATCGATGCCGACCGGTGCGATATCTACACCGATGTCGACGGGGTTTACACCACCGACCCGCGCATCGTCGCCAAAGCGCGCAAGCTCAAGGCGGTGACCTACGAGGAAATGCTCGAACTGGCGAGCGTCGGGGCCAAGGTGCTACAGACCCGCTCGGTCGGCCTCGCGATGAAGGAAGGGGTGCGGGTGCAGGTCCTTTCCAGTTTCATCGACGACGATGCGACCCCTGCCGACGAATTGCCCGGAACCATGATCGTCTCCGAAGAGGAGATGGAACAACTGTTGGAGGATGGCGAAATGGAACGCCAGCACGTGACCGGTATCGCGCATGACAAGAACGAGGCGAAGGTCATCCTAACCCGCGTGCCCGACAAGCCGGGCGCGGTGGCGAATATCTTCGAACCGCTCGCTGCGGCCTCGATCAATGTCGACATGATCATCCAGAACGTCGGCCGCGACAAGGGCGAGACCGACGTGACCTTCACCGTGCCGCAGGCCGACCTGGCCCGCGCGCAGGCGCTGCTGGAGGACAAGCGCGACGTGATCGGTTTCAACCGCATCATCACCGACAGCCGGATCGCCAAGATCAGCGTAGTCGGGGTCGGGATGAAGAGCCATGCCGGTGTCGCCAGCAGCATGTTCCGCGCCTTGAGCGAACGCGGGATCAACATCCAGGCGATCTCCACCTCGGAAATCAAGATCAGCGTGATGATCGACGAGGACGAAACCGAACTGGCGGTGCGCGTGCTGCACACCGCCTACGGTCTCGATGCGGAGGGCTGAAGGGCAGACTCCCGTCAACCGAACAGCCAGGTCCCCATCATCCGGTCGGGCAGGAAGCTGAAAATCCCCGGTATCATCAGCGCGCCGAGATACATGCCGACGAGATGGCGCTTGTGCTCGGCGATCTTGCCGGCGCGCGCGGTGACGATCGTCTTCCATGCGCCGTGCAGCGTCAGCGGCACGAAAATGTGGATCCAGCTGAAATCGGTCCCGCCACGGATGAAGGTGATCGCCAGCGCGGTCACCACCATCAGGCCGACCCACAGCTTGCCGAGCTGGCGGTGGCGCGGTGTGCCCTTGCGAGAGAGGAGCAGATAGGCACCTAGCGGGACGGCGGGCAGCACGGTAACAACATGCAGCACGACCGCGATGTTGCGCATTGCGGGATGGGCGGGTGCGAGGCCAAGGGCAAATCGCATCAGCGCAAAAAGGCAGGCGGCGCTCATCGCGATCGCGGCGGCAGTAATGATCGCGCGTGTCGCGGGGCCGATATCAAACCCGGCGTTGCGCGGGCGGGCGGCATAGGGAGCAGTGGCAGTTAGGGCGGAAGCAGTCATGGCAGGTCTCCTGTCGAAGCGGTGATGCCCGTTTCCTGCCACCGGCCCGTTCGCCCGCAACGCCGCTTGCGCGGCCGGGTCCTGCAATTCGCGGAATGCGCGGATAGGCACAGGCTTGCCACTTTACGAAGCGCGAACGGGCGCTAGTTTCAGCGAGTATGACCCAGCCGGCCCCGCCCGATAGCGACCTTCCGATGCGCCGCGTCCTGATCGACCTTTCGCTGATGACGCTGATCGGTGTGGTGCTGGCGATCATCGGCCCGTTCGGCAGTTTCGAGATGCCGCTCGCCTGGCGATTGGTTTATTGGCTCGGCCTCGCCTATGCCGGTTACGCGATCTACCGCCCGATCGGCGGGCTAATCGGGCGGCTCGAACATTCGCTCGCCCTGCCTTCGGCCGGGCTTTGGGTTGCGGCGGTAGTGGTCGCCACCGTGCCGATGACCGCCGTCGTGCTGCTGCTCGGTTCGCTGCCCGGGCCTATCTCTTTGCCCGGCGCACAGGTAATTCTCGCAACCTATGCCTCGGTGTTCGTAATCGGCGCGGCAGTCACCGCGCTCTTCTATGCGCTGCAATCGGGCAAGACGGCACAGCCGGCATTGGCCAATCGCCCGACTACAGTACCGCGTTCGGCGCCAGAGCCAGAGCCGCCGGCTGTACCTCGCGCCATACCCTTCCTCGATCGGCTGCCGCCCGAACTGGGCAGCGACCTGATCGCGCTCGAAATGGAGGACCATTACGTCCGCGCGCATACCGCGCTCGGGTCGGACCTCGTTCTGCTGCGGCTGCGCGATGCACTGGGCGAACTCGACGGGATCGAGGGCATGCAGGTGCATCGCAGCTGGTGGGTCGCGCGGCACGCGGTAAAGGATGTCGCGCGCGAGGGGCGAAATGTGCGCCTGCTGCTCGACACCGGGATCGAAGCGCCGGTCAGCCGGGCGAATGTTGCGGTGTTAAGGGATGCGGGCTGGATCTGACTGTGTGCCCGTCAGGCGCGTAGCGGAGCTCCGCACCGCCAGCAGCAGCGCTGCAATCAGCAGGAAACACAGCGACAATCCGGCGAGGTTGGCGAGCAGCATGGCCCAGCCGAGTTTCGGCAGGTCGAGGAAGAAATAGGGATAGAAGCCGCTCGCTGCGCCGACGATCTGGGCGAAGACGGTGTAGACCACCGGCACCACCATCACCCACGGCAGCGAGCGCCAGCCCATCTGTGACGGCCGCGAGAAGGCGAGCCACCACAGGATTGTGGCGGCGGGGATCGCGCTGTGGAACATCTGGTTGGTCCACCGGTCGAGCCCGACCGGATGGTGGTCCGCCGCGAGCACCCCGTGATAGACCAGCGCGACGATCGCGATGGCCGTGGCAAGGGCGAACAGCACCCGTTCGTCGGCCCGGCCGCGCAGCGCCACCCAGCCGAGGATCAGCCCGGCGGCGAAATTGGTCCAGATGGTGAAGAACCGCAGCAACAGCGCGAAAGCGAAGAGCGGGCTGCCGTCGCGTTCGAGGTTGATCGACGTCTGCAGCGCCAGGGTGACGAACACTGCGATGGCGATGATCGCTGCGAGCGTGCGGGCCGGTCCGGAGAAGGGCAGGGTCATGGCGGCGACTTAGCTTCCGCTGCAAGCTTCGCCCAGCAAAAAGCCCCCGGCGTTAAACCGGGGGCTTCCTGCGACCCGAAGGGCTCGGGGGGGATGAGCCTTCGTGGTCTGGCCTGCGGACTGCTGCCCGCAGGATCGGGTCAGGCGATGTCGAACCGGTCCGCGTCCATTACCTTGGTCCAGGCGCGGACGAAGGTCTCGACGAAGGTCTTGTCGCCGCCGCCTTCGGCGAAGGCTTCGGCCTGCGCGCGCAGCTGCGAGTTCGAACCGAACACCAGGTCGGTACGGGTCGCGCGGTACAGCTCCTCACCGGTCTTGCGGTCCTTGCCGAGGAATTCCTCGTCGCCGCTGTCGTCGACCACCGACCATTCGGTGTTCATCGACAGCAGGTTGACGAAGAAATCGTTCGACAGCACGCCCGGGCGGTCGGTCAGGACACCGATGCGGTTGCCGTGCTGGGTATGGGTGCTGACCGCCCCCAGCGCGCGCATCCCGCCGACCAGTGCGGTCAGTTCGGGGATCGACAGGCCGAGCAGGTGGGCGCGGTCGATCAGCAGGTCTTCGGTCTTCACGCTCGCCTTGGTCTTGAGGTAGTTGCGGAAGCCGTCGGCCAGCGGTTCGAGCGGCTCGAAGCTCGTGGCGTCGGTGTGCTCCTCGGTGGCGTCGCCGCGGCCGGTGGTCACCTTGACGCTGATGTCATAGCCGCCGTCCTTGGCCGCCTTCTCGATCGCTGCGGCCCCTGCCAGCACGATCGCGTCGGCCATCGACAGCCCGCCGCGCAGTTCGTCGAGCTTGGCGAGCACCTTGGCCAGTTCCGCCGGATCGTTGACCTTCCAGTCCTTCTGCGGGGCGAGACGGACGCGCGCGCCATTGGCACCGCCGCGATGGTCCGAATTGCGGTAGGTCGAGGCCGAAGCCCACGCCGCCTTGACCAGCTCGCCGACGGTCAGCCCGCTGGCGAGAACCTTGGTCTTGAACTCGGCGACCGCAGCGTCCGACGGTGTGGTGCCGGCGGGGACAGGATCCTGCCAGATCAGCGTTTCCGACGGGACTTCGGGGCCGAGGTAACGCGCCTTGGGCCCCATGTCGCGGTGGGTCAGCTTGAACCATGCGCGGGCGAAGGCATCGTCGAGCGCGGCCTGATCGTTGAGGAAGCGCTCCGAAATCTTGCGATACTCGGGGTCACGCTTCAGCGCCATGTCGGCGGTGGTCATCATGGTCGGCACCTTCTTGCTCGGGTCGCGAGCGTCGGGTGCCATGTCGGCCTCTTCCTGATCGATCGGCTGCCACTGGTTCGCGCCCGCCGGGCTCTGGACCAGTTCGAACTCGTATTTGAACAGCAGGCGGAAGTAATCATTGCCCCACTGGGTCGGGTTCGGGGTCCACGCGCCTTCGATGCCCGAAGTGGTAATGTGGCCCTTGCCGATCTCGTCCTTGTCGGTCAGCCAGCCAAAGCCCATCAGCGCCAGATGCTCGCTCTCGGGCGCGCCGCCGAAATTGTCCGCCGGCTTGGCGCCATGCGCCTTGCCGAAGGCATGGCCACCGGCGGTCAGCGCGACGGTTTCCTCGTCGTTCATCGCCATCCGGGCGAAGGTTTCGCGCATGTCGCGCGCCATGCCTTCGGGGTCGTGCGGGTTGCCGCCCGGCCCTTCGGGATTGACGTAGATCAGACCCATCTGGATCGCGGCTAGCGGGTTTTCGAGCGCCTTGCCTTCATCGGGCAGGATGCGGGTGGCAACGCCTTCGTTGACCCACTGCTCTTCGGTGCCCCAGTAGACGGTCTCGGGCTCGAACACGTCCTTGCGGCCGCCGCCGAAGCCGAACACCGGGCCGCCCATCGATTCGATCGCGACATTGCCGGTGAGGATGAACAGGTCGGCCCAGCTGATGTGCTTGCCGTATTTCTGCTTGATCGGCCACAGCAGGCGGCGAGCCTTGTCGAGGTTGCCGTTGTCGGGCCAGCTGTTGAGCGGGGCGAAGCGTTGCTGCCCGCTCGATGCACCGCCGCGCCCGTCACCGGTGCGATAGGTGCCGGCCGCGTGCCACGCCATGCGGATGAAGAACGGGCCGTAGTGGCCGTAGTCTGCCGGCCACCAGTCCTGGCTGTCGGTCATCAGCGCGGTCAGGTCGGCCTTCAGCGCGTTGTAGTCGATCGCGTTGAACGCTTCGGCATAGTTGAAATCTTCCCCGTAAGGGTCGGCGCTCTTGCCGCCGGAGACGAGGATTTCGAGATTGAGTGCATCGGGCCACCAGTCGCGGTTGGTGCGGCCGAGCAGGCCGCGGGTGCCGCCGTCGCCGTTGAACGGGCATCCGCCGCTCATCTCGCCGGTTTTCATATCCATGTCGAATCCTCCTGGAAATTGGTTCTATGGTGATCAGATGGCCCGTGGCCGGTGATTAGTCCAATCGATTAATTGTCAGATAGTAATCGGTTGAGTTGCATATCGATGACGCGCGCGCCGCATCGTGCAGGGCTTGCGATGGGCCGCGCGCGCGCTTAAGCGCGGCTGCCATGACAGCCTATCCGAAAACCACCGCGCTAATGCAACGCGGGATCGACTTCCTGGGTTCCGAAACCGCCATCCTGTGCGGCGCGATGAGCTGGGTGAGCGAGCGCAACCTCGTCTCCGCGATCAGCAATGCAGGCGGCTTCGGGGTGATCGCCTGCGGCGCGATGACCCCCGAGCTGCTCGACGGCGAAATCGCGGCAACCAGGGCGCTGACCGCGAAGCCGTTCGGCGTCAACCTCATCACCATGCACCCGCAGCTGTTCGAGCTGATCGACGTTTGCGCGAAGCACGGGGTCGGCCACGTCGTGCTCGCCGGCGGCATCCCGCCCAAGGGCAGCGTCGAGGCGATCAAGGCGTTCGGTGCCAAGGTGATCGTCTTCGCCCCCACGCTGGCGCTGGCGAAGAAGCTGCTGCGCAGCGGCGGCGATGCGCTGGTGATCGAGGGGATGGAAGCGGGCGGGCATATCGGCCCGGTCTCGACCAGCGTGCTGGCGCAGGAATTCCTGCCCGAACTGGCCGAGGACCACCTGGTGTTCGTCGCCGGGGGGATCGGGCGCGGGCAGGCGATTGCGGGCTATCTGGAAATGGGCGCGGTCGGGGTGCAGCTTGGCACCCGCTTTGCCTGCGCCACCGAAAGCATCGCGCACCCGAATTTCAAGCAGGCCTTCTTCCGCGCCAATGCGCGCGATGCCGTGACCAGCGTACAGGTCGACCCGCGCCTGCCGGTGATCCCGGTCCGCGCACTCAAGAACAAGGGCACCGAGGAGTTCACCGCCAAGCAGATCGAGGTCGCCAAGCTGCTCGACACAGGCACAATCGAGATGGGCGAGGCGCAATTGCAGATCGAACATTTCTGGGCGGGCGCGCTACGCCGAGCGGTGATCGACGGCGATGTCGAGAACGGATCGGTCATGGCTGGCCAGTCGGTCGGCATGCTCAAGGAAGAGGAACCGGTCGCCGACATCATCGCGAAGCTGATGACGCAGAGCGAAGAGGCGCTGAGCCGGCGTTGACATGGACAAGTCGGTATACATCGTTGAAACCAGCGGGCTCCGCGAGATGAAACCCGCTGCCCCAGCCAATGAAGATCACATGCAGGATCTTGTAGCGCGGTACCCACAACTGATTGCCGGAGAGGACCAACTTCTCCTCATTGCCAGAGAGGCATCAATAGGTGACGGGACGAGCGATAATCGCTGGTCCCTCGACCACCTCTTCGTAACGCGGCGGGGGGTTCCGGTAATGGTTGAGCTCAAGCGGGCAGTCGATACGAGACTGAGGCGTGAAGTCGTGGGGCAGCTGATCGATTACGCTGCAAACGGTACTGCACATTGGAAGCCGGGAGCAATCGAGGCCGCGTTTCGCTCGGGAATGGGGGAACCCGAGGCCGCAGCTGCTTTGGAAGACTTCCTCGACGGGGAAGATGCTTCGGATTTTTGGCAGCGCGTCGAGAGCAACCTCCAGTCGGGGCAGATCAAACTCGTTTTTGTGGCCGATCGCATTCCAGATGAATTGGCGGTCGTGGTCGAATGGCTGGACAGCCAGATGCAAGCTGATGTCAGGGCCGTGGAACTGAGCTGGTATGCTGACGAGCATGGTGTCACCACCCTTGTCCCCAGAACGATTGGGGCAAGCGCCAAGACATTGGCAAAGAAGGGTGACAAGGACCGGAGGCATTACTCTCTTGAGGAGTGGATCGAAGAGCGAATTTCTCCAAAAGGACAGGAAAAACTGAAAGGCGTACAGATCGCCTGTGCCATTGCCCAAGCCTTGGACGGCAAGGTCTTCGTTCCCGCTACTGCTGGCTCGATCATAGGCGAGTGGGAAACTGACGACGGTCGATCATGCTATCCGTTTGGGGTCTATCCGAGTGCAAAAGTCGTCCTGCGGCTTGGGTATTTGAAGAACCGTCCGGCTTATGAGAACGAGCAAGAGCGGCAGATGCTTTATGAGAGCTTGTTGGACATCGTCGGAAATCTGCACACTTCCTCACTTGCTGGTGAGCCAGGGTTCGATGCCGAGTTGCTGCTGAATCCGAAAGTCGCTGACGCCTATCGCGAGTTTTTGCATGACGTAGTGGAGATGGCAAAAAGAGCGCCATCCGAATGACCGCCCCCCTCGTCCTCACCCTCTCCTGCGCCGACAGGCCGGGGATCACCGCGAAGGTAACCGGCTTCATGTTCGAGCGCGGCGGCAATGTGCTCGAGGCGCAGCAGTTCAACGACCGTGAAAGCGACGCCTTCTTCATGCGGGTCGAGTTCGATCCCGGCGTGGTCTCGCGCGAGGTGCTCAAGGCCGAATTCGCCCCGCTCGCCGCCGGGTTCGGGATGGAATGGAAGCTCGCACTGCGCGACCGGCCGCGGCGGGTTATGATCATGGTCAGCAAATTCGACCACTGTCTCGCCAGCCTGCTCTACCGCTGGCGCATTGGCGAGCTGGCGATGGACCCGGTGGCGATCGTCTCCAACCACCCGCGCGAGAGCATCCGCCACACCGACATCGGCGACCTGCCGTTCCACCACCTGCCGGTGACCGCCGAAACCAAGGCCGCACAGGAAGCGCAGGTGCGCGCCATCGCGGCGGAAACGGGGGCCGAGCTGGTGGTGCTGGCGCGCTACATGCAGATTCTGTCGGACGAGCAGGCGGCGCATTTCGCCGGGCGCTGCATCAACATCCACCACAGCTTCCTGCCCGGCTTCAAGGGCGCGAAACCCTATCACCAGGCGCATGCGCGCGGGGTCAAGATGATCGGCGCGACCGCGCATTACGTCACCCGCGATCTCGACGAAGGCCCGATCATCCATCAGGACGCCGAGGCGATCAGCCACGCCGACAGCCCGGAAGACCTGGTGCGCAAGGGCCGCGATATCGAGAGCCGCGTCCTCGCCGAAGCGGTGCGGCTGCACCTGCAGGAACGGGTTTTGCTGAACGGCCAGCGGACGGTGGTGTTCGGGGGGTGAGCGCTTGCCTTGCGCCGTATTCCAGCTAGCTTCGCCTTGCTGGAGAGGTGCCATGAAGCGTTCGACCCTTGCTTTTGCCGTGACACTGATCGCCGGCGGCCTGCTGGCCCAGCCTGCCGCTGCGCAGACGGAACCCTACCGCCCCGATTGCGCGCAGATCGCAGCCTTCCTCGAGCGGGCGGTCGCTGAGGAAAGGACGGCGGGTGCATCCGCGCTGGTGTGGCAGGGCGGGAGCGAAACCTGCTTCACCGCCGCCGGAATGGCCGACCGCGAAGCGCAGAAACCGTTTACCCGCGATACGCTGGTGCAGATCTTCTCGATGACCAAGCCGGTCACCGGCGTTGCGCTGATGCAGCTGTGGGAAGAGGGCAAGTTCGGTCTCGACGATCCGCTCGAATGGCACCTGCCGCAGTTCGCCGGTCTCATGGTGGCAGACGGCGAGGATGCGCAAGGCAATCCGCTGCTGCGCGCGCCCAGCCGCAAGGTCACCGTGCGCGACGTGATGCGCCATACCGCCGGCTTCACCTATGGGGCCGATGGCGCGCCCGACAATCCGAGCGACCGGGCATGGGAGCGACTCCAGCCGCTCAGCCCGGACAAGACGCTCGCCGAGTTTGCCGATGCGATGGCGCAGGTGCCGCTGCTTTCGGACCCCGGCGCGCGCTGGCACTACAGCGCCGGGGTCGATGTGCAGGCGCGGCTGGTGGAGGTGCTGTCGGGCCAGCGCTTCGAAGACTATGTCAGGCAGCACATCTTCCAGCCGCTAGGCATGGCCGACAGCGGCTGGTCGCGCAATCAGGCCGATCTACCCCGGCTGGCGAAAATCTACATCGCAGACGATGGCGGCACACTCGCGCCGATGCCGCGCGACCTGTGGCTGGAGGCCAATTTCGCGGGCAAGCCGATGACGATGGGCGGCTCGGGCATCGTCACCACGGTGGACGATTACGCCCGCTTCGCCCGCATGCTGCTCGGCGAAGGCGCGCTTGAAAGCGTCCGCCTCCTCCAGCCCTCGACCGTTCGGCTGATGGCGACCGACCAGCTCGATCCGCGCATCGGTCCGGAGAATCGATCCTGGCTGGTCGGCAAGGGCAGCGGCGGGTTCGGGCTCGATGTTTTCGTCCGCACCGCGCCGCCCCGATCGCCGGAGGAGAACCGCGGGACGGAAGGCGAATTCTTCTGGGACGGCTACCCCTCAATGCTGTTCTGGGTCGATCCGCGGCAGGACATGGTTGTCATCCTCGCAACGCAGAAGATCCCGTTCGACAATGCGCTGCACCACGATTTCCGCGCGGCGGTCTACGGCGCGGATTACACCGGAGACTGAAGCAGCGCCTGCCACGGCAACAATCGCGGATCGTCGGAGGCGAACGGGTCCCACACATCGAGCATGCGCGCCCGCGCTCCCTCTTCCGGCACGCCGCCTCGCCGATCGATCAGATAGAAAAACGCCGTGACGCGCCAGTTCATGATGCAGTGCACATGCACCGGACCCACGGTCCCGGCGAGCGCCTCGCGCAGCGCATCGACATGCCCGGCAGTCGGCGCGTCGAACGGCACCGGGATATGGGTGTAGCCGATCCCCTCCGCCGCAAGCAGCGCCGCTTCGTCCGCCAGCGCCTCGGGATGGTCTGCCAGCGCCAGGTTCACCACATGGCGCACGCCGATCGCGGCGAGGCGCGCAGGATCGCCCGCCTGCAAGCGCCCCGAAGTGGTGGTCCCGTCGGGTCGCCGCCGCCAGTTTCGGATATCCTCCGGATCGGCGGCGACCATGCGACGGGCCGCCTCAGGCCATCGCGTTCTTCTTGACCGTGATCACCTGCGAGTAGGTGAATTCCTTCAGCCCCTCGACGCCGTACTCCGCGCCGAAGCCCGACTGCTTGTGGCCGCCGAACGGAGCGAAGGGCGAGAGGTGGAGGTATTCGTTGACCCACACGGTGCCGGTTTCGAGCTGCTCGGCGATCTCCACGCCCTTGTCGGTATCGCCGGTCCACACCGCGCCGGCGAGGCCGTAGTCCGAATTGTTGGCGCGCTCGATCACTTCCTCGGTGGTCGAGAACTTCATCAGCGGCATGACCGGGCCGAACTGTTCCTCGGCCACGATCCGCGCGTCTTCGGGCGGATTGTCGAGGATGGTGATCGGCACGTAGTAGCCGGAGCCGGACGGATCGACATCGCCGCCGACGAGGAACTTGTAGCCGTTCGCCTTGGCGTCCTCGATCAGCTCGCACACCCGGTCGAACTGCTTCTTGTTCTGGATCGGGCCGACCCCGGTGCCCTGTTCGGACCCGTCGCCGACCTTCACGCCCTTGGCGTATTCGGCGATCGCGGCGCTCAGCTCGTCATAGATATCCTCGTGGATATAGACCCGCTTGGCAGCGACGCAGATCTGCCCGGCGTTGGAGAAGCTCGACCAGAACAGCTGCTCGGCGACCTTCGCCACATTCGCGTCGGGCAGCACGATCGAGGCGTCGTTGCCGCCGAGTTCGAGCGTGATGCGCTTGAGGTCCTTCGAAGCGCCTTCCATGATCTTCTTCCCCGTAGCGGTCGAGCCGGTGAAGGTGATCTTGTCGATATCCGGGTGGCCGGTGATCAGCGGGCCGAGGCTGTCCTCGCCGGTGATGACGTTGACCACGCCGGCGGGCACCACATCCTTGATCAGCTCGGCAATCCGCAGCGTGGTGAGCGGGGTGAAGGGCGAAGGCTTGAGCACGATGGTGCAGCCCGACAGCATGGCGGGGGCGATTTTCTGCATCGCCATCATCACCGGGAAGTTCCACGGCACGATGCCGCCGACCACGCCCACCGGTACGCGGCGCGAGCGGTGCAGGCGGGTGTCGCTGTCCTCGATGATCTCTTCCTCGAGGCTGAGCGTCGATTGCGCGGCCATCAGCCCGGCTGCGCCGTAAATTTCGCCCTTCGCCTGTTCGTGCGGCTTGCCCTGCTCGGTGGTCAGCAGCCGGAACAGCTCGTCGGCGTTTTCCTTGATCACGCCCGCCATCGCCTGGATCACCGCGCGGCGCTCGTCGATCGGGCGCTTGGACCAGGTCTTGAACGCCTTGCGCGCGGCGGCGACCGCACGGTCGAGCTCGTCCGCACCGCAGGACGGGACCAGCCCGACGACCTGCTCGTTCGCCGGGTTGAGCACTTCCATCGTCGCCGCGGTGGTGACGAGTTCGCCGTCGATCAGATTGGCATAGGTCTTGGTCATCGCATTCTCCCGCGTGGCTGTTGTGCGAGCGGCCGCAAGGCGACTCACTCGCGTTGTTGGTTGCAACCTAACACGCACCTTACGCAAACGTAAGGGCGCGTGCAGGCCGGATCACTTCACTCCCGCCGCCTTGTCCTGGTTGGCGCGGAAGATGATGTATTCGCGGATCGCGTCCATCTCGTCCTTCGACAGCGAACCCTTGAAGCTGACCATGCCGTTATCCTTCAGCATTCCGTCGTGGACCACCGCGAGGAAGGCATCGCGCGCCTGCAGCGTGCCGCTGCGGCGCAGGTCGGGCAGCACGGTTGAGCCGACCGCCGCCGGGGCGTGGCACACCGCGCAATAGCGGGCGTAGTGCTTGCCGCCCGCCGCGATCGTCGCCGCATCGGCGCGGCTCGGCGGCGGGTCGAGCGGGATCTCGGACAGCGCCTTGGGTGCAGGCAGCTTGCCTGTCGCGCCGAGCTTGAACACCAGCAGGCGGCTGACGTTGCGTACTGGCCCCTGCGAATTGACCAGATCGCCGTCGGCGGTGATGGCATAGGCTCCGCCCCAGCCGGCCAGCACCGCGATATATTGCTCGCCGTTCACCGTGTAGGTGATCGGCGGTGCGACGATGCCGGTCTGCGCGGGGAAGCTCCACAGCTTGTCGCCGGTCTTGGCACTGTAGGCGCTGAACTCGCTCGAGCTGTTGCCCTGGAACACGAGGCCGCCGCCGGTGGTCAGGATTCCGCCGTTCCACGGCCCCGGAAACTCGACCGTCCAGCGGGCTTCCTGCTTGACCGGGTCCCACGCCATCAGCTTGCCCTTGACCGTGCCATAGACCTGCTTGCGAATGCCCAGATCGGGCGGCAGATCGCCCGCGCCGAGGTTGAAGCCGACGTTGAAACCGCGCGCCCGGTCGGGCTTCCAGTTCTCTTCGGGGGCATAGATCGACGCGGCCTCGAACGCCGGAATATAGACCAGCCCTTCCTCCGGGTTGAACGCCATCGGGTGCCAGTTGTGGCCGCCGAGCGGGCCGGGCATGACCATCGCGGGCTTGCCGGTGACGTCGACCCGTGCCTCGGGGTTTTCGATCGGGCGGCCGTTCTCGTCGATCCCCTTGGCCCAGTTCTGCGGGATGTATTCGCCCGCGCTGATGAACTCGCCGGTTGCACGGTCGATGACGTAGAAAAACCCGTTCTTCGGCGCCTGCATCAGCACCTTGCGCGGCTTCCCCTCGATCTCGAGATCGGCGAGGATGATGTGCTGGGTCGCGGTATAGTCCCACGTCTCGCCCGGGGTGGTCTGGTAGTGCCAGGCGTATTCGCCGGTGTCCGGCTTGATCGCGACGATGCTGGAGAGATAGAGGTTGTCCCCCTTGCCCCTGCCGTCCTCGCCGGGGCTGCGATAGGCGCGGTTCCACGGGCTGCCGTTGCCGACTCCGAAATACAGCAGGTCGAGCTCGGGATCGTAGGCCATCGAATCCCACACCGTGCCGCCACCGCCGATGCCGGTCTCGCTGCCCAGAACATCGCCGAACCAGGTTTCCGCCGCCTTCTGGAGATATTCCGGATCGTCCGAGGAATCCTCGTCGGGCACGGTGTAGAAGCGCCACAGTTCCTCGCCGTCGGCAGCGTCGTAGGCGGCGATATAGCCGCGCACTCCGAATTCCGCCCCGCCATTGCCGATCAGCACCTTGCCGTCGATCACCCGCGGCGCGCCGGTGATGGTGTAGGATGTGCCCTTCTCGGTGGTCTGCTTCTCCCACTTCACCGCCCCGGTCGCGCGGTCGAGCGCGACCAGCCGCCCGTCGAGCGTGCCGAGGAACAGCGTGTCGCCCCAGGTCGCGAGGCCCCGATTGACCACATCGCAGCAGGCCTTGACCGCCGTCTCTCCCGGCACCTTGGGATCGTATTCCCACAGCTTCTCGCCGGTCACGGCGTTGAACGCCTTCACCTTGCTCCACGCAGTGGTGAGGTAGAGCTTGCCGTCGATCACCAGCGGGGTCGCCTCCTGCCCGCGCGCGGTGTCCATATCGGCGTGCCACGCCAGCCCCAGCCCGTCGACCGTATCGGTGTTGATCGCATCGAGCGGGGAGAAGCGCTGCTCGTCATAGGTGCGCCCGTGGGTCAGCCAGTTGGCGGTGTCCTCATTCGCCGCCAGCAGCTTGGCGCTGTCGATCCCGCCTTCGGGCATCGCGGCATTGTCGCATGCTGCCAGCGCCAGTGCCGCCGCAGCCATGATGGCGAAACGCTTCATCGGATTTCCTCTCCCCTCGTACTCGCGACTCTTTCGGTCGCGCTTTGCAACCTTTTGTGCCGCCTAAGCGAAGCCTTGTCCATTGCCCTTTCGCGGGGAACCATGCAGCGTAGGTCTGCGTTCGCTCGCCAGAGCGAGACAATCGGGAGGACTGCCATGTGCGATGAAGCGACAATCACCGAATGGGCGCGCAAGGGCCTCAACCGGCGCCAGTTCGGCGTATTGGGCGGAATGGCGGCCGTCGCCGCCTGCGCGCCTGCCAGCGGCGATGCCTCCGACAACGCCATCACCCTCCCGGCGATGAGCGAGCGCATGGTCGAATTCGCTACGCCCGACGGGACGATGGACGGCTTCTTCGTTGCCCCGGCGAGCAATCCCGTCCCCTCGGTCATCCTGTGGCCCGATATCGCCGGCCTGCGCGAGGCGAAGCGCGACATGGCGCGGCGGCTGGCGGGGCGCGGCTATGCCACGCTGGTGGTCAACCCCTACTACCGCGATCGCAAGGGCCAGATCTGGGAAGACTTCGCCGATTTTGCGGGCAATGGCGGCTGGAACATCGCGCGCGCGATGCGCGGCAAGCTGAATGCGGAAACGGTGATGCGCGATGCCACGGCGGCGGTCGCCTGGCTCGAAGCGCAGAAGGAAGTCGACACCCGGCGCGGGATCGGCACCCAGGGCTATTGCATGGGCGGCCCGTTCACTTTCTGGACCGCGGCGGCGGTCCCGGCTCGCGTCCGCGCGGCGGGCAGCTTCCACGGCGGCGGGCTGGTCAAGCCCGACGATGCGATGAGCCCGCACAAGCTGGTGGGCGAAACGAAGGCAAATTTCCTCGTCGCCATCTCACAGGACGACGACGCCGAAGCGCCGGGGGACAAGACCGCACTGCGCGAAGCCTTCGCCGCGAGCGGCCACACCGCCACGGTCGAAGTCTTCCCCGCCGACCACGGGTGGTGCGTACCGGATTCGCCCGCCTATAACGAGGTCGAGGCGGAGAAGGCCTGGACGAAGCTGCTGGCGATGTACGGGGCGGCGCTTTAGGGGTGAGTCCCATAGGCAACACTCCGTCGCTCTGTGCTCGACGGTTCGGCAATTAAGGTTGACTTAACCCGGGTCGCTGCATAACTCGACCTTAACAACACCTCCCAGGCCTCTTGCTCTGTCTTGCCCAAACCGGGAGGTTACTTCATACGAGCCCCCTTGATTTATCAAGGGGGCTCAATGCTTTTTAGCAAACCTGCAACTACGATCGAACAACAACTCGAGTTTCTCAAGGACCGAGGCATGGGCGGCGATGTCGAACTGCAGCGTCGTTGGCTAGAAACCGTTGGATACTATCGCCTGAGTGCGTACTGGCTGCCCTTCGAAACTGCGCCAGCGGTTGGACAAACACGTACCAAGAGATTTCGAGACGGTGTCGAATTCGAACAGATAGTCGACATCTACGTGTTCGATCGGAAATTGCGTTTGCTTGTCATGGAGGCGATTGAGCGAATTGAGATTGCGCTGAGGTCTAGATGGACAAACAGGCTCTCGCTCGCGAGCGGTGCGCATGCCTACCTCGACGCGGACGTTTTTAGTGGTGGTTTCGATCACCCTTTGCGTGTTTCACAGCTCTCGGGCAGGGTCAAAAGCAGCAGAGAAGTCTTCGTCGAGCACTATCAGAAAAGATACCGACGGCCGTTCCTGCCCCCATTGTGGATTGTGAGCGAGCTGATGACGCTAGGCGAGTTGTCGCGATGGATAGCAGATACCGAGGATCGCTCGCTTCAATCCGACTTGGCGAAAGACATAGGCCTTCCATCAAGCACTACCCTCATAGGAACGCTACACCTGCTCTCGTATGTGCGGAACATTTGTGCACATCATGGGAGGCTGTGGAATCGAAAGACGGCGAAGCGCCTACCTCTGATCAAGCGATTCCAAAGCGATCTTGTGGTGACCGAAACCGTAACAAAGGGCGGAATACAAAGACAGCCCGACAACTACATCTACAATGTATTGGTCGCACTCACCCGGCTCATTCGGCATCAAAGCCCGGATAGCTCCTATCCTGATCGGGTTGTCGAGCTTATGAGAAAGCGTTCCAATGCAGACCTCTCTGCTATGGGATTTCCGGAGGATTGGCTTGAGCGACCTTGCTGGGTACTCAAGGCGAACTAGCCAAATTACCATACAGAACTTTCCTACACGCCGAAAATCTGGCTTATCCTGTCGGATGAACACTCCGACCGATCCCCGCCCCAAAACCCGCCGCCGCATCCCGTGGTTCTTTCCCGTACCCGTCGCGCCGAACCACAACGCGTGGCTGCCCAGGCGGCAGGTCGCCTTCATCGGCTTTCTCGCGCAAACGCGGTCGGTGTCGGAGGCGGCGGAGCGGGTCGGGATGGCGCGGCAGGGGGCCTATCGTCTGCGGCAGCATCCCTGGGCGGGGAGCTTGGCGGCGGCGTGGGATGCGGCGCTGGGGCTGGAGGCAGCGCCTGCGTGCATAATCGCCCGTTCCTGTAGGAAACCCAATGTGACACTCGACGAGCTCGCGTGGCGCCAGCAGGTCGGCCTGTGGCGGCCCGTCCTGCGCAACAGGAGACTGGTCAACTTTGCCCAAAAGCCTTGTCCTGCCACGCTTTTCCAGCTGCTCGCGCGGCACGACCGGGCTTGTCGCGGCGTGCGTGAAAGCGATGCCTGGGCGTGAAGGCGCAAGGTGCATAAAATGCTGCTCCCGGGTCAACACCTGCCGGACACCCAGTCGTCGCCTCGGCAGCGAACCGGACAACCTCAGGCGCGGATAATGTCCGGTTTTGCTTGCCCCCGCGCCCCTGCGCGTTACTCTGCCTGCGATTGGATTTATCGAGGGGGTTGTATCGATGCTTGAAGGTGCCTTTGCGCTGCTGGTAGTGGCGTTCGTGTTCCTCGCCATGGGCGTGCGCGTGGTGAAGCAGGGTTTCGTCTATACCATCGAGCGGCTGGGCAAGTTCACCCTCGCTGCCGAGCCGGGACTGCATGTCATCATCCCGTTCATCGATCGCGTCGGCCGCAAGGTCAACATGATGGAACAGGTGATGGACATTCCGGGGCAGGAAATCATCACCGCCGACAATGCGATGGTCGGGGTCGATGCGGTGGTGTTCTTCCAGGTGCTCGACGCGGGCAAGGCGGCCTATGAGGTGTCCAACCTCTACCAGGCGATCATGGCGCTCACCACCACCAACCTGCGCACCGTGATGGGCTCGATGGACCTCGACGAAACCCTGTCGAAGCGCGACGAGATCAACGCACGGCTGCTCAGCGTGGTCGACCATGCGACTTCGCCCTGGGGGGTCAAGATCACCCGCGTCGAAATCAAGGACATCCGCCCGCCGATCGACATCAGCGAGGCGATGGCGCGCCAGATGAAGGCCGAGCGCCTCAAGCGCGCCGAGATCCTTGAGGCCGAGGGCGACCGCGCGTCGAAGATCCTGCGCGCCGAGGGCGAGAAGCAATCCGCCATCCTCGAGGCCGAGGGGCGCCGCGAATCCGCCTTCCGCGATGCCGAGGCGCGCGAGCGCGAGGCGGAGGCCGAGGCCAAGGCCACGCAGATGGTGTCCGACGCGATCGCCACCTCCGGCGTGCAGGCGATCAACTACTTCGTTGCGCAGAAATACACCGATGCGGTGGGCAAGTTCGCCACCAGCCCCAACGCCAAGACGATCCTGTTCCCGATCGAGGCGACCCAGCTGATCGGCACGCTCGGCGGGATCGGCGAGCTGGTCAAGGACGCGCTGTCGGACGATGGCTCGGGCCGTTCGCCGCCCGCCGCGCCGCAGGCCCCCACCCGCCGGGTCGCCCCGCAACCCGGCGTGCCGCGTAGCGCGAGCCCGGGCGGCGCAGGCGGAAGGGAAATGTGATGGACTGGCTCGACACGCTCGAACCGCACTGGGCCTGGTTCACCATCGGGCTGCTGCTCGCAGTGGCCGAGATGCTGATCCCCGGCGTGTTCCTCATCTGGCTGGCCGGCGCGGCGCTGATCACCGGTGCGCTCGCCTTCCTGCTGCCGATCGGCCTGCCGCTGCAGATTGCGATCTTCGGCGTTCTTGCATTGGTCGCGGTGTTCGCGGGGCGCAAATATTTGCGCCAGCATCCGGTCGCCGAAGCCGATCCCAAGATGAACCGCCGCGGCGTGCGGCTGGCGGGGGAGACGGCGGTGGTCGTTGCCGCGATCGAAGGCGGTTCGGGCCGGGTCAAGCACGGCGACAGCGAATGGCTGGCGCGCGGGGCGGATACGGCGGTCGGCACCCGGGTGCGGATCACCGGCAGCGACGGCGCGGTGCTGCTGGTCGAGAGCGTGGACTAGCGGGCGCTACCGCCTACGAGATCACCCGCTCCGCCGCGCGGCCGGTGAACCGGCCGTGCTTGCGGTAGCGGACCATCCAGCGGTCGAGGAACAGCCCCAGCGGGCGCGGCGCGATGCCCAGCTTGTCGAACCCGAGTGCGCCCGGGGCGACGACATTGCCGCCCTTGAGCAGCGCCCACTGGTCGCTCGACATCGGGGTGCCCGGCAGCGCGGCGAACACCCCGCTCACCCCATCGGGCACCGCGATGAAACCCCGCTTGCGCTCTTGCGCGTCGGCAATGCGGCGGTTGAGCTCCATCATGGTCAGCACCTCGGGCCCGCCGAGCTCATAGGTCTTGCCGCCATGCTTCGCCGGATCGGCCAGCGCGGCGGCGACCGCTTCGGCCACGTCGTCGACGAACACCGGCTGCAGCGGCGCATCGGGCCCGAACACCGGCAGCACCGGCATCATCGCGATCAACCCGGCGAACATGTTGAGGAAATTGTCGTCCTTGCCGAACACGATCGACGGGCGGATCACCGTCGCCCCGGGGAAGGCTTCGAGCACCAGCCGCTCGCCCATCGCCTTGCCCCTGGCATAGTCGACTGCGCTCGCCTCGTCGGCACCGATCGCGCTGACCTGGACGAAGGCGCTCGCCCCCGCCGCCCTGGCCTCTGCGGCCAGCATGCCCGCCTGCTTGCCCATCAGTGCGACCAGATCGCCCTCGAACGATCCGACGAGGTTCACTACCGCATCGGCCCCGTCCACCACCGCCTTGCGGCTGGCGGCGTTGCCGAGGTCGCACCGCGCAAACTGCAACTGGCCGAGATTGGCGAGCGGCTTCAGCCTGAAGGCCTTCTCCGGGTTGCGCCCCGCGATCCGCACCCGCGCCCCGCGCTCGAGCAGCGCCTGCGCGACATATTGCCCGAGGAACCCGCTGCCGCCGACGACGGTCACCAGCTTGCCGCTCAAGGGATGGGTTCGTGCCATGGTCGTCAGGGTCCCGGTGATACGCTTCGGATTACGCGCGCGCCTTGCCCCAACGCGGGGCCGAGAGCAACCGTTCCGCTGGCCCTGGCGCGAGAAACAGCCGTTGACAGCGGTAGCGGTGCTTCGCTAGTGGCCCGCTCCTACCGCGAGCCGGCATCCGATGACCGACTCGCCTGTGTGCCCAGATGGCGGAATTGGTAGACGCACCGTCTTCAGGTGGCGGCGCTCGCAAGGGCGTGGAGGTTCGAGTCCTCTTCTGGGCACCAACATACTCAAAACAAACACAAAATCGTCTCAAACACGGTCCTCGGATCGTGTTTGCTACGGTTCACTGCTACGGTTTGGTGCCCAGAGTTCAGGCATAAGTCTCAGAGATAATGAGAGAAACAGTCCGCGCGGCTGCTACGGTTTCAGTCACGGTTTGCTACCCAGAGGCATGATGCTTCGGGGCGGTCGGTTCTACCTTCGCCGTCATGTTCCTACCGATATTCAGCCGATCATCCGTCGAGCGGAGGTGTGGCGATCTCTCAAGACGGACAGCTTGCAGATCGCACTGCGGCGTCTGCCGCTGATGACTGCTGCGCTGGAATCTGAGTTCGAACGCATTCGGCATGATGCAGGGTTGACCGTTGATGAGACGATATTGAGACCGTCTGGGGACGATCTGAGGGCAACATTGCTGCCTTCCAGACTTGAGGCTCAGGGGAGCGCCGCACCTCCACCTCTTTCGCTTGAGCAGGCATACGCCCGCTACATGGACGATCCGACCCATCGGTGGTCGCCAAGCACGCGACAAGCTTACGAAACCACCCGCAAATTCGCGGTTGGCATCATTGGGGGTGAAGTCGCAATTGAAGCGCTGTCGCGCGCTCACTGCCGCGATTACCTCGACATGCTCCGATACATGCCTCGCAATGCGTCCAAGCGCTTCCCCAAGCTGAGCCTCAAGGCTGCATCAGACCTAGGCCGCGAGCGAGAGGACATTGAGTTGATCAGCGCCGCCAATGCGAATTCTCACCTCGCCAATTTTTCGAGCTTTCTAAATTGGGCGGTCAATGAGGAAGTCATTGTCCGCAATCCGATGAGAAGCCTTCGCCTTCCCGATACCGTGGCGAAGAAGGACAAGCGCCACCCATTCAGCGCTCAGCAGTTGCAGGCGATCTTCAACGCGCCGCTTTATCGGGGCTGCCAAGATGGCGAGCGCGGATATGCGAAGCCCGGAACAGAGCGTCCGAGAAATGCTCGGTTTTGGGTTCCATTGATTGCCTTGCATACTGGCATGAGATTAAATGAAATTTGCCAATTGGACACTACTGACATAAGCGAAATTGAGGGTGTCCAATGTTTCGTCGTCAGTGAGACATCGCTCGTTGGAGAAACGGATAAGAGCTTGAAGACAGGCGCAAGTGAGAGGCTAATTCCCTTGCATCCGTCCCTCATCGCATGCGGCATTTTAGCCTATGTGGAGGCCCAACGACGGGCAAAACGGGTGAAGCTTTTTCCCGACATTGACCCCGGACCTCGGGGAAAGCGGGCAGTCGCATTTTCTAAGTGGTTCACGCAGTTCATACGATCGTGTGACGCCTACCAGCCACGAACGAGCTTTCACTCCTTCCGACACAATTTTCGCGATGAGTTGCGCGCAGCGCGGATTGACCACGACATTGCGATGGTCCTTGGCGGATGGGCGATTGGTGGAAACTCAAGCATCGCTTCCGAGAACTACGGGGGCGGTCATGGAGTGGGTTCCCTTTGCGATGCAATCACTAAGTTGAGCTTTGCGAAGATCGATCTGTCCCATATCATTGATAAGGGCTGATCGTCTCGAATGTGTAGGCAAAGCCGTGGAGTAGAGCATTGACGTTGAAGGAGAGCCTTCTCAAGGTTGGGTATCTTCCAGAAAACCTTCCGCCGACATTTACCACTGACGCGCTCGGCGGTTTTTTGGCTGCGAAGAAAGGATGGATTTCCAAAAAGCCAGTTCGAGCGGCGAATTACAATGCTTCAAAGCGGGGAATGACCCGACGAACATTTTCGTTGCTTCATCCCCAGACGGCGCATGATCTTGCGGCCTTCATTGATTTGCATGCCGATGCGTTCACCGAGTTCTTCGCTCGCAGTCCGTTCAGCCTTTCTGCTCCTCGATTGATGGAAGACGGTGATCGCGCTGTCCAGATAGCATCACACTCGGAACTAGAAGCGGCTCGACTTGCAAAGCTGGCACCTTTCAGATTCATAGCAAAAACCGACATCTCGCGTTTCTATCACTCGATCTACACTCATTCAGTTCCTTGGGCCTTCCACGGTAAAGCTGCTGCGAAAGCCGATCGAAGGGCGGCATCCGAAGCTACCTTCATGAACAGGCTCGACGCTGTTCTGTGCTCAGGTCAGGACGGCCAAACCATCGGGATTCCAGTTGGTCCTGATGCCTCCCGCTATGTGGCAGAACTGGTGGGGACCGCTATCGATTTGGAGTTCGTGGCACGAGGAGGAGCCGAGAACTGTGAGGTCATTCGTCATGTGGATGATGTGTGGATCGGAGCGCACACCCACGCTGATGCCGAAGCAGCGCTTTGGAAATATCGAGAGGCAATCCGCAGTTACGAACTGGACATAAACGAGTCCAAGACGCTCATAACATCCGAGCAATTTCAGTTCTCAGATGTCTGGCCGAGCGACATTTCGACGCGCATCGAGTTCGCGATTAACTCGCCATCGAAGCGGGTGCCCGACCGTTTGCGCGCAGCACTTGAATACGCCTTCTCATTAGCGGCGAAAGATGGTGACGATGGCATCCTGAAATACACGCTGCGATATCTCGATCGCTCGGAGCTTGCGGATGAGCACTGGGAACACATCGAGCCCTTCCTGAAACGGGCTGCCGTGCATTTCGGTCACACGGTGGACTATGTGGCGCGCATTGTTGTCTGGCGTCATCTTGCTCGTCGCGATCTAGAAATCGCGGAGTGGACTCCGATCATCGTCAATCTCCTGCTACGGCACGGAAGACTCGGAAATGACGGGGAGGTTTGCTGGGCGCTCTACGTCGCCCTCAGGCTTAGAATCCCTGTTCCATTGGAAGTTGCCCGGTCCATTGTTACGAACTGCGGCGCGCTTTCAACGGTTTCGTTGCTATCAATGGCCGAGTTCGGACTGGTGGACGCCGCGATTTTTTCGTTCGCCGAAAACGCTATTATCACAGAGACAGCGTCTGGTGCCTATTGGCCAATCTTCTTGGAATGGCAGGCAAAGGATTGGCCCGAGGGGGTCTTTATGGTTTCTGATAATCCGCTCATTGAAGAAATCGCCGGGAGCAAAATCAGTATTTTCGACGCCACACAGCTACCCGCTGTTTTCGATGATTTTGATGAAGAAGACTTTGGTTCAGTAGGACACGCGATCGAAACCCGCACGAGCCAATATGATGATGACGATGATGATGAAGACGAGGCTCAGGAAGAAGAGGATGATGACCTCGATTTTTGACTGAAACCGTAGCAGCCGCGCGGACTGTTTCTCTCATTATCTCTGAGACTTATGCCTGAACTCTGGGCACCAAACCGTAGCAGTGAACCGTAGCAAACACGATCCGAGGACCGTGTTTGAGACGATTTTGTGTTTGTTTTGAGTATGTTGGTGCCCAGAAGAGGATTGAGCGAGGACTCGAAGCTGTCCGCTTCGGGTTTGGGGTCGAGTTCTTCAATGTTTTCAGTGGTGGTAGGTTCGAGTCCCAGAAGAGGAACCGCACCTCCACGGTCTTGCTCATGCGGCATTGGCCATCTTCACCTTGATCCGATGGACGGTGCCGACGCCGACCTTGAGACGCTTGGCGGTGGCGTTGATGCTGAGCCCTTGGGCGAGCGTCTTCTGGATTTTCTCGACCATGATCGGGGGCAACGCTGGGCGTCCTGCCTTCTTGTTCGAGCGGGCGAGCCCAGCCATGATGCGGCTGCGGATCATCTCACGCTCAAAATCGGCGAACACGCTCAGCATGCCGAACATCGCACGCCCTGATGGAGTTGAGGTGTCGAGCGCCTGTTGGTGGAGATAGAGGTCTACGCCCTTTGAGTTGATCTCATTGAGGAAGCCAACAAGGTCTTGCAGCGAGCGTCCGAGGCGATCCACTGCCCAGCTTGCGACCAGATCGATCTCACGACGGGCAACGGCTTTGAGCAATGCATCGTAGGCGGGACGCTGATCCCGACCTTTGGCACCTGAGATTCCCTCGTCGCAGAACTCGGCGACGATCTCCCATCCATTGCGCTCAGCAACTGCGATGAGTTCGCGGCGCTGGTTTTCGGTTGTTTGGGTGTCCTGAGATACCCGAAGATATAAGGCTGCTCGTTTGCTCATTCCAGAAGATTCTCACAGTTCTGGAATGCGTCAAGCAGTTCTTTTAGTTCACCTTTTTCCTGATCCATGATGCGCAGGATCAGTCGCATTCGACGATCTCAACAGGTTGGGCGAGATGCTCGTCGTAAGCATCTTTGATCTGATCCTCGGTGGCATCGTTGAGGAGGACTGTCTCCGTCATCATCATGTTGAGATAGGCGATCAGGTCATCGAGGGCATCGCGGCGACTAAACGAAGCAACCACCCGGCGCGATGGGGGCAGGTCTCCGATGATGCTGACGTAGATCGTTTGGCAGGCGTGGTAGATGAACTGGTCGGGGGGATATTCCATGATGTCCTTTGGTCATTGGTGATGTCCCATTCTACCAAAGGTGCGGTCCTGGCCGCATTATTGTTCTGCGCCAGCATCTTCAAAATAGCAGTGCGAGACGTGGCGAACGAAGGCACCGCTCGACGCCCTTGGTGAGCGGGGGGTGGATTGTCCGAGATGCAATAGTCTTTGCCCGACCTGCTTGAGCACCCTGCCTTCGATGCAGACGATTAAGGTTCTGCCGCCGCGCAAGTCACGAAGGAACAAGAATGCCTCTTCATATGGCGCGTTGACGATCTGCACTGATACATCTGACGTCACATCCAGATTGATCGCGCGGCATTCTGGCGGGTCCGCTGTAAGTAACAGACCGAGTCCCGTAGCCTCTTCGCGCGATAGGCATCTCACCTTGCGGATGTCCCCGACCTCACGACGGAAGCTGAGGACGATCCGCTCGCCCTCAAGTTCGATTCTGATGGTGTCCATCACTGCGCCACCTTTCGATAGCTGCGAGCTACCGTGACCAAAGCGCCATCATCGGATGTGACGATGTAAGTATTCCTGAGGCGTTCGCATGCTTTGAATACATGATCCCCGAGATCAGTTTTGATCTCAGCCAACACGTCTTTGGTAAAGGTCAGACTCTCGGCTTTACCACGGACCCTTCGAGCCGATCCGTATCTCAAGAGCGTTTCAACTACGATAGGGTTTAAACCTCGCTGTTGGTAACGCCGCTCGAAGTGTCTTGTCCTATTAAAGCCATGCATGGTTGATTCTCCATTGATGGCTTCTCATAATATGCATGCTTTTTATTAAGTCAAAAGCAGCAATTTCTCACATAATCACACAGCATATCGGCAGGAATACGTTGTCGGATAATCCGACAACCTTGAACAACGATGCATGACGCTCATGCCCCATCCATTTTCATCGGGTTTGCGAACAGCCGAACTCGACATCTCCAAACCAAGGCTTTGAGCCAAATCCATGAGCCCGATTTCGGGGTAGGTTTTGGAAGACGCGTCCACGGCCCGACTATTGAGGTAGGGGACCGTCTGGGCAGGGTGAGGGGGCGGGGGGGGAGAATGGTTCATTGCCCCGAGTCATCTCATCTCGTGCTCTAATTGACGAACTGGGAGAAGGCGAGACATCTCGATGTCGCGCCGTCGATCCAGTTCAGCAGGGCGAGGAGGGATCGCTGTGCGATACCGATACGCCCGCCATCATCACTGGCGTGTCCCAAGCCCGACCTGAGCCCAAAACGGCGAACCACATGAAGGGGAAGACATCGCGATGGCGCTCAGCGCTTAATATTGCTGCACCATCAGCATGGGCTCGCGCCACCGCGCAAGCCATGGCTCGCTTCGAACTGCTTCAATGGACGCAAGCGCCCATTCGACCCAGTCCTCGCGATCAGTTTGCGTCCCACCTAATCACCTATATCTCCATAGAAGTATAAGTGGGACAATCCAGGACAGTCGGGCAAAGGACGGTTAAATAATGCATCACGAAAACGAATCAGTTAGAATGAAGGAGTGTTCAATAAATAAGGAGTAACATGAAAATCTATTATGATGATTCACATATGGGCTCAGGAAAAACCGAAAGAGCCATTCGGGAGATCGTAAAATCGCAGTGCAAAGTTCTATTCATTACGGAGCGGATCGAAAGCTTCGCAGAACTTGAAAATCGGATCAACCTTGGTGCGGGCAAATATGGCACTGCGCCTATCATCGACAAGGTGAATTGCGCCCAGACCGACCGCGTGGGTTCGGTCTCACGGCAGATCGAAGCCCTTCCCGAGCGGCACCAGTTCAACGATCATGTCATCGTCCTCGCTACCCACGCAGGAATGCTGCGAAGCGCTTTTTCGGGCTTCTGGGGCTGGCACATCATTGTCGATGAGGTGCCGCCGTTCTTGGACTTCGAGGAAAAGCGAACTCACCTCGACGCTGCGTTCTTCCAAGCTCATTATAAATTGGAAGTGGCGGCGGATGGGTGGAGCTTCGTCAAGGCAACCGACACGAGGTCAGCGTTATCTGTCGCTGATGTCCTCGCCGATCAATCTCACGATCACCTTGCGGTCTTTCATCGCCGAGTTCTTGAAGCAACGCCCGAGAGTTCGAACCGCTGCGTGCTGGTCAACCTTCCAAGCTGGGATAAAATGTCGGATCGGTTGCTTAAATGGTGCTGGGCAAGCGCGTTTTCGCTCAGGGAGCTTGAACCCTTCGATTCCGTCACGCTTCTCGGCAACAGGTTTCGAGCGGATGTGGGTTCGCTCATTTCTCAGCGGTTGAGCCAAGATGATATTGAGTGGGAGGCGCTGCCACCTCCACCACAGGGTCGGCATTTCCAGTTTCGTCCCGTTCACATCAGCTACTTCTCGGAAAGTCGCCCGGCGAGCCGTTACCTGTTCGAATCTAAAGAGGGCCAGGCCATGCTGAGTGAGATCGGCAAGCGGTTGGCGAAGGAATTACGCGGGACGGATCACATATGGACAGCGAATGGGCGGAAGCGGGGCTCGGCGAAGGCTCCGACCCCAAAGGCTCTGCTCGAAGGCGCGGGCATGAATATCGGGAAGTATCTCACCCCGCGACAGGCAGGCACCAACAACCACAGCCATGTGAGCCATGCGGCGGCAATCTACTCGGCGAAAGCATCCCCCAATCTGATCGCTTTGCTCGATGTGCTCGACATTAACCGTCGGGCTTGGGAGCGAAGCATCGAGCATGAGGCGATCTTGCAGTTTGTTACTCGGACGAGCGTCCGTGACCCCGACAATTGCTCACCAGTGCGCCTGTGGGTCTTTGATCGCGATCAGGCGCTTTACCTCAAGAGATACTTCGACGGGTTGGGCTTTGCCTCGGCAACGATGTCGCTGGCTACGGACGGCCCTGCTATCCCCGCCAAGCAAAAGGGCGGTCGGCAAGCGAAGGTGTTTGCTCCACACGAGATTGATGAGCGCAAAGCGATCAAGACAGCGAAGGACAGGGAACGGAAGCGACGGTATCGGGCTCGCAAAAAACAGGAGCGCGAAGCCACAACCACGCAGATCGATCAGGCTGCGTAAGGTGCTGGGGCATCGGTCGAAGGTGCCCCATCGCCTAATCGAGGACTTCGCCTATCGCGCCACTTTGGTGATCCACATCCAGCCCTATTTCCCGTTGATCGCTGCCCATGATATCTTGAGCTTCTTGCCCGCCGATTTCGGCAAATCCTTCCGATCAATGAGCTTGCCGCTGATCTCAAAATCCTCATTGATCCTGACAACGAAGACCTTGCTGAAATGGCGGTCGAGGTTGATCTCGACGACATCGCTTCGTTTGAACGGGGTGATCGTCTTCACCTCAACGAAGTCGTTGCCCAGCTTGCCGTCCGACCCCTTACCTTGTCAGGGATTAGATCAATTTAACGTCAATTCTGATGGAGGCACGACATCAAGCTACGCCATGGCGATATGCAACCTTCCGCACGAAGATTGATCGCTCTGGGCCATCACCGGTCGCTTCGATTGCGCGAAGATACTGATTATGGATGCAACGCCCCAAATCGCGGATCGATGTGGCGTCGAGGCGTGCGATGACGTGGGGCTTGCCGACACGCATCATTGTGAACCAGCCCAGCGAACGCTTTCCGCCCTCGACCATCAATGCCATGTTCGCGACTTCGATGTTGACGGTCTCGCGCAGCGTGCATGATCGCAGCATCAAACAACCGAGAGCCACAGCATCCTGAGGTGAAATGCGGGACGCGACTGAGGGCTCAGCCTCGGGCTTGAAGGTGATTACGATCAACTCACCATCGAGAGCGATTTCGATGATGCCAGCCTTGGTCTCAGAAACGGATTGAGCGCTGCTCAGTGCTAGCTCATCCAGATCAGTGAGCCGTTCGCATCAACGACGCGCACCCGCTCGCGGTTTGGCTGGCGCGCGACGGATCGCGCGCTTTGGATTGCGACATCCTTCGATTCAGTGTCCGATGAAAGCGTCCAGTTCGTGCTGTTCGAGCGCATGTATTCGACGCGATAGATCATCGATCCTCCTCGGCTGAGTGTGCAGGTCAATAGCTGATGACACCGTGGAATTGCCCACCGTGCCCGCCATCTAGTGGACTGTCAGAGTTCGGGAATCCGTCAAGAAATGGTTCGGACACGGCCCCATTCTGAGGCCCTTCATGTCTGCAACAGGAGGGTTGCTCAGCGCTGAGCGCGGCGGCGCGCATTGTTTGCGGCGATCACGGCGCGGCAATGACTGAGAGCAGAAGCGCGAAACATGGCGGCATCGAGCGCTGACTCAAACCCCATGACGATGATGCCCCGGATTCCTCGCACCGTCTGCTTCCACTGAGCTTTGCATTTGCGGCGGCACCAAAGGCGAAGTTCATCACCCAATTCCTCAGGGCATTCGTTCCGTCCGATGGTGAGTGTGACTGAGTTTGAAGGCGTGAAGGTCCGATTGCGGAGATCGTCGGTTGGGTGATTGGTCATGTCGTATTTAGGCAAAAAACCGAATTCGGCGCGCAACCTGAGCATCTGGCAGGCTGCTGTAGGATCGCCAACGCAGTGTCCGTCTCAGTCAGGCTCATGGCGCGATTTCCGTGACCCCCGCCTGATTATCGTCCCAGCCTGTGCGGATCATTGGCGAATGGGCGGCTCCTCAATGCCTATCATGCAACAGCGCGGGGGAAGCGGAAGCTGCTGCGACGTTCTTAGTAGGCCGTTTCAGCGAAGCCTCGGCGACCATTGCGCCAAGTCGGACATGTTAACCTATTTTCGCTACTGATCAGCATGTTACGCAATTAACCGAGGGACGACTTAGATGGTGGAGAATGCCCAAGCTATCGAACGGCTATCGATCCGTGAGCCAATCCCAGAAATCTTCGAAGCATGGTATCTGCTCTCAGCAGCAGCCGACGCACACCTTCACGGCCAATATGCGGCAGCGCGTGCCCTCTTTGCCAGAGCCAACATGCCCGAGGTTTACGACTGGGCATGGGCTGACTGGAAAAGGCCTAGCCTGAACATCAGATTCCCCAAGCCAGAGAATGACACTGTTTCGATTCCAAAAGCTGATCGTGATCTGGTGCGGGCACCGACCAAGGCGATGAAGCAGCAAGTGCTGGCGCGGGACGGATATTGCTGCCGTTACTGCGGCATCCCTGTCATCGACGCGGACATCCGCAAGATCGTCCATCAGAATTATCCTGACGCCGTGCCTTGGGTAAGCAGCGCGCCCGAGCAACAACACTCAGCATTTTCGTGCATGTGGCTCCAATATGACCACGTTGTCCCTCACAGTCACGGGGGTCGCTCGGACGAGGAGAACATCGTCGTAAGCTGTGCGTTGTGCAATTTCGGCAAGCAGGAATACACACTCAGGCAGCTTGATATTTCTGATCCTCGCACGCGGCCACCTGCCATCGCGCCGTGGGACGGTCTGGAACGGTTGCGCGGGGAAGTCGGCAACGCGATGATAGAGAAGGCACGCACAGCCCTTGGCCGTGAGCGGTTCCAAGCGATCAAGTTGAAGGTCATGATGGCCAAGAAGGCCCGCGCCGACGGCGAGAAGGCAGGAGATATTAAGCCATACACCAACGAGGACATGAGGCTCTCACCATTCTCGATTGACGATTATCGGTAGAGCAATCGCCTGCGGAAACAGGAGAAAGAGTGACGCGAGGCTCGTTCCTCAGATTCCTACTCAGGTAATCACCACCTATCATGCGACGGCGTGCGAGGGACGGCGGCTTGTTCAAAATCAGTGAGGAGATCATGGCGACGATCGTTGGGATCAACTTTGCGTTGACCGCCTCAAAAGCCGAACCCGCCACCTTTGGCGCAGCGTTTCCCGATCGGTGTCCAGCCCAGTCTCTTCCTCGACCCATGCTTGAAGGTGCGACTTCTTTTTGGCGGCGATAGCGGCTTTCTCAAGGGCCAGCTTTTCAGCATATTCGGGTGACCTGCTATATGCCGCAAAGGCAGCGCGGCGGGCTTTCTCCCTTTCCTTCTGCTCAATCCCTTTCCGGCGCTGCTTCTCAGCCGCTGCCGCTTTCTGCTGGCGGGCCAGCGCCCTCCGCTCCTCTGGACTGCGACGCTTAGCCTTCTTGAGGACCGTTGTGACCTCAGGTTGTTTTTGACGTCTTCGCTTTATGAGAGCCTTATTGTGTGCAGCAGCCGCAGCCCGTTCGGCATTGGCTGATCTGGTGCGCTTTCGCTTCTTGACCCCCAAAGTCATAACCTCATCGGGCGTAACAAAGTCGGTCACCCGCTGATATCGAGCAGGATCAAGCAACCTCTGTGATGCGCGAGACCAATCTAACCGCGACAAGACCATCCCTCCGTCAACCACGCAGGCAGAACAATCGTCAAAACAGCCTAAGAAACAATCAATTTCCAGCCCAGCCTGTCGCCACAATCATCTCTTGGCGGTTCGGAAAGCGCGGACTATCCCTGTCCGTATGAACCCCGTCGAGATCGAAGAAGCCGTCACCCAACTCGCCTCGGAGCCGTTTGATCGGGCTGAGTTTGAATAGCCCCTAGATTTGTGGACGCTTTCTTTCCTAATTTTGAGGACAGGAGGCGACGATGGGTAAGGCTAATTTCAGCGACGAGTTCAAGCGCGATGCGGTGG
>NZ_JANKHH010000004.1 GCF_024626475.1 Parerythrobacter lacustris | reverse complement strand
CCCGATACGAAAGCATGTAAGGAACGGGATGCTGTCGCCCGTCGAGTTCGAACGGCAGCAAAACATGAGCACCGAAGGCGTCTAGAAAACTCGGGGCTATTCACTGCGTGAACCCAAAAGGTCCAAGGTCAATATGCAAACCAAAGCCGGCGATCCGGGCGCCTTCGCCCACTTCGACCTTTCCCGCGTCGATAGCCCCGCTTTCGTGGTCGATGCGGCGAAGTTGCGCGCCAACCTGCAGGTGCTCGCCGATGTGCGCGATGCGGCGGGGATCAAGGTGCTCGCCGCATTGAAGGCGTTCTCGATGCATTCGGTTGCGCCGATCATCGGCGAGTATCTCGACGGGGTGTGCACCAGCGGGCTGTGGGAAGCGCGCCTCGCGTCCGAGTTCTACGACGGCGAGATCAGCACCTATTGCGCGGCCTACAAGCCGGAGGATCTGGAGGAGGTTATCCGCCTGTCGGACCATGTCATCTTCAATTCGCCGCAGCAGATCGAACGCGCCGCGCTCATCCTCGAAGCGGCGCGCGCGGCGGGGCAGGATTTCGAGGTCGGCCTCAGGATCAATCCGCAGGTGCCGACCGGCGAGGTGCCGCGCTACGACCCGTCCAGCCCCGGCAGCCGGCTCGGCTTCCCGCTCGACCAGCTCACCGAGGAACACATGGCGCTGGTCGACGGGATCCACTTCCACAATCTGTGCGAACAGGACTTCGAGCCCCTGCGCCAGACCTGGGATCGGGTGTTCGACGCGATCGAGCCCTCTTTTGGCCAACTCAAATGGATCAACATGGGCGGCGGGCACCACATCACCCGCGCCGATTACCAGCGCGAGGAACTGGTCGAATTCCTGCGCGATGCGAAGGAAGACAGCGAGGTCGAAATCTATCTCGAACCGGGCGAAGCGGTGGCGCTCGACGCGGGCATCCTCGTCGGGACCGTGCTCGACAGCCACTGGAACGGGATGCCGGTGGCGATCACTGATGTTTCTGCCACTTGCCACATGCCCGATGTGATCGAGGCACCCTATCGGCCCGCCATGCTGGGCGAGCTGGCAGAAGAGGATCAAGCGCCGGTGCGCCTCGGTGGTCCGTCGTGCCTCGCGGGCGACGTGATCGGCGACTACCGCCTGCCGGTGCCCGCTGAGCCGGGCCAGCGGTTCGCCTTCCTCGACCAGGCGCATTATTCGATGGTCAAGACCAACACCTTCAACGGCGTGCCGCTGCCCTCGATCTGGCTGTGGGACAGCGCAACCGACGCGCTCGAACAGGTCAAGAGCTTCGGCTACGAGGACTTCCGCAATCGGCTGAGCTAGGGCGGACCGAGCCGGTCCTGCGGCGGCTTCCGGAACATCCTCGGCTGCGGACCCGTTCCATTATCGACGGGCCGCACAATCCCCGCGATTTTCATTTGCGATTCAGATCGCAGGCCCTATATGCGCCGCTCCCGCTGCCCCAAGGGGACTTCCTAACCGCAAGGCAGCTTGTCGTTTCATGGTTCGCAAGAACCGTTTAGGGGGTCCCTTGAGTTGCACATCTATCCCGACGCACGTTCTGTAGTCCGCGACCTCCAGCCGGACGAACCGGTCATCCTCAACCGTCCGCACGCCGCCGCGCGCGCGGCGCGTTTTTTCGTTGAGAAGTTTCCCGGCAAGTCGCTCTATGCGGTGAAGGCCAACCCTTCGCCCGAACTGCTGCGCATCCTGTGGGACAACGGCATTTCGCATTACGATGTCGCCTCGATCGCCGAGGTGCGGCTGGCGCGCGCCACGCTGCCGCAGGCGACGCTGTGCTTCATGCATCCGGTCAAGACCCCGCGCGCCATTCGCGAGGCCTACCACACCCACGGCGTGCGCACCTTCAGCCTCGACACGATCGATGAGCTGGAGAAGATCGTCGATGCCTGCCGCGACGATGCGGGCGAGCCTGCGCAGGATTTGCGGCTGCTCGTGCGCCTGCGCGTTTCGAGCGAGTATTCGGAGCTTTCGCTCGCCTCCAAGTTCGGGGTCGATCTCGCCGATGCGGCCGAGCTGCTGTCCGCCACCCGCCAGCATGGCGACTGGCTGGGCATCTGCTTCCACGTCGGCAGCCAGGCGATGAGCCCGTTCGCCTATGTCACCGCGCTCGACCGCGTGCGCGCCGCAATCGCCGAGGCGGGCGTGGTGATCGACATGATCGACGTCGGCGGCGGCTTTCCCAGCATCTATCCCGGCATGGAGCCCCCGCCGCTGGAGGATTATTTCGCGATCATCGCGCGCCATTTCGAAGCGCTGCCGATCGCCTACAACGCGGAGCTGTGGTGCGAACCCGGCCGCGCGCTGTGCGCCGAATATTCCAGCATGATCGTGCGGGTGGAAAAGCGCCGCGGCGAGGAACTCTACATCAACGACGGGGCTTACGGCGCGCTGTACGATGCGGCGCATGTCGACTGGCGCTTCCCGGTGCAGGCGCTGGAAGACGACTTGCGCGATCCCGACGCCGATTTCGCCTTCTACGGCCCGACCTGCGACGATGCCGACTTCATGCAGGGCCCGTTCCCGCTGCCGTCGGACATCCAGGCCGGCGACTATATCGAGATCGGCATGCTCGGCGCTTATGGCACCGCGATGAAGACCGGCTTCAACGGCTTCGGCGATGCCGAGCAGGTGCTGGTAGCGGACGACCCCATGCTGAGCCTCTACGACGGCAGCCGCGTGCGCGAGGTTACCGACAATGTGGTGAGTTTGCGGTAGGGATCTCCGCTGACGTTGCGTCTGAGCCCCCTTCGGCTGGCTGGCAAGCCAGCCGCTCAGGACAGGCTTCGACAAGCTCACGGCAAACGGGCATTTTTTTGGCTGACTGGCGCTTGAATGAGCTTAGGCCATGCGGATAGAGCTCGAATTCCCGCCAACCTCCGTTCGTCCTGAGCCAGTCGAAGGACACAGCACCACCCAGCGCGGCTTGGGCCTAGCCCAGCTCCGTTCGTCCTGAGCCTGTCGAAGGACAGGGCGCAACGCTAGCCTCACGCGCCTTGCCGGTTGCGTGCCAGCTCGGAAATGCGCGCCCAATCGCCCGCCATCAGCGCTTCTTTCTTCGCGCGGCTCCAGCCCTTGATCTGGCGTTCGGCAGCCAGCGCCTCGTCGCGCGTGGGAAAGGTTTCGCACCAGACCAGTTCGACCGGCTTGCGCTTTGCGGTGTAGCCGCCGAGCTCCCCCGTCGCATGCTGTGCCATGCGGTTGTCGATATCGTCGGTGTGGCCTGCGTAATACGACCCGTCGGCACAGCGTAGGAGGTAGGCGTAGAAATCCATCGCATGCGGCTACCGCAGAGCTTGGTCCTTCGACAAGCTCAGGACGAACGGGGGAGGGGCTTTGTAGGGGGACAGCGCGTGGTCCTCCGACAGGCTCACGACGAACGGGGGAGGGTAATGCGGCCAGGTTCCGTTCGTGCTGAGCCTGTCGAAGCACACAAGCGCAACCCTGACGCAAAAAACCGCTGTCCTACAGACCCCCGCATGGCATAGATGACTCGATTCGTTCGCACTGAAGGAGCAACGGATCATGACCCCTTTCGACAATTTTGCCGCATCGCCCAAGCAGCCGCTGCCGGATGCCGAAGTCAACGCCCGGCTCGCGCAATATGGCGTACAGCTCAGGACTTCGCCCGGGAAAGGCAAGTGGCCCGATGGCTGGTGGCCGGGCGATGATCCGGTCCAGATTGTGCTGGAGGAGTCGGATGGCATCGACCTCCCTCCCCACGGGGGAGGGATCGAGGGTGAGGGGTGCGCGGTTGGTGGCCTGGTGCCCGATTGCGAGCGTCGAGCACCCATCCCCAATCCCTTTCCTCATGGGAAGAGGCTTTTCGAAGTCCACCATCCGGCCACCGTGTTCGACGCCGCGGCGCGGGTGCGGTTTCTCGATGCGCTCGCCGCCAAGGGCAACGCGAGCGCCGCCGCAGCACGGGTCGGGTTCAGCCGCGAGACGGTCTATCGCGCGCGGCGGCGCTACCCCGATTTCGCGCGATTGTGGGATGCGGCACTGGTCCACGCCCGCGCCCGGTCGGAAGACGAGCTGGCGAGCTGCGCCTTCGACGGGATCTCCACGCCGGTGTTCGTGCGCGGCGAGCATGTCGCGACCTGGCGCCGGAAGGACCCGCGCTACCTGCTGGCGCATCTCGCGCGGCTCGACCGTCGGATCGCGGAGGACCCCGACGCGGTGGACCGCGCCGAGCGGTTCGACGAACTGCTCGCCGAAATGGCCGGACACGCCGCGCCGGAAGATTTTGCCGAAGCCGCCGAAAGCGTACGTGATCGCGATTGCCCTACGCCCGCCGATGTTCCGCCAAGCCGAGAGGAGTACCGCTGCCACGCGCGCTGCGAAGCGATGCTCGAACTGTCAGCGAGCGAGTTGAGCCCGGCGGATACGAACGCCTACGATGAATACGAAGACGAAGCCATGGCAGAGGCCGAAGCGCTTGCCGGCGAGCAATGGGACGCGTGGAAAGCTGCGGGAATGGACTTGCTCGACCGCGTCCTGGCGGGGGACCCGGCACCCGGAGATTTGCCCTTGGCCAGTGTCACATCTGTCAACACCCCAATCGATCCCGCCAGTTCGTGCGCAGCGGGAATGGGGAGGGAGACCGCGAGCGACGAAGACCCTCGTTGTGGAGGGGGCGAGTGGGGCATGACCCCTCCGTCAGTCCCCTGCGGCGAAAACGGGGAGGAACGGGAAGATTGCGAACCCTTGGACAGTGTCAACAGTGTCAACACCCCGGCGCGCCTTTCGAATGGGCGGGGCCTCGAACCAGACCGAAGTCTTGAGACATCCAACCCTTGTCACCCCCGCGCAGGCGGGGGTCCGGAGCTACCGGGAACTGAGGGCGGAATGCCCATGGATCCCCGCCTGTGCGGGGATGACAAGGAGGTGGAGAAGGAAGAAAGTCAGGAGAATCAAGCAGTTCCGCCCAAGGCCTAGTCGAACCCCACGAACCGCGCCGCCTCGGCAACCTCGCGGCGGGTGATCTTGACCGGGTTGGCGGGAAAGTCGGGGTCGGGCCAGCCCATGGCGACCGCTTTCATGATCACCTGGTCGTCCGGAATGCTGGCGTGTTCGCGCACCACCGGGCTCTGCATGATGCCCTGCGAATTGATCACGCAGCCCAGACCGCGTGACCATGCCGCATTGACCAGCGCGGTGGTGACCGCGCCGCAATCGAAGGCGGTATCGTCGCTGTCGGACAGTTCCTTGTCGTAGGTCACGATCACGCAGACGGGGGCGTCGAACTGGCGGAAGCCGCGCAGCACCCAGTCCTGCCGCTTTTCCTTGTCGTCGCGCCCGATGCCCATCGCCTCGAACAGCTGGATCGCGCAGCCGACCTGGCGGTCGCGGTGGACCCCGGCGAAAGCATGGCCGCGGCGGAATTCGCGGCTGTCGGGAACGCCGGCGAGGATGTTCTCGGTGTTGCCCTTGCGGATCCGGTCGAGCGGTTCGCCGGTGATGACGTGGAAATAATAGGGCTGGGTGTTCATCGAGGAGGGCGAGCGCATGGCGAGCGCGAGCACTTCCTCGATCAACGCGCGCGGCACCGGCTTGTCGAGATAGCCGCGGATGCTGCGGCGGCCGGTGACGACCTCGTCGAAGTTCATGGCGGTGCCGGTCATGCTGTCTCCCGAGTTTCGATTCGGGACTGGTTAGCAGGCCGGGGTTTCGTGTCGAGAGGCCTCAGCCGTTGTTGCCGCCGACCGCGACCTCCATGAAGCGCGGCGTCGACTTGTCGCGGTGCCCTTCGTTCGGCCCGGCGGTTCCGGGCTTGGCGGGGAGGCCGGCAGAAGCGATGGTGTATTTCGACACGCGGTGGCGGGTGCACAGTCCGCCCGCACCGTCGTTGACCAGCGGGGTCTCGAACTCGACCGCGAACTCGCTGCTTTTGGTCCGGCGGACGGTGCATACCGCGAGCTGGCCTTCGCCGAGGTCGAGCACCAGCTGGGTGCCGGGGGTCAGGCCGACGATCCCTTCGAGGCCCGCGCCATTGCGTGAAATGTCGCGCATTACGGCATTGTAATAGTAATCGCTGTGGATCGCGCCCACCCGGCGGAACACGGTGCGGCGGTCGGGGCGGTAGGTTTCGGGGCCGTCGGGGGTGATGGTGAACTCGCCCGATGCAATGTGCTGGTCGACCTGATCCTCGGGCAGGGGGCGCGAATAGATGTAACCCTGGACGAGCTTGGCGCCCTTGGCCTTGACCACTTCGAGCTGGTCGAACGCCTCGACCCCTTCGACCGTGGTTTCCATGCCCAGCGCGTTCGACAGGCCGACGATGGCAGCGATGATCTTGGCGCTGTTCTTGTCCTTCTGGGTGCAGCTGTCGACGAAGCTCTTGTCGACCTTGATCTTGTCGAACGGGGCGGCGCGCAGGTAACTGAGGGAGGAATAGCCGGTGCCGAAATCGTCGAGCGCGAGGCGGACGCCGAGGTCTTTGAGCGCCTTGAACATGCGCTCGGTCTCGTCGCTGTCGCCGACGAAGATGCTCTCGGTCAACTCGAGCTCGAGCCGGTCGGGTTCGATCCCGGTGTGTGCAAGGACGCTGGCGACCACCGCGGGGAAGCCCTGGTTGGCGAACTGCACGGCGGAAACATTGACGGCGACCCGCACGCTTTTGGGCCATTTCAGCGCCGCCTTGCAGGCTTCGCGCAGCGCCCATTCGCCGAGGTTGTTGATGAGGTCGCTGTCTTCCGCCACCGGGATGAACTGGCCGGGGCTGACGAAGCCGCGATCGGGGTGTTCCCACCGCATCAGCGCCTCGAGGCAGACGACATGCCCGGTCTTGATCGACACGACCGGCTGGTAGTGGAGGAACAGCTGCCCCTCTTCCAGCGCGATGCGCAGGTCGTCGAGCATCATCTGGCGGACTTCCTCCTCGTCCTTGAGGTCGGAGGAATAGAAGCGGAACTGGCCGCGCCCGCCGTTCTTGGAAGCATAGAGCGAGAGGTCGGCGCTGCGGATCAGCGCTTCGCTCGTGTCGCCGTCGAACGGGGCGATGGCGATGCCGACCGACGCCCCGATCATTGCGCGCTTGTCGTCTTCGAGAGCATAGGGCTGCGAGAGGATCTGGATGATCTTGTCCGCCAGTTCGCCGAGCGCGCCGCGGTCGTCCATGTCGGCCAGCATGACCTGGAACTCGTCGCCCCCGAGCCTTGCAACGAGCCCGCGCTTGCCGACGATATTGGTCAGCCGCTCGGCCACCTGCTTGAGCAGCTCGTCACCCGCCTGGTGGCCGAGCGTGTCGTTGACCCGTTTGAATTTGTCGAGATCGAGCATCATCAGCGCGCAGCTGCGGCCCGAGGCCTTGTAGGCGGCGAGCGTGCCGTCGAGCACCCGGTTGATATTGTGCCGGTTGGCGAGCCCGGTGAGCGAATCGAACTCTGCCAGCCGCGAGTCGACGATCTTGCGTTCGTACTCGCTGGTCACATCGCTCGCGCTGCCGCGATAGCCGTCGAATTCGCCGTTGGCATCGTGGACCGGGTGGCCGGTGATGTTCCACCACACCTGCCGCTCGTCCTGCTGCACGCGGTCCAACGTGAAGCGCACTACCTGGTCGCGGATCTTCTTGTGGCTCCGGACCTGGAACTTGAGGGGGCGGGCGTTGTGCTGGTCGGGGTTGTCCTGATCGACCTCGAACACCTCCTCGATCTGATGACCGAGCAATTCTTCCATCGTAAGTCCCAGGGCTTCCACCGCTCTAGGCGAGAGGTAGCTCAACCGTCCGTCTCGGTCGGTCGCCCAGATCCAGCCGATGCCCGCCTGCTCGAACTGGTCGAGCACCCGCGCCCGGAAATTCGAGCCGGTGACCCCCGCGCTCGCAGCAGCGGGTACCTCGGCTTGAGGCGTGCTGCGGGATCGGAGGAAGCTGGCCATCGACATAGGCGAAAGCCTACGCCCTGCATGGTTACTTTTTCGCTAAGCTTGTCCGGCGGCGGATCAGGCGAAATAGGGCCTGTCGCCTGCCACCGTGACGCGCTCCATCACCCGCACCGCCGGGAAGTAATCGCTTGCGGCAAGGTGTTGGCACAGGCGGTTGTCCCAGAACGCGACCGAACCTTCCCGCCAGCGGAAGCGGCACTGGATTTCGGGATCGGCGGCGGTGGCGAACAGGTGGTCGAGCAGCCAGCGGCTTTCCTTGTCGGACAGGCCCTCGATATGCGTGGTGAAGCCGGTGTTGACGTAGATCGTCCGCCTGCCGCTTTCGGGATGCGTACGGACCACCGGATGGCGCATCGGCGGATATTGCTCGTGCAGTTCCTCGACACTCTTGCGCAGGCGCTTGGCAAAGACGCGGGCGATATCGTGAACCGCGGTCAGACCCTCGCAGAATTCGCGCATCTTCGGGCTGAGCCGCTCGTAAGCGAGGTGCATATTGGCAAACAGGGTGTCGCCGCCGAATTCGGGCACCTCGCGCGCCAGCAGGATCGAACCGAGCGAAGGGCACTCGCGCCAGGTCACGTCCGAATGCCAGTTGTTCTCCCGCCCCCTGCTGTCCGGCCCGTGGGCGATCCGCAGCACCACGCGGTTAGGTTGGTCCATCGGGGTCGCGGGATGAATTTCGAGCTCGCCGAAATGGCGGGCGAAGGCGATATGCTGTTCCTGCGTCAGCCGCTGGTCGCGGAAGAACACCACCCCGTGTTCGAGCAGCGCCGCTCGGATGGCCGGGATGCTTTCGCCGATGTCGGCTGCCGCAAGATCGATATCGAGGATCTCGGCTCCGATCGCTGGTGTGAGCGGACGGATTTCGAGACTGCCCGTATCCGGATGCCTGGTTTGGACCAACGTTGCCATATGCTTCTCTCCCTCGCGGAGAAACTATCAAGCATCGCTGGTGGCGACCAGAGCCTAGTTGCGCGCGCGCGGCAGACAGGAACCGACACCGGGGGACGCGAACATGCGGCAATCGAAATAGATTGCTTCGCGGTTGCTATTCCGCGCGGCGAGGAAGCTGAACCGCAAGGCACCGCGTGCGGCGGGCGACAGCGGCAGACGCTCGGGGACAGCGCCCGGATCGTCCCACCCATAGACCTGACAATAGGCCTTGCCGGGGCAGAGACGGCGGGCGCGGTCGACCAGCGCTTGCGGGGGGTCGGCGGGCGAGACGACCTCGAAATGGACGCTCGGCAGGGGGTCGTCGGCTGGCGCTTCCTCGGGTTCGGGCGCGCCGCGATCCGCCTCGCCACCGGGGCGGCGCCGGCCGGTGGGGGTGATGGTCCGCAGGGGTGCACCGCGTTCGGTGACCAGCGGGATACCCTCGAGCAGCTCCTGCGGCCGCTCGACCTCCTGCGCGCGCTCGCTCAGCGCAAAGGGATCGGGCTCGCCGCCGGTGTAGCGCTGCCGCCAAACCCCGGTCGATCCGATATTGCCGCGCCAGCGCAGGAATACATGCGGCCCGACCACGGCAATCTTGTCGAGCTTGGGGCTCCACCACGGATAGACGTAATCGGCGTGATAATGGGTCGCGTTGCCAACCGGGGCATGGACATAGCCGCCCAGCGCCTCGTCCGCGCGGCGGTTGGCCGCGTTCCACAGCGCGCTCGAATAGCCGCGGCCGAGCGAGCCGTCGCAGGTGAAGGTGAACTGGCAACCCGTCGGGCGCTCAGAGCCCTGGAACACCACGCCGCACACGGTCGAGGCGAAGGCCGGGTGGCGGGAGCGGTTGAGGATCACCTGCATCACCGCGCGCTGGTCCGCATCGCCCGCGCCCGCCTCGGCCATTGCGGCGAGCGCGAGGCACCTGCGCGCCCGGTCGCGATCGGTTGCGGAACCGCCGAAGCGGAAGGGCGGGGCTACGCCCGGTCCTCCGGCAGTCAGCGGGACGGCGGCATTGCGCGCGCGTGCATCGGTCGGGTCGAGGGTCGAGACGATGGTGTTATCGGCATCGGCCCCGGCAGGGAGAGCTGCGATGTCTGCGGGAGCAACCTCGGCCCTGCGGTCCGCAGCCACCTGCCCTCCGCCGAAGTGCGCGAGCGCGGTGAAGGCCAGCACCAGCACCAGCCCGACGCCGAACAGCGGAGCGTTGTCGCGGAAGAGAGAGGAATCACCGGCCATCGCAGCTATCTAGGCAAGCCGCAGGCGAAATACAGCCCGTCAGGCATCGACCCATTTGCGCGCCGAATCGCGCCGGTGCGGACATCCCGGCCAGCAACAGGGGCGGCGCTTTCCGGCGAGGACTTCCTCATGGAGCCTTTCGCGGCGCTTGGCCCGAGTAGCTTCCTGCTTCGCCGACACGGTCCAGCAAATCCATTCGTTGCGCGCAAGATCGGTGAGGTCATGCCACTTTTCAGCCAATCCCGGATCGGCTTCGAGCATCGCCCCAAGCTCGTCCGGAAGCGGGTGGCGAAAATCGGGGTCGGCCGATGCGGCCACGGGTCAGGCGGCCTGCCGGGTTTCCAGCTCGAGCCGGTCCCAGATCTCGACCAGCGCGGCGGTGACTTCATCCATCATCGCTTCGGTGTGGGCGGGACCGGGGGTGAAGCGCAGGCGCTCGGTCCCGCGCGGCACGGTCGGGAAGTTGATCGGCTGCACATAGGCACCATACTCGGCCAGCAGGATATCGCTGATTTTCTTGGCGCGCACCGGATCGCCCACCATCAGCGGGACGATATGGGTGACGCTGTCCATCACCGGCAGGCCCGCATCGCGGAACTTCTGCTTGAGCAGAGCGGCATTGGCCTGCTGTGCCTCGCGTTCCTCGGACGACCACTTGAGATGCTTCACCGCCGCCAACACCCCGGCCACCAGCGCAGGGCTGAGCGAGGTGGTGAAGATGAAACCGGGCGCATAGGAACGGATGCAGTCGACGATCTTCTGGTCGGCCGCAATATAGCCGCCCATCACCCCGAACGCCTTGCCCAGCGTGCCTTCGATGATGTCGATCCGGTGCGCCGCTTCGTCGCGCTCCGAAATGCCGCCGCCGCGCGCGCCATACATGCCGACAGCGTGAACCTCGTCGATATAGGTCAGCGCGTTGTACTTTTCCGCGAGATCGCAGATCGCGTGGATCGGGGCGACGTCGCCATCCATCGAATAGACGCTCTCGAACGCGATCAGCTTGGGCAGGGCGGGGTTTTCGGCTGCCAGCAGTTCCTCGAGATGGTCGAGGTCGTTGTGGCGGAAGACGCGCTTCTCGCATCCGGAATTGCGGATGCCCGCAATCATGCTGGCGTGGTTCAATTCGTCGGAGAAGATCACGCAGCCGGGCAGCAGCTTCGAAATGGTCGACAGCGTCGCATCGTTCGAAACGTATCCGCTGGTGAACAGCAAGGCCGCTTCCTTGCCGTGCAGGTCGGCAAGTTCGGCTTCGAGCTCGACGTGGTAATGCGTGTTGCCACCGATGTTGCGGGTCCCGCCCGAACCCGCGCCAACATCGTGCAGCGCCTCTTCCATCGCGGCAATCACCTTGGGATGCTGGCCCATCGCGAGGTAATCGTTCGAGCACCACACGGTGATCGGCTTCGGGCCGTTGTGTCCGTGGAAACAGCGCGCATTGGGGAACGCACCCTTGTTGCGCAGGATATCGATAAACACGCGGTAGCGGCCCTCCGAATGGAGCCGGTCGATCGCCTGGTCGAACACCTGATCGTAATTCATGCGCTTTCTGCCCCTTGGCACCGCCCGTCGCGGCCTCGGAATGCCGGTGGATTTAAGGGCGAACTTCGCAGAATTCTACCGCGATCTTTGCGAGCGACTCGCAACTTCTCAGAAGCGTACGATCCGCGTCAGGCCATAGCCTGCCAGCGCGGGGGTGAGGGAAACAAAATCGTCGAGCGGACCGGTGGTCACGGCCATGTCTTCGCGGTCCCGATCGAAAACCTGCCCGTCGAGAAGGTGAGCGACCCGGCGTGCAATTCCCGCCGCGCCGTCGACCAGGGTGACACCGTCTCCCAATTCCGCCGCCAGCTCGGCTCGCAGCAGGGGGAAGTGGGTGCAGGCAAGAACGACGGTGTCGATCTCCGCGCCCCGAGGCATCGCCCGCAGTGCGGCCACTGCATTGCGGACGGGGGCGAGATCGACCGGCTTGCCTCGCAGCTTGGCTTCGGCGGGTTCGACCAATTCGGGTGCGCCGTGCCGCAGCAGGGTCTTGCCTTGGGCGAACTCCGCCTCGAGCCGGTCGACATAGGGTTGGCGAATCGTCGCCTTGGTGCCGAGCAGGCCGATCACTCCGGTCTCCGTCATGGCGGCCGCAGGCTTGATCGCCGGCACGGTGCCGACCACCGGGATTTCAAGTACCTCGCGCACCATGCCCAGCGCGATGGTGCTCGCGGTGTTGCAGGCGATACAGGCGAGGCGCGGACGATAGCGCTCGCTCATCCGCCCGAGCAATCCGGCGACCCGCGCAGCGACCTCGGCTTCGGACTTCTCGCCATAGGGCAGGCCGGCCTGGTCGGCGGCGAAGATCACCGGAGCATCGGGCAGCAGATTGCGCAGTTCGGCGAGCACGGTCAGCCCGCCGACGCCGGTGTCGAAGATCAGGATGGGAGAATTCGCTTCCACAACGGTCCTTTATCGCCCGGCTTGCGCTTGTCGAGAATTTTGGATGCGGTAGAAGGACGCGCTCGGCTTCGGCAAGCCGGGGACGGCGCAAGGTTGCCGCCGGACAAGGGGAGCGAGAGTGCCAGCACAGATCACGATCGAAGTCCTGTGGGCGGCTCTGCTCGGCTTCGGGCTGGGCTCGATCCCTTTCGGACTGATCCTCACCCGCGCTGCCGGGCTGGGCGACGTGCGCCAGATCGGTTCGGGCAGCATCGGCGCGACCAATGTCTTGCGCACCGGGAACAAGGGTCTCGCTGCCGCGACAGTCCTGCTCGATGCCGCCAAAGGCGCGGTGCCGGTGCTCGCCTGCGCGCAGTGGTTACCTGGGACCGAGGGCGTGGCAGCGGTCGCGGCAGTGGCCGGGCACTGCTTCACCCCTTGGCTGATGTTCAAAGGCGGCAAGGGTTTCGCGACCGCAGCGGGCGTGCTGCTCGCGCTCGCCTGGCCTGCCATGCTGGTGTGCGCTGCAATCTGGGCCGCGACGCTGGCACTGAGCCGGATATCCTCGGTTTCGTCGATGGTGACGGTAGTCGCTGCGCCGGTGGTGGCTTGGGCGCTCGGCTACCCCGCCGTGGTCGCGCCGCTGGTGGCGATCGCGGCCATCGTGCTGGTCCAGCACCGCGCCAACATCGGGCGGCTGATGCGCGGCGAGGAACCGAAGGTCGGCAGCAAGGGGTGAGCGCGACCGGCCTGACGCAGGACGAGGCCTTCGCCCGCATCCGCCTGCTTCGCTCGCCCTACGTCGGGCCGGTAACCTATCTCCATCTGCTCCAGCGCTTCGGCACTGCGATCGCCGCGCTGGAAGGCCTGCCGGAACTCGGCGCGAGGGGCGGGCGGAGCTACCGCCCCATTGCCAGCGAGAAAGTCGAGCAGGAAGTTGTCGCCACCCGTAAGGCCGGGGCGAAATACCTGTTCCACGATTCGCCGGACTATCCCGATCTGCTGAGCGAGCTGGAGAGCGCCCCGCCGATCCTGACCTGGCGCGGCGACCTGTTGCTCGCGGCGAAGCCCTGCGTCGCGATCGTCGGCGCACGCAACGCTTCGGCTGCGGCGGTCAGGCTGGCGCGCGAATTCGGTGCCGGGCTGGCGGCGGAGGGTTTCGCGGTCGTCTCCGGCCTCGCCCGCGGGATCGACGGGGCGGCGCATGAAGGCGCGATGCCGAGCACCATCGGGGTCATCGCGAGCGGCATCGACATCGCATATCCGCCGCAGCACGAGGCCTTGCAGGAGCGGATCGCGAGCGAAGGGCTTTTGCTCGCCGAGCAACCGCCCGGCACAGAGCCGCGCGGCAGCCACTTCCCGAGCCGCAACCGGATCATCGCCGGTCTCGCGGCGGGAACGATCGTGGTCGAAGCCGCGCCCAAGTCGGGCTCGCTCATCACCGCCAGGCTGGCGGGCGAGGCGGGGAGGGAGGTGATGGCGATCCCGGGCTCCCCGCTCGATGCACGCTCGCAGGGCTGCAACCAGCTGATCCGCGAAGGCGCGGTGCTGGTGCAGTCGGTCGAGGATGTGGTCGAACTGCTGTGCAGCTTCGACGGCACGCCCAGATCCAGCTTCCGCGAAGGCGGTGCATTCGACTACGCCCCCGACGACGATCTCGCCCACGCCGAACCTGCGGATATCGCCAGCCTGCTCACCACCGCTCCGGTCGCGGTCGACGAGTTGATCCGCCAGTCGGGGACGAGCGCGGCATCGGTGCAGGTGGCGCTGCTGGAGCTGGAGCTTGCCGGGCGGCTACTTCGGCACGCCGGAGGCCGCGTATCGCTGGTGGCTTGACACCGCCAAATCCCCGACCCCACCTTCGCGCGTACGTACACGTATACGCGTAAGGGACTGTTTCTACCTCCATGCAACTCGTCATTGTTGAATCGCCGGCCAAGGCGAAGACTATCGAAGGCTATCTCGGCAAGGACTTCAAGGTTCTCGCTTCCTACGGCCATGTCCGCGACCTGCCGCCCAAGGATGGCAGTGTGCGGCCGGACGAGGATTTCGCGATGGACTGGGAACTCTATCGCGACAAGCAGAGCCGCTTCAAGGAAATCGCCGACGCAGCCAAGAAGGCCGACCGGCTGGTGCTCGCGACCGACCCCGACCGCGAGGGCGAGGCGATTTCGTGGCACGTCCAGGAACTGCTGGCGAAGCGCAAGGCGCTGCCCGCCAAGGTCGACCGCGTCACCTTCAACGCGATTACCAAGGCTGCCGTTACCGAAGCGATGGCGCGGCCGCGCCAGCTCGACCAGCCGCTGATCGATGCCTATCTCGCCCGCCGCGCGCTCGACTACCTGTTCGGCTTCACGCTCAGCCCGGTGCTGTGGCGCAAGCTGCCCGGTGCGAAGAGCGCGGGCCGCGTGCAATCGGTCGCACTGCGGCTGATCTGCGAGCGCGAGCACGAGATCGAGATTTTCCGGGCGGACGAATACTGGTCGGTCGTGGCGAAGCTGGAGCAGGACGGCACCGAGTTCGACGCGCGACTGGTGAAGTTCGAAGGCAAGAAGCTCGACAAGCTGACGCTCGGCAACGAGGGCAGCGCGCTCGCCGCCAAGGTCGCGGTCGAGGCCGCGCGCTTCACCATCGAGGAGGTCGAGACCAAGCCGCTCAAGCGCAATCCCTCGCCGCCGTTCACCACCTCGACCCTGCAGCAGGAGGCGGCGCGCAAGCTCGGCTATTCGGCCAGCCACACGATGCGGCTGGCGCAATCGCTCTACGAGGCGGGCGCGATCACCTACATGCGGACCGACGGGGTGCAGATGGACGGCAGCGCGATCTCCGCCTGCCGCAAGGCGATCGCTGAGCGCTACGACGGGCATTACCTGCCCGAAAAGCCGCGCCATTATGCGACCAAAGCGAAGAACGCGCAGGAAGCGCACGAGGCGATCCGCCCGACCAACTTCATGCGCGATCGGGCGGGATCGGGCGACGAGGCCAAGCTCTATGAATTGATCTTCAAGCGGGCGATGGCGAGCCAGATGGCTGCCGCCAGCCTCGAGCGCACCACTGTCACCCTGCGCGACGGAACCGGCCAGCACGAGCTGCGCGCGACCGGGCAGGTGGTGAAGTTCCCCGGCTTCCTCGCGGTGTATCAGGAAGGGTTCGACGACAAGTCGGACGAGGATGACAGTGGCTTGCTGCCCGTCATGCACAAGGGCGATTGTCCGGCGAAGAAGGCCGTCGCGGCGAACCAGCATTTCACCCAGCCGCCGCCGCGCTATTCGGAGGCGAGCCTCGTCAAGCGGCTCGAGGAGCTCGGCATCGGGCGCCCTTCGACCTATGCCTCGACGATCCAGACCCTGCGCGACCGCAACTATGTGCGGATGGAGAAAAACCGTTTCTTCGCAGAGGAATCGGGCCGGTTGCTGACGGCGTTTCTCGAACGCTTCTTCACCCAGTACGTCGCCTACGACTTCACCGCCGATATGGAGGACGAGCTCGACACCGTGTCCGACGGGCGGGAGGACTGGAAGGTGCTGCTCGCCAAGTTCTGGAAGGACTTCAAGCCCAAGACCGACGAGGTGATGGAGCGGCTTCCGTCGGAAGTGACCGAACAGCTCGACGAATATCTCTCCGACTTCCTGTTCCCCCCGCGCGAGGACGGCAAGGACCCGCGTTTCTGCCCGCTGTGCGAGCAGGAAGGGCGCAGCGGCGGGCGGCTCGCGCTGCGCGGCGGCAAGTATGGCGCCTTCGTCGCCTGCGCCAACTATCCCGATTGCAAATACACCCGCCGCTTTGCCCAGCCGGGCGCCGATGGCGAGGCTTCGGCAGAAGACGGAGTGATGGGTCAGCATCCCGAAACGGGCCAGGATATCTCGCGCAAGACCGGGCGCTTCGGGCCCTATGTCGAGATGGGCGAAGGCAAGGAAGCCAAGCGCGCGAGCATCCCCAAGGATCTCGACGATTTTGATCTCGACTGGGCGGTCAAACTGCTCGACCTGCCGCGCATCGTCGGGGCGCATCCGGAAACGGGCCAGGAGATCGAGGCCGCGATCGGGCGCTATGGCCCCTACCTGCGCCACGACGGCAAATACGGCAAGCTGTCGAGCACGCGCGAGGTGTTCGAAGTCGGCATGAATGCTGCGGTGACGATCCTCGCCGAGGCCGCCAACCGCAAGGGCGGGACACGCGGCAAGGCCGAGCCGATCAAGGTGCTCGGCGCGCACCCGACCAGCGGCGGTGAGATGAAGGTGATGCCTGGCCGCTATGGCCCCTACGTCACCGATGGCACCACCAATGCGACCCTACCCAAGGACGTGAAGCCCGAGGAAGTGACAGAAGCGCAGGCTGCTGAGCTGATCGATGCCCGCGCGGCCAAGGGACCGGCGAAGAAGAAGGGGCGCAAGAAGGCGGCACCGAAGAAGGCCGCGGCCAAGAAGGCGGCACCCAAAAAGCCTGTCGCCAAAAAGGCTAAGGGCTGAACAATGGGCAAGGATGTGTTCGAGCGCCACAAGCAACCGTGGAAGTCCGACGAGGCAGGCACTTTGCGGACCTTGGCCGGCAAGGGGAAGGGCCTGAAGGAGATCGCCCGAGCCATCAACCGCAGCGAGGAATCGGTGAAGGATTTCGCCAAGAAGAACGGCATCGAAATCCTCAAGAAGCGCTAGGAGGCGGCGGCCGAACTTCGCGCCCTCGCGGCTTCCGGCATCCGTTCGAGCAGGGTGTCGGCGAAGGCTTTGGCGTCTTCGGGTGAAGCGAATGCGGTGTCGGGAATGCACAGCGTCAGCGCATCTGCCGCCGCGATCAAGTATCCATGCTCATGCACCAGCTGGTGGATGCTCGCGTATACGGCCTCGCCAGTGAAGCGCGCCGTGCGATAGGACAGGCCGCTCTCGGTCAGCGCCCACTGTGCCTCGATCTGGTCCGGTACGCCGCGCTCGGCCAGGCCTTGCCGCCACGCCTTGCCGACGACGACGCCGAGCCTGCGGTTGGCAAATGCCAGCCCTAAAGCACCGCCGACCAGTGGTATGGCCAACGCCGCTGTGGCAGCCAGGAGGGGATGGTCGAGGAAATTCTCTGCCGGCATGGCGCTGCCGATCAGCCCGACCAGCATCAGGGCGAGCAGCATTCCCGCCACCGCGCCCGTCAGCGGATAGGCCCATCCGTGGAAACCTGAGCCAGCGATCCTGTGCTGGATAACGCTGGCGGCCCAGCCCGCCTGCTCTTGGGTCAACCAGCCACTGGCCATCGGTACAGCGGCAGCGGGACTGGGCAGAAATTGATTGGCCGCAGCCTGTTGCGACGCGGTGACAGAGTTGACCGCTGGCGCGTCGCCGGATTCGGCAAACTCGACTGCGTCCCGGCTGCGTGCACGCGCCTCTGGCGTCATGCGCGCGGTGATCGCCGCCAGCAGCGGGCGTTGGGTGTCGACGCTGGGGAAGTCGGCGTAGGGGATCAGGAAGTGCAGCTGATCCGCACTTAGCACCCAGCCTGCATCGCCGCGTTCGAGGGTATCGATGGCAGGCCACCGGGGGGCGAGGAGCATGCGCTCGGTTGTGAGCACGAGCGCCTCCTCGGTGACCTCGTAGACGCCCTCTCGCTCGAGCGGCGCCCCGACCGCCGCGAGCGAACGCCGGTAGGCATGCTCTCTCCGCCGCTGTTCGATGGCCAGTGCGAGGTAAACGGCGAACAGACCGAGAGCGGCGGGTATCGCAACCGGCAGATAACGGCCGAGCGCGAACATTGCGTCGAACGACAATTGCTGGGCGAACCAGAAGGCGACAAGGTGCCCAAGCCAGATCGCGGCGAAAAGCAGAGCGAAGAGAAGCAACCCGAACCAGACGTTCGATCCGCCAGCCCGCGAGTTCGACGCGATTGCGGCGGCCATGACCTCGGTGTGGCGCAGCACCACTTTCAGAGGAGGGGGGAGCGCGGCACTTTCATATTCGGTCATAATGCGGCGTGTAGCGATCACCCGGTAAAGAAAGCCGAAATCCCTAGCGCACCCAGTCGAGCCCGATTTCCTCGAACACCTCTTTGCTCTCGGCCCAGTTTTCTTCCACCTTCACGTGGAGGAACAGGTGGACCTTCTGGCCGAGCACTTCGCTCAATTCCAGCCTGGCCGCTTCGCCGATCGCCTTGATCCGGCTGCCGCCCTTGCCGAGCACGATGGCGCGCTGGTTGTCGCGGGTGACGACGATCTGTTGGTGGATCTCGACGCTGCCGTCCTTGCGCTGGACGTATCTCTCGGGCCGCACCGCGCTGTCGTAGGGCAGTTCCTCGTGCAACTGCTGGTAAAGCTGTTCGCGGGTGATCTCGGTCGCGAGCAGGCGCTCGCTCGCGTCGGAGACCTGGTCCTCGGGATAGTGCCACGGCCCTGCGGGCATCATCGCGGCGAGCGCATCCTTGAGTTCGGGGACGCCATCGCCGGTCAGCGCGGAGACGAAGTAGACTTCGGCGAACTCGACCTTCGCGGTCAGATCCTGCGCCAGCGCGAGCAGCGGCTCTTTCTTGGCCCGGTCGACCTTGTTGAGGACCAGAATCTTGCGCTCGGGCCGCCCGGCGAGGCTTTCGACCAGCGGTTCGAGCTCGTGCCGCCGCTGCTTGATCGGATCGACCATCAGCAACACCGCATCCGCTGCCTCGGCGCCTTCCCACGCCGCGCTGACCATCGCGCGGTCGAGCCGCCGCTTGGGTGCAAAGATGCCAGGGGTGTCGACCAGAATCATCTGGGTTTCACCACGCAAGGCGATGCCGAGCATCCGCGCCCGGGTGGTCTGGGCCTTGGCGCTGGTGATCGCGACCTTCTGCCCGACCAATGCATTGACCAGAGTCGATTTGCCCGCATTGGGCGCGCCGAGCACCGCGACAAGTCCGCAGCGGGTGGAGGTTTCGGTCATAAAAATCGGTCCTTCGAGATGCTCAGCCCTTCGACACGCTCAGGACCTCGCTCCTCAGGATGAGTGGGACGGGAAATCGTGCGCGCCCAGCAAGCGAGCTGCTCATCCTGAGGGGCTGGAAGCCGCAGACCGAGAGCGTCTCGAATGGTCATCCGAACCGCTCCATGAACTGCTGCGCTGCCGCAGTCTCCGCTTCCTGCTTGTTGCTTGCGGTCGCCTCTGCATCGCCCACGCCATGGACCGAAACCCGCACGGTGAAGCGCGCCTTGTGGTCCGGGCCCGATCTGCCGAGCAGTTCGTACTTCGGCGGGCGGCGCTGGTTGCCTGCGGCCCATTCCTGTAGCGCGCTTTTGGGATGCTTTGCGTGGCCAACAGTCCCGCCCAGCGCACCGGCCCAGAGGTTGAGGACGATCGTCCGGGTGGCGTCGAAGCCGCTTTCAATGAAGCTGGCCCCGAGCAGCGATTCCATCACGTCGCCGAGCACGTTTTCACTTTCCGCCGCTCCGTCGTCGCGCGCCTGCTTGCCGAGGCGGATATGGTCGCTGGTGCCGATATCGCGCGCCACGGCGGCGCAGGCACCCTTGCTCACAAGCGCGTTGAGGCGCTGCGCCAGCTTGCCTTCGGCACCATCGTTGTGGCGGAACAGCCACTCTGCAATCGACAGGCCGAGAACCCGGTCGCCGAGGAATTCGAGCCGCTGGTAGTCGCGCGCCGCACCGGTGCTGCCGTGGGTCAGGGCCTCCAGCCAGACCCCCTCGTCATTCACCGTGAAGCCTTGCGCCCCGAGCCAGGCTTTGCTGTCCGGCCCGAGCGCGCTCATAGGCCGTTGCCCACACGCTCGCTCCGCAGCGCGGTGAACCAGGTCCACGGCAGCAGCCACTCGGCACTGCCATCGGTCGACCACATGATTACCTCTGCACGGCCGACCAGCAAATCCTGGTCGACGATGCCGACCCCGCCACCGGCCACGGCGGCAAAGCGGCTGTCCTGCGAATTGTCGCGGTTGTCGCCCATCACGAAGATCTTGCCTTCGGGCACGGCGACGGGGCCGAAACCGTCCTGCGGTGAAGGGCCGAAATCGAGCACGTTGTAGCTCTTGCCGCCGGGCAGCGTTTCCTTGAAGCGGACATAGCGGCAGGCCTGTCCGTCGGGCGTTTCGACGGTCTCCGCCATGACGTTGCAGCTGGTGTTGGGCGAGAGCGGAATCAGGAAATCGTCGATCCGCTCCTTGGGCACCGGCTGGCCGTTGAGCACCAGCTGCCCGTCCTGCATCCCGATCATGTCGCCGGGCACGCCGATCACGCGCTTGATGTAATCGGTCCCGTCGATCGGGTGCTTGAAGATCACGATATCGCCGCGTTCGGGCTGGCCGGCCAAGACACGCCCCGGAATCAGCGGCACGCTGAAGGGCAGCGAGTGCTTGGTGAAGCCATAGGGCCATTTCGATGCGATCAGGTAGTCGCCGTTTTCGAGTTGCGGCAGCATGCTCTCGCTCGGGATATTGAACGGCGAGAAGAAGAAGCTGCGGAAGATGATCACGATCGCCGCCAGCTTGAGCAGGAAGACGAAGAAACTGTCTTCCTTCTTTTCCGGCTTGGCGGGTGCGGGCTCGGTCTGATCGACCTGCTTCGTGGGGTCGGCGGTCGTATCGGTCATCGGTGGCCTGTATCCGGAGTGGCGGCGCGGAATTCGTATCCGCGCGAACGGTGGGGCTTTGCAATCATCGCGCCGTTCCCTACTCGCCGGAAGCCCCAAGGGAAAAGGACTTTTTGCGATGAGCTCGACCGCTGCGATATGGGAGCGACTGGAAAACCACCCAAGACCGACGCTGGCGGAATTGTTCGAGGATGCGAGCAGGCTTTATCTGCTCAGCACCCGACTCGAATGGGGCGAGGGAGAGGCTTCGGGCGGAATACGCTTCGATTGGTCGAAAACCCATCTCGATGGCGAATTGCTTGGCATGTTCGAACAGCTTGCCGAAGCGAGCGCGTTTTCCGCCAAACGGGACGCATTGCTCTCCGGTGCGAAGATCAACGTCACCGAAGGTCGCGCTGCCGAGCATACCGCGCAGCGCGGCGTCGGAGCCGAGACCTCTGTCGAGGAAGCCGCCGCGCTTCATCTGCGGATGAAACTGCTGGTCGAAGCGATCCACGACGGCGCGCTGGGCAAGGTCGAACACCTGATACACATCGGCATCGGCGGCAGCGCGCTCGGCCCGGCGATGGCTGTCGATGCGCTGACCCGCGACCTCGAGCTGGTCGATGTGCACGTTGTTTCGAACATCGACGGACTGGCGCTGGAGCAGGCCTTTGCCGCCTGCAACCCGGCGACCACGATGGTTGCGGTTGCCTCCAAGACCTTCACCACCATCGAGACGATGACCAATGCGGAAAGCGCGCTCGAATGGCTACGCCGCAACGGTGTGGCCGATCCTGCGGGCCGGGTCGTCGCGCTCACCGCCAACCCGGAGGCCGCGGTTGAGTGGGGTGTCGACGAGACGCGGGTGCTGCCGTTCCCCGAAAGCGTCGGCGGGCGCTATTCGCTGTGGTCGAGCATCGGCTTTCCGGTCGCGATCGCCGCCGGGTGGGATGAGTTCGAAGCTATGCTCGCCGGCGGGCAGGCGATGGACGAGCATTTTCGCGACGCCTACGGCCGCGCCAACCTGCCGCTGCGGGCGGCTTTCGCTGACCAGTATTACGCCCGTATTCGCGGCTGCCAGACCCGCGCCTGCTTCGCCTATGACGAGCGGCTGGCGCTGCTGCCCGACTATCTCCAGCAGCTCGAGATGGAATCGAACGGAAAGCGCGTCACCGCATCGGGCGAACCGGTCGATGGCCCGACAGCGCCGGTCACCTGGGGCGGGGTGGGGACCGACGCCCAGCACGCGGTGTTCCAGCTGCTCCACCAGGGCACCCATCTGATCCCGGTCGATTTCATCGCCAGCATCGCCCCGGGCGACGAGCTCGACCCGGCGCATCACCGCATCCTGCTGACCAACTGCTTTGCGCAAGGCGCGGCGCTGATGGCGGGCGGGAATATGAGCGCCGACGGACAAGACCCTGCGCGCGCCTTTCCCGGCGACCGCCCGAGCGCAACCATGCTGTGCGACGACCTCGACGCCGCGACCCTGGGCGCGCTGATCGCCTTTCACGAACACCGAACCTTCGCCAATGCCGTGCTGATGGGGATCAACCCGTTCGACCAGTTCGGCGTCGAGCTGGGCAAGAAAATGGCCAAGGACATTGAAGCCGGCGGGGCGGAGTTCGACGCGAGCACGCAGGCGTTGCTGGCGGCGGCGGGTCTCGCGGCATGACCTTCCAACTCGCCTTCGCCATCGCATGGGCCGTTATCCTCGGGCTGGGCGGGGGACTGCTGACCAAGATCGGCGTTTGGTATAGCGAGCTGAAGAAGCCCAGCTGGCAGCCGCCCGACTGGCTGTTCGGGCCGGCGTGGACGATCATCCTCGGGCTGGGGGCGTGGGCCTTTGTGCTGAGCTGGAACGGCGCGGCGGACGAAGGCGCGCGGCAGGTTCTTATCGGGCTCTACCTCGTCAACGCCGTGTTCCATTTCCTCTGGTCACCGCTGTTCTTCACGCTCAGGCGGCCCGACTGGGCGCTGGTCGAGGTGCCGTTCCTGTGGGCGTCGGTGCTGGCGCTGTGCGTGATGCTGCGCGACTATTCGGTTCTGGCGAGCTGGCTCATCGTGCCCTACCTCGTGTGGGTCAGCTTTGCGGCGATTCTGAATTGGAAGATCGTCCGGCTCAACCGCCCGTTTAGCGGACAGACCGGTTAATCTGTCGATCGCGATGTAACGAAAATGTAGCATCCGGAATTGTCGCCCGGGCAAAACTGGCCCATGGCGGCGGGCGATGGACAATTCGAAGAACACCCCCCCGTCTCCGATCGACCGCATCCAGGACAACCTCCTTGCCCGCTCCGAGCGGCGGCTGCTCAATGCGATTTGTGCGCGCTTTCCGCCTTGGGTCACGCCCGACCTCCTGACCTATGTCGGGATAGTCGGAGCGCTGATGGTTTTCGCCGGCTACCTCGCCAGCAATCTGGCGGAGGACTGGCTGTGGTTGTCGATAGCGGGATATGTCGTCCAGTGGTTCGGCGACAGCACCGACGGCAGCCTTGCCCGCTATCGCAAGATCGAACGCCCGCGTTACGGCTATTTCCTCGATCACAGCTGTGACGGGCTGGCGACGACGCTGGTCGTCGCCGGGATCGGGCTCAGCCCCTATGTGACACTTGAATGGGCGCTGGTGGCGCTGGCCGGATACCTCCTGCTTTCGATCCACGCCTTCCTTTCGGTCCGCGTGCTCGGCGAGCTCAAGCTGTCCTACCTCAATGCCGGGCCTACCGAATTGCGCTTCATGCTGATCGGGTTGACGCTGGCCATGATGGCCTTCGGCCCCGGACCCGGTTGGTTCGGCGCAATGTCCGGCTTCGACATCTTCACCGGCGTTGTCGGGTCAATCCTGATCGTGCTTTTCATGCTGCAAACGGCCGTCACCGCGCGCAGGCTGTCGAAGATGGAGCCTGCCCGCAACCATGAGTGGCGCGGAAACTCAAAAGTCTAGATCGCTCCGATCTTCTCCAGCTTGGCCCGCATCGACGGCTTGTCGAACGGCTTGACGATCCATTCGGTCGCACCGGCGTCGATGCCCTTGTGGATGTCGATCGCGTCGGTGTTGGTGGTGCAGAACATGACTTTGCCCAGCGCGTCGCCATATTGTGCGCGCAGGGCGCGCAGGGTCTCGATCCCGCTCATATTGGGCATGTTCCAGTCGAGCGTGATGAGGTCGGGCATACCGCCGGCCTTGATCCGCGCGAGGGCCTCTGCGCCGTCTTCGGCCTCGGTCACTGCGAAGCCGAATTCCTCGAGGATGCTGCGCGAGGCGCGGCGGACCATCCGGCTGTCGTCGACCACCAGCGCGCGGCGGCGCGTCGGTGCAGCCGAAGCCGTCCGGGCATCCTGCGGCTGCTCGTTGATCGTTCCCACCGTGCGTGCGCCCGACGGGGCAATCGGCAGCGGGGCCAGACGCTTGATCAGGTTCTGAATGGCACGACCTCCCGCTGATAATCCGCCTCGTCGTTTGCAGCTGGCACCGCTGCGCCTTCGACCGGCGTGAGGCGAACATGGAGATAGGGCACCCAGACGTCGCCGTATTCGGCCTTCTGGTACCATACGTCGAGCACATCGTAGGAAGCCCAGAAGCCGTCGGGTTCCCTCAGCCGGATGCCTTCGCCGATCCGCGGAACTGCGGCGAAGCGAATCCGCTCCTGCGTCTGGCGTTCCTCGTTCTGAATCTCGACTTCGATCACGTTCCGCGTCCCCGGGCATCGGCCCCACTGTCCTCGCTTGCAACCCTAGCGGTCAAACCTTGCCGAAATCCCAACGCGCGGCGAATGCGGCATTGACATTTGTGTTGCATTGCACCATATGCCCGCCATCGAAACGCACGGCAGCGTGAACCGGCGGAGAGCTTACAGGCCCGCCTCGGCCGCGTTTCGGTCGATTTTTTCAAGGACTTCCCTTTTCACGCGGGCGGTTAAACCCCCCGCGCCGCGCGCCCCGTTTGGGCTGCGCGCCGCATATTTTGCGAGTTTACACTACATGACATTCGACCAACTCGGGCTGTCGCAGCCCGTCCTTCAGGCACTCGACCTCAAGGGCTACAGCGAACCGACCCCCATCCAGACTCAGGCAATCCCGCCTGTGCTCGAAGGCCGCGACCTGCTCGGTATCGCGCAGACCGGCACTGGCAAGACCGCCGCTTTCATGCTTCCAAGCATCGACCGGTTGCGCGACGCGGAAAACCAGACCCCGTACAAGAGCTGCCGCATGCTGGTGCTCGCTCCGACCCGCGAGCTGGCCGGGCAGATCGCCCAGTCCGCCAAGGATTACGGCGCAATGGCGGGTCTCAAGGTCCATTCGATCGTCGGCGGCACCTCGGTCGGCAAGGATCGCAACAAGCTGCACCGCGGGACCGACATCCTGGTTGCAACCCCCGGCCGCCTGCTCGACCTGATCGACCAGAAGGCGTTCCGTCTCGATGCAGTCGAGATCCTCGTACTCGACGAAGCCGACCAGATGCTCGACCTTGGCTTCATCCACGCGCTGCGCAAAATCAGCGAACTGGTGCCGAAAGACCGTCAGACGCTGTTCTTCAGCGCGACCATGCCCAAGGCGATCCAGGACCTCGTCGGCCAATATTGCCGCAATCCGGTCAAGGTCAGCGTGACCCCGGCAGCGACCACCGCCGAACGGATCGACCAGTACCTGTTCATGGTGCAGCAGGACGAGAAGCAGGCGCTGCTGGAGATGATCCTGTCCGAACGGCATAAGGTGCCGGGGAAATTCGCCCGTGTGTTGATCTTCGCGCGGACGAAGCACGGTTGCGACCGGATGGTGAAGAAGCTGGCCCAGGCCGGCATTCCCGCCAATGCCATTCACGGCAACAAGAGCCAGCCGCAGCGCGAACGCGCGCTCGATGAATTCAAGCGCGCCAAGACTCCGATCCTCGTGGCGACCGATGTCGCCGCGCGCGGGATCGACATTCCGGGCGTCAGCCACGTGATCAATTACGAACTGCCGAATGTGCCCGAGCAATACGTCCACCGCATCGGCCGCACCGCGCGCGCCGGGGCGGATGGTGTGGCGATCGCGTTCTGTGCAGAAGACGAGCGCGCCTATCTCAAGGATATCAACCGCAACACCGATGCCGAATTCGAGCGCCTGCCGCTGCCGGATAACTTCCGCGCCGTGGTTGAAGGTGTCGGCCCGACCAAGCCGGAACCCAAGCAGCAGCGCGGCCAGCGCGTTCAGCCTAGGCCCAAAGGCGGTGCGGCACCGGCAGGCGAAGCGCGCGACAAGCCCAAGCGCAAGCATCCCAGCCGTGCCGGTAAGCCTCGCCACGGGGGACAGGGCAGGCCGCAGGGCGGGGCCGGCAATCCAGGCGGCGGACAGCGCAGCCGTCGCTCCGGCGGTGGTGGCCAACGCCGCGAGGGCTGATCGGCTGTAACAGTCCGGTTATCGCGACCGAATAGGGCTCCTGACCGGCGGGGCGGTTGGCAAGCGGGGCTCCGCGCGCCATATCGCACCGCCAGACAGGAGCTCTTTCATGCCCGCATACGACTACGACCTCTTTACCATCGGTGCCGGTTCGGGCGGGGTGCGCGCGAGCCGTGTCGCCGCTGCGCATGGCGCGAAAGTCGCCGTGGCAGAGGAGCATCGGGTCGGCGGCACCTGCGTCATCCGCGGCTGCGTGCCGAAAAAGATGCTCGTCTACGGCGCGCATTTCGCCGAGGATCTGGAGGATGCCGAACAGTTCGGCTGGAAGATCGAAGGCAAGAGCTTCGATTGGGTACGGCTGCGCGATACCGTGCTCGGCGATGTGACCCGCCTCGAGGGACTCTATACCGAAACGCTCGAGAGCCACGGTGTCGAGGTATTCCCTGAGCGCGCCGAGATCACCGGCGATCATGAAATCACCTTGGCGAGCGGCAAGGTCGTCACCGCCAAATACATCCTGATTGCAACCGGCGCGCGCCCCGCGCTGCTCGATTTTCCGGGCAGCGAACTGGCGATCACCTCGAACGAGGCGTTCCATCTCGACGCCTTGCCCAAGCGGGTGATCATCGCGGGCGGCGGCTATATCGCCAACGAGTTTGCCGGCATCTTCAACGAGTTTGGCAGCAAGGTCAGCATCGTCAACCGCTCGGACCAGTTGCTGCGCGGTTACGACGAGAGCCTGCGCGACCGGTTGCTGCAGATCAGCCTGATGAAGGGCATCGAGTTCCACTTCAACACGACGTTCAAGTCGATCACAAAGAACGATGACGGCACGCTGCATGTCGAGCTCGAAGGATGCGACGACAAGGATGTGGATCTGGTCATGTTCGCCACCGGGCGGGTTCCCAATGTCGAGGGCCTCGGGCTCGAGGCCGTGGGTGTGGAGCTGGGCGACAAGGGCGAGATCAAGGTCGATGAATATTCGCGGACCAAAGTAGATTACATCTATGCTGTTGGCGATGTCACCAATCGGGTACAGCTGACCCCGGTCGCGATCCGCGAGGGGCAGGCGTTTGCCGATACCGTGTTCAACAACGATCCGAAGACGGTCGACTACAATTGCATCCCGAGTGCGGTGTTCAGCCACCCGCCGCTCGCCGGTGTCGGGATGACCGAAAGCCAGGCGCGCAACAAGCTCGGCTCGATCAAGGTCTACCAGTCCGATTTCCGCCCGATGAAGAACGTTGTGGCGGGCCGCAACGAGCGCGGCCTCTACAAGATGATCACCGATGCGGAAAACGGCCGGATCGTGGGCATCCACATGATAGGACCGGAAGCGCCCGAGATCATGCAGGCCGCCGCAGTGGCGGTCAAAGCCGGCCTTACCAAGGCCGATTTCGACGCGACAGTAGCAATCCACCCGACGATGGCCGAGGAACTGGTGCTCCTGAAGTAAGTTGCCGCCTGAAACCGTTCCCGTTACTCTGCAGCAAAGGAGAACGGGGATGGCGAGCACGGTTCTGGTTACGGGCGGCACTGGCTATATCGCGGGCGAGCTGATCCGGCAGCTTCTGGCCAGAGGCTGGACGGTCCATGCGACGGTTCGCAACAAGGCGAAAAGCGAAGCGAAACTGCGAGCCCGGGTTGGCAATCCGCCTGACAATCAATTCCGCGTGTTCGAAGCTGAATTGATGGATGACGCGGGATGGGCCGAGGCGATGGCGGGCTGCACGCATTGCGCGCATGTCGCCTCGCCGATTACGGTATCCACTCCCAAGCAAGAGGACGAGATGATCGTCCCAGCGCGCGAAGGTACATTGCGTGCCCTGCGCTTCGCCAAGGCGGCAGGGGTCAAACGGTTCGTACAGACGAGCTCGATGGCGGCTGTCGCCTATGGCCGCAGCGAAAAGGTCTACACCGTCGATGAGAGCGACTGGACCGACGTCAACCACCCCGATGTCTATCCCTACGTAAAGTCGAAGACCATCGCCGAGCGCGCCGCGCGTGACTGGGTGGCGGCCGAGGGCGGCGATATGGAGTTCGTTTCGGTCAACCCATCGATGGTCCTCGGGCCGGTCGATGATCCCGATTTCTCGCCCTCGGTCGAAGCGGTCAAGCAGGTGCTCGACGGATCGATGCCGATGGCGCCCGATCTCGGCTTTGCGATCGTCGACACGCGCGACTGTGCCGAGCTGCATGTTCGTTGCCTCGAAGAACCGGGGCTGGCGAACGAGCGCTTCCTCGCTTCGGGCCGCTTCCTCAAGATCATCGAGGTTGCCGAAGTCATTCGCGGCGCGCTGCCGGCGGAGCAGACGCGCAAGGTGCCGAAGAGGATCATGCCGAACTGGATGGTTTCGGTGCTCAGCCTGTTCAATCCGGGCGTTCGTTCGATCAAGAGCGAAGTCGGCAAGACGCGCAACACCGATGCCAGCCACGCGAAGGACCGGCTCGGCTGGGAAACGCGCTCGGCAGAGGAGAGCATTATCGATTGCGCGAAGAGCCTGATCGAAAAGGGTGTGGTGAAGTTCTGATGCAGCTGGCGGGCAAGACCGTCCTGCTGACCGGCGGAAGCGCGGGGATCGGGCGCGAGCTGGCGCGCCAGCTCAAGGCCAAAGGGGCGCAGGTGGTGCTCACCGGGCGCAATGTCGAGCGGCTGGATTTCATGCGCGCGGAGGGATTCGAGACGATCCGGGCGGATTTGTCGAACGCGGCAGGAGTCGATGCACTGGTCGCCGAACTGGGTGAGCGCAGTTTCGATGTCCTGATCAACAATGCCGGGCAGCTTATCGACCATGATTTTCGCAAAGGCTCGCCCGATCCGGATGCGGCCGACGAAGGCATCTATGCCAATCTGCAGGCGCCGATCCGCCTGATCGCCGCAATGGTTCCGATGCTGAAGGCACGCCCGGAAGCGGCGATCGTCAATGTCACGAGCGGTCTCGCCATTGCACCGGCCAGCCGCCAGCCGATCTATTGCGCGACCAAGGCCGGGCTGCGTTCCTACACGCTGGCGCTGCGGCAGCAGTTGGCGGATACGAAAATCAGGGTCATCGAGGCATTGCCGCCAGTGGTCGACACCCAGATGAACGCCGACAACGCGATGAGCAAGATGCCGGCAGAGGAGTGTGCGCGCCAGATCGTTTCCGCGATCGAGAACAACCACGACGAGGCCAATATCGGGCAGGTCAAGCTGCTGCGACTGGTCGATGGCATTTCCCCGGCACTTGCGCGCCGCATCATGATCCGGTTCTGACGCGATCCCCGGCGCAGCCCGGGTTCCCAGGCCATTGGCGGCGCGACAGTTTCCGGCGGTCCCTGCCTTCGCAGGGACACGTGAGCTCCGCTTGACCCGTCCGAACAGTCGCGGCAAGGCACCTCATATCGCAATTCGAGGGTGCAGATGTCCGCCAATATCGCCGAAATGGAACGCCGCCGCGACGCTGCCCAGCTGGGCGGCGGGCAGAAGCGGATCGATGCGCAGCACGCCAAGGGCAAACTGACCGCGCGCGAGCGGCTCGACGTGCTGCTCGACGAAGGATCGTTCGAGGAACTCGACACCTATGTCGAGCATGACTGCGTCGACTTCGGGATGGAGGACCAGAAGGTCACGGGCGATGGCGTGGTCACCGGCAGCGGCACGATCAACGGGCGGCTGGTGTTCGTCTTCAGTCAGGATTTTACCGTGTTCGGCGGCTCGCTCAGCAAACGCCATGCGGAAAAGATCTGCAAAGTGATGGACATGGCGCTCAAGGTCGGCGCGCCGGTGATCGGCCTCAACGACAGCGGCGGCGCGCGCATCCAGGAAGGCGTCGCCTCGCTTGGCGGTTATGCCGAGGTGTTCCAGCGCAATGTGCTCGCCAGCGGCGTGGTGCCGCAGATCAGCCTGATCATGGGGCCCTGCGCGGGAGGGGCGGTTTACTCCCCGGCGATGACCGACTTCATCTTCATGGTGAAGGATTCGAGCTACATGTTCGTCACCGGGCCGGAGGTGGTGAAGACCGTCACCAACGAGGAAGTGACGCAGGAGGAACTGGGCGGCGCGGTGACCCACACCACCAAGACCAGCGTCGCCGATATCGCTTTCGAGAACGATATCGAGGCGCTGCTCGCGACGCGCAACTTCTTCGATTACCTGCCGCTATCGAACCGCGAGGCTGTGCCCGAACGCCCGACCAGCGACCCGTGGGACCGCGAGGAGGCTTCGCTCGACACGCTGATCCCCGACAACGCCAACCAGCCCTACGACATGCACGAAGTGATCCGGAAGGTGCTCGACGAGGGCGATTTCTTCGAAATTCAACCGGCGCATGCGGGCAATATCCTGTGCGGTTTCGGCCGGGTCGAAGGGCGCACGGTGGGCGTGGTGGCGAACCAGCCGATGGTGCTGGCGGGCGTGCTGGACATCAATTCGTCGAAGAAGGCCGCGCGCTTCGTGCGCTTCTGCGATGCGTTCGAGATACCGATCCTGACCTTCGTCGACGTGCCCGGCTTCCTCCCCGGCACCGCGCAGGAACTGGGCGGCATCATCAAGCATGGCGCCAAACTGCTGTTCGCCTATGCCGAGGCGACCGTGCCCAAGATCACCGTCATCACCCGCAAGGCCTATGGCGGCGCCTACGACGTGATGGCGTCAAAACACCTGCGCGGCGACCTCAACTACGCCTGGCCAACCGCCGAGATCGCAGTGATGGGCGCAAAAGGCGCGGTGGAGATCATCTTCAGACAGGATCGCAATGATCCCGGCAAAATTGCGGAAAAGACGAAGGAATACGAAGACCGCTTCGCCAACCCCTTCGTGGCGGCGCAACGCGGCTATATCGACGAGGTGATCTATCCACACTCGACCCGGCGGCGGATTGCGCTGGGGCTAAGGAAGCTGCGCGGAAAGGTGCTGGAGAACCCGTGGAAGAAGCATGATAATATTCCGTTGTGAGGTGAGGTAGTATGCAGAGGCTGATTGCTGCATTTGCAGTTCTGGCATCGGCGTGTGGCCCTTCGCCGACGGAAGAAGAGCAGTGGTCGGGCAATTGGACTGGCCCCACGCCGGAAGTGATACAAACCTTGGCGGCTGCATCCGTCCGAGGTTGCGGTGAATTCTACCAAAAAGAGAACACCGCTTACCGCGGGGAATTTGCCGTAGCGTGTAACCGCATTCCCGATGGTTCAGGCCGAGCAGCATGGGTTGGCTATCAGGTTTGGACTGGCAGCGGTGACGTTTTGGGACCTGACATGACGATTGTGCACATGAAATTTGGCGGTCCGCCGAGAGATGATCCGCGATAGGAGATTTGGATGGCAACCTACCGTGAAATTCAAGATTGGGTCAAAAAGCAGTCTGGATTTGTGCCCAAAACCTGCTGGATTGCTGATTTGAAACATCAACACAAATTGACTGCCAAGATTGCTCCCAATCGCCAGGGCTCGGCTCGAGCTTATCCATGCCCCCCTGACCGGCGGGAAGCGATAGAAAGCGCCTTTCGCCATTACGGAATGATCAAGTGAAACTCGGCCGTCTCAACCATATCGGCGTCGCGACGCCATCAATCGCGGACTCCATCGCGCATTATCGCGATGTGATGGGGGCGACCGACATCACCGAGCCCTTCGACATGCCGGAGCAGGGGGTGAAGGTGTGCTTCGTCAACACGCCGACCCATTCGACAGGCTCAGGGCATTCGGATAGCGGAGGCACCCAGATCGAACTGATCGAACCGCTGGACGAGAATTCCACCATCATGGGTTTCCTCGCCAAGAACCCGCTCGGCGGGCAGCACCATGTCTGTTTCGAAGTGCCCGATATCGAGATCGCCCGCGAGGCGTTCGAGGACATGGGCAAGCGCATCCTCGGCCCGACCCGCATCGGGGCGCATGGTACGCCGATATTCTTCCTCCACCCCAAGGACATGCAGGGCATGCTGACGGAGATCATGGAAACGCCCAGGGAGGGCGGGCACTGGTCGAACTGACGCTTCTCGCCGTACTTTTGGTCGGCGTGGCGCTGTTCGCCCGCAGTGCATGGCGCGATCCCGATAACTGGCGGATCGACCCGCATGGCAAGCGGCTGAAGTTCAACCACTGGAAAGAATTGGCGCTGGTAGCGCTAATGGGGCTGCTCGGTCTGGTGTTGTACCTGACGATATTCTGAGCGCCCGATGCGAAGGAATTGAGAATGCTGTTCTATGATAGCCCTAACCCTGCGCCCAATCCGCGGCGCGTGCGGATCTTCGCCGCCGAGAAGGGCATCGAGCTGCCCAGCGTCGAAGTCTCGATCCCGAAGCGTGAGCAGAAGGCGGCAGAATTTACCGCCAAGAACCCGCGCGGGCAGACCCCAATCCTCGAGCTCGACGATGGCACGGTGATCGCCGAGAGTGTCGCGATCATGCGTTATCTCGAGGCGCTGCATCCCGAGCCGCCGCTGTTCGGCACCACGCCGCTCGAAGTGGCCGCGATCGAGATGTGGAGCCGAAGGGTCGAGATGATCCTGATGCCGCCGGTCGGCGCGGTATGGGTCCACACCCATCCGTTCACCACCTCGCTGCCTGGCCGCAATTCCGAATGGGGCGAGGCCAACCGCCCCCGCGTCGCCGAGGCCATGCGCTTTTTCGACCAGTCGCTCGAGGGGCGCGAATATCTTGCGGGAGGCGATTTCTCTGCCGCCGATATCCTGCTGCTGACGACGGTCGACTTTGCCGGCTTCGTCGGCCTGACGATGCCGGAGGATTGCGCGAACCTCGCCGCTTGGCACGCGCGAGTCGCCGCAAGGCCGAGCGCGAGCGCCTGAAACGCCCGCGCGCCGTAGCGGACTTGGCAGCAGGTTGACGTTCGCGTAAACCTTGCTGCGAGAAACGTCCGCGGGAGAGAGCAGCGTGTCCTACGAAACCATCATCGTCGAGCGGGATGGCCCGCTGATGACCATCACCCTCAACCGGCCCGAGCGGCTCAACGCCATGCCGCCGCAGATGGCGGACGAGATCGGTGCGGCGTTCTACGATCTCGGCGATGCGCGGGCAGTGCTGATTACCGGCGCGGGCAAGGGCTTCTGTTCGGGCGCCGATCTTGCCGCGCGCGGCGAGGGCAGCGCGTTGCAGGCCAAGGGCGGCAGCCACCGCGCCTTGCAGAACCACTACAACCCGGCGATCAGCCAGGTCCTGCGCGCACCGGTACCGGTGATCTGCGCGGTCAACGGCCCGGCGGCAGGCGTCGGCTGTTCGCTCGCGCTGGCAGGCGACTTCGTGCTGGCGGGCAAGAGCGCCTATTTCCTCCAGGCCTTCGTCAATATCGGCCTCGTGCCCGACGGTGGTTCAACCTGGCTGCTCGCGCGCAGCATCGGTCGCGCGCGCGCCAACCGGATGATGATGCTGGGCGAAAAGATCGGCGCCGAGCAGGCCGAGAGCTGGGGCTTGATCTACAAGGCGGTCGACGACGATGCGCTGCTGGCCGAGGCGAGGGCACTGGCCGAAAAGCTCGCCAATGGGCCGACGCTGGCGCTCGCGACGATGAAGCGCAATATCGCCACCGCGATGGACGGCACGCTGCCCGAAGTCTTCCTTGCCGAGGCCGAAGGCCAGCGGTTGGCGGGCGCGAGCGCGGACGCGATGGAAGGCGGCATGGCTTTCCTCCAGAAGCGCAAGGCGGAATTCAAGGGCAGATAGCCATCCGGCTGTTTGCCAGCAGCCCCCGCGCAGGCTGGGGCCTGGTCCCGCAAGCGCGGTGCTCCAATTAGGGCGATCCCAGCTTTCGCTGGGATGACGAATGTGGTTATGGGGAGCCCATGACCGATACGAACCATGTTGGCCCGACCTACGACGACTGGAAAGCCCTTGCCGAAAAGGAAGTGAAGGGCCGAGACCTTACCTGGCACACGCCCGATCGGATCGCCGTCAAGCCGCTCTATACCGGTGCGGATGTCGAAGGGCTTGATCCCGGCGTCCCCGGCATCGCGCCGTTCACGCGCGGCCCCTATGCCTCGATGTACACCGGCCGCCCGTGGACGATCCGCCAGTATGCAGGCTTCTCCACCGCCGAGGAATCGAACGCCTTCTACCGCCGCAACCTCGCAATGGGGCAGAAGGGCCTGTCGGTCGCGTTCGACCTTGCCACCCATCGCGGCTATGACAGCGACCATCCGCGCGTGGTTGGCGATGTCGGCAAGGCGGGGGTCGCGATCGATACCGTGCGCGACATGGAAGTGCTGTTCGACCAGATCCCGCTCGACACCATGAGTGTGTCGATGACGATGAACGGTGCGGTGATCCCCGTGCTCGCTTTCTACATCGTCGCGGCGGAGCGGCAGGGGGTGAGCCAGGACCAGCTCGCCGGGACCATCCAGAACGACATCCTCAAGGAGTTCATGGTCCGCAACACCTATATCTACCCGCCCGAACCCTCGATGCGGATCGTCAGCGACATCATCGCCTATACCTCGGCCCACATGCCGAAATTCAACAGCATTTCGATCTCGGGTTATCACATGCACGAAGCCGGGGCGACTGCGGTGCAGGAGCTCGCCTTCACCATCGCCGACGGCAAGGAATACGCGCAGCGTGCCATAGCTGCCGGGCTCGACATCGATGCCTTTGCGCCGCGCCTCAGCTTCTTTTGGGGCATCGGGATGAACTTCTTCATGGAAGTCGCCAAGATGCGCGCGGGCCGCGCCTTGTGGCACGAGGTGATGGAAGGGCTGGGGGCGAAGGATCCCAAGTCGAAGATGCTCCGCACGCATTGCCAGACCAGCGGCGTGAGCTTGCAGGAACAGGACCCATACAACAACGTCATCCGCACCACGATCGAGGCGATGGCGGCGGTGCTTGGCGGGACGCAGTCGCTCCACACCAACGCTTTGGATGAGGCCATCGCGCTGCCGACCGACTTCTCCGCCCGCATCGCGCGCAACACCCAGCTGGTGCTGCAGGAGGAAAGCGGCATCTGCAACGTCGCCGATCCGCTCGGCGGGTCGTATTATGTCGAAAGCCTGACAGCGGCACTGGTCGAAGAAGCGCGGTTGGTTCTGGCCGAGGTCGAGGCAGCGGGCGGGATGACCGCCTATGTCGCCACCGGCAACCCCAAGGCCGCGATCGAAATGGCCGCCGCCGCAAAGCAGGCGAGCATCGACAAGGGCGAGACGGTGATCGTCGGGGTCAACAAATACCGCAAGGACAGCGAAGACCCGATCGACACGCTCGACATCGACAACCACGCAGTGCGTGAAAGCCAGATTGCACGGCTTGCGCGGGTGCGGGCAGAACGCGACGAGGTGGCGTGCCAGGCGGCGTTGAAGGCGCTGAGCGAAGGGTCGAGGTCGGGCGGCAACCTTTTGGCCCTCGCCATTGAAGCCGGTCGCCACGACGCGACGCTGGGCGAGATTTCCTCCGCGATGGAGGAAGCCTTCGGTCGCTATGAGACGCTGCCCAAGCCGGTGCGCGGGGTCTATTCGAGCGCCTATGCCGGCGACCCGCGCTACGAGCAGGTGGTTCAAGGGGTGCAGGCGGTTGAGCGCCGCCTCGGCCGCAAGCCCAAGATCATGGTCGCCAAGATGGGCCAGGACGGGCATGACCGGGGAGCCAATGTGATCGCCAGCGCCTTTGCTGACATGGGCTTCGATGTGGTCAGCGGCCCGCTGTTCCAGACCCCTCAGGAAGCGCGCGACATGGCGCTCGCCGAAGGTGTGGACGCGATCGGCGCAAGTTCGCTCGCCGCCGGGCACAAGACGCTGATCCCCGAACTGATCAACCTGCTGCGCGAAGCGGGTCGCGCCGATATCAAGGTGGTGGCCGGCGGCGTGATCCCGGCGACCGACTACGACTTTTTGCGCGAGGCCGGGGTGCAGGGCATCTACGGCCCGGGCTCGAATGTGGTCGAATGCGGCGCGGACATGCTCCGCCTGCTCGGGCACAACATGCCGCCTGCGGGGGATGAGCTTGGGGACGTTTCGTGAAGTTTGTTGCCGAACATCTGTCATTTGAGCAAATCGACGATGTCTGGACCTTCGCCCTTGGCGACCGCCATCCTCAGCAACCCGACGTTTGGGTGATCCTGACGTTCGGCGATGAGCAAGTACAGGACGTGGCCCAAGGGATGACCGGCCTATACATCGAAACAAGTACCGGCGGCTCAGGCTACGGGTATGTCGAATGTCTGCAGTTCGAGGAGACCACGCTGCTGATACAACTGTGCGACGATTACGAAACGATCTGCGTTTTCGTGCCAGCTAGGCATGCAGCCATCGCCCAAAATGCGGTCGAGGCGTGCAACGCGGCCAACGCCACCCGATCTGTGAGGCCATCATGACCCCCATCCGCACCGACTGGACCCGCGAAGAAATCGCGGTCATTTTCGATCTCCCGTTCACCGAACTGCTGTTCCAGGCCGCTACGGTCCACCGTGAATACCACCCGCCCGAGCAGGTGCAGCTCTGCACGCTGCTCAGCATCAAGACCGGCGGCTGCCCCGAGGATTGCGGTTATTGCTCGCAGTCGGTGAAGGCGGACTCCGGCGTCGAAGCGACCAAGCTCATGGATGTGCAGGCCGTGCTCCAGCGCGCGGCGCAGGCCAAGGATGCGGGCAGCCAGCGGTTCTGCATGGGCGCGGCGTGGCGCAATCCCAAAGACCGAGACATGCCTGCGATCGTCGAAATCGTGAAGGGCGTGCGCGACATGGGTCTGGAGACCTGCATGACGCTGGGCATGCTGACGCCGCAGCAGGCCGATATGCTCGCCGAGGCCGGGCTCGACTACTACAACCACAACATCGACAGCAGCCCGGAATATTACGAGCGGATTATCTCGTCCCGCTCGATGCAGGAGCGGCTCGATACGCTGGACCATGTGCGCGGCGCCGGGATCAACGTGTGCAGCGGCGGGATCATCGGCATGGGCGAGACGCGCCAGGACCGCGTCGGCTTCGTCCACACGCTCGCCACCTTGCCGCAGCATCCCGAAAGTGTGCCGGTCAACGCGCTGGTGCCGATCAAGGGCACGGTGCTGGGCAATATGCTGGCTGATACACCGCTGGCGAAAATCGACGATATCGAATTCGTGCGCACCGTGGCGGTGGCGCGGATCACGATGCCCAAGAGCATGGTCCGCCTCAGCGCCGGGCGCGAGAGCATGAGCGAGGCAACGCAGGCGCTGTGCTTCCTGGCGGGCGCGAACTCGATCTTCACCGGCGACAAGCTGCTGACGGCGGCGAATGCGGGCGACGAGAGCGACGCGGCGCTGTTCGCCAAACTGGGGCTGACGGCGCTCAAGGGTGAGGAGCCGCTGCGGCGGGCTCAGGGCTTGGCCGAGAGGCAGGCGGAACCTGCGGAGTGAACCATCCATGCTCCCGTCACCTCGGTCCGCGAGCCGGGGTCCCGCTTTTCCTTCAGCGCGGCGCCCGAACCAGCGGGACCCCGGATCAAGTCCGGGGGGACGGGGCCGGGGAGCGTAGAACTGGCAAAAAGTCGTCATCCCAGCGAAAGCTGGGATCGCTATCGGCCCAGCCCCACACTGCGAGCGATCCCAGCTTTCGCTGGGATGACGTAAGGTTGTGACCCTCGGTTTCTCCGTCGACGAATTGCTCCCCAAGGCGCGCGGAGGTGGGCGGCTGGCGATCGGGCTGTCGAAACTGGCCGAGGATGAGTGGCTCCAGCCCGAGCCCGATCTCGCCGCACGCGAGGCAGGGTTTGCTGCCTATCCGCAAGGTATCCAGCTTTCCCCTGAAGGCGACGCTCCTGAGGCCGAACTGGCCGCAATGCTTGGCCTTAGCGGCGGACTCCCCGAAGCCGCGCGCGCGCATCACGAGGATATGTGCCTGCTCATCCTGCGCCCCGGCGACGAGCAATACCGCCTCGTCGGCGCCGCAGTGGCCTGGCCCTCCGACTGGACGCCGGCCGACAAGCTGGGCCTACCGCTGCGCGCGCTCCACGCGCCGATCCAGGGCTACGAGGAACAGCTCGCCACCGGCGTCGACCACTTCATGGCCAAGCTCAAGCCCGGCGCGATCTATGGCCGGTGCAACTGGTTCATCGCTGCCACCGGCGAACGCCGCTGGGTTGCCGAACCGCCCGAGCTGGCCTTCGCGCAGGTCTCGGCGGAAAACGCGGGCGAGACACTGTTCGTCCGCTCCGAACGCCAGACCCTGCGCCGCCTGCCCGGGACCGGTGCGATCCTTTTCACCATCGGCATCTATGTCTCTCCGCTGGGCGCGCTTTCGCCGACCAATGTCCAGCGACTGGCCAGTGCGATGGAAGGCTTGCTGAACGGCGAAGGCGAACGGCGCGGAGCAGGGGCTTACGCACACGCGCTAATCGGCTATGCGCAGCGTCAAGTAGTGGAAAGAGCACGTTAGTATGCCAGGTTCCAAGATGGTTCAGGATGCGAGCAAGATCTGGAGACCCAGGATCACGGCACCGCATCGTTTCGGCTTCGCGTCGATCGCCGCCTGCCTGCTACCTATCAGTGCGGCGGAAGCCTGCCCGACTGTCTCTCGCGAGGTCGCCGACCGGATCGAGACATCCCACCGTCAGGATCGCCGGCGTGCAGACGTAGTCGTCATTGGGACATGGTACAGTGCCGAAGATCACGAATCCTGCGGGAGTTTCGAAAACCCCTGTGTCGGGCGGATCGTCGCTTCAGAAGTCATTCGCGGTGAGAAGCTCGTGGAATACAAGATGTTCTATACTCACGAATTCAACATGTGTGATGCGAGAGATCTGGCACCTCCAACAGGTGCCTTTGCCAAGTTCTACATCGATGGCACCCCCGAGGGCGGATACCATCTGGTAGACAAGGACTACATGGATCGAAAATAGATGTTCAAGAAAATCCTGATTGCCAATCGCGGCGAGATTGCCTGCCGCGTCATCAAGACCGCCCGCCGGATGGGGATCGCCACCGTCGCGGTCTATTCCGATGCCGATGCGCGCGCTCCCTTCGTGACGATGGCCGACGAGGCGGTGCATATCGGCCCTTCGCCTGCGGCCGAGAGCTATCTGGTCGCGGACAAGATCATCGCTGCCTGCAAGCAAACCGGTGCCGAGGCCGTGCATCCGGGCTACGGCTTTCTCTCTGAGCGCACTTCCTTTGCCGAAGCGTTGGCGGCGGAGGGCATTGCCTTCATCGGCCCGCCGGTCGGTGCGATTGCGGCGATGGGGGACAAGATTGAATCCAAGAAGCTGGCGATGGAGGCCGGGGTCAACACTGTCCCCGGATCGGACGGCGAGGTTGAGACAACCGCCGATGCGCTGATGTGGGCGAACCGGATCGGCTATCCGGTGATGATGAAAGCCAGCGCCGGCGGCGGGGGCAAGGGGATGCGGCTCGCCTATAGCGACAAGGATGTCGAGGAAGGTTTCGAGGCGACCCAGCGCGAAGGGCTCAATTCGTTCGGCGACAAGCGGGTGTTCCTGGAGAAATTCATCCTCAATCCGCGCCATATCGAGATCCAGATCCTCGGCGACCAGCACGGCAACATCCTGTACCTCAACGAGCGCGAGTGCAGCATCCAGCGCCGTCACCAGAAGGTGGTGGAGGAAGCGCCGTCGCCCTTCGTCACCCCCAAGATGCGCCAGGCGATGGGGGAGCAATGCGTCGCTCTGGCGCGCGCAGTGGGATATTATTCCGCCGGCACGGTCGAGCTGATCGTCTCCGGCGCGGACCCGAGCGGGGAGAGCTTCTACTTCCTCGAAATGAACACCCGCCTGCAGGTGGAGCACCCGGTGACGGAAGCGATCACCGGGATCGACCTGGTCGAGCAGATGATCCGCGTCGCGGCGGGCGAGAAGCTGGCGATGACGCAGGACGATATCGGGATCGACGGCTGGGCGATCGAGAACCGCGTCTATGCCGAGGATCCCTATCGCGGCTTCCTGCCCAGCACCGGGCGACTGGTGCGCTATCTGCCGCCGGTACCCGGGTCCTTCGAGACGGCTCAGGCTTTGCCTTCGCCTCCTCAGGATGAGCGGAGGGGTGCAATCTCCGCTCATCCTGAGGAGAATCCGAAGCCGCAGGCAGAGGGTTCGTCTCGAAGGACGGGCCTGAGCGTTGCCGAACTGCGGGGCGGGCCGGGCCACATCCGGGTCGACGACGGCGTAGCCGAAGGCGGCGAAGTCTCGATGTTCTATGACCCGATGATCGCCAAGCTGATAACCTGGGGCGCAACGCGCGACGTGGCGGCGGATTTGCAGGTGCAGGCGCTCGACGCGTTCCGGATTGAGGGGCTCGGCCATAATGTCGATTTCCTCAGCGCGATCATGCAGCATCGGCGCTTCCGCTCGGGCGAACTGACGACGGGCTTCATCGCCGAGGAATATCCCGAGGGGTTCCACGGCGCGCCGGCGTCGGGCGAGTTGCTGCGCGCCCTGGCGGCGGTCGGCGGGGTGATCGCCACCGCCGATGCCGACCGGGCGCGGCGGATCGACCAGCAGCTCGCGGGCGAAATGTATGCTCCCGGCGACTGGACCGTACGGATCGGTTCGACCGACTACGCGGTGGCGCTGGAGGAAGACGCCATCACCGTCGACGGCGAGCCGGTCGAACTCGACATGGAATACACGCCGGGCGAGCCGATGGTCGATGTCGAGGTCGGCCCTTCGGCAGGCTCAGGACAAGCGCAGGCGCTCACGCTCCAGCTCCAGCCGACCCGTACCGGCTATGCCATCACGACCCGCGGCGCGACCCACCAGCTGCGCATCCTCCCGACCCGCATCGCGCATCTGGCGGATCACATGATCGAGAAGATTCCGCCCGATCTTTCGAAGATGCTGATCTGCCCGATGCCGGGCCTGCTGGTGAAGCTGCACGTGGCCGAGGGCGAGGAAGTCCAGCCGGGCCAGCCGCTCGCCACGGTCGAGGCGATGAAGATGGAAAACATCCTCCGCGCCGAGAAGCAGGCGGTGGTGGCGAAGATCAACGCTGCGGAAGGCGAGAGCCTGGCGGTGGATGCGGTGATTCTGGAGCTGGAATGAGGTCGGGAATTGATGAAATTGCCATTGGCTTGAAGAGTCTTTGTGCCGGAGTCGAGCATCTGAATCTTGCATTTCCTCACCGGAAGTTCACTCTTGATGGGCGGTTGGTTGGTGACATTGGGGAAATCGTCGCGGTACTGAATTTTGACATCATTCTCGATGCGACTCCCACGTCGCTTTATCGAAGTTCTCGGCCAGAGTATGATGCAACGACGCGTTGCGGTTCCCATAACATTCAAATCAAGGCGACTTTTCAAGACGCACTAACGTTCAAAAATCCGAATGGCCTATTCCTGGGTATAAAGCTGTTTCATGACGGTCGGCATGAAGTCGTGTATAACGGTCCTGCGGTGCATATTTTCGATGAATTTCAACATCGTCGAGGCATTGGTGTTAAGTTACTGCGCTTCCCTAACTGGAAACTGAGGGCAATTGAGGAAAGATATCCTGAGCGTCTCACGATCCCAAGAATTATAGCTAGTCCTCCACCATCGCCACAGCCCTGATCCAGCCAGCGCTCGCGCGCTCGATCTTCACCGGGAAGCAGCTGACGGTGAAGCCGTGGCTGGGGAGGGCGGCGAGATTGGTCAGTTTCTCGATCTGGTAATAGGGGCGGATGCGCCCGGCCTTGTGGCCTTCCCAGATGATTGCGGGATCGCGCGTTTCGGCCCAGCGCCGCGCGGTGTGGCTGAAGGGCGCATCCCAGCTCCACGCATCGGTGCCGACCACTTCGATGCCGCGCTCTGTCAGCCAGAGCGTTGCCTTTTCGCCGAGGCCTACACCTTGGTCGGTGAAATTGTCGGTCCCGTAGACCGCGCCCGATTGGACCAGCACGATGTCGAGCGGCTGGAGCGCATAGCCGATCCGGTCCAGTTCCGCCTCGACCTCGGCGGCTGTCACCACATGGCCGTGCGGCAGGTAGTTGAAATCCAGCTTCACGCCAGGGCGGAAAAATCGGTCGAGCGGGGCCTCGTCGATGCTCGGCGCGGGGCTTGCTCCGCTGTCGGTGGTCGAATGGAAATGCCACGGCGCATCCATATGCGTGCCGTTGTGGGTGCTGAGCTCGAGCATCTCGACCGCCCAGCCTTCGCCATCGGGCAGATCGTCCTTCTCAAGGCCCGGAAAGAACATCGCGATCTGCTGCCAGGTGTCCTGATGCGTCATGTAGGTGATCTTCGGCCGCATCACCTCAGGGTCCGATACGACGTCGTTGGTGATCGGGATCGAGAGGTCGATAAAGCGCGTCATGTTGCGCAGCATTGTGCGCAGCAAATGCCCGCGTCAATGCGACTGTAGTTGCTCGTCGAGGAAAGCGGCCACGTCCGCCAGCTCGACATCACGCGCAAGGAACGCCTCGCCGATCCCGCGCAGCAGGATGAAGGGCAGGGTACCGGCATCCATCTTCTTGTCGTGCAGCATATGATCTGCCAGCCGCCGTCCATTGCAATCGAGTCCGAGCGCCGATATTTCGCTCGGCAGACCGGCTGCATCGATTGCAGCGCTTACCCGCGCGGCGTCGCCATCGGAAATCAGCCTGCGCCGCGCGGAATAGCGCGCAGCGAGCACCATGCCCAGCGCCACCCCTTCGCCATGCAGCAATCTGTCGGAAAAGCCGGTCTCCGCCTCGAGCGCATGGCCGAAGGTGTGGCCGAGGTTGAGCAGCGCGCGCGTGCCGCTGGTCTCGCGCTCGTCCTCCGCGACGATGCGGGCCTTTGCCGCAACGCTGGTGGCGACCGCATGTTCGAGGGGGCCAGGCTCGCGCGAAACCACAGCAGCGCCGTTCGCCGCCAGCCAGTCGAAAAATGAACGGTCGCCCAGTATCCCGTATTTGATCACTTCGGCATAACCTGCGCGCATCTCGCGGTCGGGCAGGGTGTCGAGCGTCGCCAAATCGGCCAGCACCAGCGCGGGCTGGTGGAATGCGCCGACGAGGTTCTTGCCCGCTGCGGTATTGATCGCGGTCTTGCCGCCGATCGAGCTGTCAACCTGCGACAGCAGCGTAGTCGGCAACTGCACGAAGCCGCAGCCGCGCTTGACGATCGAGCAGGCGAAACCGGTCAGATCGCCGACCACGCCGCCACCCAGCGCAAACACGTGGTCGCCGCGCTCGATGCCGCGTTCCAGCAGCCAGTCGACCAGTTTCTGCAGGCTCTCCCAGCTTTTCGAGCCTTCGCCGGGGGCGACATCGAACCAGTCGATGGCCTTTCCGGCAGCCGTGAATGATACTTCGATCCGCCCGCCATGCGCCGCCCGCGCATTGGCATCCGCGACGACGGTGACACGGCCCTTGCGCACGAAGTCGCGCGCCTCATCGGCGATGCGGTCGAACAGACCATGGCCGATGCGCACCTCGTAGCTGCGACCGGCGAGTTCGACAGGAATTACAGCCATCGGTCGATCGCCTCGATGATTGCCACGGCGGTTTCGATATGCGGTCCGTCGTCACTCGGCACGCGAATATGCGCCTGCGCATAGGCGGGTTCACGATCCCTGCGCAGGTGGGTGAGAATTTCCCTAGGATCGCCGTCGCGCAGCAACGGGCGGGTGTTGCGGCGGCTGGTCCGTTCGACCAGCGTGTCGATCGAACAATCGATCCACACCGCTATCGCCCGATCGAGGATCAGCGCGCGCGTCTCGTCGTTGACGAAGGCACCGCCGCCGGTGGCAATGATCCCGTCGTGCTCTTCGATCAGCCGGGCGATCACCCGCCGTTCGCCATCGCGGAAATAGGCCTCGCCGAATTCGGAGAATATCTCCGCGATGCTCAGCTGCGCCGCTTCCTCGATCTCTTCGTCGGCATCGACGAAACTCTTCCCGAGCAGCATGGCCAGCTTCCTGCCAACGGTCGACTTGCCTGCCCCCATCAGTCCGACGAGCACCACCGGACGATCGATCCGCCGGGCAATTCCGGCGATCTGGGCGTCGGTTGGCCGCGCTGCGCGGTGGGTTGTCGCATCTTCTTGCATTGCCGCCTCGCCTATAGATGGGCTAGGCGAGGCGCAACTGTGCACCTTTGGGAATTGATCGACTTGACCATCTCCGCCCGACGGATCGGCATCTATCTTGCGATAGCCCTGGCCCTGGTAATTCTCGCTGCGTGGATCGACGGCGGCGAGGAACCCTTGCGCAATATCTCGCAAACGGTCGCCATGCCGGAGGGCGCGCTGTGAAGCGCCTGCTGCTTGCCGGAGCCGCTGCGCTCGCGCTGACCTCGGGCCTGGTGGTCGCGGCAGAACAGCCCGAATCGCTGCTCCCCCCCGGCTTCGACGACCCACGGCCTGCGCCCAGTCCAACCCCGGCGCCCCGTCCAGCGGGCACACCTGCCCCTTCCTCCCAGGCCAACCCCGGTGTCGCGCCGAGTTTCGGGGGCACTGTGGTCCAGCCGCTGCCGACCATTCCCTCCGGCCCCATTCCGGCGCTGCCCGACGGACTTCCCTCACTGGAAGACCTCGAAAACCTCGATCCTGACGAACTCGACAATCTGCTCGGCCTCAAACCGCGGTTCGACATTCCGCCAGCCGCCCGCCGGTCGATGTCGCAGGTCGGCATCCTCGCACCCGAAGAGGGCGGCATGCCCACCGGCGCGCTGGCGAGCCAGCCGGCATCGATCGTGCGCGCGGCGCTTGGCGGGACCACACGCCCGCTCGTCTCGCGCTGGGGCCATATCCTGCTGCGCCGTGCTTTGGCGAGCAGGCTGGAGGCACCGGCGGGGATGGCCCCAGCCGAGTTCGCGGCCCTGCGCGCCGCTGCGCTGAACAATATCGGTGAGTTCACCGTTGCGCGGGGGATCGTGCAGGATGTCGACACCGGCAACTGGAACCCGGCACTGACCGACGCTGCCATGGAAGCCTATATCGGTACTTCCGATATCTCCGGGGCCTGCCCGGCGGTGCTGCTTCAGGGGGGCAAGCGTGACGACGCGCAGTGGAAGATGCTGCAAGGCATCTGCTATGCCTTTTCCGGGCAGGCGGTGCGGTCGAACGCGGTTCTGAACCGCCTGTCACCGTCCGGGAATGTCGAGCGGATCGATATCCTGCTGGCGCAGCGCTATGCGGGTGCAGCCGGTGGCGGCCGTAGGGCCGTCAATGTTGAATGGGACGGCGTCGAAGAGATGACGCCGTGGCGCTATGCGCTGGCGATATCTGTGGGGGCGGAACTGCCGGACAATCTCGCCAGCCCGTCTGCCGCCTATTACCAGCGCGCGGCGGCGGTTGCGCCGATGCTCAAGCCATCCTTGCGGGTCGAGGGAGCGGAACGGGCTGCGCGCGAAGGCATCCTTTCGGCACATGCCTACGTCGATCTGTTCAGCCAAATTCACACGGAGGAAGGCGGGGACACTCCCGTCCGTGCGACCGCATCGCGGTTGCGCACGGCCTATGTCGCGCAGGACCCGGCGGCCCGGGCCGCAGCGATCCGTGAGATATGGGCGGAGAGTGATGGCGACGCTTTCGGGCGATACGTCCTGACCGCCTATGCCGCCGCCCGCATTCCGCCGAGCGAGGACCTGGCGGAGGGTGCGGAGGACCTGATCGCATCGATGCTTTCCGCCGGGCTCGATCGCAACGCCATGCGCTGGGCGTCGGTCGTGCCGGAAGGAAGCCTGGCGTGGGGTCAGCTTGCGCTGGCTCAGTCGCAGCGCGCCAATCCGGTGAGCGAAAGCCAGATCCGCAGTTTCTGGGATAATGACGAGAGCTCGGGGAGCCGCAAGACACAGTTCCTTGTCGCCGGGCTGGCCGGGCTCGGCCGGCTCGATCCTGGCGTCAGCGACGATCTCGCGGGCGAACTCGGTGTTTCACTCTCCGCCAACAGCAAGTGGGCGCGTCTGATCGACAAGGCCGGTGAAGTGCGCAACCCGGTGCTGGTGGCCTATCTTGCCGGGGTCGGGATGCAAGGGGATGGCTGGGACAAGATGACCCCGCGGCACCTCTACCACATTGTCTCGGCGCTGAACCGCGCGGGATTGGGAGCGGAAGCACGGATGATCGCCGCGGAGGCGGTCGCGCGCGGCTGAGCGGGCGATGACCGCGGCGATCGACGACTTCCTCGCGATGATGGCGGCGGAGCGCGGCGCTGCGCAGAATACGCTCGCCGCATACCGGCGCGATCTCGAAGGCGCCGAGGCGATCACCGGGGATCTCGCCGCTGCGAGCAAGTCCGATCTGGCCCAACTTGCCTTTGCCTGGACCGATCTTGCGCCTTCGACCCTGGCGCGCAAATCCTCTGCCCTGCGCCAGTTCTTCGGCTTCCTGCTCGACGAAGGTCTGCGTGACGACGATCCGAGCGCCGCACTCCCGCAAGCGAAAGCACGCAGACCGCTCCCCAAAATACTCTCACATGCCGAGATCGGGCGCCTGTTCGCCCGGGCCGAAGACGAGGCGGCTGGTGATCGGCCCGCGGCCGTGCGGATGCTCGCTCTGCTGGAACTGCTTTACGGTTCAGGCCTGCGAGCGACGGAGCTTGTCTCATTGCCGTTCGCCGCAGTGCCGCATGACGCGCCGTTTCTGACCGTCACGGGCAAGGGCGGGCAGGCCCGGATGGTGCCGGTCAGCCATCGCGCGAAGCAGGCGGTGGGGCGATGGTTGCCGCTGCGTGATGGCAAATCGCGCTGGCTTTTCCCGTCGCGTTCGGCGCACCTCACCCGCATCCGGCTCTACCAGATGCTCAAGGAGTTGGCCGTTCGCGCCGATCTCGACCCCGCAAAGCTCAGCCCGCATGTCTTGCGGCACGCATTCGCGACCCATCTGCTGGAAGGCGGCGCGGACCTGCGTGTCCTCCAGACCATGCTTGGCCATGCGGATATCGCGACCACGCAAATCTATACCCATGTCGACAGCGCGCGTCTGGTTTCACTGGTCAACGAACGGCATCCGCTTGCAGAGCGCGACACATCGGACTAGCGCAGCCGGCATGATTTCCTATCTCGAATTCGAGAAGCCGGTCGCCCAGCTCGATGCGCGGATCGCAGAACTGCGCGAGGCCACGGCCAATGACGAGGTCGACATCTCGGCCGAGCTCAAACGGCTTGAACAGAAGAGCGCCGATCTTCTCTCGAGCACCTATGCCTCGCTTACCCCGTGGCAGAAGACGCAGGTCGCCCGCCATCCGTCACGCCCGCATTTCCGTGATTTCGTCGAACACGCGTTCGAAGATTTCATGCCGCTCGGCGGGGACCGCAACTATGGTGACGATCAGGCCATCCTCGGCGGCTTCGCGCGACTGAACGGGCGCAAGGTCATGCTGATCGGGCATGAAAAGGGCAACGACACCGAGAGCCGGATCAGGCACAATTTCGGCATGGGCAAGCCCGAGGGCTACCGCAAGGCGATCCGGCTGATGGAGCTTGCCGGACGCTTCGGCATTCCGGTGGTGACGCTGGTCGACACTTCGGGTGCGTTCCCCGGTATCGAGGCGGAGGAGCGCGGGCAGGCAGAAGCGATCGCCCGCGCAACCGAGGCCTGTCTCGCCTTGCCTGTCCCGATGGTCGCGACGATCGTCGGCGAAGGCGGCTCGGGCGGCGCGGTGGCGCTCGCGAGTGCCGAGCGCGTGCTGATGTTCGAGCATGCGATATATTCGGTAATCTCGCCCGAAGGCTGCGCCTCGATCCTGTGGCGTACTGCGGAAAAGGCGTCCGATGCGGCAGAGGCGATGAAGGTCACGGCGCAGCACCTCAAGAAGCTTGGCGTGATTGACCGGATCGTGAAAGAACCCGTCGGCGGCGCGCATCGCGACCCGGCTGCCGCCATGCAATCGCTCGCCGAAGCATTGGAGGAAGAGCTCGCGGCGCTGGAGGGGAAGGATCCAGCCGAACTGCGGCGAACGCGCGAGGAGCGGTTCCTGACGATCGGCACGGTCTGAGTTTTCTCGGAACCGACTCCTGCCTGTTTCGATTGAGTTGATTGCAACTCATGCTGCATCGCGATTATGCGGCACTTACAGGGATTGAGGAGATCGCAATGGCCAAGGGCAAATCACGGATTCTGGGCGGCGTTGCGCTCGCCACTCTCGCGCTGACCGGCTGCGCAGCGGGGAGCATTCCCGGCGCGTCGACACCAATTACCCAATCGGAAGCGCAACAGGGTGCCGAATACCATCCGCAACTTCTCGCCGAGTTCGGCGGCACCTATCAGGGATCGCAAGCCGCCTATATCGAGTCGGTCGGGAAAAACATTGCGGTCCAATCGGGCCTCGGCAACGCGCGGGAGGACTTTACCGTTTCCGTGCTCAACAGTCCGGTCAACAACGCTTTCGCGATCCCCGGCGGCTATATCTACACCACGCGCCAGCTGGTCGCGCTGATGAATAACGAGGCCGAGCTTGCCGGTGTGCTCGGTCACGAGGTCGGGCATGTCGCCGCGCGCCATTCGCAGCGCCGCCAGAGCGCCGCACAGCAGAACACTCTGATCGGGGCGGGGCTCGCCATCCTCACCGGCGTGCTGCTGGGGGACAGTCAAGTAGGCAACACCCTGTCACGCGGCTTCCTGCAGGGATCGCAGCTCCTGACCTTGCGGTTCTCGCGCACGCAGGAGCTCGAGGCCGACGAACTGGGCATTCAATATCTGACGGGTGCCGGTTACGACCCGCGCGCCATGTCGACCGTGCTGCAAAGCCTTGCCTCGCAGAACGCGCTCGACGCGCAATTGCAAGGTGCAGGCAACGCCAGCATTCCCGAATGGGCGTCGACCCATCCCGACCCGCAGAGCCGCGTGCAGACGGCGCTGACCAAGGCGGGCGCGGGGACCGGGACGCTCAATCGCGATGTCTTCCTCACCCGCATCGACGGGATTCTATACGGCGACGACCCGGCACAGGGCGTGATCGAGGGGCAGCAGTTCATCCACCCGGACCTGCGGCTGTCGTTCTCGGTGCCGCAAGGCTTTTACATGGTGAACAGCCCGCGCGCGGTGTCGATCAATGGGCAAAGCGGCAAGGCGCAATTCAGCACCGGGCCCTATTCGGGAAATCTGGAAACCTATCTGCGTTCGGTCTTCACCGCTTTGGGCGGCCAGCAGCAGGCTCTCGCTCCCTCGTCGATCCAGCGTACCACGGTCAACGGCATTCCGGCCGCCTATGGCACCGCACGGGTCAACAACGGCAGCAGCCAGGTCGATGTGACGGTGTTTGCCTATGAATTCGGTAACAGCCAGGCGTTTCACTTTGCCACCATCGTCCCGGCTGGCCAGTCGGGCACGTTCAATGCGATGTTCAATTCGGTGCGCCGCATTTCGACCAGCGAAGCGGCGGCGATCAAGCCGCGCTATATCGATGTGGTGACCGTCGCGCGTGGAGACACGGTGCAGTCGCTGGCCAACCGCATGGCCTATGATTCTGGCAAGGTGGAACGATTCCGCGTTCTAAACGCGCTCGGCCCGAACGACACGCTGCAGGCTGGGCAGAAGGTCAAGCTGGTCGTCCGCAGCCGCTGATCGGGCGGGAACAAAAAAAAGAGCGGCGGGATCGCTCCCGCCGCTCTTCCTTTTTACTTGGAACGAACGCCTATCAGACGGTGTTCGATTCACCCATCTTCGTCGACACGGTCGAGAAAGTGGTGTTCAGCTCGTTGCCGAGGCCCTGCATCGCGGTGATCGCAGCAACTGCGATCAGGGCGGCGATCAGGCCGTATTCGATGGCGGTTGCGCCGTCTTCGTTGCGGAGCAGTTTGTTGAGAAACTTCATTTTCGGTCTCCTGGTGTGGTCTTCTTACCCGCTCTTCCCCTGGTCAGTTTGGAAAAGAGTGACTTCGAACTACATGGAAGAAATTGACGAAACGCTAAGCGTGCATGCTTAAGATTTCATTCCCCCATGTTGTCTGACACCTTGTTCGAAATCACTGCCCAAAGGCCGGTGTTTTCGTTGGCTACCGCCTCGAAAGCACCAATACATGCAATCACGATCAAGGATGCGATCAACCCGTATTCGATGGCTGTGCCGCCACGCTCGTCTCTCGCGATGAGCTTGAGAATTGAACGAATGTGCATCGGAAAACCCCTACTCCGTGGCTGATCGATCGCCTTTTTCGCGCCAAGGGATTAAGAAAGGGTTGAGAGGGAGCTGCGCGATGGAAAGTATCCCGACATGGATCCCTGTGGTGGCGCTGGCGCTGCGCGCATCGAACGGCCGAGTTCTGATGCATCGCAGGCCATTTGAGAAAGCGCATGGCGGGTTGTGGGAATTTCCTGGCGGCAAGGTCGAAGCGGGCGAACATCCTGTAATTGCGCTGGTTCGAGAGATTTCGGAGGAGCTGGCGGTCGGGATCGACCCGTCGCATCTTGAGCCTGTCGGATTTGCCCAGACAACGGTTGACGGTGCCGCACCACCGATTGTCATTTTGCTTTACGCTTGCACGGCCTGGACAGGCGAGCTGACTTCGCAGGAGGGAGGCGCAATCGGATGGTTCGACGAGGCCGAGGTCAAGGCGCTCGACAAGCCGCCGCTCGATATCATGCTGGCCGATCAGCTGTTTGCAAAAAGCCCGCGCTAGGGGCTTGCCAAGCGCCGAGGCCGCGCTTAAGTGCCGCCCTCCAAGCGCGCCCGTAGCTCAGCTGGATAGAGCACCAGACTACGAATCTGGGGGTCGGACGTTCGAATCGTTCCGGGCGCGCCAAACATCAAAGGCCGTCTCCGCAAAGGGGCGGCCTTTGATGTTTGAGGGGGTCATGGGCGCGTCGAATCTTCGTAGTCGAGGCGAAGCCGAGACGTCCGGAGCGTAGCGAAGGACAATCGTTTCGGGCGCGCTCGAAAAGGGGCCCATCCCGGCTTCGGGGTGGGCTTTTCTCTTGCAGCCGCAAGCGGCGATGTATTTTCAATCTCCCGCCGAATCCTCGAGCGCGTGCATCTCTTCGTCGGAGAAGCCAAAATGGTGCCCGGCCTCGTGGATCACCACGTGCCGCACCAGCGCCTCGAATTCGACCCCGGTTTCGCGCCATTCGCGCAGCAGCGGCTGGCGGAACAGTGTGATCATTGCCGGAAGCGTGCCCGATTCCCAGCTCGATCGCTCATCGATCGGTCGGCCCTCGTAAAGCCCGGTCAAATGCCACTGGCTTGAAATGCCAACCGAGGCCAACTGCTCGGGGCTGGCGAACTCGCGGATGTCGAGCACCACATCTTCCATCTGCTCGCGCAGATGGGCGGGCAGGGCGCTCAGGGTCTCGAGCGCAATCTGTTCGAAATCCTGCGTGGTCGGCATTCTCGCGGCTGGTGTGGTCATGCGTAAGATATGGCGCGGCACTCGGCCATTCCAAGGTCCCGATTGCGGAACAACAGCCAGCGCGGCGGGTTGCACTGACAACCGATGGATTCCACCCGACCAATTGCAGGAGCACAGCAATGTCCGCCACCAAGGCCATTTTCGCCCGTCTCAAGGAAGATCACGACAAGCACCGAGATTTGCTGGACAGGATCGGCAAGACGCAGGGCGACAGCGCCGAACGCGAGCAGCTGTTTACCGAACTCACGAAAGAGCTCAAGGGCCATGCCGCCGCCGAGGAGCAGGCACTCTATTCGACGATGCTGCGCAAGCCCGAGACGACCGACGAAACCCGCCATTCGGTGGCGGAACACCACGAAATCGACGAAATGCTCAATGACCTTGCCGCAACCGACATGTCGAGCGGTGGCTGGCTGGTGAAGTTCCGTTCGTTCGACGACCGCTATCGCCATCACATCGAAGAGGAAGAGGAGGAGCATTTTCCCGACTTCTCGAACTATCTGACGGCGGAGGATGAAGAACACATGCGCAAGGTCTTCGACCGCCGCAAGCGCGAGGAAAAGGCCGATGCCGAGGTGACGCCTGAAGCGAAGGAAGACGCGAAGGAGTAGGCTCCGGGCAGCAATCAAACTGCCGCGCCATGTTGCCTTCGCCCCGTTCCACCCTATCTTTCCCAGCAAATCGGTAATCTGCGCGCAGCGCGACGGGGGAACGGACGATGACGAACGTGGCAAGCTGCGGCGATGACGATGCGGTTGATGGATCGGGGATCATCAAACCCGCTGTTCCTGCGCAGGTACAGGATGCTATCCGCACGCTGATCGAGTGGGCGGGTGACGATCCAACCCGTGAGGGCTTGCTCGATACGCCGCAGCGAGTGGGCCGCGCGTGGCTGGAATATTGCCAGGGCTACAAAGAAGATCCGGCGGTTCATTTGGGCCGCGTGTTCGAGGAAGTCGGCGGCTACGATGAAGTCGTGATGCTAAAAGACATCCCGTTCCAGAGCCATTGCGAACATCATATGGCTCCGATCACGGGGAAGGCATCGATCGCCTATCTCCCGGATAAGCGCGTGGTGGGGATATCGAAGCTGGCACGCGTGCTGCACGGCTTTGCTCGCCGCCTGCAGATCCAGGAACGACTCACGGCAGAGGTCGCGCAGTGCATCTGGGACAATCTGCAACCGCACGGCGTGGCCGTGGTGATCGAGGCGCAGCATGGCTGCATGACCGGGCGCGGGGTGCGGACCCCGGGCGTCGGGATGATCACCTCGCGCTTGCTCGGTTGCTTCCTCGACGATCACCGCAGCCGCAAGGAAGTGCTCGGCCTGATGGGCTATGGCTGATCGCGGCAGCCCATAGCGCGCACAAGAAAGGCGCCGTTCCGATAGGGAGCGGCGCCTTCTTTTAGCAGTTCTGCCGTACGATCAGAGCTGGCCGAGCAGATGCTCCGCGCTCGAAACCGAGAAATCGCCCGGTGCCTCGACGTTCAGTTCCCTGACCACGCCATCCTCGACGATCATCGAGAAGCGCTGGCTGCGCTTGCCCATGCCGAAGCCCGAGAAATCGGCGCTGAGGCCAAGCGCTTCGGCGAAGTCGGCATTACCGTCGGCCAGCATGGTGATGTCGTCGCTGCCGGAGGCCTTGTTCCATGCACCCATGACGAAAGCATCGTTGACCGAAGTCGCAACGATCTCGTCCACGCCCTTCGATTTCAGCTCGTCTGCCTTCTCGACATAGCCGGGCAGGTGGCGCGCCGAACAGGTCGGGGTGAATGCGCCAGGTACGGCGAACAGGGCAACCTTTTTGCCCGCAAAGTAGTCGCTCGACTGGACCTGTTCCGGTCCGCCTTCGGTTACCTTGACCAGTTTCACGTCGGGCAGCTTGTCTCCAACCGCAATCGTCATGGCGCAATTTCCTTTCGCGTTTGCATTTGTCTGCGCCCGATATAGGCACGAGGCTGCGCGGGGCAACGGGAAAGGATATAAAGAAAACTTTATATTTGCCTCTCCGAGGGGCAATCGCTAGATGGCCGCCAGTATCGCACGGGCACTGAAGCGCCCGCATGCAGCCCGTAACAGGAGACACAGCGTGGCCACTGCCGCTCTCGACAAGGACTATATCGTCAAGGACATTTCGCTCGCCGAGTACGGCCGTGACGAGATCGCCATCGCCGAAACCGAAATGCCCGGCCTGATGGCGCTGCGCGACGAATATGGTGCCGAGCAGCCGCTGAAGGGCGCGCGGATCACCGGTAGCTTGCACATGACGATCCAGACTGCGGTGCTGATCGAAACGCTGGTCGCGCTTGGCGCCGATGTGCGCTGGGCAACCTGCAACATTTTCTCCACGCAGGACCACGCCGCTGCGGCGATCGCCGCATCGGGCATTCCGGTGTTCGCGATCAAGGGCGAAAGCCTGGCCGATTACTGGGACTATGTCGGCAATATCTTCGACTGGTCGAGCGAAGCCGACCCTGACCTGACCGCCAATATGATCCTCGACGATGGTGGCGATGCCACCATGTTCGCGTTGTGGGGCGCGCGGATCGAAGCGGGCGAAACCATGCCCGAGCCGACCAATGCCGAAGAAATCGAAATGCAGCGCGCGCTGAAGGCGTTCGTCGCGAAAAAGCCGGGCTACCTCACGGCTTCGGTCAAGAACATCAAGGGCGTCTCGGAAGAGACCACAACCGGCGTGATGCGGCTGTACCAGATCTCGAAGCAGGGCAAGCTCCCGTTCCCGGCGATCAATGTCAACGACAGCGTGACCAAGTCGAAGTTCGACAATCTCTACGGCTGCAAGGAATCGCTGGTCGATGCCATCCGCCGCGCGACCGATGTGATGCTGGCCGGCAAGGTCGCCTGCGTTGCGGGTTACGGCGATGTCGGCAAGGGCTCGGCAGCTTCGCTGCGTGACGGCGGCGCGCGGGTGATGGTCACCGAGATCGACCCGATCTGCGCCTTGCAGGCAGCGATGGACGGCTATGAAGTGGTGACGATGGAAAACGCGGTGCAGCGCGCCGACATCTTCGTCACCGCAACCGGCAACGAAGACGTGATCACCGCCGAACACATGAAGGCGATGAAGAACATGGCGATCGTGTGCAACATCGGCCACTTCGACTCCGAGATCCAGATTTCGGCGCTCGACAATTACAACTGGAAGCAGGTCAAGGAAGGCACGGACCTGGTTACCTTCCCCGACGGCAAGTCGATCATCGTGCTCGCCAAGGGGCGCCTGGTGAATCTCGGCTGCGCCACCGGTCACCCGAGCTTCGTGATGTCGAGCAGCTTCACCAACCAGACGCTGGCGCAGATCGAACTGTTCAAGAACACCGACCAGTACGCCAACGACGTCTATGTGCTGCCCAAGCATCTGGACGAGAAGGTCGCTGCGCTGCACCTCGAGAAGCTCGGCGTCCAGCTGACCCAGCTGAGCCAGAAGCAGGCCGACTATATCGGCGTGCCGCAGGCCGGCCCGTTCAAGCCGGACCATTACCGCTATTGATTTGCTTGTTCGATGCGCGAAACGCCGCTTTCCTTGCCGGGAAGGCGGCGTTTCGTCGTTCAACCGTGCAGCATTGCCATGTTGCCGTTGCAACCCGAAGCCTGCACGCATAGCTGACTAGCGATGGAACTATCACCCACCATGCTGGCCTTGCTCGGGCTTCTGCTCGCTGCATGGACGGCGGCAGCGGCATGGATGATGATCCTCGGCGCAGGCCGTGCCCGCAAGGCCGAGGGCAGCCGCAAGGCGGCTCGGCGGATGGCGCGGATGATCGATGAAGCACCGGCGATCCCGCTGATAGTGCGCACCGATGGCAGGATCGAAGGTTCCGACCGGCTGGCAGGGTGGCTTGGGCTGCCAAGCCTGCCCCGCTACCTGTCCGAACTCGATGGGGGGGCGGGGGTTGGCCTCTCCGCCAGCCAGCTCTCCGAACTGACCGAACTGGTGAAGCGCGCTCAGAAGACGGCTGCACCGTTCCAGATGGCATTGACCGTCCCCGGTTCCGAACGCAGCCTCGCGATGAAGGGCGTCCTGGCCGATCCGCAGGTCTCGCCGGGCGGCGCGGCGCTGGTGTGGATTTTCGACTTCAGCGAGAGCGAGAGCGAACTGACCAAGCTGCGCGAGGACGCGGCGCGGGCGCGAGGGGACTTTGCAGCACTGGTCGGGCTGATCGAAGCCGCTCCGTTGCCGATGTGGTTCCGGGGGCCGGATGCCCAACTGCGGCTCGTCAACCAGGCCTATGTCGCGGCGGTCGGTGCGGCAAATTCCGAAGCGGCGGTGGCGGAACAGCTCGAGCTGGTCGAGCGGGTCGATGGGCTGACCGCAGCGCAGGTGGCAAAGCAGGCGGGCGATCAGGGGCTGCCGATCGAACGGATCGTCACCACCACCATCGGGGGCGAGCGGCGCTCGCTCAGGGTCAGCGACCTGCCGCTCGGCAAGGAAGGGGTTGCGGGGTACGCAGTCGATATCGAGGAAATGGAAGAGCTTGCCCGCGAATTCCGCGCCTTCCGCGACGCGCAGCGCTCGATGCTCGATCAGCTTTCGATCGGTGTCGCGCAGTTCGATGGCAAGCGAAAGATCGCATTTGCCAATCAGCCTTTCCGCCGCATCTTCAAACTCAATTCGGGCGTCGTGGCGCAGGGTCTGGCCTTCGAGCAGTTCCTGAGTGGTGCCCGGGATACCGGGCGAACCCCCGAGGTGCGCGATTTCCCGGCTTGGCGCAGCGAACATGCCGGTTGGTTTGCAAGCGGCGAATCGAAAGAAGAGGCGTGGCCGCTGTCAGATGGCACGCATTTGCGGATCGTCGGCCAGCCGATGCCCGATGGCGGACTGGTGCTGATCGCCGAAGACCGGACCGAGCAACTTGCCCTTTCTGCCACGCGGGACACGCTGCTGCGCACTCGCACGGCGACCTTCGACAGCCTGTTCGAGGCGCTCGCCGTGTTCGCACCCGACGGCCATCTCCAGCTGTGGAACCGCAGTTTCGCGGGCACCTGGGGGCTCGACCCGGAAATGCTCGATGCACATCCTTCAGCGGAGGAGTTGCTGGTCGCGATCGGGCCAAACCTTGCGGTGCCGAAGCAGGCTGAAGGCATCGGAGAGATCATTCGAGCTGCGACGCTAGATCGCCGCGAGAAGGGCGGGCGGGTCACGCTGGCCGACGGGCGGACGCTGGAGTTTGCCGGAATACCCTTGCCGGACGGCAACGGGCTGCTGACGGTGCTCGACGTTACCGCAAACGAGCAGGCCGAAGCTGCGCTGCGCGAGCGCGCGGTCGCACTGGAAGAAGCGGATGCGGTCAAGACCCGTTTCCTCGCCAACATGTCCTACGAGTTTCGCACCCCGCTGACGTCGATTGGCGGGTTTGCAGAGCTGCTTCAGGCCGGGGTCGCCGGCGATCTGGGCGAGCAGGGCCGCGAGTACGTCCAGGCGATCCTCGATTCGGTCGCCCGGCTGACCGAACAGGTCGAAAACGTGCTCGATCTGTCGCAGAGCGAGGCCGGGCTTTTGCCACTGACCAAGCAGGATATCGACCTGTTCACCTTCGCGACCGACATCGTTCGCGCGCGCGAGCAGGCGGTGACCGATGCAGGGCTCAGCCTCGACCTGCGCGGCAGCAAGGCCAGCGGGCGGGTGTTCGCCGATGCGCGTCAGCTCGGGCGGGCTCTGGGGCATCTGCTCGACAATGCGATCGCCGCAACACCGCGCGGGGGCAAGATCCTGGTCGACCTGTCGAAGAAGGATGGTGTCGGGCGGATCGTGGTGTCGGATTACGGGCGTGGGATGGACCAAGCCGAGCTGGCGCAGGCGACGGGCAAGCTTGCCCCGGGTGGCGGTAGCGATGAAAAGCGTCAGGGACTCGGCATTCCCTTGGCCCGCCAGCTGGTCGAGGCGCATGACGGCACGCTCGAGATCGTCTCGCGGCGTGGCGCAGGAACGACGGCCACGATCCTGCTGCCGTGAGGATCAACTTGCCCGACCTCGCGGCGATGGACGCATTGGGCGAAAGGATCGCCGCGCAGTTGCGTCCGGGCGATGTCGTCTCGCTGTCGGGCGGCCTGGGCGCGGGCAAGACGACGCTGGCCCGGGCAATCCTGACGGCGCTGGGTTATGCTGGCGAAGTACCATCGCCAACTTTCACCATCGTCGAAACCTACGACCCGCCTGCCGTGCGCTTGCCCGTGGTCCATGCCGACTTCTATCGGCTCGAGACGCCAGCCGAAGCGGGTGAGATCGGTCTCGACGACTACCGCGATGGCGCGGCATTGCTGGCAGAGTGGCCACAGAATGCCGGCGGCTTCGCGCATGAGCCAGGGTGCCTCGCCATCCGGCTTGAAGTTTCGGGTGCGGGACGGATTGCGATTGTCGAGCCGGGGTCGGATTGGCTAACGCGCTGGCGATGAGCGATTTGCCCGACGGCCTCGATTCCTTCCTGAACTCCGCCGGCTGGGGCGGGGCGGAGGTGCTCCCCATACCGGGGGATGCCTCGTTCCGGCGCTATTTCCGCGTCCATCGGGGCGGCAAACCCGCGATGCTGATGCACGCACCGCCGCCAGAGGAGGATCCTGCACCGTTCCTCCACGTGGCGCGCTGGCTGTCCGAAGCCGGACAGCGTGCGCCGGAAATCTACGCCGCCGCGCCGGACGATGGCTGGGTGCTGACCGAGGATTTCGGCGACGACCGGATGCGCGACTGGCTCGATGAAAACCCGGGCGGGGAGCGCGGAGCCTATTCGGCAGCGGTCGATGCGCTCGTGCGCCTGCACGGCCAGGCACCGGGGCCGTTCGATCGCTACGATATGGCAGTATACCAGCGCGAGGCCGGATTGCTGACCGAATGGTATTGCCCGCATATGGGGCTGGAGGTCGACGAGGCAGACTACTTCGCGGCATGGGACGAAGTCCTGCAACCGATGCTCGCGCGGCAGGAACCGGGCGTTACTGTGCTGCGCGATTACCATGCCGAAAATATCATGCTGCTTGCCCCCGCGAGCGACGGTAGCGGCGCGCAGGGTCTGATCGATTTTCAGGACGCGCTGGTCGGCCATCCGGCCTACGATCTCGTCAGTCTGCTCCAGGATGCCCGGCGCGATGTATCGGTCGAACTCGAGCGCGCGTTGCTCGAACGTTACCTCGCAGCGACCGGGGCGAGCGATGAATTCCTTGCCGACTACGCCCGGCTGGGCGCGCAACGGAACGCCAAGATCGTCGGGATATTCACTCGCCTCGCCCGGCGCGACGGCAAACAGCGCTATCTCGCGATGATCCCGCGTGTGTGGGAAGCGATGGAGCGCGATCTGAGGCATCCTGCGCTGGCGCCGGTCGCCGATTGGTTCGCGCGGAACATCCCACGGCATATCCGCGACAATCTCGGTGGCGAACTCCAGTGAGCGGACTCGCTTCGGATACCGCGATGGTGATGGCGGCGGGGCTGGGCAAGCGGATGCGGCCGCTCACGGCATCGCAGCCCAAGCCGCTGGTGCGGGTCGCGGGCAAACCGCTGATCGATCATGCGCTTGACCGGCTGGCGGAAGCGGGTGTCTCGCGGGCAGTGGTAAATGTCCACTACCTTGCCGATGCGCTGGAAGCGCATGTGCTTGACCGGGCGATGCCCCGGGTAGTGATTTCCGACGAGCGAGATGCTCTGCTCGAAACCGGCGGCGGGATGATCAAGGCGCAGGGCGAACTGCCAGATCCCTTCTTCTGCCTCAACTCGGACAATATCTGGCTCGACGGGCCGCGCGACGCATTCCATGATCTTTCGCGGCGCTGGAGCGCCGAAGAGATGGATGCGCTGCTGCTGCTCGTACCACATGCGCGCGCGGCGAATTTCGACGGCAAGGGCGATTTCCATATGGATCCGCTCGGGCGGCTCGCCCGCCGCCGCTCGGGCCGGATCGCTCCCTACATCTTCAGCGGAATTCAGCTCGTATCGCACCGCCTGCTGCGCGATGCGCCGGAGGGAGCATTTTCGACCAACATCCTGTGGGATCGCGCGATCGGGGAAGGTCGACTGTTCGGGACGGTCTTTGCCGGCCTGTGGTTCGAAGTCGGCACGCCCGAGGCCATCGGGCCCACCGAAGATGCGTTGAAGCGTGCCTGAGCGCGCGCACCCTAGCGTCTATTCCATCGCCGCGCACCGCGGGTTTGCCGATGCGCTGGTGGCCGGGCTGGTGCCGCGGTACTCAGATGCGGAACTCGGGCTCGCGCGGCTTACGTTGCTGCTTCCGTCCAGCCGAGCGATGCGCACGGTAAGCGAGGCATTCATCCGCCACTATGGTGCGCAAGGCAGGCAGGGATTGCTGCTGCCACGGATGGCGGTGGTCGGCGATCTCGATCTCGACGAAACGCTGGGGCCGCTGCTTGATCCCCTCGGAGCAGGGGAGATCGCACCGGCGATCGATCCGACCTATCGCTGGCTGAGGCTGGCGCAGATCATCGAGGCAGAGCAGGACAAGAAGCTGCCCGGCGCGGCGGTCATGCGGCTGGCCTACGACATGGCGCGGACCATGGACCGGTTGCTGATCGAGGACATCCGGCCCGAGGCGTTGGTCGAGCAGCGAGTGCTCGATGTTTTCGGCGACCTTTCGGGGCATTGGCAGGATTCTCTCCGGCTGTTCGCGCGCGTGCAGCAACTGTGGCTCGATGAACTTGGCGCAATGGCTAAGATCGATTCCGCGACCCGGCGCAACCGCCTGTTCGACATCGCGGCTCGACGATGGCGCGAGGAACCGCCCACGTACCCGGTTGTCGCCGCCGGGGTAACCAGCGCCTCGCCCGCGCTGGCGCGCCTGCTGCGGGTTGTCGCCAATCTGCCGAACGGGGCGGTGATCCTGCCCGATTTCGACCTTTCGATGGACCCGGCGGTATGGAACGAACTGGGCGGTGCGGGGGGCGAGCCGGGCACGCCGTTCGAAGCCGGAGACGCGGTCACCCATCCGCAGTATCACCTCAAGCTGCTGCTCAATCGCATGGGCATCGCGCGCGAGGAAGTCCAGCCGTGGCATCGCAAAGGTCTCGGGGCCGCTCCGCCCGAGCGCAGTCATGCGATATCGAATCTGTTCCTGCCGCCGGAAGCCAGCCAGAGCTGGGTCGATCTGGACGCCGACAAGCGTCGCCTGACCGGCGTGCGGATCATGGAAAGTGCCAATCCGGAAGAGGAAGCGCAGGCAATTGCGTTGCTGGTCAGACAGGCGCTGGAAGTGCCGGAGAGGCGGGTCGCGGTGGTCACCCCCGATCGCGGGCTGGCGCGGCGGGTGGTTCACCATCTCCGTCGCTGGAACATAGCGGCCGACGACTCCGCCGGGCAACCCTTGTCGCAGACGCCCTCGGGGCGCCTCTTGCTACTGCTGGCAGAGGTCATGGGCGAAGGGCTCGCACCAATACCGCTTATGGCGCTGCTGGCGCACCCACTGGTCCGCGCCGATGCAGGCCGGGGGCAATGGCTGGCGAATGTACGGGCGTTCGAGCGCGAGCTGCGCGGGCCGCGACCCGCACCGGGCAGCGCACCGCTGCGCGAAATAGCTGCCAAAGCTGCCGTAGTGGATTGGTGGGGCGAGGTCGAGGCAACCCTTGCGCCGCTTCTCGCCCTGCCGGAACGTCTCCGTCTGGCCGACGCAATCGACCTGCTGGCCGCGACTGGCGAAGCGCTTTGCGGCGCAGGCCTATGGTCGCGCGAGGACGGCCGGGCGCTGGCGGCTTTCCTCGAGCAACTGCGGGCACAGGCGCGCGAGACCGGCACGCAGCTCGCACCAGGCGACCTGCACCCCGTGCTGGCCGAGCGGATGGAGCAGCAGGCCGTCCGCCCGCCCTATGGCGGCCATCCGCGCGTGGCGATCTATGGTCTGCTCGAATCGCGCATGACCCGGGCGGAGCTCGTGATTTGCGCTGGGCTCAATGAAGGCAGTTGGCCCGGCACCCCGGCGGTCGACCCGATCCTTGCCCCGCGCGTGCTGCGGGCGCTCGGCGTACCGGGAGCAGACTTCCGCATCGGGCTTTCCGCGCATGATCTTGCCGGCGTGCTCGGCGCGCCAGAAGTGGTGCTGAGCCGCGCGGCGCGCAACATCTCCGGGCCGGCCATTCCGTCGCGCTTCCTGCTCCGGGTCAAGGCCCTGCTGGGCGAGGACCTGCTCCCCCGCTATCTCGAGACCCGAGCCGTCGAATGGGCACAGGCGATCGATTTTGCCGAGCGGGCAGGGGCTTACCCGCGACCAATGCCGATGCCTTCAGCAGAGCAGCGCCAGGTCGATATCGCGGTGACCGCGCTCGATCGGCTGCGCGGCGATCCTTACCAGTTCTATGCTCAGGCGATCCTCGGGCTGCGAACGCTCGATCCGCTCGACGCCGAGCCTTCGCCCGCGTGGCAGGGCACCGTCGTCCACGAGGTACTCGAGCGCTGGCACAAGCAGGGTGGTTCGCTGGTCGAGCAGGCACATCGGGTGCTTGCTGAGCACAACGCCCACCCGCTGATGCTGGGGCTGTGGCTGCCGCGCCTGCTCAAGGGCCTCGAATGGGTGGAGCAGCGCATCGTCGAGGAGCCGGAACGCGTGCCGGTCGCGGTCGAAAGGAAGGGGTCGATGCTGGTGGACGGAATCCGCATCAAGGGCCGCGCCGACCGGATCGACCGGCTGCCCGACGGCAGACTGGCGATCGTCGACTACAAGACCGGCAAGGCACCCACGGCCACGCAGGTCACGCAGGGCTTCTCGCTCCAGCTCGGCCTGATCGGGATGATCGCGGAGGATGGGGGGTTCGAAGGTGTGGCGGGCGAGGCTTTCCGGTTCGAATACTGGTCGTTGGCAAAGGACGGCGGGTCGTTCGGCAAGGTGTCGAGTCCGGTTAGGACGGATTTCAATCGTGCCGACACTCCGCCGGAGGAGTTCCTCCCGCTTACCGAGGACTTCCTCGCCGAAGCGATCGGGCAATTCATCAGGGGCGATCACCCTTTCACCGCCAGACTCAATCCGAACTACTCCGGCTACGATGACTACGACCAGCTCATGCGGCTCGACGAGTGGCAGGCGCGGGTCGATGCGGGGGACCCGGCGTGAGCGGCAAGGTCTTCCCCCTCCAGGGCGAACAGCGGGCTGCGGTCGAGCCGGAAGAATGTGTCTGGCTCTCTGCATCGGCCGGGACGGGCAAGACGCAGGTGCTCTCCGCCCGGGTTCTGCGGCTGCTCCTCCAGCCGGAAAACGCTCCGGCGCAGATCCTTTGCCTCACTTTCACCAAGTCCGGGGCGGCGGAGATGGCGGTGCGCGTCAATGAAGTGCTCGCCCGCTGGGTCCGGCTCGACGATACGCGGCTGGGCAAGGAGCTCGATCATCTCGGCGCGCGCAACACGCCCGAAACGCGCGCCCGCGCACGCACGCTGTTCGCCAGCGTCCTCGACAGCCCCGGCGGCGGCTTGCGGATCGATACGATCCACGCCTTCGCCCAGTGGCTGCTCTCTGCCTTTCCGCAAGAGGCCGATATCCAGCCCGGATCGCGCGCGATGGAGGATCGCGACCGCGACCTGCTTTCGCGGCAGGTGCTGGCCGATATGCTCGAAGACGCAGAGTGCGAAGGTGACCACGCGACCCGCGACGCGCTCGCACAGCTGAGCATCGACAAGGGCCCCGATGCGGTGCTCGGCTGGCTGATGAAGTGCGCCGCCGCGAACCATCTGTGGTGGGGCGACGGCTCGTGGCAGCCCCCGATGCGGTCGCGCATGTGCAAAGTTCTGGGGCTGGAATCCGATGCATCGGCGGAAGATGCGGCGCGCTTCTGCACCGACGAGGAATTCAATGTCGTGGCGCTGCGCCGCTGCCGGGACATCTTCGCCGACTGGTCCGCCGCCACCGGGCAGAAGGGCGCCGCGGTGATCGACGATTGGCTCGCTGCCGATCCGGGGGAACGGCTGGTATCGCTCGACTCCTTCTTCGGCACGATCATGACCAAGGGCGGAGAACCGCTGGCCAATGTCGCGAAACGCGACGCGAGCTATGCGGGCCAGCTGCAACTGGTGCTTGCATCGATCCAACGGGCACTCGATTTCAGGGCGCTGGTCGAGCTCGCCGACTGGCTCGCGCCGCTCCTGGAGGTCGGGCGCAAGTTTGCCCTGCGTTGGGATGAAGCCAAGGCGCGCGAGGGGTTCGTCGATTTCGACGACCAGATCCGCAAAGCCGCCGACTTGCTCACACGCAAGGACATGGCGGCGTGGATTCGCTTCAAGCTCGACCGGCAGTTCGATCATATCCTGATCGACGAGGCGCAGGACACCAATGCCGAGCAATGGCAGATCATCTTCGCGCTGATCGACGATTTTTTCAGCGGCGAGGGCGCACGCGGCGACAAGCTGCGCACGATCTTCACTGTCGGCGACTACAAGCAGGCGATCTTTCGCTTCCAGGGCACCAGCCCGGAAAATTTCGAAGCGGCGAAGGAGCGGGTCCGGCTGGCGATGGACGCGGCGGCGGACAACGCCGAGCGATTGCGCGCGAACCTCCCTGCGCGGCGGTTGCGCGAATACGGGCTGGACCGGTCGTTCCGTACTGCAAGCCCGGTCCTGGAGTTCGTCGACAGGGCGATCGGCTCGCTCGGTTGGCGCAGTCTCGGTCTGAAGCAGCAACCGACCGACCATATCGGCGAGGAGCGCCCCGGCCAGGTCACCCTGTGGAACTATGTCACCTCGGACGGCGAATCAGAAGAGGGCGAGGAGGCTGAGCAGGAAAATTGGCTCGCCCGGCACGACCGAGCGATGGCGGACAAGATCGCGCAGCAGGTGAAGCAGTGGATGGACGAGGGCTACCCGCTCGCCAAACCGGTGCCGGCTCGCAATGCGACGCCGGGCGATATCATGATCCTGGTGCGCAAGCGCAAGGAACTGGCGAGCCTGATTGTCGCGCGGCTCTATGCGGTGGGGGTGCCGGTTGCCGGGGTGGACCGGCTGCGGCTGGGCAATCCGCTCGCGGTCAAGGACCTGATGGCGGCGCTGCGCTTCGCCGCACAGCCGCTCGACGATCTCGCGCTCGCCAATCTGCTCGTCTCGCCGCTGATCGGGTGGAGCCAGCAGGACCTGCTCGAATACGGCTATCGCGGCGACAAAATCCGCCTGTGGGACCATCTGCGCAATAGCGAAGCCCCGCGTGCTGCTGAAACGGCTGACCGACTACGCGATCTGTTGCGGCTGGCGGATTACGAACCGGTGCAGGCCCTGCTGCACTGGATCCTCGTCGGGCCATGGGGCGGCCGCCGCAAGCTGGTCGAACGGCTGGGGAACGAGGCCAACGATCCGATCGACGAACTGCTCAACGCAGCCCAAGCCTATGCCGCGGCGCACACCGCCAGCCTGCAAGGCTTCATCCAGTGGTTCGATGCCGGAGATGGGGAACTGAAGCGCGAGGCGGGGCAGGCCTCCGACCTCGTGCGGGTGATGACGGTCCATGGCGCGAAGGGCTTGCAAGCCCCGATCGTGATCCTCGCCGATGCGGCGGGCAAACCGGGTGACCGGCCCGAGTTCGGGCTGGTCGAACAGCCGATCGGCGGGGGCGAGCGCCGGATTCCACTGCCGGGTCTGAGCAAGGAACGCGTGGTCGGCCCGCTGGCCGAAGCGCGCGATGCGGCGGCGGCGGCAGAGCTGGAGGAGCACTGGCGGCTGCTCTATGTTGCAATGACCCGCGCGGAAGAGGCGCTGTTCATCGGCGGCTCGCTCGGCCCGAGGGAGGCAGGCAAAGGTCCGCATGAAGACAGCTGGTTCGCGCGGCTCCTGCCGGTGTTCGGCGGCGAGGCGCTGGCGGACGAGCGCTGGGGTGCACGCTGGGAGTGGGGCGAGCGCCCATCACCGTTGGTAAAAAAGCCAGATAAGATTACCCGCGAAAGGTCCGTCGAACCATTGCCGGCGTGGGCGCGCATACCTATCGGCCCCGAACCGCGCCCGCCGCGCCCGCTCGCGCCCTCGGGAACAGGCGAGGACCGCTCCCCCGATCCGCCGCTGCCGCCCGAGGCGCTGGCGAGTGCTGCGCGGCGCGGGGTGCTGATCCATGCCCTGCTCGAACGGCTCCCGATGGTCGACGAACAGAACCGGCAGGCGCGCGCCACATCCTGGCTCGAAAAGCAGGCTCCGGAATTGTCGGACCAGGATCGTAACGAACTGCTCGACTCCGCCTTGGCGGTGATCGAACTCCCGGAATTTGCGGCGCTGTTCGGCCCCGATGCGCTGGCGGAAGTACCGCTTGCCGCCACGGTAGACGGGCAAGTGATTGCCGGAACCGCCGACCGCCTGCTGGTAACCGCAGACGAGGTCAGAGTGGTCGATTTCAAGACCGCCCGTCGCCCGCCGTTATCGCTCGAAGACATCCCGCAATCCACGGTCCGGCAGATGGCGGCCTATGTCGCCGCGCTGGAAGCGATTTATCCCGGCAGGCCGGTGCGAGCGGCGGTTCTCTACACTCAGACGCCGGAGTTGTTCGCGCTTCCGGCGGCGCTGATCGAATCTGCCAAGGCGCGATTGTCCACAGGCGAGGAAAGCTTTGCCCGGCCAGACGTTGAGTAAGCGCCGCGCCACATTAGATTGATCGCAACAATTGACAGGAGATTTCCCATGGCGACGATCAATGTCACCGATGCCAGCTTCCGTTCCGACGTGCTCGATTCAGACAAGCCAGTGCTGGTGGATTTCTGGGCCGACTGGTGCGGCCCGTGCAAGATGATTGCCCCGGCGCTGGAGGAAATCAGCGAGGAACTGGCGGGCCAAGTGACCATCGCCAAGATGGACATCATGGAGAACCCCGGCGTGCCGGGCGAGATCGGGGTGCGCAATATCCCCTTCATGGTGCTGTTCAAGGACGGCAAGCCGGTCGCGCAAAAGCTTGGCGCGGCACCCAAAAACCAGCTCAAAGGCTGGCTCGAAAGCGAGCTCTAGGCCAACTTCTCCATCCGCGCCGCCAGCTCGTGCCACAGCGCGGGGGAGGCGGCACCGATGAGGCCGGGGCGCTGCCATTCGTCGACCCGATAGGGTGAGCCGTCCGGCCGCGCCGCCAGCCCGCCCGCCTCGTTGAGCCACAGGACGCCTGCGGCATGGTCCCACGGCAGGGTGCGCTCGAACAGCGAGACATCGTTCACCCCCAACGCGAGGCGCGGATACTGTTCTGCAGCGCAGCGGGGAATATCGACCAGGGTGTAATGCGGGGCGATGTGCTCCTGAACCTTCTCCCGTCGACCGTCCTGCATGAACAGGGTCGAGATACCCGCAACCGGTGGCGTCTCGCCGGTGGTACGCACCGTCACCCGCTCGCTGTCGATGAAGGCACCTCCGCCCAGTCTTGTATGGCAGAAGCGATCCTGCAGCGGATCGTAGATCCAGCCCGCCTGCGTCACCCCGCCGTCTGCCAGTGCGATAAGGATGCCGAACGGCGGATTGCCGCCGGCGAAATTTCCGGTTCCGTCAATCGGGTCGATGATCCAGCAGCGTTGCGACAAGCCATCGTAAAGCGAAGGGTCGCCCTCGCACGCCTCTTCGCCGACGACGGCAAGGCCGGGTTCGAGCCTCTCAACACCCTCGGTCAGCATCGCTTCGGCTTCGCGATCGGCGATCGTGACCAGCTCGTTCTTGCCCTTGTCGGCGATCTCGCTCGCTTCGAGGTTGCGATAGCGCGGCAGGATGACCTCGCGCGATACGCGCACCAGCAGTTCGCGCATGGCGGTGTCGAGCGGGCTCACGAGCGGTAATCCGCGTTGATCGAAATGTAGCCGTGGGTCAGGTCGCAGGTCCATACGGTTGCACGGCCCTCGCCTATACCGAGATCGACCGCGATTTCGATTTCGCTGGCCTTGAGGTGCGCGGCGACCGGGGCTTCGTCATAGCCTTCCACCGGGACGCCATTGCGTGCAGTCCAGGTGCCGCCGAATGCGATCGACAACCGGTCGCGGTCTGCCGGCTCGCCCGCCTTGCCGACCGCCATGACGACGCGGCCCCAGTTGGCATCCCCGCCCGCGATCGCGGTCTTGACCAGCGGCGAATTGGCGATCGACATGGCGACGCGGTGAGCGCTCTCGTCCGACACCGCGCCCGAGACCGAGATGGCGATGAACTTCGACGCTCCTTCACCGTCGCGCACCACCAGATGGGCGAGCTGGCGGCAGACATCGTGAAGGGCGGCGGCGAAGGCATCGGCACCATCGCTGTCGAAGCTGGCGAGGGGCGGATTGCCTGCCTTGCCGGTGGCGAAGGCGAGCACCGTGTCGCTGGTCGAGGTGTCGCTATCCACCGTAATGCAGGAGAAAGTCCGCCGGTTGGCATCGGACAGCACCTGCTGAAGGAATGCCGGCTCGACCGCCGCATCGGTGAAGATATAGCCGAGCATCGTCGCCATGTCGGGCGCGATCATCCCGCTGCCCTTTACGATCGCGGCAATTGCGACCCGGGTGCCGCCGACGATGGCAGATGCAGTCGCGCCCTTGGGGAATGTGTCGGTGGTGCCGATGGTGTTGGCCGCATCCGCCCAGCTTGCCGGGGAGGCATCGAGCACGGCGGCGACACCTGCGCGCGCCCTGTCCTTCGGCAGCGGCACACCGATCACCCCGGTCGAGGAGACGAACACTTCCTCGCGCGTGCAGCCGAGATGATCCGCGACCTGCGCCATGATCTGCTCCACCGCCTCGCGCCCGCGATAGCCGGTGAAGGCGTTGGAATTGCCCGCATTGACCACCAGCGCGCGGGCCTTTCCAGCCTTGACCTGTTCGCGCCCCAGCTCGACTTCGCTCGACGGGCAGGCGCTGCGGGTGAACACCCCGGCGACCGCGGTCCCCTCCGCCAGTTCGGCATAGGTCAGGTCGGCGCGATCCCAGCGCTTGTAGCCTGCACGCGCGATGCGCAGCGTCACACCCTCGATAGCAGGCATCGCGGGGAAGGGCAGGGCAAGCGGGGAAGGGGCGAGATCCATGCGGCCTCGTAGGATTGCGGCAACGCCGCTGCAAGCTTGCTTTGCCGCGCGGCAATCGGCTAGCTGGGGCGATTGGAGGGTCGCCCATGATTTCGCTTGTCGTTTCGCTGCTTGCCGCCGCGCAGCCGGTCCCCGGTGTCACGCTCGCGCCATCCCCGCCGCAGCGCATCGAGGCTCTCAGGCCGTCGCCGCAATCGGAAACCTTTCGGCCTAACCAGGTGGTCGAGCCGGAGAACAAACCCTCCGCCTGGGTCTGGCTCGACCGCGCGGTCGACGAGGCGACCCGGAAGGAGTTGACCGGGCCGACGCGGGTTCGCCTCGCGGTCAACAAATGGGGCCGGGTTGCCGACTGTGTGGTCACGGGCAGCAGCGGTCTGAAATCCTTCGACGACGAAGCTTGCGCGTCTCTTGCAGAGAGGGCGATTTTCATCCCGGCGACCAACGCCAGAGCAGAACCGATCGCTTCGACATGGGACCATGCAGTCGAGTGGCGCCCGGTATCGGACAGGGCGGTGCCGCCACCGGTCATGATCGCCACGAGCTCAGGTCCGGTAACGGCAGTCCTGCCGCGCGGACCGAGTGCGCAGGATGGATTTTACCGCGACCCTACGCTGAACGATTTCCCGTCCGAGGCACGCGAAGCGCGGCTGGAAGGGGTAACGACTATCACGGTCACAAGCGATCCCGAGGGCGGGATGGCCGATTGCTCGGTGACGGTGAGTTCCGGGCATGAACCTCTCGACATTGCCAGCTGCCAATACGTCGGAGCACTCGCGCCGTTCACACCGGCGCGCGACCTGGAGAACAATCCGACCACCGGCCGCTTCGTCCGCAGGGTCAGCTGGAAGCTGCCAAACACGACGACCACCGTTGCGCCGCCCGCAGCTACCTACAGCCCGGGCCCGATGTCGCTGCCGCTGGTCGGTAACGGCAAGTCCGGTTTCGAAGTGGTTGCCGACAAGGATGGCAAGGTCGTGAGCTGCACTGTCATCGAGGAAGGCAGAATCCCCGCCGGAGCAATGGTTGGCGCGGATTTCTGCAAAAATGCCGAATTGCGCGGCGTGCAGAAGGCGATGGCGCCGAACGGCGAATTTGTCGCGCGGAGGACCAAGGTGGTTTTTTCGATGGAGGAAGAGCTGGGGGTCGATGAATGATTGTGTCGGTACTTGCCCTGACCATGATCCTCGTCGATCCTCCAGAGGCACCGGAGAGCCAGCCGGCCCCTCCCGACGCGCCGTCGATCCGGGTCGCGCCGGTTCCTGCTCCTCCCCGACCGATCGCCTACGATCCGCCGCCCCCTTCGGTGCCCGACAGCCGGATGGCCATGCCGCGCAACAATCCGGGCGGCTGGATCATCTCCGCCGACTACCCGAAGATTGCGATGCTGTTGGACGAGGAAGGCAACACCGATTTCCGCCTGACGATCAGCAAGGAAGGCCGCGTTTCCGGATGCCGGATCACCCGGAGCAGCGGCTTTTCACGGCTGGACGAACTGACCTGCCGCTGGATTACGCGCCGCGCACGCTTCGATCCTGCGCAGCGGCGCGGCGAGCCGGTCGAAGGCAGCTATTCCGGCAGGGTGCGCTGGCTGGTCGATTCTGGCGGGATGCTGCGGGCGAGCCAATTCGGCTGGAAACGCTCCAAGGCCGCAGTCGAAGAAAAGGCTCGCGGCGTGGTGAAGTTCGAGATTACGGTCGAACCCTACGGCAAGGTCAGCAGCTGCAAGATCCTGCGCAGCTCTGGCTTCGCCAGCCTCGACAAGGAAACCTGCGCCCAATTGCGCAAACTGGGCGATCAAGGCACCGGCGGGGGATCGGCGGTCAGCTTGCGCCCACGAACCGTAGTCAACGAGATCGCGTGGTAGAGAGCCAAACCGCGAGAGTGGACTTGCCGCCCCATAACCCCTATATCTCCGCCACCATGCTGCGTCGTCTTCTCGCCTGCCTTGCGCTGATCACCGGCCTTGCTGCCGTGGGCGCGCCGCTGAGCGTATCGGCGGCGGAGGCAATGAGCCAGCAGGTTTCGAACGGTTCCTGCGTCAGTGAACAGGGGCGCGAGCAGCGCTGCGATTGCGCGGAAAAGCGCACCAATCAGCCTTTCAGCAGGAAGAAGTCGAGCACCGGGTGCAAGCCGCGCAAGCCGGTGCTGGTCAATATTCCGCCGCTCTATCTCGGGCCGGACCGCGCGCTCGAATAGCGCGCAACAGCTGACATTATCCGAATTCCGATTCGTCCGGCGCACGTCTGTGTGCGCGGCGAATGCCCCATAAAATCCGCATCTCGAAAGCCCTTCCATGCTCAAGGCAATCAGCAAGTCCATTTTCGGCTCGGCCAACGACCGTTACGTCAAGACGCTCGGCAAGATCGTCAACCAGATCAATGCGCTCGAACCGCAGATCCAGGCACTGACCGACGACGAACTGAAGGCGCAGACCGACAAGTTCCGGGCGATGCTCGCCGAGGGGAAGACGCTCGACGATATCCTGCCCGAAGCCTTCGCCACCGTGCGCGAGGCATCAGTCCGCGTGCTCGGCATGCGGCACTTCGATGTGCAGATGATCGGGGGCATCGTGCTCCACCGCGGCGAGATCGCGGAAATGCGCACGGGCGAGGGCAAGACGCTGGTCGCGACGCTGGCGACCTATCTCAATGCGATCGAGGGCAAGGGCGTCCACGTCGTCACCGTCAATGACTATCTCGCCAGGCGCGACGCCGAGTGGATGGGGCAGCTGCACGGCTTCCTCGGGCTCTCCATCGGGGTGATCGTGCCCAACCTGAGCGAGTTCGAGCGGCGTGAGGCCTACAACGCCGATATCACCTACTCGACCAATAACGAGCTCGGTTTCGACTACCTGCGCGACAACATGAAGCACTCGCGCGAGCAGATGGTGCAGCGCCCGTTCAATTACGCGATCGTCGATGAGGTGGACTCGATCCTGATCGACGAAGCGCGCACCCCGCTGATCATTTCCGGCCCGACCGAGGACAAGTCCGATCTCTATGTCGCGCTCGACCAGATCGTGAAGCAGGTGCCGGAAGAATGGTACGAGAAGGACGAGAAGTCGAAGAACATCTCGTGGACCGAAGACGGCAACGAATCGATCGAGCAGATGCTCGCCGATGCCGGGCTGCTGCAGACCGACAACCTTTACGATGTCGAGAACACGATGGTGGTTCATCACCTGGACCAGGCGCTCAAGGCGAACATCATGTTCAAGCGCGACACCGACTACATCGTGAAAGACGAAAAGGTCGTCATCATCGACGAGTTTACCGGCCGCATGATGGACGGCCGCCGCTGGTCGAACGGCCTGCACCAGGCGGTCGAGGCGAAGGAAGGGGTCAAGATCGAGCCCGAGAACCAGACCATGGCCTCGATCACCTTCCAGAACTACTTCCGCATGTATCCCAAACTCTCCGGCATGACCGGCACCGCCGCGACTGAAGCGGGCGAGTTCTGGGACATCTACAAGATGAACGTCGTCACCATCCCCACCAACGTGCCGGTGCAGCGGATCGACGAGGAAGACGAGTTCTACAAGAACACGCTCGACAAGTTCGGCGCGATCGCCAAGTCGATTGCCGAGAAAAGCAAGATCGGCCAGCCGGTGCTGGTCGGCACGGTATCGATCGAGAAATCCGAGCTGCTGAGCCAGTTCCTCGACAAGGAAGGCGTGAAGCACGAGGTGCTCAACGCACGCTTCCACGAACAGGAAGCGCGGATCGTGGCGCAGGCGGGCCGTCTCGGTGCGGTGACCATCGCCACCAACATGGCGGGCCGCGGGACCGACATCCAGCTCGGCGGCAATATCGAGTTCCGCATCGAGGACGAGCTTGCCGATGTGCCCGAAGGCCCCAAGCGCGATCTGGAAATCGACCGGATCAAGGCCGAGGTGATGGCCGAGCGGCAGAAAGTGAAGGAAGCGGGCGGGCTGTTCGTGCTCGGCACCGAACGGCACGAAAGCCGCCGGATCGACAACCAGCTGCGCGGCCGTTCGGGCCGCCAGGGCGACCCCGGCCTCAGCCGCTTCTACCTGTGCCTCGAAGACGACCTGCTGCGCATCTTCGGGCCGGACACGCTGTTTGCCAAGATGATGAATTCGAACCTCGCCGATGGCGAGGCGATCGGCAGCAAGTGGCTGTCGAAAGCGATCGAGACCGCTCAGAAGAAGGTCGAAGCGCGCAATTACGACCAGCGCAAGCAGGTTGTGCAATACGACGACGTGATGAACGACCAGCGCAAGGTCATCTACGAGCAGCGCGCCGAGATCATGGACAGCGAGGCGGTCGACGACGTGGTGGTCAACATGCGCCACGATGCGATCGAGGCGATCGTCGCAGAGCATTGCCCGCCCGGATCCTACCCCGAACAGTGGAATATCGCCGGGCTGCGCGAAAAGGTGCGCGACACGCTCGGCCTGGAACCGCCGTTCGAGGCGTGGCTGGAGGAAGACCAGGTCGAACCCGAAATGATCGAGGAACGCCTGCGCGCTTCGGCCGACGAGATCATGGACCGGAAAATGGCAGGCGCCGATCCGGCGATCTGGCGCCGGGTCGAAAAGAGCATCCTGCTCGAACGGCTCGACCACTACTGGAAGGAACACCTCGCGACGCTCGACGCACTTCGTCAGGCCGTGTTCCTGCGCGCCTATGCGCAGAAGCAGCCGATCAACGAATACAAGCAGGAAGCCTTCTCGCTGTTCGAGAGCATGCTCGAGACGTTGCGCGAGAATGTGACCTCGATCCTGGTGAAGAGCGAGCTGCGCATCGCCGAACCGCCGCCCCCGCCAAGCCTGCCCGATCTGCCCGATTTCCTCACCGGCCACATCGACCCGCTGACCGGGCTCGACAATTCGAACGACGGCGACGGCTCAGAAAGCCGCGCGGCGCTGTTCGGTGCGCTGGCAGGCAGTCCCCAAGCAGCCGCCGGGCCGGGCGGGCATTTCCCGGACGATCCCTACAAGGACATGGAAGTGAGCCGCAACGCTCCGTGCCCCTGCGGTTCGGGCAACAAGTACAAGCACTGCCACGGCGCGATGGGGTGAGGGTGCGCGGGGCTGGTGGCCGCCCAAGGTTGACGGGGCAGGGCATGTCGCGCATCTATATGCCATGACCTTGGCAGGCTTTCCCCGGATATCGGTAGACCCGCAAGTTTGCGGTGGTCGTGCTGTGGTAACCGGGACCCGCGTGCGTGTCAGTGACGTGCTCGAGATGATGGCTGGCGGTGCCACTCCGGCGAACATCGTCGCCGACTTCGCCTATCTGACCGAAGAGGACATCCGCGCGGTGCTGGCCTACGCTGCGGCTCAGGCCGATCATATGGTCGTGCTCGCCGCCTGATGAAATTCCTGGTGGATGCACAATTGCCTCCCGCCTTGTGCAGTTGGCTGCGCGAGCGGGGTCATGATGCAATTCACGTTTTTGAATGCGGGCTGATCGCCGCGAGCGACGAAGACATCGCATCTCGGGCCGGTGAGACCGGGTCGGTGCTCGTCAGCAAAGATGAGGATTTCGTGACTCTGCGGCTGCCCGACCGGTTCGCCTTCCTATGGCTCCGATGTGGCAATGCGACCAATGCGGCGCTTGTTGCATGGCTCATGCCACGGTGGGAACGGATCGAGTCGGCATTGAATTCGGGCGAGCGGTTCGTGGAAGTTCGCTGAATTTCGCAACGCACTTTTTTGCTGTCAGTCGCGGCGCAAAGCATTTTCCTACACGCGAGCGGTGGGATAGGCTGGTGCCGTTCTTTCTCTTCGTCGATCTGCGAAAGCACACGCTCGGAAATTTCCGTTGGCCACGCGCGTATTCGCGTTCGGGGCGGGAGGGGCGTCGACCTTGCCAACTTTCGCGTGCTGGTCCCCAGGCGCGGAAGATGCACTAGCGTCAGCTTCGACCAACTCGGCGGTGTGACAGCGAGGCTCTTCGAAACACCATGTAAACATATGAAAGCGCTTAGAAACAGATCGTACGGCGAGGTGCGCAAAAGCGGGCTCCCGTGTCAACACCTGCGCGACAAAACGCGCTGCATCGAGACGATCATGTGCCGATTTCAGAGCAAGAAGAAAATGGCTCCCCGAGTTGGATTCGAACCAACGACCAAGTGATTAACAGTCACCTACTCTACCGCTGAGCTATCGGGGAGCAGCCTTCCAAGCGGTATGGAGGAAGGCGAGAGCGCGCCTATATGGGCGGCAATTCGGCTTTGCAACCCCGTTTTGCGTTGCGCCGCCGGGGTCAGGTGGCGAATTGTTCGGCGACGATGCGCTCATCGAGCGAATGGCCCGGATCGAACAGCAGCGTCAGTTCGGAATCGCGTGCGATCTCGATGCTGACTTCAGCAATGTCGCGCACTTCCTTCTGGTCGGCGACGGCCGCAACCGGGCGTTTGTCGGGCTCGTTTACAGTGATCCTGATGCTGGCGCGGTCGGGCAGGATCGCTCCGCTCCAGCGGCGAGGGCGGAAGGCGCTGATCGGGGTCAGCGCGAGCAGCTGCGAATCGAGCGGCAGGATCGGGCCATTGGCGGACAGATTGTAGGCGGTCGATCCGGCGGGGGTCGCTACCAGTACACCATCGGCCACCAGTTCCTTGATCCGGACCTTGTCGTCGACCGACACTTCCAGCTTTGCCGTCTGGCGCTTCTCGCGCAGCAGCGAGACTTCGTTGATCGCGCATTCGACGTGCCGCTGGCCGTCCTGCGTCACCGCTTCCATCCGCAGGGGCGATATGCCGATCGAACGCGAGCGGTTGACCTTGTCGAGGATCCTCGCCCCGTGCCGGTACTTGTTCATCAGGAAACCCACGGTGCCGCGATTGACCCCGTAACAGGGCAGGATCTGCCCCCGGTCGAGCATGGCGTGGAGCACAGACAGCATGAATCCGTCGCCGCCGAGCGCGACAACCGCGTCGGCCTCTGCGATCGGCACCCAGTCGTGCTCGCCTTGCAGCTCGCGCGCGGTCTCGATCGCCTTGGCGGTGTCGGATATCTCCAGCGCCAGTTTGCGGAAGCCGTGATTGCTGCCCATCGTCCCCTCGGGTCCCCGTGATCGGGGCGCGGGCGGACCCTATGGTCGGCTGTGCCATTTGGCAACGCGCTTGAAATCGCAGCACCATTGCGTGCCGGGTGCGACTAGGCGACACTGCATGAACTATGTTGCCGAGATTGACCATCCGATGATCGACCGCCGTGGCCGTATTGATCGCCGCCAGAAGCCGGTACCGCGCTTTGCGACCGAACTCGAGCAGGCAATCGAACTGGGCACTGTCGAGGTCCTGTTCCAGCCGCAGTTCCTGTGTGCCGATGGCAGCCTTGCAGGAGCCGAGGCGCTGCTGCGCTGGTACCATCCGGACGCGGGCGAGCTGTCAGGGGACCGCGTGTTCGAGCTGGCAAAGGAGGCCGGGCTGGCGGGGCCGCTTACGCGGTACCTGTGCCAGGCGGCCATGTCTGCGGCGACGAAATTCCCCGAAGCCGTTCGACTGTCGTTGAATGCAACACCGGACGACCTCGCGGATGAATCCTATCCCGGCGTTATCCGGGAAAGTCTCTCGCGCTCGGGTTTCCCCGCCTCGCGCCTGACACTGGAAATCACCGAACAGGCGCTGGTCGACCGGCTCGATGTGACCGCGACCGTATTGCGGCAGATGGTCAACGACGGCATTTCCATTGCGCTTGACGATTTCGGCGCCGGGTTCTGCAATTTCCGCTATCTCAAGGTGCTGCCGCTCGCCGCGCTGAAGCTCGATCGCTCGATGGTCGAAGGCATTGCGACCGATCGGCAGGACCTCGCAGTGTTCCGCGCAATCATGGCGATGGCCCATGCGCTCGATCTGCGGGTCATCGCAGAGGGGGTCGAGACCGAAGCCCAGCGCAAGGCAGTATGCCGCGAGGGTTGCGACCGCTGGCAAGGCTTCCTTGGCGCAAAGCCGCTCAGTGCGAGCGAATTCGCGGCGCTTCAGTCCTTCTTTTTGCCGGGGAAGAACTAGGCTTTTGCCTTGCGTGCAATCGCGCTCAGGCCCTTGGTCAGCTGGAACAGCCCGTTGAGCCGCGACTTCGGATCGCCCCATGCGCGATTGATCACCAGCTTCATGTCGGGCCGCAGCTTGGCGGTGCCCTGCAATCGGTCGACATAGGCGAGCAGGCCTGCCGGGTCGGGGAAGTCATCCTTGTGGAAGCTCACCAGCGTGCCGCGCGCGCCGACATCGATCTTGGCGATGTTGGCGGTGATCGCCTGATGCTTGATCTCGATCAGCTTGACGAGATTGGCTGTCGCATCGGGTAACGGGCCGAAGCGGTCGATCATCTCCGCCGCCAGGGCTTCGATCTCGGCCTTGTCGCCCGCATCGTTGAGGCGGCGATACAGCGCCATGCGCACCGCGAGATCGGGCACATACTCCTCGGGGATCATGATCGGGGCATCGACGGTGATTTGCGGGCTGACGGTATCGGGCTTGGCCGACAGCCCCGCCGCACCGGCCTTGGCGGCGAGGATCGCGTCTTCCAGCATCGACTGGTAGAGTTCGAAGCCGACCTCGCGGATATGCCCCGACTGCTCGTCGCCGAGCAAATTGCCCGCCCCGCGGATGTCGAGATCGTGGCTCGCCAGCTGAAAGCCCGCACCGAGGCTGTCGAGATCGCCCAGCACCTTGAGCCGCTTCTCGGCAACTTCCGACAGCTGGGTATCCGCCCCATAGGTCAGATAGGCATAGGCGCGCAGCTTCGCGCGCCCGACGCGCCCGCGCAGCTGGTAGAGCTGGGCGAGCCCGAAGATATCCGCGCGGTGGATGATGATCGTGTTCGCGCTCGGCAGGTCGAGCCCGCTCTCCACGATCGTGGTCGAGAGCAGCACATCGTACTTGCCCTCGTAGAAGGCGCTCATCCGCTCCTCGATCTCGCCTGCGCCCATCTGGCCGTGCGCTGCGACGAACTTCACCTCGGGCACATGCTGGTGCAACCAGTCCGAGATGCCCTCCATGTCCGAGATACGCGGGACGACGATGAAGCTCTGCCCGCCGCGATGATGCTCGCGCAGCAGCGCCTCGCGCATCACCATGTCGTCCCATTCCATCACATAGGTCCGCACCGCGAGGCGGTCGACCGGCGGGGTCTGGATGGTCGAGAGTTCGCGCAGGCCCGACATCGCCATCTGCAGCGTGCGCGGGATCGGGGTGGCGGTGAGCGTCAGCATATGCACATCGGCTCGCAGTTGCTTGAGCTTTTCCTTGTGGTTGACCCCGAAGCGCTGCTCCTCGTCGACGATCACCAGGCCGAGGTCGCGAAACTTCGTCTGCTTCGAAAGGATCGCGTGGGTGCCGACGACGATGTCGATATCTCCGCTCTCCAGCCCCTCGCGGGTCTCGGTAATTTCCTTCGCCGGAACGAGCCGGCTCAGGCGGCCGATCTTGAGCGGGAAGCCGGCGAACCGCTCGACGAAATTGGTGTAGTGTTGGCGCGCCAGCAGCGTCGTGGGGGCGACCACAGCGACCTGCTTGCCGTTCATCGCCGCGACGAAAGCGGCGCGCAGAGCGACCTCGGTCTTGCCGAAACCGACATCGCCGCACACCAGCCGGTCCATCGGCTTCCCGCCTTCGAGATCGGCCAGAACGTCGGCGATGGCGCGATCCTGGTCGTCGGTTTCCTCCCACGGGAATTTCTCGACGAACTGGTTGTAGGGTCCGTCTTCTGCGGGAAGCACCGGGGCCTTGCGCAGCGCGCGTTCGGCGGCGACCTTGAGCAATTCGCCGGCGATTTCGCGGATGCGCTCTTTCAGCCGGGCACGGCGCTTCTGCCAGGCCTCGCCGCCGAGCCGGTCGAGCATGACCGCTTCTTCGGACGAGCCGTAGCGGCTGAGCACGTCGATGTTCTCGACCGGGATATAGAGCTTATCGCCGCCGCGGTATTCGAGCATCACGCAATCGTGCTTCGACTGCCCGACCGGGACCGGTTCGAGCCCGAGGTACTTGCCGATCCCGTGTTCGACATGGACCACGAGATCGCCGCGACCCAGCGCCTGAAGCTCTGCCAGGAAGGCGTCCGAATCCTTCCTGCGCTTGCGGCGGCGGACGAGCCGGTCGCCCAGCACGTCCTGCTCGCTCAGCAATTCGAGTTCGGTGTTGGCGAAGCCGGTCTCGACCGGCAGAACCAGCGCGACCGCCGAGCCCTTTGCGGCGAGGCCGAGCGCTTCCTGCCAGCTTTCGGCGAGCGCCGTCCGCGCGCCGGCTTCGGACAGGATCGAGGCGATGCGAGACCGGCTGCCGGTGGAATAGGCGGCGAAGATCGGCTTCCGCCCGGCCTTGGAAACTGCGGCGAGATGCGCCGCTACCGCCTCGTAGACATTGTCCCCCCGCGCGCGCTCGGGAGCGAAATCGCGTGCGGAAGTGAAGCCGAAGTCCACGCTCTTGCCGTTTTCGGGAGCGGCGAAGATCGACGCCCGATGGGCAGGCACCGTTTCGAGCGAAGACGTGAATTCGTCCGCCGAAAGATAGAGCGAATCCTGCGGCAGCGGGCGGTAACTGCCCTTTGCCTGCCCGGTCGCGCTGGTGCGCTGCTCGGCATAATCGGCGATGTCCTTCAGCCGTTCATCGCCCGCCTGCAGCGCTGCGCTGTCGATCACCAGCAGGTCTTCGTTGCCCAGATGATCGAACAGCGTGACCATGCGCTCCTCGAACAACGGGAGCCAGTGTTCCATCCCGGCCAGCCGCCGCCCGTCGCTCACCGCTTCGTAAAGCGGGTCCTGCGTTGCGGTGGCGCCGAACAACTCGCGGTAGCGGCTGCGGAACCGCTTGATGCTCTCCTCGTCGAGCAGGGCTTCGCTCGCGGGCAGGAGCAGGTGCGATTTCAGCACCCCGGTGCTCATCTGTGTCGAAGGGTCGAAGCTGCGCAGGCTTTCCAGCTCGTCGCCGAAGAAGTCGAGCCGCAGCCCTTCCTCCATTCCCGAAGGGAAGATGTCGACGATCGAACCGCGCACCGCGTATTCGCCCTTGTCGATCACCGTGTCGGTCCGGCTGTAGCCCTGCCGCTGGAGCAGTGCCGACAGGCTCTCGCGCCCGATTTCGACCCCCGGCTTGAACTCGCGCACGCTCTCGCGGATGCGAAACGGGGTCAGCACGCGCTGGAGCACCGCGTTGACGGTTGTCACCAGTAGTTGCGAGCCGGTCTTGCCCGCCTGCAGACGATAGAGCGCCGACAGCCGCCGTGCGCTGACCGACAAAGCCGGGCTGGCGCGATCGTAGGGCAGGCAGTCCCAGGCCGGGAACTCCAGCACCTCCAGCTCGGGCGCGAAGAACTGAGCGGCATCGGTCACTGCGCGCATCGCCGCCTCGTCCGCCGCAATGAATACTGCGCGCCCCTTCGAAGCTCGCGCCAGATCGGCCATGATCAGCGGCTGCGCGCCGCGCGCGACGGAAGACAGGGTCAGCGGCTGCTTGGCCGAGAGGATGCGGTTCAGATCGGGCATTGTGCGTTGCTCGGCCGCCTCGTCAGCGAGGAATGTCCACGTAGTCGAGCTTCTTCATCAAATCCATCTGCTCGCCCGCAAAGCGATCCGGCACCGGCTGGGTTCCGAGCGCCCATGCCATGACGTCGACATCGTCTTCGTCGAGCAGGGCCTCGAACCAAAGCAATTCGATCTCCGTCCAGCTGTCACCATAGCGATCGTAGAACCCGCCGATCATATAATCCGCCTCGCGCGTGCCGCGGTGCCACGAGCGGAACTTTGCACGGGCCATGCGGCCTTCGAGGGTGAGTGCTTCGGGCATGCGGCGCGCCTAACCCTCCCGTCATTCCAGCGCAAGCTGGCATCGCTATCCACACGCGCGGTGACTTCGAAACCGATCCCGCCTTTCGCCGGGATGACGATGGTGCTTAAACTGCCTAACCTATGCGCCCCGATATCCTCAACCCCCTGTTTGCCGAGACCGAGACGCTCGAGGGTGTCGGGCCGAAGCTGCGCAAACCGCTCGACAAGCTGGGTCTGCGACGGGTGAGGGATGTCGCCTATCACTTGCCCGAACGCTTCGTTTCGCGCCGCCCGGTCGGCAATCTGGACGAAGCGGGGGAGGGCGAGCAGATCGTCGTTGCGCTGACCCCGACCGAGCATCGCGCGCCGCGCTCCGGACGCGGCCCCTATCGGGTGCTGGCCCAGGACAATATCGGCAATGTCTGCGCGCTGACCTATTTCGGCCGCGCGTCCTACACCGCGAAGAAGCAGCTGCCTGTCGGTGAGAAGCGCTGGGTGGCAGGCCGCCTCGACCGGTACGGCGACATGCTGCAGATCGTCCACCCGGACCATGTCGTCGAGGAGAGCGGCGATACGCTCGCACGGCTGTGCGAGCCGGTTTATGCGCTGTCCGAAGGATTGACCCAGCCAAGGGTGGCCGGGCTGGTTGAGCAATCGCTCTCCCGCCTTCCGGTGCTCCCCGAATGGATCGAGCCGGGCCAGTTCGCGCGGGAAAAATGGCCCGACTGGTCCGATGCACTCAAGCTGGCGCACAAGGGCGAGCATCCTGCCGCGCGCGACCGGCTGGCCTATGACGAGTTGCTCGCCAATAGCCTTGCGTTGATGCTGGTGCGGGCCGACAATCGCCGCCGGAAGGGCCAGCCCTTGCAGGGCGATGGATCGCTGCGGGCGAAGCTGGAGCTACCCTACCACCTGACGGGCGCACAGGAACGCTCTGTGCGCGAGATCGAGGGCGATCTGGCGCAGGAGGCACCGATGCTCCGCCTGCTGCAGGGCGATGTCGGCGCGGGGAAGACGGTTGTCGCGCTCGAGGCGATGCTGATCGCCTGCGAGGCAGGCAAGCAGGCTGCGCTGCTGGCACCGACCGAAATCCTCGCGCGGCAGCATTTCGAGACGCTCCGCTCGATGGCGCGTCCGTCCGGGGTCGAGGTCGCCATCCTGACCGGCCGTGACAAGGGCAGGGTGCGCGAGAGCATACTGATGGGACTGCTCGACGGGTCGATTGACATTCTGGTGGGGACCCATGCGATCTTTCAGGACAGCGTCACCTACCGCGACCTGGCGCTGGTGGTGATCGACGAGCAGCACCGCTTCGGCGTGGCGCAGCGGCTGCAACTCGCGGCCAAGGGCAGGCGGACACCGCATACGCTGGCGATGACCGCCACCCCGATCCCGCGTACGCTCACACTGGCGCAATATGGCGAGATGGACGTCAGCCGCCTCGACGAGATGCCGCCGGGCCGCCAGCCGATCGACACACGGGTGGTGTCGCAGGATCGGCTGGCCGAAGTGGTCGACGGGGTGGGGCGGCATATCGCGGGCGGCCAGCAGGCCTATTGGGTCTGCCCGATGGTGCGCGAACTCGAAACCGAGGACATCGCCGCTGCCGAAGCACGCTATGCCTCGCTGAAGGAGCGGTTCGAAGACGAAGTTGTCCTGGTCCACGGCCAGTTGCGGCCCGAGCTGAAGGACGCCGCGATGGAACGCTTTGCCAGCGGCGCGGCGAAGCTGCTGGTTGCGACCACGGTGATCGAGGTCGGGGTCGACGTACCCGCTGCGACGCTGATGGTGATCGAACAGGCTGAGCGCTTCGGCCTTGCCCAGCTCCACCAGCTCCGCGGGCGGGTCGGGCGCGGGAGTGAAAAATCGACCTGCCTGCTGCTTCGCGGAGAGGCCCTGTCCGAAACCGGGCGCGAGCGGCTGGCACTGATGCGCGAGACGCAGGACGGGTTTCGCCTCGCCGAAGAGGACCTTCGCCTGCGCGGCGGCGGCGAACTGCTCGGCACAAGGCAGTCGGGCGATACGCCATTTCGCGTGGCGAGCCTCGAGCAGATCGGCAGATTGCTACCTCTGGCGCATGACGATGCGCGATTGTTGGTCGAGCGGGATGGCGGATTGACCGGCCCGCGCGGCGAGGCGGCGCGGATTCTGCTGTATCTGTTCGAACGCGACTGGGGCGTGCAGATGCTGCGCGGCGGCTAGGCGGAAAGCGCGGTGACGATCGCCCGCGCAGCCGCGTAGACATCTTCCCGGGTGGCGCGGAAATCTTCCTCGCCGCCGTAATATGGGTCGGCCACCGGTGCGCCTTCGCGGCCGGGCACGGCATCGAGCACGAGCGCGAGGGTTGCGGTTGCATCGGCCGGCGCGATGCGCTGCAAATCGCGTAGATTGCTGTGATCCAGCGCGTAGATAAAATCGAAGCGGCGGAAATCGTTTGCCGTCACCTGCCGTGCGCGAAGGTGCGAAATATCGACACCGAACGCGGCGGCTTCAGCCACGCTGCGGGGATCGGGGGCCTTGCCGACATGGTAGTCGGCGGTGCCCGCGCTATCGATATCGATGACCAGTCCCGCATCCGCTGCGGCTTTGCGCAGCGCGGCTTCGGCCAGCGGCGAACGGCAGATATTGCCGAGGCAGACGAACAGGACTGAAGGCTTCGTCATTGGGCAGCCCTTCGCTGTCGCTCGGGAGTTTCGGCGGAAAATCGTCCCCCGGACGATTTTCTCTGGCCGAAACTGGTCGGGGAGAGAGGATTCGAACCTCCGGCCCCTGCCTCCCGAAGACAGTGCTCTACCAGGCTGAGCTACTCCCCGACCGTGTCGGTCCCGCGCGGCGATAAGGCCCCGCGGGTCGAGGCAAGGCGCGCCCTATAGGTGTGGATGCGCGGGGTGGCAAGCGGGCAAATGCGGGGCTAGGGACTTTGCATGGCCACTGCCGCGATTCCCACCGATTCTTCCGACCGCCCGCATCAGGAGTGGCAATATCTCGAGCTGATGCGCCGCATCTGGGAACATGGTAGCGAGCGGATCGACCGGACTGGAATCGGCACGCGCTCGGTGTTCGGTGCCACGCTCCGCTTCGACCTTGCCGCTGGGGCGATGCCGCTGATCACCACCAAGCGGGTGTTCTGGAAGACCGCGACGCGCGAAATGCTGTGGTTCCTGACCGGGGATACCAACATCCGTCCGCTGGTGCTGCAAGGGGTCAAGATCTGGAACGAGTGGCCGCATGCGAACTATGTGCGTGAGACCGGAGACGAAATCGCGCTGGAGGATTTCGTCCAGCGCATCGCCGATGACGAGGCTTTTGCAGCGCGGTGGGGCGACCTCGGCCCGGTCTATGGCAAGCAGTGGGTCGACTGGCCGACCTGGCGCTATCGCAAGGACGGGCTCTTCGAGCGCGGACCGGGGATAAACCAGGTGGCCGAGGTGGTCGAAAGCCTGCGCAGCAATCCGGGCAGTCGCCGCCATATCATCGAGGGCTGGAACGTCGCCGAGCTCGACCGGATGGCCTTGCCTCCATGCCACAAGACCTACCAGTTCCACGTTGGCGACGGGAGACTCAACTGCGCGCTCTACCAGCGAAGCTGCGATGTCGCGCTGGGCCTCCCGTTCAACCTGTGGAGCGGGGCTTTGCTCCAACGGATGATCGCACAGCAGGTGAATCTGGAACCGGGAGAGTTCGTATGGATGGGAGGCGATACGCACCTCTACCTCAACCACGAACACCTCGTGTCCGAGCAGCTCCAGCGCGAGCCACAAGGCCGCCCGCGGCTCGAAATCCTGCGCAAGCCGGATTCGATCTTCGACTATCGAATTGAGGATTTCGCAGTTCAAAACTATACCCCGCTCGGCGCCATCAAGGCACCAGTCGCGGTTTGAGCCATGGCTGCCTTGACCGTTTTCCAGCCGTGAAATAATATAACGCATTCGCGAAAGATTTCGTCAGGGAGATCGATTATGGCCGACAGGCCCGGAGGAGCAGGGGGCAGCAACAAGCCGGCGCTCGCGCTCCATGTCCCCGAACCCAAGTACCGGCCCGGCGATACCGCCGATTTCTCGCATATCGCCATCCCGCCTGCAGGCGCTCAACCAAAGCCCGACGAAGCGGTCGAGCCTAAGGAGATCTCGGCGCTCGCTTATGACCTCATCCGGGTATTGGGCGAGGACGACCGGGCGCACGGACCGTGGGATCCCAAGCTCGATGCCGATACGCTGCGCACCATGCTGCGCAACATGGCACTGGTTCGCGCGTTCGACGAGCGGATGTTTCGCGGCCAGCGGCAGGGCAAGACCAGCTTCTACATGAAGTGCACCGGCGAAGAGGCGACCAGCGTGGCCGCCGCGATGGCGCTGGCCAGCGACGACATGGTGTTCCCGAGCTACCGCCAGCAGGGGGTGCTGATCACCCGCGGCTATCCGCTGATCGAGATGATCAACCAGATCTACTCGAACAAGGGCGACAAGCTGAAGGGCCGCCAGCTGCCGATCATGTATTCGAGCCGCGAGCACAGCTTCTTCTCGATCTCCGGCAACCTTGCGACGCAGAACCCGCAGGCGGTCGGCTGGGCGATGGCGAGCGCGATCAAGGGCGACAGCCGGATCGCCGCGACCTGGGTTGGCGAAGGCAGCACGGCGGAAGGCGACTTCCATTCGGCATGCCTGTTCGCCACCGTCTACAACGCGCCGGTGATCCTCAACGTGATCAACAACCAGTGGGCGATCTCGAGCTTCTCGGGTTTCGCCGGGTCCGAACGCACCACCTTCGCGGCGCGTGCCCTGGGCTATGGCCTTGCCGGCCTGCGGGTCGACGGCAACGATGCGCTGGCGGTCTATGCCTCGCAGCGCTGGGCCGCCAACCGCGCCCGCGCCAATGCCGGACCGACGCTGATCGAGTATTTCACCTACCGCGCCGAAGGACATTCCACCTCGGACGATCCCTCCGGCTACCGCTCGGCGCAGGAGCGCGAGGAATGGCCACTGGGCGATCCGATCAATCGCTTGAAGAAGCACCTTATCGCGCTCGGTGAGTGGGACGAGGACCGCCAGTCGGCGATGGACGTTGAATGCGCCGAACTGGTCAAAGCGGCGACCAAGGAAGCCGAGAAGAACGGCATCCTCGGGCACGGGATGCACCATCCGTTCCGCACCATGTTCCAGGACGTCTATGAAGAACTGCCCTGGCATCTCGAGGAGCAGGCGGCACAGGCGCGGCGCGAACGCGAGATCAAATGGCCCGGAGTGGAGCCGTGGACATGAGCACGCAAGTGAGTGAAGCGTCCGATGCGGTTGTCGGGACCGAACGCCGGCTCAACATGATCGAGGCGATCAACGAGGCGCTCGACGTTATGCTCGAACGCGATCCCGACGTGATCGTGATGGGCGAGGATGTCGGCTATTTCGGCGGGGTGTTCCGCTGCACCGCCGGCCTGCAGGAAAAGCACGGCAAGACCCGCGTGTTCGATACGCCGATCTCCGAATGCGGCATCATCGGCGTTGCGGTGGGGATGGGGGCCTATGGCCTCAGGCCGGTGCCGGAAATCCAGTTCGCCGATTATATTTACCCCGGTCTTGACCAGCTGATCTCGGAGGCGGCGCGGCTGCGCTATCGCTCGGCCTGCGAATATATCGCGCCGATGACCGTGCGCTCGCCCTTCGGCGGCGGGATTTTCGGCGGCCAAACCCACAGCCAGTCGCCCGAGGCGATCTTCACCCACGTCGCCGGGCTCAAAACGGTGATTCCCTCTACCCCCTACGACGCCAAGGGTCTGCTGATCAGCTGCATCGAAGACAACGACCCGGTGATCTTCTTCGAACCCAAGCGGATCTACAACGGGCCGTTCAGCGGCTTCTACGACAAGCCCGCCGAGCCATGGAAGCGGTTCGATGCGAGCGTGGTGCCCGAAGGGCATTATAAAATCCCGCTCGGCAAGGCGCGCACCGTGACCGAAGGCGAGCAGCTGACCATCCTCGCCTATGGCACCATGGTCCATGTCACCGAGGCGGTGTGCAAGGCGAAGGGGGTCGAGGCGCATATCCTCGACCTGCGCACGCTTATGCCGCTCGATATCGAGGCGATCGAGGCATCGGTCGAGAAAACCGGGCGCTGCCTGATCGTGCACGAGGCGACCCGCACCTCGGGCTTCGGGGCGGAACTCTCTGCGCTGGTGACCGAGCGCTGCTTCTACCATCTCGAAGCGCCGGTCGAGCGCGTCACCGGTTTCGACACGCCCTATCCTCACAGCCTCGAGTGGGCCTATTTCCCCGGTCCCGTCCGCATCGGCGAGGCCATCGACAAGATCCTCAAGGACTGACGCCATGAGCACCTTCACATTCAACATGCCCGACATCGGCGAGGGGATTGCCGAGGCGGAAATCGTCAAATGGCACAAGAGCGTTGGCGACGTGATCCATGAAGACGAGGAATTCGTCGACATGATGACCGACAAGGCGACCGTCCCGCTGGAAAGTCCGGTCACCGGCAAGATCCTGGAAATGGCCGGTGCCGAGGGCGACATGGTCGCTATCGGATCGATGCTGGTGGTGATCGCGGTCGAGGGCGAGGGCGAGGATTCCGGGGAAGCGCCCGCCGCAGAAGCGCCCACGCCAAAGGCCGAGGTGGTCGAGGAGCGGATCGAAGTCGAAAACCCGGATGCCTCGGATGCGGACGATGCCTTGGCGGCGGACCCTGCGCCAGAGCCGCTGCCCGAGCCGACCCCGGCACCCGCCCCTTCAACGCAGGCCAAAGTCCTCGCCACGCCCGCCGTGCGCCAGCGCGCGAAGGACCTTGGGATCGATCTCGCGCAAGTGAAGCCCGCCGAAGATGGCCGCATCCGCCACAGCGACCTCGATGCCTTCCTTTCCTACACCGGCGGCTATGGCGCGTCAGCGAAGCCGCGCGGCGACGAAGAGGTCAAGGTCATCGGCATGCGCCGCCGCATCGCCGAGAACATGGCTGCCTCGAAGCGCAACATCCCGCACTTTTCCTACGTCGAGGAATGCGATGTGACGGCGCTGGAAGAAATGCGCGCCCAACTCAACAGCAGCCGGGGGGATAAGCCGAAGCTCACCATCCTGCCGCTGCTGATCACCGCGATCTGCAAGACGCTGCCCGATTTCCCGATGATCAACGCACGCTATGACGACGAAGCCGGTGTCGTCACCCGTTACGGTGCGGTGCATCTCGGAATGGCGGCGCAGACCGATGCCGGGTTGATGGTCCCCGTCATCCGCGATGCCCGGGCGAAGAACCTGTGGCAGCTGGCGAACGAGATTTCGCGGCTGGCCGAGGCGGCGCGGACCGGCAGGGCGAAGAGTGAGGAGATGTCGGGCGGAACGCTCACCGTTACCTCGCTCGGCCCGTTAGGCGGCGTGGCGACGACCCCGGTGATCAACCGCCCCGAAGTCGCGATCATCGGTCCCAACCGGATCATTGAACGCCCGATGTTCGTACCCGACGGGATGGGCGGCGAGCGGATCGAGAAGCGGAAGCTGATGAACATCTCGATCAGCTGCGACCACCGCGTGGTCGACGGCTGGGATGCCGCGAGTTTCATCCAGGCGCTCAAGCGAATGATCGAAACGCCGGTGCTGCTCCTGTCGAACTAATGTGATAGGCACCGCCGCATCGGGAGGGTGCGGCATGGGCAAGGACAAGAGGGTCGACGATTACATCGCGAAAGCGGGCGCCTTCGCCCGGCCGATCCTGATCGAACTGCGCGCCCGCATCCACCGCGCGCTGCCCGATGCCGAGGAAGGCATCAAATGGGGCATGCCGCATTTCATGGTTCGCGGGAAAAACGTCGCGGGGATCGCCGCCTTCAAGGCGCATTGCGCGCTGGTGATCCATGGGGAAGGGCAGCAGGGCGACGCGCTGGGCGGTTACGGGCGCATCGCCTCGATCGACGATATGCCGCCGGAGAGCGAACTGGTCGCGGCCATCAAGAACGCGGTCGAGCGGGTCGAAACCCACGGCAGCGCTACGACGGGACGTGACAAGCCCGCTCCCAAGCCGGAAATCCCGATGCCCGATGATTTTGCGGCGGTGCTGGCCGACAATCCGCAGGCGAAAGCCGCGTTCGACGGCATGGCTCCCTCGCACCGGCGCGAATATCTCGAATGGATTACCGGGGCCAAGCGCGCCGCAACGCGCGAAAAGCGGATGGCCACTGCGATCGAGTGGCTGGCCGAAGGCAAGAAGCGGAACTGGAAGTACGAAAATTGCTGAGGGGCTGTCAGCGCACGATGGCGCTATAGGTCATCCGGCCGGCGGTCTTGCCGTGCACGCGCAGCCGCACATGGGTGACCTCTTCGGGGGACGCGAGCCGATCGCCGATCCGCAGGTCGCCGATCCGGCCCCACTTGCGCCCGCCGTCGACCGAAACCTCGAGCGCATCCGAACTGCCGCGCTGGAAGGCAAGCGCGCGCGGAATGGCGCTGCGCACCACAGTGCCCTTGCGTGCTTCGGCACCCGTCCACTCGATCATCAGGATCACCCGGTCGCCGCGTTTGAGCCGGCTCGCCGCCTCCACCGTGCGCATGGACCCCCCGCTACCGAAGTTCTCGACATAGACCGCGCGCGACAGGGCGAGCCGTTCTTGCGCCGAAGCAACCGTGCCGGCCAGCGCAAGAGCACAGGCGAAACCAACCCGAAAACGCATCGCCATGCCCCCTTTGTTGCGGCGATCGAACCGGGGCCGGTATCGCAGTAAGGGGCGAAGATATGGTTAATTCGGCGGCAAGTAGGACATGCCTCTTGGTGCGCGCGACGCTCCGGCGAGTAGAACAAAGGCGACAGGTGTCGCCCTGTTGGATTTCATATCACATTGAAAGAAAGCGATTTTACGAATTTCACAGGGCGACAGTTCGGGCGCGAAACCTGGACCGGGCAACGCGTCAATGCGGCGCGGGGTGGCAGACGATGGACAAGAGCGCCAGTCAGGATAGCGGCGCATCAGCGTGTAGGAAAACGATTTGGCGAGGCCGCTCCGGCGGACCGCTTTTTTGCCGCGTTTGGGCGTTGACACGAATCCCGCAACCGCTTAGTGGCGCGGCTCCCAAGAGGCGCTGGCCGCTTAAATGCGCGGGTGTAGCTCAGTTGGTTAGAGTATCGGCCTGTCACGCCGAGGGTCGCGGGTTCAAGTCCCGTCACTCGCGCCACTTGGGACTTTTCTTCGAGCTGCAGGCTATTCCGGTGGGCGCGCGGCGCTCCACCGCCCCGTTTCCATCCAGATCAGGAAGCGCTTGAGCGGCAGCAGCCAGATCAGACCCAGCACGAGATAGATCAGCGTCTGCACCAGTACGGGCCATGTACCGACCAATTCGGGGACATATCGCGCCACCACCAGCCCGTAGGCGATCAGACCGACGATCAGCAGCAGGATGCCGACCGGGATGCGCCAGGTGGGTTCGCTGCGCTTCATCACTCGCTCCAGTAGATTCGTGTCGGGGTGACAACGCCGTCGAGCCGCATATCGTGCGTTTCGAGCGGAATGCTGTCGACCACTTGCACATCCCATGCGAGGCCAATCGCGGTGACCGGGCCATGGGCTTCCAGCCACCGATCGTAATGTCCGCCGCCCTGGCCGAGCCGATGCCCGGACTCGGTGAAGGCGAGCAGCGGGACGATGACCGCATCGGGTTGAACGACCTCAGTATCGGCTCTAGGCTGCATGGCGCGGAAGGGGCCGGGTTCAATCTCGCTGTCGTCCCACGGCTGGGTCCACAGTGCGAACTCCATCGGCGCATGAGCATCGTCGAAGCGGGGAAGGGCGATCCGGTGGCCCTGTTCGGCGAACCAGCGCGCCCAGCCAACCGCAGGGGCCTCGTCCCCGACCGGATGATAAAAACCGATTGTCCGGCAACCCGCCAACCGGTCGACCACAGCCTGTGGCGGGCGGCTGAGGATCAGGCCACGTACCTGTTCCGGCAGTGACGCCACGAAGTCACGACGCCTGGCCCGCATTTCGCGTCGCAGCGTCATCTTGTCCTGCATCCATCGCTCCATTGCGAAGTGGCGGAACCACCATGGGTCGTTTGCCAGTGAAATCCTCTGACGCCTCAACGTCAGGTGGGCGCCGTATGCCCCGGTCCCCGGGACGAACCCGTGTTCCAGAGCAGGGACAGCTCCCATGGATTGCTTATAGCCTCAGGGATATTCGATCGGCTCGTGCCGGGCAGTCCCGCCAACCCCTATCTAGGCAGTGGCAGCCCGGCTCTCAAGCTTTTCGGCGCATTCTTCGAGCAATTCGGCAAATCGCTCGAGCGCAGGCGCAAGATCGTCGGGCGCAGACTGGCCTCCGCTTGCGGCAACCACGGCGGCCATCGAACCGAGCCGTTCCACCTTTGCGGCGAGGCTGTCGCGCTCTGCCGAAAGTTGGTGCAGCTGCGCCTCGATCGCAATTGCCTCTTCCCGCGCCTGCGCTGCCTGCGCCGCCAAGGCATCTCTCTCGGCTGCCGCGTCCGATGCTTCCTGCCGCCGTTCCCGGACCTCGCGGCGAAGGTCGTCGACCTCGGCACTGTGCAATTGCTGGGCGGACTGCATTCCGTCGAGCTCGGTCTCGAGATCGCGGATGCGCCCGTTGAGCTGGTCGCGCATACCGAGCGCAAGGTTCGCTTCGCGTTGATGCGTGGCGACCGCCCCTTCAGCGGCACGCGTCGCTTCCTCTGCGGCAGTGACCTGCTTCTTCGCTTCGTGCAGATCATCGGCAACGAAAAGGCCCGCAAACAGCAGGTTCTGCGACTCGAGGGTCGACAGCGATCCACCCAGTTGCTGGAGCTTTTCGTCGAGTACCATGCCGAGGCCGGCAACGTGGCTCTCTTCTCCATCGGCGCAGGCCACGGTGTAGTTGCGACCGGCGATGGTGACGGTGACCTCGCTCATTCCTCGAGTTCCCGGATCAGTTGCTCAAGTTCGCCAAGCTGGGTCGCGACAGTTTCGCGCAAGGCTTCGTGCTTTACCACGAGGGCAGAAGCTGTCGCATGGCTCCGGGGATCGCGGTCCGCCACCTCGGCGATCCGCGCCAGCGCGATCTCGATCCGCTGAACGGCCTGTTCGATCCGGTCCCCACTCATGGCGCTTTCTTATCGCAATCGCGAACGCGGGCAAAGGCTTGCAGCAGCCTGTTGATAAGTTGCGTCACCCCGCTCGAGCCTGTCGAGCAGTGGATCGGCAGAGGAGCGCTCCTTGACCTCGCACCGCCCGTCCGCAAAGGGGTTCGCGCGCCCGAATCATGTCCGTCGCACGTGCCCGGCGGATGCCACCCAAGGAGCCTTCCCGAATGACGATCGACCCCAAGCGCATGGTACCTATGGCGAATGCCATCCGGGCCTTGTCCATGGACGCGGTGCAGGCGGCGAATTCGGGGCATCCGGGCATGCCGATGGGCATGGCCGATGTGGCGACGGTGCTGTGGTCGCACTATCTCAAGTTCGATCCCGCTGCCCCCAAATGGCATGACCGCGACCGCTTCGTGCTCAGCGCGGGCCACGGTTCGATGCTGATCTATTCGTTGCTGCACCTCAGCGGTTATGCCGCGCCGACAATCGACGATATCCGCAATTTCCGCCAGCTCGGCAGCCCCTGCGCCGGGCATCCGGAGAACTTCCTGCTCGACGGTGTGGAATGCACCACCGGCCCATTGGGGCAGGGCGTGGCGATGGCGGTCGGCATGGCAATTGCCGAGCGACAGCTCAACGCGCATTTCGGGGACGATCTGGTCAACCACCGCACCTGGGTGATCGCAGGCGACGGCTGCCTGATGGAAGGCATCAACCACGAGGCGGTGGGCCTCGCCGGTCATCTCAAGCTCGGCCAGCTGATCGTGCTGTGGGACGACAACAACATCACCATCGACGGCAGCGCCGATCTTTCGACCAGCGAGGATGTCGCGGCGCGCCACCGTGCGGCGGGCTGGCACACGGTCGCCTGCGACGGCCACGACCACGCGGATATTGCGCGCGCGATCGAGGAAGCGATGGCCGATCCCCGCCCGTCGCTGGTCGCCTGCAAGACGATCATCGGCAAGGGCGCGCCGAACAAGCAGGGCACGTCCGCCACCCATGGCGCACCGCTGGGCGCGGACGAGATCGCCGCCGCCCGCGCGGAGCTGGGCTGGAGCCATGAGCCTTTCGTCGTCCCCGCCGAGATCCTCGCCGACTGGCGTTCGACCGGCGAGCGCGGAGCGGCCGAGCATGCGGCATGGAGCGAGCGGCTCGAAGCGGACAGCGAAACCCGCGCAGCGTTCGAGAACCGGATGGCGAGCGTGGCCGACCTCGCCGCGCCCGCGATCGAGGCGCATATCGCAGCGCTGGTCGCAGAGCCGAAGACGGTCGCGACCCGCAAGGCTTCCGAAATGGCGCTCGGCCCGTTGACCGAAAAGCTTCCGCAACTTGTCGGCGGCTCGGCCGATTTGACGGGCTCGAACAACACCAAGACGCCGAGCACATCGCCGTTCAGCGCGGACGATTACGCTGGCCGCTACCTCTACTACGGCATCCGCGAATTCGGCATGGCGGCGGCGATGAACGGCATGATGCTGCATGGCGGCGTCGTTCCCTATGGCGGCACCTTCCTGATCTTCAGCGACTACTGCCGCAATGCGATCCGTCTCTCGGCGCTGCAGGAAATCGGCGTGGTCTACGTCATGACCCACGACAGCATCGGGCTGGGCGAGGACGGACCGACCCACCAGCCAGTCGAGCAGGTGATGAGCCTGCGCCTTATCCCCAATCTCAACGTCTATCGCCCGTGCGATACGATCGAGACCGCGGAATGCTGGGCGTTGGCGCTGCAGACGCCGGAAACGCCCTCGGTGCTGGCGCTGAGCCGGCAGAACCTGCCGCAGTTGCGGGGCGAGGGCGATGCGGACTGGTCGGCGTCGTCGAATCGCAGTGCGATGGGGGCCTATCGCTTGCGTGCCGCCACCGCCGATCGCAAGGCGGTGCTGGTTGCGACCGGCTCCGAAGTCGCGCTCGCTGTCGAGGTAGCCGAGGCGCTCGAAGCGCAGGGAATTGGTGCCGATGTCGTTTCCATGCCGTGCGCCGAACTGCTCGACGGGCAAAGCGCTGACTACCGTGCAGACCTATTCCCTGCCGATGTGCTGAAAATCTCGCTAGAAGCGGGTGTCACCCTCGGCTGGGAGCGCTACACCGGTACCCACGGCATCAACATCGGGCTCGACCGGTTCGGTGCCTCGGCACCGGCGGAACAGCTATTCGAGAAATTCGGCTTCACTGCGGACGCAATTGTTCCGCAAATCCTGAACAAACTCAATTCCTAAGCAGGAGCATTGAACATGGCGACCAAGGTTGCAATCAACGGTTTCGGACGTATCGGCCGCCTCGTGGCGCGCGCCTTGCTCGAGCGTGACGATCACGATCTCGAACTGGTCAGCATCAACGACCTGGCGGACACCCAGTCGAACGCGCTGCTGTTCGGATTCGATTCGACCCATGGCCGCTTCCCCGGCACGGTCGAGGTCGACGGCAGCGACCTCGTCGTCAATGGCAAGCGCATCCATGTCACCAGCGAGCGCGATCCGGGCAAGCTGCCGCATGGCGAAATGGGCATCGACATCGTGATGGAATGCACCGGTTTCTTCCAGTCGGACGAATCGGCCCGCCCGCATCTTTCGGCCGGCGCGAAGCGCGTCGTCATCTCGGCGCCTGCAACCGGTGTTTCCAAGACCATCGTCTACGGCGTCAACCACGACACGCTGACCGCCGACGACGACATCATCTCGAACGCGAGCTGCACCACCAACTGCCTCGCCCCGGTGGCGAAGGTGCTCAACGATACGGTGGGGATCGAACGCGGCTTCATGACCACGATCCACAGTTACACCAACGACCAGCGCATGCTCGACCAGATCCACAAGGACCTGCGGCGGGCGCGCGGCGGGGCGCAGAACATGATCCCGACCACCACCGGCGCTGCGCGCGCGGTCGGGCTGGTGCTACCCGAACTGAAAGGCAAGCTCGACGGCTCCTCGGTCCGGGTGCCGACGCCCAACGTCAGCCTGGTCGACCTGACCTTCGTGCCCGGCCGCGATACAACGGCGGAAGAACTCAACGCCGCGCTCAAGGCGGCGGCGGACGGCCCGATGAAGGGCGTGCTCGATTACACCACCCAGCCGCTGGTCTCGAGCGACTTCAACCACCACCCGGCAAGCTCGACCGTCGACAGCCTCGAGACCGCAGTGCTCGAAGGCAAGCTCGCCCGTGTGGTCAGCTGGTACGACAACGAGTGGGGTTTCTCGAACCGGATGATCGATACTTCGGGCGTGGTGGCCGGACTTATGTAGATTTGACCTAAATTTGCCAGCCCCGTCATGCTGAACTCGTTTCAGCATCCATCGTGCCTCCTGTACCGGCGGTCGATGGGGTGAGATGGACCCTGAAACGAGTTCAGGGTGACGGGCTTGATACGAAGGCTGCCGCAAAAATGCTGAGGCCACTATGACCACGTTCAAGACCCTCGATGATCTCGGCGACATTACCGGCAAGGTCGTGCTTGTGCGCGTCGATCTCAACCTGCCGATGCAGGAAGGCCGCGCGAGTGACGTGACCCGGGTCGAGGCGGCGAAGCCGACCATCCTCGAACTGGCGGACAAGGGTGCCAAGGTGCTGCTGCTGGCGCATTTCGGCCGCCCCAAGGGGCAGCGCTATTCGACCATGAGCACCAGCATGGTGCAGGGCGATGTCGAGCGCGTGATCGACCGCGAGATCATGTTCATCCCCGAATTGAGCGGCCCGGTGGTCGAACAATCGATCGGCATCCTGCGCAACGGCGATATCGGACTGCTCGACAACGTCCGCTTCTGGCCGGGCGAGGAAGCCAACGATCCCGACTTCGCCAAGGCGATCGCGGCCAACGCCGATATCTACGTCAACGATGCCTTCTCTGCCGCCCACCGCGCACACGCGACGACCGAAGGCCTCGCCCATATCCTGCCGGCCTATGCCGGGCGGTCGATGGAAGCCGAGCTGAAGGCGCTCGACGCGGCGCTCGGCAATCCGCAGCCGCCGGTCGCAGCGGTGGTTGGCGGGGCCAAGGTGTCGAGCAAGCTGGCGGTGCTCGAAAACCTCGTCGGCCGTGTCCAGCACCTGATCATCGGCGGGGGGATGGCCAATACCTTCCTCGCCGCGCGCGGAGTCGATGTCGGCAAGAGCCTGTGCGAACACGAGCTGACCGATGTCGCCAACCGCATCATGGACCAGGCCGATCACGCCGGCTGCACGGTGCATCTGCCCTATGACGTCACGGTGGCGAAGGAATTTGCCGCCAATCCGCCGAGCGTGCGCACCTGCAACGTCCACGAGGTGGCGGCGGACGAGATGATCCTCGACATCGGCCCGCAGGCGGTCGAGGCGCTGGGCGATGTGCTCAAGACCTGCCGCACGCTGGTGTGGAACGGGCCGTTGGGGGCGTTCGAGCTCGAACCCTTCGACAGTGCGACGGTTGCCCTCGCACGCACCGCTGCTGCGCTTACGCAGGACGGGTCGCTCACTTCGGTTGCGGGCGGGGGCGATACCGTCGCCGCGCTCAACCATGCGGGGGTCGCGGGCGATTTCTCCTATATTTCAACTGCCGGTGGTGCCTTCCTCGAATGGATGGAAGGCAAGGAGCTGCCCGGCGTGGCGGCGCTCGCGCGATGAGCGAGAACGAAGCCGTTGGAGCTACGGGTGGCCTGGTCGCAGTCACTGAAGGCGAGTGGGCCGGGTGGTCGACCTGGAGCAGCGACGCCTTCGAGCAGCGTTCCGGCCCGTTCTACGAGCGGATCGAGGAAGACGGCGGCTACGTCAGCGCCTTCCGCGCCGAGCCGCGCCATATGAACGGCGCAGGCTTCATGCATGGCGGTTGTCTGATGACCTTTGCCGACTCTGCCTTGTTCACCATCGCTGGGCGCGAATTGGCTGACAGCCATGGCGTCACCTTGAGCATGACATCGGATTTTCTCGACCCGGCGCGCGTCGGTCAGTTCATGGAAGCCCGCGGCCGGGTCGTCCGGGCAGGCGGAAAGACGATCTTCGTCGAGGGTCTGATCACCGCCGACGGACAGCCGGTGCTGCGGTTCAACGGCATCATCCGCAAGGTGAGCGGGCGTAGGTAGGTCTCCTGAAAAGGCTCCCAACGATCGTCCGACAAATTCGCCCTACCGGGCGTTGCACCGCACCGGATCGCTCGCTAATGGCCCGCTCGTGCATAGGTATGCACAGGACGAAAATCCAGCACAGGACCTCCGCATGACCTTCGAAGAGATGACCGCCCGGATCGCCGCCGGAGAGGGCTTTATTGCCGCACTTGACCAGTCGGGCGGTTCGACTCCCAAGGCGCTCAAGGGCTACGGAATCGAAGAGGGTGCGTGGAACACCGAGGACGAGATGTTCGGCCTGATCCACGCCATGCGCCAGCGGATCATCGAAAGCCCGTGCTTCGGCAACGGCAAGGTCATCGGCGCGATCCTGTTCGAAAAGACGATGGACGGCACCAGCGGCGGGAAGCCGGTGCCCGCGCGGCTGGCGGAACGCGGCATCGTGCCGTTCCTCAAGGTCGACAAGGGTCTAGAGGACGAACGCGACGGCGCGCAGCTGATGAAGCCCAACCCCGGCCTCGAAGACCTGTGCGCCCGCGCGAAGTCGCTCGGCGTGTTCGGCACCAAGATGCGCTCGGTGATCAAGGCCAACAATCCTGTGGGCATCAAGGCGGTGGTGCACCAGCAGTTTGCCGAGGGTGTGCGGATCATCGCCAGCGGGCTGATGCCGATCCTTGAGCCCGAATACGATATCACCGCCGCAGACCGCGCCGAAGGCGAAAAGGTCATGCTCGAGGCGATCCACGAAGGGTTAGGCGCGCTGCCCGAAGGCCAGCAGGTCATGCTCAAGCTGTCGATCCCCAAGGAGCCGGGACTTTATACCGAGCTTACGCGTCACCCCAAGGTGCTCCGCGTCGTCGCTTTGTCGGGCGGCTACTCGACGGAAGAAGCCTGCGCCGAACTGTCGAAGAACCCGGGCATGATCGCGAGCTTCAGCCGCGGGTTGTTGCAGGACCTTCGCCACCGGCAGAGCGACGAGGAATTCGACGGCACGCTGGGTGCGGCGATCGACCAGATCGCTGCGGCTTCGGTCGCTTGATTCGGGTTCAGCGCATTTCGTAGGTAAAGCGGTAGTCGCCGGGCTGGATCTCGGACTGCGTGGTCTTGCCCGGCTCGCCCGAAGTCAGCGCGATGACCCGGTCGTGCGTCCCGAAGGTTTCGCCCAGCGTGATATCAGCCGTATCGCGCCAGCCCGCCCCGTCGATCCGGGTTTCGACCACCAGCCGCCCAGCCCATACGCAGCGCGCATTGATCGGGCAGCGGCTGTCCTCGACTACCTTCATCGGCGTGACGGTGAGGTCGCCCACGCGAACGGGCTGCGAGAGACCGACGGCAGCCCCTTCGGCGGCGGGCGTAGCCCCGGCGAGCTGGCCATCGGGAATGATCGCGCAGGCCGAAAGTGTGAGCGGCGCGAGGGCGCAAGCGAGGAGAGGGAGCATCCTGATCATGCAGCGGGTCTAACGCGACCGGCGCTTTCGCAATCGTGAATGTCGACGAATCCCTCCGCGCGGTTTACGGCCCACGCGATGACTGACTGCCAGCTCTACCTGATCTCGCCGCTCGAAGTCGGCGGTGCTTTCCCCGAACGGCTCGCCCGCGCGCTCGATGCGGGGGCGGGCCTTGCGACCGCGTTCCAGTTTCGCGTGAAGGACATCGACCAACACGAGGCCGCACGCCTCGCCGAGCCCTTGCAGACGATCTGCGCCGAACGCGATGTCGCTTTCATCGTCAACGACAGCATCGCGCTGGCCAAGCGGCTAGGTGCCGACGGCGTTCACCTGGGCCAGAAGGATGGTTCACCCAAGGAGGCCCGCGAAGCCCTCGGGCGCGACGCACAAATCGGCGTGACCTGCCACGCTTCGAGACACCTCGCGATGACCGCTGGCGAAGAGGGGGCAGATTATGTTGCCTTCGGGGCCTTCTTCCCGAGCATGACCAAGCAGAGCGAGCACAGGCCCGAGCCGGAGCTGCTCGAGTGGTGGAGCAAGCTGTTCGAGATACCTTGCGTGGCGATCGGAGGGATCACGCCCGACAACTGCGGCCCTCTGGTGAAGGCGGGTGCCGATTTTCTCGCCGTCTCGGGCGCAGTGTGGAACGGCGATGAGGCGGCGTCGATCAGGTCGTTTGCGGCAGCGCTGGCCTCAGCCCGCGCCTGATCCGCGCGTGCAGCGGACCCGGCCGGGCTTCCCCGCTTCGTCGATCCACTGCAATGTGCTGTTGCCGATCCGGTCGAACTGCATGCCCTTCATCGGCCCGCGCGTGAAGACGACCCGGTTTCCTGTCATCAGGTAGACACCCGCGCCGGCCTCGGTCCGATAGGTGCTGGCGTTCTCGATGGTGAAGCCCTTTCCCGGAAGGACTTCCCAGGCGCTACCGCCTGCATCACCCGGGAGGGAACAGACATACTCGCCATGAGGCAGCGTAGCCAGCGGGCCCATCGCTGCACTCGCGCCGGTGCCGAGACCTATGGCGATCAAAAATGCCGTCACGCGGTAACTCATGTGCGCACATATAGCGACGCAGGCCGTTTGGTGCCACCCGCCTTGCCCGTTCGGGATGGGTGGGCTAAAGGCGCGCCGCAGATCGGCGGGCGATTTCATCGCTTCCGCTCCATGAAAAGGCCAATTCCCATGAAAATCAGCGGCGTGGACATTCGTCCGGGCAATATTCTCGAGTATGAAGGCGGCATCTGGAAAGTCGCCAAGATCCAGCATACCCAGCCGGGCAAGGGCGGGGCCTATATGCAGGTCGAGATGAAGAACCTGCAGGATGGCCGCAAGACCAACGTCCGCTTCCGCAGCGCCGACACGATTGAGCGCGTCCGGCTCGACCAGAAGGAATACCAGTACCTCTACGAAGATGGCGACAGCCTGGTGTTCATGGACAACGACACGTTCGAGCAGATCAATCTGCCCTCGGATCTGCTCGGCGATGCCAAGGCCTTTCTGCAGGATGGCATGGAAGTGACGCTCGAGCTGTGGGAAGAAAAGCCGATCTCGGTCGCGCTCCCCGAACAGGTCGAGGCGACAATCGTCGAGGCGGATGCGGTGGTGAAGGGCCAGACGGCCTCTTCCAGCTACAAGCCTGCGGTGCTCGATAATGGCGTGCGCGTGATGGTGCCGCCGCATATCGAAAGCGGCACGCGGATCGTGGTCGACGTTTACGAGCGTACCTACGTCGGCAAGGCGAGCTGATAGCCATGGCAGCCCTGTCGGGTCTTATCCGGGTAATGGAGCGTGCCGCGCGCAAGGCGGGCGGGCGCCTGCGCCGCGATTTCGGCGAAATCGAGCATTTGCAGGTCAGCCGCAAGGGGCCGGCCGATTTCGTGTCCAAGGCCGATATGCGCGCCGAACGCATACTGTATGACGAGCTGCTTGCCGCGCGACCCGACTGGGGCTTTGTGCTCGAGGAAGCGGGCATCATCGAAGGCGATCCGGACAAGCCGCGGTGGATCATCGATCCGCTCGACGGGACCAGCAACTTCCTCCACGGCATCCCGCATTTCGCGATCAGTATCGCTGTGCAGGAGCCCAAGCTGGGCGGGGGCGGCTGGGGCGAGGTGACCGCCGGGGTGGTGTATCAACCGATCACCGACGAGACCTTCTGGGCGGAAAAGACTCGCGGTGCATGGCTGCAGGATGGCCGCCTGCGGGTGTCCTCGCGCAGCCGCCTTTCGGATTCGCTGATCGCGACCGGCATGCCGTTCCAGGGTGTCGGCAATTTCGAGGAGTGGACACGGATCTACCGCGAAATCGGGCCGGAAATCGCCGGTATCCGCCGGTTCGGTGCCGCCTCGCTCGATCTCGCCTGGGTCGCCGCCGGGCGATTCGATGGCTTCTGGGAAAGCGGGCTCAACCCGTGGGACACAGCGGCCGGGTGCCTGCTGGTGCGCGAAGCTGGCGGTTTCGTGACCGACTATCGCGGCCGTTCGCAGCCGATCCTTGCCGAGCAGGTGCTGGCGGCCAACGATACGCTCCATTCGAAACTGCACAAGCTGCTGGTCGGTGCGCTGAAGGCTTGATGCTGCGGCTGTGCGCGGCTAACAGCCGCGCTCGCATCGCAGTGCCCCTGTGGTGGAATTGGTAGACGCGCTCGACTCAAAATCGAGTTCCTTACGGAGTGCCCGTTCGAGTCGGGCCAGGGGCACCACTCTCCCTCACTTGCGGAATCTGGCTGAATTCGCTTGAACTTGGTCACCGGCTCTGGGAGTCACCTTCGCGAGCATGCCAGGGATACCCTCACCTCACGCCCTAGCGGCCATGATCGTCACCGTTGCGATGTTCGTCGCCTTTGCGCGCGGGCGGATGCCGGTGGAGATCGTCTCATTGCTGACGATCGCGGTGATTGCTGTGGGGCTCTACTTCTTCCCGCTGCCCGAAACGGGGCCGACCGATGGTCTGGCGCTGGCATTCTCGGGCTTCGGTCACTACGCGCTGATCACGATCTGTGCGCTTATGATCATGGGCCGGGGGCTGGTGGTGACCGGCGCGCTCGAGCCCGCCGCGCGGCTGCTCGAGCGGGTTTTTAAGTGGAATCTGCAGGCCGGCCTGCTGGTCTCGCTGCTGCTTGCCTTCACCTTGTCGATGGGTGTCAACGATACGCCGGTCTTGGTCCTGCTGCTGCCGATCTTCGTCGCCCTGGCGCATCGCGGCGCAATGCCGGCCTCCAAAACGCTCATCCCGCTCAACGCCGCCGTGCTGATCGGTGGTATGGCCACGACGATCGGGACCTCGACCAATATCCTCGTCGTTTCGATCGCGAGAGACCTGGGGATGCGGCCCATCGGCGTGTTCGACTTTACCCCGATCGTGCTTGTCGCCGGGCTGGTGGCCTTGCCTTACCTGTGGCTGGTGATGCCTCGCCTGCTGGGTGACAACCGGGTCGCAAGCGATGTGGTACTCCGCCGCTTCCACACGCGTTTGCGGATCGGAGACGATAGCGCGCTGGTCGGTCGCGAACTGGCGGAAGTCGGGCCTGGCCTGCCGGATGACATCATATTCCACGATCAGAACGAAGGGGTTTTCGCCCCGCAGCAGCGACCGCACATCTCGGGGACGCACGAGGGGCTCGAAGAGGCGATGCGCACCCTGCGCAGCGATATCGCACCCAGCTGGGTGCTCGACCGGATCAAACGCAGCTCGCAAACAAAAGCTCAGGATATCGTGGTGGTCGAGATGACCGTTACACCCGATTCCCGGCTGGTCGGCCGCACCTTGCCAACTTCCGGCATCGCCGACCTCTACGGTGTCGCGGTGCTCGGCATCCATCGGCCGGCCCGCCTGGTCGGCGGGCAGGAACAACACGGCGAAAGCGGCGATCTGCGGATGGTGGAAGGCGATGTCCTGCTGGTCATGGGGCTACCGGACGATCTTCAACAGTTCGCGCGCAACGACAGCCTGCTCACGCTCGACGGTGCCCGCGAACTGCCGCGCCGGTCGAAAGCGGTCCTTGCTGCTGCGATCATGTTCGGCTCGGTGTTCACGGCTTCGATCGGCCTGCTTCCGATCGCGATTTCCGCGCTGGCGGGTGCGATCCTGATGTTCGTGACCGGCTGCGTGAAGTTCGACCGCGTGGGGCGCGCGCTTTCGGCCAAGGTTATCGTGCTGGTCGCCGCGAGTATCGCGATCGGGCGCATCGTGGGTGACAGCGGCGCGGCCGACTGGCTCGGCTCGCTCATGGCGGTCGGTCTGGCTTACCTCTCTCCGGCTGCTGTGCTTGCGGCCATCATGCTGTTCGTGACCCTGCTGACCAATTTCGCGTCCAACGCGACCGCTGCCACCGTCGGCACCCCGATCGCGTTCAGTATCGCGGCCAAACTGGGCCTGCCACCCGAACCTCTGGTGCTCGCGGTGCTGTTCGGCTGCAACCTGTGCTATGCCACGCCGATCGCCTATCAGACCAACATGCTGATCATGGCCGAAGGCAGTTACGAGTTCAAAGACTACATCCGCACCGGTGTGCCGCTGGTCATACTGATGGTCACGACCTTGTCGTTCCTGCTGGTGATGACCTACGGTATGTGAAGCCGACCATTCGAGGGGATACTATGTTGATGAAATTCGCCGCTGCAGCTGTCTGCGCCTTCGCCCTTTCGACGCCTGCTGTGGCCGACGAATTGCGTGAGGATATCGCGAAGGAAATGCCCGGCCTGATGGAGCTTTACCGGGACCTGCACGCCAACCCCGAACTCAGCTTCATGGAAGTCGAGACCGCGGCCAAGCTGGCGGCGCGGTTCAAGGCGCTCGGCTTCGAGGTTACCGAAGGCGTCGGCAAGACCGGCGTCGTCGCCGTCATGAAGAACGGGGCCGGACCGGTGGTCATGTTGCGGGCAGACATGGACGGTCTCCCGGTGATCGAGCAGACCGGGCTGCCCTATGCCTCGAAGCGCGTGTCGACCCCGGCGTCGGGCGTCGAGACCGGGGTGATGCATGCCTGCGGGCACGACACCCATATGACCGGGCTGGTCGCCACCGCGAAGATGCTGGTCGAGCGGAAGGATCAATGGTCGGGCACGCTGGTGCTGATCGGGCAACCGGCAGAGGAAATCGGCGAGGGCGCGCTTGCGATGCTGGAAGACGGGCTGTTCACCCGCTTTCCCAAGCCCGACTACGTGCTCGGTTTCCACGACGCGGCGCAGTTTCCGGCAGGCATGATCGGCTATTCGCCCGGCTATGCGCTGGCCAATGTCGATAGCGTGGATGTCGTCGTGCCGGGCATCGGTGGGCACGGTGCCTACCCCCATACCACCAAGGACCCGATCGTGCTCGCCAGTGCGATCGTGATGAAGCTCCAGACCCTCGTCAGCCGCGAGAGCAGTCCGCTCGATCCGGCAGTGGTGACCGTCGGCAGCTTCCACGCCGGGGCGAAGCACAACATCATCTCCGACGAGGCGCGGCTGCAGCTGACCGTGCGGTCCTATTCGGACGAATCGCGCAAGCTGCTGCTCGACGGGATCGCCCGGATAGCGCGGGGCGAAGCGATTGCTGCCGGAATGCCGGAGGACCGGATGCCGACGGTCACCGTGGCCGATCCCTATACGCCCTCGACCTACAACACGCCCGAGTTCACCGAGGAGGTGATGGGCCGGCTCAAGACGCGCTTCGGCGCAGAACGGGTTCAGCAAGTGCCTTCGGTCATGGGCGGAGAGGACTTCGGCCAATTCTACCGCGCCGATCCGGATAACGTCGAATCGCTCATTTTCTGGGTCGGCGGTGTTCCGCAGGATCAGTTTGACGCAGCCGAACGCGGGGAGGGCAGCCTGCCTTCGCTTCACAGCCCGTTCTGGGCACCCGACGCTGAGAAGGTCATCGCAACGGCGGCCGAAGCGATGGCCAGTGCAACCCTAGATTTGATGAAGCCGTAGATCTGTAGCCAGCTGCGGCTACATATCCGCGCCTTCGCCGCCGCCCGCTGCCTCGAGCGAAGCAGCGGAGGCGCGGCGGATCGCTGCGTCCTCGTCGATCGGCGGCTTCGGGCCGTTGAGGACCTTGAGCAGGGCTGCCTGCTCTTCCTTCGACAAGGCCTGGAACTGAGCCAGCGTCAGGCCGAAATGTTTCAGCTTTTCAACCCACGATGGCGTCCCGGTCGTGCGCAATGCTGAGCTTGTCGAGAGGCCACTCGCATAGCTGGTGCCGGATGAAGGGTCGGCGTAATTTGCCGAATGTTCCGACTGCTTGGGTTCGTGAAGCTTGATGCCCGACAGCTCGGGGCCTTGAGCCTGTTCTGCGGCCTGTGCGGCGGTTTCCGCAATCGCCTTGCGGCTTTCTCCGTCGGCGAAGACTGCCATGGCAACGGTAATCGCGACCGTAACGATCGCGAAGTGGCGATACATCTTGAGATCGATCGACTTCTGTTTGGTTGACCGTCGCGCCATCCTGCGGCTTTACGACCGGCTCGTTAACCACGGGATCGCGCCTATGGTTAAAGACGCATTTACGTGTCGGCCGCCGGAACACAGGGTGCTCCGACGGCCGGTTTCTCCTCCCCAGGAGAACTAATTTACGGGATCAGCTGTAGGTGCCGAGCCGGTGGTGCAGCGCGTTGATCTTGGCCAGTTCCTCGCGGTCCTCGGTTGCCTTGGCGTGGCTTTCCAGCGCACGCCGCAGCAGCTTGAAGTCTGCGGTCGAGAGCAGCGCGCGGGCGCGGCCGGGTTCGCGGCTGGTCGTTTCAGTAGTCATCTTGGGCCTCCTTTCGGGTCCGAGAGAGAGGATGCGACCTACGCAGCCTCGAACTGGTTCATCGTATTCTCTTTGCCGCCCGCCTTCAATGCGGCTTCACCGGCGAAGTACTCCTTGTGGTCGTCGCCGATGTCGGAGCCGGCCATGTTCTGGTGCTTCACGCAGGCGATCCCCTGGCGGATCTCTTCCCGCTGGACGTTCTTGACGTAGCCGAGCATGCCTTCTTCTCCGAAATACCTCTTGGCGAGGTTGTCGGTGCTGAGCGCTGCCGTGTGATAGGTCGGCAGGGTGATCAGGTGGTGGAAGATGCCGGCCTTGGCCGCAGCGTCGCGCTGGAAGGTGCGGATGCGCTCATCAGCTTCGTCGGCCAACTCTGTGCCATCGTAGTCCACGCTCATCAGCTTGGCGCGGTCGTAAGCCGAAACGTCCTTGCCTTCAGCTTCCCACGCATCGAAGACCTGCTGGCGGAAGCTCAGCGTCCAGTTGAAGCTGGGGCTGTTGTTGTAGACCAGCTTGGCGTTCGGAATGACTTCGCGGATGCGGTCGACCATGCCGCCGATCTGGCCGATATGCGGCTTTTCGGTTTCGATCCACAGCAGGTCCGCGCCGTGCTGGAGCGAGGTGATGCAGTCGAGCACGCAGCGATCTTCCCCGGTTCCCGAACGGAACTGGTAGAGGTTGCTCGGCAGGCGCTTGGGGCGCAGCAGCTTGCCTTCGCGGCTGAGGAAGACGTCGCCGTTCCTGATGTCCGCCGGATCGACTTCCTCGCAATCGAGATAGCTGTTGTACTGGTCCCCCAGATCGCCTTCCTGCGTGGTGTAGGCGATCGACTTGGTCAGGCCCGCGCCGAGGCTGTCGGTGCGTGCGACGATGATGCCGTCGTCGACACCCAGCTCGAGGAATGCGTAGCGGATCGCGCGGATCTTCTGCAGGAACTCCTCGTGCGGAACGGTGACCTTGCCGTCCTGGTGGCCGCATTGCTTCTCGTCGGAAACCTGGTTCTCGATCTGGAGCGCGCAAGCCCCGGCTTCGATCATCTTCTTGGCGAGGAGGTACGTCGCCTCCGCATTGCCGAAGCCGGCGTCGATATCGGCGATGATCGGCACCACGTGGGTCTCGTGGTTCTCGATCATGACCTCGATCCGCTTGGCCTCGACCTGGTCGCCGCGCTCGCGCGCCGCATCCATGTCACGGAACAAGCCGCCGAGCTCGCGGGCATCCGCCTGCTTGAGAAAGGTGTAGAGCTCGCCGATCAGCGCGGGGACACTGGTCTTCTCGTGCATCGACTGGTCGGGCAGCGGCCCGAACTCGCTCCGCAGCGCAGCGACCATCCAGCCCGACAGGTAAAGGTACCGGCGCTTCGTGTTGCCGAAATGCTTCTTGATGCTGATCATCTTCTGCTGCGCGATGAACCCGTGCCAGCAACCGAGTGACTGGGTGTAATTCGCGGGGTCTGCGTCGTATGCCGCCATATCCTCGCGCATGATCTTTGCGGTGTAGCGCGCAATGTCGAGCCCGGTGGGGAAGCGGTTCTGGATCCGCATCCGCGCAGCCGACTCGGCGTCGATCGCAGCCCACGGCGCACCCTGTCCGGTGATCGTCTTGTCCAGATCGGTGATTTGGCTCTGGTAGCTCATGATGGTTCTCCTGATTCGGGGAGGAAGTTGCTTGTTGCCGCCTTCTTCGGCCCTGAAGCTGCCGAAGCATAGAGAAAGTTACAAAAATTCTTGTCTAACTCGCACCATTCGGGCAAATGATCGTGTAATGGTGTAAAGAAAGTTACTTGATGGCAGAGAGCGGAGTGTTCGCAGGTCCGGCCATGCGCCGTTTGCGCAAGCGGGAGGGACTGACCCAGGCTGCCATGGCCACTAGGCTGTCGATCTCGCCCAGTTACCTCAATCTCATCGAGCGCAACCAACGCCCGCTCTCGGCGCGGGTGATGGTGCAGGTCGTCGATGCATTCGATTTCGATCTGGCAACCTTGCGCGAGGACGCATCGATCGGCGGGATCGACGGACTGGTCAGACGCCTCAACGACGAACGCTTCAGCGATCTCGGCATCGACCGCGACGAAGCCGTGGAACTGCTCGCCTCGGCACCGCAGATCGCAGCGGCCTTCGCTCGCCTCTACGACACAGCGGGAGCCGCGGTTGTCGGCGAAGAAGACCCTCTGGACCTGACCAGGATCGAGATCGAGCGTTGGCGCAACCACTTCGCCGAGCTCGACGACAGGGCCGAGATCCTTGCCGACGAACTGCGCCTGTCGAATAGCGACCTTGGCGCTGCATTGGCGGAACGGCTGCGCGAGCGGCACCAGCTCACCATTCGGGTGTTGCCCCGCGATGTGATGCCCGATGCGGTGCGGCGTCTCGACCTCCATGCAAGACAGTTGCAGCTGTCAGAAATGCTCTCGCCGGCGTCGCGAAACTTCCAGATAGCGATGCAGATCGCCCAATTGGAACAGCAACAGCCGGTTTTCGATATCGTTCAGGGTTCGAGGCTGGCTGCAGAAGCCGCGCGCAAGCTGTTCGAGCGGCATCTGTTCAGTTACTTCGCCGCAGCGCTCCTGCTTCCCTATGGCCGGTTCCTGCGCGCCTGCGAGGCAACCGGTTACGACCTCCCGGTCCTGCAACGCCGGTTCGGTGCGAGCTTCGAACAGCTCGCCCACCGTCTCACCACGCTCCAGCGTGTGGGGCAGCGCGGGCTGCCCTTTTTCATGGCGCGGGTGGACCGTGCGGGGCAGTTTTCAAAGCGGCTCGCGGGTGCCAGCGGGACGCTCCTGCTCGAAGGCGAGACCAGCTGTCCCCTCTGGATCGTGCACCAGGCTTTCGAGCGATCCGGCACGATCTGCGTTCAGGCGGTCGAGGTCGAAAGCCGCTCGAGCGGAATCGGCCACTGGCTGACAATTGCGCGCGCGGTAGACGGTAGCGGCACGACCGGCGATGCGCGCTTCGCGATCATCCTCGGGATCGAAGCCAAACTGGCGTCAAATCTGGCCCAGGCGCGCAGCCTGTCGCTCAGGACGGAGGATGCTCAGCCGATCGGGCTGGGTTGCGCCCGCTGCTTTCGTGGTGACTGTCGCCAGAGGTCGCTCCCTCCGAAGGGGGCGCTGCTGCGCTTCGACCGGGCGATGCGCGGGGTCACTCCTTTCGATTTTTCAAGCTGATAAGATCGGGATCGGAACCGATCGCCCATTGCGCGGGTTGTGGTCTGCATCACGCAGGGAGAAGGCATATGACCGAAGAACGCACCACGATTACCGAAACGCCCGATGGCAGCACCCATACCCGCACCACCGTCTACACCGATGGCGAGCGCCGCGGCGGTGGAGGTGGAAAGTGGATATTCCTTGTGGTCCTGCTGATCGCAGTGGTCGGCGGACTGCTGGTATTCAACCAGCTTGGCGGGGCCGAAATGGCGAAGGACACCGCCATCGCCGATGCGGCCAATGATGTGGGCAACGCCGCTGAAAAGGTCGGCGATGCCGCGCAGGATGTTGCCGACGATGTGACCAACAACTGATCGCCGGCAAAGGCAAACCCGTCACAAGCGAACCCCCGGTGCCGAGCGGCCCCGGGGGTTCGTTGTAAAATTTACCGACATTTCACACCTGATCCGTAAGCCGGTCCCTCGAGTGATGGGAATTTTCCGGACCGGAACCAGATGATCCGCCTGTTCAAACACTATATCCCGCATGCAGTGGTTCTGCTCGGTCTGGTCGACTTCGCCTTGCTGTTCGTGGCGGGCGAGGGGGCGTGGCAGCTGCGCGCCTCGCAAATCGGGATGGATCCCGGCGTGATCTCGGAACGGTGGGTTCCGCTCATCGGCTTTGCTCTCATCGTATGGACCGCAATGATTGCAGTGGGCGTGTACGGCAGTGATGCGCTGCGTTCGCTTCGCTTCGCTTGCGCCCGCCTTCTGGTTGCGGTGAGCCTTGGCATCATTGCCGTTTCGGTCATCGATTTCCTGATCCCCGGAGCGACATTCTGGCGCTCCACCCTGGTTTACGCGATGGTCCTGACCGTCGCGATACTGATCTTCGCCAGAACCTTGATCGGAGCTTTTATCGGCAGCTCGGCCTTTCGCCGACGTGTAGTCGTGCTTGGCGCAGGCCTGCGTGCCAAGCGCCTCAAGGACCTCGCGGAACGCCCTGGCTCGGGTTTTGCGATCGTATCCTATGTCGCGATGAGCGAGGTGGCGCGCGAAGTGGAGGAGGCGATTTCGCGCGATGCGATCCACGACCTTGGGCGCTTCGTCGACAATCTGTCCGCCAGCGAAGTCGTGCTAGCGCTGGAAGAGCGGCGCAATGCGCTGCCGCTCAAGGACCTGTTGCGGATCAAGACCATGGGCGTCCATGTCAACGATTTCAGCAGCTTTATGGAGCGCGAGACCGGGCGCGTCGATCTCGATTCGGTCAATCCGAGCTGGTTGATCTTCTCCGACGGGTTCTCTTCGGGGCGGATGGTTTCGAGCGCGGCCAAGCGCTTGTTCGACGTTATCGCCAGTGGCCTGCTCCTGACCCTAACGGCCCCGGTGATTGCCCTGTTCGCGATCCTGGTGAAGCTCGACAGCAAGGGGCCTGCATTCTTCCGCCAGCAACGGGTCGGTCTCTATGGCCAGCCGTTCGATGTCCTGAAGCTTCGGTCCATGCGCACCGATGCGGAAAAGGACGGGGCGAAATGGGCGGAAAAGGACGACCCCCGCATCACCCGTCTCGGCCGCTTTATCCGCAAGGTGCGGATCGACGAACTGCCGCAGACCTGGTCGGTGCTGAAGGGGGAAATGAGCTTTGTCGGCCCCCGTCCGGAAGTCCCCAAGTTCGTCGCCGATCTCGAGGAGCACCTGCCCTATTATGCCGAGCGCCACATGGTGAAACCGGGCATCACCGGCTGGGCACAGATCAACTATCCCTATGGCGCAAGCATCGAGGATTCGCGCCACAAGCTGGAATACGATCTCTATTACGCTAAGAACTACACCCCTTTTCTCGACCTGCTGATCCTGCTCCAGACCCTGCGCGTCGTGCTGTGGCCGGATGGTGCGCGGTGATGGAAAACGTCCCTGATATCTGGCTTCTGCTGTCCTTTGCGATGCACCTTGCGGGCGCAGCGGTGTGCGGTGTCGCGATCGTGTGGGTCTTCAAACGCGGCGATCGCGAAAGGGTCGACCGGGCACCGTTGCTGGGCGCCTTGGCGGCCACTGCGGGCTGGTGCGTCGTGCACGCTGCCCTGGGCCCGACGGCCAGCCTGACTGCGGCAGTCGAAACCGGACGCAACCTGACGTGGATCTACCTGATCTTCCGCCTGTTCGCCAATGACGGTCGGCACCAGAGCATGAAGCCGATCCGGCCCGTCGTCTATGCTCTATGCTTCGTGGAATTGCTGCAACTTGCACTCCTCGCTATTGCGGCGAGTTATGCGCTGACGGCGGACCTCCAGCTTCTCGTGTTGCAAGTGATGGCGATGTTCCGCGTGCTCGTCGCGGTCGGCTCGCTGGTCCTGCTGCACAATCTCTATGTCGGTGCCGCCCAGCCGGTGCGGCAGGTCTTGCGGTGGACCACGGCGGCGCTGGCTGCGCTGTGGGCGTTCGACCTCAACGTCTACACGGTCGCCTATCTCGGTCAGACCTATCCGTATGAATTGCTCGCCATGCGCGGGCTGGTGGTTGCCCTCGCGGCGGTCCCGCTGGCAATCGGCGCGACCAGTGGCGCAGCCTCCATGCGGCTGCGCCCTTCGCGTACGGTTGCATTCCAGACTCTCTCCCTCCTAGTCATCGGCGCCTACCTCGTTCTGATGATCGGGATCGCGCAGTCGCTGACCCTGCTGGGCGGCAATGTCGGCCGACTGGCGCAGGTGGGTTTCACCTTTGCTGCAAGCGTCGTCGCGATTCTGTGGCTGCCATCGCCGCGGCTGCGCGGGTGGCTGCGGGTTACCGCTGTAAAGCACCTGTTCCAGCACCGCTACGATTACCGGTCCGAATGGTTGCGCTTCACCCAGACAATCGGTCGGAGCGACGATGCCGACCAGTCGCTGCAGGAGCGCGCGATCAAGGCGATGGCGGACATCACCGACAGCCCGAGCGGCCTGTTGTTCCTTCGCGACGACCGGGGCGCGCTCGAACTGGCGGCCCGCTGGCGGTGGAAGGAAATCGAGGTGCCCGCCGGCTCCATCCCGGGCGGCCTGACGAAGCTGCTCGAAGACCGCACCTTCATCATCGACGCCGATGACGTTCGGGCGGGCAGGGACCAGCACGGCGAGATGACGTTCGTTCCGCAATGGCTGCTGGAACACAGCAAGGCATGGGCGATCGTCCCGCTGCTGCATTTCGACCGTTTGACCGGCATCATCGTGCTGGCCCGACCGCCGGAGCCACGCAGCCTCGACTGGGAAGACTTCGACCTGTTGCGCGTGGTCGGGCAACAGCTGGCAAGTTATCTGGCCGAGCAGTCGGTACAGCAGACGCTGATGGATGCGGCACGGTTCGACGAGTTCAACCGCCGGATCGCGTTCGTGATGCACGACGTGAAGAATCTTGCGAGCCAGCTATCGCTCCTGTCGCGCAACGCCGAACGGCACGCCGACAACCCCGCCTTCAGGGCAGACATGCTGGTGACGCTCCGCAAGAGTGCGGAGAAGCTCAACACGCTGATCGCCCGGCTCAATCGCTATGGAGCCAGCGGGTCGGACCAGCGGGCGCATGTCCAACTCGCCGAGATCGCAGATCGGACGGCTGCCCGCTTCGCCGGCGTGCACAACGTCGCGGTCATCAACCGGGATGCGGCCACGGTCCTGGCCGATGCGGAAAATCTGGAACAGGCGCTGGTCCACCTGGTGCAGAATTCCGTCGACGCAAGTGCGGCGGACAGCCCGGTCTATCTCAATGTCACGGCCGACGCGAAGATCGCGCGGATCGAACTGGTCGATTCCGGGCAGGGAATGAGTCCGGAGTTCATCCGCAACGGGCTGTTCACGCCGTTCGTATCGTCCAAGGCGAATGGCTTCGGGATCGGTGCTTTCGAAGCCCGCGAGCTCGTCCGGGCGATGGGAGGCAACCTCGACGTGGATTCGCGCGAAGGTCTTGGCACGCGCTTCTCCATTACCTTCCCCGTCCCCGAACACGAAAGCGAGACACCGGAAATCGCAACCAGTCCCGCGAAGGTGGCATAATGGCAGAGAGCAAACCCAAACTCCTTATCGTCGAGGACGACGAGGGCCTGCAGGCCCAGCTCAAATGGGCCTATGAGGACTTCGACGTGACGATTGTCGGAGATCGCGCATCGGCGATCGCTGCCGTGCGATCGGAGGAGCCGGCCGTGGTGACGCTGGATCTCGGCCTGCCGCCTGACCCGGACGGCACGACCGAGGGCTTTGCGGTACTCGGCGAGATCATGAGCCTAAAGCCGGATACCAAGGTCATCGTCGCGTCCGGTCACGGCGCGCGCGACAGTGCGCTGCGGGCGATCCAACACGGGGCGTATGATTTCTACCAGAAGCCGGTTGATATCGATACGCTCGGGCTGATCGTCAGGCGGGCGTTCAATCTGCACCAGATCGAAGCCGAAAACCGGCGGCTGGCCAATCGGGTGGCGGCTGACCAGACGGCCATTCGCGGCCTCATCACCACCGCACCAGAAATGCTCAAGGTCGCCCGGACGATCGAACGGGTTGCCAATACCAAGGTCTCGGTGATGCTTCTCGGTGCCAGTGGAACGGGCAAGGAATTGCTCGCCCGCGGACTCCACGACGCGAGCGACCGACGCGATGGAGCCTTCGTCGCGATCAACTGCGCGGCGATCCCGGAAAACCTGCTCGAGAGCGAATTGTTCGGACACGAAAAGGGAGCCTTCACCGGAGCCGTGAGGACCAGCGAGGGCAAGATCGAACTGGCTCACGGTGGTACCCTCTTCCTCGATGAAGTCGGCGACATCCCGCTGTCGCTTCAAGTCAAACTGCTGCGGTTCCTGCAAGAGCGGACAATCGAGCGCATCGGCGGGCGCAAGGCGATTGCGGTGGATACGCGGATTGTTTGCGCCACGCATCAGGATCTCGAGGCGATGATCGCGGATCATCGCTTCCGTGAGGACCTGTTCTACCGTCTCGCCGAGATTGTGGTGAAGATCCCGAGCCTTGCGGAGCGTCCGGGCGATGCGACCTTGCTGGCGAAGCATTTCCTCAACCGGTTCTCGGCCGAAATGAATCCCCAGGTGAAGGGCCTTGCCCCCGATGCGCTGGCCGCAATCGACAGCTGGCCATGGCACGGCAATGTGCGCGAGCTCGAGAACCGAATCAAACGCGCGGTCATAATGGCCGAGGGCAAGATGATCGGTGTGGTCGATCTTGATCTCGACACGGGCAAGGGCGAGGGCGACGCAGCGCTCAACCTCAAGAGCGCGCGCGAACAGGTCGATCGTAAGGTGATCCGCCATGCGCTCGCGCGCAGTGACGGCAACATATCGCAATCGGCCAAGTTGCTGGGGATCAGCCGGCCCACCTTGTATGATCTGCTGAAACAGTATGACCTTCAGGCCTGAACTCCGCTTCCGGTGGTTGCTCGCCGGACTGTGCGCATTGGCGCTGTTCGGGTGCGGTGAGTCCGCGCCTGTGCAGGGTCCGCTCGACAGTGTGCGATCTGCGCTAGCGCGCGGCGACGGTATCTCCGCGGAGGTGCAATTGCGCGCGATGATCGAAACGGGCACGGACCCGCGCGACGTAGCTGCATATCTCGGCGAGGCCAATCTGGCGCAAGGGCGCTTCGCCGAAGCCCGCGAGTGGCTCGGCAAGCAGGACTTTTCGCCTCGGACGCGCGCCCATGGAAACCATATGCTCGGCCGGCTCGAGATGGAATCGGGCAACCTCCCTGCTGCTGGCCAGGCGTTCGACCGGGCGCTTGCTGCGGGCGGCGAAGCGCCGGAATTGTGGGTCGACATCGGAAGGCTGCGCTATCGCGGCGGTGAGCAGGCTCAAGCGATCCAGGCGGCAGAGCGCGCCGTTGAACTCGGCCCGGAGAACCCGCTGGCGCTCCGCTTTCGCGCACAGCTGGTGCGCGACGTGGATGGCTCGCTCGCCGCGTTGCCGTGGTTCGAGCGCGCCCTCGATGTCGCGCCCAACGATCCTGCTTTGCTGGGCGACTATGCGGCCACGCTGGGCGAACTGGGCCGGGCACGGGATATGCTTGCCGCTGTCAGGCACTTGAGCACCGTCGATCCTGCCAACCGACGGGCTTACTATTTGCAGGCAGTACTTGCGGCGCGGGCCGGGAATTACGATCTGGCGCTGACGCTGCTCCAGCGCAGCGGGCAGGTCGAGAGCGAGGTGCCCGGGGCAATGTTGCTACTGGCGCTGATCGACATGGAACGCGGCAACTACTCGAGCGCGGCCCAGATGCTCGACCGGCTCGCGACGCTTCAGCCGGACAATCGTCGCGTCGTCCCGTTGCTGGCGCGGGCACTGGTGCTGGGCCGGAATGACAAGGAGCTGGCCTATCGCTTCCAGGCCGATGCCGCGCGCGCTTCGGCTTCGCCTTATCTGCAAACGCTGATGGCGCGCTCGCTCGAGGCGCTCGGCGATCGCGAACGGGCAGGGCCACTGCTGGATCTGGCAGCAAGGCAAAACCGTCCGGAGTTTTCGGTCATACGCAGCGCAACGACACTGGAAACCGCGCGAATGCGCGCCGACGAAGGTGGCACGGGGGTGCCAGCCCTTACCCGCGCGGCTTTGACCGCCGGTCGCAGCGAGGCCGCAACCGAGGCTGCGCGTAGCTTTGCCCGTCGGTTCCCCGGATCAGGCGACGCCCTGGTGCTGGTTGGAGATACCGAAACTTCGGCAAAACGGTTGGCTGCGGCTGAAAAAGCCTATCTCCAAGCATTGCAGATTCGCCGCCCCTGGCCTCTGACGTTCAAGCTGGCGTCGGTGCTGTCGGGTCAAGGCAAACAGCGCGATGCGGTGGTGCTCCTCGCTGGGTTCGCGCAAGGCGAGCCGGGGAACGTCGAAGCCATGACGCTTCTGGCGATGCACCATGCGCGCATGGGCGACTGGCGGGCGGCAGCAGAATACTGCGACCTTGTCATCGCATTCGGCGCGGCGCGTGATCCGCAAGTGCTCGCGGTGAGGGCGAAGGCCGCACTTGAAAGCGGGGAAACCGATCTGGCAGTTCGGCTTGCCGAGATCGCTCACGATCTGCAACCGATGCACCCTGCCAGCGCCAGCATCCTCGCGCAGGCCTATCGCGCGGCGGGCTACGATGATGATCTCGTCGCCTTAGCCGAAGCCAAAGTGCGCATTCTGGAGCAAAACTGAATCGGGGTTCGCATCCCGTCTCTCGACATCGACCCGTCGGAGAGGCAATGCACGGCGGATGGCTCGCGTCGCTGCCTTGTTCGATCCTATGGTGCGCTTGCTCATACTCGCCATCGCGCTCGCGGCGCTTTTCCCGGCCGTGGACGAATGGCTTGAGCTGTCCCGGCTGGTATCGAGCGGTGGCATATTCCTGCTTTTCCTTGTCAACGGGCTGCGGATCGAACGACAGCAGATTTTGCAGGGATTCGCACGGCTGGGCTATTTCCTCCCGCTATTCCTCTGGGTTTTCGGAGTGATGGCCCTGGCAGGCCTGGCCATTGCGAAGCTCTCCTACGGAATCGTGCCGCCGCTGATATCGCTGGGGTTCCTCTATCTTGGTACCCTGCCGTCGACCGTGCAGTCGGCGACATCCTACACGCTGCTCGCCAACGGGAATGCCGCCCTCGCAGTGATTGGTGCGGCTCTGCTCAATGTTGCGGGCGTGTTTATCACCGCGCCGCTGTTTGCCATGCTCGGGGGTGGGGCGGTGCCGGATGTCGGCTCCGATACGATAATGCGGATCGCCCTGCTGTTGGTTCTGCCCCTGGTGATCGGGATGGCCGTCCAGGACTGGACCCGAGGCTGGATCGACCGGCAACGCAGCCGCCTTGTATGGCTCGATCGCGTGGTGATCGCATTGGCCGTCTATGTCGCAAGCTCGGGGGCGGTTGAACAGGGTATCGGCAGTAAGATTTCACCCGGATCATGGGCCGGGCTGGGCGGATTTACCGCGCTGTTCCTTGCCTTCGGGCATTGGGGAAGCTGGCTGGCAAGTGGCTTGCTCCGTCTTCCGACGGCGGATCGAATCGCCTTCCTGTTTGCCGGATCGCAAAAGAGCATCGCCATTGGTGCGCCGCTGGCGGCGTTGCTGATCCCGCCGGAGGCTGCCGGGTTCGTTATCGCGCCGCTGCTGCTATACCACCTGTTACAGCTGGTCATCGCGGCTCCGGTCTCTTTGCGTCTCGCGGCCGATAGCGGCTAGCTGGCGTTACGGTTGTAGCGGACCGACCACCACAGCGAGAAGCCGATCAGCACCGCGCCAATCAGGCCAGTGATCGTCTCGGGGATATGGAACTTGGCCGAGACGAGCATGATCGCGCCCAAGGCGATGATCGCCCAGAACGCGCCGTGCTCGAGGAACCGGTACTGGGCGAGGGTGCCCTGACGCACCAGATGGATCGTCATCGAGCGGACAAACATCGCGCCGATCGACAAGCCGAGGGCGATCACCACCATGTTGTTCGACAGCGCAAAGGCCCCGATAACGCCGTCGAAGCTGAACGAAGCATCGAGGATGTTGAGGTAGAGGAACCCGCCGAGGCCGCTGCGCACGACCGCGCCTTGCAGGCGTGCGGCTTCCTCGCGCATTTCGAGGATCGTGCTGATGCCCTCGACCGCGATGAAGGTGACGAGGCCGAGGATGCCAGCAACGAGAAAAGTGAGCGCCTCGTCGGGGGTAAGCAGAGATGACACACCCCACAGGATCAGCAGCAGGATCGCGATCTCGGCGGCGGGCAAGGCAGCGAATCGGGCGAGATAGCGTTCGATCACCGAAATCCAGTGAATGTCCTTCTCCTGATCGAAGAAGAACTTGAGGCCCACCATCGCGAGGAAGGCCCCGCCGAAGCCCGCGATCCCGACATGGGCTGAACTGACGATGCGCTCGTATTCCTTGGGATCGTTGAGCGACAGATTGATGGTCTCGATCGGCCCGAGCCCGGCCGCTATGGCGACGATCGCCAACGGAAAGACGATCCGCATGCCGAACACCGCGAAAGCAATGCCCCAGGTCAGGAAGCGGCGCTGCCACACCTCGTCCATCTCCTTCAGCACCGAGGCGTTGACCACCGCATTGTCGAAGCTGAGCGAAATCTCGAGCACCGAGAGCACCACGATGATCCACAGCATCGCGAGCGTACCGCCGACGGTCTGCGTACTTTCCCACCCGTACCACGCGCCGAGCGCGAGGCAGATGACGGTGAAAATGATCGAAAAGCCGTAGAATCGGGTGATGGTGGTCATGGTAGGGTCCGCTTGTTCAGGCGCACGCCGCTAAAGCGATAGTGCGCAATCGGCAAGCGGCTGATCGGTCACTTGGGCTGGTAAGTCTGCTCTTCGCCCGGGAAAGACCGATCCCGAACCTCCGCGGCATAGCGCTTGACCGTGTTTTCGATCACCGCCGCGATGTCCTCGTATTTCTTCACGAAGCGCGGCACCCGGTCGAACATGCCGAGCATGTCTTCGGTCACAAGAACCTGCCCGTCGCATCTCGCGGAGGCCCCAATGCCGATGGTGGGACATGCGACGCTTTCGGTCGCGGCAATGGCGATCGGCTCGACCACCCCTTCGATCACGATGGCGAAGGCACCCGCTTCGTCGAGCGCCTTGGCATCGGACACGATCTTGTCGGCCTCCGCACCGCTGCGACCTCGGGCGGCATAGCCACCCAGCACGTTGACCGCTTGCGGGGTCAGCCCGACATGCCCCATCACGGGAATGCCGCGCCGGTTGAGGAATGCGACCGTCTCGGCCATCGCTTCGCCCCCTTCGAGCTTCACCGCCGCCGCGCCGCTTTCCTTGAGCAGGAGGCTCGCGCTTTCGAATGCCTGCTCTTTCGAGGCTTCGTAGCTGCCGAAGGGCATATCGACGACCACGACCGAATGGTAACTCCCGCGCACGACTGCCGCTGCATGATCGGCCATCATCCGCAAGGTGACGGGAATAGTGGACGGCAGCCCGTAGATCACCTGGCCCAGCGAATCCCCCACAAGCAGGATGTCGCAATGCGCATCGAGCAACTGCGCCTGGCGTGCGGTATAGGCGGTCAGCATGACCAGCGGTTCTGCCGTGACCCCGTCGACCTTGCGGCGGCGGATCATCGGTACCGTCAGCCGCTTCATCGGAGCGGGGGTGGGATTCGCGCGGCTGGTCGACGTGTCGAGCTGGAAGGTAGTGGACATGGGCGAGGGTCTAGACGCTGGCAGTAAACGGGGAAACCCCGAGTTTCTGCCTTGTATTGGCGTGGGCTTGCGTTAGCGTGCAACGCCATTCGACGCACGGGTTGGGGCCCGTGCGAACAAGAGAGGGAAATCTTGATGTTCCTTGACAGGATCAAGCCGCTGGACGCCATTCTGGCGACGGCGCAGAAGAAGTCGCTGCACCGCTCGCTCGGTGCGGTGCAGCTGACCTTGTTCGGCATCGGCTGCATCATCGGTACCGGCATTTTCGTTTTGACTTCGGCCGGCGCGCAAAAGGCCGGGCCGGGTCTGATGCTGGCCTTCGTCATCGCCGGCGCGGTCTGCATCGTCGCCGCGCTGTGCTATGCCGAAATCGCTGCCATGATCCCGGTCGCGGGCTCTGCCTACACCTATAGTTATGCTACGATGGGCGAGTTTCTCGCTTGGACGGTCGGCTGGGCGCTGGTGCTGGAATACGCGATCGCGGCTTCAGCCGTGTCGGTCGGATGGTCGGGGTATTTTACCGGGACGATATTGAACGAATTTTTCGGTTTCAGTCTGCCTGCCTGGCTCAGTGCCGGGCCGCTGGCGTTAGGCGGGGCCGAGGGCGGGCTGATCAATCTCCCCGCGCTGGTGATTGCGCTGCTGGTTACCTGGTTGCTGATGATTGGCACGACCGAAAGCGCCCGGGTCAATGCCGTGCTGGTAGCGATCAAGATTACCGCTCTTACCGCCTTCATCGGCCTCACTTTGACCAGTGCATACTTCGATCCGGACAAGTTCAATCCGTTCCTTCCTGCCGGGATCTTCGGCGGTTTCGGCAGCGGCATCGGTGCGGTCGGCGCGGCGGCGACGATTTTCTTCGCCTATGTCGGCTTCGACGCCGTTTCCACTGCGGCGGAAGAGACCAAGAACCCGCAACGCAACGTGCCGATCGGCCTAGTCGGCTCGCTGTTGATCTGCACCATTTTCTACATCCTCGTCGCTGCGGGTGCTGTGGGCACCATCGGTGGGCAGCCGATCATGGGGCCGAACGGCATTCCGTTCCCCGCCGGTTCGGAAGAGCTCGCACGCCAGTGCGCCATGCCCGAATACGCCGGACAGCTGGTGTGTTCGAATGAGGCGCTGGCCCATGTGCTGCGCCAGATCGGGTTCTCCGGCGTGGGCAACATGCTCGGCATTGCAGCGTTCCTGGCGCTGCCGTCGGTCATTCTGATCCTGCTGTTCGGCCAGACCCGCATCTTCTTCGTGATGGCGCGCGACGGCCTGCTGCCGGAGAAGCTGGCTGCGGTGCACCCGAAGTGGAAGACGCCCTATATCGTTACGGCGATCACCGGCGTTGTCGTGGCTATTGCGGCCGCTTTCCTTCCGGTCGGTGCCCTGGCGGATATCGCCAATGCCGGGACGCTGTATGCGTTCTTCATGGTGGCGATCGCGGTCATGCTGCTGCGCAGCAGGGAGCCGAACCGCGAGCGTCCGTTCCGGGTGCCCGGCCTGATCATCGTCGGCCCGCTGACGATTGCCGGTTGCCTGTTCCTGTTCTTCAACCTGCCGTTCGACGCGATGATCGTCTTGCCGGTGTGGACGGCGATCGGGGCGGTGTTCTACTTCGCCTATGGGCGGGGTCGCAGCCACCTCGGGCGCGGCATCGTCGAAGTGGTCGATGACGTCGCAGGGCATGAAACCATGCTGCCGATCGACGAACCGAAGAACTGACGACAAGCATCAGTCGAAGATGAAAGGGCCGCCCGATGGGGCGGCCCTTTTTCGTTGCACGTCGGTTTTATTCCTAAGTTCGGTCAGAGCGGGACGGCGTCGGCGTGCTGTTTTTCCGCCTCGTCGTGGACAGTCATTCCCAACGCCATCTTGGCGGTGGTGAGCAGGCCCAGGTCGCCGCTCCAGATTTCGGCATCGCCGAGGTCCATGCGCAGGAACAGGATGTCGGGATCCTCCTTGCCGCCATCGTACCACGCGGCGACGAAGTTGTTCCACAGCTGCTCGAACCGCTCCTGGCTCGTCTCGACCGAAAGCGTGCCGGTGAACCGGGCGAAGAGGTCGTGGCCCTTGTCGGCGAAGCTTGCAGTCACGGCGCCGAGCTGGGCGAAGCTGCTGTTCTTCTGGGTGAAGAACCAGATCGCGCTGTTGGCATCCTTGTCGAGCTGGGCGGACATCGGCACCGAAGTGTCCGAGCGTCCGTCGAGTTGAAGGAACAGGAACGGCGAATCCGCCAGCGAGCGCCAGAATGTCTGCTTCAGTTCGTTGGGGGTGGCGTGATGGGTCATTTGGGGTCTCCTTGGGTTGTACTTCTGCAACCTCCCACGATGAGGACTGTTCCGGCATCTGCGCCGGGACAAAGCGCAGCGCGATGAATTGCAACCTGACGAAATATAGAACATAAGCGGAACATATGAGTCGTTCCGCCATGCCTCCAACCTCTTCCTATCCCACTGCGCCCGTGGCGGCTGCCGATGTGGCGGCGCTGTCCGCCGTGCGCAGCAAGGGCTGGAAGCCCGGTTTGGCCGCGCAGGGGCGGTTCGCACGGCACAGCGAGGTCTTCTCCAGCGGGCGCGATGCCGTCGGGTCCGCGCTGGCGCTGTCGCTAGCGCTCGACGAATTGCGCTCGCAGGCGGCGGGGGAGGTGGCCGAGGCGGAAGACCGCCGCGCGATATTGTGGGTGCAGGACCGGGCGGCGGCGCGGCTCGGCGGGCGGCCCTATCGGCCCGGTCTGCCGCAGGCGGTGCAGCACCGGCTGGTCCATGTGCTGGCGGAGAAGCCGCAGGACCTGCTGTTTGCGCTGGAGGAAGGGCTGCGCTGCCGCGAGGTGGCCTGCGTGATCGGCGAACTGGCGGGCAATCCCAAGGCGCTCGATTTCACCGCCTCGCGCCGGCTCAGCCTGACGGCGGAGAAGCACGGGGTCCCGCTGTGGCTGGTAAGGCTCGATGCCGCGCGCGATCTCTCCTCCGCGCGGATGCGGTGGGAGGTTCGCCCTGCGCCTTCGCGCCCGCCGCAATGGAACACGCAGGCCCCCGGTGCACCGCGCTGGCAGGCCGAACTGTTCCGCGCCCGCAGCCATCCTCCCGGAAAATGGACCATAAGCGATGACGGAGATGTCCTCACCGCCGACCGCCTCGCCAGCCGCCCGGTCGACCGCTCAGCCGCGCCGCATCCTGTCGGCCTGGCTTTCGCGGCTGGCGGTCGATCGCTGGCGGGCTAGCGCAGGCTGCGCGCGCGGCGAGGGGGGCGATGCCGAGCCGACCGCGCTGATCGTCGAGACCGCCCACGGCCCGCGAATCGAGGCGGCGAACGATGCCGGTCTCTCCGCAGGGGCGCAGCGGGGCATGATGCTGGCCGATGCGCGCACGCTGTGCCCCGCGATCAGGGTCGCCCCATCGGATCCGGCAGGCGATCTCGATTTCCTCGAGAAGACCGCGCTGTGGGCGCAGCGCTGGGGGCCGTGGAGCGCGCTCGACCCGCCCGACGGGGTGCTGGTCGATGTCAGCGCGGTCGCCCATCTGTTCGGCGGAGAGGAGAGGCTGCTGACGGACATGCAGGCGGCCTTTGCCGCGCGCGACCTGACGGTGCGGCTCGCGATCGCCCCGACGGCGGGTGCGGCCTGGGCGCTGTCGCACTTCGGGCCGGAGCGGGCGATCCTCGCCCCGGATGACGATGCGGAGATGCGCCTGTCCGGCCTGCCGGTCGCGGCATTGCGGCTCGACGACGATGTGCTGACGGTGCTGCGCCGACTCGGCCTCAAGCGCCTGGGCGAACTGGGGACGGTCGGGCGCGACGCGCTCCACCGCCGTTTCCGCAATCGCCGTTCGCCCGCCGCCAACCCGCTGATCCGGATGGATCAGTTGCTCGGCCGGGTGCCCGAGCCGCTGGTTCCGGTCGTCCCGCAACAGGCACCGCTGGTGCAGCGCCGCCTGCTCGAACCGATCCGGCATCGCGAACTGCTCGATCAGGTGCTGGCCGATCTGGCGGAGGATATGGCGCGCGAGCTCGAAGCGCAGGCGAAGGGCGCGCGGCGGCTCGAACTCGGCCTGTGGCGGGTCGACGGGGAGGTTGCCGTGCGCGCGCTCGAACTCTCTGCCGCGACCCGCGATCCGGCGCATATCTGCCGCCTGTTCGCCGCCAAGCTCGACGGTATCGACGCCGGTTTCGGGATCGAGACGGTGCGCCTGCGCGCCAGCTGGGCCGAGCCGCTGGCGCTGGAACAGGCCGATGTCGAGGCGGCGGCGGAGCGGCATGGCACCTCGCTTTCGGCCCTGGTCGACCGGCTGTCGGTGCGGCTCGGGGCGAGAGCGATATCGCGCCCGATGCCCTTCGCCAGCCACATACCCGAGCGCGCACAACGCTGGCAGCCGGTCATGGCCCCCGAACCCGCAAGCCAGGAAGAGCTTCGCTTTCACGCCCGTCCGCTCAAGCTGCTCGACCGGGCCGAACCGATCACGGTGCTCTACGCCACCCCCGACGGCTATCCGCAGCGCTTCCGCTGGCGCGGCCAGGTGCATGATGTGGCGCGGGTCGAAGGGCCGGAGCGCATCGCGCCCGAATGGTGGCGCGAGAAATCGACCGTCCGCCTGCGCGACTATTACCGGATCGAGGACGGGGAGGGGCGGCGCTACTGGATCTACCGCCACGGCCTGATCGGCGACGGGCGCGGCGGCCTGCCCGAATGGTTCCTGCAGGGGCTGTGCGCTTGACGGACAAGGCGCGCCTCGTTGAAGCGCGCCTTGTGCTTCCGAACCATCAGTTGTTGGAGAAGAAATCTACCAGATCGTCAGCCAGCCGATCCGTGACCGTTGCGAAAACGGCGTGCGGCTCGTCCTCGTATTCGATCAAAGTAGCGCCTTCGACCTGCTCGGCCACGGCGCGACCCGTAGCGTCGATCGGCACGGTCTGGTCGTTCGTGCCATGGACCACCAGCGTCGGAACTTTGAAATGCGGCAAGTCCGGTCGGAAGTCGGTAGATGCAAAGGCGGCTGCCGATTGCAGTGTTGCGTATTGCGAGCTCTTCATCGCGGTCAGCCATGCCCAGTGACGCTCCTCCTCGGAGACTTGGGTGCCCGGTCCGCCGACACCGTAAAAATCCTCGAAGAAGCCGGTGAAGAAGGCGCGAAAATCGTCTTTCATACCTTTCGTCATCGTGTCGAAGGTCTCTTGCGGCACGCCATCCGGATTGTCGTCCGTCTTTAGCATGTAGGGCACCACCGAACTGATCAGCGCCGCAGCGGTCACTCCCTTTCCGCCATGACGGCTCATATAGCGAGCGATCTCGCCGCCCCCCATGGAGAAGCCGGCCACGCCGATGTTGTCGGTCAGCTCGAGATAGCCAATCAGGTCTGCCAGATCGTCGCTGAAGGTATCGTAATCATAACCGGACGGGGCATGGTCGCTGCGCCCGAAACCGCGGCGGTCGTAGGCGACGGCACGCATGTCATTGTCGGCCAGAGCCATCATGACTGCGTCCCAGCTGTCGCCGGAAAGCGGCCATCCGTGAATCAGGATGACGGGTCGGCCTTCGCCCAGTTCCTTGTAGCGTATGGAAGTGCCGTCGCGGGTCATGAAATTGGGCATGGTGTCTCCTGGATCTTGTTTGTCCCTTTGGAATGCGGGTGACGCGCGAGCGTTCCGTCAATCGCTGCCACTCGTGCGAGAGCGGTGTCTGCGCGCGAAAAAGCTGGCGGAATCAGCAGCAGGAACATATAAAGAACAAATGGGTCAGTTATCGACGATAGAGAAGCTCGGCATCCTGGCCGATGCGGCGAAATACGATGCCTCCTGCGCATCGTCCGGCACGGCGAAGAAGAACTCGCTGGGTGGACCAAAGGGCAGGGGCGGCATCGGCTCGACCGAGGGGATGGGCATCTGCCATGCCTATGCGCCCGACGGGCGGTGCATCAGCCTGCTCAAGATCCTGCTGACCAACCACTGCGTGTTCGACTGCCATTACTGCATCAACCGCAAGAGCTCGAACGTGCGCCGTGCCCGGTTCAGCCCGCAGGAGGTGGCCGATCTCACCATCGCCTTCTACCGCCGCAACTATATCGAGGGGCTGTTCCTCTCCTCGGGCATCGTCAAGAGCTCGAACCACACGATGGAGCAGCTGGTAGAGACCGCGCGCATCCTGCGCGAGGAATACGATTTCCGCGGCTATATCCATCTCAAGACCATCCCCGAGGCGGACCCGGAACTGGTCTATCAGGCGGGGCTCTATGCCGACCGGGTCTCGATCAATGTCGAGCTGCCGACCGACAGCGGGCTGACCCGCCTCGCGCCCGACAAGAGCGCGCGCCAGATCGAAGGCGCGATGGCGAAGACCAAGGCCGACATCGTCGAGGCGAAGGATGCGAAGAAGCGGTTCCGCCACGCCCCGCGCTTCGCCCCGGCGGGTCAGTCGACCCAGATGATCGTCGGCGCGGACGGGGCGAGCGACGCCGATATCGTCGGCAAGGCGAGCCGGCTGTATGACGGCTTCCGGCTGCGGCGGGTCTATTACTCCGCCTTCTCGCCGATCCCCGATGCCAGCGCGGTATTGCCATTGAAGCGCCCGCCGCTGATTCGCGAGCACCGGCTCTACCAGTCGGACTGGCTGATGCGGTTTTACGGCTACCAGCCGGGCGAAGTCATGCAGGCGGCGGGGGATGACGGCATGCTGCCGCTCGACATCGATCCCAAGCTCGCCTGGGCGCTCAAGTTCCGCGACAGCTTCCCGCTCGACGTCAACCGCGCCAGCCGCGAACAATTGCTGCGCGTGCCGGGGCTTGGCGTCACGGCGGTAAACCGGATCATTGCGGCACGACGTCATCATTCGCTGCGGCTGGACGACGTCGCGCGGCTGACCCAGTCGATCGCCAAGGTCCGCCCGTTCATCTGCACCACCGACTGGCGTCCGACCCTGCTGACCGACCGCGCGGACCTGCGCCGCCTGCTTGCACCGAAACAGGAACAGCTGGAGCTGTTCGCGGCATGAGCGGGTGGGGATCGCGCGGAGACGCGGAGACGCGGAGGAAAAGAGGGGTTTCGCTCGCAAAGGCGCAAAGGCGCGAAGAATGCACGCATACGGCGAAGCCGCTTCCTCATTCTGGTGAAGTTTCGAGAGGAGATATGGCCGCTTTGCGGTCGAACTTCTTTGCGCCTTTGCGCCTTTGCGAGCGCAAAAAACTCCGCATCTCCGCGTCTCCGCGTGAACCCTTCTCCCAGAGCAGCGTATGACCGCCATGCAGAACGTCACGCTCGGTGCCTATTACGCGGTGCATCTGCCCGAGCCGGACGATTTCGACTTCTGGCGCGAACGCGCGCGCCAGCTGGTGCAGTGCGACGTTCCGCCCGACCGGGTGGCGTGGATCGAACCCGGCGGCACGTCGGACCTGTTCGCGCAGGACGGCCCCTCCCGCGGAGCACAGCGTCTGCCGCTTCCGCCGCGCGATACGGTGCCGGTGCGGGCCAGCCGCCGCTTCCTCGCGGTGGCGAAGAACGCCGCGCTCCATTCCGATCCCGAGCGGTTCGCGCTGCTCTACCGCCTGCTGTGGCGGTTGCAGGCCAACCCGCGGCTGATGGAGGACAAGAGCGATCCCGACGTGCGCCGGGCGGAGGAGCTCGACAAGAACGTGCGGCGCGATAGCCACAAGATGCACGCCTTCGTCCGTTTCCGCCTGGTCGAAAGCGACGAGGAGGAAGCGGGCGAGCACTATGTCGCATGGTTCGAGCCCGACCATCATATCGTGCGCGCCAACGCAGGCTTCTTCATCCGCCGCTTCGCCAATATGAAATGGTCGATCCTGACGCCCCGGGGCTGCCTGCACTGGGATACGAAAGTGCTGTCCGAAGGCCCGCCGGCCGAACGGTCCGACGCGCCGAGCGGCGATCCGGCCGAGGATCTGTGGCGCAAATACTATGCCTCGATCTTCAATCCTGCGCGGCTCAAGGTCGGCGCGATGCTGAAGGAAATGCCGAAGAAATACTGGGCCAACATGCCCGAGGCGGCGCTGATCCCCGAACTGGTCGCGGGCGCGCAGAGGCGCGAATCGCAGATGGTCGCGACCGGCAGCCGCGAGACCTTGCCGCCCCCCGAAACGCTCGACCAGGTGGAGAGCGGGATCGCGCAATGCCGCCTGTGCCCGATCGGCGAGCTGTGCACCCGCGCGGTGATGGGCGAAGGGCCACGCGATGCGGGGCTGATGATCGTCGGCGAGCAGCCGGGCGACCAGGAGGATGTCGAGGGGCGGCCGTTCGTCGGCCCGGCCGGGCAGCTGCTCGATCGGCACCTCGCGCGCGCGGGGATCGACCGCAGTGCGGCCTATCTGACCAATGCGGTCAAGCACTTCAAATTCGTCCCCAGGATCGTTCAGGGCGGCAAGCGGCGATTGCACCAGTCGCCGACCGCGAAGGAAATCGACACCTGCCGCTGGTGGCTCGAGAGCGAACGCAGGCTGGTGCAGCCGAAGCTGGTGCTCGCCCTGGGCGCGAGCGCGGCGCGCGGCCTGCTCGGCAAGACGGTGAGTATTTCGAAGGCGCGCGGCACGCCGACCACGCTGGAGGATGGCAGCGAGCTGTGGATCACCGCGCACCCTTCCTACCTGCTGCGGCTCGACGGCGATGCGGCAGAGCAACAGGCGGAACTCTTCGCGCGCGATCTTGCTGCGGTCCGCAGCCGGATGCGGGAACTGGCGGCGTGAGATGCCCGAAGCCCCGCTTACGCCAGACAAACGCCGGATCGAACTCGATCCCGATCTGATCGATCCCCCTCCGCGCGCGCCTTTCGTCGAGCTGGGGGTGGTCAGCTGCTTCAGCTTCCTGCGCGGGGCGAGCGATGCGGTCGATCTGGCGATGACCGCGCGGGCGCTCGGCTATGACTCGATCGGGATCGCCGATGCCAACACCATGGCCGGGGTCGTGCGTCTTCATACCGAGGCGAAAACGCTGAAATTGAAACCGCTTATCGGCTGCAGAATAGAGACAGTCGAGGGCCTGGCCTTCCTCGCCTATCCGAAGAACCGCGCGGCCTACGGGTGCCTGTGCCGCCTGATCTCGGCCGGGCGGATGCAGACGCTCGACGGCGAATGGCAAGAGAAGGGCACATGCGACATCTCGCTGGCGATGCTGGCCGACCATGCCGAGGATGTGCAGCTGATCCTGCTACCGCCGCGCGATCTGGAACAGCGGTTCACCATCGCGGTGCCGAGCAATGTTGTGCCGTTTCCACTGAAGGCTTCACGCGGAGACGCGGAGACGCGGAGTGAAGAAGATGGGGCGCTCGCAAAGGCGCAAAGGCGCGAAGAAGGCATGCATGCGGCGAAGCCGCCTACCCATTCGGTAGATGCTTCAATCCGTGCTGTTGCCGCTTCGCGGCAGAATTCCTTTGCGCCTTTGCGCCTTTGCGAGCGTGAAAATCTCCGCGTCTCCGCGTCTCCGCGTGAAACAACCAGCCTGACGGCGAAGTTTCCGGAAATCCTCCTCCATCTCACAGCGCAGCTTCCCACGCTGCGCCATCTGGCCGCGAGCTATCTCCACAGCGGGGACGATATCGCCCGGATCGACCGGCTCGACGCACTGGCGAAGGCCAACGGCCTCTCGCTGCTCGCCACCAACGATGTCCACTACCACACGCCCCAGCGCCGCCCGCTGCAGGATGTCATGACCGCGATCCGCCACAAGACAACCGTGGCGAAGGCAGGGCACCTGCTGCACGGCAATGGCGAGCGTTACCTCAAATCGCCCGAGACGATGTGCCGCCTGTTCGAACGCTGGCCCCATGCCATCGCGGCGGCGCGCGCAGTCGCCGATGGTTGCGACTTCGATCTCGAGGAACTGCGCTACGAATACCCCGAGGAAATCTACCCCGACGGCATGACGCCGCAGCAATTCCTTGAAAAGTCTACTTTCGAAGGCGCGCAGGGGCGCTATCCCTCGGGCGTGCCGGAAAGCGTGCAGGCGACGCTGGTGCGCGAGCTCGCGCTGATCGCCAAGCTCGATCTCGCGCGCTATTTCCTCACCATCAAGGATATCGTCGATTTCGCGCGCGGGCAGGATCCGCCGATCCTGTGCCAGGGGAGGGGGAGCGCGGCCAATTCGGCGGTCTGCTATTGCCTCGGCATCACCAGCGTCGATCCGGCCAAGCACGCGCTGCTGTTCGACCGCTTCATCTCGGAGGAACGCAAGGAGCCGCCCGATATCGACGTCGATTTCGAGCACGAACGGCGCGAAGAGGTGATCCAGTACCTCTATCGCAAATACGGCCGCCACCGCGCCGGGCTGTGCGCCACGGTGATCCATTACCGCCCGCGCATGGCAATCCGCGAGGTCGGCAAGGCGATGGGGCTGAGCGAGGATGTGACCAGCGCGCTCGCCAAGACGGTGTGGGGCGGGTGGGGGCGCGAGATCGGCGAGGCGCATGTCGCCGAAACCGGCATGGACGTGACCGATCCGCACCTGCGCCGGGTTCTCAAGCTGACCGAGCAAATGATTGGAATGCCGCGCCATCTGTCGCAGCATGTCGGTGGTTTCATCCTCACCGAAGGCGCGCTGACCGAAACCGTGCCGATCGGCAACGGGGCGATGGCCGATCGCAGCTTCATCGAATGGGACAAGGACGATATCGAGGCGCTGGGCATCCTCAAGGTCGATGTGCTTGCGCTCGGCATGCTGACCTGCATCAGGAAATGCCTCGATCTGCTTGAAATTCATCACGAAAGGCGGCTCGAGCTGGCCAGTGTCCCGCGCGAGGACCCGGAGACTTACGCCATGCTGCGCAAGGGAGATTCGCTCGGCGTATTCCAGGTCGAGAGCCGCGCGCAGATGAACATGCTCCCGAGGCTCCGGCCGCGGGAATTCTACGATCTTGTGATCCAGGTCGCGATTGTCCGCCCCGGTCCGATCCAGGGCGACATGGTCCATCCTTATCTCAAGCGCCGCCGCGGGGCGGAGAAAGTTATCATCCCGGCACCAAGCCCGGAACACGGCCCGCCCGACGAGCTCAGCAGCATTCTCGAGCGCACCCTGGGCGTGCCGATCTTCCAGGAACAGGCGATGAAGATCGCGCTCGATGCGGCGAAGTTCTCCAGCCTCGAGGCGAACCGGCTGCGCAAGGCGATGGCGACCTTCCGCAGCCGCGGGATGGTCGACGAACTGCAGGACATGATGGTCGAACGGATGGTCGACCGCGGCTACGACCGCGAGTTTGCGCAGCGCTGCTTCAACCAGATCCGGGGGTTCGGCGAATACGGCTTCCCCGAAAGCCACGCGGCGAGCTTCGCGCATCTCGTCTACGTCAGCAGCTGGCTCAAATGCCATTTCCCGGCGGCGTTCGGCTGTGCGCTGCTCAATTCGCAGCCGATGGGCTTCTATGCCCCGGCGCAGATCGTGCGTGATGCGCGCGAGCATGGGGTCACGGTGCTGCCGGTCGATGTCAATCATTCGCAGTGGGATTGCACGCTGGAAGTTGTGGATTCACGTGGAGACGCGGAGACGCGGAGATTTTCACGCTCGCAAAGGCGCAAAGGCGCAAAGGAATTCTGCCGCGAAGCGGCAACAGCACGGATTGAAGCATCTACCGAATGGGTAGGCGGCTTCGCCGCATGCATGCCTTCTTCGCGCCTTTGCGCCTTTGCGAGCGCCCCATCTTCTTCCCTCCGCGTCTCCGCGTCTCCGCGTGAATATGACAAAGGGCGGCAGGACAAGCACATTGCCCTACGGCTCGGCCTGCGGCAGGTCGATGGCTTGCCCGAACATGTTGCCGCCCGGTTGATAGAAAGCCGCGAAAATCAGGGATTTTTCGATGACGTCATGACGCTGCGAGATCGTGCGGGCATCGGGCCTGCGCATGTCGAACGGCTCGCCAGCGCAGACTGTTTCGGCTCCCTGGGGCTGTCGCGCCGTCAAGCCCTGTGGGATGCGCGCAGCCTCGTTTCCGCGCCCGACCTGCCGCTGTTCCGCGCCGCGCAGGAACGCGAAGAGGGGGCCGAGCGTAAGCCCACCATGCTCCCAGCCATGCCGCTCAGCGAAGAGGTTGTCACCGATTACCAGACCACCCGGCTCAGCCTGAAGGCGCATCCGATGGCGTTCCTGCGCCCGGCGCTGGCCGAGCGCGGATTCGTGCGCGCCTGCGACCTGCGGGATCGCAAGTTCCGCTCGACGGTGCAGGTGGCCGGGGTGGTGCTGATCCGCCAGCGGCCCGGCAGCGCCAAGGGCGTGTGCTTCATCACGCTGGAGGATGAGACCGGGGTGATCAACCTCGTGGTCTGGCCCGATCTCAAGGAAAAACAACGTCGTGTGGTGATGGGTTCACGCCTGATGGAGGTTCGCGGAAGGGTCGAGTACGACGACGAGGTGATCCACGTCATCGCCCAGCACATGACCGATGCGAGCCACGAACTCTACCGCCTGTCGGAGGATATGCTCGACGCGCCGCTGGCCCGGGCGGATCATGTCAATTCGCCGCTACCCTCGGGCAAGACCAATCCGCGCGACGATCTGCGCGAGGGCAGCGACGATCCTTACCGACCGGTCGAGCCATGGCAGGAGCCGCCGCCGGGCAATCGCGAATGCGGCTATCACCAGGGCCATCCGCGCGACGTGCGGATCATCCCGAAATCGCGGGACTTCCATTGAGCGACGGCCGCTGGACCATTGCGCGCGGTATCGGACCGATGCGCCGGGACCGGGCGGCCCTTGCTCTATTGGCGATAATGGGGCTGGGTCTCGCAGCGCAAGCTTGGCTGCGCGACAACCCCGGCCACAACCCCTGGGCTCCGCTCGATTTGCGCGACCCGCCTGGATGGGCGACGTCAGGCAAGATCGCTGACTTGCGCGATAATCCGGTGCAATGTCGGGCGGTGCTGGAACGGAGCGAGATCGCCTTTACAGTGCTCGATCCTGCAGGCGAAGGCGCATGCGGTCGGACCGATCGCACCGTGCTGGCGCAGTCTCCGCTAGCCCCCGCGCAACCGCCCACGACCTGCGCCGTAGCCGCTGCGTTCGAGCTGTGGTTGCAAAACGGCGTGCAGCCCGCGGCGGAGAAAATCTTCGCCCAACCCGTCGAGAGTATCGAACATTTCGGTGCCTATAGCTGCCGCCGCCTCTATGGCCGCGACGACGGGCCGTGGAGCCAGCACGCCACGGGCAATGCGATCGACATTTCGGCCTTCGTCCTTGCCGACGGAACCCGCATCGGTGTGCTGGGCGATTGGGTGGGCGATGCAGAAAAGGCGCGTTTCCTCCAACAGGTGCGGGATAGCGCCTGCGAGAGCTTCGGCACCGTCCTGTCGCCCGACTACAACGCCGCGCATGCCGACCACCTGCACCTCGATCAGGAGCAGCGCGGGATCGGCGGGGTCTGCCGCTAGATTTCAGGCATTCTCGAGCGCGTAGCCGGCCGAACGCACGGTGCGGATCGGATCCTTCGCGCCGTCCATCTCGATCGCCTTGCGCAGGCGGCGGATATGGACATCGACGGTGCGCAGTTCGATATCGCTGCCGGTGCCCCATACTCCGTCGAGCAGCTGGTTGCGGCTGAACACCCGGCCGGGGCTCTCCATGAAGAACTTGAGCAGGCGGTACTCGGTCGGGCCGAGCTGGAGCGTACGACCGCGCCGTTCGACCTTATGCGCCACCGGGTCGAGCCGGATATCGCCGACCTCGATCGATTCGCCGGCGAGAGCAGGGCGGATACGCCGCATCACAGCGGCGACGCGCGCGAGCAGTTCGCGCGGGCTGAACGGCTTGGTCAGGTAATCGTCGGCCCCGGTTTCGAGCCCGCGGATACGGTCATCCTCCGCCTCGCGCGCGGTGAGCATGATAATCGGCACATGCGCGGTTTCCTTCGCGCGGCGTAGGCGGCGGCACACCTCGATGCCGCTGGTGCCTTCGATCATCCAGTCTAGGATGATTAGATCGGGGACATCCTCCGCCGCGAGGACCAGCGCTTCGTCGCCATCCGCAGTCACACGAACGTCGTAGCCCTCGTTGGCGAAGCGAAATTCGAGCAATTCCGACAGTGCCGGATCGTCTTCGACAAGCAGGAGTTTGGCATTGGGCATGACGTGCGGGCCTCGATTCGTTCGACCCCTTACCGCACCAGTATTGTTACGGCTTCACGACAAGAAAATGTCACGCCGAGTCTTCGTCGGGAGGGTAATAACCCGTAGCGGCGAAATGCACCATTTCGGCTACGTTGGTGGCATGGTCGCCGATGCGCTCAATGTTACGGGCCACGAACAGCAGCTGCGCCGCGCTCGAAATCAGTTTCGGATTCTCGACCATATAGCTGACGACGTTGCGGAAAATGCTGTTGTAGAACGCATCGACCTTCTCATCGGTGGCGATCACCTCCCTCGCCAGGACGGGATCGCGCGCGGCGTAGGCGGTCAGCACATCATGCACCATCTCGGCCGCGATCTCGCCCATCGCGGGAAGCAGGGTGAGCGGCTCGAAAGTGCCACGACCCTCGATCTTGCCGACGCGCTTGGCGATGTTTTTCGAATAGTCGCCGATCCGCTCGACCACCCCGGCGATCTTGAGCGCGGCGATAACTTCGCGCAGATCGTCCGCCATCGGCGCACGCAATGCGATGATGCGGACGGCCAGCTTGTCGACCTCGGCCTCGATCGCGTCGATCTTCTTGTCGCGCAGGATAACGCCCTCGGCCAGCTCGTCGTCACCGCGGATCATCGCGTCGAGCGCCTCCTGGATCGACAGTTCGGCCAAGCCGCCCATCTCCGCGATCAGGCCGCGCAGCCGGGTGATGTCCTCGTCGAAGGCTTTGACTGTATGTTCCGACATCAACCGTACCGTCCTGTAATGTAATCCTGGGTCCGCTGCTCGAGCGGGGTCGTGAATATGTCAGAAGTGCGACCATATTCCACGATCTTTCCGAGGTGGAAGAAGGCCGTCCGCTGCGAAACGCGTGCGGCTTGCTGCATCGAGTGGGTGACGATCACGATCGCATAGCGTCCGCTGATCTCGTCGATCAGTTCCTCGATCTTTGCAGTGGCGATCGGATCGAGCGCGGAGCAGGGCTCGTCCATCAGGATCACCTCGGGATCGACCGCGATCGCGCGCGCGATGCACAGGCGTTGCTGCTGCCCGCCCGAAAGGGCCGTACCGCTGTCTTCGAGCCGATCCTTCACTTCTTCCCACAGCCCCGCACGGCGGAGCGATTGCTCGACGATCTCGTCGAGTTCCGCCTTGCCGCTTGCCAGACCGTGGATCTTGGGGCCGTAGGCGATGTTTTCGTAGATCGACTTGGGAAACGGGTTCGGCTTCTGGAACACCATGCCGACCCGCGCGCGCAGTTGCACGACATCCATTCCGGATTTGTAGATATCTTCCCCGTCGAGGGTAATCTCGCCTTCGACCCGGGCCGAGGGGATGGTGTCGTTCATCCGGTTGAGCGAGCGCAGGAAGGTCGATTTGCCGCAACCCGAGGGGCCGATGAAGGCGGTGACATATTCGTTGGGGATCTCGATCGAGACGTCGTCGATCGCCGCCTTGTCGCCGTAAAAAACGGACACGTGGTTCGCCGCCATCTTGGCTTCGGCCGGTTCAAGGTTGTCGTGGACTCGGGTCACCAGGTTTTCTCGAACTTGTTGCGCAGGTAGATGGCGAGGCCGTTCATCGCGAGGAGGAACAGCAGAAGCACGATGATAGCGGCAGATGTCCGTTCGACGAAGCCGCGATCGATTTCGTCCGACCACAGGAAAATCTGCATCGGCAGGACCGTGGCAGGCGAAGTGAATCCATCGGGCGGCGTGGCGACGAAGGCGCGCATGCCGATCATCAGCAGCGGCGCGGTTTCACCCAAAGCGCGCGCCATGCCGATGATGGTCCCGGTCAGGATGCCGGGCAGGGCCAGCGGGAGGACGTGGTGGAACACGACCTGAATCGGCGATGCGCCGATCGCCAGCGCGCCATCGCGGATCGATGGCGGCACCGCCTTGATTGCATTGCGCCCGGAGATGACGATCACCGGCATGGTCATCAGGGCGAGCGTCATGCCGCCGATGATCGGAGCGGAACGCAGGCTGGGGAACAGGAACAGGAAAACGGCAAGGCCCAGCAGACCGAAGATGATCGAGGGGACCGCCGCAAGGTTGTTGATCGACAGTTCGATTGCATCGGTCCAGCGGTTCCGCGGCGCGTATTCTTCGAGGTAGAGCGCGGTCATCACCCCGATCGGAAAGGCCAGCAGCAGGGTGACGATCATTGTCAGCATCGACCCCTTGAGCGCGCCCCAAATGCCGACGGCCTGCGGATCGGTTGCATCTGAGCGGGTCAGGAACCCCCCATCGAAATTGCGCTCGATCTTGCCCGAGGCCGCGAGTTCCTGGGCGACGGATTGCAACTCTGGTGAGCCTCCGCCCACGTGCGCCGCAGCAAGCCCGCGGGTTGCCGGAAGCCAGAACGTTTCTGACCGGGTGGCGAGCGACGGATCGTCGACCAGCGCCTCCGCCACTTCGCGCCAGGCGCTCGCATTGAGTTCCTCTGCGCCCTTCGGACCGAGCGCCTGTTCGGCACTCATGGCGACGACTTCGGGCAGCCCTTGGGCTTCGAGGCTCTGGATCGCCCCCGGCTGCGCCATGGCAAGCGGATCGGCAGCGATTCCGCTCTGGGCGAGGTCGATCGGCACCGCGAGTTCGGTCCGCTGAAAGCCGCCGATGCCGTTCGATGCCATGTTGACAAGGAGGATCGCCAAGACCCCGACCGAGAACAGGATAGCGCCAAGGCCGAGCAGCTTGAACCGCCGCTCGGACGCGTAGCGCTTGCGCAGACGCGCCTCGAAAGCCGGTGTGCGGGTAGGGGGCGTACGCTCACTCATAGGCTTCGCGGAACCTCCTCACGACACGCAGTGCGATGAAGTTGAGCGCGAGGGTGACGAGGAACAGCACGAAGCCGAGGGCGAAGGCGCTCAGTGTGGTGTGGTGCTCGGTGCTTGCCTCGCCGGTCAGCATGGCGACGATCTGCACGGTTACCGTGGTCATCGAATCAAACGGGTTGGCCGAGAGATTGGCGGCGGTTGAGGCGGCCATCACCACGATCATCGTTTCGCCGATCGCGCGGCTGATGGCGAGCATGATGCCGGCCACGATGCCCGGAAGGGCCGCGGGGATGAGCACGCGCTTGATCGTTTCCGACCGTGTAGCGCCCATCGCCAGGCTTCCGTCGCGCATCGCCGAGGGCACTGCGGCGATCGAATCGTCTGCCATCGATGAAACGAACGGGATGATCATCACCCCCATGACGATCCCCGCAGCGAGCGCGCTTTCGCTCGACGCCCCTTCGATCCCGACCGATTGCGCGAGATCGCGGATCATCGGGGCGACGGTCAGCGCGGCGAAATAGCCGTAGACCACGGTCGGTACACCTGCGAGGATCTCGAGCGCGGGCTTCAGCCACTTGCGAAGCCGCGGATCGGCATATTGGGTGAGGTAGATCGCGCTCATCAACCCCAGCGGGATCGCGACGATCATGGCAATGATCGCGCCGATGAAGATGGTGCCCCAGAACAGCGGGATGGCCCCATAGCGCGATGCATCGGGATTATCCGCGCCGCTCATCGGGTCCGGATTCCACTGCGTCCCGAACAGGAAGTCGATCGGGTTGACCATTCCGAAGAACCGCACGGTCTCGAACACCAGGCTGGCGACGATGCCCAGCGTGGTTAGAATGGCGACGAGCGAGGCCAGAAGCAGGGCGAACATCACCGCCCGTTCGACGCGCGTGCGGGCAGCGAAATCGGGCTTGAGCCGGAGATAGGCAAAAGCACCGGCAAGGAATGCGATCACCAGCGCAGCGGCAAAACCCATCAGATTGTACCGTGCCATTGCCTCACGGAACGGCTCGATCAGCGGTTTTGCGGCTTCATTGAATACGGCAGGGGCTGCCCCGGAGGCCACGGCTTGCGCCTCGCGTAGGATATTGTCGCGCTGGAACCCGAATGCCGGCAGCTGCGAAGCTTCGGGCGTCGAAAGTACCGACTGCAGGATGAGCGAAGGTGCAGTGGCGGACCATACTACGGCGAACAGCGCAACCGGAACGGCAATCCACAAGGCGACGTACCACGCATGATAGTTCGGCAACGATGCGAGCCGCCCATCCGGGACCGATTTGCGAAACGCCCATGCGCGCGCGCGACCGGCGATCCAGCCCGCCAGCCCCAGCCCCAGTGCAAGAAGGAACAGGATCGGACCCGACAATCAGGCCTCCGCGCCGTAGCCGCAAGCGCCGGGCGCTGGTGCAGTCATGATTGCCGTCTGTTGCAAGGTCGGTCTGTCCGAATTGGGTTGGATCGCTGTTGCAGGCGAATCTTGGGAAGGGCCATAGCCACCTAGAAGTCCCCTGTGGAAGTTTTGTGACGCAAATATTACACGTTCTCGGGCGAAACCTCGTTGAGCGGGATGCGAACGGTGAAGGTGCTTCCCTGACCCTGCTGGCTGGTGATGTCGAGCCGCCCTGCGTGGCGCTCCACGATGTGCTTGACGATGGCTAGCCCGAGGCCTGTGCCGCCCGACGCCCGGCTCCTCCCTGGATCGGTCCGGTAAAAGCGGCGGGTGAGATGCGGCAGGTGTTCCTTCGCGATCCCATCGCCTCGATCGATTACCGCCAGCTTGGCTTCCTGATTGTCGGTCGTGCTCAGCGCGATCGTGACAGGCTTGGCGGGATCGCCGTATTTCAATGCGTTGTCGACCAGATTGCGGACCAGTTGTTCCAGCTGCCGCGGATCGCCCGATACCGTGGGATCGGCATCCAGTTGAAAGTCGAGCCGGGGCTGCCGCTCCAGCCCCGCGGCATCCATCGACGCCTTTTCGATCAACGGTTTGAGGAGAACGATTTCCTGAGGCCGGTCATGCTTTTCGGCCTCGATACGCGAGAGCGACATCAGGTCGCTGACCAGGCCCTGCAGCCTGTTCGCCTCATTCAGGATGGTGCCGAGGAATTTCTGCCGGATCTCCGGCGTTGCAGGAGGCTCACCTTCAAGCAGGGTCTCGACATACCCGATGATCGAAGCGAGCGGGGTGCGCAGTTCGTGACTGGCATTCGCGACGAAATCCGTATGCGCGCGGCTGATGTCTTCCTCTGCGGTCTGGTTGATCAGTTCGATTACCGCGAGATCGTCGTCCAGCTGCTGGCGATTGAACAGCCATACATCGCGCCGCCGGGCGACCCCGCGGATCCGCGCCCGCCCGGTCGCGCGCTGATCGATCAGGGCGATCGCTTCGGGCTGGCGAAAGGCGACGCGGGCATCCTGCTCGATAACATGGGCACCGAGCACCTTGCGGGCCATCTGGTTGGCGACGATGATCCGGTTACGGCTGGTGACCAAGATGGGCGCGCCGGAATTTTCGATCAGCCGCGAGACCCGCTGGACATCATAAGCTTCCACTTCGGTCACCCGCTGGATTTCGGGCGGAGTCCAATATGCCAGCCACAGGGTGCAGAGCCAGACGATCAACGCCGCAGCGGAGAGCATGAACTGACCGGTCGTCCAGTAAATGGTCACGCAGGTAGCGACTGCCAGGATCGACCCGGCCCAGGGGAAGGCACCGCGCTTTTGCATCGGGCATGTCCTTAGCCACCGATTGGGCAGCGTTCTACCGCTGCGGCCAAACTTTTTCGACAGGTGGAAGTGGTGACCCCTACGGGAATCGAACCCGTGTTTCAGCCGTGAAAGGGCCGCGTCCTAACCGCTAGACGAAGGGGCCATCTGTCGCGCGCGCGTGGGCAGCGGAAACGGCAACGCCACCGATGGTGACCCCTACGGGAATCGAACCCGTGTTTCAGCCGTGAAAGGGCCGCGTCCTAACCGCTAGACGAAGGGGCCATCCCGTTGCCGGGTCGGTGGCGTGGCGGCGCAATTAGGGGCGCAGGCTGCCCGCGTCAAGCCTCGTCGCGGCTTTTCGGATCAGTCCGCCCAGGCCGCATCCTCGAGATGCAATTCGGCGGCCGGTCTTGCGCCCCAGTCGTCGATCTTTGCCCGGCCTGCGAGCCATAGCTTCCGGCCCCGCGCGCCGTGCAGCAATGCCTGCCCCCAATCGGTCTCGGCGGACCTGAAAGCGATCGCCTTCAGCGAACCGCCGTCATCTCCGCTGACGACCAGGCGCAGATGATCGGTCCCGACGATATCGCACTTGATCAGACGGACCGGCCCCACGGCAATTTTCGGGCCCGGCCAGCCAACCCCGTAGGGACCCGCCAGCTCAAGCGTCTCGACCAGTTGCGGCGAAAGGCCGCGCGGCGCCACCGCAAGGTCGAGTTTGAGCGCCTGCAGGCCGCGAGCGCTCGATACCGCCTTCGCCAATCTGTCTTCGAGCCAATCGGAAAATTCATCGAGGCGATCAACATCGATCGTGAGGCCTGCCGCCATCGCGTGCCCTCCGCCCGCGACCAACATGCCAGCCTCGCGCGCGGCGATGATTGCAGCGCCGAGGTCGACCCCAGCGATAGAGCGGCCCGAACCCTTGCCTTGACCCGTTTCCGCGTCGAGCGCGATCACCAGCGAAGGCTTTCCAGTTTTCTCCTTGATGCGCCCGGCGACGATCCCGATCACGCCGGGGTGCCAACCCGTACCCGAGAGCACTGCGACAGAGCGGTTGTGCTGCTGGGTGATCTGCTCTTCGGCGGCCTCCTGCACCGCTGCCTCGATCGCGCGACGTTCTTCATTGAGCGTAGAGAGTTGAGCGGCGATCTGCCGCGCTTCTTCGGGGTCCTCGGTGGTCAGCAATCGCACGCCCAGCGTCGATTCGCCCACGCGCCCGCCTGCATTGATGCGCGGACCGAGCGCGAAGCCGAGGTCGCTGCAGACCGGGGCGCGCTTCAACCGGCTTGCATCGATGAGTGCCGCCATGCCGATGTTGTCGCGCTTCGCCATCACCTTCAGGCCCTGTGCCACGAAAGCCCGGTTCAGCCCGTGCAATTGCGCGACATCCGCTACGGTGCCAAGCGCGACGAGGTCGAGCAGCGAACGCAACTCCGGTTCCTGCCGGGTGTCGAAATATTTCCGCTCGCGCAGGGTCCGGATCAGTGCCACGCCGAGCAGGAACGCAACCCCGACCGCAGCCAGATGGCCGTGCGCCGCAGCTTCGTCCGCCTCGTCGAGCCGGTTCGGATTGACCAGCGCGGCCGCCCTGGGAAGCTCGGCGGCGCACTTGTGGTGATCGACTACGATCACGTCCACGCCCGCGTCATGCGCCATCTGGAGCGCCTCGAACGCCATCGCGCCGCAATCGACGGTCACGATCAGCGTCGATCCCTGATCGGCCAGACGGACTAGGGCTTCCCCGCTCGGCCCGTAGCCTTCGAGCAGGCGGTCGGGGATGTAATAGTGGGCTTGCGTTCCGAGCATGCGCAGCAGTCGAACAAGCAGTGCTGCGCTGGTCGCGCCGTCCACGTCGTAGTCGCCGTAGATCGTCATCTTCTCGCCGGAGAGGACAGCCTGTGCAATCCGCTCGGCTGCATGGTCCATATCGCGGAACAGCGAAGGGTCGGGCAGGAAGCCACGCAAGGTCGGGTTTCGCTGGCGATCGAGATCGTCCCGCGCAACCCCGCGCGCCAGCAGCAGCTGGGTGACGATGTCGTCGAGGCCGTCCGCCGGTCCATCGCCAAGGTCCATGTTGCCGCCGCGCCAGTGCCATGCCTTGCCGGAAAGCGAGTGGGTGATTCCAAAGACCGGGGATTGGGTGCGCGATGCCATCGCAGGTTAGTACACCGCCGGATGGTCCACTGAAAGGCCGCAGCGATTGACAATCGACATCTGGCAGCGGACCTGTGAGCTATGAGCACTGCACAAGGCAGACTTTTGATCGTTTGGCATAGCCGGACAGGGGCCAGTGAAGCGCTTGCTACCGCAGCGGTTGAAGGGGCAGGGGAGACGGCCCGCCTCGCACGTGCGGCCGATGTCGAGCCCGGCGACATGCTAAGCGCGCCAGGCTATCTGTTCGTCTGCCCCGAAAACCTCGCCAGCATCTCCGGCGAGATGAAGGAGATGTTCGACCGCTGCTACTATCCGGTGCTGGGCCGGATCGTAGGACGGCCCTATGCCACCGCGATCGCGGCCGGTTCGGACGGTGAGGGTGCGCAGAGGCAGATCGATCGGATCGCGAAAGGCTGGCGATTGCGGCGGGTGGCCGACCCGCTGATCGTCAATACCGAGGCGCAGACACCGGAGGCCATCCTCGCGCCCAAGATCTTGAACCGCGAGCAGCTGCACGCTGCACGGGAACTCGGTGCCGGCCTTGCTGAAGGCATCCGGATGGGTATCTTTTAGGGCAAGTGCATCCGGTTCGGATCATTGCTTTTTCCGGGACTCGACCTGCGCAGCGATTCGCGCCAAGTGTACCACGAGGACGAGGGAAGGAGTGCGCGGCCATCGCCAACCGTGCAGATGATCTGACATCGCAGGAGCCGGTCGGCCTCCATCTGCTGTACGCGCCCGGGGAAAGGCCGACGCATGCGGCGTTGGAGGCAGCCTTGTGCGAGCATGCCACGCCCCGGGTCTGCTTTCCGCTTCCGGCTCTGGATGCGAGCGGGATGGCCGGTGTCGAATTGCAGTCGGGTTCTTTGACCTTTGACCTGATGGGGTTGGCGGACGGGCCAGCGGCGAAGCCGCCGATCTGGCGATCCATGCTCGGTTGCGGTCATGAGGATGGGCTGGCGGATCACGAATCGGTCGTGCTCAGGCTCGGGCCGCATGTCGCGGCGGGGCACTCGGTGCTGCCGATCGTGCGCGGCTGGATGGAATGCGGGCAGATTCTTGGGGCGGCGCTGCCTCAGTGCCGCGCCTTCGTCTGGCCCCCGGCGATGCTGGCCGTCGGGGCCGAAGTCTTTCGCGCAAGCATTCGCCAATGGGTCGACCGCAGCGCCTTTCCGACGCTGAGCCTGATTGCATTCAACCGATCGCTCGACGGCGCGATCCAGAGCACCGGCCTCGCGCATTTTACCGGTCAGGAGTTGCGTCTCGAACCGCCGCTGCCGTGGAATGCCGAGGAGGCGGTACCGGTCGCAGCGATCCTTGCCGGCCACCTCGCACTTGCAGGGCGGCTGGAGAAAGTCGAGGCCGTGACCGCGCCCGATGGCGGCCAGATCCGGCTCGAGCCGTCCGCGAATGGCCGCTTCGTCCGCGCCCGGCGAGGGTGACCTGCTACGACTTGGCGGCAAGCTCCTCCTTTGCAGCGCGGTATTCCTCCTCCAGCCGCGCGACCCGGTCGGCCACGGTATCTACCGCCTTGACCATGCCCACGCCCTGGCCAGAGCCCCAGATATCCTTCCACGCTTTGGCCTTGGTGTTGCCGCCGCTGCCGAAGTTCATCTTGCTCGGGTCGCTCACCGGCAGGTTCTCGGGGTCAAGCCCGGCCTTGACGATCGATCCGCGCAGGTAGTTCCCGTGCACCCCGGTGAAGAGGTTGGAATAGACGATATCCGCCGCGTTGCTGGCGACGATCTCGTCCTTGTAGGCCTGGTCGGCATTGGCCTCGACCGTCGCGATCCAGGGCGATCCGATATAGGCGAAGTCCGCTCCCATTGCCTGCGCTGCCAGTACCGATCGGCCATGCGCGATCGAACCTGACAGCGCGACCAGCCCGTCGAACCAGCTGCGGATTTCCTGCATCAGCGCGAAGGGTGACTGCACGCCGGCATGGCCGCCGGCGCCGGCGGCCACGGGGATTAGCCCGGTCGCGCCCTTTTCGATCGCCTTGCGCGCAAACCGGTCGTTGATCACATCGTGCAGCGTGATCCCGCCCCATCCGCTGACGGCGCTGAAAATGTCCTCGCGCGCGCCGAGCGAGGTGATGACCATTGGCACCTGCCACTTGGCGCAGACCTCCATGTCTTCCTCCAGCCGGTCGTTCGACTTGTGGACGATCTGGTTGACCGCATAGGGTGCCGCAGGGCGGTCGGGATTGTCGCGGTTGTGCGCCGCCAGTTCCTCGGTGATCCGGTGGAGCCATTCGTCGAGGACGCCCGAGGGCCGCGCGTTCAATGCCGGAAACGATCCGATGATCCCTGCCTTGCACTGCGCGATGACGAGGTCCGGCCCCGAGATGATGAACAGCGGCGAGCCGATGATCGGCAGGCGCAGGCGGTCGAACGGAGCGGGCAGGGTGGTCGGCATAAGGCGGGCAAACTCCGTGGCAATCCGAAACTCGATCAGTGCCTATGCAGCGTTGCGGGCGCTGTCGAGACTGACGTTACGGAAGGAGATCCTCGATACCGTAGAACCGTGCGGCATTTCCGGAATAGAGCGCCGCCTTTTCGTCTGCCGAGTGATGCTGCGTGATCCGCTTGAAAGCGTTCCACAGCACCGGATAGCTCGCACCCCAGCGGTCGACCGGATAGTTGCTTTCGAACATCGCACGGCTTGGCCCGAAGGCCTCGATGCAGGTCTCGATATAGGGCCGCCACAGCGCGGCGAGATGCTCCGATCCATGGCCCTTGGCAGGTCCGTCCTCGGGCAGGCCACAGAACGCCATCGCCAGCCCGCCGAGCTTGACCGAGACGTTTTCGCATTCCGCGAGGTCGTGAATGCTGCGCCGCCAGCGATCGAAGTTCGCATGGAGCGTCCCGCGATAGCTCGCGATGTTGAGCGGGGTGCCGCAATGGTCGAGCACGATGGGCTGGTCGGGGAAGGCACGGGCGAGATCGGTCACATCGCCGATCTGCGGTTCGAGAATCCACGCGTCGAAAGTCAGCCCCAGCTCTCCGACATGCCGGAAGCCTTCGCGGAAGGTCGCATCGCGATAAAGCTCCGCAGGGGCATGGAACGGCGCGCCGAGCACCGCCGGGTCGGCGTCCCACGCACCCTGGTGCCGGATCCCCCTGAACCGCCCGCTCGCCGCCATCAGCGCTTCGAGCACCGGCCGCGCGCCGCCGCCCAGGGTCAGGTCGGCATGGCCGATGATCGCATGACACGGCCGGTAGTTGCCATAGAGCCCGCTCGCCCCCTGCGCCGCGACCCCGTCGACGAATTCGACCTCGCCGACCACCTTCTTCGCCTCGCCATAGGCCGGGTTGTAGAACGCGCCGCACTCCATGAAGCAGGTGCCGATGACATTGTGGCCCGACTGGGTATCGGCGTGCAGCGCATCGAAGGTGTAATATGCCGCATCGACCAGCGCCGCGATGAAGTCATGATGCGGTTCCTGCAGCATCGGCAGCATCGCCCGCAGGTCCCACAAATGATGGTGCGGGTCGATGATCGGCAGATCGGGTTCGAGAATCGGTTCAGGCGTTGTGGTCATGCTTTTTCTCTCCCGCTTTCCGGCCTCAAAGTTGCACCGAAGCCAATGTTCGTTCATGCGCAGATGGGTAAATTTGCGTTATTGTATCAAGCGGATAATCGATCCGGGCCGCGCATATGTGTCACCTTCCAAGCCTGCGCTGCGCCGCGCACCTGCATCGTCTCTCCGCAACGCCGCATCATGCCCAAGGCGACGGCTGTAGGAAACGGATAAGTTGCTCTATCGCGCAACCGCCGAATTCGCCGCGCTCAGCACTGCCCTGACACTCGCAGTCGCGACGTCTTCGTCGATGCCGCAGCCCCAGATCGTCCGCCCGTTCGCGTCGCGGCATTCGAGATAGGCGGCGGCGCGGGCGTCGGTGCCGGTGCCGAGTGCGTGTTCGGTGTAGTCGGCGACTTCGATCTCGACCCCGAAGGCCTCCCGCAAGGTGCCGATCACCGAGGAGATCAGCCCGTTGCCGCGCCCGCTGACGCTCTGCTCGACCCCGTCGACCGCGATCTTGCCGGTGAAGATGCGGGTGCCGTCGGCTGCGCGGCTTTCCTCGTAATCGACCAGCTGCAAATGCTTGGGGTGCGTCTGGACGTGATAGGCTTGTCTGAACGTCTCCCAGATGTCCGCCGCATTGAGTTCGCGACCCAGTTCGTCGGCCACACGCTGGACATGCGGGCTGAAGTCGGCCTGCATCTTTTTCGGCAGCTTGAGCCCCTGATCCTGCTCCAGCACCCAGGCGAAACCGCCTTTGCCGCTCTGCGAATTGACCCGGATCACCGCCTCGTAGCTGCGACCGAGGTCCGCCGGGTCGATCGGCAGGTAGGGAACGCGCCAGAGATCGTCGTTCTGCCGCGCGTGGGCTTCGAAGCCCTTCTTGATCGCGTCCTGGTGGCTGCCGGAAAAGGCGGTGTAGACCAGTTCGCCGCCATAGGGATGGCGCTGGTGGACCGGGATCTGGTTGCAGAATTCGACCGTCTCGATCACCCGGTCGAGATCGGAGAAATCGAGGCCGGGATCGACCCCTTGCGTGTAGAGGTTGAGCGCCATCGTCACGAGGCAGCAATTGCCGGTCCGCTCGCCATTGCCGAACAGGCAGCCTTCGACCCGGTCGGCCCCCGCCATCAGCCCGAGTTCCGCTGCCGCCACGCCGGTCCCGCGATCGTTATGGGTGTGCAAGCTGATCACTGCGCTCTCGCGGCCCGGCAGGTTGCGGCAGAAATACTCGATCTGGTCGGCGTAGATATTGGGCGTTGCCGCCTCGACCGTGGCGGGCAGGTTGAGGATGATGGGGTGTTCTGGCGTCGGCTGGAGCACCTCCATCACCGCCTCGCACACCGAAACGCTGAAATCGAGCTCGGCGGTCGAGAAGGTTTCGGGCGAATACTGAAATTGCCACTCCGTCTCGGGGCGCTTTGCCGCTTCGTCGCGCATCAGTTTCGCGCCGGCGACCGCGATGGCGCGCACCTCGTCCTTGCTCATGCGGAACACGATGTCGCGCCACGCCGGGCTGACCGCGTTGTAGAGATGGACGATCGCCCGCTTCGCGCCTTCGAGACTTTCGAAGCTGGTGCGGATCAGGTCCTCGCGGCTCTGGGTCAGCACTTGCACCGTCACATCGTCGGGAACGCGGCCCGAGCGCACGAGCCCGGCGATGAAGTCGAATTCGGTCGCGCCCGCGCTGGGGAAGCCGACTTCGATCTCCTTCACGCCGATCTCGACCAGAAGGTCGAAGAAGCGGTTCTTCTTCACCGCATCCATCGGGTCGATGATCGACTGGTTGCCGTCGCGCAGATCGGTGCTGAGCCAGCGTGGCGGGGCGGTAATCGTGCGGCTGGGCCATTGGCGATCCGGCAACGGCACTTGGGGGAAGGGGCGATACTTGATCGAAGGATCGCGGAGCATGGTCATGGGATGGGTCTCGAAACGAAGGAAGCTGCTGGTACGGCGGTTATCCCCTGTGCGCATCGCGCGCCGAGGGGGCACGCGTCATGTCACGCCCAGGGGCGTGTAAGTCGTAGAACAAGCAGTTCGTTACGTGACATGGCCGGTGGCATTGCCGATTCTTGCGCCGAACGCAAGGCGCAATTGCCCGGAATGTCGCTAGCCGCAGCGCGCGGTGCGGATGGTTCCGGTGATATCGATCATCACATTGAGCCGTTTCGACCGGGCATCGGGCTCGACCTCGTTGCCCGGTGTGACGAAACGGAGGTTCGCCGCGCCGCCGAGTGCCTCGACGATTGCCTTGCGGGTCTGCGCATTGTCCGGCTGACCGAGGAAGGGCGCGACCTTGTCCGCACCGCAATTGGCCATGTCGGGCGTCAGCGCGGCATCGGCCCATGTCGGGCTTGGCTTGGGCGGCTTGGGCTTGCCGGGCAGGTTCCCCTCCGGAACCGCACCCTGCGGAGCGGTGCCATTGACGCGTGCGGCAAAATCCTCCGCCGTGTCGGCCTCTTCGGCGGTCTGGCCGCAGGCGGCGAGCAGGAGCGCGGGAGCGGTGAGGGCGAGGAGTTTGCGCATGGGGCGGACCATCGTGACAGTTGAAGCTGGCGCGCTCCAACGCGACCAGCGTTTCAACTTCATGACACAAGCGTGACGCACCGGGGCAGGGCCCGATGCGCGGGTGCTTGCCTTGTGCTTCCGGGCGGGGCATCGCTGGGTCCGACTTCCAATCGAAGCGAGGCCCGATGTCCGAACCGAACGATGCCTTCGACGCACTCTACCGCACCATGGGTCTGGTCCGCGTCGTCACGATGGACCCGCAGGGCAGGGCGACGCTCGAATATGAGGCGAAGCCCGAGCAGTGCCATTCGGGCGGGGTGGTGCAGGGCGGCTTCGTCACCGGCTGGATCGACGCCGCGATGGCGCATGCCTCGATCGCGCTCAACGGGCCGCAGGTGGTGCCGATGTCATTGGAACTCAAGGTCAGCTTTTTCGCGCCCGTCCGGCCCGGCCTGGTGATCGCTGAGGGCTGGGCGGAACGCAACGGGCGGCGGACCGGCTTCTACGAGGGGCATCTGATGGATGCGCAGGGCAACGTGTTGGCGAAGGGGACGAGCACGATCATGCTGATGGACCGGAACAGGGTAGAGCAGGCCTCCAAGGACGCACGCGGATGAGCGCGATCCGGCCCTTCGTGCTCGACATCCCGCAGGCGGAAATCGAGCGCCTTCATCGCAAGATCGACGACGCCCGCTGGCCCGAGGCCGAGCCGGTCGGCGACTGGTCGCAGGGCACGCCGCTGGCCGCGCTGCAGGACCTGGTTGCCTATTGGCGCAATGGCTACGACTGGCGCGCCTGCGAGGCGCGGCTCAACGCCTTCGGCCAGTTCGAGACCGAGATCGACGGGCTGGACATCCACTTCCTCCATGTCCGCTCGTCGCGGGATGACGCCTTGCCGCTGGTCCTCACCCATGGCTGGCCGGGATCGGTGCGCGAGTTCTTCGAGGTTATCCCGCTTCTGACCGAACCGGGAGATGGTGAGCAGGCGTTCCACCTCGTCATCCCTTCGCTGCCCGGCTTCGGCTTTTCGGGCAAACCTGCGCAGACCGGATGGGGCGTTGAAAAGATCGCGACCGCCTGGGCCGAACTGATGCGCCGCCTCAGTTACACGCGCTGGGTCGCGCAGGGCGGCGACTGGGGCTCGGCCGTCACGACCGTCATCGGCGCACAGGCCCCTGAAGGTTGTCTGGGCATCCACGTCAACATGCCGATCGGGCGGCCGGGGCCGGATGATCTCGCCAATCCGTCGCCGGAGGAGGTCAAAGCGCTACAGGCGCTGCAGTATTATCAGGAGTGGGACTCGGGCTATTCGAAGCAGCAGAGCACCCGCCCGCAGACGGTAGGCTACGGGCTGGTCGATTCCCCGGTCGGCCTCGCGGGCTGGATCTTCGAGAAGATGCATGCCTGGACCGACAATGCCGGATCACCATTTGATGCGCTGAGCAAGGACGCGATCCTTGACAACGTCATGCTCTACTGGCTGCCTGCGACGGGTGCCTCGGCGGCGCGGCTCTATTGGGAAAGTCTCGCCAAATTCGGCGAGGGCGAGGTGTCCATCCCGGCGGGGGCCAGCGCCTTCCCCAAGGAAATCATCCCCGCCCCGCGCAAATGGGCCGAGCGGCGCTACACCAACCTCGTCTACTGGAACGACATGCCCAAAGGCGGCCACTTCGCCGCGTGGGAGCAGCCGGAGCTGTTTGCAGGCGAGCTGCGGGCGTGTTTTGGAAAGGTTCTCCAGACCTCACCTCATTCGTCACCCTGAACTTGTTTCAGGGTCCATTTCTCCAATTGCTCAGCGCAGAGTGGTTGGCGAGATGGATGCTGAAACGAGTTCAGCATGACGGGGTCTGTAGATAGAGAGAGCTAGCGCCAGCGCAGACGGTTGGAGGTGAGCTGGTCGACCCTTGTCACCCCCATCAGCCGCATTCCGCGCTCGATTTCGTCCTTCAAGATGCCGATCGCGCGTTCCACGCCTTCCTGCCCCGCTGCGGCCAGCGCATAAAGATACAGCCTGCCCCCGCTCGCCGCCGTTGCGCCTGCGCACAGGCTCTTGAGCACATGCGTCCCGCGCCGGACTCCGCCGTCGCAGATGATCTCGATCTCGCCGCCGACCGCGTCGACGATCTCGCGCAGCTGGTCGAACGGCGCGCGGCTGCCATCGAGTTGCCGCCCGCCGTGGTTCGAGATCATGATCGCATCCGCCCCGATTGCGACCGCGCGGCGCGCATCGGCGGCGCTCATCACGCCCTTGAGGCAGAAGGTGCCGCCCCAGTCCTGCCGGATCCGCGCGGCTGTGTCCCAATCCATCGAGGTGTCGAGCATGGTGTTGAAATACTCGGCAATGCTCACGGCCTTGCCGCTGCCTTCGCTGACATGGGTGTCGAGATTGGGCAGGCGGAATCTTTCCCGCAGCAGGTAATCGAGCGTCCAGCGCGGGCGGGTGGCGTAGCTCCACACCGCGCTGGGCGAGAAGCGGGGCGGGGTGGTGAAGCCGGATCGCAGGCACCGCTCGCGCTTGCCCGAAACGATCGTGTCCACCGTCAGCGCCAGCGCATCGAACTTCGCCGCCTGGCAGCGTTCAATCATAGACCGGTTGAGCCCCTTGTCCTTGTGGACATAGAGCTGGAATAGCTTCGGCCCGCTGGTCAGCGCGGCGATCTCCTCGATGCTGCGGGTGGCGAGGCTGGAGATGCCGAACCACAGCCCGAACTTTTCCGCCGCCTTCGCTACGGCGGTCTCGCCCTGATGGTGGAAGGCCCTCTGCACCGCTGTCGGGCTGAGCACCAGCGGTAGCGCGCTCTTGCGGCCCATGATGGTGCAACCGGTGTCGATTTCCGCGACGCCCGCGAGCACGTCGGGCACCAGATCAGCATCGCCGAAGGCGGCAGTGTTGCGCGCCTTGGTCCGCTCGTCATCTGCTGCGCCGTCGATATAGTCGAACACCGGCCATGGCAGGCGCGCCTTCGCCAACCGCCGGAAATCCTCGATATTGTGGCAGTCGCTCAGCCGCATTGTGTGCCGAAGTGCACGGACCGGCACCGCCAGCCCTGCTCGCTCATTGCTTTTCGAACGCCACGCTGGTGTTGAGCTCGACGTCACGCCCGATGGCCGGAACCCCGTAACCGACTCCCCACTGGGTTCGGTCGATCACCGTGGTTCCCTCGAAACCCACCGTCGCCTTCTTGTTCATCGGGTTCAGGCCCGCCCCGGTGAAATCGACGAGGATAGCGACCGGGCCGGTCTTGCCGTTCATCGTCAGCTGCCCGGTCACCAGCGCGGAGGTGTCTCCCGTGCGGCGGACATTGGTCGAGACGAAGCGGGCCGAAGCGGGGGCGGGCCCGAAGAAATCCGGAGCCGCACCGTCCTTCCCGGCGCGCAGCAGGTGATCCTTCAACCCTGCGCTCGACACAGCAACCGAGGTGATCGGGATCGTGATGTCGAACTTCGCCGCCTCGACATTTGCCGGGTCGAGTTCCATCGTGCCGGTGACCTCGCCGAACAGGCCGAGATAGTCGTTGAAGCCGAAATGGCTGACCCGCCAACCGACCTGCGTGTGGTTCGCGTCGATCGCATAACGCCCGGCGGTGACGCGGGAGATGTCCGCCGCGCCCGGCACCCCGGCCTCCTGCGCGGAAATCGACGAGACCGCCACCAAGGTGCTTCCGGCAAGGGCTAGGGCGAAGGCTTTCCTGATCATCGTGGGTGCTCCGGTATGGCGAAGAAGGTCAGTTCTTGTCCTTGTCGACCAGCTTGTTGGCACTGATCCATGGCATCATCGCGCGCAGTTCGGCACCGGTCTTCTCGATCGGGTGGGCGGCGGCGGCCTTGCGGCTGGCCTTGAGTTCGGGCTGGCCGGCGCGGTTGTCGAGCACGAAGTCCTTGACGAAGCGGCCCGACTGGATGTCGGCAAGGACGCGCTTCATCTCGGCCTTGGTCTCGTCGGTGATGATGCGGGGACCGGTCTTGATGTCGCCATACTCGGCGGTGTTGCTGATCGAATAGCGCATGTTGGCGATGCCGCCTTCATACAGCAGGTCGACGATCAGCTTGGTTTCGTGGAGGCACTCGAAATAGGCCATTTCGGGCGCGTAGCCGGCCTCGACCAGAGTCTCGAAGCCGGCCTGGATCAGGTGGGTAATGCCGCCGCACAGCACCGCCTGCTCGCCGAACAGGTCGGTTTCGCACTCTTCCTTGAAATTGGTTTCGATGATGCCCGAACGCCCGCCGCCGACGCCGCTGGCATAGGCGAGGGCGACATCGTGCGCGTTGCCGCTCGCGTCCTGGTGGACCGCGATCAGGCACGGCACGCCGCCGCCGCGCTGGTATTCGCTGCGGACGGTGTGGCCCGGGCCCTTGGGCGCGATCATGATCACGTCGATGTCTTCCGGCGCTTCGATCAGGCCGAAGTGAATGTTGAGCCCGTGGGCGAAGGCCAGCGCGCTGCCGGGGCGCATATTGCCCTTGAGATCGTTCTCCCAGATCGCGGCCTGATGCTCGTCGGGGGCGAGGATCATCACGATATCGGCCCACGCAGCCGCTTCCTTGTTGCCCAGCACCTTGAAGCCTGCGGCTTCGGCCTTCTTCGCGGTGGCCGAACCTTCGCGCAGCGCGATCGCGACTTCGGCAACCCCGCTGTCGCGAAGGTTCTGCGCATGGGCATGGCCTTGCGAGCCGTAGCCGAGCACGGCGATCTTCTTGCCGGTGATGAGGTTCAGATCGGCATCGGCGTCGTAGTAAACTTTCATTTCCCGTCCTTCGTTGCTGAAACCGTCATGCCGAACCCTTTTTCAGCATCCATCCCGCAGCATGCTCCGCGCTAGACGAGGGATGGACCCTGAAACAAGTTCAGGGTGACGTGGAATTTCTATGGGTAGCCCTAGACCCCCTCCGGCCCGCGCATCATGCCGACGATCCCGGTGCGGCCGACCTCGACCAACCCGAGCTCGCGCATCAGCGCGATGAAGCTGTCGACCTTGTCGGGCGGGCCGGTGATTTCGAAGATGAAACTTTCCGTCGTCGTGTCGACCGGGCGGGCGCGGAAGATATCGGCGAGGCGCAGCGCCTCGACCCGCTTCTCGCCCGTCCCGGCGACCTTGACCAGCGCCAACTCGCGCTCGACATGCGGGCCGGCTTCACTGAGGTCGGTGACCTTGTGCACCGGCACCAGCCGCTCAAGTTGGGCGTGGATCTGGTCGATCACCTCGGGCGGGCCGTTGGTGACGATGGTGATCCGGCTGATCGCGTGATCTTCGGTGATGTCGGCCACGGTCAGGCTGTCGATGTTGTAGCCGCGCGCGGTGAACAGCCCGGTGATCTTGGCGAGGATGCCGGGCTCGTTGTCGACAGTGACTGCGAGCACGTGACGCTCGGCATGGGCCTTGGTGATTTTCATGTTGCAACCTCGTGAATGCCCTTCGACAGGCTCAGGGCGAACGGGGGTAGGCGAAAGCAAAAAGAACCGTTCAGCATGAGCCTGTCGAAGGCCACGCGCGAATACTTGCCCATCACACCAGCGCCTTCGCTTCGTCGTCCATCGTTCCGGCGACCTCGTCGCCGTAGAGCAGCATGTCGGTATGCGCTGCGCCGCTCGGGATCATGGGGTAGCAGTTGGCCTCCTTCGAAACGAGGCAGTCGACCATCACCGGGCCATCATGCGCCAGCATCGCTTCGATCCCCGCATCGAGCTGGCTTTCGTCCTCGATCCTGATTCCCTTCCAGCCGTAAGCTTCCGCCAGCTTGACGAAATCGGGCAAGCTGTCGGAATAGCTGTTCGAATAGCGGCTTTCATAGGTCAGCTGCTGCCACTGGCGGACCATGCCCATGTACTCGTTGTTGAGGATGAACACCTTGACCGGCAGGCGATACTGGCTCGCGGTGCCGAGTTCCTGGATGTTCATCTGGATGCTCGCTTCGCCCGCGATGTCGATCACCAGATCGTCCGGATTGCCGAGCTGCGCGCCGATCGCGGCGGGCAGGCCGTAGCCCATCGTGCCGAGCCCGCCGCTGGTCAGCCACTTGTTGGGATCGCGGAAGCCGAAATACTGCGCCGCCCACATCTGGTGCTGGCCGACTTCGGTGCTGATGATCGGGTTGCGGTCGCGGGTCAGCGCGAACAGCCGCTCGACCGCCTTCTGCGGCATCAGCGCGTCGCCCTTCTCGGGATAAGCGAGGCTTTCGCGCGCGCGCCAGCCCATTATCCGCGCCTGCCATTCGCTGATATCGCGCGGGCTGCGGTCGCCCCATGCCTCGACCAGCTGGCGCAGCACGGTTCCGCAATCGCCGACGATGCCGAGTTCGACCGGCACGATCTTGTTGATGCTTGCGCGGTCGATATCGATGTGGATCTTCTTTGCGCCCGGCGCGAAGGCGTCGAGCCGTCCGGTCACCCGGTCGTCGAACCGCGCGCCGACGGCAATGATCAGATCGGCCTTGTTCATCGCCATATTGGCTTCGAAGGTGCCGTGCATGCCGAGCATGCCGAGCCAGTCGGGATGATCGCACGGAAATGCACCCAGACCCATCAGCGTGCTGGTGAGCGGGGCGCCGGTCAGCCGCTGTAATTCGCGCAGCAGGCGGCTCGCCTCCGGCCCGGCATTGATCACCCCGCCGCCGGTGTAGAACACCGGGCGCTCGGCAGCCGCGATCATCTCGATGGCTTGGGCGATCTTCTCCTCCCGGCCTTCGGTGCGCGGCTGATAGCGGTGCGAGGCGAGTTCGCGCCGGCCCGCCTTGTCCGGGTCGGCAACCGCGATTTGCACATCCTTGGGTATGTCGACCAGCACCGGGCCGGGGCGGCCACTGGTGGCGATACGGAACGCCTCGGAGATGGTCGCGGCGAGATCGTCCGGATCCTTCACGAGGTAGTTGTGCTTGGTGCAGTGGCGCGTGATGCCGACCGTGTCTGCTTCCTGGAACGCGTCGGTACCGATCAGCGCGGTCGGTACCTGTCCGGTGATCACCACCATCGGGATCGAGTCCATATACGCGTCGGCGATACCAGTGACCGCGTTGGTCGCGCCCGGGCCGCTGGTGACGAGGACCACACCGGGCTTTCCGGTCGAGCGGGCATAGCCTTCCGCTGCATGCGCAGCGCCGGCCTCGTGCCGGACGAGGATATGCCGGATCCGCCCGGGGCCCTGCGCGTCGCCGAACAGCTCGTCGTAGATCGGCAGCACCGCCCCGCCGGGGTAGCCGAAAACGAATTCCACGCCTTGTTCGACCAGGCATTCAACCAGGATTGCTGCGCCGCTGCGCTCTGACACGTCATCCTCCAAAACAATAGCCCGGCGCAGGGGACATGCGCCGGGCCTTCGTACGCCCCCGCAATACCAACTTAAAATTATGCGTCAAGGACTAAAAACGTAACAAACTTTCAAAATAGATATCTATATCACAATTTTTGGATTCCACATGCTGCCAGTCGTCGGGCGACTGGTTGCGGAACCAGGTGTATTGGCGCTTGGCATATTGCCGTGTGGCAAGCTGTCCAGCAGCGATCATTTCATCGCGCGAAAGCTTGCCTTGCAGCCATGCCGCGATCTCGCGCACGCCGATGGCACGCATGACGGGCAGGGCGGGGTCGAGGTTTCCGGCGAGCAGCGCTTCGACTTCCTCCACTGCGCCTTGTTCGAGCATCATGGCGAAGCGCTGGTCGCACCGTTCGTAAAGCCATTCACGATCCGGCAGCATGACGACCGGATGCAGCGCAATCCCGCCACCGATCCCCCCCGTGGTCTGCGCTTGCCAATGCGCAATCGGCAATCCGGTCGAGCGGACCACCTCGAGCGCGCGTGCAGTGCGAGTGGTGTCCGCCGGAGCCAGCTTCGTTGCCGCTTCGGGGTCCTCCGTCTCGAGCGCGGCGCGGGCCTCGGGCTGGGGCAGGGCGCGCACCTGCTCGCGGACCTGGGGATCGATGGCGGGTATCGGTGCGATACCATTGAGCAAAGTGCGCATGTAGAGGCCGGTTCCGCCGACCAGCACCGGGACCGTGCCCGCTTCGTGCAGCTGCGCAATCGCCGCCCTTGCAGCGTTCGCCCAGTCAGCGGCGGAGCACGAGATTGCGCCGTCCCATGCGCCGAACAGGTGATGCGGGATACCCGCCATCTCCTCTTCGCTTGGCCGCGCGCTCAGCACCTGCAGGTCGGCATAGACCTGCGCGCTGTCGGCGTTGACGATCTCCGCCGGTTGCCCGCGCGCGACCAGCGCCTTTGCCAGCCGCACCGCCAGATCGCTCTTGCCGCTCGCGGTCGGCCCTGCGATGAGCGCGAGCGGCGGCTTGCCGCCATGACCGAATGGCTTTCCAGGAGATCCCGCAGTGCTCATCGCGCGGCTGATAGCAGACCCGGCGGGACTTGAAACGCGCGTCGACCGGTCAGTTGCGGCGATCGAGGCGGCGGGGATGAAGCTCGCCAAGGTGCAGATGCTCGATTTTTGCGACGACGTCTTGCAGTTCGCGCTGCCCGAAGGCGATCCGTCGCGGCTTCGCGCGATTATCGACGACGTCTTCGCGCCGTGCGACCTGCTCGTCAGCACGCGCGAGATCGTCATTCCGCAGGTGTTCGTGTCGGACATGGATTCGACCATGATCGGGCAGGAATGCATCGACGAGCTGGCCGATTTCGCCGGATTGAAGGACCATGTTGCCGCGATCACCGAGCGCGCGATGCAAGGCGAGCTGGACTTCGAAAGCGCGCTGCGGGAACGGGTGGGCCTGCTTGCCGAGCTGGACGAAAGCACCATCGCCACCTGTCTCGCCGAAAGGATCAGGCCGATGGCGGGTGCCGAGCAACTGGTCCGATCTCTGAACGCCGCCGGATGCAAGACCGTGCTGGTGACCGGCGGCTTCCATCATTTCGCCGATCCGGTGGCCGAATGGCTGGGCTTCGAGCGCGTGGTCGGCAACCGGCTCGCGGTCCATGGCGGTAAGCTCACCGGCGGCTTGATCGGCCCAATGGTTGATAGCGCGGTGAAGAAGCAAGTGCTGCTTGAGGAAGTGGGTGCCGCGGGGGAGGGGGCGGTATCGCTCGCCACGGGTGACGGGGCGAACGATATCCCGATGCTCGAAGCGGCCGATTACGGCTTCGCCTATCACGCCAAGCCGAAAGCACGATCCGCCGCCAACGGGGTGATCGAGTGCAGCGACCTGAGTGCCATCCTCAGGCTGATGGAAATATCGCCACTCGAATGATCTCGAAGCCTAGTCATCCCCGCGAAGGCGGGGCTCCAGGGCCAGGTTTCACTACCTTCCCGCGTTACGCAATGGATTCCCCCGTTCGCGGGAATGACAGGGGAAGAGCCAGAGCCTAAAGCCAGCTGGAAATCATCGAAAGCGGCTTCTTGCGTGTCGCATAGACCGGGACCCGCGCATCTGCGGCCGGGAGGCCCGCGACGACGATCATCAGCGGCTTTTCGTGTTCGGGCCGGCCGCACAGATCGCGCAGGAAGCCCATCGGGCTTGGGGTGTGGGTCAACGTTGCCACCCCGGCCTCATGCAATGCCGAAAGTAGCATGCCGCATGCAATCCCGACGCTTTCATTGACGTAGTAGTTCTGCCTCTTGCCGTCTTCCTCGATCCCGCCCTTGCGCTGGGCGAAGACCACGATCAGCCAGGGCGCGGTCTCGAGGAACGGCTTTTCGGCGTCGGTCCCGATCGGGGCGAGCGCATCTAGCCATTCCGCGCTTGCTTTCGCCGCGCCGCCGTCTTCGCCGTAAAAGCGCTTCTCTTCCTCTTCGGCGGCGAGGCGGATCGCGCGCTTCTTCTCCGGCGATGAAACCACCGAGAAATGCCACGGCTGGTGGTTGGCCCCGTTGGGCGCGGCGCCCGCTGCCTCGATCGCCGCTTCGATCACTTCGCGCGGCACCGGTTCGTCGGTGAAGTAGCGACAGGTCCGGCGGCTCGCCATCCGGTCGCGAAAGGCCTCCGCCCCCGCTATACGCTCGTCGTCGCTCATCTGGGGAAGCGCGTAGGATAGGGTTTCGTGGTCTTTCATGGAGTCACGCTATCGCGCTTTCGCGGGGATGAGGAAAGCCGATTCGGTTACCGGTTATTGACAACTCTGTAAGTAGGTTGCAGCCTGCAATCGGTTGGTGTGCGGAGTTTTGTCAAATGGCGATGGCAGGAAAGCCTGTGGTGCATCCGGAACGCAAGGTGACCGGGTTCCGGCCGCTCAAGGCGCTGCACCACTTCGGCAGACTGGTGAAGGACAAGGAAGACACCGAGCAGGTGTTCCACATCATCGAAGCGCTGAAGGGCCGCAAGAGCCTGCGCCAGATGAAAGCGTTCGTGGCGACTGACGAGGCGCGGCACTTGATGCAGCGCGATGAGGACCTCGTCACCTCGCTCGACGATCATGCCCGCTGGGCCCATTGCGCGCCCAATTCGCTCGCGCGGCATTACGTGGATTTCATGGAACGCGAAGGCCTGACGGCTGCCGGGCTGGTGGCGGAAAGCCACAAGTTCAAACCCAGGGAAGAGCGCTTCGACGATCTCTACGAATGGTATGTCGAGCGGCTGCGCGATACGCACGACCTGTTCCATGTCCTGACCGGCTATGGCCGCGATCCCTTGGGCGAGCTGTGCCTGCTCGGTTTCAGTTACGAGCAGAACCACAACCCGGGCGTGTTGTTCATCGCGCTGCTCGGCGCGCGCAAGACCAAGCAGGAAAGCGGTCTGCGAGAGCCGGTCGATGCCGCGATCCGCGAAGGGCGCAGGCTTGGTCGCGAGGCGAAAAAGCTGGCGCACCAGGATCTGCTGGCGATGCTGCCGGATGACATCGATGAGGTTCGCGCGCGGCTCGATCTCGGCACGCCGCGTGCCTACCGGCGCTGTGTGGAACTGTTTCGCGAGCTCAATCCGCAGTACGGCTTGCTCGAAGAGCGTCTCGCGCTGGCGGCGTAATCCTCAGCGCAGTTCCTTGCGGATCACCAGTTTGAGGCCGGACCACGTCTCGTCCACCGCACAGACTTTGGTATCGACCAGCCCTATCGGTAGGCAGACCTCGCGAATTGTGTCTTCGGTGATGTCGGTCGGCACTTTCGAGGCCTTCTTGGGCCAGCTGACCCAGATTTGCCCGTCCTTGGCGATCTGGCGGCGCAGCTGAGCGAGCAGCGCTTCGAGTTCGGCGCGCTGGGTAACGAAGACATGCGCGGCGTCGATCCCCTCGGCGGGATCGGCGACGAAATGCAGGTCGAGCGCGTAGTCGCCGATCTCTTCCTGCACGCTGTCGGGCATGGCGTGGAACCATACTCTAAGCCCGTCGCGCAGGCTGAGCTTCTTGGCCAGCGGGGTGCCGGAATAGGCGGAAGTCATGCCGGTACCCATGCACCATGGGAGGATGACAGTCGAGCGCCTGCTACAAGGCGCTGCTGAAAGCATAGGTCACCCTGAACTTGTTTCAGGGTCTATTTCTCGACGGGCTCAGTCAAACGCGGCGTATGAGCGGGTGGCCAGATGGACCCTGAAACAAGTTCAGGGTGACGGACGGGGCGGGCCGACGGAGTGGGCTTACCCCTCCATCCAGTCGCGGAAGAAACTGGCGTGGGCGTCGCGCAGGGAGGCGATACTTGCCGCGCTGCTGCCAATTGTCAGCGCATCGCCGCCGGTTACGCCGATACGCGCGAACGGCACCTCGGCCCGGTCGAGGTCGCCTTTATTGCGATAGGTCACAATGTAGCGCGCCTGGCTTTCGTTGAATGCGAATTCGGTCGTCATCGCATCGATGGTCGCGCCGATGCCGCTGGCGAGCGCCATTTCCGCCAGCGCGACGGCGAGGCCGCCATCCGATATATCGTGCACGGCGGTGACCTTGCCCTCGGCGATCAGGCGGCGGACGATCTCGCCGTTGAGCTTCTCGTCGGCGAGGTCGACATGTGGCGGGTCGCCATCCTCGCGTCCGTGGATCGTGCGCAGCCACTGCGACTGTCCGAGTTCGGGATAGTTCGGCCCGATAACCGCGATATGCTCGCCCGCAGCCTTGAACCCCATCGTCATCATCGTGGTATAGTCCTCGATGATGCCGACCCCGCCAATGGCAGGTGTCGGCAGGATCGCGCTGCCACCTCCGGTCGCCTTGCTCTCGTTGTAGAGGCTGACGTTGCCGCTCACGATGGGGAAATCGAGCGCGCGGCAGGCATCGCCCATGCCCTCGAGCGCGTGGACCAGCTGCGCCATGATCTCGGGGCGCTGCGGATTGGCGAAGTTGAGGCAGTTGGTCACTGCGAGCGGCCGTGCGCCCACGGCACAGAGATTGCGGTAGGCCTCGGCGATGGCCTGTTTGCCGCCTTCGTAGGGATCGGCATAGACAAAGCGCGGGGTGCAGTCGGTGGTGATCGCCAGCGCTTTTTGCGTGCCATGCACCCGCACCACACCCGCATCGCCGCCGGTCTGGAGCGTATCCGCGCCGACCTGGCTGTCATACTGCTCGGTAATCCAGCGCTTGCTGGCGAGGTTGGGACTGGCCATCAGCCTGAGCAGATCTGCACCGATATCGGAGCTTTCCGGCACTTCGCCCAGCGGTTTGACCTGCGCCCAGCTCTTGTATTCCTCTTTCGAGAGATAGGGCCGGTCATAGAGCGGCGCGTCTTCCGCCAGCGGCCCCAGCGGAATATCGCACACGACCTCGCCGTTCCATTCGAGGACCATGTGGCGGGTGTCGGTCACTTCGCCGATGACCGCAAAGTCGAGTTCCCACTTGCGGAAAATCGCTTCGGCCATCGGCTCCTTACCGGGCTTGAGCACCATGAGCATCCGCTCCTGACTCTCGCTCAGCATCATTTCGTATGGCGTCATGCCCTCTTCGCGGCATGGGACCATGTTCATGTCGAGCCTGATTCCCGCCTTGCCATTGGTCGCCATCTCGACGCTGGAACTGGTCAGTCCCGCCGCGCCCATATCCTGGATCGCGACGATGGCATCGGTCGCCATCAGTTCGAGGCAGGCCTCGATCAGGAGCTTTTCGGTGAAGGGATCCCCCACCTGCACCGTGGGGCGCTTGGCATCGGCATCCTCACCGAAATCGGCGCTCGCCATGGTCGCGCCATGGATGCCGTCGCGACCGGTCTTGCTGCCGACATAGACGATCGGATTGCCCACGCCGGTGGCGGCAGAGTAGAATATCTTGTCGGCATCGGCGACGCCTACGGTCATCGCGTTTACCAGAATATTGCCGTTATAGGCCGGGTGGAAATTGGTTTCCCCCGCCACCGTCGGGACGCCGACGCAATTGCCGTAGCCGCCGATGCCCGCGACCACGCCCTTGACCAGATGCTGCATTTTCGGGTGCTCGGGCCGCCCGAACCGCAGCGCATTGGCATTCGCCACCGGGCGCGCGCCCATGGTGAACACATCGCGCAGGATTCCGCCCACCCCGGTAGCCGCGCCCTGATAGGGTTCGATGTAGCTTGGGTGGTTGTGGCTCTCCATTTTGAAGATCGCCGCCTGCCCGTCACCGATGTCGATCACCCCGGCGTTCTCGCCCGGGCCGCAGATCACCCACGGCGCCTCGGTCGGAAGCTTCTTGAGGTGCAGCCGCGAGCTCTTGTAGGAGCAGTGTTCCGACCACATGACCGAGAAAATGCCGAGTTCGACCAGGTTCGGCTCGCGGCCGAGCGCGTGGAGCACCCGCTCGTACTCCTCGGGGCTGAGGCCGTGTTGTTCGACGACATCAGGGGTGATCGATTCTGCGCTTGCTGCCATGCGCGCGCGTCTAGCGATAGGTACTCGGAACCGCCAGCCCTACCTTGCTCTTATGCCACCGCGTATCACCGACCCATTTTGCCAGCAGAGTGACGATCCCGAACGCGACCAGACCCATGATGAAGAACACCGTCGGGTTCGGTGAAGGTGCCGGCCCGAACCAGTTGAACGCCTGCAGGCAGAGCATCACGAACAGCAGCACGAATGGTGGGCCCATCGGGCCCCTTGTGCGCCGCACGTAGTAGATGAACGACCCGATCACCAACGCCAGTTCGAGCGGGATGACCACATAGGGGTAGTTCCACAGACCGAGACCCAGCTTCGTTTCGCCCCCGGCAATCGTCAGGTCGGGCGCGTGAACCAGCCAATCGAGCACCCAGTGGGAGAGGACCACCATTCCGGCAATAATCGCCGCACCCGCGTTGCGCCGACCAACCATAACGATGAAGGCGAACACCAGCGCCCAGATCAGCGACCCCACCAGACTGTGGGTGAAGGGCATATGGTAGAGATCGAGCGGGCTCATCACGGTGAAGCCGGGTTCGATCCGCACCTTCTCCAGCCCGACCAGCCCCAGCACCATGAAGACCCAGTCGACCAGCTGTGCGCCGATGAACAGCGTCGCCAGCTTGGGCGAATCCTTGCTCACCGCTGCGGCGGCGAATGCCGGTGCCCAGTGCCCTATGAACATTCCTCTTGCCCCCCGAGATGCGCTCTTACGACGCGAATTTGAGTGTTATCCAGCAGGCGACCCCGCTGGCAACTGCCGTTGCGAAAGCGCCCCATGCGATATCAGCGACACTGACATGCGTTGCCCACACCTTCATGACGGCCTGGCTGGTCAGGTCGAAGGTCGCGTAACACAACCCGCCCAGCAGCGCACCGTTCAGCACCGCCTGCATCACTTGCCCTGAGGCGAGGCCGGGGCGAATCGCGAAATAGACCATGCCCGCGATGTAGATCACATAGAACGCCAGGGCCGGAGCCACGCGGAAGCTGTCGGTCATGATCTCGCCGATCACCGGCTTGTAGAGATTGGTTGCCGCCCACCGCAGCCAGATCGAATCGAGCACGCCGAAGCTGATCGCGGCGGCTGCATAGGCGATAATCCACTTCATCGGCGTGTCTCCCTTGCTGCGCTGCTTGACCAAGGCGGGGCGCGCGGTCAATGCTCGTCACCATGGCGGACGCAAATCCCGAAATTTCGGCAATGAGCTTCGAAGACGCGCTGCGCGCGCTCGAGCAGGTGGTCAGGCAGCTTGAGAGCGGCGAAGTGCCGCTCGATGCGTCGATCGATCTCTACGAACGGGGCGAGGCCCTGCGGCAGCATTGCCAGAAGCGGCTGGACGCGGCGCAGGCGCGGATCGAGAAGATCGTGCAGGGCCCCGACGGCTCGGCGCAGGGCACCGTGCCGCTCGACGCGGACGGCTGACCATGGGGGTGACGAGCCTTCCGGATTCGCTGCTCAAGACCGGGCTCAAACGCATTCAAGGCGAAGTGGATGCGGCGTTTGATGCCTTACTCCCGGTTCCGGCGGATTCGCGCGCCCGGCTGGTCGAGGCCATGCGCTACGCCGCGATCGGCGGCGGCAAGCGTGTGCGGCCGCTGCTGCTCACCGCCACCGCAGACCTGTATGGTGTGGACCGGGAGGCGGCAGTGCGCGCCGGATGCGCAATCGAGGCAATCCATGTCTATTCGTTGATCCACGACGATTTGCCGTGCATGGACGATGACGATCTGCGCCACGGCAAGCCGACACTGCACAAGCAGTTCGACGAGGCGACCGCGGTGCTTGCGGGCGACTCGCTCCATGCGCTCGCCTTCGAGATTCTCTCAAGCACCGACATCAGCGCCGATCCCTTCATCCGCTCCGAGCTGATCGCGACGCTCGCCATCGCGAGCGGGAAGGACGGGATGGCCGGCGGCCAGATGATGGATATGGAGTCGGGCGCGGAGGATTACGATCTCCACACCATCACACGGCTGCAACAGCTCAAGACCGGCGCGCTGCTGGCCGCATCGGTCGAGATGGGTGCGATCCTCGGTCGCGTGCCGCAAGAGGGCAGGGGGCACCTGCGGGCATACGCACGCGATATCGGCCTCGCATTCCAGATCGCCGACGACCTGCTCGATGTCGAGGGCGATGCCGACAAGGCGGGCAAGGCGCTGCGCAAGGACGAGGGGCAGGGCAAGCAGACTTTCGTCGCTTTGATGGGGGTCGAACCCGCCCGCGAACAGGCGCGGGCGCTGGTCGAGCAGGCGGTCGGCCACCTTGCCTCGCACGGCAGCGAGGCGGACCTGCTGCGCGCCTTGGCGCGGTACATCGTCGAGAGGGACCGGTAATGAGCGAACGCATAGGCATCTACCCCGGCACCTTCGACCCGATCACGCTGGGCCATGCGGATATCATCCGGCGCGGGGCGAAGCTGGCCGACCGGCTGATCATCGGGGTCACCACCAATCCGTCGAAGAACCCGATGTTCACCACCGAAGAACGCTTCGCGATGGTCGAGCGGGAGATCGTGGCGATGGGTATCGCGAACGCCGAAGTCGTCGGGTTCAATGCGCTGCTGGTCAAGTTTGCCCAGAAGATGGGGGCAAATGTCCTGATCCGCGGGCTCCGCGCGGTGGCCGACTTCGAGTACGAATACCAGATGGCGGGGATGAACCAGCAGCTCGACCACACGATCGAGACGGTGTTCCTGATGGCCGATGTTTCGCTCCAGCCGATCGCGTCCAAGCTGGTCAAGGAAATCGCCCTGTTCGGCGGGGACATTTCGCCTTTCGTCAGCGCGCCGGTGTGCGAGGATGTAATCGCCCGGGTCGAGAAGATCGGGCGCCTCGGCGATTACTGATCCCCGCTCGCAGCGCGAACATTGCCGGCGCGAACATTCATTGTGTCGCAAGCCGCGCTTGGCTAGACGCAACGCACACGATTGAAGGCTACGGAATTACCATGATTGCACGACTGTTCGCTGCCACGGCGCTTGCTTCGCTGGCGCTTTCCCCGGTTGCCGTTGCGGCGCAGGAGGCGGAGAACGCTCCCGCCGAACAGCCCCGCGTCTACGACCGAGTGAACTTCGACGCCACGGCGGATCGCGAGAACATCCTGCTGCTCGACCTGTCGAACGGCAAGCGCGTGGCAATCCGCCTGATGCCGAATTGGGCACCCAACCATGTCGAGCGGATCAAGACGCTCACCCGGCAGGGGTTCTACGACGGGATCATTTTCCACCGGGTGATCGAAGGCTTCATGGCGCAAACCGGCGATCCGACCGGGACCGGGCAGGGCGGCTCGCCGCTCCCCGACCTGAAGCAGGAGTTCAACCCGATGCCGCACCTGCGCGGAACGGTGTCGATGGCGCGCGCGACGGCGGAAGACAGCGCCAACAGCCAGTTCTTCATCACCTTCATGCCGCGCTTCGGGCTCGACAAGACCTACACCAATTTCGGGCGGGTGATCGCCGGGATGGACGCGGTGGATGCGATCAACCGGGGCGAGCCGCCGACCAATCCCACGCGGATTCTCCAGGCCTCGATCGCGTCGGACAACAAGCCGGTGCCGGCACCGGGCGCCGCACCGGTGGATGAGGATGCACCGATCACCCTCGACATGCTCAACGCTTCGACGGGGAATTGAAGCGGCATTGCCCTCAGCTTGTGAGGCAGATTGTCCTTCGAGACGGGCTCAGGCAAAGCCTTCGCCCTCCTCAGGATGAGCGGAGTGCTGGAGTGTATTCAAGAATTCCGCTCACCCTGAGGAGCGAGGGCTTCGCCCGAGCGTCTCGAAGGGCCTGAGGCGCGAAGGACCCCAACCCCATGCGCGTCGACCTGTTCGATTTCGACCTACCGCCCGAGCGGATTGCCCTGCGTCCCGCCGTCCCGCGCGATTCGGCGCGGATGCTGCTGGTCGAGGGTAGCCAGCCCTTCGCCGACCGGACAGTGCGCGACCTGCCGCAATTGCTGCGCGCGGGCGATGTGCTGGTGTTCAACGATACACGGGTGATCCCGGCTCAGCTCGAGGGAAGGCGCGGAGAGGCACGGATCGGGGCGACACTGCACAAGCGAATCGACCTGCGCCGCTGGCAGGCCTTCATCCGCAACGCCAAGCGGCTGCGCGAAGGCGACCGGATCGAGTTTGCGGACGATGTCAGCGCCATTGCCGAGGAACGCCATGCCGATGGCAGCTTTACGCTGGCGTTCGAGGGGCAGGAACCGGTCGAGGTCCTGCTCGAACGCGCAGGGCAAATGCCGCTCCCGCCCTATATCGCGGGCAAGCGGCCGACCGATGCGCGCGACCGCGAGGATTATCAGACGATCTTCGCCGAGAAAGACGGCGCCGTTGCCGCGCCGACCGCTTCGCTGCACTTCACGCAGGGCCTGCTCGACGCGCTCGATGCGGCAGGCATCCGGCGCGAGACGCTGACGCTCCATGTCGGGGCCGGGACCTTCCTGCCGGTCAAGGCCGACGATACGCAGGACCACGCGATGCACGCCGAGTGGGGCCGGATCGAACCCGCGACTGCCGAGCGCCTGAATGCAGCACGGCGTGACGGCCATCGCATTCTCGCCGTAGGCACCACCAGCCTGCGCCTGCTCGAAAGCGCTGCCGACGAAGACCGCGTCATTCACCCTTTCGAAGGCGACACCGCGATTTTCATCACCCCCGGCTATCGCTTCAACGGGATTGACGGGCTGATGACAAATTTCCACCTGCCCAAATCAACGCTGTTCATGCTGGTCAGCGCCCTGATGGGCCGCGAACGGATGCTCGAGGCCTATGCCCATGCGATCGAGCATGAGTACCGGTTCTACAGCTATGGCGATTCGAGTTTGCTGCTTCCCGAACCGGCCTAAGTTGCAAACGGAAACGCAATAGCTAGATACGTCCGTCCGGCGCAGTGCCATGGAGGCGAAATGACAGCCATTCTCGAGATTTCCGGCCTGACCAAGCGCTATGCCAGCGGGCTGGTAGCGCTCGACGATGTCGATCTCACGATCAACAAGGGCGAGATTTTCGCGCTGCTCGGTCCGAACGGTGCCGGCAAGACGACGCTGATCGGCGCGGTGTGCGGCCTGGTCCGCCCCACCGCCGGAATCATGCGTGCCTTCGGCCACGATATGGCTACCGACTGGCGCAGGGCGCGCGCACGGATCGGGCTGGTGCCGCAGGAGCTTTCGACCGACATGTTCGAACCGGTGGAGCGCGCGGTCGCTTATTCGCGCGGGCTGTTCGGCCTGGCACCGAACCCGGCGCATATCGAACAGGTCCTGCGCTCGCTCAGCCTGTGGGAGAAGCGCAAGGACCGGATCATGACGCTGTCGGGCGGGATGAAGCGCCGCGTGCTGATCGCCAAGGCGCTGGCCCACGAACCCGACCTCCTGTTTCTCGACGAGCCGACCGCCGGGGTCGATGTCGAACTGCGGCGCGACATGTGGCGGCTGATCGGGGCGATGCGCGAGCGCGGGGTGACGATCATCCTGACCACTCATTACATCGAGGAAGCCGAGGAAATGGCTGACCGTGTGGGCATCATCCGCAAGGGCCGCATCCTGATGGTCGACGACAAGGCCGCGATGATGAAGCGCCTTGGCCGGACCGAGGCGGTCATCACCCTCGCGCAGCCGCTGGCCGAGCTTCCCGCCGCGCTCGCCGCCTTGACGGTCAGTCTCGAGAACGGCGGAACCTCGATTTGCTATCGCGGCGGGGACGGTACCGGCAAGGGCAAGGCGGAAGTGGCCGAGCTGACCAAGGCGCTGGTGCGGGCCGGGATCGACTACACCGGGATCGACATCCACGATTCTTCTCTCGAGGACATTTTCGTCGACCTTGTCGAGGAACAGGAAGTGGAGGGCGCGGCATGAGCTTCAATGCACGATCCGCCTGGTCGATCTACACGCGGGAACTGATGCGCTTCCTGCGCACTGCGTTCCAGTCAGTGCTCTCGCCGGTGCTCACCACCTCGCTCTATTTCATCGTCTTCGGCGCAGCGATCGGCGGGCGGATGCCCGATCTCGGCGGGGTGGACTACGCCGCCTTCATCATCCCCGGCCTGTTGATGCTCACCCTGCTGGGGGAGACGACCTCGAATTCGAGCTTCGGGATCTACATGCCGCGCTTCACCGGCACGATCTATGAGCTGCTATCCGCACCTGTCGGCGTGGCAGAAACTCTCGTCGGCTTCGTAGGGGCCGCGGCGACCAAGAGCCTGATCCTCGCCGCGATCATCCTTACGACCGCGATGCTGTTCGTCGACTACACCATCGTCCATCCATTCTGGGCGCTGCTCTACATCATGCTGGTCGCATCGGCGTTCAGCCTGTTCGGTTTCATTCTCGGCATCTGGGCAGACAATTTCGAGAAGCTTGGGATCATCCCGATGCTGATCCTCACCCCGCTGACCTTCCTCGGCGGTACCTTTTACTCGATCGACATGCTGCCGAGCCCGTGGGACAAGATCGCTTTGGCAAACCCGATCGTCTATCTGGTCAACGGGCTGCGCTGGACCTTCTATGGCCAGTCAGACGTATCGATCGGCGTCTCGCTCGGGCTGACGCTGGGTTTCCTCGCGGTGTGCGTTGCGATCATCGCTTACATTTTCAGGACGGGCTGGCGCCTGCGCGCGTGACGCGCGTAAGCTGCGGCGCCGCAAGCCCACCCCGCTGCGACTAGCGAGCAAGCTCGCAAGTCTCGCTGCCCCTCCCTCAAGGGAGGGGTTGGGGTGGGTTTACGACGGTTGTGGTCGACTCTGACCCAAACCCGTTTATGGGGCGAGCCCATGACCGCCGACCGCTTCTCCTTCGAAATCCACGCCACCGATGGCAAGGCCCGCACCGGCACGATCCACATGCAGCGCGGCGAGATTCGCACACCCGCTTTCATGCCGGTCGGCACGGCGGCGACGGTCAAGGCGATGAAGCCCGAGAGTGTGCGCGCAACGGGCGCGGACATCATCCTCGGCAACACATACCACCTGATGTTGCGCCCCGGGGCGGAGCGAGTTGCACGGCTCGGCGGGCTGCACAAATTCATGAACTGGCATCGCCCGATCCTGACCGACAGCGGCGGTTATCAGGTGATGAGTCTCTCCGACCTGCGCAAGCTGACCGAGCATGGCGTCGAATTCCGCAGCCACATCGACGGATCGAAGCACATGCTCACGCCCGAGCGCAGCATGGAAATCCAGCGCCTGCTCGGCTCCGACATCGTGATGGCGTTCGACGAATGCCCGCGCGCCGACCAACCGCGCGAGGAGATCGCGAAGAGCATGGAGATGTCGATGCGCTGGGCCAAACGCAGCCGCGACGCGTTCGACAGCGGCGGGGAGCATGCCAGCCGTGCCGCGCTGTTCGGTATCCAGCAGGGTGCGCTCGACGAGGGTCTGCGGGCGGAGAGTGCGGGGAAGCTGACCGAGATCGGATTCGACGGCTATGCCATCGGCGGGCTTGCGGTGGGCGAGGGGCAGGAGGCGATGTTCGCCACGCTCGATTTCGCGCCCGGCCAGTTGCCGCAGGACAGGCCGCGCTACCTGATGGGGGTCGGCAAGCCCGACGATCTGGTCGGCGCTGTGATGCGCGGCGTCGATATGTTCGATTGCGTGCTGCCCAGTCGTTCGGGCCGCAATGGGCAGGCCTTCACCTGGCACGGCCCGCTCAACCTGCGCAACGCGCGCTTCGCAGAGGACCAGGAGCCGCTCGACTCGCGCTGCACCTGTCCGACCTGCGCCACCTACAGCCGCGCCTATCTGCACCACCTGGTCAAGGCCGGCGAGATACTTGGCGCGATGTTGATGACCGAACACAACATCGCGTTCTACCAGCAACTGATGGCGGCGATGCGCGATGCGATTGCGGAGCAGCGGTTTGCGGCGTTCGCAGCGGCGTTTAGGCGGGACTACTTCGGTTAGTCGCCGATCTCGAGCACCGTTCCGCGATAGAATACAAACCTGCCTGCAGGGTCGAGAAATCCGGCGCCGATCGCGCTGGCAAATCGTTGGGCTTCTTGCAAACTGGGGTACCACTTGCCGCGGCGGTGCGGCGTGATGAATCGATATCTCGGCATATGGCGAAACAATGTTTCACCCACCCGCCAGTTCCGGCCAACCCACTGAAAATGCGGTGAATTGAATCGAAAAGGGCGGCCCCGCAGGACCGCCCTTCGAATGTCGTTCCGAAACCGGATCAGCGCGAATAGAATTCGACGACCAGGTTCGGTTCCATCGTGACCGGGTAGGGCACTTCGTCGAGCTTCGGCACGCGGGTGAAGGTCACCTTGTCGTTGCCGTCGGTCGAGACGTAGTCGGGAATGTCGCGCTCGGGCAGGCTCTGCGCTTCGATCACCAGTGCCATTTCCTTCGCCTTGTCACCCAGCGAAATCACGTCGCCCACGTCGATCCGGCGGCTCGCGATGTTGCACTTCACACCGTTGACGCGGATGTGGCCGTGGCTGACGATCTGGCGCGCGGCGAAGATGGTCGGCGCGAACTTGGCACGGTAGACCAGCATGTCGAGGCGGCGCTCGAGCAGGCCGATGAGGTTCTGCGACGTATCGCCCTTCATCTTCGATGCCTGCTGGTAGGTTGCCTTGAACTGCTTCTCGGTCACGTCGCCATAGTAGCCCTTGAGCTTCTGCTTGGCGCGCAGCTGGAGGCCGAAGTCCGAGGTCTTGCCCTTGCGGCGCTGGCCGTGCTGGCCGGGGCCGTAGGAACGCTTGTTGACCGGGGAATTGGGACGACCCCAGATGTTTTCACCCATCCGGCGGTCGAGTTTGTACTTGGCGCTCTTGCGCTTCGACATAGTCGTGTCCTTCGATTTGCTATCGCCACCCCTGTGGTGGCGCTTCAACCCGGTATCGCACCGCAGGAGCAATTCTCTCCAGCGCGGCCACCGCTTCACCGGGATACGGGGCCAATTCGCGAAGGCGCGCCAATAGCAGGAATGGGCTTCCCGTCAAGCAGCCTGGGATTCAAGCGGGGAAGGGCACTCGACAAATACGGGACGAGGCGGCAAAGGCGCGCGGATGGATGAAAGCTTCAAGGTACCGGACGAGTGCCGCGACATGGCCGATGTGCGGCGCGGCGTCGACGCCACCGACCGGCAGATCATGGACCTGCTGGATCGGAGGTTCGGTTACATGCGCGCTGCTGCCCGCATCAAACCGGATCGCGGTGCCGTGCGCGACGAAGAACGCAAGGCCGCAGTAATCGAGGCGGTACGCCACGACGCACAAAACCGGGCATTACCATCCGATCGGATAGCGAAAATCTGGGAACTTCTGGTCGAAACTTCCATCGCCTACGAGATGGACGAGTGGGATCGCCTACGCAATTGAGCCGGCGGCTCAGTCTTCGCGCGTGCTATTGCGGTTGAAGTCGCGCCATTGCTCCTTCGTCAGGCACACGCGTTTGCTCTGGCGTGAACCGACTTCCTGAACGTTGCGACACTGCAGTTTGGGAGCAGCCGGTGCCTTTTCGGCCTCCACGGTCAGCTGTGGGCCCTGTCCTTCTACCTCTCCGGATTGCGCGTTTCCCTCGCTCGTCGCTTCGACGGGATTTGCGACCATAAGAAGTGCAGTAAGGGCATAGAGCATCGAAGATTCTCCGGAGAAACAGGGGGTTGTATCAAGTGGCTAATCGCACGCTCCTTGCTTGTCGAGGATTATTAGTTCCCCCTCCGCGTGGAGCGATCAAGTGATGACAGGACGCCGCGCAAGGTGCGGACTTCGAGGTGGTTCCAGCCCGGTTTGGTCAGCACGTTGCGCAGGGTTCGCCTGCTTGCCTCAGCGCGGTCCTCCGGAAAAAAGTATCCCTTCGGCTCGAGCAGACGCTCGAAATGCGCAACCAGCCCTTCAAGCTCTGCCTGCGGTGCGGGTGGGAGCAGGTCTTCCTCCGTCGGTTGCACCAGATCGCCCGAGCCCACCTGGGTCTTCGACCACTCGTAGGCGCACAGGATCACCGCTTGCGCGAGGTTTAGCGAGCTGAATTCCGGATTCACCGGCACGGTAAGGACCGCCCGTGCGAGCGCGACGTCCTCGGTTTCGAGCCCCGAGCGCTCGGCACCGAACAGGATCGCGCTGCGCCCTTGCGCGGTGACGATGTCTCGCGCAGCCTGCTCGGGTGTGACGACCGGTTTGGTCACGCCGCGTTTGCGGACCGTTGTGGCGTAGATGTGGGAGCAGTCGGCCACCGCGTCGGCAGTGGTTGCGAACACCTGCGCCCGGTCAAGCACGATGTCGGCCCCCGAGGCGGAAGGCCCGGCATCGGGGTTGGGCCACCCGTCGCGCGGGTTTACGATCCGCAGTTCGGTGAGCCCGAAATTGAGCATGGCGCGGGCCGTCTTGCCGATATTCTCGCCCAGTTGGGGACGGACGAGGATGATAATAGGCTTTCGGTCGTTTGGCGGGTCGGTCCTTCGAGACGCCTCAGACTGCGTCTTCGGCTCCTCAGGATGAGCGGGATGGGGATGGGCCGAAACCTTCCTTCGAGACGCCTCAGACTGCGACTTCGGCTCCTCAGGATGAGCGGGAGTTGATAGGGCCCGCTCATCCCGAGGAGCGCGGACATCGCTCCGAGCGTCTCGAGCCCGCTCATCCTGAGGAGCGAGGACGTCAGTCCGAGCGTCTCGAGCCCGCTCATCCTGAGGAGCGAGGACGTCAGTCCGAGCGTCTCGAAGGACGCCCCGCTTCGACAGACGCTGGATCGCTGCCCAGTCGCCCCGGACCAGCGCTTCCTTCTTCGCGCGCGACCAGCCTTTGATCTTGCGCTCTGCATCGAACGCCTCTTCGCGGGTCTCGAACGGGTCGGACCATACCAGCTCGACCGGAAGTCGTGTCGCCGTGTAGCCACCCAGCGCGCCGGATTGATGCTGCGCGATCCGGTCGTCCAGCTCGTCGGTATGCCCGAGGAAGTAGCTCCCGTCGGCGCAGCGCAGCATGTAAGTCCAGAACGCCATCAGTTCTTGGTGGCCGCTTCCTGCACCGTGCTGGCGAATTCCTCGAAATCGCGCGCCTCGCTGAAGTCGCGATAGACGCTGGCGAAGCGGATGTAGGCGACGCTGTCGATCTGCCGCAGCCCGTCCATCACCAGCTCGCCGATGCGCGAGGAGGCGACCTCCGGTTCGCCTGTCGTCTCGATCTGGCGCTGGATGCCGGAGACGAGCTGGTCGATCCGTTCCTGCGCCACATCGCGCTTGCGGCAGGCGAGCGAGACCGACTGTTCGAGCTTGCGGCGGTCGAACGGCTCGCGCCGATCGCCCGATTTGACGATTGTGACTTCGCGCAGCTGAACCCGCTCGAAGGTGGTGAAGCGCGCACCGCAGCTGGAGCATTGGCGCCGCCGCCGGATCGAGGCGTTGTCCTCGGTCGGGCGGCTGTCCTTTACCTGGCTGTCGTCATGCGCGCAGAAGGGGCATCGCATCGTGTGTGCCTACCTGCCGGGATAGACCGGGAAATCGGCGCAAAGATCGCTCACGCGGCGGCGCACGCTTTCCTCGACCTGCGCATCGCCCTCGGGGCCGTTGCTTGCCATGCCATCGACCACTTCGGCGATCAGCTTGCCGACTTTGCGGAATTCGGCCGGGCCGAAGCCGCGCGTGGTGCCCGCCGGCGTGCCGAGGCGGATCCCGCTGGTCACAAACGGGCTCCGCGTGTCGTAAGGGATGCCGTTCTTGTTGCAGGTCAGCCAGGCGCGGTCGAGCCCGGCTTCGGCCGCCTTGCCGGTCACATCCTTCGCGGTGAGGTCGACCAGCATCGAATGGTTGTCCGTCCCGCCCGAGACGATCCGCAGGCCGTTTTCCTCGAGGCTTGCGGCCAGCGCACGGGCATTCTCGACCACGCTGCTGGCATAGGCCCTGAACTCGGGTCGCAGCGCCTCGCGGAAGGCGACCGCCTTGGCGGCGACGATATGCAACAGCGGGCCGCCCTGCATGCCGGGGAACACCGCCATGTTGATCGGTTTGGTCAGCTCCTCGTCGTTCCACAGGATCACGCCCGAACGCGGGCCGCGCAGGCTCTTGTGGGTGGTGGTGGTGACGACATGGGCATGCGGGAAGGGCGAGGGATGCGCGCCGCCCGCGACCAGGCCGGAGATGTGGCTCATGTCGACCATCAGATATGCGCCGACCTCGTCCGCGACCTTGCGGAAGGCGGCCCAGTCCCACACCCGCGAATAGGCGGTGCCGCCGGCGATGATCAGCTTGGGCTTGTGCTCGCGGGCGATGGCCATGACCTCGTCCATGTCGATGCGCTCGTCATCCTTGCGCACGCCGTAGGGGACGGGATTGAACCACTTGCCGCTCATATTGACCGGCGATCCATGGGTCAGGTGCCCGCCCGAATTGAGGTCGAGCCCCATGAAGGTGTCGCCGGGGTTCAGCAGAGCGAGGAACACCGCCTGGTTCATCTGCGAACCCGAGTTGGGCTGTACATTGGCGAAGTTGCAGCCGAACAGCTGCTTGGCGCGCTCGATCGCCAGCGTCTCGACCACGTCGGCATAATCGCAGCCCCCGTAGTAGCGCTTGCCGGGATAGCCTTCGGCGTATTTGTTGGTGAACACGCTGCCGGCGGCTTCCAGCACCGCTTTGGAGGCGATGTTTTCGCTCGCGATGAGTTCGATCTTGTCCTGCTGGCGCTTGAGCTCGTTGGCGCAGGCCTCGGCGATCTCCGGGTCGGCCGTGGCGAGGTCGTCGTGCCAGAAGCGGTTCATGATGTCGGTGTTCGTCTGTTCGGCGGTGCTCATCAGGGATCTCAACAGCTCGGGTTGGAAAGTTTGTCGACGCGGCGCTGGTGGCGGCCACCGGCGAATTCGGTTTCGAGGAAAGCCGTAACGCAGGCCTTGGCCATGTCGCTGCCGGTTAGTCGCGCACCCAGCGCAATGCAGTTCGCATCATTGTGTTCGCGGGCAAGGGCGGCAGACAGCGGTTCGGAAACCAGCGCGCAGCGCAACTCGGGGTGGCGATTGACCGAAATCGAAATCCCGATCCCGCTGCCGCACAGCGCAATCCCGCGTTCCGCCGTTCCATCTGCCACGACCGAGGCAAGCCTGTAACCGTAGTCGGGGTAATCGACGCTGTCGGGCGTCTCCGGCCCAAGGTCCGCCACCTCGTGACCCTGCTCGATCAACCACTCGCGCAGCTCGGCCTTGAGCGCGATGGCGGCATGATCCGAGGCGATGGCGATACGCATGATGTGCGACCTGAAGCAGTGAATCGATGAGTGCGGTTCCATAGGGGCTGCGCACCGCGCTGGCCACCATATATGGCTGTCCATCCCCATTTGCAGCGACGGCATTGACGAAGTGCTGGCGCGCCCGCATCACTCTGGCCAGAGAGGGGCTTTATATGAAGCATTGGATGCCTGCGGCGCTGGCCGTGGTACTGGGACTTGCGCTCGCTGTCCTTGCGACGACCCCGCAACCGTCGGCACCGCTTTCCGCAGATGAGACCGAATTCTCCGCCGCGCGGGCGATGGAGCATGTGCGGATCATTGCGCGCGAGCCGCATCCCACGGGAAGCGCGGAAAACGCGGAAGTTCGTGCCTATCTCGAACGACAGATCGAAGCGCTGGGCGGCGAAGTCACCCTCGAGGAAGCCTCCGTCCCCGAAAGGGGCCTCGAAAAAATGGAACGGTGGAGCGGCGAGCGCCCCGAGGCCCTCACCCTGACCAACGTCATCGGTGTGTTCCCCGGCACCGATCCTTCGGCCGAGGCGGTGGCGCTGATGGCGCATCACGACACAGTCTATGGCTCCCCCGGCGCGCCCGACGACAGCGCCGGGGTCGCTGCAATCCTCGAAACGGTGCGCGCGATCCGCGCCAGCGGGCAGGCCAAGCGCGACATCGTGATCTTGCTGACCGATGGCGAGGAGCTCGGCCTGCTCGGCGCGCGGCATTTCTTCGCCGAGAACCCGCTGGCGCAGCGCATTGGCGCGATCATCAATCTCGAAGCGCGCGGCGGGGGCGGGCGGACCACGCTGTTCCAGACCTCGGCAGACAACGGCGCTGCGATCGAAGTATACGCCGGAGCCGTAGGCCGACCGGGCGGCTCCTCGCTGGCGACCTTCATCTACGAGGCGCTCCCCAACGATACCGACCTAACCCCGGCGCTGGAGCTGGACTACGCCGCCTACAATCTTTCGTTCATCGGCCGACCGGGCCAATACCATTCACCCAAGGCAACGCCCGATGCGCTGGATCAGGGCGCGGTGCAGGACATGGGGGATCAGTCGCTTGCGCTGACAAGCGCGCTCGCGAATGCCGAAGCGTTACCCGCTCCGCAGCCGAACCGGACCTTCTTCGACCTGCTGGGGCTGTTCCTGATCCACTACGGCAGCGTGGCAGGATGGCTGCTCCTCGGCGTCGCCGCCGCGCTCCACCTGCTGTGCCTGCGCGGCAATATGCCGGGTGGATGGTGGCGCGGGCTCGCAGCGGGCGGGGCGGTGATGGTCGGCGGGGGCGTGGCGCTGTATCTCGCCAATCTGCTGTCAGGAGCCGGTTCGGGCGAACTGCGCTATTACGACCGTCTCGCGGCGATCCCTATGCTCGAAGGGCAGGCGCTAATGCTGTGCGTCGCGGCGTTGGTCGTGGCCTTGCCGCTGTGGGCAGGGCGCGCGGGCAGCATCCTTGGCATGCTGATTGCCCTCGCAATGCAAATCGCCGCGCCGACGACGGCGTTTCTCGTGGTCTGGCCGCTGCTGCTCGCCGGGATCATAGGCGTGTCGAAGCGCTATCTGCCCGGTATGAGCGGCGACGCACTGCGCGTGGTCCTCGCCTCGGTCGCCCTCGGCATGCTGCTCCAGTTCGGGCATATGTTCATGCAAGGCGTCGGGCCGGACCTGCCTTCGGTCGGAGTGCTGCTCGCCGCGCTCGCAATCCCCGTGCTGGGGCCGCTGGTGCCGCCGGTCGAGGCGAAGCGTGCGGTTGTTGTCGCAGCGATCTGCACCGTCGCAGCACTGACCATCGCGACCTACGTCCGCCTCGATCCCATCGCCGAAACGGTGCCAGCCTATCGGTCGATGAGGGGATAGCGCTGCCTGGAAAGATAGGACATGCCGATGATAAGCAGACTATCGCGCAAAAGCGATCTGTTTCGCGGCTATTCTTGAAAAATACCTCGGTCGAAGCGATCACCAAATCTTGCTTTCAGCGCTGAAAGTCCGCCACCGCAAAAATTCGGATGGAAAGACATCGACCCATTCGCAGTCATCAGCAAAGCATCGACATGGAGCGACCGCATTCGGATGCGCAGAATCTCGCGATGGCAATGAAACCCGAGGGTATCTCGATGCCGTCCTGGGTTAGTGAGAAAAGTGGCTTTCCACCGAAATGCTTAACTAGGGGTCGAAGAGTCCAACAAAACCAAATGAAGAGCGGCCAAGCGACAAGGGAATTGATCCCCTGTGTCCCGCCTCGGTAGCCGGCGTTGCGAGCGTCGAAGTCGTAAGATCCCGTGACGAAGACCTCGTAGACATCCGTCAATGGGACAATGGCTCCGATCGCAAGGACCAAAACGACGCCGAACTTTGCTGCCTTTGAAAGGTAGAAGTGCCGCGTCGCCTCTGTTTGCATTACTGATCCAGGAAACTCCGCATCTTCCGCGACCGGCTCGGGTGCTTGAGCTTCCTCAGCGCCTTGGCTTCGATCTGTCTGATGCGTTCGCGGGTGACCGAGAACTGCTGGCCGACTTCTTCCAGCGTGTGGTCGGTGTTCATCCCGATGCCGAAGCGCATGCGCAGCACGCGTTCCTCGCGCGGGGTGAGGCTGGCGAGCACGCGGGTGACGGTTTCCTTGAGGTTGGCCTGGATCGCGGCGTCGACCGGGATCACCGCATTTTTGTCCTCGATGAAGTCGCCCAGGTGGCTGTCTTCCTCGTCGCCGATCGGCGTTTCGAGGGAGATCGGCTCCTTGGCGATTTTCATGACTTTCCGCACCTTTTCCAAAGGCATGGAGAGTCTTTCCGCCATCTCTTCCGGGGTCGGCTCGCGGCCCTGTTCGTGCAGGAACTGGCGGCTGGTGCGGACCAGCTTGTTGATCGTCTCGATCATGTGGACCGGAATGCGGATGGTGCGCGCCTGGTCGGCGATCGAGCGGGTGATCGCCTGCCGGATCCACCAGGTGGCATAGGTGCTGAACTTGTAGCCGCGGCGGTATTCGAACTTGTCGACCGCCTTCATCAGGCCGATGTTGCCTTCCTGAATGAGATCAAGGAATTGCAGGCCGCGGTTGGTATACTTCTTGGCAATCGAGATCACCAGCCGCAGGTTCGCTTCGACCATTTCCTTCTTGGCGATGCGCGCCTCGCGCTCGCCCTTCTGGACCATGTTGACGATGCGGCGGAATTCCGGAAGCGACATGCCCGACTGGCTGGCGATATCCGAGATCTCCAGCCGGATACGCTCGATCGCGTCGGCTTCCTTCTCGGCGAAGGCAGCCCATTTCTTGTCCTTCTTCGCCCAGTTGGTGAGCCAGTCCTCGTCCAGTTCCTTGCCGATATAAGCACCGAGGAAATCGGCGCGCTTGACCTTGTGGCGCTCGGCGAGACGCAGCATTTGGCCGCCAAGCGCGGTCAGGCGGCGATTGAAGGCGTAGAGATTGTCGACCAGGAACTCGATCTTGGTCGCATGGAACTGTACACTCTCCACTTCGGCGGTGAGTTCCTCGCGCAGCCGCTCGTACTTGTTTTCCTTGGCCTTCGCGAATTCGGCGCCGGCGGCGAGGGTTTCGACCCGCTCGGCCTGCAGCTTCTCGAAACTCTTGAACAGCTTGGTGATCCGCTCGAAGCGTTCGAGCGCCTCGGGCTTGAGCGCGGCTTCCATCTGCGCGAGGGACATGGTGTTGTCTTCCTCGTCGTCTTCCTCGCGCCGTTTGGCGGCACGCTGCTCGCCGTCCTCGTCCTCGTCGGAAGCCTCTTCCTCTTCCTCGACCTCGTCGTCATCACGGATGGTCGGGCCGGCGGTTTCTTCCGAAATCTCGCCGTCGTCGTCGTCCTCGCCTTCCTCCATCTTGTCGACCGGAGGCTCTTTCGAGAGCATCGCGTCGAGATCGAGGATCTCGCGCAGCTGCATTTCCTCGTTGTTGAGCGCTTCGGACCAGTGGATGATCGCGTGGAAGGTGATCGGGCTTTCGCACAGGCCCATGATCATCATGTCGCGCCCGGCCTCGATCCGCTTGGCGATGGCGATTTCGCCTTCGCGGCTGAGCAGTTCGACCGCGCCCATTTCGCGCAGGTACATGCGCACCGGATCGTCGGTCCGCTCGCCCACGGCGAGCTTCTTCGGACCGGCGGGGGCCTTGCGGACTTCCTTTTCCTCGTCGTCGGCGATTTCCTCGACTTCGTCCTGCTGCTCGCCTTCGGCCTCGGCCTCCTCGTCGTTCTCGACGATATTAACACCCATTTCACTGATCGCAGACATCACGTCCTCGATCTGCTCGGAATTCATCTGGTCCTGCGGCAGCGCCTCGTTGAGCTCGTCGTAGGTGATGTAGCCCTTGCGCTTCGCCTTGGTGATCAGCTTTTTGATCGACGCTTCGTTGAGGTCGATCAGCGGAGCATCTTCTTTGTCCGCCGCCGTGTTTTTCGAGGCCATATGTCCCGTTCAATCCGTATCTGCGACATCTCCGGTGGTCTTGCCGGCCTGTCGATCTGAATCCATGCGGGCCGCCGCAGCGGCCCTGTCGCTCACCATCTGCCCGAGTCGCCGCTCGAAATCCAGCTTCCGCTTGAGCAACCGCTGCTGCTCGGCAAAAGCGCCTTCGGGGTCGGATTCGAACCGCGCCGTCGCTGCCAGCAGGGCAGCCTCCAGCGCAGGTCGTTCGACCAGCAATGACACGGCTTCGGCCAGATCGTCACGGGCAGCTTGCGGATCGATACCTTCACGCAGGAAGGAGAAACGGGTTTCATCCGGCGGCGCAACGAGGCCTTCGGGGATGCATATGGGCGATTCGCCGCCGCGTTCAAGCGTTTCCGCCGCTTCGAGGAGGAAATCTATCGCGGGTGCGAGATTTCGGTCACTCGCGGCAAAGCGCGAAAGTACGTCCGCGTGGCGGTCGATCTGGTCGGGGAAGCTTGCAAGACCGGTGACGACTGCCGAAGACAGGCCGATCTTCGCACCGGCACCGCTCGCTCGCTTGAGGCGTCGCGCTGCATCAGGGCTAAGCGTCGGGTTGACCGGGAGACCGCGCTGCCATGGGCGGCCGGGCTGGCGAGTATTGTCGCGGCGCGGGAAGGCGAAGGCAGAGAACCGTTCCAGCAATTCGCGCTTGTAGAGCGCGGCAATGTCAGGGTGCTGGATCGCCTCGACATGGCCCAGCAGACGCGCCTTCAGGCCTGCCTTGGCCTCCGGCGTTTCGAGCGGTTGCGCGTCGCGCTCGTGTTGCCACAGCGTATCGAGCAGGCTGTGCGGCGCATCGAGCATCGCCTCCATCGCACCGCGACCCTTCTGCTTGAGCAAGTCGTCGGGGTCGAGACCTGCGGGCATATGCACGATCCGCAGCGTATGCGCCGGGCGGAGCAGGGGGAGGGCGCGGGTCACCGCTCGCATCGCCGCGCGCTGCCCCGCCGCATCGCCGTCGAAACACAGGATCGGCGCTTCGACCAGCCGCCACAGCAGCTCTATCTGGTTCTCGGTCAGCGCGGTGCCGAGCGGGGCGACTGCATCCTCGATCCCCGCTGCGGCGAGGGCGATGACGTCCATATAGCCTTCGACCACCACCAGCCGGCCGCTCTGGCGCGAAACCGGACCAGCGCGGTGGAGATTGTAAAGCGTGCGCCCTTTGTCGAACAACGGCGTGTCGGGCGAGTTCAGGTATTTCGGCGCCTTGCTGTCGGCCTCCAGAATGCGCCCGCCGAAGGCGATCACGCGCCCTCGCGCATCGTGGATCGGCAGCATAAGGCGCGAGCGGAATCGGTCGTAGGGCTCCTTGTCATCCACGGTGATGCGCAGGCCCGCCTCGACCAGCAACGGCTCCTCGAACTGCGAGAGACCCGCTTTCATCGCCTGCCGATCGGGCGGGGCATAGCCGAACCCGAACCGCTCCACCGTCCGCTCGTTGAAGCCGCGCGTCTTGAGATAGTCACGCGCGCCCGAGCCGGTATTCGACTGCAGAGTGCGCACGAACCAGTCCTGCGCCGCCTGCATCACATCGTGCAATCCCGCCTGTTGCTCGGCGCGCTTCGCCGCACGCGGATCGGGGGCGGGGACCTCCATCCCGGCCTCTGCCGCGAGCTCCTTCACCGCGTCCATGAACTGCAGCCCGCGCTGGTCGATCATCCAGCGAATGACATCCCCATGCGCCCCGCATCCAAAGCAGTGATAGAACCCCTTCTCGTCGCTGACGGTGAAGCTGGGCGACTTTTCGTCATGGAACGGGCAGCACGCCTTCCACTCGCGCCCGGCACGCTGGAGCTTGGTCGTGCGCATGATGACGCTCGACAGCGTCAACCGGTTGCGCAATTCGTCGAGCCATTGGGGGCTCAACACCTATTCACACCCTTCTCTCGGGGTGGAGCCCACAAACTCCCCTCCCGCTTGCGGGAGGGGCTGGGGGAGGGCATGTCAGCCAGTGTGAGTTCGATGCGGTGCAGCACGCCCTCGACACTATCCATGACTTCGTGATTCCAAAAGCGGATCACGGTGTAGCCCTGTGCATTGAGGAATGCGGTGCGCCTTGCATCTGATGCACGCGCATCATCTGATGCATGGGTTTCACCGTCCAGTTCGACTACCAAACGTGGGCCGCGCGCAACGAAATCGCAGATGAACTGCCCAATTGGGAATTGGCGATTGAAGCGGACATCCGCGAGCTGGCGACTGCGCAGGTGGTGCCATAGGATGCGTTCCGGTTCGGTCGCATTGCTTCGCAGATCGCGGGAACGGCGGGTCGGGCGGGAGTAGCCTTTGTCATCAAACGGCGGTTTTGAGGCTGGCACTGCTTACATTCCCTCCCCCAGCCCCTCCCGCAAGCGGGAGGGGGGCCTAGCTAAGCGCCGCCTTCACCATTCCGCTTGCCTTGCTCATGTCGAGTTGCGCACCGTGGCGTTCCTTGAGCGCGGCCATCACCGGACCCATGTCCTTGAGCGAGCTTGCACCGAGTTCCGCCTTGATCGCTTCGATCGCTGCGGTGGTTTCCGCCTCGCTCATCTGCTGCGGCAGGAATTCCTCGATCACGGCGAGTTCGCCCTTTTCCTTGTCGGCCAGCTCCTGCCGGCCGCCATCCTCGAACATCTGGATCGATTCGCGGCGCTGCTTGGCCATTTTCTGGAGCACTTCGATCACCAGATGATCGTCCGCCATGTCCTTCGACGAGGTCCGCAGCTCGATGTCGCGATCCTTGATCTTGGCACCGATCAGGCGGAGCGCGGCGATGCGTTCCTTCTCGCCCGCTTTCATGGCGGTGATGGTGGCGGCCTTGATGTCGTCGCGGAGCATGGGATCGGTCTTTCCTGTGGATGGTTTGTCGTGCCGGGCGCTTAGCCCAAGTTTCCCGCCGGAGATAGGTTGACGGCAGGGCAGGGCAAGCCTAGCGGTCGGCACTTAGCGACATTGCCGGAAAACCCCTGACTCGGAGAGCCGAAAATGGCTTCTGCTGCCTCTACGCCTGCGCAACCCAAGGATGCGACGGGAGTCCTCGTCCTGGCCGACGGGACGACGATCTGGGGCCGCGGCTTCGGCGCGAGCGGCAGTGCGGTGGGCGAAGTGTGCTTCAACACCGCGATGACCGGGTACCAGGAGGTGATGACCGATCCCTCCTACGCGGCGCAGATCGTCACCTTCACCTTCCCCCATATCGGCAATGTCGGGGCCAATGCCGAGGATGTCGAAAGCAAGGTCGAGGGCGCGGTCGGCTGCGTGGTGCGCGAGCCGATTACGCCGGCCAGCAATTTCCGCAGTACGCAGGAGTTCTCCGACTGGATGGCGGCGCAGGGCAAGATCGGCCTCTCGGGGGTCGACACCCGCGCGCTGACCCGGCTGATCCGCCAGAGCGGGGCACCCAACGCGGTGATTGCACATGATCCCGGTGGAAGTTTCGATCTGGCGCAACTGCACCAGCGGGCACAGGGCTGGGCCGGGCTGGAAGGCATGGACCTAGCCCAGCGCGTCAGCCGTGAAGCGCAAGAGGACTGGGGCGGTGGCTACTGGCGGCTTGGTCACGGCTATGGGCGAGCAGACTGGAGCAACAAGCCGCACGTCGTGGCGATCGACTATGGCGCGAAGGACAATATCTTCCGCAATCTGGTGAAGGCGGGCGCGAAGGTAACCGTAGTACCGGCCAAGACGGGCCTGGAGGAAATCCTCGCGCTGGAGCCGGCGGGCGTGTTTCTCTCCAACGGCCCGGGCGACCCGGCGGCGACGGGGGAATACGCGGTGCCGGTGATCAAGGCGCTGCTCGAACGTGACGTGCCGCTGTTCGGCATCTGCCTCGGCCACCAGATGCTCGCACTGGCGGCGGGCGCAAAGACGATGAAGATGCACCAGGGGCATAGGGGCGCAAACCATCCGGTCCAGCGCGTCGGCGAGGGCTGGGGCGAGACTTCGGGTCTGGTCGAGATCACCAGCATGAACCACGGCTTCGCGGTCGATGCCGTTACCCTGCCGGAGGGCGTGGAGCAGACCCACGTCTCGCTGTTCGACGGCTCGAATTGCGGGATCGCGATTACGGGCAAGCGGGCGTTCGGGGTGCAGTACCACCCCGAGGCAAGCCCGGGACCGCAGGACAGTTTTTATCTGTTCGAGAAGTTTGTGGGGATGTTGGGGTGAGCTATGAGCCGCCCAAAACTCCCAGATTGGTCGGTAAAATTCTTGCTGCAGCAATCGTCATGCTGTTTGTTTGTGTCAGCGTCAGCGCGATCACCCCACGATTGCAAGACTACTATGCTGCAAGAAAGGTGAAGCAAGCGATGTTAACTTGCGGAACCGAGCACGGGCTGACCCCGGAATGGGTTGACGCCACTAGTACAGTTACCTTCGACGCAGAGCACCGGTATTTCTACGCTCATAGCGAGGGTGATAGGGCATTTGTCGATTGCTTGGCAAAGCTAGTCCCTGAGAGCTTTGACGCAGGACCCTATTCGGATGATTGCGAGGATCCAAAGGCCTCCTTGGCGCTTTCCCGCATTGTTTCGGGTCAGAATTATTCGCCTCCCGCTGAATATTTTTCCTTTTCGATCATCGAATGCACCCACGAGAGTGCGCGACTGCAAGAGCAATCGATATAATGCCCAAACGCCATGACATCTCCTCAGCCACCGCAAATCCCCTTCCCCTTGGGGAAGGGTTGGGGATGGGGGTTCGGCGGTGATGGGGCAGGGCGACAACGCGGGCGTCGTACACCCACCCCTAGCCCCTCCCTCAAGGGAGGGGGATTTGGTCTTGATTCCGGGCGAGGCGCATTTCTTCGAGGATCGCTTCGACGACACCGTCAGTGTTTTCGAGGATGTCGTTGTTCCAGAAGCGAATCACCCGGTAGCCGTGGGCTTCGATGACCTCGGTGCGGCCGGTGTCGGTCGGGCTGTCCGAATGCTGCCCGCCATCGCATTCGATAGCGAGGCGCAAGCTGCGGCAGGCGAAGTCTACGATGAAGTTTCCGATCTGGTGTTGGCGCGTGAACTGCACGCCGAGTTGCTTCGCGCACAGCCTGGACCACAACTGCCGTTCTGCGTCGGTCATGTCGCTGCGAAGTTTGCGGGCGAGGCTGGTCAGTCGCTTTTCTGCCAACGCCGTACACCCATCCCCAACCCCTTCCCTCAAGGGAAGGGGCTTTCGCTAACAGTAAGGGCCTGAATGCCAAAACGCTCCGATATATATTGCGTGCTCGTTACGGCCCTCGGGCTGGGCTGTGCAGCGTGCTCCAACGAGGCCGACCGTGGGATTCTTCAGCGAGCAATCGAGCAATGCGGTGCCAGCACCTTCGCACGAGTGGCGAAGGGCAATAGTGCGGGCACCTCGCCTTTCATCGTCGATTTCAAGGGCACGGGTGAAGAGCAACATACCGCGGCGGCTTGCATCAATTCCGAAGTCGAAGCGAACGGACTCAAGCGCCCAACAATGACATTCGGCCCCGAATTTGGTCCCGAAAGCTACGACGATCCGCCCGTAAACCCACCCACCTGGAACCGCGAAAGCGAACAATGCCCAAACGCACCGACATCTCCTCCATCCTCGTCATTGGCGCTGGCCCGATCATCATCGGGCAGGCGTGCGAGTTCGACTATTCCGGCACGCAGGCGGTCAAGGTTCCCAGGGGTCGATCAGTTTCACTCCGGTCCATTCAAAATCGCGGACATTGCGGGTCGCAACAGGGCAGTCATTGGCCAGCCCCTGCGCTGCGATCTGGATGTCGAGTAGCTTGGTCTCCTGTTTCTGAACTTTTCGCCGTGCGATCAGCTCGCCAAAGATGTGGGCTGCAGGCGCTTCAAATGCGAGAATTCGGTTGGCGCAGAGTATCTCGAGGTCGTCGAGCCATTGGGCAAGCTGTTCGCGCTTCTGTGTCGCCTGTGGATTCTCTACCCCCATCCGGATTTCCGCAATTACGATCACCGAGAGCCACGCGTCGCCCATCCGATCAGCGATCCATTTCGCGACGGCTTCCTGTCCACGCGGCTGGCGCAGCACGCTCCAGACATTTGTGTCGAGCAGGATCACAACTCTGGAAACTCGATCTCTTCATGCTCCCGCGGTGGAATGTCGAGTTCCACGCCATTGGCCAGCTTGATAAGGTGGGCCACCGCCTCCGCTCCTGTCATGGCGCGCAATCGCGCCACACGGTCATCCGTGCTGTCGGCATAGGAACGCTCCAGCAACGCCCGCAGCTCGGCCTCCAGCGAACGACCATTACGTGCCGCTGCAAGCCGCGCATTGCGCTTCACGGCATCGTTGAGGTTGCGGATCGTCACGCTACCCATAGCCAGTCTCCGATGATTGCAATGCAATCATTGTATGCAATGAAAGCACTCCGGTCAAATGCCCAAACGCACTGACATCTCCTCCATCCTCGTCATTGGCGCTGGTCCGATCATCATCGGGCAGGCGTGCGAGTTCGACTATTCCGGCACGCAGGCGATCAAGGCGCTCAAGGAGGAGGGCTATCGGGTGGTCCTGGTCAACTCCAACCCGGCGACGATCATGACCGATCCCGAGTTCGCCGACGCGACCTATATCGAGCCGATCACCCCAGAGATCGTCGCCAAGATCATCGAAAATGAACGCCCCGACGCGGTGCTGCCGACGATGGGCGGGCAGACCGCGCTCAACACCGCGCTGGCGCTCTACAACGACGGCACGCTCGACCGGCTCGGCGTCCAGATGATCGGGGCCAATGCCGATGCGATCGACAAGGCGGAGAACCGCCAGCGGTTCCGCGAGGCGATGGACAGGATCGGGCTGGAAAGCGCGCGCAGCGGCGTGGCGAATACAGTCGAGCAGGCCTTTGCCGTGCTCGAGACCACCGGGCTGCCGGCGATCATCCGCCCCAGCTTCACCCTCGGCGGCACCGGGGGCGGGATCGCCTACAACAAGGCCGAGTTCGAGCACATCGTCCGCACCGGGCTCGACGCCTCGCCGACCACCGAGGTGCTGATCGAGGAATCGCTGCTCGGGTGGAAAGAGTTCGAGATGGAGGTGGTGCGCGACCGCAAGGACAACTGCATCATCATCTGCGCGATCGAGAACGTCGATCCGATGGGGGTCCACACGGGGGACAGCATCACCGTCGCCCCGGCGCTGACGCTGACCGACAAGGAATACCAGATCATGCGCAACGCGAGCATCGCTGTGCTGCGCGAGATCGGGGTCGAGACCGGCGGGTCGAACGTCCAGTTCGCGGTCAACCCGAAGGATGGCCGCCTGATCGTGATCGAGATGAACCCGCGCGTCTCGCGTTCCTCCGCGCTGGCGTCCAAGGCGACCGGTTTCCCGATTGCCCGCGTCGCGGCGAAACTCGCGGTCGGCTACACGCTCGACGAGATCACCAATGAGATCACCGGCGCGACCCCGGCCAGTTTCGAGCCGACCATCGACTATGTCGTGACCAAGATCCCGCGTTTCGCGTTCGAGAAATTCAAGGGCGCCAAGGTCGAGCTTGCCACCGCGATGAAATCGGTCGGCGAGGTCATGGCGATCGGGCGCAATTTCCAGGAATCGATGCAGAAGGCGCTGCGCGGGCTCGAGACCGGGCTCGACGGCTTCAACCGGGTGGTCGAGCTGGAAGGCGCTAACCGTGATGCGATCACCGCGGCGCTCAGCAAGCGCACACCCGACCGGCTGCTCCACGTTGCACAGGCGATGCGCGAAGGCTTCTCGGTCGACGAGATCAACGGGCTGACCGGCTACGATCCCTGGTTCCTGCGCCAGATCGAGGCGATCATCGCCGAAGAGCGCATTATCGGGGAGAACGGCCTGCCCAACACCGCAGCGGAATTGCGCCGGCTCAAGGCGATGGGCTTCTCCGACAAGCGGCTTGCCACGCTGGCGGTGCGCTCGGTAGGGGTCGCGGGCGGCCTTGCGGAGACTCAAGCGAGGCGCTCCGGCCTGCTGCACGATGCCCTGCGCGCGATGGCGGGGGCGACGTCCGAGAAGGAAGTGTGCGAATTGCGCCATAAGCTGGGTGTCCACCCGGTCTACAAGCGGATCGACAGCTGCGCCGCGGAGTTCGAGGCGATCACGCCCTACATGTATTCGACCTACGAAGCGCCCAGCTTCGGTGAGCCCGAGTGCGAGGCCAACCCGAGCGACCGGCGCAAGGTCGTCATCCTCGGCGGCGGGCCGAACCGGATCGGGCAGGGGATCGAGTTCGATTACTGCTGTGTGCATGCCTGCTTCGCGCTGGAAGAGGCAGGGTTCGAGACCATCATGGTCAACTGCAACCCGGAAACCGTCTCGACCGACTACGACACCTCCGACCGGCTCTATTTCGAGCCACTTACGGCGGAAGATGTGCTCGAGATCCTGCGGGTCGAGCAGCAGAATGGCGAGTTGGTCGGGGTGATCGTACAATACGGCGGTCAGACCCCGCTCAAGCTGGCGCAGGCGCTGGAGGACGCGGGCATCCCGATCCTCGGCACTTCACCCGACGCGATCGACCTGGCCGAAGACCGCGAACGCTTCGCCAAGCTGGTCAACAAGCTCGGGCTCAAACAGCCGGAGAACGGTATTGCCTACAGCCGCGACGAAGCGGCGGCGGTGGCGCAGCGGATCGGTTACCCGGTGCTGCTGCGTCCGTCCTACGTGCTCGGCGGGCGGGCGATGGAGATCGTCGACAGCGAGGCCCAACTCGACGATTACATCAGGACCGCGGTCAACGTGTCGGGCGACAGCCCGGTGCTGGTCGACCAGTATCTGCGCGATGCGATCGAATGCGATGTCGATGTGGTGTCCGACGGCGAGGAAGTGCGCATCGCCGGTGTGATGCAGCATATCGAGGAAGCGGGCGTCCACTCCGGAGATAGCGCCTGTACGATACCTCCCTATTCGCTGCCTGCCGAAATCGTCGACGAAATGGAGCGACAGGGCGAAGTCCTGGCTCGCGCGCTCGATGTCGTCGGGCTGATGAATGTCCAGTTCGCGGTCAAGGGCGGGGAAGTCTACCTGATCGAGGTCAATCCGCGCGCCAGCCGAACGGTGCCATTCGTTGCCAAGGCCATCGGTCAGCCGGTGGTCAAGATCGCCGCGCGGGTCATGGCGGGCGAAAAGCTGACCGACTTCCCTCCGTTCAAGCGCGACATTGACTACATGGCAGTGAAGGAGGCTGTGTTCCCGTTCAATCGCTTCCCCGGCGCAGACCCTGTGCTGACCCCGGAAATGCGTTCGACCGGCGAAGTCATGGGGATCGACCGGGATTTTCCGGCCGCCTTCCTCAAGTCGCAGCTGGGTGCCGGGGTCCGGCTGCCGCGCAAGGGGCGGGTGTTCGTCTCGGTGAAGGAGAGCGACAAGGCGCCAATCGTGCCTGCCGTGCGAACGCTGGTCGAAATGGGCTTCGAGATCATCGCCACCGACGGTACGCAGCGCTATCTTGCCGAACAGGGCCTGCCGGTCGAGCGAGTCAACAAGGTCGCCGAGGGGCAGCCGAATATCGTCGACCGGATGATCGACGGGGAGATCGACCTGGTGTTCAACACCACCGAAGGCTGGCAGTCGCTGGTCGACTCGAAATCGATCCGTGCCACGGCGCTGGAAATGAAGATTCCCTATTATACCACGGCGGCGGCATCGCGCGCAGCGGCCGAGGCGATCCGGACGGTCGAACCGAGCCAGCTTGAAGTGCGGTCGATGCAGGACTATTATAGCTCCAACTGAAATCCTCCCGACAACCGGACGCACTTGTGGCCGCATCTGTGGAAGCGGCCGGGCCAGGAATTGTCGCGAGGCGGGGCAACGAGAAAGAAGAAGAGCGTTATGGAAAAGGTGCCGATGCTGGCCGAGGGCTACGAGAAGCTCACGGCGGACCTCAAGGTGCTGCGGGCCGAACGCCCGAAGATCGTCGACGCGATCGAGGAAGCGCGTGCGCACGGCGACCTGTCGGAAAACGCGGAATACCATGCGGCCAAGGAACGCCAGGGCCACGTCGAGGCGCAGATCGCCGAGTTGGAAGACAAGGTGAGCCGGGCGCAGATCATCGATCCCGCGACGCTATCGGGCGACAAGGTCGTGTTCGGCGCGACGGTGACTTTGCTCGACGAGGATGACAAGCCGATCCGCTACCAGATCGTCGGCCAGACCGAGGCCGATGCGAACAAGGGCCGGATCTCCTACAACTCCCCGATCGCCAAGGCGTTGATCGGCAAGAAGGTCGACGAGGAAGTCGAAGTGACCGTGCCTTCGGGCGACCGGTTCTACCTGATCGAGAAGATCGAGTTCATCTGACCGGCGCGCCCAGCGCAAGTCTGACGAAGGGCGGTCCGGCGGGGCCGCCCTTTCGCTTTGACCCTGCGCAGAGCGTCAAGCTTCCGGGGTCAGCAGCTCGTGCACCGGAACGACGACGTATTTCATTTCGGCATCGTCGACCGTGCGCTGCGCATTGCCTCGCCATGCCTCGACGGCATCGTCATATTCGCTGAAGACGCCGACCACGTGGATGCTCTCCGGGTCCTGGAAATGATGTGAGCGGGGGTCGGTGACGCGACCTCCCATCACGAGGAACAGGTTCTGGACGGACGGGGTTTCGGACATGGAATTTGCGTGCCTTGTGTCGAGGAGAGGAATGTGGCGCGCACATAGCGAAAACGGCGCAACGGGCAAGCCCGCGCGCCGCTTTCAACCGCCGCAATGCTGCGCAGCTACTTTCCGATGCGGGAACGCGCGTCGCGGAGCGTGCGACCCGCCTGGCGCGCAGCCTTGCGCCCGATGACACGCAGATTGTCCGCCGCATCGCCTGCGGAATGGGAAGCCGTGCGCCGCGCGCTGCGTGCCTTGTGCGCCATATCCTCGCCGAAATCCTCCAGCTTCTCGCCGCCGGATTTGGCCGCACCGCTTGCTGCATCGAACAATCCGCTGGCATATGCCATACCCAACTCGGCAGCATAGGATGCGAATGCGCTCGTCTTACGGCCGGCGGTTCGAGCGGCACGTCGACCGGGGCGTGTCATGGCGCCGATCGCGAGCCCGACCGCCGCAACTCCGGCGACCGCAGCCAGCGGGTGCTCCTTGACGAAGGCGGTGGCCTTCTCGCTCGCATCGCGTGCATAATCGCCCATCGTGCGATCGGCATTGCGCTGCTCGCCGGCTTCGATCTTGGCCCGCAATTCGTCTCGTTTGGCTTGGTCGGTCACATCAATTCTCCATCGTATTCTTGCGGTTGGGCCCCCGTCTCGTGATCGTCGTCTTCGTCGTCTTCGCCGAGCAGACTCAGAATTGGCTCGCGCGCGAACCACAGCACCAGGGCAGCGATCAAGGCCACCAATAGACCGCGGTTATTCTCGGCGATCTCGGCCGCATCCTCGTAGACATCAATCGCGCCTTCGCTCATCCGGCCAGCAAATCGAGACATGAGCCCCTCGGCACTGATATCTGTTCGAAGGTGGCTCACATCGGCCTTCAGGAGGGCAAATGCGGCATCGCGCAGGGCGCGATCCTGAGCGAATTGGCGTTCCAGCGAGAGGCTCATCGCTCGCGCCCTCCGAACACGGCACCGATATCTCCGAAGCGCGCCTTTGCCAAAAGCGCCAAGGCGACGACGGCGGTCAGCAATACGCCGGTCACGATAGCAGTTGCGATCAGCGGTCCGGTCAAGGGTGCGAGCACAAGTATAGCACCGACCGTAAGACCGATCAGAACCATGTGGATTAGGAACAACGCCAATATGCCGTAGATCAATCCAGACTTGGCATACGAACCCGCCAGACGTGCGCGGGTCTTCTGATACGCAAACTCCGCCTCGGCGTAAGTCTTACCGTCATCGAAGAGCGCTTCGAAATCTTCGGCAAGGGAACGATGAGCATCGCCTTCTTCGCTCACCCTCTCCCCTGCTGCATCGTCGGCAGTTTGCGCGTTTCCGTCGAGCATCCCCTGCTGGCCTGTTCGATCAGCCGCGACGGCCGCCGAACAGTCTCGCCAGCAGGAACCCGGCAACTGCGGCAATTCCGATTGCGGTACCCGGGCTCTTGCGGACGAATTCGCGCGCGTCTTCACCAAGTTCGTCGATGCCCTTTGCATCAAGCTTGGCCGAAGTTTCCTGCAGGCCGCGCGATGCCTTGCGAGCGTAGTCGCCGTACTTCTCGCCGAAACGCTCGTCGATGGTCACCGCGTTGTCGGCCACAACCTTGCCGAGCGAGGCGATTGCGTCGCTGGCCTTGGTTTTGCCTTCGACCGCGAGTTCACCAGCCTTGGTCTTAGCGTCGGCAGCCCAATCCTGCGATTTGCCCTTTGCCTGATCGCGATAGGCCATCGCCCGGTCGGCAGCCTCGGTCTTCAGCGCAGCTGCACCGGCCTTGGCTTCCTCGAGCGCCGCGTTGAAGCGGGTCTTGGCCTCCGCCGACCCGTTGGCCGGGGGCGATGCGGGTTTGACTGCCGTCTTCTTGGCGGTTTTGGATTTCGATGTGGTTGCTTCAGCCATGATGATATCCTTTTTGCGCTTAAACTCGAAGGGATGGAAGCGATGAAAACCTATTCCATCCGGTTAATGATGCAACGCAACTTGCGCCACCTTGTTCCGGCGCATACAGCCCGCCCCACACTCCATATGGGACTGTATTAGCCCATTACAACACTCTGGCCAAGCGGAGCAAGCCATGACGCAGATCATCGATATCCACGGGCGTGAAATCCTCGATAGCCGGGGCAATCCCACGGTCGAAGTCGATGTGCTGCTCGATGATGGCAGCTTCGGCCGGGCGGCCGTGCCGTCGGGGGCATCGACCGGTGCGCATGAAGCGGTAGAACTGCGCGACGGGGACAAGTCCCGCTATCTTGGCAAGGGTGTGACCAAGGCGGTCGACGCGGTGAACGGCGAAATCCGCGACCTGTTGCTAGGCAATATCGATGCAGAGGACCAGCGCGATATCGACCTGTCGATGATCGCGCTCGACGGAACGGAGAACAAGGCTCGGCTTGGAGCGAATGCCATCCTGGGAACCAGCCTTGCGGTGGCCAAGGCGGCGGCGAATGCCCGCGGACTGCCGCTGTATTCGTACATCGGCGGCGTTTCGGCGCATGTCCTGCCGGTGCCGATGATGAACATCATCAACGGCGGCGAACATGCCGACAATCCAATCGACTTCCAGGAATTCATGATCATGCCGGTCGGCGCGCCGACGCTGGCCGAGGCGGTGCGCTGGGGTTCCGAAATCTTCCACACGCTCAAGAAGGGCCTGCATGACAAGGGCCTGGCAACGGCGGTGGGGGACGAGGGCGGTTTCGCGCCCAATCTGTCGAGCACGCGGGCCGCGCTCGATTTCATCATGGAATCGATCGGCAAGGCCGGCTTCGATGCAGGAACCGACATCCAGCTGGCGCTCGACTGCGCGGCGACCGAGTTCTTCCGCGAGGGCAAGTACGAGATCAGCGGCGAAGGTCTTTCGCTGGGCCCGGTTCAGATGGCGGACTACCTCGCCGCGCTATGCGCCGACTATCCTATTGTCTCGATCGAAGACGGCATGGGTGAAGACGATTTCGAAGGCTGGAAGGCTGTAACCGACCTGATCGGCGACAAGGTGCAACTGGTCGGTGACGACCTGTTCGTGACCAATCCGGCACGCCTGGCGATGGGTATCCAAAAGGGGCTGGCCAATTCCCTGCTGGTCAAGGTCAACCAGATCGGCACGCTGACCGAGACGCTGCAGGCGGTCGATATCGCGCATCGGGCGGGCTACACCACGGTCATGTCGCACCGCTCGGGGGAGACCGAGGATGCGACGATCGCCGATCTCGCGGTTGCCACCAACTGCGGCCAGATCAAGACCGGCTCGCTCGCCCGTTCGGACCGGCTTGCCAAGTACAACCAGCTCATCCGCATCGAGGAGGAACTGGGCGACAGCGCGCATTATGCGGGGGATCGTTGCTTCGGCTGACCGGTTCACGGTCGGTGCGATTTTCAGGTTTCGCCGACCAGTGTCCGTTCGACAAGCTCGACCGCGATCGCGGTCAGTGACACGAGTACGCGGCGGTTGTCGGTCGGGTCCGGCTTGCGGCTGAGCAGGCCGTTGCGCTCGAGCCGGATGAGGTAGCGCAAGCCAGTGGTCGGGGGAACGCATGCCGCAATGCACGCGCTTGAAACAGATACCGCCCGCTGATCGAGATGCGCGAGGTACAGATCTAGCAGGACGTCCCATGCAGGTTCTCCGAACAGATCCGGCATGCCGAACACTCTGTCGCGCCGCCGCCGCAAACGGTAGTGGGTTTCGGCCGATACAGGTGACTGGTCCTCCAAGTTTAAGCCTTGCGGAGGTTTCAACTGGCTCGAAACGAAATATGTGCTGTGCGCTGCGCGACAGCCCCAAATGGCGAGCGGCTATCGGCAAACAGCAAAAGCATACGTGGGAAAATCGGCGAGGACATTATCATTGGTCTGTTCATTATTTGCGTCGAAGGGCCAAAGCTGGCAAACGTCGTTCAACAAGCGTATTTGTTGCACGGCTAATAGGTAGCAATACTTAGCCCATGCATCCGGAAGGCGGCGGCTTATCTGGTCCATCTTGGACTGACTTCGCCCGCTAGACTGCTTTTTCCGGAAGATGGCGAGATGCTGGTTTCGTCTAAGGCACTGATTATTAATAATCTTCCTGCTGCCTGACAACCTGCTCCGAAATGGAGAGATGCCGGGCTTCTCTAGCCGATACGCGAGATATGGCGGAGCCAGGACTTTCTCGGTTGGCGAGAACAGGCAGTGCGAGCGTCGACCACGTCCACAGGGATCAGTTGCCGGTTTTCTCATCGCGGCGATTTTTTGGGTGCACCCAGTACTGGTACACCCCCCACAGATTGATCAGCAGCAGGATCGCGTTCATCGCGACGATCGGTGTGGCACCCTTCAATGCGCCCGCCACGATCCAGATCACCGACACAGCACAGAACAGCACGAAGCCCCACGCTGTCGCGCGTCGGCCCAGATCGAAGGCAATCATCGCGGCGGCAATCATTGCGCCGACGGCGGCGATCCATTCGAGCGGTCCGTTCATGATTGCTAGAGCGGGTCAGCCCACCTAATGTTCCCGCAAGGGAGAAGAGGATGGGGGATGGTTTTCCGTCGCACCCCGACGGTGTGACGAAGAAATGGCTGGGCGATGTGCTTGGGGTGGCAGTGGAATCGATCCGGTGGGAGCCGATCGGCACCGGTCAGGTCGGTGACAGCGTCCGGTTTCATGTCGACTATGCAGACGCCCTGGGTGCGCCGACCCTTGCGGGCAAGTTTCCCGCCGCCAACGATACGAGCCGCTCTACTGCCGCGATTTTCGGACTCTACGCCAAAGAGGTGACGTTCTACCGTGACATCGCCCCGCTGCTCGATGCGCGGGTGCCTCAGGTCCTTTATTCCGGCCTTGCCGAGGATGGCGGTGAGTTCATCCTGCTGTTCGAGGACCTTGGTCCGTGCCGCGGCGGGAACCAGATCGCCGGTTGCGACCTTGCCGATGCCGAGGCGGCGATCCGGCAAGCAGCGGGAATTCATGCGCCGAGCTGGCACAACCGGGCGATTCTCGACACCGAATGGCTGGCGACCAAGCCCGAAGTCTCGGCCCAGATCCGCGCGCTCTATCCGCAGGCACAGGCGGTGTGGCGCGAGCGCTATGCCGACACGCTCGAGCCCGAGTTCATGCAGTTGTGCGAGGCGGTGGCAGAGCACAGCGCGACGGTTTTTACACGTGATCCGCCGGCACCGATCAGCCTCGTCCACGGCGACTTCCGGCTCGACAACATGCTGTTCGATATCAAGGGCGGGGCGGAGCCCATCGCCGTGCTCGACTGGCAGACCGTCACCATCGGCAATCCGATGACCGATGTCGGCTATTTCCTCGGTTGCGGGATCGGCGATGAACTGCGCCGCGCGCACGAGGACCGGCTGATCGACCTGTGGTTGTCCGAAATGGCCGCGCGCGGCGTGAAGCTCAGCCGTGGCGAAATCTGGGACGATTACCGCCTTGGCGCGCTGCATGGGGTTACCACGGCCGTATTCAGCGCTGCCTTCGTCGAACGAAACGGGCGCGGCGATGCCAATTTCCTGTCGATGGCGCGCGGTGCCTGCGCACTGGCCCTCGCACACGACAGCCTCGGCGCACTCAAAGGAGAGAGTTGATGGTGCTGACCAGGGGCGCCCTTCGACAGGCTCAGGACAATCGGAGGTAAAGATGCTTACAAAAGGCGATGATTTTCCTATCCACCAGACGCCCGAACCGGTCGCCTATTCGGGCACCGACCGCAATTTCTACGACCGCTATTTCTTCAACGGCTACGGTCCCGATGGCGAGGATTTCTTTGCCGTGGCCTTTGGGGTCTACCCCCATCTCGACGTCGCCGATGCTCACTTCTGTGTCGTGCGCGACGGTATCCAGCACTGTCTCCATGCCAGCCGCAAGCTGGGGATGGAGCGAATGGATTTGACTTGCGGCCCGGTGCGGATCGAGATCGTCGAGCCGCTCCACAAGCTGCGTGTGATCGTGGAAGGGGAAGGGCTGGCTGCCGACATCACCTTCACCGGCCGCGCCTTCCCGATCGAGGAACCGCGCTTCGTCTGGCGGATCGGCCCGCGCACGGTGATGGACTACACAAGGCTAACCCAGAACGGCCACTACGAGGGCTGGATCGAAGTCGACGGCAAGCGCAAGGCGCTGGTCGCCGGGACCGCCGGGACGCGGGACCGCAGCTGGGGCGTGCGGCCGGTGGGTGCGAGCGATCCACAGTTCAATAACGGCTCGGCCGTACCGCAGTTCTTCTGGCAATGGACCCCGGTCAACCTGCCGAGCCGGAGCCTGTTCTATCACCTCAACGCCCATGCCGACGGCACACCCTGGAACACGCGCGGGGTGGTTGCACCCGATGGGAACGGGCCGGAAGCCTTCACCGACTTCCACGAACCCGAGATGGAGACACCACTGGATCCCGGCACTCGCTGGCCCGCCGGTGGGACCCTCAAGATGGGCGGCGAGAGCTTCGCCTTCGAACCGGTAGGCCGGTTCCAGATGCGCGGGCTGGGATATACCTCGCCCAAATGGAACCACGGGCTCGACCACGGTACGCTGGAGGTAGAACGCGAGGAGATCGACCTTGCCAGCGTCGATCCGGTCCGCCCCGACCATCTCCACGTACAGATGCTGTGCCGCGTCACCAGCGACAGCGGCGAGCAAGGGATGGGCGTGTTCGAGCAGCTCGCCATCGGCGACTATGCGCCGCTGGGCCTGAAAGGACTGTCGAACCCGGCCTAGGGTCAGGACCTATTAGTCGCGCAGAGCGTGGTTTGAAGCAATTGGCCCTGTAGCGAGGAGCGGGAGCGCAGAAAATGCGGCGCATTTTCAAGCTTCTGCGACGCTGCAACGGGGCCAATTGGTCAAATCCCTGCGCGACTTATAGGTCCTGACCCTAAGCTGCGGCGGTAAGCCGGGCGAGTTGATCGTCGCTCAGTTCGACCTGTGTGAATTCGAGCAACTCATTAAGCTGATCGACCGTCCGCGCGCTGGCGATGGGCGCCGGGATACCGGGCTGTCGCACCAGCCAGGCAAGCGCGATGGCGGACAGGCTGGCACCAGTTTCGGTAGCCACTGCGTCCATCACTTCCAGCACTTGTGGCCCCTTTCCACCAGCGAGTTGCTGAGCGCGACCGCCGCGCATGGACTTCGCGAAATCCTCTTCGGTCCGGTACTTGCCGGTCAGGTAGCCCGAGGCGAGACCGAAAAAGGGCAGCATGGCGATGCCGCGCGACTGCGCCAACGCTTGCAGGTCCGGCCCATAGGCTTCGCGATTGACCAGGTTGTATTCGTTCTGCAGCGCGGTGAAGGGTGTTGCTCCGGTCGCATTGGCGGCATCGAGTGCTGCACCTAGCCGTGCCGCGTCGAAGTTCGACGCTCCGAGCGCAATGACCTTGCCGCTTTGCACCGCGCCGTCGAACGCCTCGACGATTTGACCGATCTCCAGCTCGGGATAATCCTTGTGTGCATAATATAGATCGATCGTGTCGCTGCGCAGGCGCTCGAGCGATGCGTCGAGGGAGTGGAGCACGCGTGCCGGTTCGTAAAGTTCCGCCCCGCCCAGCATCCCGGTCTTGGTGTGGATGCGCATGTCATTGCGCACGCTGCGGCTCTCCATCCATTCGCCGATGACGGCTTCGGACTCGCCGCCCTCGTGGCCCGGAACCCAGGCGGAATAGACATCGGCGGTATCGATCATCCGTCCACCGGCTTCGTAAAACGCGTCCAGCACGGCGAAGGCACCATCGCCCTTGGCTGTCCAGCCGAAGACATTCCCGCCGAGCACGAGGGGGATTCCGGCGATATAGCTGTGCTCGCTCACGCGTATTTTGCCCGCAGGTCCAGCAACGCCAGCGCCGCCTTCGCCGCTTCGCCGCCCTTGTCGCCCTGCGCCGGATCGGCGCGGACGATGGCCTGCTGCTCGTTCTCCACCGTGAGGATGCCGTTGCCGATCGCGACGCCGTCCATCGTCAGCGCCATGACGCCGCGCGCGCTCTCGCCGGCGACGATCTCGAAGTGGTAGGTCTCACCGCGGATCACCACGCCGATGGCGACGAAGCCGTCGTACTGGCCGCTTTCAGCGACGGTCGCGATGGCTCCGGGAATTTCGAGCGCGCCGGGCACCGTGAGGATATCGACCTCGTGCCCCGCCGCCTCCAGCGCGCCGCGCGCACCGGAAATCAGCATATCGTTGAGGTGGTCGTAGAACCGGGCTTCGACGATCAGGAAACGCGCCATGCAACACTCCGCAAAACAGTTGCGGCGCGGTTAGCGGATCATCGCAGTTTGGGGAAGAGGGCCAGAAGCCTGGGGGGTGGTGGACGCTGTAGGGTTCGAACCTACGACCCGCTGATTAAGAGTCAGCTGCTCTACCAACTGAGCTAAGCGTCCATTTGCCAATTTGGCAAATCCCGAATCGCGAGGCGGCGGGAGGCGCTGCATATAGCGATCCCGCTCGCGATGAAAAGGCCTATCTTGATGAGTTCGACCGGTCCGTCAGGGTTACTTTCGAGGCCAAGGGATCATGCTGCACCTGCTCCAATTGGACCCGTCCTTCGATCCTGAGCTCGTCGACGGCACGCAGTATCACGGGCTGCGGTGCATCGATCCGGTGATGAAGGTCACGCAGGGCGAGCGTCGTACCCGCCTGCTCGCACGCTGTGAGCAAGGCGATGATTTCGCTAGATATATCCTGCGCTCCGGTGTCCTTTCCGGAGCTTCGAGGTGCGCCGCGCAGTCGCGAACGCGTGCCCTTGAGTAGGCGCGCCAACATGGCCGGTCTCCAATGTGCCGGAAAGCCAAAGCCCCGGTGGTGGTAGTCTTCCCCTGCGGATTTCGAGGCGGTTTGCCGCGTTTGCCGCCGGATCGGGCGGACTCCAGGCAACCGAAAAAATCAGCGCCGGTTGCGGCGCTGTTCTCGAATTGGCTTTTCTGATAGAGCGGTTCCCGGACGCCTCAAGTCCCGCAAGCGGGGGACAGGAAAGCTTTGGTGGAAGCACTGGACGTCTTGGAAAGCAGGATCGAGACCTTTGGCACATTGCCCGAGGTGTTCGACTTTGTGCGCGATCAGGCCATCGAGCTCGGCTTCGTGCGCATGAGTTATCACATGTCGCCCAAGTTCGACGCGCCCATCTCGGCCCGAACCGTCGTCTATACCCACGGCTTCCCGCCCGAGGCGGAAAGGCTTTACGGCAATCTGGAGTTGCGCAAGCTCGATCCAATTCCGCAGCGCACCTTCGAACTGGGGCGGATCACCTATTGGGCCGATGCGATGCGCGACTGCGCCGACCGGCCGGGCGTTGCCCAATTCGCCGAGGCCTTCGCAGCGTTCGGACTGGAGCATGGCTTCGGCATACCGCTGTTCGGCCCGCGCAGCCGCGATGCCTATGCCAGCTTCGATTTCGGACGACCGGCGACTGAGGAAGATGATGCCGCCATCGTGCAGATCCGCAGCCTGTCGCAATTCGCCCACCAGCGGATATGCGTCCTGATCGAGACCTCGCGCGAACGGCCGCAGCTGTCGGAGCGCGAACTGGAAGTGCTGCAATGGATGGCGCGCGGGAAGTCGACCACCGATATCGGAACGATTCTCGGGATTTCGCCGGAAACCGTGCGAACCTACAGCCAGCGGATCTATCTCAAACTCAAGGCGTCGGACCGGATCGGGGCAGTGGTCAAAGCGATCAAGCTGGGACTGGTCGAGGCCTGACCCTAGCTGGCGATCCCCCGCCGATGGCGGTTCCAGCGATTGATCATCATCAGCATCCCGATGCAGATCATGTTGGTCATCATCGATGAACCGCCATGGCTCATCCAGGGCAAGGGCATTCCCTTGGCCGGCATCATGCCCATCACCATCAGGAGGTTGACTGCAATGTAGAAGAAGATCGTCGCAGTCGCCCCTGCCGCAAGAAGCGAGCTGAAGCGATCCTGCGCACTGCGTGCAACCTTCATGCCCCATCCAAGAATAAGGCCGTACATCACGAGGACGAAGATCCCGCCGATCAACCCCCATTCCTCGGCCATGGTCGAGAAAATGAAATCGGTGTGCGCTTCGGGCAGGTAATTGAGGTGGCTCTGCGTGCCTTCGTTGAAGCCCTTGCCGAACAGGCCCCCCGAACCGATTGCGATCTTGGACTGGGTGATATGGTATCCGGTACCCAGCGGATCGTTTTCGGGGTCGAGAAAGGTCAGGACCCGGGCACGCTGGTAATCGTGCAAGGCAAAGAAATAGACCAGCGGTGCCGCCGCGATGCCTACTCCACCGGCGGTCAGGAACCACCACAGCGGCAAGCCGGCGAGGAACATCACCACCGCCCCGCCAAACACGATTGCCATCGAGGTGCCGAGATCGGGTTGCATGAGGACGAGAATGATCGGGAGCATGATGAGCACGCCCGGAGGGACCAGCGATCGCCAGCTTCCCACCATGCCTGATGGCAAACCGGCGAAGAATTTCGCGAGCGCAAGGACCAGCATCGGCTTCATGAGCTCAGACGGCTGGATGCGGATCGGCCCGGCTTCGAGCCAGCGCTGGCTGCCCCCTTTGACCGCGCCGACAATCTCGACGGCCAGCAGCAGGAGCAGGACACCTCCGTAAGCCGGATAGGCACCCCACTCGATGGTGCTGCGCGGAAGGCTGGCAATCACCAGCGCCATGACAAAGAAGACGGCGAAGCGAAGCAGATGGGAAGAGGCAAAAGGCTGGAAATGCCCGCCTGCCGCCGAATACAGCACGACCGCCCCGAAAACCACCAGCAGGAACAGGGGAATGAGCATTTCCCACGGCTGGCGGGCGATAGGGGCGGGGATGCGGCTGTTCATTCGGTTGCCCCGGTGATGACGGAGTCGACATTCCGCGATCGGTTCACCGCCGCGTCGGAAGCCTGGACAGCCGGCCTCGCCGCCTCGATCCGTGCTTCCGCATCGACACGGTCGAAGATCTCGGTTTCACGGATGGGGGCCGCTTCGGCAAGTTCGCCCGCATCGGCGGCATATTGCGCGTACTTGCGTGCGAGCCGTTGTTGCGCCGTGCCACCCCACTGACTTTCGAGCGCATAGAGCGCTTCGAGGCCCTTGGCCGGATCGAACAGGAAGGTCGTCACGTCGCGCGCTATCGGATAGGCTGCCCCTGATCCCCCGCCATGCTCGATCACCACCGCGCCGGCATATTTGGGTTTGTCGAACGGGGCGAAGAAAATGAACAGGCCGTGGTCGCGATATTTCCATGGTCCGGACCTGCCGTCCGAGATGCTGAGCGACACCACCTGTGCCGTGCCCGTCTTGCCTGCGATCTTGATGTCATCGAACGGCAGGCGGCCACGCCCGGCGGTGCCTGGGCCGTTGACCACATCGCTCATCGCCTGGCGGATGAACTGCTTTTGCTCTGCCGGGAAGCCAAAGGCATCGAAGATCGGCTTCTTCGCGCTGCCGAGCAGTCGCGGCATGACCTGCTGACCGGTCGCGATGCGGGCCGCCATGACCGCCAGCTGCAACGGGTTGGACAGCATGTAGCCTTGGCCGATCGTGGCGTTCACCGTGTCGAACACGGCCCATGGCTGGTTGTACTTGCGCATTTTCCACGCCGGGTCGGGCACCGTGCCGTAAAACTGGCTGACCACCGGCAAAGGAAATTCCTGCCCCATGCCGCAGCGGCGCGCCATCGCTGCGATCGGGTCCATCCCGACCCGCTGCGCCATGGCATAGAAATAGACGTCGCAGCTCTGGTAGATCGCCTTGGCCATATTGACCGAGCCATGCCCCCCGCGGTTCCAGCAGCCGAACACGCGGTTGCCGACCCGCAGTCCGCCGCCGCAGCTGACGGTCTGCTCAGGATCTATGCCCGCTTCGAGCAGCGCCATCGACACCATCGGCTTGACCGTCGAGCCGGGCGGGTAGAGCCCTTTGAGCACCTTGTTGCGCAAAGGCACCCGGTCGTCGTCGCGCAGCATGGCATATTCCACCCGCCCGATCCCGTCCGAAAAACTGTTCGGGTCGAAGCTCGGCATCGATGCCATGCACAGCAGGTCGCCGGTCTCGCAGTCCATTACCACCACCGAACCCGACTCGAGCCCGATGCGGCGCGCGGCATAGTCCTGCAGCGGCCCATCGATCGTCAGCTTGACCGCCTGACCTTGCACATCCTCGCGCGTGTCGAGGTCGCGCACGATGCGTCCCGAAGCTGTGACCTCTACCCGCCGCGCTCCTGGTGTGCCGCGCAGTTCCTGTTCGAACTGCTTCTCCAGACCGTCCTTGCCGATCTTGTAGCCCGGGGTCACGAGCAGCGGGTTGCGATCCTTCTCGTACTCCTCGGCAGAAGCCGGGCCGACATAGCCGATCAGATGGCCAACGCTGGGCCCGGTGGGATAGAATCGCGAAAAGCCGCGCTGCGGGATGACGCCCGGCATTTCCGGCACCCGCACGCTGATCGCCGCGAATTGTTCGTAATTGAGCCCGGTCGCGACTTCGAGCGGCTGGAACCCGCGCGATGTGGCGACCTTGTCCTTCAGATCCTGGATCTTGGCTCGATCAAGCGACAGGAGCGTGCCGAGCTGCTCGAGCGTCTTGTCCGCGTCGGGCATCCTCTCGGGGATGATGTCGACCCGGAAATCCGCACGGTTGGAGGCGAGCGGCGCACCGTTGCGGTCGAGGATCCAGCCCCTGCGCGGCGGAATCAGCGAGAGGTTGACCCGGTTGCTTTCGGATTCGGTTTCGTACTTCTCGTTCTCGGCGATCGCGATGTAGCCCATCCGCGCGGCGAGCAGCACCCCGATGCCCGCTCCCAAGCCGCCGATCACCACGCTGCGGCGCTCGTATCGGCCTTCGAGGATCGATTGGCTGATCGGCGGAGCGGGCCGTTTGGGACGGCGGGCCATCAGCGAACTTCCCTGAACCGCGTCAGGCGAAGACGGTCGAGCCTGGCCACCAATCTTGCAATCACCGGAAAGAGCACAATCGCGAGCACGATCTGAGGCAAGAGCGCGATGACCATAGGTGCGCCTAGCTCGCCGCCGGAAACGATCGCGGCCGCTACGATATAGAGCGTAGTGAAACCGGCAACGGTCAGCCAGTCCTGGACGAAGCTGCGCCACGGAAACCTGGCTTCGATGATATCGATGGCAATCATGGCGAGGGACCACAACAGCATAGCGCTACCGAATGGCTGCCCACTGAACAGGTCGTCGAACAGACCCAGCGGGAACCCGATCCATACAGGGAAGATGCCCGGCCGGATGATCCGCCATGCCATCAGCATCATGAATGCCAGCGGCGGCACATAGGGCACCGCGCTGGTGATGAAAAACAGCGGTAGCAGCGTGCAGAGCAGGATCGAGACGATGGGAACTGCAAACACCAGCACCGGCGATGGTGCCCGGTTGATCCGGCTGCCATAGGCGTCGCGGCGCGATTGCGGATTGACGCGTTCCATCACTCGGCGATGCTTTCGTCGACCGGTGTCGCGGCTGCGGAGATAGCCTCGGGCTGCCAGATCGGTTCGACCGAGACGAAGTTGGTCGCCGCCGGGTCGCTGATCGGGCGGGCAATGGCACCATCGCTGGTGACTTCGCTGACGATGGCAACCGCAGTGCCGGGCCGGTAGTAGCCACCGGCGCCGCTCGTCACCAGTACGTCGCCCTTGCGTAAGGGATTGATCCCGAGATTGATCAGCCGGATCTGGATCCGCCCGTCGCCGCGCCCTTCGGCAAAGGCGCTCGCGCGCCGCTTGGTGGAGGCAAGCCGGACCGGCAGCACGCTCTGGCTGTCGGTCAGCAGCAGGACGCGCGAGGTCGCACTTCCGACTTCAAGCACCCGGCCAATGACGCCGCGTTCGCTGCGCACCGGCATGCCGACCTGCACGCCCTCGGCCCGGCCGGCTCCGATATAGCCGAAGCGCCGCGCGCTGGTGGAGGTCGAGGCGATCAGCCGCGTCACCACAACCGGCTTCACCTCGGCCTCGGTAAGGCCCAGCAAGGCCTTCAGCCGCGCGTTCTCGGCCTCGGTCGCCTTCGCTTCGGCGAGGCGGATGCGGGCCAGTTCGACTTCCTTCTTGAGCTGCGCGTTCTGGCTTCCGGCGCGGAAATACCCGCTTATGCTGTCGAGCAGGCCTTTGCCATTGGTGCGCGCCCGGGCGGAAACCTCCCCGGCAGGGCTTGCAACATCATTGGCAATCTCGCGGGGTCCGCTGAATGCCTCCGGGGAGATAAGCGACAGGCCGAGTAAACCTGCGCCAACCACCGCGCCGATGGTGGCGAGTACATAGCCGGTAAAAACGGAATATTGGGCCCGGCGAGAGCTGCTCGAGCGCCGGGCGGAATTCGGCGCCATGATCCGCCCCCTTTCCCGTTCAGGCCGTCATCAGCACGCCGCGATAGATCGGATCCTCCATCGCACGGCCGGTGCCGACAGCGACACAGGTCAGCGGGTCTTCCGCAACGGTCACCGGCAGGCCGGTTTCCTCACGCAGGTGCACATCGAGGCCCTTGATCAGCGCCCCGCCACCGGTCAGCACGATACCCTGGTCGACGATGTCCGCCGCGAGCTCGGGAGCGGTGTTCTCGAGCGCGATGCGAACGCCTTCGACGATCGCCCCGATCGGTTCGGCGAGGGCTTCTGCCAGATGCCCCTGGTTGATGGTGATTTCCTTGGGCACGCCATTGACCAGGTCGCGGCCCTTGAGCGTGATCGTTTCGCCGATCCCGTCCTCGGGGGCGGTTGCGACACCGTAGTCCTTCTTGATCCGCTCCGCAGTGGCTTCGCCGATCAGCAGGTTATGGTGTCGGCGGACGTAGGACACGATGGCTTCGTCCATCTTGTCGCCGCCGGTGCGCACCGAAGTGGTGTAGGCGAGGCCGCGCAGCGAAAGCACCGCGACTTCGGTCGTGCCGCCGCCGATGTCGACCACCATGCTGCCGACAGGTTCGGTCACCGGCATGTCCGCCCCGATCGCAGCCGCCATCGGCTCGAGAATGAGGTACACCGCCTTCGCACCCGCGTTGCTCGCCGCGTCGCGGATCGCGCGGCGCTCAACCGAAGTCGAGCCCGAAGGGACGCAGATGGTGATCTCGGGGAAGCTGAACATCGTGTTCCGGCCGTTCACCTTGCGGATGAAATACTCGATCATCTTTTCGGCAATCTCGATGTCGGCAATCACCCCGTCGCGCAGCGGGCGGATGGCTTCGATGCTGTCGGGCGTCTTGCCCATCATCATCTTGGCCTCGTCACCGACAGCCTTGACCTTCTTGAAGCCTTCGATCGTTTCCATCGCCACAACCGACGGTTCGTTGAGGACGATGCCTTCACCCGGAACATAGACCAGAGTGTTGGCCGTCCCGAGGTCAATTGCGAGATTTTTGGAGCCGAATTTGAACAGGTTCGAGAAGAAGGACATTCGTCACTGATTCCGTTTAATTTCTCGGGCTTTGCCGCAGGTTGCTGCGACAGATGTGACCCGTATTTGTCAGGGGTGCCGCTCCCTTACTCGCGAGCGTGCAAAAACGCCAAAAATTTATCACCCGATTCGCGGAAAATTTTCTCCACCGGCCTCGAATCCCTCGCGCTTCATCGCTAGGCTTTCCGGCCATGCCGCTCATCCGCCGCCTGCCCGAAAATCTCGTCAACCGCATCGCTGCGGGCGAGGTAGTCGAGCGCCCTGCAGCGGCGCTCAAGGAACTGGTCGAGAACGCGATCGATGCCGGGGCGACGCGCATAGACGTGTCGCTGGTGGACGGCGGGCTGACCCGGCTCGAAGTGACCGATGACGGGTGCGGGATGACTGCGGAGGACATGGCGCTCGCGCTGGAACGCCATGCGACATCGAAACTCCCCGATGATGCGATAGAGCAGGTATCGACCCTCGGCTTTCGCGGCGAAGCCTTGCCTTCGATCGCCAGCGTTTCGCGCTTCACGCTCGAAAGCCGGGTGCGCGGGTCCGAGCAAGGCTGGCGCAAGGTGGTCGATCACGGTGCCCTGGTGGCCGATGAGCCCGCCGCGCTTCCGCCTGGCACGCGGGTGAGGGTGGAGGAGGTCTTCGCCAAGGTGCCCGCCCGGCGAAAGTTTCTGCGTACTGCGCGCAGCGAGTATGCCGCGTCGCTCGACGTCGTACGCCGCCTGGCCATGGCGCGGCCCGATATCGCTTTCACCCTCGAACATGCAGGCCGCAGATCGATCAACGTGCAGGGCGGCGAGGCAATCGCGACCCGCGTATCCGAGCTGGTCGCGCGCGAACTGGCGGACAATGCGGTGCCGATCGAGCTCGAGCGCGGCGGCATGCGCCTGAGCGGTATCGCAGGGCTGCCGACCTATAATCGCGGGGTGGCCGACCACCAGTATCTGTTCGTCAACGGGCGCCCGGTGAAGGACCGGCTGCTGACCGGCGCGGTGCGCGGGGCCTACGCCGACATGCTCGCACGCGACCGGCACGCGGTGCTCGCGCTGTTCCTCGATCTGCCGCCCGAAGAGGTCGACGTGAACGTCCATCCGGCGAAGACCGAAGTGCGTTTCCGCGATGCCGCAGGGGTGCGCGGTTTCATCGTATCGGGCCTGCGCCAGGCGCTCTCCACGGGCGACCGGCGCAGCGCGCAAACGCCCGACGCGGCAGCCATGGGGCGCTGGCAATCCGAGCCTGCCAGAGAAGAGCCCGCAGCCGCGCTGCGCTCGATCTTCGACGGGCGGGACTGGGGCGCGCCGCAGCAGCGTGTGGCCGCGCCGGCGATGCCCTATCGCCACGATACCGGCGAAGTCATTGCCGAGCCGCAGGGCAGGGCGGAGGTCGCCGAGGAGGCAACGCAGAGCTATCCGCTCGGCATCGCGCGCGGGCAGGTCGCCAACACCTATGTCGTCGCCGAGGCGATAGATGGTCTGGTGATCGTCGACCAGCACGCCGCGCACGAGAGGCTCGTGCTCGAACGCCTGCGCGCGGCGGGGGCAGGGGAGGCGGTGAAACGCAGCCAGGCGCTGCTGCTGCCCGAAGTAGTGGAGCTGGGCGAGCCCGACTGCGACCGGCTCGAGGCCGCGATCGGGCAATTGGGCGAGTTGGGCCTCGTTATCGAGCGTTTTGGCCCCGACGCCATGCTGGTGCGCGCGGTTCCGTCGGCGCTCGCGAAATCCGATCCGCATGCCCTGCTGCGCGATCTGGCAGACGATATCGCGAAACACGGCGAGGCGATCCTGCTGGGCGAAAAGCTCGATCTCGTGCTGGCTACGATGGCATGCCACGGATCGGTGCGGGCAGGGCGCACACTCTCGGTCGCCGAAATGAACGCCCTGCTGCGCGAAATGGAACGCACCCCCCGCTCGGGCCAGTGCAACCACGGAAGGCCGACCTGGGTCAAGCTGTCGATGGAAGACGTCGAGAAGCTGTTCGGAAGGCACTGATAGACATAGCCATTGTCGGTAACCGTCGGTTCTAGCTATTTCCGCGGCAATTGATTAGCCGGTCGTATTGCTGGAAATGGTATCGTCAAATGCTGCACGGAGCATTCTAATTCCCTCAGGAATCTTTCGCAGCCCAAAGCGCCCTCTTGCTGTCCAACGTGCCAGCATTGCCTTGGCACCGGGGTGTCCAGCATCTGCCGCTCTCAGCATTGATTCGCGTCCTTCGACGGCCGTACGTTTGCTAGGGTGAAGGCGATATGAGTTCCAGCCATGCCAGAAGAAGGCCGGAATGTACTCGTTCTCGATCCCATCTGCTAATGTGCTTGGCCAGAGGTCATGAGCGCCGCGCTTAAATAGCAAGCTGGCATAGCTTATGGTCGAAATCCATGAACCCGCACAAAGTCCGCGCCGGAAAAAATCCTCGGCAAGTTCTAGATTCTCTTCGACACCATAGTTGCCCAGGTGGAGGGTTCCTGCCCATCTCATTGCGAAAGCGGAGCCCTCGTCTGCCAACTCGCTGAATTTCTGCAAGGCTAGGGCTGGATCAGTTTTCACCAGCCTTCCAGCTTCACTTGCGCGGTTCCGCAATTCCTCGCTTTCATCCCAAGGCTCCCATTCGCGGGAAAAATCTTCCTCCCATTTGTAAATGGAATTCCAAAAGGCGTTGCCATTCAACTCGGGTGGGCAAAAACGCTCGCAGAGCCAATTGCATAGACGACAAGCCATTGTAGCTAGTTACCACGAATTTCGCGAAAGCACACTGGCAAGAGCGTTTCGAGCAAGTCCGATTTGCGCCTCGATTATCGATCGGTTGGTGCCTTTTTCACGGGTTGAATCTGGAAATGGGCGAGCCGCTGGAACCGTCAGACTATGGCTTGCGTTAGGGTTAGCAAGCTTGATCAAGCTGGAAATGAACGGCGGCCGACAGGCTGTTTGGAAGGCACTGATGCGCACGACGACGATGATCCTGCTCGCAGTCGCGCTCGCATCCTGCGCGGTTGAACCCAAGTCAGAACCCGTCGATATCGAGCAGATGAATAAGGACGCGCTCGGTCCGCCGGTGCCGATCACGCTCGAACCGATCACCTTCGCGCGGATCGAGGGGGATGGCCTGTTCGGTGCGGGGTGCAATTTCAGCGAGACCCAAGGCGGCGACCTGTTGCTGATCGCGCAGGGCGAGTATGCGGCGTTCCTGCTCGATGGAGAGGTGGTCAAAGCCTCGCCCGACATGGGCTCTGACGAGCTGTCCTATGCGGCGCGCGCGAAGTACGACGGCATGGCCAACTCCATCCGGCTCGAACTGGACGAGACCAGCGGCGCGCAGAGCGGGATGGAGACGGTTTCCTATCCGGGCGCGCTGACCATCACCGACGACCGCGATCGCCCGGTTTATTCTGCCAAGGGATATTTCGATTGTGGCGCCTGATTGGCTTCAAACGTTGAACTTGAACAGCAGCACGTCGCCGTCCTGCACCAGATATTCCTTGCCTTCCTGGCGCAGTTTGCCTGCATCGCGCGCGCCGGATTCGCCTCCAAGCGCGACATAATCGTCGTAGGCGATCGTCTCCGCCCGGATAAAGCCGCGTTCGAAGTCGGTGTGGATCTCACCCGCCGCCTGCGGGGCCTTGGCACCGTCGGGGAAGGTCCAGGCGCGGGCTTCCTTGGGACCGGCCGTGAAGAAGGTCTTGAGGCCGAGCAGCGCGTAGCCCGCCCGGATCACCCGCGCGAGGCCGCTTTCGCTGAGGCCGAGGTCGGCGAGAAACTCGGCGCGATCGTCCACCGGCATGGTGATCAGATCGGCCTCGATCGCGGCGGAAACCACCACCGCCTGCGCGCCTTCCGCCTTGGCCTTGGCGAAGACCTGCTCTGACATGGCGTTGCCTTCGGCAGCATCGGCTTCGGATACATTGCAGACATAGAGCACCGGCTTGGCGGTGAGCAGCTGCGCCTGTTCGAACAGCTTCGCCTCGACATCGTCTTTCGGTTCGGTCAGCCGCGCGGGCTTGCCTTCCTTCAGCAGGTCGAGCGCCTGCCCGAGCACGCTGGCAAGCGCCTTGGCTTCCTTGTCCCCCGCCGTAGCGCGGCGCTTGGCGTTCTCGACCCGCTTTTCGAGGCTCTCGATGTCGGACAGCATCAGCTCGGTCTCGACCACTTCGGCATCGGCCAGCGGATCGACAACGTTGTTGACGTGCTGGATATCGTCATCCTCGAAGCAGCGCAGCACGTGGACGATGGCGTCGACCTCGCGGATGTTGCCGAGGAACTGGTTGCCGAGACCTTCGCCCTTGCTCGCGCCTTTCACCAGGCCCGCGATATCGACGAAGGCAAGCTGGGTCGGGATGATCTTGGCCGAGCCGGCAATCGCGGCGATGGTGTCGAGCCGCTCGTCCGGCACGGCAACCTGGCCGACATTGGGTTCGATCGTGCAGAAGGGGTAATTGGCCGCCTCGGCCTTCTGCGTCTCGGTCAGGGCGTTGAACAGGGTGGACTTGCCGACATTGGGCAGCCCGACAATTCCGCAACGGAAACCCATGAAATACTCCGGTAAGCTCTGGTTTCGAAACCGGCCCGATAGGCGCGCCGGTCCGGTTTGACCAGTCACTGTCTCCTTGAGCGTCCGCTGCGGGTTACGATAAATTCACCTGCGCCGGGTATCGGCGGTAACGATGTCTCGCCGCCGTTCCCTCGTTCCGCTCCTCGCCTTTGCGCTGTCCGCGTCGTCGCTAGGCGGCTGTGATATGCTCGGGCAGGGGCCGGATACCGATTACCGCGCGGCCCTTGCAGAGAACCGCTGGCACGATGGCGCAGCCGCGCTGGCAGCGGCGGTGCGGGAGAAACCCGGCGATGCCGGGCTTGCGCGCGCGTATGTCCGTACCCTGTTGCTGCTGGGCGACGGCGAGGGAGCGGCGGCGGCGATCGACCGCATGCTCGAAGTGCAACCCGACTTGTCCCGCTCGCCCGAATGGATCGTCTTCGCCGCCGAAGCGGACATGCTGCGCGAGCAGGAGCGCGCCGCGCTCGCCTCGCTCGAAGGCATCGCGGGTGCCGACGCAGCACGCGTGCGGGCGCTTGCCCTGGCCCAACTGGGCCGGCACGATGAGGCCGACGCGGAGCTCGACGCCGCACTGGAGCAGTTTCCGGCGGATGTCCGGCTGAATTCTGACAAGGCGCTCCGGCTCACCGCCGACGGGAATTTTGCCGCCGCAGGTGCACTCGTCGACCGCGCGCTGAAAAGCGATGCTTCGTCGCTCGACGCCGGGCTGGCGAAGGCGCGGCTCGACGAAGCGATGGGGAATCTTGGCGCTGCGCAGGGACGGCTGGAAAAACTCGGGCAAACCTATCCGGACAGCAAGACCGTCACCCTCGCACGCGGGCGGGTGTTGCTCGCCGCGGGCAAGATCGACGATGCCACGAGCATCGTGAAGAGCTTGCGGGAAGCGGGAATCGACACGCCCGAACTCACCCTGCTCGAAGCGAAGGTCGCGGCGCGCAAGGGGAAATGGGAAGACGTGCGTTCGGTCATGCAGGCGCGCGAGCGCGAGATGCGCGATGTGCCGGAAGCGCAGCTGCTGTATGCCACCGCCCTGCAGGAACTGGGTCTCGCCACGATGGCCGAAGCCATCCTCGAACGGGTGGTCGATCGCTACCCCGAATACCATGCTGCGCGCGCGCAGCTGGCGGAATTCCTGCTGGCAACAGGCCAAAAGGAAAAGGCGCGATCGATCATCGCGCCATTGCGCGAACTGGCGGAGCTTCCCCCGCCAGCGCGCGAATTGATTGTCCGGGTTGACGCCGGCTGATCAGGCCGATTTGCGGCGACGGCTGCGCAGGGCGACCGCAGCGAGGCCGAGGCCGAACAGACCCATCATGCCGGGCTCGGGCACCTGCGTGCCGCCCGAGGTGGAGGTGCCGCCCGAAGTGGTCGTACCGCCCGAAGTGGTCGTACCGCCCGAAGTGGTCGTACCGCCCGAAGTCGTGGTGCCGCCCGAGGTCGTGCTTCCGCCCGAGCTGGACGAGGTGTGCCCGCAGCCCGGAAAGTGCTTGTGGCTACCGAACCAGTTGCCCCATTTCGACCAGTCGGTTGCGCTTGCGGGCGAAGCTGCGGTGAAGGCGAGAGCCCCGGCGGCGAGAAGGATCGATTTCTTGAACACGGTTAGTCACCCCTGTTGATCTGGTGACCAATCCCTGCCGCGAACATCGGATTGCGTCGAGCGAAGGAAATTGCGTGTTCCATTGTCGGACAGTCGGGCTGGAGTCGTTAACGCGCCAATGAACAGGGCCGTCAGACGTTGTGCACCGCCTTGATCAGCGGGCCGTAGCCGGTGCTGCCCAGCCACCCGACCTGCGTTTCGGCAGTAACCTTGTTGATCGCCATTTGCGGGACCGGACCACCGCTGACCGGAAGACGCAGCGGGCGGGTACCGGCGGGCATGGCGATGGTCCGGGCGATCGCACGCGGGACGTCCATCGGGTCGGCGGTGCGGCCCGAGCCGTCCTCGCTGCCCATGCTGGCCATCTGCTGCGGATAGCCGTCGGTGTGCTTCTCGTCGGCCCGGTCCTTGAGCGCGGCGGTGTAAGCATTGCGGTTGACCCATACCTCGGTCGGATAGCCGCCGGGCTCGATGATCGTCACCTCGATCCCGTGCGGGACCAGTTCATAAGCGAGCTGTTCTCCCATCGCCTCCAGCGCGAACTTGGTTGCCGAATAATGCCCCGAATAGGGCACGATCACCCGGCCGAGCTGGCTCGAGATCTGGAAGATCATCCCCGATTTCTGCCCCCGCATCCCGGGCAGCACCGCGCGCGCCATGCGGTGGCAGCCGAAGACATTGGTGTCGAAGATCAGCTGCGTCGCCGCCATGTCCTGCACCTCGACCGGCGAGGTGATCCCGATGCCGGCATTGTTGACCAGCACATCGAGCGGCCCGCCGTTGATCCGCTCCGCCTCCGCCACGGCGGCATTGCACTGCGCCTCGTCGAGCACATCGAGTTCGAGCACATGGATGTCGAGCTTCGCATCGCTGGCGAGCTGGCGCAATTCCTCTGCCTCGGGACGGGGGAGGCCGCGCATGGTCGCGAAGACCTTCGCGCCGAGGCGGGCATAATGCTCCGCGCCGAACCGCCCGAAGCCGGAGGAGCAGCCGGTGATCAGGATCGCCTTGCCCGCCAGGTCGGGCTCTGCTTCGATCTGGTCTGACTGCGCGCGGCTAGCGGTAGCAGCAAGAGCGGTGGTGGCGGCGGCTCCGGCGAGCAGGGTGCGGCGGTCGATGGCGGGCATGGCGTCTCTCCTCGGTTGGCGAGAGCCTAGCAGATCAGTCCTGCATGCGAAGCGCGTATTCGCTCATGAAACGGGCGTCGTTGCCCTCCGCCAGCCAGCCGGCTTCAGCCCCGACAGCGCCGAGCATATGGGCCAGATCGTCCATCTCGGCCTTGGCGTAATTGCCCAGCACATGGCCGGTGACTCGGTCCTTGTGGCCGGGGTGGCCGATCCCGATCCGCACCCGGCGGAAGTCCGGCCCGAGATGCTGGTTGATCGAACGCAGGCCGTTGTGCCCCGCAAGCCCTCCGCCGACGCGGACCTTGACCTTGAACGGGGCCAAGTCGAGCTCGTCGTGGAACACGGTCAGCGCGTCGGGCTCCAGCTTGTAGAAGCGCAAGGCCTCGCCCACGCTGCGGCCGCTTTCGTTCATGAAGGTCGCCGGCTTGAGCAACACCACTTTTTCGCCGCCGATGCGGCCTTCCTGCGCCCAGCCGCTGAACTTCTTCTGCACCGGACCGAATTGGTGCATGTCGGCGATAACATCGCACGCCATGAAGCCGACGTTGTGCCGGTGCATCGCATACTGCGGTCCGGGATTTCCGAGGCCAGCCCAAATCTGCATGCGCGGCCCCTAGCTTAAGCCAGCCGGTCGAGGAAGACCTGTGCTTCCGCGGGGCGCCTGAACCGAACCACGGTTCCGCCGAACGCCGCCAGCCGGCGCTCGAGCGCGGGAGTCTTGTTCATGCGAAAGGCAGCGACATAGGCGAGGAAGGCGAGGTCGAGCCGCTCCGGGCAGCCGGGTGCGGCGTCGGGCCGGACCGTTCCGCGAAGGGTGGTGACGCGCTTGAGCACCCGCCACAGGCACAGCGTGCCGGGATAGTCGAGCAGGATCGCGGTGTCGGCCCGCGCCAGCCGCCGGTCCATACTGCCGCCGTAGTTGCCATCGATAATCCACGTCTCGCCCGCAAGGATCTGGTCCAGCTTTGCGTCCCACAGTTCGGGTTCCGGCTCGGCCCAGCCGGGCAGGTGGTATTCGGCATCGAGATGGACGAGCGGAAGACCTGTCTTCGCTGCCAGCGCGCGGGCGAAGGTCGATTTCCCCGCACCCGGAGAGCCGATCACCAGTACCCGCTGCATTTCGAACCTCCGACAAACAGCCCACCCCATGAATCCAAAACGCCGGCCCATTGCTGGACCGGCGTCTTGGTGATTTCTCGGCAGGGGTTGCGAGTTACTCGCCGCCCGCTTCTCCTTCAGCATCGGCATCGGCGCTCGAAGTGTCACCGTCGGCCTTCTTGAGGGCCGACGGGGCAACCAGCGTCGCGATAGTGAAATCGCGGTCGGTGATCGCGCTTTCGGAACCTGCGGGCAGGGTGACATCGCTGATATGGATCGAATCGCCGACTTCCTTGCCGGTGACGTCGATCTCGATCTCGCCGGGGATCTTGTCGTTGTCGCACACCAGCTCGAGCTCGTGACGAACGATGTTGAGCACGCCGCCGCGCTTAAGGCCGGGCGAGGCTTCTTCGTTGATGAAGACCACCGGCACGCTCACGTCGATCTTGCTGCCCTTCGACAGGCGCAGGAAATCGACATGGGTCGGGCGGTCGGTAACCGGGTGGAGCGCAACGTCCTTGGGCAGGGTGCGAACCGAGTCCTTGCCGAGTTCGATCTGGACGATCGAATTCATGAAGTGGCCGGTCATCAACAGCTTGACGAGCGCCTTTTCCTCGACGTGGATGGTGATAGGTTCTTCCTTGCCGCCGTAGATCACGGCGGGGATGCGGCCTTCGCGACGCAGTGCACGGGAGGCTCCCTTGCCCGCCCGTTCGCGCGTCTCGGCCGGCAGGGTCAGAGCGTCGCTCATAATCGCTTACCTTTCGAATACTTGGTTGGATCGTTCTTCCCGCCACGCCTCCAGGGATGACCACGGCCGGGAAGGGCGCGCCTCTAGGGGCAATCACCGCGTTTGGCAAGCGCGGTGTCGCGCAGGGCGTTACTGGATGCGGGTGACCGTGTAGCCCCGCCGTTCGAGAAGTGCGACAAGTCCGTCCTCACCGGGCAGATGCGCTGCGCCGACCGCAACCAACATCGGAGGCTGCGAGGGGACCAACTCGTCGATCCTGTTTGCCCACGCAAGATTGCGGTCGACCAGCAGCACCTTGCGCAGTTCCTCGTCGGCCAGAAGCCCCTGCCGGGTTTCGCGCTCCATCGCCGCCATGTCTCCTGCGCGCCACGCCTCCAAGCGCGCGAGCGCCTGCGTCTTGCCCGTCCGGCTGTCTGCGACCACTGCCGCCAGCAAATCGCGTTGCTCGGCTTCGGGCAGGCGATCGAACAGGGTAAACTGGTGGACAGCTCCTTCCAGCTCGATCACCGGGCGGTCCGAAAATTCCTCGAGCATCGCCCGATCGACTCCATTCTCCGGATCGCCGACGCCGTAGCTGCGGGCGAGTGCCAGAGCGGCAGCCCATGTATCGAGGTGATAGAACTGCCGTTCGTCCGTGTCCGACTGCTCGATCAGTCGCGCCAGGGCGGCGCGGTCGGCGGGCTCGATCCGTTCGCGTAGATGCGAGCTTTGCGAACCCTGTGCCAACCGATTGAAACTGGCGCCGATCTCGTCCCCGGAACCCAGATTGGCGACCTCGACCACCAGCACACGGGCCTCTTGTATCACCCCGTCGAGCGCGTCGGTGCGCCACTGTATCTCGTCGGGCAGCGAATGGATCGTGCCGAACAGCCAGCCCTCGGTCGCTCCGGTCGGCCCTGCAATTTCGTACAATGCGGGGGAGGGAGGGCGCGCGCCGGAAGCTGCGCCGCCGCCACCGTCGCATGCCGCCAGCAATGCGGCAGCAACGATGGCGGCGAAAAAGCGGGTCATTGCACGCGCACGCTTTCGATTCCGCGTTCTTCGAGCAGGTCCTGCACGCTTTTGTCGCCCGCCAGGTGACCGGCGCCGACCGCGATGAACACCGAACCGGGCGTGTCGAGACGGGTGTCGATCCATTCGGCCCAATTGGCGTTACGCTTGTACAGCAGCGCATCGGCCAGATCGGGATCGCTCTCGAGGCCCTCGTTCATCACTTCGGCGAGGCCATCGGGGTCGCCCGCGACCCACTCTGCGACCATTGCGTCGAGCATCGCCTTGGCACCGCCGATCTGATCCGCGCTCGCGATAAGGAAGTCGATCTGATCCTCCATCGGCATGGAGTCGAAAATGCCGATTTGGAACTCGATCGTCTCCAGCGCGCCCAACTCTTTGTCTGCTCCGGCATGGGCGAGGAGCTGCTTCTCGACCCCGGCATCCGGCGAGTAACCCTGCTGCAGCAGCGGCAGCAGTGTCAGCGTCAGCCCGGCCATCCATGGTTCGAACTGGTCGAACCTCTCGACCGGCAGGCCCAGGCCGGTCATCGCAGCATCGTATTTGCCCAATTGCTGCTCGTCGAGCAGCGAACGCAGAGTCGTGCCCTCGGGCAGCAGGCCGGCCGACAGGGTGTATTGCTGCATCTTCGCATCGGCGTCCGCCCCCATCGGGATTTCGGTCACCAGCATGTCCGACCCTTCGAGCGCGCTGCGGACCGGGCCGGTGTACCACTCGATGCCCTCGGGCAAGGCGTGGACGGTACCGAACAGGTAGATCGTCGTATCTTCGTCCGACACTTGCCACATGGCGGGGCCGGCGGGAGCCGCAGGCGTTTTGGCCAAGGCTGGCGCGGCGAGCAGCAGCATGAGGCCAGAGGCGGCAGCAGCAAGCGTCGTCTTGAGGCTTTTCATCACGGTGGACCTTTCACAGGAGAGAGATTGCGGGAGAATGAATGCGATCAGCGCAGGCCAAGCTTGCGCAGGCCGTAGGCGGCGAAAGTGAACAGCAGCATGGCGAGCACGATGGCAGGTGCAGTGGGATAACCGGTCAGTCCCAGGTCAGCGAAGAAGAACCAGCCGCCGAAAAGGAAGCACCCGCCATAAAGCCCGAACAGATGCGCCCAGAGATTGTCCATCAGGTCGAGCTCGTCGATCCGGCTGAAGTAGTCACGGGTCATCCAGCCCAGCAGAACCAGCACCACGATGCAGCCAACGACTGGCAGCCAGACCGGGATCGTGCCGTTTTCATAGGCTCCGGCCAGATAGCCGCTTACCAGTCCGGCCATGACCGAACCGGCGAAGGCGAGGGCGAGATAGCGCCACCAGGCACGGCGGCGTTTGCGCAGGCGCTCCTCGCCGGAAGACAGAATATCACTGTCCGTCATGGAAAATCTCCTCGATGGGCATGTTGAAGAGGCGGGCGATACGGAATGCGAGTGGCAAGGACGGGTCATGTTTGCCCGTCTCGATCGCATTGACCGCTTGCCGCGAGACATCGAGCCGACCGGCCAGTTCGGCCTGGCTCCAGTTGCGCTCGGCGCGCAGGACCTTGAGGCGGTTGTTCATGCCGAACCGCACCGAGCCGCCAACCGCTGGTCGGGCATCGGGTCCTTTCGCACTCGTTTGGTCATGACATCCTTCCAATATGTAAGGTATGCATGACTATATGTCGCGATTCGGCGACATTGTCAACACTACCTGACATATTGGCATGAGTTCCTGACATGCAGCCGTCCCGTCAGCCGTCCCGTCAGCCGTCCCGACCGGCCAGCGGACCGACGCAATCAATTGATTCGACTGACCTCGAGTCCCCGCGCCTCGAGCATTCGCAAGACCGACACCTCGCCTTCGAAGTGCCCGGCCCCGACCGCGAGGAGGATCGTTCCGGGCGTGTCGAGCCGGCGGTCGAGCCATTCCGCCCAAGCGCGGTTGCGGTCTTCCAGCAGGACTTTCGACATCGCCAGACCAAGCGGGCTGTCGTCGAACATTGCCTGCTCGCTGATGATACCCTTGGCCCAGGCGTGCTCCATCGCGAAGGGGGCAAGGGGGTTATCCGCATCGCCGTAGACCGGACCGGTATCCGCATCGCCGGTTTCGAGCATCAGCGAATCGAGGTCGCCGCCGTCCCATTCCGCGAGGTCATGTTCGACGGCGGCTATGATGGTCCCCTCGTCGATACCCAGCAAAGCGACCATCACGTCGGCGGAGTTTTCGATCGAACCGACCGGCTTGCCAAGTTCGGCGAATTCCGCCGTCAGGACGGTCTCGACCCCGAACTCGCTCATCGAACCGTCGAGCGCACTGGCGTTCAGCCCGACGCCCATCAGGGCGAGGATCAGCGGCATGGTGTCGAATTCGACCGGATCGATTCCGGCCATCCGGCCCAGCTTGAGAAACTTCTTGCCATTCTCGGGCGCCATCCGGTCGGAGGTAGGCTCGCGCGAGAGCATGGCCTCGATCATCTGCGGCAGCATCGCCTCGAGCTGGGCGGTGCCATCCTCGTCCGATGTTTCGAGCACCAGCTGGTCGACCTCGCCGACGATCCGGTCGAACTCGGCGCTGCGCCATGCGAAGCCGGGCGGGAGGACGTGGATCGTGCCGAACAGGTAGATCGTCGTGTCCTCGTCGGCCAGCCGCCAGATCGCCGGGTTGGGCGCGTAATCCTGTTCTGCCCCGGGCGGCGTGGTTAGTGCTGCTGCGGGCGAAGCCTCCTCGACGAGGGTCTCAACCACCGGTTCGGATGCGGGCGCGGGTACGGCGGTAGCGGCCAGTAACGACGCGCAAACGACGCCTATGAAATCGGGGAGGCGAGAGATGAATGTGCGAACCATCGCCCGGTTTGTCGCATGGTGCACCCGGTCCTTGTCAAGCGCGCAATCCGCACCCGTGCTGCGCTGCGACATTGACGCATTTCCGCCCTTCCGCCATTGGCCCGCAGCATGACGCGCGACCCATCGAAGTCGTTTCAGGACATGATCCTCGCTCTCCACGATTTCTGGAGCGCGCAGGGCTGCCTGATCCTCCAGCCCTACGACATGCGCATGGGGGCGGGGACGTTCCACACCGCCACCACCCTGCGCGCGCTGGGGCCGGAGCCGTGGAACGCGGCCTTCGTGCAGCCGTGCCGCCGCCCGACCGACGGCCGCTATGGCGAAAATCCCAACCGGCTGCAGCATTATTACCAGTACCAAGTGATCCTGAAGCCGAGTCCGCCCGATATCCAGGAGCTCTATCTCGAGAGCCTGCGGGTGATCGGGATCGATCCGCTCAAACACGATATCCGCTTCGTCGAGGACGACTGGGAAAGCCCGACGCTGGGCGCGTGGGGGCTGGGCTGGGAGGTCTGGTGCGACGGGATGGAGGTTACCCAGTTCACCTATTTCCAGCAGATGGGCGGGTTCGACTGCAAGCCGGTGGCCGGCGAACTGACCTATGGGCTGGAGCGGCTGGCGATGTATATCCAGGGGGTCGACAATGTTTACGATCTGGATTTCAACGGGCGAGGAGTCACTTACGGGCAGGTGTTCCTCGAAAACGAGCGCCAGATGTCGAAGTGGAACTTCGAGGTTGCCGACACCGATGCGCTGTTCGACCTGTTCAACAAGGCCGAGGCCGAGTGCCGCAACGCGCTCGAAGCCAATGTCCCCATCGCCGCCTACGAGCAGGCGGTCGAGGCGAGCCACATCTTCAACCTGCTGCAAGCGCGCGGCGTGATCAGCGTGCAGGAACGCGCCAGCTATATGGGCCGCGTCCGCGACCTCGCGCGTGGCAGTTGCGAAGCGCATATGGCCAAGGAAGCGGCGGGCTGGGCAGAGAAATTTCCGGAGTGGTCGGCATGAGCGACTTCCTCCTCGAACTCCGCTCCGAAGAAATCCCTGCCCGGATGCAGGCCGGGGCGCGTGGCGAGCTTGCCCGCCTGTTCCGCCGCGAGATGGAGGCAGTGGGTCTCACGGTCAGTGAACTCACCGTCTGGTCCACGCCGCGCCGCCTCGCGCTGATCGCGCGCGACTTGCCGCAGGCAACCGAGGCCGTCAGCGAGGAAGCCAAGGGCCCGCCCGAAGGCGCGCCCGATGCCGCCATCGACGGATTCTGCCGCAAGAGCGGCGTGACGCGCGACCAGCTCGAGCTGCGCGACGTGAAGGGCCGCAACACCTGGTTCGCGGTGATCGAAAAGCCGGGAAGGGCGGTGAAAGACGTCCTCGCCGACGCCATCCCCGCGATCATCCGCGATTTCAGCTGGCCCAAATCGATGCGCTGGGGTGCGGCGTCGATCAGTACTGAGTCCTTGCGCTGGGTGCGCCCGCTCTCGGGCATCGTCGCGCTACTGGGTGACGAGATCGTCGAATGCGAGGTCCATGGTGTCACCAGCGGCGCGGTGACGCTGGGGCACAGGTTCCACCACTCGGGCGAGATTACCATCAGCGGCGCTTCCGACTATGTCGGGAAGCTGCGCGCCGCGCACGTGATCGTCGACCACGAGGAGCGGCAGGACATGATCCGCCAGCTTGCCGGCGAAGCGGCGCGCACCGCCGGGTTTGCGCTGGTGGAGGACGAGGGGCTGGTGGTCGAAAATGCGGGCCTTACCGAATGGCCGGTGCCGCTGCTCGGCCGGTTCGACCGCGAATTCCTCGACGTCCCGCCCGAGGTCATCCAGCTGACTGCGCGGGTTAACCAGAAGTATTTTGTGTGCAAAAAGCCTTCTCCCCTTCAGGGGAGAGGGAGGAGCGCCGCAGGCGCGGAGGGTGTGGGGCCTGTTACTGACAGCCCCCACCCCCCGACCCCGTCCCCTGAAGGGGAGGGGGAGTTAGCCAACGCCTTCGTCTGCACCGCCAATATCGAAAGCAGCGATTGCGGCGCGGCAATCGTCGACGGCAACCGCAAGGTGCTGGCCGCAAGGCTGGCCGATGCGCGCTTCTTCTGGGAACAGGACCGCAAGACCCCGCTCGCCGAACACGCCAAAAAGCTGGCGCGGATCACCTTCCACGAGAAGCTGGGTACTGTGGCCGACAAGGTCGAACGGGTGGCAAAGCTGGCGCGGTGGCTGGTCGAGGAGAGGATCGTGCAATCCTCCCCATCACCGATGGCGAGGGGGACCAGCGGAGCTGGTGGAGGGGTGGCCTCTCCAACCGAATCAGACCCCTCCACCACTTCGTGGTCCCCCTCCCCAAGCGGGCTTGGGGAGGATCGTGCGCGCCTCGCCGACCTCGCGGAGCAAGCGGCACGCCTGTGCAAGGCTGACCTCGTTACCGAGATGGTCGGCGAGTTCCCCGAACTGCAGGGCGTGATGGGCGGCTACTACGCCCGCGCCGAGGTCGATGAGAATGGCCTGCGGCGCTGGCCCGACGAAGTCGCCGACGCGATCCGCGACCACTACAAGCCGGTCGGGCAGGGCGACGACGTGCCCACCGCGCCGGTGACGGTGGCGGTGTCGCTGGCGGATAAGCTGGATACTTTGGCTGGATTCTTCGTGATTGGAGACAAGCCGTCTGGTTCAAAAGATCCATTTGCATTGCGGCGCGCAGAGCTCGGCATAATTCGGATTATGACAGCAAACAGACTGAGAGCAGGCTGGAATGCTATGCACGCCGAGGCATCTGAGGGCCATTACGAGACTGCTTTAGCAGCCAAGCTTGAACGGTATGGTCCCATCCTTTCGGGTTTAGAAGTTTATCGTTATCCAGACCGTCCGGACCAGGATGAAGAATATGGTCGTGGACCCGAGCAAATCTTAGATTGGTCGTTCGAAGCCGAACGGATCAGCAAAGGCATTTCGGCGGCGCAAGTGCCACTTGCAGATTTCTTGATCGACCGCCTCAAGGTCCAGCAGCGCGAAGCCGGGGTCCGCCACGACCTGATCGATGCGGTGTTCGCGCTTGGGGGCGAGGACGATCTCGTCCGCCTGCTCGCCCGCGTTCATGCGCTCCAGGCCTTCGTCACGACCGAGGACGGGGCCAACCTCCTCGCCGGGTACAAGCGGGCGGCGAATATCCTCAAGAAGGAAGATTGGGCCAACCAGCCCTCTCCCCTTCAGGGGAGCGGGAGGAGCGACGAAGTCGCGGAGGGTGTGGGGGATGTAAGCCATGCCACTCTTGATGACAGTCCCCACCCCAACCCCTCCCCTGAAGGGGAGGGGCTCTTGCCGCACACCGGCGACGAGGACCCGCTCGAAAACGTCGACGATCCCGATATGCGCGCGGTCTATGCCGCTGCGGCGCGGGATGCCTCCGCGCGGGAAGCGCATAACGGGCTTTCTTACACGCCCGAACCGGCGGAAAAGGTGCTGATCGAGGCGCTCGACGCGGCGGAACCCACGGCTGCCTCGGCGATTGAAGCAGAGGACTTCGCCGCCGCCATGTCCGCTCTCGCCTCGCTGCGCATGCCGATCGATGCCTTCTTCGAGGAAGTGACGGTTAATGCGGATGAAGAAATCAAGCGGCGCGCCCGGCTCGACCTGCTTGCACGCTTCCGTGCTGCAGTGCACAACGTGGCCGATTTCTCGAAGATCGAGGGCTAAAGCCGTAGCTTAGGGTTTTGGTGTCGCTTTAGACAGAAAAACAGGACTTCTGATGAACAAGACGGTCTACACTTTCGGTGGCGCTGCGGACCATTCGGACCCGCGCCAGAAGGACAAGACCGTCACCGGCGGCAAGGGCGCGAACCTCGCCGAGATGGCGCAGATCGGCTTGCCGGTCCCGCCGGGCTTTACCATCACGACCGAGGAATGCGTCAGCTATCTGGCGGGCGGATCGGACTTCTCGGACGCATTGCGCAATGACGTCGCAGCGGCGCTGCGCCATATCGAGGAAACGGTCGGCAAGCGGTTCGGCGATGCTTCGGACCCGCTGCTGGTCTCGGTCCGCTCGGGCGCGCGGGTCTCCATGCCGGGGATGATGGACACGGTGCTCAACCTTGGCCTCAACGACGAGACGGTCGTCGGCCTCGCCGCCATTTCGGGGGACGAGCGGTTCGCGTGGGACAGCTATCGTCGGTTCATCCAGATGTATTCCGATGTCGTCCTCGGGCTGGACCACGGATTGTTCGAGGAGGCGCTCGAAATCGCCAAGGAAGACAAGGGTTTCTACAGCGATACCGAGATGGAGTCTGAAGACTGGCAGGCGCTCGTCGGGGAATACAAGGGAATCGTCGAGGCCGAACGCGGCGAGCCCTTTCCACAGGATGTGCATCTCCAGCTATGGGGTGCAATCGCGGCTGTGTTCGACAGCTGGGACAGCGACCGGGCCAAGGTCTACCGCCGTCTGAACGACATTCCGGGCGACTGGGGCACGGCGGTCAACGTGCAGGCGATGGTGTTCGGCAATATGGGTGACACCAGCGCCACCGGAGTCGCCTTCACCCGCGATCCGGCCACCGGCGATAAGGCCTATTACGGGGAGTATCTGATCAACGCACAGGGCGAGGATGTGGTCGCCGGGATCCGTACCCCGCAGTATCTGACCAGGGCCGCGCGCGAGGCGGCGGGAGCCAGGCCGCTCAGCATGGAGGAGGCGATGCCCGAAGCCTATGCCGAGCTGGCGCAGGTGTTCGACCTGCTCGAGAAGCACTATCGCGACATGCAGGACATTGAGTTCACCGTCGAGCGCGGGAAGCTGTGGATGCTCCAGACCCGCTCGGGCAAGCGCACCGCCAAGGCCGCGCTCAAGATGGCGGTCGAGATGGTCGGCGAGGGATTGATCGACGAAACCACCGCAATCCTGCGGGTCGACCCGATGGCGCTCGACCAGTTGCTTCACCCGACGCTCGATCCCGCTGCGCCGCGCGATGTGCTGACCACCGGCCTGCCCGCGTCGCCCGGTGCGGCCTCCGGCAAGATCGTGCTCGATTCGGACACTGCCGAGCAGTTGTCGGGACGGGGTGAGAAGGTGATCCTCGTGCGCGTGGAAACCAGTCCCGAGGATATTCACGGGATGCACGCCGCGACCGGCATCCTCACCGCGCGCGGCGGCATGACGTCGCACGCGGCAGTGGTGGCGCGCGGCATGGGGCGGCCCTGCGTTTCGGGAGCCTCGGCGGTGTCGATCGACCTGCCCACGCGCACGCTGCGGATCGCCGGTCGCGAGCTGAAGGAAGGCGATACGCTGACCCTCGACGGGGCCAACGGGCAGGTGATGGCGGGTGAAGTCCGCACCATCGAGCCCGAGCTGGCGGGCGACTTCGGCATACTGATGGAATGGGCCGACCGCCACCGGCGGATGAAGGTGCGGACCAATGCCGAAACCCCCGCCGACTGCCGCATGGCGCGCCAGTTCGGTGCGGAGGGTATCGGCCTGTGCCGGACCGAGCATATGTTTTTCGACGCGGACCGGATCAGCGCGGTGCGCCAGATGATCCTGGCCGAAGACGAGAAAGGCCGCCGCGTGGCGCTGGCCAAGCTGCTGCCCGAACAGCGCGCCGACTTCCGGCAGATATTCGAGGTCATGGCGGGGTTGCCGTGCACCATCCGCCTGCTCGACCCGCCGCTGCACGAATTCCTGCCCCATGGCGACGCCGAATTCGCAGATTTGGCCGAAGCCACCGGGTACGGGGTCGACCACCTCAAGCGGCGGGCGAACGAGTTGCACGAGTTCAACCCGATGCTCGGTCATCGCGGGTGCCGCCTCGGGATCACCTATCCCGAGATTTACGAGATGCAGGCGCGCGCGATCTTCGAAGCCGCCTGCGCGGTGGCGCAGGGCGGGGCGGACACGCCCGTGCCCGAAATCATGATCCCGCTGGTTGCGACGAAGCGCGAGCTGGAGCTGCTCAAGGCGCTGGTCGACCGCGTGGCCAAGCAGGTGTTCGAGGAATGCGGATGCCCGGTCGATTACCTCGTCGGGACGATGATCGAGCTGCCGCGCGCCGCGCTGATGGCGGGCGAGATTGCCGAGGAGGGCGCGTTCTTCAGCTTCGGCACCAACGACCTGACCCAGACCACGCTCGGGGTAAGCCGCGACGACAGCGCGCGCTTCCTTGCGCCCTATGTCGAGAAGGGCATCTTCGCGCGCGATCCCTTCGTCAGCCTCGATATCGACGGGGTCGGCCAGCTGGTGCGGATGGCTGCAGAGCGGGGCCGGGCAACCCGCCCCGACATCAAGCTGGGCATTTGCGGCGAGCATGGCGGCGACCCGGCGAGCATTGCCTTTTGCGAAGAAGTCGGGCTCGATTACGTCAGCGCCTCGCCCTACCGCGTGCCGATCGCGCGGCTCGCGGCGGCGCAGGCGGCGTTAAGATAATCGTGCTTTTGTAAAAGCTTGAAGGCGTTACCTGCGCCAGCCACTCAAGGTGAGGATCTCGAACGTCTCGATCACCTTGCCGTCGCTGTCCGCTGCCTCGAGAAAAGCTTGCTGCGCCCGCTCGAGTCCCTGCCGGGTAACTGGCGGTGCAGTCGAAGCGAGGCGCGAGGCCATCCCGTGCAGCCGCAGGTCCACGACAAGCCGGTCGAGCGACGGGTAGGAGACCCGCAGCGTGTGGCTGTCCACCACCGGGCTGTGCCACCCGGCCCGCTGGATCAGCTCCGCCGCGGCGCGGACATCGACCAGCGGATGCATCCGCGCCGCCGGTCGCTCGCCGTCCGCCGCCAGCATCGCGCGGCGCAGGTTCAGCAGGCTCGGCGCGCCGACCAGCGTCGCGATCGCCATCCCGCCCGGCGCGAGCGCACGGTGCATGTGGATCAGCGCGCCGGGCAGGTCGTTGACCGTGTCGAGCGAACCCACGCTCGCGATGAGGTCGAACGGGCCGACGGAGTAGGGCGCTTCCTCGTCGATCCCCGAGCCCGAAGTCACCGCGGCACGCTGCGCCCTGAGATACTCGATCAGGTGTGGTGCGGGATGCCCGAGAAGCAGCGCCGTCGCAGGGTTGTGGCGGACGAACGACAAACGCTCGACGAGTTCGTCCGACATGTGCTCGAATAGATATCCGGTCTCGCCTGCCGATTCCCGCAGGCTGCGTGACCGGATGGCACCCGCCAACTTCCTGCTGCGGGAGAATATCGACGGAAGCGCGCGATCCTGCATGCCGCGCCTGTGCCGCTCTTGCTCCGGGCATGCAAGCGGTGCAGTCTGTTCATATGGCGGTCGCACCGATCATCGCAGAGAGCTTCGCGCCGCTGGTCGATCTGCTGTTCCCGCCACGCTGCCCGCTGTGCGGCGAAGCGATCGCCGAACAGACCGGGCTTTGTGCGCCGTGCTGGGGCGAGCTCGTCATTCCGGGGGAGCCTTTCTGCGCGAGCTGCCAGCGGCCGCTACCCGGCGGCATGCCATCGGGCGGAGCCCAATGCGCCGCATGTCTGCAGGCACCGCCGCTCCATGCGGGCATCGCGGCCGGCACGCTCTACAACGAGGCCTCGCGGCAACTGGTCCTCAAATTCAAGCACGGGCGCAAGATCGCTATGGCACCCATGCTCGCCCGGTTGATCGCGGGGCGCTTGCCCCCGTCGGAGAATGTGCGAATCTTCATCCCTGTTCCATTGCACTGGACCCGCTTGTGGCAGCGCGGTTTCAACCAGTCGGCCTTGCTGGCTGGCGAGCTGGCAAAGCTGGCAGGCGGCGAAGTGCTGGTCGACGGACTCGAAAGGGTCAGGCGCACACCGTCGCTCGGCGGGCTGGGGCGTAGGGAGCGCGAGCGAACCCTCGCCGGGGCGATCCGGGTCCGAGGTGATCGAAGGGACGCGATTCGTGACGCCCATGTGGTCCTGGTAGATGACGTATTGACCAGCGGCGCCACCAGCCATGCCTGCGTGAAGGTGCTCAAACGTGCGGGCGTTCGGTCGGTGACCATCGCCTGTTTCGCACGCGTGCTGACCGAAGCGGTCACCGGATAAACGAAACGCCCGGGTTCTTGCGAACCCGGGCGCCACGTGACGAATAACATCGGACCCCTTGCGGTTTCGGCAACCACCCCCTTTTGGCAGCCGAAGTCCTATCCCTCATCGTTCGGGCGCGCTACCGGTGACCGGCGCTGCTGCCCTTTACCCCCTGAACTTGGCCCTTGCGGTGCCTCGTTTAGGCGACTGGCCCTTGCGAGCCACGACCGCGTTCTTCCACCTGGCGGGCGAAGCGCAAAGTGTGAAACCCAACTGCCATGGATTTTCGCTTCTGGTTGTGGTTATCGTGCAACAAACCATGCGGCCAAAATGCCGCTGAAACCAAGGGTCAAATTCCATGAGTGGGTCCGATCTTACAGCCGAGGAACGAGAGCAGGGAACGGTGTTCGAACCCAGGTTCGATGCCGCCGGTCTGATCTGCGCAGTGGTGCAGGATGCCGCAACCGGCGAGATCGTGATGGTCGCCTGGATGAACCGAGAGGCGCTCGATCTGACGCTGGCGAGCGGCACAGCCCATTTCTACTCGCGATCGCGCGCGTCGCTCTGGAAAAAGGGCGAGACGTCGGGGAACACCTTGGCAGTGTGCGAAGTCAGGGTGGATTGCGATCAGGACGCGCTGATCCTGCTGGTCGAGCCGACCGGCCCCGCTTGCCATACCGGTGCGCGCAGCTGCTTCTATCGTGTGCTTGAAAGCGGCGCATTACGTAGGGTGCAAGATTGACGCTTACGTAAAGGGTATCTATCAGTCGGGCATGGCAACGGCACGACAGCAGGACTCGAACGGACACGGCGGGGCGCATCTCGAACGTCCCGACAAGCACGAGCGCGAACAGTATACGATCTCCGACCTGACCGAGGAGTTCGACTGCACGGCGCGCGCGCTTCGCTTTTACGAAGACGAGGGCCTTATCGCTCCCGCCCGGATCGGTTTGACCCGCGTCTATTCGAAGCGCGACCGCGCGCGGCTTGCGTGGATCATGCGGGCAAAAAACGTCGGCTTCAGCCTGACCGAGATTCGCGAGATGATCGATCTCTATGATCTGGGGGACGGCCGGGTCGAGCAGCGCCGCGTCACGGTCGAGAAATGCCGCGACCATATCGCGAAGCTCAAGCGCCAGCGCACCGATATCGATTCGTCGATCAAGGACCTCGCCGAATTCATCAAGCTGGTCGAAGCCATCGACCGCTCCCGATAGTCCGCCCTTTTCCGCGCTCCCAAGGACCGACACATGCCCATCTACACCGCCCCCACCCGCGACACCCGCTTCGTGGTCAACGAAATGCTCGACCTCGCCAGCTACGGCAATCTGCCGGGCTTCGAACATGCGACGCCCGACATGATCGACACGGTGATCAACGAGGCGGGCAAGTTTTGCGCCGAGGTGCTCGCGCCGCTCAACAAGTCGGGCGACGAGGAAGGCTGCACCCGCCACGAAGACGGCAGCGTCACCACCCCCAAGGGCTTCAAGGAGGCGTTCGAGCAATACCGCGAGAGCGGGTGGGGCACGATCTCCAGCCCCGAGGAATTCGGCGGGCAGGGCATGCCGCATGTCCTCGGCTTCGTGGTCGAGGAGTTCATGGCGACCTCGAACCAGGCCTTTGCGATGTATCCCGGCCTGACGACCGGCGCGATTTCCGCGCTGATCGCGAAGGGTTCGGATGAGCAGAAGGCGACCTATCTCCCGAAGATGATCGCCGCCGAGTGGCTCGGGACGATGAACCTGACCGAACCGCATTGCGGCACCGATCTCGGCATGATCCGGACCAAGGCCGAGCCGAATGGCGACGGCAGTTATGCGATCACCGGGACCAAGATCTTCATCTCGGCCGGTGAGCACGACCTGACCGAGAACATCATCCACCTGGTGCTGGCCAAGACCCCGGGCGCGCCGGATTCAACCAAGGGCATCTCGCTGTTCGTGGTGCCCAAGTTCCTGGTCAACGACGATGGTTCGCTGGGGGATCGCAACGCGGTTTCCTGCGGCTCGATCGAACACAAGATGGGCATCCACGCCAACTCGACCTGCGTGCTCAACTACGACGGGGCGAAGGGCTGGATGGTCGGCGAGGAGAACAAGGGTCTCGCCGCGATGTTCATCATGATGAACGCCGCGCGGCTCGGCGTCGGTATTCAAGGGCTGGGGCAGGCCGAGGTCGCGTATCAGAACGCGGTGGCCTATGCGCTCGATCGCCGTCAGGGCAGGGCGCTCACCGGACCTGCCGAGCCCGAGGCCAAGGCGGACCCGATCTTCGTCCACCCCGACGTCCGCCGCATGCTGATGGATGCCAAGGCATTCACCGAAGGGCAGCGCGCGCTCTGCCTGTGGGCAGCGCTACTGGTCGACCTGACACACAAGGCGCCAACCGAGGAAGAGCGCGCCGAGAGCGACCTGATCCTTGGCCTGCTGACCCCGGTCATCAAGGGTTACGGCACCGACAAGGGATACGAAGTCGCGACCAACATGCAGCAGGTCTTCGGCGGCCACGGCTATGTCGAGGAATGGGGCATGAGCCAGTTCGTGCGCGACGCCCGCATCACCCAGATCTACGAAGGCACCAACGGCGTGCAGGCGATGGACCTGTGCGGCCGCAAGCTGGCGCAGAATGGCGGCGCGGGGATCCAGGCGTTCTTCAAGCTGGTGGGCGAGGAGATTGCGGCAGCCAAGGGCGATGAGACACTCGCCCCGCTTGCCGAAGCGCTCGAAAAGGCGCTCGCCCAGCACCAGGCGGCAACCATGTGGTTCATGCAGAACGCGATGGCCAATCCGAACAACCTTGGCGCAGGCGCACATAATTACATGCACATCATGGGCATAGTGACGCTCGGCTACATGTGGCTCAGGATGGCAAAGGTCGCCAAGACTGCGCTGGCGGGTTCGCCGGACGACCCGGCGTTCTATCAAGCCAAGCTGGCGACCGCGCGTTATTACATGGACCGCTACCTGCCCGACGCCGGCGCGCTACGCCGCAAGCTGGAGGCAGGGTCTGACAGCATGATGGCGCTGGGCGAAGAGGCTTTTCAGACCGCAGCCTGACACCGACAGCGACAGTCCGGTACCAAGCGATACTGGATCGAGAGCGTCCTCCCGCATAGTCGGGGGGACGCTTTCGTTCGTTGGGGTGAGAAGATTTATGCTGGCAAAATGGACCACAGTTGGCTTGCTGGGATGTCTCGCTGCGAACACAGCCCACGCGCGAACCGATGGACCGGTTCCGCCCTCGAAGGTGTCGCAAACCCTGCTCGAAGCCTTGCAGGAGGTCAGCGGTGTTCCGGGATTGTCCGCTGCCGTCTGGCAAGATGGCGCGGTGGTGTGGACGGGGGCAGCCGGGCGGCAGGATGTTGAGGGCGGCGTGCCGGTCACGCGCGATACCCGCTTCCGCCTCGCCTCGGTTTCCAAGCTCTTGACCGTTACGGCAGTGGCCAGGCTGGCCGAAGAAGGCCGCATCGACCTCGACGCACCGATCGCTTCCATCCTGCCATGGCTGGACAACGACTGGCCGCCGATCTCCGCGCGCCAGCTGGCCGCACATACATCGGGATTGCCGCATTATCAGGAGATCGACGCGGACCGGGGGAAAGTCCACTATCCGGACGGAAAGACAGCGGTCGAAGTTTTCGCCGGCCGCCCGCTGCTCTCGGCCCCGGGTGACCGGTACAGCTATTCGGCCTGGGGCTACACCTTGCTTGGCGCGATGGTCGAGGAAGTCACCGGAGAGCCGTTCACGGCCTATCTTGCGCGCGAGATTGCACCCGGCCTCGACCTCGGACCGGACGCGACCGATAGCGGCGATCCGCATGTATCGATCGCCTATGAATTCCTCGAAGGCAGCGCCCGCCGAGCGGCGCCGCACGACTATAGCTATACGTGGGGCGGTGGCGGGATGATGGGGACGGCGGAGAGCCTTGTCCGTTTCGGAGGTGCGATGATGGATCACCGGGTCGTCACCAAAGCTACCTTCGACGACATGCTGCGCCCGGCCTTTCTCTCCTCAGGTGAAGTGGCCGGGGAGGATGGGTACAGTGTCGGGTTTGGCTGGAGATCGGCAAAGGGCGGAGACGGAAGCCCAATCGTCTTTCACAACGGCGTTACGATCGGCGCACGATCCTCGCTGGTCTTATGGCACGAGGAGAAGACTGCGGCTGCTATCCTCTCCAATGCTAGCTGGACATCCTCGATCGATGCGACAAGCCAAATGCTCGCCGCTCCTTTCCGGAGCGAACCTGAGGGTCTGGTAGCTGCAGCGTGTCCGATTGGCGCGGCCAGTTTCGAAGGCACCCTGGCTGGCGAGCAGGTTTCCGGATGGGCCCGATTTCGTGTGATGGACGGATTGTGCCAAGGAGAGATCGAGCTCGCCGGCAGTTTGCATGCCTATTTCGACCGGGGGCCGCAGCCGACTGCACCGACTATCCGGGTCGTCGGGCTCGATCCCGCGGGAGGCCTGTCCCGCGCAGGCATGGTGACGCCTTTCGGCCTCTATGAACTTCGTGCCAGCGAAGACGGCACTTACACCAGCCGTTGGTCGGTCCAGCGTGTGTTGGAGCTGCGGTTCATCGACGGTGGTGATCGGGAATAATGCGTCAGCCCAGAACTTCGTCAAAAAACCCGTGCATGGCCGACCAGCTGTGGCGGTCGGCGCTTGCATCATAGGCGGGGTTGGGCTTGCGATCGAAGGTCTGTGGCATGGTGAAACCGTGCTCGACCCCGGCATAGCTGTGGAAGTGCCAGTGGGCACCTGCGCGGTCCATCTCTTCCCAGAAGCCCAGCACCTGGCTGCGCGGAACAAGCGTATCGGCATCGCCGTGGCAGACGAGGATGCGTGACTTTATCGGGTTGTCTGCGGGCAAGGGGGTATCGAGCAACCCATGGAAGCTCGCGATTGCGGCAAGATCCTGCCCGTCGCGCGCCAACTCGAGCACCGCAAACCCGCCGAGGCAGAATCCGATCGCCAGTTGCGGCAATTCGGGTTCGAGTTCGCGAAGTCTAGCGAGCGTTGCGCGCAGGCGGGCGCGGCACGCTGCGGGGTCGGAGCGGAGGCGGGTCATGGCGGCAAACGCCTGCTGGAAATCGCCCGGTGTGTCGGGGCCGTAGAAATCTCCAATCAGCGCGACATATCCGGCATCAGCCAAAGCCAGCGCCTTGGCTTCGACACCGGGGGTCGAGTTCATGAACGTCGGATAGACCGCAACGGCGGCGCGTGGAGGTCCGGCGGGGCGTACCAGCTTGCCGAGCAGTGCGGTGTCGCCATCCGAATAGGCGATGTCCTCGAACATTCGGGTCTCCCGTCGTGGTGTTATTCCTCTAGGTCGATGACGTCGCGCTCGATCTCGGTCACGCGGTAGCGGATCTTCGCTTCGCCTTCGGCGGGGACGATGACCCGCCAGAGGTAATTGCCATCCTTGCGCGTAACCTTGCCCGAAAAGCGCGAGAGGCGGTATTCGGTGTCGTAGTCGAGCTCGTCACTCAGCTCGACCTCGACCGCTACCGGCCATTCGTAGTAATTCTCGACCGTCAGCTCCTTCTCCTCCCAGTCGTCGCCTGCGCGGTCGGTGTAATCGATGTCTAAGTCCACATCGATATCGTCATCGGGGATGGTGATCAGCACATCCTCGTCGACCGCCTTGTCCTTGATAAAGGTTTCGCCGACCAGGTGCCTGCCCGCATTTGTGTGCTGGAAAAGCGCCACTTGCCCCTGTGGCAAAGGTTCGCCCAAGCCGTCGCGCTTGCGGTTGCGAAAGCGGAAGACGAGTTCCGGATCGTTCGCATGGCTATCGTCGGCCGTCAGGCTGGCGCGATAGAGCGTCTCGCCGTCGATCTCGCTGTCGCGCAGGAAGCGCACTTGCTTGAGGCTCTGCGCCGGGACACTGGCGCGGAAAGGCAGCGTGTAGAGCTTGAGATCGCCGAGATCGTCGCGATTGGCGATGCGGCTGCCGGTGACGACGATGGTGTCGTATTCGCCATCATACGGGAGGTAGCCCAACCCGTATCCGCCGCCATACTGCACGAAGATCGGCGACTCCTTGACCGGCAGGTCCCCCGGGCCGAACAGCACCGGCCACGACTGGCCTGAAGCAGTGCGGCCCTGCGGCCAGCACGCATAGCTCAGCTCGATGTTTTCCTCGCCATAGGGATCGTTCTCGATCGCCTCGAAGAACGCCTCTTCCTCTTCATCGGTCATCGTTGCGCGCGAGACCTGGCCGGCAACCGCGCTCACCTCCGCCCCGCCGAAGCTCGTTTTGTCCTTGCTCGCCAGCGTCATCCACCCGGTCAGGCTGAGCTTCTGCCCGTCGGGCGAGAAGGTGCCGACATAGTTCGCCTGCCAGTCGAAATTCATCGCCAGATAGGCGAGGGTGACGGTCATCGTCCCGCCGGGGTTGTCCGGCCGGGTGAGCATCGAGAGCGTGGGCTTCGCGGTCAGGTCCTTGGGCACGCCGGGGAACAGCAGCGTATCCGCCGTGCCCTCGCATGCCGTGCTGACATAGCCCCGCGCGGTTTTGATGACGAGCGCATTGTCGGGGAAGGTCTTGATCGTGCCGGGTTCGGTCACCACCTCGCCGGTCGTCTCGTCGGTGTAGCGCACCGTCACGACCTGCCCGTAAAACGCATCGATCAACCCGCGCTGGGAGAGCAGGCGGCTGTCGAAGTTCTTCTCCTTTAGGTCGCCGCCGAGCAGGATAGCGCTCTCCGGCTGGATCCCGCTGGCGACCCCTTCGAACCGCACCGTGACCTCGCCCGGCGGAATGGTGATAGTTCGCGTTTCGGCGACCATCGCATAGCCGCCGAGGATCTCCTCGCTATCCTCGATATCGAACGCCATCGCGTCGCCGGGATAGCGCGATCCGTCGCGATAGAAGGTGACTGCGACATCGTCGGGCGCAGGCGACACGACGACCGGCGTATCCGCCGCAGCCGGTGCGGTGACCAGCAACAGCCCGCCTGCCAGCGAGGGGAGCCTGCGGCCCATGGCTCAGAAGTCGGTCAGGAAGGTCACGGTCAGTTCGGTTTTTCCGCCGGCGGGGACGGGCACCTGCCACACGCGGGTCCAGGCACCTCGCTGTTTGCCCTCGATGCTTTCCTTCGTCACCCGTGTGCCCCGGGCATAGCCATTGAGCCCGTCCTGCACCACCTCCACCGTTACCGGCACATCCCGCGCATTGGTGACGACATAGCGCATCTCGGTCCGCTGGTAGGTGCGTTGCTGGTTGACGGTGACCGTTTCGACCCCGGCATCCGAGACGATGCGGTATTCCGCCGTCTTGCTCCATTCGTCCGCCGTCACCTGCTCGCGCTTTTCGGTCACGCGCTTCACCTTCACGTCGAAGGCATAGCCGGTGACGATCTTCATGTCCGACCCGGCGGGGGTATGGGCGATGCGGCTCTCGCCCACGAAGCGCGCATTATCGTTCGCATCGCGCATATAGACACGCACCACCCCGGCGGGGAGCGCACGGCCGAGTCCGCCACTCTTGCCGGTGTTGAAGTCGATGATGCTCTCGGCGCTCTGCGGCTCGTCGCTGCTGCACAGCCAGTCGCAGGTGAAGCGATAGGTCCGCTTGGCCGCGACCCCGGTCGCGTCGAGGAAACCGATCTGCTTCTTCTGGTTGGTGGCTATCGTCGAGCGTCCGTCGATCGGGTAGAGGTAGAGGTCGCCGACCGCCTCGTCCTCTTCGCTGCGCTCATATCCGGCGTTGTAGTTGTTGTAATTGTTGGTGTTGCGGCGCTGCGCCGCCTGCTGGTTGAGCTTGACCACATCGCCCGCCGCCAGCGTGATCTCGGCATCGGGGAAGGGGGTGCCGGTGGTGTTGGTCAGCGTGACCCAGCCTTGCAGGTCCATCGTCTGCTTCTTCTCGTCGAACACGCCGACATAGTCCGCATTCCACCCGAGACCGGTGGTGAGATAGCTCAGCCGCAACGGGCGGGTGCCGCTGGTGGTCGAATCGAACGTAACCGAGAGGGTGGGGCGAGCGCGCAGGTTGGGCGGGATGTCGTCGAACACCACGCGCACTGGCTGCCCGTCGTCGCGCAGCACCTCGACCTTGCCGTTGACCCGCATCACCACCCCGCCGTTGACCGCGAGCACCTCGGCTTGCTCGGTCGTTTCCGCACCGGTGGCGGGATTGCGGCGGATGAGGGTGATTGTCTGCCCTTCGGACTTCTGCATCAACGCGGCGGGGGAAAGCAGGTCGAAATCGAAATTCTGCTCGGCGATCTCGATCCCGTCGCCTTGCAGGGTCACCGTTTCGGGACGGATCGCGGCAGATACGTCGCGGAATTCATGGCGGACTTCGCCGGTGGGCAAGGTGAGCACGCGGGTATCGTCGACCAGCGCCTGTTCGCTGTAGATGGTGACCGAGACATCGCCCTGGCTGCTTTGCGCCCACACCGTCGCCGGCATCGCCAGTGCCGCAATCGTCACTATCCCGCGCATCCCCGTCTCTCCCTGCAACCTTATAGCGGAGAAATATCACAGGCTTGGCGCTGCGCAATCGAAATACTTGTCAGCTGTACAACTCGCGCAAGGTGGCGAGTGCGCGCTCGGACTCGGCGCGATCGGGGCTTTCGTCGGCATTGTCATAGCCCCAGTCGTCGTTCGGCCCGAGATACTGGACGATCAGCCCGTCGCGGCGCGAGATCGCCTGCACCTGATCGAACCACAGGGCATAGCGCGCCTCCGGCTGCGGCACGAGCCATGCGATCTGCCCGCGCACCGGAACAAGGCTGTCATCGCCCCAGATTGCCTTGGCACCGTAGCCCATGCAATTGACGATCACTGGTTAGTCCAGCGCCAGCGCCGCTGCACGATCGGGGAATGTGCGCTTCTCCATCGTCCCGCCCTTGTGCAGGAACAGGCGCATCAACCGGTCGGCATATTCGGAGACGTTGAAGATCAGGTTCGGTCCGCCGCGCACGAAACGGCCGGGGAAGGGGTTCTCAACCCCCTCGACCGCGCCCCATGACGGCGAGAGATCGCGCACCAGACGGTGGACATGCAGAAACGGGCGGGTCTCCTCGACATTCGGGGCTTCGCCACCAGCAAGGTTGTATTGCGGGACATACTCTACCGGATCGCCCGACAGACCGATCATCTGCTGGTGCACGGCATGCGAGCGGCGCGTCCAGCCTTCCCATCGGGCGAGGAAATCGGGCGCGATGGCATCTTCCATCGCGATCCGGCTGCTGGGCGACCACACCCCGGTCGCTCGGGCGGACCGCGAGTCGGGCAGGAAATCTTCGGCGTAAAGCGTCACCTCCGCCCCGGTATCGAGGAGTGCGAGCGCCGTGGTCATCCCGATGCAACCCGCACCCAGCACTGCGAAGCGTGCCGCCCCGGTCTGGCGGGCGAGGATGGCCGTCTCCTGCGCGCAGCCCCAGCTCAGCGACCATCCCGAGCCGCCATGACCGTAATTGTGGATGACGGTCTTCTCGCCAAAGCGCTCCAGCTCAAGCCGGGGGCCAGCGGGGCGGAACGGGCGCGAACAGACCGATATCTTCATGATCCGTGCGGGATCGAAGCGGAGACGGGGAAGCTGCAAGCCGATCGGGGGGCTGGACACCGGAACCCGGGGCCATGTTGCTGCAAGCCGCGAGCAGGCTCGCAGCACCCCCGACAACGAATTCGCGACGCTCGAGTCTCATCCACCCTCCGATGGTTTAGGCCTAGCGCGTCGTTACTCCGGCAGGAAGTCGGGCACCGAAAGATAGCGTTCACCCGTGTCGTAATTGAAGCCGAGCACCCGCGTACCGGTATCGAGATGCGGCAGCCTGCTCGCAATCGCCGCCAGCGTCGCGCCGCTCGAAATGCCCACAAGGATGCCCTCTTCGCGCGCGCAGCGGCGGGCCATTTCCTTTGCATCGTCCGGATCGACCTGGATCGCACCGTCGATCGCCTGGGTATGGAGGTTGCCGGGCAAGAAGCCTGCGCCGATGCCCTGGATCGGATGCGGTCCGGGCTGGCCGCCGCTGATGACCGGCGAGAGGGTCGGCTCGACGGCATAGGCCTTCATCGCGGGCCAGTGCCGTTTCAGCTCCTCAGCACAGCCGGTCAGATGGCCTCCGGTGCCGACCCCGGTGATCATCAGGTCGATGGGACTATCGGCGAAATCGGCGAGGATTTCCTTCGCTGTGGTGGCGACATGGACCTTCCAGTTGGCCTCGTTGTCGAACTGGCTCGGCATCCAAGCGCCTTCGGTCTGCTCGACCAGTTCGGTCGCCCGTTCGATCGCACCCTTCATTCCCTTTTCCTTCGGGGTCAGGTCGAAAGTGGCACCATAGGCAAGCATCAGGCGGCGGCGTTCGATGCTCATGCTTTCGGGCATGACGAGCACCAACCTGTAGCCCTTCACGGCGGCGACCATGGCGAGGCCGATTCCGGTGTTGCCGCTGGTCGGCTCGATGATCGTCCCGCCGGGCTTCAGCGCGCCCGACTTCTCCGCATCCTCGATCATTGCAAGGCCGATCCGGTCCTTGATCGACCCGCCCGGATTCGCACGCTCGTTCTTCACCCACACCTCGTGATCGGGGAACAGGCGGGCAAGCCGCACATGCGGCGTGTTGCCGATGGTGGCGAGGATGGAATCGGCTTTCATGCTTTCTCTCCGGCAGTCTTTGCTTCGGTGGGACTATCCACCAACTCCGCGGGCGGGTCAAAGGTCCGCGTGGTGCGCAGGACCGGGAAGATGCGGGCCCATAGACCGACGGTAACGATGGCTCCAGCCCCTCCGACAACCACCGCTGCGACCGGACCGATCAGATACGCCATGGTCCCCGAAAAGAAGTCCCCGAACTCGTTCGATGCGCTGATCGTGAGGTGGCTGACCGACGAGACGCGCCCGCGCTTGTCGTCTGGCGTGTGCAGCTGGACCAGCGACTGGCGGATATAGACGCTGAACATGTCCGCTGCGCCGATCACGAACAGCGCGGCGAGGCTGAGCGGCATGGAGGTCGAAACACCGAACAGGATCGTCGCAAGACCGAACACTGCCACCGCGATGAGCATCGCCGGGCCGACATTGCGGGCGAGAGGACGGAAGGAAAAGAAGATCCCGGTCAGCGTCGCCCCGATCGCCGGGGCCATGGCCAGTTGCGCCAGACCTTGCTCGCCGACTTGCAGGATATCGCGGGCGTAGACCGGGAACAGCGCGGTCGCACCGGCGAGGAACACCGCGAACAGGTCGAGCGTGATCGACCCGAGCACCATCTTGTTGTGCAAGACGTAGCGCAGCCCGTCGACAAGCTGGGCGATCGGTTTGGCGGTCCCGCGAATGTCGGGCTGAGGCACTCTGCCGATCGTCGAGAGCGAAATGATTGCCAGAGCGAACAGTCCGGTCGCGACCGCATAGGGCAGCGCAGGCTCGATTGCGTGGGTGTAGCCCCCGATGGCCGGTCCGGCGATCATGCCGATCTGCCACGAGATCGAACTGAGCGCGATGGCGGTCGGCAAGATCGCTTTGGGCACGAGATTGGGCGACAGCGCGGTCAGTGCAGGCCCGTTGAAAGCACGGACGACACCGAGGACCACCGCGATGCCGAACAGCCAAGGGATCGACAACATGCCGGTCCATGTCAGCCAGCACAGCCCCGCCGCGCAGGCCAGCTGAAGCACGATGGTCGCCTGCGCCAGTTTGCGGCGGTCGAACCGGTCGGCGGCCAGCCCCGAAAATGGGGTGAGGAGGAACAGGGGTACGAACTGGAGCAGGCCGATCAGCGCCAGTTGACCCGCCGCACCTTGAACGCTCATGCCGCCGGTGCGCGCCATGTCGTAGGTTTGCCAGCCGATGACCAGCATCATCGCATATTGGCCAAGTGTCATCGTGATCCGCGCCAGCCAATAGGCGCGGAAGTTATGGACCCGGAACGGGTGCGTCGCTGGCTCTAATGCTTCGCTCACCTGCGGGCCATGGCAGGCGTGTGGGGGCGAGAAAAGAAACTTCGATTGTCACATGCCTAAGGCATGCCTTCTGCACGCGCTGCTAGCGACGGCGGCGCAGTTTCGGGTTGGGCTGGATGGTGTCGATCATCAGATCAAAATCGTCGAGCCGGATGATCCGCTCGAACTGGAAGCCTGCACGCTCCTCGCGCACCCAGATCACATAGGCCTCGATCCGGCCGACGACCGGCAGGCGGATGATCACACGGTCGCCTCGGTTGAGGTCTCCCGCATCGTCGATCATGAAACCGTGTGCGGAAATATTGGAGATGTGGAGCTTCACATCGCCGCGATCATGGTGTTCGGCGATGACCGGATAATCGACCGGATGGCGCGCTGCGCGGCGCTGGTCGGTTACCGATAGCTGTGCACGGACTGACACTATCCATGACCCCTTGTTTGTTTCAACCCAGGGATCGTTAATGCGTCAAAAAGCCTGATATTCTGTAAAATTTTCTGTTTCAGAACGGGACAAAACGGCGGTTTTGAGGGCCTATCGGGTCAATACCGCGTGTTTTTTCTTACCCAGGCTCAACTTCCTTTCGCACCCAGCCTCGACCTCGATCAGCAAACCGGCGTCGTCAACCGTCTCGCCATCGAGCCTGACTGCACCCTCGGCGATCTTGCGCTTGGCTTCGCCGTTGGAAGCGGTGAAGCCGAGATCGGTGAGGATCGTGCCGACCCGCATGCCCTGGTCGCCCACCGACAGCGTGGGAAGATCTTCCCCCGCACCGCCGCCGGAGAAAGTCTGCTGCGCAGTGGCCTCGGCAGACTTCGCAGCGTCTTCACTCCTGACAAGGCCCGTCACTTCGTTCGCGAGCACGATCTTCGCAGCGTTGATCTCCGCCCCTTCGAGCGCTTCGAGCCGGGTGATTTCATCGAGCGGCAAATCGGTGAACAGGCGGAGGAATCGCCCAACGTCGCGGTCGTCCACATTGCGCCAGTATTGCCAGAAGTCGTAGCCCGGCAATTGTGCTTCGTTGAGCCATACCGCACCTGCGGCGGTCTTGCCCATCTTGGCCCCGTCGGCGGTGGTGAGCAGCGGCGTCGTAAGGCCGAACAATTCGGTCCCGTCCATCCGGCGGCCGAGCTCGACCCCGTTGACGATATTGCCCCACTGGTCGCTCCCGCCCATCTGCAGCCGCGCGCCCATTTCCTGCGACAGATGCCTGAAGTCGTACCCTTGCAGGATCATGTAATTGAATTCGAGGAAGGTCATCGGCTGCTCGCGCTCGAGCCGCAGCTTGACCGAATCGAATGAAAGCATGCGGTTCACGGTGAAATGCGTGCCGACCTTCTGCAGCATCTCGATGTAACCGAGCCGGCCCAGCCAGTCGTGGTTGTTGACCATGACGGCATCGGTCGGGCCGTCGCCGAACACCAGAAGCTTTTCGAACACGGTGCGGATGCCGGCGATATTGGCCTCGATTGCCTCGTCGGTGAGCATCTTGCGGCTTTCGTCGCGACCGGTGGGATCGCCGATCCGCGTGGTTCCGCCGCCCATCACAACGATAGGCTTGTGCCCCGTCTGCTGCAGGCGGCGCAGCATCATGATCTGCACCAGCGACCCGATATGGAGCGAGGGCGCGGTCGCATCGAAGCCGATATAGCCGGGGATCACCTGCTTCTGCGCCAGGGCATCGAGCCCCGCCGCGTCGGTCTGCTGGTGGATGTAGCCCCGCTCGTCGAGCAGGCGCAGGAGATCGGATTCGAACTGGCTCATAGCGCGCGGCCTCTAGCAGCGGGGGGCAGCGGCTCCAAGTGGCTTGCGAGGCGCGGCATGATTGGCAATAGCTCGGCAATGCATACGCTCATCCTCCACCCCGATTGCGCTCCCGGTCCGATCACGGCGGTCAGCGCGCATTGCGAACCCACGCACGCCGGCTGCCGTGCCCGCTTCCGGCTTGAAGGTGATATCTCCGCGATCAAAATCCCTGCCGACGCCGAAAGCATCCGTCGCGACAACCTGTGGAAGACGACCTGTTTCGAGATCTTCTGGCAACCGCGCGGTGACAGCTACTACCGCGAATTCAATCTCAGCCCGTCGAGCCAGTGGGCCTGCTACGACTTCGACGATTTTCGCCTGAACGGCCGCGATGCGCCGGTGGAGACGATCGCAATCGCCTGCCGTCACGATGCGGGCGAGTTGGTGCTCGAGGCGGAAATCGCCTCCGAACTTCCGGTCCCGGCCGATGTCGCGCTCAACGCCATCGTCGAGGACCGGGACGGCAACATCCAGTTCTGGGCGCTGGCTTTCCAGCCCGGCAAGGCGGAGTTCCACAGCGTGACCTGTCGCAAGCTGCATATGGCGGGCGCCCTGTGAGCATGAAGTTCGGGATCGACCGCCTTCTCGCCGAAGCTGCACTGCAGGAAGCGCTGCAGGGCAAACGGGTGGCGCTCGTCGCGCACCCGGCTTCGGTGACGCGGGATCTGACCCACAGCCTCGATGCGCTGATTGCAGCCGGGATCAACGTCACCAGTGCCTTCGGCCCGCAGCACGGCCTCAAGGGCGACAAGCAGGACAATATGGTCGAGACGGCGGACGAGACCGATCCGGTCTACGGCATCCCCGTCTTCAGCCTTTATGGGGAGGTTCGCCGCCCCACCGGCCAGATGATGTCGAGCGCGGATGTGTTCCTGTTTGACCTGCAGGACCTCGGCTGCCGGATCTACACCTTCGTCACCACGCTGCTCTACCTGCTGGAAGAAGCGGCGAAACACGGCAAGGAAGTGTGGGTGCTCGACCGGCCCAATCCCGCGGGCCGCCCGGTCGAAGGCACGCTGCTGGTCCCCGGCCACGAGAGCTTCGTCGGCGCCGCGCCGATGCCTATGCGGCACGGGCTGACCATGGGCGAGATGGGGCACTGGTTCATCGCCCACTTCGGGCTCGACGTGGCCTATCGCGTCATCGATATGCACGACTGGCTGCCCGAAGCCGGCCCCGGATATGGCTGGCCCACTGATCGCGTGTGGATCAACCCGTCGCCCAATGCGGCAAATCTCAACATGGCGCGCGCTTATGCCGGAACGGTGATGATTGAGGGCGCGACGCTGAGCGAGGGTAGGGGGACGACCCGCCCGCTCGAGGTCTTGTTCGGTGCGCCCGATGTCGATGCCAAGGCGGTGCTGGCGGAGATGCATCGGCTGGCTCCCGAATGGCTTGCCGGATGCGGCCTGCGCGAATGCTGGTTCGAGCCGACCTTTCACAAGCATCAAGGCCAGCTGTGCAATGCGCTGATGGTCCATGCGGAAGGCCCATTTTACGCGCACGATGTGTTCCGCCCGTGGAGGCTCCAGGCATTGGCGTTCAAGGCGATCCGGCGGCTCTATCCGGACTATCCGATCTGGCGCGGCAAGGATTTCAAATACGAATACACTGAAGACATGGTGGCGATCGACGTGATCAACGGCGGCCCGGGTTTGCGCGAATGGGTCGATGACGCGGCGGCATCGCCGCATAATCTGGATGCGGAGGCTGCGAACGACGAAGCGAGCTGGATCGCCACTGTGCGCGAACATCTTTTGTACTGATCGGCGCTTGACCTGACTGGCGCTGTCGGCAAGGTTCGGTCCCGGCGAGGGGGTAAGCCCGCGTGTGAGGAGAGCCCCCGAATGACCGCAGTAACCGGTACCGATGCTTCGCAGCGATCGATACGCGCGACGATGTGGATCCTCCTGCTCGTCTACATCCTGAACTTCCTCGATCGCCAGATTCTCAATATCCTTGCCGAGCCGATCAAGGGCGAACTGGGGCTCAGTGACACCCAACTGGGGCTGCTCGCCGGACCGGCCTTCGCGGTGTTTTACGCCGTGCTGGGCATCCCGATCGCCCGCTACGCCGATCGCGGCAGTACCAACCGCGTGTCGCTCATTTCGGTATCGCTGATCATCTGGTCGGGCATGACGGCGGTGTGCGGATTTGCGCAGAACTTCTGGCAAATGGCACTGGCGCGGGTGGGCGTCGGGGTGGGCGAGGCGGGGTGCACGCCGGCGGCGCACAGCCTCATCAGCGATGCTGTTCCGCCGGAGAAACGCGCTTCGGCGATTGCTTTTTACGGGATGGGGGTGCCGATCGGAACCCTGCTGGGGCTGGTGATCGGCGGCACGGTCAACGATATCTGGGGCTGGCGCGCCGCGCTCATGCTGGTCGGTGCGCCGGGCATCATTCTGGCGCTCCTGCTGCCCTTTCTGCTGCGCGAACCGCGCAGGCTGGGGCTCGCCAAGACCGAGGCCGCTCCGGTTGCTCCGCCACAAGTTCCGGTCGGCAAGGCGATTGCGGAAATCTTCAATTCGCGTGCCTATGTGCTTCTGCTGGTTGCCGCATCGTTTGCCGCGTTCCTCGCCTACGGCAAGGGGCTATGGACGCTTTCGTTGTTCATCCGCAGCCACGGACTGACCACCACCGAGGTGGGCCTGATCGGTTCGGTTACACTGGGGATCGCCGGCGTGTTCGGCACCTGGCTCGGCGGGTGGGCCGCCGACCGGTTCGGTCAGATAAACCGGCGCCATATCCTTACGCTGCCTGCGGTTGGCATGGCGGTTGCCGCGCCGATCCAGTTCCTCGGCTACGGCGCGCCGCTATGGTGGGTTGCGGGGCTGCTGATCCTCGTTCCGACCATCCTCAACGCCGCCTATTACGGCCCCGCCTATGCCTGTGTGCAAGGGCTGGTGCGCAAGGAGCTTCGCGCGGTTGCAGCGTCGGTCATGTTGTTCGGGCAGAACCTCATCGGTCTGGGCCTCGGGCCGTTCGTGTTCGGTGCGCTGTCGGACTGGCTGGAGCCGATGGCGGGCACCGAAAGCGTGCGCTGGGTGCTGTTCGGTGCGGCGTGGCTCGGCTTCATCCCGGCGTTCTTCTTCTGGCGGGCCAGCCTGAGGTTGAACGCGGAACTTGACCGTAAGAACGCGGTCAGCGCTCCGGCGCCCGCACCGGCTGCACCAGGCTCACCAGCACAAAGCTGATCAACATCAGCAGGTACCAGCTGCCTAGCTTGGAGATGTGGACCATCTCCCACCCATCCTCTTGCCCCGGATAGCTCCATGCATTGGCGAATGTGCCGATGTTTTCTGCGAACCAGATAAACAGCGCGACAAGGCCGAAGCCGACCAGCAGCGGCATCCAGCGGTGCTCACGCCAGTTGCGGAAATGGACTCTGGTCCGCCAGAACAGCAGTGCGGTCACCGCGAACAGGCCGAGGCGGATATCGACCGTCCAGTGGTGGGCGAAGAAGTTGACGTAAATCGCCGCCGCCAGCAGCCAGGTCGCCCACTTGGGTGGATAATGGCTGAAGCGGAAATCGAAGATCCGCCATACCCGCGCGATATAGCTGCCGACGGCCGCGTACATAAAGCCGGAGAACAGCGGCACCGCGCCGATGTGCAGCAGGCTTTCCTCGGGATAGATCCACGATCCGGCGGCGGTCTTGAACAGCTCCATCACCGTGCCGACCACGTGGAAAATCAGGATGACCTTGGCCTCGTCCCAGGTTTCAAGCCGGAACAACAGCATTCCTGCCTGGATAGCGACGGCTGCGAGGGTGAGGAAATCGTAGCGGTGCAGCGGCGCGTTCTCAGGGTAGAGAAAGTGCGTCGCCAGCAGCAGGAACAGCAACAGGCCGCCGAACAGGCAGGCCCAACCCTGCTTGAAGCCGAACAGCAGGAATTCATAGAGCCAGAGCCGCCAGCCGGTGCTGGGATCGAAGGCTTCGAACCGGAGCCGGATGGCCTCGAAACGTGAGTGGCGGGGTGAATTCATTGCAGTTCGATATATTTGTCGCGGTCAGCGTCCCACTGGAACGCACACCCGATCTCGCGGTCGATCAGGTGGAGCCAGCGATCGTCGGAGTTGAGGACTTTGCCGAGCGCGATGTACATCGGCTTCTCGCCAAGTCGCTCGTCCTCGGCGATGGTTTCGTCTGTGCCCCGGATTCGCCAGCCGCTGTCCGGGTTCTCATCGCCTTCCCGGGTCATGTCCGGTTCTTCGCGGTACAGGTAGTCCGCGTGGCTGCGGCCTTCGACCACGCAGGCATCAACGAAGCAGCGGTCCCAGTACCTGCGACGCTCCGGTACGACGGGGCGTTCCTTTCCATCGACATAGGTGCAGGAGATCACGTGAGTGAGCGGAATTCGCACCCGATCGCGGTGCTTGATCGATGGCATGTCAAACGGATCGTTATCAAGGTAACCTGCGACAAAGCCGTCGGCGATTTGCTCAATGGTCACCCACATCCGCTCGGCCGAGTATTTCCGTCCGCCGCCGATTTCGCGAAAGATTGCCTGCACCCCGTCTCCTGGCGCCAGCGCGGCGATCTCATCAGGCCAAGGCAGATCGTAAGTGTACGGCGCCGCTGCCGCGATCAGGCGAGGGTCGTCTAGGGCAATCCCCGCGGGCAATTCGATCCCGTCGTCGCTCAAGCTCCGTGCTTCCGGCTCAGCTCCCGCATCGCATCATCCAGCCCGTCAAGCGTGAGAGCATACATCCGGTCGTTCACCAGGTGCTTCATCACCTTGGTCGACTGCGAATAGCTCCACTGCTTTTCGGGCACCGGGTTCAGCCACACCGTCGCGGGGTAGGTGTTGGTGACCCGCTGCATCCAGGTCGCGCCGGCTTCCTCGTTCATATGCTCGACGCTGCCGCCGGGGTGGGTGATCTCGTAGGGGCTCATCGCAGCATCGCCGACGAAGATTACCTTGTAATCGTGCCCGTATTTGTGGAGCACGTCCCAGGTCTTGGTGCGTTCCTGCCAGCGGCGCTTGTTGTCCTTCCACACGCCTTCGTAGAGGCAGTTGTGGAAGTAGAAGAATTCGAGGTTCTTGAACTCGCTGGTGGCCGCGCTGAACAGCTCCTCGCACAGCTTGATGAACGGGTCCATCGATCCGCCGACATCGAGGAACAGCAGCAGCTTGACCGCATTGCGCCGTTCGGGCCGCATCCTGATGTCGAGCCAGCCCTGCCGCGCCGTCCCGTCGATGGTGCCGGGAATGTCGAGCTCGTCCGCCGCGCCTTCGCGCGCGAACTTGCGCAGACGGCGGAGCGCCATCTTGATGTTGCGGGTGCCCAGTTCCTTGGTGTTGTCGAGGTTCTTGAACTCGCGCTTTTCCCACACCTTGAGCGCGCGCTTGTGCTTGCTTTCGCCGCCGATCCGCACGCCTTCGGGGTTGTAGCCCGAATTGCCGAACGGCGATGTGCCTCCGGTTCCGATCCACTTGTTGCCGCCCTGGTGGCGCTTTTCCTGTTCCTCGAGCCGCTTCTTCAGCGTCTCCATGATTTCGTCCCAGTCGCTCAGCGACTTGATCGCGGCCATTTCCTCTTCGGTCAGGAACTTCTCCGCCACCGCTTTCAGCCAGTCTTCCGGAATGTCGACCGGGTTCTGGCCGTAATCGGTCATGATTCCCTTGAAGACCTTGTGGAACACCTGGTCGAAGCGGTCGAGCATGCCTTCGTCCTTCACGAAGGTGGCGCGCGAGAGGTAGTAGAATGCCTCGGGCGTCTGCTCGATCACATCCTTGTCGAGCGCCTCCAGCAAGGTGAGGTGTTCCTTGAAGGAGGCACCGATGCCGGCCTCGCGCAGCTCGTCGACGAAATTGAAGAACATGACGGCTGCCTACAACGACATTTTCCGCCGCGCCAGCCCGGATCGACTTAACGCGATGGTAACCACGCCGACGTAACCCGGTCCGCGAGAAATTCGGGGCGGAACACAACACATGAAGCATGAAGTCATCGCTGCGGGCAACCAGGACGCCATCGATCGCATTCCCGAAAGCTGCGGCAAGGTCACCGTCGGTTGCTCCGAAGCGGCGGGTATCGTCAAGGCGGTGATCGATACGTCCGAGCGTCTTCGCACCGAGCATTCCGCGCTGCGCGGTACCGTTGCTGAACTGGAGGAAGACCAGCGCAAGGTCGCCGAGGCAAGCGACGAGGCGCGGCTTTTGTCCGAGCGCGCGATCGAGCGGTTGGGGCAGGGCACCGAACTGATCCAGTCCTCGCTCGGCCAGATTTCCGACCTGCTCGAGCTGGTCGAAACGCTCACCCAGCACGTGACCGGTTTCGCCGCCGCGATGGAGCAAGTGCGCAAAAGCTCGCAGGATATCGAGCAGATCGCCGAGACCACCAATATCCTCGCGCTCAACGCCACGATCGAAGCGATGCGCGCGGGTGATGCAGGGCGGACGTTCGCGGTAGTTGCCAACGAGGTAAAGATCCTCGCCGGAGAAACCCGCCGTGCGACCGAGGAGATTGCCCGCACTATCGACACACTGGACGAGGAGGCGAACACCGTCATCGTTCAGATCGAGAACGGTGCCGAAGCCTCCAAGAATGCGAAGAGTTCGGTCGCCCAGATCGAGGCTACGATCGGCGGGGTGGCCGAACTGGTCGAGGAAGTCGACCGGCAGAACGATCAGATCGCCCGCTCGACCAGCACGATCAGCGACCACGTGCACCGGGTGCAGGACGTCCTCGAAAGCTTCGACAAAGCGGCGCTCGACAATGAAGCCAAGCTTCTGGCGGCGCATACGAACATGGAGGCGCTGGAACTGACCGCGAGCGAGATGTTCGACGGGATCGTAAAGGCCGGGCTTTCCCCCAACGACAGCATGATGGTGGAGAAGGCGACCAGCTACGCTGCCGAGATCGCCCGGATCGCGGAAGAGGCAGTCGCCAAAGGCGAGCTATCGACCGACGCATTGTTCGATCAGGATTACCGTCAGGTGCCCGGTTCGAACCCGCCGCGCTTCCGAACCCGGGCAAGCGACTGGACCGATGCCAATTGGCGGCCTGTACTCGACCGGGTGGTTGCCGATGGCGGCGCGATCCGCATGTGCTCGCAGGCCGACATGAACGGCTTCCTGCCGACCCATATCTCCGATCGGTCGCGCCAACCCACCGGCGACATCCAGCACGACACCATGTATTGCCGCAACGGCCGCATCCTGTTCGATGCGATCGACCAGAAGGCCAAGCGCAGCAATGCACCCTACATGATGGCGGTCTATCGCCAGGAAGGCGACGGCAAAAACCATGTGGTCGTGCGCAACGTCTACATCCCGCTGATCATCAACGGCCGCCGCTGGGGCGATTTCGAGGTGGCGTACTCGCTCTAGGACGCATCGGCATCGGCTTCATGGTGCCGGAGAAGGCGCCGCTGTCGGCTTATCCTTGGGCACCGGCACTCTGTCCGACAACGACCACAGCGAATCGACCCCGATCAGGCCGTTGAATATCGCGTTGCCGTCGTAGGAAAACACGTCGAGCGCGCCGGGCCCGTCCGGAGCAAGATAGCCCTGGTTGTTGGCGTTGGGCCAAGCGGCGCGCGCGTGGCAGTTCTGGCAATTGGTCGCCACCGGATGCGCTGCGGCGAGCTCGATATAGGGATTGTAGGCAATCGGCCATGTCGAGCCGCCCTTCTCCTCGGGCCAGCCGTAGGTCGAGGTCATCAGGTAATGCCGCCAAGGGCCTTTTGCATCGGGCAGGTCGGGGCGGTTGGCGGCATGCATACCCTCGTCGGGCCTGTCGCTCCACCACACGCTCTGGAACGTCCAGCTCGGCTGTTCCTTGGTCATGATGTGCATCGCCACCAGCGCCAGAGCATCCCCCTGCTGGAAAGTCCGTCCGTAAGCGTAGTAGGCCGACTGGTCGAGGATCGCGCGATCGCAAGCATCCATGCTGCCGACATCGGGTTCGAAATGATAGAACTGGTCGATGCCTACCGTCTCGAACTCGTCGTAGACATTCGGGCCAAGCCGCGCACCACCAAGGGTCACGCCAGCCTTCTCGAGGAAGGTCAGGCGCTCCGGAACTTCGGCCTCGCCAAGCGAGACCGCGACCGCTCGGTTCCATTGGCGCTGGATCTCGAAGCCCGCATACTGCCCGCCGTCGGGCTTGTAGTAATCGTCCCACAACGGAAGCGCGCTGACGCCGTCCTTCGGCACAGGCCACATCATCGGTTTCAGCACGATCGAGCCGGAAGGCAACGCGGCAATCTGTGCCGTCTTGTCGCTCGCTGGAAGCAGCGATTCGAGGGTGGCAGGCTGGTAGAGCTGTTCCTTGCGGATCCAGTCGTAGGCATCCTGATTGTAGATCACCCCGGCGACCATCACATCACCATTGTTCTGGAACTGCGGTCCATGCGCGAGCGAGGCCGAATTGTTGCCCGATGCCGGAATGACGCAGGCCTCGGTCTTGCCTTCTTCCGCCAGCCAGTCGAGCACCGGCTGCGGAATGGCGTATTGCGGCGCCGGATCGAAGTTGATCGGCTCGTCTCCGGTGGTCGGGCCATTGTCGAGCTTGAACGCCCGCATCGGCAGATTGCCGTGGACCGACGCTGTCGCTGCCAGTTTCGCAGGTTCGGAACCTGCTGCCGGATCGGCCGCAGCAACCTGTCCGTCGAACGCCTGGCGCGCTGTGCACCAGCTGCGCCAGGTCCATTGCCCGCCCGCATCCTGCTGAAGCCCCGCGAACAGGTTCCAGCCGTGTTCGCGCGCCTTCGCCTCGTTGCGCTCGGCGGTCCAGTCCGCGAGGATTTCCGCGCTCTGCGGATAGTCGAACCCGGTCGGCATTGCGGCGGGCGAACTGCAGAACTCGACGAGCGCGTTTGCCGGATTGTCACCGGTTCCAACCTGTTCACAGGCTGCAAGTGCAAGCGCGGATGCCGACAGAAGTACCGCGGTCGAGCGGAAATTCTTCGGCAGCGAGAATTGAAAACCCATAAATCCCTCCTGTGATCAGGCAGGACAATCAGACTTCAAAGATACTCGCGAATATTGTCGAAATGCGACGCGACTATTGATTTCGGCGCCGCTTGGTCAATTCGGGTTTCTGCGCGCCATGAAGGCCAGCCGTTCGAACAGCATCACATCCTGCTCGTTCTTGAGCAGAGCCCCGTGCAAAGGCGGGATCGCGTTGTTGGGGTTCGAATCCTGCAGGACTTCCAGCGGCATATCCTCGTTCAGCAGCAGCTTTAGCCAGTCGAGCAGCTCGCTGGTGCTCGGCTTTTTCTTCAGGCCGGGAACTTCGCGCAGCTCGTAAAATATATCCATCGCCTTTTTGACCAGCGTCTTTTGAATGCCCGGATAATGGACATCGATGATGTCCTGCATCGTCTCGCGATCGGGAAACTTGATGTAGTGGAAGAAGCAGCGGCGCAGGAACGCGTCGGGCAATTCCTTCTCATTGTTCGACGTGATGACAACGACGGGCCGCTCCGCAGCAGTAATCGTCTCATGGGTCTCGTAGACGTCGAAGCTCATGCGATCGAGTTCCTGCAGCAGGTCGTTGGGGAACTCGATGTCGGCCTTGTCGATCTCGTCGATCAGCAGCACGGGCAGTTCGGGGCAGGTGAAGGCCTCCCACAGCTTGCCCTTCTTGATGTAATTCGCAATGTCGTGGACCCGCTCGTCACCCAGCTGGCCGTCACGCAGACGAGCGACGGCATCGTACTCATAGAGGCCTTGCTGCGCCTTGGTGGTCGATTTGACGTTCCATTCGATCAGCGGGGCGTTGATCGCTTTCGCGATTTCATGTGCCAGGACCGTTTTGCCCGTACCCGGCTCACCCTTGACCAGCAGCGGGCGGCGCAAGGTTACCGCCGCGTTGACCGCGACCTTCAGGTCTTCGGTCGCAATGTACGAGCTGGTGCCCTCGAAGCGGGACGGTGCGGAAGTGTTTTCGGCCATGGGTTTTCCCTTGCAACTTTACGTTAGCGTTAACCGCCGCGGCGAAGTTGGGCAAGGGGCGTTGTTCAGGGATCGGGATCGTTAAGCAGCCTGCGTTTGGCCAACCGCATGAACAGCCAGATCAACGCCATGGTGACCGGCACCGAGAGAGCCAGGACGAGATCGACGTCGCCCAACGGCACAGCATGCGCTGCGCCCTTCAGCACATATGCCAGCAGATTGACGCCGTAGTAGGAGATTGCCACTATCGACAGTCCTTCGACCAGTTGTTGCAAGCGCAATTGCTGTGCTGCCCTGCGTTCCATTGATTCGAGCAGCTTCGCGTTCTGGTTTTCGATCCGTGTCTCAACCCGTGCCCGAAGCAGGGCGGTCAGGTCGGCGCTCCGCGCGGTCAGCTTGTCGAGCCGCTCGCGGTAGGCGGCGCAGGTGCGCACCGCTGGCAGAAACCGACGCCGGGCAAAGTCCTTCAGCGAATGAAACCCGCTGATGGGCTCCGGCTGGAGGTCTTCGAGCCTTTCGCTGACCAGTTCGGCATAGGCCTTGGTCGCATCGAGGCGGTAACCGATCCGGTTCGACAGGTTGGTCAATTCCAGCGAGAGACCCGAAACCTGCTCCAGCAGCATATCGTCGCGCGAATTCGGATCGGAAACCTCGGCCGCGAATTGCCTGAGTCGCTGCTCGACCACGTCCAGTTCGACCCATTGCTCGCGCACTTCGGGCAAGGCCAACAACGCCATGTTGCGGTAGTTGCCCAGCTCTTGCAGCTGCTGGACCGATCGCGATAGCGCGACCGGATCGCAGCCGTTCGCAGCGATCAAGACCCGGCCGTAATTGCCTTCGTGGATCCGGAAGTCCGACCAGAACCGGTTTCCGCCTGCTAGCCGGGACGAAACCATTTCTCCGCTCCGGAACGGCATGCGTTCGAGCATCGCCTCTGCCGCCGCTTCATCTGGCACGATGTTGATATGCGTTGCGCGCACGACCTGACCGGGGAACCGCTCCATCCATTCGCGGACTTTGGCAAACTCCTTGTCGCTGTGTGCGCCAGTGAAAAAGACCGTGACGCTCGTGCCCTCTGTATGACGCTCCCAGGCAAACGCCGTACCGTTGTAGAGTTGACCGGAATAGTGGCGGTCCTTCGGGCTCGGTGGCGCAGCACCGTCAGCGAGACCCGTTTTGAGCAGCCGCAGTTCCTTCTCGCGCTCTTCAGGGGCGACAACCCACGCGATCTGAACGATCTCGCCTTCGGGCGGCAGGTGCGGCCAGCGCCGCAGGTGCATTTCCTCAACTACCTGTCGCCTGAGTACGTGTTCGCGCATGGTCACCCCTGTGCCAGAGATGAGCGCGTTATGCCCTTCTATTGCAAAGATGGAAATGCGGTCGTGAGAATTGCCGCGTGGCGGAATTGCGCACCACGAACGTGCCTAGCGAGACAGCGCGATCACCCGTTGGGCCAACAGTTCGAACGCGGTCTCGTCCACCGGCGAAGCGGGATCATTCCAACCCATGGTAAGTATGTACCAACGTCCGTCAAAATCTTGCAACAGCCAGGTCAAGTTGATGACCCCAGGCTCCGATCCGCCCTTGAAGCCGATGTAGTTCCAGTTGCCTTGCTCGGCTGCGGGCAGCGAGGGATTGATCGACATGATCTCGCGAGCAGTGGGATCGGAGAGCTCCGCGAGACGTGCGAGCAGTCGTCGCAGTTCGGCAGGGCTGGCGAACCACTCGATCGTATCGATCGCAGTCGGCGAGGTGAACCTGGGCGGCTCGACCTTTTCCGGATCGCCGCCCGATTGAGCCCGGATCCGTGCGACGAGTGCGTGCTGTTCCGCTTCGCTGCCAGCCTCGAATGCGGAGGCAAGATCTCCGTTACCTTTCAGGGCGAACAGGCTCAATGTGTCGAGCCACGGCGTGTTGCGCGGATCGTTGTCTGCCCCGGAACGCGCGAGCTCGGCCCCTATCGCGCTCTCGGGGAGCAACGCCATCAGCTGGTCGGTCGCGGTGTTGTCGCTGATCGAGATCATCATCGATGCCAGTGTGTGGAGCGTAACCGGCGCTCCCTGCGGCCAGTTCTGCATCTGGCCGCTGGGGAAGGACCGGCGTTCGAGCGAGTGGACATCGCTCCAGCGTATTTCGCCTCGCTCGACAGAATGGGCCAGAGCCGAAAGAGCGAAGAGCTTGAAAGTCGAGCCGAGGGCGAGTCTCCGGTCGGATCCGATCGACAGCATCGGCGAGCTGCCATCGAGCGGGCCGAAGTAGGCGGTAACCTCGCCGGGCAGAGCCATGAGGTCGGCCTCGATCTTGTCAGCGCTGTCATCGACTGGATCGAACTTCGACAGGAGCAACCCGACGATGAGGTGCGGGGAGGCTGGGTCCAGGGTGATGGTACCGCCTGCGATCGCCCTCTCGAACCGGATTGCTATCTGCGCGCTGTTCTGCCCGGTAGGGTCGACCAGCTGGACCGCCTTTGCAGCCCCGAACTGACCGGTTATCTGCCGGGTAAAAGCTTCGAACTGCGCTGGTGGAACTGCGGCAAGAAAGGCCGGCCCAAAAATCTCTTCGGGGTCCTTCTCGCCATTGATCGCGGCGACGACATCGGCTGCGCGGCTATCCAAGGCGGCATCGGCAGTTGCAGCGGTCTCCTGTGCGAATGCAGCCGCAGGAGGAAGGGCGATGACGAGGAAAATTGCAATCATGTGGCGAAGCATGGACGGACTCCCTTGGGGCCAGCATGCAGCACAGGCGGTCGAATGCAAGCCGCAGTCAAAGTTCGGGGATGTGCGCCAGCGCGATCAGCGCAAGGGATCCTGCCAGCATTGCCCCGGTAAGTACCTGCCACACCGCCGGCGCCTGCGCCATGCCGCGGTTCCAGGTCATCTGCGCGATCATCCCGGTGGCGAAGAAAGCGATGGCGAGGTTCGTCCGCCCCGGAAGACCCAGAATGCCGATCACGATCAGGGCGATCAGCGGCTGCACGAGGATTTGCAAGAACAATGCACCCGAGAACCAGACGATTGGCACCGGACGATAGGCACCGTCGGGCATTTCCCAGTCAGGGAGCGACGTATCGGGCCGCGAAAGCCGCCGGTCGCCGCCCCACACTTCGCCGTCGTCGTCCTCCTGCCGCTCAGGCATCGATCAGGTCGCGGTCGACCTCGCCCGCGCGGTTCTGGATGAAGTTGAACCGGTGCTCCGGGTTCCGGCCCATCAGTTCGTCGACCAGCCGGGTCACCGCCGCGCGCTGCTCGAACTCGGGGGGGAGGGTGATGCGGACGAGGCTGCGCGTCCCGGGGTCCATTGTTGTCTCACGCAATTGCGAAGGATTCATTTCGCCAAGGCCCTTGAAGCGTCCTACTTCAACCTTCTTGCCCTTGAACACCGTCGCTTCCAGCTCGGCGCGATGCGCATCGTCGCGGGCGTAGCGGCTCTCCTTGCCGGCAGTCAGGCGATAGAGCGGGGGCTGGGCGAGGAACAGGTGCCCCTTGCGCACGATGTCGCTCATCTCCTGGAAGAAGAAGGTCATCAGCAGGGTGGCGATATGCGCGCCGTCGACATCGGCGTCGGTCATGATGATTACCCGGTCGTAGCGCAGGTTCTCCGCGTCGCAATCCTTTCGCGTGCCGCAACCCAGCGCGAGCGCGAGGTCGGCGATTTCCTGGTTGGCGCGGATCTTGTCGGCGCTGGCGCTGGCGACGTTGAGGATCTTGCCGCGGATCGGCAGGATCGCCTGCGTCTTGCGGTTGCGCGCCTGCTTGGCGCTGCCACCTGCGGAATCGCCTTCGACGATAAACAGCTCGGTCTCGCCCTGGCCGTCGCCGCTGCAATCGGTCAGCTTGCCGGGCAGGCGCAGCTTCTTGGCGTTGGTCGCGGTCTTGCGCTTGATCTCGCGCTCCTGCTTGCGGCGCAAGCGCTCGTCCATCCGCTCCATCACCTGGCCGAGCAGCGCCTTGCCGCGCTCCATGTTGTCGGTCAGGAAATGGTCGAAATGGTCGCGCACCGCGTTCTCGACCAGCCGTGCTGCTTCGGGCGAGGTCAGCCGGTCCTTGGTCTGGCTCTGGAACTGCGGATCGCGGATAAAGACGCTGAGCATCACTTCGCACCCGGTCATCACGTCGTCGGCGGAGATGTCCTTGGCCTTCTTGGCTCCGGTCAATTCACCGAATGCACGCAGTCCCTTGGTGAGGGTGGCACGCATGCCTTGTTCGTGCGTTCCGCCATCGGGGGTGGGCACCGTATTGCAATACCAGCTGGTCGACCCGTCCGACCACAGCGGCCATGCCACCGCCCATTCAACCCGCCCCTGCTCGTCAGGAAAATCCTGCCGCCCGGTGAAGGGCTGCGCGGTGACGCATTCGCGGTTGCCGACCTGCTCCGCCAAATGGTCTGCGAGTCCGCCGGGGAACTTGAACACCGCTTCGGCCGGCGCATCGTCCGATGCGAGAGTGGGGGCGCATTTCCAGCGGATTTCCACCCCGGCAAAGAGATAGGCTTTGGACCGCGCGAGCTTGAACAGCCGCTTGGGGGTGAACTGGCGGTCGCCGAAAATTTCGCTGTCGGGCGTGAAGCTGACGGTCGTGCCGCGCCGGTTGGGCGTCGGGCCGAGCTGCTGGATCGGGCCGAGGGTTTGCCCTCTTGCAAACTCCTGCGAGTAGAGCTGGCGGTCGCGCGCGACCTCGACCCTCGTGTGCGAGGACAGCGCGTTGACGACGCTGACTCCGACGCCGTGCAAGCCGCCGGAAGTTGCGTAGGCCTTGCCCGAGAACTTGCCGCCCGAATGGAGCGTCGACAGGATCACCTCCAGCGTCGACTTGCCCGGAAACTTGGGGTGCTCGTCGACCGGGATGCCGCGCCCGTTGTCGGTGATCGAAAGGCGGTTGCCTTCTTCCAGACTGACCTCGATCCGCGTCGCGTGCCCAGCGACGGCCTCGTCCATCGCGTTGTCGAGCACTTCGGCCGCGAGGTGATGCAGCGCGCGGTCATCGGTTCCGCCGATATACATGCCGGGGCGGCGCCGCACGGGCTCGAGCCCCTCCAGCACCTCGATCGCGGAGGAATCGTAGTCGCCGCTCGACGCGGGCGTTCCATCAAACAGGTCATCGGACATGACAGGGCTATAGGCTTCGCATTTGCGGGCCTACAAGCGCGGCGTTGGCGTTATCGTCAGTCGCCGAATGTAGTCGGGGCAGGGGATACGATGACCACCTGCCCGTCGCGAATCTCGCGCACTTCCATCGCCCGCTCGATCACCCCGTTCCGCTTGAACCGGAACGGCCCGTCGAGGCCGAGAAAGCCGCCGTCCTCGCGCAGTTGGTTGACGGGGAAATCGCGCCCGACCGTCCAGTTGCGCGCCACCCGCAGGGTCAGCAGGATGCCGTCGTAGCCAAGCGTGGCAATCCTGAACGGTTGCTCGCCGAAACGTTCCTTGTAGCTGTCCGAGAAGCGCCTGAAACGGGTGTCGGAGATGGCCGAGAACAGCATTCCGCGCATCGACGGAGTCCGGGTGACGCCGGCTTCACCGCTGAGCAACTCGGTGCCCAGCAACAACGCCGAACCCCTGCCGCCCGGTTTCAGCTCGTTCGCCGCCATGGCGGTGAGGCGCGAACCGTCGGCGATCAGCACGGTGTCGAAACCGCCACGCTGACGCAGACGCTGCGACGCGCTGACGATGGAGGTGTTGCCGCGGTCGTAGCGCTCGGTCGCGACCATCTTGCCACCAGCGTTGACTACGGCCGTCGAGAAGGCGGCTTCGACCTGTTTGCCATATTCGCCATCGGGCACGATCGCTGCGAAATTGCTCGATCCATTGAGGCGCGCATAGTCCACCGTACGCTCGACCGATTGGGCCGGAATCTGTCCCATCACGAAAACGTCCGCTCCCGAGAGGCTCGCATCGTTCGAAAAGGTAATCACGGCGACATCGGCAGGACGGGCTTCGGCCAGCACTTGCGGCACGTTCTCGGCCACCAGCGGACCAAGGATCAGCTTGTTGCCGTCGGCCACCGCCTTGCGCGCCGCCTCGCGAGCACCGGAAGCGGTATCGTAAGTGGTAATGCGAAGGTTCGTGGCACTGGTGTCAAGAATTGCCATGGTCGCAGCATTGGCAATGGCGTTGCCGACAGGGCCATTCTCGCCGCTCATCGGGACAAGCAGAGCGATCCGGTGCCGCGTATCGTCACCGCTCGGCAAGGCATTTTCGCTCGGCGCAGTTGTCGGTTCGGGGGTCGGGCCGGACACAGGTTCTGTCGGAGTCGACGGTATGATCTTGCAGCCCGCCAAAAACAGCGTTGCAGCAATCACTGCAAAGCCGCGTCGATCCTTCATAAACCGCATCATTTCTTGCCGACCCCTCGCATTCCGGTCCATAGGCATCCGCTGTGAACCGCGACACCGAAGACCAATCTCTGGAACCCGGCCTCTATATCGTGGCGACGCCAATTGGCAATCTTGGCGACATCACGTTCCGGGCTGTCGATGTGTTGAAGCGCTGCGACCTGGTGGCATGCGAGGATACGCGTGTCGCTGGCAAGCTGCTGAAACACATCGGCGCATCGAAGCCGCTTCGGCGCTACGACGACCATAGCGCCGGCCGAGCCCGCGAAGAACTGGTCGCCGCCATGCGGAACGGTGCCGTTGCTCTGATAAGCGATGCCGGGACGCCTCTGGTCAGCGATCCGGGCTACCGCCTCGTGGTGGAAGCCCACAATGCAGGGATCGCAGTAGTAGCCGTCCCCGGTCCGTGCGCAGCGATCGCCGGCCTAACGGTGTCGGGACTGCCCAACGATCGGTTCCTGTTCGCCGGTTTCCTGCCGACCAAGGACAAGGCGCGCTGCGATGTGCTCGCCGAATTGGGTCCCGTTCCAGCGACACTGGTGTTCTATGACACGGGTCCGCGCCTGACCAAATCGCTCGCCGCCATCGCGACGACCTTGCCGGGCCGGACCGTCGCTGTTGCACGCGAACTGACCAAGATTCACGAGGAATGCCGCAGAGGCGATCCTTTCGAGCTGGTCGCGCATTACGAGGCGCATCCGCCGAAGGGCGAGATCGTGCTTCTTGTAGGGCCTCCGTTGGAGGCCAAGGTTCCGGCAGCAGACGCCGAGGCATTGTTGGTGGCCGCGCTCGCAACGCAAAAGACATCGCAGGCGGTCGCAGAAGTCGCTCGTCTGACCGGGCTCGACCGCAAGGCGCTCTATGCCCGTGCGATGGAACTGCGTGGCAAATGAAGCGGCAGCTCGCCGAGCGCAGCGGTCGTGACGGGGAGAAGCGCGCTGCAGCCTGGCTGAGGCTCAAAGGATGGACGATACTCGACAGCCGGGTCAAGACTCCTGCGGGCGAGATCGATCTTGTCGCCAAGCGCGGTTCTCTCATCGCCTTTGTCGAAGTCAAATGGCGCAAGAAGCGCGAGGAACTGGACTACGCGATCGACGAGTATCGCCTGCAGCGGGTTGCCGCAGCGGCCGAGGCGGTCGCTCACAAGTATGCGCTGGAGGGAGAGGACTTGCGGATCGACGTCATGCTGCTTGCGCCGGGCAGTTTCCCGCGCCACATCGCCAACGCCTATCAGCCCTAAGCCAGCCACAGGAACTGCAATGACCCTTCGCGTAGCTGTCCAGATGGACCCGATCGAGACGGTTAACATCGACGGGGATTCGAGCTTCGCGCTGATGCTTTCCGCGCAGGCTAGGGGGCACCGTGTGTGGCATTACGATGTCTCCACCCTCGCTTACGAGGATGGCAGGATCACCGCCTGGGCGCGGCTTTTGACAGTCCAGCGCGTCGCCGGAGCGCATTTCGAATGGCAGGGCGAGGCATCGAAGATCGACCTTGCCAAGGATATCGATGTCGTCCTGATGCGGCAGGATCCGCCGTTCCACCTCGGCTATATCAGCGCCGCGATGCTGCTCGACCGGCTCAAGGGCGAGACGCTGGTGGTCAACGACCCGCGCGAGGTGATCAACGCGCCGGAAAAAATGTTCGTGCTCGATTATGCGCAGTTCATGCCGCCGACGCTCGTCGCGCGCCAGTTGGAGGATATCCGCGCCTTCCAGCGCAAGCACGGTGCGGTGGTGGTGAAGCCGCTGCATGGCAATGGCGGCAAGGCAATCTTCCGCATCGAGGCCGATGGGACCAACCTCTCGGCGTTGTCCGAGGTGTTCAACCAGACGTGGCCCGAGCCGCATATGGTCCAGCCTTTCCTCCCCGAAGTGGCTGAGGGCGACAAACGGATCGTTCTGATTGATGGCGAATTCGCCGGCGCCATCAACCGTTTTCCGGGCGAGGGCGAGTTCCGTTCCAACCTTGCCCAGGGCGGCCATGCGGAGGCAACCACTCTGACCGCTCGCGAGGAAGAGATTTGCGCCGCGATGGGGCCGGAGCTTAAGCGGCGTGGTCTGGTGTTCGTCGGTATCGACGTGATCGGCGGCAAGTACCTGACCGAGATCAATGTGACATCGCCCACGGGTATCGTCGCGATCGATCGGTTTAACGGGACCGACACACCAGCCTTGATCTGGGACGCGATCGAGAGGAAACCTGAATGAGGCCAGTAAACGCATTCGCCGCCGCGTGCCTGATGATCTGCCTTGCAACGCAAGTCACGGGCGCAAATGCGCAACCGCAGGTTGGAATCACGCAGACCCCCGACTGGTGGTCCAAACCCTGGATCGACCTGCATGGCGCTGCGCGCCTCGATTTCGACCCCGACGATGCGGCTTTCGCGAAGTTTGGCAGCAACTTCGACGACGACCAGCGTCACAGCGTCGAACTCGCTGTCGGCAGTGACGGAGTGATCAAGAGCTGTCGGGTTGGCGGTTCCGCAACTTCGAATGAGTTGGTTTCCTTCGCCTGTGCGCAACTCCGAAATTCCGGATCGGTCAGCATACCGGCAGGATACGACATGGCGGGTTGGCAAGGGCGGCTCACGGTCGAGTTCGGCGCTTCTGAGCTCGTCGAGACGGAAATTGTGCAACCGGTGATGTTCACGGACGCGCAGGATGGCGTCGAGATTTTAGTAGTGACGAGCACATCACGAGGTATCGACGCGCCCGTCGATTGCGAGACTTTTGCAATTGTCGGTGAACCCTTTCTGACCGACGATAGCTTCGAAGCGGTATGCGCAGCGTTCCTTTCCGCAGATGCAGAGACACAGGCCAAATGCCGTAAGGAAGCCCCATATGGCGATGAGCAACCCTATTACTGCCGGTTCGTGACCCGCTCTCTCGACCCGGTACCTATGCGCGAAGTCTATGTCACAATTCGCGAAAGCACTTCGTACCGCCCGCCTGCCTACCCACCAAAGCGCGACTTCGAGACCTCAGTGCTTGGCGAAAGCAAGGGCGAGTTCATTGTTCGTTATGACTATCCCGCGCGCGCCCTGCGTAGTGAGTGGGAAGGGCGGGTCATGATTATCGTGGGCGTCGGAGCGAACGGGAATGTCGTGTCCTGCCGCCCACTGGAAACCTCCGGGTTCGCTTTCCTGGACAATGAAGCTTGTTCGCAAATGCTGCGCAGGGGCCGCTATGAATTCGCCGAAGGCATCGAACGGCCCGCTGGCACGGCCTACACGCTGCAACCTGTGGTTTGGGCAATACCCGACTAGCTCTCGTCACCTTGATTGCGTTCGCGCGGATGTGCGTTGCGGTAGGTGTCGAGCAGGGTCGCCGCGTCCACCTTGGTGTATATCTGCGTCGAGCCGAGGCTGGCATGGCCGAGCAGTTCCTGCAAGCTCCGGAGGTCGGCACCCGCCCCGAGCAAGTGGGTCGCGAAACTGTGCCGCAAGGCGTGGGGTGTCGCCGTGGTTGGCAGCCCGAGTGCCTTGCGAGCCTGCGACATAGTCTTTTGAACCATCCCCTGATTGAGTGGGCCGCCTTTTGCCCCGAGGAAGAGCGGACCATTGGGCGCAATCGAAAAGGGGCATTGCGCAACATATTCTGCCACGCCCTCGCGAACGATTGGCAGGATCGGCACAACGCGCTGCTTCCCGCCTTTGCCGGTGACCGAAAGTGTCGCCCCTAGGCTAGCTTCGCGACCCGTCAGCGACAGAGCCTCGGCGATGCGGAGTCCGGCCCCGTAGAGCAGCAGGAGAACCGCCCGATCGCGCGCGCCTATCCAGTCGGTTTCCGCATTTTCCGCGACCATCTCGGCGACGTTTCGTGCTTCATCGGGAGTGATCGGCCGGGGCAGTCCCTTCTTCAAGCGTGGGCCGCGCAGGCGTGGCGGCTTGGCGTCGGACAATCCCGCTTGCGAAGCTGCAAAAGCGATGAACGCCTTGACCGCCGAGAGCTCGCGAGCAACCGACGCGTTGCCGAGGCCGTCGCTGCGCCGCTGAGCAAGGTATCGACGCAGGTCCGTGGCCTGCAACCTCGCAATCCGCTCCCAGCTCGACCAGTCCCCGATGTCGAGCAATCGCGCAGCGGCCGATCTATACGCGCGCACCGTATGCGGCGATCGGCGGCGCTGGTTGGTCAGATGCTTGCCCCAGGCTTCGAGGAAGTCGGCTTTCGTCACGATGCTACGAGTTCGCCCGAGACGACCTCACCGAGCAGCGCGTCGAGCACACCCATGCCTTGCCGTGCAACGCCAAGCCGCTCGTCGGCGCTCCACAGGAAACCAAGGCTGCGGTAGAATTCAGTGCGCTCGCGATCGATCATCGTATCGACGGACAGGCCAAACCGCCGCGAAAGCGCGTCGAGGTCCACCCCTTCGCGCAGCCGCAAGCCCATCATCAGCGCTTCGGAGGCTGCCTCGCTCGCGTTCAGCGGCCGCTCTTCACTCAAGCCGTTACCCTGCTCCGCAATGGCGTGCAGCCAGTTCTCGGGCTTCTTGTGCCGTTGCGTGGCGAAGCCGCCGCGTCGGCCGTGCGCCCCCGGACCGATCCCGATGTAGTCCTCGTATCGCCAATAGGTCAGGTTGTGGCGGCTCTCTTCGCCCGGAGCCGCGTGGTTGCTCACTTCGCAAGCGGGCAGGCCGGCAGCCGCCGTAATGTCCTGCGTCAACGCAAAGAGATCGGCCGCAGGATCATCCGCCAACGGCTCGAACACCCCGCGCCGCACATCGGTGGCGAAGCGCGTGCCTGGCTCGATGGTCAGTTGGTAGAGCGACAGATGGCTGGTCCCGAAGCCGATCGCGCGTTCGAGTTCGGCCTCCCACTGATCCGCACTCTGCCCGGGGCGCGCGTAGATCAGGTCGCAACTCACCCGCTGAAAACACGACTGTGCAACATCCAGTGCGGCAAGGCTCTCATCGACTGAATGCAAACGGCCAAGGAAGCCGAGCGCTTCGTCGTCGAGCGATTGGAGGCCCAGCGAGACACGGTTTACGCCGGCCGCAGACAATGCGGCGAATTTGCCGGCTTCGACCGATGACGGATTGGCTTCCAGCGTGATTTCGATTGCCGCATCGAAACCCCACAGTCGTTCGGCTTCTTTCAGCAGCGATCCGACCAGAGCAGGCGGCATTAGCGAAGGCGTACCCCCGCCGAAGAAGATCGAGGTCAGCGGGCCACTGTCGGCGAGCGCATGCTCGTGCTGCATGTCGGCGAGCAGCGACCGCTCCCACAGTCCATGATCGATCCCATCGCGGACGTGGCTGTTGAAATCGCAATAGGGGCATTTCTTCAGGCAGAAGGGCCAATGGATATAGAGCGCGCGGGCCATGGTAATCCTATTGTTTCAGTCCGCGTTAACCGCGACAAGCCCAAACCGCATCGCATGGGATGGGTGCTCAAAACCATTGTGCTGGCTGCGGCGATATGTGCCTTGCTGGGCGGCAATGCCGTGGCTGAAGCCGGGCTGCACCCGTTCGATGCCGAATTGCTGCGCACCCACAACGAAGCCCGCAGCGATTTCGGTGCAAAGCCGCTGCGCTGGAACGAAGAACTGGCAAACGATGCCCGTGCCTATGCCAAGACGCTCGCACGGCAAGGTCGGCTTGAGCATGCGCCAGCGATAGCGCGGCGGGGTGCCGGAGAGAACCTGTGGCAGGGCACTGATCGTTCCTTCACCGCAAGCGACATGATCGGGCGCTTCGTCGAGGAAAAGCGCTGGTTCAAGCCGGGCAGGTTCCCCGATGTCTCGACCACCGGAAACTGGGTCGATGTCGGGCATTACACGCAGATCGTCTGGCCATCGACCGAGGAAGTCGGCTGCGCGGTGGCGAGCAATGCGCGCGACGAGTTCCTCGTCTGTCGCTATCGTCCCGCGGGCAACATCTATGACGGGACGATCGCGCCGCAGTAAGCCGATGCGCGGTCAACCACCGAACTGGTCGGCGACCAATTTTGCGAAGGCATCGGCCCGGTGGCTGATCGCGTGCTTCGCTTCGGGTCCGATCTCCGCGAAGGTTTCATCATGCCCTGCGGGGATGAACACCGGATCGTAGCCGAAGCCCAGCGTCCCGCGCGGCGGCCAGGTGAGCGAACCGGCGCATTTGCCTTCGTACACCGCATATTCGCCATCCGGCCACGCCAGCGCGAGCACGCAGTGGAACGCGGCGCTACGGTCGGCGTCAGGGCCGATCTGCTGGAGCATCCCCTCGACCTTGCCCATCGCCATGTACCAGTCCCGGCCCGGGTTGCCTTCGAACCATTGCCGTTCGGCCCAGTCGGCGGTGTAGACGCCAGGGCGGCCATCGAGCGCGTCGACCGACAGCCCGCTGTCGTCCGCCAGCGCCGCCAGCCCCGAAGCTTCGGCAGCAGCGCGCGCCTTGATCAGCGCATTCTCGGCAAAGCTCTTGCCGGTCTCGGCAGGCTCGGGCAGGCCGAGCGAGCCGGCGCTGAGACATTTCACCCCATAAGGATCGAGCAGCGCACCGATTTCTTTCAGCTTGCCCGCATTATGCGTGGCAATGACCAGCGAACCGCCGCCGAGCTTTCGGGTCACCTCACCGCGTCCAGCTGGGCCGCAAAGATGCGGTCGCAGCCGATCCGGCCGAGGCGGAGAAGGCGCAGCAGGCCCTCTTCGTCATAGGTTGCGCCTTCGGCCGTGGCCTGGACCTCGGCGATCTGCCCGCCCGAGATCAGCACGAAATTGGCGTCGGCATCGGCGTTCGAATCCTCGTCGTAGTCGAGATCGAGCACCGGATTGCCTTGAAAGATGCCGCAGCTGATCGCCGCGACCTGCGCCGCGATCGGGTCGTCCTTGATCTCGCCATTCGCGATCATGCCGTTGACCGCAAGCCGCAACGCAACCCACGCGCCCGAGATCGATGCCGTGCGGGTGCCCCCGTCGGCCTGGATCACATCGCAATCGAGCGTAATCTGCCGCTCGCCGAGCTTTCTCAGGTCCACGACAGCGCGCAAAGACCGCCCGATCAGCCGCTGGATCTCCTGCGTCCGCCCCGATTGCTTGCCCTTGGCCGCCTCGCGCTGGCCGCGGGTATGAGTAGCGCGCGGGAGCATCGAGTATTCACCAGTCACCCAGCCTTCGCCCTTGCCGCGCATCCATGGCGGTACGTTGCGCTCGACGCTGGCGGTGCACAGCACCCGCGTATCGCCGAAGCTGACGAGGCACGAGCCTTCGGCATGCTTGGTGAAGCCGGTTTCGATGGTGATGGCGCGCATCTCGTCGGGCGCGCGGCCGGAAGGTCGCATGGGATTGTCCTTTGCTGAATCGTAGGGGCCGCGTTACGCGCTTGAGCGAACGAGTCCAACGACTAGATTGGTCACTATGCCCACTCCGCCCCTGACCGAACTGAGCGAGCGCGCCCGCGAGATCTTCCGGCTCGTGGTCGAAGGCTATCTCGACAGCGGAAATCCGGTCGGATCGAAGACGCTGGCCGGGGGCGGGGTGAACCTGTCCCCTGCCTCCATCCGGTCGGTGCTGGCCGATCTGGAGAGCCTTGGCCTTCTCGCTGCACCGCATACCAGTGCGGGGCGGATGCCGACCGATTCCGGCCTGCGCCTGTTCGTCGACGGGATGATGCAGGTGGCGGAACCCACGCGCGAAGAACGCAAGGCAATCGAAGCGCGGCTTGCCGAACCCGGCCCGATCGAGCAGGCGCTCGAGCAGACCAGCGCGATCCTGTCGGACATTTCCGGTGCAGCGGGAATGGTGCTGGTCCCGCAACGCGATCCGCGCCTCGCCCAGATCAGCCTCGTCGCCTTGGGCCAAAGCCGGGTGCTCGCCGTGCTGGTTGGCGAAGACGGGGTGATCGAGAACCGGGTGATGGACACTGCCGGGCCGGTCCCAGCCTCGGTGCTCGAGCAGGCGAGCAACTATATCAGCGCACGGCTTGCGGGGCGAACATTGCGCGAAGCGAGCGCTGCGATGCGCGCCGAGCTCGCCGCCAATCGCAGCCAGCTCGACGAGGCCAGCCGCGACCTTGTCGAACGGGGGCTCGCAGTGTGGAGCGAGGATGCGGCGAAGCGTCCCGTCCTGATCGTGCGCGGACAAGCAAATTTGCTCGATGCAGGCGCGCTTGAGGATCTCGAGCGGGTGCGCCAATTGCTCGACGATATCGAGAACAAGCACTCGATCGCCGGGCTGCTCGAAAGCGCGCGAGAGGCGGATGCAGCGCGGATTTTCATCGGCAGCGAGAACCGGCTGTTCGCGTTGTCCGGCTCTTCCGTCATCGCCTCGCCCTATCGCGACCGCGAGGGAAGGGTGGTCGGCGTGCTGGGGGTGATCGGCCCGACGCGGTTGAATTACGCGCGCGTCGTCCCCATGGTGGATTTCACGGCCCGATCCCTGGGCAAACTCATCGGATAGACACGGAAAATCATGAGCGACAACAAGCAGCAGCCGCATGACGAGGCTGTCGAAAACGAACTGAAGGGTGTGCCCGAGGAGTTCCTCGACGATGGCGGCGATGACGATGCCGAAGGCGGTCTGGAAGAGGCGCTTGCGCAGCTGCGCAACGACCTCGAGACCTCGAAGCAGGAAACGCTTTACGCCAAGGCCGAGACGCAGAACGTCCGCCGCCGGGCGGAGAAGGACATCGCCGATGCCCGCGCCTATGCCGCCACCGGCTTCGCGCGCGATATCCTTTCGGTGGCCGACAACTTGGCGCGCGCGATCGATGCGGTGCCGGCAGACCTGCGCGATGACGACAAGTTCAAAGGCCTCGTCGCCGGGATCGAAGCGACCCAGCGCGAGATCGACAAGGTGTTCGGCCAGCATGGCATCAGCCGGATTGCCGCGATGGGCCTGCCGCTCGATCCGAACCAGCATCAGGCGATGATGGAGATCCCGAGCAAGGACCATGAGCCGGGCACCGTGATCCAGGAGATGCAGGCTGGTTACATGATCCGCGACCGCCTGTTGCGCCCCGCAATGGTCGCGGTGGCAAAGAAGCCGGACTGAGGACGGGCGAGGGGGCAGGGATGACAAGGATCGCACTTGTAGCCGGGACGATTCTTGTCTTTCTTGCAAACCCCGCGCTCGCTGAGGAAGCCGACGACGCCCGCGTCGTGGAGCTTGCCAGCGAGTTCCACCGCTACAACCAGCGCGAAAGCGGCGCTGAGACGGACGAAAGCGGTGCACGCAAGCCGCAGGCCCGGTTGTGGACGGTCACCCCGGAATTGCATCTTGCGCGGGCGCGGTTTTACAGCGAGCTGCTAGGCAAGCTGGAGGCTGTCCCTCAAGCCGATCTGTCGCCCGCCGCCCGAATCGATGCGGCGGTCCTGCGAACTCTGCTCGAGGAACAGATCGGCGATGCGCAGTTCCGGGAATGGGAAATGCCGTTCGATAGCGACAGCAACTTCTGGAGCTATCTCGATCGGGGGCGCGGCTTCACCACCGTCGAGGACTACGAGGCTTACATTGCGCGGATGCGCGATGTGCCGCGCTATTTCGGCGAGCATATTACCAACGCCCGCGCCGGGCTGGCGCGCGGGTTCAGCGTTCCGCGCGTGACGCTGGAGGGACGCGATGCCTCGATCGCCGCCTATGTCGTTGACGATCCCGAGAAGAGCCCGTTCTGGCGGCCCTTCGCGGACATGCCTGCGCGCTTTTCGGCAGACGACGCAGCGCGGCTGAAGGAAGCTGCGCGAGAGATCATCGCCAGCGATGTCACCGGCGCATACCGCGACCTGCTGCGCTTTATGCGCGAAGAATATGTCCCGCAGACCCGTGCCAGCCTCGCGGCGAAAGACATGCCGGACGGCGCGGCCTACTACAAGCAGCAGATCCGCCAATACACCACGCTCGACCTGACGGCGGACGAAATCCACCAGATCGGCCTCGCCGAAGTCGCCCGGATCACCGCCGAGATGGAGAAGGTTAAGGCCGAGGCCGGGTTCGAAGGGACCTTGCCGGAATTCGTCACCTTCCTGCGTACCGATCCGCAGTTCGTCGCCAGGACACCCGACGAGCTGATGGGCGTTTCAGCCTATGTCGCCAAGCGGGTGGATGGGGTGATCGGCGAATATTTCGGCTTCCTGCCGCGCCACCGCTTTACCATCCGTCCGGTCGATCCGGCGATCGCGCCGTTCTACACCGCCGGGCGGGGCGGGTACGACGCGTGCCAGATGAACACTTACGACCTGCCGTCGCGCCCGCTGTACAACATCCCGGCGCTTACGCTGCACGAGTGTGCACCGGGGCACAGCTTCCAGGCAGCGGTCGGTTCGGAGCAGCCTGCCTTCGCGCCGTTCCGGCAGGGGGTCTATTTCTCCGGCTTCGGCGAGGGGTGGGGGCTCTACACCGAATATCTCGGCGAAGAGATGGGTATCTACCGCACCCCCTACGAGCGGTTCGGGCGGCTGAGCTACGAGATGTGGCGCGCGGTCCGGCTGGTGATCGACACCGGCATCCACCAGTATGGCTGGAGCCGCGAGCAAGCTGTGGACTATCTCGCCTCGCGCACCGCACTGTCGCAGCACGAGGTCGGCACCGAGGTCGATCGCTACATCAGCTGGCCAGGGCAGGCTCTGGCCTACAAGCTGGGCGAAATGACCATGCGCCGCGTCCGCGCCAAGGCCGAGGCCGAGTTGGGCGAGAAGTTCGACATCCGCAAGTTCCACGACGTAGTGCTGTCGCTTGGTTCGGTGCCACTACCCGCGTTGGAGCAACGGATCGACGCCTTCATCGCCGACGGCGGACAGGGGCTTGAGGGGGCGGCGTACTAAACTATCCTCCCCAAAGACTTGCTTTGGGGAGGGGGACCGCCAGCCTGCAAGGCTGGTGGTGGAGGGGCCGGCGCACCATTGACCCTCCGTCACGACGCCTGCGGCATCGCGCCACCTCCCCATCGCAAGACGATGGGGAGGATATTCAGTCAGACCAACTGCGCGGCGTTTTCGTCGCGGTGCTTCTTCAGGTATTTCATGAACGGCGTGCCACCCGTGCCCACATCGGGGTCGTTGCCCGCAATGCTGCCAGCCTGCTTGTTGATATAGCTCGCCGCGTACTCGAGGTGCCGCGTGCGGAAGCGGGCCGATTGGGTGAGGCAGGCGTTGAACGCGTCCTTGAGGCTCTGGCTGCCAGCAGCGGTGACGAAATCGCGCAGTGTCGATTGCGCCGCGAGGTCTTCGATAAAGCGCCGGTGCGGTACCGGGCGATAGTGGTGCAGTTCGTCGAGGAAGCTCTTCAGCGGGTCCGCCGAGTGGCCGACCTGGAACAGCGCATCCATTGCCGGGACGATCGAGCTCTGCGATCCGGTCTGGCCGCGGAAGGCCTGCGGCTTTCCGCCGAACTTCTCCACGCCATCGTAGATGAGTCCGCCGTCTAGAGCCGGGTTGTTGGCCCAGCCATGAATATAGGGGCGCACGCGGTGGAAATAGATGTAGGGATCGCACCGCTCGGGCATGCGTGCGAAATGAGCGTAAATCCGCTCCCACGCGGCGTCCATCTCGACCAGCAGGCGCTCCGCCTCCGCATCGTCGCCATTCTTCGCCACGGTGACCAGCTTTGCCGCGTTGTCGAGCAGGACGCCCGCCTCGGCCTCGATCGCGACGTGGATCATCACGAACCAGTTCTCGTCGTCACCGCCGAGGAAGTTCTGGACCATATAGATATTTTCGAGGGTGATCGGCCCCGACTTGTCGAGCCGGGCCCAGTTGTCGAGCACATAGCCCGAGTAGGGCAGCAGCGCGGCCTGACCCAGCCGGTCCGCGACGGCGACCATCGGGCGTGCGAGGTTCGCGGGGAGGTATTGGGGCGCCTCGGGCTCACCCCAGACATAGGCCTGCACGAGGAATGAGTAGTGCACCATCGCGGTGCGGACTTCCTCTTCGGGGGCTTCGCGCGCCCAGTCTTCGAGCACCGGGTCGGCGAGATCGTTGAGCCAGTGGCGCACCCGGCCGCTCGACAACAGGCCCGAGAGGTTGCCGGCCGCTTGCTTCACCCCGTCGAAACGCGAGGGGAGGGTGATGTCATCGATCTCGTAATGCGAAAGGTAGCCGCGCGCACGCGACATGCCGTAATCCTGAATCTCCATGTTGGACTCGTTGGCCGGGCGCGGGTTGGGCCGCCCGGACGGTAATCCGGTATCAAGTGAAACCGGATTGCACAAGCGACGCTACGGAAACGTCCTCAGATCTGGTCGAGCGCCATGTCGATTTCGCGCACCCCGCGTTCGCGTCTGGCCGCATCGACCAGCTTGCGGATACCCTCGCGGCGTTCTTGCGCATGGGCGACGTGCTGCATCGAGAGCGCAGTGTTGCGGGTGGTCTCGTCGCTCGAGGTGACGGTTATCGTACCAATCCCGGCCAACTGGTTGAGCAGGCTGAAATCCATCCGCACGTCCTTCACGCGGTAGAGCTCGATCTCATCGACGCTCTTCATGATTATGCCCCGACGAACGACAATGCGCTCGCGGGTGACGCGAAACGATTCGCTCATCACCCCGATCCATTTCCACGCCACGAGCAGCAGGGCTGCAAGGGTTAGCATCAGCGGCCAATATCCCCACTGGTCGCCTTTGATCGCGAAACCAACGATACCTGCAAGCCCGAGCAGGATGGTGCCCAGTCCGACCGCGGTTCCGTAAAGCCAGCGCCCCAGAGAGGGGCGGAATTCGTCGTGTTGTTCGTTGGTCACCGCTGTTCCTCCTCGTTGGGTCTTCTATCCGGTCGCGCCGGGGAAGCGCACCAGCATATCATACGACGCTTTGTCGCTTATGCCGGCGACCTTCGCCCCGTTGCGCAGCATGAAGGCGTGTTTGACGATCTCCGCCTGCTGCTCGACACCGTATCGTTCGAGCGGCCAGCCGGGGCGGAGCGAATATTCGTAACGTTCCCCCGGCAGGCGGTTGAAAATGAGCCACCAGCGACCGTGCTTTTGCACCTGCCAGACATGCGTCATTTCGTGGATGAACAGCGCCTTGCGGTGCATGGGCGCGGTAGAAAAATCGTCGCAATAGACGTCGCCATGCGGATGGAAATGCAGGTGCCCGAGCGGCGCCATGGTGATCCGCTTGGGCTGGAACGGAAACCATTTGCGCCGCCGGATCAGCACTTTGCGATAGTCGATCGCGTCGCCGAACACAGAGCGCGCGAGTGCGACCTCGCCCGCAGTCAGCGGCCGCTCGCCGCCGACCGGGCATGTGGCACCCGCTGCATCGGCGGCGGCTGCGCTCAGCGTTCGTCCCCTGCGGCCTTGATGTCGAGCGGCACGGTGGCTTCTTCTCCGTTGGACAGCTTGATGGTCATATTGGTCTTGCCGCCGGCCTTCAACGTGTCCGCCGGCTTCATCGCCATGACGTGATAGCCGCCCGGCTCGAACTTGACCGGCGTGCGCGCCATCAGCGAGATCGGTGCGGCCTTGTCCATCTTCATCATCCCGTCGATCATGTCGACCGCGTGGATCTCGGAGCTTCCGGCGCCCTCCACAGTGATCGATTCGATGACCGGACCGCCGCCGCTCATATAGGTGAGGTCGAAATAGCCCGCAGCCGGATTGCCCGCGACCGCCGGGAGCACGAGCCGCGCGTTCTCGACCACGATGCGCTCTTTCGGCTTTGCTGCTTCCGCCGTCTCGCCTTCGGAGTTCGTAGCGTCGCCGCACGCGGCCAAGCCGAAGGTGAGCGCAGCCGCGATCGCTGCGCGCGTAAAACCGGATTTCATAATGCTCAATTCTCCCGTGTTGCGTTGCGAAATCTAGCCGCGCAGGTCTCTTGTGCCAACAAAAACCACACCTATATCGCCAGCATCTTCGAGTTGCCGAGCCGCTTTGCCACCTAGGGGAGCGAAACGTGCAGCGTCCAACATTGACAGACGGAATGGGAAACTAATGGCCAAAGTTATCGGTATCGACCTCGGCACCACCAACAGCTGCGTTGCCGTGATGGATGGGGGCAAGCCCAAGGTTATCGAAAATTCGGAAGGCGCGCGCACGACGCCTTCGATCGTCGCCTTCACCAAGGACGGCGAGCGCCTTATCGGCCAGCCGGCCAAGCGCCAGGCGGTTACGAATCCCGATAACACGCTGTTCGCCATCAAGCGCCTGATCGGCCGCCGGTTCGACGACCCCATGACCAAGAAGGACATGGAGATGGTCCCCTACAACATCGTCAAGGGCAAGACCGGCGACGCATGGGTCAAGGCCGGCGGCGAGGATTACTCGCCCAGCCAGGTTTCCGCCTTCATCCTCCAGAAGATGAAGGAAACCGCCGAAAGCTATCTCGGTGAGACGGTGACGCAGGCGGTGATCACCGTTCCCGCTTACTTCAACGACGCGCAGCGCCAGGCGACCAAGGACGCTGGCCAGATCGCAGGCCTTGAAGTCTTGCGCATCATCAACGAGCCGACAGCCGCCGCGCTTGCCTATGGCATGGACAAGGAAGACGGCAAGACCATCGCCGTTTACGACCTTGGAGGCGGCACTTTCGACGTCTCGATCCTCGAGATCGGCGACGGCGTGTTCGAAGTGAAGTCGACCAATGGCGACACCTTCCTTGGCGGTGAGGACTTCGACGGCGCGATCGTCGAGTATCTCGCCGACGAGTTCAAGAAGAAGGAAAACATGGACCTGAAGACCGACAAGCTCGCTCTTCAGCGCCTTAAGGAAGCCGCCGAAAAGGCCAAGATCGAGCTGAGCTCCAGCGCGCAGACCGAGATCAACCTGCCTTTCATCACCGCGCGCATGGAAGGCGGCGCGACCACTCCGCTGCACCTGGTCGAAACGCTCACCCGCTCGAAGCTCGAGCAGCTGGTCGGCGACCTGATCAAGCGCACGCTCGAACCGTGCAAGAAGGCGCTCGCCGATGCCGGGATCGACAAGGGCGGGGTGGACGAGGTGGTCCTCGTCGGCGGGATGACCCGCATGCCCAAGGTGCGCGAAGTGGTCGAGGAATTCTTCGGCAAGAAGCCGCATACGGGCGTCAATCCGGATGAAGTCGTCGCCATGGGTGCCGCTATCCAGGCGGGCGTGCTGCAGGGCGATGTCAAGGACGTGCTGCTGCTCGACGTGACCCCGCTGTCGCTTGGCATCGAGACGCTGGGCGGCGTGTTCACCCGGATGATCGACCGCAACACGACGATCCCGACCAAGAAGACGCAGACCTACTCCACCGCCGAGGACAACCAGCAGGCGGTGACGATCCGCGTGTTCCAGGGCGAGCGTGAGATGGCGGCGGACAACAAGATGCTCGGCCAGTTCGATCTGCTCGGTATTCCGTCGGCCCCGCGCGGCGTGCCGCAGATCGAAGTCACTTTCGACATCGACGCCAACGGCATCGTCAACGTCAGCGCCAAGGACAAGGGAACCGGCAAGGAACAGCAGATCCGCATCCAGGCCTCGGGCGGCCTGTCCGATTCAGATATCGAACAGATGGTGCAGGACGCCGAGAAATTCGCCGAGGAAGACAAAAAGCGCCGTGAAAGCGCCGAAGCGCGCAACCAGGCCGACAGCCTGGTTCATGCGACGCAGAAGCAGCTCGACGAGAACGGCGACAAGGTCGATGCCGATACCAAGGCTTCCGTTGAAGCGGCCCTGGCAACCGCCAAGACCGCGCTCGAAGGCGACGATGTCGATGCGATCAACTCTTCCGCGCAGGCGCTGACCGAAGCGGCCATGAAGATGGGCCAGCAGATCTACGAGAAGGAGCAGGCGAATGCGGCTCCGGGCGACGCGGGCGAGGGCGATGCCCAGACCTCGGCTGCCGACGAAGACGTGGTCGACGCCGAATTCTCCGAAGTCGACGAAGACACCAAGGGCTGAGCCCGATGCACAACCCGACCGCCGCCGATGCCCCGAGCCTCGGCGGCGGTTAGGATTGGGATCCGAACATGTCTTCCGTCGATATCGATTTCTACGAACTGCTCGAAGTCAGCCGCGATGCGGACGACAAGGTGCTGAAGAGCGCGTACCGCCGGCTTGCAATGCAATACCACCCGGACCGCAACCCCGGCTGCACCGAATCCGAGGCGAAATTCAAGGCGATAAGCGCCGCCTATGACTGTCTGAAAGACCCGCAGAAGCGGGCCGCCTATGACCGGTTCGGTCATGCTGCGTTCCAGAATGGCGGGGCAGGTGGCCATGGCGGGTTCGGCCAGCAGGACTTCGGCGATATCGGCGATATCTTCGAGACGATCTTCGGCAGCGCATTCGGGGGCGGCGGTGCGCAACAGCGCCCCCGGCGTGGGGCCGACCTGCGATACGATATGCAGGTGACGCTCGAAGAAGCGTTCCACGGCAAGCAGACCGAAATCGAGATCGAAGTCTCACAAAGCTGCGACACGTGCAGCGGCACCGGCGCGACGCCCGGAACCGGTACCCGCAGATGCAATTTGTGCGGCGGGTACGGCAAGGTCCGCGCCAAGCAGGGTTTCTTCGTGGTTGAGCGGCCTTGCCCCAATTGCCACGGCCGCGGGGAAGTGATCGAGAAGCCCTGCACCGACTGCCGGGGCGAAGGACGGCTCGACAAACCGGTGGCACTCGACGTCAACATCCCAGCCGGGGTCGACACCGGTACCCGCATCCGCCTGTCCGGCAAGGGTGAGGCGGGGCCGCGCGGCGCACCGCCGGGCGATCTCTACATCTTCGTCCATGTGAAGGACCATGCGGTCTTCCAGCGTGAAGGCACCACGCTGCTGTCGCGCGTGCCGATCAGTTTCACGACGGCAGCTCTTGGCGGCTGTGTGGAAATTCCCGACCTCTCGGGCGAGACCAACACCGTGGACATTCCGGCCGGGATCCAGTCGGGCAAGCAGTTGCGCGTGCGCGGGGCCGGGATGCCGGTGCTGCAGGGGCGCGGACGGGGTGACATGGTGGTCGAGATCATGGTCGAAACTCCGACTAAACTGTCCAAGGCCCAGCGCGAGATCCTCGAACAATTCCGTGAGACCGAAACCGGCGACGAATGCCCGGAGAGCAAGGGCTTCATCGATCGGCTCAAGGATGTGTTCGGCGCCTAGCTTAGGCGTTGCTCGATCTCACCGCGAATACGGCCGATCAGCGCGGGGTCTGCGCGCAGCCGATCCTGCTCCTCGTCGAGGATCGCCAGAAACGCGCGCCGCTTGAAGTCGCGGCAGATCAATCCGTCGAAATGCGGCCCCACGGTCGAACACACGAGGTCGATCATCCGCTCCGCCCCGTGCAGGCGGCCCCACAGATAGTCGTTCTCGCGGTAGGAACGGCTGAAGAATGCCCCGAAATTGTAGAACTCGATCCCGCGCAGGGTCGCACGCGTTCCACCCTCTCGGATCGAACGGGCATCGTCGGGGCTGATCCGGTCGACCTTGATCGGGTCGAACTCGGTAAGGCCCTCGTGTCGCATCAGCGGCAAGGTGGCGATGTCATAATAGGGGAAGCCGAGATAGGTCAGCAGCATGCGGCGCCGGAGGTTCTTCGGCATGGCCTCGAAGGCATCGGCCAGCATCGCCTCGGCGCGTGCGTCCACATCGACCAGTAGCCTGCGCTGGCCGATGGTATCGAGTACCTCACCGGGGCGCTTGAATACGCCTGCCGCGATCTGCGGAAAATCGTCACCCAATGCGGTCAGATTGTCGCGCTCGAAGTACAGTGCGAGGATGCGGTAGATCACCTCCCTGGCATTCTCGATCGCTTCGTCATCGAGTTCCGGATCGGACTCCCAATCGCGCGAAAGCCTCCGGGCGAGCAAACGCAGCCTGCGGATACGAAATCCGAGATCGTGCGAGCGGAAAAAGGTAATCGCCGCATCGTTGGAACCGCCCTTCGGTGCGGCGAGGCTGGACAGGCCCCGCGCTTCGAGCAGGCTATGGAAGGTTTCCGCCACATGCGCGGAATCGGGCATGCCCATTTCCGGCGCTGCGTGATGCACCAGCTGCGCGAGCTCCTCGACGATACCCGTAAACTTGGCCTGCGCATAGGATTGGTAAGCGAACCCCGATGCCTTGGCCGCCGCTTCCTGTGCCTTGTTCCGCCACGCGACGAGTCGCCTTGGAGTGGGTTGGTCGAGGAAGAATGTGCGCCCGAACAGCTTCTCGACCTCGGCATCCACTTCGGGCCGCAGTGCGATGATCATCCGGCGCAGGCGATCCGCCTCGCGCGATTGCCGTTCGAGAGTTTCGAGGTTGTCGCGGATCGGCTGCTCGCGCGGGATGGTCGAAAGCGAACCGAAGATCGCGCCGAAAAAACCGACGGGCTCGCCGTGATTGTCGCGCAGCGAGCCAACCCGGTCGGGGCGAGGGTCGATATAGACGAACCGGCGATCGACTTCGCGCTGGGCCGGGCGACCTTGCAGCGCCTTGATCGCGCCATCGAATGGTTTGTTGACCAGCACCGACCCGTCGATCAGCGAGACATCATTTTCGCGTCCATCGCGTACATGGCTCGGCATGATGCGCTGAAGGAAAGCGCTGCGCGTAGGCCAGCCGTCTTGCCCCTGCTCGGCCAACCGGTCGATCTCGGCGAGCCGGACCGGCGGGAACGCGCCGGGAAAACTTGCGGTCGATCGCGCGGCCAGCGTCAGTTCGAGGGGGTCTGCCAGCGGTTCGCCGCCCTTGCCAGGGACGGCCGCAGCGAAGGAAATCGGCATGCGATGCTCGGTTTCCTCGACCATCCGCGGGCTGTTGAGGCGCAGATACTCGAGATGGCCGCGAAAGTCGGTAGCCGTCACGAACAGGTCGATCGGGTGCCCTTCGGGCAACAAGGGTTGCTCGACCGGTGCCGCCGCCATTGCAGCGAAAGCATCGTACAGTAGCTGCGAAAAGCCGCTGCCGGAAAATGGCGGCTGGAACCACCGGCCACGGACGAAGCGCGAGACCTTGCGCCGGACCTCGGAGCGGGTCTCGGGCGCGACGCTTTCCGAGACGGCGTTGCCGGGTCGCTTGAACAGCCACCAGGCGATCGGTTGCGCCCAGAATTTGGCGAACCGCCACACCGGGCGCGCATCGGGGTCGAGCAGCTTATCGACATCCGCATTGTCCAGCCACAGGTCGGTCAGTGGTTCGAGCGACTGGCCTGAATGCACCGCCTGCGCGAGGAACACCGCGTTGATTCCGCCCGCGCTCGCGCCGGACATAATGTCGGGCAAGACGCGCAGGCGCAGGTCGCTGTTGGCCTGGATATGGTCTAGCAGGTCGCGGTAGACGCCTTGCACGCCGTCGCGTCGCTTCTCACCCGAATGGAAATGACGGCTCGCACGCGCCAGTTTCCACACTTCCTTGGTCACGCCGTGCATATACACCGCGAGGCTGACACCCCCGTAGCACACCAGCGCAATGCGAAGTTCCTTCTGGCGCATGGCGGGACTGTGCCGACAAATTGGCACTTGCGCAATTGCGTTCCCCAAATGTTCTGATAATGCCGGGGTATGGCGAAAGCAAAGCGGCGATATATCTGTCAGGCTTGCGGGTCGGTGTCGCACCGCTGGCAAGGCCAATGCCCCGATTGCGCGGAATGGAACACTCTGGCCGAGGATGCGCCGGCAACCGTGTTTTCGCTCAAACACGATCTTTCCGCCGGAGGGCGACCGGTAACGTTCGAGCCGCTCGATATGCCCGGCGCGCCGCTCGAGCGAAGGCCGACCGGGCTGGCCGAGTTCGATCGTGCCTTGGGCGGCGGCCTCGTACCCGGCTCGGCGATCCTGATGGGCGGCGATCCGGGCATCGGCAAATCGACCTTGTTGCTCCAGGCGGCGGCGAAGATCGCGAAGGCGGGCGGCGAAACCGTCTATGTCAGCGGCGAGGAAGCGGCCGGGCAGGTCCGGCTGCGCGCCTCGCGGCTGGGCCTCGCCGATGCGCCGATCAAGCTGGCCTCGGCCACTTCGGTGCGCGACATCCTGACTACGCTCCACAGCATGACACCGCCAGCGTTTTTGGTGATCGATTCGATCCAGACGATGCATTCGGACACGATCGAGGGCGCGCCCGGCACCGTCAGCCAGGTCCGCGGCTGCGCGTTCGAGCTGATCCGTTACGCCAAGGAAAGCGGCACCGCACTGGTGCTTGTGGGCCATGTCACCAAGGACGGGTCGATCGCCGGGCCGCGCGTGCTCGAGCATATGGTCGACGTGGTCATGAGCTTCGAGGGGGAGCGCAGCCACCAGTACCGTATCTTGCGCGCGCTCAAGAACCGCTTCGGCGCAGTTGACGAGATCGGCGTGTTCGCGATGGCGGGGCAGGGGCTGGAGGAGGTCAGGAACCCCTCGATGCTGTTCCTCTCCGGTCGGGACGAACCCCTTGCGGGCAGCGCTGTTTTCCCCGCGCTGGAAGGCACCCGTCCGGTGCTGGTCGAGGTGCAGGCACTGATCGTCCGCTTACAGTCGGGTGCAACCCCGCGCCGCGCGGTGGTCGGCTGGGATTCGGGGCGGCTGGCGATGCTGCTGGCGGTGCTCGAATCGCGCTGCGGGCTGAATTTCAGCTCGGCCGAAGTCTATCTCAACGTCGCCGGCGGATACCGGCTGTCCGACCCGGCAGCCGATGTTGCAGTGGCGGCAGCTCTGGTTTCCGCCCTGGCCGACAAGCCATTGCCGACCAACAGTGTCTGGTTCGGCGAGATCTCGCTCGCCGGCGAGGTTCGACCGGTGGCTCATGCGGGATTGCGCACCAAGGAAGCTGCGAAGCTGGGGTTCGGCATCGGTGTCGGGCCGGAGGATGCCGACGGTTCATCCGATCTTAACTACCGGGGCCTCAAGCAATTGGCCAATCTCGTTGACCGGGTGATGGCTTCACCCTAACTCTGCGGCCCTTATGACAGGCTTCGACATCATCGTTCTTATCATCGTCGGCGTCGCGGCCGTCGGCGGTTTCCTGCGCGGGCTGGTGCAGGAAGTCCTGTCGCTCGCCTCGTGGTTCCTAGCGATCTTCGCGATCAAGTATCTGCATACCCCGCTGTACGATGCATTGACGCCTCATACAGGAGCCAGCCCGGCTACCGCAATTCTCGCTTTCGTCCTGCTGCTGCTCATTCCTTATGCGGCAATGAAGCTGATTGCCGGGCGCGCCGGCCTTACCGCGCGCAATTCGATCCTCGGTCCGATCGATCGGGTGCTCGGCTTTGGTTTCGGAGCGATCAAGGGCGCACTGATCGTGGTCATTGCCTTCTCCTTGCTGGTTCTCGGTTACGATACCGTCTGGGGGATCGCCGGACGTCCGGCATGGATCACAACCGCGCGGACCTATCCGGTGGTCAATGCCTCGACCGATGCTCTGGTCGACCTGGTGCACGAGCGTCGATCGCAACTGCGCGAAGCCGACAGATCGATCGAAGAGGAATAACCATGCCGCAAGCGGGAAGCGCCGCGCGGCTGTATACCCCTGATCTGCTAGCGCTTGCGATCGAGTTGGCGGACTACCCAATCCTGCCGACCCTGCCTCGGTTCGGAGATGCCCGCTCGCGCAGTTGCGGGAGCCGGGTGCGCCTCGCATGCAGTCTCCGCTCCGACGATACGATCGAACGGCTAGGCCTTGAAGTGACCGCCTGCGCAGTCGGGCAGGCGGCTGCAGCGATCTTCGCGGCCGAGGCTGCGGACAAGTCATTGACCGACATGCAACGCGCGCTGGTGGAACTCGAACTCTGGCTGGAGGGGAGCGCCTTGGCACCGAGCTGGCCGCAGATCGACCGCCTGTCTCCGGCGCGTGCCTTTCCCGGTCGGCACGGGGCCATCCTGTTGCCGTGGAAGGCCGCAGTTGAAGCGCTTTCCAACCCGCCTGCACCCCGCTAGACCGCCCGCAGATCATACGGGGGAGTAGTGTGCATGAATGCCACGGTCGCGGCGCAGGAACATCAGCCGAGCGAGAAGGAAATCCGCCTCGTGATCGCCGCCAGTTCGGCCGGCACGGTGTTCGAGTGGTTCGATTTCTTCATCTACGGCGCGCTGGCCAAGCTGATCGGTGATGCCTTTTTCCCGTCTGACAACGAAACCCTGAAGCTGTTGCTGGTGTGGGCCGGGTTTGCGGTCGGTTTCGGGTTCCGCCCCCTCGGCGCGGTTCTGTTCGGCTTCCTCGGGGATCGCCTGGGGCGCAAATACACCTTCCTCGTGACCGTCACGCTGATGGGCATCGCCACCGCCGGGGTCGGGCTTGTGCCCAGCGCGGCATCGATCGGTATCGCGGCACCGCTGATCGTGATCGGACTTCGCATCTTGCAGGGCCTGGCTTTGGGCGGTGAGTATGGCGGAGCGGCGATCTATGTCGCCGAGCACGCGCCGCCGGAAAAGCGCGGGTACTACACCAGCTTCATTCAGGCGAGCGTGGTCGGAGGGTTCGTGCTCAGTATCGCCGTGGTGTTGCTGTGCCGCGCCCTGATCCCCGAGGAGGCGTTCAATGCATGGGGCTGGCGCATCCCGTTCCTGCTGTCGATCATCCTGCTGGGGATCTCGCTGTGGATGCGGCTCAAGCTGTCCGAGAGCCCCGTTTTCCGGGCGATGAAAGAGGCGGGCGAAACCGCCAAGAATCCCTTCGTCGAGAGCTTCACCTACCCCGGTAACTTGAAGCGCATCTTCGTGGCGCTGTTCGGGGTGGCGGGTGTGCTGACCGTCATCTGGTACACGGCCTTCTTCTACGGTCTTTCCTTCCTGCGCGATCCGATGCGGGTCGACGAAGGCGTGACCGAGATTGTGGTTCTCATCGCCGGACTCATCTCGATGAGCTTCTACATCATGGTCGGCCGCTGGTCGGACAGGGTGGGGCGCAAGAAGCCGATCATTATCGGTGCGATCGCCACGCTTGCCCTGCTGTTCCCGATCTTCTGGGGGCTGGGTGCGCTCAGCAACCCCGGACTCGCCAAAAGCGCGCGCGAAATGCCGGTCGCGGTTGCCGGCCAAGGGTGTGATTTCGATCCTTTCGCCAGCAAGCAGGCCACCGAATGCGGGCGCTTGCTGGCGGACCTCACTTCGTTGGGGGTGGGATATTCGATCGGCGAGCCGAACGGCGAGGCACGGCTGACCGTTGGCGGTGGCCAGCTCAATGTCGATCTGGCCGACGACGCTGGGCGCAAGGCCGCGCTTCAGTCTGCGCTCGAGGCCAAGGGTTACGATTTCTCCCGGCAGCAGCCGCCGCTGCTCAATCTGGTCGGGATCGTTGCGCTGCTGTGCGCACTCGGGATGCTGTCGGCGCTGACCTACGGTTCGGTCGCTGCCTTGCTCGCCGAGATGTTCCCGGCGCGCATCCGCTACAGTTCGATGTCGATCCCCTACCATATTGGGGCGGGATATCTCGGCGGGTTCCTTCCCCTGATCGCGGCCTATATCGTCGCCACCACGGGCGATGCATATGCCGGGCTGTGGTACTGCTGGGCGGTCATGGCGTTCGGCCTGGTGGTGGCATGGTGGGGCTTGCCCGACGGCCCGCCGCGAGATTTCGAAGAGCATGGCTGACATCCCCCCGGCCGCGCTGAGGCTGCGCCTCGACCGTTCGGCACTTGCTGACAACTGGACCGCGCTCGATACCATGTCGGGCGGTGCGAGTGCGGGTGCCGCGGTAAAGGCCGATGCCTATGGGCTCGGCGTCGAGCATGCAGTGCCTGCGTTGCTGGGCGCCGGCGCGCGCGAATTCTTCGTCGCGCACTGGTCGGAAGTTGTTTCCGTCGCCCGGTTTGTAGCCCCCGGTTCGATCAGCGTGCTTCACGGACCGGGATCGGGGGCCGAAGCCGCCTATGCGCGCATACTGGGCGTGATGCCGGTCATCAACAGTCTGGCGCAAGCAAGGATATGGCTCGAAAACGGGGGCGGGCCATGTCACCTCATGGTCGACACTGGAATCAACCGACTCGGGCTATCGCTGCATGAGCTGGGCGATCCTGTTCTTGCATCGCTCGACATCGACATGCTGATGTCGCACCTCGCGTCGGCCGACGAGGACAGCGACCTCAACCGCCTCCAGCTCGAGCGGTTTCGCGGCGTGGTTGCACTAGTGGCGCATCGCCGACGCAGCCTAGCAAACAGCGCCGGCATAGCGCTGGGATCGCAGTACCATTTCGATGCAACCCGGCCCGGACTATCGCTCTATGGCGGTATACCGCGCGGCGAGCTCGACGGTGCAATCCGTCAGGTCGCTTACCCGCAAGCCGCTGTCCTGCAGCGCCGGACCATCGCGCCGGGGGACAGCGTGGGTTACAATGCGACCTTTACAGCCGCTCGGGAAACCGAATTGGCAGTGGTGTCGCTCGGCTACGCCGACGGGTTCCTGCGCCCCCGCGGGCCAGGCGGCTGGTTCGAATGGGAAGGCATCCGCTTGCCGATCCTCGGCAAGGTTTCGATGGACATGATCGTGGTCGATGCGGGCGCAGCGCCCGAAATCCGCGAAGGTGACTGGCTCGAAGTTCCGTTCAGCCTGCCCGAAATCTCTGCCAGCTCGGGCATTTCGCAATACGAACTGCTGACGACCTTGGGGCATCGGTTCGAACGCACAGCTATCTGACAGCGATTTGTTGCACTGCACTTGCTGCACCTGCTAATGCAGCATGCATTGCAACATGAGAGGGCAGGCGATGGCCAAGCGCGATCCGCAGGATGGTGAAGCGACCATCATCAAGAAATACGCCAACCGGCGGCTCTACAACACCGGTTCGTCGAGCTACATCACGCTCGACGATCTGGCGAAGATGACGCGCGAAGGGGTCGATTTCAAAGTGGTCGATGCCAAGACCGGCGACGACATTACCCATTCGATCCTGACCCAGATCATCATGGAAGAAGAATCGGGTGGATCGCAGATGCTGCCGGTCAGTTTCCTGCGCGACCTGATCGCGATGTACGGCAATTCGATGCAGTCGATGATGCCGAGCTATCTCGAAGCGAGCATGGAAAATTTCCGCAAGAACCAGACGAAGCTGCAGGAGGCGTTCAAAAAGGGCATCACCGGCAATCCGTTGGCCAAGATTGCGGAGACCAACCTTGCCGTCATGAAGGCGATGGGCGACGCGCTGTTGCCGGGCGCAAAATCCGCCGGAGGTGGCGATAAGCCGTCCGACAGCGAAGAGATCGCCGCGCTGCGTCGCCAGATGGCGGAAATGCAGAAGAAGCTCGACCAGTTGGGCAAATAGGATCGGCGCGAAGCCGGCCATCCGAATTCAAGCAGGAACATCACGTGTCAAACATCCGCCACGCCCTCTCGGTGAAGCGCGCCGACGATTTTGCGCAATGGTACCAGGAGGTCATCTCCGCCGCCGATCTCGCCGAGGATTCGGGGGTGCGCGGCTGCATGGTCATCAAGCCGTGGGGCTACGGCATATGGGAACGCATCCAGCGATTGCTCGACCAGCGGATCAAGGACACGGGGCATGACAACGCCTATTTCCCGCTGTTCATTCCGCTGTCGAACTTCGAGCGCGAGGCCGAGCATGTCGAGGGCTTCGCCAAGGAAATGGCGGTCGTCACCCACCACCGGCTGATTGCCGGACCGGACGGCGGGCTGATTCCCGATCCCGAAGCGAAGCTGGAGGAACCGCTCGTCGTCCGGCCTACGTCGGAAACGATTATCGGTGACGCCATGGCGCGCTGGGTGCAGAGCTGGCGCGACCTGCCGCTCAAACTCAACCAATGGGCCAATGTCGTGCGGTGGGAAATGCGCACCCGCATGTTCCTGCGGACCAGCGAATTCCTGTGGCAGGAAGGCCATACCGCGCACGAAACCGCCGAAGACGCCAAGGAGCACACCATGCGGATGCTCGAAGTCTACCGCGCCTGCGCCGAGGAGGACCTCGCGCTGCCGGTAATCGCGGGCGAGAAGCCGGAGAACGAGCGCTTCCCCGGCGCGGTCGAGACCTGGTCGATCGAGGCGATGATGCAGGACGGCAAGGCACTGCAAGCCGGGACCAGCCATTATCTCGGGACCAATTTCGCGCAGGCTTCGGGCATCCGCTACCAGGACCGTGAAGGCACCCAGCAGCTCTGCCACACCACCAGCTGGGGCGTTTCGACCCGGATGATCGGCGGGGTCGTCATGACCCATGGCGACGACGACGGACTGCGCGTCCCCCCGGCGATCGCACCGTGGCAGGTGGTTATCCTGCCGATGCTGCGCGACAAGCCGGAGGATGCGGCGCTGATCGGCTATTGCTCCGAACTCAAGGCGGCAATCGGGGCGCAGTCGGCCCTGAATGAACCGGTCCGGGTGCTGCTCGATACAAAGCCCGGGAAGGCTGCGGCGAAGCGCTGGGACTGGGTGCGCAAGGGCGCTCCGATCATCATCGAAGTCGGTGGCCGCGATATGGAGAACGGCGTCGTCAGCCTGCTCCGCCGCGACCGGCTGTGGGATGCCGCGACCGGCAAGTCCGCTTTCGAGACGCCCACTCGCGAGGCTGCGGGCGAGGGCATCGGGGCAATGCTCGAGCAAATCCAGACCGCGCTGCTGGACGAGGCGCGCGCGCGGCGCGATGCCAATATCACACGCGGGGTCGAAACGACCGAGCAGCTCGCAAACTTCTACAACTCAGGCGAGCGCTTCCCCGGCTGGGTCGAAGTGCAATGGGCCAGACCCACTGGCGCGGCGCTGGACAAGGTCGTCGAGTTCCTCAAGGAACACAAGCTGACCATCCGCAATGTGCCGCGGGGCGGTAATGCGGCGGATGGCACATGCATTTTCACCGGGGAACCGGCAGTGGAACGCATTCTCGTCGCGCGCGCCTATTAGCCCGCGCTGACACCAACGGGGTAGGAAACCATGATCCAGTCCATCCGCTACAATCTCGCGAACCTCGGAAACTTCAATGGGCGCGACGCGCGCTCCACCTTCTGGTGGTACATGCTGTTCCTCGTCCTGATCCAGTTCGTGCTGGGTCTCGTGATCTCCATCCCGATGTATGCGCAAATGTTCACATCGGCGTTCGAGGCGGCGCGAAGCGGGGTCGACCCGCAGGATCTAAACGCCGCGATGCTATCCGGTCTCGGCGATCATATGCGCAATGCCGCCTACTACGGCGCGGCATTGTCGCTCGTCAGCGTGGGTCTGTTCTCGGCCAGCTTCGTCCGCCGGCTGCACGATTCGGGGAAGCCGGGCTGGTGGCTGGTCCTCGCGCTGGCACCGTTTGTTTACACCACGGTAATGAACGTCATCAACATCGACCAGGTGATCGCGATGACCGAATCCGCGATGACACAGACCGACCCCGAAAAGGCCTTGGGCGACCAGTCGCGCCTTTATATGTACAGCATCATCGGGTGGGCGGGCTATTTGGTCACGATCATATTCGGCGTGCTTGAATCCGATGACGGGCCCAACGCCTATGGCGAGCAGCCCGCGCCAATGGGGTGAAGCCGCGCGTACATCCGGTCTTGCCATCGGCGCGCGCAGTCTCGAAAAGGTGGCGATGCGCTATGTCCTCCCTCTTGTCGCCCTGATCGCTGCAAACCCACTCTCCGCACAAGACGATGATCCGGCTGCGGCGGTTTCTTCCGAACGCCTAAAGGCCGACGTCGAGCGGCTCGTCGCCTTCGGCACGCGCCATACGCTGTCCGAACAGGACAATCCGGAACGTGGTATCGGCGCTGCGGTGGACTGGGGCGCGGAGACTTTCCGCACAATCTCTGCCGAGTGCGGCGGCTGCCTCGAAGTGGTGCTGCCCGAACGCATGGTCGAAGGCCGGAGGATCACAACCCCGGTCCTCCTGCGCAATGCGGTCGCGATCCAGCTCGGGACGGAACGCCCGAACGAAGTCGTCATCGTGCAGGGCCATATCGACAGCCGTGTTACCGATGTGATGGACTTCACCAGCGATGCGCCCGGCGCGAATGACGATGCATCGGGCACAGCGCTGGTGATCGAAGCGGCCCGCGCGCTCTCGCAGCGGCAATATCCGACCACCATTGTCTATGCGCTTCTATCGGGCGAGGAACAGGGGCTCTACGGCGGTCAGTTGCTGGCCGACTACGCAGAGGCGCAAGGCTGGACGGTCAAGGCCGTGCTCAACAACGATATCGTCGGTGGCAGCTGCGGTTCGGACGGCTATTGCGATGACAAGGCGGTACGGGTGTTCTCCGAAGGGCCACGCGCCGACCTGACCGATGCCTTGCGCGCCGACCAGCGCCGAAACGGGGGCGAGAACGACAGCCCGGGGCGCAACCTCTCGCGCTGGCTGGACAATCTGGCCGACGAATATCCAGGCGAGATCGATGTGCGGCAAATCTGGCGGACCGACCGCATGGGGCGGGGCGGAGATCAGATCCCGTTCCTCGACAAGGGCTATCCGGCGATCCGCTTCTCGGTCGCGGTCGAGGATTACGATCACCAGCACCAGGACCTGCGGGTCGAGGACGGCGTCACCTATGGCGACACGGTGGACGAGATGGACTTCGCCTATCTCGCCAAGGTCACCCAGCTCAATGTCCGGGCCTTGGACCGGCTGGCGCGGGCGCCGATGCCGCCCAGAGTTTCAATAGATGCGGCAGTGAAGACCTTCTCAGAACTGGATTGGCCTCATGTCCCCGGTGCAAACTTGTACAAGGTTTGGCTGCGACGTACCGATGAATCCTATTGGATGACCGAGCCGGTGTATGAGTACACTCCTGCTGATGAGCCGCTGGACGAATTTTCGGTAAGCGCGACCGTGACAGAAGATGAGCCGGTTGTTGCTTTCGAAAGCTCTGAGGGAATTGGCGTTGAGCTAGGTGGTACTCGGGGCGATGATTGGATATTTGGCGTTTCGGCCTGCGATGGTGAAAATTGTTCGCCCGTCTCAAGCGCGGTTCCGGCGGGCGCATTCGCCCCGATTGCCAAGGAACAGGGTGACAGCGAGTAGCGCCGTCCCCATATGGGCCGCCTATGGCCAAACGCCCCGACAATCGCCGCCCGCAGGGCATGCCGCGTAAAGAACAGGTTCTCGAATTCCTCCAGTCTGCCGAAGGGATCGTCGGCAAGCGCGAGATCGCCAAGGCCTTTGGCCTCAAGGGGCAGGAGAAGATCGCGCTCAAGAAGCTGCTCAAGGACATGGCCGAGGAAGGCCTGATCGACGGCAAGAAGACCGCCTACCACCGGATGGGCGGGGTACCCAAGGTCACCGTGCTGCGCGTGCTCGAGATAGACGATGGCGAACCCTACGCGATCCCCGACAGCTGGCAGCCCGACGATGCCGCCCCGCCGCCCCGCCTGCGGGTGATCGAGAACACCCGGGGCAAGGTGCGCCACGCGGCGCTGAAGGTGGGCGACCGGATTCTCGCCCGGACCGAAGAAGCGGGCTGCGGGTGGAAAGCCCATGTGATGAAAAAGCTCCCGGCGCGGACCGAGGGGCTGATGGGCGTGGTCGAGATCGACGGCAGCGGGAAGGGCTGGCTCGCCCCGGTCGACAAGCGCATCCGCCAGTCGACTTTGATCAGCGACCTCGGTGGGGCGGAAGAAGGCCAGCTGGTGCTCGCCGAACCGGTTGGCAAATCGCCCCGCTCGGGCGTCAAGGTGGTGGAGGTGCTGGGCGATCCGCTGGCCCCGCGCGCCTTCTCGCTGATCGCGATCTCGAAGCACGGCATCCCCAACGTTTTCCCGGAAGCCACATTGGAGGAAGCGGAGCTCGCGGCGAAGCTCCCGCTGAGCGAAGACAAGCGCGAAGACCTGCGGCACCTGCCGATTGTCGCGATCGACCCGGCCGATGCGCGCGATCACGACGATGCGATCTGGGCCGATCCCGACGGGAAGGGCGGGTTCAAGGCGGTGATCGCGATTGCCGATGTTGCGTTCTACGTCCGCCCCGGCGGCGCGCTCGACCGCGAGGCGCGCAAGCGCGGCAACTCGGTCTATTTCCCCGACCGCGTGGTCCCGATGCTGCCCGAAGTGCTCAGCGCCGATGTCTGCTCGCTCAAGCAGGGCGAAGACCGCGCGGCGATAGTGTGCCATTTGCATATCGATGCCGAAGGCAAGGTGCTCGAACAGCAATTCCGCCGCGCGATCGTGCGGATCGCGGAGAACATCGCTTACGAGGACGCGCAGGCGCGGATCGATGGCGGCAAGGCCGAGCCTCACCTCCAGAACCTGTGGGACTGCTGGAAAGTGCTCGCCGCAGCGCGCGACAAGCGCGACCCGCTCGAACTCGACCTGCCCGAGCGGCGGGTCATGCTGGATGAACAGGGCAAGATCGCAGAGATTGCGATCCGCGAGCGGCTCGACGCGCACCGCGTGGTCGAGGATTTCATGATCGCCGCCAATGTGGCGGCAGCGAAGGCGCTGGAGAACAAGAAATCGCCCGTCGTCTACCGCGTGCACGAACCGCCGAGCCGCGAGAAGCTGGTCGCGCTCAAGGAATACCTCGCCACCTTCGGCCGCAATTTCGCGCTGGGGCAGGTCATCACCCCGGGGCTGTTCAACCGCATGCTCAAGGATGTGACCGACGAGGCGGAGAAGGCGCAGGTGATGGAAGCCGTCCTGCGCACCCAGACGCAGGCCTATTACGGGCCGAAAAATGCAGGTCACTTCGGGCTTTCGCTCGGATCCTATGCGCACTTCACCTCGCCGATCCGCCGCTATGCGGATCTGCTGGTGCACCGCGCGCTGGTCGATGCCTACGGGCTGGAGCAGCCCAAGCCGAAGGCAGAGCTGCCGCCCTCCACCGGCCTGTCCGACCGCGACCGCGAGGACCTGTCGCGCGTGTCCGACGCCATCAGCCAGGCCGAGCGGCGGGCGATGGAGGCGGAACGCGAGACGATCGACCGCTACGTTGCCGCGTGGCTTGCGGGCCGGGTGGGCGAGACCTTCGAAACCCGCATCACCGGGGTGCAGAGCTTCGGCTTCTTCGCCACTATCGTGGGGCTGGGCGGGGACGGATTGATCCCGGTCTCGACACTCGGCGCGGAGCGGTTCCGCTACGAGGAAACAGCGCAGGCGCTGGTCGGGGAGCACAGCGGCACGCGCTACAAGACGGGCGATAAGCTGAAGCTCAAGCTGGGCGAGGCGAACCCGCTAACCGGCGCGCTCAAGTTCGTCCCGTTCGATAGCGACGGCAACCCGATCGAGCCACGCGGCGAGCGCCCGGTACCGCGCCGCAAGGGCAAATTCGTCGATGGCAAACGCGGCAGGCCGACCAATATCCGCCATCAGGGCAAGCGGAAGCGGTAATCCCAACCGTCATTGCGAGGAGCGAAGCGACGCGGCAATCCAAAGTACGATGCCCACTCACTTAGTCAGCCATTCAAGGCAGACCCGCACCCTGGATTGCCGCGCGACCTGCGGTCGCTCGCAATGACGAAAATGGAGCGGTCGGCTAAGCCAAGCGGTCGATATCCTCGTTGGTGAAGCTGCCGGGCACGATATAGAGCGGGCAGGCCAGCGCGCCCGAATGCGCCGCAAAGTGTGTGATCAGAGGGCCGGGCGATCCTTCCGCCGCTGCGCCCAGCACCAGCGCGGCAACCTCGGGATGTTCGGCCAGGTAATCGCGGATTACCCCCTGCGGATCGCCGACCTTGACGGTGATCGTCGGCATGCGGCCGCTTTCGGAGAAGAGGTTCCCGGCCGCGCTGCTCGCCATCACCTCGGCCCGGTCACGCGCTTCCTGCTCGATCGTCTCCTGCACCGCGCCGAAGGCGGTGAAATTCTGCTTCTCGACCAGCGCCAGAATATGCACCGCGCCCTCGCTCTTCATGGCGCGGCGCGAGGCGAAGCGGAGCGCCTTTTGCGCTTCTTCGGTCTCGTCCATGATCACCAGATAGACGCGCATTCCAAACCCCGTTTCCAGCGCGGCAAGAACCTGCGGCGCTTGGCAGATATCCGCTGAAATCGTATTCGGCGCAAGAACCTTGCCCGCGCGCGCCGAATTCGCCACAGGATGACGCTACGTCAGAGAGGATAGCACGAGCTCCCATGCCCACACCGATCAAGATGCCCGCCCTGTCGCCGACCATGGAGGAAGGCACGCTCGCCCGCTGGCTCGTCAAGGAAGGCGACACCGTCAGTTCGGGCGACATCATGGCCGAGATCGAGACCGACAAGGCGACGATGGAGTTCGAAGCGGTCGACGAGGGTGTGATCGTCAGGATCGAAGTGGCCGAGGGAACAGAAAATGTGAAGGTCGGCACGGTGATCGCCATTCTTGCGGAGGAAGGCGAGGATGTGGGCGAGGCGGCGGCTGCGCCTGGAGCAAAGGAAGCACCTCCTGCCGAGGCAGAAACTTCCAAACCCGTTCGCCCTGAGCCTGTCGAAGGGCCGACACCAGCGCCTGCAGCAAGCGCTCCAAGCAGTCCTTCGACAAGCTCAGGACGAACGGATGGCGGAGACCGGATCATCGCTTCTCCCCTCGCCAAACGCATAGCTGAGCAAAAGGGCATCGACCTTTCGACCCTCACCGGCAGCGGCCCCAACGGCCGGATTGTCAAGGCGGACGTCGAAGGCGCAACGCCTGGCGCTTCGCCGGCGAAGGCTGAAGCGGCCGCTCCCGCCGCACCCGCACCCGCCAAGCCCGCCACCCTCGGCGGCGATTTCGACGCGCCTTACGAAGCGCAGAAGCTCAACAACGTCCGCAAGGTCATCGCCCGCCGCCTGACCGAGGCGAAGCAGACCATTCCGCACATCTACCTCACCGTGGATGTCCGGCTCGATGCGCTGCTCAAGCTGCGCAGCCAGCTCAACGCATCGCTCGAACCGGACGGGGTAAAGCTGTCGGTCAACGATCTGCTGATCAAGGCGCTCGCCCGCGCGCTCCAGCGCGTGCCCAAGTGCAATGTCAGCTTCCAGGGCGACGAGCTGTTCCAGTATACTCGCGAAGATATCTCGGTCGCGGTCGCCGCGCCGTCGGGCCTGATCACCCCGATCATCCGCGACGCGGGACGCAAGGGGCTGGCGCAGATCAGCACCGAGATGAAGGAACTGGCGGGCAAGGCCAAGGACGGCAAGCTGCAGCCGCATGAATTCCAGGGCGGCACCGCCAGCCTCTCCAATCTTGGCATGTTCGGCACCAAGCAGTTCGACGCAGTGATCAACCCGCCGCAGGCGATGATCCTCGCGGTCGGCGCGGGCGAGCAACGCCCGTGGGTGATCGACGGCGCACTCGGCGTCGCCACCGTGATGAGCGCGACCGGTTCGTTCGACCACCGCGCGATTGATGGCGCGGACGGCGCGGCGCTGATGCAGGCGTTCCAGCAGCTGGTGGAGAACCCGATGGGGCTGGTGGTTTGACACGGCACGGTCTGATCAAGCCGGGAAGCACTGGACGGATTTGGCTGTTTCGATCCGCTTTGATTGGTTCCATTTCACTAGTCTTCGGGCTGATCTTGGTTGACCCGAACAAAAATGATCCGGATTGGACTGCTTCGCTCGTTTTCGGCCTCTTGGCGTTACCGTCGACCTTGGCAATGTTTGGAGTAGGCTTCGTCTTGTTGCTAAGGTTTTGCTTTGAGCCTCTGCTTAGATGGTCAACGGAGAACAATTCCGCGTCGAATGTCGATCTGCCACTCGCGGCAACTGCGGTCGCAATCCCCGTTTCGGGTATCGTAGTCTTTATTGATGGTGCGATTGTCCTCCACGCAATGATTACGGCCGTTGCAATCCTTCTTACATGCTCGATCTACGCCAAGAGGAACGGCTTTGCCTGACCGCACCCCCCAAATCCGCGTCACCGCGATGCCGACCGACCTCAACCCTTACGGCGGGGTGTTCGGCGGGTGGCTGATGAGCCAGATGGCGCTCGGCGCGGGGGCGCTGGCGAGCCGCGAGGGGGAGGGCAAGGCGGTGGTCGTCTCGGCGACCGATTTCGCCTTTCCCGGCGCGATGGCGGTGGGGGACGAGCTGTCGGTCTATTGCAGCATCGCCGGGACCGGGCAGACCTCGGTCACCATCCTCGCCGAAGGCATCGCGCGCGAACGGCATGGCGAGGCGACCCGCAAGGTCGCGTCGGGCACCTTCAAGTTCGTCCTGCTCGACGACGAGGGCCGCCCGCGCGCGGTGAAGTCCGAAGGGCTGCGCACGCGATGAGCGCTGTCCTACAGATATCCGCTTGTGGCATGGTACGCGGGATGAACCACCAGTTCTCCGATCCTGCCGCCGCAAAATCTCGCGCGTCCGCTCATCTTCGCACCGCGCGCCCGGAAGGTGACAGATTTGTCCCCGATCCGAGCCCCCCTGCCGAGGGCAAATGTACACAATCCGAGTTTCGGAAAGTGGCACCTTCGGTGTGCAGTTTAGAACCCAAATCCCATCCTGACAGACAGGCAAACCATGGCTGATACCCAATACGACGTCATCGTTCTCGGCTCCGGACCCGGCGGCTATGTCGCGGCGATTCGCTGCGCGCAGCTGGGGCTCAAGACTGCGATTGTCGAGCGCGAGCTGCTTGGCGGCATCTGCCTCAACTGGGGCTGCATCCCGACCAAGGCGCTGCTGCGGAGCGCGGAAATTCTGCACTATGCGCAGCACGCCAAGGATTATGGCCTCAAGATCGCCGGGACCATCGAGGCCGATCTCGAAGCAGTGGTGAAGCGCAGCCGCGGAGTGGCGAAGCAGCTCAACCAAGGCGTCACCCACCTGATGAAGAAGAACAAGATCGCGGTCCATATGGGCGAGGGCACTCTGACCGGCCCGACCAGCCTGACCGTGAAGGGCGAGAAGGGCGAAGAAAAGCTAACCGCCAAACACGTGATCGTCGCCACCGGTGCCCGTGCGCGCGACCTGCCGTTCGCCAAGGCTGACGGCAAGCGGGTGTGGACCTATCGCCACGCGATGACCCCGCCCGAGATGCCGAAGAAGCTGCTGGTGATCGGCAGCGGCGCGATCGGGATCGAGTTCGCCAGCTTCTACAACGATATGGGCTGCGAGGTGACGGTGGTCGAAATGCTCGACCGGATCGTGCCGGTGGAGGATGCCGACGTCTCCGCCTTCCTCGAAAAGTCGCTCACCAAACAGGGCATGACGATCATGATCGGCGCGGGGGTGGAGGACATCAAGGTCTCGGGCAACGGTGTGAAGGCCAAGATCAAAGCCAAGGACGGCAAGGTTTCCGAGTCCGAGTTTACCCACTGCATCACCGCCATCGGCATCGTGCCTAACACCGAGAACATCGGCATCGAAAAGCTGGCCGAAATGGACCGCGGCTTCATTCAGATCGATCCCTACGGCCGCACCAAATCGAAGGGACTGTGGGCGATCGGCGACTGCACCCCCGGCCCGTGGCTGGCGCACAAGGCGAGCCACGAGGGCGTCACCACCGCTGAAGCGATTGCCAAGGAGCTCGGCAACAAGGATGTCCACCCGCACCCGCTCGACCGGGGCAACATCCCAGGCTGCACCTATTGCCACCCGCAGATCGCCAGCGTCGGCCTGACCGAAGCCAAGGCGAAGGAAGCGGGCCACGAGGTGAAGGCGGGCACCTTCCCCTTCATCGGCAACGGCAAGGCCATCGCGCTGGGCGAGGCGGACGGCTTCGTGAAGACGGTGTTCGATGCGAAGACCGGCGAACTGCTCGGCGCGCATATGGTCGGCGCGGAAGTGACCGAGATGATCCAGGGTTTCGTGGTCGGCAAGACGCTGGAGACGACCGAGGCGGAACTGATGCAGACGGTGTTCCCGCATCCGACGATCAGCGAATCGATGCACGAGAGCGTGCTTGCCGCATACGGGCGCGCGCTGCATATCTGATACGCGTCGCTGACTGGGGGAGGGCGAGTTGACCGGTTTCCTGACACTCGCCTTCCTGATCCTCGTCGCAGGCGTCGTCGCGGTGCCGCTTGCGAGCCGCTTCGGGCTCGGTTCGGTGCTCGGCTATCTGCTCGCCGGCATGGCGATCAGCCCGCTGTTCGGCGCGCTGCGGGTCGATGTCGAGGCGCTGCAGGTCTTTGCCGAGTTCGGCGTGGTGATGATGCTGTTCATCGTTGGGCTGGAGCTCGAGCCGAAGCGGCTATGGGACATGCGCGGCAAGCTGCTCGGCCTCGGCGGGGGGCAGGTGCTGCTGACGACGCTGGCGATCACCGGCATTGCGCTGATGGGCGGCAATGCGTGGCAAACCGCGCTGGCGATCGGCATGGTGCTCGCGCTGTCCTCGACCGCGATCATCGTGCAGACTCTGAATGAGAAGAACCTGCTGCGGAGCGAAGGCGGCGAAGCGAGTTTCTCCGTGCTGCTGGTGCAGGATATCGCGGTTATCCCGATTCTCGCGCTCATCCCGCTGTTGGCTCTGCCCGAACTCGCCGGGGCCGCAGGGGGTCATGGTGGCGATAGCGCACATGGCGGGATCGACCTGACCCAGCAGCTGTCCGGCTGGGCGGCGGCGCTGGTTCGCATCGCGGCAGTCGGGGCGGTGATCGGCATCGGCGTCTATGCCATCCGCCCGCTGTTCCGCTACATAGCCGCAGCCCATTTGCGCGAACTGTTCACCGCCGCCGCGCTGGTGGTGGTGATCGGGATCGCCCTGCTCATGTCGCTGGTCGGACTGTCGCCCGCGCTTGGCGCATTCGTCGCCGGCGTTGTCCTCGCGACCAGCGAATACCGGCACGAGCTCGAAAGCGACATCGATCCGTTCAAGGGGCTGCTGCTCGGCCTGTTCTTCATCACCGTGGGGGCGGGGATCTATTTCGACCTCGCCCAGTCGCGCTTGGGCGAAGTCCTGTTCTGGGCAGCGGTGACGATCTTCGCCAAATTCGCAGTGCTGTTCCTCGTCGGCCGGCTCTATGGCCTGCGCCGCGAAGCCTTGTGGCTGTTCAGCCTCAGCCTGCCGCAGGCGGGCGAGTTCGCCTTCGTCCTGATCGCCTTCGCGGTGGCCAATGCGGTGTTCGACCAGTCGCTGGCCGACCTGCTGCTGATGATCGTAGCGTTGACCATGCTCGTCACCCCGCTGCTGTTCATCCTCTACGACAAGGTCATCGCCCGCGCCTATTGCAGAGGAGAGCAGGATCGCGAACCCGATGTGATCGAGGAGGAGAATCCGATCATCATCGCGGGGCGGGGGCGGGTCGGCGGGATCGTCGACCGGATGCTCGACGCCGCGGGCCATCACGCCACGGTGATCGACTACAACAGCCAGCATATCGAGAACTTGAAGAAGTTCGGGGCCAAGAGCTATTTCGGCGATGCGACGCGGCCCGACCTGCTGGCCAGCGCCGGCATCGCACGCGCCAAGCTGCTGATCGTCGCGCTCGACGAGCGGGAGCAGATCGACTAACTGGTGCGCTACGCCGTCGCGAACTTCCCCGATCTCCACGTGATCGCCCGCGCCAAGGACCGCGATCATGTCTATCACCTGTGGGCGATGGGCTGCCGCGACGTTATCCGCGAAACCTACGACAGCGCGCTCCGCATGGGCCGCTCGGCCTACGAAGCGCTCGGTGCGGATCGGCAGGCGGCAGTCGCGATGACCGATGCTTGGGAAACGATGGATCGCAGCTCGATGCGCGCCATCGCCGACGTCTATCGCCTCGATATCCCGGCGCACGAGAACGAGGAATTGCTCGCCAAGATCAGGGAACTCAAGGCCGAGTGGGATCCGAAACTGCGCGAGGCAATGGACGAGATTGTGGCGAGAGGACGCTGACGATGGCCAAGGGCACACATGAATTCACAGCCGATCCGCGCAACGAGACGATCCTGATCAACGTCAACGGCGCGCTGGTCCCGCGCGCCGAGGCGACCGTGTCGGTGTTCGACAGCGGCTTCATGCTGGGCGATGGGGTATGGGAGGGCCTGCGGGTCCACCGGGGCAAGATCGCGTTCCTCGATGCCCATCTCGACCGGCTCTACGAAGGCGCCAAGGCCATCGCGATGGACATCGGTCTGACACGCAACGAGCTGACCGGGCGGCTATACGAGACCATCAATGGCAACGGCATGCGCGACCAGCACGGGGTCCACATCCGGCTGATGGTTACGCGCGGCATCCGCTCGACTCCGTACCAAGACCCGCGTGTGGTGATTTCTCCGGCGACCATCGTCATCATTCCGGAGTACAAGACTCCGTTACCTGCTACGATCGAACGGGGTATCCGCCTGTTCACCGTCCATGTCCGGCGCGGCGATCCGGCGGTGCAGGACCAGAAGCTCAATTCGCATTCCAAGCTCAACTGTATCACCGCATGCATCCAGGCGACCCAGGCTGGGGCGGATGAGGCGCTGATGCTCGACCCGCACGGCTTCGTCGCGACCTGCAACTCGACCCATTTCTTCATCGTCCGCAAGGGCGAAGTATGGACCAGCAGCGGCGATTATTGCCTCGGCGGGATCACCCGGGCGAACGTCATCCGCGTGTGCCGCGAGGAAGGTATCCCGGTGTTCGAGAAGAACTTCTCGCTGACCGATGTCTATGGTGCGGACGAGGCCTTCGTCACCGGAACTTTTGCCGGGGTGGTGCCGGTAACCGAGGTCGACGGCCGGCAGCTGACGGAGGGCAGGGGGCCGATGGTCGAGCGGCTGCAGGGTCTCTACAAGGCGCTGATGGATCGCGACGTCGCATGACCATACGCATCGCCATGTGGAGCGGGCCGCGCAATATCTCGACCGCGATGATGCGCAGCTTCGGCAGCCGGGCGGATTGCGTGGTGTCGGACGAACCCTTTTATGGCGCATTCCTGAAGGACACGGGCGAGCCGCATCCGATGGCGGCGGAAATCATCGCGGATATGGATTGCGACTGGCACTCGGTGCTCGCGGCCCAGTCTGGCGATGCGCCGGGCGGCATGCCGCTGTGGTACCAGAAGCATATGCCGCATCACATGACCGGCCCGGTATCGATCGCCGACATGCCCGACCACCGCCATGCCTTCCTGATCCGCGCGCCCGAACGCGTCGTTGCCAGCTACCGCAATAAGAACGAACTGCGGCGTGCGGAGATGCTCGGTTTCGCGCAGATGCGGCGGTATTTCGAGGTCGAGGCAGAGCGCAGCGGTAAGATCCCGCCTGTGGTCGATTCGGACGATATTCTTGCCGATCCCTCGGGCGTTCTGTTCGAGTTGTGTCTCGCGCTCGGGATCGAATGGGACCCAGCGATGCTTGCGTGGAAAAAGGGACCACACAAGGACGACGGTATCTGGGGCGCGCACTGGTACGACAAGGTCAACCGGTCGACCGGCTTCGGCGACCCTCCCGGTGCGCTGCCCGCGCTGGATGGCGAATACGCCGGTGTCGCCGACCAATGCCGTGCCGACTACGAAGCGCTCAGGCAATATCGCATCGTTTGAGGCGAGCCTTGTTGGCGGACAGGGTGTCCGCAGAACATTGTCAAAAAATACAGGTTTTCCGAGTTTCTAGAGCTGCATTCTGAAATTTGCTCCCACATCTGCTCCCACATTCCGCGGAGCGCAATTCAAACTGTAGCCGTTAGATGTGTTCCTCGACCGGTTAAATCCAGCTCGCTTTGCCACATGTTGGAGAGGACATTTCAAGGGCAGAGGCAAGGATAAGTGGCACATGTCGACCCACCTTGCTTCAAGTCAGATATCTCCCTGAGGTGAGCTCAATCTAAATACTAACCGCGCGGAAGACGCCTCTGAGATGGAAATGTACCGTTCGAACTTTATCACGCGGATTGAGCGCTGATTGCAATCTTCTGAGGGACCAATGCAAGTTTTAAAAGCTGTCAATCTGCAGCGTGCACCCTCGCTATCTCTAGCTATACACCAGGCAAGCATTGACCCATTGTTGTTAACGACTCCATCCAGGTGCGGACAATCCGGCCGTTCTGAGCTTGCTGGTACTCACGCTGCTCGATCGAGTATTGCCTAGTCTTTGGCAGCCCCAAATCGGTATATCCGCATGTCGGATCGGAGCGGATTTCCTGACGGGTAAAGACCACGCGGTAGCTAATTCCATCGGCCGGTCCGATGACCTGATCGCTAGCTAACGGCGCCGCACCTGCATTTACACTTTCGTCGATCGAAGAACCGGCGAAGAGCTTATCGTTGTCATCTGCCTGAAGTAAAGCAGAGCGGTTGCTTCCGAACGAGCGAAAATCAGGCCTAAGGCTTGCAGCCGTTTCATATTGATCATCCAAACTATCGACCACGAACCCAGCGATTTCTGGATTGATACAGCCACCCCTCCGTTCGAATGCCCTAAAGTCGGCGTTTGACACGTCATTTGCACGCAATACGCCTTCGATTGGAAAGGTACGCTCTTCAAGAGTCAGCAACTGACTAGCACGGACTATGCCGGAATTGTTGGGTTCAAGAACGGCGTCGACGTAAACGACCCCTGAATAAGGAATTTCGACAGTTGTGCGATAAGCAAAAACATCCACCGTAACTGCTTTGGGGCCGGTGAAGCTATAGGTATCGCTGACGCTGCGGGTAATGGTCCTAGACATGGAGTCCATCTGCTGCCGGCCTACCGTTAACGCTGTTTGGTGCCTAACGTTGACAGCTGCTGAAGCGCCGATGCCAGATGGCATGTAAGAAGCAGTTGCGGAAACATCGATAGAGTTTGTAGTCGTGACCGAACGCGACTTTATGAATTGCCAACCTTCACTGGACTGCAGTTGTTCTGAAATTGTTGTACTATAATCACCTTCAGTACATTGAAATATATTCCTCTTTTTTATTATAATGTCAGCGGGTAGTGCTGTCATTCGTTCTGTGTGAAATTTGAAATCGCGAATTTCTAATATTTCTGTTGAAACGACCTTTGCGGGAGCTTGGTAAGAATTATCAACTGTCGTTGAATATGGTTCGCAGAATTCGGTCATATTAGAGCCAAATTCATGTTGACTAGGGAGGTTCACCCAATGGCACTTTTGCCGTACCACCGTCTCGAATTTACCGTAAGTAAGCGATGGCTTGTTGCGCAATTTGGCTTCGAGATCATCTTTTACATCGATGTCTTGAGCTAACGACGCCGTTGGCAATAAGACCATCGTTAAGTAAGCAATTGCCTTCATAGCGCACCCCATTTCGATCTTATCTCCGCAGAATAGATTAGCTTGGAAGTATAACAAAGCGAATTTTTGGCTTCATAGCCGCGACCGCAGGGAGCGGCCAAAATCCGGGGTGGGCAGGGCGGGCAAAAGAAGTGGCCGCCCCGTTTGGGGCGGCCTCTATCACCGGCGGCTATGCCGCCGCCTTCACCTCTTCGGGCTTGGCCAGTTGGTGGAGATAGGCAACCGCGCGCTCGGCATGGGCTGCGGCCTGAACGATGGCGCGCGTATCGTTCTGCAAAACCCTGATCCAGCTTGCGATGTAGCTGGCATGATCCGGGCGCGGTTCAAGGGCAATGCCAAGATCGGCGGCAAGGAAGGCTGCGCCAAGTTCGGCCACCAGTTCCTCGCGGGCATAGCCTTCATCGCCCCACCTCTCGCGGCCAAAGCTGCGGTCAAGGCGGCTCTTGTGGCTGGTCCAGTGCACGGTTTCATGGCCTCGCGTGGCGTAATACCCCTCGGGCTCGTGGAAGGCTGCGAACGGCGGAAGCTGGATGCGATCGGCTGACGGCATGTAATAGGCCTTGTCGCCGCCATGGTGCACGGTGGCGGGAAGCCGGGCGAAGAACGCCTCGGCGGCCTCGATCCGTTCGGCCTCGGGCGCTGGCTCCGGCACAATCTGAAACCGCTCGGGCAAGCCGTCGATCTGCGCCACATTAAAAACTGTGTAGGTCTTCAGGAAACGGAACGACTGCGCCTTGTCCTCGCCGCTTGCCTCGTCGTGCACAGTCTTCTGGCTGTCGCCATAATAGACAATCGCCGCGCCGGTTTCGCCCTTGCGCACCTGACCGCCCAAAACCTGCGCCTGCCGGTATGTCATCCATGACGGGCTGGCAAAGCCCGATGTCTGCGCCTCCATCCACAAGAGGAGAACATTGATCCCGCGATAGGGCTGGCCGGTGGCGCGCAAGGGCCGGGCCCTGCCTCCTGCGGCCATATCGCCGCCGCTCCATGGTTTGGTCCAGGGGCGGGTGCCCTGTTCCAGCTCGGCGAGAATGCGGTCAGTGATCCGGCTATGGGGGTCTTGCCTAGTGGTCTGTCTGGTCATGCTGCTTACTCCCTTCAAATCCGCGCAGCGGGTCATGCCGCGCATGACCCCTGCCGACCCGGCGAGGGGCGGAGAGAGTGGGGGCAAGGTCCGGTGCCGGGGGTGGTGCGGGCGCAGCGCAGTGAGCCACGGCCCCAAACCGGCACCTTGCAGGGAGAGAGAGGCAGCGCCTCTTTCTTCCTCGAAACAGACGAAGCCTGCGCCGCTGGCGGCGCGCATCAGCGGGCGGGCGCAAGCGCACGCCCTCAATTCGCGTCAGGGATGGAATCCCGAATGGGCGCAAACGGCAACGCCGGTTCAGTAGCGCCAGCAAATCCAGTCCAACCCAAGGGGGCCGAGGGAGGCTTTGAATTCGACTGGCGCATATACTCAAAATTAAATTCGCTGTGAGCGAATTTTGTTCTTGCGGGACGATGCGCGCCGAACTAGATAGGGAGCGTGTGAATTACGGAAGAAGTTCTCATACTCAGTTTCGGCTTTTGCCGAAGCGTGGGGGGCGAAAGCTCTCTGTCACTTCATCCGCTCAGGGCGCGATGCCCCCCGGCGACGGGGACGGCGCGGGCGAGGCGGGCGAAGCAGCGACGATAACGAGAATTGTTATCGTCGCTAGGTAAAGGGTTAAGTTGTCGGGTCCGGCCTGTTCGGCGAGAATCCTTGGTCAGAGCATCCACGGTGGGTGGTCGCCAAGGCGAACAGGAAAGGAAGAGCCAATGGCTTTTTCGAAGATCACATACCGACGACGGCGGCGACGTGGGCTGCGAGGTGAACCTCTTGAGCAGCGTCGCGGGTTCTGGAGGACACTCCGGTCCCCGAATACCTTGCGGCTCATCGTCATGGTGGGCCTCCTGATCCACCGGGCTTACCGTTGGGTTCTGAAAGTTTTGGAACTTTTTGAGTAGACCGCCAACCTAATATCTAAAATCTCTGGCAAAATGCCGATAGGAATAAATATGCTTAGCGAAGCTCTCAGACTTATTCGTGTGTTCCACGATTTGAAGCAATTCGAGCTTGCGGATCGGCTCAATATTTCAAAGTCTCATATTTCAGAAATCGAGCGTGGCACTAAGACACCTTCGCTAGAGCTGATTGAAAAGTACTCGGCTGAGTTTCGGATTCCGGTTTCGGCGATCATGTTTTTCGCAGAGGAAATTCCGAATGCCAAGCGGGGTGAGAAGGCAAGGACGAAAATCGCTTCGTCGGTGCTCGATTTGCTAAGCTTCATCGAGAGGAAGGCGGATGCCTCCGCGAGATAGGGCTATGCCATACACCCTGCGCGACAGCCCATTTTTCCGGATGCGCAATCGCAAGAAGCTGGCTGCGTTGCTCAATGTTTCTGAAACTGCCCTTGAGAACATCTGTGCGCGAGACGACCTTTACGCTCGTTGCTGGAAACACAAACGCGAAAAAGATCGCTGGTTACAGACACCACCGGGTCCCGACGTTGCCGCCCATTATCGCCCGATCGACATCCCGGATGCCGGTCTCAAAGCGCTTCAATCAAGAATTGCCGACTTGCTTGCGAGAGTGTCACCGCCAGAGTGGCTGTTCAGCCCGGTGAAGGGCCGATCGTACGTCGATAATGCTGCACGGCACCGGGGCAACAGAGCTTTCTGGTTACTCGACATTGCGGATTATTTCCCCAGTTGTACCGCCAACAGCGTTGCACATTTTTTTCGTCGCAAGCTCGAATGCTCGCCAGACGTAACGGCCATTATGGTTCATCTAACCACGTGGCAGCAGTGCCTTCCGCAGGGCTCGCCCTGCAGTCCCATACTCGCCTACTTTGCCAATCTGGATCTTTGGAAAGAGATTGAGGAAGCGGTGACACAAGCGGGCTTGGTTCACAGCGTTTATGCCGACGACATCACGATTTCAGGCCCAATCGTCCGGAAGGAAGTGATCTGGACAATCAAACGGGCGGTTCACAAACACGGCCTGCGGATCAAAGCAGAGAAAGAGCTCAGTCTGATCGATAGGCCCGCTGACATAACAGGGGTCATCGTCGATGGTGATCGGGTCAAGCTCCCTAACAGGCAATTGAAGCGTCTGTTCGAGTTGCGCGGAGAGCGGCAACGGGCGAAGAGCGCGGTACTGAAGAAGTTGCTCGACAACCAGATTTCCGGGCGGCTCGCGCAAAAGCGCCAAGTCGAGCAAGCTTAAGGTTGCGGCTCAAATCAGCTCGGTGGCACCGCTATTTTTAGGGCTCCGCATTGTCTCAAGCTCCACTCGCACCTGCCGCCTGTAGGACAGAACATTCCCGCTCCTGCCTGAGTTTCTGATAGAATTCAGCGCCACCGAAAATCTGATGCGCTTGCGACCATACCTGTCGAATGTTGTGATCCACGGTTCTATTACGCTGAAGCGGCGAATTGTCGTCAAACCATCCATTCTGAAATTCCGCTGTGGATCACGCAGACGAAACAAGAACGGATATGGAACATTCTGCTGTTTCGCGCTTGCTATCGGGGCGGCGCTCCGACATTGTGTCGCATGTCATCGCAGGGAAACAGTCTTTTGACGGGTCAGGAAACTTATGCTGCGGCCATTTTCACCGGTTGCCGGGTCGGCGTCTGAGATGGCTGGCACCCGGTTCAACTTTATCGACCTGTTCGCCGGGATCGGCGGTATCCGCAAAGGCTTCGACGCCATTGGCGGGCATTGCGTGTTCACTTCCGAATGGAACAAGTTCGCGCAGGAAACCTACACCGCCAATTTCCGCGACAATCACCCCCCGCATGGCGACATCACGCAGATACCCACGGACGAGATTCCGGACCATGACGTGCTTCTGGCTGGTTTCCCGTGTCAGCCCTTCTCAATCGCGGGCGTCTCGAAGAAGAATTCCCTCGGTCGCCAGCATGGCTTCCTCGATGAAACGCAGGGCACCCTCTTTTTCGATGTCGCCCGGATCATCAAAGCCAAGCGGCCTGCGGCCTTCCTGCTCGAAAACGTCAAGAACCTGACCAGCCATGACAAGGGCCGCACCTTCGCGGTGATCCTCAAGACGCTGACCGAAGAGCTCGGCTATACGATCTGGCACAAGGTGATCGATGCGCAGCACTTCGTGCCGCAGCACCGCGAGCGGATCGTCATCGTCGGTTTCCGCGAGAACGTGCCCTTCAGCTGGGACGATCTGAAGCTGCCGCCGAAGGGCAGCGTGCGGCTTGGCAGCATCCTGCATCCGGGCGATGGCTCGGAACGGGCCGAACCTCCTTACACGCTCGGCCAAGATGGGAAGGTCAACGGCAAGTACACGCTGACGGACAAGCTCTGGCAGTATCTTCAGGGCTATGCCGACAAGCACAAGGCAGCGGGCAACGGCTTCGGGTTCGGACTGGTGACGCCTGACGATGTCACCCGAACACTGTCGGCGCGCTACTACAAGGACGGCTCAGAGATCCTCATCAGTCAGGGCAAGCGTTCCAATCCGCGCCGTTTGACCCCGCGCGAATGCGCGCGGCTGATGGGCTATGGTGACGACTTCCGGATTCCGGTGTCAGATACCCAGGCCTACAAGCAGTTCGGCAATTCGGTCGCGGTGCCGGTGTTCGAGGCGGTGGCGAAGGTCATGCAGCCGCACATTCAGGCTCTGGTGCAACCGGTGGGGCAGCGCATAGCTGCCTGAGGCGTGACGGACGTCCACGATCAGCAAACGCGCAGCCGCAACATGGCGGCGGTTAGGGCGCGCGACACAAAGCCCGAACTGATGATCCGCAAGGCCCTGCATGCATCAGGCCTGCGCTATCGTCTCAACGTCCGCAACCTTCCGGGGAAGCCGGACATCGTGTTGCCACGTCACCGGGCGGTCGTCTTCGTTCACGGCTGCTTCTGGCACCGGCACGAATGCGACCTGTTCCGCTGGCCTGAAAGCCGGACAGAGTTCTGGCGCGATAAACTCAATGCCAATGCGGCGCGGGACATGAAAACGGCGGAAGCGTTGGAAAAGGCGGGTTGGCGGCAGGCGGTGATCTGGGAATGCGCGCTGAAGGGCAGCAAGAAGCGGGATTTTCAGGACACTATGCAGCGCCTGATCGCCTGGATAAGGTCGGACGAACAGGCGATTACCATCGGGGGCGAATAATTGGTCGCGTCACTTGCCCAAATGCTGGATCTGATGCGGCATCACGGTGCGACCCGCATCTACGCCAAGAATCTTGCTCCGAACGACAATTCCAAAAATCAGGTCTATCTTGGCGGCGACTTCTCGGCGCTGAACATCATCCCCCATGGCGAAATCTACAGCGACGACACTGCCGTGGCCGGCGCTGTCCGCGACCGCGCCAAGGCGAGGGTGAAGTTCTTCTGGGTCGATGAAGCCGGACGGCACCATGCGCCGGACGCGGGCCTGATTCTTTACCCGAAATATCCGGAAGTCCGGATGTCGGGCTTTCTCAAAGGCTGTAGGGAAGCGCCCTCTGCGATCATGCGGGTGCGTGATGAAGGACGCCTGCTCATCCTTGGCATCACAGCCGAAGGGGATGTTCTGGGCTATGCCGCCGATGCGGCGCATCCCGTCGCTGTTGAGGTCCGCGCTTACCAGTGGCCGATGATCGGCGTCTTTCTGGAGCTGCCGCTCCATGCAGGCCAGGCTGACAGCCCGAAAGACCGCCTGCTGAACGAGCTGCGGCGCATCTGGCGACTGAACTGGATCGCCTCCCAGAAACTCGCTGCCGACGGCAGAAAACAGCCGTATTCCGCGCGCAACGGCGGCGGTTACACCCTCGAAGCCGAACTGGGCATCACCCCCAACGGTTATTCAGAACCGGATTTCATGGGCTGGGAGGTGAAGCAATACGGCGTGCGCGACTTCGTCAGGTTCGCCCCCAAATCGCCCGTCACCCTGATGACGCCTGAACCCACGGGCGGAATGTATCGCGACGAAGGCGTTGCGGAATTCATGCGGCGGTTCGGTTACGAAGATCAGTCCGGAAAAGTTGACCGCATCAATTTCGGCGGGCGCTATGATTGCCTGAGAGGCCTGCATGGCCTGACCGGCCTGCGCATGACCATGACCGGATTTGACGCGCAGACAGGCAAGATCACTGACCTCGACGGCGCGCTCAGTCTCATCGATGGCAACGACACACCTGCGGCCTCCTGGTCGTTCAAGGGAATGATGGCGCACTGGAACCGCAAGCACGCGCAGGCGGCCTACGTGCCATCGCTGTTCCGCACGCCGCCGCCGGAATACAGCTATGGCCCCAGCGTGTTGCTGTGCGAACAGACGGATTTCCTGCTGTTCCTGAAGGCCTTCGCTGCCGGTTCGATCTACTATGATCCGGCAATCAAGGTGGAAAATGCTTCCTCAGCAAAGCCAGGCATCAAGAGGCGCAGCCAGTTCCGGGTGGCTCATGCCGATCTGCCCCTGCTCTACAAGGCTCACGAGGTCGTCGCTCTTTGACATCGCACGCCCCGCACGCGGGCCAAGTGGGCCAGAGGGCGTCCGCCAATGAGAAGGGGAACCAAGCAAGGGGATCAGCACGATGGTAATGTTCCAGGATCAATCTGTGCGGATTCTATGGCGGACAACTGCGCGTTGGGCATTACTTGAGTTAAGTGAGCAATGTAGTCCGGGAGCGGCAACGGACCCACCGCCTTGCCCAGAGTGGGAATTGTCATCCACATCAACCCGTCTTTGTGATCGGCAGGCAAGTTTGCGATCAAATCAACATCATCCGTAATCTTTATCCCCATCGTGCGGCCCGATGGTGTAATGATAACAAGCGCGAGGTTTTCATCTACGACTTGAAGCACGAGAACCCATGCTCCACGCCATGACAGCACATTCAAGTCACGATTACTGTCTCCTGCAAAATAGCCAGTTCCCCGGATCGGGATTTTTCGTCTCCGTTCGGGGTCTGCTTGGCGAAATGCATGCCGCAGATCAGCGCCTTGCCCGTGTGCTGTGAAAGAAGAACCGAAAAGCTGGCAGCCTATTGCGAGGGCAATTTTGGCCAAAAAGCGATGACCACAGTCTATCTGCATTTGCACTTGGGCCTTGACGGATCGCCCCGCTTTGGCCGCGTCCGTGATGGTGTCAATCACCACCAAGTCAGCCGCTTGGTCAACATGCCCCCGATCCACCCTTTCGAAGGCCTTCCATTCGGGCGGAATATCCATATTGACGACATAGCACCGTGCTCGTCTGAAATGTTTGGCAAATGACGCGAGTGCAGCGATGATCCAATAATCAGAAGCGGACGCCAGAGCTATATAGGCGCGACCTGCTTTTGCTTTTTTCGCTCTCGGATCGCCACCGACATAGGGGGTCCAAAATTCCTCTGATTCCTTAGGGCGAATGTGGACAATCGTTGCTCCACATGGCCCGACCCACCAGTCAGCAACCTCGCCGCTTTCGGTCATTTCGTCGGGCAATTTGCCGAGATAATTGAGGGGCAGTACCGTTTGCATTGGATCGGAAAGCGACATGTACTCTCGCGACCCGCAACCGCGCTCCATGCTTCCAGCCCAGCCCCGAATGAATGCCCCATCGACGAAAACGCCCGACATTGAGTTACAGGCGCGGCAGACTTCATCTGTACGCCAAAAACTGGACAGATGGTCACCACCAAGCGCATCTGGCCAAATGTGTTCGTCAGAGAATTCGTCATCTGTCTTTTCCAGATTACAGTAGATGCAACTTCTGGTTAGTTTGTCTGTCACCACTTCGCCCTTCGTGCGCTCTGCATTAGCCCCTTACAGACGGCCTCTTTCGTTCCAAGTCATTAAAGGCATTGACACCACTAGTGCGCCATCCCCTCGCGCCCGCCCGACTTGCTCCTCACGGTGAACGGCTAATGACAGGTAGATAAGGGCGGCCCGCGCAAGTTTCAGGATATGCAATGTCTTAGAGTCGAGCTCCTCACGACCGATGCGGAAGCCGAGCCCCCGGCCGTTCTGAGCAGTGGCAAAAATGCTGTAACCGATGCCCAAATCCTCGTGAACTTGGCAGTACTTGTGTTCCAAATGATTGCGAAGATGAGCCATACCCCTCGCTTCAGGTTCGGCAACGTCCTGAAAGGTCGGCTCGTATAAATCTTTTGAAAGCCAGTAGAGGCCACGAAGCGACCAGTTTCGTCGTCCATCGAATACGGTCCGTAGTGGTTTGGGGTGTCCCTTGCGTTCTGACCAAATGCTCCTGAAGCTGACTTCCTTCTCTCCGAGGCCTACTTTAAAATAATCGTTTATGAAAAATGCAATTTTGTCGAACAGAGAATAGGCCATCCGAAAGGCCAACTTGGTTTTTTCAGTTCCTAATGAATAGGAAGGAATGTTTAGCGTGTCATAGAGATGATTACCCTTATCGCTAAAGTGTCCGCCTTTTTCGGTCATCCCTTCGAAAAAAAGCCAACGTGCCGCAACAAATTCCTGCTTCAACTGATTGTAGAAGCCAAAGGCGACGGGCGGCTCTGCGCCGCTTTCATCTATCCCCAAGGTCAACGAGGGTAAGTGCAGCACATCATGAGCAGCGATGGAAAAGTCCCCTAAGTCGTTCAAGGGATTAAGGAAAAGGCGATTTCCCAGACACCATGAACGATACTGTCGCTCGGCCCTTGACCGCCCCAAAGAAAACTCTTGTGTCAGGTTAGCCCGAGCTCCGTCGATGTTCACCCGCTCAGCAGCACGTCGGGCCTCCAGCTCAAACATTTGCTTATGCGCATAGTTATCAGGAGATTCGAATTCGGCGTCCTTGCTGGACGCAGCGGATAGGGAATCATGTGAGGACAGCATGAAAAGGGCAAAATGCCCTCCGTCGTATAAAGAGTTTCCATAGTGCCCCAGCCCATAGCCGCGGTTGGCGAGGGCCATGGCGAATCTTGGGTTTATTGCGATCGCTCGATCCCAATGCGCGAGTGCTTCGACAGGACGACCAACTGCATTGAGCCTGTTGGCAAGGTTCGTAAAAATTTGGCACTGTCGGATTGGGTTAAGGTCCCCGAAGGCCTCATGGGCAACCGCCTTACGTAGCTCAAGCAGGATATGCTCAAAATGCGGGATATCCCAAGCCCAGCTCTGCGCTTCTCCGGACAGGCCAAGCCTGTTTTCGAAGGCATTCGCTCGAAAATAGTGCAAAAGAACACGTGACTCGCCAGCTAGAGTGTCCCGAGACTGCAAGTGCTCCGAGCAGGTTATTGCAGTATCATTCAGCTTTTCGTCCGTGGTGTCCGCAGCGCGATCAATCATTTCGCCAAGGCGAACAAGCGCTTCGGCATCGGACAACCCGTCGCATTGATCACATCCTGTCATCGGCTTACAATACTGCTTTTCATGGCGAAGTTGAAGCCGAGTGATGCATGAACATGCCCGGATTTAATGTGCGGACAGGCAAGATGACTATTCTCGATGGCGCGCTCAGCCTTATCGATAGCAACGACACAATTGCGGCATTTTCGTCGTTGAAGGGTATGATGGCAAGAGGCGCAGCGCTTTCCGGGTAGCTCACGCCGTTCTGCTCCTGCTCTACAAGGCCCATGAAGTGTTGGACCTCTGACATCACGCCCGGTCGCCCTTTCATGGGCCACGCAAGGATCGCTCAGCGATCCGCACAAACAACGGCGCCCTTGCACGGCGCGAAGCCGCCGGACGCCCTGCGCGCGGGCCAAGTGGGCCAGCGGGCGTCCGGCAATGAGAGAGGCAAGAGCGCCTGCGGGTCAGCTCAGAAACGCCGCGCCCTCAGGAGCATGGCCACAGGCCATGCGGGACAGAGCGTGTCCTCTAGAAACTCCCGCTCCGCTTGCACCTGCTCCTGATCGTTACCCGGATGGGCCGGGACTACAGGCCCGGTCCGCGCCAGCGGATAGAGCAGGTTGCCCGGCAGGGTAGCTCATCGACCAACCGGGGACAGCGTCCCCCCGGCATGATGTAGCCAGCTCAATGCTAAACATATAAGATCATTACGCTTGATCTGGGCGAAGCATCGGGCTTTTTAGAGGAATCGGTTCAGGCGGAAGCAAGAAGGGGCGACGATGGCGAGGGTCACCATCCAGTCGAACAATCTCGAAAACATCGCGGTGGGTTCGCTGGAAACGAAATGGAGCGCACGCGGCGATCGCATACTGCGATACTACGTTGATGTGCGGCACAAGAAACTGAACCTCCACAAGGAGGTCAGCGCGCCGGAAATTTTCATCCTGCAAAGCAAGCTCGATGCTTTGATCGCCAGCTGGGATGAAAAGTATGAGGCGTACCTTAAACGCCAATCTCAGCTTTCCGGGCAGGCTGCCGCCGATGAACTGACGACGGAAGCGACGCTGAGGCTTGAATCCCTGGCCCGTATTCTGGTGCGCACAACACTTGTCGATGACAAAATCGACTGGGAAAGTCTAAAGGATCGGACGGCGTACGATTATCCGAGGGACTTCCCGGAACCAAAGCCGTCAAGCAGTCCTGCATCGCAGCCTGAATACGTCGAACCAAAGGTTGGCTTTTTCCAGCTCCTCCTCGGCAAAAAGGCTGGCATTCTTGCCGAATCTGAAGGTGCCCATGCTGCTGCGATGCAGCAATGGAAAGATGCAGAAGACCGGCGAAAGGTCGCGCTCGCACATGCCGTTGCGCAGTGGGAGCAACGGCGCAAAGCTTTCTGGGATGACCACAAGGCAAAGGAAGATGCGTTCAAAGGCGAGCAGGCAGCATCCCACGCTCTTGTTGACCAGCTAGCCGCTGAAGTGGCGAGCGGCGAAGAGGAAGCCGTCATCGAGCATGCCTCGCTTGTGCTGGAACGCTCGGACTACGATGGCCTTTTCGAAAAATCCTACCTCCTTCAGTATGATCGCGTTCGCAAGCTGATGAAGCTGGCCTACGATCTGCCTTCCATTGACGTGCTGCCCTCGACGAAGGCTGTGAAATTCGTAAAAGCGACGGGGGAGCTGAAAGAAAGCTTTATTTCCGAACGCGATAAGAAGGCTAACTTCGAGTTCGTGGCCTATCAGGTCTGCCTGCGCACGGTCCACGAGTTCTTCGAAGCCGATGTGGCGGGGAACATCGATGCGATCCTGTTCAACGGTTTTGTTGAATTCGTCGATCCGGCAACCGGGCAGCAAAAGCGCAGTTGCCTCATGTCGCTGCTGGTTGATCGCGAAACGTTCTGCGCAATCGACCTGGCGCGCGTCGATCCCAAGGCTTGCTTCAAATCGTTGAAGGGCGTTTCGGCTGCTTCGCTTGCATCCCTTGCGCCTATCGCGCCTGTCATGGACCTCGACACAGAGGATCGCAGGTTCATTGAAGCGCGGGAAATCGGCGCGGCGCTCGATCAGGGTACCAACCTCGCAGCGATCTCATGGGAGGACTTCGAACACCTCGTCCGGGAAGTATTCGAAAAGGAGTTTGCCTCACGTGGCGGCGAAGTGAAGATTACCCAGTCAAGCAGCGACGGTGGCGTTGACGCAATTGCGTTTGATCCTGACCCGATAACCGGAGGCAAGATCGTCATCCAGGCAAAGCGCTACACAAGGACCGTTGGCGTATCGGCGGTTCGCGATCTGTATGGCACGATCATGAACGAGGGGGCGTCGCGCGGAATTCTTGTATCCACGGCAGATTACGGCCCGGACGCATACAAATTCGCAAACGGGAAGCCCATCACGCTGATGAACGGTGCAAACTTGCTTCATATGCTGGAGCGCCATGGTTTCGAAGCCAACATCGACCTCGCCGCCGCCAGATTGTTGTCGGCGTCACCTGACTGAGAGGCAATAACTTATGGCTGCGCGGGGCACCCCCTGCCACATAGACGTACGCTCGGTCCGCACGATAATCAGGGGAAACTCGATCACCCTGATCCGAGGAAATTCTCCGGGAATTCGATCTTCGTAAGCTCCCATGATGCAAAGCCCTGCCGCTTGAAAATGAACGACGGCATCGGGTCGTTGGTCTCTTGTCCAACCGGCGTTACCCTGAAGGTATCAAGATCAACCCACTCGCTTTTGTAGTCAGGCTCCTTGTTGGCTACCTCTGCCTCGCTGGCCTCCGCAGGCTTCTTGCCGCGCACTATCGCGGCCATGCCTTCCGGGGTTACGTAAGCGTCCACGGCACGCTCAATGATAGCCGGGGCGAGCATCATTCCGAGGCCTGCAAACGGGTTGTTGGCCATTTCGGGATCGCTCTGCATCTTCGCCATCATGGCCGCGTTCATCTGGGCCTTGAGGCTTTCCCGGACCGACGGAAAATCGACCAGCTCGTCAAGGGCATCGGCATCGCCTTTCGCAGCCGTCTCTCTGAGATTGCTCGCAGCAAAGTAAGGCGAACCGCCGTAAACCCCTCCAGCGACCACTACACCCAGCGCACCAAGAAGCCGCCACTTCCGCATATCGTTCGCCCTGAATTGCTTCCAAATCAATTCCTTGGTTATAGCATTGCTCGCGGGGGTCAATCTGCCGGGATGGTGAAACCCTCCGGTTATCCTAGGCCAGCGCCCATTCGTTTCTCAGCGACTGGCCGGGAAACCTCGGCCTGCGCGGTCGCCGTCTGCACCAGGCCAGCCCGCTCACCGATGGCCGAAACAAGCTTTGCGCGGTCATTCGTAAAGATCGCTACGCTCTCCCGTGCGCGGGATACTCCGACATAGAAGGACTTCTGGTCGATCAGGTTGGTGGCGCGGCTGTCGGCATGGATCATGACATGGTCGGCGGTGCGCCCCTGGGCGGCGAAGGCCGTTTCGACATAGGCATGGGCAATATGCTGGTCGCGCGCCTTATCAAGGTTCAAGGTCTGGGTCTGGCCGCGTGCGACCTGGACCGTCGCGGTACGCGATGCTTCATCAACGGCAAGAACTTCACCTTGCAACCCATTGATACGGTTTGCATCACGATCATTCCGGGTGAAACGAATGTTGTCACCGGCCTTCAACTCCAGCGACTGCGGGACAAAGGTCTGGCTGTGCCCCGCACCCCATTGCCGCAAGCGCCAGTCCACATCGCGCCCGCTTTCAGATTTGAGCGTGATCGCCGCTTTGGCCGGATCGATGCGCTCGACCCGGTAAGCCTCGCCGCGTGATACGCCTTTGTCGGCAAAGTCGCGGGTGAAGCGGACAACGTCGCCCTGCTCGTAGCTCTGCGGATTGCCTGCCTCGGCACGGGTCAGGCCCTTGCTGGCGAGGCTCTGCATGGTAACAGCGGGGCCGGTAAGGGCACCGGTCCTGGCAAGCGCCGTGCGGATATCGGCGGTCAGCGCATCGCGCCCTTCGCGTGATGGCTCGATCACAAGGGTCCGGGCGCGGCTTGCCTTGCCCAGCTTCGCATATTCCTCGGCAATGGCAGCAAAACGCTCGCTCCGATCAGCATTTTCGACGATTTTGCCACCACCTTTATCCAACGCAGACAGAGCTTTGCGGGCGTCTCCTTCGATAGATGCTAAGACGGCCTCTTTGGCGTTGGCATTGGTCTGACGCAGGATTTCACTGAGCTTGGCGGTCTCCATCCCCGCGCCCTGCAATTGCGCAAAGGCCGCGCCCGCTTCAACCGAACCAAGCTGTTTCACATCGCCGACGAGGATGACGCGGGCATTCTGCCTTTCGGCCTGCTCGAACAGGCGGGCAGTATCGCGCGCCGACAACATCGAAGCCTCGTCCACGATCCATGCCGCTGGCTTGCCGTCGCCGGATCGCTCCGGAGACAGCAAATGCCGCGCGACAGTGTCGCTGCGCGCCCCGACAGCTTCACCCAGAACCATCGCTGCCGATGCGGTCGGTGCGAGCGCGACAACGGCAAGGCCGCGCGCCTCGGCTTCGCGGGCAAATTTAGCAAGGACCGTGGTGGTCTTGGCTGTCCCCGCGTAGCCCTGAACTGCGCTAATCCGGTTGCGGCTCGTCAAGAGCTGCTGCGTGGCCTCGCGCTGTTCGGCATTCCAGGCAAAGCCGCTGCGCCATGCCTGCGCCGCTGCGCTCGCGACTGCCTTGGCGGCGGCGAGGGGAGACGCAATCGCCGGCATGATCCCGCGCCCCTCGGCTTCGATGCGCAGCAGCCGGGCCTCGGTTTCGACATTGGCAGGGGTCGTGAACCCGGCAAATTCCGCGCCGCGTCGGTCAATATGGGCGCGATCGATCAGCGCGCCCTGCTTGCTGGCCGATGCAATGGCAGCGGTGATCTGCGCATAGCTGACCTTGCCAAGCCCGGCGCGGCCCGCTTCCTCGTGCAGCGCTGCGGCAGAAAACACAGACTGACGCTCGCCAAGCTTTTCCGCCGCATAGGCCACAGCGCGGCTCGCCGCTCCTTCGCCCTGCAAGCCCATCGAAGCTCGATGGTCGGCGCTGGAGGCCTGCGCCTCGGCCTCCCTTAACAGAGCCAACCGTGCCTTCGCGTCAAATCCAGCCTTGTCGGCAGTTTCGCGCCAGTCGGCCACCAGCGCGACAGGATCGGCGGCAACCTTGGCCTGCCGGGTGGCGAGCGCAGCGACCTGCTTCTCGGCGGCGCTGGCGGCTTCGCGGGTTGTGCCCCGTTCCCCAAGCGCAGCTTCGATGTCGGCGCTGCGCAGGCTGAATGCGTCGAGGACCTCGGGCGAGACGCCCTTGATCTCGAACATGGAATCCTTGCCGGTCTCGATCTGATAGCCAAGCTCGCGCACCTTGAGGGCGAGCTCCTGCCGGTAAATCGCGCCGATCTGCTTCTGGAGCTGATAGAGCGCGCGCGGCTCAAGGCTGCGCCAGGTGCCGTCCTCGCCCTGTGTGGCATTCAGAATGACATTATGGGTGTGGAGCTGAGGGTCCTGTGCGCGGCTCGTGCCATGCTGGAAGCTGGCAATTACCAGATTGCCGGTCGTCTCGCGGGTGACTGTGCCGCCGTCCCGCACACGGGTTGCGGCCATATACTGCTCGACATGGGCGAGGGCGGCTTTGACGGCCTGCCCATGGGCAGCGAACAGCCGCTTGTCACCGGCAACCTCGGCCATGATCGAAACCGACTTGGGCGCGCTCAGGGTGACATCCCATCCGGGGCGGTGCTCCAGCTTGCCGTCGCGCATGGTGCCAAGCTGTTGCCCGTCAATCTTACCGTCGAGCACATCGCGGAACGTCTCGCGGTTGACCTCGCCGGACAATCCAAGCGCTGCCGCGCCCTTGCCCTGCCATTCGGAGGGCGAGAGGCGGTCCCCGGCATAATAGTCATCGGCCTCATAATAACTGGCGGCTTGGCCCGAACTGGTAAGCGCGGCGACTGAGGCGACCATCAGACCGGCCCTTCTTCGGTATCCGGCGCTGGCTTTGCCGGGGGCGGCGGGGGCGGGGGAGCCCCCCCTGATTGCCCCCAGAGGGTGTACTCAGGATCGCCAGGAACAAAGCCGGGATGGCGGGGCGGGCCGCGCCGGGCAATGTGATCGGCGGTCAGCCTGATCCGCGCGACAGGCAAGCCATCGGGAAACAGCAGATAGCCTTCGAACTTGGGCAAGCGCAGCTCGCTTTCCATGATCGCCGGGCGGGTCTTGCGGATCAGGCCAAGCGTGGTGCGGGGCTTGTCATCCCCCTCTGCCAGCGCGTCGGTCATGGTGTGAATCTCGACCTCGCACTCCCCGATGGTCTGGCTGGCCCAGACGCGGGTTTCGCTGTCGATGCTTTGCAGGAACAACTTGGTGTTGCAGCAACCCAGCATCGCCTCGGCAATCTGCATGCCGTAGCGGTGGCGCATCTGCCCCACAGCCTGGAAGGTGAGGATCACCGATGCGCCGAACTTGCGCCCTTCCGGCAATAGCCGCGCAAGATTATCGACGCGCGGCAAGTCCGCAAGCTCGTCGAGCACGAACCAGATGCGGCGCTGGGATGAGGGTGGCAGCCCGAGAACGGCGCTGGCCGCACATTCCAGCCAGCAGGCAAGCAGGGGCTTGGAGGCGTCAAAATAGTCCTCCTTGCGCGGCACGAAGATCCACGGCTTCGGCCCGGTGCGGGCATCGAGCCCGTGAATGAAGTCCCGGAAGGCAAAGGGCGTCCCGCCCGTGCCGTCGATCCGCAGAAACTGGATCAGGTCTGCGGCCAGCGCCAGCATGAACAGGACGCTGCCAGAGGCCCGGTCGGCATCCTCGGCAAAGGTCCGGGATGAAGAGCTGTCGGCCAGCCAGACCTTGAGGTCTTCCTTGGTGCGGTCTTTCACCGCACTCAGCAAGGCAGGCAGGGTGCGTTGGCCATCGCGCCAGAGCGCCCGGATCATGTTGGCCAGAAGGATTCTGCTGGTCTCAAGCCAGACATCATTATCCTGATTGCCGGTCTCATGGATGAAGTGATGGGCGATGCGTTCGGCGTCGGCGGGATGGGCTATCTCGGCAAAGGGCGACCAGTAGGCGCAGCGCGCATCGAACGGATTGAGAATGACGTCGCCGCGCTCAGGCCGGTAGTACTGCTCGATAAACTCGCCGCTGGTGTCATAGACGAGCGCAGCATCACCGCGCGCCTCAATGGTATCGAGCAATTGGCGCAAGGCGGTGGTCTTGCCGCTGCCGGTGGTGCCGATCATCGCCATGTGCCGGGTTTCGAGCCGTGCGGGAATCGGAACGGTCGCGACTGTCAGGGGCAGGGGCCCCGCTTCAGGCGCGACAACTCTCGCAAGCTGCGCCTCGCTGGTCACCCGCGTTCCGGCAGTCACCCGGTCGCGCAGGGCATCCTTGCGCCGCCGCGCCACGGTTTCGCGCATCATCATCGTGACAATAAGCCATCCGGCCAGGCCGAGAAGGCCGCCTCCCTTGGCGCGGTTGGAAGTGCGCCGCGCCGCCCCGGCGTAATAGGGATGGGCGACAAGCGCGCGGGCCGGGACATTGAAGGCACCCGCGCCGTCGCGAACGGTCATGACAGGTTCCACCACGGTCCCCTCAGAAAACCACAGCTTCGACTGTGCAACAGCATAGAGCGCCGCTGCTTCGTTGGTTGGCTGATCAAGCAAGACATAGGGCGTTGCAAAGGCCCCCGTCGCAATCGATGCAGCCACGATACCGGCCTGACGCATGAAGCGCGCGCTCTGGGTGCTGCGGTTCCGGCGGTGCAAGGCGTCGGCATGGGTGAGGCGGTCAGGGGACCAGGTCATGTGCGGCCCTCCTGCGAAAGCCGCCGTTGCCGGTCATAGGCCGCATTGATTTCGGCAGCGATGACGTCTTCGGATTTGCGCGCTCCCATCGCACCGGTGCGCGCGTAACAATAGGCCGCGCAAGCGGTGAACAATGCCCTGTCGATCATCCGCTCGACATCGACAAGGCGCGTGCTCATCGTTGCCAGTTCGTCGATCATTTCGCGGGCATCGATGGCATCGCCTGTCCGCTCGACAAGCGCGGCAAGGCCATCGTCGACGATCCGGGCGAGCATAGCATATTCGCTCAGGCCATAGGTCCTGGCGAAGCCCGCGAGGGTCCGTTGCTGTGCTGGCGTGAGCCGCACGGTCTGGGCGCGGGCACTCATCGCGGCGCACCCGGCGAGATGCTATTCGCCATCGCGCGCGATGGCACAAATGCGCCATTCGCCTGCCGCCGCGCAAGGCGAGATGCTATCAGCATCTCGTCAAACCCGCAGAAACGCTGGATGCAGCCGTGCGTGAGGTGTATCCCCCCTGAGGCGGCTCGATGCGTAGCATCGCAGCCATTTTCGGGTTCCTGAAATCGCCAGAATTCAGTCATCGGATTTGGTCCAGTCTACCGGTTGGTCAGGGCTGCGCCCGGCCAGCCATGCGTCGATCTGCTCCTCGGCAACGAGGTCCGCGGCGGGCCGATCAAGGGCGATTTCGATGCAGGGTTCATCCTGCCTGAGGTGGTGTTCATCGATCCATCGGCTGAACTCAGCGTCCATGGCGCTGCGCAGCCGCTCCTCCAGACGCTTGGTTTGGATAGGGTCGAGCCGCGCGCAAACGCCTCTGGAATAGAGCGTCGATCCCATCGGAAAGATCACCTCGGGACTGACGCGGGTGGCAGGACCTTCGACGCGCAAGCGGTGATAGAACCCGTGAAACATCTCCAGAATCGGGCGCTCGCAGTCGAGCCATTCATAGATTGAAGCCCGGCGGGTCCTGCCGTCGCGGTCATCGGCGGCGAGCATTCGGATCAGCTCGCGGGTGTCCTCGGCGTATTTCGGTTTGAGGCGAACAGTCACCTTCTGGTCGAAGAGGAAGCTTTCCAAAAAGGGCATAGAAACTCCGTGGCGCGAAGCGCGCTGTTGATGCCAGAGATGGGGAATTGGGCGGCCTAGTAGTGGCGCGTCGGCAGGCTCTGGAGCCAGTCCTCGATGTCGCCGGAGCGCCAGCGGATGCGGTTTCCGCCGATGACCACAGGATTTGGACAACGGCCCTTTTGCATAAGGCGGTAAAGACTGGTGCGGCTCTTGTAGCCGGTCATCGCCAGGACGTCCTGCGCGGTCAGTAATGTGTCAGGGCTGGCGGGTTCCATGATGCAATCTCCTGCCGAATGGCGTTGCATCAATGGCTATTGCGGAAACAGGCGGCTGTGAATCCGGCTGACTGAAACTGTCTTAAACTGGCTTCCGGAAGCGCGGAAATCCGCCGTGTTAGGTTGAGAAAAATCCGCGAATGTCTTTCCCGCAATAATTGCCATGCAGCAAATCCATGATCTTTGTTCGCCCCGTCCCCCTGATGGCGAGATGCTTTTTTCGGAGTTCCTTATTGATGGTTCGAATCACTTCCTCTTGTTGGCCGCCCTGACGCAGCTCATGCCGCGCCACATCCAGAATGAGGCGAAAGGGCTCGACCTTATGGGAATCGAGGGTGGCGACAAACTTCTCACGACCTTCCCTGAATTGCTTCGAGGTCCCCGCAACAAGCCATGCCATTTCCGGATTGTGGTTCCGCAATGGTGCCTCACCGCCCCGGACCGCACGGTAGCCGGAATAGGCCTCACGTTCGCCATCGCTGTCGTCCTTTTCGGCTTCGGATGGCAATACGGCGACATCGGGTAACACAAGTACAGGCCGAACTTCCTTCACCCCTGTCGGTGAACGGACAAGCTGTCGTTCCGCCTGATCTTCGGAGAACAACAGGATCGCCCATTGGCTGGCAAACATTGCTGCGGGGACGACTGATCCCGCGTCGGTCCTGAGTTCGCGCGCTCCGCTGGCGTACAACCCGATCAGGTTCTGAAGGGGTGATGGAAGCTCGAGGTCTGGGATTTTGCCAAAGCGGTGCATCCTGGAGTTTGTCTGGATCGCCGTCCATGACCACCACAGGGCTGCGGTGCCGGTGCCCCAGAGGCCTATGCAGGCCATCGAAATAGCAGTCAGCAGGCCCCTGGTGCCTTCAGTCACCAAGCCCGCAAACCCGAATCCAAAACCCACCGGCAGCATCAACGTCGTCACAAACAGCCCCGATGCAAAATACTTGTTGAGCTGCTTGGCCTTTCGGGAAGCTTTAGCGATGAGGGCCTCAAGGAGAGTTATACCCGTGGCCACATCCTCTGGCGAAAGCGCCAGTGCAGCTTCCCTGCGAGTGGATGCCATATCGCTCACAACTGCAAAGACTTAGCATGTTTCGCGCAAGTTTCAATTAGGCTGTGGGGTCTTCCCTTTGCTATCCTTACGCCGTCGCAGCCGGGGTCTTCATGCAGTGCTGCGCCCATGCCTCCATCATTCCGCGCCGCTTCTCCAGCAGGTTGCCACGGCGATAGGCCGCTTCGACCTTGTTTTCGATGGTGTGAGCCAGCGCCATTTCGGCAATTGTGCCGTCGAAGTCGGTTTCCTCGGCCACCCAGTCGCGAAAGCTCGACCTGAACCCGTGCGGCACGGCGGGAATTTCCATGTCGCGGCAAATCTTGGTCAGGGTCATGTCGGAAAGCGGCTTGGCTGACCGCGCGCCGGGGAACACCAGATTGCTGCGCTTTTCGCGGTACTCCTTGGCCTTCTCTAAGACCCTGACGGCGGCATCGGACAGCGGGACGATATGTTCGCGCCCGGCCTTCATGCGGTCGGCCGGAATGGTCCAGAGCTTCTTCTCAAGGTCAATTTCATCCCACGTTGCGAGCCGTATCTCTCCGGAGCGCGCGGCGGTTAGGATCAGAGCTTCAAAGGCAAGGCGGGCGGCACTTTCCTTCTCGCGCAGGCGGGCAACGAATGCTGGCACGTCGGCATAGGGCAGGGCGGTACGATGATTGGGCTTGGCTTTGATCTTGGGCAGTGAGCGGTTCATGGCCGCAAGAGGCAGAGACACATCGCGATAGCCCTTCGCCACCGCCCAATCGATCACGGTCACAATGCGCTGGCGCAGCCGCCGCGCCGTTTCGGGCTTCTGGAGCCAGATGGCCACCAGAGCGTCCCGCACCATCGGCCCGTCGATGTTGCTGACCGCGACTTCCCCGAAATGGGGATAGGCGTAGGTCTTGAGGGTGTTCAGCCACTGGTCGCGGTGCTTGAGGTTGCGCCAGTTCTTCTTGTTCTCGGCAAAGACCATGTCCGCAGCTTCACGGAAGGTGGGAATGCCAGCTTCCTTGCGCCGTTCCGAAATCGGATCGATCCCGGCCTCGATCTGGCTGCGCACTTTGGCGGCACGCTCACGTGCCAGAGCGAGCGAAACTTTCTTCACGCTGCCAAGCCCGATGTCGCGCCGCCTGCCATCTTTCTGGACTCGGCAGACCCAGGATCGTGACCCGGAACGGCCCACAAGCAGATAAAGTCCATCCCCGTCGCCATAGCGTCCGGGAAGCTTTGCCGCCTTGACCGCTGATGCCGACAATCGCCCCATTTTTTGCTCCCACACTAATTACCACACAAGGCGTGGGTTACCATGCATTCGGATGGCACGCAATGGAACACGATCACGCCGAAAAATGGCAGAATTCCGCCATTTCTGGTACGATTTGGATTTTGTTGGGGAGGGCCGGTGGCGGACAGGGTGGGATTCGAACCCACGAAGGGCTTGCACCCTTGCCGGTTTTCAAGACCGGTGCATTCAACCGCTCTGCCACCTGTCCGCTGATCGCGCGCTAGCCAGCGCTTGGCGGATTGTCACGCCCTTCCGCGCCAAATGCGCGATGAAGCGATGAAAACTCCGCCCTTTGCCATTCCGCGTTCATCGCCGCTGTGCCACAAAAGGCGCATGGATCGGGGCAGAATCAAACTCGCTTTTCTCGCTGCTGCTGCGTTCTTGGCCGCATCGCCGATAGCAGCACAAGATACATCCTTCGATGCCTACCTGCAGCTGGTAATTGCCAAGGCGCGCGCCGAAGGGGTCAGCGAGCCGACGATCCGGCGGATGACCTCCGGTCTCTCGCCCAACCCGCGAGTGATCGCGCTCGACCAGAGCCAGCCAGGCACTGCCACCAGCTCGGGCTATCCCATGCTCGCACCGTATCTGAATACCCATGTCGATTCGGCCCGGATTGCCGGTGGGCGCAACATGTTCGCGGCGACGCGAGGCTTACACGACCGCATCGAAGCTAAATACGGTGTCCCGATGCCGATCGTGATGGCGATCTGGGGTCATGAAACCAATTACGGGAGCTACAAGGGCGATTTCGACCTTGCCCGCTCGCTCGCCACGCTGGCGTGGGAGGGCAGGCGGCGCGAATTGTTCGAGGGCGAGTTCATCGCGCTGCTCAAGGTCGCGGATCGCGGGTATGATCGAAGCGAACTGGTCGGCAGTTGGGCCGGCGCGTTCGGCAATCCGCAGTTTCTGCCGAGTGTCTACCTCCGCCTCGCTACCGACGGCGACGGCGACGGCCGGGCCGATATCTTCAGCAACCGCGCCGATACACTCGCGTCGATCGCACGCTATTTCCAAGATGCCGGTTGGCGGCAGGGCGAGCCATGGGGTGTCCGCGCCAGCGTGCCGGACGGGTTCGACTGGCAGGCGGTCGCAACGAAGGCGAAATCACCCGTCTGCCCGCGCGTACACGAGCGCCACAGCCAATGGAAAACCGTCAGCGAATGGCGCGCGCTGGGGGTACAGCCGCAGAAAGCGCTGGACGAAAATACAATGGCTTCGCTGTTCCAGCCCGATGGTCCGGGCAAGCCTGCGTGGCTCTTAACCGCAAATTATAGGGTTATCCTCGAATATAACTGCTCGAACTACTACGCGATGAGTGTGGGATTGCTTGCAGATGAGATTGCCCCGTGACCCGTATAGCCGCCTTGCCGTCATTGGCCTGAGCCTTGCCCTTGTAGCCTGCGGGCGCGGGGGAAATGATCTGGCAGAGCTCGGCTCGGCCTCTACCTCGGTCGCAGGCGAGGCCTTCGGGCCGGCGGCGGATTATCCTGTAGTGCTGGGCGATCCGTATACCGTGGACGGGCAGGTCTTCACTCCCTTCGATACGATGAACTACGACGAGGTCGGCTACGCAGCGTACGATGCGAATGGCGCAGACGGTATAACCGCTTCGCACAAGACACTGCCGCTGCCGAGCTATGTCGAGGTTACCGCGCTCGATACTGGACGTACCACCCTTGTTCGGGTCGAGCGGCGCGGACCGATGACCGGCAGCCGCCTGCTGGCGCTGTCCCCTGCGGCGAGCGCCCAGCTCGGCATCGCCGAAGGTGCTCCGATCCGCGTGCGCAGGGTAAACCCTCCCGAGGACGATCGTGCCATGCTTCGGGCTGGTGCTGCTGCTCCCGAACGAATGGAAACTCCGGCATCGCTGCTTGCCGTGCTCAAGCGCAAACTGCCGGGGAACGGCTCGACCAGTCTGGCGGTTGCACCCCCGGCAACGAATGCTGGCGCCGTCGCGGTTGGAGCCATCGCCCAACCGGCAGCGATTGAACCGGCACCCTCGCGCGTTGCCGTCGCGCCATCGACAGCCCAGCGCTTCGATGCGACCATGAGTCAGAGCCGCAGCGCGGTGAAGGCCTATCCGCTTCCTCCGCTCTCGGGTGTGTCGCGCGTGCAATCGCCCGCCTCTGTGAGAGCAGCGGCGCCCGAGACTGTTTCGCCTCAGGCACCAGCGCGCGTCGCGGCAGTAAACCCAGCTTCCCGCGATGGAGCATTCGTCGTGCAGGCAGCCGCCTTCTCGCAGCAAGCCAACGCAAGACGCGCGGCCGATGCGGTCGGCGGCTTCGTCGAGAAATCCGGATCACTCTATCGCGTCCGCATCGGGCCGTTTGCAAGTCGTGGACAGGCAGAAGCCGCGCTCGCCAAGGCACGCGCTGCGGGCTATAGCGACGCTCGCGTTTACCCCACGGGATAGGTCGCCGGGTTGCCCGGCGGAGGAGCCAGGCAGCCATTCGATTTCTAACCGCCTTTGCTGTTCTCGGCCTGACTTTTGCGACAGGTTCGACTGCTGCTAACGGTCCATCGCCGCTGAAAGCTGTCACTACCGACGCGCCCGTTGCCCTGCTGGTCGACATGGACAGCGGACAAACCTTGGTCGCGCGCAACGATCGCCATCGCTTCATCCCCGCCTCCGTGACCAAGGTCATGACGTTATATCTGGCGTTCGAGCTGATCGATCGCGGCAAACTGTCCCCCGATCAGCTCGTCACCATGCGTGATGTCACGCAGGCCGAGTGGGATCGCAAGGGTTCGACCATGTTCATCCGTCCGGGTCAGCCAGTGTCGCTCGACGAATTGCTTGCCGGGATTGCCGCGATTTCGGCCAACGATGCAGCAATCGCGCTGGCAGAGGCTGCGGGTGGTTCGGTTGATGGCTGGACCGCGATGATGAACGACGAGGCGCGCAAGCTCGGGATGCGCGACAGCCATTTCACCACGCCTAACGGCTGGCCTGACGACGGCAAGACTTTCACATCGGCGCGTGATCTGGAGGTGCTGGCCCGCGCCCTGATCCGGCGACACCCCGAAAAGTACAAGCGCTATTTCGGTCGCGATGGCCTCGCGTTCAACGGTGTCGCGCAGGCCAATCACGATCCGATTACGCGCCGCGTGCGCGGCGCCGACGGCATCAAAACCGGCTTTACGAATGAGGCAGGGCATACATTCCTCGGCAGCGCCGAACGCGACGGGACCAGACTGATCATGATCCTCGCCGGGGTCGAGGATTACGAGGACCGGGGCATAGTCTCGCGTGAGCTAATCGAGCGGGGCTTTGCCGATTTCGACCGGATCACTGTGTTCCGCAAAAATGCGACCATCGGGACCCTGTCGATCCAGGACGGAACGATCGATCGGGTGGCGCTCAAGGCCTCGCGTGATATCCGGGTTGCCGTGCCGAAGGGGGAGAGGCCGCAGATCGTGCTGACCGTGCGATATGCGGGTCCGGTTCGCGCACCGATCTCGCCGGACGTCGCAGCAGCCATGCTAGAAGTAAAGATCGAAGGTATGGAACCCGTGAATTTCCCGCTCCTACCGGCACAACAGGTCGATCAGGCCGGATTCTTTCGGCGGATCGGCAATGGAATGAGAAGTTGGTTCACATGAGGCGCGGCAAGTTCATCGCCCTGGAAGGCGGCGAAGGAACGGGAAAATCCACCCAGTCCCGCTTGCTGGCCGACTGGTTGCGCTCACAGGGCCGGGACGTCGTCTTGACCCGTGAGCCCGGCGGCACGCCCGGTGCTGAGGCAATCCGGTCGCTACTCCTCGATCCTCCGGGTGACGGTTGGGGCAGTCGGGCCGAAGCCCTGCTGTTCGCCGCCGCGCGCTCCGACCATGTCGAGAAGCTCATTCGCCCGGCAATGCTCGCGGGCAAATGGGTTGTCTGCGACCGGTTCATCGATTCGAGCCGGGCATACCAGGGTGGGGCGGGCAAATTGGGAGACGATGCCGTCCAGAAACTCCATGCCATCGGCAGCGAGGATCTGAGGCCGGACCTGACATTCCTGATCGTCGTTCCGGCGCAAAAGGTCGCCTTGCGCCTCGCCCGGCGTGACGGGGAATCCAGCGATGCGATCGGCGGCCGTGACGCGGCTTATCACCGGAGCGTGGGTGAGACATTCGAAGCAATCGCTGCGACGGAGCCCGAGCGTTTCGTATTGATCGATGGCGATGCCGCGCCGGAGCAAGTCCATTCCCGGATCGTCTCGGCCATCTCCTCGACGCCGGATCTGCGAGCATGAGCATGATCGGGCATGACGAGCCATGGCGGCAGTGGCACGCAGCTGCGGACGGGCCGCGAATGCACCACGCCTGGTTGCTGGCCGGGAAGAAGGGCTTGGGCAAGATGCATTTCGCGCTTGAGGCAGCATACAGGATGGTAGGTTCGGGCCCTGTGCCGGATCAAAGCCATCACCCTGATGTGATTGTTCTGTCGCACGGCCCGAAAGACGAAAAGGAAGAGAAGAAGCAAGCCGAGGGCAAGCCGTTCGAACTCGCCCGCAGCATCAGGGTCGGCCAGATCCGCCTGATGCAGCGGCGGCTTACCACCCGACCGACCATGGGCGACAAGCGCGTGGTCATCATCGACCCGGCCGATGATCTCGAGCGTAATGCGGCCAATGCGCTGCTCAAGAGCCTCGAGGAGCCGCCGGTGGGCACTTTCTTCCTCCTCGTATCGCATCGGCCTGCGCGTTTGCTGCCGACGATCCGGTCCCGATGCCGGCTTTTGCGGTTTTACGCGTTGACCGACGAACAGGTAGAACTGGCGGTAAAGCGACACGCACCCGACGCACAGGGTGCTGCCGTTGCGGCGGCAGTGGCAGCAGCAAAGGGATCCCCGGGGGGCGCGCTCGATTTCGTCGAGCACGACCTCGGCAGACTGTATGGTCTGATGCAGCAACTCGTCGCTGAGGGTGATCGTGATTTCACCCTGCGTGGCAGATTGGCGGAAATTGTCGGCGCGCGGCCCGACCGGGATGCACTCCAAGGGATATTCGAACTCGGCCGCTCGGTTCTGGCAGCACGCCTCGAACAGGCAGACCGGCCGACGCAAGGGGCAATCATCGCGGCACATGAAGAGATGGTCCGACTTGCGCGCCAAGCACCGACCTACAATTTCGATGCCGGATTGCTCGTGACGCAAATCGGCAGCTTGCTAGCCTCTGCCGCGCCCGCTAGCGAGCGGGCCAATGTCTGAACCTTTCTACATCACCACCGCGATTAATTATCCCAACGGTCGACCGCATATCGGCCATGCCTACGAAGGGATCGCGACTGACGTCGTTGCGCGGTTCCATCGGGCGCGCGGCCGCGATGTCCGCCTGATTACCGGGACCGACGAGCATGGTCTCAAAATGGATCAGACGGCGCGCAAGGCGGGCAGGGACACGATCGATCTGGCAACCGAAATGTCGGGCTATTTTCGTGAGATGTGCGCCGTACTGAACATCGGTTACAGCGAGTTTGTCCGCACGACCGAGTCACGCCACCATGCTGCGAGCACCGAATTGTGGAAGCGGATGGAGGCGGCCGGCGACCTCTATCTCGACCGCTACGAAGGCTGGTATTCGATCCGTGACGAGGCCTTTTACGACGAAGGCGAACTGACTGCGTGCGAGGACGGGGCGAAGCTTTCGCCGCAGGGAACCCCGGTCGAATGGACGGTCGAGGAAACCTGGTTCTTCCGCCTGTCGAAATACCAGGACCGCCTGCTCGCGCATTACGAGCAGCACCCCGACTTCATTCGCCCCGAAAGCCGACGCAACGAAGTTCTGCGTTTCGTAGAAGGCGGGCTGAAGGATCTCTCGGTCAGCCGCACCAGCTTCGACTGGGGCGTGCCGGTGCCCGACAGCGCGGGGCACGTGATGTATGTCTGGGTCGATGCGCTCACGACCTACATGACCGGCGTGGGCTTTCCCGACGATCAGGGGGAGATGTTCCAGCGCTACTGGCCGGCCGACATCCACATGATCGGCAAGGATATCGTGCGCTTCCACGCGGTGTATTGGCCCGCATTCCTGATGAGCGCCGGGCTGGCCTTGCCGAAGCAGATTTATGCTCACGGCTTTCTCCTTGCGCGGGGCGGGGAAAAGATGAGCAAGAGCGCAGGCAATGTGGTCGATCCGATGGAGCTGGCCGAACGGTTCGGGGTCGATCCGCTGCGCTATTTCTTCATGCGCGAGATCGCCTTCGGGCAGGACGGCAGCTATTCGGCCGAGGCGATCGTGCAGCGCGCGAACGGCGAATTGGGCAACGCTTTCGGCAACCTCGCGCAGCGCACGCTCGGCTTCATCGCGAAGAACCTCGACGGCAATCTGCCGGCCATCCATGCGCACGAGGCTGCGGACATCGAACTGCTCGATGCGGTAGCGAAGGCAGTGCGAACAGACATGCCCGCTGCGTTCGAGACACTTGCGCTGCAGCAGGGCGTTGAAGCGTGGTTGCAAGCGTGCTTCGCCTGCAACGCCTATATCGACACGCAAGCCCCTTGGGCGCTGCGCAAGACCGATCCGGAGCGGATGGAGACCGTGCTCGCCACACTCTATATCTGCATTGCCCAACTGGCGGTTGCGATCGAACCGGTCATTCCGGCAAGCAGCGCCCGGCTGCTCGATACAATGGGCATCGCGCCCGAATTACGGTCCTACGAAGCGATCGGATCGCACTGGTATTCTCCGCTGGCAGAAAGTGGCTTCAGAATTGAAAGCCCGCAGCCTCTGTTTCCGCGCCTCGAAATGCCCGAAGATGCTGCGTGCTGATGCTGATCGATAGCCATTGTCACCTCGAGTACAAAGGGCTGGTCGAGGATCAGCTAGCCGTACTCGCACGGGCGCGCGCCGCCGGGGTGGGTGGCTTCCTCAACATCTCGACCCGCGAGAGCGAATGGGGCCAGGTGGTCGCCACTGCCGAGCGTGAGGGCGATGTCTGGGCCAGTGTCGGCATTCACCCGCACGAGGCGGACGCGCACGAGGACCTGGGCCGCGAGAACCTGCTGAGAGCCACCGGAAACGACCGGGTCATCGCTATCGGGGAGACCGGCCTTGATTACTACTACGACCGGTCGGACCGGCAGGTGCAGCGCAACCTGTTCCGGATGCATATCGACGTCGCACGGGAAACCGGCTTGCCGGTCATCATTCATACCCGCGATGCGGAAGCGGATACTCTCCAGATTCTGGAGGAAGAAATCGGGAAGGGTGCCTTCCCTGCGTTGATCCATTGTTTCACCGCCTCAGCGGGCTTCGGTCGCAAGGTACTCGACCTCGGGCTGACGATCTCGCTGTCTGGAATCGTCACTTTCAAGAATGCTTCCGAGCTTCAGACAGTGGCGGCGGAAGTTCCGGCAGAACGCCTGCTCGTCGAAACGGACAGCCCGTTTCTTGCACCTGTCCCGCATCGCGGAAAATCATGCGAACCCGCCTTCGTGCGCAACACAGCCGAATTCGTTGCAGGACTGCGCGGCGAACCTTTTGAGCGATTGGCGGAACAGACAACTGGAAATTTCTTCCGGCTGTTCGCCAAGGCAGCGGCATGAAACTGGTCATGCTCGGTTCGGGCACATCGACCGGTGTACCGCGGGTCGGGAACGACTGGGGCGCATGCGATCCAGACGAACCCCGAAACCGGCGCACGCGCGTATCGATCATGGTTGAAAGCAATGCCGGGCAACGCTTGCTGGTCGACACTTCGACCGACCTTCGTCAGCAGCTTTTGTCGAACGATATCGATAGGATAGACGGCGTTTTTTGGACGCATGACCACGCTGACCATTGTCACGGAATCGACGATCTGCGGGCGCTTCGCTTTTCGCGCAAAGCTGCGATCCCGGGCTACGGTTCGACGGAAACCGTGAGGCGGCTCAGACAACGTTTCGACTACGTATTTGCGGGTCAATTCGGCTATCCTACCATCGTAAGTCTCGATACGCTGGACAGGATGCGGATGTGCGCAGGTTTCGGTGTCGAGTGGTGCCAGATGCCGCACGGACCGACCGAGACGACCGGTTTCCGGTTTGAAACTGACGGCAAAGCAATTGGTTATGCGACGGACTTCAGTGCCATTAGCGCCGAGATGGTCGAACTGTTCGAGGATGTTGACATCCTCGTTACTGATTGTCTGCGGCGTGAACCGCATCCGACGCACGCGCACCTGGCGATGGCACTTGATCTAGCCAGGCAAACTTCGGCACGGCTGACCGTCCTCAGCCATCTCGACAAGAGCTTGGATTACGCCACATTGTCCGATGAGGTTCCGGCGAACGTAGTCGTAGGCTACGACGGATTGGAGATCGAAGCGTGACGGATAATGCGATCCTGATGATTATCTGGTCGTTCGGTGCGCTGATCCTGGTTGGCAGTGCGCTTGCGGCATACCGGCTTAGCTGGAAGCGTAGCATCACATTTGCTCTGATTTGGGCATCCTTCTTCGTAGTTGCGACCTTGCTTTTCCGCATGCTTGGGATGGCCTGACCGGATCATGGCGCATATTATTTAACATAATATATATTATCATTCCGAGATGTCCGACAGCATAGCCCGCCTCCTCCAGATCATGGCCACCCTACGTGACCCGGAACAAGGGTGCGAATGGGATCTGGCGCAAAATTTCAACACGATCGCGCCATATACTATCGAGGAAGCGTACGAAGTCGCCGATGCCATTTCTCGGCAAGACCATGAAGACCTGCGCAGCGAACTCGGCGACTTGCTGTTCCAGGTCGTCTTCCATGCGCGTATTGCGGAGGAGCAAGGGCACTTCACATTCGACGACGTGGCCAACACCATTTCGGACAAGATGGAAGCGCGCCACCCGCACATCTTCGGCGAACAATCCGGCACCATGAACGAACAACGGTGGGAGGATCTCAAAGCAGCTGAACGCGAGGCATCAGGAGCCACGAGCGCTATGGACGGGGTCGCGCTGGCGCTTCCGGCCCTGCAAAGGTCGGACAAGCTGCAAAAACGGGCTGCGCGAGTGGGCTTCGAATGGCCCGATATCGCGGGGCCGATCGAGAAGCTGCAAGAAGAACTGATGGAGCTCGAATCGGCCGACACCGACGAGGACCGCTTGCTCGAGGCAGGCGATATCCTGTTCGTGATCGTCAACCTTGTGCGCCGTTATGGAGTGGATCCGGAACAGGCCTTGCGTGCTTCCAACGCGAAGTTCGAACGGAGATTTCGCCGCATGGAGCTTCTCGCGACGGGAGACGGGCGAAACTTCTTCCAACTCTCACTCGACGAGCAGGAGGCCTACTGGCAACGGGTAAAAGCGGAAGAACGGCAGGGGGCAAGCCATGATGCCGCTCTGATCGCTGCTCAGAGCGATCGATACTGACCCAATTGCTTGGGAGTGAGACTGACGCGCATCCGGGTCGCCGGTGGCCCTTCCCCCGCTTCCTCCGTTTCCGACAGCACCCGCCCATGCGAATGAAGCCAGGCGATGCGATGGCCCTCGCCCGCCGGGACCACAAGTTCGTGAACGGTTGCCCCCTCGGTTAGAATTTCATCAATCCGCTCCAGCAGGCTGTCAACACCCGTCCCAGTCCAAGCCGAAATGGGCACCCACTCGTCATTTGATGATGCGAGATTCCGTACCGCCTGAAAGTCATCCTCGTCGAGCAGGTCGACTTTGTTCCAGGCTTCGACGATCGCAATCTTGCTCGACCCGTCGACTGGGTCGATCACGCCAAGGTCGGCAAGAACGGCAAGCACCTGTTGCTTTTGCGCCTGGGCTGACGGATTGGCGATATCACGGACATGGATGATGATATCCGCGCCGGTCACTTCTTCCAAAGTCGCGCGGAAAGCTGCTACCAGCTGCGTCGGCAGATCGGAGATAAACCCGACCGTGTCGGAGAGGATCGCCTTTTCGACCCCTGGCAACCGAACGGCGCGCATGGTCGGATCGAGCGTGGCGAAGAGAAGGTCTTCCGCCATCACGTCCGCCCCGGTCAAGCGGTTGAACAGCGTCGACTTTCCAGCGTTGGTGTAGCCAACGAGCGCGATGACTGGCCATGGTGCCCTGCCTCGCCTCTGGCGGTGAAGCGAACGGGTCTTGCGTACCTGCTCGAGCTCGCGGCGGAGCTTGCCCATTCGTTGCCGGATCATGCGTCGGTCGGCTTCGATCTGGGTTTCGCCCGGTCCGCCAAGGAACCCGAAGCCGCCGCGCTGCCGTTCGAGGTGGGTCCAGCTGCGCACCAACCGGCTCTGCTGGTATTCGAGGTGGGCGAGCTCGACCTGCAAGCGCCCTTCCGCTGTCGCTGCCCGTTCACCGAAGATTTCGAGGATCAGCCCGGTCCGATCGATCACCTTGCGCTTGAGCTCTTCCTCGAGATTGCGCTGCTGGATCGCCGAAAGGGCTCCATCAACGATGACCAGTTCCGCTTCGTTCTGCTCGCACAACGTGCCGAGATTGGCGACTTGCCCCGAACCGAACAGCGTGTTGGGGCGGACAGCGCGGACCGGAACGATCAGGCTGTGGGTAATCTCGATCCCGATAGCAAGAGCGAGCCCTCTCGCCTCCTCAAGCCGTTCCTCGGCGTCGAGCGCGTAAGTCTGCTTGCGAATATCGGGACACACGACAAGGGCCCGCGCACCGCGCGAGACCTCGCCCATCAGGTGATCATCGAAGGTCAGTCGTCTTCGCCTTCCCAATCGCCCGAAAGGTCGATCGGCGTCACCGGCTGGATCGTCGATACGGCATGCTTGTAGACCAGCTGCACATAGCCTTCGCGCTCAAGCAGCATGCAGAAGAGATCATAGGCGGCGATCCCGCCCTGCAACATTACGCCGTTGACGAGAAACATCGTCACCTGGGCATCGGAATCGCGGACGCTCCCGAGAAACACATCCTGCAGCAGGCGCTGCTTCCGATTGGCGTCCTGGCTGGGAAAAAGACCGGAATCCATTGGTGAACTCGGCATGATCGTGCTGATCGCATGCTTGTAGACCAGCTGCGATTGCCCATCGCGGCGGAGCAGGATCGAGAAGTTATCGAACCAGGTGATGATCCCCTGCAGCTTGACACCCTTGACCAGAAACATCGTCACGGGTGCCTTATCCTTGCGGAGCGCATTGAGAAATGCATCCTGCAAGTTGCCGGTCTTCGGGGCTTCTTTGGTCTTTTCCGGTTTTTTGGCCACCGGCCGCGCCGACAGCGTACGTCCTTCGGACATTGCTTTTTGCTCCATTATTGGCGGTCGCCCGTTGGGACTCCGCAATCTGGCGCATCCGAGAGAGAGTTGCGCCGAGTCACCAGAAATTATGGGGCTGCTGTTGGAATTTACAACCGCAATTTCGGTTTGTCACAAGATTGCCGCGCTTAGTCGTCCTCGCTCTCTCTCCGTTCGCCCATCCCCAGGAGTTTGAGCTTCCGGTGAAGCGCGGAGCGTTCCATCCCGATAAAACCGGCAGTTTTGGAGATGTTGCCCGAGAAACGGCGGATCTGGATACTGAGATACTCCCGCTCGAAGCTCTCGCGGGCTTCGCGCAGCGGGACGCCCATCAAGGCAGAAATTCCCCCGCCACCACCCAGCCTGCCCCCTGTAACCTCGCTCGGCAGCATGCTCGCCTCGATCGTCCCGATTTCGTCACGGGGGGTAAGGATGATCGTTCGCTCGACCACATTGCGTAGCTGGCGGACATTGCCCGGCCAATCATAGGCCTGAAGCGCGGCCATGGCTTCTTCGCAGATTTCCGGAGCCGGGATGCCTTGCTCGGCGGAATAGCGGGTGAAGAAATGTTCGGCCAGCGCCGGAATATCGTCCCGGCGCTCTGCCAGCGACGGCACCGAAACAGGCACCACGTTGAGCCGGTAGAACAGATCCTCGCGGAACCGCTTCTCTTCCATTTCCTTCTCGAGATCGCGCGCAGTCGAAGAAACCACACGAACATCCACACGGATCTGGCGGCTTCCGCCTACGCGCACGAAGCTCTGCTCGGTCAGGACGCGCAGGATTCTTGCCTGGGTCGAGAGCGGCATATCCGCGATCTCGTCCAGATATAACGTTCCACCATCTGCAACCTCGAGGAGCCCCTGTCGCACCAGCTTGCCCTTGGCTTCTTCACCGAACAATTCCTGCTCGAAGCGTTCCGGCGTGATGCGTGCCGAATTGACGATGACGAAGGCGTTGTCAGCCCGTGTACTCCAACTGTGCAGCAGGCGTGCGGCTACTTCCTTGCCGGCGCCCGCAGGACCGCTGATGAGCACCCTGCTACCCGTTCCTGCCACCCGCTTGAGCGTCGCCCGGACCTGGTTGATCGCAGTAGAGTTGCCTGTGAACTCTTCGCCGCTCGAAAATCCCTGACGCAGCCGGGTGTTTTCACGCCGCAGGCGCTCGGTCTCGGTGGCGCGTTCGACCAGAAGCAACAGACGCGAGGCCTCAAATGGCTTCTCGATGAAATCCATCGCGCCTCGGCTCACGGCGGAGACCGCTGTGTCGATATTCCCGTGGCCCGAGAAGATGATGACCGGCAATTCCGGCTCGCGCTGCTTGATCGCATCGAGCACTTCGAGCCCGTCCATCGGACTCCCGTGCAGCCAGACATCCAGCAGGACCAGGCTCGGCCGCCGTTCGTCGATCGCGGCAAGCGCGGAAGAGCTGTCGCCGGCAGTTCGGCAGTCGTAGCCCTCGTCGGACAAAACTCCCGATACGAGTTCGCGAATATCGCGCTCGTCGTCTACCACCAGAATATCTAGGGCCATGCGCGCGCTCCGATTTCCATAGTCACTTCCTGTTTTCCTGGAGTCCGGCGGACGGATCACGTGCGAAGCGCAGCGATACTCTAGTGCCACCCTCAACCGCGTTGGCGAAGGCCATTTCCCCTCCGTGCTCCTCGACGATCTTGTTAACGATCGCGAGGCCGAGTCCCGTCCCCTTTTCACGGGTGGTAACATAGGGTTCTGCGATGCGTTCGCGGTCCTGCGGCAGGCCGACGCCATTGTCCTCGATCACCACGCGAAGGAAATCGTGTTCAGCGTACAACTGCACAGTGACACGCCCACGATAGTCTGGTTCGGAACCCGCCGCCTTGGCTTCGACCGCCTCGACCGCATTTTTCAGAACGTTGGTCAACGCCTGACCGACCTGATGGCGATCGCAATTTAGCATCGCGTCACCATCGATTTCACTAGTCAGCCCGAAGTCGATCTGGGGATGTGCGACCTCCTGCAGAAACAGGGCTTGTCGAACCAGGTCGAGACCGTCTTCCATCCGGAACACCGGCTTCGGCAAGCGGGCGAAGGATGAGAATTCATCAACCATCTTGCGCAGGTCACCGACCTGCCGCACAATCGTGTCGGTCAGATCGTCGAACAGTTCGCCATCAACCTCGATCAGCTTGCGATAGCGCCGCTTGAGCCGTTCGGTTGCCAGCTGAATCGGTGTCAGAGGGTTCTTGATCTCATGCGCGATGCGGCGTGCGACATCGGACCATGCGGCCTGCCGCTGGTCCAGCAACTGTCGGGTGATGTCTTCGAAAGTGATCACCTTCCCGTCGGCTGTTTCGGTAATCTTGACCGCCAGCGTCAGGAGTTCTCCGTCCTTGGTGTGCGACACGACGCCACTTGGCATTCCCGCCTCGAGCAGGGCCGCGATTTGCGGTGCAACCTCTGCGATCTTCTCGTGAACCGGAGCGACCCTGTGGGAGCCAAGCAGAAGGTGCTGTGCCGACGAGTTCATCAATTGGACGAGACCATCCTTGTCGAGCGAAATAATGCCTGCCGTAACTGACTCGAGCAGCGCCTCCATGAAGGCGCGCCGCTGATCGAGCTGTGCATTCGCACCGACCAATGCATCCGTCTGCTTCTCGATCTGGGCAGTCATGCGATTGAATGCGCGGTTGAGCAGGCCGATCTCGTCGGGTCCGGTGCGGCCCTCGATGCGCAAGGCAAAATTCCCGGCTCCGACCTTGCCTGCGGCGACCACCAGGTCGGTCAGCGGCTGAACCTGCCGATCGGCGAACCGCAAGGCGAACCAGACTGCCAGCCCGACAAGCGCCAGCGCCACGAAATACAATGCCAGATTGAAGCGGAGTTGCAGCGCTCGCGCGCGGCTGGTCAGGACTTCATACGCGGCAGCGATAGATTTCGCCCGCTGCCAGGATTCGAAGCCGCGTACTTCCAGATTGCGCACGTTGTAGAGATAAATTCCGGCGCTCTTGTCGATCGGCACGAGAGACTCGATGCGCGCATCATTCGCTTCGACGACCGTTCGCTCGCCAGCTTTCAACCGGGCGATCACCTTCGATCCGAACACCCCGGGCTCGCTCGCCTCAGAGATGTCGTAAGTGGCCATTGTGCGCAGCGAACCATCGTCCACTTCCTGCAGGATCGCCGATTCGTTGATCTTGCGTCCACTCATCTGATAGCTGACGAATTCGACGAAAGCGCGATCGGTGAAGGAAGTCTGCTGGCTGTTCTGGAAATAATAGCGGAGATCGCCCGCCATCGCCACGGATTCGTCAGAGACCTGCACCTGGTTGTCGACATAATACTCGCGCGCCATGTCGTTCGCATTGCGCATCAGCCCGCGCGAGTTGTCAGAGAACCAGAAATCGACCCCCGACTGGAACAGGAATGCTGCAAAACCGGCCACCAGCAGGGTCGGCACGGCCGCTACCATCGAAAAGAAAAACACCAACCTGACGTGAAGCCGCGCCGTGCTCCCGGCTGCCCGACGCAGGGCCATCCGACGTCCGAACAGCACGATCAGCGCGAGCGATGGAATGAGCGTCGCGATGAGCAAGGTCGCGACCTGTGCGGACGGAAGGAGCTGCCCTCCCGGTGGTGCGTTGGTGAACACATACCAGGTTGCAAAGATCATCGTCGCGACCGCCATCGCCGCGAAAATCTCCAGCCAGAGGAACACATTCGCTCGCCGTGCGGCGATGTTGAATTGTCGCCACCAGCGGGGACTCTTGCGAGTAAAGGAAGCTGCGCCCTCGGCCATCGTTGCCCACATACAACGCCAGTGTTGTATTTTTGCAAGCCCAAATCGCTTTGGGGTGCGACAAGCTCGCCTCGCAGCAGCCAGAATTTAGCGTCTCGAGGAGTATTCCTCGGGCTCGATCGAAAGGTCGTCCAGCTTCTTTCTCAAGGTGTTGCGGTTGATCCCCAGCAAAGCAGCAGCGCGCAGCTGGTTTCCCCCGGTCTCCTCCAGCGCCCATTCGAACAAGGGCCGCTCGAAGGCATGGAGCGCCCGGTGATAGACCGTGCCCCTGCACGGGCTGGTATCCGCTAGCCAGTTGGAAAGCGCCGCACCGAAACTGCCGCCGCCGACCAGCGGCACCTCGGTGAGGGGCTGTTCGATGATATCGGCAACCGCCGATTCATCGATCACATCATCGCGCGCAAGCAACGCCAAACGATAGACCGCATTGCGCAGCTCGCGGACGTTGCCGCGCCACTGCTGCCGCGACAGAACGGCAATCGCCTCATCCGACAATTGGCGTGCCGGCAGGCCTTCGGCAGCGGCAAGCTTCAGGAAGTGCCGTGCCAAGGCGGCTATATCTTCGCTCCGCTCGCGCAGTGGCGGCATCTGGATCGGTACGACATTCAGCCGATAGAACAGATCCTCACGGAACGAACCCGCCGCAATCATTGGATTGAGGTCCCGATTGGTCGCGGCAATGATCCGCACATCGATGGCAATTTCTTGCCTTCCGCCGACGCGCCGGATCCGCCCAGACTGGAGCGCCCGGAGGAGACGGGTCTGCGCATCGAGAGGCATGTCACCGATCTCGTCGAGAAACAGGGTGCCGCCATTCGCCTGTTCGAACTTGCCGATGGCTTGCGACACCGCGCCGGTAAAGGCACCTCGCTCGTGCCCGAACAGCTCGCTCTCGATCAGGTCGCCCGGAATTGCCGCCGCATTGACGGGCACGAAGGGGCCGGATTTCCGGTGCCCCAACTGGTGGATCGCTTCCGCCACCAACTCCTTGCCGGTGCCCGATTCGCCGAGCACGAGCACGGTGAGGTCGTTGCGCAGGACCCGGGTAATCATGCGATAGACGACTTGCATCGCCGGGCTGCGACCTACCAACGGGAGCCCGTCGCCAGCATCGCTATCTTCAGGCTCGGCCTTCGTAGTCGCGCCGACAGCCTGGTGAACCGCCTGGATAAGCTCGTCGAGGTCGAACGGCTTGGGAAAATATTCGAACGCGCCCGTCTCGGTCGCGCGCACCGCAGTGTCGAGCGTATTTTGCGCCGACAGTACAATTACCGGCATCTCGGGCCATGCCTTTTGGACGCGGGGCAGGCTTTGAATGCCGTCACCGTCGTCGAGCATCACGTCAGTCAGCATGGCCGAGAACGATCCGGCACCCAGCTCCCGATCACGGTCTGCTATGCTTGCACACCTCGTGACCTCGAATCCTTCGGCCTCAAGCGCAGTACTGACCACCTTGGCGATGGCCTGGTCGTCCTCGACGAGCAGGATTGCTTTAGCCATTCGCAGTCTCCGGCGGCCGGTCCGAAAGCGCAAGATGGATCTTGAATATAGTAAGGCCCGCCTTCGGGTCGCGCCGATGGCTCACCCTTCCCCCCATGTCACCGACCATCTTTTTCACCAGCGGTAAACCGAGGCCCTGCCCGTTCCTCTTGCTGGTAACGAAGGGCTCGAAGATGTGCTCTGCCAGCGAGGGATCGAGGCCGGGACCATTGTCCGCCACCGAGACCTCGATGGGCAGGCGAACCGCCGTGCCGAATCGGAGCACGTTGGCGGCAAGGCCGCTAACGAACCGCGTCCGGATGGAAATCCTCGGCTCGTCGCGATCGCTGCAAGCGTCAATGGCATTCACGATGAGGTTGATCAGAACCTGCTCAAGCAAGTCGCGGTTGGCAAGCACCGGCGGCAGGGACGGATCGAACTCCTCAACGAATTCGACCATTGTACCCGGCCGGGCGCGTGATGTCGCTATGGCCTTCCGTATCGACTCGTGAAGGTTGACCGGACCGACCGGTTCCTGGGTATTGCTTCCCAGTTCCTGCATCCGGTCGATCAAGCGGGCGATTCTGTCAACCTCTTCGGAAATGACGTCGGTCAGCGCCCGATCGCCTTGCTCGAGCTTGCGGGCAAGCAATTGTCCTGCGCCGCGAATGGCCGCGAGCGGATTCTTGATTTCATGGGCGAGGATCGAAGGGGCCTTCAGCGATACGTCCGGCCCGCTGTTCGCTGCCATGTCTTCTTGCCCGGCGTCGGTCAACGTCAGCACGCGCCACCCGAGATGGGTCGACAGCGGGCTGACCGTGAGGTTCACCCTTCGCTCATGCCCGGCGATACCGATCATCACTCCCCGCGCGATAAGCTGGGCATTCTCTCGATCGAGACGATTTTCGACCCCGCTGCCGCGCAGGTCGAGCAAGTCCGATAAAACCATTCCGACGAGCCGCTTTGCACTCTGCCCCAGCAGATCCTCCGCCGCGGGATTGGCCTCGACCACTACGAAATGAGGGTCGAGCACGATAAGCGCGAAAACAAGACCCGAGATTTGCGCTCGGGGATCGGGCGCTTTGGCGGACAAGGTCATGCCGCCCTGCGGTGTACGAATGGCTCATAAAACCGCTCGATTTCACCGAGCACCTGATCCGGGTCGTCGATGAAATTGACGAAATTGCGGAACTCGGCCGAACCATGCATGCCCTTGGTGTACCAACCCAGATGTTTGCGCGCGATCTTCGTGCCGACCTGCTTGCCATAATGATCGAGCATGGCGCGGTAATGTTCGACGAGGACGGAATATTGTTCGCGGAAGCCAGGAGTCTGGAGGGTCTCGCCCGTCCGCCACCAGTGCATTACCTGCCCCAGCAGCCACGGCCTGCCATAGGCGCCCCGGCCGATCATCAATCCGTCCGCACCCGAATGATCCAGCGCTTTCGCCGCATCGTCGATCGTACAGATATCGCCATTGACGATGACCGGGATCGAAACGGCTTTTTTGACCCTGCGGATGAAAGTCCAGTCGGCATGGCCCTTATACATCTGGTTGCGCGTGCGGCCGTGAACCGTAATCATCTTGACCCCGAGATCCTCGGCAATCCGGGCGAGCTCCGGGGCATTGAGGCTGTCATGATCCCAGCCCATGCGCATCTTGACCGTAACCGGCACGTTCACCGCATTGACGGTCGCTTCCATCAGTTTCGTCGCCAGTGGCACCTCGCGCATCAGCGCCGAACCCGCGAGCTGCCCGACAACCTTGCGCACCGGGCAACCGAAGTTGATATCGATGATCGCCGCCCCGTTACCCTGCTGCAGTTTCGCGGCCTCGGCCATGCTCTCAGGGTCGCAGCCCACAAGCTGCATCGAAACCGGTTCCTCGATCGCGTCCCACTCGGCTTTCTGGACGCTCTGACGCGTTTCGCGGATAGCGGCCTCGCTGGCGATCATTTCGGTCACGTTGAGACCCGATCCATAGCGCCGGACAAGGGTACGAAACGGCTTGTCGGTAACGCCGGTCATCGGTGCGAGGACGACCGGTGTCGCGATGCGGACCGGACCGATATCGATCGGATTTACTGGCGGAGGTTTGGGGAGATCGGTCATTGGTGGCTGTGCCTAAAATTTGGGCAGCGCTTATCGGATTGCGACTACCAGCGCAAGGCGCTAGCGCCCGTCCCGATGCTCGATGGTGCGCCCCCCTCCTCTACTCGAAGTCCGTTTGACGCGATCATTGTCGCCGGAGGGCAGGGACTGCGTGCAGGACAACCGATGCCCAAGCAGTTTGCGATCTGGCGAGGCAAGCCGGTACTTGCCCATTCGCTATCCGCATTTGGCGAGAGCGGCGCGGCGCGGATCATCGTGGTGGTTCCGGATCCCGCTGACGAGATGGCCCAGGCGATTGCCCAGCCCTTTCCCATGGCTGCGCTGGTCAAAGGCGGCGAGAGTCGACGCGAGTCCGTGCTAGCGGGGCTCGAGGCACTTGAGAGCTGTCCAACCGGCAGGGTCCTGATTCACGATGCGGCGCGACCCGGGCTTCGCCCGGCAGTGATCCAGCGATTGCTGGAGGCGCTCGATGGGGAGACGGGCGCTATCCCGGTTTTGCCGGTGGTCGACAGCATCGCGGTCGCGCGCGATGGACTGATGGCTGGAACGGCGCGGCGGGAAGAATTGCGCCGGGTCCAGACACCGCAAGCCTTCCGCTTCGGCGAAATTCTTGCCGCCCACCGCGCGTGGGATATCACGCGCGAAGCTGGCGACGATGCGCAAGTCGCGCAGGCAGCGGGACACGAAGTGCGCCTTGTCGAGGGCGACGAAGCGCTGCGCAAGCTGACATTCGCAGAGGATTTTTCCGTGACAGTGCCATCCGTCCGGATCGGCACCGGTTTCGATGTCCATCGTCTTGGCGCAGGCGAAGAGCTGTGGCTTGGCGGAATACGGATCGATCACAGCAGTGGACTTGTGGGCCACAGCGATGCCGACGTCGCATTGCATGCGCTGACCGATGCCATTCTCGGTGCTGTGGGTGCCGGCGACATCGGGCAGCACTTCTCCCCAGTCGATCCGAGATGGAGGGGCGCAGCATCCGACCAGTTCCTGACGCATGCCCGGCAATTGGCGAAGACCGCTGGATATCGCGTCGGCAACGTGGATATAACGATCATTTGCGAAGCGCCGAAGATCGGCCCGCATCGGGAGGCGATGGTCGAGCGGATTGCACAGATATTGGAAATTTCGCCGTCACAGGTTAGCGTCAAGGCGACCACGACCGAACGGCTGGGTTTTACCGGCCGGGATGAAGGGATTGCGGCTCAAGCCGTTGCGACCATGCTATCGGGAGATGCCTAGACTATGTCCGGACGAATTTGCAGGGCGGCCGGGGCCGCGCTTGGATTGATTGCGCTTTCGCAGCCCTACGCGGCTTATGGCCAGGCATGCGTGCCGCAGGCAGACCTGTCCGCCGGCATTGTCTATGCGATGCCGCTGATCGTGCAAGCTGTTGAGGGGCGTTGCAGCGCCACGCTCCAGACAGACGGCTATCTCGCGTTGCAGGGCGATGAGCTTAAGGCAAAATTCGCCGCGCACCAGGATGGCGCTTGGCCCGGCGCTTTGCGCCTGCTGGGCCAGTTCGCGGGCAGCGAAGACCCGAGTTTCGGGCAATTGATGCAATCCCTGCCCGAGGACGCATTGCGCCCCTTCGTCGACGCGATCGTGATCGAGAAGATCGGCGCGGAGATTAAGCCCAGGGATTGTTCGCGCATCGAGCGGGGACTGCAATTGCTGGAACCGCTGCCGGCGACAGGAACGGCCGAGTTGATCGCATTTCTCGCCTCGATGACGAAGTCTAAAGATATCGCCATTTGCCCGACGGATGGCGAGTGAGCGACGGCAACCTGCCTGCTGACGTGATCGCCTTGGCGCGGCGCGTCGTAGAAGCGAATGCAAAAATCGGGCGCACGGTCACCCTGGCCGAAAGCTGTACCGGCGGGCTGGTCGCCGCCGCTCTTACCGAGATTCCCGGTTCGTCCGCCGTGCTAGAACGGGGTTTCGTGACCTATTCGAACGAGGCGAAAGTCGAAACTCTAGGTGTCGCAACCGACATCATCGAGACTTTCGGAGCGGTGTCGATCGCCTGCGCCTGGGCCATGGCGCAGGGAGCGCTGGCGCACAGCAAGGCCGACGTCGCGGTCGCCGTTAGCGGGGTCGCGGGTCCATCGGGCGGAACGGATCTGAAGCCGGTCGGCACGGTCGTTTTCGCGCGGGCGATCAAGGGTGAAGACTGCAAGCAGGAAGGTGACATGCAGCGCTTCGGCGATCTCGGACGCGCCGAAATTCGTCGTCAGGCCGCGCTGGTCGCGCTCGAACTGCTGCTGCCGTAAAGCTCGGCTGCCCGCTCCTCGAAAGCCCCCATCAGCTTGCGAAACGCGCGGTCGACATACTGTCCGGCCAGTGCCTCGAACACGCGGCTCTTGAAGGTAAACTCGACCCGGAAATCGACTTCGCAACTCCGATCGCCAAGTGGCGTGATGGACCAGCTGTTATCGAGGTTGCGCATTGGGCCATCGACATAGTGCACGACGATCCTGTTCGGCCGCTCCTTCGCGACCCGCGAGGTGAACTTCTCGCGCAGCGATTTGAACCCGACCACCATGTCGGCGAGCATCTCGGATTCGCTGTCTTCCCGAACCCGTGTCGCCACGACCCACGGCAAGAACTCCGGATAACGCGCAACATCGGCGACAAGGTCGAAAATCTGCTCAGCCGAGTAGGGTAGCTGGCGATGTTCGTGGATCAGCGGCATCAGGCCCGTTCGGGTTTCGCCAGCTTCGCTTCGCGTGCAGATTTCATCTGGGCGAAATCGTCGCCAGCGTGATAGCTGCTGCGGGTCAGCGGGCTCGATGCGACCTGAAGGAAGCCCTTCGCGCGCGCGATCGAACCATAAGCAGCGAAACTCTTCGGGGTGACGAAATCCGCCACCTTCGCGTGCCGGGGGGTGGGCTGCAAATACTGGCCCATGGTGATGAAGTCGACATCCGCGCAGCGCATGTCGTCCATCACCTGATGCACCTCGAGCCGCTCTTCGCCCAGCCCCAGCATGATGCCCGATTTGGTGAAGATCAGCGGATCGTGCGACTTCACCTCTTCGAGCAGTCGGAGCGATGCGTAATAGCGGGCACCGGGGCGGATCGTCGGATAGAGCCGCGGCACGGTTTCGAGATTGTGATTGTAAACGTCCGGCCCGGCTTCGCAAATCGCCTCGACCGCAGCTCGCATCTTGCCGCGGAAATCCGGCGTCAAGATTTCGATCGTCGTACCCGGCGTTTCGCGCCGAAGCGCCTTGATAACCTTGACGAACTGCCCTGCCCCGCCATCCGGCAGGTCATCGCGGTCGACACTGGTGATGACGATATGCTCGAGGACCATCTGGCCCGCCGCAATCGCAACATTCTCCGGCTCCATCGGATCGACCATGCGCGGCATGCCGGTCTTGACGTTGCAGAACGCGCAGGCCCGGGTGCAGACATCGCCGAGGATCATCACTGTGGCGTGCTTCTTTTCCCAGCACTCGCCGATGTTCGGACAAGCCGCTTCTTCGCACACCGTATTCAGCTTGAGATCGCGCATCAATTTGCGCGTTTCGTGATAGCCCTTGCTGACGGGCGCCTTGACCCTGATCCAGTCGGGCTTGCGCTGACGTACGGGACGTTCGCCATCCACACTGGGAGCTGTCGACAGGTCGTTCATGCAGGCCACTTAGGCGCGCCACTTGCCAGAGGCAATGCCCACAGGCATCGACAAGGCATGAATAGCAATCCCGAATCACCCCTCGCCAGCCTTGTCGAGGGATATCGCCGGTTTCGCTCGGGTGCCTGGAGCATCAACCGCGAGCGCTGGGCAACGCTCAGCGATGGGCAGTCGCCTCAGGTCATGGTGATCGCCTGTTCCGACAGCCGGGTCGATCCGGCGCAAATCTTCGATGTCGACCCGGGCGAGATTTTCGTGGTCCGCAACGTCGCCGCAATGGTGCCGCCTTTCGAAACTTCGCCGGGTTACCACGGAGTCTCGGCGGCGCTTGAATTTGCGGTGCAGTTCCTTCGCGTTAAGGAGGTCATGGTGATGGGTCACGGCATGTGTGGCGGCTGCCAGGCGGCGCTTACACAGGACCTTCACGGCAACGAGCCGGGACAGGGCGGCTTCGTGGCCGACTGGATCGGGCTCCTCGATGAAGCTCGCGAGCCGATTGTAAGGGAACTGGGGACCACCGGGCGGGAGGCCGAGCGCGCCATGGAACTGGCTGCAGTTAAACAAAGCCTCGCCAATCTGCGGACGTTTCCCTGCGTTATCGAAAAGGAGAAACGGGGAACGCTGGCATTGCGTGGCACCTACTTCGCGATTGCCGACGGGGTGCTTCACTTGCTCGATGAAGCGAACGGCGAATTCCATCCTGCGGGATAAGCGCTTGCGGGGTTTCGGTCGGTCCCCCATGCTCACCGAATGGACAACCAGAACAAGAATATCGCGCTTCTGATCGATGCGGATAACACCTCGCCAAAAGGGATAGATCCGGTCCTGACCGTCATGGCGGAGCTCGGCCAAGTCAATATCAAGCGCGCCTATGGCAATTTCGCCAAAGGAAATCTGCAGAACTGGGACAAGATCACACACAAGTTCGGCATCCGTCCTCAGCAGCAATTCGACCTCACCGCAGGCAAGAACGCCACCGACATGGCGATGACGATCGATGCGATCGATTTGCTGTATCAGGGCAAGGTGGACGGTTTCGGGATCATGAGTTCCGACAGCGACTTTACCCCTTTGGTCACGCGGCTGCGGCAGGATGGGTTGATCGTTTACGGCTTCGGCAGCAAGGCCAAGACCCCCGCAGCGTTCCAGTCCGTCTGCACCCGTTTCATCGATATCGATGCGCTGATTGCCGGAGCGGCGGATGAGCAACCGGCGCAAAGGGCACAAGCAACATCCGCCGTTGCGCCCGTCGAAGACGATCTGGTCGAACTGCTAGGATCGGCCTGGAAAGCCGCCAAGCGCGACCAGGGCGGTTTCGCTTCGCTGAGCGAAGTCGGCAACATTGCCAGCAACAGGTCGAGCTTCGATGCGCGCAATTATGGATACAAGCGACTGTCGGACCTGTTCGAGGCGCTGGACCAGTACCAGGTCGAACGGCGCGACAACGGCCACCTCTACGTCAAGCGGTTGCGCTGAAACGAAAAGGGCGCGGAGTTCCCTCCGCGCCCCTCATTCGACTGCGATCTCGTCAAGAGATCACATCGTGGCGGAAGCCTTCTGATCGGCATAGACCGACCACAGACCTGCCACAGGGCGCCTCTGCCCCTTGACCTTGGCAAACGACGCTTTTGCCTCTTCGCTCTTGCCCAGCATCAACTGCGCAATGCCGAGGCGCAGGTTCGCCTTCGCCTCGTCGACACCGGGCTTCCCGAGCGCGAGCTGATATGCCGCCTCCGCCTTGTCGTACATCTGGTAGGAAAGGAATGCGTCGCCCGCTTCGGTGGTCAACGATGCCGTAGCGGAAGGAACCATGGCATCTTTCTCGAGGTCGACCAGATCCTTCTTGTCGTCCTCGACCCGCGAGTTTGCCGAAGTCAGAGTCTCCTTTACGACCAGTTCGTCGGCGCTGACTTTGCCGGCAGCGATCCCTTTTTCCAGGACACGCTTCACTTCGCCGGGCGCGCGCAGGACATCCGCAGCATCGGCATATTCGAGATAGTCGCGATCCGAATCCATTGTACCGACGGTATCCGCAAGCCGCATCAGGTCGAGCAGCTCAGGCCCTTCCATCAGCACCAGGTTTCGCTGGATGTTGATCGCATCGCGCCAGGATTCCACTGCCGGGTATTCGCGCGCCAGTATGGTGGCGAATTCGATCGCCGGGATCGCCTGATCGTTGTTGTAGGAGGTCGCGAGCGCCCGCGTGATCCACTCCCGCGGCGGCTTCTCACCGGTGGCGGTCAAGGTTTCCATCTCGGTCTTGTACATTGCAAGGCCGGTCGCATAGTCTTCTTGTTGGAAATAGGTGTCCGCCAGGAGCGGGAACAGGTCCTTGCGGCTATAGCCGGCCTCAAGCGCCTTCTGAAATGCGTCGCGCGCCGCCGCGTAATCGTCATCATTGTAGGCGAGTTGGCCGACCGTGTGATGGAACTTCGCGACCTGATCGGGAGCAACCTTGCCGCTTTCGAGCATCAGGGTAATCCCCTTCCGCTGCAGGCCATAGTCACCAAGATCGACGCCGACATTGTTGGCGAAGGCACCGGCAGCATAGCGGTCGTCCGCATTCTCGATCGCGCCAACCACCTGATCGACCCCGGCTCGAAGAGCGCCCTCGTCGGGACTCTCTGCCTTGCTCAGTTCGAGGATCGGACCGTAAACTGCGATGAAGCCCTTGCTGTTGTTCGATTTGGGCTGCTTTTGCGCATAAGCGGCAGGCGCGGTCGCTGCGAGACCGACCACGGCGCCGGTGGCGAGTGCGATGGCGAGCGCCATGTTCGAACCTGCACGACGTGCAGGGATGCGGGCGAGTGAAAACATTTGGGTGTCTCCCATTGTTAGGTGTTCGTGCCTTCGAGGGGCGGAATACGGCTCACACGCGCGCTAGTGCCGCTTCGCGTTCCGGATTGCAAACCCTCTTAGGTTTCGCTGGCTGAACCTGTTTTGAATGCCGGATCCGGCGCGGCTTAAGCTTTGGGGCAGACATATGTGGAAAACACCCTTTCTCGAGCCTTCATGCCGGTCTGAAAACTGGCGGTTTGCCCCCCCTTCCCCTACATTGGCATTCTGATTTGTCCGCACTGCGGAAGTAGCTGAAAAGACCCCCTTTGAGCGACGATAACGAAATCCTCGATCCTCCGGTTCCTACCGGTGACTATGCTCGCGTCGACATCGTCGACGAGATGAAGACGAGTTACCTCGATTACGCGATGAGCGTGATCGTCAGCCGCGCGTTGCCCGATGTGCGAGATGGCCTCAAGCCGGTCCACCGGCGGATACTTTTTGCCAGCCAGGAAGGCGGGTTCGTCGCCGGACGGCCCTATCGCAAGAGCGCCAAGATCGTCGGCGACGTGATGGGCAATTACCACCCGCATGGCGACAGCGCGATCTACGACGCGCTCGCACGCATGACGCAGGACTGGTCGCTGCGGGTGCCGCTTGTCGATGGTCAGGGCAATTTCGGTTCGATGGACCCCGATCCGCCGGCGAGCATGCGGTACACCGAAGCGCGGCTTGCCAAGGTCGCCAACAGCCTGCTCGACGATCTCGACAAGGATACGGTCGATTTCACCGACAACTACGACGGTTCGCGGCGCGAGCCGACCGTCCTCCCGGCCCGCTTTCCCAACCTGCTGGTCAACGGGGCCGGCGGCATCGCGGTCGGCATGGCGACCAACATCCCGCCGCACAACCTGGGCGAAGTGATCGACGGTTGCTTCGCCTTTATCGAGAATCCGGGGATCACTTCGGAAGAGCTGTTCGAGATCATTCCCGGGCCGGACTTCCCGACCTCCCCGCTCATCCTCGGCCAATCCGGCGCGCGCGCGGCTTATACCACCGGGCGCGGTTCGATCCTGATGCGCTGCCGCCACGAGATCGAGAAGACCCGCGGCGATCGCGAATGCATCGTGCTCACTTCGATCCCCTATCAGGTCGGCAAGAGCGGACTGGTCGAGAAGATCGCCGAGGCGGCGAAGGACAAGCGGATCGAAGGCATCTCGGACATTCGCGACGAATCGAGCCGCGAAGGTGTTCGTGTGGTGGTCGATCTCAAGCGCGATGCCTCGGCCGACGTGGTGCTCAACCAGATCTGGCGCTACACCCCCGCTCAGTCGAGTTTTCCGGCCAATATGCTGGCGATCCGTGGCGGGCGTCCCGAAGTCCTGACGCTGCGCGATTTCATCCAGGCGTTCATCGCGTTCCGCGAGCAAGTGATTACCCGGCGGACGAAGTTCGAACTGAACAAGGCGCGCGAGCGGGCGCATATCCTGCTCGGGCTGGTAGTCGCGGTGTCGAACCTCGACGAAGTCGTGGCGATGATCCGCAGCTCGTCGAACCCGGGGGAAGCACGCGCCAAGTTGCTCACCAAGGAATGGCCGATCGGCGACATCGCGCAGTACATCAAGCTGGTCGAGTCCATCGAACCCTCCGCCGACCAGGAAAGCGGTACCTACAAGCTTTCGGAGCGGCAGGTGAAGGCGATCCTCGAACTGCGGCTGCATCGCCTTACCGCGCTCGGTCGCGACGAGATCGGCGACGAGCTCAAGGAGCTGTCTCTGGCGATCGAGGAATATCTCTCGATCCTCGCCGACCGGATAAAGCTTTATGGCGTGATGCGTGACGAGCTGACCGAGATCCGCCAGCTCTACGCAACCCCGCGCCTGTCGGAAATCGCGCCCGCATGGGACGGCCTCGAGGACGAGGACCTGATAGAACGCGAAGAGATGGTCGTTACGGTTACTCACGGCGGCTACATCAAGCGCACCCCCTTGCAAGCTTTCCGCGCGCAGGCGCGCGGCGGCAAGGGGCGTAGCGGCATGGCGACCAAGGACGAGGACGCCGTGGTCGAGATGTTCGTCACTTCGACCCATAATCCGGTGCTGTTCTTCACCAACACCGGGCGGGTCTACCGTCTGAAGGTCTGGAGGCTGCCCGAAGGCGGGCCGCAGACGAAGGGCCGGCCAATGGTGAACCTCCTACCTTTGGGCGAAGACGAGCGAGTCACCAACGTCCTCCCCCTGCCCGAGGACGAAAGCGAGTGGGGCAAGCTCAACATCGTGTTTGCGACCGAGCAGGGCATGGTCCGGCGCAACTCGATGGATGCCTTCGCCAACGTGCCGACCGCGGGCAAGTATGCGATGGGGTTCGTCGAAGGATCGGGCGACCGACTGATCGGGGTTGAGCTGCTGACTGAAGCGCAGGATATCTTCCTGGCTTCCGACAGTGGCAAGGCGATCCGCTTCTCCGCCACCGACGCGCGCGAGACCAAGAGCCGAACAGGCATCGGCGTTCGTGGGATGAAGCTCAAGGAAGGTCAGAAGGTCGTTTCCATGGCCGTGCTCGACGCGGGCCAATGGACGACCGAACAGCGTGACGCCTATCTGCGCGCCGCACCGTGGAAGGATAACGACGCCGAACAGGCGCTCGATGCAGAAACAGTGGAGCGCATGGCAGAGGGCGAGGAGTTCGTTCTCACCATTACCGCCAATGGCTATGGCAAGATATCGTCCTCCTACGAATACCGCACCATCGGTCGCAGTGGCCAGGGCCTGACCAATATCGGCACGCCCGAAAGCAACCCGGGGCGCAACGGTCCGGTCGTAGCGAGCTTTCCGGTCCGGCACGGTTCGCAGCTGATGCTGGTGACCGATCAGGCCAAGCTGATCCGTCTGCCGATACAGATGCGGCACTTGCTGGAAGGCGAGGACCCGGGCGGCTTCCGCATCATCGGTCGCAATTCCTCCGGCGTGCGCATCTTCAACGTTGCCGCAGGCGAGCATATCGTCGGGGCCGCGCTGATCGACGAGCAGGAAGAGCCGGAGAACGAGGCGGAGGAAGCGATCGCCGGGGAAATCGAGGCGCGCAAGGAACAGGTCACGACCCCCGACACCACGCTCGACCGTGATGACAGCATCGGCGAGGAGCCTCCTGCGTGACGCTGCAGGTCGAACCAAGCCTTCAGGCGTGCGGTGCGCGTATCAGCGGCATCGACCTGGCAAGCGAACTGGACGAGGATACGGTCACTGCGATTCGGACGGCATGGTTGCAGCATCGCGTTCTCGCTTTCGTCGACCAGTCTATGGACGATGATGACCTGGAACGGTTCGCCCTTCGCATGGGCGGCTTTGGCGAGGACCCGTTCTTCGCACCGATCGAGGGGCGCGAACACATCGCAGCAATCCTGCGCGAGGCGGACGAAACGACCCCGTTGTTTGCCGAGAACTGGCACAGCGACTGGAGCTTTCTGCCGCAACCACCCGCCGGGACCTGCCTGCTGGCCGTCGAAATCCCGCCGGTTGGGGGCGATACGTTTTTCGCGGACCAGATCGCAGCCTTTGCCGCTCTGCCAGACGTCCGAAAGTCCGAATTGCGGGCGTTGACGGCGCTCCATTCGGCCCAACTCGCTTATGCGCCAGATGGCACCTATGGCGAGAAGGACACGGGCCGATCGATGGCGATCCGCCCCGACGAAAGCGCGCGCAAGGTCGAGCGCCACCCGCTCGTGCGGCGTCATCCCGAAACCGGCGAGGAGGCGATTTTCTCGACGCTGGGATACGTCATCGGCATCGAAGGCATGGATCAGCCGCAAGCTTTCGCACTGCTTTCGGAACTGGCCCAGTGGCAGGTCCGCAACGAATTCGTCTATCGGCACAAATGGGAACCCGGCATGCTGGTGCTGTGGGACAATCGCTCGGTCCTGCATCGCGCGAGCGGCGGCTACGAAGGCCACCGCCGCGAACTGCATCGCACCACCATCGCGGCTTGGGACGGCTAGCGGTCCGCCATGTCGCTGCGCAAGGTCTGGATGACCCCGGTGGCGATCAGGAACTGCCCCGAATAGTAAATTGGCCAAACGAGCCAATCGGCGATCAGCCCTGCGTCGGCAATCCCCAACCGGGCAAAAATCAGCCAGTCCGAAATGACGAAAAGCACCGCGCCCAGACCGACCCGGTAACGCGAAAAGCGGCTCGCCCAAGCCGTCGCCGCCATCGCGCCGAGACCAACCGAATATAGCAGGACCAGTGGGTCTCTGGTCAGTAGCCATGAAACCGTAGGCGTCATGACGAGTATCGCGAAGGCTGCGCCGACCTGACTGAACCGATAGGAACTCCTCCGGTGTCTGACATAAAATACACATGCGACCAGATGACCCAACAGGAAGAAGCCGGCCCCGACCTGGAAGAAAAGGTCCAGCAGGGCATCACCCAGCGCGCCAAGTGCCATGACCAGCGCGATAATCTTCGCATCGGTCTCAGGATGTCGCACCCAGGCGAAGACCGCGAGGATCCCGACCCCGGCCCCCTTGAGGATGGCAAGATAGAGCTCGGGCATCGGCGCGCCCGGCATCCAACCCCGAGTGACCACATAATAGGCCAGCGATGCGGCGAGGCTCGCGAGCAGCCACGGGCGATGTTCGGCCAATGCATGTCTGGACATGGAAATTTCCCCTCGCGCATCCGCTAGGACCTGAAGGCAGGTCAGTTCAAGGCGAACATGGCACTCCTTGCTGCTCCGATCAGGAAACCCGGACTCCCGCTCGTTCGAGCGCGAGCCTTAGCGGTTGGAGCTGCACTGCATAGGGCGAAGTGGAATCGATGTGATCGGTCGACGGCGGCTTGCGGATCTGGGTTGAACTCAATGTCGTCACGATCGCAGACCGTTTGTGGTAGTCGAGGCACGCTGGATCCCATTCGAGCCCGATATGCTCGACAATACGGCGCATTTGCGATTCAAACCCGGCAGCAAGCGTCTCGAACCGGACTTCGGTCCACGCGTCGCCGTCGATATCGCGCCAGTGATCGGTGACGCGCATATACTGGCCGTAGAAATGGCCGATATCCGCCAGCGAGGTCGAAAACGTCCATGATCGGGTGAAATTCTTCCGGAAGATCGAAAAGCCGGTTTCCAGCGGGTTGCGACGAATGTGAATAATCGGGGCAGCGGGAAAGAGGTGCCGGATCAGGCCGACCGACTGGAAGTTCAGCGGCTGCTTGTCGACGACGAATTTCGCTTCCGCGATCCCGTAGCGTGCATACTGCGAGAGATAGGCTGCGCGCATTGCCTCGGCAATCGCCTCCGGTATTGGCCCGCCGAGCCAGTTTTCCGCCCTCGCCCATTCCATGAACCGTTCAAGGATGCCGGGCATCGCCGGGAGCTCGCCGCCGGAAGCGATATCGCGGTGTGCCGCCAGTGCGACATCGAGCAAGGTCGTCCCCGAGCGTGGCATGCCGACGACGAACAGTGGTGTCGGCTGGCCGGTTATCGCAGAGGTCCGCTGGTCCGGAACCTCGCGGAACGTCGCGCGCAGCCGGTCGGTCCATTGCTCGGCCTGCTCTCGATCATAGTGAATTCCAGAAACATCGCCGGGACTGGCTCGCTTCAACTCGTTGGCCTTTATCCATGCGTCGAATGCTTCGCCAAATTCCTTGCGCCGGTGATGGACCTCGCCTGCCGTGAACCCCGCAACTACCCTATGCCCAGGCTCGAGCCGGGGGTCATCGGCCAAGGCGCGCAACCTTTGCAGTTCCGAATCTGTCAGCGCCGAGTTGGTCGCAAGCGCGAGCTGTGCATAGCCTTCTACATTGCCCGGATCGGCGCCGATTGCCTGGCGGGCCAAGCGCTCCGCGCTATCCATCTCCCCTCGATAGATGTGCAGGCGCGCCAGCCCCGCGGCAGCGTCGCCGTGCTTCGGGTCGAGCTCTAGTGCGCGCAGGAACAGTCGCTCCGCCGTTTCGAATTCACGGGCCCAAAGCATATACTGCGCCAGCGCGGCGGCATGGGCCGCATCGTCTGGATGGGCTTCGACCAGCGGGCGATAGGTTTCGACTGCGCCGTCATAGTCCTCCCGCTGTGCCAATGCGTGCGCCAGCGCAACACGCGCAGCAGGATCGTTTGGCTCGGCAGCGAGCCACTGTGACGCTGCTTCACCATACGCCGCGCGGTCGCCGCGCATTCGCAACAGGTGGGTTTTCAGGCGCAGGGCATCGGGATGCCCCGGTACGATCCGCTCGAACCGGTCGATAGCCTTTTGGCAAATATCGAGCTTCCCGGTTTCGAACGCGGCGCCCGCCAGACGCAATGCAAGGGCCGGATGGTCTTCTTTGAGATCCGATGCCCGCTCGAGCGCAAGGATCGCCTCCTCGAACTTTCCTTGCATCCCGGCAAGGTCACCAAGACGCCCCCACGCCTCGAACCGCTCAGGAGCCAGACCGGTCGCACTTCTGGCGCAATCGAGGGCCGCGCCAGAATCCCCGTCGATTTCACGGATAACCGACAGGTTGAGCAGGAAACGCCAGTTGTCAGGTTCGTCGGCCACCGCTTGCTCGGCGAGTGGCCGGGCATCGGCGATCTCACCCCGTTCGGCCAAGCATACCGCCAGCAGGCTCTGCGCGGCAAAGTTCTTGGGATCGCCCTGCAACATTGTCCTGCAAAGAGCCTCAGCGCCTGCATCGTCGCCCTCTTGCCGCGCAGCATAGGCCCGTTCCAATGCGTGCTGGGTCATGGTGTGAGGAAAGCTCCGGACCGGAATTGTAGTTGCTGTTGCAGCGGTAGCGGCTTTTTACGGCCAAGACGACAGGGTGTTGCCGAATGCGGCCCGGGCACTATGGGCAAGCCATGGATTACGACGTTCACATCATTGGCGGCGGCCTCGCGGGTTGCGAAGCTGCGTGGCAGTTGGCGCAGCGCGGCCACCGCGTGCGCCTGTCCGAAATGCGGGGGACCGGTGAAACCACACCCGCCCATCAGACGGATGGTCTGGCCGAGCTGGTCTGTTCGAACAGTTTCCGCTCCGACGACGACGAAAAGAACGCCGTTGGCCTGCTGCATCATGAGATGCGGCGGCTCGATTCCTTGGTAATGCGGGCAGGCGAAGTTGCCCGCGTCCCTGCCGGATCAGCGATGGCGGTCGACCGGGACGTGTTCTCCGCGGAGGTCCAGAAGGCGCTCGAACAGCACCCGACGATTTCTGTCGTGCGCGAGAAAGTGAATACGCTTCCCGAAGCCGGTCTGACCATCGTCGCTACCGGGCCGTTGACCGCGCAATCGCTCGCCGAAAGCATCGTCGGGGCTACCGGACAGGATCGGCTCGCCTTTTTCGACGCGATTGCCCCGATCGTTCACCGTGACAGCATCGACATGGACATCTGCTGGATCCAGTCGCGCTGGAACAAGCGGACCGAGGCATCCAACGAGGATGGCGACTACATCAACTGCCCGATGACGAAGGAGCAATACCTTGCTTTCCACCAAGGTCTGCTCGATGCCGAGAAGACCGAGTTTCGCGAATGGGAAGCCGACACCCCTTATTTCGATGGCTGCATGCCGATCGAGGTGATGGCTGCGCGCGGGGTCGAGACACTGCGCTTCGGACCGATGAAGCCGGTCGGGCTGGACAATCCGCGTGATGTCACCCCGGAGTATCCGCAAGGCCGCTGGCCCTATGCCGTGGTGCAGTTGCGGCAGGACAACAAGCTCGGCACCTTGTGGAACATGGTCGGCTTCCAGACCAAGATGAAATACGGCGCGCAGGTCGAGCTGTTCCGGACGATTCCCGGCCTCGAGAATGCCGAGTTTGCGCGGCTCGGCGGGTTGCATCGCAACACCTTCATCAACTCGCCGATCGTGCTCGACCGGCAACTGCGCCTGAAAGGTGCGGGGCATATCCGTTTTGCCGGACAGATCACCGGCTGCGAGGGGTATGTCGAAAGTTCGGCGGTCGGCCTGCTCGCCGGAATGATGACGGCGGCGGAGCTTGCCGGCGATCGCTGGACTTCGCCGCCGCGCACGACCGCGATGGGCGCGCTGCTGGCGCATATCACCGGCGATGCGGAGGCCGCGACCTTCCAGCCGATGAACATCAATTTCGGCCTGTTCGAGCCGATGCACGAGGTGAAGAAGAAGTCCCGCAAGGAAGCTTACACCTCACGCGGGAAGGCCGACTTCGGCACGTGGATGGAATCGCTGGAGCGTGCCCTCGCCTAGCAGCGACACGCGGGCTTGCGCGCGCTGCGTTTGGGGGCGGTTTTGGCAAATTCGGCCTGTGACAGCTCACGATCCTTGTTGGCGTCTGCCTGATCGAACCGGGTCGCGGTGGTCACGGCCCATTCCTCGAAGGTCAGCAGGTTGTTGCCATCCTTGTCGAGCTTGCGGAAATCATTGGTCCGGGTGGCGAGCATCTCGTTGCGGGTGATGCGCAGGTCGCGATTGCGATCGTAACGAAAAAACCGCCGCTGCTCGCGCGACAGTTCGGACGCTTCCGGCGGAGCGGGGCCGCGCATGTTAGCGGCATCGGCCACCGGAATTTCCGGCTCCGCGTTCGGATCGGCTAGCGCGGCGGGATCGGGCGGCGGTGCGCCCTGTTCGACTGCCGCCCTGCCCTGCCACCAGAACAGGCCGACGCCGACGAGCACGAGTGCACCAAAAGCTCCAAGCAAAATGCGGTTCATGCGACACCCCCCCTGCAAGGGCACCAGAATAGCCTAGCGCCCGAACATGCCAAGCCGCATGATATGTAGCAAGTCGCGCCGGCCCGCGATGAGCGGCCCGCCGCCGCGCACAATGGCCCTGCGTCCCAGCGAGCCGAGAATGGCGAGGTGACGCAGGTTGCGGGGCAATCTCGTATCGCGGCCGTGGGCGATGTTCGGCGATGCGGCCATAATCGCGTCGCGCTCGCTCCCTGAGACATGCGCCAGCAGATCGGCCAAAGCCCATTGCCGGCCGCTCTCGCGAGCGACTGCCGCGCCCTCACCGTGTCCCGCCAGTGCGGCAAGCCCGCTGAACATCGTGGCCCGACCGCTGACAAATTCGTCGATGGCTGTTTCCGGCAACGGCGGTTCGTCCAGCATCCGTTCCCAGCCGTCCACCAATGCGGTCAGCTCGCAGCTCGCTGCCCCCCAATGTGCAGAGAGACTGTCGAGGATGACATCGCCCGAGGCCCTGTCACCGACCGGCTTGCACAGCTGCTCCCGCCACCACGCCAGCCGGAGCTGCCCGACGAGGGGCTCGCTGGCCTGGGCGACGAACTTGGCCAGTCGCGTATCGAGCGCAAAGGCCGCGAGTGCAGCGGGTTTCAGGTCTGCAGGAGCGTGCGCCAGCGCGAGACGCTGCGGCAGCGGAAGCGCATCGGTGGGTTGCAGTTCCATCGCAATCGCGTGGCTTCGCCCAGCGTGCGAGTCAAGACGGAGCCCTAGTCACACTCCGAGTTGCTGCTTCCGCCGGTGAGGCCAGGTGTCAGGTTGCGGTCGTCTCTGATCAGAAAAGCTGCCTCCGAGCGAAGGGTCTGGTCGCCAGAGCCGAAGGGATTTTCGAACAACGCGCTATAGGTATACTCGATTTCAACGAACATGACTGCGGTTCCCGGACTCGCGGTGGCCTTCGATGAGCCGCTGCCCATTCCGGTCAGGACATCGCCTGTCAGACCGCTGTTGGCACCATCGTCACCATATTCGGAATCGATTTCGGCGTCGCCCCGACAGCGTTGCCAATGGATGTACTGGCGTTCGGAGAAGCCGTCGTACTCGAGGCTAGAGAGGATGATCCTGCCATTCTCTTCGAGATCGATCGTGTTGCCCTGACGGATTGCGCCGTCGAGGATGGCATCCACATCGGTTTCAGTGATGGTCGGCGTGACGCCGCTGTTGTCGGTCTGGCCGAGGCGCGAAGCGTTGTCCGCCACCGAGAGAGCAATCTGGCTGATCTGCGTGCGCGTCATGGCCATCCGGGCGATCTCCGCCCCGTAGAGGCCCATCACCAGCAATACCGGCAGGACGAAAGCAAACTCGGTCAAGGCGATGGCATCAGTCGAGCGCCATAGGCGCAAGAATGGTCGGAAGCTCAGTCGCATGTGCCGGCCTCCGCAGTGTAGCCGGTTTGCAAGGCAAATGGCTGGTTCTTGGTCATTGCGGTGGACTCGAGCTTGCGTGTCTCACCGATATGCGGGAGCAGCGGCATTGCGAAAGAAGGCTCGTAATTCACTGTTACCGTGTACACGACAACATCTCCGGCACCGCCGTTGCCGCTGACGCCGATATCGGCATCCCAGGCACCGTTGCCGTTCTCGTCGGTAAAGGCTTCGCCGTCGTTGCAGTCGCCGCTGTTGTCCTCGTCGTTCCACTTTTCGGCCCGGTCGACATCTGCGAAGTCGAAATAGCTGACGCGGCTTGCAACCACGGTCGCATCGGGCGTGATGCGCTTGACCATTTCCGACACATGGGCGTCAGCGGCAGTCGTGTCGCCAACTTCCAACGAGCTGGAACGCGCCGCAACCTGCACCGCCCCGTCGAGGATCGAACGGGCGTACATCCATTGCCCGAGATCGAACAGCGACAGCAGCAGGAACATGAAGATCGGCGCGACGAGGCCGAACTCCATGAGCGCTGCGCCGCTGCTGTCGTCCCGCAACAACCGGGAAAGTGGGGGGCGATTGCATCCGTTCATTGCGTGACCCGCAACTCGCCGACAACCTTGCCGATCGACTGGAACGCTTCGTTGAGCGATGCCGAGTTGGCCGCGGTGAAGGAGCTGTCCGGCGACGCGCAGGTTTCGAGGTCCGAGGTGAGTGCGGCGCCGAAAGCGATCACCCAGATGCGGATACCCTTGGCCTTTGCGGCTTCGCACACGGCGAGGAAGCGAGAGCTGTGACGCTCGTCCTGCTCGGAATACCCATCGTCGGTGATCCGCCGATCATGATACTCGATCCCGTAGCTGGTGTGGCTAGTGTAGCCGGTGTCCATCTCGCCATCGGTCATGAAGATGATGTGCCGGGCGACCGAGCCGCCATTCGCCGGAGCATCGTTCACATTGTCGGCGAAAATCCCGTCTGGCGATGCGAGGCGGGCGCCCCAGATCATGCCGATATCGAGATAGGTCCCGCCGGTGGGCGTGAGCGAATCGGCATAGGCGTCGAACTCTTCCTCGGTCATTTCGGCGAACAGCTGCGCGCCGACAGGGCATGCCGCACTTGCCTTGCGACCGTAGAACGATGTCGAGGCGCTGGTCAGATAGTTGGTGTTGCTGGTCGTCCGGTAGTAACTGATCTGGCTCCACATCGGCCCCCATTTCGTCGCTGCGCTGTCGGGTGCCGAATCGATATCGAGGTCGAATGCCGCAGCTGGCGACATCCCGCTGATCTTGGAGAAGCTGAAAGTGTCATCGGACACGGTAGTGCGTTCTTCGATGCACCCGGCCCAGGTCGAGCTGGCATTGGCACCGTCAGTGCCGGTCGGCGTACTGACTGCGGCAAATGTCTTGAACGAACTCGTGTCGTAGGCGACTGCCTTGTACAACCAATGGTCGAACACAGTGGAGGTAGTGGTGGTGAAGATTGGGTCCTCGATCGCGTAGCTGTGCTGGTAATAGTCGCGATCCTGGTTGCGGTAGATCACGTACCAGCGACTGCCGCTCTTGGAGCAATCGTAGTCGGTTCGCCGTTGTCCCTGGGTCACTGTTGTACGGGTGATGCGTCGCTGTTGTGAGTCGATATAGGTCGTGGTGTCGGTCGAACTGCTCCCCTGATTGGCCCAGTTGGTGGCCGAGGGCATGTTGTTTTCGCAGGTGCTCTTGTTCCTGTAATTGCTGCTGCCGTAGTAATTCCAGCTTCCGTTGCTGATGCTGCTGTAGCCGGTGTCGTTCGTATAGTAGGGCGGTTCGTAGCCCGAGAGCGTCTGGTGCGTCACGGTGCGATACTGGGGTTCGCGCGACTGGTAGGTCCAGCTGTCAGCGAGATACGCCGGGTCCTCATCGTATAGCAGCTGGCCGACGTTGACCGCCGAGCTGTAAGGCACAAAGCCATAGCGAATGCGGCCGTTACCACCTGACGCGGCAGTATCCAGCGTGTCAAAGAAGCTCTTCATCGCGGAACGCAGCGCAACGATACGCTTTGTGCTGTCCGAACTGCTGACGGCCCAGTCCATCGAGCCGGTGGTGTCGAGCACCATCATCACATCGCTGTTGCCGATCGACATCGAAGCGCTGCATTCGACCGCGATCGGCATACTTTCGAAACCGAACAGCTTCATCACCGCGGTTTCCATGGTGGCCGACGCGGTGCCCTCGACCGTGTTGCCCTCATCCTCGGAATCGGTTTCGAAAACCAGGCCGGTCACGCCCTGCTCGCTGGCGTCGAAATTGGTGTCGAAGAATGTGTCCGCCTGCTCTTCCGCATCTTCGTCATAGCCGTCGCTGCCGACCGCCTTGCGCCCGGCCAGCACGCCCGCGTCGCATGCGCTCTGCAGACGGTTCTGCGCCATGTAGGCGCGCGAAATATCGACCCCGCCGCCGACCATGCCGGCAAGCACGATCAGCCCCACCGCAGCGAGCGGGAAGACGTTCCCTGCGCGATCCTTGAACAAACGAAGGATGCGCATAGCGAATCGGGTCCGGCGTGCGTTGTCCATAAGCGGAATTGCCCCATTGAGAGCGTCCCGGATTACCGCCGAAGATTAAACAATTCCTAAACCGCCAGCCTTTCATAAATATCGGAAATATTAACCAAAATCGTTTGCCATGCGGCCATCTCCTGCGCGTATGCGCTGGCAGTATGAGTGGGCAAGAACCGACATTCCGGACCCCTGGCACGATGGCCAGACTGGCGCGCGATGCGTCGGGCAATACGCTTGCCCTGCTCGCGGCGGCGATCCTTCCGCTCCTCGGAATCGTTGGTGGTGGCGTGGACATGGGCCGCGCCTATCTTGCGGAAAGTCGCCTCCAGCAGGCCTGCGACGCCGGCGTGCTGGCAGCGCGCAAGAAGCTCGGCACGACCGCCGTGGTGACGGGATCGGTCCCGAGCGATGTCGCCACCATGGGCAACCGCTTCTTCAACATCAATTATCGCAGCGGCATCTACGGCACCGACAATCGCCAGTTCCGGATGACACTCAACAGCGATTTTTCGATCGCCGGGACCGCGTCGGTCGATGTCCCGACCACGATCATGGGGGTCTTCGGCTTCGAGGAAATTCCGGTCGCGGTCGAGTGCGAGGCCAACCTCAACTTCTCGGCCGTCGATGTGATGATGGTGCTCGATGTCACGGGCTCAATGCGCCACACCAATCCGGGGGACTCGCTCTCGCGGATCGACTCGATGAAGCAGGTCATCCGCAACTTCCATGCCGAGCTCGAGTCGTCGCGCGCGCCGGGCTCGGAAGTGCGCTATGGCTTCGTGCCCTATGCCACCAATGTGAATGTCGGCCACCTGCTCAAGGACGAGTGGGTCACCGACGAGTGGACCTACCAGAGCCGGATTGAGGCTGGATACTCCGTGGGCATCGAGGGCGACACCTACGAACGCAACTGGACCGAAGTCTCGGGCACGCGCGGCGACTGGAACGACTGGAACGTGTCCGCCACCTATGCTGCGACCTACCACGAATCCGGCTCGGGCGACACAGGTGGCTGGTATACCTGTGACGGCGCGCAACCGGCCGATACGCTTGTTTGGACAGAAGCCAAAAATGGCGCGCAGCGCGTCGAAATTCAGGCATCTCCTCCTGCGGTTCTAACCATCCAGCCGATGCGCGGCACCGAAAACGGCCGACGTTACCGGACGCGACTCAAAGGCACGACCTGCGAGCTCCAGTATCTCGACTCGAGCAATTACGTGCAGGATTTCGAGCGTGTGGCCGCCGTGCCCGAGCTGATCGCCAACTGGCGTTATGCGCCGATCCAAAGCGATGTCTCGAACTGGCGTGCGGAAACCAAGGGCTGCGTAGAGGAACGGAGCACCTACCAGATCAACGATTACGCTGCTGTCAATCTGGACAAGGCGATGGATCTCGACATCGACACCGTACCGACACCCGGCGATTCCGATACGCAGTGGCGCCCGATGTATCCCGCCAAGATCTACGTCCGCGAAATCGCGATGAACGGGACGGGCACGATTTCGACCAAGCAGGTGGTTTCGGATAATGAGTACGCCGACACCGGCAATTGGTGGTTTTCCGATTGCCCTACGGGGAAGGCGCAGAAGCTGGCGCCGATGAAGACCGACGAACTCAACGCCTATCTCGATACGCTCGTCCCGATGGGCGCAACCTATCACGATATCGGGATGATCTGGGGAGCGCGACTGATCTCGCCGACCGGGCTCTTCGCGTCGGAAAACGGCGGAACCAGCGGCGGGGCCCGCACGCGTCACATCATCTTCCTGACCGACGGACAGACCGAGCCTTACGACATCGCCTATGGTGCTTACGGCGTCGACGCGCTTGACCAGCGCCGATGGAGCCGCGACGACACGCGCACCCTCGCCAGCCATGTCGAGCAACGTTTCAAGGTGGCATGCCTCGAAGCCAAAAAGCGCAACATCACGGTTTGGACCATTGCCTTCGGGACCACGGTCAACCAGGCGATGGTCGACTGCGCCGGAACGGGCCGCTATTTCGAAGCTTCTAATTCGACCGAATTGAACGAAGCCTTCATCTCGATCGCAAAGCAGATGGCCGACTTGCGGATCACCGAATGATGACCCGCCTGCTTTCCTACCTCAGGCGCGACAACGAAGGTGCGGCGCTGGTCGAATTCGCACTGATCGCGCCAACGCTGTGTCTTATGCTCGTCGGCCTGTTCGACATGTCGTACAATATGTACACCAACACCCAGCTTACCGGCGCAGTCCAGCAATCCGCGCGCAATTCCACCATCGAAGGCGCAACGGCGGTGGTGCTCGATGCCAAGGTAACCGAAGCGGTCAAGGATATCGCTCCGGACGCCAAACTGACATTCAAGCGCACCGCCTATTCGGAATTCAGCGATGTTTCGCGGCCCGAGGATTTCACCGACGTCAATGGCGACGGTACCTGCAATGACGGCGAGCCCTACGAAGATACCAACGGCAACGGGACTTGGGACCAGGACCGCGGAACGAGCGGTCAAGGCAGCGCGCGTGATGCTGTGCTTTACGAAGTCGTGGTAGAATATCCGCGCGCCTTCCCGCTGGCGGCCTTCATCGGGATCTCGCCGAATTTCCGCACTTCGACGACCACGGTGCTGCGCAACCAGCCCTTCTCGCAGACGATCGACAAGAGCGGCTTCGGGAACTGCGGCTGATGGTATCGCGCATTTTCCTCCGGCGCTTGAAGCGCGACACGGCTGCAGTAGCGATGACCGAGTTCGCGCTGGCCGCACCTTTGATGCTGACAGTAGGTCTCTACGGCCTCGAAATGGCGAACTATGCCATCGTTCACATGGAGATCAGCCAGGCGGCCATGCATGTGGCAGACAATGCCTCGCGTGTAGGGGACACAAGCACCCTCGTGGACCGAAAAATCTACGAGGCCGACCTCAACGATTTGCTCTATGGGGTCGACCTGCAAGCCGGCGACAAGATCGACCTGATGGAATACGGCCGGGTGATCGTGAGCAGTCTCGAGGTCGATCCCGACGATCCCTCCGACACGCAGCAATACATCCACTGGCAGCGCTGCATGGGCAAGAAGGCCTTCACATCGAGCTACGGTGAAGAGGGAGACGGGAAAGGCGACCCGTCGTTTCTTGGCATGGGACCGCCCGGTGAGCAGGTCATCGCCATGCCTGGCGAAGCAGTGATCTTCGTCGAGATATCCTACACTTATCAGCCAGTCGTGACCGATGCCTTCATCACCGACCGCGAAATCACGGTATTCTCGTCGTTCAATGTCCGCGACAGCCGCGACATTACCCAGATTTACCAAGCCGATCCGGGCGACCCGGATCCCGTTGCGGCGTGCAGCAACTTCGGCGGATACAAAACGAAGCCCAGCCTTCCCGCTTCCAAATCCGGTGGATGGAACTGGAACTGGTTCGGCGGCGGCGGATAATCAAGCGGCGAGGAGCCCTGACCGGGCCGCTCGCGCAATTCGATCAACCTTTGTAGCAGACCTTTCGAACGGCCTCGGCAATTCGCGATGCATCGATCAGCGCCAGCTTCTCCAGGTTCGCTGCGTAAGGCAACGGTACGTCCTCGTTGCATACCCGCAGGACGGGGGCATCGAGATGGTCGAAGCCGTCTTCCATGCAGATCGCGATGACCTCGGAAGCGATCGAACACACCGGCCAGCCTTCTTCCGCGATGACCAGGCGGTTGGTCTTGGCGAGGCTGTCGAGGATCGCTTGCTTGTCGAGCGGGCGCAGCGTGCGCAGATCGATGATTTCCGCCTCGATCCCCTCGCCCGCCAGCGTTTCGGCTGCTTCGAGTGCAAAACCGACGCCGATCGAATAGCTGACGATGGTGACGTCGGAACCCTCGCGAACAATCCGCGCCTTGCCGATCGGCAACACATGATCGTCGAGTTCGGGCAGCTCGAAGCTCTTGCCGTAAACCAGCTCGTTCTCGAGGAACACCACCGGGTCCTCGCAGCGGATCGCAGCCTTCATCAGGCCCTTGGCGTCGGATGAATCGTAGGGCGCTATCACGATCAGCCCCGGCACGCTGGCGTACCACGGGCCGTAGTTCTGGCTGTGCTGCGCGCCGACCCGGCTGGCCGCGCCGTTGGGGCCGCGAAACACCACCGGGCAGCGCATCTGGCCGCCCGACATGTAGTTGGTCTTCGCCGCCGAGTTGATGATGTGATCGATCGCCTGCATGGCGAAGTTGAAGGTCATGAACTCGACGATCGGCCTGAGGCCGCCCATCGCCGCGCCGGTGCCAATACCCGCGAAACCGTACTCGGTGATCGGCGTGTCGATCACGCGTTTCGGCCCGAATTCGTCTAGCAGGCCCTGGGTTACCTTGTAGGCGCCCTGGTATTGCGCAACTTCCTCGCCCATGATGAACACGCGCTCGTCGCGGCGCATCTCCTCGGCCATGGCATCACGCAGGGCTTCGCGCACGGTCACGCTGGCCATATTGGTGCCGGCGGGGATGGCCGGATCGGCCTTCGGTTCGGACTTCGGGCGTTCCGGCTTCGATTTCTCTGCGGCAGGCGCCGGGGTCGGCGCGGGAGTGGGTGCCGGGGCTGCTGCCGGTGTCGGTGCAGCGTCTTCCTCGCCTTCGCCTGCGATCATCGCGATGACCGTTCCTACGGCGACGTTCTCTGTCCCCTCGGCGACAAGAATCTTGGTCAGCACACCTTCGTCGATGGCTTCGAATTCCATCGTCGCCTTGTCGGTCTCGATCTCGGCGATGATGTCGCCCGGAGCGATTTCGTCACCCTCGGCCTTGAGCCATTTGGCGAGTGTGCCCTCTTCCATGGTCGGCGAAAGCGCGGGCATCTTTAGTTCGATCGCCATGGCTCAATACTCCTCCACCAGCACATCGGTGTAGAGTTCGGCCGGATCGGGCTCGGGCGAACTTTCCGAGAAATCAGCCGCTTCTGCCACGATCTTGCGAATATCCTTGTCGATTGCCTTGATATCCTCCTCGGTCTTGCCGTGTTCGAGCAGGACCTTCTTAAGCCCATCGATCGGGTCATGCTGGTCGCGCTGTTCCTGCACTTCCTCGCGAGTACGATACTTTGCCGGATCCGACATCGAGTGGCCGCGATAGCGATAGGTGTTGAGTTCCATCAGCACCGGACCGTTGCCTTCGCGCACATGCTTGAAAGCGATCTCCGCTGCGTTGCGCACTTCGAGCACATCCATCCCGTTCACATCCATTCCGGGTATGCGGAAGGCCGTACCGCGGCGGTGGAATTCGGTTTCGGCCGAGCCGCGCTTGACTGCAGTGCCCATGGCGTAGCCATTGTTCTCGATCACGAAAACGATCGGCAGCTTCCACAGCGCCGCCATGTTGAACGTCTCGTACACCTGGCCCTGGTTCGATGCACCGTCACCGAAATAGGCAAGGCAGATCCCGCCGTCTTCGTTGTACTGGTGTGCCAGCGCCAGCCCGCCGCCCAGCGCGACCTGCGCACCGACGATGCCGTGGCCGCCGTAGAATTTATGCTCGGTGCTGAACATGTGCATCGAGCCGCCCTTGCCCTTCGAGATGCCAGCCTGGCGCCCGGTGAGCTCAGCCATGATGACCTTGGGATCGATCCCATAGGCCAGCATATGCCCATGATCGCGATAACCGGTGATGACGCTGTCCAGCTTCTCGGTCAGCGCCGACTGGAGGCCGACCGCGACCGCTTCCTGGCCGATGTAGAGATGGCAGAACCCGCCGATCAGGCCGAGACCGTAGAGTTGCCCGGCCTTTTCCTCGAACCGGCGGATGAGCAGCATCTGCTCGTAGAAATGCAGCATTTCTTCCGTGCTGGCATCGTATTTCCGCGACTTTTCGTGGGTTTCCTGCAGCGAGTGCAGAATGAAATCATCCGGCGCGGCCGTCGGCTTGGCCGTTACCGACGCCTTCGCCTTGGCTGGAGCTTTTCTGGTCCGTGGTTCTTTTGCCAAGGCGTATTTTCCCTGTTCGTGTCGTTGGGCCGATTGCGGCGCGTCACAGCCTATTGGCCCAAGACGTAGCGTCACGCAACGGGCCGATGGCCCGTGCATACGAAATCGCACAACCATTGGATTGGATGGAAGCGCCTATTCGCTTTCCGGCAGGGTCAGCACAACTTCGTCTGGGTGAACCATATTCTGGTTCTGCCGCAGCAGCTCGCCGACCAGATCGGGATCGGCATTCGCTGGGTTGAGCAGGTCAACGAGATTCTGCAGGCGGTCGCGTTCCACGATGAGGGCGACGACCTGAGCGTTACGCTGATCGAGCAGTCGCGAATTCTCGCTCCATGCCAGCAAACCACTAGGCCCTGCGATGGCCAGGCCAGCGAGGAACAGCAGGAGACACAGCGCCGCACCTTGAACGAGCTGCTCCTTGCGCAGTCTTATCCGATGTCCCTCACGCGTCACGATTACACTAGAATCATAATTGAATCAGCAGATCAAGCGGTATTTCTGAATTTCAGTAGGAACGCGGCAGGCCGAGTACGTGTTCGGCGAGATAGCTGAGGATCAGGTTGGTCGAGATGGGCGCGACAGTGTAGAGCCTGGCTTCGCGGAACTTGCGCTCGACATCGTATTCCTCGGCGAAGCCGAAACCGCCATGTGTCTGCACGCACATGTCCGCCGCAGCCCAGCTCGCCTCGGACGCCAGCATCTTGGCCATATTGGCTTCGGCCCCGGCGTTTCCACCCCGATCATACACCTCGGCAGCATGGTGGACCATCAGCTCCGCCGCCCGCATCTGGGCGTAACAACGCGCGATAGGAAACTGGATTCCCTGATTTTTCCCGATCGGTGCGCCAAACACGCTGCGCTCTTTCGCATAACCGGTTGCTCGCTCGATGAACCACTTTGCATCGCCGATGCACTCGGCGGCGATCAGGATACGCTCGGCATTCATCCCTGAAAGGATGTAACGGAACCCTTTCCCCTCCTCGCCGATCAGCGCGCTGGCGGGAATGCGCAACTCGTCGAAGAACACCTCGGTCGTGGAGTGGTTCATCATCGTGCGGATTGGCTTGATCGTCATGCCGTTGCCGACCGCTTTTCGCATGTCGACGAGAAACAGCGACAAGCCTTCGGTCTTGCTCGCCACCTGGTCACGCGGCGTCGTGCGCGCCAGCAACGCCATCAAATCCGAATGTTCGGCGCGACTCGTCCAGATCTTCTGCCCGTTGATCACGTACTCGTCGCCGTCGCGCACGGCGCGGGTTTTGAGCGAAAGCGTATCGGTCCCGCTCGTCGGCTCGGACACACCGAAGGCCTGCAACCGCAATTCGCCTGCGGCGATTCCGGGCAGATAGGTCCGCTTCTGCTCCTCGCTGCCGTATCGCAGCAGCGTGTTCATGACATACATCTGCGCATGGGCAGCCGCGCCGTTGCAGCCGGCCGCCTGGATTTCCTCCATGATCACCGCTGCAGAATCGAGCTTGAGACCGCTGCCGCCGTATTCCTCGGGGATCAGTGCAGCGAGGAAACCGGCCCGGGTCAGCGCATCGACGAATTCGCCGGGATAGGCACGCTCCCGATCCTTTTCGCGCCAGTACTCTCCGGGAAACTCCTCGCATAGCGCGCGAACCGCCCGGCGAATTTCGGCGAGATCCTCGCGCTCCTGCATATGCTTACCTCTCGACGTTACCGCTGGAGCGATTAGCGGTGCGCGACGACGAGTCAAACGGGAAGCGAGCTTGCAATTGACCCGGCAATTGGTTACAACTGAAACCAGTTTGAGAGGAAACCTGCCCATGCCCGACCTTTTCGAGAACCCCATCGGCCTCGACGGATTCGAGTTCGTCGAGTTCTGCGCCCCGGAGAAGGGCGCGATCGAACCGGTATTCCAGGCAATGGGCTTTACCCACGTCGCCAATCACCGCTCGAAAGATGTGCAGCTATGGCGGCAGGGGCAGATCAACCTGATCCTCAACTATGAACCCAAGAGCGCCGCGTGGTTTTTCGCCCGCGAACATGGGCCGTCTGCCTGCGGTATGGCTTTCCGCGTTCGCGACGCACGCAAGGCCTATGCCGAACTGCTCGCACGCGGGGCGGAGCCGGTGGCGGTGCAAACCGGCCCAATGGAATTGCACATCCCCGCGATCCGCGGCATCGGTGGCGCGATCGTCTACCTGATCGATCGCTACGAAGGTGACGACGGTCAGGGTCTGTCGATCTACGACATCGATTTCGAGTATCTGCCCGGTGCCGAGAAGCACCCGGTCGGCGCAGGCTTCAAGCTGATCGATCACCTGACCCACAACGTCTACAATGGACGCATGAAGTACTGGGCGGACTATTACGAGACGCTGTTCAACTTCCGCGAAATCCGCTTCTTCGACATCAAGGGCGAGTACACCGGGCTCACCTCCAAGGCGCTCACCGCGCCCGACGGCAAGATCCGCATCCCGCTCAACGAAGAAGGCGAAGGCGGCAAAGGCCAGATCGAGGAATTCCTCAAGCAGTTCAACGGTGAAGGCATCCAGCACATCGCGCTGATTTGCGACGACCTGCTCACCTGCTGGGACAATCTCAAGCAGCTAGGCGTGCAGTTCATGACCGCCCCTCCGGAAACCTATTACGAGATGCTGTCAGAGCGTTTGCCCGGCCATGGCGAACCTGAAAGCCAGTTGAAGGCGCGCGGCATCCTGCTCGATGGCACGACAGAAGGCGGCCAGCCGCGCCTCCTGCTCCAGATCTTCGCCGAGGCGCAGGTCGGGCCCGTGTTCTTCGAATTCATCCAGCGCAAGGGCGACGAGGGCTTCGGCGAAGGCAACTTCAAGGCGCTGTTCGAAAGCATGGAACGCGACCAGATCAAGCGCGGCGCGCTCAAGATCGAGGAGCCGGCTGAATGACTGCGCATCCGGTAAAGTTGGGCGGTATCCACCACACCGCCTATCGCTGCAAGGACGCGAAAGAGACCGTCGAGTGGTACGGCAAGGTGCTGGGCATGGACTACACCACAGCCTTTGCGGAGGACCACGTGCCCTCCACCGGCGCCTATGACCCCTACATGCATGTGTTCCTCGACGCCGGGAACGGCAATATCCTCGCTTTCTTCGAACTGCCTAACCAGCCCGAGATGGGGCGTGATGCGAATACCCCTGCCTGGGTGCAGCATCTGGCGTTCAAGGTCGGCTCGGAAGAAGAACTGCTTGCGGCCAAGGACCATGTCGAAAGCCTCGGTATCGACGTACTCGGCCCGACGCATCACGGCATCTTCAAGTCGATCTACTTCTTCGATCCCAATGGCCACCGGGTCGAGTTGGCGACCGATATCGGCACCGATGAACAATACGCCGAGCTCAAGCGTGTCGCGCCGATGATGCTCGACGAATGGAGCCAGACCAAGAAGGCGCCACGCCACGCCGACTGGCTGCACGAGATTGCCCGCAAGGAACACGGGGTCAGCTGACACTGCTTCTCAATTCGTGGTGTAAGACCCACCCTATTTCACTCTTGCGTTTCCATCGGACGGAATGTTAACGTTCTCAATCTCGGTTGGGAGCGGAGAGTTCGAGTGCAACACAAATCTTCCCGGAATATCGGGCACATGCTGCTCGCCTCGCTGTCGGCATTGGCGGTTATTGCGCTGGTACCGTCACCAGCTGGGGCCCAGTCGCTCTCGCCCGAACTCAAGGCGCTGGACGAGCAGCTGCCGGGCGAGCTGGTGAGCGATCCCTCACGGATCGATTGGGACAGCTACGGGCCGGACTTCTACGCCGAGTCGATCGTCGATGAGAGCATTCCCGGTGGGGGCGCCGCGCGTCGGTTCCATATCAACCGGGCGACCGAATTCATCTACACTTCGGGGACCAACATCCCGCTCATCCGCGATGTCGATCGCGGCGATGTGATCACGATCGGTTTCTGGGCCCGAACCGTAGAGGCGAGTACGCCCGATGGCAGAGGCGTCGTGCGCGTCCGGTTCCAGCAGGATGCGCCGCCCTACCCCGGCTTCGGCGAGAAGACCCTCGAGATCGGAACCGAATGGGACTGGTACGAGGTGACCGCGCCGGTGGAGCAGAAACTCCGCCGCAAAGACGGAATTGTCGCAATTCAATTCGGGCGGACGAAACAGATCCTCGAGATCGGGCAGGCCATCGTCGTCAGCGGCGCTTCGACGATCGAGGGCACCCCCGTTTCCACCCCCGCCCCCACCGTACTTGCGCCGACGGTCGAAAACCTGATCCCTCCGCCACTAGCGGGCCAGGGCAAGTTGCTGAACGATCCGCGTTCGCGGGAGTGGACAATTACGGCGGTTTCAGGCTTGAGCGAACCGCGGGACGAGCCGGGGATCTGGCTGGGCAAGGCAACCAAGCTGGTCTCGACCGCCGGTTCCGCCAACGGCCCAGGCGTCACCGTCAGGATTCCGATTGGCGAAGCGCTCGCCGAAGGGGACGAATTCCAGATCGCCATCGCCGCGTGCACCGTTTCCGCTACAACCCCGACCGGAAAGGCCTTGATCGGCATCAGCGTCGAGCATGGCGAAGGAGGTAAATCCCGTTTTGCCGAGAACCGGATGGAAGTCGGACCGAATTGGCAGCTCATCCGTGTCAGGACCCGCGCGCCTGCGGCGGTTGCCGCCGGCACAGGTGAAGTTGTCCTCGAACTCGGCGAAATGGAACAGGCGGTCGATATCGGCCCGGTCTATGTGCTGAAGCCTCATTGAGTCCCCGCACAGCAATCGTTTAGGCGATTGCCAACTTGCCGATGGTCATTGCGAACCGGCACCCCTAAGCCTCGCCGGCATGGGCGGACTTGGGCAAATTCGTTGAATGACGATCACCGCCTGACGCGGTCGCAGGAAATCGCGCTTACCGTCGTCGCAGCGGTGGTCACGGCCAACGCCTATTACATCCATCCGATCGTCAGCGATGTCGCGAGCTATTTCCGCGTCAGCCAGGCCGAGATCGGTTTAGTCCCCGCGCTCAACCAGCTTGCGCTTGCGATCGGTATCTTCCTGCTTCTGCCGCTGGGCGATCGCTTTTCGAACAAGCGGCTGACAATCATCTTCGTCGCCGGACAGACGCTTTCACTGCTGGTCATGGCGCTGGCACAGGACTTTGCCCTCTTCACCGCCGGATCGACGGTCCTCGGCTTCTTCACCATTGCGCCGTACCTGTTGCCTGCCTACGCATCGAAGCGCGTCGCGCCCGAGCGCCTCGGGCAGATTACCGCGCTGCTGACGGCTGGCGTAATCCTCGGCATTCTCGTAGCCCGGGTCGGAGCGGGCATCGTGACCGAAATGTATGGCTGGCGCGTGGTTTACTGGATCGCGACCGGGCTGATGGCAGCGATCACGCTTGCCCTGCCGTTCCTGATGCAGGAGCGGCGGACCGAGCCTGCCGCCGCGACCCCCTACCACCGGCTCGTCCTGTCGCTGTTCCCCCTGATGCGGCAGCACCCAGAGGTCCTGTTGTCGGGAGCGATTCAAGCGCTCAATTTCGGTGCATTCATCGCGCTGTGGCTTGGCCTGGCGCTGCATCTGACCAGCCCGGAAATGGGATATGGCGTCGATACGGTAGGCTATCTCGCCGCGATTGCTGCGGTCAGCATCGCCTCGACCCCGCGGCTCGGCCGGTGGGCGGATCGGATAGGCGCGCGCAAGGCGCGTCTGGTGTTCGCAGTCATCCAGCTGGGCGGCCTGCTGCTGTTCTATCCCCTCGGCGGCTCGCTATGGTTGCTGTTGATACCCATGTTCATCGGCAATCTCGTCGGACCGGCGATCGACGTGACGAGCCGCATGACCTACCTGACCCTCGAGCCGGCCTTGCGAACCCGGCTGACCACGATCTACGTCGTCATGATGTTCATCGGTGGCGGGATTGGCAGCATCGCCGGGACCTGGGTCTACGACCATTATCACTGGGCCGGGATTTGCGTCCTGCTTGGATTGACCTCGGCTGCGGCAACGCTCCTGACGTTTATCGGCTGGAAGCGCTTCGGCCAGAGTTAAGAGTTGGAGCGCCCGACAGGATTGTCCTCGCCCTGCGGGCTCGTTCATCTCGGCTGCGCCTCGATTCCGGGTCCGAACCTGCATGGCCCCACCATTGCGGATCACCCCTTGCGGGATGAACCGCAATGGTGCGCCCGACAGGATTCGAACCTGTGGCCCCCAAATTAGGAATCTGGTGCTCTATCCTGCTGAGCTACGGGCGCGCCTCGCGCTCCATAGCAGCGCTTCGGGCAGGTTCAATCAGTTGAGTTTGTCCGGCTCGGCAATCGGGAACGGCAACGGCGCGACCTCGATGCCCTCGTCGAGCAGTTCCTTCGCTTCCTTCAGCGTCGCCTTGCCGTGGATCGCTTCCAGATCCTTTTCACCATAATGCATCGCGCGCGATTCCTCGGCGAATTCGTCACCGACCCATTTGCTTTTTGCCAGCGCTTTCATCTGGGCCTCGGCGAGCGCCTTCATGGCCTTGCGGACTTCCGCCGGGATTTCACCACTGGTCATCGACGCAGTGCGAACCGCTTGCTCCACACTGTTACCCTTGCGCGGAACTGCTGGCGCCATTGGTGCCTTCCCAACTGCGGCGGAGCCACATTCAGGACAGGCGACCAGTCCGCGATCCTGCTGGCTGGCAAAGTCGTCAGATGAGCCGAACCAGCCTTCGAACCTGTGGCCGTGGTCGCAATGGAGGTCGAATACGATCATGCTGCGCTACTTGGGCATTTCGCGCCGGTTGGCAAGGCTCGGGACCTGCTGCCGCACTTCGGCGATGCGCCCGAGGTCGAGATCGACGAAGCCGACACCCGGAGCCTCTCCTCCCATATCGAGCAGCACCTTGCCCCAGGGATCGATCGCAAGGCTGTGGCCATAGGTCTGACGTCCGTCCTCGTGCTCCCCCACCTGCGCTGCCGCGACGACGAACGCGCTCGCTTCGACCGCCCGCGCCCGCTGGAGCAGATGCCAGTGATCGCGCCCGGTCGGGCGGGTGAAGGCGGCGGGGATGGCGATAACATCGCACCGGGCGCGGCCCAGCGCGTCGAATAGCGCGGGAAAGCGAATGTCGTAGCAAACGGTCAGGCCCAATCGGCCCACCGGGGTCTCGACCGTCACGACCTCGGATCCGGGCGCGTAGGCATTGGACTCCCGCCAGCTTTCACCATCGGCCAGGTCGACATCGAACATATGCATCTTGTCGTAGCGGGCGACAATCGCACCCGCATCATCGATCACGAAGCTGCGATTGGCCCAACGCTCACCGTCACCCGCTACTGCCAGCGAACCGAGCGCGATCCAGAGGCCGTGTTGTGCGGCGCCGTCGCATGCCGCAGCCAGCACCGGGTTCTCCCCTTCGGCAACCACATGCGCCGTGGCGCGCTTCCGGTCCCGATCGAGCAGGCCCGACATTTCCGGAGTGAACAACATCGTCGCCCCGCCGTCCGCCGCTGTGGTAATTGCGCTGCGAAGCGCCACAGCATTGCGGGCCGGATCGATCCCGGTATTCGCCTGAAAGATCGCGACCCTGGGCACTACCCGGCGAGCAACGCGTCGAGCTTGCCTTCACGCTCGAGCGCATGGAGATCGTCCGAACCGCCGACGTGTGTCTGCCCGACAAAAATCTGCGGGACCGTGCGCGCACCGGGCGCGCGTTGCAGCATCTCATCTCGCTTCGGGCCGCCCATCGTGATGTCGTGCTCGGCAAAGGCCACGCCCTTGCTTTCGAGCAGCCGCTTTGCGCGATAACAAAACCCGCAGCCGAATTTGGTGTAGATGACAACTTCCGAGGCACTCATACTTTATCCTTCAGCTTCAGTGTCTTGACAGATCTTGAATTACCGCTTGTGCGCCTTATCTGGTTATTGGAAGCAAACGCCGCAACGGGTTTGCGACCGATCAGTGGAGCGCGCCGGTCTCCGGGCGCTCCTGACAGTCAGATTGCTCAATGGAGGATTTGTTTCGATGTCACGTTTTGATTTTACCCCCTATCGCCGTTCGACCGTTGGTTTCGACCGCCTGTTCGATATCCTCGAAAACCAGGCCCGTGCCAACTCCGGTGATAATTACCCACCCTTCAACATCGAGCGCCGTGGCGATGACGAGTACCGCATCACGCTGGCCGTAGCCGGCTTCAAGCCCGCCGATATCGATATCACCGCTCAGCAGAACCTGCTCGTGGTGCAGGGGAAAAAGCGCGACGAAAGCGAGATCGCCGGTGAAATGCTGCACGTCGGCATCGCCAATCGCGGCTTCGAGCGCCGGTTCGAGCTGGCAGACTACGTCCGGGTCGAGAATGCCGGGCTGGAAGACGGCCTCCTGGCGATCGACCTCGTGCGGGAAGTGCCGGAAGCGATGAAACCGAAGAAGATCGCGGTCAACGGTCAGTCCGGTTTGTCGGTAATCGAAGGCAGCAAGGCGAGCGACGAAGCCAACGCTGCCTGACACAACCAAATTTGAAATCGGACCGGCCCGCCTCCCCAATCGGAGCGCGGGCCGCTTCCTAGAGCTGCTGAAACGCAAAGGGGGCGAACCCGAAGGCTCGCCCCCGCGACGCTTGTACGCCGCCTTGTCCGGAGATGACCGTCCGGGTCGCAGAAGACGGTCAAGACCGGAACAAGCCTATTGCGTGAAAGCATTCCGCCATCGAACTACGTCGATGGCAGGCACGTCCTCGGCGACGCTCTGCGCCATTTTTGCCGAAAGATAAAGTATGTTATGAAATTGTCGCTTTTATACCAGCCGGGACTGCCGAAGCGCGGCAGCGATGAAGCCGCTGAACAGCGGATGCGGATCGAACGGCTTGGACTTGAGTTCGGGATGGTATTGCACCCCTACGAACCACGGATGATCGGGCCGCTCGACGATTTCCGGCAGCAGGCCATCGGGTGACATGCCCGAAAAAACCAGGCCAGTGCGTTCGAGCGGCTCGCGGTAGGCCGCGTTGACCTCGTAGCGATGGCGATGGCGTTCTGAAATTTCGCTCGCACCGCCATAGATCGTGCTGACATGGCTGTTTCCGGCGAGCATGGCCGGATAGGCGCCAAGCCGCATCGTTCCGCCAAGGTCGCCGCCCGCCTCACGCGTCTGGAGGCCTTCCTTACTCATCCATTCGGTGATGATCCCGACCACCGGTTCCTGGGTCGGGCCGAATTCGGTCGAAGATGCCTTCTCCAGCCCGGCGAGGCGTGCGCCCTCGATGCAGGCCATCTGCATCCCCAGGCAGATGCCGAGGAATGGCACATCACGCTCGCGAGCGAATTTGACGCTGGCAATCTTGCCCTCGCTGCCGCGTTCGCCGAATCCGCCGGGGACCAGGATGCCGTGCAGCGGCTCCAGCTTGGCCGCGATATCCGATTCCTCGCCTTCGAACACCTCGGCGTCGATCCAGCGGATATTGACCTTGACCCGGTTCGCCAGACCGCCGTGGATCAGCGCCTCATTGAGCGATTTGTACGCATCCTGCAGGCCGACATATTTGCCGACCACGCCGATGGTGACTTCGCCTTCCGGATTGAAATAGCGGTCGGTCACGTCCAGCCAGCGCGAAAGATCGGGCTCGGGCGCGTCGGTGATGCCGAAGCCGCGCAGCACTTCGCTGTCGAGGCCTTCGTTGTGATACTGCAGGGGTACCGAATAAATCGACGGAGCGTCGAGCGCGGGGATGACCGCTTCCATGCGGACGTTGCAGAAATTGGCGATCTTCCGCCGCTCGCTCTCAGGGATCGGATGCTCGGCGCGGCACAGGAGCACATCGGGCTTGATACCGAGGCTGGCGAGTTCGCGCACCGAATGCTGGGTCGGCTTTGTCTTCAGCTCCCCCGCCGCAGCGATATAGGGCACCAGCGTGACATGGACGCTCAAAGTCTGGTTCGGCTCCAGCTCGTTCCTGAGCTGGCGGATCGCTTCCATGAAGGGCAGCGACTCGATATCGCCGACGGTACCGCCGATCTCGCACAGGATGAAATCATGGTCGCCCTGGTCAGCCAGCGCGAATTCCTTGATCGCGTCGGTAACATGCGGGATCACCTGCACGGTCGCGCCAAGGTAATCCCCGCGCCGCTCCTTGGCGATGATCTGCTGGTAGATGCGCCCCGAGGTGACGTTGTCCGCCTGCCGCGCCGAGACACCGGTGAAACGCTCGTAGTGACCGAGGTCGAGGTCGGTCTCCGCCCCGTCGTCGGTGACATAGACTTCGCCGTGCTGATAGGGGCTCATCGTCCCCGGATCGACATTGAGATAGGGGTCGAACTTGCGAATGCGGACCTTGTAGCCACGCGCCTGCAGCAACGCACCGAGCGATGCCGCCATGAGTCCTTTGCCGAGCGAGGAGACCACGCCGCCGGTGATAAAAATGTACCGCGCCATGGGAGTCGGCCCTTACGCTTCAAATCGGATTCGGCGCAAGCGGATTGGCGCGGCAAAGCGCGTCAATCCACAAGCGTCACACAAATATGCTTAGCGGACAGCGCCGTCCAGCGGATCGCCACCGGGAGCTGGTGCGGGCGCCGGAGCCGCCGGGGCGACCGTCCGGTCGATCGTGGTGGTGATTTCCTGAGTCTCATCGCTACCCGCCGCCAAAGCAGCCAACGCGATCGAAAGGGCCACGAAAGCCACCGCCAGCCATTTGGTCGAACGGGAGAGGAAATCTGCCGCCCCCCGCGCGCTCATCATTCCATTGGGATTGCCACCGACGCCCAAGCCGCCCCCCTCCGAGCGCTGCATGAGGATGACCCCGACAAGCGCGGCTGCCACGATAACCTGAAGGACGGTGAGGAAAAGGAACATGGGATATCTCTGTCTGTGTGCGCGCCGCATGTAGTCATCACGACCGACAACGGCAAGCGCATAGGGCGATGGCAAAATCAGGCGGGCTGATCAAGCCGTTCGGCTGCCGCAAGCACTATACCGAGGAAGCTCTCGGCCGTGAGGCTCGCGCCACCGACAAGCGCGCCGCCCACTTCGTCAGCGGCGAGCAATTCGCGGGCATTTTCAGCATTGACCGACCCGCCATAGAGTATTCGGACGGCGGTTCCCTGCGCCTCGCCATAGAGCTCGACCAGCGTCGCGCGGATCGCGCGGTGCATAGCCCCGATTTCCTCGACTGTCGGCGTGCGTCCGGTGCCGATCGCCCAGACGGGCTCATAGGCGACGGTCAGGCTTTCCTCGGGGCTAGCCAACGTCTCGGGCAGCGAGGCCTTGAACTGGCGGGTCACGAAACTCTCGGCCTTACCGTCATCGCGGGTTTCCTCGGTTTCGCCAACGCACAGGATAATGCGCAAACCGGCATCGATCGCAGCGGTGCCCTTCTCGCGCACCAGGGCATTGCTCTCGCCGTGGTTCTGTCGCCTCTCACTGTGGCCGAGGATAACGAATTTCGCTCCGGCATCGGCAACCATCGACGCCGAGATGTCGCCCGTGTGCGCGCCGTCGGGCAGCGGGTGACAATCCTGCGCTCCCACCCCGATCTGCTCGGCCTCGCGGTGCACGGGGTGGATCAGGGTAAACGGTGGTGCCAGCGCGACTTCCACCTTCATGAGATTCTGCGCCGCGCGGTCGATCGAACGCGCCTGCGCGAGCATCGCGCGGGTGCCGTTCATTTTCCAGTTGCCAACGATATAGGGCCGTTCGGCCATAGGGGATTCCCGAATTCTGAGAGAGGTATGCAGCCGCCTTATATGGGGCCAGGCGAGGCGACCGCTAGCCGGAGTTGGCGGCGAGGTCAAAACAAAGCGGCAAGTGTTGCGGCCAAGTCGCAGGGGAGATAAAGCGCGCCTTTGAAAGCGGCCATCCCACCGCCCCCAACCAATCGCGAATCGACAGGTTTCATGCAGATTTTCCGTAACTTCTTCAAATCCAAGCTTGGCATTCCGGTCACGCTCGGTTTCGTGATTCTGATCGGCTTCGCCTTCGCGACTAGCGATGTCGCGAGCACCGGGACGTTTGGCGGCATCGCCGGGGGCGAGCGCGTAGCCGTAGTCGGCGACGAAAAGATCAGCTCGTCGGATCTCGTGGCAGCAGCCAACAATGCCTTGCGCAATATCCGCCAGCAGAACCCGACGATGTCGATGCCGGCCTATATCGAGCAAGGCGGTCTGGACGAGGTACTCGACTCCCTCATCGAGCGCTCCTCGATTGCCGGGTTCGCCGAAGATTTCGGCCTGCGGGCGGGCGAGAATCTCGTCAACAGCGAAATCCTGCAAATCCCTGCGTTCCGCGGATCGGACGGCAATTTCGACCAGGAAGCCTATCGCCAGGCGCTGGCAAGCCAGGGCTTGTCCGACGCCAGCGTCCGCGAAGACCTGCGCGAAGGACTGCTCGCCCGGCAACTTCTTCTGCCTGCGTCATTCGGCGCGAAGGCTCCTCCCAGTTTCGCCAACCAATATGCGGCACTGCTCAAGGAAACCCGCAGCGGATCGATAGCGGTCATTCCCAGCACCGCCTTCGCACCAAGCTCGGACCCGTCTGCGCAAGTGCTGAAGACATTCTACGACAAGAATCGCGGCGACTATGTCCGACCCGAGCGCCGCTCGATGCGCTACGCCACCTTCGGGATTGACAATCTGGGCACCCGGGGCGAACCGACCGACAAGGAAATCGCCGACTATTACAACGCCAATCGCAAGCAGTTCGCGGCAACCGAACGCCGTACGGTGACGCAGTTCATCGTGCCGACGCAGCAGGCGGCAACATCGATCCGCAACAAGGTCAACGGCGGAAGCACGATCGAGCAGGAAGCGCGCGGGGCAGGTCTGCAAACCGCCAAGCTGGGCCCGTTGACGCAGGCGGAGTTTGCCGCGCAGACTTCAGCCGCCGTCGCGAAGGCTGTGTTCGAAGCGCCGCGCGGAAGTGCGGCAGCCCCTGCCCGCAGCGGGCTGGGCTTCCATGTCGCGCGGGTCGATTCGATCGACCGGCAGGACGGCAAGACGCTCGCGCAGGCAACCGAGGAAATCCGCGAGACCCTGCGCGTTTCCAAACGCCGCACCGTGGTGACCGATCTCGCAGCCGATATCGAAGCCCAGATCAGCGACGGCGCATCGATCAGCGACATCACCAAGGCAGTTGGTGGAAAGCTCGAGGTGACTGCGCCCCTTACCGCAGGCGGTCTCGTCTACGACAAGCCGCAGGAGCAGGCCCCGCAGGTCATCATTCCCGCGCTGCAAACCGCGTTCGATATGGAGGAGCAGGAGCCTCAACTGGTCGAACTGGCCGCAGGGCAGGCGTTCCTGATCTTCGAGGTCGCGGAAATCACCCCTTCGGCAGCGGCCCCGCTGAACGATATCCGCGCAAGGGTCATCGCCGACTGGAAGATCGCCGAAGGCGGGAAGCTGGCGAAGCAGGCCGCCGACCGGATTCTCGGCCGCCTCAAGGCGGGCAAGACTCTTGCGGCGGCCATGGCCGAAGAGTCGAAGCCGCTGCCCGGGGTCGACACTATCACCTTGTCGCGCGAACAGCTCGCACAGTCGGGCCAGCGCGTTCCGCCTGCGCTGGCGCTGATGTTCAGCATGGCCGAAGGGACCTTCAAGAAGCTCGAAGCACCGCAGAACGCGGGCTGGTTCGTGATCGATCTGGACAATATCGAGCCGGGCAAGGTGGAACCGAACGACCCGATCCTCGCGCGCACGATCGCCGAACTGAGCCAGGCGACGGGGCAGGAATATTCCGAACAGTTGCGCGCCGCGATCCGCAAGGAGATGGGGGTCGAGAAAAACGACGCCGGGATCGAAGCGGTGCGCAAGCAACTCGTCGGCGAAGCGCAGTAAGGGCGCACGCCGCCCGCCATGCTGCCCAGCAAAGGATCATCCGTCCCACCCGGTCTCGTCAACGCCGAAGCCGCCCTCGCCGATCTCGGCGAAGGCCGGGCGTCGCTGGTCTGGCGCAGGATCGTGGCAGATGCCGAGACGCCGGTCGGCGCGGCGGCGAAGCTCATCGTCGCCGGTCGCGGCGATTTCCTGCTCGAATCGGTCGAAGGCGGCGAGATACGGGGACGGTACAGTCTACTCGGGCTCGACCCCGATCTGGTGTTTCGCGCCTCGGGCGAAGCAGCGGAGATCGACAGAGATTGGCAGGTGGACCGCAGCGCTTTCGTTTCCTGTCCCGAGGGCGCGCTCGATGCCTTGCGCGCGCTGGTCGGCGAATGCCGGATCGACGTGCCCGAGGGCCTGCCCCCCGCCCTCGCCTGCCTCGTCGGATACTTCGGCTACGAGACGATCGGCCTGGTCGAGAAGCTGCCGCGCGCGCCGCAAAGCGCGCTCGAACTGCCCGATATGCTGTTCGTCCGCCCGACCATCATTCTGGTGTTCGACGGGCTGACGGAGAACCTGTTCGCCATCGCGCCCTTGTGGCCGGGTGACAGCGATCCGGCAGAAGCCCTGTCTCAGGCCGGCGAGCGGATCGACGAGACATTGCGCAAGCTGGCACAGCCCTCTCCCGCGCAGCCGCGACTGGCGGAGGAGCCGCCGGTGGCGCTCGAGCCGCAGCTGGCGCCGGGCGATTACGCGGCGATGGTCGGACGCGCCAAGGGCTACATCGAGGCGGGCGACATCTTCCAGGTGGTGCTGGCGCAGCGCTTCACCTGCCCCTTCCCCTTGCCGCCTTTCCAGCTCTACCGCGCCTTGCGCCGGGTGAACCCCTCGCCCTTCCTCTATTTCCTCGACCTGCCCGGCTTTGCGGTCGTCGGATCGAGCCCCGAAATCCTCGTGCGGGTCCGCGACGGCGAGGTCACTATCCGCCCGATCGCCGGAACCCGGCCGCGCGGCGCGACACCGGCAGAGGATATCGCGGCGGAGGAGAGCCTGCTCGCCGATCCGAAGGAGCGGGCAGAGCATCTGATGCTGCTCGACCTCGGCCGCAACGACGTCGGGCGGGTGGCAAGGCAGGGCACGGTCGAGGTGACCGCGAGCTACACCATCGAGCGCTACAGCCATGTGATGCATATCGTCAGCAACGTCGTCGGGCAGCTTGCGCCCGGGCATGACGCGCTCGACGCGCTGTTCGCGGGCTTCCCCGCAGGAACCGTCAGCGGCGCACCGAAAATCCGCGCTTGCGAGATCATCGCCGAGCTCGAACCCGAAACGCGCGGGGCCTACGCCGGCGGCGTCGGCTATTTCGCGCCCGACGGATCGGTCGACAGCTGCATCGTGCTGCGCACCGCGGTGGTCAAGGACGGTATCATGCATGTTCAGGCGGGCGCGGGTATCGTCGCCGACAGCGACCCTGCGTATGAGCAGCGCGAATGCGAGGCCAAGTCGGGCGCGCTACTGGCCGCGGCGCGTGAAGCAGTGCGCGTCGCCAGCGAGCCGGGGTTCGGACAATGAGATATCTGGCGTTCATCACGTTTGCGCTGCTCGCCGCGTGCTCGCCCGAGCCGGAGGGCAAGCCTGTCATGCGCACCGAAATCGGCAGCGGCGTCGCGGAGGAAACCGCGACTCCAGAGCCGGAGGCCCCGACGCGCGCCTCAGCCTGCCGCAGCGTCACTTTCGAGCAGGCGAAGTTCACCCATTGCATCGCCGATCCGGCGAAGCACCGCATCGTGATGGACCTCGGCCCGGACGGCGGATCGCCCTATCGCGGTTTCGCCAGCCTTGCTGGCGGGCGCGCGGCCGATGCCGCGCCGGTCGCCTTTGCGGTAAATGGCGGGATGTATGACGGCGAAGGCAAGCCGGTCGGCTATTACGTCGAGGGCGGCAATCGGTTGAAGGAGCTCAACCGCAACCCAGGACCGGGCAATTTCCACATGCAGCCCAACGGCGTATTCTACGGGTCGGGCGGCAAGTGGGCGGTGCGCACTTCGGAGGATTTCTATTCCAACGTCGGCGACCGTCCGCAGTTCGGCACCCAGAGCGGCCCGATGCTGGTGGTGGGCGGCAAGCTGCATCCCGAAATCACCGACGACGGACCGAGCAAGGCGACCCGCAACGGCGTCGGCGTCGATGCGCAGGGCCGCGCGCATTTCGTGATCTCCGAGGACCCGGTCAGCTTCGGCAAGCTCGCGCGCTATTTCCGCGACGAACTCAAGACCCCCAACGCGCTGTTCCTCGACGGCAATGTCTCCGCCCTGTGGGACCCAGCAAAGGACCGGATGGACAGCGGCGCTGCGCTTGGTCCGCTGATCGTGGTAGAGGACAAGGAATGACCATCGCCTACACCCGCACGCTCTATCCCGAGATCGAACCCTATGAGAGCGGCATGCTCGATGTGGGCGAAGGTCACTTGCTCTATTACGAACGGGTCGGGACGCCAGGCGCGAAACCGGCGGTTTTCCTCCACGGCGGCCCGGGCGGCGGAATGGGCCCGGCGCATCGGCGGCAGTGGAACCCCGATCGCTACGATGTCCTGCTGTTCGACCAGCGCGGCTGCGGCAAGTCGCTCCCCTTCGCCGAGATCGAGCACAACGATACCTGGCGCATCGTCGAGGACATCGAGCGCCTGCGCGCCATGTGCGGGCATGAAGCATGGCAGGTGTTCGGCGGGAGCTGGGGCGCGACCCTCGCGCTCGCCTATGGCCAGAAATACCCCGAGCGCACCACCGAACTCATCCTGCGCGGCGTATTCCTCGCGCGCGAGAAGGAGAAGAACTGGCTCTACACCTATGGCGCGAGCGAGATCATGGCCGAGCAGTGGGAGCAATTCTCCGGCCACATCCCCAAGGCCGAGCGCAGCAATCTGGTGCAAGCCTATCACGACCGGCTGACCAGCGACGACGAAGCCACCCGGCTTGCCGCGGCGCGCGAATGGTCGCTGTGGGAAGGCTCGGTCGCCACATTGCTGCCCGATCCGGACCTGCTCGACGCCTTCGCCGACCCTTCGAAGGCCGTCCCCTTCGCCCGCATCTGCGCGCGGTTCTTCCTCAACGATTTCTACCTCGAGGAAGCGCAACTGCTGCGCGACGCGCACAAGCTCAAGGGCATCCCCGGCATCATCGTGCAGGGCCGCCACGACATCTGCTGCCCGCCGACCTCGGCATGGGAACTCAAGCAAGCCTGGCCCGAAGTCGACTTGCGCATCGTCCACGACGCCGGCCATGCCGCGAGCGAACCGGGCATCGTCGACGGCCTGGTGCGGGCTACAGACGAGTTTGCGGAGATAAGGAATTGATCCGATATTCCGTTCGCCCTGAGCCTGTCGAAGGGCAAGCAAAACAGGTGTCGCAAGCATTTGTGGCTGGGCTTCGACAAGCTCAGCCCGAACGGGTTTTTGGAAGCATCTCGTCATGATCCTCGTCATCGACAATTACGACAGTTTCACCTTCAACCTGGTCCACTACCTGATGGAACTGGGCGCAGAGGTGCGGGTCGAGCGCAATGACGCGATCAGCGCGGGGCAGGCAATTTCGAGCGGGGCCAAGGGGTTCCTGATCTCGCCGGGTCCCTGCACGCCGAACGAGGCGGGGATCAGCCTCGACCTCGTCGCGGCTTGCGCCGATGCCGGGAAGCCACTGCTCGGCGTGTGCCTCGGACACCAGGCGATCGGGCAGCATTTCGGTGGGCGGGTGGTGCGCGGCGGTCTGATGCACGGCAAGACCAGCCCGGTCGAACATGACGGCAGCGGCGTGTTCGCTGGGCTCCCCTCTCCCTACACCGCGACCCGCTATCACTCGCTGATCGTCGAGGACATTCCCGAGACGCTGGTGGTCAATGCGACCAGCGAAACTCCCGGCATAGGCGGCACCGCGGTGATGGGCTTCCGTCACCGGGAGCTGCCGATCCACGGGGTGCAGTTCCACCCGGAAAGCATAGCCACCGAGCATGGCCACGCGCTGCTGGCGAACTTCCTGCGCCTATGCGGGATCGAAACGCGAGAGCTGGCATGAAGCACCTTCCCCTTGCCGTTCCGCATATGAGCGAAACCGAGGCCGAGGAGGTCTTCGGCTGGATTCTCGACGGCGAGGCGACCGACGAGGAAATCGCCCGCTTCCTGCTCGCAATGACCGAACGCAGCGAAACGGCAGACGAAATCGCCGGCGCGGCCCGAGCCCTGCGCGCGCGCTATATTCCTGTCGCGGGGCCGGACAACGCGATCGATGTGTGCGGCACCGGTGGCGACGGGCATCACACACTGAATGTCTCGACTGCCGTAGGACTGGTCGTCGCCGCGTGCGGCGTGCCGGTGGCGCGCCACGGCAACCGCGCGATTTCTTCGCTCTCGGGCGTGGCGGACACGCTCGAAGTGCTAGGTCTCGACATGGCGGCGGCGGGGCGCACTGCGGAAAAGACGCTGAACGAAATCGGCATCTGTTTTCTCTTCGCCCCCAACCACCATCCGGCGATGGTGCGGATACAACCGATCCGCAAAGCGCTGGGCCGGCGCACGATCTTCAACCTGATGGGGCCGTTGTCGAACCCGGTCGGGGTCAGGCGCCAGCTGATCGGCATCGCCCGCCCCGGCTATGTCTCGATCTATGGCGAGGCGGCAGCGCGGCTCGGGACCGACCGGACCTTCATCGTCTCGGGCGACGAGGGGCTGGACGAACTGAGCCTCGCCGGCGGGAACGAAATGGCCGATTTGGCCGGACATGAATTCGCCATGCGCCGGGTCGATGCGACCTTAGCAGGGCTTGAGCACGCCCCGCTCGAGGCGATCCGCGGCGGCGATCCGGCGCACAACGCCCGCGCCCTCGCCGCGCTGCTTGATGGCGAGCGCGGTGCCTACCGCGAAACCGTGAAGTTCAATACGGCGGCCGCGCTGATGGTCGCAGGCCGGACGGAGAATTGGGCGGAAGGCGCAGCCATCGCGGCCGAAGCTCTCGACAGCGGCTCGGCAAAGAGGCTGCTCGCGAAGTGGATCGCGCTGGCGAAATAGCGCGGCTTTGCCTTCGGCGCTGCACCAGGCCAGTGTTTCACGCAGAGATCGCAGAGGGAAGGGAGACGCGGAGGAAAGCAGTGGCAACCCTGCAACTCCCGCCGCGAAGCGGCCGGAAAATCTGGCGGGCGAAAAGCCGAACGCCGCTTCGCGGCGGAGTACGCCATATCCTAAAGCGCAACATCTCTGCGTCTCTCTTTTCCTCTGCGCCCTCCGCGTGAAACCAACCCCCTCGACAACAGCACCACGCCTCCCCATAGGCACGACCCGATGAATAAGCTTGACGAAATCTGCGCCACAAAGCGCGAAGAAGTGGCTGCTCGAAAGGCTCTCGCGACGATCGCCGATCTCGATGCCGTTGCGATGGAACAGACCGCCCCGCGCGGCTTCCGCAGCGCTTTGGAGGCAAAGGCCGGAACCGGCTTCGCACTGATTGCCGAGATCAAGAAGGCCTCCCCCTCCAAGGGCCTGATCCGCGCCGATTTCCGTCCGCATGAGCACGCGATGCAATACGAACGCGGCGGGGCAGCCTGCCTCTCAGTGCTGACCGATGCGCCTTACTTCCAGGGGCATGAGGATTATCTGGTCGAAGCGCACGCGAGTTGCAGCCTTCCCGTCCTGCGCAAGGATTTCATGGTCGATCCGTGGCAAGTGGCCGAGGCGCGCAGCATCGGGGCGGACGCGATCCTGATCATCGTCGCCGCACTGGACGACGGCGCAATGGCGGAGATCGAGGCTGCTGCATTGGAGCGCGGAATGGACGTACTGGTTGAAGTCCACGACGAGGCCGAGATGGAACGCACCCACGCACTGCAATCGCGCCTGATCGGGGTCAACAACCGCAATCTCAAGACCTTCACCACCGATCTCGCCACAACCGAGCGGCTCGCCCCGCTCGCACCCGAAGGCGCGTTGCTGGTCGGCGAAAGCGGAATCAACCGCCACGCCGATTGCGTGCGTCTGGCGGTTAGCGGCGTGCGGACCTTTCTGGTCGGCGAAAGCCTGATGCGGCAGGACGATGTCGAGGCGGCAACGCGGCAGTTGCTCGAAGGCTGAACGCGCAGAAAGAGCTGTCCTACACGCCCGTAAGCTGCCACCCATGCTGCGAAAAGTCTGTCGCTGCCGGGCGATCGGGCGCCGAGAACGGAGCGTAGTTGAAGGTGCAAAATGCGACCGCCGTCGAACCAGCGTTTTGGTGTCGCCTTCGTGTCGCCTTTCAACCGAATTATCAGGGATAGCCTCGCATGAACACGCTGACCCATCTCGATGCATCGAGCACCGCGCGCATGGTCGATATCGGGAGCAAGGCCGAAACGGCGCGGCTGGCAGTGGCCGAAGGCTTTATCCGCATCGCGCCCGAAGCTCTCGCCGCCATCGAAGCCGGGAATGCCCCCAAGGGCGACGTTCTCGGCACGGCGCGCATCGCCGGGATCATGGCGGCAAAAAGGACCGGGGAACTCATTCCGTTGTGCCATCCACTGGCGCTCGATGCGGTGAGCATCGATTTCGCGATCGAACCGGAGGGCATCCGCGCTGTCGCCACGGCTTCGCTTACCGGCAAGACCGGGGTCGAGATGGAGGCGCTCGCCGCCGTATCGCTCGCGCTGCTGACGATTTACGACATGGCCAAGGCGATCGACAAGGGCATGGTCATCGAACAGGTCCGGCTCATCGCTAAGCGCGGCGGCAAATCGGGCGACTGGACACGCAGCGATGCCGGCTAGCATGTTGACGCTGGAAGAGGCGCAGACGCAGCTGGCGCGCATCGTTACGCCGACCGGACTCGAAACAATCCCGGTGCGCGATGCTTCAGGTCGATATAGCGCAGCGGATGTTTTGGCGAAGCGGACCCAGCCCCCGGCCGACCTCTCGGCAATGGACGGCTTCGCAGTGGCTGGTGCTGGCCCCTGGACGATCGTCGGCGAAAGCCGCTGCGGCGCGCCTTTCGCCGGGTCGATTGCGGAAGGACAGGCGACAAGGATCTCGACCGGAGCGGTCATGCCGAACGGAGCCGAAGGAGTTCTGATCAAGGAGAACGCCGAACTCTCCGGAGACGACCTGATCGCACAGGAGCCCGTGGCACCCGGAAACCACATTCGCCGCAAGGGTTTCGACTTTGCACAGGGAGCCCGGTTACGGGCGAAGGGAGAGCGGATCGGACCGGCCGGGCTCGCGCTCCTGCTGGCGGGCGGAATTTGCGAAGTAACGGTCCACACCCGCCCGCTGGTGACCATCTTCGAATGCGGAGACGAGCTTGCAGAAGCGGAAGCTACATCAAACATCGGTACCATTCCGGCCAGCAATGGCGCCATGCTTGCCGCAATGTGCCGCACCGAGGCCTGCACAGTCGCGACCCCTCCCCCCTTGCCCGACCGGCTCGATGCCATCGCCAGAGCGATCGACGATGCCCGCGATTCGGATCTGATCATCGTCAGCGGCGGGGCTTCGGTGGGTGATCACGACCTCGTGCGCCCGGCGCTCGAAGAGTTTGGTGCGTCGATCGACTTCTGGCGGGTGGCGATGAAGCCGGGCAAACCGCTGATGGCGGCGAAACGCGGCAGGCAGCTGATCCTCGGCCTGCCGGGAAACCCGGTCAGCAGCTATGTCACCGGCTATCTGTTTGCCCTTCCCGCGATCCGGGCGATGCTGGGAGCCACGGCGATTGCACCACAGTGCATCCACCTGCCCGCGGGTGACGATCTGCCGGCAGTTGGGGCACGGCGTGAATTCGTCCGCGCTCGACTGGAACCGAGCGGCCCCGTGCCACTCGACCAGCAGGACAGCAGCGGATTGGCCGCTCTCGCTGCAGCGGATTGCCTTATCGAACGGCCGGAGGGATGTGCAGGGGTCAAAGCGGGAACGCCTGTTCCGGTCTATCTGCTCGGAAACGGCGGAATCGCTTGACCTATCGAGTTTGGTTGCCTAATTGTTCCACATTCGTTCGCATTGCGGGCGATATGGAACAGGCGGCCAGGGAGCTAACGCCATGCTGACCAAAAAGCAGCACGAATTGATCCGGTTCATTCATCAGCGGCTAGAGGATACCGGTGTCTCGCCCTCGTTCGAGGAAATGAAGGAAGCGCTGGACCTCAAGAGCAAATCCGGCGTGCACCGGCTGATCTCGGCGCTGGAAGAACGCGGCTTCATCCGGAGGCTTCCCAACCGGGCGCGCGCGCTCGAAGTGCTCAAGCAGCCCGAAGATGCTTTGCCGGCTTCGGCGCGGAGCGCGGCGAACGATGCCGTTTCGCGTGCGACTGCGGCCCCGACGAAGGTCGCGGCACCGGCCAACGATGTGATCGAGATCCCGCTCCACGGCCGGATCGCGGCCGGCATGCCGATCGAGGCGCTGGAGGGGCAATCGAGCCTTCCAGTACCCGCAGCCCTGCTCGGCCCGGGCGAGCATTATGCGCTCGAGGTGTCGGGCGACTCGATGATCGAGGCGGGTATTTTCGACGGCGATTTCGCCCTGATCCGCCGCACCGATGTTGCGCGCGATGGCGAGATCGTGGTCGCACTGGTTGACGACGAGGAAGCGACGCTCAAATTCCTGCACAAGGATGGGGCGATGATCCGGCTCGATCCGGCCAATGCGAGCTACGAACCGCAGGTATATCAATCGGGCCGCGTCAAGGTCCAAGGCAAGCTCGCGGGGCTGCTGCGCCGCTATCACTGACGGCGGCGCGGGGGTGGCTCGTCGCGACCCCCGCGCCACCAGCCATGCTCGCCCTGTCCTGCGGCGACAGTTTTGAAACGCTCGTTCTTGAGGTCGATTGAGAGGCCACCGGTCCGATCTAGCAGGCTTCTGTCGGCCTTGAGCCAGCGCGGCCGGCAACTGCGCGGCAGATAACGATCGGAGACGACGATATCGGACAGGTCGCAAGCTGCCGCCAGTTCGCGTTCCGCCACCCGGTCACGGGTCCGCGAGAGCAACAGATGCCACGGACGGCCGCCGCGCTCTATGGTGAGCGAACAGAAGTCGCGTGTGCATTCGGCTCCCGGCCAGTCGGACAGCGATACCGGCTCTCCCTCCTGTCCCGCCATTTCGAGCAGATTGTCTTTGGCATAGTCGCTCCGGCTTTCGCGCAAGACGAGCAGCCGGTCGCCCTCGCCGACGATGCCGACATGCCGTCCGTCCCCAGAGACGAGCACATCGGGGATTGGTGCGAGCAGGAACAGCGGAGTCGCGACCAGCCAAGGGACCAGTCCAAACAATCGAGTTCCCCCGCGCCACATCGCCATCCAAAGCCCGCCGGCTACATACATGGCGAACAGCCCCACGCCCATTTCGGGCATCAGCTTTACCGCGCCGGGCTGTACCGCCGTCCAATGGGCAATCCCCAGCAAGAGTTCGAGCGACTTGCCCGCGAGCCACCACAACGGCCCGCCCGCTCCAACGATGTCGAGCAGAAGCGCTAGGGCGATCAGCGGCATCGAAACGAAGGTGACAAGCGGGATGGCGATCACATTTGCGAACGCACCATATACCCCGGCCCGGTGGAAGTGGAACAGCACGATCGGCATAAGGGCGACCTCGATCACCAGGCCGGTTACCAGCAACATCGTACCACGCCGTGCTATGGTAGCGATCCAGCGCTCCTCGCGCGGCGCAAGGAACGACTTGACCCAGACGCTGTTGTGCAACGCAACGATCGACAGAACGGCCGCAAAACTCATCTGGAAGCTCGGACCAACCAGCGATTCGGGCCACAGCAGGAGAACGAAGAACGCAGCGGCGGCCACCATTCGCATCGACAGCGCCTCGCGCCCCAGCGCGAGCGCGGCAAGAACCAGCAGCGCACCGACGCAGCTCCTGACCGTCGGAACCTCCGCACCGGTCAGCAAGGTGTATCCGATCCCCGCCGTTGCTCCGACAGCCGCTGCGACGAGCGGCAGCCGTACTCGCAAGGTCAGCCATACCCATAAGGCGAGCAGCTTCAACGCGAGCAGATAGGCAGCTGCAATCACCGCGCTCACATGCAGGCCGCTGACCGAAAGCAAATGCGTAAGGCCGGAGTCGCGCATGGCTTCCTCGTCCCGATCGGTGATGGCACCGCGGTCCCCGCTGGCAAAGGCGGCGGCAATTGTGCCCGGCGAGCCGTCGATCCGCGCCCGGACATGCGCCGCGAGATCCCGCTGCACCTTTGCCAGACCGGCGCTTTGCATGGCGGGTTCGGCAATCTCGAGTTCGCCGATCAGCGAGCCGGTCGCAGAAAGGCCGCCGAACCAAGCCGTGCGGGCGAAATCGTAGCCGCCTGGAAGCATCGGTGGGGCTGGCGGCATGAGGCGGACGCGGAGCCGGATTACAGCCTCTTCCTGCGCTGCAGGATCGTCCTTCGAGATCGGCACATTGACTCGAACCTTGTGCGCTTGCCCGCTTTCCGCATCCTGAAACGCGAGAACCAGCCTGACCCGGTCCTCGCCCGGTTGTTCCTCTCGTTCGAGCACCTTGGCCACTATCGAGCGAACCTCGGGCCGCTCGATCGCTTCGGCACCCACAAGTTCCGAACGCAACCAGATCACGCAGATCCCGAAGGAGACTAGCAGGCCAAGAGCTGCAGCAGCCTTGCGCAGTTCCGGAAACGCATTGAATGGCCTCGCGCTCGCCGATGCCCCTAATGCAACCAAGACGGAAATGGCGATCGCTACGCCCCATTGCCAGGGATTGCCGAGCCAGAACCACAGCGCGATTCCCCCAGCGAAAGCGACCGTCAGCCAGGGCCCGCGATCGAACCCGCTCCCCCCCAGAAATCGCTCCATTCGTGCTGCCACACTGGACAAGCGCACCGCGCTGCGCCAAGTGCGCTGCACTGCAACATCGCCGCTCTCGGGCTCGGCCCCGATCGGCACGAGGTGCGCGTTTCGCGTCGCCATGGAAGTGATTGAAGGGAAGCGGGACGATATGGCAAGCGATAGCGGACAGGATCGCGGAAAAGTGGTCACGCGCTTCGCCCCTTCGCCGACCGGATATCTGCATCTCGGCGGTGCCCGTACCGCGCTGTTCAACTGGCTGTTTGCCCGCCATCATGGCGGCAAGGCACTGCTCAGGATCGAGGACACCGATCTGAAGCGCTCGACGCAGGATGCGATCGACAAGATCATCGAAGGGCTCGACTGGCTGGGTCTCGACTATGACGAACCGCCGGTGTTCCAGTCGCAGCGCGCCGACCGGCACCGCGAAGTCGCGCTCCAACTGCTCGAAGCGGGTCATGCCTACAAGTGCTTCGCAACGCCCGATGAACTGGAAGCGATGCGCACCGAACAGCGCGCCAACCGGCAGCCCCTACGGTACGACGGCCGCTGGCGCGACCGCGACCCGGCCGAAGCTCCTGCCGGCACTCCCTTTGTCGTTCGCCTGAAAACCCCGATCGAAGGTGAAACGGTCATCGACGATGCGGTGCAAGGCAAGGTCCGCGTCGCGAATGCCGAACTCGACGACTATGTCCTGCTGCGGGCCGACGGCACCCCCACCTATATGCTGGCGGTGGTGGTCGACGACCACGATATGGGCTGCACCCACATCATTCGCGGTGACGACCATCTCAACAACGCTTTCCGCCAGCTGCCGATCATCAAGGCGATGGATTCGATCGAGGGCGGCTGGCCCGAGCCGGTCTATGCGCATGTTCCACTGATCCACGGGCAGGACGGTGCCAAATTGTCCAAGCGCCACGGCGCCGTTGGGGTCGAAGCCTATCGCGATGAGCTGGGCGTACTGCCCGAAGCCTTGTTCAACTACCTGATCCGGCTCGGCTGGGGCCACGGCGACAAGGAAGAGTTCACGCGTGACGAAGCGGTGGCGCTGTTCGATATCGATGCCGTCGGCAAGAGCCCCTCACGCTTCGACCTCAAGAAGCTGCTGAACCTCAATGCACACCATATTCGCGAAGCGGACGACACGCGGTTGGCGCAGCTGGTCGCGCCGGAAATCGAATGCGCAGTCGATCTCGACCTGCTCGCCCGCGCCATGCCGGTCATCAAGGTGAGGGCGAAGGACACGCACGAACTCGCCGCCGGTGCGGCTTTCCTGTTCAAGCAGCGTCCGTTCGATCTGGACGCGAAGGCAGCTGCCCTGATGGACGACGAATCGCGACAGCGCCTCACCCTCGTCTCGCAGCGGCTCGCGGCGGAAAATGACTGGACAATGGAAGCACTCGAAGCCACTACGAAGGCGCTCGCCGAGGAGCTTCAATTGGGTCTTGGCAAACTGGCGCAGCCGCTGCGCGCTGCGCTGACGGGGACAACAACCAGCCCCGGCATTTTCGATGTACTGGTCCTGCTCGGTCGGGAGGAGTCGCTGGCGCGGATCGACGCGCAAGCCGCTTGAGCAGGTGCGGGAACACTGGACGAAGGAGAAAAACATTGGCGGACAAACAGGCGAAGCTGGAGATTGGCGACCAGACCTACGACTTCCCGATCCTGGAAGGCAGTGTCGGCCCCGATGTGATCGACATCCGCAAGCTTTACGGCGCGACCGATCATTTCACCTTCGACCCGGGCTACAAGTCCACCGCTAGCTGCGAAAGCGCACTGACCTATATCGATGGCGACGAGGGCGTGCTGCTGCACAGGGGCTACCCGATCGGGCAGCTGGCCGAAAACTCCAGTTTCATGGAAGTCTCCTACCTCCTGCTCAACGGCGAACTGCCGAGCGCGCAGGAATTGTCCGACTTCGAGATGACCATCACTCGTCACACCATGCTGCACGAGCAGTTGGCGACTTTCTACCGCGGGTTCCGCCGCGATGCCCACCCGATGGCGATCATGTGCGGCGTGGTCGGTGCCCTGTCGGCGTTCTACCATGACAGCACTGACATTTCCGACCCGCACCACCGCAAGATTTCCAGCCACCGGCTGATCGCCAAGATGCCGACGATCGCGGCGATGGCGTATAAATACTCGGTCGGCCAGCCCTTCATGCAGCCGCTCAACTCGCTGAGCTATACCGGCAATTTCCTGCGCATGACCTTCGGGGTTCCGGCAGAGGAGTACGAGGTGATCCCGGCGGTCGAAAAAGCACTCGACCGTATCTTCATCCTCCACGCCGATCACGAACAGAACGCCTCCACCAGCACCGTCCGGCTCGCCGGCTCATCCGGTGCGAACCCGTTTGCCTGTATCTCAGCGGGTATTGCCTGCCTGTGGGGTCCGGCGCACGGCGGTGCGAACGAGGCCGCGCTCAACATGCTGCGCGAAATCGGCACGCCCGATCGCATCCCGCATTACATCGAGCGCGCGAAGGACAAGAACGACCCGTTCCGCCTGATGGGTTTCGGCCACCGCGTGTACAAGAACTACGATCCGCGCGCGACGGTGATGCAGAAAACCGTGCGCGAAGTGTTCGACGCGCTCAAGGTCACCGATCCGGTGTTCGAGACCGCTCTTCGGCTCGAGGAAATGGCGCTCAGCGACGATTACTTCCGCGAGAAGAAGCTGTTCCCCAACGTGGACTTCTACTCCGGCGTGATCCTCTCGGCGATCGGCTTCCCGACGACGATGTTCACCGCGCTCTTCGCGCTCGCCCGCACCGTCGGCTGGGTCGCGCAGTGGAACGAGATGATTTCCGATCCAGGCCAGGTGATCGGCCGTCCGCGCCAGCTTTACACCGGCCCGGCCGAACGGGATTACGTGCCGGTCGAGCAGCGCTGAAGGGTGGCTACCGGTCCGGCGGCAGGTCGAGGATAAACTGCGCGCCCTGCCCCGGAACGCTTTCGACCGACAATTCACCGCCCATCGCACGCGCGATGCGGCGAGAGATGTAAAGGCCGAGGCCTGATCCGCCGTCGCCGCTGCGGCCGAGGCGTTCGAACTTTTCGAACACCACTGCCTGCTGCGCCTCGTCCAGCCCCGGCCCCTCATCGGACACAACGAGCCGCGCGCTGAGTTCGGTTGCACCTACGGTCACCGTCACTGTTGAGTTCTCGGGCGAATAGCGGATTGCGTTGGCCATCAAGTTGAGCAGGATCTGCAACACCCGGCGAAACTCGGCAATTGCCGCGACGCGCTGGGTCATCTCCGGGCACGCAATCTCGATCGATTTTTCCTGTGCCCGGACCGACAGGATTCCCGCAGCCCGCCGTGCCACGTCGCCAAGGTCGATCTGGTCGGGCGCAGTCGAGAAGTCGTCCGCTTCTACCACCTCGAGGTCAGACAGGTCTTCGATCAGCGACAGCAGGTGCTGCCCCGCGCTGGTGATGTCGGCGGCGTAGGCGCTGTACTCTTCCGCCAGGGGCCCGGCCATCTTGTTGCGGATCGTCTCGGCATTGGCAATGATCCGGGCGATCGGCTGGCGCAGCACCGGAGCCAGTTCCCGGCCGATCGATTGGGTGATTCCCTTTGCCTTTGCGGCCGGTTCGCTCGCGACGGGTGACAATATCCGGTCGGGAATGAGGTACAGCTCGAATCCGTCCCTGCCGTCCCGAGCAGTCCCGAGCGGGACGAGATGGACCGACCAGCTACGTTCTGACCCGGCAATCTTGCACAGGGAGCCATCCAGAAGCCGCCAATGCAAGGGCTGATGATGGCCATCGCCCGGGAAGACGACGTAGTCCGTCCACGGTCTCCCCACAGCCGACCGCATTGCCTGAACCGCATCCACCACGTCTGCCGCCTGACCATCCACGGCCAGTATGGCCTGCGAAGGGTCCAGACGCGCAACGATTTCGGCAACCGTTCGATCGACATCCAGGCGTCGCTGTTCGTATTCCGGATCGGTTTCCGTCTCGTAGGGCGTTGCCTGCCAGTCCGACACTCCGAGGAAACACCCGCCCGCCTTGTCGTCCGGGACCAGCTCGATCCAGCCTTCGATCCGTTCATCGCCATCGAACGCGCGGAATCCGCGCGACACGGAGCGACGGTTGGCTAGGCACTGGATCACGGCCTCACGAATGTCGGGGATTGCGACCGGTCCGGGCAATAGTCCGCCGCAACGCAGCTGGAGCGAAGCGAGCGGCTCCTGCGCCTCGACAAGATTTGCTTCTCCATCCAGCAGCGCGCGCGCCAGGAAAGTTCCGGTCAGCCGTGCCATCGATCAGTCCGCATCGCCGGCTTTCCGGTGCTGCAGGAGCTCCTGCGCCCGGTCCTGGCGTAGTGCCTCGAACCCTTCCGGCAAATCGATGTCCGGATGGAAATAGGCGAACTGCTCCGCCACTACGCTCGCGTCAAGCCCGGCAGCGCGCAACGAGAGCGCAAGCCTTCCGACCAACTGCTCGCTTGTCGCGACGACGATGGTATCGCGTGCTTGGTCGGAAATATGCGCGAGGGCGGATGTGAAAAGCGAAACGCCACCGTTGCTTACCGCAAGGGCAGGTCGGGCATCCTTGCCGAGTGCCGAGATCATCCGGTTGAGCAGACCGATCCGGCTCATCCCCTCATCGAAAGTGCTTCGCAGCGTCCCTTCGGCCTGTGCCGTGATTGTCGAGGCGTCGGAACCGGCGAAGTTGCGCCAAGTGTGCAGGACCTGCTCGAAAATCGCGCCCGGCAATTCGCGAAGCGGCAGCTCCATCCGTGCATGCTGCTGGAAGAAGCGTGCCTGCGCCGCAAGGATCGCCATCGCACCGCCAGCAATTTCCGGGCTCTTCGATGCGATCAGCGATTGAAGCATCGGCGAGACGACGGGATCGATCCCCGAGCGGCTGCGCAGTGCCTCGGCCGTCTGTGCTTCGATCGTCAGCGCGTGACAATGGACGAGGAAACCCTGCTGATTCATCAGGGCATCGGCCAGCTCGACGACACCCGCATCGGCAAAGCCATCAGGATCGCCCAGACCGGCAACGGCAGCTTGCTCGCGCAATAGCTGGCGCGCAACATCGGCGGCACGCCCGCGAATGGAAGCGACCACCTGATCGTTGAACAGGGGGTTCCCCGCGGTCGCTACCAGATGCCCGAGGATCGGTGCGAGCGACTGCAGCACACCGTCTCCATGCGCGAGTTCATCGCGCAGGATCATCTCCACGGGGCTGTCGGACGGTGGGTGCATTGCTTCCTCTTCGATTGTCACCCTTAATCAGCCATAGTTAAGCCCGCGTTAGCCTCGCACGGACAAGAGGAAGCAGGATCAGCCCGAGGACGAGCAAAGAAAGCAACTGGATAGCAGGCAAGACCAGCAAGGCAGCGGCGGCCACGGCCAACATGATCGCGATTACAGCCCGGTCTTCCAGCAGCATGACCCGAAGTGGCCCCGGAATCAGAGAGGCCAGGCGAAGCAGTCCGATTATCATCGCTGCCGCAAAAACGGCGTCCAGGTTCGAATAGCTGGGCACGGCCAAGCCGATTGCTACAACCAACGTAAAATCGACCAACCCGTCCCGGCAGTTGTTCCATGCCACCAATGCCTTGCTGTCTCCGCAGCCAAAAGCGCGGATCGAAGCCAGTGCTCCATCGACGCGACCCGCCAGTGCCGCAGCGGCAATCGCGCAAAAGCCAGCGACCGGATATTCGAACCAAGCACCCAGCACCCCGGCGGCAAGCAGCAGGATCGTCGCACCGCGCGCCGCCCAGCGTGCCGCATCGGGCGGACCCTTGGCGATCGCAAGCGCCCTTGCCGCACGATCTGCGAGCGCGTTTGCGGGCCACCACCAGCCTTCGGGCTGGATCGACCGTTCAACCCGGATGCGCGTCCAATCCTGGGCCTTGGTGGAATCCTTCACCATGCACCATTTCTGCGTCGCAAGCGCGCCCGGATCGATTGGAACGACCGGCGTCCCGGTCTGAAGCCCGAGCCGCAAAAGACTGGAAATGCAGTCGATATCGTCGGAAAGCTCGCTGAGCCGCTCGACAGTCGACCCGCGCAGGATCATCGCGCCCGCCCACGCCCGATCGCGATCGATCCGTTCGTAGCCGAGCGGGATAGCTTTTTCGGGCGGGGCCGAAACTATCGCAGGCTTGCCGGATTTCAGCATATCGGCCGCGTCTGGATCGATCACGATCCCCTCGGTGAGCACAAGCAACCGATCCGCCGAACTCACCAGACCAGCGAGGGCCCGATTACGCTCCGCAAGGATGAAGCTTGCCCCCTCGGCTTCGGCCAAATGCTGCAATCGCACAAGCGAAGGCCTCGACCGATCGGCGAGGCAAATGATCCGCCGGCTGCCAAGTTCCAGCGCCAACCGCATTTGGTGTTCAACCAATGGGGCGGAAGCGAGCGAAAGATCGCCAACCATCCCCCCTTCCGGGTCCGATGCCGTTTCGCGCGACGCGATAAGCGCGACAATCATGGTGAGCCCGATGCCTGCATGGCATGCGATGTGGACCGAGACCAGGCGATTGCCAAGTCCATGTCTGGGTGTCAGTCGCTACCGCCCACGAATTCGCGATGGAATGCCTCGATCCGGCGGACGACAGTGGGCTCTCCGGGGGCAGCGTCCACCGCCTCTTGCGCCAGGACGATCAGCGAGTCGGCGTGGAAGCTGGCGGCCACGCCCTTCAGGCGCTGCGCAGCCAGTTCCCAGTTAGCATCGCACCGCGACCGCTTGAGCAGGTCGATCTGACGCGCGACACTCTCCGCGAATGCGACGCGCAATTCGGCCAGCAGCGCAGGGTCTTCGCCTGCCGCTGCCGCGAGTGTCGCATCGAAATTGCCGCTTTCGAAAGCCATGCGATAGGCGATAACAGCGGTTTGGTTAAGCCGGGGTTTAACCTGTGGGAAACTGTGATATCTTCCGCCAATGACCGGGGGATCGAACATCAGGGCCATTGGCCCCGAAGATGCGGCGCTTGACGTTGCCAAGGCGGAAGTTGCTCAGGCGCAGGAATCTGCCGCTGAGGACGTTTACGAGGAAAGGGAGCCCGAGGAGGGTTACCGCCCTCCAGCCTCGCGCTGGATCGTACCGTCGCTGGCGGTCCTCGCGATCTCAGGGTGGACCGCGTTTTTCGGCTGGGTGAACCGAGGCGCGATGATGGCCGGTGGTACACCGGACCAATGGAGCGGCTGGATCGTGGCCTGGTCGGTCCCGGTGCTGCTGGTGGTATCGTTGTGCCTTCTGGCGACCCGCAACAGCCACCGTGAAGCAATCCGGTTCGGGCAGGTGTCCGAAAGCCTGTCGCTCAAGTCGGTCGAGCTCGAGACGCGGCTGTCGTTGGTCAATCGCGAACTCAGCCTGGCGCGCGAATTCCTTGCCTCGCAATCGCGCGAGCTGGAGTCCCTGGGACGCCGCGCGAGCGAGCGATTGTCCACCAATGCCGAAGCCCTCCAGGCTCTGGTGATGGAGAACAGCCACCAGATAGAACTCATCGCCGAGGTCTCGAACACCGCGCTGGAGAACATGAACCGCCTGCGGGACGATTTGCCGGTCATCGCCAATTCGGCGCGCGATGTGTCCAACCACATCGGCACCGCCGGCCGAACCGCACATGGGCAGGTCGCTGAACTTGTCGCTGGATTCGATCGCCTGAATGCATTTGGCAGAGCGAGCGAACAACAGGTCGGCTCGCTTCAGGCGCGTATCGGTGAAGCCTTGGCGTCGTTCGAGCACCAGACATCCGAGATCGAGGTGATCGTGGATCGGCGCTTCGCAGCACTGAGGGAGCGGAGCGAGGAGTTCCGCACCGAGCTCGACAATCGCGAGGTCGATGCGCTCGCCGCGATCCGGCGGCGCGCCGACGCATTGGCCGATGAGTTCGCCGGCAGCCGGGCTTCGCTCGAGAGCGAGGAAGAGGAGGCGCTGCGATCACTGCGTGCGCGTCTGCTCGCGCTCCGCGAGGAAGCACAGACCATCGGCCAGTCGATCAGTTCGAGTGAAGAGGATGCCCTTGGCCGCTGGCACGCGCGGATCGGGCAGCTCGATACCCAGTTGCGCGAGGCCGTGGGCGAGATCCAGCGGATCGACGAACAGGCACTCGAATCTGCCAATCGCAAGCTCGATGCACTGCGGCAAGAGGCTGAAGCGGTCGATGCCAATATCGCGGCGCGCGATGAGATGCTGGTCGAGAAGTTGCGTCAGCGGCAGGCTGCGCTCGCTAGCGAAGAGGAAGCCTCGATCGTCCGCCTTGAGCAACGGTTAAGCACGCTCGACGCGGCGATGACAGAGCGGCAGCAAGCCCAGCTTTCGCTTTCCGAATCGGTTGCCGAGCGCAGCGAAGCGTTGGCGGCAAGGATCGACAGCTTGCGGATAACGCTGGAAGACATTTCGGCAAAGGGGCAGGCGACTCAGGACAGTATCGATGGCAATGTCACGCAGTTGACCGCTCGCCTTGCCGAGAGCCAGACACTGCTGCTTGGCGCGGACAAGGCGGTTGCCGACCTTACCGATGCGAGCGTCCGGCTGCTGGAGCTGATCCAGGCAAGTTCCCAGCACACCAACGCCGTGCTGCCAGGTGCCTTGGCCGACGCAGAGCAACGGCTCGAGGCCGTGCGGATCAAGACGGGCGAGCTCCAGACGGTCATCAATGAAGCAGGCCGCAAGGGAGAGGACCTCTCGTCCTATGTAATCACGGCAAGAGATGCGAGCCGCGAGGCGATCAAGGATCTCGACGGATTGCAGCATCGCCTGTTCGAGTCGCATGATAACCAGGAACGTCGGATTGCCCAACTGCGGCACGGCCTGTCCGAACTTGCCGATCAAAGCGATGCGCTGAGCGAGCAGTCGAAAACTGCCCTTTCCGACGCAATCGCCGCGCTCGAAGATGCCGCCCGCAGCGCGCCGGACAAGCTCGAACTGGTCATGACCGAGCGGCTCACAGCACTGGCCGAAGCGGTGAGCTCGCGCACGGTGGCGAGCGTCGAGCAAGCGGTCGATACCGGCGTGGCCAGTTCGATTGCCAAGATCGAGGAGGCTGCCGACCGGGCAGCGGGTACGGGGCGCGAGGTAACCGTCCAGTTGCGCGACCAGCTAGCGAAAGTGAACGAGCTGGCGGGCAATCTCGAGACCCGCGTTGCCCGTGCGCGCGAGCTGGCGGAGGAGCAGGTCGGCAACGATTTCGCGCGCCGCGTTGCGCTGATCACCGAAGCGCTCAATTCGAACTCGATCGATATTGCCAAGGCCTTGTCGAGCGACGTCAGCGACACGGCCTGGGCTTCCTACCTGCGCGGCGATCGGGGCATCTTCACCCGCCGCGCGGTCCGATTGCTCGACAACACCGAGGCGCGCGAAATCGCCGAGGCCTACGACCTCGATCCGGACTTCCGCGAGAATGTCAGCCGCTACATCCACGATTTCGAGGCGATGCTGCGCACCATGCTGTCGACCCGCGATGGCAATGCGCTTGGCGTCACCCTGCTCAGTTCGGATATGGGCAAGCTCTATGTCGCGTTAGCGCAAGCGATCGAGCGGCTGCGCGAGTAGGTACTGCGTGTCACCTCAATCCTACTGTCCGTCGAACATCCAACCCAGGAAGTTCAGGTCCTCGATCCCGATCCAGCCATAAATGTAATTCAGCACATAGGCCGCCGTCAGCACCGCGGCGATCAGCGTTGTCCTGAGCGCCAACCTGCCGGGGCGGAAATTCGCCGGGGCGCTGTCGGCCTGACCGGGGACCTTGGGCAGACCCACTTCGTCATGCGTCCTGATCCCGAATGGAAGCGAGACGAAAGCGGTCATTACCCATACCAGCACGTAGATCGCGAGGATCGAGGTCCACTGCATCGTTCGTTCAACCCACCATCATCACGCGGACCTGCGGCTTCTTGCCACTCCACCGCTGCGCCGCTCGGCGGGTGGCGAGCCGCGCCGCCTCCATCACCTCGGCCGGGTCCTTGCGCGCCGGACCTTTGAGCTTGGCGATGGCCGCCGCGATTTCATCCTTCGTCTCGGCGAGAAAATCGGCCTCGTCCTCGTCGAGCGGCAGGCCCAAAGGATCGATATGCGGGGTGAGATCGCGATCCAGCGCAACGAATACCGCGCCGTTGAAGGCAATCCGCCGCCGCATGGCGATGGCCTCGCCGTCGGCGGGCACGATGATGTCTCCGTCGAGCAACAGCCGCCCTGCCCGCACCTCCGCCAACTTGGCAGGCTTGCCCGGCGCGAGGCGGATCATGTCGCCATTCTTCTGCACCACCGCTTCGCCGATTCCCGCAGCGCGCCCGATCCGCGCCTGTTCCTGCATGTGGCGCATCTCGCCATGGACGGGAACGAGGATCTCGGGCTTGATCCAGCTATAGAGCGCTTCGAGCTCGGGCCGGCCGGGATGGCCCGACACGTGGATTTCGCTCTGGCGGTCGGTCACCATGACGATCCCGCGTTCCGCCAGCTGGTTCTGCACCTTGCCGATCGCAATCTCGTTGCCGGGGATCTGCCGGCTGGAGAACAGGATTACATCGCCGGAGGCAAGCTCGATCGGGTGATTGCCCTCTGCAATCCGTGCCAGCGCAGCCCTCGGCTCCCCCTGCCCGCCGGTGGCGACGATCAGCACCTCGCTGCGCGGCAGGCGCATGGCAGTGTCGAAATCGACCGGCTCGGGGAAGTCTTCGAGATAGCCATTGGCCTGCGACACCTCAAGGATGCGGTCGAGCGAGCGACCGGCAATGCAGATCTGCCGCCCGGTCTCGCGCGCGACTGCACCCAGCGTGTGCATACGCGCGACGTTGGAAGCGAAAGTCGTCACCACCACGCGGCGCCCGCTATGCTTGCGCACTTCGGCCATCAGGCCCTGGAACACCGCCCCCTCCGACCCGCTCGGGTTCGGGTTGAAGGCATTGGTCGAATCGCACACCAGCGCGAGCACGCCCTCGTCGCCGATGGCGGTCAGCTCTTCCTCGGTGGTCGGCTCGCCGATGATCGGGTCCTCGTCGAGCTTCCAGTCGCCGGTATGGAAGATGCGCCCATAGGGCGTGTCGATCAGCAGCGCGTTGCCTTCTGCAATCGAGTGCGCCAGCGGGACATAGCGGATGGTGAAAGGGCCGAGATCGAATGGCTCGAGATCGTCGATCACGAACAGCGCCACATCTTTCGACAGACCCGCCTCTTCCAGCTTGCGCCGCACCAGTTCCGCGGTGAACGGCGTCGCGAACAGCGGCACGCCCAGATCGGCCGCGAAATAGGGCACCGCTCCGATATGGTCCTCGTGCCCATGGGTCAGCACGATGCCGACAAGGTCCTTCGTCCGCTCCTCGATGAATTCGAGGTCGGCGAAGACCAGATCGACGCCAGGGTACTCATTGCCGCTGAAGGTCATCCCCAGATCGACCATCAACCATTTGCCGTCGCACCCGTAGAGGTTGACGTTCATCCCGATCTCGCCCGATCCGCCGAGCGCGAGAAACAGCAGTTCGTCTTCGGGGGTGAAGTCCTTTTTCACTTGGTCGCACGCTCCGCCAGCAGGGCGAGGCCGTCGATCGTCAGATCGGCATCGACATGGTCGAAAATATCGGTCTTCTGGTCGAACAGGATCGCGAGGCCGCCGGTCGCGACGACCTTTGCCGGGCGACCGATCTCCGCCCGCATGCGGGCGATCAGGCCTTCCATCATGGCGACATGGGCCCAGAACACCCCGATCAGCATCTGGTCCTCGGTGTTGCGCCCGATCACGCTGTCGTTGTCGGGCGCGCGGATGGCGATGCGCGGGAGCTTAGCAGTCTTGCCGACCAGCGCATCGAGCGAGAGGTTGATCCCCGGTGCAATGATCCCGCCCTTGTAGTTGCCGTTGAAGTCGATCGCCTCGAACTTGGTGGCGGTGCCGAAATCGACCACGATCAGGTCGCCGCCGTATTTCTCATGCGCGGCGAGGATATTAAGCGCACGGTCTGCCCCGAGCGAGCTCGGCTGATCGACATCGGCCTGGAACGGCCACGCGGCAGCACCCTGCCCGGCGACGATCGGCGTGATCTTGAAGTATTTCTCCGCCAGCACGGTCAGGTTGTGGTTCGCCCGCGGCACGACCGAGGCGAAGATGATCTGGGTGATGTCTTCGCGCTCGAAACCTTCGATCTTGAGCAACTGGATCAGCCAAACCGCATATTCGTCGCCCGTCCGGCGCGGGTCGGTCGCGATGCGCCAGCGCGCCTTGATCTCCCGCCCTTCAAACAGGGCGAAGACGACATTGGTGTTACCGACATCTGCAGCAAGCAGCATTCAGGCCTCCTCGGCGAGCATCACGTCGCCCGCGTGGATGGCACGTGTGGTGCCGTCTTCCAAGCGTAGCAAGAGCGAACCTTCGGGAGAAAGGCCCGCGAATTCTCCGGTCAGCTGGTCACCGCTGCCATCATGAACCGCAATCGGCGCGCCTATGGGATGGGCGGCGGCGAGCCAGCGGCTGCGGATCGGCTCCACGCCGAATTGACGCCATCGCGCGAGTTCGCGCGAGAAATGGCCCGCGAGGATAGTTCCGAAGAGCTCGCGATCGGGGGCCGGGGCAATGTCGGCGAGCGATGCGGTTCGGCGGTCCGGCAGGTTGGGCGCGGCGGCAAGGTTGACCCCGATGCCGAGCACCACCGTCTGCCCTTCCCGTTCCAGGAGAATCCCCGACAGCTTCGCGCCGCCGAGCATCAGGTCGTTGGGCCATTTGAGCGTCAGCGTAGAGGGATCGGGCAGCAGCGGCAGGACCGCCTCGTAAAGCGCGAGGCTGGCGACCAGCGCGAGCGTGTGCGCCACCGGATCGCATGCGGCGAGGTGGATCGCGGTCGAACCCATAAAATTGCCGTAGCCGTCGAACCAGCTGCGGCCCTGCCGCCCCCTGCCCGCCGTCTGGCGCTCGGCCACGAGCCAGTCGCCTTCGGGAAGGTATTCCCCCGCACGCAGCCGCGCGACGAGGTCGGCATTGGTCGATCCGGTCTCGGCGACAGTGTGTATCAAGCGGCGAAGAAGAGCGCGGCTGCCGCGCGGTTCGTCCAGTTGCCGAGCCAGATCGTCAGCAGGAAGCCGAGCGGCGAGACGAACAGCGTAGTCAGCGCAAGCACGACCCAACTGGCCGCATCGCCTTTGCCCGCAACCACCCCGGCCGGCTCGTCAAAATACATCACTTTGACGATCTTGAGGTAGTAGAATGCACCGATGACGCTTGCGGCGATACCGACCGCGGCGAGCAGGATGAGGTCGGCGTCGACCGCGGCGCGGAACACCACGAACTTGCCCCAGAAGCCCATCAGCGGCGGGATGCCCGCGAGGCTGAACATCATTACCGCGAGGCACAGTGCGAGTCCTTTGTGCGAACGCGAGAGGCCCGCAATGTCGGCTAGAGTCTCGACCTGACGGCCCTCACCATCGCGCAGCATCAGCACCGCGACGAAGCTGCCCAGCGTCATGGCGACATAGAACGCCAGATAGACCAACATTGCGCCCGCGCCTGCCTGCGTCCCGGCGGCGAGGCCGATCAGGATGAAACCGACGTTGTTGATCGAGCTATAGGCGAGCAGCCGCTTGAGGTTCGCCTGCCCGATCGCGCCCAGCGCGCCAACGACGATCGACGCCAGCGCGGAGAAGATCACGATCTGCCGCCAGGCATCGACCTGCGCGCCGAAAGGGTCGAGCGCGACGCGCATCAGCAGCGCGATCGCCGCAACTTTGGGGGCGGTGGCGAAGAAGGCGGTGACCGGGGTCGGCGCGCCTTCGTAGACGTCGGGCGTCCACATATGGAACGGGACTGCCGAAATCTTGAACGCGAGGCCGGCGAGCACGAAGACCAGCCCGAACAGCATCCCGCCCGAAAGACCGTCCGACATCGCGGCGAGGATCGAGAGGTAGTCGGTCGCGCCGGTGAAGCCATAGACCAGGCTCATACCGTAGAGCAGAATGCCCGACGCCAGCGCACCGAGAACGAAGTATTTCAGCCCCGCCTCCGCCGAACGTCCGTCGCTGCGCGCGTAGCTGGCGAGGACGTAGGACGACAGGCTCGACAGCTCGAGGCCGAGATAGAGCGTCATCAGATCGACGGCGGAGACCATCATCCCCATGCCTACCGCGCCGAAGATCATCAGCACGGGGTATTCGGGCCGGTATTCACCTGTGGAATCGAAATACCGCTGCGTGACCATCAGGATGCCGATGGTCGCGAGGTAGATCAGGATCTTGGCGTAGCTGCCGAAGGCGTCCATCCGGTAGACGCCGCTGAAGGCATCGCCGCCCAGCGCGAAGGCCGGGTCGCTCAGCAGATGGGCGGTGAAAATGCCCGCCCCGAACAGCGCTGCGACGGAGAGGATCGTGACGATCCGGGCCGAAGCCTTGCCCGCGAAGGCCGCGACCATCAGCAGTGCCAGCCCGCTCAGCGAAAGGATCACTTCGGGCAGGGTGAAGTAGAAGGAGGAAGCGTAGCTCATCAGTGCTCTCCCTCGCTCTTGCCGCCCGTTTCATGGTGCCCTTCGGACTCCACGTAATTCGCGGCATGTTCGCGCGGCGCGCCCGCTTCGAGCCGGGCATCGCCGGCCGGCTCGGCGCGGGCAAGACGCGCATCGAGCGCGGCGATATCCTTGCGCATCGGGGCGAGGAAGCTTTCAGGATAGACCCCCATCCAAAGGACGGCGGCGGCGATCGGACCGAGCATGATCCATTCGCGCAAATTGAGATCGGGCATCGCGGCGGCGTCGGCGTTCTTCTGCTCGCCGAAGGCAACGCGGCGATAGAGATAGAGCATGTAAGCAGCCCCGAGGATGATGCCGGTGGTCAGGACGAAGGTGGCGACGCTCGACACCTCGTAGATGCCCGCGAGGCTAAGGAATTCGGCGACGAAGCCGCTGGTGCCGGGCAGCCCGATGCTGGCCATGGTGAACAGCAGGAAGAACAGCGCATATTTGGGCATGTTGATCGACAGCCCGCCGTAACGGCCGATCTCGCGCGTGTGCAGCCGGTCGTAGATCACCCCTACACAGAGGAACAGCGCGCCCGATACGAGGCCATGGCTCAGCATCATCACCATCGCGCCTTCGAGGCCCTGCTGGTTGAAGGCGAACAGGCCCGCGGTGACGATCGCCATATGCGCGACGCTCGAATAGGCGATAAGCTTCTTCATATCATGCTGCACCAGTGCGATCAGGCTGGTGATGACCACCGCCGCCATCGACAGGCCAAGCACCAGCCACAAGAACTGCGCCGAGGCCTCGGGGAACATCGGCAGGCTGAAACGGATGAAGCCGTATCCGCCCATCTTGAGCAGCACGCCGGCGAGGATCACCGAGCCGGCGGTCGGCGCCTGCACGTGGGCATCGGGCAGCCAGGTATGAACTGGCCACATCGGCATCTTGACCGCGAAACTGGCGAAGAAAGCGAGCCACAGCCAGGTCTGCGCGCCCGCCGGAAAGTCGTACTGCATCAGCGTCGGGATGTCGGTCGTGCCGGCCTCGCCCACCATCCACAGCATCGCGATCAGCATCAGCACCGAGCCGAGCAGCGTGTAGAGGAAGAACTTGTAGCTCGCATAAATGCGGTTATCACCGCCCCAGATGCCGATGATGAGATACATCGGGATCAGGCCCGCTTCGAAAAAGATGTAGAACAGGAACAGGTCCTGCGCGGCGAACACGCCGATCATCAGCAGTTCCATGAACAGGAACGCGGCCATGTATTCGCCCACCCGCCTGGTGATCGATTCCCAGCTGGCAAGGATGCAGATCGGCATCAGGAACACGCTGAGCACGATCAGCATCAGCGCGATGCCGTCGATCCCCAGTGCGTATTTGAAGCCCGCGAACAGGTTCAGGCTTTCCTGGAACTGCCACTGCGCCCCGCCGATGTCGTAATTGAGCCACAACACCACGCCGAGCGCAAGGTTGACCAGCGTCGCCGCCAACGCGGTCCAGCGCGCGCCATTGTCGCTCAGGAACAGGCAGGCCACGGCCGCGACCAGCGGCACCGCGAGCAGCAGCGAGAGGATCGGAAAGCCGTCCATCACATCAAAATCCAGGTAACAGCCGCGACCAGCCCGAGCAGCATGATCAGCGCATAGCTAGTGAGATATCCCGACTGGACGCGTTTGGCGACGCCCACCCCGCGCTCGACCACCCAGGCCGCGCCATTGGGGCCGAAACGGTCGATGATGCCGACATCGCCCCGCTGCCACAGCTGGCGGCCGATCCAGAACGCCGGGCGCACGAAGATGCGGTCATACAGTTCGTCGAAGTACCACTTGTTGTAGAGGAACCGGTACACCGGACCCAGTTGCTCTGCGACCTTGGCCGGGAATGCAGTGTTTCGGATATATCCGTACCAGGCGATTACGAAGCCGAGCAGCATCACGATGAAGGCGGCGTATTTCACCAGCACCGGAACGCCGTGCATCGCATGGATCAGCGGCTCGTTGTAGAAGATCGACCCGTCCCAGAAATCGGCGCTGTCGAGGAAGGCCGGGGCGAACACTTGCCCCGCCGCGATCGCACCCACGGTCAGCACGCCGAGCGGGATCAGCATCGAAACCGGGCTTTCGTGCGGATGGTATCCGCCGGTTGTGTCTTCGCCCGCCTGTTCGGGGGTCTTGTGGACCGAATGCTGAATATGCTCGCTCTCGATCCAGCGCGGCTTGCCCCAGAAGGTCAGGAACATCAGGCGCCAGCTGTAGAAGCTGGTCAGCAGGGCCGCGAACACGCCCATCCAGAAGGCGAAGCTGGCGACCTCGGTCCCGCGCGCAAAGGCGACCTCGATGATCGCGTCTTTCGACCAGAAGCCCGCGAAGCCGACCCCCAGATGATAGACACCGAGCCCGGTGATCGCCAGCGTGCCCGCCAGCATGGCGTAAAATGTCAGCGGGATGTGCTTCCGCAGGCCGCCGTAATAGCGCATGTCCTGTTCGTGATGCATCGCGTGGATCACCGAGCCCGCGCCAAGGAACAGCAGCGCCTTGAAGAAGGCGTGGGTGAACAGGTGGAACATCGCCGCGCCATAGGCGCCGACGCCCGCCGCGAAGAACATGTAGCCCAGCTGTGAACAGGTCGAATAGGCGATGACCCGCTTGATGTCCCATTGCGTCGTGCCGACAGTGGCGGCGAAGATGCAGGTCGCTGCGCCGATGAAGGTGACGACGCCGAGCGCGACCGGCGCGGTTTCGAACATCGGCGAAAGGCGGCAGACCATGAACACGCCCGCCGTCACCATCGTCGCGGCGTGGATCAGCGCGGAAACCGGCGTCGGACCTTCCATTGCGTCGGGCAGCCAGGTGTGCAGGCCGAGCTGCGCCGACTTGCCCATCGCGCCGATGAACAGCAGGATGCACAGGATATCCATGGTGTAGAGGCGCATCCCCATAAAGGTGATGTCACTGCCGCTCATCGCCGGGGCCATTTCGAGAATGCGCGGGATGTCGACCGTGCCGAAGACCAAAAAAGTACCGAAGATACCGAGCATGAAGCCGAGGTCGCCCACGCGATTGACGACGAATGCCTTGATCGCGGCGGCATTGGCACTCGGCTTTTTGAACCAGAAACCGATCAACAGGTAGCTTGCGAGGCCGACCCCTTCCCATCCGAAGAACATCTGGACCAGGTTGTCGGCGGTCACCAGCATCAGCATGGCGAAAGTGAACAGGCTGAGATAGGCGAAGAACCGCGGCTGGTCCGGGTCTTCCTCCATATAGCCCCAGCTGTAGAGGTGGACGAGCGCGGAAACGGTGGTGATCACCACCAGCATGACCGCCGTCAGCGTATCGACCCGCAGCGCCCAGTCGAAGCTCAGCGTGCCCGATTGCACCCATTGGAGGACCGGCACGACCTGCGCCTCGGCGGTGCCCGCCACGAAGGGCAGGAAGACCATCCAGCTGAGCACCGCGGCAACGAACAGCGCGCCAGTGGTAAGCCCTTTGGTGAAGACGGCCGGCGCGGCCTTGTTGGTCAGCCCGCCGACGATCGCCGCCAGCAAGGGCAGGAACACGATGAAATGGATCGGATGCACCTCAGCAAACTCCGTTCGGGCTGAGCTTGTCGAAGCCCATCGGTGGTGCACTCGCGTCCTTCGACAGGCTCAGGACGAACGGGAAAGGGGTATTCATTGGTGTTACCCCTTCATCCGGCTTGGATCGTCGACTGCGATGGTGCCGCGGCCGCGGAAATAGATGACGAGGATCGCCAGCCCGATCGCCGCTTCGCCCGCCGCGACGGTCAGCACGAACATCGCGAACACCTGGCCGACGAGATCGTTCAGGAATGCGCTGAAGGCGACGAGGTTGAGGTTGACGCTGAGCAGGATCAACTCGATCGCCATCAGGATCACGATCACGTTCTTCCGGTTGAGGAAGATGCCGAGCACGCCGAGCACGAAGAGGATCGCGCTGACGATCATGTAGTGTTCGATGCCGATCACAATTCCACCCCCTGCCCGACCGGGGGCTGCTTCATCACCGTCGCATCCTGCGGGCGGCGCTGGTTCTGCTTCGAGATGTTCTGGTGCCCGCGCTGGGTCTTGGGCGGACGGTGCGTCAGGACGATCGCCCCGACCATCGCGACCAGCAGGATGATGCCTGCGGTTTCAAACAGGAACAGATACTTGCCGTAAAGCAGCGCGCCGATGCTCTCGATATTGCTTTCGCCCATGCGCGGTGCGCCCACGCCACTCGGCTCGCCCAGCTGCAGCGCGCCCGCCTGGTAGGCTCCGATGCCGAGCACCAGCTCCGCCAGCAGCACGAGCGCCACCGCGATGCCGAGCGGGAAGTTCTTCACGAAACCCGCGCGCAGTTCGGCAAAATCGATGTCGAGCATCATGACCACGAACAGGAACAATACCGCGACCGCGCCGACATAGACGATCACCAGCAGCATCGCGATGAACTCCGCGCCGACCAGCACCATCAACCCGGCCCCGTTGAAAAAAGCGAGGATCAGCCACAGCACCGAATGCACCGGGTTGCGCGCGGTAATCACCATCACCGCGCTGGCGATGACGAGCACCGCGAAAAGGTAGAAGGCAAGGGTCTGGATCATGGGTTCATAGCGTCCTGGGCGCGGCCCCTAACGGTAGGGCGCATCGGCTTCAAGGTTCGCGGCAATCGCGCGCTCCCACTTGTCCCCGTTGGCCAGCAGTTTCGCCTTGTCGTAGAGCAGTTCTTCGCGCGTCTCGGTCGCATATTCGAAGTTCGGCCCCTCGACGATGGCATCCACCGGGCAGGCTTCCTGGCAGAAGCCACAGTAGATGCACTTGGTCATGTCGATATCGTAGCGGGTGGTGCGGCGGCTGCCGTCCTCGCGCGGTTCCGCCTCGATGGTGATCGCCTGCGCCGGACACACCGCCTCGCACAGCTTGCACGCGATGCAGCGTTCCTCGCCGTTGGGATAGCGGCGCAGCGCATGCTCCCCGCGAAAACGCGGGCTGAGCGGGTTCTTCTCGAACGGATAGTTGATCGTCGCCTTGGGCTTGAAGAAATACTTCAGCGTGAGGGCGTGCGCCTTTACGAACTCCCACAGGGTGAACGACTTGATGAGGTGGGCGACCGAAGTCATGCGGTTGCTCCATAGTGGCCGGTGGCCATCAGATATCCGGAAATGAGAACGACGAAGAACAGACTCAGCGGGAGAAACACCTTCCACCCGAGCCGCATCAGCTGGTCATAACGATAACGCGGCACGGTTGCCTTCACCCAGCTGAAGATGAAGAAGAAGAACAGGATCTTGGCGAATAGCCAGAAGACCGCCGTCAGCCCCTCGGTGAAGAAGAAATTGTACAGGATCGGAATGTCGAGCGGCGGCAGCCATCCGCCGAAGAACAGCACCGCGTTGAGCGCGCACATCAGCAGCACGTTGGCATATTCGCCGAGCCAGTAGAGCGCGAAGGCCATCGAGGAATATTCGGTCTGGTACCCGGCGACGAGCTCGCTTTCCGCCTCGGTCAGGTCGAACGGCGCGCGCGCGGTTTCCGCCAGCGAGGAGATGAGGAACATCACCCACATCGGGAACAGCAGCGGGTTGAACGCGAAGCCGTTGAGCAGCCACACGTGGTTCTGCTGGGCCAGGACGATCCCGTTCATGTTGAACGTGCCTGCCCACAGCACGACGCAGATCAGGATGAAGCCGATCGAAACCTCGTAGCTGATCATCTGCGCGGCGGCGCGCATGGCGGAGAAAAACGGGTATTTCGAGTTCGACGCCCAGCCCGCCATGACCACGCCGTAGACACCGAGCGAGCTGATCGCGAGGACGTAGAGCAGGCCGACGTTGATGTCCGACAGCACGGCGGCCGGCCCGAACGGCACCACCGCCCAGGCCATCAGCGCGACCGTGAAGGTGATGATCGGCGCGAGCAGGAACAGCCCCTTGTTGGCGGCCGAGGGGATGATGGTTTCCTGCAGGAACACCTTCAGCCCGTCGGCGAAGCTCTGCAGCAGGCCGAACGGTCCGACCACATTCGGTCCCTTGCGCAGTGCCATCGCCGCCCAGATCTTGCGGTCGGCATAGATGATCATCGCGACCGCCAGCATCAGCGGGAAGGCGATCAGCAGGATGCCCGCGATGGTCGCGGTGAACCACGCGGCTTCGTAGCCCATGCCGAGGGATTGGAAAAACTCGGTCATTAGAGATCAGCCCCCGGATCGCCTTCGCCGTACGAACCGCCGGAAGCGCTTGACGATCCAGCGTCAGGAGCACTGCCAATTCGATCGAGAGTTTGAGGCGCAAATTTGGCGAGGATGAGGAGAGCAACAAGCATGGCAATTCCACCCCCCAAGATTACAAAGAGGCTCATTCTGCCGCCCCCTTCACCTTGTCAAAAATCGCGATGAGCACCTGTATCATGACACCGGTACCGACCATGTATGCAGCTTCGGCAAAAGCCCAGTACAGCGCTCCGGACATGGCCATCTGCCGTAGCGGGGTACCGCTATTCGCTGCCGACTCGTAGGCAAGTGTCTGCGAAAGAACCGCATATTCATTCCAGAAGCGCCACAAGCAGAAGACAACGGCAAGTGCATAGAAAACCTGCGGCATTCGGCGAATGAATTGGGGAAGCGCACTCATTCCGCCGCTTCCTTCAGCTCTTCGCCATGCAGCAGTTCGGCCGAACATTGCTGCATCACCGCGCTGGCGCGGGCGATCGGGTTGGTGAGGTAGAAGTCCTTGATCGGATAGGCCGAGATCGCGCCCTCCGCCTTGGCCTTGCTGTCCGCCTTGGGGAGCGCGCCGAGATCGGCCAGACCTTCCTCGCCCAGCGAGGGGACTTCGGCGATCATCGCGGCCTGCAATTCGGCGTAGCTGTCGAAACCGACCGAGACACCCAGCGCATCGGCCAGGGCGCGCAGGATCGTCCAGTCCTCGCGCGCGTCACCGGGTGCGAACACGGCCTTCTCGGCAAACTGCACCCGGCCTTCGGTGTTGACGTAGGTCCCGTCCTTTTCGGCAAAGCTCGCCGCCGGAAGGACGATGTCCGCCGCATGCGCGCCCTTGTCGCCGTGGTGGCCGATATAAACCTTGAGCGCATCGGCGAAGGGCTCGAAATCCATCTCGTCCGCGCCGAGGCTCAGCACCACCTTGGGCTTCGCTGCAGCGATATCCGCCATTCCACCCTTCTGCGCATAGCCGAGCATCAGCCCGCCCATCCGCGCGGCGCTGAAGTGGAGCACGTTGAACCCGTTCCAGCCATCCCGCACGACCTTAAGCTTCTCCGCCGCGGCCAGCCCTGCTCCGAGTGCGCCCTTGGCCAGCGCCGCACCGCCCATGATGATCGCGGGACGCTCGGCGCCCTTGAACGCGTCGACCAGGTCCTTCGGCAGCTTGGACAAGACCGACAAGTCTTCTCCGAGGAAGGTCGCCGGATAGGTCGGGTCCCACCGCGGCCCGATGATATAGACCTTCGCCCCGCGCTTTACCGCCTTGCGCAGGCGGACGTTGACCAGCGGTGCTTCCCACCGAATGTGGCTGCCGACGATCAGCACAGCATCGGCGGTCTCGATCCCGGCGAAGGTCGAGTTGAAAGCGACCGCGGCGAGGTTCGAGACGTCGTAGTCCATGCCGGTCTGGCGGCCTTCGAGCAGGCCCGACCCGCAAGCCTTCAGCAGCGCCTTGGCGGCGAACATCGTCTCGCAATCGACCATGTCGCCGGCGATCGCGGCAATTGCCTTGCCCGGCTTCGCCTTGGCAACGGCAGCGAACGCCTCTTCCCAGGTGGCGGGCTTGAGGCCGCCCTTCTTGCGCAGGAATACCTTGTCGAGCCGGCGCTTGCCCAGCCCGTCGACCATGAAGCGGCCCTTGTCGCTCAGCCATTCCTCGTTGACGTCGTCGTTGATCCGCGGAAGCGCGCGCATGACTTCGCGGCCCTTGGACTGCAGCGTGATGTTGGCGCCGACCGCATCGGACACGTCGATGCTGAGCGTCTTCCTCAGCTCCCACGGGCGCGCTTCGAACGCATAGGGGCGGCTGGTCAGCGCGCCAACCGGGCACAAATCGATCACATTGGCGCTGAGCTCGTGTTCCGCCGCCTGCTCGAGATAAGTGGTGATCTGCATGTCCTCGCCGCGATAGAGCGCGCCGATTTCGTCCACCCCGGCGATCTCTTCGGAGAAGCGCACGCAGCGGGTGCAGTGGATGCAGCGGGTCATCACCGTCTTGATCAGCGGTCCCATGTATTTCTCGGTCACCGCCCGCTTGTTCATGTCGTAGCGCGAACCGCCCCGGCCATAGGCCACCGCCTGGTCCTGCAGGTCGCACTCGCCGCCCTGGTCGCAGATCGGGCAGTCGAGCGGGTGGTTGATCAGCAGGAATTCCATCACGCCTTCGCGCGCGGTCTTGACCATCTGGCTGTCGGTGCGGATGTCCTGACCGTCGGTTGCGGGCAGCGCGCAGCTCGCCTGCGGCTTGGGCGGCCCCGGCTTCACCTCGACCAGGCACATGCGGCAATTGCCCGCGATGCTCAGCCGTTCGTGATAGCAGAAGCGGGGGATTTCCTTCCCCGCCAGCTCGCACGCCTGCAGCACGGTCGCGCCCGCCGGGACCTCGATTTCAACGCCGTCTACGGTAACCTTGGGCATCAGTCGTCGAGCCCCCTGCGCACGAGCAACTGCTGGACGACGTCGTATCGTAAAGCGTAGTTGAAATTCACGAGCTTGTCGTAATCGGGAAAGCAGCTCTCCCCCGCCGGGTTGAAATCATCGGTGTAATAACCCTCGCGCAGGAACGGAGTGAGACCGGCGGGATTTTCGACATCGGCCATCAACTGGCTGAAGAAGGGGGTATCCGCTTCCCACATGCAGCTGCCGATGTAGCGTGCGGCCAGGCTGTGGTAGGTCGCAAAGTCGATTTCGGTGCCATAAAGGTCGAACGGATCGTCGGCGTATTTGGGCGACCGGGCAACTTCGAGGAAGGGTTTGAGACAATCGCTTTCATCAAACGCGACCGCTTCCTTGCTGGTGAAGTCGAGGCCCCGCTCGCGCGCGGATGTCAGTATTTCGGCGGCGCGTTGGGGATTTTCTTCGATGTAACAATGGATCGCACGGCCTTGCTCGATGAAATAGGCCGGTGGATCGCCCCACCCGGCCGGTGAGGCCAGAATCTTGTCGATCTTCGCCGTCGAAATGACCACATCTTCGTAGTCGTACTCGAGAGGCTGTGCAGCAACCGCGTAGCTCAGAGCAAGCAGCGCTGCAGTGCATCCCGTGATGCCGATCCTGACCGCGCTCATGCCGCTGTCTCCCTGCCGACGGCAAACAAGTGTAGTATCGAACATCGCTCAGCCCTCCTGCGCGGCCAGCAGGCGAAAGGTCGCGGTGGCAATGATCGAGCGCAGGCCGAGTGTGGTCGCTTCCACCCGCGTTCCGTCGGCACACATCCGGGCAACCGGCAGCAGCTTCGCTTCAGTCGAAGTCTCGGCCTCGGAGCCCGGCTCGCTCTGGAGCAAGGCGGTAACATCGTCGGGGACCGAACGCACCACGCACATCGCGACGGCATCGCTCGGGGCGAAAGTCTCGGTGGTCTTGCCCGCCGCCGCCCTGGCCAGACGGCTCTTGAGTGGCTCTCCATCGGATGCGATCATCACTTCGGCCAAGGCAGCGGCGAAGGGCAGATTGCCCATCCGCAGCCGGTCACTGTTGCGCAGCCCCACCTTGCGCGCGCAACCTTCGTTGGCGCTGGAAAGGTTCTTGAGTCCGTTGCGATACTCGGTGGTGCGGAAATCGCGCACAAGCACCGCCGAAACCTTGTCGGCGCTGCTTTCCGCGACGCAGGCGGCGTAAAGCGCCATCGTCTTGCGCGCGCTCACGCTGTCATATTCGGCAATACGGGTGTCGCCCATCGCGCTTTCACGCTCGGGATCGGGCCATTCCGCAGGTTTCGGGTCGGCAGGCGCGGTCGGGACCGCCTGCAACAGCATCAGGATTGCGGGAAGGATCATTGTGGTGCCTCCAGACTGACCGCGTAGTAGGCTGCTTCGGCAAGTTGATTTCGCAACGTCGGCGCGCGCAGCTTCAGGCTCTGACCTTCCATCACGCATTGTCCGAAGCTCGGGCTCATCGCCATGATCGCCTGCTTCTCGTTGTCGCTGCCAGGCTCGGTCTGGAACAATGCTTCGAGCGCCCCCGCATTATGCCCCATGACGCAACCGGCAAAGCCCAGCGAGAACACGCGTTCGATCGTGTCGGAGCGCTCGCCATGAAATCTTTCCGCGACGAACATGCCATCGTCGCCGAGCATAATCTTGTCGAGCATCAGCTCGGTCTTGCCTTCGCGTAGCATGCTTTCCGCCAAGGCACCTCGCAAGGTTGAGTGTTCGAACCGCATGGTCAGCGCGCCTCGTGCTGCCTGCATGTTTCCAACCCCGGAAAAATCGACATTCGGCATGCACTTCCGGAGCTTCTCCGCGAAGACCTCGTAAGCCTGTTCCTCGCCAGCACTGCCAGGGGTCGCTGCCAGATACGCACGCACTTCGGTGGGGCGATCCTGCGCTACGCATTTCGCCGTGCGCATCAGGGTCTGCTCCGGCGGAGTATCGGGTCCGGCAGTTCGATGATCCCGCTGATCCTGACCCAATCTGAAGCCCATGGAAGATTGGCCCTGCGCCGATGCGGACGCAGCCAATGCCGTCACGGCAAGAACGGATACGAAGCCCCTCCTCATTCTGCCGCCACTCCGTACTCTGGCGCAAACTGCGCGTTGTGCTCGTGGATCCGCCGCTCGAGCTCGGGGCGAAAGTGCTTGATCAGGCCCTGGATCGGCCATGCCGCCGCGTCGCCCAGCGCGCAGATGGTGTGGCCTTCGACCTGCTTGGTCACCTGTTGCAGCATGTCGATTTCCTCGATCGCCGCATCGCCGGTGCGCAGGCGTTCCATCATCCGCCACATCCACCCGGTGCCTTCGCGGCAGGGGGTGCACTGGCCGCAGCTCTCGTGCTTGTAGAAATAGCTGATGCGGCTGATCGCGCGGACGATGTCGGTCGACTTGTCCATCACGATCACTGCCGCCGTGCCGAGGCCGGAGCCGACATCCTTCAGCCCGTCGAAATCCATCGGGGCGTCCATGATCTGCGCAGCCGGAACCAGCGGTACCGAGGAACCGCCGGGGATCACCGCCAGCAGATTGTCCCACCCGCCGGCGATGCCGCCGCAATGCTTTTCGATCAGCTCGCGGAACGGGATGCTCATCGCTTCCTCGACCACGCAGGGCTTCTCGACATGGCCGCTGATCTGGAACAGCTTGGTGCCCTTGTTGTTCTCGCGACCGAAGCTGGAAAACCACGCCGCCCCGCGCCGGAGGATCGTCGGCACAACCGCGATGCTCTCAACATTGTTCACCGTGGTCGGACAGCCATAGAGGCCCGCGCCGGCCGGGAACGGCGGCTTGAGGCGCGGCTGGCCCTTCTTGCCCTCGAGGCTTTCGATCATCGCGGTTTCTTCGCCGCAGATGTAGGCGCCCGCACCTCGGTGCATGAATACATCGAAGTCGTAGCCCGACTTGCTGGCGTTCTTGCCGATCAGTCCCGCAGCATAGGCCTCGTCGATCGCCTTCTGCAGCGTCTCGGCCTCACGGATATACTCGCCGCGGATGTAGATATAGGCCGCGCGCGCACGCATAGCGAAACCGGCGACCAGCGCGCCTTCGATCAGCTTGTGCGGATCGTGGCGGATGATCTCGCGGTCCTTGCAGCTGCCGGGCTCGGATTCGTCGGCGTTGATGACGAGGAAGCTCGGGCGGCCGTCGCGGCTTTCCTTCGGCATGAACGACCACTTGAGCCCGGTCGGGAAACCCGCTCCGCCCCGCCCGCGCAGACCGGAGGCTTTGACTTCCTCGATGATTGCATCCTGCCCGCGCGCGATCAGGGCTTTCGTATCGTCCCAGTCCCCACGCGCCTGCGCCGCCTTCAGCCCCCAGTCCTGGAAGCCGTAGAGGTTGGTGAAGATGCGATCCCGGTCAGCGAGCATTATGCAGCCTCCACCGACGAATTAACTCATTGAAACCCATTCCTAGGGAAAAAGCCAAAATCAGCTTGGGCCATTCAACGAAGGGTGCCGCAATAAAGGTTGTGTACACCATGAATGCTGCCGCTAGTGCAAAAAGCAGATAGCCGAAGATGATCGACATCTTTTGGCCAACATCCCGGTCCCGCCACTGTATCCTTTTGCTATCCGTAATCATGCGAAATAGCCTTGCGAATAGACATAGGCCGCGCCGATCAGCAGCGCGCCGATGGCGGCAAACTTCACGATGCCAGCGATCGCCTTGTAGGCGATGAAGGCGAGCAATGCGGCAACGATAAAGGGTGCGTATTCCATCACCATTCCCCCCGGTAATCGTGGTTGGCGTCGACCATCTGTTTGAGCGTGGTCGGCCCGCCCGAAGGCTCGGACGTGTGCCGGCCCGGCTCCTGCGTCCCGGCCTTTGGCGTCTCGCCCGCCGCCAGCGCGTCGAGCACCGCGTCGAGCCGATCTACCGTCAGGTCTTCGTAATTGTCGTCGTTGATCTGGACCATCGGCGCGGTCGCGCAATTGCCCATGCATTCGACTTCGGTCAGGGTCCACAGCCCATCCGCCGAAACCCCGCCCTTCACCATCCCGCGCTTCTTGCACGCGGCGATGATGTTGTCGCTGCCGCGCAGCACGCACGGCGTCGTGCCGCAAACCTGCACGTGGAATTTGCCGACCGGAACAAGGTTGTACATAAAATAGAAGGTCGCGACCTCGACCACCCGGATCACCGGCATATCGAGATATTGCGCAACATATTCCATAACCGGCAACGGCAGCCAGCCCTGCGTCCCGGTTTCCTCGCCAACCTGTCGCTGGGCGAGGTCTAGCAGCGGCATCACAGCCGATTTCTGGCGGCCTTCCGGGTACTTCGCAATATGCCAGTCGGCCTTCGCCTTGACCTCAGGCGAAAAAGCGAACGATCCCCACCGCGCGCGCAGCTCGGGCGTATCGGGGGCGAGATGACGGTCAGCCATCGATAACTCCAGCTTCCATTGCGCGTTGGCGGAACTCAGCGGTCTCGACCGGGGTCTCGCGCAACACGGTGAACGAATTCAGCGAACCACCCGGCCCGCGAAAGTACATTTCGGCCAGCAAGCCGTTCTGCGAATTCGACAATCCCCAGCGGCAGACATGCGGCCCGAATTTTTGCTCCGACAGATGGCATTCGACCGATTCGGGCGTGCCCAGTTCCTCGATGGCCTGCTTCAGGAGCGCGACTGCCGAATCGGCACCCTTCCCGCGCGCCTGTTCGATCGAAACATCGAAAAACGGATCGCGTATCGCGTAGCGTGCGCGGGTTTCTTCTGTCGCGAATGTCCTGATCGCATCGAGCTGGCCGCTCAAGACCGCCTGACCCACTGCGTCGCGGTTAGAGTGAGCTTCGATCCGTTCCCGCTCGTCCCGCTCGCGGAGCGCGCGCTGCTCCTCGTCCGAAAAGACGACGGGAATAGGCGGAGGCGGGACCATGCCACCGAAAGCTGCGCGCCGCGATACCTGCTCGGCGAGCCTCGCAGCTTCGCGGGCGGCGCGCGATTCAGCGGTCTCGATCGAAGCGACCCAGAGATAGGGGCGCGCCCGATCGACACGTATAACCAGCGCATCTTCCGGCAGCATGCTGATGAAATAGCGCTGTCCCTCTGCACAATCCCACTCGGTTTTCTGCAACGGTGTCGCGGTCTGGTTCGTGAGGCCGTAGTCCCCAGCCACCAGCTCGCAACCGGCCAGAAATGCGACAAGTTCTTCACGCGTCGGTTCGAAGGCGAAGAATTTCTCGTCGCCGAAATCGCCTATGCGAGAGATATTCGCCGCCGCCCCGTCGAGGTCGCCCGCCGACAGTTCCGCGAGGAAACCGGCCATCGCCGGATGCGGCGGCGCCTTGTCAGCCTTTGCATCTTGCGCGTGCAGGGGCAGCGCAAAGAGCATGGCGCAGAATGCCGAGAGGATGATTGCAGATCGACTAGCCACGCGGCAACCTCACCTGCAGATAGCGCCCGACATAGAGGCCGATCACCGCCGCGAACGCCGTCGAAAGCACTTCCTTGACGCTCGGGCTGCCGTGAAACGCGGCGAGATAAGCCCCCACCGCCGAAGCGAAGGCCGCGAATGCCGCGATCAGGATGAAAAGTTCGCGAGCGATCACCGATCACACTCCCCGAACACCACGTCGATCGCGCCGAGGATGGCGGTTGCGTCGGGCAGCATGTGGCCCTTGGACATGAAGTCCATCGCCTGCAGGTGAGAGAACGCCGTGGGGCGGATCTTGCAGCGGTAGGGTTTGTTCGACCCGTCGCTCACGAGATAGACGCCGAATTCGCCCTTGGGGCTCTCGGTCGCGACATAGACCTCGCCCGCCGGCACGTGGAAGCCTTCGGTGTAGAGCTTGAAGTGGTGGATCAGCGCTTCCATCGACTGCTTCATCTCGGCCCGCTTGGGCGGGGAGACCTTGCCGTCGGAGCTGGCGATCGGGCCGGCGGGCATCTCCGCGAGGCACTGCTTGATGATCTTCGCGCTCTCGTAGACTTCCTTCACCCGCACCATGAAGCGATCATAGCAGTCCGAATTGGTGCCGACGGGGATGTCGAAGTCCATCCGGTCGTAGACATCGTAGGGCTGGCTCTTGCGCAGGTCCCACGGGATGCCCGCCGCGCGGATCATCGGGCCGCTGAAGCCCCACGCCACCGCGTCGTCGCGGCTGACGACCGCGATATCGACATTGCGCTGTTTGAAGATGCGGTTGTCGATCACGAGGCTCATCGCGTCGCCGAACAGCTCGGGCAGGCGCGTGTCGACCCAGTGGCCGATATCGACCAGCAGCTTTTCGGGCACATCCTGATGCACTCCGCCCGGGCGGAACCACGCGCTATGCATCCGCGCGCCGCTGGCACGCTCGAAGAAGTTGAGGCAATCCTCGCGCAGTTCGAACACCCACAGGTTGGGCGTCATCGCGCCCACATCCATCACATGCGCGCCGATGTTGAGCATGTGGTTGCAAATGCGGGTCAGCTCGGCGAACAGCACGCGCAGATATTGCGCGCGGATCGGCACCTCGACGTTCAGCAGCTTCTCGATCGCCAGCACATAGCTGTGTTCCTGCGCCAGCGGGCTGCAGTAGTCGAGCCGGTCGAAATAGGGCAGCGCCTGGAAGTAGGTCTTGTGCTCGATCAGCTTTTCGGTGCCGCGGTGGAGCAGGCCGACATGCGGGTCGATCCGCTCGATGATCTCGCCGTCCAGCTCCATCACCATCCGCAGCACGCCGTGCGCCGCCGGGTGCTGGGGGCCGAAGTTGATCGTGTAGTTGGTGATCACCTCGTCGCCAGTGGTGGGCGACTGTTCGAGCTGCATGCTCATGCACCGTCTCCCTTGGGCTTGCGGCTGCGGGTGGCCCTGGGCTTGGTCGCCGGCTCGGTCGCGGCGGCGGTGTCCTTCGACTTGCCCTTGCGCGGCTTGCGATCGGGGCGGCTCTCGGTCGGTTCGGGCGCGTCGCTATCGGCAGTGCTGCCCTTTTCAGCCGGCGAGCCCTTGCTGACCTTTTCGGCGGCCTTGGCGTCGGTCTTTTCGCCCGCGCCGGTATCGCCCTTCTTCTCGGTCGTCTTGGGTTCGTCGACCGGCGAGGTCGCCGCCTTCTCGTCGCCCGGGAGCACGTAGTCCGCACCTTCCCACGGGCTCATGAAATCGAATTGGCGCAAATCCTGCGCCAGCTCGACCGGCTCGTAGACCACCCGCTTTTCCTCCTCGGAATAGCGCAGTTCGACATAGCCGGTGAGCGGGAAGTCCTTGCGGAAAGGATGCCCTTCGAATCCGTAATCGGTCAGGATCCGCCGCAGGTCGGTGTTGCCGTCGAACAGCACGCCGTACATGTCGAACACCTCGCGCTCCAACCAGCCCGCGTTGGGCCACAGCGTGGTGACGGTCGGCACCGGGGTCGCCTCGTCGGTCGAGACCTTGACCATGATGCGGTGGTTCTTCGTCAGGCTGAGCAGCATGTAGACCACTTCGAACCGCTCAGGCCGCGACGGGTAGTCGGCCCCGGCGATTTCCATCAGTTGCTGGTAGGCATGATCGTCGCGCAGCAGCCGCAGCACGTCCTCAATGCTCTCGCGCTTCACCCGCAGCAGGATCTCGCCATGCTCCTCATGCGCCTTGACCAGATAGCTGCCGAGCGCGTTCGAAAGCGTAGCACGAACGCCTTCGTTAGAGCTGATTTTCGGGGCGGAGTGCAGGACGGTCACCGCGCGATCGTCCCGCTGCGGCGGATCTTGCGCTGCAACTGCATCACGCCGTAAAGCAGCGCCTCGGCGGTCGGGGGGCAGCCGGGGATATAGATATCGACCGGCACGATCCGGTCGCAGCCGCGCACCACGCTGTAGCTGTAGTGGTAATAGCCGCCGCCATTGGCGCAGCTGCCCATGCTGATAACATATTTCGGGTCCGACATCTGGTCGTAGACCTTGCGCAGCGCCGGGGCCATCTTGTTGCACAGCGTGCCGGCGACGATCATCACATCGGACTGGCGCGGGCTGGCGCGCGGGGCGACTCCGAACCGCTCCATATCGTAGCGCGGCATGTTGACGTGGATCATCTCGACCGCACAGCACGCAAGGCCGAAGGTCATCCACCACAGGCTGCCCGTCCGCGCCCACTGGAACAGGTCCTCGGTGCTGGTGACGAGGAAGCCCTTGTCGTTCACCTCGATCTGCAGCGCGCGGAAATAATCCTCATCGGGCTGGCGCACGTCTCCGGCCTGAGCGGTCGGAAGGGTCTCGTTCACTCCCATTCGAGCGCTCCCACTTTCCATGCGTAGGCGAAGCCCACTATCAGTTCGAACAGGAACACCATCATCGTGATCCACCCCGCCCATCCGGTGATGTCGAGGCTGACCGCCCAGGGGAACAGGAACGCCGCCTCGAGATCGAAGATGATGAACAGGATCGCGACGAGATAGAACCGCACGTCGAACTGGCTGCGCGGCTCCTCGAATGCGGGGAAGCCGCACTCATATTCGCTCAGCTTTTCCGCGTCCGGGTTGTGCGTGCCGGTCAGGCGCGAGACTCCCATCGGCAGGAACACGAAGGCCGCCGACAGTGCCAGTGCCACGAACAGGAACAACAGGATCGGGAGATATTGGCTTAAGTCGACCACGCGGGAATCCCAGGGTTAAATTCGTGCCCGCCTCTAGGCCCCCATCCGCGCCGGTGCAAGGGCGGGAACTTGCATATTTGGCTATTTCCCGTGCGTTTCACTCACAGCTTCAGGCGACGGATTTGGGTCGCGACGACAGGTTTGCCCTCGACCGGCTTGCCCGCCTCGAACTTGTCCCACTGGCCGTTGCCGATATAATAGAGCGCGCCGTCCGCGATGCTGCCCCCGAGCGGCTCGGTCCAATCCGGATGCGTCTGTTCGAGTGCGCGATGTCCAACGATCCGCGCGCCGTCAGGCGAGAGCGCAAATGCACTGATCCGCAGGGGCGAAGTGCCGTTCTGCACCGCGATCAATTCGCCATCATAACGCCACAAGCCGTCGATCCCGTCGAGGGCTGCAGGAACATCGCTAGCCAGCCGCGCGACAGCCCCGCTCGCGAGATCGACAACCGCAAGGCCATAGCGATAATCACTGACATAGAGCCGCGCGCCGTCGGCGGTCACAGCCAGCCCCTGCGGTGAACGCAGGATCCCGGGGGCGACCAGCACATCGAGCAGCTCACTCTCCGGACGGACGCGGTAAACCCCGCCGCCCAGCGGGTCGCTGGCATAAACCGTCCCATCCGGTCCCAGCGCGAGATCGGACAGGGTAACGCCTTCGGGCGCGGCAACGCCGATAGTGGCGTCCGGGTCGGGTGCCTTCATGAACAGGCCCGAAAAGCGCGCCTCGCTGTCGCTCGACTCGTCGAGATTGCCCGAAGCGATCCACGCGATGTTGCGCGCTTCGTCGGCGACGATGCCCGAAAGGTCGCTTGCACCTGCTATATCTCCGCGTCGCCATTGCCCGTCGGGGGCGTGCAGATAGACCGCATGTTCGGTGATCGACGTTACGACGAAGACTTCTCCCGGCAAGGGCGAGACCACGGATTCGACCAGCCCCGCCTCTGCCGGCACCGTTGCAACCACCTCGCTTGCCGCAATCACCATCGGATACTGGATCAGCAGGCCCCGCGCCGCCTCAGCATGCTCCGCACCGACCAGGTCAGGGATTTGCGTCTGCGCACCTGCGCTGAAGACATGCCCACGGACCCGGAGCCAGGCCAGAGAGGCAAGCGCTCCTTCGGCATCACCCGCCTCAAGCTGCGCATTGAGCAACCGCCGCCGCACGCTGGTGCTGTCGGGAAAATCACTCGCCAATCGCTCCAGACCGGTAAGGTCGTCGATCTGGCCGGTTGCCGCATCGACCGAGCGCCATGCGGGCAAATCCTGCGCCGGAACCGGCGTTGCGATCCCCAAGGCGAGGATCGCAATGGCAACGCGAAACCTCATTTTTTCAGCTGGCTCGCAATCGCCTTGTCCGTCTTCTTGCCATAGGGCGGCTTGAAGCCCGCGATGCCGGCAATATCGCGCTTCGACTGGGTGTAGACCGAGCGCGCATGGCTGAATTCGCGGAATCCTTCCGGCCCGTGATAGCTGCCGATGCCCGACGGGCCGACCCCGCCGAACGGCAGGTCCTCCATCGAGACATGGAACAGCACATCGTTGACCGTCACCCCGCCAGAGATGGTGCGGGTCAGCACCTCTTCGCGCTCACCCGCATCGTCGCCGAAATAGTATAGGCCGAGCGGGCGGTCGTTCGCATTGACGTAATCGATCGCCTCGCCGACCGACTTGTAGGTCTTGACCGGCAAGACCGGACCGAAAATTTCCTCCTGCATCGCCTGCATGTCATCGGTCACATTGCGCAGGATAGTCAGCGGCATCTTGCGCGCGTTGGTGTTGGAGAAATCCTCGTCGGCGGGGTTGATCTCGATCACCTCGGCGCCCTTGTCGCGGGCGTCGGCGACCAGTCCTTGCAGGCGGTCGAAGTGCCGATCGGTGACGACCGAGGCGTAGTCGTCGTTCTCGAGCAGCGTCGGGTACATGTTGCGCACGCCTAGCTCGACCGCCGCGATCGCGCCCTCTTCGCGCTCTTCAGGTACATACATGTAATCGGGCGCGAGGCAGATCTGCCCGGCGTTCATCATCTTGCCCATCGCGATCCGCTCGCCCGCCTGCTCGAAATTGGCGCTCCGGCCGAGCACCACCGGCGACTTGCCGCCCAGTTCGAGAGTCACCGGCACGAGATTGCGCGCGGCAGCCTCCATCACCTTGCGCCCGGTCGCGGTCGAGCCGGTGAAGACCAGGTGATCGAACGGGAGCGAGGAGAAGGCATGGGCGACTTCCGGCCCTCCGGTGCAGACTGCGACCTCGTCTTCGGAGAAGTACTTTTCGACCAGCTCCTTGGTCAAATCCGATGTCCGCTCGGTGAATTCGCTCGGCTTGATCATCGAACGGTTGCCCGCTGCAAGAACCTGCATAAGCGGGCCGATGCTGAGGTTGACCGGGAAGTTCCACGGGCTGAGGATGCCGATCACGCCCTTGGGTTCGAACCGCAGCTGCGCCTTTGCCCCGAGCAGGCTGAGCGGGAACTGCAGCTTGCGCTTCTCCGGTTTCGCCCAGCCATCGAGGTGCTTGAGGCAATATTTGCCGAGATTGATCGTCCCGACGATGTCCGTCATCATGCTCTGCTGCCGGCTGCGGCTGCCGAAATCTTCACTCATCGCATCGCACAGCGCGTCGCCATGATCGACCAGCAGCGCGATCGCCCGCTTGATGCGGTCGCGGCGCACGTCGAGGCTTTCGGGGCGCGATGCGGTGAAGGCCTTGCGCTGTTTGTCGAGGATGGACTGAAGCTCGCTTGCGTGATCGGCGGCCATGATGCTCTCCTAAAGGTTTCGCTTTGCCACCGTTGTTGCGCAGCGGTGCGGCAAACACAAGCGAAACGGGACGACGTACCGAGGCGCGAATACCTATCCCGTTTGCCTTCGCCGCAGTGCAGCACTACAGCGCAGGCTGACAAATTCAGCAGCCAAGGATACACCCCATGCCGCAGTTCTCCGAAGCCGATCCGATCGTCATCCTGTCCTATGCCCGTACCCCGATGGGCGGCATGCAGGGTGCTCTGTCCGATGTTTCCGCGACCGATCTTGGCGCAGCGGCGGTCAAGGCTGCGGTGGAACGCTCGGGGGTTTCGGGCGAGGACTTCGACCGCGTATACATGGGCTGCGTCCTGCCCGCCGGGCTCGGCCAGGCCCCTGCCCGCCAGGCGACGATCAAGGCCGGGCTGCCCAAGTCGGTCCAGGCGACCACGGTCAACAAGGTGTGCGGCAGCGGGATGCAGACGATCATCATGGGCGCAGAGGCGCTCGCCAGCGGCTCGATCGATTTCGTCGTCTCGGGCGGGATGGAGAGCATGACCAATGCGCCCTACCTGCTCAAGAAGCACCGCTCGGGCGCGCGCATCGGCCACGACACCGCCTACGACCATATGTTCCTCGACGGGCTTGAAGACGCTTACGAGGAAGGCCGTGCGATGGGCACTTTCGCGCAGGATACCGCGAACGAGTACCAGCTCACCCGCGAAGACATGGACGGCTATTCGATCGAATCCCTGCGCCGCGCCAATGCCGCGATCGAAAGCGGGGCATTCGCGGGCGAAGTCGTGCCAGTCACCTTCGCCACACGCGCGGGCGAAATGACAGTCGATACCGACGAGCAGCCCGGCAAAGGCAAGCCGGACAAGATCCCGACCCTGCGTGCCGCCTTCGCCAAAGATGGCACGATTACCGCCGCAACTTCCAGCTCGATTTCCGATGGCGCGGCGGCGGTGGTTCTCACCCGCGCCAGCGTGGCAGCCGAGAAGGGGCTTGAGCCGGCGGCGAAGATCGTCGGCATGGCGGCCCATGCGCGCGAGCCGAAAGACTTCACCGTCGCCCCGGTTGGCGCGATCGAGAAAGTGCTCAAGAACGCGGGCTGGGGCGTCGACGACGTCGACCTGTGGGAAGTCAACGAGGCTTTCGCCTGCGTTGCCATGTTCGCCATGCGCGACATCGGGATCGATCACGCGAAGATCAACGTCAACGGCGGCGCGACCGCGCTGGGCCATCCGATCGGCGCGAGCGGCACGCGGATCGTGGTGACGCTGATCAATGCGCTCAAGCATCAGGGCAAGAAGCGCGGCGTCGCGAGCCTGTGCATTGGCGGCGGCGAGGCGACGGCGATCGCGGTCGAACTCGCCTGATTCCCGGTTCGCCTAACTGAAGACTCGGCACTGCCGGAGATGAATGGTATCGTGCGCGCTCTCAACGAGAGGGGAACCACCGTGAAAAAACTGATTCTGATCGCCGGTTGCATTGCGCTGGCTGCGTGTTCGAAATCCGAGGCACCGAAAGAGGGTGAAACTGCAACCACCGAGACCGCTGCTGCCGAAGCTCCGGCTGAGGAGGTTCTGGCCGGCACCTATGATGTGACCGCTGCCGATGGTGCGAAAACAACGGTCACAATCGATGCGGCAAACAACTACACCGTTATGGCCGATGGCAAGGAAGCCGAACGCGGAACCGTGGCGATGACCAAGGACCAGACCTGCTTCAATGCGGCGGCAGAGGGTTCGGCGCCGGTTTGCTGGACCGACGGTGAACCGGCTGCAGACGGCAGCTATGTCGCCACTAATGACGACGGTGAAAAAGTGACGGTGATGAAGCGCAAAGACGCGGCCGCAGGGATGTAAACTGCCATCACCGGTAAATACCAAAGGGGCGGCAATTGGTGCCGCCCCTTATTGTTGGTGGCGGCCGAATAGAGCGGATCAGGGCTCGCCGGCACCCCACAACCGTCCGGCTTCGACCCAACCGGCGCGCCCGGCGACATCGAACCGGCACCAACCGGCTTCGCACTCGCCCAGCTTTCCGACTACTCCCGGTTGGGCGTTCCAGCGCAGTTTGCTGGCGGAACTTGGGCTTTCGCGCATTGCCACCAACCCCTCGCCGACAACCAGCCCGCCGCGCTCGGCGGAGAGCAGGTTGGCGGTGACCCAGCCCTCGTCGCCGTCGTGGTCACGGATCAGCCGCCAGCCCTCGACCACCCGGATCACCTTCACCGGCAGCCCCTTGCGCTTGTAGACCCAGGCGATCTTGTATTCCACGCTCGGCCCGACCCGCATGTTGAGCTCGTCGGTCTTGATCGTGGCCCAATAGGGAACCTCCCGATCCTGCGCCGAGCCGGGAGTCGCCAGGGCGGCCAGGAGGATAAGGGCCGCGGCTAGGATTCGCATGGTCATGCCCTTCCCCTAGAACGAGCGACGGGGGTGCTTCAAGCGGGACGCATCGCTTGCGCAAGCGGCTTGACCGTCAGACGCCCCCAGCTTAGCCCCGCCGACATGGATTCCGCGCACAATCGATCGTCCCGCCGCGTCGAAGGCAGCCCTCGCGTCATTGTCACTCGCCACCTGATGCCGAGCGTCGAAGCGCGCATGGGCGAGTTGTTCGATGCAGTGCTAAACGTTGGCGACGAACCCCTCACCCGCGATCAGCTTTCCGCAGCGATGCAGGATTGCGACGTGCTCGTCCCCACGGTGACCGACCGCATCGATGCCGAACTGATCGCCGGAGCGAGCGACCGGCTCGGCCTGATCGCCAATTTCGGCGCGGGAACCGACCATATCGACCTGAAGGCCGCGCGCGACCGCGGGATCATGGTCACCAACACGCCGGGCGTGTTCACCGACGATACCGCCGATATCACGATGGAGATGATCATCGGCGTGCCGCGCCGGGTCCGCGAGGGCGTAGCACTGGTGCGGAGCGGCGAATGGACCGGCTGGGCCCCGTCGCGGATGCTGGGCAGGCAGCTGGGCGGCAAGGTCCTCGGCATCGTCGGCATGGGCCGGATTGGGCAGGCGGTCGCGCACCGCGCTCGCGCCTTCGGGCTGGAAATCGCCTATCACAACCGCAAGCCGCTGCCGCGGGCGCTCGAATCGATGTTCGGCGCGCGCTATGTCGAGAATGTCGACGATCTGATCGCCGCGGCCGACATTTTGACGCTGCATTGTCCGGCCACCGCTTCGACCATCGGCTTCATGGATGCACGGCGGTTCGGCCTGATGCCGGAGGGGGCATCCTTCATCAACACCGCGCGAGGCGAGCTGGTCGATCAGGAGGCGCTGATCGCGGCACTGGAATCGGGCAAGCTCGCCGGGGCCGGTCTCGACGTCTATCCGGACGAACCGCAGGTCGACCCGCGCCTTCTCGCGCATCCCAATGTGATGACTCTCCCCCACATCGGCAGCGCTACCCGCGAAGGCCGCGAGGCATCGGGCGCCAAGGTGATCGCCAACATCCGCTTCTGGGCCGACGGACACAGACCGCCAGACCAGGTGCTGGATGCGCTGGTCTAGGCCCTATTCGGGCACCCTGCCCAGGCGCTCGATTACTGGGCGCACGCAGCGACTCGACGTGCCCAAGTCGAAATGGGAGCCGGGGAGTTCGAGCGTCTCGTCGCTTTCCTCAGGCAAGCCTTGGGCGCTGGCAACCGAGACGATCCCGTCCCGACGCGACCAAGCGGCTATCGTAAACACCGGCGGTTTGCACGACACATCGATTGCGATCGGCGGACTATCAACCGAATGGTCGTTGACGAGATTGTAGAGCCGCCATGCACGATTGGCGGTCCGAGGGCCCGAAAAAGGGGAACCGAGCGACATGATCATTGCAACATCTTTCGCCGCTGCATGGGCGAGCGCGCGCGCATACAATCCGCCAAGGCTCCACCCGACCAGCAACGGCTTCTTGCCGGTTGCCTCGCGAATATTCAAAACGCGTGCCTGAAGGCTCCCGAACCGCGTCGCTTCGATGCCTGTTTGGAAGGTGATGCCCGACTTGCGCACGTCGAATCCCGAAGCCTCGAGCGACCGGCGCAGATAGGCTGTCGAGCTGTCTCCAGACATCATCCCGGGAATGACCATAACCGGTCGTCCCCGCCCAGCCCCCGATATGGTGACGGGTGGTCGCAGAGGCCCTATCGCAAGCTTGGGAGCGGCGGCAAACTCCCGCCATACATTGCGGAGGGGCGGCGGCGTGGCCGGTCGGTCGCCTGCCGCCACTATCATCAATCCCCGGTCAGAATCCGGTCCACCAGTTCCTTCACCGTGGGGGTGAAGTTGTTCGAATAGAACGGGTCCTGCTTGAAGCGGTAAGCGGCGTGTCCGGCGAAGGCGAGGTTCTCGTCCGGGTCGCCGCCGTGGGCGATGTCCTGCAGGGTCTTCTGGATGCAGAAGCTGCGCGGGTCGGCCAGGCGGCCGGTGGTGTGATCGTCGTGATCCTTCCAGCTCGAGAACTGGCAGTGGCTGAGGCAGCCCATGCACCCCTGCTGGTCGGCGCGGATCTGCTCGGCGCTTTCGGGGGTGACGAAGACCACCGTATTGTCCGGCGTCTTGAGCGGCTCGGTGAAGCCCTCGTGCATCCAGGCGAGCGCCTTGCGCTGGTCGCCCGGATGGACCCAGAAATACTTCGCCTTGCCATGGTCGGAGAGCGGCACGGTGCCCTCTTCCTCGTCACGCTTGAAGATCGGGATCTGGCGCTCGCTGCGATGGATCAGGTCGTAGAGGAACGGCGTCTTGACCGCACTCGAATAGAAACCGGTGGGTGAAAACTTGTGCAGCAGCACGTCACCCGGCTCGACCGTGCGCAGCATGTCCTTCCATACCTGCGGGATCGGGCTTTCGTGCGTCAGTAGCGGCCGTGTGCCGAACTGGAACGCGATCTTGCCCAGTTCGTGATTGTCGATCCAGTCGTTCCATTCGCGCAGGAACCAAACTCCCCCAGCCATGACGATAGCAGTATCCTCCGACACACCCTCGGCGCGCATGGTCTCGCGCAGCGCCTTGACCCGGGGGTACGGGTCTTCCGGCACGCGCGGGTCCTCGGCATTGGACAGGCCATTGTGCCCGCCGGCCAGCCACGGGTCTTCATAGACCACCGCCGCCATCAGTTCGGGCACCTTGGAATAGCTGCGCTTCCACAGCGCGCGGAAGGCGCGCGCCGAGCTGATGATAGGGAGATAATGCACGTTGTGGCGCTGGGCGATCTCGGCCAGCTTGTAGGGCATGCCTGCACCGCAGGTGACGCCGGTAATCAGGCCCTTGCAGTTCTCGAGCACGCCCTCGAGCACCTGCGGGGCGCCGCCCATTTCCCACAACACATTGATGTTGATCGCGCCCTTGCCCCCGGCAATCTCGTGCGCGCGCTTCACCTGTTCGGTGGCACCGTCGATCGCATAGCGAACGAGCTGCTCGAAACGCTCCTTGCGGGTTGCTTGGGGGTAGACTTGGGGGACCGGGTTGCCGTCCTCGTCGTAGCTGTCTGCATTGACCGCGCTGACCGTGCCGATGCCGCCGGCAGCGGCCCACGCGCCCGAACTCAGATGATTGGTGGCCGACACGCCCTTGCCCCCCTCAACCAGCGGCCACACTTCGCGGCCGCCGTAAACGATCGGGCTCAGTCCCTTGAAACTCATTACAATTCCACTCTTTCAGGCAACCTCAGCCGGTTGCATTGCCCGCATCTTGCGGCGACCCTCGGCACGGCTTTATGTCTTTTGGCTCGGGCCTGTTAGCGGCTCGCTTGAACTGTGCATAGTACCCCGCAAGCTCAGGCTTGTCCTTGAATGCCACCAGTTCGAACCCGGCGCTGCGGAATTCGCACGACAACAGCAACGGATCGATCCCGTGCTGGTCGGTCGGCCGGTTGACATCGACCACGATGATCTGTCCGTTTTCGCGGAGCGCGGGCCACATCCGCCACAGGAACGCGTAAGGCTCCTGCACCTCGTGGTACATGTGGACGAGGAATATCCGGTCGAAGCTGTTCTCGGGCAGTCGTGGATCGTCCGGAGCGCCGAGCTTGATCGAGACATTGTCGAACCGCTCGCGCTCGATCCGCGTGCCGAGCCGCCCGAGCGCGGCATCGTCGATATCCTGCGCCAGCACGCGTCCGCCCTTGCCCACTCGGTCGGCGAGGCGGACGGTATAATAGCCTTCGCCGGCCCCGATATCGGCCACCGTCATGCCGGTCTCAATTCCGGCGAGATCCATCACCGTCTCCGCTTCACCGCGATTGTCACGCGTGGTTTCGGTCGAGAACTCGTTCGAGCCGAGCGAGGAAACCGGGCGGTCAGGCTCCGGGAACTGCCGCGAGGATTCGCGGCGATCGGACGCAGGCGGCGTGCAGGATATGGCGGCGAGCGCGACAGGTAGCACGAGAGCGAGGAGCGCGGCGCGGGTCATGGATAACATCTAGGCGGCACCGGCAAGTTGCGCAAATGGCAACGCTGCTGGCCAGAGCACCTATTCCACGTCCTCAACGTCGACGGTCTCACCCGTGACACGCTGCGCCAGCGAGGCGGCGATGAAGTCGTCCAGCGCCCCGTCGAGCACGGCATCCGGGTTTGTCGAGGTTACACCGGTGCGCAGATCCTTCACCATCTGGTATGGCTGGAGGACGTAGCTGCGGATCTGGTGGCCCCAGCCGATATCGCTCTTCGACGAATGCTCGGCGCTTGCTGCCTCCTCGCGCCGGCGCATTTCCTCTTCGTAAAGGCGTGCGCGCAGCATGCCCATCGCGATGTCGCGGTTCTTGTGCTGGCTGCGGTCGACCTGGCTGGCGACCACGATGCCGCTGGGTTGGTGGGTGATGCGGACGGCGGAATCGGTCGTATTGACGTGCTGCCCGCCGGCGCCCGACGCGCGGTAAGTGTCGATCTTGAGGTCGGCCGGGTTGATCTCGATGTCGACCGTGTCGTCGATCACCGGATAGACCCACACCGAGCTGAAGCTGGTGTGGCGCCGCGCGCTGCTGTCGTAGGGGCTGATGCGCACCAGCCGATGCACCCCGCTCTCGGTCTTGGCATAGCCATAGGCGTTTTCACCCTTGAACAGCAGCGTTGCGGACTTGATCCCTGCGGCATCGCCCGCCTGGTATTCGACCGTTTCGACCTTGAAGCCCTTGCGTTCGGCCCAGCGGGCATACATTCGGAACAGCATCTCGGCCCAGTCCTGGCTCTCCGTACCGCCTGCGCCGGCGTGGATTTCGAGATAGGTATCGTTGCCATCTGCCTCGCCGGAAAGGAGCGCCTGTACCTTGTCGGCATCCGCCCGTTCGGCGAGGCTGGCGAGCGTGGCAAGTCCCTCGGCGACGATGTCGTCGTCGCCTTCCGCCTCACCCATCTCGACGAATTCGATCGCGTCGGCCATCTCGCTTGAGATCGCCTTCACCGTATTGACCGAGGTTTCGAGCTGCTTCTGTTCGCGGCCGATCGCCTGCGCTTCCTTCGGATTGTCCCACAGCGAAGGGTCTTGTACGCGGGAATTCAGTTCCTCCAGCCGGCGCAAAGCACGCTCCCAGTCGAGCGACTGGCGGACGAGTTGCAGCGCGGCTTCGATCCGGTCGATATGGGCCTGCCCTTCGGCACGCATGGCGTTCACTCCAACAGATTGGCGGCCCGCTTAGCGGACGGAATTGGATTGTAAAGGGAAGCCCCGCCCGCTCCGGCCGTCAGTAGATGCCGCCCTGACCTTCGACGAAGTCCTGCTGGTCGGTCTCGACGACTTCCTGCTCTTCGGTGCGTGCCGCCCGCTGCCCGCGCCTGATAAGCGCGAGAATTTCCTGCCGCTTGGCTTCGATTTCATCGCGCCGGGTCGCCCGGGGTGGTTCGGTGTCGGGCTTGAAGGCTTCCCAGATGATCGAGCCCTTGGGATCACCGGTCGGCCAGCCATCGAACACGCGCTTGCCTGAGAGGCGATCGACCCGCACCATCCGTACACCCGCCGGGGCAACGAAGGGTTCGGGCCGCAGCTTTGGCTTGGCCTTCTCGAAAAACGCCTTGATGATTGGTGCCGAAACCGTGCCGCCCTGCGCATAGCCGCCCAGATTGCGCGGCGTGTCATATCCCAGATAAACCCCGGCGATGAGGTCCGAGGTACCGCCGATGAACCATACGTCGGTCGGCCCGGTGGTGGTCCCCGTCTTGCCGAACATCGGCATGTCGAGGCTGCGCAGCACGGTCGCTGTCCCGCGCTGGATCACGCCTTCGAGCATATGGACGGTCTGGTAGGCAGTGCGCGGGTCCATCGCCTGCACGCCCGACAAGCCGAAGCGCGGCATCGGCTTGCCGTCCCACTCTTCCATGTCGCACCGGTTGCAATCGCGCTGGTCGGCGCGCCAGATAACCTTGCCCTTGCGGTCCTGAACATAGTCGATCAGCGTCGGCCGGTTGAGTCTGCCGTGGTTTGCCAACGCCGAATAGGCATTGACGATATTGATCACCTTGGTCTCGCCCGCGCCCAGCGCGAAGGCGGGATACGGCTTGTAAACGCCCTCGTCCGCGATGCCCATCGTCTCGAAGGTGTCGATCACCTTGGGCATGCCCGTCTCCATCGCGATGTGGATCGTCATCAGGTTGCGCGACTGCTCCAGCCCCCACCGCATGGTGTGCACGCCGCCCCCGCCGCCACCGGAGTTGCGGAAGCACTTCTCGCCGAGGTTCGAGCCTTGGTAATAGCAATATGTCTGGTCGGGAATCTCGCTCGCCGGGGTCATGCCGTTGTCGAGCCCGGAGGCATAGACGAATGGCTTGATCGTCGAACCAGGCTGGCGGTCCGCCTGTGTGGCGCGGTTGAAGTCCGACAGCCGGTCGTCAAACCCGCCCTGCATCGCAAGAATTCTCCCGGTCTGCGGTGCCTGCGCGACAAATCCGCCGGAGACGGCGGGTACCGTACCAACCGCATAGCCGTTGCCCGACGGCCGAACTGCGGTAACATCGCCCACCTTGATCGCCTGCGGCAATCCGGTGAGCGGTGCGGTCTTGCCGTCGGAAAATCCGACTTGCGCGCTCCCGCCATTGCGTTCGGTGACAACGCCGACGCGCCAGTTCTGGTAATTGATGCCAAGCGGTGACGCAGCCAGTTGACTGGCCCACGGCCCGTCGTCGAAATCGATCGTTGCGAGTGGGCCGCTCCAGCCTCTTCCTGCGTGGTAACGGATGAGGCCCTGGCGCAGCGCGTCGCGTGCGGCAGCCTGCAACTCAGGGTCGAGCGAGGTCCGCACCCACAGGCCGCCGGCGTAGACGCTGTTGGGGCCATTCTCGGCTGTTTCGCCGAAGTCTTCGAGCAGTTGCCGCCGCACCTCCTCGAGAAAGTAACCCGCATCTGCCGAACGCTGGGTGCGTGCTGGTACGATGCCGAGCGGCGCTGCCTTGGCAGCGGCGGCCTCGGCCGGGGTGACGAACTCGTTCTCTGCCATCTGGTCGAGGACGAAATTGCGCCGCGAGATTGCTTCGTCGAAATTCTTTTCGCGGCTGTAGGTCTCGGGTGCCTTGGGCAGGATCGCGAGGAACGCTGCCTCTTGCAGTTCGAGATCGGCAACATCCTTGTCGAAATATGTCCTCGCCGCCGCCTGGACTCCGAAACTGCGGCGGCCGAGCGGAATTTCGTTGAGGTAAAGCTCGAGAATTTCCTCCTTGCTCAGCACGCCTTCGATACGCCGAGCCAGGATCATTTCGCGGAGCTTGCGGGTGATCGAATACTCCTTCGACAGGAAGATGTTCTTCGCCACCTGCTGGGTTATCGTCGACCCGCCGACCGCACGCTCGCCGCTGCCCATCTTGCTGACATAGTCGATGACTGCGCCAAACAGCCCGCCCGCGTCGATCCCGCCGTGGCTGAAGAAGGTCTTGTCCTCCGCCGCAAGGAACGCCTCGATCAGCGGTTCAGGGAAATCGGCATATTGCAACTGGACTCGCCGGTCGCGGGCATAGCTGTGAACGATTTCGCCGTCGTAGCCGCGCACCACCGTGGGCAGCGGCGGCTGGTAGTCGCGCAGCGTTTCGACATCGGGCAGATTGCGCGTGAGCACTATGTAGCCAGCCAGAAACACCAGCAGGAACGCGCCCAGTGCTGAACTCAGCCAGCGGAACCAGCGCTTGTGCCGCCAATTGCGACCGAACCACTCGTTCACCGGACGGGTCTTAGCCTTCACCCAATTGAAGACACCGCTGGCCTCGCGCCGGATGCGGTAACTGATCGATTGAAGCGTGCTTTCAGCCATGGTGACCGGGCCTTTAGCACGCCGATTCCGCATCGCGCCAGCCGGTTTGAGGCTTATCTACGGGGGCTTTGCATCACGTCGAACCCGACTGCCGGGCGAAGAAGATGCGGATCGCGCGGGCCATCGCTTCGGCGAAATCTTGCTTGCCCTGCTCGGAGGTCAGTCGTGCGGCATCGGCCGGGTTGGTGATGTAGCCGGATTCGTAGAGCACCGCAGGGACATCCGGCGCGCGCAGCACGGCCAGCGCCGCCGAGCGGCGCGCCTGCGGGTGGAAGCGCAGCGTGCCCTGCCCTTCGCGCGTGATCAGGACAGCAAATTCGGCGCTGGTTTCCTGCACCCGGCGCTGCGCAAGTTCGACCAGAATGGTGCTTACCTCGTCGCTCGTCCCCTCCAAGGCCACACCATTGACCCGGTCGGCGTTATTCTCCCGTTCGGCGAAACGAGCAGCCGCCTCGCTCGAAGCTTCGCTCGACAGGGTATAGATGCTGGCGCCGCTGACATCGCGGATTTCACCGGCGGAGTCCGCGTGGATCGAGATGAACAGGTCGGCATTGAGGCGGCGCGCGATCTCCGGGCGTTCCTCCAGCACAAGGAAGCGGTCGTCACTCCTAGTCAGGGCGACGCGCACCCCGCCCTGCCGGAGCAACTCGTCGCGCAGGGCGATGGCGAGTCCCAGCACGACATCCTTCTCGCGGAATCCCGCGCCGCTGGCACCCGGGTCCTTGCCGCCATGACCTGCATCGATCACTATCAAGGGCCGCGAACGATCCTCCGGCCCGAGGATCTCGGGCAGGTCGACGGGCGATCCCGCCTCGGGCAAATCGAACTTGATGACATAGGCGCGGCCAAGATGGGGGATCGGTATCGTCAGCCCGAACGCCACCAGCCCGCCGACCAGAAAAACCGGTACGAGAAAAACCAGCAGGATTTGCGCACGCAATGACATTGCCGGTTCTCGTTACGGTGTTGCGGCATGGTTGCGCAATATGGTTGCGATGCGAAACCCACGGTGCTAGCCCATCAAAACCAGTTTCGCCTCCGTTCCCGAGCCTTACAAGCGACCGGACCCGCAGGCCAACAGATGGTCCCGGATAATCGAAACCGGGTTCGCAACAGGTTGATGCAGACATGAGAAGCCTCCCCCCGACCCAGACGACACGGCGCATCGCCGATGTCGCTGCATGGTCGGCGATGGCCGCACGCTCGACGCGCATTCTCTCTTCCGCAGACACATCACCCCGGTACGGGCGCAAACTGCGCCATGACCGGTCCGATATCGCCGCTACGCCACTCTCGGCGGGCGGCTTCCACATATATGAACGCCCGTCCTGCTTGGGGTCTGCCCCGCCCGGCGGCGTTTGGAGACATTTGAATGGCAACCCGCATGCTTATCGATGCGCGCCACACCGAAGAAACTCGGGTGGCGGTGCTCAAGGGAAACCGGATTGAGGAATTCGATTTCGAATCTGCCGAACACAAGCAGATCAAGGGCAATATCTATCTCGCCAAGGTAACCAGGGTCGAGCCATCGCTGCAGGCGGCTTTCGTCGACTTCGGCGGCAATCGTCACGGTTTCCTCGCCTTCAGCGAAATCCACCCCGACTACTACCAGATCCCCAAGGAAGACCGCGAGCGCCTGCTGGCCGAGGAGGCCGAGGCTGCTGAGGAAGAGGCCCGCCTGCGTGCCGAAGAAGAAGATCGCGGCGAAATGCCGGGCGACGAATACGACGCCGAAGACGAGCAGTCCGGCGAGGCGCTGGCCGAAGATATGGCCGAAGACGGAGTCGAGGAGATCGACACGTCCGACAAGGATCATGTTTCGACCATCGATGAAGGCCAGCTCGAGAACGGCGACGACGAAGACGACGACGAGGATGACGAAGCCTCCGAAGCCGACGAAGACGGTGAGAACGGCAATCGCCGGGGTCGCGGACGCGGCCGCCGCCAGACTAAGGGCAAGGGCAAGGGCAGCAGAAGCCGCGCCAAAGAAGTCGACGAAGTCCGCGCCCGCCGCCAGGAGCTTCGCCGCCGCTATAAGATCCAAGACGTCATCCAGCGCCGCCAGGTGCTGCTGGTCCAGGTCGTCAAGGAAGAGCGTGGCAACAAGGGTGCTGCCCTGACCACCTACCTCAGCCTTGCCGGTCGTTACACCGTACTCATGCCGAACAGCAGCCATGGCGGCGGCATCTCTCGCAAGATATCAAGCGCGCAGGACCGTAAGCGTCTCAAGTCGATCGTCGGCGATCTCAAGCTGCCCAAGTCGATGGGGCTGATCGTCCGCACCGCAGGGCTCAGCCGTACCAAGCCCGAGATCAAGCGCGACTTTGACTATCTCGCCCGCTTGTGGGACGAAATCCGCGAAAAGACGCTTGCTTCGGCGGCTCCGGCGCTGATTCATTCGGACAGCGACCTGATCAAGCGCGCGATCCGCGATATCTACAACAAGGAAATCGAGGAAGTCGTCGTCGAGGGCGAGGAGGGCTATAAGCTCGCCAAGAGCTTCATGAAGCTGTTGATGCCGAGCCACGCACGCCGGGTGAAGGCCTATTCCGATCCCGTCCCGTTATTCCAGCGCTACGGCGCCGAGGATCAGCTCCGCGCGATGTACGATCCGGTGGTCCAGCTCAAATCAGGCGGCTATCTGGTGATCAACCCGACCGAGGCGCTGGTGTCGATCGACATCAACTCGGGCCGCTCGACCAAGGAACACGGGATCGAGGCGACCGCGACCGCGACCAACCTCGAAGCCGCCAGGGAAATCGCCCGCCAGCTGCGCCTGCGCGACATGGCCGGTCTGGTCGTGATCGACTTCATCGACATGGAGTACAACTCCAACATCCGCAAAGTCGAAAAGGCGATGAAGGATGCCCTGAGGAACGACCGCGCGCGCATCCAGGTCGGGCGCATTTCGGGCTTCGGACTGATGGAAATGAGCCGGCAGCGGCTGCGCACCGGCGTGCTCGAGGCGACCACCCGCGACTGCCCGCACTGCGACGGCACCGGGCTCGTCCGCACAGCATCGAGCGCGGGGCTTTCTGCGCTGCGCCTGATCGAGGATGAAGCAGCCAAGGGCAAGGGAACGCTGATCACCCTCGCCGCCAGCACCGAGGCCGCGGTTTACCTGCTCAACGCCAAGCGCGCCGATCTGGTCGAGATCGAAGACCGCTATGGCGTGAATGTCGAAGTCGTGCCGGAGGGCGAGGACGAGGGTGCCAAGATGCACGTGTCGAGCTCGGGCCCGCGTCCGTCGCAGGCTCCGAAGTTCGAACCGATCGTCGATGACGAGGATGACGAGGTCTATCCCGAAGAGGATGAAGCGGACGAAGGCGACGAGCGCGAAGAGGAAAGCGAACGGAGCCGCGACCGGGATCGCGACGACGATGGTGCGCGAAAGAAGCGCCGCCGCCGCGGCGGGCGCAACCGCAAGAAGCGCGACGAGAACGGCGAGAACGGCGACGGCGAAGACACCGATGCCGAGGATTCTTCTGATGACGATTCCTCCGACGAAGGCACCGAAACCGACAATGGCGAGCAGAAGAAGAAGCGTCGCCGCCGTGGCGGGCGTGGTCGCCGTGGCGGTCGCAACCGCGACAGCGAGGATGGTGCTGGCGAGGGAAGCGAAGCCGAAACGGCCGAGGTGATTGCCGAGCAGGTAGCCGAGGACATGGCAGTGGTTGCCGGTCCGGACGGTTCGCCGGAGACGGCCGAGGTGGTCGCCGAGGAAGCTAAGCCCAAGCGTCGCCCGCGTCGCAGGAAGGCAGAAGAGAGCGAAGCGGAAGCAGCGCCTGCCGTCGAAGAAGAGGCAGAGGTCAAGCCTAAGCCGCGCGCGCGCCGGAAGAAGGCCGAACCCGCGCCTGTCGCCGCGATTCCTGCGGAGGACGTCCAGGCGGAGGAGGCTGCGGCAGAGGCCCCGGCAGAAAAGCCCAAGCGGACTCGCCGGAAGAAAGCCGATCCGGTCGAAACCGAAGCTGCGCCCGAAGAATCTGCGACGGAAGAGGTTACCGAGAACGGCACCTCGCGGCGCGGCTGGTGGCAGCGCACGTTCGGCGAATAGCAATGCGTTGGGGCGGGAGCGTGCGCGCTCCCGCCTTCAGCCCCCTTGCTTGATCCCGACGCCCCATTCGTTCCAGCCGAGCGATCTGGGCGTCTTGTCGAGGTATCTTGCCCCCATCGGCTCGACCGCAAACCCCCCGGCGCGCACGGCGGAGGTGACAGGCCGGGTCAGATGGCACCCGCCGGCAAAAGGCATCCACCACGGCTCGATCCGGTCCTGGAACCGCGCCACCTTGGCATCAGGAGCCCGTCCATGCTCGAGGAACAAGAGCCTTCCGCCAGGCCTCAGTATGCGCCGCATCTCGCGCACCACTTGCGCCTGGTCCTGCACTGAGCACAAGGTGTAGGTGCACACGACGGTATCGAAGCTTTCGTCGCCAAACGGAATGGCCTCCCCTACCCCGTCGCGAATATCGGCCCGCCAGCCCTTCTTCTCCGCCTCGACGCGGGCGTATTCGAGCAGCTTGCCGCCCGGATCGATCCCGGCGTAGCGGGTGATCGCATCGGCGCGGTAGAACTGCTGGTTGATCCCGCCCCCGCAGCCGAGTTCGAACACTTCTCCCTCCGCCAGCGGGACGACCTTCGAACGCAGCTTCATGATTGCGGGCATGCCGCATGCGAACCTGATCACGCGCGGCACACCATGCGCATCCCACCAGCTGGCCAGACCCATCGTTTTCCCCTTCCCTTTCGCGCCCTTCGCGGCAAGATAGGTTGCAAAAGAGGGAGAGACCATGGCGAAGGTACATCGCACGCCGGATGATAGGTTTGCAGGTTTGGCGGACTATCCGTTCGATCCCAGATATCACCTGCTTAGCGACGGCTTGCGGCTGCACTATGTCGATGAAGGCCCGCGCGAGGCCACCCCGGTGCTGATGATGCACGGCGAGCCGAGCTGGAGCTATCTTTATCGCAAGATGATCGGACCGGTGGTCGAGGCAGGCTATCGCGTGATCGCGCCCGACCTCATCGGGTTCGGCAAATCCGACAAGCCCACCGACAAGGGCGCGTATACTTATGCCGGTCACGTCGCGTGGATGCGCGAATGGTTCGAGGCGATGGGCCTGGGCAACGTCATCCTCGCGTGCCAGGACTGGGGATCGCTGGTTGGCTTGCGGCTGGTGACGGCGATGCCCGACTGCTTCGCCGGTGTGGTCCTGTCGAATGGCGGGCTTCCTGCCGGCCAGGAGCCGCCGCCCGCCTTCGCCAAATGGCGCGCGTTTTCGAAATACAGCCCGGTGTTCCCGATCGGCGGCATTCTCCAGCGCGCGACCACGACCGAGTTGCCGGATCACGTGGTTGCTGCCTACGACGCGCCTTACGACACCCGCGCCAGCAAGGCGGGCGCGCGGATCTTCCCGTCGCTGGTCCCGCTGGGGGAGAATGTCGAGGTGCCCGCGCAGATCGAAGCGTGGAAGGTGCTCGAGACCTTCGACAGGCCCTTCACCTGCTGTTTTTCCGATGGCGATCCGATCACCCGGGGCGGCGATGCCATGTTCCGCGAACGCGTTCCCGGCGCACGCGACAACCCGCTTCACCGGACCCTCAAGGGCGGGCATTTCATTCAGGAGGACGATCCCGAGGGCTTCGTCGGTGCGATCCTCGATACGGCGCGGCGCGCCGGGGTCTGAGCACAATTGGCCCTTTTCCCGGTCGATGATGGAGATTAGTGGAAGCGCCTTACCCACGACAAGGATCCGCTATGACCCGTGCAATCGAACCCCTTCGTATCCCGGCCGAAGCGAAGGAACGGGTGCGGCTTCTGTTCATGGCCAAGCACGCTTTGTTCGGCGGCGGGATGCACCCGGAAGACGGCAATCATGCGATCTATCATCACGAAGTGCGCACGACGCTGGAAAACCTCGGACTAAACCTTCGCCTGTCGAACACCTACAAGACGCTGTTCGAACAACCCGACACCGATTTCGTCTTTCCGCTGCTCAATCGCGGCGGTTTCGTCAACAGCGAGATGCTGATCCCTTTGCTGTGCAACATGCACCGCATCCCCTACCTCGGGGCCATGCCGTTCCTGCGCGGTTTGGGGGACGACAAATCCGTCTCCAAGCTGGTCGCGACGCATGCCGGCGTGCCGACTGCGGACTGGTTCTGCTATCGCCGCGGCGCGCCCGTGCTGGAAAACGATCTGCCCGCCGCGCCCGATGGCCGCTGGGTGATCAAGCCCAACGCCTCATCCGCGAGCTGGGGCATTTCCGACGCCTTCGACTGGAACGGTGTCACCAATGCCATCGCCAATATCCACGGTCAGGGCCATGATGCGATCGTCGAGCCCTATCTCGACGGCTATGATATCCAGTGCGCCTTCATCACCATCAAGGACCGGCCTGTCGCACTGCCGATGCTGTGGTACGAGCGTGAGGACACGCAGAAACTGTGGACCTACTATGAAAAGCGCGACTTGGTGCAGAACACCGAGAAAGCCGCGCTCAAGACCTTCGAGCACCCCGAATTTGCGCCGAAGATCACCGAATTGGCGAGCAAGGTCGCGCGCGAATTGCTGCCGTTCGATTATGGCCGCATCGAGTTCCGCCTTGATCTCAAAACCGGTGAGTTCAACTTCATCGAGATCAATCTCAACTGCAATCTTTGGTCGGAGAAGGTGATGGCCAAGGCGGCGGGATACGCTGGCTTCAGCCACGCCGATCTGCTCGAAACGCTATTGGCTGAAAGCTGGCGGCGGACCGGGCTGATCGCGCCCACCGCCTGAGTCAAATCAGCTCGCGAGGTCGAACACCGCAGCGATGCGGCGCATGTCGGATGCCAGCACTTCGCGCATCGCCATGTCGTCGAGCGCAGCCAGCACAACAATTTGCGGCATCGACAGTCCGATCCGCAGTGTGCCAGCCCAGCAGCCGTCCGCCAGCTTGCGGCAGCGCACCGGCTGGCCGAGCCTGATCCCGGCACAGGCGATCCGGCGATGCAACGCCTGTGCATCGTCGAACGTGCGGGCCTGCGGCATCGACGAAACGTCCAGAGTGACGAGCGTACGCATTTCGAGCGGGTGGTCCTCGGCCTCCCCGGACAAACCCGGCTCGCACGGCGAAACGATTTCGATGCCTTCGATTGCGAGCAAATGGTCGCCAATCGCTGCGCCGAACGCAGCGATCACGCTCTCTGCCCGTTCGACCGGGAGCGCGGCGAACCTTTCGAGCTCGAATAACGAAGCCTCCAGCCGCAACTGCAAGCCGGGATTCCCGGTTTCGGGCAAGCAAGCGACGCCTGGCCAGTCCGCCGGCCATTCGGCCCGGCGAAATATGCGCGCGAGGCCGGACGGCACATTGCCCGCCCGTGCCTTCCACTGCGGCGGAACGAGCGCAAACCCGCTGAAGGGCGGGCCGCCGACGAACTTCGAGCCGGTGAGCATCACGATGGCGCCGCGTTCGAGATAGCTGCCAACCATCCCGGGCGCGATGCGGACCTGGCAGGCATCGATCACGAAACTGGCCGCGCCGGACCACCGCACCATCAGCCGGTCCAGCGCGTCGAGCCGGGGCAGGATCAGGCCCGTCTTCGAGCCGTGGACCAGATGCACCAGTGCGTGCTTCCCCCGTTTCTGCGCCTGTTCGATCTCGCACGAGATATCCGCTTCGATTTCGCCCGATGTTCGCACTGTGCCCGAAGCCGAACGCCAGCTATGTCGACCAGCGAAACCCGCGCCAGCCCGTCCACCGGGGCTCCGCTTTCCGATGTGATGCCAAGCGGCGTGCGGTCGGCAAAATGGCGTCCGCGTGCCGAATGGATGCAGCCGCTGCCGACCTCATCCGCGCCGAGGAGGATGTTGTGCACCCCGCCCATCGCAGCGTCCGCGACACCGGCGAGTGGCACGTATTCGAGATCCGTTCCCGAGGCAGCAAACACGACATCGCAATCGCGGTCGAGCGCAAAGATCCTGCGCAACCGCACCCGCATCGCTTCCAGAGCACAGGTGTAGTCATCCAGCCCCGCTTCGACCAATGCAACCACCCGCGCAAAGGCGTCCGCACCTATATCGTTCGCCGTCGATGAAGCGTAGGCGATCACCTCGCGCGGATAGGGGGTGGAAAGGTACTGGTTGAGGCACGATGCCGGATCGACCAGGATGCGTGCATCGCCGCCCGACGACAGCAATTCGATCGCACGATCATGGGATGGCTGGCACTGGATTGAGGAAACAGGTGCCGTGGTGTTTAGCGGCTGCATATGCGACCCTTTGTATGCCCCGCCCGTATTATGGTTTCTTTTGGGGAATAGCGGATTTATGGGGCCGGTCTACGAAGAACTTTAAAGGTCGCACGACTTGCCGGCATTTCCCGCTCCGAAGACCATCTCTGCTGCCGCGAAGAAACGGATTCGCATCCTTTTCCTCGCCAAGAACGCCCTTTGGGACGGCACCGGCAATCCCGAAGACGGCAACCATGCGAAGTACCATCGCGAAATGTCGCAGGTGTTGAGCGGCCTCGGCCTGAACCTCAAGATCTCGAACAATTTCGACATCCTGTGGGACAAGCCCGATGTCGATTTCGTCTTCCCGCTGCTCAACCGCGCGGGGTTCTTCAATTCGGAGATGCTGTGCCCGCTGCTGTGCGAACGCGCCGAGATCGCCTACCTTGGTGCCAGCCCGATCATCCGCGGCCTGTCGGACGACAAGCATCTGGCCAAGATGGCGGTGCGCAGCGCTGGTGTGCCGACTGCGCCCTGGGCGATCTATCGCCGCGGTGCACCGGTCGATCCGGCCAAATGCCCCGAGGGAAAACGCTTCGTCGTCAAGCCCAACAACTCCAGCGCCAGCTGGGGCGTGCATGATGCAACCGACTGGGACAGCGTCAAGGCCGCGGTGCACGGGGTCCAAGCGCTGGGCCACGATGCCATCGTTGAGCCCTTCATCGACGGCAGCGATGTCGAGGTGCCGGTGGTGACGATCGACGGCCAGCCGCAAATCCTGCCGATGCTCATCTTCCGCCAGGCCGATCCGTCGCATCTGCGGACCTATCAGGAAAAGCGCGACCTGGTCGACCGGAGCCAGAAATACTCGCTCGACCCGTTCGAGGACCAGGCGATGATCGCGCGAATCGCCGACTATACGCGGCTGGCGTGGGAGGATTACCGGCCGTTCGATTACGGCAGGTTCGAATTCCGCGTGAATGAGCAGACCGGCGAGATCACCTTCCTCGAGCTCAATCTCAATTGCAATCTGTGGTCCGAGAAGGTGTTTGGCCGCGCGGCGGTTCTGGCGGGCTGGACGCAGGAACAGCTGATCGAGACGATCCTCGCCGAAAGCCTGCGCCGCCACGGATTGATGGAGTAAGCCTTGAGCGACCGACCGGCCATAGTCATCATCCTCGCCGCGCAGCGCGCCGGTGTTGTCAACCCGCTCGCCGAACGCGCAGGGGTATCGCACAAGTGCCTCGCCCCGATCTGCGGCAAACCGCTGATCGAATGGGTGCTCGACACAGTCACATCGCGCAGCAACCTCTCCGAAATCCGCATCTCGATCGAGCCGGAGGCGCAGGCCGAAGTGGGCAAGCTGCTCGGTCGCTATGCCGATTGCGGGACAAAGATCCTATTCGTCGATTCGCATCACGGCATCGTCGACAGCGTGACCGCTGCGGCGAAAGACGACGAAGGTCCCTTCGTCATCACCACAGCCGACAACGTGCTGCTGAGCGAGGACGGCTTCGAACAAGTTAGGTCGACAATGGCACGGGCCGATGCGACCCTTGCGCTTGCGCGCGCGGAGGATGTGCGCACCGCCCATCCGGAGGGCCAGCGCAACTTCTACGAATTTCGCGACGGCGGTTACGCCAATTGCAACATCTATGGCCTTGCCAATCGCAAGGCCTTCGCCGCCGCCGAGGCGTTTCGCGAGGGCGGGCAGTTTCAGAAGAACCGCGACCGGATGATCCGCGCCTTCGGCCTGTTCAACATCGCGCTCATGGGCCTCAAGCTCGTCTCCGCCCCCAGCGCCATCCGCCGCGTCGGCAAGCGGTTCGGGATCACCATGGAAGCGACATTCTTCGCCGACGGCGCGCTGGCGATCGATGTCGACAACGAGCGAACCTACGCCGTGTGCGAAGAGCTGTTGCCGAGCCGCAAACCCCTCCCGTCCGCTTGATCGAAAGGCGACACTAAGGCGACACCAAAGTCCAACCGGTCGGCAGCTCGGAATTCGCTCGAGAAAAAATCACGGTTTGAAAGAGCGGTAGTGGGTTTAACCAGGCGTGATCGTGTAGGAAAATGAATTCAACGGACGGCCTTTGACTTGCGATTGAGGGCTAATCCGGAACCCGCCCGCCCTTCCAGTCGAACTGTTGCCCACTGTCGGCGGGGATGAGGCCATCGATCACGCCGAGCAGATTGCGCGCTGCGCCGTCCGGGTCCGTCAGTTGCCCATCAGGCAGATTGGCCCGGAACGGCTCCGACAGGGCCGTGTCGACCGTGCCCGGATGCAATGACACGACCACCGCCTGCTTGTGGGTCCGACCGAGTTCGATGGCAAAGTTGCGGACCAGCATGTTGAGCCCCGCCTTGCTCGCGCGGTAACTGTGCCATCCCCCCACGCGGTTGTCACCGATCGAGCCGACCCGGGCCGACAAGGCTGCAAGGACCGCTCGCCGGTCGCGCGGCAGGAGCGGCAGCATGTGCTTGGCAACAAGAGCCGGACCGATGGTGTTGGCGGCGAACACCCGCGCCATGACAACCGGATCGAGCGATTTGTAGCTGCGCTCCGGCCCGGTTCCATCGGGCAAGGTCAGGACACCGCTCGCCACGATCACCAGATCGGGCGGCGCATTCCGCATGGCATCGGCTGCTGCCGAGATCGAGGTTTCGTCTTCGAGCTCGAAACGAAAAGGCCGAATCGCCTGGTCTTGCGGCACGCGACCGCTACGACTTCCGGCGTGAATCGTTGCCACGCCACGCGCGGCGAGTTCGCTGCACAGTGCCGAACCGATCCCCCCGGAAGCACCGAAGATCGCTGCACACCGCGGCCATGTGCCAACCTGCTGTCCTGCACCGTCCATATTGTTCACTTGGGTCACTATCCCATTCTTGCAAGCGGGCGATCGGGCGTTGCGACACTTGCATGTTCGCCGCCTTGCTCTCTTGGCACGAAACGCTAGAAAGTCTGGCGAAGCAACAGGACTCGGCGGACCATGGCGACTTTCACCCTCCCGAAGAACTCGAAGATCACCGGCAAGGGCCGTGCGCATTCGGCCGAGGGCGGCGGCAAGCTGCGCAAATTCAAGATCTACCGCTACGATCCGGACAGCGGCGAGAACCCGCGCTACGATACCTTCGAGCTCGACCTCGACCAGACCGGGCCGATGGTCCTCGACGCGCTGATCAAGATCAAGAACGAGATCGATCCGACGCTGACTTTCCGGCGTTCCTGCCGCGAAGGGATCTGCGGGTCGTGCTCGATGAACATGAACGGCAAGAACGGCCTCGCCTGCACCACAGCGATCGAGGATCTCAAGTCGGGCGAAGTGCGCATCACCCCGCTGCCGCATATGGACGTGATCAAGGATTTGGTGCCCGATTTCACCCATTTCTATGCGCAATATGCGTCGATCCGGCCATGGCTGCAGGCGGTGACGCCGACCCCGAGCGGCAAGGAACGGCTGCAATCGCCCGAGCAGCGCGAGAAGCTCGACGGGCTGTATGAGTGCATCCTGTGCGCCTGCTGCTCGACCTCTTGCCCGAGCTACTGGTGGAACAGCGACAAGTTCCTTGGCCCGGCGATCCTGCTTCAGGCCTATCGCTGGCTGGCGGACAGCCGCGACGAGATGACCGGAGAGCGGCTCGACGCGCTCGAGGATCCGTTCCGGCTCTATCGCTGCCACACCATCATGAACTGCGCCAACGTCTGCCCCAAGGGCCTCAACCCGGCCAAGGCGATCGCCGAAACCAAGAAGATGATGGCCGAACGCGCGATCTGACGTGGCGCTTTCCGAAGACGTATTCGATCACAGCCCGGACCCCGAAAATCCGGGCTGGAAGCACTGGAACCTGAAGGACCCGACGCTGTTCAACGGCGCGGTGATGGGCAAGCTCATCACCCGGGTCGAGGACGGAAAGAGCCGGTTGCGCATGTTTCCCGAACGCAAGCACGAAAACCTGCAAGGGATCGTGCATGGCGCGGTGACGCTGGCGCTGATCGATATCTCGCTGTTCACCACCATGCACACGCTCGGCACCGGCAATGCGGGCCCCTCGGTCACGCTTGAGCTGTCGACCCAGTTCACCGGCGCGGGCAAGAGAGACAAGCCGCTCGATGCAGTGACCGAAATCATGCGCGAAACCGGCAAGCTGGTTTTCGTGCGCGGCACGGTGGAGCAAGAAGGCGAGGCCGAGATCGTCGCGTCCTTCTCCGGCATCGTCCGGAAATTCCTGCCGCGATGAGCCGCGTGATCGCCCGATACGAGGCGATGATCGCGAACGGCGAACTGCGCCCCGATCCCGAACAGCGCGCCGCTGCGGAGCGCCTCGGGCGTTTGCAGGAGGAACTCGAGGCCGTTCCCAAGCGCGGCAGCGTGCTGTGGCGCGCGCTCAAGGGGCCGCCGCCTGCACCGTGCGGGGTCTATATGTGGGGCGGTGTCGGGCGCGGCAAGTCGATGCTGATGGACCTGTTTCACGACTGCCTGTCGATCAACCGCAAGCGAAGGGTCCACTTTCACGCGTTCATGCAGGATGTTCACGCGCTGCTGCGTGAGGAACGCAAGAAGGAGAGCGGCGATCCGATCCCGCCCGTTGCTGTCCAGTTGTCGGAGGACGTGCGCTGCCTGTGCTTCGACGAGATGGTGGTCAACAACAGCGCCGATGCGATGATCATGAGCCGCCTGTTCCGCGCGCTGATCGTCGATCGCGGCGTCACCGTCGTCACCACGTCGAACCGCCCGCCGGACGATCTTTACAAGGACGGGCTCAATCGCGAGCATTTCCTGCCCTTCATCGAGCTGGTGAAGGAACGGCTCGATGTTGTCCCGCTCAACGGCCCGGTGGATTACCGGCTCGAACGGATCGGCGGAATCGACAGCTGGCATGCGCCGATCGGTGAGGAGGCAACCGCCCGCATCCGCCAGGCATTCTTTCAACTCACCGATTTCGCGCCCGAGGATGCGGCGCATGTCCCGACCGCCGAGCTCGATGTCGGCGGCGGGCGGACGATCCATGTGCCAAAGTCGCTCAAGGGCGTTGCAGTGTTCAGCTTCTCCCGGCTCTGTCGTCAAGCGCGCGGGGCGAGCGACTATCTCGCGATTGCAAGATATTACCACACGGTCTTCATCGTCGGCATCCCCCAGATGGGGCCCGAAGACCGCAACGAGGCGGCGCGTTTCGTGACGCTGATCGACGCCCTCTACGAGCACCGCGTTAAGCTGTTCGCGACCGCCGCTGCCGAACCGGAAAACCTATATCAGGCGGGCGACGGCAGCTTCGAGTTCGAACGCACGGTCAGCCGCCTCAACGAGATGCAGAGCGACGAATATATGGCGCTTGGCCACGGCGCGAGCGGCTAGGCGGCGTCGGCGAGCCTTTGCTGCGCGCTGGTCAGCCGGTTCATGATCCGCAGGTCCTGCTCGCTCAGCTGGAGCGCGGTGTCGGCCCACAGTTCGGTGATCCGGGTCAGTTCCTGCAATTCTAGGTTCCACGCGATCCTGGTCGCCCTGCGCGCGCCGACGAGGCCGGCATGCCTCCGTTCAGACTTGCGGATGAATTCGCGGCAGGCATTGAGCCCCTCACCCGGTTCGGCGAGCACATGGACGAGGCCCATCTCGTACATCTGTTCGGCGGTATAGGTTTCGTTCGACACGATCAGCCGGTCGGCCATCGCGCTGCCCAGCTTGCGGCTGAGGAAAGCATGCGCGCCCATGCCGGGAAACAGGCCGAACATCACCTCGGGCAGGCCGAAGGTGGCATCGCGCTCCGCCACGATATAGTCGAACGACAGCAACGCTTCGAACCCCCCACCGAGCGCCGCGCCTTCGACCAGCCCGATGGTCAACATCGGAATGTCGAGCGTGTTCATGTTGCGGTGGAGTATTTTGCAGCAGCGGTGGCCGTAACGCACCAGCCCGTCGCGATCGCGATCGCGGATGAGGCGCTGGAACAGGTCGAGATCGCCGCCGAAGCAGAACACTCCGGGCGAGCGGCTACCGAGGATGAGATAGCGCAGCGGAACGCCGCCGGAGCCGAAGCTCTTTCCGATCAGGTCCTGCCAGCGTTCGAATTCCCCCAGCATCGGCGGGGTGAAGCTCGGGCGCCCATTGGGGCGCATATAGCTCCAGAGCGCCTGATATTCTTCCTGGTAGAAGGTTTCGAGCTGGGTCAGTTCGAACAGGGCTTGCGGGATACCCTCGGGCATCGCGCTTCGCATTACAAAAGCTTCGTCCCGCTGGTCGAGCGGCATCACCGGATCGACCGACTCCGCTGCCTCGCTCGCGACGTTTTCCAGACCTGGCCCGACACGATCCATTGACGACCCCTCATCATGAATGCGGTTGTTGTTCCGGTGCAAACTACAGGACGCAGGACTCTGTTGGCAAACTATTATTTTCCGCCGCTTTTTCGAAGCTGCACCAGATTGGGCCGATCTAGAAGGATTGTGACTCCTTTCCAGAGTCTTAGGCGGAAACCTTGAGATGCCTGAGCGAGCTTTCGAGCATCACCAGTTGCCACAGCAGCCGGCCATGGTCCGATGTTCCGGCGATATGCTGCTCTGCAATCCGGGCAACGCTCCCGCGTTCGAACCATCCTGCGCGCACGGCGAGCGAGCTGTCTGCCAGGGCTCGCGCCTCTCCCGCCAGCGGGCCGCGAAACCAGTGGCTGATCGGGGTCACGAAACCCTGCTTCGGGCGGTAGAGGATATCCTCCGGCAGATAGCGCTCCATCGTGTGCTTGAGCAGCCATTTGCCCTGCGAGCCGCGAATGCGCAGGCGGTGCGGCAGGCCGGCGGCGAACTCGATCAACCTGTGGTCCAGCAGCGGCTCGCGTGCCTCCAGACTTACCGCCATGCTGGTGCGATCGACCTTGGTCAGGATATCGCCCGGAAGCCAGAACTTGAGATCGGCATATTGCGCCCGGTCGAGCCCGCTGGTGGCCGGAGCCTTGCGCATCAGATCAATGAATGGCTGCTCGCCGCGATAGCCGCCCAGCCCTTTAGCGAACCGCTGCGAATAGATCGCACCGCGCTGCATCGGCGTGGTAACCGCGAGCGCGGCGGCGTATCCCGCCTCGCCTTCACCCGCGAGCGACAGCAAGGTCGACTTTGCCCGCAAGGGCCGCGGTGCCCAGTCCGCCTTCGGCCACACCTTACCCAGTCCGCCGAACACCGGCCCCCGGAGCGCCTGCGGCAGCACCGCCCGCGCCTGTTCCTCGCGTGCATGGAACACCTGCCTGCGGTAACCAGCAAAGGCTTCGTCCGCACCATCTCCCGACAGGGCCACTGTCACCGTTTCGCGCGCCAGCTGGCTGACCCGCCAGGTCGGCAATGCGGAAGCATCGGCAAAGGGCTCGTCGAACATCCCGGCAAGCGTATCGATCGCCCCGAAATCGTCGGGATCGACCTGCCGCGAACGGTGATCGGTATGAAAGAGCCTGGCGACCTGATCGGCATAGGCGGTTTCGTCGAGCGCGGCGACATCGAATCCGATCGAGCAGGTCCGTACCGGCTCGGCGCTCGCTTCGGCCATCAGCGCAACCACCGAAGAGGAGTCGACCCCGCCCGAAAGGAACGCGCCCAGCGGCACATCCGCCACCATGCGCGAGGTCACCGCGCTGCGCAGGTGGTGCAGCAGTTCGACCGACAGGTCTTCCGCCTTGCCCTTGTGGCGGTGGCGGAAATCGATGTCCCACCACTGTCGCGTCGGCTGCATTCCCTTGCCCTGCTCGAGCAGAAGGAAATGCCCGGCGGGGAGCTTGCTCACACCCTTGAGGAAACTGCGATGATCGGGGACGTAACCCCAGGTCATGTAGTCCTCGATCGCCAGCGGATCGACCTCGCGGCGGAGCAGCGGATGCGCCAGCAGGCCTTTCAGCTCAGACGCGAAGGCGAGGCTCCCGTCGCTAAGCTGCACGGTAAACAACGGCTTCACCCCCAGCCGGTCGCGCGCGAGCAATAACTGCTTCTTGTCGAGGTCATAGATTGCGAAGACGAACATGCCATGCAGCCGTTCGAGGCAACCGACGCCCCAGCGCTGCCATGCCGCGAGGATGACTTCGGTATCGCCCTGCGTGCGGAACTTCGCCCCATCGGCAACGAGTTCGCGGCGCAGTTCCTGGTAGTTGTAAATCTCGCCGTTGAACACGATCACCGCGCGCCCGTCGACCGAATGCATCGGTTGCGGAGAGCCGGCGAGATCAATGATGGAGAGGCGGCGATGACCGAGGCCGATGCCATGCACGGTCCACACACCCGATCCGTCAGGGCCGCGATGAACCAGCGCGTCGCACATCCGCTCGACCCGCATAGGATCGACCGGCTTGGCCGTGCCGTGATGAAAGATGCCCGCGATCCCGCACATGGCGCGCGCCCTATCGCAGCCCGGCGATGCGGTCCATCCATTCGCCGCGATCACCGGTAGCTGCGGTGAAATCGGCGATGGTCTGCTCGGCAGTTCGGCTATCGGTTCCCTCGACCGAAAGGATGAGGGTCATGGTTGGCTCGCCGGCAATGGTCAATCGACCCTTCATCGAGTGCAGCTTGAGACGCGCCGCGCTGCCGGTCAGCGTATCACCGGTGCGGTAGCTGGTGACCGCATGGCGGCGCAGGTCGCCATAGGCCATCAACTCTTCGCCCATGGCTTCGGTATCGGTGATCCAGGGCGCGACCCAGCGCCACGGGGTGTCGGGAATCAGCGCGCCCTCGCCCGCTGCGCCAGCTTCGCGACCCTCGGATTGCGCAGCGTAGAGCGCATAGGCGACATCCACTTCGCGCCCCGCTGCGTCGCGGTAGCGCCCGAACAGAGTATGATCGGCCCCCGCAAAGCGCGGCTGCCAATCCACCTGCGACACAGGGTCAACGCGCTGCCAGCCATTCACCTGCGGCAATTCGATCTGCTCCGGGATAGCCGCCTCGACCGAAGAGACGGAGAGGTTCCAGGCGAACACGACCGAAAGCAGCGCAACAACCGAAGCGAGATGCGCCTGGGGTTTCGCATCCGCGCCGGACAGCCGGGCCAACCAGTCGCTATGGACGTGGTCCTGAAAATCGAGGCCGAGCTCGTCGGGTTCGCGGTCGAACCAGCGCCAGAATGCCGCCAGCAGCAGGAACACGACAATGGCGAAGAACACCCAGCCGTAAAATATGTGATCGAAGCCCACGGCAAATTCGATGCCCTGCGACTGCGCGATGAAGATCGTGCCCCATGCGCGGACGCCATTGGCAAGTATCGGCAGAGCGATCGCGGCAGTCATGAAGATCGCACGGCGCATCCAGCCCCGGAAGCAGGCGTAGCAGACCAGCACGCCAAGCGCGATCATGGCAACGAGGAATTTGACGCCCGAGCAGGCCTCGGCAACTTCGAACAGGCCCACTGGTGTGTCGATGAACACGCCGTCGATTACCGCCTCGATCCCGCTCAGGTGGGTCAGCCAGATAACAATGTCGGCGGTGACCATTTGCAGGGTCGGGACCATCTCGTCGCCGAATGGAACGAGGAACAGGAGGTAGGCTAGCGGAAAAGCACAGGCGAGCGCGACGCGCGGACCGAGGATGGCGGGCACGATCACGATCAGGCTCGCCACCGCGCCGGTCTGGCTGACGATATTGACCCCGGCAACCGAACCGATCAGCCAGACCAGCATTGTCGCAGCCAGCGGGGCGAGACCCGGCCACCAAGGCGCGGGCTCGATCTCCACCAGTTCGCGGCGGCGCAAATGGATCAGCCATCCGACGATCAGCGGGACGAACAGGATGTGATTATAGGTCGAGATGTTCCACCACTGGTCGAGCATCGCCGCCCAGTCGCGCCAGGTGGCGATACCCAGCGCGAGCCACGCGGCGGCAAGCCGGATCAACCCGCTGCGCCAGGCCGTCAGGAGCGACTTGCCCGCCTGAGGCATTGCGGCGGCGGCTTCAGGCGACACGGCGTGCCTCGTTTTCCGGTTCACGCCCGACGATCGCGGCCATGCCCTTCAGCATCGCTTCCCAGCTCTGGTGGGCGACCACGTACTCGCGTGCTGCAAGGCCAATTGCGCCTGCCCGTTGGGGATCGGCCAACAGATCAAGAATGTGGCCGGTCAGCGCGGCATCGTCGCGGCCCACGAGGAAATGCTCGCCGTCCCCGCCATCAATGCCGTTGGCGGCCTCGGGCGACAGGACGACCGGCCGCGCCATCGCCATCGCCTCGAGCACCTTGTTCTGGATCCCGCGCGCGATCATGAGCGGCGCAAGGACTACGTCGCAATGGGCGAGATAGGGCCGCACATCGGGCACTTCGCCCCACACCTCGACTCCGGAGATCTGCCCGAGCCGCCGGACCTGCTCGGTCGGCGCGCGGCCGACGATGTGGAAACGGGCGTCGGGATGGGTCTTGCGGATTTCCGGAAGAATTGAGCGGGCAACCCGCGTGACCGCCGCGATGTTGGGCGGGTAATCCATCTGGCCTGTAAAGACCAAATGCGGCCCCACTTGCCCATCAAAGGGTGACTCCCCGCCCGCCTTTTCCGGGTCGAAGAACCTTGCGTCGATCCCGTTGCGCAGCGCCGCTACCTTGCCTTGCATCGGTGCAGCGATCCGGCCCCGGAACAATGCGGCTTCGTTCGCGCTGACGAGCAACACCCGTTCGGCGCGCGCGGCCAGGCAGGATTCTTCCTTCGCCAGCAGTTTTCCTTCGCGCCGGTCGATGATCGAACGCGGCGGGTGACCTTTTTCCGCATAGGCTTCGAACTTGGCGGAATCGACGTCGCATAGATCGACCACCACGCGCCCGGCGAAGTCCGGCGGAATGTACTGGCCCATCTGGCCGGAAAAGACGAAGATCGTGTCGATCGGCCGTTCGGAAAGCACTCGCGCGATCCATGTGCGCAGGTCCTGATGGTCGAACGCCGTAAGACTGACCGGCTTGGCGAAGAGCAGCGCCTCGATCCCTGCCCGGTTCAGCGGCTTGGTGCGGCGGACCAGCCGGTGCGATGCAGCGACCGCCGCCAGCTCAAGTTCAGCCAGCATGTCGGCATCGGTTTCGCCAAAGGTCGCGACATGGACCGGCGCGATGGCTGCTAGCGCCCTCAGCAGGTGGTGCGAACGGATCTTGTCGCCGCGATCTGGCGGAAACGGGATCCGGTGCGCGAGGAACAGGATTTCGCCCATCACGCCAGTCCTTTGGCGATATGCGGACCCACAGCATTCGCGACGGCAAGCGGCAACCGCTTCCACAGTGCGATCTTTGTCGAATAGGCGTCGCTGGTCGGATCGATGTCGCGCGGCGTCGCGCCCGGCGCGGTCCAGCGCGCGTAGCTCAGCGGTTGGGGCTCGAAACCCCAGTTCTTCTTGTAACTGTAAGGTCCGCTACCGGTTTTCGAGCGTCCGAAGTCGAAGCTATCGCAGCCCTTGCGCCGCGCATGCAGCATGAGTTCGAAATACATCCGCTCGTTGGCGCGCAGGACGCGGGCGGCAAGGGTGCCGCCGCCCCAATACGGCAACACCGCGCCGCGATGGTAGAACGAAAGCACACTCGCCACCGCCTCACCGCGATGGCGGATTGTCATGATGTCCGCATCGTCGCCGAACCGGTCGAGCATCGCATCGAACAGGCTGCGCGGGAAAACGGGCGTACCGAGATTGCGCACGCTTTCGGCATAGACCGCATAATGCGCTGCCCGATCTTGTGGCCCGCTGCCGACCGAGACATCAAGGTCGAGATCGAGGCTCTTGCGCACTTCGGCGCGCTGCTTGCGCGGCACCGCCAGCAGTTCGGCTTCGTCGGTGTCGGCGAGCGCCCGCTCGAAACCGCAGTGGGTGTGATCCCAGCTTTCCCAGTCCGCCGGAGCGCCGCCCGAGCGAAGTTCGATCCCCGAGCAGGAGAGGCGAACAGCCATTTCCTGTGCCGAGCGGCAGAGCTGTTTTGCGGTGCTCTCGCGCTCAGCCAGCGGCCCGCCGCCAACGGCAAAACCGCTAGAAACCAGCGCCCGCCCGAACAGCGGGGAGTGGACATCGGTCAAGGGTAACCAGCCGGTGAGCGATCCGCATTTCTCGGCAACCAGCCCCAACGCGCGCTGCCCCGTCCCCTGTTCGACCGCGTGCAGCCATGCCGGGCGATGAAACAGGCTCCCCCTGTGTTCGGCGACGAAGCCTTCGATCCGCGCAACCTCACCGGGATCGCGCAGGTCGACGAGGCTCACCGTCTCCATGGCCAGGGGAAAAGGCGCATTCACGCCGCCAGCTCTTCCGCGATGGCCGCCTCACGGTGCGCCAGCACGTCCATTCGCCCCCAGGCGAATTCGTGCACCAGTTCGCGCAACTTGGGGGCCATCCGGTCGAGATTGGTATAGTGCCGCAGCCGCGACTTGATCGGCGCATTGGGGACGCGCGGCTGGTCGGGATCGATCTCCCACGGGTGGAAATAGAACACTGCCGGCCGGGCATCTCGGCGGTTGACCTGCCGGATCGCCCAGCGCGAGAAGCCGTAGGGCAGCACGCGGAAGAAGCCCCCGCCCCCCGCCGCGACCCGCTTGCCGCCGAGAATCGCTGTGGTGACCGGGATTTCGACCAGATCGGACCACGGCAGCGGTTTGAACGCGAAGCGCGGAGCTTCCTTCCAACCATAATGGTCATGCGCCACCGGTGCGACGCTGGAAGAATAGGCGTAGCCCTGCTCGGCGAGTTCCATATAGGCCCATGGGGTGCGCTGGTCGAACGAGAAGCTCGGTGCGCGATAGCCGATCACCTTCGCACCCGAAGCATCCTCGAGGATAGTCCGCGCCTTGCGGATATCTTCGGCGAATTCCTTCCGGTCGAAGGTGAAGACCCGCGCATGATCGTAACCGTGGCTGGCCAGTTCATGCCCCGCTTCCACGATCCGCCGCATAAGCGCGCCATGGCGCTTCGCCACCCAGCCGAGAGTGAAGAAAGTCGCCTTGACTTCCGCCTCGTCGAACAGGTCGAGGATGCGCAGCACGTTGTCCTCGACGCGCAGCGACAGGCTGTCCCAGTCGCCGCGCCCGATGACGTTCTCGAACGCACCGACCTGGAACCAGTCCTCGACATCGACCGACAGGCCGTTGACGATCGGGCCATTGACGACCGGAGCAGCCTCGATCGGCGCATGTTTCATCGGTCGGAACTCCTCAGGCAGCAGCGCGCGACTGGCTGCTTTCCATCCATTCGATCATCATGGTCAGGACGTGGCGCACCATGCGCTCCTGCTCTTCGAGCCGTTGTTCGAGCGCATCGATCCGGTGCTTGATCTCGTCCGATCCGCTTCCGCTGCCGTTCTCGACGCTTTCGGCCAGCTCGACGACCGCCTGCTGCAATTCCGAGATCTGTGCGTCACGCTCTGCCAGCAGGGCCTCGACCCGCACGGGAGGCGCTGGCTGCGGGTAGGCAACGTGCTTGACCGGGCCTGGCGGGGGAGCCGGCGAGAGCTTTTCCATCGGCTTGGGCGCGGCTTCGGGGAAAGCGTTGTCGTGCTGCATTTCTGACAGGACGGAACTCAGCATGGCGTTGTCGATCCGCGAACGCTGCTCGACCGCGCCGAGCAGCAGCAGGCGGGTCACCACCTGGTTGACCTTGCGCGGGATACCGCCGGTCGCGGTGTAGAGTTCGGCGAATACGCGCTGGTCGAAATCGGGGTTGCCCTGCCAGCCGACGCATTCGAGGCGGTGCTTGATGTAGGGCTCGATTTCACCCGGCTCCATCGCTTCGAGATGATGCGCCGCGATCACCCGCTGGCGTAGCTGCTCGAGCTCGCCATGCTGCGCGAGGACCTGTTTGAATTCGGGCTGGCCGAGTAGCAGCAGCTGGAGCAGCGGATGCGCGCCGAGCTGGAAGTTTGACAGCATGCGCAGCTCTTCGAGCGCCTCGACCGACAGGTTCTGCGATTCGTCGACCACCAGCAGGCAGCGGCGGCCCGCGCGCGCTTCGTCGTGGAGGAAGCTCTCGATCGCACCGAGCGCAGCTGCCTTGTCGTGGCCTTCGACGTCGAGCCCGAAGCTCTGCGCCGCGACATGCACCAGTTCCTCGCCATCGAGGTTGCTGGTCACCACCTGGCCCACGGTCATTTGCTCGCGGTCGATCTTCTGCATCAGATGCGCGACCAGAGTCGACTTACCCGAGCCGATTTCGCCGGTGATGACGATGAAGCCTTCCGCCTGCGCGAGGCCATAGCCGAGGTACGACAGCGCCTTGCGGTGCGTCGTGCTCTCGAAATAGAAATTCGGGTCGGGGGTCAGCTGGAACGGACGCCCCGTAAGCCCATAGAAATCGTCGAACATTGTTACGTCCCCCAGCGTCAGAAACCGTAGCGCAGGCCGAGCAGGCCCGATGCGGCGGTCAGGTCCTCGAGATCGAGGTCACTATCGATATGGTCGAGTGCAACCGCCGCGCGCAGCGACAGGCGGTCGGTCAAAGACCGGTTGTACGAAGCCGATGCACCGGTCGCCAGGACTTCGCCCTGCTGGTCGAAGCCGCTCTGCAACAGGGTGGCATAGGCGTTGGTGCTGAAATTGGCGCGGCGACCCAGATCGCCCGAAAGGAAGACCGAACCGTAGAAGGCTTCGTCGACCACGCCGTTCGCGTCGGCGAGCACGGTGTTTTCGGGTGCGAGGAACTTGCGCCGGTCGTAACCCGCGCCGATTCCCGCCGTCATCCGGCCGATTGCAGTGGTGTAGCTGGCCGAAACCCCGCGCGAGCGGAACACCGACGAGCGGACCGAACCGAGCGCGCCGGTGAGGCACTGGCTGCCTTCGACGCTGGCGACACAGCCGCCGAGATCGCCGGTCAGCGAATTGCGTGCGACGTTGAATTCGGTCGGCAGGTTGGCGAGCGCGGTGTTGAGCTGCCCGCCGAAGCCCGAAACCGAATCGTAGACCGACACGTTGAGCGAGCTGCGGCTGCTCGGCGCCCAGGCGAAGCTGCCATGGTAGGTGTCCGAATCGTAGCGGCGACCGTAGTGCGCCTCGAACGCAGTGCGGCTGCTCGGCCGCCAGACGACCCCGGCATCCCAGATCAGGCCATCAGCCTCGAACGCGATCTGGCGTGGCTGGCTTTTGTCGGTCACCAGACGGCCATCGTTGCCGATGACCGGTTGGCCGTTGGTGTCGAGCAACGCATCGCGGCTGGAAACCACGACATCCTCGTAGCCGATCCCGCCCACCAGCGCGACCGAATGCGAGACCGGAACGGTCACATCGGCGCGCGCGTAGATGTCACGCACCCGCTGGTCGAGGTTGGAGACATCTTCCTGCGCCCAGCCAGCCCCGAGGCCGACGCCAATGGGCAGCGGCTCGCCGGGGCTGGTCCCGACATGCACCGAGGCGCGCTGGCTGATGCTGTCGTCAAACACATCGACCGGATCGGCGCCAGGTGTGAGCACCAGTGCATCCGGCTGCTCGACCTTGGTGTATCCGACGCGGTACTGCGCCGCGATGGCGACATCGCCTGCCCGTGTGTTGAGCGTAGGTCCTGCATAGGCGGAATAGATCCGGCTCTCGCTGTCCTCGCCATTGAGCGGGTTGAGCGTCGCGCCGCCATTGCCGTCGACCCGTGTCCGCGCAGCAAGGCCGCCGACGTCGACGGTAAGCACCTGCGGCACGATCGAGGCGTAACCGCGTGCCACACCGCTTACGGTGTCGCTGTCGGGCGTGTCGTCGTCATAACTCTTGTTGTATTCGTAGCGGATCGACAGCGAGCCGCCGGTGTTGCGCCCGTTGACCTGCGCATCGACCCCGACCGCGGCCTGAGTGTAGGTCACCGCATCCTCGTCGGGCGAGAGGGTGACCACGCCGATCTGGCTCACTTCGATATAGGGCTGAACAGTGGTCCGCTGCGAGCGGCCCTCTTCGCTCTCCTGCGCTACGGCAGGGGTTACAAGGGCCAGCACGGAAACCGCGCTGCCGGCAAGAAGGATGAGACGCGTCATAGCGGGTTACTCCCCGTAACCGTAGTAAGACCCGAAGTTCCGCCCGCTCGGGCTGAACTGGGTCGCGTTGAGCAGCAGCTTCACGTCGCTGCAGCCGGAAAGCAGGCGATAGGCATCCTCGAGCGCATTGCGCCCGGTTACATCGGCGCGCGCGACGAGCACCGTCTGCCCGACATGCTTAGCCAGTTCTGCCGCCGGCGAGGCAGCGAGTGCCGGCGGCGAATCGAAGATCACCATCCGGTGCGGCGCACCCATCGTCAGCCGGTCGAGCACCTCGGCGGTGCGTTCGCTCGAAAGGTATTCGCTGTCGGTATTGGTCTGGTTGCCGGCGGGCAGGATCCACAGCCCCGGAATATCGGTCCCGAGCACCAGATCTTCCGGCTTGATCGATTCGTCGGCCAGGCAGTCCATGAGGCCCGGCCCCTTGGGCAGGCCGAAGGTCGAGAGAATCGACGGCTTGGCGAAATCGGCATCGACCAGCAGCACCTCGCCGTCACGCTCGCACGCCATCGAAATCGCGAGGTTTGACGCGCAGAAGGTCTTGCCTTCGCCCGGATGCGGCGAGGAGACCAGGATGCGGCGCGAAAGCGCAGTGCCCTTCTGTCTCGCGGTGCCGAGCAGCTGGCGTTTCACGATACGGAATTCCTCGCGCAGCGCACCGGCGGTCGCCTCAGGCACGATCAGTCCCTGTTCGCGCAGATGCTCGCGGTCGACATCGAAGGTCGGCCCGGACAGTTCGACGCAGCCGACGTCCTGCTGCACGACGACTTCCGACGGCGCGATGGGCGCAGGCACCGGCGCTTCATAGGCGACGGGGATAGGCGAGGAGGTCGTCAGCGGCGTCTGCGGGACTGCAGGTGCCGGAGCTTGAGGTGGCTGGACGTGAGGTGGCTGAGCCGGTACTGCCAGGACTTCGGGCGCCTCCACCTTCTGCCGCACCTTGGCGCGCTTCATTTCCGGTTCGGGCAGCTTGCCCTTGATCGGGGCCGGCTTGAACGGATCGAAGCCGAAGGCACCGCTGGCGCGTTCGAACAGCGAGCTTTCCTTGGGCTCTTCGCCACCGGGGAGCGGGATCTTGGTATGTTCGGTCATCTCTCGCTCCTCACGCCACCATGCCGCGCTGGACGAACTCGATCGCCAGCAGGGCGACGCAGAGGCCGCCCAGCGCCGCTGAGGCACCGTAGAACTGCTTCATCCGCTTGCGCTGGAGCTGCCGCTTGGCATCGGTCAGCGTCTGCGAAATCGCCCCCAGCACCGGAAGGTCGAGCGCCCGCTCGAGCCCGCCTGTGGTCGAGAAAGTCGACTTGAGCTGGCCGATCGCAAAGGCCGCGCCCACGCCGGCCGCGATCCCGGCGAACAGCACGCCGAGCAACAATAGCGGCCGGTTCGGGGCCGACGGGACGCGCGGCGAGGTCGGCGGGTCGATCACCTCGAACTTGAACGAGCTGCGCTCGTTCTCGACCTGCCCGCGCAGCCGCATTTCTTCGCGGTTGTTGAGCAGCTCGTCATACTTGTCCTTGAGCACGGTATAGTCGCGGCTGATGCGGTTTGCTTCGGCGGCAACCGCAGGTTCGTCGGCCTGGTTGGCCATCAGGGAGGAGAGGTCCGCGTTGAGCGCCGCCTTGCGGGCCGATAGCGCCTGGACGTTCGCCTGCCGCTCGGACTTGATCGACAGCAGTGCGCTGTAGGCCGGATTGGGCGAACCCGTAGTGTTGGGATTCTCGTTTGCAGCCTGACGGCGGAGCAGATCGACCTGCTTCTTCGCCGAGACGACATCGGGGTGGCTGTCGGTCAAGCCGCGCGCTTGCAAGCCGGCGAGATTCGACTGTGCCTGTCCCAGTGCCGCGCGGGCGCTGCCGGTGTCGCCTGCGCCGCCAGCCACAGTGCGCGGGGTGCCGGCGAGTTGGCCGTCGATCCCCGCGAGCGCTGCCGAAGCGGCGGCAAGGTCGGCCTCGACATCGCGCAGCTCGGAACGGATCGTCTGCAACCGGCTGGATACGCCGTCGGCCCCGCCAATCAAATCGGGATGTTCGGATTCGAACGCGATGCGGCGCTGTTCGGCGGCTTCGAGTTCTTCTTTGCGGTCTTCGAGTTGCTTGTCGAGAAACACCACCGTCTCGGCCACTTCGCCGCGGTTGCCGGCGATGTTTTCCTCACGGAAGATGTCGATCAGTTTTTGCACCACGTCCTGCGCCAGCTTGGCGTTCTCGGAATCGGACAGGTCGCTCTTGCCGATCTCGGCAGCGAGTTCGAACAGGTTGTCTTCTTCGCTCTTGATCTCGACCGCCTTGGTCAGGCTCTCGATCGCCGATTGCATCTTGCGCGGATCGTCGACCCCCTCGCCCAACCGGGTCGAGCGGATGACCTTCTCGAGATTGACCGAACTGGTGAGCGTCTGGCGGACGCGGGTGATGTCGCGCTCGGCGCCGCCCGCGATCTCGAGCTGTTCGGCGAGCACATCGTCGAGCTGGACATAGATCCGCGCGTTTGATTCGTACTTGTTGGGGATCAGCGCGACCACCAGCCAGCCCAGTACGCACACGCCCCAGGCCACGCACAGCGCCAGCCAGCGTCGCCGCCAGACCGAATAGACCGCTGTCCGCAGATCTTCGAAGACTTCGTTCATTCTCTCGGCCGCCTTCTCAGAACATGCTTTCCGGGATGATGATCACGTCGCCCGGCATCAGCAGGACGTTGGCGCGGCTTTCGCCCTTCTTGAGCAGGTCGCCGAGCCGCAGGCTGTATTCGACCTGCCGGCCCTTCTGCTTGTCGAAGCGGATCAGCTTGGCCCGGTTGCCAGCCGCGAATTCACTGAGCCCGCCGACTGCGATCATCGCGTCGAGCACGGTCATGTTCGCACGATAGGGCATCGAAGCGGGCTTCTCGGTCGCGCCGATGATCCGGATCTGCTGGCCAAAGGTGCTGTTCGCCTGGTTGACGATCACCGAAACCAGCGGCTCCTCGATATATTGCGAGAGCTGCAGGCGGATATCCTGCGCCAGCATGGTCGGGGTCTTGCCCGCCGCCGGCAGGTCGGTCACCAGCGGCGTGGTGATGCGCCCGTCGGGGCGGACCTGGATCTTCTCGGCGCCGAGTTCAGGGTTGCGCCAGACGTGGATCGTCAGCTCGTCCATCGGGCCGATGATGTATTCCTCGCCCGGCCCTTCCTGCAGCGGCACGACATTGGCCGGCGGCAGTTCGGGGCCGCTGGATGTGGCGCAGCCCTGCAATGCAAGCGCGGCGATCGCGCTGCTCGCGAGGAGGACGGTGGAACGGTACTTCGGCATCGATGCGCATCCTTGCCTGGTTGGGCGGGCATTGCGCGCAAGGCAGGAGCGACCTGGCCTTCCGCACCCGCGGGACAGGCGGCCTTCCTCGCCAAAAAGGGTGAACATCCGGTTAGCCTTTTTGCGTTTCCCGATGTTTAGTAAGCCCAAGTCCCATTCCGGGACGGCTTGACTGCAAAGGTTAAACCAGCACTTCGGCTGCCGGCCCCTGCCCGAGGAACGCGCTGGGAGAGGCGCTGGCGCCGTAGGCTCCGGCGCAGAACACCGCGACCAGATCGCCGACATCCGCGCGTGGCAGCATCGCGCCATCGGCCAGCCGGTCGAGCGGAGTGCACAGGCACCCGACGACATAGACCTCTTCTTCCGCCGCCGCATCGAAGTGGCTCGCGATAGCGACCGGATAGTTGCGGCGCACCACGGTGCCAAAATTGCCCGAGGCAGCGAGCTGGTGGTGCAGCCCCCCGTCGGTGACGAGGAAGGTGGTTCCGTGGCTGACCTTGCGGTCGACGATGCGGGTCAGGTAAACCCCCGCTTCGCCGACGAGATAGCGGCCGAGTTCGATGCAGAGCTCGGTATCGATGAGTATCTCCGGCAGACTCGCCAGTCGTTCCCCCAAAGCTGCACCGATGGCGACAATGTCGAGCGGCTCGTCGCCATGGAAATAGGGGATGCCGAACCCGCCGCCCATGTTGAGTTTGGGCAGCGGCGCGCCGATCTCGTCGGCCAGACGGCTTGCAAGATCGAGCACATTACCCTGCGTCTCGATGATCGCTTCGGCCGACAGCGCCTGGCTACCGGTGAAGATATGCAGCCCGCGCCACTCGGCCCCTGCCAGAATCGCCTTGCGCGCGATAGCTGGCACCAGTTCCTCGTCGATGCCGAAGGGCTTGGCTCCGCCGCCCATCTTCATGCCCGATCCGCGCAGCTCGAAGCTGGGGTTGACCCGCAGGGCGATGTGCGGCGCGATACCCTGGCGCGCGCCGATGGCCAGCGCCCGATCGACCTCGCCATCCGATTCGCAGTTGAGCGTCACGCCCGCTGCGATCGCCGATTCGAGCTCACTGTCGCGCTTGCCAGGGCCAGCGAAACTGATCCGCGCGGGGTCGAGACCTGCCGCCTGCGCCATCGCCAGCTCGCCGCCCGAAGCGATGTCGAAACCGTCTACCAGCGCGGCCATATGTTGGAGCACCCCCGCGAAGGAGTTGGCCTTGATCGCGTAATTGATGCCGATCCGCGTGGGCACGGCGGCGCGCAATTCGGCCATCCGGCGGTCCAGATGCGCGCGCGAATAGACGAAGAGCGGGGTGCGCCCCGCCTGCTCGACCAGTGCGCTTGCGGTCATGCCGCCAATCGCCAGCTCGCCATCAATGGTCTCGAATCCGGCGGGTATCGGGCCGAGCGGCTTCATCCGCCAATCTCCTGCTTGAGTGCGGTGCGGTCGATCTTGCCGTTGGGATTGAGCGGCATCTCCGCGCGCCAGTGGATCGCCTGCGGCTGCATGAAATTGGGCAGTTCGCGCGCGAGGAATTTTGGCAGAGCCGCTTCGGCATCGCTCGCGCCCGGATCGGCGCGCACCACCAGATGCACCGCCTGGCCGAGCCGTTCGTCCGCTACGCCCAGCGCCACCGCTTCGGCCACCAGCCCGCTGGCGAGCGCGGCGTCCTCGACTTCCTGCGGACTGATACGGTTGCCCGCGCTCTTGATCATCGCATCGCGCCGCCCGACGAAATATAGCAATCCGTCTCCATCGCGTTTGACCCGATCGCCCGACCACACCGCCATGCCGCCGAATTCGGAGGCTGCAGGGCCGGGCCTGAACCGTTCGGCGGTACGTTCGGGGTCCTGCCAGTATCCTTGCGCCACCAGCGGCCCGCAATGGACCAGCTCGCCCTCCTCGCCCGGTGCGGCGATATTGCCCCGATCATCGATCACAAGGATTTCGGCGAAGGGAATCGCGCTGCCCATCGAGGTCGGGTGGCTATCAACCAGCGAAGGGTCGAGATAGGTCGAGCGGAACGCCTCGGTCAGCCCGTACATCGGGAACAGCAGCGCAGCGGGGAAAATCCGGCGCAGATCGCGCACCAGATCGGTCGTCAGCGCGCCACCGCTGTTGGTCAGGCGGCGCATCGACGTCACGGCCTCTTCGGACCAGTCGATCTCGGTCAGTTGGACCCATAGCGGCGGCACGGCGGCGAGCGTCGTGACGCCATGCTTCGCGCAGGCCTTCACGACGTCGCGCGGGAAGAGATAGTCGAGCGGCACCACGCAGCCGCCTGCGTACCAGGTGCTGAAGAGCTGGTTCTGCCCGTAGTCGAACGACAGCGGCAACACCGCCAGCGTGACGTCATCCTTCGCCATGTCGAGGTAATCCGCCACGCTCACCGCGCCGAGCCACAGGTTCGCATGGCTCAGCATCACGCCCTTGGGCCGCCCGGTCGACCCGCTGGTGTAGAGGATGGCGCAGAGGTTCGAAGGGTCGGCCTCGCTTGGCGGGAGACCGGACGGCAGTTCAATCGCCTGCGCGAGCGCTTCACCCTCCTCGATCGCGCGGCAGTTCGGGTCGATATCGCCCTCTTCCAATAAGGCGATGCGCGATTTGGTACCGACCAGCAGCACCGCGCCGCTATCGGCGAGAATATGCGCTACTTGCGCGCGCTTGAGCAGCGGGTTGATCGGAACGTGGATCAGGCCCGCTCGCGCTGCGGCGAGCGGCATGAGGCAGGTCAATTCACCCTTAGCTGCCCAGCTTGCCACCCTAGAGCCCTTTTCGGGAACGCGGTCCGCCAGCCATTGCGCGAGGCGCGAAACACGGCTTCTTAAGGCCTCGAAAGTAAGCGTCTCGGCGCGCAACACCAGCGCGGGGTCGCCAGCGGCTCCGCATTCGGCCAGATGGTCGAGCGGCTTCGCAACGGGAATAGACGCTAGGGACATGAGGCTCCGGCAAGGCAGGATTCGAAGGTGACGACGGTCAGCTACCATAAGACGGTTAACGCCCTGCAAGCGATGAATTTCGTGCCGATGGGCCCGTTTGCGCGCGCCGAATGGCTCGCCTTGGTAGAGGAACGGGCAGAGAAGGTGCTGATCGCCACGGCCGAGAAGGACGGGCGGCAGGTGGCGCTGTGCTTCGCAGACCACGACGATAGGCTCGATGCGCTCACCAACTGGTACAGCTTCACCTGGGCCCCGCATGGCGACGATGCCGAACTGCTGGCAGAGCTCGCCCGTAGATTGCGGCGCGGGCGCTCGCGGATCGTCATGGCACCGGTGCCCGGCGAATCGGGCGATTCGACCCGGCTGGAACGAGCGTTCCGCGCCTCCGGCTGGCACGTCGAGCGCACCCAGTGCGACCACAACCACGTGCTCGAGGTGGGCGATCGCAACTTTGCCGATTACTGGGCCACCCGCCCGGGCCAGATGCGCACCACGCTCAAACGCAAGGCGAAGAAAGTCGAGGTCGCAATCCTTACCGATTTCGACGCAGTTGCCTGGACTGACTACGAGGCGATCTATGCCGAAAGCTGGAAGCCCGAAGAGGGCGACCCTGTGCTGCTGCGCCGCTTTGCCGAGGCCGAGGCGGCGGCAGGGCGAATGCGGCTGGGGATCGCGCGTCACGCTGGCGAGCCGGTCGCAGCGCAGTTCTGGACGGTGGAAGATGGAACCGCCTACATCCACAAGCTGGCGCATCTCGAGGCGATGAAGCACCTCAGTGCGGGGACCACGCTCAGCGCTGCGCTGTTCGAACGGGTGATCGATGTCGACCAGGTCGCGCTTATCGATTTCGGCACCGGCAACGATCCCTACAAGCGCGACTGGATGGAACTCGACCGCCCGCGCTACCGGATCGACTGTCTCAACCCGGGCAACCCGCGCGCCTGGCCCGCACTGGTGAAGCGCCTTGTCAGGCGGCTTGCGGCGAGCAAGACCGGGGGCTAAGGGCAGCGCCGCATAGTCAGGGGATTGCGGCGCATTATGACCGGCAGCACCGAGCAGGACCACCAGCGGCGCGGTTTGCCGCCAAGCCGACAGGCGATCGACGACAAACTGCGCGCGATCATCGCCGATGTGCTGGGGTTGGACCGCGAGACGGTCGAGGCGTTCGATGGCGAAACCGGCCTGTTCGGCCATCTGCCCGAACTCGATTCGATGGCCGTCGCCGGCCTTTTGACCGAGATGGAAGACCGGCTCGATATCGTGATCGAGGATGACGATGTCGACGGCGAAATGCTCGAAACCTATGGTGCGTTGCTCGCCTTTGCCGAGATGAAGGTGATCGAAGGCTGACTATGCGGGCAGTGACCGCCTGGCCCGCTCCCGATATCGGCGGGGGGACACGCGAAGAAGCCGCGCTGGTGTTCGACAAGGGGCGCAAGCATCGCCTGCTGGTGGTCCCGCCGCTGTTCGACGAAGCCAACAAGTTTCGCCGGCAACTGGTTGAAATCATGCACCGGCTCGACCTTTCGGGGATCGACAGCTTCCTTCCCGACCTGCCCGGAACGAACGACAGCCTGGTCGCACAGCGCGACGTCACGCTCGAAACACTCAGGACAGCTGCGGTTGCCGCGTCCGAACATTTCCGCGCAACACACTGTTTTTGCGTCAGGAGCGGCGCGATCTTTGCGCCGGCCGATTTGCCCGGCTGGCGTTATGCGCCAATCGCCGGGCGCAACGCCGTCCGCGCCTTGCTGCGGGCGCGCACGATCGCGTCGCAGGAAACCGGAAACAAGGAAACGATGGCCGAACTTTCCAAGCTCGCCGACACGCAAGGGATCGTCGCGGCGGGATGGGAAATCGGTAGCCGATTCTACCACGGCCTTACCGAATCCGATGTGCCGACAGCCTCCTCCGCCATCGATATCGACCACGAGACGATCGGCGGCAGTCCGCTGTGGCTGCGCGCCGAACCGGACGAGGATCCGGAGCAGGCCGATGCGCTTGCCGCCATCATTGCGATCGGGCTGACGGGCGAATGAGCCGCCTGCACCTAACCTTCGAATGCCAGGGGCGGACTTGCGTCGGCACGATCGATACCGCACCCGGCACCACCGGCCTGCTGATCGTCAGCGGGGGCAACGAAATCCGCTCGGGCGCATTCCAGGGCCAATCCCGCCTTGCCGCCCGGATCGCGGCGGCGGGGTTCCCCGTGTTCCGCTTCGACCGGCGCGGTGTAGGCGACAGCGATGGAGAGAATCGCGGCTTCCGCAAGAGCGGGAAGGACATCTACGCCGCGCTTGAAGCCTTTCGGGCGATTGCGCCGAATATGCAGCGCGTCGTCGCCTTCGGCAATTGCGACGCCGCCAGCGCGCTGATGCTGGCGCAGGGCGATCTGTGCGATGCGCTGGTCCTGTCCAACCCGTGGACGATCGAGGACGACACCGGGGCGCTCCCGCCTGCAGCGGTCCGCTCCCGCTACCTCGAAAAACTGAAAAATCCGCGCGAATTGCTCCGCTTGGCGACCGGCAAGGTCAGCCTCGCGAGGCTGGCGGGCGGCCTGCGCCAGGCCACGTCGCGCGCGCCCGCACCAAGCAGCCTCGCACAGGAAATGGCACGCGGGCTCGATGCTTCCGGCAAGCCCTATGTGATCCTGCTCGCCGCCAACGACCGCACCGCGCAAGTGTTCGAGGCGCAGTGGCCGAGTGATCTATCGGCTGAAAATCAGGGTGAAGTTCGCCGCTGCGAAGGGGCCAGCCACGCCTATGTCGAGCCCCATGCGCGCGACTGGCTGGACCAGCAGATTCTTGCCATGTTGCGCCGATAAGAGATTGATCTAGCGCACGAACAGGCTGGCGAGCTCGACATGGGTCGACCAGCGGAACTGGCCAATGGGACGCAGCTTGGCGAGGCGATAGCCGCCCTCGACCAGTTGCCGCGCATCACGCGCCCAGCTTGAGGGGTTGCAGCTGATGTAGACCACCCGCTCGACCGTGCTTGCGGCGAGCTGCGCGCATTGCTCGCGTGCGCCCGCCCGGGGCGGGTCGAGCAGGACCGCGCCGAACCGGTTCAGTTCGCTGGTCGTCAACGGGGTGCGGAACAGGTCGCGATGCAGTGCGTGAACCGGCAGGCCCTGCACAGCCGCAGCGGCCCTGCACGCGAGATGAGAATCGCGCGCTGCTTCCACCGCGAGGACTTTGGACTGGCCTGCAAGGCCGAAGGCAAAAGTACCCAGTCCCGCGAACAGATCGGCGACCGTCGTCGCGCCCGCCAGCCATTCGCGCGCATCGGCGAGCAGCGCGGCCTCGCCATCCTCGGTCGGCTGGAGGAACGCATCATGCGGCAGACCGAGCGACACGCCGCCAAGGCGAACCGTCGCAGGCTCTGGCTCCCATTGCGTCTCCGCGCCGTAGCCTTGGTCGACAGTCAATCTAGCAAGACCGTGGTTCTGGGCGAATTCGGTCAGCCGCTCGATGGTGCGCAGCCCGTCGACTTCCAGCTTGCGCAACTCGCATACTACGCCCTGCTCGGCGAGCGCGAGGTGGACATCGCAGCCGCCCTTCCCGCCGAGCGCTTCGAGCAATTCCCGCAGCGGCCCGACCAGCGCCTGCAACTCCGGCCGCAGCACCGGGCATTCGCGTTGGTCGACGATGCGGTGCGAACCCTGCTCGCGAAAACCGACTGCTGCGCCCTTGCCCCGAATTGCATGCAGCGTCGCGCGCCGCCGGCTGGCAGGGGGCGAGCACCAGGTCGTGAGCACCTCCTCCGGAACGAGCTCATGACCCGTTGCCGCATTGACCACGCGCGCGGTGACGAATGCATGCCAGCTATCCTCGTCGAGATGCTGCAACTGGCACCCGCCGCACTGCGGAAAATGGCGGCAGGGCGGATCAGCGTGGTGCGGCCCGGCTAGAACCGTGCCATCGGCCGCGACCCGGTCACCCGGCGCGGCGAGCGGCACATGCCGCCCGTCCGATGTCACCCCGTCACCCTTGGCGGCAACGCGGACAATTTCGGAGAATTCGCTCAACGCAGCGCGGCCATCGCGGCAGAAACCTGCGCGGCAAGATCGTCGGCGGTGAATGCGGGACCTGTGAGACGTGCCGCTTCGCCGTGCAGCCAGACCGCCTGCACCGCCGCATCGAAGGGCTCTTCGCCGCTTGCAAGCCGGCTGGCGGCGATCCCGGCGAGCACATCGCCGCTCCCCGCGACCGAAAGCCAGCTTGGCGCGGGGCGGAACAGCCCGGTGAGGATCGTCTCGCCGTTCAACTCCCCCTCGCCGTGGACGGTCGTGTCGGCCCCCTTGGCGATGACCGCCATACCCGTCGCGGCCTGCAGCCCCGCCGCGCGGCTGCGCTTGCAGTCACCGGTTACACCGAAGGTCTCGCACAGCGCCCGCAACTCGCCGTCGTGCGGGGTGACGACAATGTTCTCGGGCTCGGCATCCTGCAGCATCGCATAGTCGAGCAGGTGCAGCGCATCGGCATCCAGCACGGTGGGCAGTTGGAGGTCGAGCGCGAGCCGTAACCGCTCGCGCGCATCCTCGCCCAGCCCCAGCCCCGGCCCGATCAGCAGCGCGTCGATCCGCGGATCCTCGAGCGATACGTCGAGCGCCTGCGTATCGACCACGAGGCTGGATGGTACGCCTTGGGGCATTTCGGGGGTGAACAGCTTCACATAGCCGGCCCCGGCGCGCATCGCGGCTTTGGCGGCCAGCATCGGCGCGCCCGGCATCTGCCCGGCGATCACCGCGAGCAGCCCGCGGGTATATTTGTGCGCGCCGAGCCACGGCGGCGCAATGCGCGCGCGCGGCATGAGGTAGGCGCCGCTGCCGACCTTCGGCACACCGATCTCGACGAGATGCAGCCGCCCCATCTGGGTCGCGCCAGGCCCGCTGAAATGCGCGAACTTCCATGCCCCCAGCGCGATGGTGGCGCGATACTCGCCGAGCCGGTCTAAGCATTGGCCGCTGTCCGCCTCGACCCCGCTCGGCAGATCGACCGCGACCGCCATCTCATGTGACAGGAACAGCCCTTCGACCAGCCCGGCCAGTTCGTTGGACAGCTCGCGGGTCAGCCCGCTGCCGAACAGGCAGTCGACGAACACCGCGCCCGAAATACCCATGCCGCTCGCCGCCATCGCGTCGGTGTAAAGTGCACGGGCGCTCCTCGCCGCATCGGTCTTCGGCTCGATCGGCGCGACCACCCGCACCGGCACCCCGCGTTCGTGCAGCAGTTGCGCGATGACATAGCCGTCGCCGCCGTTGTTGCCCGGCCCGCACAGCACAGTGACCTTGCGCCCCGCCGCCATCCGCCAGACGATCTCGCCCGCGCCGCGCCCAGCGCGTTGCATCAGTTCGTTCACGCTGGTCCCGGCATCAATAAGCGCCTGCTCCGCCGCCTGCATCTGGGCGACGGTGAGCACCTGGTCAGTTTTTCGGAGCGCCTGCGTCATGGTCCCGCACGGGTAGGCGATAGCGGTCCTCCCCGACAACCACTTCGAGCCGTTCGCCATTCTCTATCAACGCATTTCGCGCCGCGTCTGCCCCGTCCGCGACCGAAAGACCGCTACCGTCGGGGTTGACAGTAAATCGGCGAAAGCCCCCGTCGGGGTGCCGGATCGTCAGCACTTCCTGCCCCTCCACCTCGCCGTTCTCGACGAAGCAATAGGCGCCGAAATCGCTCCCTTCGCCCAGCGCGCAATCGATCGGCTTCGCGCCCTCCTCCGCCTGCGGCTGGACCGGCGCTTCGCCCGAACAGCCCGCCAGCGCGAGCGCTGCGAAGCCGAGGCTAGATATCCGCAAAGACATGCTTTTCCGTCCGCGCACCCGGGTGCGTTACCGCGCCGCCGCTCGCGGGGCCGACGTTCTGGGCATAGCGCCACAGCGCGCCCGACTGGTAGTCGTTCGCGCGCGGCTGCCACGCCTTGCGCCGCTCGGCCAGCACATTTTCGGAAACCTCGAGCTCGATCGTGCCCACGACGGCGTCGATGGTGATTGTATCGCCATCCTCAACCAGCGCGATCGGCCCGCCATCGGCGGCTTCAGGGCCGACATGACCGATGCAGAAGCCGCGCGTCGCGCCGGAAAACCGCCCGTCGGTAATCAGCGCGACCTTCTCGCCCATGCCCTGGCCGTAAAGCGCGGCGGTGGTCGAGAGCATCTCGCGCATGCCGGGACCGCCCTTCGGCCCTTCGTAGCGAATCACGATCACGCAGCCCTCGGCGATATCGCGCCGCTCGACCGCGGCGAAGGCTTCCTCCTCGCAATCGAACACCCGCGCGGGGCCGCTGAACCGGAGTCGTTCCATCCCCGCGACCTTGACGATCGCCCCGTCGGGCGCGAGCGAGCCTTTCAGGCCGACCACACCGCCGGTGGGAGTGATCGGGGTCTTCACATCGTAGAACACCTTCTGGTCGGGGTTCCATGTGATCTCTTCGAGGTTCTCGCCGATCGACTTGCCGGTAACAGTCAGCGGCTCAGGATCGAGGAAACTTCCGTCGAGCAGCGTCTTCATCGCCATATAGACTCCGCCCGCCTCGTGCATGTCCTTGGCAACATACTTCCCGCCCGGCTTCAAATCCGCGATGTAAGGTGTTGATTTGAATATCTCAGCGACGTCGAACAGGTCGAACTCGATCCCGCATTCGTTCGCCATGGCGGGAAGGTGGAGCGCGGCGTTTGTCGAGCCGCCCGTCGCCGCCACAACCCGGGCGGCATTCTCGAACGCTGCGCGGGTGCAGATATCGCGTGGGCGGAGATTGCGCTCCAGCAGCGCCATCACCTGTCGCCCCGCTGTCACTGCGATTTCCTCACGCGACCTGTAAGGTGCGGGGGTCATATTGCTGTTCGGCAAGGACAATCCGATTGCCTCGCCGACGCAGGCCATGGTGTTGGCGGTAAACTGGCCGCCGCAGGCACCGTGGCCGGGGCAGGCGACCTTCTCCAGCGCGATCAGCTCCTGCAGGGGGCAATTGCCCGCCGCATGCTGGCCGACAGCCTCGAACACATCGACCACCGTCACGTCCTTGCCGTGGAAACTGCCCGGCAGGATCGAGCCGCCATAGACGAAGATCGACGGCACATTGAGCCGCAGCATCGCCATCATCATGCCGGGCAGGCTCTTGTCGCAACCGGCAAAGCCAACCAGCGCGTCATAGCAATGCCCGCGCACCGACAGCTCGACCGAATCGGCGATCACCTCGCGGCTGACCAGCGAGCTCTTCATGCCCTGATGGCCCATCGCGATACCGTCGGTTACGGTGATAGTGTTGAAGCGGCGCGGCATCCCGCCCGCCTCGTTCACTCCCTGGCGGCAGATATCCGCCTGCGCATCGAGCGTGGTGTTGCACGGCGCGCTGTCATTGCCCGCGCTTGCGATGCCGACGAACGGGCGCGCAATCTCCTCCTCGGTGAGCCCCATCGCATAATAATAGGAACGGTGCGGCGCGCGCTCCGGGCCGACCGAAACGTGGCGGCTTGGCAGGCGGGATTTGTCGAACTTGGCGGTCATTGGCCCCTCTCGGTGTGTCGCCTTGCCATCGCGGCGATGCTCGGCCCGGTCAAGCGAGACGAACTTTGGCCCGCCCTAGCCGTGCTGCAACTGCTGCACGACCCGATCGAGAACCGGTGCGATGAGCGCGGCCCAGCGAGCTTGCCCGACTGCATCGCCGATCAGGTCCTGCCGCACCTCCAGCCCGAAATAGGGGTGACCGTTCGCCTCGGCATGGCGGTTCATCGTGGCGTTGAGCAGCTTGCCAGAATAGGGCAGCTGGTCGCCGACGATCATGCCCCTCTGCTCGATCAGCGGGATCGCCAACCGCGCCGCGCGCTCGTCTTCGTTGTAGAGCACCCCGCAGTGCCACGGACGCGGCTCATCGCTGCTGGCAAGCCGCGGAGTGAAGCTGTACAGCGACAGGATCAGCGCGGGGGGATGCTCCGCCAGCAAGGCCGCCAGCGCGTTGTGATAGGGAAAGAAGAACCGGGCCAGCCGCGCTTCGCGCGCGGTGTCACACAGCTCATTGCCGGGGATCGCATGCCCGTCACTGGTTGCGGGAATGGTGCCCGGCTGGTCTTCGTCGCGGTTGAAGTCGCACACCAGGCGGCTGACATTGCCTAGGAAAGCGGCGCAGCCGGTTTCGCGGACTAGAAATTCGGCGACCTCCGCCACTCCGATATCTATTGCGATGTGCTGGTCGAGCAACGTTGGATCGATGCCGAGATCGATATCCTCCGGCACACGATTGGACGCATGGTCGGCGACGATCAGAATTCCGCCCGCACGCGGTGTGCCGAGGATGCGATAGGCCTCGCTCACGCTCCAACCTCCGTTCGCCCTGAGCCTGTCGAAGGGCAGGCGCGCAGCGTGTGCTTCGACAGGCTCAGCACGAACGGGAGTCGGCAAGGTTGGCTCATCGCAGCGCGCCCAGCATTGTCCACCATTCGCGCGGCACGGCGGCTTGCGCGGCGTCGCGCGCCTCAGGCGTGTCGTAAAGCGCAAAGCAGGTCGCGCCCGAGCCGGACATACGGGCGAGCCACGGGTTGGTGGCTTGCAGCGCCGCCAGCACTTTGGCGATCACCGGGCAGTGCGAGATTGCGGGTGCTTCGAGGTCGTTGCGCCCATCCCTCGCGATCCGGCTCGCCGGACCATCGGGGAGCGCGCCGCGATCTTTCCCGTCCCACGCCTTGAACACCGGCCCGGTCGAGAGCGGCACCCTCGGATTGACCAGCAAAACCGGGGTCCCGGCGAGATCGTCCTCGACCTCGACCTGCTCGGTGCCGGTGCCAAGCCCGATATGGGTGCGGCTGAGCACGCAGGCGGGGACATCCGCGCCGAGCTTGGCCGCGCGAGCTGGCCAGTCTTCGGGCAGGCCATGCAGCGCCTCGACCATCCGGAACACCGCCCCCGCATCCGCCGATCCGCCGCCCAGGCCCGCCGCGACGGGGAGATTTTTCTCGAGCGTGACCGCGAGCCCTTGTGGGCGCGGGAGGGCATTGAGCGCACGGCCGACGAGATTGTCGAGCGCGCCAAATCCCCTCCCCCCGTGAGGGGGGAGGTCGGGAGGGGGGCTTGCTTCGGCCTGATAGTCAGACCGCAGCCCTCCCACCCCCAACTTCTCCCCCGTGGGGAGGGGGGCAGGATGCAGCGCGCCCGAAAATTCACCCACCACATGCAGGCTGTCCTGCGCAGCAGGCCGCGCGCTCAGCACATCGCCGGCATCGACAAAGGCGAACAAGGTCTCAAGCTCGTGATACCCATCCTCCCGCCGCCTGCGGACATGCAGCGCGAGGTTGATCTTGGCGTAGGCGGTTTCGCGCATCAGGTGGCTCTGACTAAAGATACCGCAGGCTTCACGCCTGATTTCTCGCGCGTTCAAGCAAGGAAGCACGAAGCGAAGAGACCGCTCGATGGCTTGGCGACTGCGCGCATTTGTTCAAATTGAGCGGAGGCGCAAATCTCACAATTAACTCGCCTTCTACACGTTCCAAGTCATCAGTTAGGGCAAACGCCATTAGAAGGTTACGATGCATCCATTCATCAAGACGGCGCTCCCCTTCCTGATCAAATTTATAGTTTCCGTTCGCTCCCAAAAACGGCTTGAGCTTGAGCTCGTTGCACACGAGTGCGGCGAGACTGCGCCGAGGTGAGTGACCTTCGGTTCGACCGCGAAAATGGCAACGCCGGGCAAGCGATTTACCCAGCCCGATATAAATGAGCCTATCAGTGGGCGGGTCAATCACAGGAAGCTTAGCGCCATCCCGAAGGAAAAGCGCATAAACTCCGGGCGCTGAAGGCAGGATCAGCTCTTTACGCGGCCTTCGGGGCCATTCGTAGGGAATCAACAGGTCTGGTCGCGACAATCCCGCCCCTCCTCCTCACATATTCGGATAATTCGGCCCGCCGCCGCCTTCCGGCGTCACCCATTCGATGTTCTGGTTGGGGTCCTTGATGTCGCAGGTCTTGCAGTGGACGCAGTTCTGGCTGTTGATCTGGAACCGAGCCTCGCCCGTATCCTCGTCGGTCAGCCATTCGTAGACCCCGGCGGGGCAATAGCGAGTCGAGGGGCCGGCGAAGACTTTCAGCTCGCTTTCCTTCTGCAGCGCGCGATCCTTGAGGATCAGGTGGCATGGCTGGTCTTCCGCGTGGTTGGTAAAGCTGAAGGCCACGCTGGTCAGCCGGTCGAAGCTGATCTTGCCGTCGGGCTTGGGATAGGCGATCGGCTGGTGGAGGTCGGCGCGCTGGAGCTCCTCGTAATCGCGGTGGTGCTTCATGCTGATCGGCAGGCCGATCTTCAGCTGGCGCATCCACATGTCGATCCCCGCGAGCACGGTGCCGACATCGCCGCCGAACTTGGCGATGATCGGCTGGGCGTTCTGCACCTGCTTCAGTTCCTTGGCGATCCAGCTCTCGCGCACCGCCGCATCGTAATCCATCAGCTCGGTCTTTTCCGCGCCCGCCGCGATCGCGGCTGCGACACTTTCCGCCGCCAGCATCCCGCTCTTCATCGCGGTGTGGCTGCCCTTGATCCGGGGCACGTTGACGAAGCCCGCCGCGCAGCCGATCAGCGCGCCGCCGGGGAAGGCGAGCTTCGGCACGCTCTGCCAGCCGCCCTCGTTGATCGCGCGCGCGCCATAGGCGACGCGGGTGCCGCCTTCGAGATATTCGCGGATCGCCGGGTGCTGCTTCCAGCGCTGGAATTCCTGGAACGGCGCGACATAGGGGTTCTTGTAGTCGAGCGCCGTGACGAAGCCCAAGGCGACCTGGCCGTTGGCCTGGTGGTAGAGGAAGCCCCCGCCCCAAGTGTCGCTTTCGGACAGCGGCCAGCCCTGAGTGTGGATCACCCGTCCCGGCACGTGCTTCTCTGGATCAATGTCCCACAGTTCCTTGATCCCGAGCCCGTAGACCTGCGGCTGGCAGTCGGCCTCGAGGTCGAACTTTGCCTTCATCCGCTTGGTGAGGTTGCCGCGCGCGCCCTCGGCGAAAAGGGTATACTTCGCGTGGATCTCCATCCCCGGCTGGAAATCGCCCTTGTGGCTGCCGTCGGCGGCGACGCCCATATCCTGCGTGATCACGCCTGCCACCGCGCCGTTCTCGTCGATGATCACTTCTGCTGCGGGGAAGCCGGGGAACACCATCACCCCCAGCCCTTCGGCCTGCTCGGCCAGCCAGCGGGTGAGGTTGCCGAGCGAGCCGGTATAGCAGCCGTTGTTCGACATGAAGGGCGGCATCATCAGATGCGGCATCGGGTAGCTCTTGCCCTTCGACAGCACCCAGTGCCAGTTGTCGGTCACCGGGGTCTGCGCCATCGGGCAGCCCTGTGTGCGCCAGTCGGGCAGCAGTTCGTCGAGCGCCTTGGGGTCCACCACTGCGCCCGACAGGATATGCGCGCCTATCTCCGAACCTTTCTCAAGCACGATGATTTCGAGCTCGGAATTGATCTGCTTCAGCCGGATCGCGGCGGCGAGGCCGGCCGGGCCTCCGCCGACGATCACCACGTCGCAGGGCATGGACTCGCGTTCGATGTTTGCGCCGCTCATTGCGTCTCGTTTCCTCGTTGCCGGGCGCGGTGTCACCCGCGCAGAAGTTGCCGCAATGCCTTGTATACTGCGGCGCGACAGGTCAAGACCGCTGCAAGCTATGGACGAGCGGCAATCCCCCCCACTGATGCAGGAATTCGAGGCCGCGCTCGACTGGTGGCGGCTGGCCGGGGTCGATACGGACTTCGCCGATGACGTTACGGACTGGCTCGCCACGCCCGAAGCGGAGGCGACGGCACCTGCCCCCGTACCTTCCGCCACCCAGCCGCAGCGCCGCGCGCTTGTGCCCGACAAGCCGCGCGTCGCGATCGGCGGCGAGCGGGCGGGCTGGCCGACGGACCTTTCCGCCTTCCATCGCTGGTGGCTCGAATCGGACACGCTCGACGCTGGGGGCAGCTTCCCGCGCATCGCCCCACGCGGACTTGCGGGCGCGGAACTGATGGTCGTGGTGCCCGAACCAGAAGAGGTGGACCGCGAGACCTTGATGTCCGGACCCGAAGGCAAGCTGCTCGCAGGGTTCCTCGCAGCAGCGGGTCTTGGCACGAACCAGACCTATCTCGCTGCTGCTCTCCCTCGCCATACCCCGCTGCCCGAGTGGGACCGGCTCAAGGCCGATGGGCTGGGCGATCTGCTTGCGCATCACGTCGCGCTTGCGGCCCCGAATCGTATCATTGCCTTCGGGCGCAACATTCTGCCGCTTTTGGGCCACGATACGGCGCAAGCTGCTGCCACTTTACGGGTTTTTAACCATGACGGGGTCAGCGTGCCGTTAATGGCTGCCCCAACCCTCGGCGAACTCCTGCGCTCGGCAGGCCGCCGCAAGCAGTTGTGGCAGCGCTGGCTCGATTGGACGGAAGGCTGACGTGACAAGAACCCGCCCCGTACGCATGGCCCTGGCTCTGGCGCTTGCTGCCACGGGCGCCGCCACAGCCACTCCCGCCCTCGCCAATTCCTCCGCCGCCGACTATTTCCGCGCCCGCGCCACCTCGACCAATGTGCCGGAACTCCTCTCGAACGCCGAGAAGGAGTATTACCGCCAGCTGTTCACCGCGATCGACCGGGAGAAGTGGGCCGAGGTCCAGACACTGCTCGAGCAGCGCACAGACGGCCCGCTGCACCAGGTCGCGCTGGCCGAATTCTACCTCCACGCTGGCAGTCCGAAGGTCGAGGCCGAGCAGGTCCGCACCTGGCTTTCCGCCGGGACCGACCTGCCGCACAGCGAGAAGCTGGTGACTCTCGGCCAGAAGCGCGGGCTCGACGCCTATTACCCCGTGCCGGGACAGCAGGCATTCGTCAGTCAGGGGTATGCGTCCAAGCGCATCCTGCCGCGCAGCGTCGAGGACGGCTCGATGCCCTCCTCGATCCGCAGCGGTATCCTCGATCATATCAAGAACGACGACCCCGAGGGCGCGCGGCTGCTGCTCGACGGGATCGACGCGCAGCTCAGCGCCGAAGCGCGCGCCGAATGGCGCCAGCGCGTCGCCTGGAGCTATTACATCGAGAACCAGGATGCCGCCGCGCTTGGCATGGCTCGCACCGTGGGCGAAGGTTCGGGCGCATGGGTGGCGGAAGGCGACTGGGTCGCCGGCCTCTCTGCCTGGCGGCTCAATGATTGCGACACCGCCGCGACCCATTTCGAGCGGGCCGGCCAGCGCGCGGTCAACCCCGAACTGTCCGCCGCCGGTTACTACTGGGCAAGCCGCGCGCTGACCCGCTGCCGCCAGCCGGAAAAATCCGCCGAGCTGCTGCGCGGTGCAGCGCGGATGGACGAGACGCTCTACGGCATGCTCGCACTCGAGCAGCTGGGCCAGAAACCTCCGCGCGAACGCCAGACGGCCGACTTCAACCAGGCCGACTGGCAGGACCTGCGCAATGTCCCCAATGTCCGCACCGCGGTCGCGCTGTCCGAGATCGGCCGCAGCGATCTCGCCGACGAAGTCCTGCGCCACCAGGCGCGGATCGGCGATCCATCGCAGTATGACGAACTCTCGCGCCTTGCGCGCGAGCTCGGCCTGCCCTCGACCCAGCTGTGGATGGCGCACAACGCCCCGCGCGGTGCGCAGTCCGAACCCTCGTTGCGCTATCCCGCACCACGCTGGGTGCCGGTCAACGGGTGGAAGGTCGACCCCGCGCTCGCCTATGCCCACACGCTGCAGGAATCGAACTTCCGCGCCGCCGTGGTCAGCCCCGCCGGCGCGCGCGGGCTTATGCAGATCATGCCCGCCGCCGCGCGCGACCATGCCGGCAAGCTGGGCGTCGCGGGCAATGCCAGCGATCTCAACAATCCCGAGGTCAACCTTGCGTTCGGGCAGGAGCATCTTGCCATGCTGCGCGACAGCAGTGCCACCGGCGGGCTGCTGCCCAAGATCATGGCCGCCTACAACGCCGGCCTCAGCCCGATCACGCGGTGGAACACCGAGGTCAACGACCAGGGCGACGCGCTGCTCTATATGGAGAGCATCCCCTATTGGGAGACGCGCGGATATGTCGCCATCGTGATGCGCAACTACTGGATGTACGAGCGGCAGGCGGGCGGCGCTTCGCCCACCCGCGAGGCACTGGCGCAGGGCATGTGGCCGACCTTCCCCGAACTCAGCGGCGGCGGCGGCGTGCGCCTGACGCGGCGCGACTGACGGGCAAGCGATGGCGATAGACCCCGCGCGGAAGTTCAAGCCGATCAACATCGCCCTGCTCACCGTTTCCGACACCCGCACCGCTGCCGACGACACCTCGGGCGATATCCTCGCCGAACGGATCAAGACAGCGGGGCACAAGCTTGCCGCCCGCGCGATCGAGCGCGACGATGCCGACACGCTGGTCCAGCGACTCAACACCTGGATCGACGATCCGGGCGTGGACGCTATCGTCTCGACCGGCGGCACCGGCCTGACCGGGCGCGACGTGACCCCCGAAGCACTCGAGCGGGTGAAGGACAAGGACATCCCCGGCTTCGGCGAGCTGTTCCGCATGATCAGCTATTCGACCATCGGCACCAGCACGGTACAAAGCCGCGCCCTCGCCGTGCTGGCGCGCGGAACCTACATCTTCGCCCTCCCCGGCTCGAACGGCGCGGTGAAGGACGGCTGGGACGGGATCCTCGCCGAACAACTCGACAGCCGGAACAGGCCGTGCAATTTCGTGGAGCTGATGCCGCGGCTGCGGGAACGGTAAGTCCATGCGCCGCTTGGATGAGAAAGCTGCGAACCGACCCGTACTAGGTCTTGCTGATTGCCAGGAGATTACATAGCGGGTGAGTCTAGCGATCTACGTTTGGCTCGACGCCAGCCAGGGGATGATTATGAAAATTCTTTATTTCTATCTCTTCAGCCTCACAATTTACATGACTGACTTTTTCCTTGATGAGCATAACGTCGGATTGCCTACGAAACTTTTATTGATGACAATCTTCGTTTTTGCTCCAATTGTTTTGATATTCTACAGCCGCTTTCGCCCTGATCGTGGTACTTGAGCTTTCAAATTCGGATTCTGGTACGGCAGACCTTATCTAACGGTTTGTGCCTCATTCCCGGATTCATCGCACGATCCGGTTCTGTCTCAATTGCATCGCCGAACTCTCCACCGGATCAGGACCACAGCGCCCAAAACGCACTCTGGTTATCTCGTCATGTTCTGTGTATGTTCTCAACATGCGTCGTCCCCTCGAACCAGCCATCAACGGCCGCGGTGCCCAGTCGGGGGCGGTGCCGACCCGCTTCGGGCTGGCGGAGCGCGAAGTCGACGGCGACTGGCGCGACCATGTGCAAACTTTCGACGGACCACCGGTCAAACTGCGCACCACGGTGACCGAGGAATTCCCCAAGACTATCGTCACCTTCAATTCCTCGCCCGATGTGCCGTTCGACCGCTCGATCAACGCCTATCGCGGGTGCGAGCATGGCTGCGTCTACTGCTACGCCCGCCCGACCCATGCCTATCACGACCTTTCCCCCGGGCTCGATTTCGAGACGCGGTTGTTCGCCAAGCCGAATGCAGCGGAGATCCTGCGGCGGACGCTCGCCAAGCCCGCCTACAAGCCGCAATTCATCGCGATGGGGACAAACACCGACCCCTACCAGCCAATCGAGGCGCGCTATGCGATAACACGGCAAGTGCTCGAAGTGTGCCTCGAGGCGCGGCATCCGGTGACCATCACCACCAAGAGCGACCGGGTGCTGCGCGATCTCGACCTGCTGGCGGAGCTGGCCAAGCACAAGCTGACCGCCGTTTCGATCTCGGTAACGTCGCTAGACCCGGTGCTGTCGGGCAAGCTCGAACCGCGCGCCGCTTCGCCCGCCAAGCGATTGGCCGCGCTGGAGAAACTGGCTGCGGCGGGGGTCCAGGCGCATATCTCCATCGCGCCGGTCATCCCGGCAATCACCGACGAATTCATGGAGCGGCTGATCGAACGCGCCGGGGCGATCGGGGTGCGATCCGCCAGCTGGATCCCGCTGCGCCTGCCGCATGAGGTCGCGCCGCTGTTCCGTGAATGGCTCGAAGTCCATTACCCCGACCGCGCGGGTAAGGTGATGAGCATCGTCCGCTCGATCCGGGGCGGGAGAGAAAACGACCCCGATTTCTTCACCCGGATGAAGCCGAGCGGGGTGTGGGCCGACCTGTTCCGCGCCCGTTTCCGAATAGCCTGCAAGCGCGCGGGGGTCGGCAGGGACCGGATCGAGCTCGACTGCTCGCAGTTCCGGCGTCCCGAAGTCGGCGGGCAGTTGCGGCTGCTGTGAGCGCGCAATGCCCCGCCATGCCTAGCGGCGCGGTAAGAATTGGCGGCGACACTTTGTTAACGCTCGCAATCTAGCAATGGCAGGAGGCTCGACGTGCCGGGTAACGCGGGGGCCTGCCGATAACATCCAGCGAAGGGGCGCATCCATGTCGAAACTGACCCAAACTATCCTGCTCGCGTCGGTCCTTTTGATCGTGGTCGCGGTGATGTTCAACTCGGCTTTTGTCATCGGCGGAAGCGGTGTGGTGCTGCTGGTCGCCGTGGGCTACGCCTATGTCGTCAGCCGACGCGAGGCCGAGCGCGGCGAAATCGCCGACTAGAAACCTTCCCCGCCTTCGCCCGGCATGAACCGGACCAGGCGGCTGTCGACCAGCGCGGCGCTGCGGTTGACCACCGCCAGCTGGTAATCCGGATCCTTGATCATTGCGAAGAACGCCGCACTGTTCGGGTACTGCGCGACGAAGCCGTCGTCCCACCGCTCGGACTCCGGCCCGGTGACCATCGCCTGAAAAGTCCCGCGCCACACGATGCTGCCACCGACCCGGCGGAAGATCGGGCCGCTGGTCTTGCCATATTCCTCATAGGCGCGCCGCCCGGTCCAGCCCTTGCCATGGTGCTCGTGCCCCGCGGGATATTCCGCCAGCTCGCGATAGCGCAGCAGGTTGAGCATATGGATCGGCTCGTCGCGCGGCAGGTCCTTGAACGCCTGGAAACCGGCGGGGGTCGGGTCGATAAATGTGGTCTCAGCCATCCAATTTTCCTTTTGCTAACCTCCCCATCGTCTTGCGATGGGGAGGGGGACCGCCCGCAGGGCGGTGGAGGGGCTTTGGCGCGATTGGGTGCATCCATCCCACCCCTCCGTCAGCGCTTCGCGCTGCCACCTCCCCATCGCAAGTCGATGGGGAGGAATGTCCTACTCCGCCAGCCGGTAATCGGCGAACCGGTCGCGCAGGTCCTTCTTGCTGATCTTGCCAGTGGCGGTGTGCGGAATGTCATCGACGAACTCCACCGCATCGGGCAGCCACCACTTGGCGATCAGCGGCGTGAGGTGCGCGATGATATCGTCGGCCGAGCACTCCGCGCCTTCCTTCTTCACCACGAACAGCACCGGGCGTTCGTCCCACTTGGGGTGAAACATGCCAACGCAGGCCGCCTCCGCCACCGCCGGATGGCCGACCGCGGCGTTCTCGAGTTCGACCGAACTGATCCACTCGCCGCCCGACTTGATGACGTCCTTGGTCCGGTCGGTGAGCTGCAGCGTGCCGTCGGGGTGGATGATGCCGACGTCGCCGGTATCGAACCAGCCATCATTATGGGTCGCGTCCTGCTCGGCCTTGAAATAGCGCTTGATGATCCACGGCCCGCGGATCTGCAGCGCGCCGGAAGTCTCGCCATCACGCGGCAGCGGGGTAAGCATGTCGTCAAGGCTGACCGTGCGCAGCTCGACCCCGAACACCGGGCGGCCCTGCATCGCGGTCTTGGCCACCTTCTCTTCGAAGCTGAGCTGGTCCCAATCGAAGGTCGGCCCGCCGACCGTGCCGATGGGGCTGGTTTCGGTCATGCCCCAGGCATGCTGTACGCGGGTGCCGTTCCGCATCAGCCGTTCGATCATGAATTTGGGCGCCGCCGAGCCGCCGATCGTTGCGGCCTTGAGAGGCGGCAGGTCGATGCCTTGCTTGTCGCAATATTGGAAGTGCGCGAGCCACACCGTCGGCACTCCCGCGCTGTCGGTAACCCCTTCGCGCAGCATCAGTTCATGCAGCACCGCCGGGTCGTTGACCGCGGAGAAGACGAATTTGATCCCCGCCATCGCCCCGGCATAGGGCAAGCCCCAGCTGGCGGCATGGAACATCGGCACCACCGGCAGCATCACGCTCGCCGAGCTGAAGTTGAACGCCGCCGGTTGCAGTCCTGCCAAAGCGTGCATCAGGGTCGAGCGGTGCTCGTACTGCACCCCCTTGGGGTTGCCGGTCGTGCCGCTGGTGTAGCAGATCATACAAGGATCGGTTTCGCCGCCCGTGACCCATTCGAAATCGCCGTCCTGCGCGCCAATCCAGTCCTCGAAGGCGGTCGAGTGTGCGCCGGAATCGTAGCAGACGTAGTGCTCGACGGTAGTCCAGCGGTCTTTCATCCGGTCGACGATCGGCTGGAACGCCGCGTCGTAGCACAGCACGCGGTCTTCGGCGTGGTTGACGATATATTCGAGCTGGTCGTCGAACAGCCGCGGGTTGACCGTGTGGAGCACCCCGCCCATCCCGGCGACGCCGTACCAGCTGACCAGATGCCGCGAATGGTTCATGGCCAGGCTCGCGACGCGGTCGCCCTTGCGGATGCCGAGCGCCTGCAGCGCCTGCGCCATCTTCAGCGCGTCGCGCCGGATGCCCGCCCAGTCGGTCCGGGTCTCGCTGCCGTCAGCCCAGCGGCTGACTATTTCGCGGGTTCCAGCCTCGCGCGCCGCGTGATCGATCACGTGGGTGATGCGCATGGTCCAGTCCTGCATCGCGCCCAAAGAAGCCATCGCCGTCTCTCTCCTCTCGATTATCTTCTGCCGCATGTCATGCCCGCGCTTGCCAGCCTTGGCAATCGGCCTAAACCGGCGCGCGATGCAGTGGCTCTACGATTTCAAGCTGGTGGCGGTCGACCTGACCGGCCTCGCCAAGGATGCGCTACATATCTATGTCGCGCTGATCGTCTACGCGGCCAGCTGCATCATGTTCGGCTGGAAGACCTGGCAGTGGCGCACGCTGGTGCCGGTGCTGCTGGTGGCGCTCGCCAACGAGGTGAACGACATCCTCTTCAATCTCGAGATCGAGAAGAACCCCTATATCTGGAGCAGCGTGCACGACATGGTCAACACCATGATGCTGCCGGTCCTGCTGTTGGCACTGTCACGCTGGACGGGGATTTTCGCGCGACCGCTCGCCGAACCGGCAGACGCAGGGGAATCCGAGGAATCAGGCGACGAGCCGTAGGTGCGTCGCCCCACGGCGGGTGGTCAGCGAAACCTTGTCGAGGCCCTCGATCGCCGCGAGCCGCTCCGCCAGTTCGCCATCGAGTGCATAGTCCCGCCCAAGCCGGAGCTGCGGTTCGATGTCCGCGCCGGTGCGCAAGGTCACCATGACCTCGCCATGGCCCGGGGTTCCGGGGCCGAGCTCGAGCTTAAGATCGTGCAGCGCCGCCGCATCACGCACGTCGAGTGTCAGCAACATGCGCGAGCCGCCCTTGACCTCGTCGAGCGGCCGCGCGCCGCGCACGGTGATCCGCGGCGGTTCGTCGGGACTGGGCGAATCGAGCTCGACGTTGAGCAGGATGCAGGTCCCCTCCTGTGCCCAGCGGATGAAGTTCTCGACCAGTGATTCCTCGAAACAGGCGGCGCTGAACTGGCCAGTCTGGTCGGAGAAATCGGCGCGGACGAAATCCTTGCCCTTGCGGGTCCGCCCCTTGTTCACCTTCTCGACCATTGCCGCCATCACCGCCGGCTGACGGCCGCCCGGGGGCGCACCCGCTTCCATCAGGCTCTGGATGGTGCGCGCTCCATTGGCGGAGGCGACCGGCCAGAATTGCTGCACCGGGTGGGCCGAGAAATAGAACCCGAAATTCTCGCGCTCCCTCGCCATCCGGTCGGCGCGCGACCATTCCTCGACATCCCTGAGGCGCAGAGTGTCGTGGTTTGCATCCTCGCCGCCGAACAGGCCACCCTGCCCGCTTTCGCGCTCGCGCGCCGCGCTGTCCGCCACCGCCAGCAACAGGTCCGCATTTTCGAACAGCTTGGCGCGATTGCGCTCGAGCTGGTCCAGTGCGCCCGCGCAGATCAGCCCTTCAAGCTGGCGTGAATTCATACTGCCCTTGGGCAGGCGTTCGAACAGTTCCTTGAGGTTCTCGAACCAGCCACGCGCCTCGCGTTCGGCGACCAGCGCCTCCATCGCCTTCTCGCCGACGTTGCGGATTCCCGCGAGCGCATAGCGCACAGCATATCCGTCGTCGGTCTGTTCGACGGTGAACTCCGCCTCGGAGCGATTGACGTCGGGCGGCGCGATCTCGACCCCGTGGCGCCGCGCATCGTCGACGAACAGTGCCAGCTTTTCCGACTGGTGCATGTCGAAACACATCGATGCGGCGTAGAATTCATGCGGGTAATGCGCCTTGAGCCACGCGGTCTGGTAGGCAAGCAGAGCGTAGGCGGCGGCGTGCGACTTGTTGAAGCCGTATCCGGCGAACTTGTCGATCAAATCGAACAGTTCCGACGCCTTCCGCGCGTCGATGTCGGATACGCTCTTGCAGCCTTCGATGAAGCGCGCGCGCTGCTTGTCCATCTCTGCCTGGTTCTTCTTGCCCATCGCGCGGCGCAGGAGGTCGGCATCGCCGAGCGAGTAGCCGGCGAGGATTTGCGCCGCCTGCATCACCTGCTCCTGATAGACGAAAATGCCGTAGGTTTCGGCAAGGATGCCCTCGAGCTTGGGATGCGGGTATTCGATCGGCACCTCGCCCGCCTTGCGCTTGCCGAACAGCGGGATGTTGTCCATCGGGCCGGGCCGGTAGAGCGAGACGAGCGCGATGATGTCCTCGAACTTGGTCGGCTTCACCGCGGTCAGCGTGCGGCGCATCCCTTCCGATTCCAGCTGGAAAACGCCCACCGTGTTGCCCGACTTGAGCAGCTGGAACACCGCCGGATCGTCCCATGCGAGCGCGCCCAGATCGACCGCGATGCCGCGCTTCTCGAGCAGCTTCACCGCCTTCTGCAGCACCGACAACGTCTTGAGGCCGAGGAAGTCGAACTTCACCAGCCCGCTGCTCTCGACATTCTTCATGTCGTACTGCGTCACCGGCATATCCGACCGCGGATCGCGGTAGAGCGGCACCAGTTGAGCCAGCGGCCGGTCGCCGATCACCACCCCCGCCGCATGGGTCGAGCTGTTGCGCGGAAAACCTTCGAGCTGCATCGCGAGATCGACCAGCCGCTTGACCTCGTTGTCGTTCTCGTACTCGCGGCGGAAATCGGCCGCCCCGTTGAGCGCGCGCGGCAGCGTCCACGGATCGGTCGGGTGGTTGGGCACCATCTTGCACAGACGGTCGACATGGCCGTAGCTCATCTGCAGGATGCGCCCGGTATCGCGCAACACCGCGCGCGCCTTCAACTTGCCGAAGGTGATGATCTGCGCGACGTGATCGTGGCCGTATTTCTGCTGGACGTAGCGGATCACCTCGCCGCGCCGCGTTTCGCAGAAGTCGATATCGAAGTCGGGCATCGAAACGCGTTCAGGGTTGAGGAAGCGCTCGAACAGCAGCCCCAGCCGGATCGGATCGAGATCGGTGATGGTGAGCGCCCAGGCGACCAGCGAGCCCGCGCCCGAGCCGCGCCCCGGCCCGACCGGAATATCGTGATCCTTCGCCCATTTGATAAAATCGGCAACGATCAGGAAGTAGCCGGGAAAGCCCATCTGGTTGATCACCCCGACCTCGAAATCGAGCCGGTCGAAATAGGTCTGGCGCTCGTCCGGCGCCATCTCGCCATAAGGCGCGAGCCGCGCTTCGAGGCCCTTGCGCGCGTCCTCTGCCAGCATCCTCGCTTCGGCCTCGAGGTCGCCGGCGAGGCTGGGCAGGATCGGGTCGCGATGGGGCGGCGCGTAGGCACAGCGCTGCGCGATGACGAGGGTGTTGGCGATGGCCTCGGGCAAGTCGGCGAAGGCCTCCTGCATCATCCGCGCCGACTTCACCCACGCTTCGCGGTTCGAACGCGGGCGGTCTTCCGCCTCGATATGGGTCGAACCGGCGATGCACAGCATGGCGTCGTGCGCCGAATGCATGTGCGGTTCGGCGAAATTGGCCGGATTGGTCGCGACCAGCGGCAGGTCGCGCGCATAGGCGAGATCGAGCAACGCCCCTTCCGCGGCCTGTTCGGCCGCGTTCCCGCGCCGCGCGATTTCGATATAGAGCCGCTCGGGAAACAGGGCCTGGAGCTTGTCAAGCAGCGCCTCGGCGGCATCGACCTGCCCGTTTGCCAGCAGGTCGGTCAGTGCCCCCTCGCCCGCGCCGGTCAGCGCGATCAGCCCCTCGGTATGACTTTCCAGATCCGCGAGCCTGACATGCGGGGCAAGCTCCAGCGGACGGTCGAGATGCGCCTTCGACACGAGATGGCATAGATTGTCGTAACCGGCCTCGTCCTGCGCGTAGAGGGGCAGGTAATCGACCTGCCGGCCGCTGTCGTCACGCGCAACACCCAGCAAGGTCCCGATGATCGGCTGTACCCCTTCCGCCACGCAGGCAGACGCGAACATGACCGCGCCATAAAGGCCGTTGCGGTCGGCAATAGCGATGGCGGGGAACCCGCGCTCCTTCGCCAGTTTGGCGATGTTTTTCGGGTCGATCGCCCCTTCGAGCATCGAGTAGGACGAGAGAACACGCAGCGGAACGAAGGGGGCATAGGCCATGGCCGCACTATGGTGGGAGTAACGGGATTCGCCAACGGTCAGACGGAGCTTTTTGCTCCTTATTCGTCATCCCAGCGAAAGCTGGGATCGTTCTCGGTCTGGTGCAAGTTTGAACCCGATCCCAGCTTTCGCTGGGATGACGATCATTCGGGGCTTTCCGACTTCGCCGCCGCGATCTTGCGCCGTGTGTCGCGGATGCTCGACCATGCGCCGTAGACGATCAGAGCGCCGAGGAATATCCATACCCACAGCGGAATATTCCGCCCGGCGATGGCGAGATAGATATAGGCCGAAACGAAACAGAACCCTGCACACAGCGTCGGCAAGACGGTCGATTTCCCAGCCTTGGCGCGGCGCACCAGCCAGCCGATCGAGAGGATGAAGAACGGGATCGCACCGACGTAAATCCCGCCGAAAATATAGGGGTTCACCCCGTATTCCGCGCCGAGCGAAAGAAACCACTGGTTGATCGATTCGAGCATTCCGCCCTCCTTGCCTCGGACCGCAATTCGGGGCGCAGCCCGGCGTGGTTACAGCAGCTTCTCGATATCCTTGGCGATCCGCTCGGGCGTGTCCTGCGGCGCATAGCGCTTCACGACATTGCCCTCACGGTCGATCAGGAACTTGGTGAAGTTCCACTTGATCGCCTTGGAGCCCATCAGGCCGGGCGCCTCGCCCTTCATCCAGTCGAACAGCGGACTGGCATCGTCCCCATTGACATCGATCTTCTTCATCAGCGGGAAGGTGAGACCGAAATTGACTTCGCAGAACTGCTCGATCTCGTCCTGGTTGCCCGGTTCCTGCCCGCCAAACTGGTTGCACGGAAAGGCCAGCACCTCGAAACCCCGGTCCTTGTACTGCTGAAATACCGCCTCCAGCCCCTTGTATTGCGGGGTGAAACCGCAATTGCTCGCGGTGTTGACCACCAGCAGGACCTTTCCTAGCTTGTCGGACAGATCGAGCGCCGCCCCATTGGAACTCTCGACGGTGAAATCGGCTATCGTGCTCATGGCAAATCGTCCCTTTGCGCCAGCGCCATGATCTCGCCAACGTTGATGGTTCCGCCGCCGCTGTCGATCACCAGCCGCGCCCGGTCGTTCGCCGACATTGCGGCAACCTTGCGTACGAGATCACCCAAGGTGCTCTTTTCCACTGTGCGGAAGTGGTAGTGCAGGTCCGACCCGGAATCGTCTCGCTCCAGCAGCGTTGCGGAGGCATTCCAGTCGACGGCTTGCATGCGAACCCACCCTTTCACGACAGATGAACGCGCCTATTGGCACGCAGACCTTGCGCGGGCAAGCGGTCGCGGCGGTCTCAATCGCGTTCGCGCGGCTTGTAGATAAAATCGAAGCTGGGCGACCAGTTGGCGCCGTGATCGTAGGACACTTCGCCGAACTGCTGGACCCAGCCGTTCGGATTGGGCGTATAGGTCATCCGGACCAGGCCATGCTTCCCAGGTCCGCCGATGTGCTGCCAGTAACCGGTCAGCACGATCCCGTCGGCTACCTTGCCGCCGGTGAACTCGACCTTGCCGGGCGACGAGCCGATCCAGGTCTGGTGCCAGCGACCGGTCGCTGGGTCGAGGCTGTTGAGGCTGCCTCCGGCCCCGCCCTTGAGCGGCTTCCAGTTCTCGCGAATGGCGCAGCCGTTGTAGAGTTTCTCGATCCTGCTCTCGGCCACTTTATCGGCGCTGCCGTTGGGGTAGACGTCCCATTCGCCCACCCAGAAATCGAACTCCGCATGCTGCGGTGTATTACAGGCCGGAAGGGCGGGAGCGGAGGAAGCGGTCGTCGCCGCCTGCATCAGGATCGAAGCCAGAACACCGGATATCATCGCAGCTTCCTCCGCCGTCAGTCGAGCACGCCCTCGTGCAGCCTTACCACACGGTCCATCCGGCTCGCCAGCCGCTCGTTATGCGTCGCGACCAGCGCCGCGCTGCCTTCGCCGCGCACCAGCTCGAGAAACTGGGCGAGCACCTTGTCCGAGGTATGCTCGTCGAGATTGCCGGTCGGCTCGTCGGCTAGCACCAGCTGGGGACGGTTGGCCAGCCCGCGCGCAACTGCAACGCGCTGCTGCTCGCCGCCAGAAAGCTGGCTCGGCCGGTGCGTCAACCGCTCCGACAGGCCGAGCGAGCCGAGCAACTGTTCGGAGCGGACCGTGGCCTCTGCGGTCGGGACACCATTGATCAGCTGCGGCAGGTTCACATTCTCGACCGCAGTAAAATCGGGCAGCAGGTGGTGGAACTGGTAGACGAAGCCGAGATGGGTTCGGCGCAGGCTCGTGCGCCCGTCGGACGGCAGCGAACTTGCGTCGACCCCGCCGATCTCGATTTTGCCGCCGAAGCCGCCTTCGAGCAGTCCGACGGCCTGGAGCATGGTCGACTTGCCCGAGCCCGACGGGCCGAGCAGCGCGACGATCTCGCCCGGCAGGATCGTAAGGTCGACCCCGCGCAATACGTCGATCCGCTCCCCGCCCTGCTCGAAACTGCGGGTCAGCCCGGTGAGTTTGACGACGGAGTTACTCATAACGCAGCACCTGCACCGGGTCGGTCTTGGCCGCCTTCAGCGCGGGATAGAGCGTTGCCAGCAGGCACAGCCCCAGCGTCAGCAACGCGATGCTGGCCACTTCGACCACATCGACCCGCGCAGGCAGCTCGGTCAGGATACGCACCTCGGGGTTCCATAGCTGCGCTCCGGTAAGCCACTGGATACCTTCGACGATCGGCTGCCGGAAGGCGAGCAGAAGGAAGCCGAGCGCCAACCCCGCGCCGGTCCCGATCGCGCCGACGATGAAACCGGTGGTGACGAAAATCTTGAGCACGCTGCGCCGTGTCGCGCCCATCGTGCGCATGATTGCGATGTCGCGGGTCTTGGCGCGCACCAGCATCACAAGCGACGAAAGGATATTGAACGCCGCGACCACCACGATGATCGACAGCGCGAAGAACATCGCTACCCGTTCCACTTCGAGCGCTTCAAAGATGGAGGAATTGATCTCCTTCCAGCTCGAGACGACCGCCCGGCTCTGCAATCTGGCTTTTACCGGGGCCATGATCTCGTCCACCCGGTCCGGATCCTCGGTCTGGACCTCGATCATGCCGATCTTGTCGCCGCTGAGCAGCAACGTCTGCGCATCGGGGATAGGCATGATGACGAAGGCCTGGTCGAACTCGTAGATGCCCGTTTCCAGCAGCCCCGCCACTTCATAGCCGATCTGGCGCGGCACGGTGCCGAAGGGGGTTGTCCGTCCCTGCGGGTTGATGATGGTGATCGTGCTGCCGATGCTCGCGCCGATATTCTCCGCCAGCCGCGCGCCGATGATGACCTTGCTGGCGCCGGGCTTGAGGTCGCTCGCCCGGCCCGCGATCAGGTCTTCCTGCAGCGCGGCGATGTCCTCCGCCGTGTTGCCGCGCATCACAATGCCTTCGACCCGGCCGTTGAAACTCGTCAGCAGCGGCTGTTCGATCAGGGGGGAGGCCTCGGTCACGCCTTCGGTCGCGCGAATTTCCTTGAGCACGCCCTGCCAGTTGTCTAGCCGCCCGCCATAGGCCTGGACGATGGCATGGCCGTTGAGGCCGACGATCCGGTCGAGCAACTCGCCGCGAAAACCGTTCATGACGCTCATCACCGTTACCAGCATGGCGACGCTCAGCATCACCACCACCACGCTGATCCCTGCGACCAGCGCAATGAAAGCCTCGCTGCGCCCTGGTAACAGGTAGCGCTTGGCGATCGTCCGTTCGAAATTGGAAAGCAGCAAGATGGGCGAAACCCGCAATTGTGGCAAAGCTGCCGCTCCGATAGTCAGCCTTTCCTGTCGCTGCAATGAAATAGGCGCGCAAGCCTGTCGGCCGGACCCGCCCGCCCTTGTAATCTCGCTGCAACATCGCCATTGACGCGCACGACAGCAGCGCAGCCCAGCGCTGGCAGGACAGGCACGGGCGATCGGCAATGAATGTGACGGACCCTTTCAGGGACGCGGACGGCGACAAGCTGCGCGAAGAGTGCGGCATTTTCGGTGCGATCCGATCCGACCAAGCTTCTGCCCTCACCGCGCTGGGCCTGCACGCCCTGCAACATCGCGGGCAGGAAGCCGCCGGGATCACCAGTTTCGACGGCACGACGTTCTTTTCGCGCCGCGGGCTCGGTCACGTGGCGGAAAATTTCTCAACCCCTCAGCAGCTCGGCGAATTGCCCGGCTTCATGGCGGCCGGCCATGTCCGCTATTCGACCACCGGCGGTTCGGGGCTGCGCAACGTGCAGCCGCTTTACGCCGATCTCGCCAGCGGCGGCTTCGCGGTGGCGCACAACGGCAATTTCTCGAACGCGCAGGCGGTGCGCGACGACCTCGTCAGCCGGGGCGCGATCTTCCAGTCTACCTCGGACACTGAAGTCATCATCCACCTGGTCGCGACCAGCCGCTACCCCACGATGATCGACCGTTTCGTCGACGCGCTGCGGATGGTCGAGGGCGCCTATTCCCTCATCGTGATGACGCCCGAAGGGATGATCGCCTGCCGCGACCCGCTAGGCATCCGGCCCTTGCAGATGGGCAAGCTTGGCGATGCGGTGGTGTTCGCCAGCGAGACGGTGGCCTTCGATGTGGTTGGCGCGGAATTCACCCGCTCGATCGAGCCAGGCGAGCTGGTCAAGGTCGGGTTCGACGGCAAGGTCGAATCGCTCCGCCCGTTCGGCAACCACGCCCCCCGCCCGTGCATTTTCGAGCATGTCTATTTCAGCCGTCCCGATTCGATCTTCGACGGGCGCAGCGTCTATGCCGCGCGCAAGGCGATCGGCGAGCAGCTGGCGATCGAGAGCCCGGTCGAGGCGGACCTGGTGGTTCCGGTGCCCGACAGCGGCGTTCCGGCGGCGATCGGCTATGCGCAGCAATCGGGCGTGCCGTTCGAGCTCGGCATCATCCGCTCGCACTATGTCGGGCGAACCTTCATCCAGCCGGGCGACGGCGCGCGCACTTCCAGCGTGAAGCGCAAGCACAACGCAAATCGCGGCCTCGTGGAAGGCAAGCGGATCGTGCTGATCGACGACAGCATCGTACGCGGCACCACTTCGCTGCAGATCGTCGAGATGATGCGCGAGGCCGGGGCGAGCGAAGTTCATTTCCGCGTCGCCAGCCCGCCGACCGCGCACAGCTGCTTCTACGGCGTGGACACACCCGAACGGTCGAAACTGCTCGCCGCGCGGATGGATGTCGAGCCGATGCGCGAATTCATCAAGGCGGACAGCCTCGCCTTCGTGTCGATCGACGGACTTTATCGCGCGGTGGGGGGAATACCGCGCAATTCGGCCTGCCCGCAATTCTGCGACGCCTGCTTCACCGGCGAATATCCCACATCGCTGACCGACCTTGCGCAGAAGCAGGCCGGGGACGCACAACTCTCTTTCGACAAGGTAGCCTGAATGACCGACGCCAGACCGCTCGAGGGGCGCATTGCGCTTGTCACCGGTGCAAGCAAGGGCATCGGCGCGGCAACCGCGCAGGCGCTCGCGGCGGCCGGTGCGCATGTCATCCTGACCGCGCGCGACGTGCGTGCGCTGGAGGGCGTCGAGGATGCAGTCCACGATGCCGGCGGTTCCGCCACCATCGCGCCGATCGATCTGGCCGAGGGCGACGGCATCGCGCGGCTGGCATCTGCGGTTGCGGGCCGCTGGAACAAGCTGGATATTCTGGTGCTGTCTGCCGCGTATCTGCCGAACCTCACCCCGGTGACGCAGATCGACCCGAAGCAGTTCGCCACGGCGGTGACGACCAACCTGCTTTCAACGCAGGCGCTGCTCGCATCCTTCGATCCGCTGCTCAAGCGCAGCGGAAAAGGGCGCGTCATCGCGCTGACCAGCTCGGTTGGCGCCCAGCCGCGCGCGTTCTGGGCGGCTTACGGTTCGACCAAGGCAGCGTTCGAATCGCTGCTCGACAGCTATGCCGCCGAGGTCGAGAAGATCGGCGGCGTGAAAGTCGCGATCGTCGATCCGGGCGCGACCCGAACGGCGATGCGGGCCAAGGCCTATCCGGGCGAGGATCCGAAGACGGTCAAGGAGCCTGCCATGGTCGGCGCGCACCTCGTCGCACTGCTGGCACGCGATTTCGAGACCGGGCATCGCGAGCGAGTACCGGAAACCGCGTAAGACACTGGTAAATTCGCCTTAAGCACCCTCGGCAACCCCCGCGAAACCAGATCTGGCCACACTGTGCAATGCCTCCCGCGCACCCGCGCGTCAGGTCCGGTCAGTTTCAATACGGGGTTTCGGGCGATGATGCTGGATTCGACGAATAGCTATCACCTCGCGGCGCAGGAAGATCGCTGCAGCCCGCGCACCAAGCTCATCATCCCGGCGCAACTGCGTGCATCGGGCGGACGCGCGTTCCAGACCGTGGTGCACGACCTGTCGATTTCGGGCTTCAGCGCGTCGGCCATCAGCCGAATGCACGTCGGACAGCTATGCTGGATCACCCTCCCCGGTCTCGAATCGCTCCAGGCAGAGGTGGTGTGGTGGGAAAGCTCGATTGCTGGCTGCGCGTTCAGCGAATTGCTCAGCCCGATCGTGCACGACAACATCCTGCAGCGTTACAGTCCCAGCACGGTCTATCGCAGCACGCTCTGACGCAGATCAGGTGGCAGGCGCTGCTGCTTTGCTTGATTTCCGGTCGACCGCCGCCTGGACCGCCTTATAGAACCTCTCTCGCTCCGCGCCGACCCCTTCCTCATCGGTCGCCGTGGGCCAGTTGCTGTTCGATGCGATCACCAGCTTGCGCGCCGGGTCGATGAAGATGCCCTGCCCGAAAATTCCCTGCGCGGCGTAGCTGCCGTCGTCGTAGGTCCACCACTGGAAGCCGTAGCCCTTGCCCGGTGCGCCGATATCGGCCTGCTTGGTGCCGGCCTCGGCCATCCAGCCATCGGGCAGGATGCTTTCGCCATCAATCATCGCACCGGACATGATGAATTGCCCGAAGCGCGCGAAATCGCGGGTCGATGCCTGAATGCAGCAGCCGCTGATCTCGTGCCCGGTCGAGCCGAGCAGCCAGGTTGCATCCTGCTCCATCCCGAAGCGTGACCAGACTTTCTCGGACAGATATTCGGCCAGCGGCTTGCCGGTCGCCTCGCTCACCAGCACGCCGATGAGGTTGGTCTCGCCGGTCTTGTAAACCCACTTCTCCCCCGCCGGGGCCTCGCGCGGCAGTTTGCGCATATAGCTGACAGTCGCATCCAGCCCATCCTCGGCCTTGTGCTCGTTGAACAGCGCGACATCGGACTTTGGGTCGGTATAGTCCTCGTTCCATTTCACGCCCGAGGTCATGGTGAGCAGCTGGCGCACGGTCACATCGTCGTAGGCCGAGCCCTTGAGCCCGTCGATATAGTCGGTGACCTTGTCGTCGAGGCTCTTGATATGGCCGTCCTTAATCGCCGCGCCGACCATGGTCGAGGTCAGGCTCTTGGCGACCGAGAAGCTGGTCCATTTGCCTTCGGGCCCGAAGCCGAGGCCGTATTCCTCGGTAACCACCTTGCCATCGAGCAGGATGACCATTGCGGCGGTGCGCTGCTTCTTCATATAGGCGTCGAGATCGAGGCCGAGATCGAGTGGCTCACCCTTGGCGAGTGGAAACACCTTGTCGCCCGATTCGATCACCCGCGCCTCGGCCAGCACCGGGAGCGCATCCATCGCGCGGAAGGCTGCGTCGCGCTGCTCGACCGACCAGAACAGGACATTCCTGTCGGTCGGCATATGCGCGAGCAACTCGCGGGTATCCTTGGGCAGGAGGAACCACGTTACCCCGCCGGCGACGAGCAGCACGGCCAGCAGGCCGATGATCCATTTCTTCATTGTCGTTCCTCTCCCCAAGGTCCCTACGGCTTGACCAACGTCACCTGGTGGACATCGATGCTGCCACCGCGAAAGCCGCCTTCGCAATACATCAGGTAATAGCGCCACAGGCGTTGGAACCGCTCGTCGAAACCGGCCGGCAGGCAGCCTTCGGCGGCAGCGGCATCGAACCGCTCGCGCCACGCCTCGAGAGTTTCGGCATAGTCGAGCCCGAAATCGTGCTGATCGCGCCATTCGAGCCCGCGCTGCTCCGCCAATTGCCGGAACTCGCTGTTGCGAATCAGCATCCCGCCGGGAAAGATATAGGCTTGGATGAAGTCGGCGCTGCGCGCATAGGCATCGAACAGCGATTCCTGCATCGAAATGTACTGGATTGCCGCCTTGCCGCCGGGCTTCAGGTTGCGCGCGATGCTGTCCATGAAGGTCGGCCAGTATTCCCGCCCCAGCGCCTCGACCATCTCCACGCTGACGATGGCATCGAACTGCCCCGCCGTGTCGCGATAGTCCTGCTTGCGGAAATCGATCGCCGGGTCATGCCGCTCGCGCGCCCACGCCAACTGCTCGTCAGACAGGCTGATCGCGGTGACATCCATCCCCGCACGCGAAAAATGGTCCGACAGCCCGCCCCAGCCGCAGCCGATTTCGAGCAGGGTGCCTGCACCATCCAAGCGCTGCGCCAGCGCATCCCATTTGCGGCGCTGTGCCGCCTCGAGATCGTCGCCCGGTTGCCAGCTCGCCGAGGAATAGCTCATCGTCGGATCGAGCCACTGGCGGTAAAAGTCGTTGCCGAGATCGTAATGCGCATGGATATTGCGCGCCGAGCCTTCCGGCGTGTTGCGGTTGAGCCAGTGCGCAAAGCGCGCCGCCCAGCGGAACGGCCCCATCGCGCGCCCGGTGTCGCCCAACGCGTCGCCATTTGCCCCGAACAGCGCGAAAACGGGGACCGGATCGGGACTTTCCCATTCGCCCGCCGCCCACGCCTGATACCAGCCGATCGAGCCATTGGTCGCCAGCCGCATCAACCCGCGCCAGTCGTTCAACCGGACCTCGGCCTCGAACCCCGCGCTGCGACCGCCGAGCAGGCGGGTCGTCCCGTCGGGCAGGCGCCCGTGGATGGTGCCCGATTCGAGGCCGCGGTCGACAAGATCGAGAATCTTGTGAAATCCCGGCGCGATGCCGCGCGCCAAAAGGCCCGGGCGGCGCTCGAAACGCGCCGCGCCTGCGAGCAACTCGCTGCCCCTTTCCAACCCCGTTGCTGTCATCGATGTAAATATGGCGCGGCGCGTTGGGGAGAGCAAGCCGCGAGCAGGCTTCCTCCCCGCTCGCTGCGCTGCTATCTGGACATCGGGGGAGAAAATCGATGAACAATCCGATCGTCAGAAAGGTCGTCGCGGTGGTTGCGGGGCTGATTGTCGCCATGCTGGTGGTCATGCTCGCAGAGGGAGCGGGTCATGCGATCTTCCCGCCGCCGGAGGGGCTCGACATCACCAAGCCGGAGGATCAGGCCCGACTGATGGAGGTCATACCGCTCGGCGCGAAGATCGCGGTGGTGGTGGCATGGTTCCTCGGCGCAACGGCCGGGGCCGCTACGGCGATGGTACTCGGCAAGGAGGCGATGCCGGGCTGGATCGTCGGGCTGGTTCTGGTCGCGCTGAGCCTGTTCACGACCCAGATGTTCCCGCACCCGCTGTGGATGATGGCCGCAGCGGTCGTTCTGCCGCTGGCCGGTGTGCTGGTTGCGAGACGCCTCGTCGCGAGCCGAATGGCGGCCTAGCCTTTCGTCGCGCGATAGGCTGCAAGAGCCCGCTCGCGGCCTTCCTTGTGGCCGATGATCTTGTCGGGATAGCGGCCACGTCGGTCGTCGGCCGGATCGTGGATTTCGCTGTCGGGCAAGTGCTTCAGTTCGGGCACATATTGGCGGATATAGGCCGCCGCGTCGAACTTCTCGCTTTGCGTCAGCGGGGCCATGATCCGCACGAACATGTTGCTGTCGACCCCGCTGCCCGCCACCCACTGCCAGTTGCAGGCGTTGCTGGCATAATCGGCATCGACCAGCGTATCCCAGAACCATCGCTCGCCCACGCGCCAGTCGATCAGCAGGTGCTTGATGAGGAAGCTGGCGGCGATCATGCGGACGCGGTTGTGCATCCAGCCGGTCTGCCACAGCTGGCGCATCCCGGCGTCGACGATGGGATAGCCGGTGCGGCCCTGCTGCCAGGCCTTGAGGTCGGCCGCCGCCTCGCCGGTGTGATCGCGCCATTCCAGCGCATTGAAATCCTCGCGGTAGCTCTGCGTGGCATAGGCCGGGAACTGGCAGATCACGTTCTGGGCATAGTCGCGCCAGATCAATTCCTTCTCGAAGGTTTTCCAGCCGGTCGAGCGTCGATCCTTGAGCGCGTGCCAGATCTGCGCAGCCGAGATCTCGCCAAAATGGAGATGCGGCGAAAGCTGGCTGGTCTTGTCGACTGACGGAAGGTTGCGCGCATCGTCATAGTCGGCGACGTGATCGGCCCACCAGGCAAGCCGCTCATGTGCCGCTGCCTCACCCACAGTCCAGAAATCGCCCATGCCGCCGGCCCAATCAGGCTTGGTCGGGAGCAGATCCCAACCGTCCAGCACATCGCTGGCAGGCCAGCGCTCGGGCACGCTGAGCGTCTCCGGCGCAGGCAGCGCATCGCGCGGGGGCAGCAGGTCGAGCGTCGCCTTGGAGAACGGAGTGTAGATCTTGTACGGCGTGCCTGAGCCGGTAGTGACTGCCCCGGGCGGGAGCAGGTAGTTGGCGTCGTGCAGTTGCAGGTCGAGCTTCTCTCTGAGTTCCGACTGCGCCTTGCGCCACCATGGCTCGTAGTGGCGGTTGGCCTGCACTGTGGTCGCACCGAGTTCTTCGGCCACCTTGCACAGTTCCTCGACCGCATCGCCTCGGCGCAAGATCAGGCGGCTGCCTCTGGCTTCGAGGCTCTTGGCAAGGCTGGCGAGCGAATGGTGCAGCCACCAGCGTGAGGCTCCGCCATGAGCGTGCCCCTTCGCCCGAGCATCGTCGAGCACGTAGACCGCAACCATCGGTCCAGCCTCGGCGGCATGATACAGCGCGGGGTTGTCGCCCAGGCGCAAGTCGCGCCGCAGCCAGACGATTTGGGCCTGTGTCATTTGTCCTGTATGAGTTCCTTAGCCAACCAATTCCGTCATTCTGAACTTGTTTCAGCATCCATCTATCGGATCAGATCGATGGCTATGAGGCAGAAATGGACCCTGAAACAAGTTCAGGGTGACGGACCGTCAAGAGGCTCACACTTCACCTCCGGCAGCGCGAGCGAGAACCGGTCCCGCGCGCGCGGATCGTAGAACCGCGCATCGCGCAGGATGACCGAGCCGTCCGGCGCGCGCTCGGCAAAGGGAGCACGAGACCAGAAGAGGAAGGCGTTTAGTTCGGAAGATAGTTCGGAAGACCTCAATGTGAGCTGTCTAACCGGATCGAGGGAGCAATGACCAACCAAATCTCGTCCGATCCACCATTGACCGTCGGCCTTCTGTGTCAGCGTCTCCCGGTGCCACGATGCAAGCGGGAGCGGACTTTGTATAGTGCGAAAGCCGGAAACTTGGGGACCCGTCAGCTGTGCAAGTTTCGAAATCGCACCATTAGCGCCGATGTAAGCCAGTGACACCACCAACGCGACCCGCGCGGGCTTCATCCACTCGCCACCCCGCTTCTCCCGCCGCAGCGAGAACCACGTCGCGAAGCCCATCAGCGCCCACAGCCACACGTCGATGATGAACAGCGTGTCGCCGTAGAACCACTGGCTCGAAAACGGCTCCAGCAGACGGATGCCATATACATTGAGCCAGTCGAGCGCCGGGTGGGTCAGGCAGCCTATGAAGCTCAGCAAGAACAGCCATTTGAAGCTGACCGGTAACCGGCTTTCTGGCCGGGTACCGCGCTTCGCCTGCCAGCGGTCGAAGCCCCACAGCAGCCCCGCGAGGATCAGCGGCAGCAGCACCAGCGCGGGCGGGCCATGCGTGATCCCGCGGCGAAAACCGAGGTGCTCCAGCCCCTCCAGCCAGAAGAAGCATGCTGCATCAATATCGGGCAGGTTCGCCCCGATAATCAGCGCGGGCATGGCGAGCCCCGTCTTCCGCTTGAGCCCCGCCTGCCCGATCAGCGCCCCGACGAGGCTGTGGGTGAGATTGTCCATCTACTTGTTTCGCGCAAAGACGCTAAGACGCAAAGGAGGCTTCATTGCTGGCCTTTCACGTAGTTGTTCACGAGGCGCTGGCAGCCCTCCTTGAAAGTTCCCATGCCGAAGTTCATCAACAGCCCAATGCGCAAGTCCAACAGGCGCAAGTAGGTTATCACCTGCTTCGCATGGACTGCAGCGTGGCGTTCAGTCGATTTTATTTCAATCAATAGCTTGTCTTCGACAAGCAGATCGTAGCGAAAGCCGTTTTCGATCACGATCCCGTCATGCGAGACGGGAACCGATTGTTGTCTCAGCACTGCAAGCCCATCCCGCCGTAGGCCTTCAAACAGAAGGCTTTCATAGACATTCTCTAGCAGGCCCGGACCGAGATCCCGGTGCAAACGATACCCCCGATCGACACAGTGACGGATCAGCACTTCGATTGCCGCTTTCCCCTTTGCGTCTTAGCGTCTTAGCGCGAAACAAATTACTCCGCCGGATGCCCCTGTTCGTCATCGACAGTCCAGCTCTGGCCCTTGCCCAGCAGCGCGGCGAGGTTGGGTTCCTTGCCTTCCGACATGCGCGCCTTTTCGTCCATCACTTCGCCTTCGAAGCTCGGCCGCGGATCATCGTAGAGCACGCCGAGCGCCTTGGGGAATTCGGGGAACGGGATTTCGACCAGCATATGCGCAATCGAGCGGTTGCGGACGTTGTGGACGATCACCCCGGCGCTCTGCCAATCACCATCCACAACATCGACAATCGCCAGTTGCAGGGTGTTATGGTCGAGCGTGATGCCCTTGGTGCCATTGGCAAACAACATCGGCTGCCCGTCCTCCAGCCACAGCTGGTGGTCCTCCGCCCCCTTGGGCGCGGCGAAGCCGTCGAACACGTCCTTGTTGTAGACGATGCAGTTCTGGAAGATCTCGACGAAGGCCGCGCCCTGGTGGCGGTAGGCGGCCTCGAGGACTTCGGGCAGCTTCTTCGACACATCGAACCCGCGCGCCACGAAGCGCGCTCCCGCACCGATGGCGAAGGCACAGGCCTTGGCCGGGCGATCGTAGCTGCCTGCGGGCGTCGTCGGCGAGCGGGTGCCGAGGCGGCTGGTGGGCGAGGCCTGCCCCTTGGTCAGGCCGTAGATCTCGTTGTTGAACAGCAAGATCTGGCAGTTCAGATTGCGCCGCAGGATGTGCATCGTGTGATTGCCGCCAATGCTCATTCCGTCGCCGTCACCGGTGACGATCCACACGTCGAGCTCCGGATTAGCGAGTTTGACCCCCGTCGCCACCGCCGGCGCGCGGCCGTGGATGGTGTGGAAGCCGTAGCTCTCGACGTAATAGGGGAAGCGGCTTGAGCAGCCGATGCCGCTGATGAACACCGTGTTCTTGGGGTCCGCGCCGAGCACCGGAAGCGTGCGCTGCACCGCTTTCAGGATCGCATAGTCCCCGCACCCGGGGCACCAGCGCACCTCCTGGTCGGTTTCCCAGTCCTTGAGGGTGGTTTCGATTTTTACAGGGGCGTTCATTTCAACACTTTCTTACGTGTCCAAGAATCCGGAATAAGCAGCGTGATGACGGCGCTGAATCCAGCGCCCGCAAGAGCGATCCATAAGAACGGTTCGATCGAGGCACCATCCATTCGCGCCACCAGCGAGTTCGCCAAAGCCATCACAAACGGAAGGAGAAGCGCAATTGATAAGGCTACCCTCGGAGCATATCTATCGAAAATTGATGGGCTGAGAGCCCCAGTGTGAGAAACACCATGCTTCCTGCCCACGTAGATCATCGCAGCCAAACAACCAGCGGAAATCAATGCGAAAGTGAGCCAACTCGAACCAAGAGCGTATCCTGCTGCGACCGAAACAATTGATACGGGCAACACGATAGCCAGACGTTCCAAACCGAGCGAAATTCTGTTCGGAGAGGCCATGTCTAACTTTCGGTACTTGGTAATTGTTGATCGTTGGGTGGCACAATATTGCCGCCCGCATTGCCCGGCACGCCGTCGAAATACGTCGCAATCGCGGCTTCCAGCTCGGCGATCTGGAACGGCTGGCCGCTGGTCTTGGTCAGCGGCTGGGCGTCGATCAGATACTGGTCGCGCAGCAAGGTCTTGAGCTGGCCGGTGTTCATTTCGGGAACCAGCACCTTGTCATAACTCCCCAGCAGCTCGCCCAGATTGGCGGGCAGCGGCCAGATGTGGCGCAGGTGGATGTGGCTGGCGTCCAGCCCGCCGCGCCGTGCGCGGGTCACCGCCTGGTGGATCGGGCCGTAGGTCGAGCCCCAGCCGACCACCGCCAGCTTGCCGCCCTTGGTGCCGACCGAAACCTGCTGGTCGCGCACCCGGATGCCTTCGATCTTGTTCTTGCGGGCATCGGTCATCGCCTGGTGGTTGGCGGGCGAATAGTCGATATGGCCGGTGTCGACCGCCTTCTCGATCCCGCCGATACGGTGCATCAGCCCCGGCGTGCCAGGCTTGATCCATGGCCGCGCACCTTTCGCGTCCCGCTTGAACGGCAGCAACTGTCCGTCCGGCCCGTTGGCCTCTTCGAGGAATTCGGCCGGCATCCGCTCGAAAGCCTCGGGATCGGGCACCCGCCACGGCTCGGCGGCGTTGGCGATATAGCCGTCGGTCAGCAGCATCACCGGGGTCATGTACTGCACCGCGATGCGGCAGGCCTCGATCGCGCAGTCGAAGGCGTCGGCCGGGCTGCGCGCGGCGATCACCGGCATCGGCGCATCGCCGTTGCGGCCATAAACCGCCTGATAGAGGTCGCTCTGCTCGGTCTTGGTCGGCAGGCCGGTGGAAGGGCCGCCGCGCTGCGAATTGACGATCACCAGCGGCAGCTCGGTCATGATGCCGAGGCCGATCGCCTCGGTCTTGAGCGCGATGCCCGGACCCGACGAGGATGTAATGCCAAGCGAGCCGGCATAGCTCGCCCCGATGGCGGCGCAGATCGCGGCGATCTCGTCTTCCGCCTGGAAGGTGGTGACGTTGAATTCCTTCATCCGCACCAGATGATGCAGGATCGCAGAGGCCGGGGTGATCGGATAGCCACCGAAGAACATCGGCAAGCGCAGAAGCCGGCATCCGGCGACCAGCCCGAGCGCAATGCCCTCTGCGCCCGTCAACGTGCGATAGAGCCCCGGCGCGGTCGGCACCGGATCGACATGGACCTGCCGCAGCGGCCCGGCCAGTTCCGCCGTCTCGCCATAGGCATGGCCCGCATCGAGCGCGGCGATATTGGCCGCGGCGATCTCCGGCTTGCCCTTGAACTTGGCCTTGAGCCAATCGTGGATCGGCGTGCGGTCGCGGTCGAACATCCACAGCGCGAGGCCGAGCGTCCACATGTTCTTCGACCGCAGCGCATCCTTGTTACCCAGCCCGTAGGGCTTGACCGCCTCGATCGTGCGCGCGGAGATATCGAGCCGGAGGACGTCGTATTTGGCGAGCGTATCGTCGTCGAGCGGATTGGTGTCGTATTTTGCCTTGTCGAGGTTGCGTTTGCCGAACTCGCCCTCGTCGACGATCACCAGCCCGCCCGGCTTCAATGCGGGCAGGTTGGTCTTGAGCGCCGCCGGGTTCATCGCCACCAGCACATCGGGCGCATCGCCCGCGGTATCGATGTCGGTCGCGCCGAAATTGATCTGGAACGCCGAAACTCCGAACAGCGTGCCCTGCGGAGCGCGGATCTCGGCGGGGAAATCGGGGAAGGTCGCGAAATCGTTGCCCGACAGGGCGCTCGACAGGGTGAACTGCCCGCCGGTCAATTGCATGCCGTCACCGGAATCCCCGGCGAAACGGACGACGACGGCTTCGGGCTTTTCGGAAAGAGGCGGCTTGGCCAGAGTAGCCATGGGTAATCCTTTGCTCGCGCAGCTCGATCTGCGCTGTCATGTGTGGCCGGGCACCTATGAACCCGGACCTGCTCCCGCAATCAAGTTTTTCTCTGCTACCTGCAAAATGTCGAGTGGAAAAGGCGCGCACCCTCGCTAAGCTGTCGGCAAATCAGGATAAGGGGCGAAGCGGCAATGGCCGATACCGAACATTACGTGCGTGAGGATGTGAAGGCTTTCCTCGCCATGCTCGAAGCCGCTGGCGGCCCGCCGCTTGGCGAGGTGACCATCGCGGAAGCGCGCGCGGGATACCAGGCGCTGCACGACATGGCAGACGCGCCGGCGCGCGAGCTGGCCGTCATCCGCAACCTCGCCTGCCCCGGCCCGGCGGGCGATATCCCGCTGCGCCTGTATGACGCACGCGAGAGCCGCGACCCCGGTCCGGTGATCTGCTTCTACCACGGCGGCGGCTTCGTGATCGGAGACCTCGACACGCATCACAGCCTGTGCACCGAGATCGCCCACCAGATGGATCTGCCGGTGGTGGCGGTCGATTATCGCTGCGCGCCCGAAGCACCCTTCCCCGCCGCGATCGAAGATTGCGTTGCCGCAACGCGCTGGATCGCCGGATCGCCCGCCGAACTGGGCCGCAGCGCGACCGGCCTCGTCCCGATCGGCGACAGCGCGGGCGGCAATGCGGCGATCGTGGTGACGCAGGCGCTGATGCGCGAGGCGGCGGCGGTGCCGGTGGTGCTGCAGGTGCCGATCTTCCCGCTCGCGAGCGACTGGGTCGGCTCGGCGAGTGTCGAACAATTCGCCGAGGGCTTCGTGCTGACACGCGCCGCGATGGAGTTCTTCGAAGCCGCCTACCAGCCCGACAAGAGCGACTGGCGCGCCATGCCGGTGCTGGCCGACCATGCAGGCACGCCGCCCGCAGTGCTGGTCACCGCCAGCCTCGACCCTATCCGCGATTCGGGCCGCGACTATAGCGCCGCGCTGAGCCAGGCGGGGATCGACCACGTCTTCATCGAAGTGTCGGGCGGCACCCACAGCTTTACCAATCTCCGTCAGGCCATTCCGAGCTACCAGAAGGATCTCGACCATGTGTTTGCGGCGATGAAGATGATGCTCGCGAGGCACGGCTGAATGAACGGAGAACCGGGTTACCGCCCCTGCGTCGGGGTGATGCTGGTCAATGCCGAGGGCAAGGTGTTCGTCGGCCAGCGAATCGACAACAAGGATTCGGGCGCATGGCAGATGCCGCAGGGCGGCGTCGACGACGGGGAGGACCTGCGCGAGGCAGCGCTGCGCGAGCTGGCGGAGGAAACCGGCGTGGGCGAGGAGCATGTTGCGATCATCCAGCGGATGGAAGAAGTGGTCCGCTACGACCTGCCTGAGGAACTTCTGGGCAAGCTGTGGGGCGGCAAGTATCGCGGCCAAGAGCAGGTCTGGTTCCTCGCCCGCTTCACCGGAAGCGACGCCGACATCGACCTCGAAGCGCACGACCCGCCCGAATTCGCCGAATGGATGTGGGTCGAGCCCGAGCGTGTTCCGGAATTGATCGTCCCGTTCAAGAAGCGCGTCTATCGCACTGTATTGGAAGCGTTTCGGGAACTGATCTAGGCTACGCGAAGCCCTCTGCTCTTCAGTGCAGGGGGTGGAGGTGGTAGCGGCGCTGAACGAGGCTGCCGCCTCGCAACCAACCTCAGGTCCGTGCCCTTGAATAGAACCCTGTGACATCAGCCAAAGCAGCGCCGATCCATCCCGTGGCCTCCGCCAAAACTTGTCATCCCCGCGAAGGCGGGGATCCAGGAAGGACCCTAGCCCATGGATTCCCGCCTACGCGGGAATGACAACGGCTGGTGTATTGCAAAAGGCGGACCAGCCTCATGCACACGACTTGAACGGTCGTGGAACGGACGATCAGTTCTGCGTCACTTGGGTGTCGGGCAGGACGTTTTCCGCTGCCAGTACACGCGGTTGCGGGCCGCGTGCGATCGCACTGGCGAGCTCCTGTGTCTCGGCACAGCCCGAACCGCATTCGGATTCGAGCTTGGCGAGATTGGTCTTCGCTTTCTCCACCGCGCCCTTCTCGACCAGCGCTGCGCCCTCGCCCGAGATCGCGGCGTAATTGTCCGGATCGCGGGTTAGCACCTCGCGGTAGTACCGGATTGCCTTGCCCTGCATCCCCTCGCGGCGCGCGGCCTCGGCGAGGTGAAGGTAGGTTCCGGTATAGGCCGGGTCGACCGCCAGCGCAGCCTCGAACGCATCGATCGCCTTTTGCGGCTGGCCGGCGTCGAGCGCGGCCTGCCCTTCGGCAATCAGCATCGCCGCGCGCTGCGACGGCGCGCGTTCGCCGGCACTGCCGATGCTCGAAGTCACCGCGAAAGCGAGCGACAGGGCGGCAGCGAGCGGGGCATAACGCATGAACAACTCCTTGGCGGCAGCGGGTCGAGGAAGGGCGGACTCTGCCATCGGCGGCTTCGTTAACATGCCAATTCTAGACGTGCGATGAAAAATCCGTCCGTGCCGTCATGGAACGGTGTGAGGCGCGTTCCATCGCCATGCGGGCGGCCGAGCGGGAAGTTCAGCGGCGACGCGCTCCATTGCGAATTGGCCGCAAGGAAAGCTGTGATCCGATCCTTGCCCTCGACATCGAGCAGCGAGCACGTGACATAGACCAGCCTGCCGCCGGACCGAACGAGCTGTGCTGCGACATCGAGCAAACGCGCCTGTGTTTCAGCGTAACGCTCGATCTGCTTGGGATCGAGCCGCCAGCGCGCCTCAGGGTTGCGCCGCCAGGTCCCGGTGCCCGAACAGGGCGCGTCGACCAAAACCGCGTCGGCCTTGCCGTGGAATGTAGCGAGAGCGTCGAGTTCCTTAACCGGATCGAGCAGCAAGGTCTCGATCATCCCGGCCCCGGCCCGCTCGGCGCGCGGGGGCAGATTGCCGAGCCGCCGTTTGTCTGTGTCGGCGGCGACGAGCGTCCCGCGATTGTCCATCGCGGCGGCGAGCGCGAGCGTCTTGCCCCCTGCCCCGGCGCACAGGTCGATCACCGTTTCCCCCGGCTGCGCATTGACCGCCGCACAGGCCCATTGGCTGCCGTGGTCCTGCACCTCGGCCAGCCCGTCGCGATAGGCGGCCCATTGATCGGCCTGCGTCCCCGAGGGGAAGCGCAGGGCCTGCGGGGCGGCGAGCGCTTCTCCCGCTTCGGGCAATTCGATCGTTTCCCGATCGGCCTTGAGTGTGTTGACCCTCAGATCGAGCGGAGCCCGGCCGAGCAAGGCCTTGGCCTCGTCCCCCGCGATGCCGGATGCGGCAAGCGACTTGACCAGCCAGTTGGGCGCGATGCCGCCAACCGCCGGACGTTCGGTCGAACCCACCGCTGCCGGGCCATAGTTCGAACCATCGAACAAGGCGCGCAGCGTTTCATCGCCCGCAGTGAAATGCAGCATCGCCGCGCGTCCCGATGCCGGCAGTGGCCCGCAATCTCGGATCGCGCCGTAAACCAGCTCGCGGACGGCGCGCTTGTCTTTCGACCCGGCGAAGCGGTGGGCGCGAAACCAATCTGCCAGGATCCGGTCCGCAGGCGCGCCGTTGCTACGTGCCGCCTCGATCACCTGGTCGAGAATCTCGATCGCCGACTGGACGCGGGCGGCGGGGGTCATGCGGAAACCCCCTCTGCAGGCTTCGCTAGCCTGCGGGGCAGGCAAGCTGCGCTATCCTCCCCCGCGAGGGGGGAGGATAAGCACCATCTCCTCTCCCCTTGCGGGAGAGGATACGCAGACTTGGCAACTTGTTGCCCAGTCGGAGTTGGAGAGGGCTCAGCGCGTGGGATAATTGGGTGCCTCGCGCGTGATCGCCACGTCGTGGACATGGCTTTCGTTCAGGCCCGCATTGGTGATGCGGACGAATTGCGCACGTTGCTGCAGGTCTTCGATCGTGGCGCTGCCGGTGTACCCCATCGCTGCCTTGACCCCGCCGACCAGCTGGTGGATCACATCGGATGCGGGGCCCTTGAACGGCACCTGCCCTTCGATCCCCTCGGGCACCAGCTTCAAGGCAGAGACGTCGGCCTGGAAATAACGGTCTGCGCTGCCCCGCGCCATTGCGCCGACACTGCCCATCCCGCGGTAGCTCTTGTAGCTGCGTCCCTGATAGAGAAACGTTTCGCCCGGTGCCTCGGCGGTGCCGGCCAGCATCGATCCGATCATGATGCTCGATGCGCCCGCCGCCAGCGCCTTGGCTGCATCGCCCGAAGTGCGCAGACCACCGTCAGCGATGACTGGCACGTTGGACTTAGCTGCCTCTTCCGCGCTTTCCATGATCGCGGTCAATTGCGGCACCCCGACGCCTGCAACCACCCGGGTGGTGCAGATCGACCCCGGCCCGATGCCGACCTTGACCGCATCGGCCCCGGCATCGATCAGCGCGCGGGTCGCTTCGGCAGTGGCGACATTGCCCGCCACGATCTGGACCGAATTGCTCAGCGTCTTCGCGCGTTCGACCGCGCGCGCGACATCGCGGTTGTGGCCGTGGGCGGTATCGATGATCACCACATCGACTTCGGCATCGATCAGCGCCTGTGTGCGGGCGAAACCCTTGTCGCCCACCGTGGTTGCAGCTGCCACGCGCAGGCGCCCGGTCTGATCCTTGGTGGCATTGGGATAATTGACCGCCTTTTCGATATCCTTGACGGTGATCAGCCCGATGCAGCGATAGTCGCTATCGACCACCAGCAGCTTTTCGATCCGGCGTTGGTGGAGCAGGCGGCGCGCTTCCTCCTGTCCGGTGCCGAGCGGCACGACCGCGAGATTTTCGGTCGTCATCAATTCGCGCACCGGCTGCATGGGATTTTCCGCAAAGCGCACATCGCGGTTGGTCAGGATGCCGCACAGCTTGCCGTCGCGGTCGGTCACGGGAATGCCGCTGATCCGGTGCTGGGTCATCAGCGCCTGCGCGTCGCCTAGCGTGGCATCGGGCGAGATAGTGATCGGGTTAACCACCATCCCGCTTTCGAACCGCTTGACCGCGCGCACCGCCGCGCATTGCTCGTCAATTTCAAGATTGCGATGGAGCACGCCGATACCGCCCAGCTGCGCCATGACGATTGCCATGTCGGCTTCGGTCACCGTATCCATCGCCGCCGACAGGATCGGGATATTGAGCGCGATCTCGCGCGTCAGGCGGGTCGCCGTATTGGCCATCGACGGCAGAATGTCGCTCTCGCCCGGACGCAGCAGCACGTCGTCGAAGGTCAGGCCGAGGGGAATGTCTTTGATCTGCACGAGGCGTCTTTCGTTGCGGAAGCGGGCGGGAAGAATCGTGCGCCGCCCCTTAACCGGAACCGCGCCGTTCGGCTAGCCCGAGCGAAAGATAAGCGTCTATCGCTTGCCGGGAGTGTAACTGACCTCGTTGCCGAAGTACCTGAGCAGTTCGACATGGAGGAAGATATCCTCGGTCGCCCCGCCCAGTTCCATGTCGGGCGACCACTCGTCGCTCGCGGCGTGGTAGTGGGTCGACATGAAAGCGTCGAAGGCGCTCTGATCGCCCATCGCCGATCCGACCAGCACCGCCGGGACATCGCGTGACAGCAGCGCCCAGCCGTCCTGCCGGGCGACGAAGGCCTGATGCTCTTCCCGGATATCGAGCTTGCGTCCGAGCGATTCCGCCACCATCCGGATACCCGGATCGAGCGGGGTGCGCCCGTCGCCGATCACCGTCAGCGGCGCGCCCCGGGGGGAAATCGCCATCGTGTCCATATTGAACGCCGCGACGATGGTGGGCAGCGGGAACGGCGGGTCTTCGGCGAAGGCTTCTGCGCCCAGCAGCCCGAGTTCCTCAGCGGTGGTCCCGACGATGTAGAGATCGCGGTCGAGCGGACCTTGTGCGGCGATCAGGCGCGCGGTTTCCAGCATCACCCCGACCCCGCTCGCGTTATCGACCGCCCCGTTGCACAGGCGGTCTTCGTCGCTCTCCCCGCCGCAGGTGCCGAGGTGGTCCCAATGCGCGAGCAGCATCACCGCGCCGCTCCCCTTCACTCTGCCAGGCAAAACCCCGATGACATTGGCGGTTTCGAGCGTCTCGCGCGCGGTTTCGAAGGCAAGGTCGGCGGTTGCGTCCAGCGGGAGTGGCGCGCCTGCTTCAGTGGCGCGCGCGGCCAATCCTTCTCCGTCGGTCGCGAGCCTTTCGTAAAGCGCACGCGTCAGGTCGGGTGACAGCAGGGCAAAGGCGGTCCTGTCGCTTGGCTGGGTGATGAGGCCGTACCTGCCATTGCGAAAGCCTCTAGCGAAACGATCGAACGCCGCCGAATCATCGAACAGCGCAACGATCGCGGCGGGTTCGGCAGCGAGCAGTTCGGTCGCGACCGCCTGCATATCGTCTGCGCGAACCAGCGCGACCTGGCCCGTCAGCGATGCCGCATGCAGACCTTGCTTGTCGGCAACGAAGACGATCCCGGCATCCTTGACCGTCCGGCTTTCGCTACGAATACGGACCAGCAACCCCTCGCCGGAGAGCGGGAGCGACTGGCGGCCCGAGCGGATAGTCAGCCGCGAGGATACCGGGCTGAATCGTTGGAGCGTGACCGGCTGGTGCCAGCTGCCACCGGCCGCGCCCGGCTGAAAGCCATAGCCTGTCAGTTTCTCGACCATGTAGGCCTGCGTCATCCGCCCGCCTTCTGTGCCCGGCATCCGCCCGCCGTACTCGGGACCAGACAACACACGGATATGATCGCTCAGCGCCTGCCGTTCGGCTTGGTAGGCTGCCCTTTGTGACGGCATGGTCGCGCAGGCGGCGAGGAACGCCGCCAGCAGCAAGGCGAAGCCGATACGCAACCCTGACATGCCCCTGTGTGCTCCCCTTGGCTCTTGGGCTGACTTACTCGGCAGTCCAGCCGCCGTCGATACTCCAATTGGCGCCGGTAACATTGCCCGCTTCCTCGCGGCACAGGAAGGCGGCGAGTGCGCCGACCTCCCCGACCTGGACGAACTTCTTGGTCGGCTGCTTGGCGAGCAGGACATCGTTGATCACCTGCTCGCGGCTCAGCCCGCGCGCCTTCATCGTATCGGGGATCTGGCCTTCGATCAGCGGGGTCCAGACATAACCGGGGCTGATGCAGTTGGCGGTCACCCCGGTCTGCGCCAGCTCGAGCGCGATGGTCTTGGTGAAACCGTCGATCCCGTGCTTGCTGGCATTGTAGGCAATCTTGAACGGCGAAGCAGTCTTCGAATGCGCGCTTGCAGTGTTGATGATCCGGCCCCAGCCCTGCGCCTTCATATGCGGTACCGCGAGCCGGGTGGTGTGGAACGCGGCGGTCAAATTGAGCGCGATGATCGCGTTCCACTTATCGACCGGGAATTCCTCGACCGGGGAGACGTGCTGCATCCCGGCGTTGTTGACGAGGATATCGACCGGACCGGCACCGGCCATCAATGCCTCGCAGCCACCCTGGGTCATCAGGTCGGCCCCGACGTGGACTGCGGAGAGCTCCTCGCACAGGCGGGCGATCTCGTCCGCATCGCCGAAACCGTTGAGCACCACCTGTGCGCCTTCGGCCGCCAGCGCCCGCGCGATCGCGAGCCCGATGCCCGAGGTCGAGCCGGTGACGAGGGCGCGCTTGCCGGAAAGGAACATGGTGAACTCCTGAAATTGGGGCAGAAAGGGATCGGGGCTTTGCGAAACCGCGTTTTTGCGGGCATCGTGCCGCCTGTCCAGCGATTCTGCCGGGGCGCTACAACTGGAGAGGCAGCATGCGGCTTAACCGTTTCGATCCACGCAATATTCGCGTCGGTACCACCAGCGGGGGAGGCGGCGGCTTTCCCGGTGGCGGGGGCGGCAAGGCCGGTTGCGGGACGATCGTGATCGTGCTGATTGCGGCGCTGGTGTTCGGGGTCGACCCGGCACAGATGCTCGGCGGCATGGATCAGGGGACTGCGCCACAAACGCAGCAGCAGGACGGCGCGCAGGATGCCGAAACGCTGTGCAACTCAAATTCCTATGCGCTCGAGACCTGCAACGCACTCGCTTCGCTCAATCAGACGTGGGAGCCGGTGTTCCGGCAAGCGGGCGTTCCGTTCGAGGATCCCATCCTGCGGTTTCCCGCATCGAACAATTTCAGCACCGGCTGCGGAAACGGATCGGTCGGCATGGGGCCGTTTTACTGCCCCGGTGACCAGACGATCTACATCGACACCGGTTTCTACGACCAGCTCGGCCGGATGGCGGGCAGAGGCGGCGATTTCGCGCGCTACTATGTCGTTGCTCACGAATATGGCCATCACATCCAGAAGCTGACCGGGGTCGCCGCTGCGATCCGCAGTGCACAAAGCCAGAACCCGCGCGCCGCCAACCAGTTGCAGGTGCGGATGGAACTGCAGGCCGATTGCTATGCCGGGGTCTGGGCGGGCAAGAACCGCAACCTGATCGAGCCAGGCGACCTCGAGGAAGGCATGCGCGCCGCCAGCGCGATCGGTGACGACGCGCTCCAGCGCAGCGCAGGGCAGCGCATCAATCCGGAAGGCTTTACCCACGGCACCAGCGAGCAACGGATGGAAGCGCTGCAATTGGGTCTCAACGCGCGCGATGATTCGGTGTGCGACCGCTACGTGCAGATGCGGTGAGGTTGGCCCGGGCCGACACTCGCCAGGCGCGCTGAGCAAGCGATGCGGAGGGTGGAAAGGGCATCACCCTCCCCACCCTCTTCACCGAACTTTCGCCCCTGGGGACAGGCGATCAGTCCCGGCTCTTCCAGTTGGCGATCTTTTCGTCGAGCGCCTTGAGAATTTCGGCGCGGATTTGCGAGTCCATCTCGGTGCTCTTCGCGATCTCGGCGCGGGCCTGCTTCAGCCCATCGATCGCGCTGGCCATCACCTCGCTGGTGCACAGGCGGGTAACAGTCTCGCTGTCGCTGGCGCGCCATTCGGCGCCCTTGTCGCCCCCGCGGCACTGGATGCTGACCTTGGTCATGCCGTGCCTGGCGTTCTCCATCTCGATGATGGCGGTACGCATTTCCCGACGAGCGCCCTCGATCTCGGCGTCGGCCCGATCGAGCTCGGAACGCACCTCGGCGAGGATCTTGTCACGTTCCTCTTGCGAGAGCTTTTCGCCTTCGCCCAGGAACACCACCCGGCGCTCGCGATGGATCTCTTGCTCCTCACCCTCTTCACCGGTCCGTTCGACCTTACGAATGACATGGACTTCGCGTTTCCCGTCTTCGGTCGTCTCGACCTCGACTTCGACGTCGTCAGGCGCGGACTGGAACAGGAACGGCAGCGGCGGCGCCGGCGGGGCTGGCGGTGCAATACCGGCGACAGGCGCAATCGGTGCCACCGGAGCAACGGGTGCCCCCGGCGCATTGGCGTAGCTGATCGAGGCGGTCAGCGGCAGCGCGAGCAGGCCGGCAGCCATCAGGGCACGGCCGGCGTTGCGGCGGCGGGGAGAAATATCGGACATCGTCAAACTCCTGAGACGGTGGATTATCGATTTGTCGCCCAGCACCGGGCACGCCATTGACGCTGCTAGTGCGACGTGCGGACCGGTCGCGAAACCGGCGATGACGGAAGCGTAGGCTCCCCGGTGTTCAGTCCCATAGCGAGCGATTACCCGGGCATCGCACGCGGCTTCCTGGTCGCGCCGCAGCGCCTTCCAGCCCACCCACCCCAGCGGGTTGAACCAGTGCATCGCGAACAGCGGCTGGACCATGAAATTGGCCAGCAGGTCATGCCCGCGATGGTGCGCCAGCTCGTGCTCGAGCGCCAGATCGCGCGCGCCGCGTTCGGTCAGCGCCATGAACCCGATCGGCAGCGCGATCACCTTGTCGCGCACACCGAACGCGATCGGCGCGTTGGTTGCGGGCGTCTCGACCAGCCGCACCTTGCCCGCCTCACCCACCGGACGCGCTTCGGCGAGCAACTCACGGCGCATGGCGAAGTATTGCTGGAAGCGGCGAACGAGGAAGGCTGCGGTGCCAAGCGCCCAGACAAGCATTGCGATCGCAAGCCAGTCGGTCGGTTCGGCCAATGGTGGAGCCGCGACGGCGGGTGCCGAGGCTTCGCCAGTCAATATGTAGTAGGTCGATGTTACCGTTGGTGCGACCGGCTCGACGGGAGCCATCCAGCCCGGCAGGGTCAGTGGCGGCATGACCAGCCGCAGCGTCGGCAGCAGCCACAGCGCGTAGGCCGCCTGCGGACCCAACCAGCGGCTGACCGGGCGTCGCAACAAGAGCACCAGCGCGATCAGCAGCCCGGTCCAGCCGAGCGTCTCGAGCACGAATTGCTCCGCGCCCTCGCCCCACACCGCGCTCACTTGCGCAGCTCCCGCAGCAGCGCTTCGATCTCGTCGATATCCTTCTCGGTCAGCGCCTCGTGCTCGGCGAGATGCGCAAACAGCGGTGCGGCGCGGCCGCCGAACAACCGGTCGACCAGACGGCGCGACTCCGTGCCGATATAGTCGGCCTTCTCGAGCAGCGGCGAGTAGAGAAACCTGCGACCGTCGGGCTCGGTAGCGACGGCATTCTTGGCGACCAGCCGGCTGAGCAGCGTCTTGACCGTCGGCATCGACCAGTCGCGCTGGGCGCACACCGCCTCGCATACCTCGACGGCAGTGAGCGGGCTGCGATCCCAAAGCACTTCCATCACCGCATGCTCGGCATCGCTGATACGTTCGGGTGGATTGTCGCTCGCTGTCACGCTGACGTTCCTCATGTCCGACTACATCTGTAGCCAGAGCGACTACGTCTGTAAACATGAAGCCGGTATGAACGGGTGTTCAGCCTCGACGAACTATGTTCAGCGGCGGACCATTGTGCGTGTCGCGCGCTATTCGCCGCAATGCAGCTGGAGGTTGGCGGTCTTCTCCTCGCCGCGGAAACTGGCGTGGATCGTGACGCTTCCCTCGCAGGTGCTGTCGGGCAGATAGAGCGCGGCGGCGCCCTGCCCGTCTTCCGAGGTCAGCAGGCTGCTGAAGCTCCGCCGCGCGAGTTCCTCGCCGCCTTCGTCCTCGACCGCCCAGATCTCGAGCCGGTCGTCGACGAAGACCTGCCCGGTCGAGGCGACCGAGACGATGACCAGCACATCGTCCGCCGCCTCTGCTGCATCGCCGCCGCCGATCGGGGTGTTCCACCCGTCGAACCGGTCCGCCCGCGCCAGGAGATCGTCCGACAGTGTGCCGCTATAGGCATAAACGAGGTAGGCGTGGATCGCCTCGAGCCCGATGTCTTCCTCGCAAGCGCCAGCTGGCGTGCCGACCAGTGCCAGCGACAGGACCAATCCGCCGAGAACTCTTCGCATAGTCTCCCTCCCTGGCACCCCGCCGCGTTATCCCAGCAGCCGCGGCGGTGCGAAATCGGCCACCGCCTCGAGCAGTTCGGCATGGCTGCGGTCGGTGTTGTTGACGACGAGCGCGCAGCCATATCCGTTCATCGAGCGGTTGAGCGGGATCGACAGCCGACGGAACGCGCCGAAGGTATCCTCACGCGCAGGTACGACCTCGAACATCAGCATATGGGTGCCCATCATGTTCTGGGTGCTGAGCGCGGTGACATCGTCCCACGGGATAAGCTGGTCCGAATAGTCGCGCAGCAGCATCCCACGCGCATCGATCCGCACCGCCACGCCGCCAGTCACGGCTTTGATCGCGTGCAGCACCATGAACCCGCCGAAGAAGACGATGGCGGCCCAACCGGCTATCGGCACCGCCCACTCGGGCAGGCGGCCGCCCTCCACCGCGCCGAACACGCCGATCATCCAAAGCCCGGCGACCACAAACCCTGCCGAGAGCAAGGCGAACAGGATCGACCGGGCGGGCGAGTAGCGGGCTTCGAACGGCTGGCTCATGCGGCTTCCTGCGCGGAGAGGTTTGTCCGGCAGATAGCACGGCCAATCGGCAGGTCCATTCCGGATTCGATTGGCTCGCCGCGGAATTGTCGACGTTACCAAAATTTGGTATTGCTGCGGGCATGGCAGCCAAAAACACCTCGATCGCCTTGGGCGCGCCCTTCACCGAATTCGCCAGGCGGAAGGTCGAGTCCGGCGAATTCGGCTCGACCAGCGAAGTCGTCCGCGAAGCGATGCGGCAATATATCGCACAGGACGCCAAGCGCGAGGCATTGGACGGGGCGCTTAAGGAAGGGCTCGACAGTGGCCCGGCGCGGGAGTTCGACTTCGACGATTTCCTTCGCGAGATGCGCGCCAACTACAAAGCGGATTGATGCGCTTTTTCCTGCGTGACGCCGCCAAGCTCGACCTGGCGGACATCTGGTTGAGCACCGCGAACCGATGGGGTGTCGATCAGGCCGATGATTATGTTCGCGCAATAGAGGATCGTTTGAGCCGCATCTGCGATTTTCCCGAAAGCTATCCCAATTACGATTGTTCTCATGGCAAATTCCGCAAAGCGCGGAGCGGAGAGCATCTGATCTTCTACATTATCAGCGAAATGACTGTGGAAGTTGTCCGCGTGTTGCATAGCCGGATGGATGTGGAAGATGCACTGACGTAGCGATTCGGTGTCGGAACACCATCTGCAATGCCGGAGAACCCGCCCGCAGATCTTACAAGTATACACAAACTTCACGCTGTGCGGCAGCGGGCCGAGGTGACAAAGCTGCCTGTGGTTGCGTGCATGCGCTAAGGCGGGGATGACGATGAGAAAGAACGTCTGATTGGTAGCAGGGCGGCGTGAGGTAGAAAATCATCCAGACGTCACAGGCGAAGGAAGGTACCAAAATTCCATATGGTCAGTCTAACGGCACGATTCGTTCATCCAATCGTGGGTACAAGCGCGACCATACCCGAGCTGTGCGACAAGCTTTCGAGGCATGCATCTCGAGCATCGAAAGCGGCATGGGCTTTATGCGGAATTCGGCCCCTCCCGGCGACGCATAGTAATCCTTGAACCTCGCCTGCGTTTGCGCAAATGTATGACCCGAGAGCGCGGTTTGGGATCCGTGAGCAAGTAAGTCTCGCATGGGAGAGTATGCTTCTAGTCGCCTGACAAAGCTTGCCAATAATGGCGACCAGTCACCCAAAGGGCCTGTTGTCTGACTGGCATCCAAGAGAAAACGCAGGCGCTGATTGCGGCGTTTGGGAAAGTGCGGCCGAAGTGCATGATACTCATCATGCCGAGACAGCCTGATAGCGGTCTCTGTCAGTCCCGTTTCTAGTACTCCAACCGCTGCGATATAGGCACCTCTTGCGAGGAGTATTTCCTCGAGATGGGACATCTGAAGCCACGGCGTGACCTCGACGCGATAAGCATGCGTTTCCCAAGTTCCGTCTTTTACACTCAATACACCCGCTTCTTCGGCTTGATGTACTCGATATCGTCGGTCAGCGTGTATTCGTGGACCGGGCGGTAGTCGATTTTCACGTCGCCGCCACCGGAACCACGAGCACCTCCGCCCCACCCGTCGAACCACGCGACGGTGTGCTTCATCCAATTCTTGTCGTCGCGGTCGGGGTAGTCCTCGTGCGCGTGGGCGCCGCGGCTTTCCTTGCGGTTTTCCGCGCTGGCGATGGTTACGTTGGCCTGTGCGATCAGATTGTCGAGTTCGAGCGTCTCGATCAGGTCGCTGTTCCAGATCAGCGAGCGGTCGAACACCTTGATGTCCTCCATCCGCTTGTTGACCGACTTTAGCAGTTCGACCCCCTCGCCCAGCAGCTTGCTGTCGCGGAACACGGCGGCGTGCTTCTGCATGTTCTTCTGCATCTCGCTGCGGATTTCCGCGGTCGGCGAGCCGCCGTCGGCGTGGCGGAAATGGTCGAGCCGGGTGAGCGCGAGATCGGCGCTGTCCTTGGGCAATTCGGGCTGCGCCGCACCGCCCTTGAGGTTTTCCTTGAGATGCAGGCCGGTCGCGCGGCCGAACACCACGAGGTCGATCAGCGAGTTGGAGCCGAGCCGGTTCGCGCCATGGACCGAGACGCAGGCCGCCTCGCCCACTGCATAGAGCCCTTCGACCACCGTGTCGGGGTTGCCATCCGGTCCCACGGTCACGACCTGGCCGTGATAGTTACACGGCACCCCGCCCATGTTGTAATGCACCGTCGGGGTCACTGGCAGCGGCTGGCGGGTCAGGTCGACGCCTGCAAAGATCTTGCCGCTTTCGGTGATGCCCGGCAGCCGCTCGGCCAGCACCTTGGCTTCGATATGGTCGAGGTGGAGGTAGATGTGGTCGCCTTCCGGCCCCACGCCGCGCCCCTCGCGCATTTCCAGCGCCATCGAGCGTGACACGACGTCGCGCGATGCAAGATCCTTCGCGGAGGGCGCGTAGCGTTCCATAAACCGCTCGCCCTCGGAGTTGGTCAGGTAACCGCCCTCGCCCCGCGCGCCTTCGGTGATCAGCACGCCCGCGCCGTAGATGCCCGTCGGGTGGAACTGGACGAACTCCATGTCCTGGAGCGGCAGCCCAGCGCGCAGCACCATGCCGCCGCCGTCGCCGGTGCAGGTGTGGGCGCTGGTGGCGGTGAAGTAGCAGCGGCCGTAGCCGCCGGTCGCCAGCACCACGCTTTGCGAACGGAACCGATGGATCGTGCCATCGTCGAGGCACATCGCCATCACGCCGACGCATTTGCCATTGTGCATGATCAGGTCGAGCGCGAAATATTCGATGAAGAAGTCCGCGTCGTACTTCAGGCTCTGCTGGTAGAGCGCGTGAAGCATGGCGTGGCCGGTGCGGTCGGCTGCAGCGCAGGTGCGCTGGACCGGCGGGCCCTCGCCCATGTTCTGCATGTGGCCGCCAAACGGACGCTGGTAAATCGTGCCATCTTCGTTCCGGCTGAACGGTACACCGGCGTGCTCCAGCTCGTAGACCGCGGCAGGGGCCTCGCGCGCGAGATATTCGATCGCGTCCTGGTCGCCCAGCCAGTCCGACCCCTTGACAGTGTCGTACATGTGCCACGTCCAGTGATCGGGGCTGTTGTTGCCCAGCGAGGCGGCGATCCCGCCCTGCGCCGCCACGGTATGGCTGCGGGTCGGAAAGACCTTGGAGATATTGGCAGTACGCAGGCCCGCTTCGGCCGCGCCCATGGTGGCGCGCAGGCCCGAGCCGCCCGCTCCGACGACCACCACGTCATAGGTGTGGTCGATGATCTTGTAGGCTGAGGTGTCGACCATTATGCGGCTCCTCCGGCGAGCGCGAGACGGGCGACGCAGAAGATGCCGAAGGCCCCGCCGCCGATGGTTGCAAGATTGAGCAGCGCGATCACGCCGAACCGGGTGCCGGTTTCGTGGACATAGTCCTCGATCACCACCTGCAGGCCCAGCCGCGCGTGCCAGAACAGGCTCACGATCAACAGCATCATCGCCACCGCCGGAACCGGCTTGGCGAGATAGCCCGCCACGGTCGCGTAGGACAGGTCGGGCAGCAGGATGAAGCTGCCAAGCAGCCACAGCATCAGCACCAGATTGCCGACCGCGGTGAAGCGCTGGACCAGCCAGTGATGCGCCCCGTGGTGCGACGAGCCGAGCCCGCGCACTTTCCCGAGAGAAGTTCCGTTACCCATGGTCGAGCCCCTCAGAGATACAAGATAGCGGCCCAGAAGCCGGCGGTGAGGACGATGGCGATCAGCGGCGATGCGATCGACCAGAACTTGTTGGTGTCGAGCTCGTAGCCCGCGCCGATATCCATCACGAAGTGGCGCAGCCCGCTCATCATGTGGTTGAAGAACGCCCAGCTGAGGCCCACCAGCACGACATAGCCGAGCGGCGAGGTCATCCATTCGGAGAAGTGCCCGTAATAGACCGGTCCGCTCGCCAGCGCGCCGAGCCACCACAGCAGGACGAACAGCCCGACCAGCGCCATCCCGTCGCCGCTGACGCGGTGCAGGATCGAGACCAGCATGTGCGGCCCCCATTTCCAGATCGAAAGGTGCGGCGAAAGCGGTCGGTTGCTCATAGGCTGTGTCCGGTGATGTCCCCTGATTGGCGACAATCCCTAGGCGCAACGGGCGGCCGAAACAACCCGTCAAACACCGCCGTCGCACTCGACATCGCTTGCAAATTTCAGGATAGGGTTTGCATGGCAGGCATCCTCCTTACCGGCTCGAGCCGGGGCATCGGCGCGGCGATCCGCGAACAGCTCGAAACACGCAATGTCCCGATCATAGGTCACGGCTCGATCGCGCATGACGAACAGACGGTTGGCGCGAACCTCGCCGACCCGGCAGCGCCGGCGATGCTGTGGCAGGAAGCGCTCGACCGCGCGGGCGGCGAAATCGGCGTGCTGGTCAACAACGCCGGTTTGTTCGAGGCCAATGCGCTCGACCGTTCTGATATCGAATGGCTCGACGCGTGGGAGGATACGCTGCGGATCAACCTGACTGCCGCCGCGCAGCTCTCCCGATTCGCGGTGCTGCACTGGCTCGAACGCGGGGTGCCGGGCCGGATCGTCCATATCGCCAGCCGCGCAGGTCATCGCGGCGACTCGCCGGCACACTGGCACTACGCCGCCGCCAAGGGCGGGATGCTGGCAATGCACAAGACCATCGCACGGCAATATGCGGCGCACGGAATCACCAGCTTCGCGATCACGCCGGGCTTCACCGACACCGCGATGGCGGGCGACTATCTCTCCAGCCGAGGCGGGCCGGGCCTGCTGGCGGACATCCCGCTCGGCCGGGTGGCGGAGCCGGAAGAAATCGCCAATATCGCGGTCTATTGCGCGCTCGACGCGCCAGACAGCATGACCGGCACCACCATCGACGCCAATGGAGCGAGCTATGTCCGCTAGATATCTGGTTGCGCTATCGGCCTGGGCGCTCGCCGCCTGCGCGCATGCTGGCGAGGCAGCGCCGCTCACGCCGGAATCGAGCCGCGCCGACTGGGTCGCGGCCTGCAATGACTGGGACGAATGGGACAAGCCCGCCCCGCCCTATCGCATCCATGGGCAGACCTACCAGGTCGGGACCTGTGGCATCAGCGCGGTGCTGATCGTCGGCGACGAAGGGCTGGTCCTGATCGACACCGGCACGCAGCGGGGTTCCGAAGCGGTCGAAGCCAATATCGCGCGGCTCGGCTTCGCCATGAGCGATGTAAAGGCGCTGCTGGTAAGCCACGAGCACTATGACCACGTCGGGGGAATGGCGCGGCTGCAGAAGCTGAGCGGCGCCCCGGTCTTCGCCGGATGGGGCGCGTCGCCGGTGATCCGGTCCGGCCGCGACGACCCGCGCGATCCGCAGCACGGGCTGCACGATCCGATGGAGCCGGTCATCGGCGAGGTCCGCTCGGTCAAGGACGGCGAAACCGGCACGCTCGCCGGCGTTGCGATCACCGGCATCGCCACCCCCGGCCACACGATCGGCGCGATGAGCTGGAGCTGGGAAAGCTGCGATGAAGCCGGTTGCATAACAATCGTTTATGGCGACAGCCTCTCGCCGGTCAGCGCCGACGACTACCGCTTTACCGACCATCCCGACTATGTAGCCATGTTCCGCGGCGGGATCGCGCGGCTGGCCGGGCTCGATTGCGACCTGCTGGTCACGCCCCACCCCTCGGCCAGCGACATGCGCACGCGGCTGAAGGGCGACGCGCCGTGGATCGATCCCGGCGCCTGCCGCGCCTATGCGGACAAGGTCGGCAAGCGGCTCGACGACCGGCTCGCGCAAGAAGCCAAGGCCGCCAATGGCGGATAGCTGGAAGATCGCCGCCCGCGCGCCCAAGCCCGTCATCCAGGATGCGCTGATGGCGCATGAGGATGCGTGGGACTGGGACCCGGAGGTCATCCTCTCGGGCCGCGAGGAGGCCGACGACCGGCCCGACGACTGGGTGCTCGAAGCCTGGTACCCGCGCCGCCCGACCCGCAAGGACAAGGCGGCGGTCGCCGCGCTGTTCGGCGGCAGCGTGCCTGCACTCGAAGTCGAGAAACTGCCCGACGAGGACTGGGTTACGCTCAGCCAGCAAGGGGCCGAACCGATCCGGGCAGGCAGGTTCCATGTCCACACGCCCGACTATCCGCCCGATCCAGATCCGGCGGTCCGCAGCCTGTCGATCCCCGCGAGCCAGGCCTTCGGGACCGGCCAGCACGCTACAACCGCGGGCTGCCTGCATATGCTCACCGCGATGAGGCGGAGCGGTGTGGTGGTGCGCAATCTGGCCGATATCGGGACCGGCACCGGGCTGCTCGCCTTCGCCGCGCTCGACCTGTGGCCCCATGCAAGGGCGACTGCGAGCGACATCGATGCGGTCTGCGTCGAGGTGGTCGACTTCAACGCGCGGACGAACGGCTTCTCCCTCGGTCCGGGCGCGGGCGAAGTGACAATGGTGGTGGCCGACGGGATGATGGACCCGTTGCTGCAGGCACGCGGGCCTTACGACCTGCTGATCGCCAACATCCTCGCCGGTCCGCTGGTCGAACTTGCGCCCGACTTCGGCAAGGCCGTTCCGCCCGGAGGCTCGCTGCTACTGGCAGGCTTGCTGGAGACGCAAGAACCCAAGGTGCGCAGCGCCTATCGCCGCGCGGGCTTCCGCCTTGCCGCACGGCTGGTCAGGGGTGACTGGTCGATCCTTTGGCTCCGCCGCCGCTCCGCCCGATGACACACCATGCCCGTCATTGCGAGCTTAGCGAAGCAATCCAGGGCGGTAGGGCACAGCCCCTGGATTGCCGCGTCGCATTCTGCTCCTCGCAATGACGAGGATAAGGAGGATTGCCGGCAAGGCGCTGGCGTGGCTCGCGCTGCTCGTCGGGCTGTTCTTCCTCACCGCATGGATCGGCAGCGCGATCCCGCGCAATGGCGGATGGGAAGAGCCCGGCGACGGCGTCACCATCATGGTCGAAACCAATGGCATCCACACCGCCATCGTCATGCCGCTGGTTACCGAGACCAAGGACTGGCGCACGGATTTCCCCGCCACCGACCTTGCCGCACCGGGCCTCGCCTATACCCATGTCTCGGTCAGCTGGGGCGAGCGCGAGGTGTTCCTCAACACCCCGACCTGGGCGGACCTGTCGCTGCCCACAGTGCTCAATGCCGCGACCGGTGGGGACGGGTTGCTGCATGTCGCGCATTACATCCGCCCTGCACCTTCGCCCGATCACCGTGAGCTGACGATCAGCGAGGCCGAATACGCAAAGCTGGTGGCAGCTATCGAAGGCCAGGTGCTACCGGCCCAGCAGCGCAAGAAATATGAGGGCTATTCAACCTACGACGTGTTCTACGACGCCCCCGGCACCTACCACCTCGGTAACACCTGCAACCAGTGGACCAGCGACATGCTGGCGCTGGCGGGGGTGAAAACCGGCTGGTGGACCCCCTTCCCCGGCGGGGTGATGAAGTGGGTGTCGGCCGGATAGGAACGATGCGCCAGCCGGTCGATTGGGGACATGACACTTCCCCTCAATCAAGCACCAATAGGCTAGGCATCCCATGACAAAGACACTTTTCATCACCGGCGCTTCTAGCGGCATCGGCGCGGCGACCGCACGGGCGGCGGCAAAGGCGGCTTGGAATGTTTCACTGCTCGCGCGGTCGAAAGACAAGCTCGACGAAATCGCAGAAGAGATCGGCGACCGGGCGTTGGCGATAGAATGCGATGTGACCGACCGCGCAGCTGTCGAGGCGGCAGTCGGTACAACGGTCGAAACATTCGGCGCGCTCGACGCGGTGTTCGCCAATGCCGGCACCGGGACGAGCAAGGCCGGCGTCGAACAGGGCGACCCGGACGAATGGCACACAATGATCCATCTCAACATCATGGCCGTCCTCTACACCGCACACGCTGCACTGCCCGAGCTGCGGAAGACCAAGGGCCATTTCATCGTCACCGGATCGAAGGCCGGGCGGGATCATCTCAAGGGATCGGTCTACGGCGCGACAAAGTGGTTCGTCCATGGCTTTGCCGGAAATCTGGCGGAGGAAATGCGCGAATGGAACGGCCGCTGCACGGTCATTTCGCCGGGTATGGTCGATACGCCCTTCTTCGAAGAACCGAAGCCGGGCAAGCTCCAGCCGGAAGACATCGCCGATGCGGTGGTGTTTGCGCTGGGTCAGCGCGAAACCTCGGCGATCCGCGAAATTCATCTGATGCCGAACGACTGATCTGGCTCAGTCTCGCTGGCAGGACAGCACCGTCTCGAGATGCGCCAGCGCCGCTCTGGTGAAAGCTTCCATATTGGCGATCCGGTCGGCGCTGCCGGTCTCGGTGACTTGGGTGAACTCGCATATCGGCCCGACCACCGCGCAGACGCTGCGTCCTGCCGGTGCGCCCGTGGGATGGCTCGCTCCGCCGACCGAACCGCTCTCGGCGATGCCCCAGTCGGCACCGAAATTGTCGCGGATGGCGCGGGCCTGGAGCAGCGCATAATCCTCGCTCGCGCCGCGCATTCCGGCATAGGCCTCGCGCGGCAGGGCGAACAGCACGTCGCGCGCGCGGAAGGAATAGACCACCCCTCCCCCGACGAAGAAGTCGAGCGCGCCGGGCACGGTCAGCAGCGATGTCGCGATCAGCCCACCGGTCGCCCCGTCTGCCACCGCGATTGTCTCGCCCCGTGCGCGGAGCAGACCGGCAATCCGCATCGCCTGCGGGTGCAGTTCTGCAATCACGGGATCATCTCTTGCGGCGGCGGCACTTGGGGTCGAGGCTGCCCGGTCACGGCATAGTGGTAGTCGGCGACTGCCGCGACCACGGCGTGCATCAGGTCCATCCGTTCGGGCACCGGGCGTTTGGTCCGCCCGATCATCACCGCCACGGCGTAGCGCCGCCCGTCAGGCGCAGTCAGGATGCCGACATCGTTGTAGCCCGCCTGCTCGCCGATCACACCGGGCGGGACGATGTCGAGCACCTGCCCCGTGCCGGTCTTGTGCGCGATGCCCCAGCCCTCCGGCAACCCGCCCTTGAGCCGGTTCGGTCCGCTCTTCACCTCGCCCAGCCAGCCGAGCATCCGCGCACTCGCTTCGGGGCCGAGCAGTTTCCCTTGTGCGAGCCGTGCCAGCGCGCGGGCGATCGCAGCGGGCTGCGCCCCGTCGACCGGGTCGGTGACATAGGCGTCGAACGCCTCGCGCCGGGCGGCCACCGGAACCAGCTTGCGCGCCTTGAAGAAGTTCTCTTCCAGCGCGTAGAGCTGGCGCCATTCCATCGCCGCGATACTGCTTTGCATCGCGCGTTCGCCGGGGCCGAAGCGGATGCCCGGCAGTTCCTTAGCCGCCAGCATGTCGCGCACCGCATCGGGGCCGCCGACCCGCCGCAGCACCATGTCGTTGGCGGTGTTGTCGCTTTCGGTCAGCGCGCGGCGGATGAATTCCTCATAGCTCGCAGCGAACGAGCCGTTGGCGAGCACCAGCTTGCGCACCGGCTGGTAGAACAGCGTCAAGTCCTCGAAACTGACCGTCGCAGTCTCGCCGAGGTCCAATTCGCCCGCATCCGCCTCGTCCAGCGCGGCAATTGCAACCCACAGCTTGCTGACGCTTTGCTGCGGGAACCATTCCTCGCCGTTGAGCGCGGCGAGTTCGCCATTGTCGAGATCGACTACCGCGATTCCAAGATAACCGTCGAACCCCAATCCGATCGCGGTGAGCCGGTCCTCCAGCGCCAGCAGCTCCGCCGGACGGGATTCTTCCGCCGAGGCATCGGGCGGAGATTCGCTCTCGCCCGAACCGGTCCCCAGTCCGCTGCACGCCGCGAGGCCCAGCGCGGCCAGCGACAGGGCAAACCGGGTCAAGGTCCGATGCAGCAGGGTCATCTGAATCGTTGCGGCCCGCTATTCCGCCGGTTCCGGGCCGGCACCATCGTCGGTCTTCTTGCCCGTCCGGGTCCACGGGTAGAGGAACTGCTTGCCATAGCTGCGCGGTACATCCTCGGGGATCCCGTAGTCCTTCGGCCAGCGACCTTCGGGCAGGTGGAAGGTGCCGAACAGCTTGTCGATCCACGGGAAGAAGATCGCGAAATTGACATCGAATGCCTCGCGCTCCAGCCCGTGGTGCCAATGGTGGAACCGCGGGGTCGCGATCCAGTGGCCGAGCCGGTCGAAATCGCCCTTCACATTGGCGTGCAGCAGCGAGGACCAGACATAGATGAAGCCGATATACGCCTGCATCACCGAAGGCGCGAAGCCCAGGGTGAACAGCGGCAGCGATGTCACCGCCCGCAGCAGGATGATCTCGATGAAATGCATCCGCGAGCCGGCCAGCCAGTCCATCGACTTCGCGCTGTGGTGGATCGCGTGGAACCCCCACAGAAACGGCCAGCGATGGAAGCTGCGGTGGAAGAAATACTGCACGATGTCCGACGCGACCAGTACGATGGCGAACTGCACCACCCATGGCAGGCCGTAGATCATCGCGCGGAAAGCGTCGAAGCTGCCGGTGTTGGCATTGACGAAGGCCTGCGGGGCGAGCGCGAGGAAGCTCAGCAATTGCACGAACATCGTGCTGACGAGGAAGTAGAACAGGTCCTCGCGCCACTCGGTCCGGAACAGCCGCTGCGCGCGGCGGTGCGGCACCAGCCGTTCCAGCGGGGCGAACATGAAGCCGGTGACCAGCAGATTGACGATGAAGAAATCGAGCCCGAAGAATACGCCCCAGCTGCGCGTTTCATCGGGCTGCACATTCGCCCCGCCGAGCAGCGCCGCGCCGAGGCCGATCATCAGCGCGGTCACCCCCAGCACTTTGCGCGGGCGCAGCAGCAGGCTGAGCAGCGACAGCGCGTAGCTCGCCAGCAGGATCAGGTGGAGCAGCGGGCGGAAGCCGCTCCAGCCCTTCACCACATTGAGCTCGGGCGTCGCGAACCATTCGGGGAAGCGCAGCGCGACGACCATCAGCAGCGCGGTGATCGCAAGCAGCAGGCCGAAGAAACCCGACAGCCACCCACTCCCGAACCGCCGCACTTCGGTGTGCGCCTCGAGATCGCGCATGAGATTTTTCAGATAACCCGCCACGTCCAACCCCCGCTGTATCCCGTCACCGCCATACCGCATCGGGCGGGCGCATCACAATTGGCCTAGTCGAACATGTTGTCGAAATCGGGATTGCCACTGGCTTCGCATATCCGCCGCGCTTCCTCGGTCTTTGCCGCAACCTCCTGCGCCCGCGCCCGCTCGCCAGCGTCGTAACTGCGGACGGAGATGCTTGCGGTGCTGTAGGCGGTGGCCAGGCCGATGAGCGATTTGCCTGTGCTGCGTCCCAGCGCGGTGCTCAACCCGGCAATCCCGCCCGACTGTTCACAGCGGAAATTTCCGCCGACGCAGTGGCAGCCGCCGCCCCGCCCGACTTCCCGAATGCCGAGCCGCGATTGGGCGCGGAAAATCTTGACGCCTTCCGGCGCGACCACCCGCGAACCGGGAGAGTAGGATGCGATCACCACCGCTTCGACCCCATCGGGCGCATCGATCGACCAGTCGACCCCTTCGTAGGAATCGAGCCATACGATCGCCGGCTTGCCGGTGCGCGGCAGGTCGACCTCGACCGAGGTGTCCCGATTGTCGCTCTCGTAGATGCCGACATAGAAAATCTCTTTACCGTCGAGCTTGCCCATCGCGCTGCGCAATTCACTGTCGCTTAGCGGGGCGGCCTGCACCTCGCCGATGGTGACCTTGTATTCGGTGGTGTGCCAGTTGTTGACGAATTCCACCTCGATCAGGTGCTTGCCGGGGGCGAAGTAATGGGTGAATTCGCCGCTCTTGCCCGCGACCTCCGATCCCGATGGAGCAACCGGGCGGCGGTTGGAGGCAAGGCCGTTGTCGAACCCGGCCACGCTGCCGTGAGGGAACACCAGCTTGCCGTCGATGAAAATGCGCGACCTGGCCCAGCTCTGGCTGACCGCAAGGGTCCGCTTGCCGCCCTCGGGCATGTCGATCTGGCCGATCCAGTAGGCGGCGAAATTCTCCGATTTTATCTGGTGCAGCTCGTCCCACGCATATTTTACTGCGATGCTGTCCACCTCTTCGGTATGGAACACAGGCGCGCTTTGCGAACGGTCGAAATAGGCGGCGAGGAAACCGCGATCGGGGATTTTCCCGTCCTTGAGGGCCTTGGCCGCCCAGGTGCTGCGCGGCTCGACCGGCGGCGCGACATAGTCGGGCGAAGTGAAGCTGCTGAAGATCGATCCGCCCGGGGCATCGTCCGAACAAGCGGCGAGCAGGCCAGCAAACAGCGTGCAGATCATAGCTGCCAAAAACCGCATCGCCAGTGCCTCCGCCGCCGGAGCGTATCCTATAGGATACAGGTTCTTAGAAGTGCTTAACGGTGTCTACCCCGTGGCGGCGACGATCTGGGCCCAGCCCGCCTCGTCGATTACTTCGATCCCGAGCTCGGCGGCCTTCTTGAGTTTGCTCCCCGCCCCCGGACCCGCGACAACGAGATCGGTCTTCGCGCTGACCGAGCCCGCGGCCTTGGCGCCCAGCCGCTCGGCCTGCGCCTTCGCCTCGTCGCGGCTCATGGTTTCGAGCTTGCCAGTGAAGACCACGGTCTTGCCTGCGACGGGGCTGTCGAGCGTCTCGACGATATAGGGCGGCGGGCGGACTTCGGACAGCAGGTCGTCCCACACAGCGACGTTGTGCGGCTCGTGAAGGAAATCGCCCAGCGCCTCGACCACCGCGCTACCGATCCCGTCGATTGAAAGGAGACGGGCGCGGGCTTCAAGCCCCTCCCCTTCAGGGGAGGGGTTGGGGTGGGGAATGTCATCGTCCGGGGTCGAGGTGACAGTCCCCACCCCTTCCGCGCTTTCGGCGCTCCTTCCCCTCCCCAGAAGAGGAGGGGATTGGGATGCAGCCTCAGCGGCCTCTCGCAACGCCTCCAGCGTCGCGAATTCCTTCATCAAATCCCGCGCCGTGACCGCGCCGACGTGGCGGATGCCGAGGCCGAACAGCAGCCGCGCGGCATCGGGTTGGCGCTTGTTTTCCACCGATACCAACAGGTTATCGACAGACTTGTCCTTCCACCCTTCGAGCGCGAGAATTTCCTCGCGGCGATCCTTCAGCCGGAAGATGTCCGCCGGGCTTTCGAGCCAGCCCTTGGCGAAGAACTGGTCGATGGTCTTCTCGCCCAGCCCCTCGATATCGAGTGCGGCGCGGCTGACGAAATGCTTGAGGCGCTCGGTCCGCTGCGCCGGGCAGATTAGCCCTCCGGTGCAGCGGACATCGACCTCGCCCTCTTCGGCGACCGCTTCGCTTTGACATTCGGGGCAGTGGTCGGGGAACGCGAAAGGCGCGCGCTCTGCATCGGGCGTGAGGTTCTTCACCACCTGCGGGATCACATCCCCCGCCCGCTGGACCAGCACGCGGTCGCCCGGTCGCACGCCGAGCCGGGCGATCTCGTCGCGGTTGTGGAGCGTGACATTGGTCACCGTCACCCCGCCGACCAGCACAGGGGCGAGCCGGCCCACAGGCGTCAGCTTGCCGGTGCGGCCGACCTGGATGTCGATGCTTTCCAGCGTGGTCTCAGCCTGCTCCGCCGGGAACTTGCGCGCGATCGCCCAGCGCGGCGCCTTGGCAACGAAACCCAGACGCTGCTGGTAGTCGAGCCGGTCGACCTTGTAGACCACCCCGTCGATTTCGTACGGCAGATCGGGCCGCGAAGCGCCGATCGCCGCGTAGGCGGCGAGCATTTCCTCCAGCGTGTCGCAGCGGCGGAAATGCGGTGAGACCGGAAAGCCCCAGGCTGCCAATTGCCGTACGACATCGGTCTGCGTCTTTCCGGGCACCTCGCTCGCCGCGCCCCAGCCATGCGCCCAGAACCGCAGCGGACGCTTCGCGGTCACGCTTGCATCCTTCTGGCGCAGCGATCCTGCGGCGGCATTGCGCGGGTTGGCGAACAGCTTGCCGCCCGCTTCATGCTGCGCAGCATTGAGTGCGGTAAAGTCCTGTTTGGACATGTAAACCTCGCCGCGGACTTCGAACACGGCGGGATACTCCCCCTCCCCTTGGGAAGGAGTTGGGGGTTGGGGTTCGGCATCCGCGGGCGTCGCAAACCCATCCCCAACCCCTTCCCTCAAGGGAAGGGGCTTGAGCGCTTCCGGGATGTCATCGATAAACTGGACGTTCGCCGTGACATCCTCCCCCACCTGCCCGTCGCCGCGGGTCGCGGCGCGGACCAGCACGCCGTTCTCGTAGCGCAGCGAGCACGAGAGGCCGTCGATCTTGTCCTCCGCAGTGAAGGCCAGCGGCTCGCCTTCGCCGAGGTTGAGATAGCGCCGCACGCGGGCGACGAACTCGGCCACTTCCTCGTCCGAGAAAGCGTTGTCGAGGCTCATCATACGAACCTCGTGGCTGACCTTGCCGAGCGGCGAGGAAGCCACCGCATGGCCCACACCTTGGGACGGCGAATCCTCGCGCACCAGATGCGGAAACGCCGCCTCTAGCGCCTCGTTGCGCCGCACCAGCGCGTCGAATTCCTGGTCGGTGATCTCGGGATCGTCCTCGGCGTGATAGCGCCGGTTGTGATAGGCAATCTGTTTCGCCAGCCGCATCAATTCGTTGGCGGCATCGGCTTCGGTCATGTCGGAAATTTCGGTCATCACGCCGACGCCAATACCGTCACCCACAGGGTTCGGCGAGGCCTGAATCCGAGCGATTCATAAAGTCCGATCGCGCCTGCGTTGTGGGCGTAGGAATGCAGGTAGGGCACATCGCCCCGCGCCCGCTGGCCGGCCATGACCCGCATGATGAGTCGCCGGGCAAGCCCCTCCCCGCGGTACTCGGGCCAGGTGCATACTCCGCTGACTTCGGCGAGACCCGGCGCGGGCAGCATCCGCTCACCCGCCATCGCCGCCAGCCGCCCGTCGAGGTGAATCCCGTAAAACACTCCGTAGCGATGCGTCAGCGCACGCCACGGCCCCGGCTCGGTCGCTAGTGCGATTGCGGCCATTTCGGCAGAGTGCTCCTCCCCCAGCGCGAAGGTCGCGGAATCGGTCTCGGCGGGTGGTGGCGGCTCGCCATCGGCGACCATCTGCAACAGCTCCATCGTGCGCACCACCTGCGTCCCCGGCGGCGGGGTCCAGACCTCGGGCTCGATCAGCCATAGCTGATCGTCAGGGCCTTCGAGCAGCGCAGCGAGCGCGGCCTGCGCTCCCGCTCCGCCATCGCGCGCCGCAGCAAAGGGTCCATAGCGCGGATCGACCCGCAGCGCGTGCTCGCCGCCCTGCGCCAGATGCGCCAACCGTCCGTGCAGCATGTGCCACACCTGCCGGTCGAGGGGCGAAGCATCGAGCGCCACCTACCGCCCCTTGAGCACTTCCAGCATTGCCGCCTCGTTGCGCTCGTACACCGGATGGCCCGGGGTGATGATGTCGAAGTGGCTCGCATCGGGGTTGGCCACCGTCACGACCTTCGCGCCCGCAGCGCCGATGGCGGCGAGCGTTTCCTGCGAGGGGGCCGGCAGCCTCGCCTGCACGAACAGCACTTCCTCCAGCTGCGGCGCACTGCTGCGCGGAGAAATCGCGGCATAGCGCGCGGCGGCCTTGGCAGGCGTGCCGCCCATGAACGGATCGACGGCGGAGAACTGGCACAGCGCATCGAACGCCGATGCCTCCGCCCCGATATCGCCCGGCCCGTCGAGCACGATCGCGGCGCGCGCCTTGACCGGCGTCCTGGCTCCGGTCGGCCCGGCCGCACCGCTCTCGGACGCGAGCCACAGCGCCGGAAGCGCACCCGCCGAGTGGCCGACCAACGTCACCCGCCCGCGGTCGACGGGGTAGTCCTGCGCCACCCGGTCGATCAGCGCCGATGCCGCCTGCCAGTCCTTGAAGCTGCCCGGCCAGCCGCCACCGTCGCCCACTTCGCGATAATCGACGTTGAGCGTCGCAATCCCCTGCTCCTGCCAGCGAGTCGCGAGCGCGGCCATATAGGCGGTGTCGGCCACGCCCTGCTTCCAGCACCCGCCGTGCCAGATCACCGCGAGCGGGAACGGGCCTTCGCCTTTGGGCAGCCGCAGTTCGGCATAATCACGCGGGCGCTCGCCGAAGCGTAGCACCGCGTCGGGTTTCGAGGGACTGAGGTTTGCGTCGGTTCCCCACGCCGCCCCGCCCGCGCTCAGCACATGGTCGCTCATCGCCCCTCCCTTGTCGGCGCAGCCCACGGCAGCTAGCGCCAGGATAGCCAGCCAGCCAAGCCTCAAAGCCCCGCCCCGCCCAGCGGTCTGGTTTCGACCCGCGTCCCGAAGCCGCCGATGATCGGCCGCGCCTTGCCGATCGCGGCCTGCACGGCGGGAAGCCTCAGGCTGTCATCATGCGCCTGCTTCGAGGTCCACACCTCGCTGACCCACACCGAATCCGACTCCTCGACCCCGAGCGAGACGAGATAGGCAAGATTGCCCGGCATCCGGCTGGCGGACGCTTCGAGCAATATCTCCGCCAACTCGCGCCCCTTGCCCGGCGCGGCCTTGATCTCCCCGATCAGGCCGTAGAGATTATCGAGATCGAGTTCTTCCATGGCGAAAGCTCCTGACTTGGGCGCGCATGCGGCGAGGAGTGTGAGGGCGGAGGCACCGATGAACGTCCGGCGGGTGGTGATCATCTAAGCCCCCTCCTCTTCAGAGGAGGGGGTCGGGGGGTGGTGCAGCGACGTCTGACCCATCACACCCCCTCCAGCAGCCGGTCTGCCTGCGCCCTCGCCTCGCTGGTGATCTCCGCGCCGCTGAGCATGCGGGCGATCTCTTCCTGCCGGCCCGCCGCGTCGAGCAGCGCGACGCTGGTCTTGGTAACCGTGCCCTCGCTCGACTTGGCGATAACATAGTGCGTGCCGCCGCGCGCGGCGACCTGGGGGGAGTGCGTCACGGCGAGCAACTGCCCGTCCGCCGCCAGCCGCGCCAGTCGTTCGCCGATCGCGCTTGCTACTGCGCCGCCGACGCCGCGGTCGATCTCGTCGAAGATCACCGTCGCCGCGCCGCCCTTCTCAGCCAGCGCGACCTTCAATGCGAGGATGAAACGCGAGAGTTCTCCGCCGCTGGCGATCTTGCCGAGCGGGGCGAAATCCGCGCCCGGATTGGTCGCGATGAGGAATTCGACCGCGTCGATCCCGCTCGCGCCCCACTTGTCCTGCGGCAGCTCCTCGACCCTGGTCGTGAACCGCGCGGCATCGAGCTTGAGCGGCGCGAGTTCGGCCGCCACCGCCGCGTCCAGTTTCGCCGCGGCTGCGACGCGCGCATCGTGCAGCGCGCGCGCTTTGGCCGTGTAGTCCGCCGCTGCCGCCTTCTCCGCCGCTTCCAGTGCATCGAGCGCCGCCTCGCCGCCTTCAATCGCGTCGAGCGCGGCGCGCATGGTGCGCATCCTTTCGGGCAGTTCGTCGACCTCGCAGCGGTGCTTGCGGGCGAGCGCGCGCAGTTCGAACAGCCGCGTTTCCGCAGCGTCGAGCGCGGCGGGATCGTGGACCAGCGCTTCGCCCGCCTTTTCCAGCTTCTCCTCCGCCTCGCCCGCTTCGATCACCGCGCGGTCGAGCGCGGCGAGCGCTTCGGCCAGCAGCGGGTGCTCGGGCGCAATCCGGTCGAGCTTGCGCGCGGCGACCCGCAGCGCGGCGAGCGGCGAATCCGATCCGTCCCACATACGGCGCAATTCCTCGAGCTCACCCGAAAGCCGCTCGCCCTTTTGCATGTCGGAGCGGGCCGAGGCGAGCCGCGCTTCCTCGCCCGCCTGCGGTTCCAGCGCGGTCAGTTCGGCGAGATGGGCGAGCAGCAGGTCCTGGTCGGCCTTGGCCTGGTCGATCTCGTCGCGCGCGGCGGTGAGCTTCGCGCCCGCATCCTGCCACTTGCGCCATGCCGCCGCGACGCCATCGACCGCACCCCTGGCGTAGCGGTCGAGCAAGGCACGGTGGCCGCGCGGATTGACGAGGCCGCGGTCGTCGTGCTGGCCGTGCAGTTCGACAAGCGCGCCGCCGATTTCGCGCAGCAGGGCGACCCCGACCGGCTGGTCGTTGATCCACGCCTTGCTGCCGCCGTCGGCCCTGACCTGCCGCCGGATGATCAGCGGTTCGCCCGGCTCGATTTCGATTTCGGCATCGTCCAGCGCGTCGACGATCGCATTCGGCCAGCCGTCATTCCAGCGAAAGCTGGAATCGCTTTCTGCGAAGTCCGACGGTTCCGATGGCGATCCCAGCTTTCGCTGGGATGACGCGAACTGGAACGTCGCCGTCACGCTCGCTTTGTCTTCCCCCGCGCGGACCAGCGCGGTTTCGGCGCGGTTGCCGAGCACCAGCCCCAGCGCGTCGAGCAGGATCGACTTGCCCGCCCCGGTCTCGCCGGTCAGCACGCCCAGCCCGCGCCGGAAATCGAGTTCCAGCGCCTCGATCAGCACGATGTTGCGGATGGCGAGATGGGTCAGCATGGCCGACCCATCCCCTAGAGCATCGCTACAGGTTCGTCATCCGTTCTTGGCGCTTTGCAAACAGCTAGCTGTCGGCGCTCTCCGGCTCCACGGCGGGCCAGTCAGGCTCCTCCTGCCCCTTGGTCTTCCACAGCGAATAGAGCACCCCTGCCGCGATCAGCGCCGCGGTGACGGCAAGGCTGATCCACGCGGGGAACTTGTCCTCGCCCAGCAGGAAGTCGCTGACGAAAATCTTCGAGCCGATGAACACCAGCACCGCCGCCAGCGCATATTTCAGATAGTGGAAGCGGTGGACCATCGCGGCGAGCGCGAAGTAGAGCGCACGCAAACCGAGGATCGCGAAGATGTTGCTGGTGTAGACGATAAAGGTGTCGGTGGTGATGGCGAAGATCGCCGGCACGCTGTCGACCGCGAAGACGAGGTCGGCGAGGTTGATCACCACCAGCGCGAGGAACAGCGGGGTCGCCGCGCGGACCATCCTACCGGTCTTCGCATCGGGCACTTTCACGAAAAACTTCTGCGCGTGAAGCTCGGGTGTCACCCGCATGTGGCGGCTGATCCACTTGACCACCGGGTTGTTGCCGACGTCCATCGGCTTATCCCCGACGAAGAACATCTTGATGCCGGTGAACACCAGGAACGCGGCGAAGATGTAGAGCACCCAGTAGGCCTCGGCGAGCAGCGCCGCGCCGCCGGCGATCATCAGCCCGCGCAGCACGATCACCGCCATGATGCCCCACAAGAGCGCGCGGTACTGGTATTTCGCGGGGATCGCGAAATAGGTAAAGATCAGGCTGATGACGAAGACATTGTCGATCGACAGCGCCTTCTCGATGAAGAAGCCGGTAAAATAGGCCATGCCGGATTCGGCCCCGCGCTCGAACCACACCCAGACGCCGAACAGCAGCGCGACCGAGATGTAGAACACCGACAGCTTGAGACTTTCGGCAATGCCGAGTTCGCGGTCTTCCTTGTGGAGTGCGCCGAGATCGAATGCGGTCAGCGCGATGACGATTGTGAGGAAGGCGGCCCAGAACCACACCGGGGTTCCGAGCCAGTCGGCAAACAGGAATTCCATCAGGTGTTACCCCTCTAGATGGTCTTTATGTGATAATTGAAAGGCGAGCGGTCAGGCCGCTTGCGGCACCCCGAGCAGCCGCCGCAGCGCCTGCTTTACACGGTGCTCCTTGTGCGCGAGGTGCGACAGCGCCTGCACGTCGGGCCGCCGCTTGCGCAGCTCCAGCCGGATGCGCTCATCGATCCGCTGGTGGATCTGGGTCAGTCTGAAAAATCGGGCCTTCATCGTTGTCTCCGTGATCGAAGCTTGTGTCGATCGAACAACCGAAGGCGCTGAGGGGGAATGGGAGGGGATAGGCCCGTCAGTCGCGCATCGGTTGTCCGATGCGGTCCGACATCACAGGCATCCGAAGACTGCCTGCCAGAGGGGCCCGGTCCGCAACACCTTCAATAGGCGAGGCGGACAAAGGTTCCAAGGGGGTGCGAAAAAATTTTCGCGCGCGGCAGGATGCTCAGCTCGCGGCGAGCGCCGGGGCGCGCTTTTCCATCAGGTCGTAGGCCTTGTCGTACCACTCGCTGCCCGGATAGTTCGCGCCCAGCACGGCGGCGTATTTCTGCGCCTCTTCCGGGATGCCCAGCGCGAGGTTGGATTCGACCAGCCGGTAGAGCGCCTCGGGCGCGTGGCTGGTGGTCTGGTAGGTATCGACCACGTTCTGGAACCGCAGCTGCGCGGCAAGCCAGCGGCCCGAGCGCTGGTAGAAGCGGCCGATTTCCATTTCCTTGCCCGCGAGGTGATCGTTGACCAGGTCGAGCTTGAGCCGCGCGTCGGCGGCATATTCGCTCTGCGGGAAGCGGCGGTTGACCTCGGTCAGCGCGGCGCGCGCCTGGTCGGTGATCTTCTGGTCGCGGGTGACGTCGCTGATCTGCTCGTAGTAGCTCAGCGCGATCAGGTAGTAGGCATACGGGGCATCTTTATTCCCCGGGTGGATCGACAGGAAGCGCTGCGCGCTCTGGATCGATTTGTTGTAATCGCGTGCGACGTAATAGCTGAAGGCGCTCATCAGCTGGGCGCGGCGGGCCCAGGGCGAATAGGGATGCTGCCGCTCGGTCTCGTCGAACAGCGCGGCGGCGAGCGGCGCATTGCCGGTATCGAGCCGCCTCTTGGCTTCGAAGTAGAGCGATTCCACGTCGCGCGCGACATAGGCGGTGTCTTGCGGTCCGTCACTGCCGCCGGCGCAGGCCGACAGCAGGAGGGTGGAAGCGCAGCCGATGCTGAGCAGGGCGGCCTTGGGCGAAACGCGCGGGAGACTGATCATGGACCGAGCCTATAACCGCGCCCTCGCTGAACGCCAAGTGAAGTTGCGCACGGCGCCCACAGCCGTGCAGGGGCCATGCCGCCAGCTTGCAGCGGGATAGGTTTTTGTTTGTCGCGCGCTTCGGGTGCCGGCCTATGCTATGGAGCAGGAAGAGCACGCCATGAACGACCAGACCCTCGATCCCGCGATCCATATCCGCCAGCTGGGCACCCGTGCCCGGACCGCCGCGCGCGCGCTGATGGCGGCCAGCACCGACACCAAGAACCTTGCTCTGCGAGAAGCGGCGAAGGCCTTGCGCGAGGGCACGCGAGCGATTGTCGAAGCCAATGCGGCCGATGTCGCAAGCGTCGAAGGCTTGAAGCCTGCCAGCTTCATCGACCGTCTACTGCTCGACGAGGCGCGGGTCGAAGCGATGGCCACCGCGCTGGAGGAGATCGCCGAACTGCCCGATCCCGTCGGGCGCGTGCTGGCGACGTTCGAGCGGCCCAACGGCCTCACGATCGAGCGCGTCGCGGTGCCGATCGGGGTGATCGGCATGATCTACGAATCGCGCCCCAATGTCGGCGCGGATGCCAGCGCGCTGTGCCTCAAGAGCGGCAATGCGGTGATCCTGCGCGGCGGGAGCGAAAGCCGGTATTCGACCCGCGAAATCGTCGCCTGCATGCGCACCGGACTCAAGGAAGCGGGCCTGCCCGAGGATGCGGTGCAAACCGTGCAGACGACCAGCCGCGACGCCGTCGCCGCGCTGCTCAAGGCGGACGAATACATCGACCTGGTGATCCCCCGCGGCGGGCGCGGGCTCGTCGAGCTGGTGCGCGACCAGGCCAGCGTTCCGACGCTGCTGCACCTCGACGGCAATTGCCACGCCTATGTCCATGCCAGCGCCGATATCGCCAAGGCGATCGAGGTCATCCGCAACGCCAAGCTGCGCCGGCTGGGCGTCTGCGGCGCGCTCGAAAGCCTGGTGGTGGACCGGGCGATTGCGCCGGATTTCGTCCCTGCCCTCGCCGAAGCCATCGCCGCCGACTGCGAGCTGCGCGGCGACGCGGAAGCCTGTGCGCTTGATGTCCGGCTCGTCCCCGCAAGCGAGGCTGACTGGGAAACCGAATATCTCGAGGCGATCCTCAGCGTGAAACTGGTCGAGGGCATCGACCAGGCGATCGACTGGGTCGAAACCCACGGCAGCCATCACACCGAAACCATCCTTGCCGAAGACGCCGAGGCCGCGCGCCGCTTCATGACTGCGGTCGACAGCGCGATCGTGATGCACAACGCCAGCACCCAGTTCGCCGACGGCGGCGAATTCGGCATGGGCGCGGAGATAGGCATCGCCACCGGCAAGATGCACGCGCGCGGCCCGGTCGGGCTGGAGCAATTGTGCAGCTTCAAATATCTCGTCCACGGCAGCGGGCAGACCCGGCCCTGACCCGGCAGCCGAGCTCGCCCTTCCCCGGCGCGCACGCGGGTGATAGACTTCGCGCCTGATCGGGGGAGTCGCGAATATGCTGCTAAATGTGATCCGGCTGAGTGCGTGCGCCCTCGCCCTGCTCGCCGCACCTGCTGCGGCCGAAACGCTCGAGGAGCTCGACGCACTGGCGCAAACCTCGCAGGACGAAGCGCTCGGCATCCAGCTCGCACAGCAGCAGGCGGCGCGGGGCGAATTCCTCGATGCGCTGGCGACGCTCGAGCGGGTGCTCGCGGTGCATCCCAAGTCCGACCCCGCGCGGCTGCTCCACGCGGTCTACCTGTGCCGGGTGGACGACAAGCTCGGCGCGGCGGTCGAGTTCGACAAGCTCCGGCGCAAGAAATATTCCGACGCACAATGGGCCGAGGCACTGGCGCAATGCGGCTTCAGCGAAGCGGGGAACTGAGCCATGCTGCTGCACCGCTTCCCCCGCCTGCGACTCGCCATCGCCGCGCTGACCGGATTTACCCTGGTGGCCGGCCCTGCTGCCTCGCAGGCGGTGCAGGTCGGCACCGCTTCGACCGTCACCGGCGAAGTAACGCTGAGCAATGCGCAGACGCCCAAGCCAAAGAAGATCCGCTTGCAGCAACGCTTCGCCTGGGGTGACACCGTGCGCACCGGATCGAAGAGCAAGCTGCAGATCCTGCTGCTCGACCGGTCGAGCCTGACGATGGGCAGCAAGTCGCGGCTGACCATCGACCGCTTCGTCTACGACCCGAGCGAAGGGCGCAACTTCAGCGTCGGGATTGCCAAGGGTGCGTTCCGCTTCATGTCGGGCCGCCGCGACGCGCGCTCCGGCGGGCGGCTCAATTCGCCCTCCGGCTCGATCGGCATTCGCGGGACTGCGGTCGATATCGTAGTCGGCGAGAACGCGGTCGAGATCGCCAAGGACGAAGAAGCGATCGGCAAGGTACGGCATGACGAAGACAGCGCCATGCTGGTGGTGCTGCGCGGACCCGGCGCGGCGACCGAAGGCGGCCTGTCGGTCGGCGCGGCGGATGTGACGGGGGCGACGCAGACCGTCTCGCTCACCGCGCCATCCTTCGCCGCCTATATCCCGCGCTCGGGAGCCGAACCGATCGGCCCGTTCCGCATCTCGCCCGCGGGGCTTTCGCGGGTGCAGGACCTGCTCGCCCCCAATGTCGCGCGGGCGAACGGCAAGGGCCCGCTCGAAAAGCTGCTCCCCGCGCTGGGGATCGCTGCGGGAATCGCGGTCGGCGTCGCGATCCTGAGCGACGGCGACGACGATCCGGGCACGACCAATACCACCCCGACCAATCCCACAGCGGATGACGCATACTGCCGCCAGAACCCCAATTCGCCCGATTGCCAGTAGGCTTTCGCGTGGCGCTTGGGGGAACGGACAATTCGCTTTACCGGCGTTGCGGGCGCGCGCAGTAGGCCCCCGATGCGAGCGCTGCGCGATCCGATTCGGCTGATCCCCCTGTTGTTTCTCGCGGCCATCCTGATCGGCACCGCGCTGCTCAGCCTGCCGATCGCGACTGCGGGCGAGGATGCAGCGCCGCTGCTCACCGCGCTGTTCACCGCGACCTCGGCGGTGTCGGTCACCGGGCTGATCGTCACCGACACCCCGACCTACTGGTCGCCGTTCGGCCAGGTCGTCATCCTGCTGCTGTTCCAGATCGGCGGGTTCGGGATCATGACCGCCGCGACGCTGTTCGGGCTGATGGCGGGGCGCAGCTTCGGCCTGCGCCAGCGGATAGCGACGCAAGTCGAGCGAAGCCGGCTCGAGACCGGCGACACCGCCTCGGTGCTCAAGCTGGTGCTGGCGATCACGCTGGTAGTCGAGGGGCTGGTCGCGCTGATCCTCACGCTGCAATTCGCCTTTTCCTACGGCATGCCGCCGGGCGAAGCGCTGTGGCACGGCGTGTTCCATTCGGTCAGCGCGTTCAACAATGCCGGATTTTCTAGTTTCTCGGACAGTGTGATGAGTTACCAGAGCGATCCCGTCATCCTCGGCCCGATCATGCTCTCGATCATCCTCGGCGCGCTCGGCTTTCCGGTGTTTCAGGATTTCCGCGCCAGGCGCATGGACTGGCGGCGCTGGTCGCTGCACACCAAGATGACGGTCACCGCCACCCTCGGCCTGCTGGTGGCGGGTTTCGCCGCAATGCTGGCGATGGAGTGGGACAATCCCGCCACGCTCGGGCCGATGAGCCTCGGCTCCAAGATCCTCAACGCCGCTTTCCATTCGGTCATGCCGCGCACCGCCGGGTTCAACAGCCTCGACGTCGGCAGTTTCGAGCAGGAAACGCTGATGGCGAACTATTTCCTGATGTTCATCGGCGGCGGCAGCGCCGGCACCGCGGGCGGGATCAAGGTGACGACCTTCGCCGTGCTGTTCGCGATCGTGCTGTCGGAAATCCTCGGCCGCCGCGATGCGGGCATGTTCGGCCGCCGCTTCGGCCATGCGGTCGAGCGGCAGGCGCTGGCGATCACCGCGCTGGCCGGCGCGCTGGTGTTCGGCGCGACGACCTATATCGCCTCGATTACCACCCTCCCGCTGGAGGAAGTGCTGTTCGAATGCATCTCCGCCTTCGCCACCGTCGGCATGTCGACCGGGATCACCGCCGACCTGCCGCCGAGCGCGCAGCTCGTGATCATCGCGCTGATGTTCATTGGGCGGGTGGGAACCATCACCGTCGCCACTGCACTTGCGCTCGGAAGGCGCGAGCGCCCCTACCGCTTTGCCGAGGAGAACCCGATTGTCGGCTGATACATTGAAACCCGTCCTCGTTGTCGGCCTCGGCCGGTTCGGCGGCGCCGTCGCGCGCACGCTCGAACGCATGGGTCACGAGGTGCTCGGAGCGGACATGGACCCGCTGCTGGTGCAGGAGTTCTCGCGCGACCTGACCACCGTGGTCGAGGCCGACTGCACCGATGCCGCGACGCTGGAGAAGCTGGGCGTGCGCGACTTCGCCGCCGCGGTCGTCGCCATCGGGACCGACATCGAGGCGAGCGTGCTGACCGTTCTCGCGCTGTCCGACCTCGGCCTCTCAAACATCTGGGCCAAGGCGACCAACGACAAGCACGCCGCCATCCTCGAGCGGATCGGCGCGGCGCATGTCGTGTTCCCCGAACAGCGGATGGGCGAGCGCGTGGCGCATCTGCTCAACGAACGCCTGCTCGATTTCATCGCCTTCGACGACGAATTCGCCATCGCTCGGCTGAAAGCGCCCGAGCCGATCGTCGGCCTGCCGCTGGTCACCAGCGCCTGCCGCAAGAAATACGAAGTCACCGTGGTCGGGGTGAAACGCAAGGGCGAGAACTTCATCCACGCGGTGCCCGACACGATCATCTTCCCCGATGACGAGCTGGTGGTGTTGGGCAAAATCGCCGATCTCGAACGCTTCTCCGCGATGTAACGTCCCTGCCTGCGCGCGCGCTTCAGCCTTCCCCGAAGGCCGGGTGGTAGGTCACCTTGCCCGCGGGCGTTTCGCCGCTGAGGGTGAGGCACATGAAATTGGGGTTTTGCTCCGGATAGCGGTCGGAGACCAACGGCGTGCTGACGAAGCCGAAGCGCGGATAATACTCCGCATGGCCGAGCACCAGGCACGCCTCCGCGCCCAGCGCGCGCAGCCGGTCCAGCCCGGCCCGGACCAGCGCCGAGCCGATCCCCCGCCGGTGCAAGTCAGGCCGCACCGAGACCGGCGCCAGCTGGTACCACGGCCCCGCCTCGCCCCCGATCCACGCCGGCGAGAAAGCGATATGGCCGACCACCTCCCCGCCCTCCTCGGCGACCAGCGAGACCGCCAGCCCACCGCTCGCCCGCAGCCGCTCGACCAGCTCGGCCTCATCCCCGTCACTGAACGGCATGGTCGCGAAGGCGGCGGTGGTGATGGCGGAAATCGCGGGAGCGTCTGCGGGGTGCTCGTCTCGGATTAGCATGGTTGTGGGGTCCTGGTGGAAGGGCGGCGGAGAGGTCGGTGGCGCTATCGCAGTGCTATTTCAAACTAACTCAATGACTTAACTGGCCGAGGCATTTCCATGGCGTAGCCGATAGTAAGATGGGTTGGACCTTCATGGTACGGATTCTTTGCAACACTGAGCTTCCGAAGCTGATTGCTTTCATATCAATTCTGTTTGCACCTACCGCTGTCAGCCGCGCACCTTGGAGTTCACCGATCTAGACTCTGCATTGATCCTGAAATCTGCCGTGAGTTTCGCTCAATAGATGCGTAGGAGCGCCCCTAGCCGTGCTAGAGGCGCTCCGGTTAATTCGACCTCTCGATTCAGTGACCGCAGCCGACCCCGCCGCTTTGGCCGTCGCCGCAGCTGCCATCTCCATCACATCCGCCACGAAGACAGGTAGGACCGGGTTGGAAATCATTGAAGAACTTGTTCATTTTTCGAACTCCTATGGGAAAAAATACAAACATACTATTCTCTAGGGCCCTTCGATACATCGCAAGACGCAATCGGGACCGATCATGTAGCTATCGGGGAACTCCCCGTGTCCCCATAGGGGGCGCTCTCTGCACGGCCATGGATCGTCGATCCCCTCAGGATCTGTGTCCAATTTCCTCATATCGTTTTTCCTTTCTGCCGAATCATGCTCGGCGACACAGAACCTGCCCGTGGAAAAATCCGAGAAAAAGCGATCGAAATCCAATCGGATGCGCCGAATGTTCTATGGAATACGCTGACTGTTATCTGGAGCAGGTCAATGATACAGTTCGTCAGTGTCGACGTGGCACTGAAGCAGTTCATGGAGGATGAAATGGAAGCGACCAAAATTTTTCGCGCTGATCCCGGCCCGGGCGGCGCCCACGGCTAACCTTGTGGCACTAGAGCGTTGTACGCTCTAGTGCCATCCTTGCGCTTCGCACCGCGCCGAGAAGCGCGGCCCGCAACTCGTACGGAGGCGGTTCGACGACGAGACGAGCTCGCACGTTCAGGTCGTTCTTCACGAATGGCAGCATCAACTCATAGAGTTCTTCGCCCTCATGAGAGCGATCTGGGAAAGATTCTTTATTATCCCAAGAGAATAAAAGAAACTTTGTGCAGAACACCTCTCTAACTGGCCTACCAGTAATATCCGTATATAACCCGTAAAATATCTTATTTGACTCAAGTATAATAACGTCCATTAAATAGTAAATGGAGTTAGTGTAATCTGCATCTGCATATTCTATCTCCCCGACCATTCTTCCGTTCTTGTTACGCAATGGTCCGCTCTCTGATCGCTCAGTTACATAATTTCTTATTTGACTTAATATGAGGCCAGAACTTACTTCATCTTTAGAAATCGAAAATCGCTCTATTGCAATTGAATGAGTGATTGCATCGGTTGTCGAGTGACATAAATATACTCCGACATATTCCCCTACTAGAAGTTCTTCTGCAACCCCTCCTTCAGGGACACTTGGCCCTGCCTGTCCGAAATGACGACGCCGACTCAGTCGATGAACATGGATAATAGAGTCCACTCTTTCTGGATCATCTATTCCCAATACTACGGCGAAATTTTTATAACTAATAGTTATAAAATCGTGAATACTTATTGAACAGCCTTTTTTATTCAAAGCTTTAACAATCTTAGCTTTATAATTTTCGCTAATGCCGTTACCCTTATTCCATGATGCAATTGTACTTACACTCTGAACGTCCAGCTCATAACACCAATTTTCGTACGTACCCCAAAGGAACTTTGCGGCCATTAAAGCCAGCTTTTCACATTGATCGACAATCGGATAAGCACTTGGTCTCGCCATTTATGGCCCCTGTCATTCGTGTAAGAACCAGCCGTGGGTCGCGCGCGGCTTGTCGTAAATCCAATCCGTCACCATCTAATGTTGGAGGAAAGGTCGATGTTCATCAAGTGACCGTTGTTCTCCAACGACGCTAGCGCGATTGTCCAAAGACACGATTGTTGCTTATCTGGATGTTTATGCGGCGAGAGTAGCCACTTGATCAAGGGTAGGTCATCTTTGTTTTTTGATAGAGCTGCCGGTCCAAAATTGGCCCAACAGCTAGCAACAATAAATCGTAGGCCTAATGTCTGATATGGCATCGTCAGTGGAAACGATCTTGCCCCGCTCCACACTCCCCCACCTACTTACTCACCGCCTGATACACCCCGTCCCACTCCGCCCCCGGTGGCTCGGCGCGCAGCGCCTCACCCCGCTCCCGGTACAGCTCCGCCAGCGCCGAAAGCCCCGCCGCGTCATGCGCGCCCGCATGCTCGCGCAGCAGCGCCAGCGCCGTGTCCCAGTTCTGCGCGCGGTAGGCGGCGAGCATCGCGCCATGCGCTGCCGCGACCGACTGCGTCGCTGCGGTATCCGCCAGCGCCGCGTCCCCCAGCAGGGCGTAGATCGTCTCCGGCGCGTCGCGGCCGACCACCCTCACCCGGTCGAGTTCGAGCAGCGCGAAGCCGCCGAGCTGCGCGGCAAGTTCGCTGCCGATCACGATGGGCACGCCGTAGGTCTTGGACATGCCCTCCAGCCGCGAGGCGAGGTTCACCGTGTCGCCGATCAGCGAATAGCTGAGCCGCTGGCTCGATCCCATATTGCCGACGCAGCACAGGCCCGAATTCATCCCGATCCCGATCTTGACCTCGCCCGGCCACGGGGCCGAGGGATCGCGCGCCATCTGTGCATTGAGCCGGTCCAGCCGCTCGATCATCGCCAGCGCGGCCAGCGCGCCGTTGCGGGGGTGGTCGGGATCGTCGAGCGGGGCGTTCCAGAAGGCGAGGATCGCGTCGCCCATAAACTTGTCGACCGTCGCCTTGCGCGCAAGTAGCTCGTCGCACATCGGGGTGAGGAAGGCGATCAGGAAGTCGATCACCTGCTTCGGCCCCATCGCCTCGGAAATGCGCGAGAATCCGCGGATGTCGCAGAACAGCACGGTCATTTCGCGCTCCTCCCCGCCGAGTTCGAGCTTGTCGGGGTTCTCGGCGATCTGGCGCACCAGCGCGGGCGAGAGATAGCGGTCGAAAGCCTGGTGGATATAGGCGCGGCGGCGTTCCTCGCGGTTGAAGGCGAACACCGTCTGCACCGCATAGACCGCCACCAGCGCCAGTGCGGGATAGGTCGGATCGAGCAGGTAGCCTTGCCCGGTGAAGGCGAACCAGCTGCCCGCGCCGGTCAGCGCGATCCCGGCACTGCCCGCCAGCGCGCCGAGCACCGCGCCGAGCCGGGGCAGCAGTAACGCCAGCCCGCCGCCGAGCAGCAGGACGAGGAAACTCTCCAGCCCACGCGCCCAGTCCGGCCGGGTGAGGAACGCCCCGGCGAGCATCTGCTCCGCCGCCTGCGCGTGCATCACCACCCCGGGTTCGACCTGGCCGGTCGGCGTCAGCACGAGATCGCGCAGCCCGCTGGCGCTCGCGCCGACGAAGACGATGCGGTCTTCGAATTCCTCGGCCAGCTCCTCGGCCGAGGTCGCTTCGGACAGCACTTTCCACGCGGGAACGCTGCGCTCGGCGCGCGGGCCGGTGGACCACAGCCACAGCTCGCCCGCTTCGGTGGTCGGCACGACGTAGTCGCCGATCCTGAGCGAGACCACCGCGCCGGGCGCCGAACCGTCCTCGTTCGCGGCGTCGCTGGCGTTGACCAGCGTGGTGCCCGCCCCCTGCGCCACCCGAAGCGCCTCGACCGAGAGCGAGGTGACCGGCGCGCCGCCCAGCACCGCCACCAGCGGGACGCGGCGGGTCACCCCGTCGTCGTCCTCCGCCTTGGTCAGGAAGCCCGCGCCGGCTGCGCCTGCGTCGAGCCCGGCCAACGGGGCGATCACGCCGTCGTAATGCGGTACGAAGTTGTCGAGCAGCGTCCCGGCGAGCGCGACGCCCACCGGCGGCTCGTAGTCGCGCCCGCGTTGCGCCCGGGTCAGGAAATAGCCGTTGACCACCCGCGCCCGCGCGATGCTTTGCGCCAGCAGCGCGTCGTTGCCGGGCAGTTCCTCCAGCCGGTCGGCCAGCGGGCTTTCGGGGCTCTGCCGCCGCAGCGCCTGAGCGATCTGTTCGGGCGAGGTGCGATCGGCCTCGGCAAAGGCGATGTCGAAGGCGATCACCACCGCGCCCGCCCGGTCCAGCCGGTCGACCAGCCGCGCGATGTCGCTGCGCGGCCAGGGCCACTGGCCGAGCTGTTCGATCGAATCCTCGTCGATATCGACCACCCTTACCGGCGGCTCGCCATAGTCGCGCGGGGCGGCGCGCTGGTAGAGGTCGAACAGTTGCAGGCTGGGGATGCGCAGCAGCCGCAGGTCGAGCCATTGCACCAGCGCGACCGCGAGCATCGCCGCGAGGCCGACCGCGATTGCTGTTCCGTTGCGGCTCTGCCGCAGGCGCTCGAGCATACAAGGCCTCCCCCTGCCCCACCCTATGGGCGGCGGGAGAGTTTGCAAGTCGTTAGCCTTTGGGCGGCTATGGCGCGCGCAGGAGGATCCATGATGTTCGACCGGTTCAAGCAGATGTTCGCGCCCGAGATGGCGCCTCGGGGCCCGGTAACCTTCGATTTCGAAGAAGAGATCGATGCCAGCGCCGAGCGCATCTACGGCCTGCTCGACTTCGGAAGCGAGCTCTGCGCCAAGCGCGAACTCGGCCACAGTGTCGCGCTGGTCGGGCCGGATCATTACTGCTTCACCATGTGGCAGATGGCCGATCTTCCGTTCGACATCACCGTCGGCGAGGCGGTGCCGGGCGAGGTTTATGCCTATCGCGCGGTGGCGCGGAAGAAGGTCGGCCGGCTGGTGTGGAGCGAGGAGCGCCACGAGATCGAGCCGCGCGGCGACGGTTCGTGCCTCGTCCGGCTGGTGGTCGAGGCGCAGTTCGACGAGCCGATGCCGCTGGCCGAGTATGGCGAGCACGTCACGCGGATGGCGATGGGCTGCATGACCGCACTCGAGAAACTGCGGCTCCACGCCGAGCAGGGCGCGCAGGCGGTGCTCGACTACGAGGACCGGCAGTTCGGCTGACCCGCGATCGTCGTTAGCCCCAATTTAACCACCATAGGTAAGCGCACTGAAACTCAACCGGGCGCTATCTGTGTTTCTCAATGGCAGGGAGCAAAGTCATGCTGGTACGCTTGTTCAAGGATGAAAGCGGGGCAACCGCGATCGAATACGGTCTGATCGCCGCGCTGATTGCGGTTGCCGCGATCACCGCAATGCAGGGTCTGGGCAACGAATTGTCGACCACCTTCGGGACGGTCTCGACCAAGATGGGTGAAAGCAACACCGTCTGATAATCCGGCGCTGCCCTGCGCAGCGCTAGAACGTCAGCCTCGTGGTCCGCCCTTGCGGCGTGCCGGCGGTGTGGCGGCGGGTGAAGACGAGTTCGCTCCCTTCACCCGCGCACTCCGCGCCTTCCTCGACCTCCTGACCGGCGGGTGCGCGCCATTCGTTGCGGAACTCGCCGCGCTGCTTGCAGATCGCCACGTCGCCCGGCTTGCCCGACCAGTAGAGCGGCGTATCGCCATAGGTCCGCGCCCAGTAGAACACCTCCGGAAACACCGTCTGCGGGGCATTGGAATAGCGGTGGAATGGCACGTTGATGCATGCCCCCGGCTTTACTTCCCAGTATCCGTTCGCGGTCAGCCGCCCGGCATGGCGCAGCGCGAGCACCACCCACACCGATTGCGGCTGGTTGGCGTTGCACAGCGAAATCTGACGCGGCCCTTGCTCGGGCGGCGGCGCAATGTTGCGATAACGCACGAAGCTGAACCCCCCGCGCTCCTTGAGCAGCAGCCGGCCGGCATCGGCGGGCAGCTTGCGGGCATAGAGATACTGGTCGAACAGCGCGGGCTTGAACACCTTGACCTTGAACGCCCCGCGATCCCCCGCCGCGCCGCGATCGTAGCTCCTGGTCTCCCCCGCCGCGAGCATCACGCAGCCGTCGGGCGCGAGGTTGATGTCGGCGTGGCCCTTGTAGAAGCACACCCGCCGCGCCTCGCCCGAGGTGTTGCGGATCTCCACCTTCGCATCGTTCGGCACCTGCCCATGCGCCATCACCGGCGCAAACAGCGCGGCAAGGCCCAGCAACAGTCGAACGATTCTCACGGTGAAAACCCCCTTTCCCTGTGCAACCCGAAAGACGGTACCCTGGTTCCCCCGCGCTTGACCGGCAGGTGGCTGGAATCGCGCCCCTAATGTCTCGCCCGGCCTGAGTCCAAACTTAACCAAAAAGTGCTGTCCTACAGACCCATATTTGTGGCCTATACTGGCGGATGAGCAACACCGCCCCCGAATCCGCCCCAAACCCCCTCACCCTTTTCGCCCCGGTCGAGCGCCAGAAACAACGCTCGAACGGCTGGAACGAGGCCGTCCAGCGCGACTTCATCGACGCCCTGGCGAACTCCGGCTCGGTCAAGGCTGCGTGCAAAAAGGTCGGCCGCGCGACCACCGGCGCCTACCAGCTCCGCCGCCAGCCCGACGCGCGCGAATTCGCCGCCGCGTGGGACGCCGCGCTCGCCTACGGCATGCTCCGGATCGAGGACGAGGCGATCGACCGCGCGATCAACGGCACCGAGGAAACGGTCCATTACCACGGCGAACTGGTCGCCACCCGCCGCCGCTACAACGAGCGGCTGGTGATGTTCATGCTGCGCACCCGCCTGGCGGAGAAATACGGCGCCGATGGTTCTGGGGGAACCGCCCCCGGCCAGAAGGGCGCGGTGGGCAAGATGCAGCTGCGCCGGCTAAAGAAGAAATGGAAGGCGAAGTGGCGCCAAAAATGGAAGAAGAAGTGGGAGGCGCAGCTCCCCGGCAAGCGGCTGGAAAACGCGGTCGAGGGCCGCAGGCTGATCGAACAGAAACTGGGCGAGCTGCGCCAGCGCGTCCTCGCCTCGCGCGGCGAGGAATGGCGCGCGCTCACCCCCGAAACCCGCGACGCCTACCGCCACTACCAACGCCTGCGCGCCCGCGACCTGGGCTGCGAATACGAGGAGGAAAGCCACCTGCCGAGCGAAGTGACGATCGCCGCCGAGCAGACCGAAGAGGCGGCCATGCACGCCCGCAGGCGTGAGGCGGAGGAGGAGGAGAACGCGATGACGCTACCCCCGCCGGGGTGGCGGGAGGAGGATGCGGAGGCACCCGAGCCGAGCGGGCCGAGGATCAGGACGTTGAAGGATGAGGGGTGGTAGTCATAGCCTCCCCTCCCTTGAGGGAGGGGATTGAGGGGTGGGTGTACTACGCCCCCAGTTTCGTATCACACAGTAGCCCCGAGTTCCCACCTACGGTCCTTTTCATTGAGACGGGGAGATTGGGAGAGATATGCAGTACGGCAATGCCGCACATTCCCTCTTGATATCTTCTACGGCATTGCCGTATATACCAGTCTGGTATGCAGACCGTCATCGAAACCGAAAGCTATCTGCGCGACGCCAAGAACGCAAAGATGAGCGAGGAGGAGAGAACGGCTGCTGTCGATCTCGTCGCTGCCGATCCGGAGGCAGGCGATGTGATGCAGGGTACGGGCGGCGTCCGCAAAGCGCGACTTGCAGGTCGCGGCAAGGGCAAGTCCGGCGGCTATCGCATCGTCTGGTATTTCGGCGGCGGCGACATTCCGGTGTTCCTGCTGACCGTGTTCGGCAAGGACGAGAAAGCCAATTTGACCCAAGGCGAGCGTAATGCGCTTCGCTCGCTGACGAGGTCATTGAGAGAGAGTTTAGGCGCAGGATGATCCGTTTGGGCATTGAGCCCGACACCACGGCGACAGGAGGCCGATTGATCATGGGTAAAGCATTCGAAAAGATCGCAGCCGGGCTGGCCGATGCCATTGCCTATGCCGAAGGTGACACCAGCAAGGGCCGCGTCGCCGCTGGCCCCGACGTCAAGGCCATCCGCGCCAAGACCAAACTCAGCCAAGTGAAATTCGCTGCCAAACTGCGCGTGCCGGTGGGCACCGTGCGCGACTGGGAGCAACACCGCCGCTCGCCCGACGCCCCGGCACGGACGCTGCTGGGGATGGTGGATGCTGACCCTAAGACAGCGCTGGCGTTGATTGAGCGGGCGGAGTAATCAATAAACCGTCCCCGGATTTCCTTACCCCCAAAATCCCCCTCAAATTCCCCGTCGGTGGGCTCCGAGGTGAACTGCGCAAATTTGCTTAAACGTCTCACCGTTATCACCAGACTTATCAACAGTTCTTGCATTTTATAACCAAATCGGCCAACTGACCTATATGAATTTCGATCGCCGCGACTTCATCGAGGGAGAGGATGAATGGTTGTTGAGGTGACCCTGTTTGTGGTCTTCGCCCTTGTCGGATTGCTTGCCGTATTGGTGGTCGGATTGTTGTTTTCGCATCTGCGGCAGGGCCCGTCGGTTATTTCTGATCTAATTGCCAAGGGCTTCGGCATTCGAGCTTGGCTGACGGGCAATATGCCTGATCAGTACCAAGCAACATCTATCGATGTGATCGAAGGAGTGGAATTTGAATTTGACGGCCGCAAGGTATCAAAGTCGAGACAGACACGCACAACATCCGCTGAAGTCTAAGCAGGAAAGACCCAGTTATGCCAACGTCGTTTCCGGCGGAGGGGCTTGCTCCATGGGCCTCGTCACGAGTGTCCTTCGCAGGTTGGGTTCCCAATGTTCTTGGACATCTGTCGTTTAGGGTCAGGACTCATTGATTGAGCCAGAAGATGACGGTTGCGGCGATGCATATTGCTGACATGAAGGCATGCGCGCAGCGATCATAGCGTGTGTGGATGCGCC
>NZ_JANKHH010000003.1 GCF_024626475.1 Parerythrobacter lacustris | reverse complement strand
GGCGCATCCACACACGCTATGATCGCTGCGCGCATGCCTTCATGTCAGCAATATGCATCGCCGCAACCGTCATCTTCTGGCTCAATCAATGAGTCCTGACCCTAAGGTAGAGGCAGGCGACCATCATGCAATCAGCAGGCGGCGGCACATTCGATGGTCCAGCAGTAGCCGAGTCACCTCCCCCATTCCACCAACCCCCGCCCCCGCTCGACCAACGCCTGTCTCCCGCTTGCATTCCGGCGTAATCTCCGGTTCAAGCGCTCCCAGCTAAGCACGGGGCAATTGCGCCGCATCCGCGGGCGCTTGCCTTCAACTTTCGGGAGACACCATGAAAGCCCCTATCCTGGCCACCACCGGCCTCGCACTGATCCTCGCCGGCTGCTCCACCTATGCGCAGGAGGCTCCGCAGGCCGAAGCCAGCGCGCCTGCCGCAACCGCAATTCCGCAGGCCACCGGCTATTTCGCGCAGCCGAGCGACCTGCCGATGCTCGCGCCCGACTTTACCAAGATCGCGGACAGCGACTACCTGCCCGCCTTCGAGCAGGCGATGGCGATCCACAAGGCGGAGGTCGAGGCGATCAAGGCCGACACTTCCGCGCCCACGTTCGAGAACACCATCGTCGCGCTCGAGACCTCGGGCCAGATGCTGAACCGCGTCGCGGCGGTGTTCTTCGCGCTGTCGGGGGCCAACACCAACGATACGCTCGACGCGGTCGATGCCGAGATCGGCCCCAAGCTCGCCGCGCATTCGGACTCGATCACGCTCGACCCGGTGCTCTTCGCGCGGGTCAAGGCGGTGTACGACAAGCGCGCCGCCATGACGATGACGCCGGAAGACGCCAAGCTGCTCGAGGAAACCTATGACGGCATGGTCCACGCCGGCGCGCTGCTGACCGATGCGCAGAAGGATCAGGTCAAGGCGATCAACACCGAGCTTTCCTCGCTCACCACCGAATTCGGCCAGAAGGTGCGGCAAGCGACTGTCGACAACGCGCTGGTGGTCGACACCCGCGGCGAGCTCGCCGGGCTGAGCGACAGCGAAATCGATGCCGCTGCCAAGCTCGCGACCGACAAGGGCATGCCGGGCAAGTTCGCCCTCGCCTTGCAGAACACCACCCAGCAGCCCGCGCTCCCCAGCCTCGAGAACCGCGCCACGCGCGAAAAACTGTTCACGCTGAGCCACGACCGTGCGGTGATGGGCGACAAGAACGACACCCGCGTGCTGCTCGCCAAGATCGCCACGCTGCGCGCGCGCAAGGCCGCGCTGTTCGGCGCGCCAGACTGGGCGACCTACGCCATGTGGGACCGGATGGCGAAGAACCCGAAGACCGCGCTCGACTTCATGGAGGCGATGGTCCCCGCGCTGGCCGAAACCCAGCGCCGCGAAGCCGCGCTGCTGAACACCAAGATCGAGGAAGAGGGCGGCGATTTCGAGGTCAAGCCGTGGGACTGGTATCGCTACGCCGAGATGGTCCGCAAGGAGAAGTACGACCTCGACGAAAATGCGGTGAAGCCCTATTTCGAGATCAACCGCGTGCTGGAAGACGGCGTGTTCTACGCCGCCAACCAGCTTTATGGCCTGAGCTTCAAGAAGCGCACCGACCTGCCGGTGTATCATCCCGACGTGACCACCTATACTGTGTACGACCGCGACGGCAGCGAGCTCGGCATCTTCTATTTCGATCCCTACCAGCGGCCGAGCAAGCGTGGCGGGGCGTGGATGTCGAACTTCGTCGACCAGAGCCATCTGTATGGCACCAAGCCGGTGATCTACAACGTGCTCAACATCCCCAAGGCGGCCGACGGCGAGCCGCAGCTGGTCGCCTTCGACCAGGTCGAAACGATGTTCCACGAATTCGGCCATGCGCTGCACGGCTTCTTCGCCGACCAGAAATACGCTTCGCTCTCGGGTACTGCGACGGCGCGCGACTTCGTCGAATATCCGAGCCAGGTCAACGAGATGTGGGCGACCTATCCCTCGGTGCTGCAGAACTATGCCAAGCATTACCAGACCGGCGAGACCATCCCGATGGAGCTGGTGACCAAGTTCCAGCAGGCGGCGAAGTTCAACCAGGGTTACGACTTCGGCGAGGTGGTCGAAGCCGCGCTGCTCGACATGAAGTGGCACGCGCTCACGCCGGCACAAGCCGCCGCGATCGACACGCCTGAGGAAGTCGACGCGTTCGAGCGCAAGTCGCTCGAGGAGCTGGGGCTGGAGATCGACCTGGTGCCGCCGCGCTATCGCAGCAGCTATTTCAACCACATCTTCTCCGACCCGGCGGGCTACAGCTCGGGGTATTACTCGTACCTGTGGACCGAGATGCTCGACCGCGACAGCCGCAAGTGGTTCATGGACAACGGCGGGCTGACCCGTGCCAACGGCGACCACTACCGCGCCACCGTGCTCAGCCGCGGCGGGACGATGGACTATTTCGACATGTTCCAGAAGTTCGCCGGGCGCAGACCCGACGTCGGCCCGATGCTCAAAGCGCGCGGGCTGACAGATGGCGGCGAGTAAGCCTTAGCCAATCGAGCAAGGAAGGCCGGGAGCAATCCCGGCCTTTTTTGTGAGTTAGCGGGTCACGAGCGCGCGGCGACCGGGCTTGCCGATCCACTCGGCATCGACCTGCCACACTGCGCGCAACAGGTCCGGCGTCAGCGCAGCCGCCGGCGCGCTGTCCGCCACCACCCGACCGCGATCGAGCACCACGACGCGCTGCGCATGGTTCATCGCCAGCGCGAGGTCGTGCACCACGACCACCACCCCGGCCCCGCTCGCCGCCTGCGCCGCAAGCTGCGCGAGCAGCCGCGCCTGATGCGCGAGATCGAGCGCGGCGAAGGGCTCGTCGGCGAGTATCCAGCGCGGGTCCCCGGCAATCACCCGGGCAAGCAGCGCCCGCGCGCGCTCGCCGCCCGACAGCTGCGACACCGGGCGCTCGGCCAGCGCTTCCAGATCGAGCGCGGCCAGCGCCGCTTCGACCTGCGCGTTGCCGCGATCGCGATGCGGCAGGCGGCCCAGCGCGACGAGGCTGCGCACCGCAACATCCCACGCGATCTCGGCATCCTGCGGCAGGTAGCCGATCGCCTTCGCCCGCTCGCGCGGGTGGAGTGTGTCGAGCGCCTCGCCTTCCAGCATCACCCTCCCCGCCTCGGGCCGCAGCAGGCCTGCGAGCACCTGCAGCAGCGTCGACTTGCCCGCGCCGTTGGGTCCGCAGATCGCTGTGATGCAGGCCGGTTCGATCGCCGTCGACACATCGCGCAGTCGCGTACCGATGGTGATGCCCTCCGCGCGCAGCATCACGCCAACCCCCGCCGCATCCGCAGCAGCAGCCAGAGGAAGAACGGCGCGCCGATCAGGCTGAGCGCGATACCCAGCCGCAGCTCGGTGACCAGCGGCAGCACGCGCACCACGCTGTCCGCCACCAGCACCAGCAATGCGCCAGCGAGCGCGCTCGGCAGCAGCAGCTGCGACGGTCGGCGGTCGGTCAGCGGGCGCACGAGGTGCGGCACGATCAGTCCGACGAAGCCGATGATTCCCGCCACCGCGACCCCGCTCCCCACGGTGAGCCCGATCCCGCCGATCAGCATCCACAGCACTCTCCGCTCGTCCATACCCAGCGAGCGCGCGGCGCTATCTCCGAGGATAAGCGCGTCGAGATCGCGCCCGAGCAGCGCCAGCAGGCCGATCCCGGCCAGCGTCAGCGGCGCAGCCACCCCCACGTCGCACCAGCTGCGGTCGGTCAGCGCACCCATCAGCCAGCCAACGATCTCGCTCATCGCGAAGGCATTGGGTGCCATCGAAATCGCGAGGCTGGTGAGCGTTCCGGCGAGGCTGGCGATCATCAGTCCGGCGAGCGTGAACAGCGCGATGCCCTTGGGCCCATTGGCGGTCCGCCCCGCGATCAGCGCCAGTAGCGCCATCGCCCCGCCCGCGCCGATCAGTGCCATCAGCGGCAGTGCCCAGGCGCTGGCGGCATAGCCCAGCCAGAAGCTCGCCACCGCCCCCAGCGCCGCGCCCGGCGCGATGCCGAACAGCCCCGGATCGGCCAGCGGATTGCGCAAATAGCCCTGCATCGCCGCCCCCGCCGCCCCCAGCCCCGCGCCGATCACCAGCGCCAGCACGCTGCGCGGCAGCCGCAGCTCGGCGAGGATCAGCGCGGCGTTGGGGGTGCTGGCGGGGTCGATCCACACGCGGCCTGCAAGCAGCGAAAGCGGGAAGGCTACGGCGATCAGGCCGAGGAGGATGAGCGTGGCGCGGGTCATGTCCTTCGAGACGCTCCCTCGGCTTTCAGCCTCGGTCGCTCCTCAGGATGAGCGGCGTTGACTGAATCCAACCGCTCGTCCTGAGGAGGGTGCGAGGACGCAGTTCGAGCGCCCGTCTCGAAGGATCGGCGCACCTCCCTCAGCCGGTCCATCGCGCGGATGATCGTCGGGCCGCCGCAATAGAGCAGCGCGGGATCGAGCCGTTCGACCCTCATGCCCGGCAACGAAGCAAGCGCCGGATGCTGCTGCGAGCGTTCCTGCCCGGCAACCAGCAGCAGATGCGGCGGGCTGGCGAGCACCTGCTCGAGCGAAAGGTAATCCGCCTGCCCCATGCCGATCGCCGCGCTATGGCTGGCGAAGCCCGCTCGGCGCAGCAGTTCGCTGACGAGCGCGCCATCGCCCGGCACGATACCGCCGGGTTGCCACAGGACGGCAGAAACAGGCGGCGAGCCACTCCTGGGTTCTGCCGCCTGTTCGATCCGCTGCGCGAGGCGCTCGGCCTGCTCCGGCTTGCCCGCCAGCGCGCCGATCGCCCGCACTTGTGCCACGCTGTCGTCGACGGTCGAAGCGATGCCGAAGGTTTCCACCCGCACGTCCAGATCCTCGAAGGCCTTGCGCGTGGCAGGGGCGAGGAAGCTGCTCGCCACCACAATATCCGGATCGAGCGCGAGGACCTCCTCCACCGTCCCGCCGGTGGCACGGAAGTGGCGCGCCTGTGCCAAGTCCATCGACGTCGCGGACGGGTCCTGGCTGTAGTGCGATATCGCTAGCAGCTGCTCGGGACCGGCGATCTCCGCCAGCACCGCATCGGTGCAGGGGTTGAGGCTGACGATGGTGGGGTGTTCGGACGTCGCCTCTTCTTTGGCAGAGGACACGCTGCATCCAGCCAGGGTCATTGCCGCGAAAGCGTGGATCCAGAGTGCGAGCAGTGCGCAGGTCACCCTGGATCCCCGCCTGCGCGGGGACGACATGGCAATGGGGCCGAGCACTAGAGCCCCGTCCTGATCCCCACGAACACCCCGCGTCCCGGCGAGGCGTAGCCTGCGGCGGTCTGGTACCCTGCGTCGGTGACGTTCTCGATCCGCGCGAAGATATCGAGCGTGCGCTGCGTATCCTCGTCGATCATCAGCAATGGCTTCGTCGCGCGGACGTCGATCACCACGTAATCGTCGAGCGGCACGGTATTGGCGGCATTGTCGAATGCGTCGGAAACGAAGCGCATCTCCGCGCCCAGCGTCGGGGTGAATTCCGAACCCGGATCGAATTCGACGTCGGCGGACAGCGTCAGCGCGTGATCCGGGCGGCGCGCCAGCACCTTACCGCGGTTCGCCGATCCCGCGGTGCGGTTCTCGGTATCGATGAAGGCATAGGCGGCGCGCAATTGCAGCACCTCGCCCAGCGTCTTGCCTGCTTCGAGCTCGAACCCCTGCGCGCGTGTACGCCCGACATTGTCATAGGTGCCGAAGGGGCGATCGGTGCAGATGCCGCCCGTCACGCCGAAGCAGGAGACGAAATCGATCAGATTCTCGTTGTCCCGCCGGAACAGGGTGATGCCTACATAATCGAGCCATGCCCGACCGCTGTAGGTCAGGCCGATATCAAAGCTCGTGCTCCTCTCGGGCCGCAGCGTCTCGTTGCCGAAATCGCTGAACAGCTGGAACAGGGTCGGCGCCTTGAAGCCTTCGCCCACGCTGGCCTTCAGGCGCAGGTCGTCGGCCACTTCATAGCTCAGGTCCGCACCGAAGCTGGTCGCACTGCCGAACCGGGCATGATCGTCGAACCGCGCCCCGGCATGGGCGGACAGTCCGCCGAATTCGATCCCAAGCTGGGTGTAGGCCCCGAAGATGCGCGTGTCGTTCCCGGCATCGAACAGCGTCCGGTATTCGAGCCACTCGTGCTCGGCCCCGAAATTGACCAGCAGCGGGCCGATCGGGCGCCATTCGCCCTTGACATCGATCCGGTCGGATCGCCCGTCGCTGGTGAAGCTCGGCCCGAAAGCGGGATCGACATTGTCGCGCGCGGTGTCGGCGAATGAGTAGGTCGCGCGGACGAATAGCGGGCCATTGTCGTAGGTTGCGCCTGCTGCGGCGGAGAGCTGGCGGGTGTCCTGGTATTCTGCCGTGTCGGCCAAGGCGAAGGCGGGGGCCGGGAAACCATCCAGCTCCAGCCGCCCTTCGGCATAGCGCGCCTGCGTGAAGAGTTCGAGCGCGTAGGACAGGTAGAGCCTGCCCTGCCCGTTGACCGCCCACTGCTCGAATCCGTCGGCCTCGGTGCCGTTTGCCGCCGCCGAAAAGCCGTCGGTGGTGAAGTAGCTGCCAGAAAGGCCGACGAAGCCGGTATCGCCCGACAGGCCTCCGCTGACCGCAAGGCTGACGGTATCGCGCGCGCCATATTCGGCACTGGCAGAAAGCGCGCTCGACGCCCTGGTCGAGGCAACCAGCACCCCGCCGATTGCGTCCGACCCCCATACCGTGCTGTTCGATCCGCGCAGCAGCTCGACCTTCTCTAGATTGCCGGTGAGCAGGTTTCCGAAATCGAACCCGCCCCCGGGCGCCGCCGGATCGGATAGACGCACGCCGTCGATCAGGGTGAGCAACTGCTCTGCCTCCGCACCGCGCACGCGCACGCCGGTAAAGCTCCCCGTGCCGCCATTGCGGGCGATGGTCACCCCCGGCGCACGCTGGAGCACGCGAGTGAGATCGGCTCCCTGCACTGCGGCGATTTCTTCAGGGCCGAAGACGGTGACGGATTGCCCGGTATCCTCCACTTCGATCCGCGTGCCGGTAGCAGTTACGGTGATCTCCGCTTCGTTGATCCGGGTGCCATTGCAAAGGCAGAACTGCTCGTCCTCAACAGCATCCTGTGCCCAGCCAGGGCCAGCAATCGCCGCAAAGGAAACACCTATAAACAGATATTTACGCATCAAACCTCCTGTCACAAGCGAAGTCGCTCATGACGGAAGCGAGCGCCACGCATTCGGCGCTCTCCCATCTGCCCCCGGTGCACCCCGCCCGCTGGCTCGAACGACCGTCACCGGCAGGTCTCCTGGCTCCCGGATCGCTGGTCTGGCCCCGCCTTCCCGCCCGCCCAGATGGCGCGCAGTGGCGTATCGGAGCCGACCTCCCCGGTCACAGTTGCGGGGGCAGCGCAGGTATCGCACCTGCTTCCCTCTTAGGCCCGCCTGCGCGGGCACCCATGACGTGACTGAGCGCATAACCGCCCGTCCAGCTTTCCGCAAGTGCACCGGCGCTTAACCGATCCTTGACCATGCGGCTTAACCGCCGTTTGCGGCCTGTGCCGCTAAGGGACGGCCCCGAGCGAAAGCATCGCGCGATGTGAGGTTTCGCGATACGCGCTGCTAGCGCGCCGGGTTGCTCGGCGGAACCACCGAAGGATGCCCTTGACCCGAACCCCTGCCTCGATCTGCAAGCCCGCCCAGCCGCACCGCGGTCGGCGCATTCTTGCGCTGGCGGCGGCAGTCGCGGTCCCGGCCTTTGCCGCTCCGGGCGACTGGAGCCCATTTCGCGATAGCACCGCAGAATCCGCGCTGGCCGGCAGCGCCAAGGCGATGCCGTTCGAAACCGCAGGCGAGAGTTTCCCCGGGTCGGCGTTCTACTATCTCGAGGACGAGCCGCAACTGGCATATGACTTCGAACAGCGCGAGACGCCGCTGTTCGACATTTCCGGCACCGGCGATCTGGCCGCGTCAGAGGAACTGATCGCAAGCCGCGCCGGGCCTGCTGCGCGCGCCTTCATGGGCGGCGGCAGCGGGATGGACCGCGCCCGTGCGCTCCAGTGCATGACGCAGGCAATCTACTACGAGGCGGCGAGTGAGGCGATCGGCGGGCAGCGCGCGGTGGCGCAGGTTGTGCTCAACCGCGTCGCGCACCCGAGCTACCCCAACAGCGTATGCGGCGTGGTGTTCCAGGGCAGCGAGCGGGTGACTGGCTGCCAGTTCAGCTTCACCTGCGACGGATCGCTGGCGCGTCGGCCAAGCGCGGCGGCATGGGCGCGCGCGCGGATGGTCGCTGCCGATGCGCTGGCCGGGCAGGTCTATGCCCCGGTCGGCCTCGCAACGCACTACCACACGATCTGGATCTATCCCTATTGGGCACCCAGCCTCGATCCCGTCGGCACGATCGGTGCGCACCGCTTCTATCGCTGGAAGGGCAATGCCGGGAAGCCGGGAGCGTTCATCTCGGCCTATTCGGGCAACGAGCCTGTGGCGGCGCCCAAGCCGCGCAGCGCCAGCGCATCGGCGAGCGACCCGGCGGACCCGATTTCGCTCGCCCGCACCTTCGAGGAAGCCAGGGCCAAGGCCGAAGCCGAGGCACGCAAGGCCGGCATCCCGCCGCGCGCGGCGGCCCCCGCCTATGCGCCTGCCGTCCAGCAGCGCGGCGGCGACCGGGTGTTCACCGCAGAGAACCTGCCCGACGCCAGCGGCGTCAAGCCCGAATATGCCAATTCGGGCCGCTGGATCAACGAGCCGGGCAAGCCTGCAAGCGGGAATGGCAACACCGGCCAATAGGTTAACCGGCGTGAAACCTTGAAATCACACCAAGGCTTAGGCGCAGGCGGGTAGTCAGGCTGCAACACCTCTTCCCCAGCTGCAGGAGTCTTCATTGATGACGGTCCACTTCGCCGCCGCCCGTTCTCCGCTTCGCTCACCGGTGGCGCGTATCCTCGCCCGTCGCCCGCTCGGCGCGGCGGCGAATGACAATGGCGAGGCGGGACTGAGCGACAATCTGCTCCATGCAGCGCTGCGCCACTTTGCCGAGCATGGTCTTCGCGCTGCGCAGGTCGCGCGCAAGGAAGCCGAAAACGCCTTCTTCGCAGGCGACAGCGAAAGTTACCAGTGGTGGCTCGGCGTTTGCCGCACGCTCGACCGTCGCATGGCGGAAGAATGCGCCCGCAGCGACAAACCCCGGATCGCCTGAACCCCTGCCCTGCTCTCCGACCCTGACCCCGTTGCATTTCGCGCGCGGCTAGGCACAAAATCATGGATTGTCATCGGCTTGCCGAACCAAGGGTTTGGTAAGTTTCGCGTTAACCGGACGCGAACCTATTCGCACTAGTCCGGGCACATGGCACGAAAGGCTCTTGCCGGGAGGATGCTGCGCAGCCTCTCGCGTCTTTGGCGAGACGATGCGCAGACCGAACAGGTCCGGCGCATTCTCGTGCGCACCCTCTATACCCAGCCCGCCAGCCTCGCGATCGGGGCCTTCAACGGGGTCGTATCCACGCTGCTTGTCGCGATGCTGAGCGGTTCGCAGGCGCTCTCGATCTGCTGCGGCGTGCTGACGATGATCGCCATCGCCAGAGTCACCGCAGCCGTCGGCCTTTCGCCCGATGACGAATTGCAAAGCACCAAGCGGCTCGAACTGATCTACGAGGCCGGGGCGTTCAGCTACGCATTCCTGCTCGGCCTGATCGCCGCGCTGACGCTGCTGCTCGAAGTCGGAGCGGAGCTCGAAGTGCTGATGATGGCTAATGCGATGTGTTACGGTGTCGGCATCTGCGCCCGCAATGCCGGCCGGCCCACCATCGCGCTGGGCCAACTGACGCTCGTAACGCTCCCGATCCTTGTCGCCTGCATCTACATCGCCTCGTTGCCCTACCTCTTCCTTGCCGTGACCATGATCCTGCTGCTGCCGGCAATGGCGTCGATCACCCTCAACGTGTTCAAGGTGCTGCGCGATTCGATTGCAGCGGCGGAAGCGAGCCAGCTTATGGCAGAGCAGATGCGGACCCTGGCGCGCACCGACGTCGTGACCGGACTGATCAACCGGGCAGGCCTCAACCAGGATATCGTCGACAAGATGATGGCCCTGCCCGACGGCCAGACGCTGGCGCTGTTCTGGATGGACCTCGACCGGTTCAAGGAAGTCAATGACCTGCTCGGCCATCCGGTAGGCGACAGGGTCCTGCTGGAAACCGCAAACCGGCTCAAGGAAGTCGTGCCGCCCGGTGCCACCGTCGCCCGGTTCGGCGGCGACGAGTTCATCGTCATCGCCGAGGTCGAGGACCGCAAGGCGAGCGAACGTCTCGCGAGCGAGATCCATGCCGAGATCATGCGGCCGATGCGGATCAATGGCGAAAGGATGGAGGTCGGTGCCTCGATCGGTGTCGCGCTGATGCCCGAAGACGGGATCGATGCCGACACTTTGATGCAGAGCGCCGATCTTGCACTCTACCATGCCAAGGTCAATGGACGGAAGCAGACCCGCTTCTATGACGCGACCATGAGCCGCGATCTGGTGCGCCGCCGCGAGATCGAGGCCGAGCTCCGCGCGGCCATCCTAAAGGACGAGCTGTCGATCTTCTTCCAGCCGATCGTCGATCTCGAAACCGGCAAGATCCGCTCTTTCGAGGCGCTGGTCCGTTGGTTCCACCCGCGCAAGGGCGAACTGAAACCCGACGAATTCATCCCGGTGGCCGAGGAAACCGGGGTGATCGTAACGCTTGGCAACTGGATCACCGCGCGCGCCGCCAAAGCCGCAGCCCAGTGGCCGGATGACGTGACGCTGGCGGTCAATCTATCGCCGTTGCAGATTCGTGCGCCCGGCGCCTCGCTCGGTATCCTCAACGCATTGCGCGAAGCCAAGCTGCCGCCACACCGGCTCGAACTCGAAGTGACCGAGAGCCTGTTCCTCGACGATCATGCTGCGACCGAAGCCTTCATTGCCGACCTTACCGAAGCGGGCGTGAAGTTCGCGCTCGACGATTTCGGGACCGGCTATTCCTCGCTCGCCTACATTCACAAATATCCCTTCAGCAAGGTCAAGATCGACCGCAGCTTCGTGTCCGGACCCGATGTCGGGGCCAAGAGCGATGCGATCATCCGCGCGGTGGCCGAACTCGGCTCCAAGCTGGAAATGGATATCGTGGCGGAAGGGATCGAGACGATCGAACAGGTCCGCGTCGTGCGCGAGGCGGGTTGTACGCTCGGCCAAGGCTACCATTTCAGCCGCGCGGTGCCGGATTATCTCGCCACCATGCTACTGGCGCAGGAACGGAGTGACGGGGACGAGCAGCGCGCGACGGCATGACGGATTTCCACTGCAGTCCGGTGACTGAACAACACCTCGCCTCCCGCTTATTGCAATTGCGAACTATTATCAGATATAGTTGACAAGTCGGTGCTTTTGCCGGTTGCAATCGCCTCGACTCAGGCCTAGTCCGCTTCCCATCACCGGGCGCGGCTTCCTCGCGGGATGCGGGCGTGCGCCTTTCCGGTTCGGCATTGCGGTCCCGCGCGATTGGAAGGACGGATTTCCCATGGCCAAGAACACTGGACGCAAGAAGATCGCGCTGATCGGCGCCGGCAATATCGGCGGCTCGCTCGCCCACCTCGCGGCATTGAAGGGGCTGGGCGACATCGTCCTGTTCGACGTGGTCGAGGGCGTGCCGCAGGGCAAGGCGCTCGACCTCAGCCAGTGCGGCCCGGTAGAAGGCTTCGACGCGAAGATCACCGGCTCGAACGACTATGCAGATATCGCCGGTGCGGACGTCGTGATCGTCACCGCAGGCGTCGCGCGCAAGCCCGGCATGAGCCGCGACGACCTGCTCGGCATCAACCTCAAGGTGATGAAGGCGGTCGGCGAAGGCATCAAGGCCAACTGCCCCGACGCCTTCGTGATCTGCATCACCAACCCGCTCGACGCGATGGTCTGGGCGCTGCGCGAATTCTCCGGCCTGCCGCACAACAAAGTCGTCGGCATGGCAGGCGTGCTCGACAGCGCGCGCTTCGCGACCTTCCTCGCATGGGAATTCGGTGTCAGCGTGAAGGACGTCAACGCCTTCGTGCTCGGTGGCCATGGCGATACCATGGTGCCGGTTCTGAGCTACTCCACCATCAGCGGCATCCCGGTGCATGACCTCGCCAAGATCAAGGGTGTCGACGCCGGTCGTCTGGATGAAATCGTCAAGCGCACCCGCGGCGGCGGCGGCGAGATCGTCGCCCTGCTCGGTACCGGCTCGGCCTATTACGCGCCCGCCACCAGCGCGATCGCCATGGCCGAAGCCTATCTCGGCGACCAGAAGCGTATCCTGCCTTGTGCGGCCTATGTCGAAGGCAAATACGGCCTCGACGGGCTCTATGTCGGCGTGCCCTGCGTGATCGGCAAGGACGGCATCGAAGAGGTTATCGAGATCGAACTGTCGGACGAGGAGAAGAGCAACCTCAAGGTCTCGACCGACGCGGTCGAGGAACTGCTGGTGGCGTGCAAGGGGCTGGATGGCAGCCTTGCGTAACTGGCTTGCCCTTGTTGCTCTTTGCGCTGTGGCCGCCCCGGCCACGGCGCAGGACAACGATGCCGCTGCGCAGCTCGAAGCGGCCATGTCCGCGCACTCGAACGTGGCCGACCTGCTCGATGCCGTGAAAGACTGCACCGCCGAGACAGTCGGTGCGCAGAACCCCGGCGCAGACGCGCTCAAAGCGAAGGGCTGGGCCAAGCTGACTGACAAGCAGCTTAATCTCGAACGCAGTGACCCGGCCTCGCGCAGCCTCGCCTATGTCCGGCGTAACGTTTCGCTGTTCGTGACACGGCATCCGGGCGGCACGACCTGCCGGATACTGGCGTTTCTCGATACGGACACGGACCGTTCCGGCCTGACGACGGGTTTGCAGCAGGACTTGGGCTTTTCTGTGATGACGCGGTCGAGCAAGTTCGCCCTCAGAAATCCCACCGTCAGCGAGGATATGCTCGCTCAGTTCTATGAGACGAAAGCGCATCTGGTCCGGGTCAAATTCGAACCTGAAAGCGCCGCGCTCGGTGTGAACATCGTCGTGGGCCCAAACCTTTAGATTTCAATTCAGCCGATTTTTAGTGTTCATGCTCCGGAGACAATCATGTCCATCCTCGTAAACAAAGACACCAAGGTCATCACCCAGGGGATGACCGGTGAAACCGGCACTCTCCACGCCGGCGCTCTCGGTTGACATGAATCCGAGGCGATCCTATTTTACACATATCCTGTGTAAATGTGGGCACGAACCATGACCAAGAACATTACCCTGGCGGTTGATGCAGACCTTCTGGCACGATTTCGCGTGCTCGCGGCCGAGCGCAAGACGACGGTGAATGCACTGGTGCGCCAGCATATGGCTGAAGCCGTTGGGCTGGAAGCGCGGCGCAGCGCAGCAATCGCCCGGATGCTCGAGCTGGGCAATCAGAGTACTGCGCAAATCGATATGAGCAAGTGGGACCGCGAATCCAGCTATGCTCGCGGCAGCAAGGCATAGACTGTGGCGGAACGCTTTCTCGATACCAACGTCCTGCTTTATGCAGCAGCGCAGCAGGCGGCGGCAGCCGATTCGGGCAAACACCAGCAGGCACTCAACCTGATTGGCGAAGGTGGCTTTGCGATCTCGGCGCAGGTTCTTCAGGAATTTTACGTCAATGCGACCAGGCTCAAGCCGCAGCCGCTGCACCCGTCCGAAGCCAAGGAGTGGGTTGATCTGCTCGGCGCGCTCGAGTGTGTCGCGGTCGATCACCGGCTCGTCAGTGAGGGCGTCCAGATTTCGCAGCTCTATCAGACTTCCTACTGGGACGGCGCGATCATCGCCGCCGCCCATGCCGCAGGTGCAACTGCACTTTACAGCGAAGACCTAAATCACGGCCAGGTCTACGGCGACGTAACAGTCATCAATCCCTTTAAATCCTCAACGCATTGATCGGCAGAAAACTATGTCCATCCTCGTAAACAAAGACACCAAGGTCATCACCCAGGGGATGACCGGTGAAACCGGCACGTTCCACACCCAGCAGGCGCTCGTCTATGGCACACAGATGGTTGCGGGTGTGACGCCGGGCAAAGGCGGCACGACGCATATCGACCTGCCGGTCTACGACACCGTGGCCGAAGCGAAGCACGCCACCGGCGCGACCGCGACCTGCATTTATGTGCCGCCACCTTTCGCCGCGGACTCGATCCTCGAAGCGATCGATGCGGAGATGGAACTGATCGTCACGATCACCGAAGGCATCCCGGTGCTCGACATGGTGCGTGTCAAGCGCGCGCTCTCGGGCTCGAAGTCGCGGCTGATCGGCCCCAACTGCCCCGGCGTGCTGACCCCCGGCGAATGCAAGATCGGCATCATGCCGGGTTCGATCTTCAAGCAGGGTTCGGTCGGCGTCGTCTCGCGTTCGGGAACGCTGACCTATGAAGCCGTCCACCAGACCACCATGGTCGGTCTCGGCCAAACCACCGCGGTCGGGATCGGCGGCGACCCGGTCAACGGCACAAACTTCATCGACGTGCTCGAGCTGTTCCTCGCCGACGACGAAACCAAGTCGATCATCATGATCGGCGAAATCGGCGGCAGCGCGGAAGAAGAAGCCGCCGAATTCATCGCCCACAAGGCAAGGCAGGGCATTTCGAAGCCGATGGTCGGCTTTATCGCCGGGCGTACCGCCCCTCCGGGCCGCCGCATGGGCCACGCCGGCGCAATCGTCAGCGGCGGCCAGGGCGGCGCGGAAGACAAGATCGCGGCGATGGAAAAGGCCGGCATTCGCGTCTCCCCCTCCCCCAGCGAGCTCGGCACCACGCTCGACGCGCTGCTCAAAGAACTGGCGTAACCCCCCAACCTCTCCTCCCCTGGAAGGCCTGACATGGGCAACGAACACCACACCTTCATCCCCGAGCTGATGGACCAGGAAGGCCCGCAGCCCGGCCCGAGCTGGGCCAACCCCGGCTGGCTGGCCTCGGTCGCGGACAGCGAGGCGGATCTGACCGCCGCGCTCGACCCGACCACGATGAAGCTCGCGGTCGAGAAGGCTGCAGCCTCTGCTGGCAAGGCGATGAGCCGCGCCGATATCGAGGTTGCGGCGGGCGATTCAATCCGCGCCATGCTGCTGGTGCGCCTCTATCGCGTGCGCGGCCACCTAGCGGCAAATCTCGACCCGCTCGGCCTGTCGCACCGCAAGGAGCCGGAAGATCTCCAGCTCGCATGGCACGGTTTCGCCGGGCAGGAGGCCAAGGAGGTCTATGTCGGCGGCGTGTTCGGTTACGAATGGGTCAGTCTCGGCGAGCTCTACCGCGTGCTGCGGCAGACCTATTGCGGCCACGTCGGCCTCGAATACATGCATATCTCGGACACCGAGGAACGCCGGTTCCTGCAGGAACGCTTCGAGACTCCGGAAGAGACGATCCGCTTCACCCCCGAAGGCAAAAAGGCGATCCTGCAGGCGGTGATCCGCGGCGAGGAATACGAGAACTTCCTCGGCAGGAAATACGTCGGCACCAAGCGCTTCGGCCTCGACGGCGGCGAAGCGATGATCCCCGCGCTCGAAGCGGTGATCAAGTACGGCGGCGCGAACGGCGTGCGCGAGATCATTTACGGCATGGCGCATCGCGGGCGATTGAACGTGCTCGCCAATGTGATGCACAAACCCTACCGAGTGATCTTCCACGAATTTTCTGGCGGTAGTGCCAACCCCGACGATGTCGGCGGATCGGGCGACGTGAAATACCACCTCGGCACCAGCACCGACCGCGAATTCGACGGGATTTCGGTGCATATGAGCCTCGTCCCCAACCCCTCGCATCTCGAGACGGTCGATCCGGTGGTTCTCGGCAAGGCGCGAGCGCAGCAGGCAATCCGCGACGATCTCGACGATCACGCGCAAGTGCTGCCGGTGCTGATCCACGGCGATGCAGCTTTCGCCGGACAGGGCGTGGTGTGGGAAAGCCTCAGCCTCACCGGCATCAACGGCTACAACACCGGCGGCTGCCTGCATTTCATCATCAACAACCAGATCGGCTTCACCACCGCGCCCAAGTTCTCGCGCGGGTCGCCCTATCCGTCCGATGTGGCGAAAGGCGTCCAGGCACCGATCGTCCACGTGAACGGCGACGATCCCGAAGCGGTGACCTTCGCCTGCAAGCTGGCGGTCGATTACCGCCAGACCTTCAAGCGCGACATCGTGATCGACATGTGGTGCTATCGCCGCTTCGGCCACAACGAGGGCGACGAACCCAAGTTCACCCAGCCGGTGATGTACAACGCGATCGGCAAGCACAAGAAGGTCAGCTATCTCTACGCCGACAAGCTGATCGGGGAAGGCGTGATCGAGCCGGGCACCGCGCCGCAGTTGCGCGAGGAATTCGCCGCCCATCTGCAGGAGGAATTCGACGCGGCGAAGAGCTACAAGCCCAACCATGCCGACTGGTTCGGCGGGCGCTGGGCTGGGCTCAACAAGCCTGCCGATCCCGAACACGCGCGGCGCAACGTCGATACCGCGATCCCCAAAAAGCTGTTCGACAGCCTCGGCCGCACGCTCACAACGGTGCCCGCAGACCTGACAATCCACAAGACGCTCGGCCGCGTGCTCGATGCCAAGCGCGAGATGTTCGACAGCGGCACCGGCTTCGACTGGGCAACCGCCGAAGCGCTCGCTTTCGGCAGCCTCGTGTCCGAAGGCTACGGGGTGCGCCTCTCGGGCCAGGATTCGGGGCGCGGCACCTTCAGCCAGCGCCACGCCTGCTGGATCGACCAGACCACCGAGCGCAAGTACATCCCGCTGTGCCAGCTGCCGCATGGCAAGTTCGAGGTATACGACAGCCCGCTGAGCGAATACGGCGTGCTCGGGTTCGAATACGGCTTCGCGATGGCTGACCCCAAGACGCTGGTGCTGTGGGAAGCGCAGTTCGGTGATTTCGCCAACGGCGCCCAGATCATCATCGACCAGTATATCGCCGCCGCCGAAGCCAAGTGGCTGCGCGCCAACGGCCTCGTGCTGCTGCTGCCGCATGGCTACGAGGGACAGGGGCCGGAACACAGTTCGGCGCGCCTCGAACGTTTCCTGCAGTTGTGCGCGAACGACAATATCCAGGTGCTCAACATCACCACCCCGGCGAACTACTTCCACGTGCTCCGCCGGCAGATGCTGCGCCCGTTCCGCAAGCCGATGGTCATAATGACCCCCAAGTCGCTGCTGCGCCACCCGCGCGCGAAGAGCGATGCGGCGGAGTTCCAGGGCGATCATCACTTCATGCGGATCAAGTCCGACACGACCGACATCGCGGACGAAAAGGTCCGCCGCCTCGTGCTGTGTTCGGGCAAGGTCGCCTACGACCTGATCGAAAGGCGCGACGCGGAAGGGATCGACGATGTGTCAATCGTCCGCATCGAGCAGCTCTACCCCTTCCCAGGCGAGGCGCTCGCGGCCCGGCTCGCGAAAATGACCGGTCTCGAACAGGTCGTCTGGTGTCAGGAAGAACCGAAGAACAATGGCGCGTGGTTCTTCGTCGAGAGCCAGATCGAACAATCGCTGGCCGATGCCGGGCATGGGGGGATGCGCCCGCGCTATGCCGGTCGCGATGCCTCGGCTTCGCCCGCCACCGGGCTCGCCAGCCGTCACGCCGAACAGCAGGAAGCACTCGTCGCCGATGCGCTCGGGATTGCCGGCACCCCTACCCCATCAAGCAAAAAGAAGGCCTGAGGAACCAGTTATGGCCACCGAAATCAAAGTCCCCGCACTCGGCGAGTCGGTTACCGAAGGTACCATCGGCGAATGGCTCAAGCAGCCGGGCGATACCGTCGCGGTCGACGAACCCATCGTCAGCCTTGAGACTGACAAGGTTGCGGTCGAAGTCCCCTCGCCGGTTGCAGGCGTTGTCGGTGAACTGCGCGCAGCGGTCGGCGACACAGTCGAAGTCGGCGCTGTGATCGCGACGGTCGAGGACGGCGTTGCCGCCGGCGAAGCCACCAAGGTCGAACCGCGCGAGGCTCCGGCCCCGGCTCCCGCCGCGCCCGAAAGCGGTGACGGCGCGCAGACGCTAAGCCCCGCGGTGCGCCGTGCGGTGCTCGAACACGGGGTCGATCCCTCGACCATCAAGGGCAGCGGCAAGGACGGTCGCCTGACCAAGGAAGACGTCGTCGCCGCTGCCAAGGCCAAGAGCGCCAGCCCTGCCCCCGCCGCGACGGCCGAAACCTCCCCGGCACCTGCCCCCGCTGAAACAGGCGGCGCGCGGCGCGAGGAACGGGTCAAGATGACGCGGATGCGCCAGACCATCGCCAAGCGGCTGAAGGGCGCGCAGGAAAACGCCGCACTGCTGACCACTTTCAACGATGTCGACATGTCGGCGGTGATCGAGGCGCGCGAAAAGTACAAGGACCTGTTCGCCAAGAAGCACGATATCCGCCTCGGGTTCATGGGCTTTTTCGCCAAGGCGAGCTGCCTTGCACTGAAGGACGTTCCGAGCGTCAACGCCTATATCGAGGACGACGAGATCGTCTATCACGACTATGTCGATATCTCGGTCGCGGTCTCGGCCCCCAATGGCCTCGTCGTGCCCGTGATCCGCGATGCACAGGACAAGGGCTTTGCAAGGATCGAGAAGGACATCGCCGATTTCGGCAAGCGGGCCAAGGACGGCACGCTGACGATGGACGACATGAAGGGCGGCACCTTCACCATTTCCAACGGCGGGGTGTTCGGATCGCTCATGTCGACCCCGATCATCAACCCGCCGCAGAGCGCGGTGCTCGGCCTGCACCGGATCGAGGACAGGCCGGTGGTGCGCGACGGCGAGATCGTCATCCGCCCGATGATGTATATCGCATTGAGCTACGACCACCGACTGATCGACGGACGCGAAGCGGTCACCGCACTCAAGATCATCAAGGAAGCGATCGAGGATCCAACCCGGATGCTGATCGATCTGTAAGGGAGCAAGGACATGACCCGTACCCTTTTCATTGCTATCGCACCCATCGCCCTGCTCGCCGGTTGCAGCGCTGCGGAAGAAGCCGGCAACGAGGCCTTCGACACCAACTTTCTGAGTTCGTGCAAGAGCTCCGGCTCGGCATCGGGCGCGCCGCAGGAAGTCATCGACAGCTATTGCGGCTGCGCGCTCGACAAGATCAACGAGCAATATTCGGGCAGCGAGAAGCTCAACCTCTCACCCGAGAATGTGCAACCAATCATGGCCCAATGCCTCGCCGAGGTGCAGAAGAATGGCTGATTACGATTACGACGTCCTTGTTATCGGTGCCGGTCCCGGCGGCTATGTCGCGGCGATCCGCGCGGCGCAGCTGGGGCTGAAGACCGCCTGTGCGGAAGGCCGGGATACGCTCGGCGGCACGTGCCTCAACGTCGGCTGTATCCCGTCGAAGGCGATGCTCCATGCGTCGGAGTATTTCGATGCGGCGGCCAACGGCACCATGGCGAGTATGGGCATCGACGTTAGCCCCAAGCTCAATCTCGAGAAGATGCACGGCCAGCGCCTCGACGCGGTCGATGGCCTGACCAAGGGCATCGAGTTCCTGTTCAAGAAGAACAAGGTCGACTGGAAGAAGGGTTACGCCAGCTTCGTTGATGCGCACACGGTAAAGGTCGGCGACGAAACCGTCACGGCGAAAGACATCGTCATCGCCACCGGTTCGTCGGTCACCCCGTTACCGGGGGTCGAGGTCGACAACGACAAGCAGGTGGTGGTCGACTCCACCGGTGCGCTGGAACTCAAGGCTGTGCCCAAGAAGATGGTCGTGATCGGCGGCGGCGTGATCGGGCTGGAGCTTGGCTCGGTCTGGCGGCGGCTCGGTGCGGAAGTCATCTGCGTCGAATTCCTCGACCAGATCCTGCCAGGCATGGACGGCGATGTGCGCAAGGAAGCGAACCGCATCTTCAAGAAACAGGGCATCGAATTCAGGCTTTCCACCAAGGTCACCGGTGTGACGGTCAAGGGCAAGAAAGCGACTCTCACTCTCGAACCGGCGGCAGGTGGTGCCAGCGAAACGCTCGAAGCCGATTGCGTGCTCGTCTCGATCGGTCGCCGCCCCAACACCGACGGGCTGGGCCTCGAGAACATCGGTCTCGCCACCAACCAGCGCGGCCAGATCGAGACGGATCATGAATTCCGCACCAGCGTGGCGGGCGTGCGCGCGATTGGCGACGTGATTCCCGGCCCGATGCTGGCGCACAAGGCCGAGGATGAAGGCATCGCCGTGGCAGAATGGATCGCGGGCGAGACCGGCATCGTGAACCACGATGTCATCCCCAGCGTGGTCTACACCCTGCCGGAAATCGCCGGGGTCGGCCTGACCACCGAGCAGGCGATCGAAAAGGCGGGCGGCGACAAGGCCAAGGTCAAGGTCAGCAAGTTCCCCATGGCCGCCAACAGCCGCGCCAAGACCAACCACGAGCCCGACGGCTTCGTGAAGGTCATCGCCGACGCCGAAACCGACCGCGTGCTGGGCGTCTGGGCGATTGCCACCGTGGCCGGAACGATGATCGCGGAGGCCTGCGTGGCAATGGAATTCGGCGCGACGAGCGAGGACATCGCTTACACCTGCCATGCCCACCCGACCCACGCCGAGGCGCTGAAAGAAGCAGCGATGGGCGTGCGGGGCAAGCCGATCCACATTTGATGCGGGCGCGGTGAACGGGATCGCCAGCGGCCGGGGAATCTGCGCCGGTGTGCTGGCGTTGCCGGTTGCGGCATTGCTTGCGTTTCTTGCGCTGGCGGGTGCGCCCGGGCAATATCTGCTGACCGATGCGGTCGCACTGGGCATTGCGCTGGCATGGATTGCCCTCGGGCGCATGCCGCAATCGGACCTCGCCGCGCGCATTCTCCTCGGCGCGCTTATACTCCTGCTGTTCGTTCCTCTGCTCACCGGCCCCCAGATCAACGGCATCGCCCGCTGGCTGCCGCTGGGGCCGGTCCAGCTGCATGCCGGAATGCTGGCGTTCCCCGCCATCGCGGTGCTCGCCGCGCGCGAGCCGCGCTGGGCACCAGCGATCCTGCTCGCCGCGCTTGCCGCAGCCCTGCTCCAGCCGGACGGCGGGACCGCCTTTGCAATCACCTTTTCTGCCGTGGGTCTCTACCATGTGACCGGCAACTGGCGAGTCGCCGTGGTGTGCATCGTCGCCTTCTTTGCGGCGCTGGTGGCAACGATCAATGGCGAGCTGGCCCCGCAGGAATTCGTCGAGCGGGTGTTCCAGACCGCCTTTGCTATCCAGCCGATCATCGCGCTCACCCTCGCGCTTGCGCTCGCGGCTTCCTTTGCGCTGATGCTTTTCGCCATCCCTCATAACCGGCCCGCGCGCTTTGCGCTGGCTGGCGCCTTGTTCGGCTTCTTCATCATAGCGCTGATGAACACCTATCCCTTCCCGTTGATCGGCCACGGTGCCGCCTCTATCCTCGGCTTCGGCTTCGCCTTGGGCCTCGTTCGAAAGGAAGCGCCATGACCCCTCGCCCGTTCCACCTCGCCTTTCCGGTCCACGATCTGGACCGGGCACGGCATTTCTGGGGCGAGATCATGGGCTGCCCCGAAGGGCGGCACAGCGAGCGCTGGATCGACTTCGATTTTTGCGGGCACCAGATCGTGGCGCATCTCGCGCCCGACAGCGGCGACCGCACCAGCAACCCGGTCGATGGCAAGGAGGTGCCGGTGCCGCACTTCGGCATCATCCTCGAAATGGATGACTGGAAGGCGCTGGCAAAGCGGCTGACCGATGCGGGGGTGGCGTTCCAGATCGAGCCGCATATCCGTTTCGAGGGCCAGGTCGGCGAGCAGGCGACGATGTTCTTCCGCGACCCGAGCGGCAATGCGATCGAGATGAAGGCCTTTGCCGACGATGCGATGATCTTCGCGCAGGAATAGCTTGCCTCTCGCCCACCGCGTGGCACTCTGCCGCGTAAGGGGAGAGGACCATGGCATATCCGAAACTGACCGACGAGCCGGGTGCGCTCGAAGTCGCTGCACAGCTGCGCGACGGCGCGCTGTCGCCGCTCGAAGCGGTCGATGCGGCGATCGCGCGGATCGAAGCGCTCGATGGGCCGCTCAATGCGGTGGTGGTGCGCGATTTCGACCGTGCGCGCGACATCGCGAAGGCGATGGACGGGCTCGATATCCGTGCCGACCAGCCGCTGTTCGGCGTGCCGATGACGGTCAAGGAGAGCTTCAACGTCGCCGGCCTGCCGACCACCTTCGGCCATCTCGAGTACAAGGACAATATGGCGGCGAGCGATTCAACCGTCGTCGCAAAACTCCGGCGCGCAGGCGCAATCATTCTCGGCAAGACCAACGTTCCGCCCGATCTGGCCGACCTGCAGAGCAACAACCCGGTCTATGGCCGGACCAACAACCCGCACGATCCCACACGCGTCGCGGGGGGCTCTTCGGGCGGATCGGCGGTCGCACTGGCGAGCGGGATGGTGCCTGCTGAATACGGCAGCGACATCGGCAGTTCGATCCGCAACCCGGCGCATTTCAATGGCGTTTTCGGCCACAAGCCGAGCTTCGGCCTCGTGTCGCGGCGGGGGCATGCGCATCCGGCGGCGGGCGGGCAGGATGTCCACGATGGGCCGCTGTCGGTGACCGGGCCGCTGGCGCGCAGCGCGGACGATCTCGCAATGCTGCTCGAAGTGACCGCGACACTACCGCTCGGTCGGAAAGGCAAGAGGCTCGATCAATGCCGCTTTCTCGCCGTGCTGGAACATCCGGTGAGTGAAGTGGACCAGGCGGTACTCGGGCCGATCGAGGGTGCGATTTCGGCGCTGGAGGCTGCGGGCGCAAAGGTCGATCGGGCGAGCGATCTCGTGCCCGATCTCGCCGAACAACACGCCAACTACCTGCGCCTGCTCAATGTCGCGATGGCGCGCGGGCGGCCTGCGCCGGGCGGCGAGCCGATGCTGGTGTCCGACTATTACCTGCTGCTCGATACACAGGCGCGCAACCGCTACGCCTGGGCGCGGCTGTTTGAACGCTACGACTTCGTGCTGGCCCCGCCGCTGCCCTTTCTCGCCTACAAGCACGATGCCACGCCGCTGGCGCAGCGCAAGATCGCCATCAACGGCGCGGAGCACGACTTCGCCGATGCGCTGGCGTGGGCCGGGATCGCGACCTTCCCCGACCTCCCCTCCACCGTGGTCCCCGTCGGGGGCACCGACGGCCTGCCGTGCGGGATCCAGGTGATGGGGCCGATGTGGGGCGACTACGACTGCATTGCCGCCGCCGGGGGGATTGCCCGCATCCTGCACGGCGGCTAGGCGCGCGCGCATGGCAAAACAGAGCATGATGCAGCGCTTCGCCAAGTGGCATATCTGGCTCGGCTGGCTGGTCGGGGCGCCGATCCTGATGTGGCTGGTGACCGGCCTGTTCATGGTCGCCAAGCCGATCGAGGAGGTGCGCGGCAACCATCTGCGCGTCGAGGCGAAAGAGCAGGCGCTCAGCCTGCCCGGCGGCGCGGCTCCGACCACCGGGCCGATCCGCGAGATGCGCGCCTTTATGCAGCACGGCCGGGCGATAAGCCGGGTCGAGATGATGGATGGTTCAGTCCGGCGCTACGACCTTGCGACAGGAGAACGGATTGCGCCGCTCGATGCGCTCGCCGCGCGCAGCATTGCGGAGACGGAAATCAAGGGCGGCGACCGGGTGGCGAGCGTCACCCTGTTCGAAGCCGATGAGGTTCCGTTCGATTTCCGCAAGCCGATGCCGGTGTGGCAGGTGGTGCTGGAGGACGGGGCGCATGTCTATATCGGGCGCGACACGGGCGAGATCGAGGCGGTGCGCACCCGCTGGTGGCGCGCCTTCGATGTCATGTGGGGCCTCCACATCATGGACCTGCAGACCCGCGAGGATACGTCGCACCCGATCCTGATCCTGTTCGCCTTCCTCGGCTCCATCGGCGCACTGATCGGCTGTGTCCTGATGTTCCGCCGGCGCAAGGCGCGCGCTGCTACCGGTGCCTGAGGCAGTACTCACCCCGGTGCTCGACTGGCTCGACATCCTCGGGGTGGCGATCTTCGCGCTGTCGGGCGCGCTGCTCGCCGCAAAGGAGCGGCAGACCTTCGTCACCATGGGCTTCTTCGCGCTGGTCACCGGCGTCGGCGGAGGCACGGTGCGCGACCTGCTGATCGACGCGCCGGTGTTCTGGATCAGCGACCCGTGGATCGCGGCGGTCTGCCTCGGCACCGCGCTGATCGCGTGGATCACTCCCACGCGCTGGTGGGAGGGCAAGCTGCTCGACTATGCCGACGGGGTCGGGCTGACCGCCTATGCCGTGCTCGGCAGTGCGAAGGCGCTGAGTTACGGGGTACAGCCGGTCCCGGCGATCCTGATGGGGATCATCACCGGCACCGTGGGCGGGATCATCCGCGACGTGGTCGCCGGGCGTCCCTCGATCATCATGCGGCCCGAGCTATATGTCACCGCCGCCGCGTTGTCGGCCAGCCTGTGTGTCGCCGGAAGCGTTACCGAACTGCCGAACTGGGCCGTGTGGAGCGTCGCGACGCTGGCGGGACTAGCCCTGCGCAGCGCCGCGATCCGCTACAATCTCGCGCTCCCTTCATACCGCGAAGGGCGCAAGGGGCTGGAGATCGACGAGGGCTGAGCGGTCCTAATAGCCGTCGTAACCGTCGCCGCTTTCATACTCGCCTTCGACCGGCCCACCGGGATAGGCGGGCTGCGCGTCGTCCGCGCGATAGTCGGTCCGCTCTGCCCGGCGGCGGGCTTCGGCGTATTCCTCGTCGCTCCATTGGCCGTCCTCGGCCTGACCTGCGGAGGCTTGGTCGCCCGAGTAATAGACATCGGCAATGCGCCCGTTCTGGTCGATGCGGCATTCAAAGCCATCGCCATTGTAAAGGCGGCCCGAAACGACCCAGCCGTCACCGGTGCGCGCAACATTGCCGACTTCGTCGACCCTTACGTCACGCTCGATTTCGGCCAGGCACATGTCGACCGCGCGGTCGATGCTCGCACCGCCGTTGCTCGAGCGGTAGCTGTTCTCGCGGTTCTCGCGATAGCGATAGTCGTCACGCGTCCGATCGCGGCGGTCGTTGTCGTCCGAAGCAGCGCTGGCGATAGCCGCGATACCGCCGAGGATCAGCACACCTGCGAGGATGTCCCCTCCGTCGATCCGGTCGCGGTGCCGCCAGCGGCGATGCCGCTCGACATTTGTGCCATCGGCGTCCCACTGGGCGACGTTTGCCTGCGCAACACGGCTCTTGCCATACGAAACCGGCAGATCGGCGGCGAGCACAGGGCTGACAGCCATTGCAAGAGACGCCACAAGGGCAGCGCCGGCCGAAACTCTCTTGATGCGGATCATGATCAATCCCCCGTCACGGAGCGAGGGCTCGCTCCGACTTTGCAAGGGCTAGGCGGCCCAGGATTTATTGGTCCTGAACCGCCCTTCCCCGTTGCGATACCCGAAGGGCATCAGCGATCAGCGCAGGCCGCGAATGCCGCTATAGCTGAGATCGACCACCCGGCTACGCTCGAAGTCGCAAGTGAAGCGGCCGCTGTCGTTGTTGTAGCCGCGATCGTAATTGCCGTAGCGGTCATAACGATCGTAGCGGTTGTACTGGCGGTTGTACGAACCCCAGCCACGCGTATCATCGACCACCAGGCGGCCCTTCACTTCATAGCCGCGGCGCTTGGAGTCGACATCGCGGATCTCGGTGACATTCGCGTTGCGATAGCCGGCGCGGCGCGCGTCGTTCTCGACCGCCGCGACGCAGCGCTCCACCGCAGTGCGCGGGTTGTCGTAGCCGTTGTAATAGCCGCCGTTGTTGTAGCCGCCATTGTAATAGCCGCCGCCGCGATAGCCGTTGCGGTCGCGATTGTTGCCCGACGAGAGGATCGCGGCGATCCCGCCGATGATGATCGCACCGGCAATCACATCGCCGGCATCGATGCCGCGATCGCGGTCGCGGTCGCGGGCGACGGCGGGGGTTGCGGAAGCCAGCACCATCGCACCTGCGGCGACGGTCCCGGCAAGAGCTTTGGACAGGGTTTTCATGACTGACGTTCCTTGCATTCGGCCGGTGCACTTCGCTCCGACTACGATGCCTTTCTAAGGGAACGTCACTGCCCCGAAGCTGAATTGCTGCGACAGCGAATGTTCATGAAAACGATCATTTTCCTGAACATCGCAATATGTTGGATAGATTACCGAATTGCGAACCGAACGCCTTCGGTAGCTGCAAAACCTGTCATTCAGAGAGGCTCGCGAGCACGTCCCGCGTGAACGCAGCAATATCGAATCGCGCGCCGACCGGATCCTCGCCGCGACGCACGATCACCACGTCGCGACTCGGCACGATCACCACATATTGCCCGCGATTTCCGAAGGCGGCGAAAGTGTCGGGCGGCACGCCTTCGGACTTGTTGAGCAACCAGAACCCCGCGCCATAGCCGAACGCGCCCTCGGGCTGTGGGCCGGAGGGGGCGGAGACGTACTCGACCCAGCCTTCCGGGAGGATCCGGGTGCCGTCGAGCAGCTCGCCATCGTCGAGATAGAGCTGGCCGAACTTCGCCAGATCGCGCGCAGTGGTCCACACCTGGCTGGAGAGGATGTAGTTCCCCTGCCAATCCGTCTCGGCGACGGTGTGATCCATCCCGAGCGCCTCGAACAGCGCAGCGGGGGGGTGCGCCGCGAAGGTCCCTTCGATGGCCTGCACTGCCGCCAGCGTGTCGTTGTTGGCATAGCGATAGGTAGTGCCGGGGCGGTGGATCAGCGGCCAATCGAGCGCCACCTCGTCGACCGCTGCTCCGCCCCAATAGAGCGGATCGGTCCGGTTCCCCGGCGTGTCCGAATAGCGACCCGACGCCATGCGCAGCGCGTTGTCGATCGAAATCGCCCGACGCGGATCGTCGTCGCCTGCCCCCAGATAGGACGAGGCATAAACCTCCGCCTCCCCGCGGTGGACCGCCGCGCCGACCAGCGTTGCGGCGATGCTCTTGGCCACCGACCATGTGCGTTGCGGGGTCGAGGCATTGAATCCGGCGGCGTATTGTTCGGCCACGCCATCCCCGCGCTTCACCAGCACGGCGGTCGTTCGCGTGCCCACTCCGTAGCTGTCGCCAAAGGCGCCTTCGAAGGGAACCGAGAGCTTGCGCGAAAGGTAAAGGCCAACTCGTTCGCTCCCCCAACCACCGAAGATTTCGGGCTGATCGCCAAACTCGCTTCGCGTGTCAGGCATAGCATCCTCGGGCGCGACAGCCCACGGCTGCGTGAATCCAAGCGGCTGCGCGTAACAGCCGCGTCCTTCCTCGTAGGTTGCGACGCGCGGCTGCACATTGCCTTCGGCCCAGGTCACATGCACGCTGCGGAGTTGCCGTCCGGCTGGATCGTGCAAGATCTGGTACTCGAGATCGGGCACGATCGCGTCGAGCGGCGGCTGGATGCCGGTGAGTTCCCACTGCTCGACACTTTCGGGGGTGCGGGTCGTCCCGTTTGCTTGCGCGTTGGCGATGGCGCTGCACAGCATCATTGCCTTGTAGCCCGCCGCCAGCGCGCGGTCGTATCGGGCATCGAGCTGTTCCTGTTCGCTCTGGGCAAGCACAGGAGCGGAAGCGAAGAGCAGCGCAGCGGCTGCGAGAGGGCGAGCGATCATGCGCGCGAGTTAGGCCGCCTTCGCGAGCGGTGTCAAAGCCTCGCTGGCGCAGCCGTGGACTTCCTCCAGCGTGTGGACGATGCCGAGCTTCGCCATGTCGGCCTCGAACTCGTGGAGCCCAAGCATCCCGGCGCAGACATGCGCGCCCGGTTCCGGCGCCCATCCATCGCGAAACCGGCGTATCATCGCCAGCGCTGCCAGCACAGGCACGTTTGGCCCGCGATTGGCGTCGGCCCGCAGGGTCCAGCGCGCCTCGATCGGTCGCCCTGCCCCGTCTTCGCCGCGCGCAAGCACCGTCATTGCTCCTTTGTCCGAGCCGAAGGGCAGGAACAGGCGCGAGACCGCCAGCATCGCCTTGGCGAAAGGCCGCAAGCTCGCGAGCCAGCCAAGCCGCACCGGTTGCGCGCACAGGGCCAGCCCGCAATGCAGGATGCCGAGCTCGAGCCCCGCAAAGAACTCGGCCGAGCGGCGCGGGCGATAGCGCCGGACCAGAAGGTCCTGTTCGGGCGTATCGCACACGCTCGCCCAGCGCCTGCCGATGCCGACGATCTCCTCCCGGTGAGTCATGCCCCACCCCGGCACCTCCTGCCAACCGCCCTCGCGGAACACGCGCACGGGCTTGCCGACATAGGACAGGATCGCCTCGACCACCGACAGCCCGCGCGGTGCTCGGTTGCCGGGGTAGATGCCTATCCGGATATCGTCGATCCCGCGCCAGCCGGAAGTCATCCGGTCGAGCACCGCATGGCTCAGCGCCGGGATCGAGCTGGCCCCCGTAACCAGCGACACGCCGCAACGCTTCGCAGCATCGTCGAACGCTGGGAAGTCGGCCACGAACTGCCGCCCGTCGGCGAGGTCGACATAGGGCGTTTTCGAGGCCAGCGCGGCGACGATCACCTGCGCCTGGCTCGCCTGGAAGGGCCCCGCTGCATCGATCACCAGATCGAACGGCGCGAGGTGTTTGGGGTCGACGGCGTTGCGGTCGAGTTGCAGGACCGCCGGGCGTGGTGCGAGCCCGGCCGCGACCGCTTCCAGCTTCGCCACGGTCCGCCCCGCCAGTGTCAGTTCAACCCCCGGCTCGTCCGCCGCGAGCCGGGCCAGCCGGCTGCCGAACACGCCGCTGCCGCCGATGATAAGGACGCGAAACGGGTCACTCATCGCAAAACTCCGCATGTTGGATCACCAGCGCCCCGAACAGCGGGTGGTCGAGCCTCAGATCGAAGGCGAAGCGCCCATGCCCGAGGTCGCGGTGCGTCACCGTGGTGCGCCCCGGCCCCAACCAGTGGGGGATGCGCATCCGCCTTCTGCCGAGCCGGAGGAAATAGTGATCGCTGCGAAACACCAGAGCGGTCGGGTCCGCCTCGACCCGCAGAGCCATTCCGATGCCGCGCCCGAGATACTCCTCCAGCCCGGTCGGGCCGGAAAACTGCTTGGCGCTGTTGATCGTCTGCGGAAAGCCGCTGTCGCGCGCATAGATCCGCGTCCAACATTGTCCGCCGCTGGGCACATGCTCGCTGACATTGACCAGCGCGGCCTGCCTGCCGCCACTTTCCAGCGGTAGCGGCGCACCAATCAGACGGCAGACATGCGCCAGCCACCATCCCAACCGCGAGTGGCGCGTTTCGAGCACCTCGCCGCGATAGACGGCACATTGCCCTGCACCGAGGCGCTTGGCGAAACGGGCTTGCACCCTAGCGGGCAACCGCGCCCAGTCCATCTCTCCGACAAGCCGGCGAAATCGCAGGTCAATGGTGTCCGGATCGCGAAGGATCTCCCCAGGTGGGGGTGCCAGCTGCAACCTTGCCAATTTCGCGCCCATGCCCCGCTCCTGTGCTTGCGGATCTACCGAGTTTCGCGCGCCCGACTATTATTTCTGTCAAAACAGAAATTAGGCTCATGGCTTTGGCAGTCAAGCAAAAAAAGGGCCGCGGGGTTTCCCCTGCGGCCCAATTTGCATCGGCTAGCCGAAGTCGCTCAGGCGTCTTCGTATTCGTCGTCGTTCTGCACCGGGCCCGAATCCTGGCCCTTGGCATCGACATCGCGGTCGACCAGCTCGATCACCGCCATCGGCGCCGCGTCGCTTCCGCGATAGCCGGCCTTGATGATCCGGGTGTAGCCGCCTTCACGGTCGGCGTAGCGATCGGCCAGTACGTCGAACAGCTTCTTGAGCTGGGTCTCGTCCTGCAGCTTCGACATGGCGAGGCGGCGGTTCGACAGGCCGCCACGCTTCGCCAGCGAGATCAGCTTCTCGACATAGGGGCGCAGTTCCTTGGCCTTCGGAACCGTGGTCATGATCTGCTCGTGCTTGATCAGCGAAGCAGCCATGTTGCGGAACAGGGCGTTGCGATGGCCGGTCTTGCGACCGAGTTTGCGCTGTCTGATACCGTGACGCATAATTCATTCCTTCGTTCGAAAAGGGCCCGTGTGAGGTAGCCCAATGCTGGTCGAACACGGGGCCGACCTTCCCTTTCCGTCATCCCGGCGAAAGCCAGGATCGCTTCCCGCTTGCGTTCTGCCTGCGGCAGGCGGACCCAGCTTGCGCTGGGACGACGCAATTCATCAGCCGAGAAGTTCCTGTTCGAGCTTCTTGGCCATTTCCTCGATGTTTTCCGGCGGCCAGCCGGGGATGTCCATGCCGAGGCGCAGGCCCATGCTCGAAAGCACTTCCTTGATTTCGTTGAGCGACTTGCGGCCGAAGTTCGGCGTGCGCAGCATCTCGGCTTCGGTCTTCTGGACCAGGTCGCCGATGTAGATGATGTTGTCGTTCTTGAGGCAGTTGGCCGAACGGACCGATAGTTCCAGCTCGTCGACCTTCTTGAGGAGGTAGCGGTTGAGCTGATTGGCGTCGTCTTCCTGCGGAGCGACCGCCTGGCCGATCATCGCCGAAGTCGGCTGCGGAACGCCGTCTTCGAAGTGGACGAACAGGGTCAGCTGGTCCTGCAGAATGCGCGCGGCATAGGCCACGGCATCTTCCGGCGTCACCGTGCCGTCGGTTTCCACCGTCAGGCTCAGCTTGTCGAAATCAAGCTCCTGCCCGACGCGGGCGTTTTCGACCTTGTGGCTCACCTGCTTGATCGGCGAATAAAGCGAGTCGACCGGAATCAGGCCGATCGGCGCGTCGATCGGGCGGTTCTGCACCGCGGGAACGTAACCCTTGCCGACGTCGGCGGTCAGTTCCATGTTAAAATTCGCGCCTTCGTCGAGGTGGCAGATCACCAGATCCTTGTTCATCACCTCGATATCGCCCGAAACGGCGATATCACCGGCCTTCACTTCGGCCGGGCCAGTGGCGGAAAGCTGGAGGCGCTTGGGGCCCTCGCCTTCCATCTTGAGCGCGATCTGCTTCACGTTGAGCACGATGTCGGTCACGTCTTCGCGCACGCCGGCGAGCGAGCTGAATTCGTGCAGCACGTTCTCGATCCGGATCGAGGTGATCGCGGCACCCTGCAGCGACGACAGCAGAACGCGGCGCAGCGCATTGCCCAGCGTCAGGCCGTAGCCGCGCTCGAGCGGCTCCGCGACGAAGGTGGCCTTGCGCGACTTGTCGCTGCCGTCCTTCAGTTCGAGAGCGTTGGGCTTCTTGAGTTCCTGCCAGTTCTTGGTGTTGACGGCCATGGATATCCCCTGGGGTTCAAATGCGTTTGGGACCGGCGCCGGATGGCGTCCGATCCCTGGAAGGTCGGCGGCGGGACCGGGCCCAGCCGCCGGGCAGGCAATCAGACGCGGCGGCGCTTCGAGGGCCGGACCCCGTTGTGCGGGATCGGCGTGACGTCGCGGATCGAAGTGATCGTGAAGCCGACGGCCTGAAGCGCGCGGAGTGCGCTTTCGCGGCCCGAGCCGGGGCCCTTGACCTCGACTTCGAGCGTCCGGACGCCGTGTTCGGCGGCCTTCTTGCCTGCGTCGTCGGCTGCGACCTGGGCAGCATAGGGAGTCGACTTGCGGCTGCCCTTGAAGCCCATCATCCCGGCGCTGGACCAGCTGATCGCGTTGCCCTGTGCGTCGGTGATGGTGATCATGGTGTTGTTGAAGCTGGCGTTTACGTGCGCGACACCGCTCGTGATGTTTTTCTTGTCGCGCCGCCTGATACGGCCGGGTTCGCGTGCCATGGTATCGGTATCCTGTTCTTAAGAAGTGGGTGGAAGCGAAGCTGCGAGAGTTCGCTTACTTCTTCTTGCCGGCGATCGGCTTGGCCTTGCCCTTGCGGGTGCGGGCGTTTGTGTGGGTGCGCTGGCCGCGAACGGGCAGGCCGTTCCGGTGGCGCAGGCCACGATAGGACCTGAGGTCCATCAGCCGCTTGATGTTCATCGCGGTTTCACGGCGAAGGTCACCTTCGACCATGTGGTCGGCGTCGATCGCTTCGCGGATCTGCACGACTTCGGAGTCGGTCAGGTCCTGCATCCGGCGGGCATGATCGATGCCCAGCTTGTCGGCGATCTCGACGGCCTTGGTGCGGCCGATACCGTGAATGTAGGTGAGCGCGATGATAACGCGCTTGTTGGTGGGGAGGTTTACCCCGGCAATACGAGCCACTTACTTCTCCATGCTCCACAGGGATCCGGGCAGGTGCCCTTCCCTATCTCATCGCTCAAACAATCGGCAGCTCCGGCAAGGCCTTACGGCAAAAAGCCCGGATGGCGCGCATAGTGGCTGCCGCCTGCCGGACCCGTCCGAAACTGTCGAATGAGCGGCGCGCTTACGGTGATTCGCCGCCTGCGTCAACCGTCTAAGCGCACACAACCAGCGACGCCGCCCATATGGGTAGCGAGCCGGTGGTTGCCAAGGGTTTTACACCAGCTTTTGCGCTTGTCAAAACCCCGGTCGCATCACCGGCTCCCCATCCCCTCAGCGTGTCAGACGACCCCGAAGGCCAGCATCGCATCAGCGACTTTCTTGAAGCCAGCGATATTCGCGCCTTTCACATAGTCGATATAATCGCCGTCGCGCTTGCCGTATTCCTCGCAGCGCGCGTGGATGCCGGCCATGATGTCCTTGAGCATCTGCTGGAGTTCTTCCTCCTTCCACGACCGGCGCTCGGAGTTCTGGCTCATTTCGAGGCCCGAAACCGCGACCCCGCCGGCGTTCGATGCCTTGCCCGGCGCGTAAAGCAGCTTGGCATCGCGGAAGACGTGCACCCCTTCGAGGTCGGTCGGCATATTCGCCCCTTCGCTCACCGCGATACAGCCATTGGCCACCAACTGGCGGGCATCCTCGCCGAGCAACTCGTTCTGCGTGGCGCAAGGCAGCGCGACATCGCATTTGACGCCCCAGGGAGTCTTGCCTTCGTGGAACGTCGCGCCCTTGAACTCGTCGACATAATCACTGATCCGTCCGCGACGATGGGTCTTGTGCGCCTTTACCCAGTCGATCTTCTCCTGGGTGATCCCGTCGGGATCGTGGATGAATCCGCCAGAATCCGACAGGGTCAGCACCTTGCCGCCCAGCTGGACGATCTTTTCCGCCGCATGGGTCGCGACGTTGCCCGAGCCCGAAATCACTGCGGTCTTGCCGTGCAGATCCTGGTCCCTCGTCGCGAGCATGTTTTCGAGGAAATAGACCGCGCCATAACCGGTCGCTTCGGTGCGGATCAGCGAGCCGCCCCACTCCAGACCCTTGCCGGTCAATACGCCGGTGAAGTTGTTGGTGATGCGCTTGTACTGACCGAACATGTAGCCGATCTCGCGCCCGCCGACGCCGATGTCGCCCGCCGGCACGTCGATGTCGGCGCCGATGTGGCGATAGAGTTCGGTCATGAAGCTCTGGCAGAAGCGCATGATCTCGCGCACGCTCTTGCCCTTGGGGTTGAAATTCGATCCGCCCTTGCCCCCGCCCATCGGCAGGCCGGTCAGCGCGTTCTTGAAGGTCTGCTCGAAAGCGAGGAACTTGAGCACGCTTTCGGTCACGCTGGGGTGGAAGCGGATCCCGCCCTTGTAGGGGCCGATCGCGTTGTTGTTCTGCACCCGCCAGCCGCGCTGCACGCGGATGTTGCCGGCATCGTCCTCCCAGCACACGCGGAAGCTGACCACCCGGTCGGGCTCGGCGATGCGGCGCAGGATCTGCGCTTCGTGATACTGTTCCTTGTCCTCGATGAACTCGAAGATGTCTTCGGCCACTTCCTGCACGGCCTGGACGAATTCGGGTTGATGCGGATTGCGCTTGTTCACGCCTTCCATGAAGCGCGGCAAGTCAACGTGACGGTCGTATACGGATGCCAAAGTCGTCCCCTCCTAGATAAGCAGGTGGACATCATGTCCGTGCCCGCTGAAAAATCGGCGACCGCTCACGGGCGAAATGTCTGGGCCAGCCCCGACTCACGCTCTCGCTATGGCGCGCACCCTAGCGACGAATCGCAGCGCGCCAAGCCCTTGTTTTGGGGCTCGAGCTATTCGATGTCGCCGAAAGCCTCGTCGACCGAAATCCGGTCAGACTTATCCTCCGCTTCCGGCACTTCCCCGACCGGCTTCTCGCCGTCCGCATCCTTGGCCTCGGCCCCGTCGCTCTTTTCCTCGACCTCGTCGTCCGGCTTGTCTTCGGGCATATCGACCCGTCCCAGTCCCTCGGCGAGATGGTCGAGCTGCTGGCTCATCACCCCGTCTACCGCCTTGGCAATTACCGGGGTTTCAAACCGCATGAACCCGCCGACGGCGTATTCGAATGCGATCAGCGTCCCCTTGTCGGTCTTCGACAGCGCGATCGTCAGCACACCGTCCACCGGTTCGCTCTGCAACGGGCCGAGCCCGCCACGCATCCGCAGCACGAGATCGGGCGTCGCATTGAGCACCACCATGTGCTGGACGCTGCCGTCGAGTCCGATGCTGGTCTTGCTGTCTTCGGCCGGGATGCGCTCGCAGAAGCAGCCGCCGCCCTGCGGTACAATCGACATATTGGCCGCATCGCCCGACCAGGTGTGGGCATCGTCCCACCAATCGCCGGGCGATATCAGCTTGAGCCAGGTCGTGCGCAGGTCCGCCTTGACCACCGCGACATCGCGGGTGACGAAAGCCCCTTCGCGTTCGGAAACGACCTTGGCGGTGGCGGGCGCAGCGAATGCTGCAGCTGCAGAGGCGGCTGCGAGAACGAGTTTTTTCATGACGATCCCTTTCACCCGCGCTCTATCCCATGGTCGGGCGGACTTGCAAAGGGGCTGCGGGTCAGGATGCGAGGATCGCGTCGATCGCGTCGCCAACCTCGTCGATCAAGGCCATGCCATCGACCCGGGTGACGATCCCACGCGCTTCGTAGAGCGGCAGGATCGGCGCGGTCTTGGCACGGTATTCGGCCATCCGGTTGCGTACGGTTTCCTCGTTGTCGTCGGGGCGGCGCTTGAACTCGGTCACGCCGCAATTGTCGCACACGCCCTCGACCGTCGGCGGATTGGCGGTGTCGTGATAAAGCGCGCCGCAATTCGCGCAGGAAAAGCGCCCGGTGATGCGTTCGACCAGCGCGTCTTCATCGACTTCGAGCTCGATCACATGGTCGAGCTTGCGGCCGTGCTGGCCGAGGATTTCGTCGAGCGAGTGCGCTTGCGCCTCGGTCCGCGGATAACCGTCGAAGATTGCGCCGACACTCTCGCCCATCGCGGCCAGCTCGTCGCTGATCAGGGCCGACACGATTGCGTCCGACACCAGATCGCCGCGCTCCATCACCGCCTTGGCTTCGAGCCCGACCGGTGTCTGCGCCTTGACCGCCGCGCGTAACATGTCGCCGGTGGAAAGCTGCTTCATCGTGTGCCGTTCGACCAGGTTCGCCGACTGTGTACCTTTGCCTGCACCCGGCGGACCCAACAGGATGATATTCACGGCTTGCTCCCCAACCCTTACCTGTCGCGCAATCAGCGCATCCGGCCCTTCAATTTGGCTTTCTTGATCAGGTCGCCATACTGGTGGGCCAGCAAATGCGACTGGATCTGGCTGATGGTATCCACCGTCACGTTCACCACGATCAGCAGGCTGGTACCGCCGAGGAAGATCGGGATGCTCAGTTCGGCGATGACATACTCGGGCAGGATACACACGATCGTGAGGTAGATCGCCCCGATCACGGTGATGCGCGTGAGCACGTAATCGAGATATTCTGCGGTGCGCTTGCCCGGCCGGATACCCGGAATGAAGCCGCCATTCTTCTTCAGGTTATCGGCTGTCTCTTCCGGATTGAACACCACGGCGGTGTAGAAGAAACAGAAGAAGATGATCCCGATGCCATACAGCAAGAGATAGAGCGGCTGGCCGTGGCCAAGATACTGCAGCACCTGCTGCAGGATCGCCCCGCCGCCGCTGTTGGTATCGATCGAGTTACCTGCGAACTGGGTGATCGTCAGCGGCAGCAGCAGCAGCGAGCTGGCGAAGATCGGCGGGATCACGCCGGCGGTGTTGAGCTTGAGCGGCAGGTGCGAGCGGTCGGCCTGCATCATGCCGCGCGCGCTCGCGCGCTTGGGATACTGGATCAGCAAGCGGCGCTGCGCGCGCTCCATGAAGCAGATGACCAGGATCAGCCCGACGATCATCAGCAGGAAGCCGACGAGGATGCCGGCATTGAGCTGGCCGCCGCGGCCCTGTTCGAAGATGTTGGTGGCAAAGGTCGGGAACTGCGCGACGATGCCTGCCATGATGATCAGCGACACGCCATTGCCGATGCCCCGGCTGGTGATCTGCTCGCCGAGCCATAGCAGGAACATGGTCCCGCCGACGAGGCTGATGACGGCTCCGGCGCGGAACATGTAACCCGGGTCGACAACCGCTTGCAGCCCGCTCGAAGCCGCGAAACTCTCGAGACCGGCCGCGAGGAACCAGCCCTGGATCGCGCACAGGAACACCGTACCGTAGCGGGTATACTGGTTGAGCTTCTGCCGCCCCGAGGCGCCTTCCTTCTTCAGCGCGCCCAAAGTCGGGTGGAGTGATGCAGCCAGCTGCACCACGATCGACGCGGTGATGTAGGGCATCACGCCCAGCGCGATCAGGCTCATCCGCTCGAGGCTGCCACCGGTGAAGGTGTTGAACATGTCGAGGATGCCGCCGCGCGCCTGACCGGTCAGGTCCTGGAGCGCCAGCGGGTTGATGCCCGGCAGCGGCACGAAGCTGAGGAAGCGGAACACGATCAGCGCACCGATGGTGAACCAGATACGGTTCTTCAGCTCGGTCGCTTTGGAGAAGTTTGCGAAGCTCAAAGTGCTTGCAATGTTGTCGGCGCGTGATGCCATCGGAACGTTCGATACCCTAGGATTGCGCCGGTCCCTCCCGGCTCAGGAAGGATAGATAGGGAGCGGAGGGTACGATGTCGAACCCCCGCCCCCCGTTTTTGTCGATTACTTGGCCTTGGCTGCCTTGTTGGCGGCAGCGCGGGCGGCCTTCTTTTCGTGCTCGGGCGCGCCGCGATCGATCACCTCGACCGAACCGCCGGCCTTTTCGACCGCTTCGATCGCGCCCTTCGAGGCACCGGCGACGACGAACTTGACCTTGGCGGTCAGTTCACCCTTGGCCAGCAGGCGCACGCCGTCCTTGCCGCCACGGGCGAGGCCCGCAGCTTTGAGCGCGGCGTGGTCGACGTCCTTCTTGGCGTCGAGCTTCTTCGCGTCGATGAACTTCTGGATCATGCCCAGGTTCACTTCGGCATAGTCCTTGCCGAACGGGTTGTTGAAGCCGCGCTTCGGCAGGCGCATGTGGAGCGGCATCTGGCCGCCTTCGAAGCCCTTGATAGAGACGCCTTCGCGGCTCTTCTGGCCCTTCTGGCCGCGTCCGCCGGTCTTGCCCTTGCCCGAGCCAATGCCCCGGGCAATCCGCATGCGACCCTTGCGGGCGCCTTCGTTGTCACGAATGTCGTTCAGTTTCATGTTCTTGCACTCGCTGTAGTTGACCCCCGTGAAAACGGAGGCCCAGTTGCTATGCCCAAGGACGCTCGCGCTCGTCGCCCTGGATTCCCGCCTTCGCGAGAATGACGGGGAAGGACGAACTCCCTCCCGCCACAGTCAATCAGTCGACGATCGCCACCAGATGAGGGACCTTGGCGATCGCGCCGCGCACTTCGGGGGTGTCCTGGCGGGTCACCACCTTGTGCATCTTGTTGAGGCCCAGCCCGATCAGGATCTTGCGCTGGCTCTCGGGGCGGCGGATCGGCGAACCGATCTGCTTATAGGTGATGGTTTTCTGCTCGGCCATCTGTCTTACTCCGCAATCGCGGCAGCGTCGGCTTCCGCCTCGGCTTCGCTCGCGCCACCACGGCCGAGAAGGTCGGCGACCTTCTTGCCGCGACGCTGGGCGACCGACTTCGGCGAAGTCTGGTCCTGCAAAGCGTCGAAAGTGGCGCGGATCATGTTGTAGGGGTTCGACGTACCGACCGACTTGGTCACCACGTCGGCTACGCCCAGGCTCTCGAACACGGCGCGCATCGGACCGCCAGCGATGATGCCGGTACCCGGAGGCGCACTGCGCACGGTGACCTTGCCGGCGCCGAAGCGGCCATTGCCGTCATGGTGCAGCGTACGGCCTTCCTTGAGCGGAACGCGGATCATCTTCTTGCGCGCGGCTGCGGTTGCCTTGGTGATGGCTTCCGGCACTTCGCGCGCCTTGCCATGGCCGAAGCCGACCCGGCCCGAGCCGTCGCCCACCACGACCAGCGCTGCGAAGCCGAAGCGCTTGCCGCCCTTCACCGTCTTCGAGACGCGGTTGATGTGGACGAGCTTCTCGATGATGCCGTCGTCTTCTTCCTCGCGCTTGCCGCGACGATCGTCACGGCCGCCACGACCACGCCCGCGGCCGCCTTCGCCACGCTCGCCGCCACGGCCACCGCGGCCACGGCGCGGCTCGCTCGGATCGCCCGATCCGGCCGACTGCGTCTCGGCAGCTTCCGAAGGGGTCTCGGCAACCGCCGGGGTTTCGACAGCGGGGGCCGCCTCGGCGGCTGCTGCTTCAACCTTGGCTTCGGTCGCTTCGACTTCTGCCGGAACTGCGGTCGCCGCTTCGGCTTCCGGGTTCTGGTTTTCGGTGTTTTCGTTCTCGGGCATCATCAGAACTCCAGCCCGCCTTCGCGGGCGGCATCGGCCAGCGCCTTGACGCGGCCATGGAACAGGAACCCGCCGCGATCGAACACGACAGAGGTTACGCCGGCCTTCTTGGCGGCAGCGGCGATGTCCTTGCCGACCTGGGTCGCAGCATCGACATTGGCACCCGACGCCTTGCCACCAAGCGTCGAGGCGGCAGCGACAGTGCGGCCGTCCTTGTCGTTGATGATCTGGGCATAGATGTGCTTGCCGGTCCGGTGGATCGAAAGGCGCGGCTTGCCACCAGCGCGGCTCTTGAGAGCGGTGCGGACGCGGCGGCGGCGGCGTTCAAAGAGAGAAAGCTTTGCCATCTTACTTCTTCTTCCCTTCCTTGCGGAAGATATACTCGCCGCGATAGGCGATGCCCTTGCCCTTGTACGGCTCGGGCTTGCGCCAGCGGCGGATCTCGGCGGCGAACTGGCCGACGGCCTGTTTGTCGATGCCCGAGATTTCGATCGTGGTCTGGTCCGGGGTCTTCACCTCGAGGCCTTCGGGCACATCGAGATCGACATCATGCGAATAGCCGAGCTGAAGCTTGAGCTTCTTGCCCTGCGCATTCGCACGGTAACCGACGCCCTTGATGTCGAGCACCTTGGAGAAACCGTCGGTGACGCCTTCGACCAGGTTCGAGACCAGCGTACGCTGCATGCCCCAGTGGTTGCGGGCGGCGCGCGTGTCGTTGGCCGGCTTGACCGAGATGACGCCGTCTTCGAGCTTGTACTCGATCAGGTCGCTGAGCCCGAGCGAGAGAGTGCCCTTGGGCCCCTTCACCAACAGGGTGCGATCTTCGATCTTGGCCTCGACCCCGCTCGGGATCGCGACCGGAACTTTTCCGATGCGGCTCATCAGAACACCTCCGCCAGCACTTCGCCGCCGACGTTCTGGGTGCGCGCTTCGGCATCCGAAAGCACGCCCTTCGGCGTCGAGACGATGGTGATGCCGAGGCCATTGCGCACTACCGGCAGTTCCTTGGAACCCGAGTAGACGCGGCGGCCAGGCTTGGAGACGCGGGCAACGTGCTTGATTGCAGGTTCGCCTTCGAAATACTTCAGTTCGATCCGCAGCGCGGGGTGCTTGCCCGAAGCGTCTTCGCTGAAGCCACGGATGTAGCCTTCGCGCTGGAGCACTTCGAGAACATTTGCACGCAGCTTGCTGGCGGGCGAGAGGACGCTGTCCTTCTTCGCGCGCTGGCCGTTGCGGATACGGGTGAGCATATCACCCAGGGGATCGGTCAAAGCCATCTATCGATTCCTCACCAGCTCGACTTGGTCAGGCCCGGGATCATGCCCCGGGTGCCAAGCTGACGCAGTTCGATACGGTTGATACCGAACTTGCGATAATAGCCGCGCGGGCGGCCGGTGGTGGCGCAGCGGTTGCGCACGCGGGTGGGATTCCCGTTGCGCGGGATCTCCGCCATCTTCAGGCGCGCGATCAGACGCTCGCCCTCGTCGAGCGATTCGTCATCGGCAATCGCCTTCAGCTTGGCGTATTTCGCCGCGTACTTCAGAACCAGCTTCTTGCGACGCTCGTTCTTGTTGATGGAACTCAGTTTCGCCATTGGACTTAAGCTCTCTTCCTAGCGGCGGCTCACGCCGCCTCCTTCTCTGCGGCTTCATCGGCCGGGAACGGGAAACCGAACAGGCGCAGCAATTCGCGTGCTTCCTCGTCGGTCTTCGCGGTGGTGGTGACGATGATGTCCATGCCACGCACCTTGTCGATCTTGTCGTAGCTGATCTCGGGGAAGATGATCTGCTCCTTGATACCCATGGCATAGTTGCCACGGCCATCGAACGACTTGGGGTTCAGGCCACGAAAGTCGCGAATGCGCGGCATCGCAACCGTCACCAGACGATCGAGGAATTCGAACATGCGTTCACGGCGCAGGTTGACCTTGCAACCGATCGGCATGCCGTCGCGCAGCTTGAACTGGGCGATAGATTTCTTGGCCTTGGTGATGACCGGCTTCTGGCCGGCGATCAGCGCCATTTCCTCGGCGGCCGTCTGGACCTTCTTCTTGTCCTGGCTGGCTTCGCCCACGCCCATGTTGAGCGTGATCTTCTCCAGCTTCGGGACCTGGAGACGGTTCGTGTAGCCGAACTTCTCGGTCATCGCCTTGACGATCTCGTCGTCGTAGCGCTTCTTCATGCGAGGCGTGTAATCAGCCATCGATGGTCTCCCCGGACTTGACCGCAACGCGGACCTTCTTGCCGTCCTTCTGTTCGAAACGGACGCGGGTCGGCTTGCCATCCTTCGGATCTGCCACGGCCACCTTCGAGATGTGCATCGGCGCGGCGAAGCGATCGATGCCACCCTGCGGGTTGCCCTGGGTCGGCTTGCGGTGACGGGTCGCGACGTTGACGCCTTCGACCACGACCTTGGCATCCTTCGGCATGACCTTGGTCACGGTGCCGGTCTTACCCTTGTCCTTGCCGGACAGGACGACGACGCTGTCACCCTTCTTGATCTTCGCGGCAGCCATCACAGCACCTCCGGAGCGAGCGAAATGATCTTCATGAAGCCGCGCCCGCGCAGCTCGCGAACCACCGGGCCGAAGATACGGGTGCCGATCGGCTCCTCGTTCTTGTTGACCAGCACGGCTGCGTTGCTGTCGAAGCGGATCACGCTGCCATCGGGACGACGGACGTCCTTCTTGGTGCGCACGATCACCGCGCGGTGAACGTCGCCCTTCTTCACGCGGGCGCGCGGCTGGGCTTCCTTGACGGAAACCACGATCACGTCGCCGACGGACGCAGTCCGGCGCTTTGACCCGCCCAGCACCTTGATGCACTGGACGCGCTTTGCGCCGCTGTTGTCCGCGACGTCGAGATTGGATTGCATCTGGATCATCGATCCGGTTCCTTCTCACTGGCTTGCCGAGACGCCCAGATCACCTGGTGCCCGGCAGTTCCTAATCGCTTGCTTCAGTTACCCGCGGCCTGGACATCGAGGTCGGCTTCGACAGCCACGCCCTTCGATGCCTGCACACGGTCGATGACGGCCCAGGTCTTGGTCTTGGAGATCGGTTTGGTCTCCTCGATCCGGACTGTGTCGCCCACGGTGTATTCGTTCTTCTCGTCGTGCGCGTGATACTTCTTCGAACGGCGGATGATCTTCCCGTAAAGCGGGTGCTTCACCTTGCGTTCGACCTTCACGGTCACGGTCTTGTCGGTCTTGTCGGAGGTGACGGTCCCGATCAGGATACGTTTCGGCATCGTATGCTCCTTAAGCCTTGGCAGAAGCCGCAGCGCGCTCGGTCTGCAGAGTCTTGATCTGCGCAATCGAGCGGCGGACTTGCCTGATCCGCGCCGGGGCTTCCAACTGGTTGGTCGCCGCCTGGAAGCGGAGGTTGAACTGTTCGCGCTTCAGTTCGACGAGCTGCTCCGAAAGCTGATCGTCGGTCTTGGTGCGGAGGTCTTCCACGGTGGTCTTGTTCTTCTGGGCCATCTATCAGCCCTCCAGGTGCGAGGTGTCGCCGAGACGGGCAACGACCTTGGTCTTGATGGGAAGCTTCATCGCGGCGCGCTCGAACGCGGTCGCGGCGACCGGACCCGGCACACCGTCGAGTTCGAACAGGATGCGGCCCGGCTTGACCCGTGCAGCCCAATATTCGATCGAGCCCTTGCCCTTGCCCTGACGGACTTCGGCCGGCTTCTTCGACACAGGCACGTCGGGGAACACGCGGATCCACAGGCGGCCCTGGCGCTTGATGGCGCGGGTGATCGCACGGCGGGCGGCCTCGATCTGGCGGGCGGTGATCCGCTCCGGCTCGAGCGCCTTGAGACCGTACGAGCCGAAGTTCAGCGTCGTGCCGCCCTTCGCGTCGCCCTTGATCCGGCCCTTGAAAGCCTTGCGGAACTTGGTTTTCTTCGGTTGCAGCATGGTTCTTTCCTAATCCTGCAATCAGCGCGCCGGACGGACGCCGGAAGTTTGCGCTTCCATCATCAGTCGGTCTTGCGCGGTCGGATCATGCGCGAGGATTTCGCCCTTGAAGATCCAGCACTTGATGCCGATGATGCCATAGGCAGTCAGCGCTTCGGCTTCGGCGTAATCGACGTTCGCACGCAGCGTGTGGAGCGGAACGCGGCCTTCGCGGTACCATTCGACGCGGGCGATTTCAGCGCCGCCGAGACGGCCGCCGCAGACGATCTTGATGCCTTCGGCGCCAAGACGCAGGGCCGACTGCACCGCGCGCTTCATCGCACGACGGAACGCAACGCGGCGGATCAACTGGTCCGCGATGCCCTGGGCGACGAGCTTGGCGTCGATTTCCGGCTTGCGGATCTCGACGATGTTCAGCTTCACTTCGCTGTCGGTCATCGAAGCCAGCTTCGAACGCAGCTTCTCGATGTCCGCGCCCTTCTTGCCGATGATCACGCCGGGGCGTGCGGCATAGATGGACACGCGGCACAGCTTGGCCGGGCGCTCGATCACCACCTTGGAAATCGCTGCCTGGGGCAGGCTTTCCATGATGTACTTGCGGATCGTAATGTCTTCCTTGAGCAGCTTGGCATAGTCGCGCCCTTCGGCGTACCAGCGGCTGTCCCAGGTGCGGTTGATCTGCAGGCGCAGACCGATCGGATTGCTCTTCTGACCCATCTTACGCCTCTTCCTGCTCGCGCACCACGATCCGCAGCCGACTGAACGGCTTGAGGATGCGGGTCGACTTGCCGCGACCGCGCACGTGGAAACGCTTCATGGTAATCGACTTGCCGACCGAAGCTTCCGCCACGACCAGTGCGTCGACATCCAGATTGTGGTTGTTCTCCGCATTGGCGATCGCCGACGCGAGGACCTTGCTGGCGTCCCTCGCCATCGCCTTCTTGGAGAAGGACAGGATGTTCAGCGCGTCCTCGGCCTTCTTGCCGCGGATCAGTGCGGCCACGAGGTTCAGCTTCTGCGCCGAACCACGGATCGTGGTGCCGACGGCCAGCGCCTCGTTTTCGCCGACGCGACGGGGAGATTTTGCCTTGCCCATTACCGCTTGCCCTTCTTGTCGGCGACGTGACCCGGGAAGAACCGCGTCGGTGCGAATTCGCCGAGCTTGTGGCCGACCATCTCTTCCGAGACGGAGACCGGGATGAATTTGTGGCCGTTGTAGACGTTGAACGTCAGGCCGACGAATTGCGGCAGAATCGTCGAACGGCGCGACCAGGTCTTGATCGGCTTGGTGTTGTTCGTTTCCTGCGCGTCTTCTGCCTTCTTCAGCAGGCTGAGTTCGACGAACGGACCTTTCCAGACGGAGCGTGCCATGTCCGGTTACCTCTTCTTCTTCGCGTGACGCGAACGGATGATCATCTTGTCGGTCGCCTTGTTGTTGCGGGTCCGAGCGCCCTTGGTCGGCTTGCCCCATGGCGTGACCGGGTGACGGCCGCCCGAGGTCTTGCCTTCACCACCGCCGTGCGGGTGATCGACCGGGTTCTTGGCCACACCGCGGGTCAGCGGGCGGCGGCCCTTCCAGCGGGTGCGACCGGCTTTGCCGAAGTTCTGGTTCTGGTTGTCGGGGTTCGACACCGCGCCAACCGTACCCATGCAATCGGCGCGCAGGTAACGCTGCTCGCCGCTGTTGAGGCGCACGATCACCATCCCGCGGTCGCGACCGACGAGCTGGACGTAGGCGCCGGCCGAACGGGCGATCTGGCCGCCCTTGCCCGGCTTCATTTCGACGTTGTGGCAGATCGTGCCGACCGGCATCTGCCCCAGCAACATCGCGTTGCCCGGCTTGGTGTCGGTCTTCTCGCCTGCGATCACCTTGTCGCCGACAGCGAGACGCTGCGGGGCGATGATGTAGGCCAGTTCATCGTCGGCATACTTGATGAGCGCGATGAAGGCCGTGCGGTTGGGATCGTATTCGATCCGTTCCACGGTGCCTTCGACGTCCCACTTCCGGCGCTTGAAGTCGATGAAGCGGTACTTCTGCTTGTGACCGCCGGCGATGCCACGCGAAGTGACATGACCCTTGTTGTTGCGGCCACCGGTCTTGCGCTTGCCTTCGGTCAGCGACTTGACCGGCTTGCCCTTGTACAGGCCGGACTTGTCGACGAGGATCAGGCCGCGGCGCGCCGGGCTGGTCGGTTTGTAATTCTTGAGTGCCATGATCTATTCCTGCCCTCAGAGACCGCTGGTGACGTCGATCGAGTCACCCTCGGCCAGCGTTACGACCGCCTTCTTGAGGTCGGTGCGCTTGTAGGGCTTGCCCTTCCAGCGCTTGGTCTTGCCTTTCACCACGATCGTGTTCACGCCAGTGACCTTGACGCCGAACAGCGCTTCGACCGCATCCTTGATCTGCGGCTTGGTCGCGTCGTTCGCCACCTTGAACACCACGGCGTTGTGCTCCGACGCCAGAGTGCTCTTTTCCGTGATGTGCGGCGCAACGATCACGTCATAGTGACGCGCGTCGATTTCCTGCTTCTTAGCCATTGAAACGGGCCTCCAGCTTTTCCACCGCGTCCTTCGTCAGGACCAGCGTGTCGTGCTTCAGGATGTCGTATACGTTGGCGCCCGTCGCCGGCATGACGTTGATGCCGGGCAGGTTGCTCGAAGCCTTCTTGAAACCTTCGTTCACTGCGTCGCCATCGATGAAGAGCACCTTGCCGCTCCAGCCGTTCTTGCCGAAGGTCGCTGCGAGCGCCTTGGTCTTGGCATCCGTGAGCTCGAGGCTGTCGACGACGATCAGGCCGTCCTTCGCCTTGCTCGACAGGGCCATCTTGAGGCCGAGCGCACGGATCTTCTTGTTGAGCGACGGATTGAAGTCGCGCTTGCGGGCACCGTGGGCCTTGCCGCCACCGATGAAGATCGGAGCTGCACGGTCACCGTGACGCGCACCGCCGCCACCCTTCTGGCGACCGAACTTCTTGCCGGTGCGGGCAACGTCGGCACGTTCGCGGGTCGGACGGGCCGTCGCGCGGCGCTTTTCGAGCTGCCACGTGACGACGCGGTGCAGGATATCGGCGCGCGGCTCGACACCGAACACGGCATCGTTGAGCTCGACATCACCGGCGGCCTTGCCGTCGATTTTCTGGACCTTGACCTTCACGATCAGGACTCCTTGCTCTCACCGTCGGTCGCGGCATCGGCCTGACCTTCGGTGGTGGTTTCGACTTCGGCGCCCGCTTCCTGGGTCTTCAGCAGTTCTTCCTGCTGAGCTGCATCGACCTGCTCATGCACTTCGTGCTCGGCAGCAGCTTCGACGAGACCGGGAGCGGCTTCCTCATGCTCGGGAGCGGTGCTCTTCTTCTCGAGGATCGCGCCGGGGAACGGCACGCCTTCGGGAAGCGGCAGTTTGACCGCATCGCGCACGACGAGCCAGGCGTTCTTGTGACCGGGCACCGAGCCCTTCACGAAGATCAGGCCGCGGGTCGCGTCGGTACGGACGACTTCGAGGTTTTGCTGGGTGCGCTGACGGTCACCCATATGGCCGGCCATCTTCTTGTTCTTGAAGACCTTGCCCGGATCCTGGTTCTGACCGGTCGAGCCGTGGGCGCGGTGGCTGATCGAGACACCGTGCGACGCGCGCATGCCCCCGAAACCCCAGCGCTTCATCGCACCGGCAAAACCCTTGCCCTGCGTGTGGCCGGTGATGTCGACCTTCTGGCCGGCGACGAAATGCTCTGCCGAGATGGTCGAACCGACCGGCATCAGCCCGTCTTCGTCCGACACGCGGAATTCCGCGACCTTCATCTTCAGCGGCACTTCAGCCTTGGCGAAATGTTCGCGTTGCGGCTTGTTGACATTCTTCTGCTTGGCCACGCCCGAACCGACCTGCAGCGCGAAGTAACCATCGCGGTCTGCGGTGCGGTGGGACACGACCTGGCAATCTTCCAGGGCGAGGACGGTCACGGGAACGTGACGTCCATCTTCCTGAAACAGGCGGGTCATCCCGACTTTCTTTGCGATCACGCCGGTGCGCATCGTCAAAACTCCTAACACAGAGGCACAACGGGCCCATCCCGAGGTGCTTGCCAGCCCAGTTTTAGATGCGTCGCCCCGTCCGGGCTGAATGCTCGTGCAGCCGGAATGGCTGCCTGAGCGAGACGGGGGACGCAGACCCGGATCAGATCCGGCGGTATCCCAAGTTTTGAAAACCCGGAGGTTTTCGAAACGCAGCCCTCGCAAAAGCGGGGGCCTGGTGCCGCCAGTGGCGGACTTGAAATCTTGCCCGGCGGTTTAACGTCCAACCAGGAGGACGGCGATCCCAGCCTTCGCTGGGATGACGAAATTAAGCCAGCTTAATCTCGACGTTCACGCCCGCAGCGAGATCGAGCTTCATCAGCGCGTCCACGGTCTGGGCGTTGGGCTGCACGATATCGAGCAGCCGCTTGTAGGTGCGCACCTCGAACTGCTCGCGCGACTTCTTGTCGATGTGCGGGCCACGGTTCACGGTGAACTTCTCGATCCTCGTCGGCATCGGAATGGGACCCCGGATCAGCGCGCCGGTGCGGCGAGCGGTGTCTGCGATTTCGCCAGTTGCCTGGTCGAGAACGCGGTGATCGAACGCCTTGAGGCGAATGCGAATGTTCTGGGCTTCCATGTCCGTATACCGATGAGAAAGAGCAAACAAAAATCAGCCGCCCCGCCCCCTCCCGTCTCCGAGGGAGAGCGGGGCTGCTGACCGATTTTTTTCCGAAGCTAGTCCGGCCAGGGGAGCGAATCCCCTTGCTTGGCCGGCCCTATATTACTTCGTGATCTTGCTGACAACCCCCGAACCGACGGTGCGGCCACCTTCGCGGATTGCGAAGCGCAGACCTTCGTCCATCGCGATCGGAGCGATCAGCTTGACCGAGATCGTGACGTTGTCGCCCGGCATGACCATTTCGGTGCCCTCGGGGAGGATCACTTCACCGGTCACGTCGGTGGTGCGGAAGTAGAACTGCGGGCGGTAGTTGGCGAAGAACGGCGTGTGACGGCCGCCTTCGTCCTTCGACAGCACGTAGACTTCGGCGCTGAATTCGGTGTGCGGCGTAACCGAACCCGGCTTCGCGAGCACCTGGCCACGCTCGACGTCTTCACGCGCGATACCGCGAATGAGCGCGCCGACGTTGTCGCCCGCTTCACCGCGGTCGAGCAGCTTGCGGAACATTTCGACGCCGGTAACGGTCGTCTTCTGGGTGTCCTTGATGCCGATGATTTCGACTTCGTCGCCGACGTTCACAACGCCGGTTTCGATGCGGCCGGTCACAACCGTACCGCGACCCGAGATCGAGAACACGTCTTCGATCGGCATCAGGAAGTTCTTGTCGACCGGACGGTCGGGCTGCGGAATGTAGTCATCGACAGCCTTCATCAGTTCCATGATCGAGTTGGCGCCGATAGCCTCGTCGCGGCCTTCCAGCGCGGCAAGCGCCGAACCCTTGACCACCGGAATGTCGTCACCCGGGAAGTCATACATCGAAAGCAGCTCGCGGATTTCGAGTTCGACGAGCTCGAGCAGCTCTTCGTCGTCGACCTGGTCGACCTTGTTCATGTAGACGACCAGTGCGGGAACGCCGACCTGGCGCGCAAGCAGGATGTGCTCGCGGGTCTGCGGCATCGGGCCGTCAGCTGCGTTCACGACCAGGATCGCGCCGTCCATCTGGGCAGCACCGGTGATCATGTTCTTCACGTAGTCGGCGTGGCCCGGGCAATCGACGTGCGCATAGTGGCGCGCGTCGGTTTCATATTCGACGTGTGCGGTCGAAATGGTGATGCCGCGCTCGCGCTCTTCCGGAGCCTTGTCGATGTTGGCGAAATCCACGGCTTCGCCGCCGTGTGCTTCGGCCATAACCTTGGTGATCGCCGCAGTCAGCGTGGTCTTGCCATGGTCGACGTGACCGATGGTGCCGATGTTGCAGTGCGGCTTGTTCCGCTCGAATTTTGCCTTTGCCATTTTTCGGGTAACCTTCTCGTGTTCAATTCAATAAATGTGGGATCAGGGGGAGGCACCCGCTGAATCAGGCGCCGCCCCTAGACTCATCGCCTGCCTTAGGCAAGCTTCTCCTTGACTTCGGCCGCCACATTCGCCGGAACTTCGTCGTAGTGGCTGAACTGCATCGTGTACTGCGCGCGGCCCTGGGTGAACGAGCGCAGTTCGTTGACGTAGCCGAACATGTTGGCCAGCGGCACCATCGCCTCGACCGCCTGGGCATTACCGCGCGTGTCGGTGCCCTGGATCTGGCCACGACGGCTGTTGATGTCGCCGATGACGTCGCCAAGGTAATCCTCGGGAGTCACCACCTCGACCTTCATGATCGGTTCGAGCAGCTTGATACCGGCCTTCTGCGCGGCTTCGCGCATCGCACCGCGACCGGCGATCTCGAACGCGATCGCGCTCGAGTCGACGTCGTGGTACTTGCCGTCGATCAGACGGATGCCGAAGTCGATGATCGGGAAGCCGACCAGGTAACCGCTCTCGGCCTGCTCGCGCATGCCCTTTTCGATCGCCGGGATGTATTCGCGCGGGATGTTGCCGCCCTTGATCTGGTCGTCGAACGCGATGCCCGCGCCGCGCTCACCGGGGGTGACCACGACTTTGACTTCGCCGAACTGACCCGAACCACCCGATTGCTTCTTGTGGGTGTAGGTCACTTCGACTTCGCGTGCGAGATATTCGCGGTACGCCACCTGCGGTGCACCGACGTTGGCCTCGACCTTGAACTCGCGCTTCATCCGGTCGACCAGGATGTCGAGGTGGAGCTCGCCCATGCCCTTGATGATCGTCTGACCCGATTCGTGGTCGGTCGAAACGCGGAACGAGGGATCCTCGGCGGCCAGGCGGTTGAGGGCAACGCCCATCTTCTCCTGGTCGGCCTTGGTCTTGGGTTCCACCGACAATTCGATCACCGGCTCGGGGAATTCCATCCGCTCGAGAATGATCGGATGCGCCATATCGCACAGCGTGTCGCCGGTGGTGGTGTCCTTCATGCCCGCCAGAGCGACGATATCGCCGGCAAATGCCTCATCGATGTCTTCGCGGTTGTTGGAATGCATCAGCAGCATGCGGCCGATCTTTTCCTTCTTGTCCTTCACCGAGTTCAGGACCTGGCCCTTGGCCAGCTTGCCCGAATAGATGCGAGTGAAGGTCAGCGAGCCGACAAACGGATCGTTCATGATCTTGAACGCGAGCGCGGCAAACGGCTCGTCGTCCGACGACGGACGGGTTTCCTCGACATCGCTGTCGGGCAGCACGCCCTTGATCGCGGGAACGTCGAGCGGCGACGGCATGTAGTCGACCACTGCGTCGAGCAGCGGCTGCACGCCCTTGTTCTTGAACGCCGAACCGCACAGCACCGGAACGAACGCGCGCTCCATCGTGCCTTTGCGGATCAGTTTCTTGAGCGTTGCCGCATCGGGCGCTTCGCCGGTCTCAAGATAGGCTTCCATCGCGTCGTCGTCCTGCTCGACGGCAGTCTCGACCAGCTTTTCGCGATATTCGGCAGCCTTGTCGGCAAGGTCGGCGGGGATATCGATGAACTCGTACTTCGCGCCGAGGTCTTCCGCCTGCCACACGATGCCGCGCATGTTGACGAGATCGACCACACCCTTGAGGTCGCTCTCCGCGCCGATCGGGAGATAAAGGACCAGCGGGGTCGCGCCGAGGCGGTCGATGATCGACTGGACGCAGTAATAGAAGTCTGCGCCGGTGCGGTCGAGCTTGTTGATGAAGCACATCCGCGGCACGCCGTACTTGTCGGCCTGGCGCCACACGGTTTCGGACTGCGGCTCCACACCGGCGACGCCGTCGAACACGGCCACGGCACCGTCGAGCACGCGCAAGCTGCGTTCGACTTCGATGGTGAAGTCGACGTGGCCGGGGGTGTCGATGATGTTGATGCGGTGCTTCGGCTGGTCCGCGCGCAGCGCTTCGGGGTCCGAGCGCGGATCCATCGCCGGGTCTTCGGCGGTCCAGAAGGTGGTGGTCGCCGCCGAGGTGATGGTGATCCCGCGTTCCTGCTCCTGCTCCATCCAGTCCATCGTCGCGGCGCCGTCATGGACTTCGCCGATCTTGTAGGACTTGCCGGTGTAATAGAGGATACGCTCGGTCGTGGTGGTCTTGCCGGCATCGATGTGCGCCATGATGCCGATATTGCGGTACCGCTCCAGCGGGTATTCGCGGGCCATGTTCAATTCCTCAGTGTGCGGGGTGGGCGAAACGCTCGCGCCCCATATGGTGCGTAATGTGACCGGTTAAAGACGGCCCGCCCCGCAAGCGAGGCAGGCCGCCTGTCCCCATCTTACCAGCGGTAGTGGCTGAACGCGCGGTTGGCGTCGGCCATGCGGTGCGTGTCTTCGCGCTTCTTGACCGCGTTGCCGCGGTTGTTGGCCGCATCCATCAGCTCGCCCGACAGGCGGGCGGCCATGGTGGTTTCGGCGCGGCCGCGCGCGGCGGTGATCAGCCAGCGGATCGCCAGCGCCTGGGCGCGCTCGGTGCGCACCTCGACCGGCACCTGGTAGGTCGCACCGCCGACACGGCGGCTGCGGACTTCGACCTGCGGCTTCACATTGTTCAGCGCATCGTGGAACAGCTGGATCGGATCGGCCTTGGCCTTGGCCTCGACGGTTTCGAGCGCGCCATAGACGATGCGTTCGGCAACCGACTTCTTCCCGTCGAGCATGAGGTTGTTCATGAACTTCGACAGCACCTGATCACCGAACTTGGGATCAGGCAGGATTTCCCGCTTCTCGGGACGACGACGACGTGACATAATTCGTAACTCCTTCGGAGTGGCCGCTCACATCCGTGAGCGTCCTTGCGGCTCCGGCCCGCTCCCCCACCCGGCCACCCAAATCCTACCTTCGCAGGGGTAGCCGGGTGGGGGAACGTGCCAGATCCGCGCCTAACCCATCATTTGGGCCGCTTGGCGCCGTATTTCGAACGGCTCTTGCGGCGGTCCTTCACACCCTGCGTGTCGAGCACGCCGCGCAGCACGTGGTAACGCACGCCCGGCAAGTCGCGCACACGGCCGCCGCGGATCAGCACGACGCTGTGTTCCTGCAGGTTGTGGCCTTCGCCCGGGATGTAGGAAATGACTTCGCGCTGGTTGGTCAGGCGGACCTTGGCAACCTTGCGCAGAGCGGAGTTCGGTTTCTTCGGCGTCGTGGTATAGACGCGGGTGCAGACACCGCGCTTCTGCGGGTTCTGCTCCATCGCAGGGACCTTGGACTTGGCCTTCTGCGGAACGCGGCCCTTGCGGACCAGCTGGTTGATCGTTGGCATCGAGTCTCTTTCTCTTCACCGTATGTGTGGCATCACGATGCAGGGTGGAGAGATTGAAGGTCGTGCTGCCGTCATCCCCGCGGAGGCGGGGACCCAGCGAGAAAAAGGAACCGCCGAAGGCGGCAACCTCGCACGAGCCTGAAACACTCCACCCGGCACGAACACCGGGTTACTTTGACGGCTGCCACCGAAGGTTCCGCCCCACCCCGCTCATCCTGAGGAGCCCGAAGCCGGAGGCAGAGGGCGTCTCGAAGGACCGGAGCGAACAGGCGCAACCCCAATAGAAAAGAGCCACATCGCATCAGCGACTGGCCCCCGGGACATGACCGGCAATGTTCAGCTCTATTGACCGAGGAGGAAGCAAGCTGCCCCTTCGGCTGGCGCGCCCTTAGGGGGATTCGCCCGGGGGGTCAAGGGCATCTTGCGGCGCTGAAGACAGCTGGCGCAGGTGTTCGGCAACAGCCAAATCGAGGTTCTGGTAGAGGTAAGGTCCGACGTGGTACTGCGTTACGTTGCCGAGGCTTATTCCCGGCAAGGAGGCACCCCCACCCTCGGTGGCAGCCGCGTGCAGCGCGCCGCCTTCATCCTCCCACGATTCGACCACCGGATCGGCCGATTCTCCGGCATAGCGGCCATATATGATCGTCTCGGTCCTTCCTGCGGCACCTTCGTCGGCCGGATCTTCGCGAGTCTTGCGCAATCGGCGGACTTCCTCGGCATAACGCGAAACCTTGGCAAAATGGTCGTCGCGCTCGGCGGCGTTCCCTGCGATGCCGGCTTTCATTACCGCAACCTGATGTGCGTGTAGCAATTCGTTGAGGTCCATCGCCGTTTCCTTGTTTTCACTTTGCGTCCCGGACGCACCTTTTGTCGATGCATCCGGGCGCAACTTCACGGATCAGCCCTGTTGTTGGGCGGCCTGTTCCTTCTGGCCCTGCTCCATCTGGCGCAGGTTTACCGCATGTGCTGCGGAACCGTCGACCTGCTTGGTCTCGTATTCCCAGCGCTGTCCGGACTTGGGCTCAGCGCCTTCCATCTGGAGGTCCGCCTTGGCAAAGTTCAGGGCATCACCGCCCTTTTCGGGAGTGATCGTCCCGCTGCCCTTGCCGTTGTCATAGTTCTTGATCTTGCCGAAATGGGCCATGATGGTTGTCCTTCTGTGTCGCGCAGGCGACCGGTAGCGGCCGCTTGTGCGCGGTGACTAAAAGGCGAAATGGAAAGAAGGGAGGGCAACTGGCCCTCGGGACCGTCGATCGCGACTGGTAGCTGATCCTGAGGTGGGGATGATCGCCCATTTTACAATGCCGCTTGCCTGCTGATGAGACGAACGGAACGTGGGCGCACATCCCCTTGCCCTGTGCTATTAGCTGAGCCGACAGCATGGACCCCGGCACGCGCCCCCTCCCCCCGGTCATCCACACCGCGCTCGCGGACGGGCAGCCGGTGTGCCTGCGCCGGATCAGGCCCGACTGGGTGAACGAGCGGCTGCTCGACGTCGACAGCGATACGCACCTCGCGTGGGGCGCAATCGCCGGCAGCCACACGGCGGGCGAGCGGCCCCCATGCGGACAAACGCGCTGCGACGGGGAGGCGATCGGCGCGGTCCACGCCTTCCGCCGCGAGGACGACCCGGACTGCGCCGAGTTCTCGGTCGCGGTGCTCGACGAGTGGCACAACCGGGGCGTCGGCCGCCTGCTAACCGCGACGCTCCTGCTGGAGGCGCAGGCCGAGGGCATCACCGAATTCCACGTCGACACGCTGGGCGAAAACCGCGGCGCAATCGCGTTTGCGCAAAGCCTGGGCGCGACGCCGAGCGGCGGCGACGGCCTGACGCGCAGTTTCACGCTGGAGGTGGAAGAAGCGCTGCGGCGGCTGCGGGAGGTGGGGGAGCCGGAGGGGCTAAGGGCGGTGTTTGGGGGGTGATCGGGATTGGGGCGTTCAAGCAATTCTGTTTGTTAGGGGCTGCGGCACTCGACCCAATCGCGGCATAATGACAGGGTTACATTGACGGCAGCTTCCGAACGATTCACCCCGCCCCGCTCATCCTGAGGAGCCCGAAGCCGAAGGCAGTGGGCGTCTCGAAGGACCGGAGTGAACAGGCCCAACCCCAATAGAAGAGAACCACATCGCATCAGTGACTGGCCACCGAGACATAGCCGGCAATGTTCAGCTCTATTGACCGAGGTGGACCATGCGCGTCGCTTCGATTGGCGCGACCTCAGGGGGATTCGGGTGGGGGGGGTTCAAGTGTTGCCGAGATGCGCACACGGGTGTGGACGTCATCAACCATGTCTACTTGAATGACCGTCGATTTTTCACGATAAGCCCTTCAGTGGACGTTCTTAGGGTAATGGGGGCATCAGCGACTAGCTTGGGGAAATCTAGTCTCACTCGAATCATCGCAAATCAGCCGCTTGCAAGCGCGCTCGTTGCCGGATTCCTGATTCAAATTTTCACGATAGTATTAACGCCGTGGGATAAAATGCCACCCATACAAATTGGCGTGATACTGTTTGTTTTCTTAACATTATTGTCAGTATCGATTCACATCTATAGATACTCATCATTGCTTGATCGTCTAAAAGTCGCTCACGTTCGTCGCATTTTCGCTAAAGACTATCTTTCTGGCGGACGAATAGGTCGCCAATACCAATATCTCGTTTTAAAAGGACTCCGATCAGCGAGACAGCTCCTCGGGGAACCAGGTAACTCTAGATCCAACTGGACAACCTATTCCTTTGATCGCTGCATCGCCATTGCATTGATTTACCCCTTACTGAGCGCGCTGATCGCATGGTGTGTCGATAGTCAGTCAATAGGTAGCCTTGGCAAGGCTCTCGGCCTTCCAATCGACGCTCCACTATGGAAAAGACTGATCTTTATCTTAACTCTGGCGCTACCCGCTTTGTTAGCACTACTTAAACCGCCGAAGCATGATAACCGAAGAACGGCTCAGACCACCGATTCAAAATCATCACGTGATCCAAGGCATCTAACAAATGAAGAACTTGAAGAAAGAGCCGAGACTTTAGTTCAAATATTCGCGGTCTTTTTCATAATCTGCATTGAAATTCTAATATTTACTGCAGTTTTGGGGTTCAGTTTTAGAGCAATTTCTCTTATTCTTATCATCCAGTTCATGACTATCACTGTAGCATTGTCGAGATCGATTGCCTTCGGCGTTGGCTCTGCCTTGTTCTGTGTAGCCGTCACCTACTCCCTCGTAGTCTCTGGCTTTACAGTCGGACCTAATGCATCGCCGTATGCACCACCATTCCTTGTAGGATTAGTCATACTTCTGATTTCTTGTGTTGCGTACAATTCAATGAGCTTGAATTCAAGGCTACTGCGTCTATTGATTGTGATAATTGGCGTCTCTGGCATTTCTATTTTCCTAATTCTATTCCCTTACCTTGTCTTCACTGACCCTGAATTGACCAACAGTGACTTATCTCTCGTTTTTCTTCTTCCAATATTGACATATATAAATGGCTTCTTCGATTGGATATCTATTGGCATCACTCGCTATCTTGTGAGAGCTGGCATTATGAGAAACTCGATTTGGGCAATAGGATTTGGTATTTTAGATGTATTTCTAGGCCTGTTTGTACTTATCGGTCTTTGTGTTGCAATTATATTATCTAGTGCGTTTTTGCTTACGCTTGGCGCACCAAATCCCTCAAGCAATTCGTTCGAGATCGATACGATCCTAGCGGACCTGCGTAACCAGCCAAGTAGCCAAAGTACGCAGAGTTACTGGGCCTACTGGATCGTATTTTCATCGCTTATCCCCAGCATGGTGAACCTAAGTGTCGCAAGCTTTTCGATTATTCGAGGGAACAGGATTTTTAAGCAAACGACCGAGACAGAGAAGATTTTTCAAAATGGAGATATCGATAAGAATGGAGTATTCGCGATCGTAAGATTATCGCTGGTAGTATCTGTTAGTTTATTTATGTCGATGTTATTTTTCCTGTTTGCTGCGTGGTTTGTATTTGAGTACATACTGCCAAGTTATGGAAGCGTTTTGATCTCCGTAATCGATATCTTTACGCCTTAGATCGCGTGATATTATTAGAGAGTTGCACGCGTAATCTCCTCTTGCTGCTCCGGCGAACGCTAAGCGAGAGCCTGCCGGGATTGCCTAGTGTTAGGCCCAACGATTGTCGCTTTGTTGCGCTTTGGCCTGTTCGCTCATCCTTGCCAGAGGGAAACCAATTTCCCACACGCAAAGACTCCGCAGTCAGCTTTCATGCTATGACCCAACAGTCCCCTCCCCCGACCCTCCGAGTCATTGTTTTGCCATCAATCGCCGGGCGGCAGGCATCTGCCCGCCTTGGCTTCCTCGAATAGGCTCGGGCGCGCGGTCGTGCTTGCCTCGCCTGCGGCTCGGTAATCCCGCCAGCTAGAAACCATTTTCCTACATTGCCGGAATGTGCATTTTAGGCATAGTCATGAGCGACCACCCCCCTCTCCCCACCCGCAAGACCCCCCGCCAGGCCACCTCTGCCGTCGCGCATGTCGCGCCGGAGCCCGAGGACGACGATCCTCTCCTCGCCTTTGCGCCCTATTGCCACACTGCGCCGCGGCGGAATTCCATCACGCCCGATCTCCAGCGCCGCTTCATCTCCACCCTCGCCGCCACCGGCATCGTCAAGCAGGCGGCGAAGTCCATCGGGCGCAGTCTCGAGGCGCTGTACAAGATGCGCCACCGGCCCGGGGCGGAGGGCTTTGCGGCGGCGTGGGATGCGGCGCTCGAGCGCGGGGTGCAGCGGCTGGAGGACTGTGCGCGCACCCTTTCGGCCTACCGCTTCGCTACTTGAGGCCGGACGCGCGATTTCTCTCGGTTAAGACAGTGTTCCACTTGTTCCACTTCCTCGGCGGCATCGCCCTCAAGCAGCGAAGCGGTAGGGCAAAATGGACGCACAAGCCGGACAACAAACTCCTGCGCTTCCTGCTCCAGCACCGGCTGTCCGCGCGCAATGGCCCCGAGGCCGAGAAGCCGACCGCCGCGATCTATCGCCGCGCGTCGGAGGCGGCGATGGCGGACGCCCAGGCCTTCATCGCCGAGCAGCAGGATCTCGAGGGCGACGCGCTGTTCGCGCTGCTGGAGCATATGGTCGAGAACCGGCTGGCCGGGCGATCCTATGTCTTCGGCCTCGATTTCAGGGGCTCGCTGCGGGAGGTGGCGGAGGATTTGCGCGCCCGCAAGGCGCTCGCCCTGGCCGGTGCGGCGGACACGGCGGCCGATGCAGAAGAATAGCCGTCAGGCGGTGAGGAACCCCACCAGCGCCTTTACCTTCTTCTGCCGCCATTGCGGCAGCGGGGCGACCAGCCAGTAGGCGCGGTCCATACGGGAGCAAGCAAACAGGAAGGGGATGCGAGATTGGTAGCGGAGGAGGGATATTCCGAGGCAGAATAACCACCTGATTTTATGTCCATATTGTCAGTTTCGTACTGAGAATACCCACACCGATACCCCCGACTTTTGGATAGTTCGACGGTTTGTGCCCTAACTGAGGTGAGGCAATGGGCTGGGTAGCCGGACTGAGTTACACGCGCCCCTCCAGCCCAGCCTGACTGCCTACGATATCGAATGCATTCTCGACGATCATGCTCTTCTCCCCGCAGACCATCTTGCGGCGTCCGAGCTCGAGAGGAAACGAGCGGAGACCGTGACGCAGCTTTCGAGCGTCCCCCCGTTGGTCTTCACATCTACTTCGACGAGTTACCACGACCACAATCGGAAGCCTGAAACCCTGCTCGCATACTGACGAGGGAAGTCATTGACGAACAGCGAACCGGATCTGTTACACCATTGCCGCACGGTCTCGTGGCTAATGTTGATCCCTCCCCCGGCCATGACCTGTTATGCATTTCGCAAACTCAGCCGAAAGCAGACGAACATCGTCCCGCCTATGTTTTTGATCTGCGATGAGGGTGAATTGCTGAAAAGTGCTGTCAGATATTCTTGAGCCTGGCTTGCCGTACAACTCGCCCATCAGCCGAGCTCCGCTTGCTGGCGCGAATGCACTGGTAACGATACCGCAATGGCGTTCTTGCTCGTTTTCAAAAATACGGTATGCTCGAATCATTGAGTGCACAAACTGCACCGAGCGGGAGAGAGCAGCATGGCATGGGATTTCGAGACCGATCCCGAGTTTCAGGAGAAGCTCGACTGGATGGAAGAGTTTGTCAGCACAAAGGTCGAACCCTTGGGCCTGCTGGGCATTCATCCATATGATGTGAAAAATCCCCGCCGCAACGAACTCGTTCGCCCTTTGCAGCAGGAAGTAAAGGACAAGGGCTTGTGGGCTTGCCACCTCGGCCCCGAGCTGGGCGGCCAGGGCTACGGCCAGGTCAAGCTAGGGCTAATGAACGAAATTCTCGGCGGCGCAACCTTCGCGCCGATCGTGTTCGGATGCCAGGCGCCAGACACGGGCAATGCCGAGATCATTGCGCATTATGGCACTCCGGAACAGAAAGAGCGGTATCTCGAGCCTCTCCTCGACAACCAGATCGTTTCCGCATTCTCCATGACTGAGCCGCAAGGCGGTTCGGACCCGACCAATTTTGTCACCAGAGCCGAGCTGGATGGCAATCACTGGAAGATCAATGGCGAGAAGTGGTTCTCGACCAACGGCAAATGGGCGGACTTTCTGATCGTCATGGCTGTGACCGATCCTGACGCCCCGCGGCATCAGCGGATGAGCATGTTCATCGTGCCGGTCGACACGCCCGGCGTGGAGATCATGCGCAATGTCGGCGTCTATGGACAGAGCGATGGTTCCGAAAGCTACGTTCGCTACACCGACGTACGCGTCCCGGCCGATCACTTGCTGGGAGAGCAGGGAGGAGCTTTCGCTATCTCGCAGACCCGTCTCGGCGGCGGACGGGTTCACCACGCCATGCGCACAGTCGGCAATTGCAGGCGCTTGCTCGACGCGATGAGCCGCCGTGCTGTCAGCCGGAAGACTCGCACCGGCGCCATTGCCGATTACCAGTCTGTGCAAATGCAGGTTGCCGACAGCTACATCGAGCTTGAGCAGTTCAAGCTGTTCGTCCTGAAGACAGCGTGGATGATCGACAAGTATCACGACTACAGGAAGGTCAGGAAGGACATCGCCGCGATCAAGGCGCTGATGCCCAAGGTCTATCACGACATTGCCCATCGCTGCATCCACATTCACGGTTCGCTGGGTGTTTCCAACGAAATGCCGTTTGTCGGCAGCCTGATCGGGTCAATGGTGATGGGCATCGCCGATGGCCCAACGGAAGTGCACAAGGTTACCGTCGCGAAGCAGCATCTGCGCGCCTACAGCGACGTCGCGGATCCGATGTTCCCGGACTATTCGCTGCTTGAACGGCGCGCGAGAGCGAAGGAAATGTATGCTCCGGTCGACGAACTCGCCGCAGCAGTGGAGGCTGCAGAGTGACCGCGCAGCCTGCGACGGCGGAAAGCATTCCTCCCCTCACCCTTGGCACGCGCCTGTCCTATGGCACAGGCGCCATCGCCAACGGTGTAAAGAATGCCGCTTTCTCCACCTATCTCCTGCTGTTCTACAACCAGGTTCTGGGCGTTCCTGCCAGTATCGTTTCCGGCGCGATTGCCCTCACCTTGCTGGTCGATGCCGTTGCCGATCCCTTCATCGGACGTTGGTCTGACGTAACCCGGTCGCGCATCGGGCGCAGGCACCCCTTCATCCTCGGATCAGCCCTTCCCACCGCCTTCTTCTTCGTCCTGGCATGGTTTCCGCCATCCGGCCTGAGCGACTTGGAGATGGGCGTGTGGATCTTCGTTCTCGCCTCCCTCACCCGCATGTCGATCAGCGCATTCGAGATCCCCTCGAGCGCGATGACCCCGGAACTGACCGAGGACTATGCAGACCGGACCAGACTTTTCGGGCTGAGGTACTGGTTCGGCTATGCCGGGACGTTCGGCTTCACGGCTTTCTCGCTAGCGGTGTTTTTCGTTGCCACGCCGGAGTACGAGCAAGGTCAGCTCAATCCCGAAGGTTACGTCAAATTCGCGTGGCTGGGCGGTGCGCTGATCTTTCTCGCCATCCTTGTGTGTGCGCTCGGCACCCTGAAGCGGGTCCCCTACATGCGCCAACGGGACGAGTTAGGCGAAGGCGCAAGCCCACCTTCACACCTGAAGGAAATGTTCGGCGCGTTCCGAAATCGCGGCTTCCTGTCGATTTTCAGCTTTGGCGTGCTCAAATACACCGCCATCGGCCTGTACGCCGCGACAACGCTGTATTTCGGCACCTACGTGTTCAAACTGCAGGCAGGCCAGCTCGCCCTGCTGACTTTCGACAGTCTGGTCGCCGCCACGATTGCTGCCCCGCTGGCACCGAAATTTTCTGCCCTGCTCGGCAAACGCAACACGTCCATGATCATGGCAGTCGGCGGCATCCTGCTCGGGCTGTCGCCGCTGATCCTGACATATTTCGATGCATTTTTCCGTCCCGGCGATCCGATGCTCGTGCCGACACTGTTCGTCATCGGTGCAGTCTATGGCGCGATGATAGCCATCTCGCTCATCAACACGTCATCGATGCTGGCAGACGTGGTGGAAGACCACGCCGTGCGAACGGGCCAGCACACCGCCGGCGTTTTCTTCGCTGCATCCAGCTTCATGCAGCAATGCTCCGCCGGTCTGGGCATCCTGATTGCGGGAATCGTGCTGGAGCTTTCGCAATTTCCGACCAAGGTCGCGGTCTCGGAAGTGACGACTGCGATGGAGAAGAGCCTGCTGCTCCACTACATTCCCGCATCCGCCGGACTGTGGATCCTCGGAGCCCTTTGCCTGCTTTTCTATCCCATTACCGAGGCCTCACACCGCGCCAACCTTGCGCGCCTGCGGGCAAGAGAAGCGCAAGCCCGGGAACAGGTCATCAGGGACGGGGCCTTCGGCTCGCCTGCGAGATAACGATCGATGTTAACAGACCCTTCCGCACCCAAGCTCGGTTTCCTTACCAAGCTGCTCTATGGCAGCGGCTCGATCGGATACGGCATCAAGGATGTCGCGTTCCGCTCGTTCCTGCTGCTCTATTACAATCAGGTCGTGGGCGTTCGGGCAGAGCTCGTATCGCTTGCCATTCTGGTGGCGCTGGTCGTCGACGCCATTTCAGATCCGATCGTTGGTCAATGGTCCGATAATATCCGCACACGCTGGGGCAGGCGACACCCGCTGATGTTGGCATCGGCCATCCCGGCCGCAGGGAGCATGCTGTTCCTGTTTCTGCCGCCCGCGGGCATGACGGACACGCAGACCTTCTGGTACATTCTGGTCGTCGGCTGCTGCGTGCGCACATTCATCACATTTTTCGAGATACCGAGCTCGGCGCTCGCCCCGGAGCTCACAAGCGATTACGACGAGCGCACTTCGGTGGCGAGTTACCGCTACTTCTTCGCCTATCTCGGTGGGGTCGGCATGGCGTTTCTTACGCTGCTGGTTTTCCTGGCGCCGACGGATGAATACCCCGTCGGGCAGCTCAATCCCGGTGGCTACCAGACGTTTGCCATCGTCGGTGCAGCACTGATGTTTGCCGCCATCCTGATCTCGAGCCTGGGCACATTGCACCGGGTCAAATACTTCAAGATGCCGCCCCCGCCCGCCAAGATCGGTGCTGTGGCGACGCTGAAGCAGATGGGCAGCACCTTTTCCAACAAGGGCTTCCTGGCGATCCTCGCCTTCGGTGTCCTCAAGTACACCTCGGTCGGGATGACATCGGCGCTGAACATCTACTTCGGAACATACTTCTTTGAATTCAGTTCGGCGCAATTGGCCATCCTCACCATCGATTCCCTGGTGGGGGCCTTCCTCGCGTTGTTCTTCGCACCTTTCGTTTCGAAGAAATTCGGCAAGCGGAACGCTGCCTTCGGGCTCGCGATCATTGCGGTGTGTTTCGCCAGTGCGCCCTACCTGCTGCGCTTTGCCGGCCTGTTGTTCGAAAACGGCGATCCGCGGCTTGTCGCAGCGGTCTTCTTCTTCTCCATGCTGTTCCAGCTCTGCGGGGTTTCGTCTGCTGTCCTGACCCACGCCATGATCGGCGACATTGTCGAGGAGAGCCAGCTGCGAACAGGACGACGGTCGGAGGGCCTGTTCTACGCGGCAAATACCCTGATGCAGAAATCCACTTCGGGCCTTGGCGTATTTGCGGCCGGGATGCTCGTTGCCTTCGTCGGGATCGATCCGGGTTCGGATCCCCGAACCCTGGACCCTGAGATCCCTCGAATGCTGGCCCTGGTGTACGTGCCGGCGCTCATTGTCCTTTATGTTGGCGGGGCAGGCTTGCTCTTCGCTTACCGGATCGACCGGGCCAGCCATGAGGCCAACGTTGCAGAGCTTGCCCGTCGCGAACGGCAGAGTGCTGCCATTGCCGAGCAGGTTCCCGACCCGGCGGAATAGCCTGCCGGCCATCCACACAGCCAAAACCGACAGACGTTCAAGGAGCAGACAATGGCAACCGTTTCCCAGACCGACGCCGATAGCGGTGTCGATGCATTCCGCGAGGAGGTCCGCACTTTCGTCAGGGAGCATTTCCCGCAGGAGTTGAAAGGCAAGTCGCTGGCAATGGGCGGCGTCGAAATCGGCGGAGCGGAGACCCCCGACCAGAAGGCTTGGCGCAAAGCGATCGGACAGCGAGGCTGGGGCACGCCTACGTGGCCCAAGGAATACGGCGGCGGTGGCCTGAACCGCAAGCAGGCGGCCATTCTCAACGAGGAGCTTGCCCGCGCCGGTGCCTACAATCCAATCGGCGGAATGGGCGTTTTAATGTTCGGCCCGACATTGCTGGAATATGGCAACGAGGCACAGAAGAAAGAGCACATTCCGCCAATCTGTCGCGGTGAGATTCGCTGGTGTCAGGGCTATTCCGAACCCAACGCGGGCTCCGACCTCGCCAATCTGCAGACATTCGCGGAGGACAAGGGCGACCACTATCTCGTCAATGGCCAGAAGACATGGACCAGCGGCGGGCAATGGGCGCACAAGTGCTTCGCCATCGTCCGCACCGATCGCAGCGACAAGCACAACGGCATATCCTTCCTGCTGATCGACATGGACAGCCCCGGAGTCGAAGTGCGTCCGATCACGATGATCAGCGGCACCAGCCCGTTCTGCGAAACCTTCTTCACCAATGTGAAAGTGCCCAAGGAAAACCTGGTCGGGAAAGAGGGTCAAGGCTGGACCATCGGCAAGCGTCTGCTCCAGCACGAGCGCACCAATATCTCCGGCGCCGGAGCCGGGCGCGGCGGCCCTAGCCTGTCCGATCTGGCGAAGAAGCACAGCCAGGTGGACAGCAACGGGAAGCTGGCCGACCAAGTGCTGCGCGACAGGATTGCCGACGTTGAAATCCGCTGGTCAAGCTTCCTGCTGACCGCCCGCCGCGCGGTCGAGGAGAGCAAGGCGCAGGGCGGCGTGTCGGAAATCAGCTCCGCGCTCAAGAAACTCGGGACCAAGCTCGGCCAGGAACGGGCGGAACTGGCAATCGAGATCATGGGCAAGCAGGGACTTGGCTGGGAAGGTGACGGCTTCACCGGACCCGAACTCGCCGGTGTGCGCGCCTGGCTCTACGGCAAGGCGACTACGATCTACGGCGGATCGACCGAGATCCAGAACAACATCATCGCCAAACGCGTGCTCGGCATGCTCGACCACCAGTAAACGCGCGAAGGAGTTAGACACATGGCAGTTCTGAACGAAGAACAGGAAATGCTGCGCGACATGGCGCGCGAATGGGCGGCGAATGAAAGCCCGGTCACCGAATTCCGCAAGGTCCGCGCAAGCGGCGCTCCAGAGGCATTTGATCGCGCTGCCTATGCCGCGATGACCGAAATGGGTTGGGCAGGCATCGTAATTCCCGAGGAGCATGGCGGCAGCGACTTCGGTTTCCTGTCGGCCGGTCTCGTGGTTGAGGAACTCGGCAAGACGCTTACTGCCACCCCGATAGTGATGAACACCATCGCCGCCAGCGCGATCGTACTGGGCGGGAACGACGAACAGAAAGCCGCATGGCTGCCAAGGCTGGCTAGCGGAGCGGCTATCGGTACGCTGGCGATTGACGAGGGGGCGAAGCATGATCCCGCTGCCATCGCAACGCAAGTGACCGATGGCAAGCTGAGCGGAACCAAGGCCTTCGTTCCCGAAGCACATGGTGCCGACCTGTTCGTAGTGGCTGCGAAAGACGGCCTCTATTTGGTCGAAAAGGGTGACGGTGTTTCGCTCACCACCCGCAATCTGACCGACCAGCGGAGCCATGCGGATCTCACTTTCGACGGCGCTAAAGCTCAGAAGCTGGCGAACGGCGGCGAAAGCCTGCTCGACGATGTGCTCGATCGTGCCCGGGTCCTCGTCGCGGCGGAAATGCTGGGCATGGCGCAGGCGGTGTTCGAAACCACGCTCGACTATCTCAAGCAGCGCGTGCAGTTCAACCAGGTCTTGGCCACCTTCCAGGCATTGCAGCATCGTATGGCCGACATGTTTGCGGATCTCGCGCAAATGCGCTCGGCGGTTGAAGCCGGCTTGCAGGCTATCGACAGTGGGTTCGGAATTGCCCGGGCCGCGACTGTCGCCAAGGCCGAGGCAAACCGGGTCATGCACAAGCTGTCCAACGAAGGTATCCAATTGCACGGCGGTATCGGCATGACCGATGAATACGATGTCGGTTTTTACCTGAAACGCTCCCGCGTGCTGGAAGCCACTTGGGGCAGCACAAGCTACCTTCGGGATCGGTTTGCCGCCATCGGCGGCTATTGACCCATTGGATCCGCTCGAGGATCCCGATGGTCTCGCTCCGGCCAGCGCACAGCAACTTGCGCTGGCCGAACATGCACGCTTCGTCGATGAAAACCTGAAACGGAACTATCGCGCCAACTTCATCCATGGCGTTCTGGGCATGACCGGGTTCCGCCTGATTTACGCCCCCACCATTATCCCGGCCTATCTCCTCCTGCTTACAGGCAGCACCGCGGCAGTGGGCCTCGGAGCGGCACTGCTTCAGCTGGGAGCGACGATCAGCCCGATCGCCAGCGGATCCCGCATCGAACACCGCAGCCACATTCTGCCATATGCCATCCGGGTAGGCTCGCTGATGCGGCTCATGATCCTGTGTCTTGCCCTGTCTGGATGGTTCCTCACCGGCAACCTGTTGCTCGCCGCCACATTCGTCAGCTTCCTGCTTCTGGGCTTCTTCACGGGAGCACAACGGGTCGCCTTCCAGATGCTCATGAGCAAGCTGATCCCGATCCGCCAGCGCGGTCGGCTGCAGGGCTACCGGAATTTTGCCGGCGGATTGATTGCGGCAGTCCTTGCATGGGCTGCGGGGAATTACCTGATCGCCGACAAGTGGCTCGGCAACGGGTACGCTACTACCTTCCTGTTTGCCTTCCTCCTGACAAGTGCCGGCCTCGTCGTCCTCAAGACCATGATCCGCGAACCTGCCGCACCGATCTCGCGGCCGCAAATGCCGATCCTACAGCGCGTCAGAGAATTCCCGATCCTGCTGCAGAACAGGGGCTTTGCCGCCTTCCTTCTGGTCCAGTGTTTCTCGACCATGGCGCGGGTCGGCGCACCGTTCTGGACCGTCTATGCCGGATCACGCCTTGGGCTGGATGGTGCTCTTATCGGCGGCCTGAGCTTCGTCTTCCTGGGGTCTGACACCGTTTCGAACGTCATCTGGGGCCCGCTTGGCGACCGGTTCGGCTTCAAATTGATCTATGTTCTTGCTCTCGTCAGTTCGATCTCGGGCACCGTCCTGCTCATTCTGGGCAGCACCGCAACGCCAATCTACGCGGCTTTCATCCTGCTGGGAGTAGGCGGGTCGGGCTGGATGCTGGCTTCGACCACAATGGTGCTCGAGTTTGGTTCAAGCGAGGACACACCCATGCGCCTCGCCTTTGTGACCACCGCTGAAGGGGCGATCGCCGCGATCGGCCCGATACTGGCAGGGCTGCTTGTCGCGGCCTACGGCTTCTTGCCACTGTTCGTCATTGCGCTGACCGCGCTGCTGGCGGCATTCCTTGTTCTGATCGTGAGGGTCCGGGAGCCGCGGAACCACGCAGCGCCCTAGCCACCTTGCGATCAGTTTTCGGTCAGGAATCCTTCCGACAGCGCCGAAGCATAAGTGCGGATGGCGAGTTCGCTGTCGTCGAAACGCGCCGCCCAGCGCCGCGCCTCATACGCTCCGTTGAGCGTCGACATGATTATCTGGCTCGCGACGAGCGGATCGATCGGCCGGATGGAGCCATCGGCTACGCCATCGATCAACATTCCGGCGAAACGCCTTGCCAGCCGGTTTGATCGCATTACCACATCGACCTTGTGGTCGTTTTCCAGCGCCTGGAGAGCTGTGGTGCGGAGCAGTGGCATTTCATCGAAGAACTGCACATCCAGCAATTCACGCAATACGCTGGCCAGCCGCGTCCAGTAGTCCCCTGACGCGCGCTGACCGGCCATCTGCGTAGCGGACAGTCGATCATAACTTTTCTGAAAGCACGCCAAGACAAGATCGTCCTTGGCTTCGTGATGGTGATAGAAGCTGCCCTTGGTGACATTGAGCGCCTCAGCGATCCGGTTCACCGATGCCCCCCGATAGCCGCGCTCGTTGATCATGATGGTCGCCGCGCGGAGGAAATCCTCGTTATGGCTGGCTTCGTCGTTGCTGGTGGTGCGCCAGACACGATCGGAAAGTTCGAAAGGCAACCATTCGCCCCTTTTGGCAGGGAGGCCATACGCCAGGATGTCAAACATCCGCTCTTCGACTCTCGGGAAATCGAGCACCGAATAGCGCAGGGACCAGACAGGCCACCACATCATGGCTTCGAGGAGGATATGCGCTCGCGCCGAGTAAAGCGCTCGCCTCTCAGATGACTGCAGATCGCCAAAAAAACTCCGCACCGTATCGACCACGCCTCGGTAACGGCTTGTGAGCTTCTCCTGGTTTTCCTCTCCCAGCGTACGGATCTCGGACAGGGCCGTGATCAGTCCTCGTTCTCCGCGTCTGATCCGTTCGCGCAGCGCGATATGCTGGGCAATATACTTACGCAGCCTCGCTTCGGGCGTGGGCTCCGCCAGAGCCGTCTGCGCCATGTGCTCCATCAGATCGAGCGTTGCTTCATACACCGCAACGATGAGCGCATCCTTGCGCGGAAAGTAATAGGTGACGCTGGTGGCGTTGAGGCCGATGGCGCGGGCTACTTCGGAAAGAGTGGTCGCCTGGACTCCGACCTGGCTGATCAGGACGGATGCGGCATGCACGATCGCATCCCGCTTCTCGCCAAAGCGCTTGGTCCCTGTTTCATTCCCCGCCATCGCTCCCCCCTTAGCAACCAATCTTCCGCCTATCGAGTGATGCCGCGCGGCAATCCCCTGCCCTCAGAAGAAGCCTGCAAGGTCCTTCTTCAGGATCTTGCCGTTGGCGTTCCGCGGCAACGTGTCCTTTGAGAAGGCTATTCGAACAGGCACCTTGAACCTGGCCAATCGTGCGCCAACCCAGGCTTGCAGTTCTCCCTCGGTCGCCGTCGTTCCGGGAGCGAGGTGGACGACGGCAGCCGGCTCTTCTCCCAGTTGCTTGTGCGGCAGCCCGACAAGAGCGGCGTCGGTCACTGCCGGGTGATCGTAAAGGGCGTTCTCGACTTCGGAGGAATAAATGTTTTCTCCACCCCGGATGATCATGTCCTTGGCGCGGTCGGCGATGTAGCAGAAGCCCTCCTCGTCGATCCGGGCGAGGTCGCCGGTGCGGACCCAGCCGTTGATGAAGGTCTCCGCGGTTGCTTCGGGATTGTTCCAGTAACCCTTCACGACCATCGGGCCGCGCGCCCACAGTTCGCCGATCTCGCCGTTCGTCAGCTCACGCGTACCATCTTCGCTCATGATCTTGATGTCAGCTACGGCAACCGGAGGTCCGCAACTGTCGGGACGATTGAGATAGTCCTCACTTGAATGCCCGGTGACGGTGGCCATCGTCTCGGTCATGCCCCAGCCATTGCTAGGCAGCGCACCGAACTCTTCACGGATTTTGCGGACAAGTTCCGGGGCAGACGGTGCACCGCCATAGCCAATCGCTTCGATGCTGGAGAGATCGTAATTCTTGCGTTCGGGATGCTCGATCAGCTGCCAGGCGATGGTCGGAACGCCGCCGGTCGAGTTCACTTTTTCCCTCTCGATGATTTGGAAAGCCTCGACCGGATCCCATTTGTGCATGAAAATCATGGTGTTGCCGGCCGCAACATTGCCCATGAGCCCCGCCGAACAGGCCGTCACGTGGAACAGCGGGATGACCGTAAGGCCCACTTTCTGCTTGGGATCCGGCAGCGGTTCACCACGCCGCATGAAAGCACACGCGGCATTGAAGGCGCTCGAGAAGATATTGGTGCACAGGTTGCGGTGTGTGCCGAGGGCACCCTTCGGTTTGCCGGTCGTGCCGCTGGTATAGAAGATCGTGGCATCGTCTTCCGGCCCGATCTCCACCTCGGGCAGCTCACGTGCTGGAAGTTCTGCATAGTCAGGGGGCGTGCCGATGACGTCCTCCAGCGCGATAGCGCCCTCCAAATGCTCCGTCCCGCGGCAGACGAACGCCGTGTTCAGGTCGGGGCAGCTGGCACGGTGCGGCAAGACGCGTTCCCACCGTTCTTCGTCACAAATCAGCGCCTTCGTGCCTGAATTGGCGAGTCCGAAGGCAAGCTCGTCGCCGGTCCACCAGGCATTCAGAGGGACGCAGATCGCGCCGATGGTAATCGCGGCAAAGAATGCCACGGGCCATTCGGGGAGGTTGCGCATTGCAATCGCAACCCGGTCACCCTTTTTCACACCGCGCGCCTGCAGTTCGTGCGCCAGCGTTGCCACCGCCCGGAACCAGGCATCAAAGGTCACCCGTTCGTCCTGATAGATCGTGAAGACGCGGTCCCCGTGCGTCCGCCCCAGCAGGGTAATAGCTCGCAGGTTGGGCGGGGCGTTCTTCCATACGCGGGTCGGCACGCCGCGGATGTCGATGGTTTCCATCTCGAAGCGTTCGCCGGGGGCAGTAAGCACCTGCCTGCAATATTCGCGCGTGACGACTGGCCAGCCCTCGGGCGGTGTCCAGCCGATCATCGAAGCGAGATCGGGTTTTGCCGAGGCCATGGTCAGAGCACCTCAAACAGGCCGGCCGCACCCATGCCGCCGCCAACGCACATTGTGACCACGACATATCTGACGCCCCGCCGCCTGCCCTCGATCAGCGCGTGCCCGACGCACCGCGCACCGGTCATGCCGAAGGGGTGCCCGATCGATATCGAGCCGCCATTTACGTTCAGGCGCTCATCCGGGATGCCGAGCTTGTCGCGGCAGTACAGCACCTGCACCGCAAAGGCTTCGTTGATCTCCCACAGGCCGATGTCGCCAATCGACAAGTCGAACCGCTTGAGCAGCTTGGGGATGGCGAAAACCGGGCCAATGCCCATTTCATCGGGCTTGGTCCCGGCGACTGCCATGCCGAGATAGCGGCCCAACGGTGCCAGATCGCGTTGTTGCGCCACAGCGGCTTCCATCATCACACAGGCCGATGAACCGTCGGCAAGCTGGCTCGCGTTCCCTGCGGTGACTGTGTAGCCCTCGCCCATCACCGGAGCGAGCGAGGCAAGTCCCTCAAGCGTCGTGTCGGGACGGTTGCAATCATCCATGTCGATGGTGACTTCGCGCTGCGACACTTCACCCGTCGCCTTGTCGGTCACGTTCATGGTGGTGCTGACCGCGACGATCTCGTCATTGAACTTGCCTGCGGCCTGGGCCGCGGCAGTGCGTTGCTGGGACTGGAGCGAGTATTCGTCCTGCGCTTCGCGGCTGATTCCATAGCGTTTGGCCACCACCTCCGCTGTGCCAATCATCGGCATGAAGATATCCGGATGCATCTTCAGCAGTTCTTCATCGCGTACCGGCGGCGTACCTCCACCCGTACGCAGTGCGCTGATGGATTCGATCCCGCCGGCAATGCAGATATCCATCCGGTCGACGATGATCTGTTTCGCCGCTGTCGCGATAGCCATCACGCCGGAAGAACACTGACGATCGATTGTCATTCCCGCGATGTCGACCGGCAGACCTGCGCGAAGGGCAATCTGGCGGCCCATGTTGAAGCCTTGCGCCCCGCCCTGGCTCGCCGCCCCCATGATGACGTCATCGATCTCGCTGCCGTCGAGCCCCGCCCCGCCAATGACCGCCTCGACCGACCACGATCCCAGTTGGACCGGATGGGTGGCGTTGAAGGCGCCGCGGATCGACTTGGCTAGCGGAGTACGTGCGGTTGATACAATGACGGCGTCGCGCATGTCTTGATTTTCCTCTTCCCTCGGGCTCTGCCCTGATTCTCGTTGGTCGCAATTAAGCCAGATCGGTCCCTTCTAGGCAAGCCTGACATTCGCGTTTTTGAAACACTGGTATGAGGATTGAATTTGCGAAATACTGCTCTATCGTCAGCCTTCAGAACTGACGGTATGCTGAGAGGAGCTTTAGAATCATGACTTCCCCTATTCGCACCGAGCGCCATGGCGATGTCCTGGTGATCATTTCCGACAACCCGCCGGTCAATGCGCTGGGACAGGCGGTGCGCGCAGGCCTCGCCACAGGCGTGGAACAGGCGCTGGGTGATGACAGCATCAGGGCGGTAGTGATCCGCTGCGACGGGCGGACCTTCTTCGCCGGCGCGGACATCACCGAGTTCGGCAAGGCACCACAAAGCCCTAGCCTGCCTGAAGCGCTCGACAAACTTGAAGCCAGCGACAAGCCGGTGGTTGCAGCCATCCACGGCACGGCGCTGGGCGGCGGCTGCGAAGTGGCGCTGGCCTGTCACTACCGCGTCGCTGTGCCGAGCGCCAAGATCGGCCTGCCCGAGGTGAAGCTCGGCCTCATTCCTGGTGCTGCAGGCACGCAGCGCCTGCCACGCCTCGTCGGGGCCGAAGCCGCCCTGCCGCTGGTCGCAGTAGGCGATCCGATTTCCGCGAAGAAGGCGCAGGCTATTGGCCTCATCGACGAGATCGTCGGCGAAGACAGCTTGGAGGCAGATGCGATCGCCTTTGCCCGCAGCAAGATCGGCCAGGCTGTTTCGCGCTCCAGCGAAGGCACGGCCAACGAGGACGGCATCCGCAATCCCGATATCTTCGACCAGTTCCGCGCCCAGAACGGCCGCAAGATGCGCGGCTTCGATGCGCCCAACGCCGCTGTCGCAGCGGTCAAGGCAGCGGGCGAGCTGTCCTATGCCGACGGGGTGAAGAAGGAGCGCGAGTTGTTCATGCAACTCATGAACGGCACCCAGTCGAAGGCGATGCGGCACTACTTCTTCGCCGAGCGCGCCGCCAACAAGATCAATGATGTGCCCGCCGATACTCCGCTGATTCCGATCAACAAGGTTGGAGTTATTGGCGCGGGCACCATGGGCGGCGGAATCGCGATGAACTTCCTGTCCGCCGGGATCCCGGTCACAATCCTCGAGATGCAGCAGGAAGCGCTCGACCGCGGCACCAGTGTCATACGCAAGAACTACGAGAACACCGCCAAGCGTGGCCGCATGACTATGGAGCAGGTCGAGGGCGCGATGGGCCTGCTCACCTCGACACTCGACTATGCCGATCTCGCCGATTGCGACTTGGTGATCGAAGCGGTGTACGAGAACATGGATGTGAAGAAGCAGGTCTTCGCCAAGCTCGACGAGGTGGTGAAGCAAGGCGCGATCCTCGCCTCCAACACCAGCTATCTCAATGTCGACGAGATCGCGACCGCGACGCAGCGCCCGGGCTATGTCCTCGGCCTGCATTTCTTTTCGCCCGCCAATGTCATGAAGCTGCTGGAGATCGTTCGCGGCGCCAACACCCGTGACGATGTGCTCGCGACATCGATGAAGCTGGCGAAGAAGATCGGCAAGGTCGCGGCCGTTTCAGGCGTTTGCCCCGGTTTCATCGGCAACCGGATGCTGTCCCAGCGACAGGCACAGGCCAACAAGCTGATCATGGAAGGCGCGAACTATTGGGACGTCGATGATGTGCTGCTGGAGTTCGGCTTTCCCATGGGGCCATTCCAGATGGGGGATCTTGCGGGCATCGACATCGGTTGGCACCGCGATCCCAGCAAGGTCACGACAGTCCGAGAAGCCCTATGTGCGGCGGGCCGCTTCGGTCAGAAGAATGGCAAGGGCTTCTATGACTATGACGAGGCGCGCAACCGCACGCCATCAGACGAAGTGAAGCAGATCATCGCCGATTTCGCTGCCCGCGAAGGCAATGCGCAGCGCGACATCAGCAAGGACGAAATCCGCGAGCGGCTGCTCTATCCGATGGTCAACGAAGGCGCGAAGATCCTCGAAGAGAAGATGGCCCAGCGTGCCAGCGACATCGATGTGGTGTGGATCAACGGCTACGGCTGGCCGCTCTACACCGGCGGACCGATGTTCTGGGCCACGACTGTCGGGCTCGACGCCGTCGTCGCCGGGCTGGAAAAGCACGGCTTGCCGGCAAGTCATTACCTTCGCCAGAAGGCGGATGCCGGCAACGGCTTCGACTAAAGCCGCTGGGAACGATCAAGCGAAGGGCCGCTGCTCGATCCGAGCAGCGGCCCTTTTTGCAAACGAAGCCTGTTACTTGGAGGGAAGCAAGCGGATCGACTTCTCCGGGTCGTCAACCAGCCGCGGTTCCACGTCCAGCTCCATCACCATGCGCTTGGTTTGGGTATAGGCCTGCCAATCCGGCAAAAGAGCACTCGACGGCTTGCCGGTCTTGGCGAAGGCGATCCAGGCGTCGCTCATCATCTGCGCCATCATGGCAGCGCCCTCATCCGAGCCCACGAGAGCGGTGCTCTCCGCTGCGTTGTCGAACATGAGCGGTATGTCGAGCGTGTGCGGCGACCGCAGGATCCCGCCGCCGACGGGGGTCTCCCACGTCAGACGGTAGACATACACAGGCGCCGTAGCAGTTCGCGATTGCTGGTCGGCCAATAGATAGGTGCCCCGCACAAAGCGCGTCCCCATGGCCATGCTGGCGATATCAGTCGGCGAATAGTCAGGATACATCGCGCGATAGGCGTCGACCGCCGCTGCAACCTCTTCGCCCAGCATTGCAGCCATGCCCTTCAGGCCAGCCTCATCGATACGGCCGAACCACGGCTGCGAGGCAACAAACAGCGTCATTTCCGTCTTGTTGTAACCGATCAGGACGGGGATATCGGATGACTGCTCTGGCGCGCGCGGCAGGAATGGATCCCGCGGAACAATCGTCCCATCCGCGATCGGGCCGAATTGCGGCCCCCTGCCCATCGCAGAGGATGCCGGTGTGACCTTGCGCACCGCATCGACGATCTGGTCGGCGCGGACGGTCTTGAGATCTTCAACCGTTTCCACGCCTGATGCGGTGAGAATCGCTGCCGCGTACTCGGCAGCGTCCGCCGGCTTGCCGCTGTAGACACCAGGGCCGGACTGGATGACCGCCTTATGGAACAACCCATCGGCAGACGGCATGGCCAAAAGGTGGCTGACCTTGGAACCGCCGCCGCTTTCGCCCATGATCGTCACATTGCTCGGGTCGCCTCCGAACGCAGCGATATTGTCACGCACCCACTCAAGCGATCTCACGAGGTCGAGATTGCCGACATTGCCGGAAGCGGCATAGTCTGGCCCGAACTGTGCAGCCAGATTGAGGTAGCCGAAAGCGTTGAGGCGGTGATTGACTGTGACAACCACAACGTCGCCCTTTTCGGCCAGGTTGCGGCCGTTATAAGCTGGCCAGCCTCCCGAACCATAAGCATATCCGCCGCCGTGGAACCAGACCATGACAGGTCGCTTGCCGCCATCACCGGCAGCAGGAGTCCAGACATTGAGAAACAGACAATCCTCATTGTCGATCTTGGCTTCGGTCGCGGTCGGGAAAATGCCCTGGATGCCGCGCGTCAGGTCACTCTCGTTCGGGCCGCTGGCGCTATAGAGCTGCATGCAAGGCGCGCCATAGCCGGTGGCATCGGCAGTTCCGTCCCAACTCTCGGCCGGGACCGGCGGCATGAAGCGCAAGTCACCAACCGGGGGCGCGGCGTAGCGAATGCCGAGGAAGGCATCGATGCCGTTTTGCTTCAGACCCTGAACACTTCCGCTATCGGTTTTGACGACGGTCGTGGCTTGTTGCGCGGCGGCGATCGAACCCGTGCAAAAAGCGCCAAGAGCAACAATCCAGGCCAGGCTGCGAAGTAACTGCATGTTCTCGGTTCCTCGAATTGAAGAAGGAGGGGGACCGGAATGCCAAATCGGCATGCCAGCCCCCCTGGAAGTTGAGACGGCCGGATCGATGGACCGCCTCACTCGCTTCCGGGAGAGTCAGAAGCGAACTCTGGTTCCCAGCTTGAATGTCCGGCCGAGGGCGCTGCCGATGAACGGATCATAGCTGTACTCCAGCCGTGCTGCGGGCGGATCTTCGTCAAAGATATTCTCGATCCCGCCAGTGAGGGTCAGGTCCAGTCCGGCGGTGTCGAGGTCGATCGAGAAGAGAAGATCCTGCTGAGTGTAGCTGCCAACCTCACGGCCGAAGTCTGTAGGTCCGAACTCAGGAGTCGATGCGCAGGGCCCGTTCTCCGGGCACCGGTTGTCGGTCACCCCATCGATATACTGCACGTTGTAGGTCGCCGTGACCGGACCGAAGCCCAGGCTGAGGTACGCATTGCCACGCCATGGAGAGACGGTGCCCGGAGCCCTGTCGTAGTTCGCAAACCCGACTGCGTCATATCCCTGGCTGAATGTCAGCCCGTTGAAAACGAAGTCGGAGAATTCATACTCGAGCACGTGTGTGGCGTTTGCACCGGCATCGACCGAGATGTTGCCAAACTCGTTCGAGTAATTGATGCCAAAGTCCAAACCACGCAGCGTGACGTCCGGGCCGTTGACCGTCTGCGTCTGGATACGGGATATGTCCAGACCGATGGTGCTCGAATTGCAGACCCCGCCCTGAAACACAACGAACTGGGTAAAGGGGCTCGCGCAATTGACCGATTGCTGGCCGTTCGTCCCCCCTGGCGCAACCTGCGCCGCGATTGCCTGAATCGGCAGGTTGGCAAAACGCCCCTTGAACTCATAGGTCCAGTAGTCAGCCGTTATCGTGAAACCGCCGGCTTCGAGAATCGCACCGGCATTGTAGGTCAGGGCCGTTTCAGGCTTCAAGTCCGGATTGCCGATCGTGTCGGTCGCCTTGAAGTTGTTGCCCAGCACATTGATGCCCGCAACCGCACTGGTTCCGCTGGTGGTAAGATCGCCCGGCAAAGGTCCGCGGAAGGTATCGCCCACCGACCCGCGGAGAGCGAGCCAATCGGTCACCTGCCACCGCACCGAAACCTTCGGATTGATTGTCGAACCGACGTTGCCGCCGTAGTCTTCGTAGCGAATGGCACCGTTGATCTCGAGCCCGTCGAACGGTTCGATCTGCGCTTCGGCAAAAACCGCATAAACGCTCTGCGAAAGATTGGCCGTGGGATACTGACCCAGGAATATGAAAGCGCCGACCGGGAAGTTGGTGTCGGTCGAGCTGTCGAGGCACGAACGGTCGTTTTCGATGGCGCATGGATACGCATCAGGATCACTGAACCTGTTCAATGGGCGAGAGACGAAGGTGCTATCGCGATATTGCGCGCCGACAGCATAAGATACAGGAATCCCAAGTTCGAATTCCCCGCTGACCACGAAGTCTACGACGAACAGTTCTTCGTGCGCTTTGGTGCCGTTCTCTGCACGCATCCATTCGATGACACTCGGGTTGTTCTCCGTGCCCGGGATGAAGTTGGGATTGGCAGCGCCGGTGATCGGATTCTCCGGGCGTGAGTTGACGAACGGATTGAACCATTGGCAGCCATTGGCCCCGGCCACGGTCCCGCTACAACCCTCGCCGCCGAAGCCGTTCAATGCGCGTTGCAGGCGATCGCCGATGATGTCGTAGGAAAATGCCCGACGCGAACTGCGCAGGAACGTTGAGTAGAGTTCCGCCTTGAGATTGGGACCGAATTCCTTTTCAAATCCGGCCGTTACCCGCCAGGCATCGTTAAAGGCGCCCCCTTCACCCGCGCCCTCTTCGTCGAGCGGGTTGCCGGTCAAGGCAAAAGGACGGAAGAACAGGATACTGGCGTAGTTCGCCAGATAGGCTGGATTGCCCGGTGCGAACGTCTGCGCAAGGAACGGGTTGAAGCCCGGGTTGGCGCGGGGCACGAAGAAGGCCTGCGACGTCCCGGGTCCGCGCGGACCCTGCGTTGGTGGGTAACTCGGCGAGTAGCCAAGTTCCGGTACTTCGGTATGGGAATAGAGCGCATCGGCGATGAAACGCAGGCTGTCGCTCAGATCAACGTCCAGTTGCGCATAGGCCTGATACCTGTCTTCCTTCTCGATGAGATTGACGAAAGGAATGTAGGTGTACCGGCATACGGGAAAGTTCGACGCGCCAGACGGGAAGGTTCCATTGAGCCCACCCAGCGCTGAGCATGAATCGGCCAGGCGACCATCGACAGCGAGGCCGAGCGTCGTTCCGGCAGGCCCTTGCGTAATTGAGCCGCGCTTTGGAATATAGGTTCCCACATCCGATAGAAACGACCAACCGGAGGGATTCACGGCATAGGGCTGGACGGTGAAATCGCGCTCGCCGGTGTCCAGTTCGCTGCGGTGCTGATAGCCGAAGCCGACCATGATATTGGCCGCACCGAAATCCTTACCTGCCAGGATGCTGGCCTGCCAGTTTCCATCGGATCCCTTCACGAACTGGTAGTTGCCGCCGATTTCGACGCCGTCGAAATTCTTCCGTGTAACGAAGTTGGCGACCCCTGCGATCGCATCAGAACCATAGGTTGTCGATGCACCGTCCTTGAGTACTTCTACCCTTTCCAGCGCAAACATCGGCACGAGGTTGGTGTCTGCAGCGCCATCGCCGGGCTCGTTGAAGAAACGCCTACCGTTCATCAAGACCAGCGTGCGCTCGCGTCCCAAGCTACGAAGGTTGATAGAACCTACGCCCTGACTGCCACCGGCAGCATACTGATTTGATTCACCGAGTGTAATCCCTACCGAAGGAAGGCTCCGCACCAATTCGAGAGGGCTGTCGATGCCGCGCTGCGCCAACTCGTCGGCGCTGTAGACTTCCACGGGGAGAGATCCGTCCTCGGTCTGCCCGCGAATATAGGTTCCGGTGACGACGATGACCTCTTTCTCGTCGATTTCAGCGTCCTGCGCCAAGGCCGGACTTCCCGCCGCTGTGAGAAGGGGAACAGCCAGTGTCGAGCTGAGCAGATAACGGGTCTTCGATTGCATAGGTCCTCTCCCTTGTGTCTGGCGCCTTCTCGGCGGTCTGCATTTTCAGTCTTTGGACGGTCCGTCGGGGTACTCCCTGCCGTCAGCCATCTCAGGCCCACTCGTTGTAAATCGCGCTGTTTCGCCCTTGAGGTACGGCTGCCAGGTGAAGCCATCCGCGCACTCGATGGTGCGGGAACCCGGAACCAGCTTGGCGAAGGCAACCCAGCAGGAGTTCACCTGCAGCGCGACGGCACGATCGTCGGTGTCGGCCTTGGCACCGCCCCAACTCGATTGATCGATCGAGTCGAACGCAAACATCAACTCTGCCGAGTGGATCGGGCCCTTGGTCCATTCGGCTTCGCGAAAGGCAGGGACGTGTTCGAACCGGTAGAGGAAGGCGGGGGCGCCCTCGTCGCCAGCGAGTTCGGCAAAGGTTCGTGCAGCCGCAAATCCTCCCTCACCCTGGTTCGCACCCACCAAGATGGGCACGTCGAATTCCTTGCCAGCACGCAAGGCAGCAACTGTCGAGCTTGGCTTCCATTTCGGATCTGAGGTGAAGAAGAAGCCTGCTCGCAGCTCCTTTGAAGCAGCAAAGGTCTGCGCGGAGATGTTGCGCAGGTCATCGGCAGAAGCATCAAGTCCGATGCCGATAGTTTCGAGCGCCTCTCTCGCTATACGACTTGCTTCGACCGGAGCGCGATCAGGCAGGAGGAGACTACCCGACTGGACGATAGCCTTGTCGAACAGTCCCTCGGCAGCAGGGAGCGACAGCAAGTTGGTCACGATCCCTCCACCAGCAGACTGGCCAGCAATCGTCACATTTTCAGGATTGCCGCCAAATGCCGCAATGTTGTCGCGCACCCATTGAAGGGCTGCGACGCTGTCGTGCAGCGCATAGTTTCCCTGCGGTTCGCCTTCGCGGCCAGCTTCAAGGACTGGATGGACGAAGTTCGCCAGCGCACCCAGACGATAGTTTACCCCGACGGTAATCACACCCTGCCGCGCGTTGGCGGTACCGTCATACGAACCGAGGTGACCCGCGCCGAGAAAGAACGCCCCGCCATGGAACCAGACCATGACCGGAGCATCGCGCACGCCCTCTGGTGCATAGATCGTCAGGTAGAGGCAGTCTTCCGACTGTGCCCCATTGACGCCGCCGAAGTTGGCAACCGTGCTGTCGGTGTCGACAGGCTGCACACACGGAGGCTCATGCGCACTTGCAGCCCGGACCCCGGGCCACTCGGCAACAGGTTGTGGGGCGCGCCATCTCAGCTCTCCGGTCGGCGCAGCAGCATAGGGCACACCGCGAAACACAAGCACGCCGTTCTCGCGCGAACCGGCCAAGGTGCCGTTTTCCACCTCTGCCAGAACCTGGTCGATCTCGGCCGGCATCTGAGCTTGCGCGCCAGCAGGCAGCAAGACCGAGATCAACGCAAAAATACCGGCTGCGCGCTGGCACCGCATCGCAATATCCTCCTCTTCCCGACTCCGAGGTATATCGAAGTTTACGATCTAACAAGAAGTGATTTTGAAAATCCGGTATGAAAGCGAAACCTTTTGCCCGATCCCCTTGGCGCGCAGGTGGTGGACAGGCCCTTGCTGTCGGGGCTAACGGGCAAACATGGAGTTGACGCGCGAACAGCTATTTCGACAGGTGTGGTCCGAACCGATGGGTAAAGTCGCCTCCCGGTACGGGCTTACCGGGAACGGTTTGGCCAAGATCTGCGATCGCCTGAACATTCCGCGCCCACCCCGCGCGCACTGGACCCGCGCCAGCGAGGTTCGCCACCAACCGCCGGACCTGCCTCCTCCTCCAACAGGGCTGAGCGAGGAAGTGGTTCTCGGCCAGAGGCAGTCACGACAATCTCCGGGACGGCGGACGCGTCTCGACAGTGATAGCCGACGTCGACAAATCCTGGCTGCGGCAGCCCGCATCGCCATCGAAGACGGTTTGAGTGCGCTCAATATCCGTTCACTGGCCCAGGATGTGGGGATCAGCGAGACACAGGTTCACAATTGCGTCGGCAGCCGCACTGACCTCTTGCTCACCATGGCGCGCGAGGAGATCGCGAAGCTCGAGAGCAGCCGGCGGGAACGCGTTTCCCGCAATATGGATCGACACACCAAGATAGTGCTTTCGACGATCGGGTATCTCCATGAAGCTGCCGAACGCGGCCCTTTGCTGCAAATGCTTTTGCGGGTCCCCGAGATCAAGCTCGCGCTGCGCGAAGAGCGAGAAATCACTGCCAGGAGTGCGCGCGAGCCGATCCTTCGCCAACTCACGGCGAGGAGTGGCATGGACATCGCGTCTGCGCGGGCTGCTACGACCGCATTGACTGCGGTTTCGCTCAAGGCGGGCGGGATTGTGGCGGGCAAGCGCGCACCGTTCGCAATGGTGGAGCAGACGTGCCTGGCAGTGGTGATGGCGGGTGTAGCGGCGATCGACAAGAAACTGCACCGCACCTGACATATCTGGGGTCAATGCACCTCGTAAGCGTCGATCGCGCTGCCAATGAGCATCGCGCTAGTCTCCTGCGCGATCTCGATCTCCAGTTTCCCACTGCGGACCATGCGTGCAAGCGACTCAGGGATTGCAGCTATCAGTTCCAACAGCACAAACGCCTCCCTCGGTCGCAAGGCCAGCGCATCGACCGCATGTCGCGAAAGGTTGCGCAATATCCGTCTGAACTTGCGGGAATTGGCCGCGCTCAGCGGGTTGTCCTGGTTGCGCTCGCGCAAGACGAGATAGCCCAATTGCCCGCCCGTCGCGAGATGATCGAGATAGGCGGCAAAGAGCCGGGTCAGTCGTTCTCGAAACGATGAGTCATCGTTGATGAGCCTGACAATCGCACGGTCGATCGCCTCCGCCTCTTCGGCGAACAATTCATCAATGATCTGGGCAACACTGTCGAAATAAACATAGACGAGGCTACGGCTGACGCTCAGCTCGTCGGCAATATCATTGAGCGAAATGTTCAGCGACCCGGTGGCCAGGATCAGGCGCCGTGTCGCCTCGAGCAATTGCTCGCGCCGCCCCTCTTCCTTCGCCTCCAGCTTCATGGCCGCGTTATCCATCCGCCCCGCCCGAAAGACAAGCGATGAGAAGATTCTATCTCGCTTTATCTCACTATTTGTTTGACCGTCAGAACAAGGTTCTGCACCCTTGTGGCAATGTCTGAGGGAGAGTGGACTTGCCGGATGTCGATGGATTCTCACGACGGGCGATGTTGTCCGGGTCGGCAACGCTGGTTGCAGGCGCTGCCATTGCGACGGGCTCGACCGCGATCGCTCAACGCGACACTGGCAATGGCAATGCCAATGGCGAGAGTGCCGCAGAGCCCGGCGCCGAATGGCATCCGGTCATGCCGGCGCTGACCAAATACATCGCGTCGGCCACCTCCCATCGGGTGCCCGGCGATATTCGTGAACGGGCGCGCTTGCATATTCTCGATACCTTGGCATCCATTATCGCCTGCCAATCACTCGAAGCTGCGAGGCTGGGCAGGCAGTATGCTGTGGCCATGGGCGGCGCCGGGGAAAGCCCGATCCTCGCATCACAGCAAACGGCCACCGCCATCGATGCGGTCTTTGCCTCGGCGATGACAGCGCATGCGGCTGAGATTAACGACTTTATTCCTTCGGCCTACGTCCAGCCTGGTCCTGCGATCGTTAGCGCAGCTATGGAAACAGCGCGCAGCCAGCGTCGTAGCGGCTCTGATCTGATCGGCGCGATCATCGTTGGATACGAAATCGCCGGCCGCCTTCCCAAGGCAATCGGAACGCGCAATCTCTACATGGCCGGGCTGGCCAATCACGGTGTTGCTCCGACCTTCGGAACCGCCGCCGCGGTCGCGCCGCTGCTTGGTCTGGAGAGCAACCAGGTCAATCACATGCTAGCCTATTGTGCGCAGATGGCATCGGGTTCGTGGCAGTGGCTGCTCGATGTCCGGCATATCGAGAAGGCTTTCGTGTTTGCCGGCATGGGGGCCCGCAATGGCATGCAGGCAGCGCATATGGCCCGGCTCGGCTTCACCGGCGTCCCCGACAGCTTCGACAATGAGAACGGCTGGTTCCGTTGGCGGGCGTTCCAAGGTGAAGGCAAGAACCACGCTTCGCTTGTCGAAGGCTTGAACGAACGATGGGAGCTCTCGCTGGCTGCGATGAAGCGCTATCCAGTCGGGGGACCAACCCAGCCGGCAGTGCGGGCGCTGCTTGACCTGCGCCAAACCGTACGGCCCGACCAAGTCGAAAGCATTCTCGTCGCCATGCCGGGCGAAGCGGCGACTTTCGAGCGGGCAAACATGCCGGCGCTGAACATCCCGTACCTTGCTGCGATCATCATGCTCGACGGCAGGCTCGATTTTGTCGACGCGCAGTCACTCGACCGCCAGGCGAACGACACAAATGCTGCAGCGTTTGCGCGCCGGGTCACGGTGGTCCGCGATGCAGCGCAGGAAATGGGTGAAGGCGAGGACCGCACCGAAAGTGCTCGCGTCACCATCGTGTTGAAGAACGGCACAAGCAAGGAACGCTACGTCCCCTATGTGCCCGGTTTTCCGACCCACCCACTGAGCAAGTCAGAGGTCGAGGAGAAAGCGCGAGAGCTGGTGGTACCTGTTCTCGGCGCGGAAAAAGCTAGCAGGCTCATCGCTCTTTGCGACAGTCTCGACGCCGCAGCCAATATCGATCCGCTGGTGGACCTGATGAGGTTTGGGGATGGATGAAGCAGGGGCGGCCGCAGCCGCCCCATTGCTGGTCACTATTCGGCAGCGACCGCCACTGCCGCATGTTCGCGAAACATCATGTGATCGTAGTTGGTGCGGAAGAACATATCCTGCACCTCGTCGTCGAACCCTGCGAGCGAAGCCTCGAACTTGCCGAGAGGGTCCTTGGTGCCTTCGGGATGCGGATAATCGCTGGAGAACATGTAGAGCTCCGGCGAGCTATCCCTGATCATTCGACCGACATCTTCGTTCGGGAACGGCGTGAAACGCACCGCCCGCTTGATGTATTCCGACGGCATCAGGTCAAGCGCTTGCAGATAGGGGTCGGTCCGGTTGAACGAATGCCAGCCGTGGTCGAGCATGCGCAAGAATTCGGGCACCCATCCGGCACCGCTTTCGATCACCCCACCGCGCAGGCCGGGGAAGCTCTGGAAGACACCGTCATAAATCATGGCTGTCAGAAATTCCTGCGGCGCATACCAGAGACACAGGAAGTCGGGGAATCGCAGGTTCTCGCCCCCGCCATGCAGATCAGGGGCCCGTTCGCGACCGTTGTTCTTGAACTTGCCCGGCTGGGTCTTCGTGCCCGGGCCGATGTGCAGCATGAAGGGGATCTGGCGGTCCTGCAGCAATTGCCAGAACGGATCGAAGTCCGGATGGCCCGGACTCTTGTTGCCAGCAGGCCCAGCAGAAAACATCACAGCCGCAGCGCCCCGTTCGATCGCGAACCGCGCTTCTTCCAGCGCCCGCTGCGGATCGTCGAGCGGAGCAAAGGCAACACATTCGAGACGCGGATCCGCATCGCAGAAATCCTGCTGCGCGCGATTGAGTGCGCGCGCGGCGGCATAACGCTGGTCGTCGGTCGCAGCCCGGGTGATGGCACCCAGACCGAAGGTCGGGAAAACCAGCTGGCTCTGGAAGCCAAGCCAGTCGAGCGCTTCGATCCGTTCTTCCTTGTCGAACCCGCCGTAACCGAGCCAGCCCTTCGCCCCTTCGATAGGATTTTCGAGCGCCTTGGCCCTCGCCTCGGGATCGCTCTTCCGCGCCTTGGCCATGTCGATCATTTTGGTGATCCGTTCGCCGCCCTCTCGCTTGGAATACACCTCCGAATACATCTCCTTGTATTCCCCTTCCAGATAAGGCGCGAGCCAGTTCTGGGTTTCCATCGTGTGTGCATCGGCATCATTGACGACGCGGCCGCGGGTGTAGGTCATTTTCGAATCTCCCATGAACTCGACATCCTTCATTATCTCTATTTGTTAGACTGTCAATCAGCGCAACGGGGTCCGCTCTCAAACACGCTATTCCCATCGCCTGAATTTTGGGTATGTGATGCATGTGAGGAGGAATCTACCATAGTAGAACTTGCAGAATTGTTGTCACCGGAGCGTCGTGCGACCGGAGAATGGGTCGGCCAGCCCGGTCCGGCGATAGGGCCGCGCCTGTTCGGAGGACAGGCCATAGGCCAGGCATTGATGGCTGCCGCTGGCGAAGAATGCGAGGACCGCCTCGCCCATTCGCTGCACGCCCATTTCCTGCGTGCCGGGGCAGCCTCTGTCCCGATCGAGTATGTCGTCACCACACTGGCGGAAGGTCGCAGCTTCGCCACGCGAAGAGTCGATGCCCGGCAAGATGAAACGATGATCTTCAGCATGACCACATCGTTCCACGCAGCCGAGCCAGGGTTCGCCCATGCCGTGGCCCCACCCTTCGACCTCGATATAGACACTGCGCGAGCGTCGCTCGATAGCTGGGTGGAGCACAATGTCGAAGCGGGAAGGTCGCCAATCCTCGACCGGCTCCGGCACCGCCCGATCGAAATCGTCCCGCTCGATCCGGGGTCACTGTTCGGCACCAGGCCGCGCGAACCGCAGATCGGCAGCTGGATGCGAATGCGGGATCGAACTGGGGCAGGACCGGTCTTGCAACGCGCCCTGCTCGCCTATGCATCTGACATGATGTTCCTGCGCAACGCGATGCTTCCGCATGGGATCAGGCCGGGCAGCAGCAGCGTTCAAGCCGCCAGCCTCGATCACGCAATCTGGTTCCACGAGAACCCTGATTTCGACCAGTGGCACCTGTTTGCCACCGGCAGCCCGTGGGCCGGGCACGCCCGTGGCCTCAACCAGGGTCACTTTTTTGACCAACAGGGGAAACTTATCGCGACGGTCACTCAAGAAAGCCTGATGCGTCCTCGGGGTGACGCGCTTGATCGTGTCGTGGCGCAGGTTCCGCCAGCGTGATCCAGAGTAGCGGCCCATTCGCCGATCTCGATGGCCTCGCCCTGCAGGCGTGGCTGGGCGAGACGCTTGGTCGTTCGTTCGAGGTAACCGCGATCGGGAAATTTACCGGTGGGCAGTCGAACCCGACGTATCGCGTCGACACTGACGACGGGCCGATGGTGTTGCGACGCAAGCCCTTCGGCAACCTGTTGCCTTCGGCCCATGCGATCGAACGCGAGTATCGCCTGATCGGTGCGCTCCACCCGACGCCGGTCCCGGTCGCGAAACCGATTGCGCTGTGCGAGCACAGCGATGTGATCGGCGCGCCCTTCTACCTTATGGAGATGGTCGAGGGTCGGACCTTCTGGAACGGAGCCTTGCCAGACTGCGACGGTACTGAGCGCCGCGCCATATATCGCGGCATGATCGAAACGCTCGCCAGCCTCCATGCTGTCGATCCGCATGACGTCGGCCTCGGCGACTATGGAGCGCCGGGAAACTATTTCGCGCGCCAGGTCGGTCGTTGGACGAAGCAATACCGCGCATCGCAGACCGAAGAGATCCCCGAGGTTGAAAGACTGATCGAATGGCTCCCCGCAACGGTGCCCGCGCAGGAACGCGTTTCGATCATCCATGGTGACTTCCGCATCGACAACATGATCCATGCACCGGATCGTCCTGCCATCCGCGCGATAATCGACTGGGAATTGTCCACGCTCGGCGACCCGCTGGCAGACTTCGCCTACCTCGCCATGAACTGGGCCATGCCGCATGGCGAACGCGGCGCGCAACTTGGCGGACTTGATCTGCGGAGGCTCGGCATACCGACGCTGGAGGAAGTGACGGCACAGTACTGCAGCCTGACCGGTCGAACGTCGATCCCCGATCTCAACTGGTATTTTGCCTACAACCTGTTCCGGCTCGTCGGGATCATCCAGGGTATCCGCAAGCGCGCGCTCGATGGCAATGCATCGAACGCGAATGCGGTGGCCACCGGTAGCCGCATCGTGCCGCTGGCCAAAGAGGCCTGTGCCTTTGCCGAACGGGCCAAGGTGTGAGGAATTGGAGGAGAGACCGATGTCGCTATTCGATCTGACCGGAAAGGTCGCCATCATTACGGGATCCAGCAAGGGGATCGGGAAGGCCATCGCCGAGGAGCTGGCAGCGCATGGCGCACGCGTGGTAATCTCCAGCCGCAAGCAAGAAGTTTGCGACAAAGTTGCCGCCGGCATCAATGCCGCGCACGGCGAGGGTCGAGCGATCGCTTTAGCCGCCAACATTTCCGACAAGGCGCAACTGGCATATCTGTTTGCGCGCACCAGGGCCGAGTTTAGTCCAGTCGACATCCTGATCTGCAACGCTGCGAGCAACCCCTACTACGGTTCGATGGACGGCATCGAGGACGATCAGTTCCGCAAGGTGTTGGACAACAATGTCCTGTCCAACCATTGGCTGATCCAGCACGCCCTGCCCGACATGCGAGCGAAGGGTGATGGAGCCATTGTGATCGTCAGTTCCATCGGGGGTTTGCGCGGTTCGCCAACCATCGGCGCCTACAACGTCTCCAAGGCGGCAGACTTCCAGCTGGTGCGCAACTATGCAGTCGAGAACGGCCAGCACGGTGTCCGCGTCAACGCCATCGCGCCCGGGCTGGTGAAGACGGACTTTGCCAGGGCCCTTTGGGAAAACCCCGAGGCGCTCGAGGCAACCGAAGCACGGCTCCCGATGCGCAGGATCGGTGAGCCGCGGGATATTGCCGGGGCCGCGGTCTATCTCGCCTCCCCTGCCTCTCGCTGGACAACCGGGCAGATGCTGGTCGTGGACGGTGGAGCGACGATATGAGCGGGCGCCTGAGCAGCAAGACCGCCATCATCACCGGTGCAGCCTCTGGCATTGGCAGGGCGAGCGCGTTGTTGTTCGCACGCGAAGGGGCCAATCTATTGGCATTTGACCGCGCAGATGCCGTTCACGAAGTCGCCGGACAAATCAACGCCTCAGGCGGGCATGCTGTGGCAATGACGGGTGACGCCGGGGATGAAGCCGATATCAAAGCGCTGGTGGCAAGGGCCAAGTCCACCTTCGGTGCGCTGCATGTCATGTTCGCCAATGCCGGCATCACCGGCGGCGTCCGTGGTGGCTTCTTCGACGCGACGCCGGAACATTGGGCGGAAGTGCTGCGCATCAACCTGATCGGCCCCTTCCTGGCCGTGAAACATGCCGCGCCGCTGATAGAAGCAAGCGGAGGCGGGGCGATCGTTTGCACGGCCTCGGTCGCCGGGCTTCGCTCAGGGGCAGGACCGGCGCAGTATTCGGCCAGCAAGGCCGGCGTCATCAATCTTGTCCAGACCGCAGCGCAACAGCTTGCAGGGACCGGGGTCAGGGTCAATGCCGTGCTGCCGGGCCTCACTGAAACCGGCATGACCAAGCCGATGTATGATGGCGCAAGAGCGGCCGGCAAAGAGCACAAGATCGGCCAGCTCAACCCCATGCTGCGCGGCGGAAAGCCGGAGGAAATCGCGGCGGTAGCGCTCTTCCTCGCCAGCAACGAAGCGAGCTACGTCAACGGCCAGGCGCTGGCGGTCGATGGTGGCCTGTCGAGCTCGCATCCGACATCGCGCCCGCCCGGCGATCCCAACCGACCCAGTTCATGAGGCAGAAAATGACCGACCAAGCCAGCCCGGCCCTCTTCACCTTCGTCAAGCTGACCGTCACCGATATCGACCGCATGACGCAGTTCTTTGTCGACGGCTTTGGCATGACCCACGCCGATACTGTCGATACGCCCGAATTCCGCGAGCACATGCTGGCGGGCAAGCAGGGTTCCGCGACCGTCGTGCTGTTCCACTGGAAGGATGGCCGCCCCATCGAAATGGGAAATGGCTGGGGCCCACTCGGCATGATTACGCGTGACGTCGACCGCGATATTGCGCGCGCCGTGAAAGCCGGCGCGACCCGGCGGGGCGAAACGATCCAGTTCGGCCCGGCCCGAATAGCCTTCGTGAAAACGCCGGAGGGCCACGAAATCGAGATGATGCAGATGGCCTAGCGCGTCATGAGTCGGCTCATGCCGGCCCATGACTGACTGGCAAAGCGCCAGACATGCAACGCGATCTGACTACTGCGAACGGCCTTCCGGCAAGAGGCGTTGCAACAGTTCGCGTTCGGCCTTGTCCGGATCAACCACCACTTGCGGCTGCAAGTCGAAGATCATGGTAGCCCTGTTCCCAACGCCGTAGGCCGGCCACAGCGGCAGGGCTGGCGTATTAGGATTGCCTGTCCGGGCAAATGCAATCCACGCATCGGCCATCAGGACTGCCATTCGCTTCGTCGCGGGTGTTTCAGGTCCCGTGAAGCTGATCGAGCGCGCGACATTGTCGAAGACAAAAGCGATGTCGAGCGCATGGGGCGTTTGCAGCCGCCCGCCTTCTACCGGGGTCTTCCAGTCCAGCCGGTACATATAGACCGGCGCAGGCTGGGCGCCCTTTCGCTCTGCTTGCAACAGCGCCGTCCCGCGATAGTTGCGGAAGGTTGCAACCTGGAAGAAGACATCGCTGGCATCATAGCCGGGATGGGCGGCCCGCATGCCGTCAATGACGGCCTGGATGTTCTCCTTGTCGACATACTCAGCAAGCTTGGCCGGCAATTCCTCCCAGCCGAGCGAGAAGTTACCCGGTTGCCCGAGGCCACCCTGCAAACGCATCTCGTTGTTGTTGGTCCCGACCAGCAAGGGGATGTTCGCAGAGACCGGTGTGGCATCAGGGGTATAGGGATGGCGCGTCAGTGACCGGCCATCGACCACCGGCCGAAAGAACGCGGCCCGGCTGCGTGAGGCCATCATTGCCTTGACCAGATCTTCCATCGGCATGGCGGCAAGTTCATCGACCGACTGCACCTTGGCAGTGTTCATCAAATCCTTCGCCAGGCCTGTCGCCAGTCGCGGATCGAACCCCGCCAGGGACATCGAGCCTGATTGCGCGATAGCACGGTGGAACAGCCCCTGCGCATCTTCCATGGCCATAAGGGTCGCGACCTTGGCCGCCCCGCCGGACTCGCCAAAGATCGTAACATTGCCGGCATCGCCGCCGATCGCCTGGGCATGGCTCTGCACCCATTGCAGAGCTTGCACGATATCGAGGCTGCCCAGGTTTCCGGCATCGGCATATTTGGGATCGTCGGTCAGGCCCGCGAGGTAGCTGTAGCCAAAGCCGTTGAGCCGGTGATTGAGCGTGACGACAACCACATCGCCGCGTTCAGCGAGGCGCGAGCCATCATATCCATTGCTCGAACCCGATCCGGTCACATAGCCACCGCCATGCAGCCACACCATGATCGGTCTCTTCTTCCCATCCCCTAGTCCGCGCGTCCAAACATTGAGGAACAGGCAGTCCTCGCTCATGCCAACCGAATTGACCCAAGATGCGAAGACCGGAATGTCTTCCGATGGCCGCTGGGGGCATTCGCTGCCGAATTGCGTACCATCGGCGACCCCCGTCCATGCCGCTGGTTCGATTGCCCGTTGGAACCGGCGCCCTTGCGTCGATGCGGCGTAGCGGATGCCCCTGAAGACCGCGACGCTCTTGCTGTCGCCCTCGCGCTTTCCGCGTACAGCGCCATATTTCGTCGACAAGACAGGATCGACCGACAGAGCGAGGTCAGGCGAACCGCCGGGCGACGCGGTCGAACATGCGACCAGGGCCATGGCAGCGACCGCAAACAGCCCGGCCATCATGCGTTTTTTCATCAGAAATCCTCTTTCAGTCATGCGAATAATAGGGGTGGCCGGCCAGGTCCCGCGGGCGCACACCTCTGGCCCAGGCAGTGCGGCCGACAACGAACTCGTCATCGGAACTATCGGTTGGCGTCAGGCCGGATGCCGCGAAGGCGGCACGCATGGCCTTGCGCGCCTTCGCGTCGAGGGTCGGTATCGCGCCTTCGGGCGCGTGCGGATCGATTGGCAGGAGGCCGCCATTGCCGCCCCCTAGCCATTGGTAATAGCGATTGTGCTGCCAGGGATGCGCACCCATGCGGATCACCGGTGCCTGGACGGCAAAGAAGTGCGAGAGGACCGGCTCTATCCGGACCGCCAGCCTGTCGAGCGCAGCGAAATCGCCGCGTGCCGACGCCTCGAGAATGCTGTTGCCGAGCTGTTCTTGCGGCGTCTGGATCGCCTCCGCATTCCATTGCCCGCTCCAGGCAATCCGCACCTCCCTCGCCAGCAGCGGCAGGAAGTCGAGGTTGACCGGGCCGATCGACAGGCGATCCCCCAGCCGCTGTGCCAGCTGGAAGGTCGAAGTCAGCGAAACCGGCTGCGACACCTTGACTGCGACGGTGTTGGGCAGATCCGCGATGCGGTCATAAACGTCCAGGGGTTGGCCCGCGGGTCCGAGGCCCGGGAAGCTGCGCCGACCTGTTGCGGCGTAGAGCATTACGGGCAGTTCAGTGGCGCGGATGCGACGGGCCATCAGGTCATAGAGCGCGGCCGCATCGAAGCCAGCGGGATAGGTCGATGCCAGAAGCACCAGGTCGACCCCAAGCCGCTCAAGTCGGGCCAGCTGTGCCCGGTCAGTCTCCGGATCGCGCCCTGCAACCATGCCATGCACCGGCAACTTGCCTGCCGCCTCGTCAATGACGATGCGGTACAGCTCCTCCCATCTAGGATCCTCCGGCAGCGTCCAATTGATCATCGGCATGGTACCGGCAAACCCCTGCGCGAGCGCGTGGCGGACATCATGCCGGATGGCCTCTTCATCCAGTGTCCGACCGTCGGGCAGGAAACTCGGCAGGAACAGGCTCATCAGTCCGTGGAGGTTGTCGCGTGCCCATTTGCGCTGCGACGTGCTGGCGTCCGGCCACTTGCGCTCAACCTGGATTTCCAGGGCTGCACCGAGCCCGCTTGCCGACGCGCCGGTCATGGCAGCCGCTCCGTAGAAGAGCTGTCGGCGGGTCGCCGAAGAACGTAACAAGGGACTGGTCTCCTTTCTGGCATCAGCAAGCGAGTTCGTTGCAGCTCAGCGTACGAGCGAACCCGGAATTCGAATCGCCAGTTGGCGTTGGCCAGTCGATTCGACAGGGCAGTCTCGAGCCATAGCGATCCCTCGCTTCCTCCTTCGATGCCATCATGGCCGATCATTCCATACCCATTTATCGAAAAAGGGTTTAACACGGTCGCACAATTGGTTCTAGTGCCAACGCAACACAAGCCGAATGTTTCGGCCAGTACCGGGGAGAGAGACATGATGACACGCAGAACTGCCATTGCCGCCGGGATCGCTACCGGTGTGGCTAGTCTGGCTGGCCCGGCCTTCGGCAGCAGCATGTTCCCGGTGGTGGAAACCGCGCAGGGCAAGCTGCGCGGCATGACGTCTGGCGGCGTCCAGATCTTCCGAGGCATTTCCTATGCTGCCAGCACAGCCGGAGCGAACCGCTTTATGCCCCCTCAGCCTGTCGAGCCTTGGGGCGGCGTTCGCGACGCGCTTCACTGGTCAGAGGTCGCCCCGCAATTTCCGGGCGATCGGCGCTCGACATATGCCGATCTGATCATGGTCGACCGCAATCCCTCCGGAATGGGCGAGGACATGCTGTCCCTCAATCTCTGGACGCCGGGTTCCGACCACAATGCCAAGCGCCCGGTTATCGTGGTCCTCCATGGGGGCGGTTTCTATTCGGGTTCCGGGAACTCTGTCGGCATGGATGGAGAGCAGATGGCCCGGTTCACCGACAGCGTGGTGATTGCCGTCAATCATCGGCTCGGCGCCTTCGGCTTCCTGCACCTCGCCGAGTTTGGCGGAGAAGATTTTGCCACTTCCGGCACTGTGGGGATGCAGGACATCGTGGCCGCACTCGGTTGGGTGCGCGAGAATGTCTCGGCCTTCGGCGGTGATCCCGAGCGCGTGCTGGTTTTCGGCCAATCCGGCGGCGGAGCCAAGACCAGCGTCCTGATGGCCATGCCCGACGCGCGAGGCCGCTTCCAGCGCGCCGGAGTCATGAGCGGCTCGGCACTGCGCATGATGCCCGCCGAACTCGCTTCCGCCACGGCCAAACGCTTGCTCGACCTATTGGAGATCGCACCCGGCGACGTGCGCAAGCTGCAGGAAGTCCCGTGGGTGACCCTGCTCGAAGCACAGGCCAAGCTGGAAGCAGCCTACAGAGCCGAGGGCGAGGCCCCCGGGGCGTTTGCGCCGGTCGTGGATGGGATCACTTTGCCACGACATCCGTGGGATCCGGATGCACCGGCCATCTCGTCCAATATCCCGATGATCGTGTCGACCGTCCTCGATGAACGCTCGTACCGTATGGGCGATTTCGACATGACCGAAGAGGGTTTCGTTGCCTTCGCACGCGAGCGCCTGGGCGACCGCGCAGAGGACGCCGTCGCAGCCTACCGCGAGGAAGATCCGGGCGCCAAGCCATTCCTGCTTGCAGCCCGGCTCGATTCCGACCGGACTTTCCGCAAGGGCGCATTCACGCAAGCAGAGCGCAAGGCAGCACAGGGCGACGCTTCGGTCTGGACCTACCTCTGGACGTCGCCCAGTCCGGCGGCTGACGGACAGTTCGGCGCGGTGCACGGCATCGACGTCGCTCCCAGCCTCTACAACACTCGTGGAGCCTTGAACGGATCGAGCCGTGAAGCGGTCAAACTCGCAGCTGCAATCGCCTCGTCATGGGCTGCATTCGCCGCCAATGGCGATCCGGCCAATGATCGCGTTCCCGTGTGGCCAGCCTACACGCAGGACAGCCGCAATACGCTGATCTTCGGCGAGGAGATTGCAGTTCGATCCGATCCTCGCGCGCAATTCCGTCGGTTCTGGTGACATTTCCACGGGCGCGGGCAGAATGATCGCAATTCGTCCTTCATCTGCGCAGCTGCCTTTTACCTGATCGCAGCTCAGGCAACGAGGCTGTGCCATTGAGCCAACAAGGCAGGGCGGTAAGTTGACGACTGGCGGGTAGCGCTCGCAATTTTGATCCCTCGCTCCTTTCAGATCGCATGCCATCGGAAACGGATTTCCCGCTGAAGCCCAAATACTGATCGCCATCGGTGCGACGGCATCCCGTTTAATCTTCGATTGCTTGCAAAATATCTCGATCCATCAATAATAATGTGTGCCCAGCGCACGACATTTGGCAGTTTTACAGTCTTGTACGACTTGTCTCTAGTATAGTTTCGCTCAGACGAGTGGATCATTTAGGCGACATATCTGCCCGGAGCATCTCCGTCGGTTGATCTTCGCTCTCCTTTTCCGCCACTAATGTTTAGACCTGAAGGCTTCCTCTTCGTTTGCTTAAGCTCGGCCAGCCAATGGGCGCAGGTTTGCTTTCATAGCTTCTGCAACTGCGCCGGGACGACTGGAATTAGCGCGCTAAGATGCCACTTCAGGAGAGAAAGTGCTGCCCTCCTTGCCCGCGAACCCTTGCTAATGTTCGGATCCTCAGGCGGGACTCGAACTCCAAGCAAGCTCAGGGACTTCTCCCCTCCGGACCTTTTCTCAATTTGCCACCGTCAGGGAGCAAGTACTTGATACACAGTATCTTTTGGACAATCACCTGATTGAGCCAATCGGTTGTATCGTCGCTAATGGCGCTGGCCGGAAATACCCCCAAAATACCCCCACAGACCCTCCGGCTTCATGTGGACACGTGCGGACTTATGCGAACGTATGCGGATAGCATGTGGTAGCGTATTCTCTCTGAGAACAGCATCTTAGGCCAGATTTTCGTACGTATACGGACCCACGCGAACCCATACGGACGCCAATTTCTGGTAGCGGAGGAGGGACTTGAACCCCCGACACCCGGATTATGATTCAGATTATCCGCCCGCTCATACCTGTTCATGTTGACCGAAAACGCATTAAAATCAGGGCAGTTTTCTAGCTGGTGGTATCATGGATGCGGATGCTTGCTCATTCCATCTCACCCCGCCCGGTGCCAAATCGGTGCCGAAAAGCTAGGAGGCTTCCATGCCCAACGTTGCACTTACCGACGCTGGCATTCGGGGGCTCGCTCTCCCGCTGACCGGCACACTCACCTACTGGGACGCAAGCCTGAAAGGGTTCGGCGTTCGGGTATCACCAAAGGGAACGAAAACCTTCATCGCGCTAGTCGGGAGCGGGCAGCGCCACAAGATCGGTCGCTACCCACTCATCGGCCTTTCGATGGCGCGAGACGAAGCGAGGAAGCTACTCGCTAAAAAGACACTCGGCACCTACGAGAAGCCCAACACGACGACTTGGGACACCGCGATCGAGAGGTATCTCAAAGCCTGTTCGGAGAAGAACCGTCCGAGCACAGTCAGCGAGTACCGACGCCACTTGGCCCGGTTCCCGTTCAAAGAGCGGCGCCTTGAGCGGATCAGAAAGCGTGATGTCGCAGAGGAGCTGGAGAAAATCCCGGCCAAAGGCGAACGGGCTCACGCTCTGACAGCGGTCAAAATCTTCTTCTCTTGGTGTGCAGCGCAGGGCCTCATCGATGCATCCCCTGTCTCTGCCCTCAAATCCCCGCCACAGCGTCAAAAACAGGCCCTACGAGCCCTATCTGAGGCGGAGCTGAAAGAGGTATTGGGGAATGCTCTCAACCACCCCTACCCGTTCGGCCCGATTGTTGCACTCCTTGCTCTTACCGGCCAACGTCGCAACGAGATTGCGAGCCTCAAATGGGAGAACCTGACAGTTGGGACGATGACGATCCCCGCCGAGGCTGCAAAGAACCACTTGGCGCATACGTTCCCCTTCGGGAGCCTGGTTCGGCAAGTCTTGGACGGCTTGCCCGACAAAGGATCGGCTTATTTGTTTCCGGCCAGCCGGGAGCACGTACGCACGAAACCGACGACCGTCTTCAACGGATGGGGCAAGGCTAAGGCAGCGTTCGACACCAAGCTTGTAGGGGTTGAACCGTACAAGCTGCACGACTTGCGCCGCACGTTCGCCACCACGCTACAGCGCCTCGGGGTTCCACTTGAGGTGCGAGAGAAGTTGCTCAACCACATATCAGGGAGCCAGGCGGGCGTCGCTGGCGTCTACAACGTCTACGGCTACGAAGCCGAGATGAAGGACGCTATGGCCAAGTACGACGCATATCTGGTACAGCTACTGCGCTCGGGCAATACTCGGGCACATCGCGATGTGCTCCTTTCTAAGGAGTCTCGTGATGAAGTTGCTAAGCAAGAAGGAGGTGCGCTCGAAGGTTCTTTATAGCCCCGCACATATCGCCCGCCTCGAAGCGGCCGGACAATTCCCCAAGCGGGTACGTCTTGGTCCCGGAAGGGTCGGATGGGTAGACGAGGAAATAGAGGACTGGATTCGTAAGCGCATCGCCGTCCGCGACGCACACACCGGCCCTTAAAAGGGCCAGGAGGACCAGCGAAGTAATTCGCTGGTCCTTTTCGTCGATCCACCAAATCAGAACATCAACTATTGTCGGATCGGAAATTCAACCGCAGAGGTAAACAAACGTACCGTGTAAAGTACTTGCAATTACTCCTGGGGTTTCCATATCAATTTCATCCCTAATCCACTTATCGTCACTACCCATCAACAGTACATTTTTACTTTCAAGCCTCCAAAATGCCTTTGGTCCATTTGGATGGAATTCAACAGTTCCATCGCTATTAAAAGTGATTGCAACCCCATCGCAATCGCCTTTTTCTTGCGCCCATTTGCCCACCAGCCTCTCTTTGTAAGCTTTAAGCGGGTCAACAGGAGGCGTCTGCTTCTGACCGTACGCCCACTCCGTAGTGCATGAAGCTAAAGTCGGCCGGGCATGGAGGACCAATGTGCTAATTCGCCAATCTTGGCGCACAATCCGCCAGACTCCAGACCTGAGCTCGAAAACCACAGTTCCCAAGGGTGAAGAATTCGAAGTCCAGTCACGCCAGGCAAACGTTTGTCCGTGCCGTCCAGCGCTTTTGTAGCGCTCGGCATTAGCCGACCAAATCACCCGATACCGGGCAGTTACGCCATTTAGACGATCAGCATCGCTGACGCCCCCAAAGGCCTCGGTGCGATATGTGACCCGCTCGGCCACGCCCATTTCGCCGGGCAGCTCGCCGCGAAATCGCGCACCATCGGGGCACTGGATGAAGCGTTTTGCATGCTCCTCAGAAATTGCGTTTCGCAATCCCGGCGGAGCATTTTGGGCAGTAGCAGTGCCCGTCAGAGGGCTGATCCAAATCGAAAGCAGCGCGGAGAGGGCAAGCGCCGTTCTTAGCAGAGCCTGAAAAGCCATCAATGCACCCTCCCGCATTCGCTAGTTGTCAATACGCACAGGCCTGCCGCTCCGGGAAAACACTCATATCGGTACCGTTTTTCTAGTTCAAAACCAGGTGAGCAAGAGCGGCATGGTGGGTAAACATACACCTACCTATCCTGTATGCATACGCAGAATATAGCGCCGACCGTACCGTACCGTCTCATTCCTACTCTTCCGCACCACTGTTCGTCGGGCTCACGCCACGACCCCATGCAATTCAATCCCTCTCGGGAACGCCGCCTTTTCCTATCGGACAAAGGACGCCTTCAAATTGCATGGGGTCGTGGCGCTCCGCTACCAACGACGAACAGTGGGCGGCACCGTTCGCTTGCGAAGCAAGCACGCTGGCACCTTCCCACCTGACCACTGTCCGATACAAAGCTCAAAGAACCTGCCCGCCCTCCCTGTCCTAAAGGACGCCCGTCGCAAAAAAATTCAACGCGACCATACCGGCACACTCCGGCGCATAGCGCCTCACACCGCACCATACCGAACGGTGACAGCCGCCATATTGTTTGAGATCAGGTGCCGTCGGCAATTGGCCGACCAACCCAAGGAGGTTGCCTATAAACTAACAAAATCAATTATGGCCTTAAACATGTGTGCGATGCGGAAGACCCACGTTCAGGAGCGGTCTTACGAGCGCGAAGAAGGAAAATATTCGGTAGAGATAACCCGTCGCGGAAAGCCGGTGAGCGAACTCAAAGCAGATCGCGTTACGGTCGAAGAGCGGGTGATGGAGTGGACCGGCGCAAGCCACATCCACGCTTGGTTCGTGAAGAATGTGCAGAACGGAAAGGACGACTCGAGTTTCTACCCCGTCTCGACGGGCAAACTGGAGGAACTTCTGAGCGTCTGCGAACGCGTTCTCAGTGCCTCGTACCTGGTACCGGAAAAGATGTTTGCGAAGAGGATCGATGCTTGGCCACGACCAACCCAGGATGATCTACGAAATCCGCGGAAGGTCCTCAAAAGTATCGACACGGCTCACAAATTTCTGCCGATACCACGCACCGGCTACAGCGACGCTGACGCAGATTACGACGAGGTATACCTCAACGCAGTGGAGGAAACTCGTACCTGGATATTGCGCATGATCGCGGACCGTGGAGAGGGAATGCACGGCGAGATCCATTACTGCGGCGGACGGTACGTGCGCTTCGACTAGCGAAGCGGCTCCGCAGGGTTCGCCTACCGAAATTCTGACTTCGACTGCATGCCGCCGACGAGCCCCACGCCGCGCACCAAAGCCCTGACATAGTCGGCAATTCCTTGCCCAGACGGACAGGCGGGCTGCATCACCGAGAGGAGGTGCAGCCCAAGGGCTTACAATGGCAAGGGATGTACCTTCGTTTCGTGGGTGGCGGGAGCAACCCTACACGAGGCGAGGCTCTACTCTCCCCACCCCATGCCAAATGCCCTCATCATCGGCTCCGACAAAGAGCCAATTTTCGACCATCTTCCAGACCGCTTCCTATTCATCGACGACGGGACGCTCATCGACCGCGTGGAGCTCCCACCGCGCCGGGCTGTCATCAATTTTGACCCGCTCAAGCATTCCTTCAATCCCCTCAAAGGGATGAGCTACCAGAAGGCGCGACAATTCTGGGACGTTCTCAAATCCGCATTTCCCGAAGGTGAGAATACGCTGACGAAGGCGGCGGCCGAGTTGCAGATACTGCGCGCGCTGACGGACCATCCCCGAAGCCTCTCGACACTTATTCCAGACACCAAGGACACCCAGTACGCGCACCAGCTCATCGCCAAACTGCTGCTTTCGCCTGTCCTTGAGCGTGTCCTTTGTCGCCCGACCAATTTGTCTTTTAAGGGCACGATCTTGGCACGGCTCGATCGCGCGACGCTTGGTGATTTTGATGCTTTCGTGATCGCCAACCTTCTCATCTCGCAATATCCGGGACCAGTCGTGCTACCGGACTTCGGCTTCTACCAATGCCGGTTTCATTCCGCCCTGTTGCGTCAAAATCGCCTGATAGCCGGAGTCAATTCATTTGATGAAGTGCCAGCTTGGAAACAGCGCTTGCTGCTCGTCGATACTAAAATCCCCAGCCACTGCACCCCCGACGATGCCAAGCTCTTGGCCATCTATGCCGGGATTCCACCGGGTACCAACAAATACAATACATTCATCGAGGAGAGCATTACTTGAGACCTCAGGCGACACGGGAGGTCTTATGCAACTGAGGATCAAGCGGAGCCAACGCGATGGTGGGCTGACCAAAAGCACGGCGATATTCTGCCTGGACGCCCGCGCGGAGTTCACACCTCAAGAGAGGAATGACCTTCGTCGTTACAAGCTTCAAAATTTGGTGATCTACAATAGCGAAGCGGCGAAAGGCTACTTGGACAGGGGCTCCTCGTCAGAAGACGGCTCGGTACGGGGATCGCTCAAAAACCTCGCTTTCTCCGCCCTCGCTTCAATGCGCCTCAATATCACGGTAGCCAGCCTCGAACGGGGCCAGCACGTCGAGTGCAAAAGTCTCGACGAGGTGCTTGCTTGCGAAGAGGCATTGCACCAAGCCTGCAACAATCTGCGCGGCTATCTGGATGTCGTTGCAACGTTCGACGGGCGGGAAGTCGTCGTGGCCTTTGAAAGCGGCGAGGAGCCGAAGGCGATTGCACAATCGACACCGCTTCGCCCGGCTGAGCCTCCGTCGACCCATCCGACCCATGTTTCGCTTCCTGCACCAGATCCCGTCGCGCCGCCTCAAGAGCCAATGGAGCCAGCTGAGCCGACGGAACCTCCAATCAATTACACCAAGGCCGTCGCTGACGACCTCGGCGGCGAGTTCCGCAAAGCTTTCCTGAATCCGGACGGGAGCACGAGGCTTGAAAGAGTCATCCCAATTGTGCTCATCGCCTTGGTGTTCATCTTTCTTGCGCAATACAGCTCTTGAGCACTTACACCCCACTCTTTCGACGGTTTTTCGGCAACGAGCGATCGCGCGAGTTGCAGGAGGTCCGAGACCTATACCATTGGGTGAAAGCGGCACAGGACCGCTCCACAAGCACTCCAGAGGAACTTATCGATCTTATCGCTTGGTCAGTTCGCGACGAGACCGGAAAGGATGCGCCCGCCCCCCTTCTGAAAGCTGTGAAGAAGCTCGTCACGTCCGATACCCACATCTGGAACCTGCCGCCGCCAGCTTTTGAACGAATGTCGGTTGCCGAGCTCGTCGAGTATCGAAGCCTCCTTCACCAGAAGCAGTACTTCCTCCAAAACATTGAAGAGCTGGAAGAGCTTCAGTACGTGATCGCGCGAAACCTCACTCTCGGGCTCGCACAGCGTCTCCCGGAAACCGAGGCACCCTCCCCCTTCACTATCCCCCTGATCTTCGCGCTCGAAAATCCCAGGGATGCAGTTGACCGGATCGCGCCTACACTCGCAGATGGATTTGACCGTGGCTTGTTTGCTGAAGTTTCCCGCAAGCTGTATCGCAATCTGTGTCGCGCTTCCGGTCGCGACCCCGAGGATGAGCGCAGTCGCAAGCCGCTAATAGGCCCGGATGAAAGCCCGCTTCCGCTTGCCGAGCTCGTCGAGACATACTTCAAGGGAACGCCGTTTCAAGACCTTCTGCTTTCGCCGGTACCGCTCAAGCTCAGGGCCGAGGATCGCTTCAATCATTGGCATGTCGTTGGCGGTACCGGTGCCGGCAAGACTACCCTGATTGAAAACCTGATCTTGCACGACCTGAAGAGTGAAGACCGACCTGCGCTTGTGGTCATTGACCCGCACGGCGACTTAATTCGAAAGCTCACTCACGCTGACCTTGGGCTCGAGGACCGGCTCATTCTCATTGACCCACGCGACACAAAGTTTCCGGTCGCGCTCAATCCGTTTGCGGTGAACCGGGAGCGCCTGGCCACCTATGACGAATCCACCCGCGAGCAAGTCACCGCAGGGGTCATTCAGACATTCGGCTACCTATTCAGCGGCCTCACCAATCTCACGCTCACCGGCAAGCAGGAGGTCTTTTTCCGCTATGTGACGAGGCTGATGCTCTCGCTTCCCGACACTATGGGCCGCAACGCCACGATCCTGGACATGTTGCACCTGATGTCGAACCCAGCGCCGTACGAGGAAGCGATCGAGCAGTTGCCCGAGATACCACGTGAGTTTTTCCGCACCGACTTCAAAACCAAAACGTTCGAAGGTACCAAGGAGCAAATTCGCTACCGCCTTCAAGCCATTATCGAGAACCCGACCATGGCGCGGCTTTTTACCGCGCCCGAGACCAAGGTCGACTTTTTCACGGAGCTGAACCGCGGTGCGGTGATCCTGGTCGACACCGCGAAAGATTTCCTGAAAGAAGGTTCGAGCGTGTTCGGGAAGCTCCTAATCTCGCTCATTCTTCAAGCGATTCTGGAGCGTGCCGCCATACCGGAAGGACAGCGTAAACCTGCCTTCATCTCTATCGATGAAGCCGGGAGCTTCTTCTCCCAGAACATCGACGACCTGTTGACCGAGGCACGTAAATACAAGGCCGGATTGCTGCTGGCGCACCAGTATCTTGACCAAGCCACAGGCAGCCTCAGGTCTTCTTTTGCGGCCAACACCGGAATCAAATTCGCATCGGGACTGTCCGCTAACGACGCCCGGCAGATGGCCCCCGACATGCGAACGACGCCCGATTTCATCCTCGCCCAGCCACGCCTTCAGTTTGCCGCGCATATTCGCCACGTGACGCCCGGTGCTGTCAGCATTCCGGTTGAGCCGGTACGTTCGTTGCCGCAGCTCGATCAATCTGCTCGTGAGGAACTCCTACGGCGCAATCGGGAGCGGGTTTCGCTTGCCACCAGCGTGCAAGCAATTCCAAACCCACAATCGAGCGATTCCAAACCAGACCCAGCGGACGACTGGGTGGACTATTGAAATTTTTGGGCGCGCCATCCGGCCGCATGTCGCACCCTGCTGTTCCACACCGTTTCATGCGAAACGGTTACGGCGCAATTTGGCGCGGTATCCTTATTTCATGGCTACCGATACCCAAGGAAGGCGACTCAGGTTCGCGCCGCCTGCGCCCAAGGAAAACGAGGCTGTCATCCCTCAGGAGGCCGACCTTGCCGCCTGGGCGGCGATATCTCGGCACGGCCCTTTGCCGATCACGTATCTCGCTCAATTCGGCGAGCCTCGCAATCGCGCTAACCTCCAGCGCCGCTACACCCGCTTTTACCATCAAGGCTGGCTCACGCGGCCTGCCCGCCAATATGCGAGCTTCCATGCACGCTACAGCCCGCTTGTCTACGACTTGGCCCCGAAGGCGCAGGCGCTTCTCGGCAAGCAGGCCTGTGCCGTGGCCCCGTCTCGATCCGCTCCGTTCGTTCACCAGCTCATGCAGGCGTGTTTCACCGCATCACTTGAACTGACCGCACCTAAGCGTGGCTTCCGGTTTGTCCCGCGCGATGAGTTGCTTGCTCACCCGAAATGCCGTCAACGCTCCCTAACCCTTCAGTTGGCCGCGACGAAGCTCACACCCGACGACTTGTTTGCCATCGAGCGACCCGACGGCAAGAAGCGCATTTTCTTCCTCGAGGTCGACCGCAATACAGAGAGCATTGAGCGTTCGGTTTCCGGCTACAACACGTGGAGCAAGAAGGTTGCTGCCTATGATGAAATGTTTCGCTTGAAGCGCCACACCGAGGCCTGGGGCTTTCCGGCCGCCAGTGTCCTGATCGTCACCACCAACGATCGCCACGCTGAAAATCTGCGAAGCTACATCGAGAAAAAGAGCCCAGCCGCTGATCGCTTCATCTATGCTTTCGAAGAGACGTTTGGCGCAAACTGGAGGGTACCGAAGGCCTTGCTCGCATCCGCCGATATGGTGCTGTAGCTGACGCACGAACCTCTCCGTGAAGAGAGGCTCCCGCGCAGTTATGGCCTAACGAGCGGAACCCGCTCGCCCCTCTATGATAGCAGAAAAAAGCCCCCGCAACGTGCGAGGGCTTTCGGGCGTTTAGTCCTTGTTGTCGAACAGTACGAGCTCGCCCATGACGGCGATATTCGGCCGCAACTTCACGCTGATGCCGATCGCCTTGTCGCTTTCGAAGCGCCAGCCTGCGCCGATGTCTGAGTAAAAGCGGTCGCCGTTCTGGCCTTCTTCCGCCGTGCAGACCCGATAGTCGGGTTTCCTTCCAGCCATGATGGACCTCCTTTGATTGTGTCCACCTTCATTGAAGCACGACCGCGCGCCCTCACCCGGTACCCGTGGGGATAGCGGCGCAATGCCGGTGATACACTGAAAGCAGTCAGCTCTTTGAAAGGAGGCCGAAATGCCCGGATTCATCGATTTTGCGGCCGTCAAAGAGGCCGTCAGCTTTGCCCAAGCCGTTTCACTCTTGGATTTGCCACTCAAACGCCAGGGCAACCAATGGCGGGGACCGTGTCCCCGTTGCCAGCAAGGAGGCGACCGTGCGCTTGTCGTCACCGAGGGCCGAGGCTTCTTTTGCTTCTCGGAGAAGAAGGGCGGCGACGTGATTTCACTTGCCGCTCACATCCTCGACATACCGGCGAAAGATGCAGCCGCAGAATTGGCGGAGCTTGCCGGTCTGACCGACAGGACAAGTCAAGGGACAAATCCCCGTACAAGTCGCACCGTTCCGGAGAGCGAGGGGGTGGAGGGCAGTAAGCTCTCCCCCCTGAGCTATCTCGATCACGAGCATGAGATGGTGATCGCGCTCGGTTTTGATTCGGCGTTCTGCGAGGAGCATGGCATTGGCTACGCGCCGCGCGGCGTTGTCAGGGGCTCTATTGCCATTCCGCTTCGCAGTGATCGAGGCGCATTGCTTGGCTACATCGGCGTGCAGGATATCACCTACCTTCCCGCCGATTTCCAAACCTCGAACGTCGTGCCTTTAAAGAGGCCGGCGTGAATGAGCGGCGAAGCTTCCTGATCTACTACGCCCGGGTTTGTCTTCGGGAAGCTCGGTCTCGCAGGAAGCGCGACCCACGCTTCGCCAGGACACTGGCAGCATGGGCCGCCAAGGCAAGGCGCGAAGCCGCGGCTATCGATGTCCGGCCACGCCAGGGCGACCTGTTCGACTATTGAGCCCCGCCACCGTGCGGGGCTCTTCTTCGTGGTAGGCTAAGCGAGGCTCTGCTGCACTTCGTGTGATACGTTCGGCTGGCAATCCTTGCCTGGGAAGCTGATTGGAGGGGAGAGCTCGCTCACCACTCACCTTCGCCCAAGTACGCCACTCGACACTAAGCGCACCAACCGAAGACGGGCAAACCGTCAGAGCGCATTTCCGGACGAGCCACACCTATCCCCCAGCCATACGCGCTGGGGGTTTTTCTCGTGAGACAATGATGGAGGAGCACTTTGAAAGGAGCCTCACCATGACACTAATGTTGCACGCGGGCGCAGAGCCCGTCGACTACGGCGATCTTGCCGCTTTGCCCATTCCCGAAGCTACGCAAACCCATGTTCCCATCGCTCACCAGGCAGTGGTGGACATGGTGAAGTACAGCCTCGGCTTCTACGGCCACCAGATCGTCGAGGAACACTTCGGCGTCACTCCCGACGGCATGCGCTTTTTCGGCGTCTTGTCGCTTCTGAGCGAGGACGGTGACTATTGCGACTCTGTCGGCCTGCGCAACAGCCACGACAAGCGCTTTCCGATCGGCATCAGCTTCGGCTCACGCGTCTTCGTCTGCGACAATCTCGCATTTGCTGGCGATCACGTTATCCGTCGCAAGCACACCAAAAATGCAAAGTTTGCGCTACCGTCGCTCGTTGCAGAGGTGGTCGAACCGCTGCACCAGCACCGGGCTGCCCAGGCTGACACGTTTCTCATGTACCGGCGCTCGCCGTTGTCGGCCAAGCAAGCTGATCACGCAATCCTTCGCCTGTTCCGCGAGAACGTCATCAACGTCCAACGCATCGACGACGTATTGCGGGCGTATGAGAATCCGCCGCATGACTGGGGGGACGCAACTGCCTACCGGCTTTTCAACGCAGTCACCCACTCGCTCGCTGGCCGCATCATGGAGACGCCGTCAATTACGGCGAAGCTTCACGCGGTTATCGACGACATCTGCGAGGACGCATTCTGGGATCGTGCTCGTGCGCCGATCCAGGAACAACCGCTCTTGCCGATGCTGGCATGACCAAAGGCTCCCCTTCTGGGGAGCCTTTTTCTCTGTCATTTGCGAGCCAAATGTATTGCTGGCAGAGATCGCCGCAAAAGTGCTCATGTTTCTCGGCACTAAAAAAGGATGCTCCGCGGTGGCCGTCATCGATGTGTTTTTCGACGCCAGTGAGATGAATGGGTACACGTCAGTTGCTGGCCTCATTTTCCGCAAGAAGCACCTCAGGACCTTTGAACGAGGCTGGTCGGCTATGCTCAGGAAGTATGGCCTAAGTCACTTCCACATGACTGATTGCAACGCGGCCCAAGGAGAGTTCAGAGGCTGGTGCCGCGAAAAGCGGGACGCGTGCGCGCGCGAAGCAATCGACCTCCTTGTTTCATACCCGCTCAAGGGCATCGCCTTCACCATCAAAAATCAAGATTTTGACGAGGTAATCACGTCAGAGGGCTTAATGCCAAACGCAGTAACGTTGGGAGTGTGGGCTTCGCTCTTCGCCGTTCGCAGTTGGGCAGACAACAGCGACTCCGAAGCTCGCATCTCTTACTTTTTTGAGTCCGGCGACGAAGAGCAGAGGTCAGTCAATAACCTACTAAACTCTATTGCCGAAGATCCGGTTAGACGTTCAAACGCCCGCTACCGACGCCATGCCTTTGTTTCAAAGATCAGCTCGTTTGCTGCGCAGGCCTCTGACATTCTCGCTTGGCATGCGGCGAAGTACGCACCACGGCGCGAAACCGGAGAGCGCATGCGCGGTGATTTCAATGCAATCGTTACGAAGCTTAGCGTGTCTGATGACTACCATGACCGCAATTGGCTTATGCAACTGCTGGAGATCAGCAGGAAGCATGCAGGCGAAGACGGTAACCGCCTTGCCCAGACGGCCTTTCTATACAACCGCTCTAACGCTCGGCAGATGGAGCGTAAGTTCCTCGAGATTTGGACGGAAGCTCGATAGCTTTCTTTGCTGACTCTTTGTCGGACCTGAGTGCATCACGCCTACGTTGTGGTATAGTGAAGCCCTATGAATACCAAAACGCAGTATCGTGAATATCGAGACGAGGTGAGCAAGGACGCCGCCAAGGCGCTTGCGTTCTTCTTCCTCGGCGTGCCATCGGCGCTCTTCGTCCTCGCTTGGCTAATCCTCTAAACGCTTATGGCCGCTCAAAAGAGCACCGAAAAAAGTACCAAAAAGCGCGGCAATCCACAGAACCTCGTGGCTCCATGGAAGCCGGGGCAAAGCGGTAATCCTAAAGGGAGGCGTCTCGGGCAGCGGGACCGCAAGACCGTCATCATGGAAGCGCTTCGCCGCATCGCCGAGAAGAAGAAGATGACACCCGAGGAGGTCGAGGAGGCGCTTCAGGCGGCCGGCCTCGACAAGGCGCTCAAAGGAAGCTTCATGCATTTCAAGGAAATCAGCGACGGGCTCTACGGCCCCATTACGAACAAGGTCGACCTCACCAGCGGTGGCCGCACAATCGCCGATCTAATCACCATCGCCAATGGCAAGGCCAAGCCAGGAGCAGACGCTACAAGCTAGATTCCGGGACGACCCCGCCTTCTTCCACCTTGAGGTACTGGGCCACGAGCCTTGGGAGAAGCAGCTCGAAATCAGCCTTTCCATACGCGACAATCGCAACACCGCGATCCGCAGCAACAACGGTTCAGGCAAGACCTACCACATGGCCAGGGAAGCGCTTCGCTTCCTCTACGCGTACGGCCCCGATGCCGTCGTCATCAACACCGCACCCACGTGGACGCAGATTGAAAACCAGTTCTGGCGTAACCTTCGCGACGCTTATCAGAAGGCGCGCTACCCGCTCGGTGGCAACCTCCTCAAGACCAAGCTCGACATCGACGAGACGTGGTTTGCGCTTGGCATCGCCAACGACGAAAACAACATGGAGGCGTTCCAAGGCTGGCACGCCAAGAACATCCTCGTCATATTCGACGAAGCTTCTGGCATCAGTCCCAAGATCTATGAAGCTGCGCTCGGTGCCATGGCGGGTGGCTCGATTGTCCGCTTCGTCCTTATCGGCAACCCGACCCAGAACAGCGGTCCATTCTTCGACGCCTTCCGCGACCCGACCTTCAGCAAAATCCACATAAGCGCGTTTGATACGCCCAACGTCAAAGCGAAGAAGCAGGTGCTGCCCGGTCTGGTGACCTGGGACTTCGTCGAAGAGGTTCGCAAAAAGTACGGCGAAGACAGCGACGTTTACCGCGTGCGTGTTCTTGGCGAGTTCCCTCGCCGCGCGTCCGACACGCTCATTTCCATCGATGCGGTGGAGTACGCCTTTGGCGCTGACCGCGAGCTTCAGAATCAAGATGATGAGGCAATCGGCCTCGACCCTGCGCGCTTCGGTGACGACGACAGCGCCTTCGTCTTCAGGAAGGGGAACGCGGCGCGTGTGCTTGAGGTCATAAACGGCAACGACACCATGCAGCTAGCCGGAAAGGCGGCGCGCTACCTGCGGGAATTCCCCAACGCCTCGATCTACATCGACATCATCGGCCTGGGTGCCGGTATATTCGACCGTCTACGAGAACAGCCTGACATTGCTGGCCGGGTGCTGGGGGTGAACGTGGCCGGCAAGGCGCGGGATGAAAAAGAGTTCGTCAATATCAGGGTGGAGAGCTGGTCCAACGTTCGGGATTGGCTACGTGACGCGATCCTCGAGAAGCACGACGGCTTCTACGAGCTCGCGCAGCCCAAGTACAAAATTAACTCGGCCGGGAAGCTTCAGCTCGAAAGCAAGGAGGATATGAAAAAGCGAGGCGTGCCGTCGCCGAACGTGGGGGACGCACTCGCTCTTACACTTTCACGAGCGACCGAGGGTGAAAACATTGGTATCGCTTGGCTGCATTAGTCTTGGGGTTCCAGTTTCACCTCTAGGCGGCGCACTTCTCGAGCCAGGCCGGGCCAGCTTAGTATGACGCGAGAGTCCCGTGCAGGCCCGACGAAATCAAGAATGCGGGGACGTTTCATCGGGGCGAGCTTTTCCAGATGAGACGTCGTTATTGCAGGAGCGACAAGCGTCGCCTCGAACTGAATCGGTCCAAAACGGACTTGAACGCCAACATTGCTGTTTTTCGCGGCGTCTATCAGAGGGCCAACTGAGATATGGCCGCGTTCGACAAGTCCTAAGTTGGAAGCAATCCAAAAGCCCGCCTGATCCGGTAGAGTGCCAGTCGTGAGCGAGGTCACCAGCTCGTCCAACGGAAACGAGCAAGTGTCGCGAAGAAGCCCACCGTCTGCGGCAGCGATGCCGCCAAAGTGGATGCCAGCAAGCAATTTATAGAGCCACAGCTCCATGCCATCGCCGCTTATTAGGCTATGCAGCACTCGACCAGAATGACGACTTCCCAGAGCGTAGTCACACGCCTCAATTATTGCGTTGAAGGTCCGCAATCCAAATTGATCGATTGGTGCCAGTGCATTGTTGTGACGCTCGCATAAAACAGTCGCCGTGAGAGCCGATGCAGGGAAAGTCTCCTTCTCGCCCTTCACCTGCCAAGGCATTCCGGTCACCAATAGCTTATCAAAGCGCCTTAAGATTGCTTCGGAAATGTAGTGCTCTCGGCTCTTCGCAGTCGAGCAGTTTCTGGTCCGAGCCATGTAGCATTTTGGGTGAGCGTGCCCAGTTATCTCACCCGGAGGTTCGAGACTGGGAATCTTGACGTAGGGCAGCTTGCCTGGAGCTGTCCGACAGCAGTCCCTGAAGGTATATCCACTCGAACATGGGCAGCTATCTGCCTCCCCCCAAGGAAACGTGTACCTGTCTGCGCGAGCCCTAGTCATATACAACCTATGCCTCGGTTCTTCGGCAACACCAACCCGTGAGAAAATCACAAATTAGGGGAAGCGCGTGGCGTATAATTGAGCCATGAATCCCCTCACCTCGCTGCTTCGAAGCTTCGGCTCGAAGAAGGCAGCGTCAGACGATTATCCCGGCACGTGGATACCTGTTGGAGGTTCGGCTGACGGTATCAACCAGCGGAACCTGCTAGAAGCTAACAAAGAATGGGTTTTCATAGCCATCGACAAGGTGGCTACTGCCGTCGCGAGCATCCGCTTCAAGGTGATGCGCTATCAGCGCAACGGCGACGATCAGGAGGTCTTTGACGGCCCCCTGTATGACTTCCTTGAAGCTCCCGGCACTGACTTCACCGGCAAGGACTTCATCTACCTCAACACCGTCTACAAGGAGCTCGCAGGTAATGCGTTCTGGGAGCGCGCCAAGGGCCAGAAGGTGCAGCCGCTCATCCCAACCCGAGTCGCGCCGATCTTAAGCGGCGGCAAGGTTGTGGCGCTCAAGTACAGCGACGGAGCAGAGCAACGCACGATTCAGCTGAAAGAAGTGCTGCACGATCGCTACATCGACCCTGCCCGCCCTCATTGGGGTGTGGGCAAGCTTCAGAAGATTGCTCGCTGGGTGGACACAAGTTCGTACCTGGGTGAGTTCCTTTCTCGCTTCTTCGTCAATGGCGCGACCTTCGGCGGCTTCATCGAGACTGAGGAAGAGACCGAGCAGCGTATCAAACTCATCAAGCTGGGTCTCGCCAATGACCACGTGGGCGTCGCCAATGCGCACAAGCTTGGCGTGCTCCCAAAGGGCAGCAAGTTCTCCAAGGTCACGGCCAACATGGCTGAGATGGAGCTTGGCGCGACCGATGACCGCTACCGGGACAAGATCCTCTCCGCATTCGGCATCCCTAAGACGCTGGTTGGCCTATCCACCGAGGTCAATCGCGCCACGGCAGAGGCGAGTGAGTACATTTTCGCCAAGTACACGGTGAAGCCAGTCGCTGACGACCTGGTGGAGTTCCTGAACGTCAATGTAGCCCCTACCTTCGACCCGACAGGCCGGTTCTATTTTGCCTACGATGAGTTCGTGCCGGTCAATCAGGAGCTCCAACTCAAGGAGCGCGAGGTAGCGCTCAACAAGCAGCCGTACATGACGGTGAACGAGGTCCGCGCGAGCGTGGGCCTTCCAAAAGTTGAAGGCGGCGACACGATCTATAGCTCACCTGGAACACCTCTTGGCGAGCCCGTGATTGCCCCTGCCCTGCCCGCCGCAAACGACGATGAACCAGAAGACCCCAAGAAGACAGCACCGGCGAGGGTGCGCAGAGCAGCCAAGCAGGAACGCGTATGGGAACGGCTAGCCGAGAAGGCGGTCGAAATCGCTTCAGCGCATCACGATCCTGACGCGGAGAGCCACAAGAGCTTTGTTGCTCGCGTGGAGGACCACGAGAAACTGATCGCCGACAAAGTGCGCGACTTCAACAATCGCCAAGAGCGCGAGGTCACGCAGAACCTCAAGCAGATCACCAAGGACGTGAAGAAGGGCGACCTCTTCGAGATGGAGCGTGAGGTGTCTGTGCTGGTTGACTTCGTCGGCCCGATGCTCCGCGGCTTGCTACTGGAACAGGCGCTAGCAGAGTTCGCGACCGTTGCTGATTTCCCACTCGATTTTTATCAGGCCGACCCGAGCATCACTCGCATAGTCGACCTCGCCGCACGGCGTCTCGCCAAGAGCTACAACAACACCACGGCCAAATTGCTCGCCAAGGCTTTGAACGACGGGCTCGCTGGCGGTGAAGACCTAACCCAGCTCACGGAGCGGGTGCGCGGTGTCTACGATTTCTCGAACACCTACCGCGCCGCAGCGGTTGCCAAGACCGAGGCCTTTTACATCGCCAACAAGGGAAGCTTGGAAGCCTACCGCCAGTCAGGCGTCGTCAAATCGATCCGTTGGTACACCGCCGAGGATGAGCGCGTTTGCCCATGGTGCGGTCCGCAGCACGGCAGGGTCGTCGCAACAAATAAGCCATTCTTTAAAAAGGGTGAGGTGCTGACTGCCGACGGCAAGGAACTGACGCTCGATTACCGAACAATCGACGTGCCGCCGCTTCATACGAACTGCAGGTGCTTCATTCGGCCGGAGTTCATCGAAGTCTAGCGTGGAATTGCGCCTGTATAATCAACCGCATGAAGTACCCACTCAAGAGCATCGGGGAGGAGCTGGCAGCGAGGATAGCCGAGCGCTTTGCTTCCCCCGAAGTTCGTGCCCTGCTCGAAGAGACTAAGGCTGCACCGGACAGCGATACCGGCACTTTCGAAGTCGTCATCACCACCGAAAATCTTGACCGCTATCAGGAAGTTATCAAGCTCGATGGCTGGGACCTCACCCACTACCTAGCCAACCCCGTCGTTCTTTGGGGCCACGACCACAATCGCCTAATTGGAATCGCCACAAGCGTCGAGATTGCCGACGGCAAGATGGTCGCCAAGGGAAAGTTTGCACCGACCGAGGAAGGCCAGGAAAAGCGCCGCCTCTACGATCTAGGCTTCCTTAAAGCGACGAGTGTCGGCTTTATCGAGAAGGAGCGTGAGGGCAACCTCATCACAAAGGCTGAGCTACTTGAGTTCAGCTTCGTTTCCGTACCTGCGAACCCCTACGCCCTATCGCTGGCGATGGAGAAGGAGCTCAACGTCAACGACCTCGTAACCAAGGGCATCATGTTCGTGGAAAAGGACGCCGAGGAGGCACCAGAATCCCCTGAGACAGCGCCGGAAGGCGAGCATGAGCCTGAGGACATTCCCGATGCAGAAACGCAATCTGAAGAGCTAGAGGAGCCTCAGGAGCGCAGTTTGAGTACCAAGCAGATAGCGTCGGTCATTGACGGCCTGAAATCGGCAATCGTCGCCTTAGAAGCACTCGGCACAAAGGCCGGGGAGCCTGAGGGTGATGAGGAGCCGACTGGCGACGAGGGTGAGACGGAAGACGAGCGAGCTTATCGCGACTTTTCCGAGAAGCGCCGCGTTCTCCAGCACGCTTCAACCATTCTTGGCGACGTATTAGCAGAAGCGCGCCAGGTTAAGGACGCACGCAAAGCGGCCTAGTTCTGCACCCCCTAATTTACCCAATACATGAATGAAGAACTCAAAGGTGAGTTCAAGACGATGGTCGACGAGGCCATCAAGTCGAACCTCGAAGAAATCGTCGGCAAGGAGGTAGCTGAGAAGGTCCAGGAGACCGTCTCACGCGTCCGCCTTCAGAGCGCAATCGAGGGCCGCGACATCACCGGCCTTGATGCTGAGACGAAGACAAACTTCCTCAGTGATATCCGCGCGATCGCGCACGGCCAGAAGGCTGCGTACCTCGAATCGAGCGACCAGACCGGTGGCTACCTCGTTCCTACCGAGGTTCACGCCGGCATCCTCCGCATTGCGGAAACGGTCGGTCTCGTTTCACGTGACGCGCGTCGTTGGGCGATGGGCTCAGATGCACTCGAAATTCCGCGCTTCACCGGCGCGGCAATGCAGGGTGAGTATGTTGGTGAGGACGATGAAGGCGACGAGACGCAGAGCGATCTCGGCGTTGCTCGCCTCCACGCGAAGACGTGGATGCTCATCTTCCGCATCGGCAATACGCTTCTCGCAGACGCCAATGTGTCCGTTGCTGACTGGCTTATGGCCATGGCGGCAGAGGGCATGGCGTACCGACTCGACCGTGAAGGCTTTATGGGCGGCACCTACGCAGGCTCGCCGTTCGTCGGCCTTCTTGGCTCAGGCGATGTGACCACGCAGACCCTCGCATCCGGTGCCACCGGATTTGAGGATGTGAGTGTTGAAGAAGCTTCAACCGCGATCGGCAGCCTTCCAACGGCAGCCCTTGGCGATGCAGCCTTCTACTTCCACCCAACCGTGTGGGCGAAGCTTCGCTCGCAGAAGAGCGGCGACAACTACGTCTACGGCCAGAGCAACCTTGCGACATTCCGTCGCGAGAGCGGCATCCAGGCTGTTGGCGAAGTCCTCGGCTATCCGGTGTTCACCACGCCGGTACTCCCTGCGTACTCGGCAAGCGCCATCAGCACCAAGTTCGGCGTATTCGGAAACCTCAAGCTCGCACTTGCTTGGGGCGATCGTGGGCCGATGGAAGTGGCAAAGTCCGATTCAGCAACGGTCGGCGGCAAGTCCGTCTTCCGCGCTAATCAGACCGCCATGCGCTTCACGCACCGCCATGCCGTGACGCTTCAGCTTCCAGCCGCAGCAGTCGTGCTCAAGACAGCCGCTTCCTAGCCTATGAGCGTCTACCGAACGAACGTAGCGCTCTTGGTGAATGGTGACCGGGTCGAAAAAGGCACCGAAGTGGAGCTATCCGATGAAAAAGCAGCGGGTTTCGACCCAGTCGACCTTTCGCCGGTGTCAGGAGTTCCGACCCCTGCCGAAGAGCCCGAAGAGGTTGTGTCCCTTGAGGACATGAACCTAGCGCAGCTGAAAGACCGCGCGAAGGAGCTTGGTTTGTCTACTGGCGGCAGCAAGGCTGACCTCCAGGAGCGCATCCAACTCCACCTTGACGGCAATGCCGACGAGGACGCTGCCGAAGAGCCCGAAGAGGGCACCGAAGGCGCTTAGCAATTAATCCGTTCCCCCTATGCGAAAGCTATACGACAATGTGAAAGTGCTCGCCTCGCTCGTGCCAGCGGTTCGCACCGCCGACGCCAACGGCACAGGCATCGACACGCAGGGCTACACCGACGCGATGCTTGTAGTGTCTGCCGGTGACATCGATCTCGCCGATGCCAATGAAACCTACGTCATCGAGCTAGAGGAGTCTGACGACAACTCGACGTTCGTAGACGTGGCCAGCATCAGCGTGACGATCACGGCTGATAACCAAGTGGGCGTTGCTCGCATCCCGGAGCTGAACGTAACGCGAAAGCGCTACCTCCGCGCCGTGCTCAATGTGAGCGGCACCACGCCGTCGTTCCCAGGCAACGCAATCTTCCTCCTCGGAGGTGGAGCGGCAGGCCCAGTGAACAGCGACTAGTCGTTGTCCCCCAGAGCCTCCGACCCACGTCGGGGGCTCACCGGGTACAATGAACCCAATCCCCTATGTACGGCGACGCACTCACAACCAAGGAACGGATCAAAGACCGGCTACAGATCACGGCAACGTCGTTCGATACCGTGCTTGACCGCCTTATTCTCTCCGTCACGGCCCGCATCGAGCAAATGTGCGGTCGCAGATTCATCCAAGGCACCTATACCCACGAGCTTCACGATGGCTCCGACAGCTATGGCACCCGCCGAACCTTCCTGATCGTCAAGAATGCGCCCGTTCAGACAGTCAGCGCCCTTCAGTACAACGCCGGCTCCAACAGCTCGCCCAACTGGCTAGCGGTCAACGAGGATTACTACCACACCGACCGAGACGCTGGCATCATCTACGTCCCAGGAGGCCTTCCCCGAGGCTTCCAAAATGTCCGCGTAACCTATACCGGCGGCTTCAGCGGCTACTCAATCGGCGTCAATAATTTCTGGTTCTTCAATATCACGCCGACCGGGACGGTCGATGGCAGCAACCTCACCTTCACCCTGCCCGAGGATGCCACTCAGGTAATCGTTTACGCCGATGGAATGCGTGAGGCGGCGTCCAACGTCACATTTGTACCGGGCAGCGCGAGCTTCACTCTTGCCGCAGGCCGAGCCCCAACCAGCACTATTGCCGCAGATTACCTGCGCGAGAACGCCGCAGAGGACTCTGACCTGTATCTTCCAGCTGACCTCACCGAGATGTGCGAAGAGGCCGTCGTTCGCATCTTCAAGCGGCGCGACAGCGAGGGCAGGCTGAGCGAGACATTCCAAGAGAGCAGCATCACTTGGAGCCGCAGCATCTTTACCGACGAGGATTTGCGCACCATCCGTAACTACCGTCGCGGCTACAACCTATGATCAACGTCTCCGTACAGGTTCAGAACCTCGACACCCTCCGCGCCAACTTCCGCAGGGCACCAGCAACGACGCTCAAATACCTTGCCGCAGCGACCAAGGCATCTATCTTCGAAGTGGAGAAGCAAGCGGTCGATCGCAACTTTCAGTTCAAGACACCCCGCGCCATGCGCACCGGCTACCTGGCGCTTTCCTTTGGGTATGGCCGTCAGTTTGCAAACGGCGGCCTGCGTGGCACCATTGGCCCTACCGCCCACTACTCCCCCTACGTCTATTTCGGAGCGCGGGGTGGACAGCCTAATCCGTTTATGGATCGCATTGCGAAGAAGGCCGAGCCGGAGGTCAACAAGCACTTCGAGACGGCGGTGAACAAGATTGTCAGCGAACTTGCCGACGTATGAGCGCCACTGCGATTAAGGAAGCAATTAAGGCTAACCTGGACGAGCTGGTGACGGCTGAGACGCTTTCAGGCTGCTCTACCTCAGACCTCAAAAAAGACCCTCTTGCGGGCGATATTCCGGCCTTCCCCTGGGCCTTCCTCATGCCGCCATCGATCGAGAGCGAGGCGCTAGATAACCGCACTAATCTGCGCACCTACAACTACGACATCATGATCCTTTGGAACGCTGAAGACGTAGAAGACGCTACGACCGTCGAAGAGGGCATGGAAGCCGTCATGCAGGAGTTCGACAACGACCCGACGCTCTCAGGCACCGCGATGGGCGGGGTTCTTCCGGTTTCATCGGCACCTCAGCCCTTCCAGCACAGCGGGCGCGACCTCATCATGGCAGTGGTGCAGATTCAGGCCAAGCAGCATGTATCACTGAGCTTCTAGTTAAACTGCATTTCCGTTGGAGAACGGAACTAGCTTTTGGTATCTCGGTCTAGTCAATTGCGAGTGGCAACGATGGATTACCGAGAGCTGCAAAACCGAGTAGAGCGTTTGAGCTCCATGGCCGCAACGGCAATCAACAGCGGGCGCGGAGATTGGCGCGCAATCTGGTCTGATCTGAAAGAAGTCGACCAAGCTTTCCGACATGTCCACTTTCCTGATCGCGACTTACGTCAGAGTCTTAGAGACATTGTGCAGAACACCGCCTCTGCCCTGAAGGCGCAGCGCGCGCGTTACGAGGAGGAGCGTTCCAAAAGGAACTCGCGCTATGAAAAATTAGGCGAGACATCTGCTAACCATTTGTCAAAGATACAGCGTTTGGTCGACGCCGCAGCGCCCACAGACGAGGGTTCGTATATGTTAGCTGAAACCTTCGCGACACTTGGTGCAAATCTGGTTGTCCGAGGAGCCTTGAATCTGGTGTTCGGCGAAACCGACGAGGCGAAGTTAGCCCTTCAGCAACGCAACGAACTCCTGAGGGAAGCTGGTACTTATTTCCGTGACAGTAAGGATGAGATGCTTGGTAAGGACAAGGCTGCGGCGCACCACCTGATTACCGAGGCAAGAAGCTCAGTGAATGCTGATTGGGAAAAGTGGAAGGAGTTGCAAACGCGAGCTTATCAGGCTCGACAAGAGCAACGTGGGGAGCGGGCAGAGAAGCAACGCCACTGGGAAGAGCGTCAGCAACAATGGAAGGTGGGTCAGCAAGAATTTTTAGATAAACTTAACGCAGCTCTCGACCGTAAACGAGACCAACTGGCCCATCAGCAGAGCCACCTAGCGAATTTATACGAGAAGCGCGGTGATGCATGGAGCGAGAGCTATAAGGACAAAGTTGATGATTGGATTTGCGAGGCGAAGGATCGCATCGACAGCCTCGATGCTGCGATCGACGACATAGCGGAAAAAATTTCAGAAGTTGAGGAGAAACTTCGCGGCAGCTAAGCATGCGGAATTCAAATGCTATACTTCGCACATGGCAACACAGAAGCCGAAGCGGATTCCCGCGACTGACCGGAGTATGGCACCTGCACCAAACGACACCCAGGTCTTCTTCTTCCCAAAGCGAAATCCGCCCGTGTCTATCCGCGCAACATCCCGCGAGGAAGCAGAGCGCCAGCTCGCTGCTGAGGAACCCACCTTAGAAACCCCTAACCCCGAGGAGAATGACTAAATTCTTAGGCCGCTTGGCCGACATTGGCATCGCAAAGGAAGCCGTTCGAGGTACCGCTGAAACAAGTGCGACCTTCTACCTTCCCAAGACGTCACTCACGCTTGACGACGGCATCGAGCAGGCCATCGACGAGAGCTCCAACGGGGTTATCGAGGACTCAGTCGGTGCAGCCGTCACCGGCAAATTCGCCGAAGGGGAGATCGAGGGCAATATCTACGACAAGTCGTTCGGCTTACTTCTCCTGGCTTGCCTTGGCTCGGTTTCGACATCTGGCCCCTCAGAAAGCACCGTCTACACCCACGCATTTTCCGTCCTACAAAGCGCTCAGCACCCTGCCCTGACGCTGTTTCTCGACGATCCCAATCAGGACTATAAATACCCGCTCGCCATTCTGGAATCACTCAACATCGACGTGATGATTGGTGCGTACGCGAAGTACACCGCCGCATTCCGCTCGAAGGTGGGCACGACCGCAACCCTCACGCCGTCATACAGCACCGAGAACCACTTCCTCCCGCAGCATGGCAGCCTGAAAATCGCAACCAATCTGGCTGGCCTCGGCGCAGCATCCGCCATCGACGTCCGCTCAGTAAAACTTTCCTTCAACAAGAACATCGAGGATGATCGAAAGCTCGGCTCACTCGATCAGGCGGACATCCTCAACAAGCAGTTCTCAGTGGAAGGCTCGGTTGAGCTCGTCTTCAACGACAACACCTTCAAGACGGACATGCTTGCTGACACCGCCAAGGCCATGCGCCTTCGGCTCACCAATTCCGACGTGACCATCGGAAGCAGCCTCAACCCTCAGCTCACTATCGATCTCGCTAAGGCCAAGTTCTCGAAGTTCGAGCGCAGCTACGGCAATGACGACATTGTCACCGCGACAACCGACTTCAAAGGCTTTTACAGCGTGGCCGACACGGAGATGGTCAGCGCGGAGCTTATCAATACCCAATCTAGCTACTAGCCTATGGATCGCACCACTCAGACAATTACAATCGGCGAACACACTTTCGTCGCAAAATCCTACGCCACTGCCCGCGAAGCGCAGATGGTTCGTCAGGCACTCTTCAAAGGCAACCGAGTTGAGATGTCGGGCGAAGTTCCGAAGATCAGCGAGTTCAACACTGAATCGCAGTTCGAAATGACGCAAGAGCTCATTCGGCAGATGGTGGTCTCGATGGACGGCTCTACCGAAAACCTAGTCGACCGCTGCCTCGACCTTCCAAGCAGTGAGTTCGATGAGCTGATCGACGGGCTGGACGCGATCGTTTCAAAAAAAAAGAGCTAGCGGAATCGGTCGACTTGTACAGCCGCGGCCGAGCCGACCCGCTCATGCAGATGGTCGCAATCATGCAGGAGTTCGGGTGGACGTACGACGAGTACATGAACGCACCGAACTACGTTCTGACAGCAATCCGCGAGAAGCTCCAGCGAGACCGAAAGGAGGAGGAATTAGCAGCTAAGCGCGCCCGCCGTGGCAAATAAAGAAGCAAAACTGCAAATTGTCGTTGATGCCCAGAACCGCACTCAGGGCACCTTTGCCGCACTCGGCAAGAACCTCGACGCCGTAGCCAAAAAGACCCAGGCTACCCGTGATGGCATGATGGCCGTCGGTACTGCCGGCACAGTTGCATTTGCCGGACTTGCGCTCCTTACCAAGGGGGCAATTCGAGCTGGCGTCGATTTTGAGCAGACACGCATAGCCTTTGAAACCATGCTCGGCTCAGCTGAGCAGGCTCAGAAAACGCTCGCAGAACTTTCCCAATTCGCCGCCCGTACTCCATTTGAGCTTGGCCAGCTTGAAGAGGCTTCCAAGCGTCTCCTTGCATACGGAACTTCCGCAGATGATTTGATTCCGACGCTCAAAATGCTGGGCGACATCACCGCTGGCGTGGGAATGGACAAACTCCCTCAGCTGATCCTCGCGTTCGGCCAAGTGCAGGCTGCCACAAAACTTACAGGAGCAGAGCTTCGCCAATTCTCGGAAGCTGGCGTGCCGCTCCTTGGCGCGCTCGCGGACGAGCTAGGCAAGACCGAGGCTCAGATCATTCAGATGGTCTCAGAAGGCAGTGTCGGGTTTGAACAGGTGAAATCCGCTCTCGCAGGGCTTTCCGGCGAAGGAGGCAAGTTTTTCAACCTTATGGAGGCACAGTCGGCATCGCTCGGCGGCATGTGGAGCAACCTTCGAGACCAAGTCGCACTGACAGCGCGAACGATCGGAACCGAGCTGATGCCGTATCTCAAGCCATTGGTCGATCAGCTCATTCTGGTTGCTCAGTCAGTGGGCAACTTTGCGAAGGAGCACCCGAAGCTTACCGCTGTGCTCCTCATCGGTGCCCTTGCATTCACGGCGCTTATGGCAGCGCTCTTACCAATCGCCGTGGCGCTTCCAGGTTTGATTGTGATGTGGGGCTTGCTGACAGGTGCCATGGCTGGCCCCGCGCTCATTGCAGCGGCAGTCGTTGCAGCTATCGCGAGCATCGGTGTCGCACTCTATTACCTTAACCAGGCCAATCTCAACACTGCCGCAGGCTGGCAGGACGTGTGGCTGGGCATCAAGATCATTGCCGCTGAACAGGCGAATGCGGTGATTGGCATCGTTGAGAGCATGATCAATTTCGTACTGAGCGGGGTCAACAAGGCGATTGAGGCCATCAACAAGGTGATCCGGCTCGCCAACAAGGTTCCCGGTATAAACCTGAAGAGCATTAGGAGCATCGACGCTGTTGACCTCGGCGGCATCGACGTGGGCTCCATCTTCTCAAAAGACCTAGCAGGGCGCAGCACAGTGCCCCAGCAGAACACCGTCGTCATGCAAGGCAACACCTTCCTCTCCGCCGATATTGCAGAGCAGATTGGCGATTTAATCATGGGCAAATTAAAGCTGTCATCACAGCTCTAAGCTATGGCGCTCACCGTCGAGATCGCTGGCGTCGATCGCACCGCAGGCGTCGTGTTTCGCGAAGGCACACCCCGCAAATCCGAGAACCTGAACCAGAAGACCGACAGCTTTGAGTTTCGGGTGCGGAAGTACGGCAGCCTGACCTATGTCCCCACGCTCGGCCAGGAGGTGATTGTCGAACGCAACGGCACTACCATCTTTGGAGGTGTGATCGTCCGCATCACCGAAACGCTGAAGTCTGCCCAGATCCTCGAATATGCCGTCTCCTGCAACGACTACTCCCAGTACCTCAAACGCGAGCTGGTGACGGAGCGCTACGAAGGAGAAACCGTCGGCAGCATCATCGCCGACATCATCGCGAACTACACCACCGACGGCTTCACGACCGTAAACGTCGTTGGCGGCCAAGAGATCGGCAGCATTGCCTTCAGTCGCCTCAACGTCGCAGACTGCCTTCAGAAGCTGGCCGACACCCTCTCCTACGTCTGGTACGTCGACTACGACCGCGACATCCATTTCTTCCCTAAGAACACCGAGACCGGCCCCGCCCTTTCCGACACCTCGGGCAATTTCATTTACGATAGTTTGGAGATTGTCGAAGACCTCTCCCAGGTTCGAAACGTCATTCTTGTGCAGGGCGGCGAACAGATAAGCGCGACACCCCGTACCGAGCATTTCAGCGGAGATGGCACCCGCGCGCAATTCGCATTGGCCAACAAATTCGACAAGCTTCCGACCATTACCGTGGGCGGCGTGGGGCAGACGGTGGGCGTCGAGTATCTGGACGACGACACTTTGTTTGACTGCATGTGGAGCTTCAACGAGAAGTACGTTCGCTTCACGTCAGGCAACATTCCCGGCAGCGGCACCAACAACATCGAGGTAGCCGGAACGTACCTCTTTCCGATTGTCGTCAACGTTCCGAACCTTGCCTCAATTGCCGAGTTTGGCCGCTACGAGTTTGCGATCACCGATACCAGCATCCGCAGCCAGTCCGAGGCCATCGACCGCGCAATCGCCGAGCTCAAAAGCTACCAGAACGAGCTCTATGAGGGCTCGTTCCGAACATACGATGACGGCTTCAGGAGCGGCCAAGTCATCGAAATTGTTTCAGCGCAACGCAGCAAGAATATCGAGGTCTTGGTGCAGAGTGTGAACGCCGTAGTGCGCGATCCGCTCGGCAATCAGCTTGATTATCAGGTTCGCTTCGCCACACTTAAAAGCATCGGCATCATCGAATACCTTCAAGGGCAACTGCGCTCGAAGGAGGTTATCGTCGACGATCAGGAGACGCTGCTCAACTTCTTTGGGCTAGCTGATGAGACAAGCCTAGACGACACGCTTGCGGCACCAATGACATCGACCGGGCCGTACGTGTGGGGCGGGTTTAATTGGGGGTACGGCGTGTGGCAGTAGAATTGTGGTGCTAGAATGCAGTCATGGAGACCCGTCTTCAAACCATCAACAACGATACCGTACTTGAGATTACCGAGACTGCTCCGAGGAAGCGCCGACTGTCACAGAAAACCCTTGAACGCGAGCGCGACAATCTCACTCAATCGATCACTCGATTCCGAGCGCTGCTAACCCAGGTCGAAGCCGACCTTGCGCGTATAACCTCCGCCAAAAATGCAAGAGATAAGAAATAACGAGCAAGGCCGCGTAGCTGGCACCCTGACAATACGCCGGTTTAGGGACGGCAAGGAGGTCTCCGTACACGGGCCATTTCATAACCGCGTCGTAAGCAGCGACGGCTACGGCCGGAACCTCATTGCCAGGCAGCTAGCAGGCGACGCCACCTATGCCCTCGCCATCGACAGCGCGAGCCTTGGCGACAACAGCACCGCCGCCAGCGACGGCCAGACTGACCTGTTGAACCCGCTTGTTCAGGACATCCCGCTCACCAATGCCTCGGCGGTCGGAAGCATGGTGACGGTGGACGTGTTCATCGCGGACGCGAACCTACCCAACGACACCTATGAGGAGTTTGGGCTGTTCTGCGACGGGCGGATGCTTAGTCGCGTCGTAATTTCTCCAGCCTATACGAAAGTATCGGGGGAAGACACGCTGTTCGCTTACGAGCTAAATATCTCCGCTTAAATATGGCTATTCAAACTGGACAGTCAGTCGAAGCTAGCGATTTTGTTTTCGAAACTTGTCGTGTCTACCAGACATCAGGCGTCAGCTTAAGTGGCGGAGTTGCGATCCCGTTCCAAGCCGAACATTTTGATACGGACTCGATGCATGACAACTCGACGAACAACACCCGTATCACGTTCAATACGGCAGGATTCTATGCCATTGGTGGCTCTCTCTATCTCTCGACAACTGACGCCGGTCGGGTTGGAATTCGACTAAACGGTTCTACCGACTTAGCTTCGAACTACTTCACGACATCATCGGGTCTGGCTGCTGGATCGGTGACCACTTTTCACGAGTTTCAGATTGGCGACTATATTGAACTCGTGGGTACCTCTAACGGAACATCTAGCGGGGACACCAGAACCAACTTCTGGGCAGTGAAGATTGGCTTCGGAAGTTAGACGACAATGCGAAACTTCCGCCATCTCACCCGGGCAGAAATCGCAGACATGATCGCGGCGGTACAAGGCGGCGAGACGCAAGCCAATGTCGCACGCCGCTACTCCGTCGACCACTCGACCGTCAGCTATCACCTTCACAAATACGAAAACTCCTACCCTGAGCAAGGCGGCGTCTACGCCGTGATCCGCGCACAGGCGCGCAAGGCGTGTTCTCATCCCTCCACCCGCTGCACCCTATGCGGCCACATGGCCGATCTGATTTTCCGCGAAGACAAGGCTACGATCGCCACGCTTACAAAGCAGCTCGCCGAGGCTCGCTCCCGCCTTCGCGTCGCTGGTCTACCCGTGGAATGAGGCAAGCTATACTTTTTTCATGAAACTACGCCGTCTCGTGACCGTCGCGGCCACCGCGGCACTGGTCCTATCCGTCGCACTGGCGGCCACCCCAGCCCACTCCCAAGTCATTTCGCCCGCTCGCGGCGGCACTGGCACGAGCACGATCCCGAGCCTCGGCCAGCTCCTTGTTGGGCAGGGCAACGGGACGTACGCACCTCAAGCGACTTCAACGCTCGGCATTCAGTCGGGCGGTGGCACTTGGGGCTCTATTACGGGGATACTAGGCGACCAGACTGACCTTCAAGACGAGCTTGATGGCAAGTACGACGCTGGCAACCCACTGGGATTCATTTCAGGCATAGCTTGGGGCGATATTGGTGGGCTGATAACTGACCAGACAGACCTTCGAAGTGTGCTTGATGGGAAGCTTCCCGGCATCCTCGACCCCCCAACCGCGAACATCTTCGTGGGCTCAGGCAGTGGTGGTTCCTTTGGCGCAACCGACGAAAACAATGTTGGCATTGGAACCAACTCCCTCGACGCACTCAACAACAGCAACGCTGACGGAAACTTTGGACTTGGCCTGAACGCACTCACTGCTCTTACCAGTGGCGACAACAACCTAGCTTTTGGTACGAACGCAGGAGCCGCGCTCACCACTGGTGGCTCAAACGTACTTTTAGGAAATGAGGCTGGACTAAGCCTGACGACCACGCAGTCTAACGTATTTATCGGCGACGCAGCAGGTAGGCTTAATACCAAGTCTGGTTCGGTTATCATTGGCCGCCAAGCAAACTATCTTGGAGACTTAAACGGCGGTGTGGCCATCGGCTTCCAGGCAGGCTCCAACAACACATCGGTACGCAACGTCTTCCTCGGGGGTTCTAGCGGTATTGGAAACACTGGATTTGACAACGTGTATGTGGGCGACCTCTCCGGTGGTACTAGCGCCGGAAACGCTCGACTTAACGTAGTAGTGGGCTCAGGCTCAGGTGGCGCACTTACCACTGGTTTTGACAACCTCTTTGCAGGCTACCGAGCCGGAAACATCACCACCACAGGCAGCAACCTAATCATGCTTGGTCAGGACACCAACGCGTCGTCTGCAACTGCTTCAAACGAACTCAACATTGGGAACACCCTGTACGGCAGCCTAAGCACAGGCCGTATTGGCATCGGCACCTCTTCTCCCCAGTACCGCCTTTCCGTTGTCTCAGACTCCGACACCAACATATTCCAGCTCTACGACTCTGACGGCAACTGCCTTCAAAACCCGGAAAGCGGCGCAATCACCACTTCATGTTCTTCCGATCAGAAACTAAAGGCGAACATCCGAGACTCGTCTCGCTCTGCCACTGGGTACCTCAACGGATTCCGCATCCGCGACTACGAAGTGCGCACCAATGGGGAAACCCGAACAGGTGTCATCGCACAAGAGGTTGCCTTGACGCACCCGGAGCTCGTCCAAACCATCAGCCTGCCTGTGTACGGCACCACGACACGTGAGAAACTTGTTTCTTCAGTTGACGAAAAGGGCCGAGCAACCCTCGCCCCTGTGTCCGAACCCGTGCAAATCGGCACCTCGACCACGCAATTTGTGACCCTCCCAAGCACATGGGAGCTCGTGAAAGCGATACAGGAGCTTGATGCTCGTGTCACCGCACTTGAGGCTCAAAAGGTTGCCGCCGAAGATCGCGCAGACACGTCAGAAAACCGAGCCGCAGGTGCCGGTGCTTTGCTTCTCGCTGGCCTCGCCGCGCATTTTGTTAATCGGAAGTCGAATGCTGCCGCCTAGCTATGCCAACCTCAGCAGCAGTCAAAGAAGCTCTGCACGACGCCAAGCTCTCTGAGCTCGAGAAAAACGCGCTCGGCCTTTCCATCCGCTTTGACAGACATCTTGAAATCTACGCCCAAAACGGCAAGGAGCTAGCAGCGCTCAAGGTGGCGGTCTCACAGGTGCAGGAGACCATGCAGGAGGTCTCTACCGCTCTTCAGAGCCTTGGTGCGCACTACGTCACGAACGATCGCTTCCTGCCCGTTAAGTCGATCGCCTACGGTATAATCGGGACGTGTGGGATCGCCACGCTTGGAGCATTGCTCACCCTCGTCATCAAATAAATGAACCTCACCAAGCCGAAATTTCTCATAGTCAGCGACCAGAAGTGGGTGTTGAAAAAGCTGCCCGTCGTGAGGAACATTCTCTCTGAATGTCCCCAGCTGGCCGACGTTGAGCTCGTGTACGATTATCGCCGCCTCACCCCAAAGGTGAGCAAGGGTCGCATAGAGCAAGAGTGGTTTCAGGAGCACATTTCCCGGCAGGCAATCCTAGACGGATATCTGGGAGCAGTGTTCGTTGCTTCGCTCGCTCAGGCAAAGCGATGGAAACTCAAAAGCGGACTGCGCGGATCTCATTTCAGCGACGGCGATGGCTTCATCGAAGCCTGGGCGGCCGCCAACAGCAGCTCCGTCGTTCGCTTCAAGGATAAAAGTCGCCGCGACCTACTCCCGAAAGTCATATGCCACGAGCTCGGCCACGGCTTCACGGAGCTAGGGCTCACCGAGCTCGAGGTTCACGACTTCGATTACCAGACCAGCATCAACAATATCGACGGGTTTTATCGCGAGCTTCGTCTCGGCGATGAGCGCCCTAGCCTGCTCAAGCGCCTAATGTTCCGCCTCCAAGTGCTGCTCGACATTGTTCGCTCACCCAATCCCTAGCCTATGATCATCTACATCGCCGCTCTGCTCGCTATTTTCGTCCCTTTGCTTCTTGCCCTCAAAACACCCCGCAAGCCCACTGAACCATCGCCCCAGCCCCGTGAAACGGGCGTGAAACCCCCTTCCCTACCGCCTGCAACACCGGAGCCTGTCACCATTCCGGAGAGCGAGGTTGTTGCTTCCGAGCCTAAGCCAATCCCGCCATCGCCCCGAGAGGTTTTGTATCAGGTTGCCTTCACCTCACTCGGCCGCCGCATGGGTCTCGACACGAACATTCCCAAGGAAGTGAACTGTGCCAACGCCATCACCCACGTAATGACGCTTGCTGGCGTGAAGGGACTACCAGGCAAAGGCATCCCCGGCACTTCGACGCTGTACGACTGGCTGCGCAAAAGCGTCGAGTTTGAGAAGGCGGCAGCCCCGCAATTCGGGGACATAATAATCTACCCCACCGGCATGGGAAATGGTGAGGTACGCAACGGCCATGTCTTCATCGCTGGCAAGCATCAGCTTATGAGCAACAACTCAGCGACAGGCCGGTGGGACAACCACTGGGAGAACCTGGCCGAAGCCGACGCCTTCTACACCAAGAAGGGCGGCATCCCGCGTTTCTGCTTCCGGTGGATTGGCGGCTGATACAATTTCAGCATGAGCAACACATACATCGCTGCCCTAGTCGCCCTTCTCTCAGGCCTTGCTCCATTGCTCGGTTTTGAGGTCGCTGACAGCGCAGCCCTCACCAGCATTATCACGAACACCGTCACCGTCGTCGCCGGCATCTGGGCCATCTATGGCCGCGTCCGCATTGGCGATATCAGTTGGACGGGTTTCAGGAAACGCTAGCTTGCGGAGGCGCGTCTTGCGGTTCCGCCGCGAGGCTTGCCTCACGGAAAGCGGGTCATTCAGGTCGATCATCTGCGTACTCCCAGGTTGAGGAGCGCGACAGAACGACGCGCTCGGGAGTAAGCACCGGTTGACCACATGATTATCAGATTGAGGGACACAATGGGCTCCTATGAGATTGGGAGCCATCCCCTCTAAACACATCTCACGCGGTTTGAATCGTTTCGCGGTCAACCGTCGGCAACCACACGCGCGTGCATCACGCCGCCGATATTGACGTACTCCACCCGCGGCTTCGGCTTCGCTGACATGCGGTACCAATAGATCGAACGGTTATCCTCATCTCTGCGCCCGGAAATCTCGCACCCTTTGTTGCGCAGATCATTCACGCGGCTCGCGATCCTCGCGGTGCCTAAGTGGTCGCCGCCGTACACGACCTGCTGGATTTCTGGAGTTGAGTGCCAAGCGCCATCGGCCAAGAGACGGCGAAGCTTTTCGGCTTGGCTAGGCTTCTTCATAAGGTGGTGCGGTAGCTGTCCTGGTATTTCTCCCAAGAGCCGGTGAGGATGGCCCGATTGACCTCCCTTAGATCGACGCCGAGCTTATCGGCGCAGACAGACGACGAAAACTTCAGATCGTTTTCGCGGCTATCCACCACCATCTGAAACTGCCCAAGCGTCAGACTGTCAGCCTTAGACTCGCCTCGATAAGGTTGTTCTTCCACCTCGGTGTCCACGAGCGGAGCCGCACCGCCGGTCGAACATGTTCGACGAGAATGTCCAGGCCTTCCGCAGCTACCGCATCGTCGGGCTGGCTTTTCTGATTTTGGCTGACGTGCTGAACTTGGAAGGACCGCCGCGATTGGCTCCTCTTCAGGTTCGGACTCGGTATCGGCTTCGTCAGGGATGGCAGCTAGCAGCTCAGCAATGATTTCGTCGGGGGTTAGCTCGCGCTGGAAGACAATGTTGCCGTCATCATCGAGCAGCGTGAAACTACCAGCATAATTCATATTCCAAAGGTTGGATCGATAATCGCCCACTCCATCAGCATGCCAATGATTCCCACTATCACCGCCACCTGGATTACAAGCACGGCGGCGCTTAGGATGCGCTCACGCCGCTCACGGACATGCCGAGGAACGCGTCGCTCGTAGTCGAAGATTGAAGGTTTCATAGGCGGCAATGGCAGGGGAGATAGCGCCCGGTTGGCTGATAATCTTCGTCCCGAATTTCGACTTGGCCAGCGTCGAAACAGTGCTGGCATTTCGCAAACGTGAGCACATCATCGACTAGGTTTTCGCCGGTCGTGACGAGTGTCTTGAGTGTTTTCATACGATTGATTTTTGAGTGTTGATAAGGGCCTGAACACGAGCCTTCCCGGCCACGTGCTTCTTTGTAGCGTCGGCAACCAGCTCGTCGTGAACCTGTCGCATTCGCTCAACCTCTTCCGGTCCGTAAAGCGTGAGCGTGTTCACAATGTCTCGCACCTTTGCGACCACCTCGCGTTCCGCTTCCTCATAGCGAGCGATCTCTTCAACCAACTCGTCGCGTGTTGCTGTGATGACGAAGAAGTCGAGTGGAGCTGGAAAATCCGGGTGGTAGAACACGTGGTGGAGCTTGCGCAGCTTCGGGTTTACGATGAAGTAATGGAGGCGTTGCTCCTCATATCCGGCTGTGTTTTTCGGGATGCTACGGGTGTACAGCGCTTCCACATGCTTCGTGGAAAGAAGGCACTTCACCTCCACCGCCTCCGTCTTGCAGATCACACCATCAGGCGAAATGGCTAAGCGCGTATCGTCGTCGCTTTCCCAGCCAACGAGGCTCGCATCGACCTTCTTGCCGGTCTCTTTGGCAAAGCGTGCGAGCGCAACGGGTTCGAGCCGGTGTCCGCGTTCAAGCACTTGAGAGGCCGATAGGTCGCCTTCAGCAATAGCGGCTGAGCCGATGATGCTTTCAGCGGCAATGCGCCATACCTCAGCCTTGGTAGCGCCATCGCGCAGATTGACGGCGTCCTTCACACGCGAGCCGGTCAGCTTGCCGAGCCGCCAGTTCATCCAAGCCTCTTGGCTGTCGAATGCCCGGACTTTCATACACTATTGGATTGTGGCTTCCGCCTCGCTCGTAATTATCGACTTCACGCGCTCCATATCGTCTTTTAGCGCATTCTTTGCGTCGCCCGGAATGTCTGCCCACAGCTTCTCCAGGGCCTCCATTGTGAGGCAGGACTGGAGCTGTAGGCGAAGGTCATCGATATCGTGCGCAGTCGTGTGAACAGGTGCTTCTGGCTTTTGAAACTCCTCTTCCACAAAGCTTTGCGCAAGCTCCTCAGGGCACGCTTTGCGGTAGGCGTGCATCTCAGCAACCTTCGCGATCATAGTGAGCGGCTTCGACTTCCAGAGGTTTGCGCTAGTGGTGTACTCCTTGAAGAATACCTTCGCACTGAACTCTCCGATATCCTGGCCTACGCGGCGCTTGACCGTGACGGAGCAGGAGAGTGGCGAGGTTCCATCGGCGGCCATCTCGTAGGTCGGCTCAGATACCCCGATCACGCCGCTCCTCATCCCGATCTTCCGGGAGTAGTCGATCGAGGTAACGAGGCTGTACGTCCCGCCGTAGGGGATCGCATACACGTCCTTTTTGAGGAAATCCGGAAATTGGAAGCCGCGGAGCATTCCCTCCAACAGGGCTCGCTTCATGGTCGCTTCGTCCAGCCCCTTGAATGTCGTGTCGAGCAATGCCTTCACGGTTTCAGGGTGGGCTAGTTGGCGGGTAATTTCTGCTTTGACGACGGCCACGGTGCTCCCTTCTTGATTTTTGGTTTCAGTCATAGATGGTATCAGTGCGCGCCGCCCACGAGGCCCAACGGACCACGATCCTTATGAGTTCGAGGAAAGGTCCCCACGAACGGCGCGCACGGCATAAGGATGATTTGTAATCACTCCGAGGAGGGAGGCGGGAGGCGGGAGACAGGGAGGTGGTTCAAACCTTGAATCCCCCGCTTCCCTCTTCCGAGGTAGTCCCACTATAGCACGCTGTTTAACGTGCCAGCGTTGGGGTGGGGATAGCGTGCTAGGCGCGTGCCAGACCGCGTTATTATTCCGGCATGAAACCTACAAAAGCGCAGGGTGGGAAGCCCACCCGCATCAACATCAAGATCAGCATGAAGGCCTACAGGAAGCTGTCCGCGATAGCGAAGAAGGAAGGCCGCACGATCCTTTCGGTAATCGACGTAATTATTGCTGCGTAGCGCTCGGCGTCAACGTTACAGTGGCCTACGATGGCTTATCGGCACGTCTTCCAGAGAAAAGTCCTTCCAATAATCCGAGGAAGAAACCAACAGCCAACTCAACCATGCCCGGGATGTTGTAGCCAGCTACGTTGAGATTCCAATCGGCTGACCAGGCCCAGTACGACATGCCTGCGAGCAGAACTACAGCGAGAGCAGAGCTGCCCCAACGTACGGTTTCTCTGCGGGCAAAAGTTTCACTTATGACCCCACCCGCGATCATTGAGGCGAGCGGCGCTACCAACCCACAGAGGCCGAGCCAAAAACTCGTCTGCCACATTGCCATAACGCCAGTAACGAGAACGAAAAGACTGAAAGCAGATGTTAGAAATCCCATGACTGCCCTCCATGCTTGGTTGTCCCCACTGTCCCCAGCCTTTTCCCAGTTGTCGAGCATGCCCATATGATAAGGTGGGGATATGCAGAACTGTATACGGGATTTCAGTGCTACACTGATGGCCAAGGGATTCGTCCCCGAGGTCACTTATACTGACTGCATCCAAAAGACCGCGAGCGCTTAGGCGTGCGCGGTTTTTTGGTGTCCTGGGGGTATAACCGGGGGACGTAAATATGCCGGTTCCAGCGCGGGCTGCCCAAGCCGACACACAGGGTCAAACTCAACGGGAAAGTCCGCGTCTCTTTTCTTCCGCACGGCGGGGGAAAGGGGGCGCGACCCAAATCTAACAAGAAAATCATTCAGGAATGAATGCATTAAGATCAAAAGCATGGAGGGAATCAGCTCAACGTATTTGAATAAATTCCGGCCGGCCGCTGAGAAAATTGCGGGTATGCCGAGGTGTAGCCGTGATGAGCAACTCGACATCTACCTTGCCCGCCTCAACGCCTCGCGGATCAAAGATGGGTTCCCGAAACTTACCCATGCCCGCGTAGCGAAGATGCTAGAAGGGGTGCCGGATGGTCGCCTTCATGCTCTGTACCAAAAGTGCGAAACCTACCGAAAGTTCGGATCGGGTCTCAAGCATCAGCTCACCACAAGAAGTTGGCGAGCCCCAAATGAGGCATGACAATACGCTTCGAGACGATGCCTCCAAGCACCAATCACATTTACGGCCGAGGCAGTCGCGGTGTGTACATGTTTGAGAGCGTACGGCAGGCCAAGGACGCGATCGGCTGGGAAGCCAGGAGCCAGTACCACGGCGAACCCTTGGAAGGCCCCTTGGCTGTCAAAATTGACCTCTATTGGCCGGATCGCCGGAAGCACGACATCGACAACATCAAAGTGCTTCTGGACGCGCTCACGGGCATTCTCTGGGTCGATGATGGGCAGATTGTCGAGCTTTCCCTTACCAAGCGATACGACAAGGAAAATCCGGGTGTGATGCTGGGGTTTGGGGCAAGCCGCTTTTAGAACGCAATCGCATCGAATTTAAGCGGACTTTAGATTTCAGCCGTTCCTGCGATAAGGCCTGATCAGGTCGAATCGAACGGGGAACATAGATGCCACTACCTCTCGTCGAGGCGAAGCACTTCAATGCCAATGCACAGCTACCCTACGGCCTTCAGGTCGACCACATTCGAGAGGGCATGAACTCATTTCTCGACTTTCTAGGCTTCATCAATGACTCTCTCGCAACACGTGAGCTTCAGTCGTTTGAGTCAATGCTCATGCCTGCAAACTTCAGCAGCATAGTAGGCGAGTACATGTCGAGCGCGATCCCGCGTCACTGCCCCTCCATTTCGAAAAATCAGTATCACAATGGGCATCCGGATCTGGTCCCAACGGGAATGTACCCGGGCAACTCATCGCAATACGGCCACGAGGGAATCGAGATCAAAGGCAGTCGCTACCTGAAGGGCTGGCAAGGCCACAACGCCGAGGAATCTTTCCTCTTAGTGTTTTGCTATGAGGCCAACCGCCCGGCCGACGAACAAAAGGGAGTCGCACCCTTCCCCTTCCGGTACTTGTTGGTGTGCGGCGCAAAGCTAGAAGCAAGTGATTGGCAGTTCGCGGGCCGGTCTGAGACTAGCCGCCGAACCATCACCGCAACGATCAAGCGGTCTGGCTACGATAAGATGATGACGAACTGGATTTACAAGGCGCCCTTGGGCGGACTCTTAGGATAGCTCCGATAGCCGTGGAATCCCGGCTTTTGCCAAGTTGAAATACTCCGCATCGCGCTCGACGCCGACACTTTGATAACCAACGGCCACCGCCGCCGCTATCGTCGAGCCGCCTCCCATGAACGGATCAAGCACCGTTCCTTTACCAAGGGGGAGAGAGGCGCGCACAAGTTGCCGCATCAGATCCTGCGGCTTAAGGGACGGGTGGTTTGAAATAGCACGCTCTTGAGGTCTTGTAGGGCTTGAGCGGATCACGTCACCAAATGGCAAGTCTCCAGAGATACGCCGCAGCCCACCGGTGCCATACTTCCTAAGGTTGTCGTGAACCCGGCCTTCACAGGGCTTCCGGAACAAGCCCCAAGGCTCCCACTGGGATTTCGGCATTACCGAGACATCGGGGAACTCTTTTTCCGCAGACTTCGGCCTATCGCCCCCACGCAGGGTCTGCACTAGGCGGATAATCTCCCCCCGCTTTTCGAAGCCGGCCTCGATCATCGGGATATAGACGACGTGGGAAAGGAGCGGATTTGTAGCAATCATCACGTGGCCGCCGGGCGCGAGAATGTGCATGGCTGCAGTCGCGAACTTCTCGAAAAACTCCTGCAACTTAGTCAGGTCCGAATCAGTCAACACGGTGAACCGGGGAAGCGGTGCTCGACCGGCTGGCGGTATGCGCCAGATGCCACCCTTGTTCCCGTTCCTGAGCTTTTTGGTCTCGCTTTCAGTGTATTCCTTGAGGCCATACGGAGGATCAGTAACGATAGCATGCACAGAACCCTGAGGCTGTTCATTCATCCACTCGAATGCGTCCGCGTTGAATATCTGGTACTCGGCACGTGTGCGCGATCGCTCCTGCGACACGTCGCCAAACAGACCCAACGGCCCAAGAATTTCAGTACGGCTCATGACGCTCCCAGCGGAACAATAAGAGAACTCCTGAGGTAGGCGAACCCGGACTCAGTAGCAAGCTTAGAGCTGCCGTGATAACGATCCCCAGATGTCGCGCAACTGGCCTCACCCGAGCTTCCCCGATAAGCCTGTCACCAAGATTGAGGTGGCGGCCGTTACGTTGCTGATTTTCGGAGGTATGGTCGGGTTTGCGTGCCAAATCGGTGCCAGCAGAAGCGTAATCGATTGGCTCATCTCGATAACCATTTGAGATGTTTGGTAGCGGAGGAGGGACTTGAACCCCCGACACCCGGATTATGATTCCGGTGCTCTAACCAGCTGAGCTACTCCGCCCCAAAAGGCACGCTGCGAGGCCTATGGCCCGCCTGCGAGCGGCGCATTTAGGGCCGGTGCCCTTCGCGGTCAACACCCGTTTGCGGCGCGGCAGCGGAGTTCATGCATCCTGCGCGGCGTTGGCGTTCATGCGGACGATCTTTGCCGCCAGACCGCGGTTGAGGGCATGGTCGAAGGCGCGCTGCAATTCGGGCATGGTCCGGGTCATTTCAGCCAGCGCATCGCGGTCGAAGCGCGCAATGCGCATGGATTCGGCCACGACGACGGTGGCGGTAGCGTCGTCGCCGAGAATGGCGCTCATCTCGCCGAGGAAATCGCCCTTGGTGCAAGTGCCGACCATGCTACCGCCAACCTCGATGCGGCCGGTTCCCGAAGCGACGTAGATGAGCGGCGGACCGCGTTCGCCCTGCCGCATCAGAACCTCCCCCACCGGTGCGTCGCGCCATTCGAGCAGGTCGCGCAGGCGGCGCTGCCGGTCGGGTTCCTCGACCTTGAGCACATGCTCGAGCAGCTCTCGCTCCTCCTCGCGCAGCGCATGGGTACGGATGCGAAGATGCAGTCGCGCAAGCTGAGCGCCGTTGATCAGCAGGAATGCCCCTGCCAGCCAGACCCACGGGCCTTCAACATCGCCCAAGGAGAAATAGGCGATCGCTGCTCCACCTGCGGCGAGCGCGATCCAGCGCAACAAGCGGATGGAGGTCGGCACCATCGCCGCAACCAGCAATATGGCACCCAGCAGCGCGAGATTTTCAGCCATGTCCCCTCCTTGCGTCACGCCCTTCAAGCACCCTTCATGCCCTGCCTTGGCCGCGAAAGGCAAATTCGCGCACCGCCTCCCATGGTCCGCCACAATAGCGGTACAGCCCGAGCCCGCGAAATGTGAAGCGGAGCGGCGCAAAGTCTTTCGAGAGTTCCGACTGCAGTGCCTTGGCATCGACCGCCGAGACCTTGTTCTGAACGGTCACATGCAGGCGCGGCCTGTGCTGGTCCTGCGCCGTCAGCATCCCGTGGAAATGGTCCGCGATCCGGCTGCGAAGCCGCGCTATTCCTTCGCATTCGATCGCACGAGCCGTGCCCCGGCCAAGCGTCATCACGCGGTCGAGCGTCGCTTCGACCGGTGCCACTTCGCCCGCGATCCGACGAAACAGACCTTGAACCTCTTCCTCGCATTGCGGGGGCAGCGCGTGGAACAGCGTGACATGCGCGTCGAGATAGTTGCGCTCCGGCGAGAAATGCGTCCGGCGCAGGGCAGTGGCCCATGCGGCGAGGTCTTTCGGCAGCAAAGCCGTGACGATCAGCGGAGCGGTGCTGCCACCCGGGGTCACATCTCGCCGCGTTGGCGCCGCAGTGCGCGCCAGCGCTCGACCGCTGCCTCGTGCGCGCCGAGATCGGTGTTGAACTCATGCCCGCCGGTCCCGTCGGCAACCATGTAGAGCGCATCGGTCTTCGCCGGGTTGAGCACCGCCTCGATGCTTTCGCGCCCCGGATTGGTGATCGGACCCTTGGGCAGGCCGGGCATGGAATAGGTGTTGTAGTCGTTGATCGCTGCGATCTCCGACTTGCGGATGCGGCGGCCGAGCGGCTTGCCCTGAGTGATCGGGTAGATGATCGTCGGGTCGGCCTGGAGGAACATGCCCTTCTTCACCCGGTTCGAATAGAGCCCCGCCACCATCCTGCGCTCGGACGGAACGCCGGTTTCCTTCTCGACGATCGAGGCAAGGATCACCGCATCGCGCACATTGTCGACTGCGATGCCCGGCACTCGCTTCGGCCAGGCCTCGGCAAGGAAGTTCTGCATCGCCGCCTGCATCCGCGCGAGCACTTTCGCTCGGTCCTCCCCGCGCTCGAAATCGTAGGTATCGGGCAGCACCGAGCCTTCGACCGGGACGGGAATCTCGCCAGTCAGCAGCGGCTCGGCCATCAGTTTCTCGTAGACGAGGATCGACGGCATGCCTTCGGGGATGGTGACGAAGCGCCGGATGACGTCGCCGGTCTGGAACGCGGTCAGCATATCGGACTGGCTCATCCCGGCCTTCAGCTCGAATTCGCCCGCCTGGACCGGATCGCCGCCACCGAAGATCTTGGCACGCAGCAGGAAAGCGCTGGCCGAGGCGATATGGCCCTTTGCCTCCAGCTCTCCCGCGACCGAAGTCAACGATGAGCCCGAAGGCACCACGAAATTGACGTCCTGCTCGACTTCCGCCGCGCCGTACCAGCCGTAGGCGAACCAGCCTGCGGCGAGCAGGCCGAGGAGGATCAACACGCCGACAATGCGCCGCAAACCGCGCGCCATGATCAGTCGACCTTCTTCATCACCAGCGATGCATTGGTACCGCCGAAGCCGAAGCTGTTGTTCAGCACCGCCTTCACCTCGCGCTGCTTGGCGGTGTGCGGGACCAGGTCGACACCCTCCGTACCTTCGTCCGGATCGTCGAGGTTGAGCGTCGGCGGCACGATCTGATCGCGAATCGCGAGGATGCAGAAGATCGATTCCACCGCGCCTGCACCGCCCAGCAAATGGCCGATCGCCGATTTGGTCGAGCTCATCGAGGCTCCGCCAAGGTCATCGCCGAACACGCGCTTGGCTGCACCCAGCTCGATCGTGTCGGCCATGGTCGAGGTGCCATGCGCGTTGATGTAGTCGATATCCGACGGCTCCATGCCCGCCTTGCGCAGCGCCATCCGCATCGAGAGTTCGGCGCCCTTGCCTTCGGGGTGCGGCGCGGTGACATGATAGGCATCGCCCGACAGGCCGTAGCCGACCACCTCGGCGTAGATCTTTGCGCCGCGCGCCTTGGCGTGCTCGTATTCCTCGAGCACAACCACGCCCGCGCCCTCGCCCATGACGAAGCCGTCGCGGCCCTTGTCATAGGGGCGGCTCGCCTCGGTCGGGCGGTCGTTGAAACTCATGTTGAGCGCGCGCGCCTGCGCGAAGCCTGCAACGCCGAGCGGGTTGACGGTCGATTCCGCGCCGCCGGCGAGCATCACATCGGCATCGCCGTCCTTGATCATCCGCGCGGCATCGCCGATCGAATGCGCGCCGGTGGAACAGGCGGTGACGACCGCATGGTTCGGACCCATCAGACCGTATTTGATCGACACCTGCCCGCTGATCAGGTTGATCAGGCGACCGTGCACGAAGTGCGGCGAAACCCGGCCCGGACCGCGTTCGTGCAGCACGATCGATTCGCTCTCGATCCCCGGCAGTCCGCCGATCCCCGAACCGATCGAGCAGCCGGTGCGCAGCTTGAGATCGTCGTCCATGTCGACAAGACCTGCGTCTTCCAGCGCCTGACCTGCCGCATCGATACCGTAGATGATGAAGGGATCGACCTGACGCTGGACCTTGTGGTCGACGCGCCTGTCCGGATCGAAACCGTATTCATGGTCCGCCGGCTTGACCTCGCAGGCGATCTTGCACTTGTGATCGGCGGTATCGAAGCGGGTGATCGGCCCTGCCCCGCTCTTGCCGGCGATGAGGTTATTCCACGTGGTTTCGACGTCACCGCCCAGCGGGGTGACAAGGCCAAGTCCGGTAACGACGACGCGGCGCATGCAATTCTCCGTCAAAATGCAACAGGCCCGGCCCGCATCCGGGTCGGGCCTGTCTGGTCCCGCCTGCACTCAGGCGAGCACGGCGGGAACGGGCCAATCAGCCTTTGTGCTCTTCGATGTACTTGGTCGCATCGCCAACTGTGGCGATCTTCTCGGCTGCGTCATCGGGGATTTCCACGCCGAACTCTTCCTCGAAAGCCATCACCAGCTCGACGATGTCGAGGCTGTCTGCGCCAAGATCATCGATGAAGCTGGCTTCCTGGGTGACCTTGTCGGCTTCGACGCCAAGATGCTCGACGACAATCTTCTGCACGCGGTCGGCGGTATCGCTCATAAATTCCCTCTTGAACCTGGGGTTGAAACTTTCCCTGTCGCCCTAATGAACGGCGGGGCACTGCGCAAGAGGCAGTCCGTGTTTTGCGCGATGGGGAGATAGGTGCACAGAACGGGAATTCAATCGCCGGACAACAACCGTGACAGCCGCCGAAACTCGTCAGCGCCCGACCGGGAGGGCGTCTGCCGGCGTGACGATGATGACGACGCGGCGGTTCTGCGTGCGCCCGGTTTCGCTATCGTTGGATTCGATCGGATCGGATTCGCCCAATCCGTCGACCCGCATCCGCGTCAGGTCCATTCCCCCGGCAATCAGCGCATCGCGGACCGCTTCGGCGCGCGAGCGCGAGAGCCGGACGTTATACTCATCCTCGCCGACCGCATCGGTGTGCCCGACGATGCCCGCTCCATAAATCTCGGCATCCAGCAACTGCTTGGAAAGCCCCGCCAGCATTGTGGCCGTCTCGGGGACGATGCCCGCGCTGTCGAACCCGAACAAGACCCGGTTGCTGATTCCGAGTTCATAGCCGGAACCGACGGGCCTGAACCCGGCCCCCTCGAGCACCTCGATCTGCCGCGCGCTGAAACCCACCCGCTCAGGCATGGTGACGCATGCGGCCAGGCTGACAAGCAAGGGAACGGCAAAAGCCATCCGAACGAAATTGCGGCGTTGCTCAGCGACCATTGATCCTCCCTTTGGCTTCATACATGCGCTGATCGGCCAGATGGACCAGTGTGGCAGTGTTGGTTCCGTCGTCGGGGAAAACGGCATGCCCGACACTGAGCAAAAGCGTGGCTGCATTTTGCATTGCCAGCACAAAAGGCTCGCGCATCGCATCGTCGATCCGCGCCACCACCTGCCCGACTTCGTCACCAGCGATCCCCTCGAGGATGATGGCAAACTCGTCTCCACCGAGGCGGAACACGGCATCCTTCGCGCGCACGCACTGGCGCAGACGATCTGCGATCGAGCAGAGCGTCATATCTCCCACGAAGTGACCGAACCGGTCGTTGATCTGCTTGAAACCGTTGCTGTCGAGATAGAGGATTGCCAGCTTCGAACCCGTGATCGTCGCCCGCTCGATGGCCTTGTCGAGCACCACGGCAAAACCATTGCGGTTGCCCAGCCCGGTCAGCGGGTCATGGCTTGCCTGATAGGCCAGTTCGGCGTTCTCCGTGACGAGTCTTTCGTGCCACCGCTTGAGTTCGGCGAACAAGCCGTTGAACCCGCTGGCCAGACGATCGATCTCTGCGAGGCCATAGGGCGCCACCCGGAGTGAGAAATCGCGCTTCTCCCGCACCTCGTCCGCCACGCTCGCGATCCGGTTGAGCGGCGCGACGACCTCTTCCTGCAAGCGGCGCGCGAAAATGCGCGTCGCGATCAGGGTCACGCCTAGTGCGCATACCGCGATGATCAGCCCCGACCACGCCAGCGACAGGATCGATGCAGCGCTCGGCATCGCCCTCACGGTCCCGATCCGCTCTCCGTCGACCATGATCGCGGCGACCTCCGGCTCGGGCCACAGGATGGAGGACACCGCATCGTCGAGCCAGCCGCTGGCCTGTTCGTCCTGCGACCAGCGGGCGAAGACTCTTCCTTTCGCATCCAGGACTTCGACCTTGCGCACAGTGCGATCAACGATGGTCTGCGACATGACTTTCTCGGCAGCCTGGGTGTCCCCGAAGAACAACGCGGGTTCGACCGAATAGCTGATGACATTGGTCATCAGGCGGACATTCTCGAGCGCTTGTCCGCGCAGCATGACGATTCCGCTCACGGTCAGGCTGGCAGCGGCCAGCAGCACCGCGAATAGGATCATCCGCAAGTGCCCTTTCGCGAGTAATGCGCGCAGGGTGGCGCCGCCTTCCGTTGTGGTGCTTTCCGTCGTCATGCCGGGTCCTGCTCGCCCATGCGCAGCACGCGCGGATCGATCCTGACACCCGAGCGCGAAAGCGCGTCGAGATTCATCCGGAATGACAGGGAATCGGCCTGGAACAACAGGCAGATGCTCGCATTGCTGCGACACGCAGGGTCGTTCTCTGCGATCACGAGCACGGGCTGGCCTTTCAGCCCCGCCGTGACCGCTCTTTGCTCCTGCATCGAAAGGCGCCCCAGATAGGCAACGTTGCAGCCGCTTGCTGCGACCGTCGAAATGGACACCTTCTTGACCGACAGAGTCTTTTCACCCGAGATTCGCTTCGAGACGAGCCGGTCGGCGAATTCCGCCGGTCCGACGAGACAGACGTCAATCTTGCTCGGCTTCTGCGGCCAAGTCGAATAGACGATGATCGAGGAAACGAGCTTCGCCACCACCGGCGAGTAGGGCTCCGCCTCGTTGCCCAGCGGCAGCCCCACCTCGGTCAACGGCGCGGCATTCGCCAGTGAAGCTCCTGCCGCAAGGTTGATCAGAAGTGGATGCACCCGAATTCCGAACCCGTTGTAAATCTTTCCGACATCTAAGCGCCTTTCACGAGGCTTGGCAACCATTGCCCGCTATCGACAGCGCCGCTGGCGTTAGCCCCTCTCAGCTTGCGCGGGGCTGCTCCACCGTGCGGATATGCACGTCGCGCAGCTGCTTCGGCCCGACTTCGCTCGGTGCGCCCATCATCAGGTCCTGTGCCTTCTGGTTCAGCGGGAAAGCAATCACCTCACGGATGTTCGGCTCGTCCGCCAGCAGCATCACGATCCGGTCGATCCCCGGTGCGGAGCCACCGTGCGGCGGCGCACCGAGCTTGAACGCTTCCAGCATTCCGCCGAAGTTCGCCTCGACGTCGGCTTGGCTGTAGCCGGCGATCTCGAACGCCTTGTACATGATGTCCGGGCGGTGGTTCCGGATCGCGCCGCTCGACAGTTCGTAGCCGTTGCACACGATGTCGTACTGCCATGCCTTGATCGTCAGCGGATCCTGCGTTTCGAGCGCCTCCATCTCCCCCTGCGGCATCGAGAAGGGGTTGTGGCTGAAATCGACCTTCTTGGTTTCCTCGTCATACTCATACATCGGGAAGTCGACGATCCAGCAGAACTTGAAACAGCCTTCCTCGATCAGCCCCAGCTCTTCCGCCACCCGGGTGCGCGCGGCACCGGCCAGTTTGGCCGCGTCCTTTTCCTTGCCCGCGGCGAAGAACAGCCCGTCGTTCTCGCCCAGACCCAGTTCGGCATAGAGCTTCTCCATGCCTTCGGTGCCGTGGTTCTTGGCGATCGGACCACCGAACTCGCCGCCCTTGCGGGTGACGTAGCCGAGCCCGGCGAAGCCTTCCTTGCGCGCCCAGTCGTTCATGTCGTCGAAGAATTTGCGGCTCTTTTCGTGGGTGTTTGGAGCGGGAACCACGCGCACGCGGCCGCCGGTGCCGACGATCTTCTCGAACAGGCCGAAGCCGCTGGTCGTGAAGTGTTCGGTCACGTCGCTGATCACCAGCGGATTGCGCAGGTCGGGCTTGTCGGTGCCGTATTTGAGCATCGACTCGGCATAGGGAATGCGCGGGAAAGTGCCCGCCGGGGTCACGCTCTTGCCGCCTGAGAATTCCTCGAACACGCCCGCCAGCACCGGCTCGATTGCCTGGAACACATCTTCCTGCGTGACGAAGCTCATCTCGAAGTCGAGCTGGTAGAATTCGGGGCTGCGGTCGGCGCGCAGGTCTTCGTCGCGGAAGCAGGGGGCGATCTGGAAATAGCGGTCGAAGCCCGCCACCATCAGCAGCTGCTTGAACATCTGCGGCGCTTGCGGCAGCGCATAGAAGCGGCCCGGGTGAAGGCGGCTGGGCACGAGATAGTCGCGCGCGCCCTCGGGGCTCGACGCGCCGAGGATCGGGGTCTGGAATTCGGTGAAGCCCTGCTCCTGCATCCGGCGGCGCAGGCTGGATATAACCTGGCTGCGCAGCAAGATGTTGCGGTGCAGGCGCTCTCGCCGCAAGTCGACAAAGCGGTACTTGAGCCGGATCTCCTCCGGATAGTCTTCCGCCGAATTGACGATCAGCGGCAGTTCCTCCGCCCGGCTCAGGACGGTCACCGAACGCGCGAACACCTCGATCGCACCGGTCGGAAGGTTCGGGTTCACCGCCGCCGCATCGCGCGCCTTGACCGCGCCGTCGATGGTGACAACCGATTCCAGCTTCAGCTTTTCCAGCACCGGCAGCGCTTCGCTGTCGCTGTCCGCCACCACCTGGGTGATGCCGTAATGGTCGCGCAGGTCGACGAACAGCACGCCCCCGTGGTCGCGCTTGTTGTGCACCCAGCCGGAAAGGCGGACGGTATCGCCGACATTTTCCGTGGTCAGCGCAGCGCAGTTGTGGGTACGATAGGCGTGCATCTAATATCTTTCCATTTTCGGAGCTATGGCGCTAAGGGCGCGCGCGGCGCACCGAAGGCTCGGCATCGCGCGCGCTAACAGGGGAAGCAGCCGGTTTTGTCAAGCCGATGCGCCCCTTGGGGATGAACCCGGGAGGCGGTACTCCGCCCGCATACAGAAGATAGAAATGAAAATACACGACCTGATTACCAAGACCGCAGAGCTGGAAGCGCTCTGCACCCGCCTCGCCCAATCGGATTTCGTCTGCGTGGACACCGAGTTCATGCGCGAGAACACCTATTGGCCCGAGCTGTGCCTGATCCAGATCGGCAACGAGGAAGAGGCCGCTGCGGTCGATCCGCTGGCCGAAGGGCTCGACCTCAAACCGCTGTGGGACCTGCTGACCGACAACGAAGACGTGCTCAAGGTCTTCCACGCCGGTGGGCAGGATGTCGAGATCATCTACAATTTTACCCAGCGCACGCCGCATCCGATCTTCGACACCCAGATCGCGATGATGGCAATCAGCCAGTCCGAACAGATCGGCTATGCCAACCTGGTCGAAAGCTGGCTCGGCCTGACGATCGACAAGGGCGCACGTTTCACCGACTGGGGCCGCCGCCCGCTGACCGACCGGCAGATCGAATACGCCATCGGCGACGTGACCCATCTGGCGACGATTTTTCCCAAGATCCTCAAGAAGCTGATCAAGACCGGGCGCGGCGGCTGGCTCGATGCCGAGATGGAAAAGCTTGCCGATCCGGAGAATTACCGCACCGATCCCGACAAGGCGTGGCTGCGCATCCGCCAGGCCGGGCGCAATCCGCAGGTGCTCGGACGGCTGAAAGCGCTCGCCGCATGGCGCGAGAGCGAGGCGCAGCACAAGGATATCCCGCGCGGTCGCATCATGCGCGACGAAACACTGGCCGACATCGCCAGCCACCCGCCGAAGAAGCAGGCCGACCTGATCAAGGTGCGCGGGCTGTCGACGGCGTGGAAGGACAACGACATCGGCAAACGGCTGATGAAGGTACTTGAAAAGGCCGAGCCGCTCGACAAGTCGGAGATGCCCGAAAAGACCAGCCGCGGCGCGCCGCTGGGCAAGGAAGGTGCGCTGGTAGCCGACTTGCTGAAGCTTCTGCTCAAGATCCGCGCGCGCGAAATCGACGTTGCCAGCCGCCTGCTGACCCGCTCGGACGAGATGGAAGCCCTCGCCGCCGGCTTGCGCGACTTGGCCGTGCTGCAAGGCTGGCGCTACGAAATCTTTGGCCGCGACGCGCTGGACCTAGTCGAGGGCAAACTGGCGTTCGCGGTAAAGAAGGGCAAGCTGACGATGACCCACGTCGACGATGTGCCGACCGGCGTGATCGAAGCGGAAGCGGCGGAGTAGTCCCGACCACGTGAGCACTTACCTCCCCACCATCAAGCAGCTGCAGTATCTCGTCGCGCTGCATGAGCACGGCCATTTCGGGCGTGCGGCGGAGGCGAGCTTCGTGTCGCAGTCGACGCTGTCGGCTGGAATTCGCGAGCTGGAGACCTTGCTTGGCGTAACGCTGGTCGAGCGGAGCAAGCGGGTGGTCCGCTTCACCCCGCTGGGGGAGCAGGTGGTGGCCAAGGCGCACCGGCTGTTGCGCGAGGCGGAGGAGCTGAGCGAGCTTGTCCAGGCGAGCGGCAAGCCCTTGTCGGGCGAACTGCGGATGAGCGTCATCCCGACGATCGCGCCCTTCATGCTGCCGCGGATACTGCCGCGGCTGCGCCGGGAACGGCCCAGCCTGAAGCTTTTCCTGCGCGAGGAAACCAGCAACGATGCGGTAGAATCGCTTCACCACGGCCGCGTCGATTGCGTGTTGCTGGCCCTGCCGTTCGCGACTGGTGAGGTCGAGGTGGCGCATATTGCCGACGACCGGCTGTTCGTCGCATTCCCCAAGAACGACCCGCGCGATCCGCCTGCGGTCATCCCGCCCAACATGATCGATGAGGGCAGGCTCCTACTGCTCGAAGACGGTCACTGCCTGCGCGACCATTCGCTGGCCGCGTGCAACCGGCCCGAACTGCGCGCCAGCGCCACGATGATCGGCACCAGCCTGCACACGCTGGTGCAACTGGTCGACAACGGCCTCGGCCTGACCATGCTGCCCGAAATGGCGCTCGATGCGGGAATCCTCAATGGAACCAGCGTGGTGGCCCGCCCGCTCAAATCCGCCAATGCCCAGCGCGAGATCGCACTGATCTGGCGCAAGAACTCGCCGCGTGGTGAGGAATTCGAGCTTCTGGCGGAGGAGTTGCGTGCTGGCTGACACCGGTAGGGCGCGGCCTGATTCACTATTTCTTGGTAAACTTGAGCCTAAACATCAATCCGTTTGAAGAAAAACGGGGGTCGCATCCATGCGTTCGTACAATCGTTTCGACACCGATCAGGAGATCGAATGCAAGGTCCGCAGGCAGAAAGGCATCGTTCGCCTTTACAATCTGTCATGCGGGGGCTGCATGATCGAGTCCGACAACGCTGAGCTCGACACGGGTACAGAGATCATGGTCCGGCTGGGCCCGAAAACCATCATTCCCGGCCGGGTAGTGTGGCGGAGCGAGAAGAACGCCGGGATCAAGTTCGCAACACCGGTGCATCAGAAGGTCGTCCAGCACTACGGCTATACACCGAACGAGGAATTCGACCGCTACGATGCACGCGATCGCTTCGGTCTGCCGATCTCGGTCTGATTTGCGGCCCGTCGGGGCTCAATCCATGTGCTTGAGGCCGACCCGCAGGTAGTCCCAACCCGTAATCAAGGTCAGGATCGCTGCGCCCCACAGGCTGGCGAGACCGACCAGATGGATCCAATGTTCGGTGACCATGCGGTTCGCCTCGACGATACTCTCCGGCGGCGGGCCGTGCACCGCACCTCCGAAGATCAGCGCGCCCAATGCCAGCAGTTGCAGCGTCGTCTTCCATTTCGCGAGCCGGGTGACCGGCACCGAGACCTGCAGCCCGGCGAGGAATTCGCGCAGGCCCGATACGGCGATTTCGCGCATCAGGATGATCAGCCCGGCGATCACGTGGAGGTCCCCCACATAAGGTCCGCGCAGGTATCCCTGCGCCGTCAGCACGAGGATGACAGCCGCCACCATGATCTTGTCGGCGATCGGATCGAGGAAGATGCCGAGCTTCGAGACCGCGCCGCTCGACCGGGCGAGATAGCCGTCGAAATAGTCGGTGATCCCCATCAGGCTGTAGAGCACGAACGCCAGTGCATAGCCCAGCTTCCAGTCCGGCCACCACAGCAGCGCGGCGAGCAGCGGAATGGTGACGATGCGAGACAAGGTCAGGATATTGGGCAGCGACAGCATGACCGCCTCCTAGCCCAAGCCTGCGAGCGGCAAAAGCACCCTTCTTCGCTTGTTCCCTGCACGGATTGCGCTAGACCCCTCGCATTGCGACGCAGGCTGCAGACGGGGCTCCATGACTACATCGACGCATCTGTTGCGCCGCAGGCGGTTCCTGCCGCTGTTCGTCACCCAGCTGTTCAACGCCTTCAACGACAATCTCTACAAGACCGCGATGGTGCTGTTCGTGGTCTACAGCGTCTACAATTCCGAAGCCGATGAATCGATGTTCAGCGGCATCGCCTCGGTGGTGTTCATCCTGCCGTTCTGCCTGTTTTCCGGTTTGGCGGGGCAATTGGCCGACACCCGAGATAAGGCCAGCATCATCCGGATAGTGAAAATTTGCGAAATCGGGCTAATGTGTATCGGAGCTGTCGGGCTCTACCTCGCGTGGCAGGGCATCATGGTCCACAATGTCGCCATTCCGGTGATGCTGTTCGCCCTGTTTCTTGCCGCGGTCCAATCGACGTTCCTCGGTCCGATCAAATACGCGATCCTGCCGCAGCACTTGAAGAAGGAGGAGGTCCTGTCGGGTACCGGACTGGTCGAGGCCGGGACCTATATCGCCATTCTTGCCGGAACGATTCTGGCTGGCTGGATCCCGGTGCAATGGGCCATCATCGGAATTCTCGCGACGGCGGTGATCGGCTATCTTGTCAGCCGCCAGATACCTGATGCCCCGCCCATCGGGCATCAGGAATTGCACCTCCCGCTGCTCGAGCCGTTCTGGAAGGAAACGAAGAATCCGCTGTTGAAATACGGCGCGTTGCTGCCGGTCGCGATTGGCGATCAGGTCCTGATGTCGTGGCGCCTGGTGCGCGAGACGATGCACAATCGCGAGGTCTATTTCGCGATCCTCGCAATCAGCTTTTTCTGGACCATCGGCGCGGTGTTGTTCATCCAGTTCCCTCCTCTCGCAAAGAACCAGCTTTCGGCCAGCCCGCAGGTAGCGAGTCTGTTTCTGGTGGTGTTTTCGGTCGGCATCGCGATCGGTTCGGTCGCGATCAACGCGCTGCTCAAAGGCAAGGTGTCGGCCCGCTATTCTCCCCCTTCGGTGATCATCATGGGTTTTTTCGTGATCGGGTTCTATCTGGTCGCACGCCTGTGGACCGCGGATCAGGGCGGAGTCTTGCTTGAAGTCGATGAGTTCATCCTCCAGCCGCTCGCCATACCGCTCCTGTCGATGCTGCTCGGTATTGCGGTGGCCGGCGGCTGCTTCGTCGTACCGCTCTACGCCTTTTTGACCACCCGCGTTCCCAGCGACCGCGCGGCACGCACCGTTGCCGCCAACAACATCGTCAATTCGATTGCCATGGTGCTGGGCTCGGTACTCGCCATCGGCGTCACCGCGATCGGGGTGGGGATCAACGAACAACTGCTGATGAGCGCAGGCATGTGCCTGGTATCGGCGTGGCTGGGACGCAAGCTTTACAACGCGGAGCGCGATGCCGCTGCGTGTGCCCAGGCCTCCTGATCAGGCAAAGAAGATCGAGACTGCCACAAAGCATCCGATGTAGGCGGTCAGGAAGCCGCGCCAATCTTCCTTCGAGAGGCGCAGCTTCGCGCGCGCAGCTTTGGGTTTCGCTCCCGCGCGGATATGCGGGGGCAGCGAGGCCAGGAACGGGTGGCCTGCAGCTTCATCGGTAAGAACCAGCGATCGTCTCATCCGGCAGGGGTTAACCTGCCGCTAACCATCGCGCATCATCCCAATTCGATGCGTCTAGCGGTGGGACATTAAGCCTGTTGGTTCATCCAATCGATCAGGCCTCGCTCATGGCAATGATATGATTCCACTCGCTTTCGCGAATCTCGCACACCGACAATCGCATCAGCTTGATCAGCTCGATTTCGGCCAGAGCGGGATCGGCCTTGATTTGTTTCAGGGTCACCGGTCTCGCCAGCTTGCGAACCGGCTTGACCTTGACCGCCGCCCATTTGCCGTCCGGGTCGGTCGGGTCGGGTATGCCGGCGACCGAAATCTCGCAAATGCCGACAATCTCCAGACCGATGTTCGAATGGTAGAAGAAGGCCTGATCGCCAACTGCCATCGCCGCGAGATTGTTGCGCGCACGATAATTGCGCACTCCGTCCCACGTACCTTCAGCCTCTGTCACAAGATCGTCCCAACCGTAGACATCGGGTTCCGATTTCATCAGCCAGTAACGGGGCATCGGTTCTTGCTTTCGGTCAAGGGGAACAGCTCGGCGGCCCGATAGCCCTGCGCGCAGCGCAAGGCTACCCCCCACGCCCCGTGTGTGAAGTTAACGGCTTCTTCAGCGACTTTCGCCATGGAGGGCTTGAAGGGCAACAGGGGGACCGGTCTGTGGCCAAGACCATCATGCCAGATTCCGAAGCGAAAGTATCCGATAGCCTGCGCACCGTTCGCCGACGGATCGAGCGCGATATAGTGGGATTCGGGGTAGTGATTGCCGCGATTCTGATGTTTGTCGGAACCGGCGGTTCGGTCCTTCCGCAGATCGCCCGCAGCTGGCTGTATAACGAAAGCGGACCGGACTATCTGCTCGTCAACGCCCTGTTGCTCAACATTGCGCTGATCGTCTTCGGGCTGCGCCGCTACCGCGAACTGATTGCCGAAATCGACGAACGTCGTCATGCAGAAGAGCTGGCGAAACGCCTGGCGGAAACCGATCCGCTGACCGGGTGTCTCAACCGCCGCAGCATAGCTCCAGCAACCGACCGGCTGATTGCCAACCACTCGGGCAATCACGATGCCGTGGCGTTCCTGATGATCGACATCGACAATTTCAAACAGGTCAACGATCTCAACGGGCACAAGGTCGGCGACGCTCTGCTGCAGGGTACTGCCGAGCGGATGCGCGCGCTGCTCCCGGACGGAGGCTTGCTGGCTCGCCTGGGCGGTGACGAGTTTGCCTGCGTGGTGCCGTTCGACACCCGTTCGCCCGACAGCGTGGATCAATTGGCCGACCGGCTGATCGACAGCATCTCCCGCCCCTACCCGATTGGAAGCCTCTCGATCGAAGCGACGATATCGGTCGGGGTCGCGACCACCGCCAATCTCGGTTCGATCGATCCGGCCAGCAAGACTTTCGGCGAGAGCCTGCTGCACCGCGCGGACATCGCGATGTATCATGCCAAGAACCAGGGCAAGAACCGGCACGCCTGGTTCGAGCCCGAGATGGAACGCAAGCTGCGCTACCGTCACGACATGGAAGCCGGCATCCGCACTGGCATCGCGAATCGCGAGTTTCTGCCCTTCTATGAGCAGCAGATCGATATCGAGACCGGCATGATAGTCGGCTTCGAGATGCTTGCGCGCTGGCGCTCGGAGCAGCATGGCGTCGTCAGCCCCGAGATATTCATCCCGATTGCCGAGGAAATCGGCCTGATAGGTGCGGTTTCCGAACAAATCATCGAGCAGGCCTTCGAAGATGCGAAGGAATGGGCACCCGAGCTGACGCTTTCGGTCAACATCTCGCCAATCCAGCTGCGTGATCCGTGGTTTGCACAAAAGATGCTCAAACTGCTTGTGGCGCACAATTTCCCGCCGCAGCGGCTCGAGATCGAGATTACCGAGAGCTGTCTGCACGAGAACCTCGGCCAGGTGCGCTCGATGATGGCGAGCCTCAAGAACCAGGGCATCCGGATCAGCCTCGACGACTTCGGCACCGGCTATTCGAGCCTTGCCCAGCTTCGCTCTCTCCCGTTCGACCGCCTCAAGATCGACCGCAGCTTCGTCGGCGAACTCAGCAGAGAAAACGCCAATGAGAAGCTGATCGATGCGATCATCTCGCTCGGTGACGGGCTGGACCTGCCGATCACTGCGGAAGGGATCGAGGACAACAAGATTCTTCAGGCCCTGCGTGCCAAGGGCCGGATGAAGGGACAGGGCTATCTTTACGGGCGACCGGAGGAGGCCCATGCGGTGCGCGAACGGCTCGGCGCTCTGGGGTTGCTCAAGCTGGACAGCAATCGAGCGGAATCCCACTCTCGTAATGGCGCTGACGAAGCGTCGGTCGAAGAGCCCAGGCAGCGTCAGGCGTGACGCGCTCCTAGACGCGCCCCTAGACGCGCCCCTAGACGCAGGGCCGTCCAGTCCATAGATGCGGCACAAGATGCGCATTCCCTTCATCAAGATGCATGGTCTCGGCAACGATTTCGTCGTGCTCGACGCGCGTGCCGATGCGTTGCCGGAAATGACCAGGGCCAAGGCCAAGGCGCTGGCGGATCGCAACACCGGGATCGGCTGCGACCAGCTGATCCTGCTCCAACCTGCGACCGATGGCTCCTTGGCCGATTTCCGGATGCGCATCTTCAACCACGATGGCGGCGAGGTCGAGGCCTGCGGCAACGCCTCGCGCGCGGTTGCGCTGTTGCATGGCACTTCGGCGCGGGTCGAGACCGCAAGCGGGACGATTTCACTCACCCCAAGCGAGGGTGGAGCGAGTGTCGATATGGGTGCCCCGCGATTCGACTGGGATGCGATCCCACTCGACCAACCGCTCGACACCATGCACATGCCGGTCGGCTGGGAAGCGCTCGAAGCGCCCGATGCGGTCAATGTCGGCAACCCGCATGTGGTGTTTTTCGTCGATGATGAGCACACAGTCGAACTCGACCGGCTCGGGCCACTCATCGAGCACGATCCGCTGTTCCCCGACCGGGTGAACGTCAATGTCGCCAGCGTAAGCAGCGGAGCAATAAGCCTGCGCGTGTGGGAACGCGGGGCGGGCCTCACCCGCGCTTGCGGGACCGGAGCCTGCGCCACAGCCGTCGCGGCAATCCGACGCAAGCTCGTTACCTCGCCTGTTGCCGTCCATCTGCCCGGTGGAACGCTGACCATCGACTGGCATCCCGGCGGCACGATCACCATGAGCGGCCCCGCGCAGGAGAGCTTTCGCGGCAGCTTCGAATGGGATGACTTCGGATGAACGCGCCTGTCGCGGTGCCGCAAGTGATCTCGCTCGGTTGCCGGCTCAATATCTCGGAGAGCGAACGCATCCGCGACATGCTGGCGGGCGAGGACAACCTCGTGGTGATCAACAGCTGCGCGGTGACCGGGGAAGCTGTCCGCCAGACCCGGCAAGCGATCCGCCGTGCCCGCCGCGCGCACCCCGATGCGCGCCTTCTGGTGACCGGCTGCGCCGCCGATATCGAGCGCGAACAACTCGCCGCCATGCCGGAAGTCGACGGGCTAGTCGCCAACACCTCGAAGCTCGACCCGCGCGCGTGGAACGTACCCGAACGCGCCCCGCTCCGCCCCACCTCGCGCACCCGCGCCTTCGTCACCGTGCAGAACGGGTGCGACCACAGCTGCACCTTCTGCGTCATCCCGCAAGGACGCGGGCCGAGCCGCTCGCTGAGCGTTGCCGAAGTGCTGCGCGAGGTGGAGAGGCATGTGGAACAAGGCGCACCCGAGGTCGTGCTGACCGGAGTGGATGTCACCAGCTGGGGGCATGACCTTCCCGGCCGGCCCGCGCTCGGCAGCATGGTCCTCGCCATCCTCGAGGCCTTCCCGCAACTGCCGCGCCTGCGCATGTCCTCGCTCGACGGGATCGAGATCGATCCGCTGCTTGAGGAGCTTTTCGCGCAGGAGCCGCGCGTGATGCCGCACCTGCATCTCTCGTTGCAGCATGGGAACGACCTGATCCTCAAGCGCATGAAGCGTCGCCACAGCCGGGCGGACGCCATCGCGCTGGTCGAACGGCTGAAGGCGCGCCGGCCAGACATCGCCATCGGCGCCGATCTGATCGCGGGCTTCCCGACCGAAGACGAGGCGATGCATGCGGAGAACCGCGCGATCATAGCCGCGCTCGATATCGTCCACGGGCATATCTTCCCCTATTCGCCGCGACCCGACACGCCCGCAGCGCGCATGCCGCAGGTGGCGCGCGAAGCTGTCAAGCGCCGCGCCGCTGAATTGCGCGCCGATGTGGCAATCCAGCGCGCAAGCTGGCTCGACGGAATGCTTGGCCGGTCGATGGGCGTCCTCGCCGAGCGCGACGGAACGGGCTATGCCCCGAACTTCGCCCGCGTCGCCTTGCCCGAGGGCACCCCAGCGGGCAGCATCGTCGCCATCACGCCGCAGACCGTCGAGGAAGGCCTCCTGATATGAGCGAGACAAGCTGGAAAGATCGCTTGTTCGGCGGCTTCCGCAAGACTTCCGAGCGATTGTCGGAAAACCTTGCCGCGCCGATCACCGGGGTGGTCGGGACGGCAAAGCTCGACAATGCGACGCTCGACACGGTCGAGGACGCGCTGATCATGTCCGACCTCGGCCCGTCAGCCGCTGCGCGCATCCGCGCCAAGCTAACGGAGAAGCGCTTCGGCCTAAGCATCACCGAGCGAGAGCTCAAGGAAGCGGTGGCGGAAGAGATCGCCGAAATCCTCCGCCCGGTGGCGAAACCAATCGAGATCACTGCCTTCCCGCGCCCGCAGGTCATCCTCGTGATCGGGGTCAACGGCAGCGGCAAGACCACAACCATCGCCAAACTGGCGCACTGGTTCAAGGAAGACGACTATGGCGTGATGCTGGCAGCGGGCGACACTTTCCGCGCTGCCGCGATCGGCCAGCTCGCGACCTGGGCCGGGCGAATCGACGTGCCGATCGTACGCGGCCCCGAAGGCGGCGATCCCGCGAGCATCGTGTTCGACGCAGTCAAGGCCGCGACCGAACAAGGTATCGACGCGCTGGTGGTCGACACTGCCGGCCGGTTGCAGAACAAGCGCGAGCTGATGGACGAGCTGGCCAAGATCCGCAAAGTTCTCGGCCGACTCAACCCCGAGGCCCCGCATGACGTAGTGCTGGTGCTCGACGCGACCAACGGTCAGAACGCGCTCGCCCAGATCGACGTGTTCAAGGAAGTCGCCGGTGTCACCGGACTTATCATGACCAAGCTCGATGGTACCGCTCGCGGCGGGATACTGGTTGCGGCCGCCGAGCAATACGGCCTGCCAATCCACGCGATCGGCGTGGGCGAGAAGATCGACGATTTGCGCCCGTTCGACCCCGATCTGGTCGCACGGGTGATTGCGGGAGTTGCATAAGAGTGGCCGACCAAGCGAAACCGAACAAGCAGGGCTCCGGCTGGCTCAACGTCGCGGTCGACTATGGCCCGTTGCTGGTGTTCCTCGCGGCTTACAAATACTTTGCGCCCGAGGAATCCGAGGCGATCGCCGAGATCGCCGCGGTGATCAAGGGCACCTTCGCCTTCATCGTCGCAGCCGTTGTCGCGCTGGTGGTTTCAAAATGGCGGCTGGGCAAGGTCTCGCCGATGCTGTGGTTCTCCACCGCGCTGATCGTCGGTTTCGGCAGCCTGACTATCTTCTTCGGCGATCCGGTGTTCGTCCAGCTCAAGCCGACGATTATCTATCTCGCCTTCGGTGTGGTGTTGCTGGTCGCCTACTTCTGGAAGCGAAAGGCACTGCTGCGCGTCCTGCTCGAGGCCGCATTCGAGGGGCTGAGCGATAAAGGCTGGCTCAAGCTGTCGCGCAACTGGGGATTTTTCTTCCTGTTCCTCGCCGGGTTGAACGAGGCCCTGCGCTATCTCTACAATGTCGAGAACGGTAGCTTCGAGACCTGGCTGTGGGCCAAGTTCTGGGTGTTCATGCCGCTCACTTTCCTGTTCACCTTCTCGCAGATCCCGATGCTGCTGAAGCACGGGCTGGCGATCGAAGAGAAGGACGAGGTGCTGAAGGAAGAACCGCCGACGGGGTGAGGCGGTCCTTCGAGACGCTCGGCACTTCGACAAGCTCAGGACCTCGCTCCTCAGGATGAGCGGGATTGGGGGGCGGACTGCGCGATGCTCAATTCTCCGCTCATCCTGAGGAGCGAAGACGCAGTCTGAGCGTCTCGAAGGACCGTCGAACCCGCAACGCACGCTCAGTCGACGGTGACGTTCTGCTTTACGAAGTAGGTCTCGTCGAAGCCCATGGCGGTGAAGGCGATCCAGCGCTCGGCATTGCGGTACCGGTCGGGCTCGCGCGCAGCGGAAGTGGCGAGAACGCCGGTCGCGCTGAGCTTTCCCTCGAACGGTTCGCACTCCTGCGAGAGGATCGCATCGTACATCGGCTGGGTGACGTGATAATAGGCGTCGAATTCGGGCGGCAACGGCTTCGGCAGGCTGGCGTGCTGGCGCTCCCAGATCGGCCATAGCGGTGCGAGCAGCTTCTCCGCGTCGACCGCCTTCGCGCACTGGAACACGCGCTCGCCCTGTGCGGTGTCCACCTCCAGCGCATCGGACATGACCCCGAAGTAATCGCGCCAATCGCCGGTCAACTCCAGCTCCGCCGGATCCACGGCCTGCAGAGCCGGCTCTTCACGCTCATTGCAGCCTGCGACCGTCAGGATCGCCACAAGCGCGAGCGAGGCACGCAACAGGCTCAAATCCGCACCTGACTCCCCAGTTCGACCACCCGGTTGGTCGGCAGGCGGAAGAACTCCATCGCGGTGGCCGAATTGCGCAGCATCCAGGCGAAGATCTTCTCGCGCCAGATCGGCATGCCCGGCTTGTCGCTCGGCAGCAGAGTCTGGCGGCTGAGGAAGAAGCTGGTCTGCATCATGTCGAACTTGCCGCCGCAGCGTTCCATCTGCTTCAGGCCTTCGGGAACATCGGTTTCCTGCATGAAGCCATAATGCAGGATGGCGCGGAAGAAGCCGTCGCCCAGATCGTGGATTTCGCACCGCTCGCTTTCGGGCACACTGGGCACATCGGCAATTTGCACGGTCAGGATCACCACCCGTTCGTGCAGCACCTTGTTGTGCTTGATGTTGTGCAGCAATGCCGAAGGCACGCCGCCGGTCGCCGAAGCCATAAAGATCGCGGTGCCCGGCACCCGCACCGCGCTGTTCTTGGCCGATTTGGCGAAGACCTCGATCGGCAGCGCGACTTCGGTCATCCGGTCGCGCATCAGCTTGCGCCCGCGCGCCCAGGTGGTGAGCAATGTGAAGGCGATCACCCCGACGACCAGCGGGAACCAGCCGCCCGAGGGCACCTTGGGCAGGTTGGCGGCGAAATAGGCCCCGTCGACGAGCACGAAGAGCAGGAACACCGGCAAGGCATACCACCAGCGCCACTTCCACACCGCCACCAGCAGCACGCCCATCAGCAGCGTGTCGATGAACATCGCGCCGGTAACCGCGATGCCATAGGCCGAGGCCAGGTTGGACGAGGAACCGAAGCCGAGCACCAGCAGGATCACCGAGATCATCAGCGCGTAGTTGACGAAGGGGATATAGATCTGGCCGCTCTCGGACGCGCTGGTGTGCTGGGTCGACAGGCGCGGAATGAAGCCCAGCTGTATCGCCTGATGGGTGATCGAGAACGCCCCCGAAATCACCGCCTGACTGGCGATGAAGGTCGCACAGGTCGCGAGGATCACCAGCGGCAGCTGCAACGCGACCGGTGCCATATTGTAGAACGGACTCTGCATGACGGCAGCGGTTTCGGCCGGGTCGAGCGCGGCGATCATCGCGCCCTGCCCGAAATAGTTGAGCAGCAGGCACGGCATGACGAAGCCGAACCACGACAGCCGCATCGGGCCGCGCCCGAAATGTCCCATATCGGAATAGAGCGCCTCCGCCCCGGTCACCGCGAGGACGACCGAACCCAGCGCGAGGAAGGCGATCCACCCGTCGGTGATGAAGAACTGCACCGCGTACCACGGGTTCAGCGCCTGCAGGATATAGGGGTTCTGCGCGATATGGATCGTGCCGAGCACTGCGATGGTCACGAAATAGACGATCATCACCGGCGCGAAAAGCTTGCCCACGGTTGCCGTGCCGCGCTTCTGGATCAGGAACAGGAAGACGAGCAGGACCAGCGCGATCGGGATGACCAGCGGTTCGAGTCCGGCGTTGACCACAGTGAGGCCTTCCACCGCCGAGAGGACCGAAATCGCCGGGGTGATCATGCTGTCGCCGTAGAAAAGCGCGGTGGCGAATACGCCGAGCAGCACGGTTATCCAGCCGTATTTCGAACCGCCGATATGACGCGTGAGCATGGCGACCAGCGCCAGTGTGCCCCCCTGCCCCTTGTTATCCGCGCGCATCAGGATGCTGACATACTGGATCGAGACGATCAGCGTCATCGACCAGAAGATCAGGCTGACCACGCCGTAGATATGCAGCTTGTCGATTGCGAGACTGTGCTCGCCGAGGAAAGTTTCGCGGAACGCGTAGAGCGGGCTGGTGCCGATATCGCCGAACACGACGCCCACCGCGCCGATTGCCAGCGCTGTCTTCGAAGCCGCGCGCCCGTGGCCGTGACCGGGGCCCTCACCTTCTGTAGGTTCGATGGATTGGGAAGACGCGTCGCTCATCGCACCGCTGGCCCCGCTATTCTGCGCCCGAAGCGGCCCGATTGCCGCCCGAAAGGTGGCGGCCACTAGCACCGCGCCCGGTATGCTGCAACAGGGCGTTGCGCGGTGTCACATCGCCCCTTGCGCGAGCATCTCGTCGAGCCGGTCAAGCTGGCCCTGCATATTCTCGCGCCAGGGCGCATCCTCGGGCGCATTCTCGAGGATCTCCGCCCAGATCGCGCGGGTTTGCTGCGGCTGATTGGCGTTGAGCATCGAAACGCCGTAAAAATAGGCCGCCGCAGGATGACCCGGTGCCGCCTGGTCGGCGCGCGAATAGGCGAACATTGCCGCCGGGGTCGGATTGCCGTCGGCATGCTCGACCAGCGCATTGCCCAGCGCAACCCACGCCTCGGCATCCTTCGGATTGCGTTCGACCGCGCCGCGCAGGAGCTTGGCCGCATCCGAGAAACGGCCGGAGCGGGAGAAGGCATCGGCCGTCACCACCAGGTTGGCCGGTTGCCGATCCTTGCCGAATAGGTCGCGACGCGCCTCGATCATCGCGAAATTGCTCTCGTTCGCCTCCGGCACGCGGTCCTTGGGCGCGGCGGGCAGATCGGGCGAGCCTTGCAGCGCGTAACCCGTCAGCCCGAACATCAACGCCGCACCGAACAGCGTCCACCCGCTGCGCGGCAATTTGAGCACGAAGGCCGCGACGAGGAAGACAATCGCCGCCAGCGCGAGGATAGGGACCCAGGTCATGTGGCGGCACCCTTTTTGCGACCAATGCGTCGCCACAGCAGCAACCCGGCGACCAGCGCCAGGATCAAGGGGATAGCGAACAGCGGCCAGGTCGTCTCGCTGATCTTGGGATCGTAGCTGACATAATCGCCATAACGATCGATCAGCCATGCGCGGATCGCCTCGGGCTCCTCGCCGGCGGCAATGCGGCTGCGGACCTGGTGCCGCATGTCGCCCGCCATAGGCGCATCGCTATCGGCGATCGACTGGCTCTGGCACTTGAGGCAACGCAGCGTCTCCATCAGCGCCTGCGCCTGCTCTTCCTGCCCAGGATCGTCGAGCTGTTGGTAGGCATAGGGTGCGGGCGGCATGCTGTCCTGGGCATGAGCCGTGGCGGTCAAAGCCAGGATGCTGAGGAGGGCGGCAATGAGACACTTCATTCCCCCGCCTCCCGCAGTTTGTCGAGCAGCACCGGCACGTCGCCAGGGCGGATATCGCCGATATGCTGGTAGGTGATCTTCCCCTCGCCATCGATCACGAAGGTTTCGGGCACGCCGGATGAACCGATCTCGAGCTGGACTTCGGACAGGTCGTCCGCCCCGATACGGACGTAGGGATTGCCGTAACTGGCAAGGAACCGCGCAACATCTTCGGGCCGGTCGCGGATCGCAATCCCGACGATTTCCACCCCGCTCGCCTGCAACCGTTCGAGCTGCGGCGCCTCGGAGATGCACGGTATGCACCAGCTCGCCCAGATGTTGAGCAATTTCGGATTGCCGTCGGTGAAGTCGGCGGTCGCGGCACCCGGCAGCGAGGCAAATGCAGGGCGCAGGTCGAACTGCGGCAGCTGCTCGCCCACCATCGCGCTTTCGACGAACTCGTCCTTCGGTTGGCTTAGCTGGTAGGCGGCAAGACCCACGAACAGCGAGAAGATTCCCAGTGGGACAAACAACCGCCAGCGGCTCATGCTACCGCCTCCCCGCTGCGCAGCTCGCGCCGCCGCAGCGCCCGGCGACGCTTCAGGTCTGTTGCCAAACGACCGATCAGCGACAAGAGCCCGCCCAAGGCGACCAGCATCCCGCCGTACCAGATGAAGGTGACGAACGGCTTCCACCACAACCGCAACTGCCACCGGCCATCTTCCGCCTGGTTGCCGATCACCGCATAGAGCTGCCCATTCCAGCGGGTCGCCAGCTGGCTTTCGTTCGTTTCCTGCGGCGGGGCCCAGAAATTGCGCGACTGAGGGTCGAGAACAACTTCCTTCCCGCCATCGTAGCGGGCGATCACATGCCCTTCGATCGCGGTCCAGTTGGGGCCGGCGACCGGCACGACGCCTTCCAGCTTCACATCCCATGGCCCGACCTGCGTGGTATCGCCAATGCTGACCGCTGCGAGCTTTTCTTCCGAGAACGCCGATTCGCTCGCCATCCCGAACAGCGCGACAGCGATGCCGAAGTGCGCCACCACCATGCCCCAGGTGGCCAGCGGAACCCGCAGCAGGTTGCGCCCGCGCAAAGGCAGGAAAGCGGCAATCGCGAGCCCGGCCGCAATCGCAAGGCCGAGATCGGCGAGCAGCGAATAGGCCCCCAGCAGCACGACCACGGCAAGCGTCGCCAGCATCACCACGGCGACGCCGACCAAGGGCAACCGGATGCGCGTCAGATTGTCCTGCCGCCAGCGCAGCAGTGGCCCCACCGCCATCACCAGCAACATCGGCAGGGTGAAGATCGCCCCGACCGGATTGAAGTAAGGCGGCCCGACCGAAACCCTGACATCGAACGCCTCGGTCGCCAAGGGATAGAGCGTGCCGAGCAGCACGATCCCCAGAATCGCGCTGAGCATGACATTGTTGAACACCAGCGCGCCTTCGCGGCTGGTCAGCTTGAACCGCTCGCCCTCGGAAATGCTATTCGCGCGCAGAGCGAACAGCGCCAGAGCACCGCCGATGTAAAGCGACAGCAGGACCAGGATGAAACTCCCGCGTTCGGGGTCCACCGCAAAGGCATGGACGCTGGTCAGGATCCCCGAACGGACGAGGAAAGTGCCGAGCATCGACATCGAAAAGGCGATCACCCCGAGCATGATGGTCCAGGTCCGCAAGGCATCGCGCGCGGCGAGCACGCTGACCGAATGAAGCAGGGCGGTCGCAGCCAGCCACGGCATCAGCGAGGCGTTTTCAACCGGGTCCCAGAACCACCAGCCCCCCCAGCCGAGCTCGTAATAGGCCCAGTAACTGCCTGCGGTGATGCCGAGCGTAAGGAAAACCCACGCCCCGAGCACCCAGGGCCGCATCGCGCGCGCGAAATCGGGGGTGACACTCTTTGTCACCAGCGCACCCACCGCAAAGCTGAAAGCGACCGAAAGGCCGACATAGCCGAAATAGAGCGTCGGCGGGTGGAACGCCAAGCCGATGTCCTGCAAGAGCGGGTTGAGGCCGTTTCCTTCGACCGCAGGAATGGGCAGCCGCTCGAACGGGTTCGAACTCATCAGGATGAAGGCATAGAACCCGATTGCGACGAAGCCTTGTGCTGCAAGTGTCGCCAGCAGGGTTTTCTCGGCCAGCCGACGTTCGACCAGCGCGATCAATCCGCCTGCCAGCGCCATCACGGTGACCCACAACAGCATCGAGCCTTCGTGATTGCCCCAAGCTCCCGAGAGCTTGAAGATCAGCGGCTTGGCCGAATGCGAATTGGCCGCGACCAGCTTGACCGAAAGGTCGGTGGCAATGAACAGCCACAGCAAAGCCACGAAGGAGAGGCCCGCCAAGACCCCCTGCGCAATTGCGGAGGTACGGACGACCGACGCAAGCTCACCCTGCCCACGCACCGCGAGAACGCCGCCAACGAGTTGCAGCACCGCAAGCGCAGCCGCGAGCCACAGGGCGGCAAGACCGATCTCTGCAATCATGGTGCGCCGGGTGCCTTTGCCGCTGTGCCTTCGATGGTCTCGGCAACCACCTGTTTGCGCTGGTGTTCGGTCATTTCTTCCAGCTCACGCGGAACGTAGTTCTCGTCATGCTTGGCCAGAAGGTTGTCGGCCACGAAGGTCCCGTCGGCACTCAGCCGGCCTTCCGCCACCACCCCTGAGCCTTCGACGAAGAGATCGGGCAGGATTCCTGCGAACCGCACCGGCACCGTCTGCTCGCCGTCGCCGACGATGAATTCGACCGTCACCCCGTCGGGCAGGGTCTTGAGCGTGCCTGCCTGAACCATCCCGCCGAGCCGCACCGCCTGGCCGACATCGGGCGGGCTTTCGACCATCTGTTTGGGAACGTAGAAGAAACTCGCCTGATTGCGCAGGGCATAGACCGCGAGCAGGCTTGCGCCGATCAATGCAACGAGCGCGATGACAATAAGGACCAGACGCTGGTGTTTGGCTTTCATGGCGCTCCGCTACCTTGCTTTCGCATCGTCACGTCGTCGCTCTGCCCGACGCATGTCGATCCACGCCCACAGCGTGACCGCGACGATGGCGACCAGCCCTACGGCATAGGCGGCGATCACGAAATCCCACTGGTCGAGATTTTCACGCAAGAGCTTCATCCCCCATCGCCTTGCGCCGCAGGCGTGCATCGGCCTGGATATCGGCCAGCAGCGCGCGCATCCGCGCCAGCACGATCCCGCCGAACAACAGCGAGAAGCCTAGCACCGCAATCGCCAGCGGCACGAGGAAGGCGGGATCGATCGCGCTCTTGCCCATGGTGATGCTGGGCGGCTGATGGAGCGAGTTCCACCACACCACCGAACGGTTGATGATCGGAATGTTGACCGCGCCGACGAGCCCGAAGATCGCCGGGATGCGGCTCGACCCGCCTTCGCGCGCAACCGACTGGGCGAGCGCGATATAGCCGAAATAGAGGAACAGCAGCACCAGCATGCTGGTCAGTCGCCCGTCCCACACCCACCAAGTGCCCCAGGTGGGCCGCCCCCAGATCGATCCGGTGGCGAGGCAGACGGCCGTAAACACTGCACCCGGCACCGCCGCCGCACGCGCGGCGAGGCTGGCCAGCGGATGGCGCCAGACGAGGAACACCAGGCTCGAGATTGCGATCGCGGTCCAGCCGCCCATGCCGAGCCATGCGGCGGGCACATGGATGAACAGGATGCGCACCGTGTCGCCCATCAGCCGGTCGGGGGGCACGTTGAACAGGCCCCACCACAGCGCAACCGCCGACAAGACGATGCCGCTCACGAAGAGGAGCGGCGTCAGCCAGTTGGCAATCGACAAGAAACGTTTTGGATTGGCAAAGCCGTGCATCGAAGGTCCCGTTCACCCGGTTGTGGCAGGGACGCTTCGCGCTAGCAAGGGGCTGAATCAGCGTCCGATCAGCTTTTGCGCCATCCGGTCGGCGACCAGGTCGGGCGAGACGCCCGTCGCATCGCTCTGCCGCCAGATTTCCTCCAGCCGCTCAGGGATCTGGGCAATCCGCTTGCGCACCTCATTGATGTCGCACGGGGCGCTGTCGCGCTTGCACAGATACTCCATCGCGACGCTGATGATCCCGCCCGCATTGATTACGTAGTCAGGCGCATAAAGTATGCCGCGCGCGGCCAGCTTCTCGCCATGGCCCGCGCGGGCGAGCTGGTTGTTCGCCCCGCCTGCGACGATCGGCGCTTCGAGCCGGGCGATGCCCTCGTCGTCGAGGATCGCGCCGAGCGCATTGGGGCTAAACACGTCGCAGGCGACGCTCATGATCGCATCGGCCGCGACGAATTCGCCACCGAGCTCGTCAGCCAGTGCATTGGCACGATCTTCGTTGATGTCGGACAGCGTAAGCTTCGCGCCGTCCTTGGCCAGCAGCCGGGCGACCCCGCCGCCGACGCTGCCGGTGCCCTGGATCGCGACATGCACGCCTTCGACGGAGGCTTTACCCAGTTTGTGACGAACGGCCGCCCTTATCCCGTGATAGATGCCCATCGCGGTGAACGGCCCGGGATCTCCACCGGCGGCCCCTTCGCCCTGCACCGGCAGGCCCGAGACATGCGCGGTGCGCTGCGACACCGCCACCATGTCCGCCTCACTGATGCCGACGTCTTCCGCCGTCACGTAGCGGCCGCCAAGAGCCTCGACAGCATCGCCGAAAGCGGCGAGCATTGCAGGGGTCTTGGCGCGGTCCTGGCCCGCCAGAATCACTGCCTTGCCGCCGCCCATCGGGAGGCCCGCCATCGCGTTCTTGTAGCTCATCCCGCGGCTCAGGCGCAGCGCGTCGCGCATCGCGTCCTTGGGTTCGGCATAATGCCAGAAGCGGGTGCCGCCCGCTCCGGGGCCGAGATGGGTCGAATGGAGCGCAATGATCGCAGTCAGGCCCGATGCACGGTCATGCACCAGCTGCACCAGCTCGTGATCGTCGTAATCCGCTTCGGTCCAGAATGCCATCATCTCGCGTGCCCCGCTCGTCGCGCGTTGTGGAGGGCGTCACAGGAGAGAAAATGGGGCGATCGACGGGGTTTGAACCCGCGACCTCCGGTACCACAAACCGGCGCTCTAACCAACTGAGCTACGATCGCCACATACCCCTGAAAAGCCGTGTGAGGCGGGGCTGTTACGCCCATGTCCAGCGCCGTCAAGGGCTCCCGAACGCGGGCGCGAGCCTGTTGCACAGAGCGCGGTGCATGTGAAGCGAAAACTTGTTTGCATCTGCATCTGCGCAACTTTGTTTCTCCGGTTGCGGCCACGGACCGAAACGCTAGGTACGGGCCATGGCACTTCCGGGCGAATCTTCTGCCGAGCGGCTGGCGCAATATGGCGGCGTCCAGAGGCTGCCCTTTCCAAAGTTGGAGCTGTTCCAGCGCAAGCGGTTCCTCGATCCGGCGCTGTGCGACCGGCTGATCGAGCTGATCGAGGCCGACCGCCGCCCGTCGACGCTCGCCGACCATGACGGCGACCATTACTTCCGCACCAGCGAAACCTGCGACCTCGATCCCGCACATCCCGCGGTGCAGCAGGTCGAAGCCGCGCTATTCGAATTGAACGGTATCGACTCCGCGCATGGGGAGCAAATGCAGGGCCAGCGCTACGATGTCGGGCAGGAATTCAAGGCGCATTGCGACTGGTTCAACCCGCACGGGCAGGATAGGGAGAAATATTGCAGCGTTGCCGGTCAGCGCACCTGGACCTTCATGATCTATCTCAACGACGTGCCGGCCGGCGGCGCCACACGCTTCACCACGGTGAAGAAGAGCTTCCAGCCGGAAACCGGCAAGCTGATCTGCTGGAACAACCGCAAGCCCGACCTGTCTGGTAACGTCAACACGATGCATCACGGGATGAAGGTGCGCCGAGGTATGAAATACGTGATCACCAAATGGTACCGTGAGAAGCCGTGGGGATGAACAGGGGCATCGAATTGGCTGCCGCTCAGCCGGTGTGATTGAGTTCAGCTCGAACCCGTCTGACAACGAAAAAGGGCGACCCCGTCAGGCCGCCCTTCTCCGGCAGTCCGAAGACCGCCAAGCTTGTTCGAAACGCTTATTTCTTGAGGCTGAGGCCGCCGAAGCGCTTGTTGAAGGCTGCGACGCGGCCGCCTTCCTGCAGCTGCTGGCGACCGCCGGTCCATGCCGGATGGCTGGTCGGGTCGATTTCGAGCGTCAGCGTGTCGCCTTCCTTGCCCCAGGTCGAGCGCGTCTGATACTCGGTGCCATCGGTCATCTTGACCGTGATCATGTGATAGTCGGGATGCCCTTCGGCTTTCATCTCAAGTCTCCGTAGCTTCGGAACGGTTCCGACCGGTCCAGCTGTGGGTGGGAAAGCGGCGCGTTTAGTGAGCACCGCGGCATTTGGCAAGTGCTGTCTAGGCGGAGGGAGGATCGGCGATCATCGCGGTGAACTCGCACTCGCTTGTCACCTTGCCTTCGACGCTGGCCTTGCCCTTGAATTTGTAGACCCGGCTGCGCTTCTGGAGGAATTCCACCTCCAGATCGAGCAGGCAGCCGGGCAGCACCGGAGCGCGGAACTTGGCCGCGTCGATCCCCATGAAGAACACCAGCTTGCCGGTGCCCGCCAGCTCGAGCGTCTCGATCCCGAGTATCGCAGCGGCTTGCGCCATCGCCTCGATCTGCAGCACGCCGGGCATGATCGGCGCGCCGGGGAAATGGCCCTGGAAGAATTCCTCGTTGAACGAGACCGCCTTCACTGCATGAATCCGCTCGCCGAGCTCGATCGACTTGACGCGATCAACCAGCAGCAGCGGATAGCGGTGCGGCAGGGCCTTGAGGATCCGGTGGATGTCGTAAGCGGCCATTCCGGCGTCCGGATCGCTCATTGCCCTGCCCCTGCCACGCGTCGCCTTAGCGGCCCGAAGGCTGCTGCTGGGTCTGCTGTTGCGCGGCCTGTGCGGCCTGACGCTGGGCGATCCCGACGATGATCTGCTGGATCGCCTGATGCGTTTCCACCGTCTGGCGGCGCGGCTGCCAGTTGGCCGGCGGAGTCGTCGAAACCGTCGGCACCAAAGTGTTCAGAGCTGCAACGATCTTCTGCGTTACATCCACGCCATCGACAGAATACTGGAGCGCGGCCGGTTCTACCATGATCTGGATGCCGTTGCTGGTGATGACCTGACTTTGCGCCTCGCCATAGCGCATCAGAAGCTGCTCGACGACGTAGTATTCGGCGATCGCGATCGGGGCGAGCAGCGTCTGCAACTGCTGTTCCTTGGCTTCGATCTGCCCGGTCACACCGGGGTTCGCGTCCCACTCCGCCTGGTCGACTTCGCGGTCGCCATTGGTGTTGAGGCTGAGCTGGAGGTTGTTGATCTCGGTCCGCAGTGTGTTGATCTGCTGGCGCTGATTGGCATTGGCGGTGTTGATCGCCTGATAGCCCGACTGAAGCGCGGAAGCCTGCACCAACGCAGCCTCGGGGCTGCTGGTGGCGATGCCGTTGACCTGCGCCACAGCGGGGGTCGCAAGGATCGGTGCCGTAGCGGCGAGCGAAAGACCGGCCAGAAGAACCGGCTTGAGAAGCATTTTCATCAGAATTGGGTACCTACGTTGAAAGAGAAAACCTTGGTATCGTCGCCCTCGACCTTCTTCAGGATCTGGGCGAAATCGATACGGAACGGCCCGAACGGCGAGTTCCAGTTGACCCCGATGCCGACGGAAATGCGCGGGCTGGCGGAGTCGCCCAGGAAAGTTTCCTGGAACGCGGGGATATTGCGGTTGAGCGGTGCACAAGGGCCACCGGTACAGACCGACGGATCGGTCGTTATCCCCGTCTGGTTCGGCCGGTTGTCGATATAGAGCAGGTTGCCGTTGGCGTCCTTGATCTGGAAGTTAAGGCCGCCCGGGAACGGGCTCTGCTGCAGTGCCGGCCGGTCTACATTGAACAACGCGCCAACATCCATCCAGATCGACGGGCGCAGGCCCAACTCGGACGCTCCCGTTCCCAGCGGGATTTCCAGCTCTGCGCGACCCAGATAATAGGCTTCGCCACCGATCGCATCATCGGAGATCTGGTTGCGGTCGGTCACGATCAGCGGCAGCGGATTTTGCGGGTCGGGGCTGTCCGGATCGGCGATGATCGGCTGGCGCAGCACGCGGGGACCCACGCCGCGAATGTCGAAACCTCGGATCTGCGGCTCGCCGAGGAAGAAGCGGTCGGTCAGACGGATCGGGTCACCGCCGATGCTGTTGATGACCCCGCCTTCTGCGGTCATCGAGAAGATGAAATTGTTGAAGACGTTCCAGTATCGTGCGGCCTTGGCCCGGTTGCGGACATACTGCACATCCCCGCCAAGTCCGGCGAACTCGGTAGTCAGCGAGACAGCAAGCCCGCGCGTCGGACGAAAGCGGCTGTCGGTGTTGTCATAGGCGAGTGTCGCGCCGAGGATCGAGCTAGTGCGCTTCCCGATCGCTTCGCACAGGAATCGGCCGGCCAGCAAAGGCTCGCAGGCATCGACACCGTCCTGATCGAGATCGGCAAAGAACTGGGTCCGGTCGACCGAGACATCATCGTAGTTGAAGGTATAGCTGCCCACCAGCGAGAGGTATTCCGACAACGGCACGCCAACCCGGAGCGAGGCACCGGTCGTCGACTGTTCATACGTCGTATTGCGGTCGCGGTTACCGAAATTGGGGCTGTTGTAATCCTGCCGGTAGATATCCACCCCTGCGGAAATGTTGCGGTCGAACACATAGGGTTCGGTAAAGCTGACCCGGGCCGACTTGGAGAAACGCGAATAGTTGACGCTCGCGCCCACCGTTTGCCCGCGTCCGCGGAAGTTGCGCTGACGGATCGAAGCGGCGAGGATGAAGCTTTCGATCGACGAGAAGCCGGCCGACAGCTGCAGTTCACCCGTCGGTTGCTCCTCGACATTGGCCTCGAGCACGATCCGGTCGGGGCGGCTGCCCGGCTTTTGCTCGATCTCGAAATTTTCCTGGAAGAAGCCGAGCGACTTGATCCGGTTCGATGACCGCTTGACCCCGATCGAGTTGAACGCGTCGCCTTCCGCCAGACGGAATTCGCGGCGGAGGACCTTGTCCTGCGTCAGCGTGTTGCCGTTGACGTCGACCCGCTCGACATAGACCCGGGGGGCTTCGCGCAGGACGAAGTTGATCCCCATGGTGAGATCGTCCTTGCTACGGCGGAATTCGGGTTCGATATCGGCGAAGGCGTAGCCGAAGGTCCCGGCGAGCTCGGTCAGCTGCTCCACCGTATCTTCTACCGCCTTGGCATCGTACCAGTCACCCTGCTTCATCGGCAGCTGCGCGGCGAGGCGCACATCGTCGAAGTCGCGGATTTCGCTGTCGACCGAGACTTCGCCGAATTTGTAGCGCTCGCCCTCTTCCACCACGTATGTGATGATGAAGTCCTGCTTGTCCGGAGTCAGCTCGGCAACGGCCGAGACCACGCGGAAATCGGCATAACCCTGGGTCAGGTAGAACTGGCGCAGTTTCTGCTGGTCGAACGCCAGACGGTCAGGGTCGTAGCTGGTGTTCGAGCTGAAGAAGCTGGTGAAGCGCGCCTGCTTGGTGACCATTTCGCCGCGCAGGTCGCCGTCGGAGAACACCTCGTTGCCGATGATGTTGATCTGGCGGACTTTCGACTTGGGCCCCTCGCTGATCTCGTAGACGATATCGACGCGATTCTGGCTCAGCTGGACGATCTTGGGTTCGACCACCGCGGCGAAGCGGCCCTGCCGCTTGTATAGTTCGATGATCCGCTGGGTATCGGCGCGGACCTTCGACCGGGTGTAGATCTGGCGCGGCGCGAGCTTGATTTCGGGAACGATCTTGTCGTTCTTGATCCGCTTGTTGCCTTCGAGGATAATGCGGTTGATCACCGGGTTCTCGACAATCTCGATCACGACATTGCCGCCGTCGTTGCGGACGGTGGCGGTCGAGAATAGCTCGGTCGCGTAGAGATCCTTGATCGCCTGGTCGGCTGCGGCCTGAGTATAAACGTCTCCGACCCGCAGGCGGACGTAGCTGACGATGGTTTCCGGCTCGAGACGCTGGGCGCCCGCGACGGCGATCGTCTGGATCGTCTGGCCTTGCGCTTGCGACGACGGAACGGGCGAAGCGTCGTCCTGCGCCATCGCCTGGGCGGGCAGCCCGGCCAGCATCGTCGTCCCCAACAGTGCCAGCGCCAGCCGGCGACCTGATTTCACATTCACGTCGCCAGCCATATCCCGTCCAGATGTAGTCACGGTCATACCGTCCAATCCAAAATTTCCGTCCTGCCCGGCCCGATTTCCACCGGGCAAAGGCGCGATGCCGCCCTCTGCCCGATGCAATGCCCCCAATCAAGCCAAGTCGGGACCCAACCCCCGCGTTTTGTCCCTGTCGGCGCTATCCGCCGAACCACGGCAAGGAAAGCACATCATTGACCGTAACGAACACCATCAGCACGAGCACGAGCGCGATACCGGTGCGGTATGCAATCTCGGTGCCGCGCGGACCGACCGGTTTGCGCCGGATTGCCTCCGCCGCGTAGAAAGCCAGGTGCCCGCCGTCGAGCGCCGGGATTGGCAAGAGGTTGATGAACGCCAAGTTAAGCGAGATCATCGCGATGAACAGCGCAAAGGCCTCGGGCCCGAGGCTGAGCTGCTCGCCGGAATATTTGGCGATCTTGACCGGCCCGCCGAGTTCCTTGACCGAGCGCTGCCCGGTCACGATCTGCTTGATGCCGGTGACCATCAATTTCATGGTCTCGATGCACTGGCCGGTCGCGAGAACGACCGATTCCCCGAGCCCGACCGGTTCGTACCTGCGTTCGGTCTGCCGACCCTCGATGCCGATCAATCCGATTTTGGACGTATTGCCGAAGCGGTCTTTCAGCTCGAACGGGCGTGAAGTGACGTCGAAATCGAGCCGTTCGCCCGCCCGGTCGACCGTGACGGTGATCTCCTTGCCCGGATTGAGCCAGATCGTCTGCTGGGTCTGTCGGTAGTCGATCATCGGCTCACCATCGATCGCGATGATCCGGTCACCAATCCTGATCCCCGCCTCGCGCGCGGGCGACACTTCGGATAGGGCAGCAATGTAGTTTTCCTCCGCCGGATCGGCGGGTACGGGTTTGCCGTAAGCGAGGAAGAACGCCGCGAGAATGCCGATCGCGACAAGCAGGTTGGTCGCCGGCCCCGCGAACACGATCAGCGCGCGCTGCCACAGCGGCTTGTGATGGAAGCTGTCGCCGCGTTCTTCGGGCGGGATCTTGTCGAGTTCGTCGGGGTGCGGGATGCTCGCCGGGTCCATGTCGCCCTTGAACTGGACGTATCCACCGAGCGGCAGTGCGGAGAGTTTCCACCTTGTGCCGCGCTTGTCGGTCCAGCCCGCCAGTTCTTTGCCGAAACCGACCGAGAACGACTCCGCCTTCACGCCGAACCAGCGGCCGACGAGATAGTGGCCCAGCTCGTGAACAGTGACCAGCGGGCCCAGCACCAGCAGGAACCCGACAATCCACATCCACCACGGAACGGATTCAATCAATTCAGGCGACCTCCAGCAATTCGCGCGCCCTTGCCCTTGCCGCGTGATCGATGTGGAGCACATCGTCAAGCGTGGCCGGGGCCGGCGGGTGATTGCCTTGTTGCAGAATGGTCTCGACGCTTAGCGCGATTCGAGTGAACGGAATGTGACCGGCAAGGAATGCGGCGACCGCGATCTCGTTGGCGGCATTGAGGATCGCGGGAGCCGAACCGCCTTCGCTGATCGCTTCGCGGCACAGGCGCGTGGCGGGAAACACCGCCTCGTTCGGGGATTCGAAGGTCAACTGACCGATGGCCGGCAGATCGAGCGGGGCCATAGGCGTATCCATCCGTTGCGGCCAAGCAAGGCAGGATGCGATCGGCACGCGCATGTCGGACGGGCCGAGCTGCGCCAGGGTGGACCCGTCGCGATATTCGACCATCGAATGGATTATGCTCTGCGGGTGGACCACGATCTCGATCCGGTCGAGCCCCACTGGAAACAGGTGATGGGCCTCGATCAGTTCGAGACCCTTGTTGAACATGGTGGCGGAATCGATGGTGATCTTGGCACCCATGTCCCAGTTCGGATGCTTGAGCGCCTGTTCCCGCGTGACCGTGGACAGTTGCTGCGGGGTGAAAGTCCGGAACGGCCCTCCGCTGGCGGTCAGGATGATGCGCCGGACATCCTCGATCCGGTTGCCCGCGAGGCACTGGAAGATCGCATTGTGCTCGGAATCGGTCGGCAGCAAGGTCGCCCCGTGCCGCTCCACTGCGGCCTTCAGAATGTCGCCCGCCGAAACCAGCGCTTCCTTGTTGGCCAGCGCGATGGTGCCGCCCTGCTCGATTGCCGCCATCACCGGCGCAAGGCCGGCGCAACCGACAATCGACGCCACGGTCAGATCGACCGGACGCGATGCGGCTTCGCACAGCGCCTGGGCCCCGCCTGCGCTCTCGATGCCCGAACCCGCAAGCGCATCGCGCAGCTCGGCGAGGCAGCTCTCGTCCCCCACCACTGCGATCTCGGCACCGAATTCGCGCGCGAGCTTCGCCAGTTCCTGCGCCGAACAGTTGGCGGTCAGCGCCACGACCCGCCAGCCATCGCGGTTGCGCCGGATCAGGTCGAGCGTCGAAGCGCCGACCGATCCGGTCGCGCCGAGGATGGAGATCGAGCGGGTCACGGATGCGCTCATGGGTGCAGGGCCCACAGCGGGAACGCAGCAATCGCCACCGGCAGCATCCCGTCGATCCGGTCGAGCACCCCGCCGTGGCCGGGGATGAGGCTGGAGCTGTCTTTCACCCCTGCCCGCCGCTTGAGCCAGCTTTCGAAGAAATCCCCGCACTGCGCGAGCACAGCGAGAACCGCACCGATGGCAAATGCGATGAACAGCATGGGCCGCATGACGAACTCGCCGGTATTGTAGACGAATGCCGCGGCGGCAACCAATCCTGCCAGCGTTGCCCCGCCGATCAGTCCGGCCCAGGTCTTCGACGGGCTGATACGGGGCGCAATCTTGGGGCCCCCGATGGTGCGGCCGCTGAAATATGCGCCGGTGTCGGTCGCCACCACCACCGCGATGACTCCGAGCAGCACTGCGGCGGGCAGGTTGGCCAGCGACATCCCGGCCAGCCCGACGTAGATCGCTCCGCCGAGGAGTCCGATCGTGCGGCCCGCCCCGGCAGCGAACCCCTTGCGCACCAGCGCCGCCAGCTCGACGAAGCAGGTCGCGGCGACGGCGACGACGAACACGAACCAGACGAAGCCGCCGAGCCACAATGCCACGCCGGTAATTGCCAGCATGACGATCGCAGACATTGTCCGCACGCCGAGGTCGGATGTTCTATTCGCGGCCTTGTCAGTCATCTCTGGCCGCCCGTCTCGTCATGCTGAACTCGTTTCAGCATCCATGGTGCCAAACTGCATTGTCCTCGCAGATCGAGAAATGGACCCTGAAACGAGTTCAGGGTGACGGCGGTTGAGATCATTGGTCCCAATTGTGTATTACCGTCCGCCAAAGCGGCGCTCCCGTGCGGCGAAATCGTCGAGCGCCTGTTTGAGGTGTTCGACGGCAAAATCCGGCCACAGCGTATCGACGAACAGCATTTCGGCGTAGGCGCTTTGCCATAGCAGGAAGTTCGACAAGCGGATCTCGCCGCTGGTGCGGATCAGCAGGTCGAGCGGCGGCAGGTCGGCGGTGTCGAGATTGGCCGCGATGCTCGCTTCGGTCACCTCACCCTGCGCCGCCGCACTTGCCGCCGCGCGGGCGATTTCCTGCTGCGAGCCGTAGTTGAGCGCCACCGCGACGGTGTGCCTGCCCTTGCTGGTGCGTTCGAGCGCGTCTTCCAGCATGTTGACGATATCGGGCGCGAGCGCGCGCCAGTCGCCGATGATCCTGAGCTTTACATCGTTGGCGACGAATTCATCGAGGTCCGATTTGATGAACTGGCGCATCAGGTTCATCAGGTCGTCGACCTCCTCCTCCTCGCGTTTCCAGTTCTCGCTGCTGAAGGCGTAGAGCGTCAGGCATTCCAGGCCGAGATCGCCGCTCCCGCGCACCAGCTCGCGCAGGGCCTCGACCCCGCGCTTGTGACCCATCGCGCGCGGCAGCATCCGTCGCTTGGCCCAGCGGCCGTTGCCGTCCATGATAATGGCGACGTGGCGGGCGACTTTGTCGTTCATAGCCCCTCCCGTTGTTCCATCGGAACAGCTTCGCTTCCAGGGGAGGGGTTGGGGTGGGGGCTGTCAGGAGAGTATGGGCCTTTACAACCCCCACCCCCGGCCCCTCCCCTGAAGGGGAGGGGAGTCCTCACTGGGTCAGGATTTCCTTTTCCTTGGCCGCCGCCGCATCGTCGCATTCGGCGACGTATTTGTCGGTCAGCTTCTGGACGTCATCCTCCGACCGCTTGCGATCGTCTTCGGAGATTTCCTTCTTCTTCTCGTCGTCCTTCAAGGCTTCCATCCCGTCGCGGCGGACGTTGCGGATGGCGATCTTGGCCTGCTCCGCATACTTGCCCGCCAGCTTGGCAAGATCGCGGCGGCGCTCTTCGGTCAGGTCGGGCATCGGCAGACGCAGGGTCTGGCCGTCGATGATCGGGTTGAGACCCAGATTGGCATGCGCGATGCCCTTTTCAGCCGCGCTGACATTGGCCTTGTCCCACACCTGCACGCTGAGCATCCGCGGTTCGGGCGCAGAGACCGTCGCAATCTGGTTCAATGGCATCATCGAGCCGTAAACCTCGACCACCACCGGATCGAGCAGGCTGGTGTTGGCTCGCCCAGTGCGCAGGCCGGAAAGATCGCCCTTGAGGCTCTCGACCGCGCCCTGCATCCTGCGCTCGATATCGCTCTTTTCATACTTTGCCATAATCAGGCTTCCTCTTGCACTATCGTCTGGACGCCCTGCCCTGACAGCACACGGGCGAGATTGCCCTTTTCGCGGATCGAGAAGACCACGATCGGGATGCTGTTGTCGCGGCAAAGCGCGACGGCGGAGGCGTCCATCACCTTGAGATTGCTTGCCAGCACGCGGTCGTAACTGACGGTTTCGTAACGCTTGGCGTCGGGGTTCTTCTTGGGGTCGCTGTCATAGACCCCGTCGACGCTGGTACCCTTGAACAGCGCGTCGCATTTCATCTCCGCCGCGCGCAACGCAGCGCCGGAATCGGTGGTGAAATAGGGCGCACCGACACCGGCAGCGAAAATCACCACGCGGCCTTTTTCGAGATGACGTTCGGCGCGGCGACGGATGACCGGCTCGCACACCGCGTCCATCTGGATCGCCGACTGGACACGCGTCTGCACGCCGAGCTGCTCGAGCGCGTTCTGCATCGCCAGCGCGTTCATCACCGTCGCCAGCATGCCCATGTAATCGGCCTGCGCCCGGTCCATCCCCTGTGCCGCCCCGGCCATGCCGCGGAAGATATTGCCTCCGCCGATGACCAGACAGATTTCGAGGCCGTTGTCCTTCGCCGCCTTCACTTCCGCCGCCAGCTCGGCCACGAAGGCCGGGTCGATCCCGAACTGCTGGTCGCCCATCAGCACTTCGCCCGACAGTTTCAGGAGAATACGCTTGTATTGCGAATACGGCATGGGCGAGAAGAATCCGTCGGGGGTTGCGCGATGCCGGGTTCCTTAGCGACAAAGCCAAAACAGGCAAAGGGAAAGGGGTAGGGCAATGCGGAAGTTGGGTCTCGCAGTGTTGGTGGTGGCACTCGTTGCGGTGGTGAGCCTGTTCCTGTTCCAGCGCCAACTGGGCGAACGGCTGTTCGAACGGGCGGTGGCGCAGCGCATCGGCGCCGAGCCGACCGGCTTCGGCGATGCGCTGAGCGTGGGCCTGTGCGGCACCGGTTCCCCCCTGCCCAACCCCGACCGAGCAGGTCCATGCAACGTGATCATCGCGGGAGAGCATGTGTTCGTGGTCGATATGGGTGAAGGCGGCGCGCGCAATCTCAACCTGATGGGGATCGACCCGGGCCGGGTCAAGGCGGTGTTCCTGACCCATTTCCATTCCGATCATATCGATGGCATGGGCCCGCTCGCGCTGCTCCACTGGACCGGCGCGAACGATGACCAGCCGCTACCGGTCTATGGTCCCGATGGGGTCCAGCAGGTCATCGACGGCTTCAATCAGGCCTACCAGACCGACAAAGGCTATCGGGTGGCGCACCATGGCGAGACGATCGTCCCGCCGACCGGCGGCGGGTTCCGTGCCATATCGTTCCCCCTGCCGGTCGGGTCGCAAACCGTGTTCGAGCAGGACGGTTTGCGGGTCACCGCCTTCCCGGTGCAGCACAATCCGGTGAGTCCTGCTGTCGGCTACCGGTTCGACTACAAAGGGCGCTCGATAGTCATCAGCGGCGACACCGCGCGATCGGCCAGCCTCGAAGCAGCGGCGAAGGGTGCCGACCTGCTGGTCCACGAGGCACTCCAGCCCAATCTGGTCAAGGCGATGACCTTGGCGCTCGACGATGCCGGGAACCCGAATACCGCGCAGATCACGCGCGACATCCTCGACTACCATGCCTCGCCCGAAGATGCCGCGAAGAGTGCAAAAGCCGCGGGAGTGACACAGCTCGTGCTGAGCCACCTCGTGCCGCCGATCCCGAGTGAGTTCTTCTATCCCGCCTTCCTCGGCGACGCCGCGGAATTTTTCGATGGAGCAATTACCGTGGGCGAGGACGGGATGATCTTCACCCTCCCCGCCGATAGCGACGCGATCGAGCTGAGCGAGAGGCTGTGAGGAAGCGGAGCAGGTTGGCGCTCGCCGCTCTGGCGATACTGGCGATATCCGGAGGCAAGGCCTGGTCGGACACCATGCGCAGCCCGGTGGTCGAACGGACCAGCGTGGCGCTCAAGGGCCTGCCCGCCGGGAGCGCGCCGCTCACCATCGCGCTGATCAGCGATATCCACGTCGCCGGGCCGGACATGCCGCCCGAGCGGCTGGAGCGGATCGTCGGGGAGATCAATGCGCTTGAGCCCGATCTCGTGCTGATCGCGGGCGACCTCGTCAGCGAGAAACGCACCGCGACGCATATCTACACACCCGAGGAGATCGTCGCCCCGCTCGGCAAGATTGATGCGCCGCTGGGCGTTGTGGTGGCTCCGGGCAATCACGATCACTGGTTCGACTGGCCCGGCCTCGAGGCGGAACTGCGCCAGCGCGGCATAGCGGTCCTGGCCAACGACGCCGGAAAGTTCGGGCCACTGGTGGTGGGCGGTCTGGATGATGCCTATACCGGTCGCGACGACCTGCCCGCGACACTTGCGGCGATGGACCGGTTGCGAGGCGCGCGGATCCTGTTGAGCCACAGCCCCGACCCGTTTCCCAACGTCCCCAATTCGGTGCCGCTGGTGCTCGCGGGCCATACGCATTGCGGCCAGATCGCCTACCCGTGGGGCGGCGCGCCCGCGACGATGTCGGACTATGGCGACCGGTATTCTTGCGGGCGGGTCGATGAAGCGGGCAAGGTTCTGGTGGTGGGCGCAGGTCTCGGCACCAGCCTGCTCCCGCTGCGGCTGTTTACCCAGCCGCAGGTGTGGCTGGTGACGCTGGAGCCTCAGGCCGCGCGCGCGGTGAGATAGGCGTTTCGCCTGCGATCGGCGGATTCGCGGCCGGCGGGAAAGGGTATCGTCTGCCCATATCTGGACCGCCATCGTGCGGGAGTTCCTGCAGTGGAGGAAACAATCATTTTCCTACATCCCCCTCCGCTGCTAGCTTTCTTGCTGCTCTTTGAAATCGTGACGCAATTCCACAACGACCTCACTCAGCGCGGTGTATGGTTTTGGTGTCGCCTTAGTGTCGCCTTTCGCCGTTCCACGACAAACCTATCCCGCAGAATCATGCGCCTCCGCGCCGACTTTATGCTACAAGTGCACAAGCCCTATGCCGACGCCTGCCCCTCCCTTCCCGTCGAGGCACCCTTCGGTCATCCACGCCGCGCTCGCGGGCGGGCAGCAGGTGTGCCTGCGCCGGATCACCCCGGCCGACGAGGGGCTGATGCGCGAGGGGATTGCGCGCATGTCCCCCCAATCGCGCTACCTGCGGTTCTTCTCCGGGATGAAGGCCCCGCCCGACTGGGTGATCGAGCGGCTGCTCGACGTGGACGGCGATACGCACCTTGCCTGGGGTGCGATCGCCAGCGACCATGCGCCGGGCGAGCGGCCGCGCTGCCAGGGAATCGCGATCGGAGCGGTCCACGCCTTTCGCCGCGAGGACGACCCGGACTGCGCCGAGTTCTCGGTCGCAGTGCTCGATGATTGGCACAGCCGGGGCGTGGGCCGGCTTCTCACCGCCACGCTGCTGCTGGAGGCGCAGGCGGAGGGCATTGCCACCTTCCATGTCGACACGCTGGCCGAGAACCGCGGCGCGATCGAGTTCACCCGCGCGCTCGGCGGGACTGCCGGCACGGGCGACGGCTATTCGCGCAGCTTCACGCTGGAAGTGGGGGAAGCGCTGACCAGGTTGCGCGAAGAATGCCAGCCGGAGGGGCTGCGCGCGGTGTTCGCCGCGTTTGCTGCGTGAGGCGCGACATAACCGCCCCTCCAACCCCTCGCTTCGCGAGCGATCCCCCGCCCCATTTCGCCTGCTGCGACGCGAGGAGGAACTATGCCGTCAGGAACTCGACCAGAGACTTCACCTTCTTCTGCCGCCATTGCGGCAGCGGGGCGACCAGCCAATAGGCGCGGCGGCCTTCGTCCGGCCCCTCCAGCACCGCCACCTTGCCGCGCTCGACCGATTCCTCGACCAGCAGCCACGGCAGGATCGCCTTGCCCATGCCCGCGACTGCGCTCGACAGCGCCTGTCCGGCGTTGGAGACCTGCACCGTGGGCTCAGCCCCCTCGGGCAGCGGGGCGCCGGGCCAGTCGATCCACTCGTCGGGCGCGCCTTCCTTGGCCACCACCACGCGGCGCGCGGGCGCGAGTTCGACTCCCTCCAGCTCGCCCGGGCCGTCGACCAGGCGGATCGCCATGTCGAGGTTCGCCTCGGTGAAGTCGGCGTGTTCGTTCTCGACCAGCTGGAAGCGGATGCCGGGGTGGGCGGCGCGGTATGCGGCCAGCCGGGGCGCGAGCCACTGGGCATAGAATTCCCGCGGGGCGGCGATGGTGTAGCGGTCGCTGGCCTGCCCGGCCTGCATCGACTGGACCGATTCCTCGAACTTGAGGAAGCCTTCGCGCAGCGCATCAAGGCCGGCATTGCCTTCCTCGGTCAGTTCCAGCCCCTTGCTGGTGCGGCGGAACAGCACGGTGCCGAGGTGATCCTCCAGCGCGCGGATCTGCTGGCCGACCGCGGCGGGCGTCACCGCCAGCTCGTCCGCCGCGCGGGTGAAGCTGAGGTGCCGCGCGGCGGCATCGTAGACGCGCAGGGCGTTGAGGGGCAAATGGGTGCGCTTCATCGGGTGCGCGGTGTAGGCGGCGACGCGCTGCAGCGCAACATCGGATGCTCGGGAGAACCGGGACGAGACAGTTGAGCGACCGGGCGTATTGCCCGCGTTTGTCAATTGTGAAGCATATTCAGCTAGCTTTGCGGCCTTCCGGGTCGTCACAAGAAAGTCTGCCGATGTCGCTTGCCTATGCACTGGTCCCCGTGGCGCTGATCGCCGTCGCATGGCTCGCGATCCGCGTCTTCGCCGGATGGGCCGACAAGCGGCGCGGACGACGCGAGCAACTCGAGGCGGAGGCTGCCGAGGCGATCGCCGCTCCCGTCGTGCGCAAGCGCGGCCTCGTGGCCGAAGCATCCGATGCGATGGAGCCGGGCATGGCGGACTCTGCAGTGCCCCCCGCCGCTCCTCCTGCCCCCGCTCCTGTTTCCGCTGCGCGCGGCGAGACCGTCAGCGCCGTGCTGCGCCGACAGGTCCCGCCGCGCGACGAGGCACCACGTTCGTGGCTGGGCGGGCTGCCGATGATGCCCGATGGTGTCGAATGGCCGCGCGCGGCGGGCTCGGAATATCCCGAGAAGGGCGAGCGCCCGCTGCATTTCCTCGCCCAGATCGCCTGCGAGGACCTGCCGCCCGATCTGTGGGGCGGGATCGGCCCGCGTACCGGCTGGCTGCTGTTTTTCATCGATCCCAATTCCTGCACCGCGGAGGCTGAGGGCGACCGTGCGGTGATCCACACGCCGGAGCTGGGCACCGAGCGCGCACCGCCGGCGGACCTCGGCCCGGTGCACGACAAGGTCTACACCGGCGGCAGCTACAACTGGCTCGGTGCCGACGAGGTCCCGAACGTCTGGCGCCGCTGGCCGGTCGATATCGTCCAGGTTGCAAACCGCCTCACCCAGCGCGAAGGCTACAAGACCGCCAGTCCCGACGATTTCGCGCAAGTGCTTTACCAAGGTGCGCCCGTCGCCAAGGAGAACCGCCCGAGCGGCCTGCCCGTGCTGCGCCCGCAAACCTTCGCGCAGGCACGTGCGGCGGTCGAGGCATTGGCCCGGAGCCTGCGCTACAAGGTCCGCGACGGGGTCGATGCGCGGGCGCGCGAACCCTTGTTGGCCGACGACGGGAAGGATCGGCTGATGGCGCATCTGCATTCTCAGATCGAGCGGATCGAGGCCGACTCCGACGCGCCCTTATCGGAACAGCGCGCGAAGACCCACGCCTTCGTCACGCGCATTATCGCCGAGTTCGAGCCGCTCGACGCGCAGCAGATCATCGAACATATCGGAGCAATCGATGCGAAGCGGATCGCGTGGCGCGAGAAGGTGGCGGGGCTGGCTGACAGGATCGCCGCACTGCTCGCCGAGCACGGCGATGCCGAGCTTGCGGCGGAGCATTGGGAAGAACTGCAGGCGACCTTCGCCGACAAGCGCCTCCAGTATGTCGAGCTCGGCTACCGCGACTGGGGCGACAAGCCCGATCCCTTCATCCTCCTCGGCCCAAGCGATACGGCAGCGCTCGTTCCGCCCAAAGGCATGAATGACATCGCGGTCGAATATTACCTCGACCCCGAACAGCGCCACCGCCTGCCCGACGATTTCCTCGCCGCGCACCAGCCGGTCTGGCGCACGCTCTACAACAACCGCCCGCACCGCATGGGCGGCTACCACGATGGCTTGCAGAGCGAACCGATCGAAGATCCGGAGTGGCGCAATATGCTGCTACTCCAGATCGCGACCGATATCGGGATGGACTGGTGCTGGGGCGATTCGGGCGCCTACTACTTCTGGATCAAGCCGGAGCATCTGGCTCGGGGCGATTTCAGCGGCACCGAAGTGTGGCTGGAGTGCCATTGATCCAGCAGCAAGGATCCGCCCATCATCGCGCGATGGGCAGATCGGCAGATCGCTCGATAAAGGCCGCTACTCCGCCTCGGCCGGGGCAGCGAGCGGGAAATAGGGGATCCGCACTTCCCACGGTTCGCCGCCTTCGTCGGTGAAGGTGTAGAAGCCTTCCATCGAGCCATGCGGGGTCGCCAGCGGGCAGCCGGAAACGTAGTCGTGGCTCTGCCCCGGCTTCAGCAGCGGCTGTTCGCCGACCACACCCTCGCCGTCGACATGGTTGACCATCCCGCGCCCGTCGGTGATCCGCCAGTGTCGCGTGCGCAGCTGGATCGTCTCGTTCGAGCCGTTCTCGATGCGGATGTGATAGACCCAGAACCACTTGCCCGCCTCGGGCTGCGACTGCTCGGGCAGGAAATTGACCGCGACGCGGACGGTGACCCCATCGGTGGTGGCGGCGTGCTGGAACAGTTCCTTCATGACTCGCATAAGGTAGCGATGCGCGGGGGAATGGGCAATTGGTTGCGATGCATCAGTCGGCAGGGTTGTGCTTGGCGAGAAACGCTTCGAGCGCGTCGTACCAAGCCTGCTCGTTCTCACTCTCCTTGAACGAATGCCCTTCGTCGAGCTCCAGCGTTTCTAGCGATTTACCAGCCTTGGCCGCTTGCTCGACCATATATTGATACTGGTCGAACGGGACTCGCCTATCGTCCTTGCCATGGGCGATGAGCACCGGGCGATCGAGCGTCGCGATTTGGCGCGCAGGCGATACGGCGGTGAGACTGAAATCACCTTCACCTTCGATCTGAACCTGGAATTCCTCGTAGAGCTGCCGCCCGAGATAGTCCCTGTCGTACCGTAGCTGCTTCTTCCAGTCGGTCACCCCAGCCCAGCTGGCGGCGCAGCGATAGCGTTCGGGGTTGCGGATTACCGCCCACAGCGCGGCATAGCCGCCATAGCTTGCCCCGACCACGCATACGCGGCCAGGGTCCGCGAACCCTTGGGCAACGGCCCAGTCCATCGCGTCATCGAGATCATCCTGCATCGCCTTGCCGATCTGCCCCTCGCCGAGCTTCTCGAAAGCATCGCCATAGCCGCCTGATCCGCGATAGTTGGGTTGCAACACGGCGTATCCGCGACTGGCAAGCACCTGCACTTCGTCGTTGTATTCCAGCATGTCGCGAATACCGAACGGCCCCCCATGGGGAAGCAGAATCAACGGCAGATCGTTGGCATCGCGTCCTTTGGGAAGGGTCAGGTAAGCGTGAATCTCCGTTCCGTCGCGAGCGGTGTAGGTGATTGCTTTGGGCGTCGCCAGAAGGCTGTGATCGAGGTCCGGTCGAACCGAAGCGAGCAGGGCGAGGTGGCGATCCTCTGGTGTATAGACGTAGAGCGCGCCAGGATCGTTTTCACCACCACTCCAGACAAGCATTCGCTGCCCGTCATCGGATCGCGAGATAATCCTGACCTGCGGAGACGGCAACGCCTTTTCGAGCTGCGACTGGACCCTCTCCATAGCCGGATCGAGCCAGCGAATCCGCGACCTGTCATCACTGTAGTAGACCGTGATCGGGCGACCGTCACGATCACGCCCGATTGCCTCTATCGCTTGCCCAGGCTCGCGATAGATCAATGCCCCAGGCTCCCCGGTCGAGTAGTCGAATTCATAGATCGCCTCGTGCTCCTCTTCGCCCGGGATCAAGGCATAGCCGATATCGGTTCCGGAAAAGATGCTATAGATATTCCAGTTCTCGGCCTCGTCGGAGCGGTATTTCAGGCGCGCAACACGCTTCCAGTCATCGTTCTGCCCGCTGCGATAGGTGACGAAGGTCCGCCCGCTTCGCAGAGGACCATACCCCATGCGAACCACACCGGTTTCATCGGCGATCCAGTCGCTGACTGCCTCGCGGCCTTTTTGCACCTTCACAGCTGCTTCGTGACCCGAGGCATCGAGAGGAAAACGCCAGACGTCCGGCCATTGGTAGATGCTCTGATTGACATCGAGCAGCACATATTCGCCCGCAGGATCGGTGAAGATCACATCGTCACCGATGAAACCCTGCTCGGGAAAGCCGATGTAGCGCTTCTCGTTTTTCTCAAAGTCGTAGACGAACAATCGGCTAACGCTCTGCCGACGTTCATTATATCGAGCCACCCAGCCTACCGAGTAAACCAGGCGATTGTTGTTCGCCCACCGAAACCAATTTACTTCGATACCCGTGCCAATATCGACCGAGTTCAAGAGCTCGAGCGTAGCGGCATCGTAAAATGCGAATTGAACCCTCTTGCCGGCGTTCTTGCGAACGACAATTCGCAAACCGTCGGGTGAAAGTCGTGCATCGCCAAACTCATCGCGTGCCGCGAATGCAGACGTTGGAATAATTTGCGATTGGTTCTCTTGCGAGTTGGTGCCGCTACCGACTGCAGCTTCGGCTTCCGTCTGTGTCGGTGCAATATCCTGCGCAGAAGATGCCTGTGCCGACGCAATTGCGAACAGCGCCAAAGCAAACGAAACGGTGCGACCCGTCATGCCCCATTCCCCGTTTTGATCGAACGAGGTCGAGACTAGACGCGAATATTGCGCTGACAAGCTCCCAATCGCTTCGCTGCGTTGCGCTGCGCCTTTGCCGGACAAGGCGATGCGCGATTGAATTGCGCGTAGTAGCGGTCCACTGTCGCATGAAAATCGAACCCCCGGGAGACCTCACCATGCCCTACGCACCCTTCGACCTCACCGGCAAAGTCGCGCTCGTGACCGGCGGCAACGGGGGGATCGGGCTCGGCATGGCCGAAGGGCTAGCTGCCGCCGGGGCCAGTGTCGCGATCTGGGGCCGCAATCCGGACAAGAATGCCGCCGCCGAAGAGCGCCTGCGCAAGCATGGCGGCGAGGTGTTGGCACAGATCGTCGACGTGACCGACGAAGCCCAGATCGACACCGCAATGGACGAATTGCTTGCCATGTTCGGACGGCTGGACAGCTGCGTCGCCAATGCAGGCACCGGCTATGGCCGCGAGCGGTTCGAGGAGATGTCGAGCGAGACCTGGCACAGGACGATGAAGGTCAATCTCGACAGCGCCTTCTACACCCTTCGCGCGGCGGCGAAGCCGATGGTCGAGCGCGCCCGCAATGGCGAGCACGGCGGTTCGCTGATGGCGATCTCGTCGGTCTCCGCAATCTCCGGCGCACCGGGCAACCAGCCCTACGCCACCACCAAGGCCGGGATGATCGGGATGATGAAGGGACTGGCGGTCGAATACGGGCGCTACGGCATCCGCGCCAACACCATCCTGCCCGGCTGGACGATGACCGACCTTGCAGCGCCCGGTCTGACCTCGGAAGCGTTCGAGAAATTCGTCCTCCCGCGCGTCCCGCTGAAGCGATGGGGCACGCCGGAGGATTTCGGCGGAATCGCGGTCTATCTCGCGAGCGACGCCTCGGCCTGGCACACCGGGCAGGAATTCACCATCTGCGGCGGCTACACCGTTTTCTGAGCCGGGATTGGAGCAAGTCCACCTCCCGTCACTGCGTGAGGCCGTTGCCGTCTACGCGCGGATCGGATGCCTGAGTTTCGGCGGGCCGGCCGGCCAGATCGCGCTGATGCACCGCGAACTGGTGGAAGAACGGTGCTGGGTCAGCGAGGACGACTATCTCGCCGCGCTCAATTTCTGCCATCTGCTGCCCGGCCCGGAGGCGCAGCAACTGGCCACCTGGATCGGCTGGCGGCTGCACGGCACAATTGGCGGAATCGCTGCAGGCACGCTGTTCGTGATCCCCGGCGCGCTGGTGATGCTGGCGCTGTCGTTGCTCTACGCCTTCGCCGCCGATCTAGCGTGGTTCGAGGCGCTATTCCTCGGAATTAAGGCAGCGGTCTTCGCCATCGTGGTGCAAGCGCTACTGCGGATCGCAGGCCGGGCGCTCGACACCGGGTTCAAGCGCGCGTTGGCGCTGACGGCGTTCATCGCGCTGGCGGTGCTGGCCCTGCCCTTTCCTCTGGTGATCCTGCTCGCCGGGCTGGCGGGGGCGGTGGTCGCCGCGATGCACCCCCAATGGCTCGCCCTCAAGCCCGCCCCCAGCGGAGCTTTGCCATTGGCTGGACGACCGTGGCGCGCCAGCCTCAAGGCCATACTGATCTGGGGCGCGGCCTGGGCGTTGCCTTTCGTCGCGATTTTCCTCACGCTGGGCACCGACCATGTGCTGTGGGACATCGCGACGTTCTTCTCCCAACTCGCGGTGGTAACCTTCGGCGGGGCCTATGCCGTGCTCGCTTATATGGCGCAGGAGGCGGTCGGCACGCTCGGCTGGCTGCGCCCCGGCGAAATGGCCGACGGGCTGGGCCTCGCCGAGACCACCCCCGGTCCGCTGATCCTAGTCACCCAGTTCGTCGGCTTTCTCGCCGGGTTCCGCTTCCCCGAACCGCTGTCGCCGATGGCGGGCGGGCTGCTCGGTGCAATCGTGACGCTGTGGGTCACTTTCGCGCCATGCTTCTTGTGGATTTTTGCCCTTGCCCCGTGGATCGAGCGGCTGCGTCGATCGCGCAAGTTGGCGGGTGCGCTGTCGGCCATCACCGCCTCGATTGTCGGCGTGATCGCCAACCTCGCGCTGTGGTTCGCGCTGCATGTGCTGTTCGCGCGCCTCGACGAGGTGCGGATCGGCAGGGTGGCCGCACTCGTTCCCGAATGGGCCAGTCTTGACTGGCGCGCTGCGTTGCTTTCGGTGGCAGCGCTGGTGTTGGTGTTCGCGCTACGGTGGAACCTGTTTGCCGTGCTCGGCACGCTGGGTGCAGGCGGGTTGCTGCTCGGGAGCCTGGCTTAGCCCGCGAGGATCGGCAGGTCATCTGTTGGTCCGGGTTCCGGGAACGAAGCCGAGAGTCGCTTTCGCTCCGCTGCCGACAAAGGTCGAAGCAAGAGTATGCAGCTTGCCGAACGCATCGGTATAGGTCGCTCCGATCGAAACGCGAAGTTCCACCGAGCCGGTTTGCAGCGCCAGAAATTCACCGTCCGAGATGTTGAAGGACGTCGTCCGTCCCCATTGGTCCTGCGGCATTATTGCCCCCAGTCCCTTCAGCTCCTCGGTGGCACCCTTGAGCTTGTTCTGATCCTTCGATTCGAACAGTCCGTAGTCGAGCGAGAGCGTAAGGTCGTCCGCCGGGGTTTGCCCGAAGTTCTTCAATTCAATGCGCAGTCTGGTGGGGACAGGTGCCCCATGTGTCTGCGGCTTGCACTCGTAACTCACGCCATCAAAGTCGACGTAGGCGCGATCCTGCCGTTCGGCGGAATCGAGCGAAATCCTGTTGGCCTTGCTTGCCTCGCGATAAGCCTTGAAAGCAAAGAGCGCCGCCAGCGCGACGAAGACCATTCCGGCCAGATTCACCCAGAACGTTGCAGTAGCCAAGTCGGCGGCGTCTGCCGCAATCCGCACGGAAGACCAGGCCGCTTCGGCAACGCATTGATCGATGTCTTGACCGACCTTGTTGCAGAATTCGCCCGGGAGTCTCTCCTTCGCCATCGCTTCCCCCAAACCATTGTCAAACTACAAACAATTCCTCGATCTGGCCGAGACGTTCCTTGCCGAAGAACATCTCCTCGCCGACGAAGTAGGTCGGGATGCCGAAGGCACCTCGATCCACTGCATCCTCGGTACTGTCGATCAGCGCCTGTTTGATGGCCGGGTCCTGAGTCTGCGCTGCCAAGCTTTGTGGATCGAACCCAGCCTTGGCAACAACCGACGCGACCGCATCGAGATCGGTCACGTCCAATCCCTCCTCCCAGATCGCGGGCAGCAGCGCCTCGACGAAATCGACCCGGTCGTCACCTTCGAGCGCGATCAGCATGCGCTGCAGCACGACCGAATTGAACGGGAAGTTCGGGTTCATCTGGAAGCGGGTCAGCCCATGCCTGGCGATGAAGCGGTTCATCTCGAGCATGGAATAGGCGTTCTTGCCCTTGACCTCGGCATCGCGGATCATCGGCGGGGCATTGCCCGTCAGCCGGTGCATCCCGCCGAGAAAGACCGGCGTAACGGCGAGCGCCGCACTGTGCCGCGCCGCAATCTCGCGCAGCGGATACCACGCGAGATAGGCATTGGGACTTACGAAATCGAAAATCAATTCGACGGTTTTGGTCTCGGCTGGCACATTGCTCTCCTTCACAACCGAGCCTAGCCTGTCCGGGGGCGCTTGGAGAGAGGGTTTCACAATGGCACGGATGTTTCTGCTTTCGGTTGTGGCACTTGCTGCATGCGGCGGTTCGGAGCGAGCGCAGCTCGAAGGGACGGTCGGAGTGGTCTCGCTCGACGACGGTCCTCGCCTGAGCGCCCCGCGCGCTACCCACGCTACGGTGCGAACGGAAACCGGGGAACTGCTTGCGATCGGTGGCTGCGTTGCCGCTGGCTGCGAACCGGGCCAGGCGAGCGCGACGGTAGACGTGTTTTCTCCTGACGGTGTCCGTCTTGTCCGCACTGGAACCCTGATCGAGCGCCGGGTGCAACCCATGGCGGTGGCAATCGGTGGATCGAGAGTTCTCGTCCTCGGTGGCTGGGTTGATGGGCGGGTCTCGACTACAACCGAAATCTTCGACAGTTCGACAGGACGTTCAGTGCCGGGGCCCAATTTGGCGCGTCCGCTCACTTCGGCCAGCCTAGTGCGGCTGCATGATGCACGAATTCTTATCGCAGGAGGCTATGACGGGCGCGAAGTCCAGGCGAGAGCACAGATTTTCGACCCCAAGAGCAACACCTTCCTCAACACAGGTTCGCTCGTCACCGCCCGCAGCGGCGCAACTGCGTCTTTGCTGGACGACGGACGTGTGCTGATCGCCGGCGGCGGCGACAGTGAAAGCGCGGGCAGGCGCGCGCTCGCCTCCGCAGAACTGTTCGATCCGGCAAACGATACTTTCAGCCAAACCGGTGCGATGGCGCAGCGGCGCTACAAACATGGCGCCGTGACTCTGGAGAATGGCGATGTGCTGGTGATCGCGGGCTCCGACGAGCGTGACTACGGCGGGAAGTTGCGCTCGGTCGAGCGATACGACGCGGCACGCGGTCGCTTCGTTGCAGCGGGTTCGCTTGCCCGCGCACGGTTCAAGCTCGCCGATGGTGTCATGCTGATCGACGACGGCAGGGTGCTGATCGGCGCTGGCGACGAGCAGCCGGAAGTGTTCGACATCGACCGCCAGTCGGGCGAACTTGTCGCTGCCTCGCTCGATGGGCAGTGGAACTACATGACCCTGGTACCCGCAGGAAAGCGTACCGCTCTGCTGATGGGCGGCTATCGCGAAGGAAGGATCGAACCGACCGACCGGAGCTGGATTGTTCGCTTCTGACGGACAAGCCCGACCCTGATGCGACGCGTTCGGCTAGAAGTTGTGCACCCGCACTTGACTTCCTCATTATTGCGACTGATTATCATTAGCGCTTATGAGGAGGCCGAATGCCCGACGATCCGCAATCCCGCTGCGGCCTGAATACACCGCTCCCCGAAGCGCGCTCGCTCAAGGTGAGCCTCGTCATCCTGCGCCGGATGGCGATCCATGGCCTGCGCGATTCGCGGGCAGTCATGCTCGCGCTCGATAGCTACGGCAGCCGGTTCGCGAAAATCCTCGAACTGCATCGCTGCTTCCTGCACGAAATCGCGACCACTTCGCGCCGGACAATCAGGATCGCGCCCTGCTGCGCGCCAGGCATGACCGCCGACGAGGCGCTGATGATCGAGGCCATCGCGCAGCCATGCCTTGCCGTTGTCGAGCAGCTGACGCAGGACCGTATGGCAGGCCGCGTACTGACGGCCGCTATTGCACTGGGCTGGGAACTCGATCAGCCCGACGCCACAACCTAAAGCCCCGCAGCCGCCAGCGCCCGGTCCATGTCTTCCATCAGGTCGGCGACGTCCTCGAGCCCGACGTTGATTCGCAGCATGCCTTCGGTGACGCCCATTTCCTCGCGCGCTTCGGGGGTGAGGCCGGCGTGAGTGGTACTCGCCGGGTGGCACAGCAGGCTGCGCGCGTCGCCGATGTTGTTCGAGATATCGATCAGTTCGAGCGCATCGAGGATCGTGTGCGCCTGTTCGCGCCCGCCATCGACCACGAAGCTGAAGATCGGCCCCGCCGCATCCATCTGCTTCATCGCCAGATCGTGGTGCGGATGGCTGGGGAGGCCGGGGTGGAGCATCAGCGGCACACGCGCTTCGATCATCTTGCCGATCTCCAGCGCGTTCTCGCTCTGCTTGTGCGCTCGCAGGGCAAGCGTCTCGAGGCCCTTGTGGACCACCCAAGCGTTGAACGGGGCGAGGTTCGGCCCGGTATTGCGCTGGAACGGCAGAAGCACCTCGTTGATGAAATGCTCCGAGCCGCACACCGCACCGGCGAGCACCCTGCCCTGCCCGTCCATCAGCTTGGTGGCGCTATAGGCGATCACATCGGCGCCGAACTCCATCGGCCGCTGGAGGGCAGGGGTCGCGAAGGCGTTGTCGACCACGGTGGTGATGCCGTGTGCCCGTGCGAGGCCGCAGACATATTCGAGATCGACGATGTCGAGCGTCGGGTTGGCCGGGGTCTCAAAGAAGAAAACCTTGGTGTTGGGCCGGATTGCCGCGTCCCATTCCGCATTGACCGAACTGTCGATCGTGGTCGTCTCGATGCCGAATTTCGGCAACAGATTGTCGACCAGCCAGCGGCACGAGCCGAATGCGGCGCGTGCGGCGACGACGTGGTCGCCCGCCGAGAGCTGGCACAGCAGCGCGGTGGTCATCGCCGCCATCCCGCTCGCCTGCGCGCGGCATGCTTCGGCCCCTTCGAGCAGCGCGATGCGTTCTTCCAGCATCGCCACCGTCGGGTTCTGCAGCCGCGAATAGGTCATCCCCTCGGCCTCGCCAGCGAAGCGCGCGGCGACTTCGCCCGCCGAATGGAAGGTGTAGCCCGAAGTGAGGAACAGCGCCTCGCTCGTCTCGCCATGTTCGCTGCGCCAGGTCCCGCCGCGCACCGCCTGCGTCGCAGGGCGCCACTTGCGGGTGATCGAGCGGTCGGTGCCGGTGGTCTTCTTCATGGCTCGCACGCTTAGGCGGGCACGCCCGGCGCGACAAGCAGGGCTAGCTTTGCAGCGCGGAAAGCCCGGCTTGGGGAATGTCGCCTCGCCCCACCGCCTGAAGCATCTGCGCGCCTTCGATCTGGGTCAGCACGAGCCGCGCGGCGGCGGCGGGGTCGGGATCGTCTGCGGGCAAATGCGCCTCGATCCAGCCGAGCAGCAGGTCCATGATCGCGCCCGCCGCATCGAGATAGGCGCGGTTACCCGCCGCGCATCCCGCCACGATATCCCACCACAGGCGGAAGAACGGCTGAAATGCGGGTTGCGCGGTGATCGCCAGCACCTGCTCGATGCAATCGCGGCGCGAAGCCACGCGACCGGCGGGAAAGGCGGTGTCGAGCGCAGCGGCAAACATTTCGGCGAGATATTCGAGCAGCGCGGCCACCAGCCCATCCTTGCTGCCGAAATGGTAGATCAGCATCCGGTCGCTGGTTCCGGCCGCCTTGGCCAGCGGGCGCAAGCTCGCGTGATTCAGCCCATGCTCGAGCACATGTGCCGCGAGCAAAGGCACCAGCGTTTCGCGCGAGAGTTTACCGCTCATAGGCTATTGTAGCGCCTGCTACATAAAGCTACAAGTGTAGCACTTGCTACATTTGATTCGCGTAGGAGTTTGCCATGTCGCCCTTCATGATCCTTTTCCTTGCCGGGGTTGCCGTGATCGGCCCGGTAGTCCTCTACCTTGCTTTCGCACGCGAGCCGAAGGGCAGTGCCGCAATCGCTGCAGCCTTGAGCGGAGCATTTGCCGCCTTCACTGCGGTTACGGTGGCAACCGAAGGTGTCATGCCGGTGATCGTCAACCATGCGTCGAACCTGTGGGGCGTTCAGGTGTGGTACGACCTGCTGATTTCGGTCGGCATCGCGTTGTTGTTCATCATCCCGCGTGCGCGGCAGGCGGGAATGAATGTGCCCTTTTGGGTGATAGCCGTCGGTCTCACCGCCAGCATTGCGCTGCTGGCAATGGTCGCGCGGCTGTTCTGGCTTGAGCGCCAGAGCGCCGCCGCAGCACAGGCCGACTAGGCGACTTCGCCAGTTACCGGATGGGTCCCGCGATTTTCGTTCGCATCCATTCCGAAGTCGAACTTTCGCCATCCATTGCGGTCACGGATCATCGGCTGGCTGCATGTCCGACAGCGCGTGCGGAAACTGGTTCCGTCATGCCACACACGGTGGCGGTCGATGGAATGGCCGGCAACGGCGCACAAGGCGGCTCTTAGCATCGTCGTAACTCCGGGTGGTTCGATGGTTCAACGGACAGGCGGGGTGGTGTATCCTCGTTCCGCCATATTTATTGTTCAAATGCGACGGTTTAGCGGTGCCCGGATCGCAGATCGGTTGAAGCAGGGCGTAATCTGTCGCGCTTGCAATCCGCCTTGCCGCAATCCCGCCTGATGGGTAGTCAGCATCCGATGTCCGGCACCGGCGAGACTCCTTCTGATCCCCTTCGCTGGACTCTCGTCCTGACGCTTACATTTCTCGTCCTCAGCCTGTGGCGCATAGCGACGCCGGGCACTCCGATGTTCGACGAGGTGCATTATCTGCCTGCCGCACGAAGCCTGCTCGACGACTGGACCTGGACCAATCGCGAGCATCCGATGCTTGGCAAGCAGCTCATCGCGCTCGGCATCGTGCTATTTGGCGACACAGCATGGGGCTGGCGGGTGTTCCCAGCGGTGTTCGGCGCCCTCGCGCTGTTTGCCGGGATGCGCGCGCTGTGGTTCGCGAGCCTTTCGCGCTTTGCCTCGCTCACCTTCGGGGTGCTGCTGGCGACAGGGTTCCACCTCTTTGTCCACGCGCGGATTGCCATGCTCGACGGCTTCATGGTGGCCTTTTTCCTCGTCGCGCTGTGGCAATACGCCGCTGCGGTGCGTGAACCGGAGAAAGGGAAATGGCGACTCGCGCTGGCGGGTGTTGCGCTCGGCCTCGCCATGGGCACGAAGTGGAATGTCGCGTTGCTCGCCATGCTGCCCGGCCTGGCGTTTTTCTTCGCGCGGCTGAGCGCCGGTCGGCGCAGGCTGGTGACCAGCCGCAGGGGCTTGCCGGTTCCCGGAGTAGCCCTGTGGGAAGCCGCGCTCCTGCTCGGCGCGTTGCCGCTGATCGCCTACTGGCTGACCTACTGGCCTGCCTATCTCGCACCGCAAGATCCGCTACAACCCGGTGGTTTCATCGAACTGCACCGGCACATGCTGGAACTGCAGGAATCGGTTAAGCAGCCGCATCCCTACCAGAGCCAATGGCCCGACTGGCTGCTCAACTTGCGGGCGATCTGGTATCTTTACGAGAAAGTCGATGGCGCACAGCGCGGTGTGGTGTTGCTTGGGAACCCACTCACCATGGTGCTCGGCCTGCCCGCGATGCTATGGGCGGGTTGGGCCGGTATCGCCAAGCGTCGGTGGGATGCCCTCGCCGTGGCCCTGCTGTTCGCGGTCGGCCTCGGAATGTGGATCGTCGCGGCCAAGCCGATCCAGTTCTACTACCATTACTTCCTGCCAAGCTGTTTCCTGCTCGCCGCGCTGGCGTTGGCGCTCGACGAGTTCTGGCAACGCGGGTGGCGCTTGACCGCCCTTGCAGCGGTCGGGGGATCGATGCTGACCTTCGCCTATTTCTACCCGATCCTGAGCGCCTGGCCGCTGGCGGGCGAGATGGCCTTCACCAGCTGGGCGTGGATCGAAGGCTGGCGGTAATCCTTCCCCGATCGGGGAGGAATTCTTCAGTACCTGCCCCAGACGAATTTGCTCGACAGGGCATAGTTCCATACCGCGCCGATCACGATCCCGCCCAAGGCGGCAAGCGCCCAATGCACGCCCTCCCCTTTGAGGAAGCCTGCCACCGCGACATTCGCCAGCGCACCGACCGCGCAGGTGGCACAAAAGCCGATCCAGCCGCGGATGAGGGCGCCCGCACCCTTCAGGCGCTGGTCGCGGTAGGTCAGCCAGTTATTGAGCCAGAAGTTGAAGGTCATCGCGGCAAAGGTCGCGACCGCCTGCGCGGGCAGGAACGCGGTTCCTATACCGCGGAACAGCATCGCCAGCACCGCCATGTGTACCCCGACGCCCAGCGCGCCGACGGTACCGAACAGCGCAAAGCGCGTCGGCACCAGCCGCCCGAATGTGCGCTCATAGAGCCCGATCAGGAATTCGAACGCCACCGCCCGGTCGAGCTTGCTCGCCCCGCTGCGCCGTTCGGCAAATTGCAGCGGCAGTTCGCGCACGCGCAGCGGTTCGGGCGAGGTGGCGAGGATATCGAGCAGGATCTTGAACCCCACACCCGAAAGCCGCGGCGCGAGCGCCCGCGCCCGCGATGCCTCGAGCAGGAAATAGCCGCTCATCGGATCGGTCAGCTCTACTCCGGTGATCTTGCGGGCGATCCGATTGGCAAGGCCCGACGCCTTTTCGCGCCGTTCGCTCGCCAGGCCTGCAGCGCTTCCGCCGGGAGCGAACCGGCTCGCCACTGCGATGTCGGCCTCGCCCCCCTGCACCGCCGCGAGCATCTGCGGCAATAGCGCCGGGTCGTGCTGGTGGTCGGCATCCATCACTGCGACATAGGGCGCAGCAGTAGCGCACATCCCCTCGATCGCGGCGGAAGCGAGCCCGCGTCGCCCGATGCGGTGGATCACCCTGATGCGCGGGTCGGCAAGAGCCAGCCGACGCGCCTCGTCTGCCGTACCATCTGCACTATCGTCGTCGACCACCAGGACTTCCCACCCGGATGGTCCCATCGCGCTTTCGATCCGCGCGAGCAGCGGCGCGAGGTTATCGCGTTCGTCGAGCGTGGGAAGGATAATGGCGAGCTGGAGCACGCGCGCGCCTTAGAGACGATCGATCACCGCGTCACCGATTTCCTTGGTCGAGGCCGAACCGCCCAGATCGCCGCCGTGGACACCGTCGGCCAATGTCTGCGCCACCGCGCTTTCGATCCGCATCGCGTCATTTTCTCGACCGAAACTGTGCCGCAGCATCATCGCCGCCGAAAGGATCGTCGCAATCGGGTTCGCCCTGCCCTGCCCGGCGATATCCGGCGCGGTGCCGTGGATCGGCTCGTAAAGTCCGAAGGTGCCGTGCGCGGTCTTCTGCTCGCCGAGAGATGCGCTCGCCAGCAGGCCGATCGAGCCAACGCACATGCTCGCCTGGTCGGACAATATGTCGCCGAACAGATTGCCGGTCACCACCACGTCGAACTGGCCCGGATTGCGCACCAGCTGCATCGCCGCGTTGTCGACATACATGTGATCGAGCGCGACATCGGGATATTCCGCCGCGACCTCGATCACTGCATCGCGCCACAGCTGGCTGGTTTCGAGCACATTGGCCTTGTCGACGCTGGTCAAGCGCCCCTTGCGTCCCTGTGCTGCGAGGAAGGCGGTGTGGGCGATGCGCCGTACCTCACCTTCGGAATAGGACATCATGTCCCACCCCTCGCGCTGGCCGTCGTCGCGGGTGCGGGTGCCCTTGTCGCCGAAATAGACGTCGCCGTTCAATTCGCGCACGATCAGCAGGTCGATCTGCCGGGCGATTTCGGGCTTCAGCGCCGATAGGTCTTCCAGCCCCGCGAACATCGTCGCGGGGCGCAGATTGGCGAACAGGCCCAGTTGCGCCCGCAGTCCGAGTACCGCCTGTTCGGGGCGGAGATGCCGCTCGAGGTGATCGCAAGACGGGTCGCCCACCGCGCCGAACAGCACCGCGTCGCAATTGCGCGCGGTCTCGACCGTTTCCTGCGGCAGCGGGTGGCCGTGCCGCTGGTAGGCAATCGCGCCGACATCGCCTGCGAGATAGACTGCACCGGGCAGGCGCAGCGCATCGAGCACCCGCAGCGCCTCGGCAATCACTTCGGCACCGATCCCGTCGCCCGGGAAAACCGCAATTCTCATACCATCCGCCCCAATCGCTCGCGCAGTCTGCCGCGCGCGGCCATAACATCGGCCTTGCGGTCGGCAAGCAGGTAGCGCTCGATCAGCGGTCCCTGCAGGGCAAAGATTTCCAACAGCGGCGCAAGCTCCGCTTCGGCAGCAGGCACCGCGCCACCATACCCAAGCTCGCGCAACAGCAGCGCCTCGTAAGCGATCATCCCGCGCAGCCATTCGCGCGCCGAACCGGCATTGCACACCGCGTCGAGCAAAGCGCCCAGCGCGACATAAAGCGAGGGATAGGCGTTGCGCTCGGGCAAAACAGTGGCGGTGAGCGCGGTCGCCCAGCCGATGGCGATGGCAGGCAACGGCTCGCCCAGCCACGGCCCCCGGCTCTGCACCAGTTCGAGCCGCGCGAAGGGTAACTGGCTATCGGATTTGGACCGGAGTTCCACTTCGACCAGATTGCCCGGGATCACCACTGGGCGCAGATTGCGCCCGCGCCCGCCCGCGACATATCCCGCAACCAGTCCATGTTCCTCGGTCAAGAGGCGGGCAATCACCGCCGTCTCGCCATGCGGGCGCGCGGAAACGAGGATGGCGGGGGAGCGCAGGTTCATCTGGCACTAGCATAGCGCAAGTGCCCGCGCTGCAAAGTCAGCCGGCGAGTTCCCGCTTCGATGCCTTGACGGCCAGACTTTCGCCGCGACCCAAGGTCCAGTTCTTCTGCATGCGGACCTCCGGATTGGGCGCACACCAGATTTCGCCAGTAGCATCGATCGCGGTTACCCAGATCAGGTTATGTTCCGGCCCATAATCGATGACGGCTATCGCCAGGCCATTACCGCGACCGAGCACATGCAGAGGCATGGGTGTCTGGAGTTGGGTGAACATGTCTCACCGCCTTTCCCTGCTCGAATGCAGGAGCGGCGCTTCAGGTTCCAATTTGGTATCGCATTCAGGAATCCGCGAGTTTCGCCTCAAGCGCAGCCAGCCGTTCAGCCAGCTTTTCGTTCTCTTCCCGCGCCTTGCTGGCCATGGCTTTCACCGCGTCGAACTCTTCGCGGCTGACGAAGTCCATTCCGCCCATCGCTTCCTTCACCCGTTCGCGCGCGCCTTCGCGGGCTTCGCGGGTCATCCCGGCAAAGGTGCCCGCCGCGCTGTTGGCGAGTTTGACGAAGTCGGCGATCAATGGGTTCTGGCTTTGCATACCGCTCAAGTGGGGCGGGATGCGGCTTTTGTCCAGCCTCAAGGGACGGCTCCGGGAGTTCCACTTGGTCGCGGCAGCCATAGGCCCGACGGGCCGCCCGCAGCGAAGCGACCTTCAGGTCGCGGGAGCGAGGAAATCGCACGCCGGATGGCGTGCGCAAAAACAGGCGCTCAAAACTCGATCCGCTGGACCTGCTGGGTCGGCTCGACCCCGTCGGCACCGGGGTTGAGCTGGAGGAACTGGTAGTTGAGCACCGAAGCGAAGCACACCCACGCCAAATAGGGCAGCAGCAGCGCCCCCGCGAGCGTGCGCACCCGCCAGAACATCACGATCGTCGCGATCAGCGCCGCCGCCAGCGTGCCGAGCACGACCAGCCCGCCGGTCATCTGGTAAGCGCCGAAAAACACCGGGGTCCAGCTGAGGTTGATGATGAACTGCACTACGAACAGCCCGATGGCCAGCGTCCGCCCGCGCGCGCCCCACGCCGCGCAAACCAGCGCCAGCGCGAAGCCCATCATGGCGTAGAGCACTGTCCAGACAATCCCGAACCATTTGGGATCGGGGAAGATCGCCGGTTTTTCGAGGCTCTGAAACCACACGCTTTCCGGGCCGCCCATCTGCCCGGCAAGGAAACCGAGCAACACGCAGGTCGGGACGGTGAACAGCGCCCAGCGGATGAAACTGGCGCGCAATTGCCCTTTGGAGGCGAGGACGTTCATGACTTCTCCCGGTCCGATTCGCGAAGATGCGACCATGGCGACGCACCGTCGGGGCCGCAATGGCGGCGAACGGCTTGTCCATTAGCGGGAAGACGGTTCACGCTGTAATGTTCCCGCGCTGCGCCGAGATCAGGAATTCGACATTCCCTTCGGGTCCGGTGATCGGGCTGTCGACGATTCCCTGGATATCCCAGCCTTCGCGCTCCAGCCAGCCGCGCACCTCGCCGCACACCTTCGCATGGAGTGCCGGGTCGCGCACCACCCCGCCCTTGCCCAGATCCGTTCGCCCGACCTCGAACTGCGGCTTGATCAGCGCGACCAATCGGCAATTCGGCTCGGCCAGACGCACCGGCGCTTCCAGCACCTTGGCAAGGCTGATGAACGAAGCATCGCATACCACCCAGCTATAGCGCCGCCCGATCGTCTCGCAGGTCAGCACCCGCGCATTGGTCTGCTCCAGCACAGTCACCCGCGCATCGCGCCGCAGTTTTTCCGCGAGCTGCCGCGTCCCGCTGTCCACCGCGATGACATGCGCTGCGCCATGGGTGAGCAGCACGTCGGTAAACCCGCCGGTCGAGCTGCCGACGTCCATCGCGGTCACTCCCGCCGGGTCGAGCCCGAAAGCACCGAGCGCATGCGCCAGCTTGATCCCGCCCCGGCTGACCCACGGATGATCGCGGCCGCGGACCTCCAGCTCCGCGTCCTCCGGCAAGGCGTGCCCCGGCTTCACCAGCTTTGTCTCACCGCTGAACACGAGCCCTGCCGCCACCAGCGCCTGCGCGCGGGTACGGCTCACCGCAAGACCGCGCTGGACGAGCAATTGGTCGAGACGTGTCTTGCGCAGCATGGTGTGGCCGATAGAAGGGCGAGGCACCTTTTGCCAAGAACCCAGCTGAACGGAGCCCGACCGATTCCCATGTCTCGAAGACTGCTCCTCATCGCCGCACTCCCACTTGCCGCCTGTGGTCAGCAGGCAAGCGAGCAGGCACCCACAGAGGTTGCCGCCACACCTGCACCGGCCGCCGCAGCACCGCAGGCAGAGACCGCGCAGGGTGCCTGGTCGCTCAAGGACGAGGGGATCCTCACGGCGGTGACCTTTGCCGGGGCCGACAGCGAGCCGCGCCTCACGCTGCGCTGCGATCGGGTCAACAAGCAAGTGATCGTCGAGATGGCGGGCACAGTGCAACCCGGCGAAGAATACTCGATCATCGCCGGCGGTCAGCGCTTCATCCTGCCGATGGTCGCCGCGCCGAGCGAACTGCCGACGATGACCGCGCAGGTCAGTCCGCAGCAGCCGATCCTCGGCTCGATGGCGGCTGCGGGCACGAGTTTCACCCTGGTCGGGCCGACACTCGACAAATTGCTCGATTTTCCTGCCACGCCGGATATTCGGCGCGTGATCGACGTTTGTAGCACTGTATGACCGCCCGAATTGCCCTGCGCCTCCTGGCTGCATCCGCCCCGCTTCTCGCCGCAAGCTGCGCGCCCGCGCCCAAACCCGCCCCGGTAAACACCGTGCCGACGCCGCGCCCCACCCAGATCTACACCCCGCCGCCGGTGGTCGAAGAGCCGGACTACGCCAATTTCCTCGATGCCCCGCAGACGCCGGGTGACTGGACCTTCGACCGCGAAGCGAGCGGAAGCCTTGCCCAGTTCGTCTCTCCGGCGAACATGGTCGAATTCTCGCTACGCTGCGACCTGCCCACACGCCGGGTCGAGCTTTCGCGCCCCGGACGCGCACCGGCCGCGGTGCCGATGCGCGTCCGCACCGAGACCGCCGAACGGCTGGTCTCGGCCACCCCCGATACCGGCGGCGCGCAAAGGCTGGGCGTGGAACTCACCTCCTACGATCCGCTGCTCGATGCGATAGCCTTCAGCAGAGGGCGGTTCGCGGTCGAGACGGCGGGCCTGCAGACGCTGTACCTGCCGGCATGGCCCGAAATCACCCGCGTAGTCGAGGATTGCCGGTAGGCGGTATTGTCGCTCGCCTGACCAAAATTCTGCGGAAACGGAAAAAGCCGCTGCCTAAGGTGTGTTTTCGAGTCAAAGTCGCGGCAGCCAAAGGCCCAAGGGGCCGCCCGCAGCAAAGCGACCGGCAGGTCGCGGTCGCGAGGAAATCGCGTTCGCGGATGCGAATGCATGAAACAAAAAAAGCCCCTCGCGGGGCTTCGGCAACGGCAATCTATTCTGACGTGGGAAAAGTTTTTTACAAGGCTTGTTTTCGCGAATCAGATGACTCAGATTGCACCCAAGATCAGCGGCACACGCGGTCTTGGCCCCCGGTGAAACGGCAGGGTCCTGGCTCAAAAGCGCGAAAGGAGGTGATCCGATGTCTCATGGTTCAGCAGAGAGGTCGGCAAGTTTCCGCACGGAGCACTATCGGTAAGCAGATATCGTTAGAGGCACCGTGAGCGGCACTTCCCGCCGCTGACCATGAAAGGGCGATCCTGTTACGGGCAGGGTCGCCCTTTTCATTCGCGCACATCCGGTCTTCTCTCGCGGCTGATCATTCCTGCGGGATGGCCTCCGAGGGGCGCCCTGCCGGGCGTTGCGCGGTAGCGCTCTGGCTGCCGCGACCCAGAACCGGGCTTGCTCTCCGCCCTCGCGCGATTTAACCGCTCCCCCCATGGAATTCACGACCATCCCCCACCCGGCCCCACTGCCGTCCGACACGCGCACCGAAGCGCTCAAGAACCCCGGTTTCGGCACGCTGTTTAGCGATCACATGGTGACGGTCGATTATGACGAGGCGAAAGGCGGCTGGCACAGCGCGACGCTCGGTCCGCGCGGCCCGATCGCGCTCGATCCGGCGGCGGCGGTGCTGCATTACGCGCAGGAAATCTTCGAGGGGATGAAGGCCTATCGCCAGCCCGACGGCGGGATCGCGCTGTTCCGCCCCGATGCCAATGCACGCCGCTTCAATGCGAGCGCAGACCGGCTTGCCATGCCGCATGTGCCGGAAGAGCTGTTCGTCGAGGCAATCCGCCAGCTACTGTCGGTCGACGGCGAGTGGTTTCCCAGCGTCGAGGGCGGCTCGCTCTACCTGCGCCCCTTCATGATCGCGACCGAGGCGTTCCTCGGCGTGCGACCGGCGAAGCAGTACAAATTCATCGTCATCGCCAGCCCGGCGGGCAATTATTTCAAGTCGGGCGCACCGGCGGTGAGCCTGTGGGTCTCCGACTACACCCGCGCCGCCCCCGGCGGCACCGGTGCGGCGAAATGCGGCGGCAACTACGCCGCCAGCCTCGTCCCCACACGCGAGGCCTTCGAGCGCGGGCACGATCAGGTGCTGTTCCTCGATGCGGCAGAGAAGAAATGGATCGAGGAGCTGGGCGGCATGAACCTGTTCTTCGTGTTCGACGACGGCAGCGTCGTCACCCCGCCGCTGACCGGCACCATCCTGCCAGGCATCACCCGCGACAGCCTGATCACCCTGCTGCGCGAGGAAGGACTTACGGTGCGCGAGGAGCCTTACAGCATCGACCAGTGGCGCGCCGATGCGGAAAGCGGCAAGCTGCTCGAGACCATGGCTTGTGGCACCGCTGCGGTGGTTACCCCCGTGGGCAAGGTCACGGCAGAGGACTACGAGTTCACCATCGGCAGCGGCGGTCCGGGTCAGATCACCAGCAAGATTCGCGAGAAGCTGGTTAGTATCCAGACTGGTACGGTTGCAGATACGCATGGCTGGGTGATGAGGGTTTGACCATGAGCATGATTTTCGGACTGTCCGCCGCCCTGCCCCTGTTGCTGGCAGGCGCAAACGTCGAAACCAAATGGCGCGAGGACGGAACGGTGTGGATTTCCGCCACCGTCGAGATCGACGATCCCGAAGATGCGTTCGAGAAGGGCGGCAAAGCGCTCGAAGAGGCAGCGGTGGCGGCCTGCGGTGACAAGGGCAAGCCGCGCGAGGTCGAAGAACCGAAGCTCAACGCCATGGGCTATACACCAAAAGGCAAGATGCAGGTCACCCTCAGCGCGGCCTATGCCTGCGGCTGACAAATCATCCGCGATAACCGTCGCGGCACTGTACCAGTTCACGCGGTTCGAGGACCCCGGCGCCTTGCGCGACCCGCTGTTCGCACTGGGCGAGGAAGTGGGTGTACTCGGAACGCTGCTGCTGGCGAAGGAAGGCATCAACGGCACCATCGCGGGGAGCGAGAACGCGATTGCGCGCGTCGTCAGCCATATCCGCGCGTTGCCGGGGTGCGCCGATCTCGACGTCAAGTTCAGCCACGCCAAGGCCATGCCGTTCAACCGGCTCAAGGTGCGGCTGAAGCGCGAGATCGTGACAATGGGGCAGCCCGATATCGACCCGCTCCACAGCGTTGGGCGCTATGTCGATCCGCATGATTGGAACGCGCTGATTTCCGATCCGGACACGCTGGTGATTGACACCCGCAACGATTACGAGGTCGCCATCGGCACCTTCCGCGGCGCGATCGATCCGCGCACCGCCAGCTTCGGCGAGTTTCCGCAGTGGTTCCGCGAGCACCGCGAGGAACTGCTGGCGGGCAAGACAAAGGTCGCGATGTTCTGCACCGGCGGAATCCGATGCGAGAAATCGACCAGCTTCCTGCGGTCCGAAGGCGTCGAGGAGGTCTATCACCTCAAGGGCGGAATTCTGAAGTATCTAGAGCAAGTCCCTGAATCCGAGAGCCGATGGGACGGCGAGTGCTTCGTGTTCGACGAGCGGGTTGCGGTCGGCCACGGATTGGAGATCGGCACCCACGGCCTGTGCCGCGCCTGCCGCCGACCGGTCAGCGAAGCGGACAAGGCGACACCGGAGTTTGTCGAGGGCATCAGTTGCCCGCACTGCATCGCCGAAAAGAGCGAAGGGCAGCGCAACCGCTATGCCGAGCGACAGAAGCAGGCCGAACTCGCGCGGCGGCGCGGCGCGGACCATGTCGGCGCGCACCGGCCAAAGCGGAAGTGATGGCAACCGCACCGCATTTTTCGAAAGAATTCTCCTCTCCCCATGGGGAGGGGCCAGGGGTGGGGGTACCGTTCCATCAGCGTGGCAAGCCCCCTCCCAACCTCCCCCTCAAAGGGGAGGAGCCAGTCGAGCGTGCTCGTAGGCAAGCGCCAACTCGATGACGGATCTCCCGATCCTCTACAGCTTCCGCCGCTGCCCCTATGCGATGCGCGCGCGGATGGCGCTGTGGATCAGCGGCACGGCCTGCGAGCTGCGCGAAGTGAAGCTGGGGGACAAGCCGCCGGCCATGCTCGAGGCCTCGCCCAAGGGCACGGTCCCGGTGCTGCTGCTGCCGGACGGTGAAGTGATCGATGAGAGTATCGCGATCATGCGCTGGGCGCTGGCACGAAACGATCCCGAAGACTGGCTGGCGGGCGACCATGCAGGGCTGATCGATCTGGCCGATGGCCCGTTCAAGCATCACCTCGACCGCTACAAATATCCGAGCCGATATGCGGACGAGCCGGACAATGTGCGCACCGACCATCGCGGAGAAGGCCTCGCGATCCTCAGTGACCTGAATTTCCGTTTGGTCGAGCGGGAACACCTGTTGGGCGAACGGCGGACCATGGCCGATATCGCGCTGTTCCCCTTCATCCGCCAGTTCGCCAATGCCGATCGCGACTGGTTCGACGCGCAGCCGATCCCGCACCTCCAGGCGTGGCTCGAACGGCACTTGGAGTCGGCGCTGTTCGCGGCGGTGATGTCCAAGTTTGTGCCTTGGAAATCGGGCGATGCGCCTGTGATCTTCGCGCCCTAGCCTGTCGCCCGCACCGAAAGTTCGACGCCCGTGCAGTCGCCCAGCCGATCGCGGAAACTGTCGATCAGCCAGCTCGCCGCAGGGCCGGGGCGCGCATCGCGGCGCCACAGCGCGCTGAGGGTGTAATCCGCCCCCGGCTTTTCCGGCAGATCGAGTTCCACCAGCGTTCCGCTTGTGAGGTCGGCGCTGACCATATGGCGCGGCATGTTGCCCCAGCCGATGCCTTCCTTCAGCAAGGAATGCTTTGCGCCCAAGTCCGCCAGCCGCCAGCTTCGCGGGCTGAGGACGGAGAATTCGCGCCCCTCGGTCAATGGTGAGCGGTCGGACAAGACCAGTTGCAGGTGCCTGCGGCTTTCACCCGGTTCGATCCCGGCGCGCGCCAGCGGATGGCCGGGCGCGGCGACCGGCACCAGCTCGACCGCGCCGATCGCCTGTCGCTCCAGTTCCGCATGGTCGCCCAGCACCGGCCCGCCGATCGCCAGCTGCGCCTCGCTGTCGAGCAGGCAGGCGGCGACCGCGCCCAGCGCCTCGACATTGAGCCGCAGGGCGACAGTGGGAAACATGGCTCTGAAGGCGCGCAGCACCTGCGCGGTCACTTCGCCGGGCACCATCACGTCGACGACAAGCGAAAGGTCGCTCTCCAACCCTGCATGGAGATTGCGCGTCTTGGCGATCAGCGCGTCGACCGCATCCGCGACCGTGCGCGCCTCGACCAGCAGACCCTTGCCCGCCGCAGTCAGCTCGGGCTTGCGCGAACCCTCACGCGCGAACAGCGTCACCCCGAGCTGGGCTTCCATCTGCGCCATGCCGTAACTGATTGCCGAGACCGCGCGCCCCATCCGCCGCGCCGCACCACCAAAGCTGCCTTCCTCGACCACAGCAAGGAAGATGCGCAATTGGTCGAGCGTGGGATCACCGATCTTCATTGTTCTGATTTTCTGAACATCTTGCAACGTTTTATCGCAGTTATCAGGCGGGTGAACAAGGCTTATCTCCGCCCCACACAGTCCCTCCAGCAGGAGAATTGCCATGATCGAACTGAGACCCTTCGACACCCTTGGTGCCGCCAACCACGGCTGGCTCGACGCGCACCACCACTTCTCCTTCGCCGGTTACCACGATCCGGCGCGGGTCAACTGGGGCGCGCTGCGCGTGTGGAACGACGATATCATCGCGCCCAAGAGCGGCTTTCCGACCCATCCGCACAGCGACATGGAGATCATCACCTATGTCCGCACCGGCGCGATCACCCATCGTGACAGCATGGGCAACACCGGCCGCACCGAAGCGGGCGACGTTCAGGTGATGAGCGCGGGCAACGGCGTGCAGCATTCCGAATTCAATCTCGAAGACGAAGCCACCACGCTGTTCCAGATCTGGATCATCCCCGACGAGCGAGGGGGCGAACCTGGCTGGGGCGCGCGCCAGTTCCCCAAGGGCGACCGTTCGGGCCGCTTCGTCCCGCTCGCCAGCAATGCGGCGAATGACGACGACGCGCGCGAAGGCGCGCTGCCGATCAGGACCGATGCCCGGGTGCTCGGCGCGACGGTGAAGGCGGGCGAGAGCGTGACCTACACCCCGCGCGATCCCTCGCGACACCTCTACCTCGTCCCCGCGACAGGCAAGGTGAGGGTCGAGGGCATCGAAGCCAACGCGCGCGACGGCATCGCGATCACCCAGCAGGCGAGCGTGACCATCATCGCGCTGGAGGACGCCGAACTGGTGCTAGTCGACGCGGCTTGAAGCGGCGACCGACGAAGAATCTGACGCAGCGTGACACCCCGGACCCGGCCTTTCTCCCCTTGAGGCCGGGTCCACCCCCTTTTTTCAGAAGGAGCCGACCATGACTGCACCTACCACCTCACCCGCCCCGGGTTCGGATGCCCTCGCGCTCGCCGGGCGCGTCCTGCTCGCGGCGATATTCATCCTTGCCGGGGCCAACAAGGCGACCGATCCAGCGGGGACCATCGGCTATATCCAGTCGGTCGGTCTGCCATTGCCGGAAGTCGCCTATGGCGCGACGGTCGCGGTCGAACTGATCGCCGGATTGGCGCTCATTGCCGGATACCGCACCCGGATCGCTGCGCTCGCACTGGCAGGCTTCTGCCTTGTTTCGGCAGCCATCTTTCACAACCAGCTCGGCGACCAGACCCAGTTCGTGATGTTTTTCAAGAACCTCGCGATGGCGGGCGGCCTGCTGTTCGTCGCTGCCTTCGGCCCCGGACGCTACGCGCTCGGCCGCTAAGCACTTTACCCAAGGAGAATTTCGCATGACCACCCGCACCGCAGACCCGCGCGTCCTGCCGCTTATCGTCGAGCGCTGGAGCCCGCGCAGCTTCGATGGCAGCGCGATGCCGCAGGATGATCTCGACGTAATCCTGCAAGCCGCCGGCCTCGCGCCGTCGGCCTACAACATCCAGCCGTGGACCTTCCTCTATGCCCACCTCGGCGACGAAAACTGGGACCGGTTCCTGAGCTTGTTGGTCGAATTCAACCAGTCGTGGGCCAAGGATGCATCGGTGCTGCTGTTCGCCGTGTCGGACACGCTGATGCGCGGCGGCAGCGAGCCGAACCCCAATCACAGCCACAGTTTCGATGCAGGCTCTGCCTGGGCGCTGATGGCGCTGCAGGCGGCGCATATGGGCTATGCCGCGCACGGCATGACCGGGGTCGATTTCGCCCGCGCGCCGCAGGAACTGGGCGTGCCGGAAGATCACCGCATCGAAGCGGCAATCGCTATCGGTCGGCAGGCCCCGGCGGAGCGCCTGCCCGAAATGCTGCGTGGCAAGGAAGTCGCTTCAGCCCGCAAGCCGGTGAGCGAAATCGCGCGGGCGGGTCGCTTCGCCTGAAAGCCGAGAAACAAGTGTGGCCGGACAATCAGTCCGGCCGCTCTTTCTGCGCTACGTTGTATTTGATCGCTTCATCCAGGCTCAGACAATAGCGCTCTCCCGACCCACTCTTTCCGCCTGTTGCCAACTGCCGATACATTACGTCGGTAAGCAGGCTGCGCATCACACCCATCCGCATCAGGAAAGCGTTGTCTTCGCTCGCCAGCAACGCGGAAAGTTGCTCGATCTCACCGATCAGCTCGATCGTGTCTTCAGCCCCCTTCTCGACGCTATCCTCGATTACCTTGCGCTGGCTGGTATGGGTGAACATGTGCACCATGAACACGCCACCCGGATCGACCGAGCGCGGTTCACCGCCCATGAACACGAAATTGCAGGCGGAAAAGCAGGTCCATCCGTTCGGGATACGCGTACGTATCCCGGCGAACTCACGAATGACCTTGCCCGTCTCGTTCCCGGCCTTGGCGTCGCCGCCGCGCGAGCGAATCCAGATTTCCTCGATCGTGTCGTCTGCCGCGATGGCATCGTACATCCGGTCCGGCAGAAGAGCATCAACCACCCCTTCGGCCAGCAGCACGCGTTTACCGCCCCGATCCACTGCGGTGAGCTTCATCGGAGTCGACGGACCCCAGTCAGGATCTTTCGGGCAGGTCGGATTGTCCGGATCCTTAGCCGACGAATTCGACAGCAGCATTGCTGCTGCAGCCACCGCCGCGCATGCCTTTGCCAGCTTTCTCATGCGACAATCGAGTAACGCCGAGACCCGGGGGGACGGCACATCCGCTTGTCGATCTTGGTGTCTTCGCCCTTGACGACGACGACATCGGTCACAACGATGCAATCAAGATCGCTGTCTTCCGGCGTTTCCCTTGCGGTGACGGTCGACGTGCCGCTCACGCCCTCGCGGGTATTGGACTTCCATGACGAGGACGAGCCGACCTGCGGCCGTGTATCCTCACCTGTGTCTTCGCCCTCGATCGCAACGCTGCGGGTCGCCGCCAGGGTCGCCTCGGCTGCCTGCTTCTGCTCCTCGGGATCGAGTTTGCAGGCGATTTCCTTGCTGATCTGGTCCTCGAAATCGGGCAGCGGGACAAAGGAACCGATCCCGGTGCTGCCTACCGCATTGCGTGCGGTGCGGCCGAGTATCCCGCCGAGCACACGGCCCCCGGCGGAGGACTTTTTCTCGTTGCCGCAGGCGTCGGTGTCGGCGGCATCGTTGGTCACGCTCTGCACTTCGCGCGGGATCAACCCGCCGAACTGCGCATGCGCGGGACCGGCGACCAATCCGGCAAGCGCGACCATGGCAGTTGCGCGCGCTGCGGAACTACGAAACATCTGCGTCATACCTAACAGTACTCCTCATCATCCTATACCATCGCACAATCGCCTTGGCGAGGATTGCACGTTGTCGACAGAGGGCCCCCGTTGCGTCCGGTCACACTTGGCATCCTCCGTGTCCCCTTTTGCGACGGCGCGAAAGCAGGGAATTTGTTCATCGCTCCGATGCTATATCCAGCCCGCTCAATCGCAGGGATATTCGACCATCGCACGAGTGCTTCTGATCGGCGTCGACAGCCCCATCGGGCTCACCGTGCTGCGCGAGTTGGGCGCACGCGGGCTCGAGGTCGTGTGCGTGGGCCGGGGGCGCTATTCGCTCGGGCGGGCATCGAAATTCTGCCACCGGTTCCTCGAGCGCCCCGAAGGGCCGATTGCAGACTGGCTCGAGGGTCTGGTCAAGGCTTACCAGGCCATTGCTGTGATGGCGGTCTCCGAAGGCGACCTGCTCCAGCTTGCCGCGCTCAAGCATGCCATCCCCGGCTGCACCATCGCAGTTCCGGATTCCGCGAAACTTGCGCTGGTGCTGGACAAGCCGGCGACACTGGCGGCTGCCAGGGCCGCGGGAATACAGGTTCCGGAGACATGGCAGCCAGTGGCGGATGAAGACCTCGCATCCAGCGCAAGCCGGATCGCCTATCCGGTGGCGATCAAATGGGCCGACCCGACGGCGATCGTGAAACCGCTCGAGGCGGCCGGAATTGCATTCGAAAAGGTTGAGTATGCCGACGACCCGGCCAGCCTCCTCGCCATCCTGCGCCGGTACGATGCCTATGGCGCCTATCCGCTCGTCCAGACCTATTGCCCCGGATACGGGCTGGGGCAGATGTTCAACATGGCGGGCGGACGGGCAACTCTGCGCTTCCAGCACCGCCGCCTGCGCGAATGGCCGGTCACCGGCGGGGTTTCGAGTTTTTGCGGCTCGGTTGCGCTGGACAAGCACTCCGACCAACTCGCCAAATCCGAAGAGCTGCTGCGCTCGATCGGCTGGGAAGGCCCGGCCATGGTCGAGTATCGCTACGATCCTGCAACCGGCAACTACTGGCTGATGGAGATCAACGGGCGCTTTTGGGGGAGCATCCCGCTGGCGCATCACGCGGGCGCGCATTTCGGGTGGGAAGCCTATCGCACGCTGGTCGCACGCGAAAATGCGCAATCGACGGCGCAACTGCGCCCGCGCAAGGCTCGCTTCATGGTGCCGGATCTCAAGCATCTCGTTTCACGCCTGCGCGAGAGCCAGACCGGGGTGTTAGCCAAGCTCGCGCTCGTCGCCGGCTTCTTTCTCGCCTTCGTCGATCCGGAAATCAGCTATTACGTCTGGTCGAGCGGCGACCCGGGACCCTTCGTCTCCGACATGAAATCGCTGCTCAGGAAAGCCGCGCGGCTGGATAGCTGAGCGCGAGCCGTTTCACCGCCGTCTCGATCCGCCGCAAGCAAACCTGCATATAGGCCGGGTCGAGCTTGTAGGGATCGTGCAGATGCGGCACCGGCGGGCTGGCATAGGCGCCGAGCAAGCCTCGCGGAGCGCGCTGCAAGTCGGCGATCTCCGCCAGCCTGCGCAGGTGTCTGTGCTCCATACCGAGCAGATAGTCCCCCGGGCGCAACACAAAGCTATCGACATCGGTGGTCACATGGTCTGACAGATCGTACCCCAACCGCAGGGCAGCATCGGCCGCCGGAGGATGCGCGCCTTTCCCGCTGCTGGTGGAGAGGCCGAAGCTGGCGGCTTGAAGCCCTTCGCGCCGCGCCACTGCCTCGGCAAAGGCGCTGCGGCAGATATTGCCGTGGCACACGAACACCAGCCGCTTGACTGCATAGCGGACCGGCGGGCGCGCCGGGGATATCCCCGGGATGCTCTCGAGATACGACAGGCCGAGCCGCACGAGCCCGCGGGAAGTGCCGAAGTTGCGCGCAATCATACCTGCCTCACATCCGGTTTGCGAGCGCCTGCTCGACCATGCGGCTCGCAGTCCGCAACCTGCTGTGCGGCATCAGCGGGGCCAATCGGCCCTGCGGCAAATCCGGTAGATCGGCGAAGCCCGCGCTGTAGGCGATATCGCATCCGCCGAGCCATTCGCAAAGCCGCTCGAAGCGGCGCATCAGCAACGCGTTGGGGCGGTCTTTCTCGCGGTTGAACAGTTCGAAACTGTGCGAGACGAGGACGAACGCGGGCCAGCCGGTCGCCGCCGCGTGGCGCACTGCATCGCGCATTTCGCGGAAGGAAAGCGCGGTGATTTGTCCGTGTCGCCAGCCACCCGGCGCTTCGATCGCCGCGATGGGCCATTCGCCAATCCCATGGCGCGCGACCGGCTCGCACCGGCCCAGCGGCAGGTCGATCCGGCAATGTGATCCGGCGAATCCGGCGGCAAAGCTGCTGTCCTGCGTCACCCCGATCTGCGCGAGCGCACGCAAGGTATCGTCGCTCGCACCGTAGTTGCCGGCGCGATACGCGGTCGGCGGAGGTGCGCCCGCTTCAACCAACCGCTCGCGCGCATAGGCGAGGATCGCTACCTGCGTTTCGTAGGCGAAGTCCTTGATATTGTGGCCACGCTCGGGGCCAAAAGGTTCGCCGTCGACGAAATCGAGCCATTCGGTGTGGCAATGCAGCTGGACCTCGTGCCCGGCGTCGAGGATCGGCTGAACCACGCGGTCGACCGCTTGTTGCCCCCAGAGCAGCGCGGGCATGGGATCGACGAAGAACACCGCCTTGAGCCCGTGACGCCGGAAAACCTCTATCTGGTGGAATATCCCTGCCTCGCCGCGCGGCGAACGGCAGGCAACCGTCCGCTCGAAATTCGCCGCACAGTCGCGCACCCTGCCCGAGCGATAGAGGCCCGAGGAATATTCGGTGTCGATGGTTATCAGGACCGGCAGCATGGCGGCCTGTGTCCTACCAACTCCGGGCTAAAATGCGGTTAAACGAACAGCGGGGGGCCGGCGCTATTCCGGCTTGTTCGGACCACCTGTCGTCTTTGCAGCCTGGACTTGACCGTTGATGATCCCGGCCTGCATTTGCAATCCACGCTGCTCATCGGCGGTGAGGCCATCGGCTCCCATCCGGTCGGCAGCACCGGCCAGCGCAGCATTGGCACGGTGCAGGTTGCGTCCTTCGCGCTTCGAGAGCGCGCCACTGTCGCGCCCCCCGTCGATTTCTCGGTCGATCTTGTCGATCTCGCGCGCAACGGCAACCCGGCCCGGATCGATCGGCTGGGTCGTGGAAAGGGGATCGTAGGACCCGGGGGCGGGAAAACTATTGGTGGCGCTGGTCGTGCAGCCCCCAATCGCGAGCATCCCCACAGCAAGGATTAGGGTCCGGTGTTCCATTCGAATTCTCCCTTTACGGTGCAAAATGACGCCGAAACGGATGAATTGGTGATGAACTCACACGTCAATCCTGCGGCACACCACCGCGCAATTCGTCGAGCCATACGTCCGCCACCGCGTCGCTCGGCGCGCGCCAATCGCCGCGCGGGCTGAGCGCGCCGCCGGCACTGACCTTCGGGCCGTTGGGCAGCGCGCTGCGCTTGAACTGGCTGAACTGGAAGAAGCGCCAGAGGAATTTCTCCAGCCAGCTGCGGATCGTCGCCAGATCGTAGTGGTGCTTCTTCGCCTCCGGGAAACCCTCGGGCCATTGCCCTGCCGCCGCATCGCGCCATGCGTGCCACGCGAGAAAGGCGACATGGCTCGGCTTCTGCCCCCAGCGGATTACGTGGTGGAGGAAGAAATCGTTGAGTTCGTAAGGCCCGATCTTGGCTTCGGTGCTCTGCATCGCACCGTCGGCGCCGGCAGGGACCAGCTCGGGCGAAATCTCGGTGTCGAGGATCGCGAGCAGCACCTTGTCGGTTGCTTCGTCAAACTGCCCGGTCTGCGTGACCCAGCGGATCAGGTACTGGATCAGCGTCTTGGGCACACCCGCGTTGACGCCATAGTGGCTCATATGGTCGCCCACGCCATAGGTGCACCAGCCGAGTGCGAGTTCGCTCAGGTCGCCGGTGCCGATCACCCATCCGCCGTGCTGGCCCGACAGGCGGAACAGGTAATCGGTCCGCAGCCCCGCCTGCACGTTCTCGAAGGTCACGTCGTACACCGGCTCGCCATCGGCAAAGGCGTGGCCGATATTCTCCAGCATCAGCCGCGCGGTCGGCCTGATGTCGATCTCTTCCGCCGTGATGCCCATCGCCTGCATCAGCTTCCACGCGTTGGACTTGGTATGATCCGAGGTCGCGAAGCCGGGCATGGTGTAGCCGCGAATGGTGCTGCGCGGCAGGCCGAGCGCATCACACGCCTTGGCCGCCACGATCAATGCATGGGTGCTGTCGAGCCCGCCCGATATGCCGATGACGAGCGACTTGGGCGAGGTCGCCTCGATCCGCCGCATCAGGCCGGAAACCTGGATATTGAACGCCTCGTAGCAATCCTCGTCCAGCCTGTGCTGGCGATTGGGCACGAAGGGGAAGCGGCGGACCGGGCGCAGCAGGCCAATGTCGCCGCCATCGGGCTCATGGTCGAATCCCATTACCCGAAAGCGGTCCTCGGGCCTGCCGTCGGCCTCGGCGGCGTCGTTGAAAGTGCCCATCCGCATCCGCTCGTTGAGAATTCGCGTGCAATCGACATCGATCACGCACAGTTCGGGATGGTGGTCGAACCGTGTGCTTTCGGCCAGCAGGTCGCCGAGTTCGTAGATCATCCCCTGCCCGTCCCACGCGAGGTCGGTCGTGCTCTCGCCGTGCCCGCTGGCCGAATAGGCATAGGCGCACACCGCGCGCGCCGACTGCGCGCGGCACAGCATGTGCCGCTCGTCGGACTTGCCGATCGTTATGTTGGAGGCCGAGAGATTGAGCACGATGGTTGCGCCTGCGAGCGCAGCTCGGGTGCTGGGCGGGGTCGGGCTCCATATGTCTTCGCAAATCTCGATCCCGAAGGTGAAACCGGCGAACTCCGGATGTCGAAACAGCAGGTCGGTGCCGAACGGCACCTCCTGCCCGCCGATCTCCAGCGTGAGGCCGATGCAATCGCGGCCATGTGCGAACCAGCGCTTCTCGTAATACTCGCGGTAGTTGGGGAGGAAGCTCTTGGGCACCACACCCAGCACCTCGCCGCGACAGATCGCCAGCGCGCAGTTGTAGATCCGCCCGTTGCGCCGCAGCGGCGCGCCGATCACCAGCACGGTCGGGATAGTCCGGCTGGCCGTGACGATTTTGCCCAGATGCGCCTCGACCGCTTCGAGCAGCGCCGCCTGCAGATGCAAGTCGTCGATCGCATAGCCCGAAAGGCACAGCTCCGGGTACAGTAGCAGGTCTACGTGGGCCTCACCTGCCTTCACCGCTTCCTCGATGATGGATTGCGCGTTGAACGCGACATCGGCCGTGCGCACTTTCGGCGTGCTGGTGGCGACGCGAACGAAGCCGTGAGTATGCAGATCGTAGAAGCGTTGTGCCGAAGCCATGCGCCTGTCCTTCGCTGTGGGGGTGCCGGCGGGATCGTCTGCCGGTTCGAGCCAGTCGGCTGGTTCGCAAATGCCCAGTTCCGCAAGCCGCTTCTGGACCACGGCACGGGCGATCTTGCCTTTGGCTTCCCACCCATAGACGGTGCGGCTGGGCCAGGCTTCAGGCTCGCCGAAACGGCTGCCGAATTGCTCGGCCGATAGCGGTGGCGATTGCGCTTCGCGCCAGAGACGAATCTTGCTTCCTGCCTTGTGCATAAGCATCGGTATCCTTTTCGGATACTGGTGGGAAGCGGATTCTGCGGGACGCTACTCTGCTGCAGACAAAGCGGCACAGGGATCGGGATAGGTTTCGCCGCCAAAGTCATAGCCGTTAGGATAGGTCATCGGCGAGCCTTCGAAGCCCCGCTTCATCTCATCGCAATCCTCGCGCGCGATCTGGAGGTCGCCGCCCGCGCGGCGTTGCTCGAAGCTCTTGGCATCGCCATCGCGGCGGCTTTGACCCGCGCGTTCGGAGGCGATCGCAGCCTCCACCGTCGTTTCGCTGTAACGGGTCGGATCACTGGTGGTGAGCGCGCCGCTTTCCTTCAGCTTCTTGCCGAACATGTAATCGGTAAACATTTTGCGGTCGGAGTATTCTCCTTCGCTCGACAGCGTGGCTGCAATCCGGTCGATCGCCGACTGGTCGCTGGTTTCGGGGAGCGGCGTGCCTGATGCTTGCTCGATGGGTATCTCGGCATCTCCGCCGTCGGACGAGCCGCAGCCAATCAACCCGAGCACGACCAAAGCCATCGCCACTGCGCGCATGTTTTTCCCCTTTCCCAAAGCCTTGCTTCGACCGGTATGGGCGAGTGCCAGTCAGGGTTCAAGGTCGGGTTTCAAACCGCAAAGCCGTTGTTGGCTTGTCCATGCCACCAGCCCGCCCCACTTTCCCAACCGACAACGAGACCCGAACAGGAGCATGTCCCGATGGCCGATCCGACCTACACCCCGCCCGAAATCTGGACCAACGATACCGAGAACGGCGGGCGCTTCGCCTCGATCAACCGCCCCACCGCCGGTGCGCGCGAAGAGAAGGAACTGCCGGTCGGCGAGCACGCCTTCCAGCTCTATTCGCTCGCCACGCCCAACGGGGTGAAGGCGACGATCATGTTCGAGGAACTGCTGGAGGCGGGCCATTCGGATGCCGAATACGATGCGTGGACGGTCAACATTTCCGACGGATCGCAGTTCACCAGCGGCTTCGTCGGGATCAATCCCAACAGCAAGATCCCCGCGCTGCTCGACCGCAGCGGTCCGCAACCGGTGCGCATTTTCGAGAGCGGCGCGATCATCCTGCACCTGGCCGAGAAGTTCGGGGCCTTCCTGCCGACCGATCACACCCGTGCCGAAGTGCTCAGCTGGCTGCTCTGGCAGGTCGGCAGCGCGCCCTTCATCGGCGGCGGTTTCGGCCATTTCTACGCCTATGCGCCCGAAAAGTTCGAATACCCGATCAACCGCTATGCGATGGAAACCAAGCGCCTGTTCGACGTTGCCGACAAGCGGCTGGCGGAAAGCGAGTTTCTCGGCGGCGGCGAATACACAGTGGCCGATATCGCGACCTTCCCATGGCTCGCCCCGTTCGTGTTCGGGACTATCTACAACGAGGCGAAGACCTTCCTTTCGATCCACGAGTACACCCATGTCGAACGCTGGGTGAAGGCCATCGCCGCGCGCCCCGCCGTGCGACGCGGGCGGATCGTCAACAAGGCCTGGGGCGAGGAAGACACCCAACTCCTCGAACGCCATTCCGCGGCCGATTTCGCCGGCAAGAAGGTGTGATATCTCGAGCCGGATTGCGCTTCACATCGTGTCAGGAGCCGCTATAGGAGCGCGCTCTGCTGGGGTGTAGCCAAGCGGTAAGGCACCGGTTTTTGGTACCGGCATGCGCAGGTTCGAATCCTGCCACCCCAGCCAACATTGCCGCTGAACAACCGGTCCTTCGATCGCGAAGCGGGAACATCGACCGGTCTGTCACGCTCTACAGTTGGCCATGCCCCCGGAAAGTGAGACGATGGATCGCCTGAAAGTCCTGCTGCAACATGCGCTGCCCAAACAAGCGCTGACCCGGGTCGCCGGGCGGGTCGCTCGCAGCGAACGCGGCGCGGCGACGACAGCTCTGATCCGCCGCTTCGCTGCCCGCTACGGCGTCGATATGAGCGAGGCCGAGAATCCCGACCTCGCGAGCTATGCCAGTTTCAACGACTTCTTCACAAGGCCGCTGAAGGCTGGGGCGCGCCCGCTGGCCGACGCCGATTTCGTCTGCCCGGTCGACGGCGCGATCAGCCAGTTCGGCGACATAGACGACCGGCATATCTTCCAAGCCAAGGGCCACCGCTTCTCCACCACCGATCTCGTCGGCGGGGACGAGGTCTTGGCAGAGCCCTTCCGCCACGGGCATTTCGCCAACCTCTATCTTTCGCCGCGCGACTACCACCGCATCCATATGCCCTGCGCGGGCCGCCTGCTGCGGATGATCCATGTGCCGGGTGCGCTGTTTTCGGTGAACCCGGTCACCGCGCGCGGGGTGCCCAACCTGTTCGCGCGCAACGAGCGCGTTGTCTGCCTGTTCGAGTCCGAAGAACACGGTCCCTTCGTGATGGTGCTGGTCGGCGCAACCATCGTCGGCAGCATGGCCACCGTGTGGCACGGCGTGGTCAATGCGAAGCGCAGCGGCAGGATCGCCGAATGGCGTTACGACGACACGGACATCGTGCTGAGGCAAGGCGAGGAAATGGGCCGCTTCTTGCTCGGCTCCACGGTAGTGATGCTTTATCCCCAGGGAGCAATCGCGTTCAATAATGACTGGGCTCCCGAACGCCCCGTCAGGCTCGGCGAGATGATGGGCAACCGTCCCGGCTGATCCAGCAGCGAGGCGATGTTCGCAGCCTAATCTTTGGCGTTCGCCTCCGACGCCTCACTCGTAGCCTCCTCGACCATGATCGCAGGCCCATCGCCGACCGGGGTGCGCGCGGTGAGCCGATCGAGGGTCGCCTGCCGCAGGTCGGCCACGCGCTTGGCGTTGACGCCGAGGTCGCTCAACCCGACGCGCGAGGCAGAGCGGAAATCGACCACCGAACCCTCGCCGCCCGGTGCGGGGCGGACGCGAGCAACCACATCGTCGAGAAACCCGTACCAGAACACCTTGTCGGTCCCCTCGATGATGCCGGTCTTGGAGTCGGCCGCGATCCCCCGATAGCCGCGCATTTCCATCGCATCCTCGATCACTGCGACCACCTCGTCGACCGGTTCCGCGACATACAGCGTCGAAAGGTCGAGATCGGGATAACCCGTCTCGATCAGCTGGGCGAGCGTCTTGCCTTTCACCGAATCCTGACCCTGCCATTCCTCCAGCGTGTCGAGCGGCACGTCGAACGGGTGGAGCTTGTTCTTCGCTCCATCTTCGTCGCGCGCCTTCATCATCGCGGCGGAGAATTGCGGCGGATCCTGCGTATCGGTGGCGACATCGTGGATGAAGGGCACGCTCTGCGCCTGATTGCGCAGCGCGAGCAGGCCGGCGAAAATCGCGAGCGGAATGGCCAGCGCCAGCAGCGCGGCGAACCAGCCCTTGCGCGGAGCCTTCGCCAGCGTTGCGACCAGCGCGACCAGAGCGATCGCGATCAGGATTGTCGGCAGCATCGGCAAAGGCACATCGGGCGGCGCAATCGGCCGCATCGCGCTCATTGTGAGATCGGCAAAGCCGGTCAGCGGCTTCCACAGTCCGGCCATGGCGCCGAACATGGCAATGGCGAACCAGATCACGCTCAGTACCGAAAGGGCAAGGGCGATGCGGGCAAAACGGGCACGATGGGTCATGGCTGTGCGTGATGCCTCACCCCGCGCCGGGCGGCAAGCGGGTTAATATTCGCCCGAACCCTCGGCCACCGGTTGCGGGTTGTTCGGCACCAGGATCATCGTGTTGTCCTCCACCCGCCAGCTCTTGAGGCGGGAGAGCAGGTTCATGCCGATCACATTGGTTTCGCCGAACCCCTCGGCCGTCACCGCGTCGAGCCCGCGCGCAGCCACATTGCCGAAGCGCAACTCGTCGATCGTCACCACATCGGCAGCGACAGTGCCGTTGGCGGTGCTCAGCCGCATCGGCACACGGCCGAACGACTTTTCGATCCCGGCGCGATCCATCGTCCCTGATGAAATGGCCGTCAGCGTCGCGCCTGTATCGATCATGAAATTCACCGATTCGCCGTTGACCTCGGCCTTGAGCCAGAAGTGGCCGTCGCGCGCCAGCGGGATGCGGGTCTCACCGCCCTCGACTACCTGCTCGGGCAACCCCGCCTGCGGCAACGCGAGTTCGAACTGGCTGTCGAACCGCGAGACCTGCAGCACGACCAGGATCAGTATCCCGCCGAGCGCCAGCGTGCTGGTGCCGCGCACCAGGCGCCCCATGGGAATGTCGCGCCCGACCATCACCGATCCCGCCCAGCCCGCGAGGACCGCAACAACAGTCGCGATCAGCAGGCCAGATTGCGGCACCAGTCCAATCACATCGGCCACGGCCTGCCAGATTTCGGAGACGTCCATGGCCCCCATATAGGGATCGCCGGATTGACCGTAAATGACTGGCTTCAGGGTGCGGTGCGCGGAATTGTCGCCTCGGCCAGGATCAGCGAGAAGCGCTCCTTGCGATCGAGCCAGCGCCGCACCGGGGTCCACCCGCCTGCCAGCAGCAGAGTATTGCCCGACCGGCGGCTGAACTTGTGACTGTTTTCGGTGTGGATGCTCTCGCCACTGGCCAATGCGAAGCGGCGGCCGGCGACTTCGAACTCCATATCGTCATCGGCCACGAGATGCATCTCGATTCGCGCCAGATCGTCGCTCCAGCGCGCCTCGTGCCGCAGGGCATCGACCGGTATCGTGCCGCCGAGTTCGCGGTTGATCCGGCGCGCGAGGTTGCGGTTGAATTCCGCCGTCACCCCCTTCGCGTCATCATAGGCCGCTTTGAGCACCTTGCGGCTCTTGATCAGGTCCATCCCGATCAGCAGCTTCGAGCCTTCGCCCAGCGTTTCGCGCATGGTGCGCAGAAGATCGACCGCCGTGCGCGGAACCATGTTGCCGATGGTCGAGCCGGGGAAGAAGCCGAGCTTGGGCATGTCCGCCACTTCGCCGGGCAATTCGACCCGACGCACGAAATCCGCCTCGACCGGATGGACTGGCAGACCGGGGAATTTGGCGGATAGATCCGCCGCCGCGGCGCGCAGGAAATCGCCCGCGATATCGAGCGGGACATAGGCCGCGGGCTCGATGCATCGCAGCAGCAACGGCGTCTTGACCGAAGAGCCGCTGCCGAATTCGACCACCGCCCGGCCCGGCCCGATCGCATCGGCGAATTCGCTGCCCCGGTCGGTGAGAATTTCGGTCTCCGCGCGGGTCGGATAATATTCTTTCAGCTGGGTGATATCCTCGAACAGCTGCGATCCTGCATCGTCGTAGAGCCAGCGCGCCGGCACCGCTTTCTGCGCTTGCGCCAAGCCTTCGAGCACATCGGCACGAAAGGCGCGGTCGACGCCGTCCTCGTCGAGATCGACCAGCGCGAGGCCCTTGTTCGTCGTCATGCGATATCCCTCGCCAGCCGTAGGCCGGTGAATTGCCAGCGCTGATGGGGGTAGAAAAAATTGCGATAGCTGGCACGCGAATGGCCGCGAACCGTGGCACAGCTTGCTCCGCGCAGCACAACCTGCCCGCTCATGAATTTGCCATTGTATTCGCCGACCGCCCCCCCGGCAGGTTTGAACCGCGGATAGGGCAGATAGGCCGAGCGGGTAAACTGCCAGCAATCGCCGAACAGTTCGCCGCCGCCGACAGGCATCGGTGGCGAAGCCTCGTCCAGCTGGTTGCCGCATGAGGGGTCGAAATTGTGCGCCACGGCTTCCCATTCGAATTCGGTCGGCAAACGGTTACCGCTCCAGCTGGCATAGGCCTCCGCTTCGTAGGCGGAGATATGCGTCACGGGCGCGTCGGGATCGCGCGCCTGCCAGCCGCAATGGGTGAACTGATCGCCCTCGTGCCAATAGAGGGGTGCAAGTACCCCTTCGGCCTGAACCCATGCCCAGCCATCGCTCAGCCAGTGACGCGGGTCGGCGTAGCCGCCGTCATCGATGAAGTCCTGCCACTCGGCATTGGTCACCAGCCGGTCCGCCAGCGCGAAAGGTTCGAGCAGTACGCGGTGCTGCGGGCCTTCGTTGTCGTAGGCGAAGCCGGACCCGTCGTGACCAATCAGCGCGATACCGCCGGGGTGGGTGTGCCAGCCTGTCCTTCGAGACGGGTTCTCAGCCTGCGGCTTCGCCGCCTCCTCAAGATGAGCGGGAATGGAGGCACTCTTCTTCCCGCTCACCCTGAGAAGCGAGGACGCAGTCCGAGCGTCTCCAAGGGGCCACATCTCCGGCCCCAGCGGGTTCTGGAACAGCGCGTGCTTGACATCGGTCAGCAACAGCTCCTGGTGCTGCTGCTCGTGCGCAATCCCCAGCTCGATCAGCGGTACGAGGTCCTCACGCGCAAGTAGCGGCTCCATCGCCGCATCCACCGCCTCGCGCCATTCGACGATCTGGGCAACCGTCGGCCGCGACAGCATTCCGCGCGCAAACCGGGGAATGCGCTCGCCTTCCGCCTCGTAATAGGAATTGAACACGAACGGCCAGCGATCGTCATGCAACCTGTATCCGGGCAGATGATCGCGCAACAAGAAGGTCTCGAAAAACCAGGTCGTATGACCGATGTGCCATTTGGCGGGCGAGGCGTCTTCCATCGACTGGATCGTCGCGTCCGCCTCGCTCAGCGGAGCGACCAGAGCTAGGCTCAGTGCCCGGGTCTGGCGGTAACGCCTGGCAAGGTCGCCTGCCGTAGTCTGGGGAATGGCGGCAGCTTGGGGCAAGGCTTTCTCCTGTGTCGGCCTGCGCGCCAGATATGGCGCATAAGCGTTGCGATTGAAAGTCTTGCCCCCGGCAACTTGTTCCGGTGTGCGGTCAGTTCAGGCGGCGGCGGCCTGCCGTTCGGCGGTTTCGGCGCGGAGCTGTTCGGCGATCAGGAACGCCAGTTCGAGCGATTGCGCCGCATTGAGCCGCGGATCGCAATGGGTGTGATAGCGGTCGCCCAGCGCGGCATCGGTGATCGCCACCGCCCCGCCGACGCATTCGGTCACATCCTGCCCGGTCATCTCGATATGCACGCCGCCGGCATGCGTCCCCTCGGCGCGGTGCACCGCGAAGAAGCCCTTCACTTCGCTCAGGATGCGGTCGAACGGGCGGGTCTTGTAGCCGCTGTCGGACTTGATGACATTGCCGTGCATCGGGTCACAGCTCCACACCACCGGATGGCCTTCGCGCTTCACCGCGCGCACCAGTTTCGGCAGCCCGGCCTCTACCTTGTCATGGCCATAGCGGCTGATGAGGGTAATCCGCCCCGGCTCGCGGCCCGGGTTGAGTGTGTCGAGCAGGTTGAGCAGCGCATCGGGCTCGAGGCTCGGGCCGCATTTCATGCCCAGCGGATTGCCGATGCCGCGCGCGAATTCGATATGCGCGCTGCCTTCGAACCGGGTGCGGTCACCGATCCACACCATGTGGGCGGAGCAATCGTACCAGTCGCCGGTCAGGCTGTCGCGCCGGGTCATCGCCTGTTCGTAGGGCAGCAACAAGGCTTCGTGGCTGGTGTAGAAGCTGGTGCCCTGCAGTTGCGGCACGGTGCCCGGATCGACCCCGCAGGCTTCCATGAAGTCGAGCGCTTCGCCGATCCGGTCGGCGGTTTCGGCGAATTTATCGGCCCACGGGCTGCGACCCATGAAGTCGAGCGTCCACTGATGGACCTGCCGCAGGTTGGCGTAACCGCCGCCGGCAAAGGCGCGCAGAAGGTTGAGCGTGGCGGCCGCCTGCGAAAAGGCGCGCACCATGCGCTGCGGATCGTTGCGGCGGGTGGCAGGGTCGAATTCGATCCCGTTGACGTTATCGCCGAAATAGCTCGGCAGCGTCACGCCATCCTGCGTCTCGGTGTCCGAGCTGCGCGGCTTGGCGAACTGACCCGCCATCCGCCCGACTTTGACGACCGGCATCTTGCCGGCAAAGGTCATCACCACCGCCATCTGGAGCAGCACGCGGAAGGTGTCGCGGATGTTGTTCGGGTGGAATTCGGCGAAGCTTTCGGCGCAATCGCCGCCTTGCAGGAGGAAACCCTTGCCCTGTGCGACCTCGGCGAGGTCCGCCTTCAGCGCGCGCGCCTCGCCTGCGAACACCAGCGGCGGATAGGCCGACAGCGTGGCTTCGGCGGCAGCGAGCTCGACCGCATCGTCATAGACCGGCAGGTGCCGTGCCTCGTGCGCTTTCCAGCTGTCGGGATGCCAATTCTGTGCCACGTCTCTTGTCGCCTTCAAACCTGTACTGCGCGCGAATAGGCGCAGCAAACTAGAAGAGCAAAGACCATTCGAGCGCAAGGACAGCTTTGTTTCACCCACACCAAGGCTGACTAGCGGGGGCTTTATCTCCCGATCAGGGTCTCGACCCGCTCGGGAGCCGATTCCGCCAGTACCTGACCTTGCGGGATAACCGCCATCCGCAGTCCCCCGCCGTCACCGAAATACTTTGCCGCAAGTGCCTGCATCGCCTGCGGGGTCGTCTGCGTGTAGTCGACCAGCAGCGTCCGGACCGCACCGATCCGGCGCGGGTCCCGCGTCGCCCCTTCGAGCTGGTACAGCCAGAAGGTGTTGCCCGTCGAAGCCCGGCGGATGGCCTGGTTGAGCGGCTCGGTCACCCGGTCCAGATCGTCCTGCGAAACGAAACCCGTTGCAAGGTCGCGAGCGATCGCCTGCGCCGCGTCGAAGAACACCGGGACATCTTCCGGCTCTAGCTGCGCAATGGCGCTGATCGATCCGCCGGAAGCCAGATCGGTCGGCCATTTCGAACTGACCTGCGGCGCGTAGCTTGCGCCAGCCCGTTCGCGCATCGCATCGATCAACCGGTTGTTGAACAGGCTGGTGAGGATCTCGAGCTGGCGAGATTCCCGCACCAGTTCGAAGCCGCCACCCGATTGCCACGCCACCACAGCTGCCGCCTGGTTGTCGTCACCGCGATGGGTGAGCACGATCGGCTGCGAGGTGTCCTGCGGGAAACCGGGAATCCTGTTCGCGGCTTGTACCGGGATCGGTTTGCGCGGCGGCAAGGCCCCGATGGTCTGCGTCAGTGCATCGACCGCCTCGGCGGTATTGAAATCGCCAAACACCAGGATTTCGACCTCACCCTGCTGGAGCAGGGGTTCCCACAGCTTGCGGAAGCCATCGGGCGTGGCAGCCTCGATCTGCGCGAGCGAAGGGCTGGCAAAGCGCCCGTCGCGGTCGTTCAGATAAAATTCGAGATCGCGCCCGAGAACCCCGCCGGGGCTGGTTTCCTGGCTCTCGAAGGTCAGGCGCAGCGCCGCCTTGGCGCGAAGCAGCGGGTTGGTGTCCCACCGCGGCATCGCCAGCTTGCCCGCGAACAGATAGAGTTGATCGGCCAGATCCTGCCCGCGCGTCTGCGCAGAGAAGGTGAACACCGCGTCATCTATCCCGAAATCGAAGCCCATCCGGCGCCCGGTGCTGATCCGGTCGAGCTCTTCCTGCCCCAATTCACCGAGGCCAGAGCTGACCAGTGCCTGCTCGCCCAGCGCGATATAGGCGGCATCGTCGGCTCCGAATGCACGATAACCCGACCCGAAGCGAAGCTTTACCACCACGCGGCCCGGTTCGGAATCGGTCTGCCACAACAGCGCGCGCGCACCATTGGCAAAATCGATCTGTTCGATCTCGTGGAGTCCGATCGGACCGCGGCTCACGATCCGGCCCGGCTCGCCGATCGGCGGGAGGGTATCGAACGAGATCGGCGCCCCGGCAAGCCGCGCACTCGAATCCGCCTCTACCGTCTGTTGCATGGCAAGCCTGAGCGCTGCCGCATCGGCCTCCCCGATGGACGGCGTCACATAGGTCGCGCGAATGACATCGCCGGCGAACAACGCCCGCGTCCGCTCGAGCACTGTATCCGGCGTCAGCTTCGCGCGCATTCCGCGGAACACCTTGAGCACCGTATCCGGCGCGGCAACCGTCTCGCGGATGTCGACTGCGTTGACCACATCATCTGCCAGCCGCGAACCGGCAAGCACGCTTGCCTGTTCGACCTGGCTTTCGAAGATGCCGTTGAATTCGTCCGCTTCCCGGTCGATTTCTTCCTGCGTCGGTGGATTGGCGACGGCGTCGGCAATTACCCCACGCACATCTGCGAGCGCGGTCTTCCAGTCTTCATCGAGCGGCGCAAAGGACACGAATGTCGCATCGGTCGAGCGACTGATATCGTCCTGCTGGACCTGCGCATAGAGGAACGAGCCACCCATGCGGGCGCGCGATTCCAGCCGACGATTGATTACCGCCTGCGACAGTGCGTCGAGGAGCAGACCTTCGTTGTAGATGATGGTATCTTGCACCGGGCGCCACGGACGCATGATGGCGTAGGTCATGGTGCGCGGCAGATCGGGTTCGACCAGCACCGCGACCTCGCCGATAGGGTTGGCTGCGTCGGCCCCCTCAGGGGCGACCGGATCGCCGAAATCGGGGGCTTGAGTGCGGGCGCCCTTGCCTTGCCAGTCGCTGAAATAGCGTTCGATCAGAGCGGCAAAAACCTTCGGATCGGCATCGCCTGCGACGACGATCACGGTATTTTCGGGTCGGTACCAGCGATCGTGGAATGCCTGGAGTGCCTGCGGGGTCGCGCCGAGCAGCGTTTCCTCGGTCCCGATCGGCAGCCGGTCGGCCAGCCGCTGGCCCGCGAAGAGCGTCTGGCGGGATTTCTCCGCCACACGCAGCGCTGCGCCGCCGCGTTCGCGCTTTTCGGCCAGCACGATGGGGACTTCGGCCGCCAGATTGGGATCGTTGAGGACGGGCTCGCGCATCATGCCTGAAAGTAGCCTGAAACTCTCTTCCAGACCGGCGGGAGTCGCGCCCGGAAGGTCGAGCTTGTAGACGGTATGGGTCGGGCTGGTCTCCGCATTGGTGTCGCTGCCAAAGGTTGCGCCGAGCCGCTGCCAGGTCGGGATCGCTTCGCCGGGCTTCAGAAACTTGCTTTCGCGAAAGCTGAGGTGCTCCATCAGGTGGGCGAAGCCACGCTCGGCATCCTCCTCGTGCAGCGAACCCGCATCGATCCGGATGCGAATCGAAACCTGCCCGGGAGGCACGCCGTTGTCGCGCACGGCATAGCGTAGCCCGTTGTCCATCTCGCCCCACAACCACTCCTTGTCCTGCGGGACGTCGCTGCCTTGGTAGATCCACGGCGTCTCGCCATCGGTCTGGAGCGATTGCGGTTCGGGCAGCGGCGCAGCTTCCTGCGCGGAAAGCTGGGGTGCAAGCAGGGCAAGCGGGAGAGCGAATGCGAAGTGCCACACGGCACGCGGAAAACGAGTCATGCCGGGCATATAGGGCAGCGGGGTCTGAAGGAGTAGTGAATAGGGCGCTGGTTTTGCTTGCTTGCTGCAAGGCCACCCGCCCCCTACATAGACTGCATGTTCATCGAGACCGAAACCACCCCGAACCCCGCTGCACTCAAGTTCCTGCCCGGACAGCAAGTCATGCCTTCGGGCACGCGCGAATTTGCCAACCCCGAAGATGCCGAGGCGAGCCCGCTGGCACAGGCCATGTTCGACACCGGCGAGGTGGTAAACGTTTTCTTCGGCAGCGACTTCGTCAGCGTCACCGCCGCGCCTGGGGTGGACTGGTCTGCGCTCAAGCCGCAGGTCGTCTCGATCCTGCTCGACCATTTCGTGTCCGAGGCACCGCTATTCCTCGGCGGGACTGCGGCGGGCATTTCGGTTCCGGGTGAAGACAGTCTGATGGTCGAGGAAGACCCGGAGGACGCCGATATCGTCGCACAGATCAACGAGCTGCTCGAAACCCGCGTCCGCCCTGCAGTGGCGGGAGACGGCGGCGATATCGCCTATCGCGGGTTCAAGGACGGGATCGTTTACCTGACCCTGCAAGGGGCCTGCAGCGGCTGCCCGTCGTCGACCGCGACGCTCAAGCACGGGATCGAGGGGCTCTTGAAACATTACGTCCCCGAGGTCGTTGAAGTCCGCGCAGCCTGAACTTCAATCCACGGGGACATAGATGACCAAGCAGTTTCACGACCACGTCCTGTCGGACGCGGCGCTCGACCAGTTGTTCAACGAAGCGCGCAGCTACAACGGCTGGCTCGACAAGGACGTTTCCGACGAACAGCTCCGCGCGATCTACGATTTGCTGAAAATGGCCCCGACCTCGGCCAACATGCAACCGGTGCGATTGGTCTGGGTCAAATCGGATGAAGCCAAGGCCAGGCTCGCCGACTGCGCGTCCGACGGCAACAAGGACAAGATCAAGGCTGCCCCCGTCACCGCGATCGTCGGCTACGACATCGATTTCCATGAAGAATTGCCGTGGCTTTTCCCGCATACCGACGCGAAGAGCTGGTTTGACGGCGAGGAAAGCGGTCGCAAGGAGGGGGCCTTTCGCAATTCCTCCCTTCAGGGTGCCTACCTGATGCTTGCCGCAAGGGCGCTTGGCCTCGATTGCGGCCCGATGTCGGGCTTCGACAATGCTGCCGTCGACAAAGCGTTCTTTGCCGATGAGCCGCGTCACCGCAGCAATTTCATCTGCGGGATCGGCTATGGCGACCCGTCGAGCATCTTCGAGCGCAGCCCGCGGCCCGATTTCGACAGATTCAACCGCATCGTCTGACTTGCTAGCGTGCGTGGCCGGTGCCATCGCAATGTGCATGACCCCGCGCCGGACCGACTGGACTCGCTAACATGCGCACTCTCGCGATAGATTGCGCGACGGAGGCCTGTTCGGTTGCGCTGTTCGAGGACGGTGCTCTGATCGCGGGCGACTTTGCCGTGCTTGGCCGCGGTCATGCCGAACAGCTGGTGCCGATGATCGCGAGGTTGCCAGGCAAGGGGAAGGCGCAGCGCATCCTCGTATCGCGCGGACCCGGCAGCTTCACCGGGGTACGGATCGGCGTCGCAACCGCCCGCGCCCTGGCCTATGCGTGGGGCGCCGAGTGCCTCGGCTATCCGTCGCTCGCGCTGGTGGCGGCGCAGGCAAGGAAAGGCGGCGCGCATCCTGTCACTGTGTGCATGCACGGAGGGCACGGCGAATGGTTTGTGCAAGACTTCGCCGCCGATGGCATGCCGCAGGACGAAGCCCGGTCGCTCGCGCCCGAAGCTGCGGTTTCGGCATGTACGAACCGGATCATCGCCGGAAACCGATCAAAGCAACTCGCCTGCATGTTCGATCCCGGTGCCAGGGAAGTCCTCGAACTTCTGCCCGATGCGCGCGAGGCGTGTATGCTACCCGGCAGCCTCCTGTCGGCGGATGCAAGCCCTCTCTATGGTCGCTTGCCTGACGCAAAGCCGCAAGCGTGATGGAAGATATCGACCGGATCATGGAGGTGATGGACGACGCGTTCGAACCGCGGTGGGGCGAAGCCTGGACTCGCGGGCAGGTATCCAGTCTGCTGACCCTGCCCTCTACCCATTACCGGTTGGTCGATTCGGCTGGCGCCAGGCCTGTCGACCATGCCCCGACCGCCGGCTTCACGCTCGTCCGCGCTGTTCCGGGAGAGGAAGAGTTGCTGTTGATCGGGGTCAAGCCGCAAGATCGTGCATCGGGACTGGGCCGTAAACTCCTCGATTTTCTTGTCCGAGACGCACGATCGCGGGGGGCCGAGCGCGTCTTCTTGGAAATGCGCGAGAACAATCCCGCCGTTAATCTATATGTTAACGCAGGCTTTCGTCAGATCGGTCGCAGGAGCGGATACTACAAGACAACCGACGGAGTCCGACTGGACGCGATTACTTTCGCCTTGGACTTCTGATTAGTAAGTTCAACCATAATGGTTACTATTTCATAGGGGAAAGTATTGTCTCGCCCTTGAAATATATCCCCAACGGGTTCATGGGTCCTGTCGATGGACGGCAAAAGCAAAAATGCTCCGCCATCTTGATGAGGACAAAGTTATGGAAACTATGGAAATGGATATGAGCGAGACCCTGATCACGCTGACTTCCGATATCGTCGCGGCGCACCTGAGCAATAACGATGTCGCGGTCGATGCTGTACCGTCGCTGATCACGAACGTTTACGGGGCATTGGCAAGCCTCGGAACAGTGGTCGAAAAGGAAGAGCCGCGCCCTGAACCGGCAGTGGCAATCCGCAATTCGATCAAGCCGGACTACATCGTCTGTCTCGAAGACGGCAAGAAGCTGAAGATGCTCAAGCGGTATCTGCGCACCAACTTCAATATGACGCCGGAAGAATATCGTGCCCGCTGGGGCCTGCCTGCCGATTATCCGATGGTCGCGCCGAACTATGCCGAGCGTCGACGCGAGCTGGCGAAGAAAATCGGCCTCGGCCGCAAGCCGGGGCAGAAACGCGGGCGGAACAAGAAAGCCGCCTGAGCTTTACGCTCTCGACCTTGAGAACTGCGCCCCGGGCCTCTAAGGCTACGGGGCGCTTTCTTTTCGCGAGGACATTTTGGAACAACGGATAGACCTCGAACAGCTGTGTGCCGAACGCGGGCTGCGCATCACCGAGCAGCGCCGGATCATCGCACGTGTGTTGTCGGAAAGCGAAGATCACCCCGATGTCGAGTTGCTGCACGAGCGCGCCTCGGCGATCGATCCGAAAATCTCGATTGCTACCGTCTATCGTACCGTCCGCCTGTTCGAGGAGGCCGGCATCCTCGACCGGCACGATTTCGGTGATGGGCGCGCGCGCTACGAAGCTGCGCCCGAGGCACATCACGACCATCTGATCGATGTAGAGACAGGTAATGTCGTCGAATTCGTCGATCCCGAACTCGAAGCACTGCAGAAAGTGATTGCCGAAAAGCTGGGCTATCGCCTGGTCGATCATCGAATGGAGCTCTACGGCGTCAAGCTCGATCGCCCGGACAAGTCGGGCGGATGAACTCTGCGCGGCGCGCGGCAGCCGCCCGCGGCGAAACGACCGAGCTGACCCCGATCGAGAAGCTGCGGTTCGGTCTGCGCGTGCTCGGGTTTATCGGCTTGCTGCTGGTGTTCGTGCCGCTGCACTATGCCTATCGCATTTTCGCCTATGGCTCGCCCTTCCCGATGCTGTTCCTGCGTTATGCCGGGCGGGTTGCAGGAGCGAGAGTGACCAAGATCGGCACCCCGCTGCGGCGCGATGTGTTCTTCATTTCCAATCACATCAGCTGGATCGATATCCTTGCGTCTGCCGGGGCAAGCGGGACGGCTTTCGTGGCAAAGCACGAGCTGAGCGAGGTGCCGGTGATCAGCTGGCTGTGCAGCCTTAATCGCACGGTCTACGTCAAACGCGAAGACCGCCTCGGCGTCGCTGAACAGATCAACGCACTGCGCGAGGCGTTGGCGGACAATTGGTCGGTAACCGTCTTTCCCGAAGGCACCACCACCGACGGGCAATCGCTGCTGCCGTTCAAGACCAGCATGTTGAGCGTGCTCGAACCGCCCCCGCCGGGCGTGCTCGTGCAGCCGGTGTTGCTCGACTATGGAGAGGTGGCAGAAGAAGTCGCATGGATCGGCAACGAAAGCGGCGTGAACAACGCGCGACGCGTGCTGGCGCGCAAGGGTAGCTTCCAACTGAAAATCCACTTCCTCGAGCCCTTCAGCCCGGAAGACTATCGCGGGCGCAAGGCGATCGGGGTGAAGGCGCGCGAAGAGATCGAGGCCGCACTGGTCAAATCCATCGGCAAGCCGCTACGGACCTTCGGACACGATGTCGCGCCGGTGCGGTACAACGCGCCGAGGGAAGGTATCCCGATCGAGTAGGACCTGTTCATTCGGCTGGCGGCGCGCGCCTCAGCGTATAGTGGCTCGGCTCCTGCAAACCGTCTTCACCGCGATAGATTTCCGAACGGCGGATCGTTCCGTCAGCTGCCGAACTGAACCACAGATCGTGGGTGTGACTCTCACCCTTGTCGAGATCGGTAACATCCCGGAAGGCAAACCGGATGTCGCCGTTTGCCGACGAACGTGTCTCCAGTCGGGGCTGGTTTCCTTGAGGGCAATAATGCGTCGCCACCAGCGCATCGCCGTCCATGTGGTAGATGGTGATCGAATGCAGGCCCGATTTGGTTTCCCAACGCTCGATCATGGCGGTGCCACGCGCCGTCGTCTCGAAGACGATTTCGAGCGCGGGCGTTTCAGCGACCTGCCAGCGGCCTTCCCACGATCTGATCGTCTCGAACTGCTCGGCAGGAGTTTCCAGCTCGATAGCCACCTCATCCTCTGCGTGGACCTGAGTGGCAGCCAAGGCGATTGCGAGAAATGCTGCTTTTCCGGTTCTGTTCATCGCGAGGAGCATAAACAGGAACAGGCGGCGTGCAACTGCGCACCCATGTTGAATAGCCTGCGGCATGGCGCTACAGGCGCGCCTCCATGAAACCGACCTCCGCCCCCCGAAACACCCCGCGCACCTACCGGGTCAAAAGCTTCGGCTGCCAGATGAACGTCTATGACGGCGAGCGCATGGCCGAGCTGCTGGCCGAACAGGGTATCGCACCCGCGCCCGAGGGCGAAGAGGCGGACCTGGTGGTGCTCAACACCTGCCACATCCGCGAGAAGGCGGCGGAGAAGGTCTATTCCGACATCGGGCGGCTGGTGAAGGCGGGCAAGGCGGCCGGGCGGGAACCCATGATCGCGGTCGCCGGCTGCGTCGCGCAGGCCGAGGGCGAAGAGATCATGGCCCGCGCCCCTGCGGTGAGCATGGTGGTTGGCCCCCAAGCCTATCACCGCCTGCCCGAAATGCTCGGGCGGGCGGTTGCCGGCGAGCGCGCGACCGACACCGAGATGCCGCCGATCGCCAAGTTCGATGCCCTTCCCGCGCGCAGGAAGATCGGCCCGACCGCGTTCCTTACCGTGCAGGAAGGCTGCGACAAATTCTGCACCTATTGCGTGGTGCCCTATACCCGCGGCGCGGAAATCTCGCGCCCGTTCAAGGACCTCGTTGCCGAAGCGCAGAAGCTGGTCGAAGCCGGTGCGAAGGAAATCACCTTGCTCGGCCAGAACGTCAACGCATGGTCGGGCGAGGACGACAAGGGCGGCGCGCAGGGCCTCGCGGGATTAATCAGGGCGCTCGCCGCGATCGATGGCCTCGCCCGTATCCGCTACACCACCAGCCACCCCGCCGACATGGACGACGCCATGATCGCCGCGCATGGCGAGGTCGACAAGCTGATGCCCTACCTCCACCTCCCGGTGCAGTCGGGCAATGACCGCGTGCTCAAGGCAATGAACCGCAGCCACACGGCGGAAAGCTATCTCCGCCTGCTCGAACGCTTCCGCGAGGCCCGGCCCGATATCGCGCTGAGCGGCGATTTCATCGTCGGCTTTCCCGGCGAAACCGAGGCGGAGTTCGAGGACACCCTGCAGATTGTCGATGATGTCCGCTACGCGCAGGCCTTCAGCTTCAAATATTCCCCCCGCCCCGGCACCCCCGCCGCGAGTATGGACGGCCAGATCGCGCGCGAAGTGATGGACGAGCGGCTCCAGCGCCTGCAAGCCGCGCTGAACCGTGACCAGCTGGCGTTCAACGAGGCTTCGGTCGGCAAGACCTGCGAAGTGCTGGTTGAGCGCAGGGGCAAACACGAAGGCCAATGGCTGGGCAAGTCGCCTTGGCTGCAATCGGTGTTCATCGAGTCGCAAGCCGGGATCGGCGATATTGTCCCCGTGACGCTGGCCGAAGCCGGGCCGAACTCGCTGAAGGGAATAGCCCTCGCACAAGGATGAACGGGCAATGCGTCTTGGACATCTCGCTGCCTTGCTGATGCTGCCGCTGCTCACGGCATGTCCAGCCTTGCCCGGACCCAGAATTGTCGCGCCGGTGGTCGCTACCTTCGATCCCGCCTGCATCAAGCCCTCGCTCGAAGGGGTGGCGGGCGTCGACTGGGTGATCGATACTCCCTCGGACGGAGTTCTGGTACGATGGCAATACGGGTCCGGCGAGCCACCGATATCGAAGCCGCCGACCGGACCATGGGCAAGCCTGAATTGGCAGCGCGAACCTGGCGGTCAGATTGCCCACAGCATTCCCAATCATCGCTATCTGTCCGAAGCCGACTATGCTGCTTCTGAAGTACTGATGCACCGTGCCGTCGAAGCGCTTGGCCGAGAATGCGGATTGCCGCCAACCGCAGCCTATTCTCCGGGCTGATCCGCCGAGGCGCTCTGGCGATCTGGCCGAGGTCGAGCTGGTCGAAGCGGGACCGCATTCATTGCATGCCAAGTTGCCTTTGGTCGGGAAATCCCACCGAGAGTCACAGCGAATGAATTGACTAAGCCACAAAGGGAAATAGTATCACAGCGGTATCGCTTTTCTGGAGAGTTCCTCATGGCCGACTTGCTCCTTAACCTTCTTGCCGGGCTTGGCGACCTTTCGTTCGCAGCAGTCGCACAATGGCTGAACGAGATGATGGGCGGCTAAGTTCCTGTCCGCTCTGCGGAGAGCCTGATCGACGCGTCCGATTTGCGCATTCCCGGTGCGTTCTCCGTCCCGCATTCGTCGGTCCATGTCGGATTTGTGATGAGACAACACTTTGCCGTCGATGCTCCATGGGCAAAATGTTCCTGTGGCGGGCAGCCTGCGCATGACATCCGGATTACTTTCCCCAGCCGCGTGTAGCGCCCGTTCTTGCGTCTCGTGCGTTGTGGCATAGAACCACGACAATAAACCAAGGGAGCTGCATGGGACGCAAACCCACTCGCGCGACGCCGGCCTTTTCGCCCTCGCCATTGCTGCAACGCGCAGTGCGCCGCGCACAGGTGGACATGAGCTTCGACAACCAGTCGCTCCTCGTGCCGCTGTTCGGACAGTTCGATGCCAACCTCGTCCAGGTCGAAAACCGCGTGGGAGTGTTCATCTCCGCGCGCGGCGACAAGCTGCATATCGAGGGGCCGGAAGACAATGTCGCCCGCGCGCGCGATGTCCTCAAAACGATGTACGACCGGTTGGCGATGGGGCAGGATCTCGACGCCGGGGCGATCGAATCGCTGATCGCCATGTCGAACGAACCGACCTTCGAAGGCATCGTCAATGCGGACGACGGCGCGCCGCCGATCATGATCCGCACCCGGCGCAAGACCATCGTCCCGCGCAGCGCCATGCAGGCGAGCTACATGCGCCAGCTTGCGCGCGACGATATCATCTTCGCGCTCGGCCCGGCAGGCACCGGCAAGACCTATGTCGCGGTGGCACAGGCGGTCAGCCAGCTCATCACTGGCAGCGTGCAGCGGCTGATCCTGTCACGCCCTGCGGTCGAGGCGGGCGAAAAGCTCGGCTTTCTGCCCGGCGACATGAAGGACAAGGTCGATCCCTACCTGCGCCCGCTCTACGACGCGCTGTATGACTGCATGCCGCCCGAGCAGGTCGAAAGGCGGCTGGCGTCGGGTGAGATCGAGATCGCCCCGATCGCCTTCATGCGCGGGCGCACGTTGGCCGACAGCTTCATCATTCTCGACGAAGCGCAGAACACCACGCGCGAACAGATGAAGATGTTTCTCACCCGCTTCGGCCAGAACAGCCGGATGGTGGTGTGCGGCGATCCGAAGCAGGTCGATATCCCCGGCGGCGACCGCCATTCCGGCCTCGCCGATGCGGTCGCGCGGCTGGAGGATGTCGAGGGCATCGCGGTTACCCGCTTCACCAGCGCCGACGTGGTCCGCCATCCGATCGTCGGGCGGATCGTGGAGGCATACGAGGGGAAAGACGCGTAAAGGGCGGACGCAAAGCGCCCGCCCTCTCTTTCTTGCGTTGTGCGGGTCAGATCCCGTCGACAGCCTTGCTGACGAGGATGTTGACCGCCACGCGGCGGTTCTGCTGGCGGCCGTAGTCGGTGCTGTTGTCGGCTGCCGGATCAGCGGTGGCCATGCCGGTCGGGGTGAGCATGCGAAAAGGCTTCCAGCCGCATTCCTGCTGCAGGAAATTGACCACGCGCGTCGCGCGCTTTTCGCTCAGTTCCTGATTGACCTCGTAGGTGCCGGTCGAGTCGGTATAGCCGACCACGAGCAGCAGGGCGTTGTCCATGCTGTTGGCCTGCAGGGCAGCCGAGCACAGCTGAGCCCGTGCATCGGGCGAGAGAGCGTGCTTGCCGGTATCGAAATAGACGTTGGTCGTACCCTTGACGTTGTAATTGTCGATATCCGCTACGCGGCCCCGCAGCGCTTCGGTGGCTGCGGTCTGTTCGGCAAAGCCCTGCTCTGTGCCGTTGGCGATCATCGCCGCGGTCTTGAGATCCTTGCTTTTCAGGTCGATCCGGCTGGCGATATAGCCGTCGCCCCACTGCACAGTCTTTACGGTTACCGGCAGGCCATTGAGCAGCGAATCGGTCTCCAGTGCCGTGCGGCTGAGGCCCAGGAATCCGCCGCTGGACTTGATCTCGGTCCCCGGACTAACCATCACCACGGTCTGCACTCCGCCGACACCGGTAACCTGCATCATGCTGCCCTTGCGGGCGGAGATGAAGCCATCGATCTCCGGGCCTTCGGGAAGCTCCGACAGGTCGGTGGGCAGCGAACCGTAGACCGTGGTCATATAGTCCGACGACTGCGTGGTGTCCGCTTCCGCCGGGATTTCCTGCGTCTGCGCGGTAAGCGTGGCGGGGGCTGCGAGGGCAACGGCCCCGGCAAGAAGCATGGCCTTGCGGCCCGAGTTTGCGACCTTCATTGAAATACTCCTTCAATTGAATCCGCCCGGGCTTTCCCGGACGACAGCTATCCTTCCGGCATGCACACAGGTGCAGCCGGACTTTACGTTCCCCTGTTGGTTTTGCGGCGACGACCACTGCGTTGTAGTGCTGGGGAAACTCAATGTTCGCGGCGGATGTTCCGCGCCGCATGTCGGCCTGATGAATTTCGTCGCAGCTAGAAGGGATTCTGCGGATGGTTCGGGCCGAAAGTGCGGCGGGCCGATACACATTGCGCTCGAAACAGGCGTATCCGAGCCGGATCGGCGCGGCTAAACACCAGCAATGGACCTCGACATCGACATCGACGGATGGCCCGTGGGCAGGTGGGAGCAATTGGCCGTCCTAGCTGCCGGTGCGGCAGCCGACGTCGCCCCCGAACTCGCCAATTCGCGTCTGACGGCGAGTGTGCTCTTCACTTCCGACGACGAGGTCCACACGTTGAACCGCAACTGGCGACAACGCGACAAGCCGACCAACGTCCTGTCGTTTCCCATGCTGGAGCGCACAGAGCTGTCAGGCCTCGCGACCCACGGACCGCCTGCGATGCTGGGCGACCTCGCGCTTGCCTATGCCACCTGCGCGCACGAGGCGGAGGAAAAGGGCATTGCCCTTGAACACCACGCCGCGCACCTGCTGGTCCATGGTTTCCTCCATCTTGCAGGGTACGACCATGTGGGGTCCGAATCGCACGCCGAGGAGATGGAAGCGCTGGAGATCGCCGCGCTTGCCAAACTGGGCATCACCGACCCATATGGGGATCGCAATCATTGAGGAGCATCAAGAGGGCCATGCCCGACCCTGATCAGTCCGCAGGAGACGCGGAGAGTAGCAGCGGCCTGCTGGCCGCAGTGAGACGCCTGTTCGACCCGCAGCGCGACCGTTCGCTGCGCGAACAGCTTGAAGATGCGATCGACGAGCACGAGGAGGATCACTCGGCGGGGAACGAGTCCCCGGCGGCGGGTGACCTTTCACCCGTAGAACGCCAGATGCTCCGCAATCTGCTGCATTTCAGCGAGCACGACGCCGACGACGTCGCGATCCCGCGCGGCGAGATCATCGCGGTCGAGGCGACGATCGGCTGGGAAGAGCTGGTGCGCAGCTTTTCCGAAAACGGCCATTCGCGCATGCCGGTCTATCGCGGTGAGCTCGACCGGGTGATCGGGATGATCCACCTCAAGGACGTCTTCCCCTATCTCGCCGAGAGGAAGGAGCCTCCGCGCGACTGGACAGTGCTGATGCGCCAGCCGCTCTATGTGCCCCAAGCGCGCGGCGCGCTCGACGTGCTGGCCGACATGCGCAGCCGCCGCACGCACCTCGCCATCGTGGTCGACGAATTTTCGGGGACCGACGGGATCATCACCATCGAGGATCTGGTCGAGGAAATCGTCGGCGACATCGAGGACGAGCATGACGACTTGCCCGAAGAGCTGATCACCCCGATCGGCGACGGGATGTGGGATGCCGACGCGCGGGCGGAACTGGACGACGTGGCCAAGCGGATCGACCCGCGCCTTGCCGAAGTGGTCGAATCGGTCGACACACTGGGCGGGCTGGCGTTCGTCCTGGCCGAACAGATCCCGACGGTTGGAACAGTCCTGACCCATCCGAGCGGCTGGAAGATCGAAGTGACAGCAGCCGACAAAACCCGGGTCAAACGGCTCCGACTGCATCAGCCAGTTGCGGAAAGCGAGACGGACGGGAAGTAGCGAACCGCCGACTTTGCATTTTTTGCATCCTTAGCCCTACGGCTCGCGTATATCCGCCAACGAAAGGATTCGTATGGCTACCCGGAGGCTCCCCCCCCTGCGTGCGCTGGAGGCTTTCATGCGCACCGTACGGCTCGGCTCTGCTCGTGCTGCGGCAGAGGAATTGGGTCTCAGCCCTTCCGCCCTGTCGCGCCGGATCGCCAATCTCGAGGACTTTACCGGCAAGAAGCTGTTCACCCGCGCCAAGCAGGCGATGTCGCTGACCGACGAAGGGCAGGCCTTCCACGACGCCGTGCTGCCGCATCTCGAAGCGCTGGCACTGGCGATCGAGAATCATTCGGAAAACATGTCGCTGCTGCGGCTCCACCTGGGTGTCCTGCCGCTGTTCGGTAGCCAGCGGCTGTTTCCGCGCCTTGCCGAGCTGCGCCAGCGCCACCCGTTGCTGCACATCGATATCGATACCGGACCGCACCTCGAAGACCGGGTGGGCGACACACTGGATGCCGCGATTATCCTCTCTCGCGGACCGGCGACGGGGTTTCATGCGGTGCGGCTCGACCACAACATGGTCCACGCCATCTGCAATCCGGCGACCGCCGCAGCGGTTGGTCCAAAGCCAGACCTCGAAGCGCTGGGCAAGCAGACCTTCCTGATTCACAATGAACTGCCCGAGAGTTTCGAGGCGTGGAAGCGCGAGCTGGGGATCGAAGCGCTCGAACCTGCGGCAATCGATCATTACGATTCGGGGCAGTTGATGCTCGAGGCCGCCGCGCAGGGCCTTGGCATTGCGATCATGCACGACGATCACATGCGCCGCGCCGCCGACAAGCGGCTGGCGCGCCTGTACGATATCGAGGTCGAAAGCCCCTACAGCTACTGGTTCATCTGCAAGCCGCAGTCACTCGAAAGCCGCCCGGTGCGGCTGTTCCACGACTGGCTGGTGCGCGCAGGACTCTAAACGTTTTCGAGCCGGGTGGAATCACCCGGCGACTCGGAAAACGCGGCAAAACAATAATCTAGAGCGCTTCGAGGGCCGCGAGCCGAAGCTGGTCCTTGGGTCGGCCGAAGCTGCGCAATATCTCCGCCAGCTCTGTCCGCGCCGGGACGAACACCCGCCAGCCGTCCCGCTCAACCGCAACGCGGGTTCGTGGCCGGACCGGCTGCCATACCCCGCCTTCGCTGCGATGCAGACCGGCCATGAATTCGACCCTTAGCGGCGCATCGCTCCACGTCGCGAAGATCTTCGAAACGAATCGTTCGTCCGCGATCCCCGGCGCAGACGGAATGCCCTGAAGAGTAAAGATGTGCCGTGCATCGGCTTCCGACAGCACCACATCGACATCGGCAATGGTGCCGGGATCGGCTCCATGCAGCGCCACCGCCGCACTGCCGATCAGCCACCAGTCGTCGCGCGCATCGGCCATGATCCCCGAGAGCATGGCCAGCGTCGCATCGAGGGCGGGGAATGTATCCGTCAGTCGTCATCCTTCGGTCTTGCTGCGTGAACGCAGGCTTCGTTGGTTGCTACGAACGGACCGGGGTGAGCCTTGCCCGGTCCGCCGCATTCGACTTCGGGTTTGGTCACCGGATCATCATCCTTGCCGAGCAAATCGTAGGCTTCCGAGTCCGAATAGGCGGCGATCCACATCAGGCAATCGCTCAGCGCGCGGATGCTGTGCTTCTTCGTTGCAGTCAATGACGGGTTGCAGTTGATCACGACCTCTTCTGCTGCCGGGGTCATCTTGTACCGTCGCAGCAGGCGCAGGAACTCGCCGCGCTCCGAAATAGCCAGCCGGTTGGTGTCGTTCATCATCGGGTCGCCCGAAAAGAATGGCGAGGTGTTGAACACGAAGGCACGGACTTCCGGAAACTCGATGGAAATCTGCGTCGCCAGCGCTCCGCCCAGCGAGTGTCCGGTCACTTCGATCGGCACATCGGAATTGCCCTCGGCGTCGAGCAGCGCGCGTTCGGCGGCATAGACCAATTGCGCGCCTTGGCGCTGGCCTTCGCCCAGCGAACCGCGAAAAATATCCGCCGCCGAGCCAAATTCCGTCCCGCGAAAGGCAATTACCCGCGCCGCAAGCGCCCCGCGTTCGCCATCGACCAGCGCGTAGCGGTCGAACACCAGATAGGCGAGGCCGCTGCTATCGTTGCCGGCCGCCTCGCGCCTGACGAGAGACTTGGGCAAAGCCGCGTATTCGTCATCGTCGAGATAGGCGTTGGAGCTGAGCATGGCATAGGGCCACGCCTCGCGCGCCGCTTCGCGCACGAAACCGCACCAGCCGCCCGGCTCCAACCGGCACGGGCTACGGCTCTGGGTGATGTCAGGCAGCGGGGTGATGCAGCTCGCCAGCAGCAGCGGGAGCGCCGCGACCGCCAGCCAGTGTCTCATCGCCCCGCGCCCGTTCTCAAGGCCTCAGGAAACCGTCGCCTTGACGATCTTGCCCGGCTCGCGCGGCGGCTCGCCCTTGGGCAGCGCATCGACGTGTTCCATGCCGCTCTCGACCTGGCCCCATACGGTGTACTGGTTGTCGAGGAAGCGCGCATCGTCGAAGCAGATGAAGAACTGGCTGTTCGCGCTGTCGGGCACGCTAGTGCGGGCCATCGAGCACACGCCGCGCACATGCGGTTCGGCGTTGAACTCGGCCTTGAGGTCGGGCTTGTCGCTGCCGCCCATGCCGGTGCCATTGGGGCAGCCGCCCTGCGCCATGAAGCCGGGGATCACGCGGTGGAACTTGACCCCGTCGTAGAAGCCTTCGTTCACCAGCTCGGTGATGCGTGCAACGTGGCCCGGTGCAAGGTCCGGCCGCAGCTTGATGACGACATCGCCGCCTTCTCCGTTGCCGGTGTCGAGGGTGAGGGTCAGCGTGTCGGCCATGGGAATCTCCTGAGTGAATGTTGCCCGCCGATATAGAGGCGCAACGCGCAATGTCACCCCGCTTGCTTTTCGACCACCCTGCCGTAGGGAACGCAGCACGATGGACGACCGGTCTGACCTCGACCTGCTGCACGCCGATCCGCGCGAGGCGGAGGACGGGGCACGCCCAGACGATCGGATCGACGACGCGCGACTGGACGGGGAAAACACGCTCAAGCCCGACTATGTCCGCGCCGTGCGCGAAGCACTCGAGGCGGGCGATGATGGCGCGGTCTACGATCTCGTCGAACCGCTCCACCCGGCCGATCTCGCCGACCTGATCGAGCTGCTAGAGCGCAATGAGCGCGCCGTGCTTGCCGCCGCAATCACCGACCTGATGGGTTCGGAAGTCATCGCCGAGCTCAACGACTTCGTGCGCGAAGAGATGATGGAAGCGCTGCCCGCCGACGCGGTCGCCGCCATCGCCGAACAGCTCGACACCGACGATGCGGTCCAGCTGATCGAGGACCTCGACGAAGAGGACCGGCAGGCGATCCTCGCCGAACTCGACGACGAGGACCGCGTCGCGATCGAAAGCGCGCTTGCCTATCCGGAGGAGACCGCCGGCCGACTGATGAGCCGCGAGTTCGTCGCGGTGCCGGAACACATGACGGTCGGCGACCTGATCGATTATCTGCGCAACGAAACCGACCTGGCGAGCGACTTCTTCGAGGTCTTCGTGGTCGACCACAAGCACCACCCGGTCGGTACCTGCGCGCTGAGCTGGATCCTCACTACCCCGCGCGGCATCGCGCTGACCGATGTGATGCAGCGCGACCAGACGCTGGTCCCCGTCATGCTCGACCAGGAAGAGGTCGCGCTTATGTTCCAGAAATACGCCCTCATCAGCGCCGCCGTGGTCGACGAGAGCGGGCGGCTGGTCGGCCAGATGACGGTCGACGACGTGGTCCACATCATCTCCGAGGAAGCGCAGGAAGACGCCATGCTGCTGTCGGGCGCGGGCGAAGGGGACATCAACGAGCCGATCCGCGAGGCCTATTCGGCGCGGGTACGCTGGCTGGTCGCCAACCTCGGCACGGCCGTGGTCGCGAGCACGATCATAGCCATGTTCGGCGCGGCGATTGAGCAGCTGGTCGCGCTCGCGGTGCTAATGCCGATCGTCGCCAGCATCGGCGGCAATGCCGGCACCCAGACCATGGCGGTGACCGTCCGCGCGATCGCGATGAACCAGCTGACCGAAGCCAACACCGGCCGCATCCTGTGGCGCGAGTTCCGCGTCGCCTTCCTGATGGGGGTGACCATCGCTATCCTGATCGGTGCGGCGGTGTCTTTGCTGTTCACCCCGATGCTCGGCGGGGTGATCGCTGCCGCCATGATCATCAACATCATCATCGCCGGGCTCGCCGGTGTGCTGGTGCCGGTGATTTTCGAGCGGTTGGACATCGACCCGGCGGTCGCCAGTTCGGTGTTCGTGACGATGATCACCGATTCGATGGGGTTCTTCGCCTTCCTCGGCCTCGCGGTCGCGGTCGGGCTGGCGGGTTGAGACTGGCGAGTAAGTCGCTATCTCCGCCGCCATGGCAGACAAGCCCCGCCTTCACCTGACCAAGATCGCCTTCGGCGCGCAAAGCTATGCCGATCTGGAAAGCTGGTATGCAAACCGCCGCAGCCCCAATCTGACGACCCGCTACCGCCCGACGAAATGGGAGCAGTGCATCGGCGGGTCGCTGTTCTGGATCCACCAGCACAATATTGTCGCGCGCAGCACGATCCTCGGCTTCAGTGAGACGACCGACGGGCGCTGGTCGATCGATCTCGATCCGCGGCTGGTGCCGGTCCTGCCCCGCCCCAAGCGCGCACATCAGGGATGGCGATACCTCAAGGGCGAACCCCCGCGCGATCTGGCGGAGGGCGAAGACATCGGCGACGTGCTGCCCGGCAAGATGGCCGGAAAGCTGCAACGGCTGGGGTTGATCTAGCCGATTTTCCCCGCAACCCGCCGCAGCACATTGGCGTAGGTTTCGGGCGGCTGCGCGCCGGGCACCATGAACTTGCCCTCGATCACCATCGCGGGGACGCCCATGATGTTCGCGTCATAGGCCTGCTGCTCGTCCAGCCGCACGTGGCGGGCGAGGTCCTCGTCATCGAGCGCGGTTTCGGCGGCGGCGCGGTCGAAGCCGATTTCCTCGACAATTGCGAGCAGTTCGGCCCTTTCGCCGATCGGGCGGCGGTCGTTGAAATGCGCCGCGAACAGCGCGAGCTTGAGCTCGGTCTGCTGCGCCGGGCCGTAGACCGCGAGCGCCCAGGCGAGCAGCTTGTGCGCCTCGAAGGTGTTCCACATCATCGCCGGCGGTGCGGGTTCGGCCCCCTCGTAGTCGAGCGACACGCCCGCCGCCTCGGCGGCTTCGCGCATCCGGCCTTGGACGTTTTTCGATTCCTCGAGCGTCCTGCCATACTTGCGCGCAATATGCTCCGTGCGGTCCTCGCCTTCTTGCGCCATGTCCGGATTGAGTTCGAAGGCGTGCCAGCGCACCTCGGCCTCGATCTCGCCCTCGACCAGCTTGAGCCCCTGCTGCAGATTGCCCCAGCCGACGAGGCACCAGTGGCACATCACGTCGGACCAGATATCGATCGCGAGTTTGGTCATTTGTCGATCCACCATTGCATCAGGCTGTGTGCGATCGCGTGCGGCGGGGGGGCGATGAACGGGCCCTCGCCCGCCAGCGCCGCCGCAACATCCGCGCGCGTGTACCATTCGATCTCGGCCATCTCGGTCGCGTCGATGGTCAGCGCGTCGTCGTCGGCGTGGCTGTGGCAGCCGAGCATCAGCTGGCTCGGGAACGGCCACGGCTGGCTCGCGACGTAGGTCACGTCGCGCACCCGTACTCCAGATTCTTCGAACACCTCGCGCGCGACCGCTTCCTCGATGCTTTCGCCCGGCTCGACGAAGCCTGCGAGCGCGGAAAAGCGGCCCTCCGGCCAGCCGAGCCCGCGCCCGAGCATCAGGCGGCCCTCATATTCGACCAGCATGATGGTGACCGGGTCGGTGCGCGGGAAATGCTGCGCGCCGCACGATCCGCAATTGCGCTGCCAGCCGCCCTTGGCGATGGCGGTCGGCCCGCCACAGGCCGCGCAGAAGCGGTGCCGCGCGTGCCAGTCGACCAGGCTGCGCGCGCCGCCGTAGAGCGCGAGATCGTCCGGCCGCAGCGCCTGCATCAGGCCCCACAGCTGCGGGTTGGCCATGCGCGGGCTGGCATCGCCCAGCGGCGGGACGGCGGCGAAGCAGGCCTTTCCGTCATCGAGGCCGAGGAAAACCAGCTCGGCATCCTCCGGCGCGTCGGCCAGCGTGCCCCAGACGAGACCGTTCGCATCGTCGAGCCCCGGCATCAGCCCATCGAGCGCGAGCAGCTTCGCCCGCCAATTCATCAGCCCCGCCAGCCCATCCGGATCGGCGCGGATATGGTCTGCCCGGTCGAGCCGCGACCCGGTGAAGGCGAGCGGTGCGGCCGCCATGCTCAGTAGGCTTCGCTGCGGAGCGCAAGGTCCTTGAGCACAATCTCCGGAAACTCGCGCTGGATGGGATAGGCCTCGGACGGCGAGTATTGCGTCATGTTCACCGCGCGCAGCCCGCTCGCCATGTCGACGAAGGCGGTGGTGCCCGCCGCACCGCCCCAGCCATAGGCCGCGCCGGTCACGCGTCCGCCCGCACCGAAGCCTTGCCCTGCCACCCAGGTCCCCGTCAAATCGACATTCTCGGGCAGCAGGTTCGACGTGCCTTGCAGCACCGTCGCCTCCGCCATCACCCGGGTGCCGTCGATCATCCCCTTGCCCACCAGCATGCGCTGGAAGCGGTCGTAATCGCGGGTGCTGGAGACGAGACCTGCCCCACCGAAGGGGAAACCCGGCTTGTCGAGATAGATCGAATTCATGCCCGGATCGATCGGCAGGACCATGCCGCCCGCCACCCCGTAGTTGGTTGTCAACCGTGCCTTTTCGCTTTCCGGCACCTGGAACCAGGTGCTGCGCATCCCGCAAGGTTCGAAAATGCGTGCCTTGAGAAATGCATCGAACGGCATGCCAGAGGCGACCTCGATCACCCGGCCGAGGACATCGAGCCCGACCGAGTAACTCCACTTTGTGCCCGGCTGATAGACCAGCGGCAGCTCGGCGATGCCGTCAGCGAATTTCTCGAGGCTGTCGGTCGGCTTCGCGCGGCTCAGACCAGGGATCGGGAAGCGGCTGACCTGGCCAGGGATCAGGCCCTTTTCCTCGAAGGCTTTGACGATCGGGCCTTTCTGGATGATCCCGTAGCCCAAGCCGGCAGTATGGGTCATCAGCATGCGGACGGTGACCGCCGTCTTCGCCGGCTCGAGGTTTTCATCCCCGATGCTGCCGTCATATTCCTTCTGCACCATCATGCTGGCGAAGCCGGGGATGAAGTCCGCTACCGGCTGGTCGAGCGCGATGGTGCCGTCCTCCACCAGCATCATCGCTGCCATGCCGGTGACCGGCTTGGTCATCGAATAGATCCGGTAGAGGCTGTCCATATCGGCATCGACCATGCTGTCGAACGCCAGCTTGCCGCGCGCGATGACCTCAGCTTCGCCTTGGCCCCAGCCCAATGCGGCGATCATGTTGGCGACCTTGCCGCTCGATACATAGTCTTCGACTGTCGCGAGAACATTGGGCCATTGGCTCGTCCGGGCGAAGGCCATCCGGCCGAAAGGATGCGCGGTGAGGGCAAGGCCCGCCCCGACCATGGCCGAGCCGCGCAGCAGCGACCGACGCGAAATCTGCGAATTCTCGAACGAACGGAATGCCATCGACAGGTCCTCTTTTGAAATCGTTTGACGCGGTTTGGGCGAAGCTGGCTGAACGGTCAATTGCCTATCCGGTCGCTAGGGCAAGCCGGGCGGCTTTTGCATAAAGGGTTGGCAGGCCTGCAGTGTCGAGCGCGTCGAGCGGCCACCACTCGCCGGCCATGGGCGGTGCGGATTCCCCGTCGACCAGCGCATGAACACGCAATGTGAGCCGGGCATGGGTGAAAACGTGACTCACCGCGCCGCAGAGCCGCCAGTCGCCCGCCAGCGGCGGTTCGCCCACCCCATCGCGCTGCGCAGTCCAGCCATCGTCGGGCAAGGCGCGCATTCCGCCGAGCATGCCGGTCGCCGGGCGCCGGACCAGCCAGACCGAGCCGTCTTTCACGATCCACCACGCATTGCCCACCCGTTCCGGCTTCGCCTTCTTAGCCGGTTTCACCGGATAGCGTTCGGGTTCGCCTTCAGCGCGCGCCGCACAGGCACCGGACAGTGGGCACAGCAGGCATTTCGGCACGCGCGAAGTGCAGATGCCCGATCCAAGGTCCATCATCGCTTGCGCGAAATCCCCTGCCCGCGAATCGGGAGTGAGCTCGTCGGCGCGCGCCCGGATCGTCTTGCGCGCGCCCGGCAGCGGCTCGCCGATGGCGAACAGCCGCGCGACCACCCGCTCGACATTGGCGTCGACCACCACCGCGCGCCGGCCGAAAGCAATCGCGGCGACGGCGGCAGCGGTGTAATCGCCCAGCCCCGGGAGTTTGCGCAGCTCTGCTTCGCCGGTGGGGAAGCCGCCGAGGTCGGCCACCGCGCGCGCCGCCTTCACCAGATTGCGCGCGCGCGAATAATATCCCAGCCCGGCCCACGCGGCCATAACCTGCTCGTCCGGCGCGGCGGCGAGCACCTCGACCGTCGGCCAGTTCGCGAGGAACTTGGCGAAATAGGGCTTCACCGCCGCCACGGTGGTCTGTTGCAGCATCACTTCGGACAGCCACACATGGTAGGGGTCGGGCGCAGGATCACCCGGCCTCGCCCGCCACGGCAGGTCGCGCGCGTGGCGGTCGTACCAGGCGAGCAGCAGGGCGGAAATGTCGGCAGTGCTGGCGGTCACGCCGCGGCTATGGCATGGGCGCAGGCGCAATGGAACGCAGCAGCGACAAACCCAGGGGCAAAGGCTCGAAGGTCAAACCCTACGAACGCCCGCGCGGAGGCCCGGCCAAGCCGATTGCCGAGCTGATGCCCCAGATCGGGCGCACCGCGTTCCGCCGTTTCGGCTTCGTGCAGTCGAGCGTCGTGACCCGTTGGCCCGAGATCGTCGGCCCGGCCCATGCCCGCGTCTGCGCACCCGAATCGATCCGTTTCCCGCCGGGGGAGAAATCCGAAGGAATCCTCCAGCTGGTCGTGACCCCGGCGCATGCACCGCTGATCCAGCATGTCATCCCGGAGATCATCGAGCGGGTGAACCGTTTTTTCGGCTATTCGGCGGTTTCGCGGGTGAAATTGCGGCAAGGTGCGGTTAAGCCGCCTCCTGCTGAAAAGCCCAAGGCTCCGCCTTCGCTCAAGCCGATCCCGATGGAATTGGGGGACAGTTTGCGCGATATCGGCGATCCGGAACTGCGAACGGTGCTGGAATCGCTGGCGAGGAGTCTGGGTGGGCAAGACGGGAAAGGTTGACGGGTCGATGAGCTGGAAGCGTCCGTTGCGGATGATCGCGCTGGCTGCGGTTGCGGTGCTGGGCATCGCGGCGGATACGCCGTGGCATGCCACCGTGGCCGTTTCCGAGCGCGCGCACACCATCGGCAATCCCGCCGCCGAAGTGACGCTTACCGAATTCGTCAGCTACAGCTGCCCGCACTGCGCGACCTTCGCCATGCAGGGCGATCCGGCGCTGCAAATCGCCTACATCGGCACCGGCAAGGTCAAGGTCGAGGTCCGCCCGGTGATCCGCAATTCGATCGACACTGTTGCGACCTTGCTCGCGCAATGCGGCGATAGCGACCGGTTCATCCGCAACCATGCGATGTTCATGCGCACCCAGCGCGGCTGGCTCCCGGTTGCCCAACGCGCCACACAGGCGCGGGTCGCGCGCTGGACAGCGGCAGACAAGCCCGCCGCGCGCCGCGCGATCGCCAACGATCTCGGATTTTATGCACTGATGGAATCGCGCGGCTATTCGCGTGTCGATATCGACCAGTGCCTGGCCGACGACGCTAAGGCCGACCGGCTCGAAGCAAATTCCGAGGCCGATTTCGAGCAGTTCGGGGTCACCAGCACCCCCAGCTTCGCGATCGACGGCAAGCTGCTCGACCACGTTCACGAATGGAAATCGCTGGAGACCAAGCTGAACGAGCGTTTCTGACGGGACAAGTGCGGGGACAAGCTGTGGAAAGCCCCCGTCTTCGCTTCACCCCTCCACCATCATCCGATAGCCTCACAACCCTGCTTTCAAGGACGACGCCATGACCAAGTTCCGCACCCTCGCCCTCGCCGCTCTCGTCGCGCCGCTCGCATTGGGCCTTGCTGCCTGCAACTCCGCCGAAGAGGAAGGCGCAACCGAAGGCGAACCCATCGCGCCGATCGCCGCGCCTGCCGGAACGCAATGGTCCGACGTGACGAATGTTTCCGAATATGACGGCTATGTGCTGGGCAACCCCGATGCACCGATCAAGCTGGTTGAATATGCCTCGCTCACCTGCCCGGCATGCGCAGCCTTCGCCACCACCGGCGCGGAAGAACTGCGCACCGAATTCGTCAATTCGGGCCGGGTCAGCTTCGAGATCCGCAACCAGATCCACGGCCCGCACGACCTTGCGCTGGCGACGCTGGTCCGGTGCGGCGAGAAGGAAGCATTCCACCCTCTGGCGGACCAGGTGTGGGCGAACCTCCAGCAGCTTTTGACCCCGATCATCGAGAATTCGGCTCAGGTCGAACAGGCGATCAACCTGCCCCCCGAGCAGCGGCTGGTGCAGATCGCCGAGATCGGCGGCTTCTACGAGTTCTTCGCCGCGCGCGGGCTGAGCGCCGACCAGGCGCGCCAGTGCCTCGCCAAGGAAGATGTCTATACCGCGATTGCCGAGCGTTCGCAAAAGCAGTCGGCGGAATTCGACGTCACCGGCACGCCGACCTTCTTCATCAACGGCAACAAGGTCGATGCCAACAACTGGAATGCGATCAAGCCCCTGCTCGAAAAGGCCGGCGCGCGCTAGGCGCCGCAGCCTGAGGGGGAAACGGGTTCGGCGATGCAAATCAAGAAGCTCAGGCTGAGCGGATTCAAGAGCTTCGTCGAACCTGCCGAACTGCATATCGAACCGGGGCTGACCGGGGTCGTCGGCCCTAACGGCTGCGGCAAGTCCAACTTGCTCGAGGCGATCCGCTGGGTGATGGGCGAAAACTCGCCCAAATCCATGCGCTCGGGCGGGATGGAGGATGTGATCTTCGCCGGGACGGCGACCCGCCCGGCGCGCGATTTCGCCGAAGTCGTGCTCCATGCCGAGGACGATCGCGGCGAGCAGCTCGACGTGACCCGCCGGATCGAGCGCGGTGCGGGCAGCGCCTACCGCCTCAACGGGCGCGACGTGAGGGCAAAGGATGTCGCGCTGACATTTGCCGATGCGGCAACCGGAGCGCATAGCCCGGCGCTGGTCAGCCAAGGCAAGATCGCCCAGGTCATCGCCGCCAAGCCGACCGAACGCCGCCAGATGCTGGAGGAAGCGGCGGGCATCGCGGGCCTGCATGTCCGCCGCCGCGATGCCGAGCAAAAGCTGCGCGCGACCGAAACCAACCTCGCGCGGCTCGAAGACCTGATGGCGGGGCTCGACAGCCAGATCGCCTCGCTGCGGCGGCAGGCCAAGCAGGCCGAGCGTTACACAAGATTGACTGAACAGATCACCGCCACCGAGGGCCGTCTGCTGTTCGCGCGCTGGCGCGATGCGGCGGCGGCGGCGGAAGCGGCACGGGCCGAGGCGAAGCGGGCAGACGAGCGGGTCGAGCATGCCAAGGTGGCGACCGACGAGGCGATGAAGGCGCAGCGCGAGGCGGCAGAAGTGCTCGCCGCAGCGCGCGAGGAACAGCAAGACCGCCGTGATGATGCCAGCGCGCATGGCCACCGCATGGCCGCACTTACCGGCCAGCTTGAAGCCGCCGAACAGCGCCTCGCCGATCTCGACCGCCAGAAGCAGCGGCTGGAGGAGGACCGCGGCGATGCCGACCGGCTGACCAAAGACGCGGCCGAAGCGCTGGCAAAGCTCGAACGCGATCTCGCCGCGAGCGAGAAGGCACTCACCGAAGACGAGCAGCAACGGCCCGCCTTTGCCGCTGCGGTCGAAAAATCAGAGCGTGAAGGCCGCGCCGCCGAACTCGCGCTCGCCCGCGCGACTGCGGACCACGCCGGGGTCGAAGCCGAATGGCGTGTCGCCGAAGCCGAGATCGACCAGGCGCGGTCCCGGCTCGACCGGCTCGATGCCGAGGCAGAGCGACAGGCGCGGCAGCGTGCGGAATTGGCCGAGGCAGGCGATCCCGAGGCACGGCTCGGCGAGGCTCAGGCCGCGTCATTGTCCGCGGCCGAAGCGCTCAAGGTGGCGCGCGCCGAACTCGAGACGCAGCAGACACGCAAAGCAGAACTGCAGGCCGCGCGTGACGAAGCCAGCAGTGCTCTCGCCGCCGCGCGGGCCGAACTGGCCGGGGTCGAGCGGGAGCACACCGCGCTGCTGCGCGATCGCGACTCGCGCGATAAGGCGCGCGCACAGCGGCAAGGGCGACCTATCGCACTCGACGAGGTACGCGCGGAACCGGGGTACGAACGCGCGCTCGCCGCCGTGCTGGGCCGCGATGCCAAGGCCCCACTCGGCGATGCACAGGGCGACGGGCGGTTCTGGACCGGCGGCACCGCCCCCGCCAAGGTCGCCGGCAGCCTCGCCGATCATGTTACGCAATGCCCACCGCAGCTCTCCGCGCGGCTGGCGCTGGTCCATGTTGCCGAGGAGGACGACGGGCGTGCGCTCAAGCCCGGCGAATGGCTCGTCACCCGTGCCGGGCACCTGCGCCGGTGGGACGGTTTCGTCGCGCGCGGAGAAGGCGCGGCGGAAGCGGCCCGGCTGGAAGCGGACAACCGGCTGGCACAACTCGAAAAGCAACTGCCGGCACTGCGGTCCGCCGCCGAAGCCGCTCAGGTACGGCAGGATGCAGTGCAGTCGGAGCTTGCAGACTTGCAGCGCACTCTCGTGGCACTTGAGCGCACAGTGGCAGAGGCGGCCGAGACAGAGCGCCGGACCCTGCGCGAACTCGATCAGGCCGAAGCGGCGAAGGAGCGCCTCGCGGCGCGGCTGGCTGAACTGGATCGTGCAGCTGGTGAGCATGCCGAGCAGCGCCGGCAAGCAGCCGGGGATCTCGCTGCCGCTGAGGCACGCAAATCTGCCTTGCCCGATCCCGCCGCCGGCCGGGCTTCGCTCGAAGCGGCGCAGGCAAAGAACGAAGCTGCAAAGTCCGGCTTGCAGGCGGCCACGGCCAACCTCGCCGCGCATGACCAGGGGCTGGCGGTAACCCGCGAACGCACCGCAGCGCAGCGCAGTGAAATGGCCAGTTGGCAGACGCGTTCGAGCGAAGCAGCGCGCCGTCTTGGAGACATGGCGCGCCGGTTCGAGGAGATCGAGCAGGAGCGCGCGATTTTCGCCGCCAAGCCCGAAGCCCTGATGCGCGAGATCGAACAGGGTGACGCGGTGCGCGAGCGGCTGACGCGAGAACTCGCGGAGGCCGAGGCGGTCGTGGCCGAGGCGCAGAAAGCCGCCGAAGCCGCCGACCGCGCCTTCGCTGAAGCCAATGAAGCGCTTGCCACCGCGCGCGAAAGCCGCGCCGGTCTGTCCGCCCGCGCCGAAAACGAAGAGGCGCGGCGAAGCGAGATGGCGCGTATCTCGGGCGAACGCTTCCACTGCCCGCCGCCGCTGTTGGCGCAGAAATTCGGCTTCGACCCAGAAGAGGTAAAGAACTCCGGCCTCGAAGGCGAGGAGCACGAACGTCTGCTCGCCAGCCGCGAGCGGATTGGTCCGGTCAACCTCGTTGCCGCCGACGAGCTGGCGAAGATCGAGGCCACCCACGGCGCGAGCGCAGCGGAGCAGGCCGAGCTGGCCGAAGCGGTGAACCGCCTGCGCGGGTCGATTGGCAGCCTCAACCGCGAAGGGCGTGAGCGGTTGAAGGCGGCGTTCGAACAGGTCAACACCCACTTCCAGCGCCTGTTCACCCGCCTGTTCGAAGGCGGGCAGGCGCATCTCGCGCTGATCGATAGCGACGATGTGCTGGAGGCGGGGCTGGAAATCTTCGCCCAGCCGCCCGGCAAGCGGCTGCAGTCGCTGACCCTGCTTTCCGGCGGCGAACAGGCGTTGACCGCAACCGCGCTGATCTTCGCCCTGTTTCTCACCAACCCCGCCCCGATCTGCGTGCTCGACGAAGTCGATGCGCCACTGGACGACGCCAATATCGACCGCTTTTGCGACCTGCTCGACTCGATGGTGAAAGAAACCAAGACCCGCTACCTTATCGTCACCCACAACGCGGTGACGATGAGCCGCATGCACCGCCTGTTCGGCGTGACGATGATCGAAAAAGGCATCAGCCGCCTGGTCAGCGTCGATCTGGGGGCGGCGGAGGAATTGCTTGCGGCGGAGTAGTTTGCCTTTCCTTATTGCATTGATATCGTACCGTATGATGTTGCCTTCACAAGGTCGCTAAAATGCTGTTGCATATCATGGGGTTGGCGCTCGCCACTTCACAACCGGTAGTCGAGTGCAATCCGATCACAGGCTGAGAAGAGATGCTGGCGGAAAGGACGCCGGCATTCGTCGTACTTGGCGAAATGCACGGGAATGCGGAAAGCCCGAAGATTTTCGCAGACGCCGTGTGCCTGACGGCGCAAGCGGCCCCCGTTGTGGTTGCGCTCGAACAGGGTGAGGACAATCAACCGTCGATCGATCAGTTTCTTGCATCCGAAGGCAACGAACAAGATCTCGCAGAATTCCGCTCGGCCCCGCTGTGGAACCAGACGTTCAAGGACGGGAGATCCAGCAAGGCTATGTTCGCCATGTTCGAAACCCTGCGACAGTTACATCAGGTCGGCAGGGTGTCAAAGGTCGTCGCATATATGCCGCTTCTGGCCGAGCCTCCTGCGAGCACCGAAACATGGGAGGCAATCAACGCGGTGAGCATCATCCGCGGATCTCATGCGGGTTCGACGACGTTGGTCCTTACCGGAAACGTTCACGCCAGCCTTTCGCGAGTGCCGTGGGGCGATAAGTATCTGCCGATGGCCGGTCATCTGCCGCAGCCGCTGACCGTTGCACTCGATATTACCGGAAACGGTGGCGAAACATGGGCCTGTACGGGCGAACCGGTTGCATGTGGCCCGATCAGGAACGGAAGTGAAAGCGACGTTTTCGAGCGTGGCGTCACATTGTCCGCGGAAGAAGACGGTCGTTTCTCGGGCGTCGTTTACTTAGGCAGTCCCACCACCCCGTCGCCGCCGCTAAATCAGCTCGATTGACCGGGCTCCCATCGCTTCGCTCAAGCTGCGATGAATCATCTTGAGGCGCTCGACGACGGTGTCCCTGTCGATTGTCTTCGCCGACGCCGACGCCACCGCGTCTTCTCCCGACCCGGCAGGTTCGCCCGCCAATTGCGGCTCTGGTGGCTCGTCCAACTCCTCGGCGACATCGCCTGTAGGCGTCGCCGTCTCTCCGAAAAAGCTGGCCAGTCCGCCATCGTCTGCGACAGGCGCGTCACCGGTGATCGGCGGTCCAGAAAGAGCCGGCGTGTCGGCAGGTTGCGTTTCGGGTTGCGAAGAGGCCCCGTCGCGCGGCAATCCCATTGAATCGCCCGACCCCTGACCCGACGGGGAGTCCGATCCAGCGGCGGCATTTGCGCCCGGAACTTCGCTCGCTTCAGAGTCCGATCCGGCATCTCCCTCTTCGATCGCCTGTTTCGCGCCCTTTATCGTGTAGCCCTTCTCATTCACGAGGTAATTGATCCGTTCGACAAGCTGGACATCTTCGGGCCGGTAATACCGCCGCCCGCCGCTGCGCTTGAGCGGATCGAGCATCGGAAACTGTTGCTCCCAGTAACGCAGCACATGGGCTTTGATATCGAGCGCCTTGCTGACTTCGCCGATGGTGCGCAGCGCGCCGTCGTCTTTCCCGTCGTCGAAATCGGCGCTCATAAGTTCACCCCTTGGCGATGCGTTCCTTCAGCAGCTGGCTGGCGCGAAAGGTCATCACGCGGCGCGGAGTGATCGGCACTTCGACGCCGGTCTTGGGATTGCGCCCGATGCGTTCCTTCTTGTCGCGCAGCACGAAGCTGCCGAAGCCGGAAATCTTCACATTCTCGCCCCGCGCCATCGCCTCGCACATATGGCCGAGGATCGCCTCGACCATGTCGAGCGACTCCGCGCGCGAGAAGCCCATCTTGCGGTTGATCGTCTCGGCGAGATCGGCGCGGGTAAGGGTACTCATTGATCGGGACATCCACCTGCTCCCATTCGCTGCGACCCGAAAGTAAGAGGCTGGACGGTAACGGAAATAATGCGAGTCGGCAATAAGCGGAGGCATTTAGCCCCGCATTCTGCACAATTGTTTCACACCATGCCTAAAGACGGGCGAGTGAAGCGCCCCAGGTGAAGCCGCCGCCCATCGCCTCGAACATCACCACATCGCCCGGTTTGATCCGCCCGTCGCGCACGGCTGTGTCGAATGCCAGGGGCACCGATGCGGCCGAGGTGTTGGCGTGGCGGTCCACTGTCACGATCACCTTTTCGGCCGGCAGGCCGAGTTTGCGCGCGGTCGCGTCGAGGATGCGGGCATTGGCCTGATGCGGCACCACCCAGTCGATATCGGCCGCCGTCATCCCGACTGCATCGAGCGTCTCCCCCAGCACGTCCGCCAGATTGACCACGGCGTGGCGGAACACTTCGCGCCCCTTCATCCGCAGCTTGCCGACCGTCCCGGTGGTCGATGGACCACCGTCGACATAGAGCAGGTCCTTGTGCTCGCCATCGGCGTGGAGCCGCGTCGCGAGAATCCCCGGCCCGTCTTCCGCCACCTCGGCCGCTTCGAGCACGATCGCCCCCGCCCCGTCGCCGAACAGTACGCAGGTGGTGCGATCTTCCCAATCCAGGATGCGGCTGAAGGTTTCCGCACCGATCACCACCGCGCGCTTGGCCATGCCGGTACGCAGCATCGAGTCTGCTGTGCCCAGCGCATAGAGGAAGCCCGAGCACACCGCGTGGACATCGAACGCGATCCCGCCGCGGCAGCCGAGCGCGCGCTGCACCTGGGTGGCGGTAGCGGGAAAAGTGTGGTCGGGGGTGGCGGTGGCGAGGATGATCAGCTCGACGCTCGCCGGGTCCATGCCGGCCGCATCGAGCGCCTTGCGCGCCGCCTCGGTTGCAAGGGTGGAAGTCGTCTCGCCCTCGCCCGCGATGTAGCGCTGGCGGATGCCGGTGCGTTCGACGATCCATTCGTCACTGGTGTCGACCTGCGCCGCAAGCTGGGCATTGGTGACGCAGTTCTGCGGGAGGACCGAGCCACTGCCCTTGATCAGCGATCGGATCACTTCGCGGCCTCGGCCTCTTCGTCGGTGGTGCCAACGTCCGCTTCGCGCGCGCGCAACTCGGCAAGGCCCGCGCTGATGCGATGGGTCAGGTTTTCCTCCAGCAGGCGCGCGGCAACCGCGACGGCATTGGCGACCCCGCCGGCGGTGGCGCTGCCGTGGCTCTTCACCACCACCCCGTTGAGGCCAAGGAACACCGCGCCATTGTGGTTGTTGGGGTCAAGATGGTGGCGCAGCAACTCGGTCGCCGGCCGCGAGACGAGGAAGCCGACCTTTGAACGAATCGAACTGGTGAAGGCGCGGCGCAGCAGGTCGGTGACGAAGCGCGCGGTGCCTTCGATCGCCTTGAGCGCAATGTTGCCGGAGAATCCGTCGGTCACCACTACATCGACTTCGCCGCGGTTGATCTTGTCCGATTCGACATAGCCATCGAATTGCAGGTCGAGACCGGTTACGGCCTGCAACTGGGCCGCCGCATCGCGCAGCCGGTCGAAGCCCTTGTTTTCTTCGGTGCCGATGTTGAGCAGGCGCACGCGCGGCTTGTCCTTGCCGGTCAGGATGCGCGAATAGGCGGCGCCCATGATCGCGAACTGCACAAGGTTGCGCGCATCGGCCTCGGTATTGGCGCCGAGATCGAGCATCATGACGTCGTTGTCGCCCAGCGTCGGCATGATCGCGGCGAGTGCGGGCCGGTCGATCCCCGGCATGGTGCGCAGCGCGAGCTTGCTCATTGCCATCAGCGCACCAGTGTTGCCCGCGCTCACTGCGGCACCCGCCTTGCCTTCCTTCACCGCATTGACCGCAAGGCCCATCGACGTCGTCTTGGCACGGCGCAGCGCCCGGCTCGGCACCTCATCGCCGCCAACGACATCGCTGCAATGGAGGATTTCGGAGGCCGCGCGCAGATTGGGATGCGATTCGAGCGCGGCCGTGATCCGCGCTTCGTCACCCACCAGCAGGAACTTGAACTTGTCGTGCCGCCGGCGCGCCTCGGCGGCCCCGGCGATCATCACGCGCACGCCTTCATCGCCGCCCATCGCATCGACAGCGATACGCGGCAGGCTCATGGCGTTCTCCGTTTAATGGTCGATTCGATCAGAGACCGACGGCGATGATTTCACGACCGTTATAGTGGCCGCAAGCGGTGCACAGGTTGTGCGGACGCTTGAGTTCGCCGCAGTTCGAGCACTCGTGAAAGGCCTCGACCTTCAGCGAATCGTGCGAGCGGCGGTTACCACGGCGATGCGGCGATACTTTTCTCTTAGGGACAGCCATGGTGGCACCTGTTCCTTAAACTCGGTTCAAATCGTTGCGTTAGCCGCCCTAGGCGAAGCCTGCGGTGCGCACAAGAGTGCGCCGACGCGATGGCCCGGCCATGACGGTGAAGGGGCGCGCTATAGCGAATTCCGCGCCGCTTGCAAGCGGTCTCGACACGCTATAGCCAGCAGGCCGATCAGGGGAGGAATTTCGTTCATGAATATTGTGTTGCCCGTTACGCTCTGCGCCGCCGCCGCTGCGGCGATCATCAACATCTGGCTCGGCATCCGGTGCGGGCAGCTGCGCGGCAAGCTCAAGATCCTGCATGGCGACGATGCCGGCGGCCCGCTGACCCGCCGGATGCGTGCGCAATTGAACTTCGTCGAGAACACGCCTTGGGTGCTGGCGCTGGTCGCCGCCATCGAATTGACCGGCAAGGGCCAGCCGTGGCTCGCCTGGGTCGCGGGCGTCTACATGCTCGGCCGGATCGCCCACGCCATCGGGATGGACAGCGAGGGACCGGCGAAGCCGCGCATGATCGGGGTGCTGATCACCATGCTGACCCAGCTCGGGCTGGCGGTGGTGGCGGTGCTGGTGGTGATTGGGGTGATGTAATACCCGGCGCAAACGCGGACCCTACTCCCAGGAGAAGACGGTCCTCAGGTCGCAGCCTTCCGGCGTTTCACCTTCGTTGAACAGCAATACGCGGTCGATCGCCGCGAAGTGTTGCGGCGTCAGCGGTTGTGCGGAATGGAAGTACGCAGCGCCGTGCTCGCCATTCCAGATCGCCACGACATAGTCGCCGTCCTCCCGGCGCTGTTCGAACCGACCCGGGCGACCTTCTGCAGGCTCGCGCACGATTGCGCCTGGCGGCCTGCCAGCCAAGCCGATTCCGTAAACCTACAGCGTCCCGAAAGCGCCGTCCCAGCGGAAACTTCCGCCATGGATGCCACCTTGCAAAGTCGTGATCGTCTCTCCTTCGAGCAGGTCGATGATCGGCGAATAGCCGCAGAAGCGGCCCGGTCCTGCGAGTTCGCTTGCTGCGACCGAACCCGGGAAGGTGCACGCGGCGAACAATCCAGAAAGGGCGAGCCGCCGAAAGTTCATTGCTGCAGCATGTAGTCGCTGACGAACTGGTTCGTCTGGCGTTCGCGGCCGAAGGTGCTGGTCGGGCCGTGACCGGGAATGAACAGCACGTCCTCGCCCAGAGGCCAGAGCTTTTGCGTGATCGAATCGATCAGGTCCTGGTGGTTGCCGCGCGGGAAGTCGCTGCGGCCGATGCTGCCCTGGAACAGCACGTCGCCGACGATGGCGAATCTCGACGGCCGGTGGAAGAACACCACGTGGCCCGGCGTGTGACCGGGGCAATGGATCACCTCGAGCGTGAGCTCTCCGACGGTTACCGTGTCGCCATCCTCCAGCCAGCGGGTCGGCTCGAAGGTCTTCGCCTCCATCCCCCAGCGTGCGCCGTCGTCGTCGAGTTGCGCGATCCAGAAGCGGTCTTCCTCGTGCGGTCCCTCGATCGGCAGGCCGAGCTCGGCGGCGAGCATCCCCGCCTGCCCGCAATGGTCGAGATGGCCATGGGTGACGAGCAGCTTTTCGAGCGTGACCCCAGCCCGGGCGACTCCCGCCTTGAGCTTGTCCAGATCCCCGCCCGGATCGACCAGCGCACCCTTCATCGTCTTCGTGCACCAGATCAGCGAGCAGTTCTGCTGCAACGGCGTGACGGGGATGATGGCGGCCTTCATCGGCGGCGTGGCGGAGGTGTCGGTCATGGTGGGGAGTTGGCGGGGAGTGGGCTGGATTGCAAGCTGCCATACGCTATTGCGACCGAACCAGCAGGGCCGATTGCGGGCGACCAGTTAGACAATACCTCGCATCTCAAGTCTAGAAGATCGAGATTGCCAACCCGAACACACCACCAATGATCCCGCCGACCGACAACATGACGGTTATCCAGAACAGGCCGGGATGGTCACCGTGCCGTTCACCATTCATCCCTCCCGGACCAGGAGCTACGCCACTCCGCATCATCGAAACCAAGCCGACTGCACCAATGACGATCCATGAAAGATAAATCACAATGTCGAGCATGGCTTGGCTCTACCTCAATTTAGTCCAGCAATCATTGGTTTGCACTTCGAATGTCGGGAAAGGGCGAAAATCGAGCTTTATAATCGCCCGCTCTTCCACACCACCCGCCCGATAATCTCGATATCCTCCGCCCCCACCTCGATCGGGGGGTAGGCGAGGTTCTGGCTTAGCAGGGTGAAGCGTCCGCCGCCCTGCGCAGCGACGCGTTTGACCAGCAGGGTGTCGTCCAGCCGCACCACGTGAATGCCGTCGCGGAAGGGTTGCGGGGCGTGGTCGACCAGCACCTCGTCGCCCGCGCGCAGCAGGGGTTCCATCGAGTCGCCCTCGACCGCGATGGCGGAGAGCTTCGATCCGTCGAGACCCTGTTCGCGCAGCCAGCGGCGCGAGAAGCGGAAATTGTCGAACGGCGCCTCCTCGTGGCTTACCGCGCCCGGACCCGCCGATGCCGCGAGCGAAAGGCGCGGTACATCGACCCACCCCCCGTCGATCGGTAGCTTGCGCGTCGGAGTGTAGGATTTATCCTCCGCCCCGCCGAGTTCGGATTCGGCGACCCCGAAGAAGTCAGCCAACAGCCGCCGGTCGCGCTCTTCCAGCCGACGCGGGCTGCCCTTGCGGATAAACTGCTGCAAATACGTGGGGTTGCGCCCGATCATATCGGACAGACCGGCCAGGCTGGTACCCGACTGGCGGCTCAATTCGAGCAATCTTTCGCGTGCATTCGACATGTTCGTCCTCATCGTCGATGGATTTCCTGCCTACACGATGTATTTTTCCTAGACAAGTAGGATTTGGCGATTATCCCCCTCAAACACGTAGAGGAATCCATGTCTAGGATACAGAAAACACAGCAGATTATTGCCGACTCCCGTTTAGGCGGGGGCGGTGATATGGCGGGTGGATGGGATTCATCAAATACTTCACCAAGGCCGACAATTGGCTTGATGTTGTGCAGCGGTGGGGGCTTGCCGCGCTTTCACTTTGGGGTGCCCTCACTTGGCTTTCAACACAAATGAGCCGGTTGGGTGACCTGAATTGGGCCGATGCGCTAGCTGCTGGGTTGGCGGGCACACTTGCGACCATACTGGTTGTCGCCGCCCTACTTGCTGCGATCCGCTATTTTCGCCCTCTGTCTTCTCCTACGCCGCAACAGATTCTAGACTCATTGCCGGGTGACGAAGAATTACAGCCCGGTCTTGGAGAACTTGAAGCTGAGATCATCGCTTTAAGAGCAAGCGTCCGAGAGATTTCTGAGGATCGAAAGCTGATCATCGAAGATTATCAGCGGATGACAGGGCTAGAGGCAAGACTGACAGAGCGAACTGACAATGTCGAAAAGGCCGCTCGTAGCTACTCAGATGGAATAGTTGAAGTAGTGAAGTCTAATTAGGCTGAAAATTCCGCGTTTTTGAATTCGTTTCAAGAGAGCAATGCGCGAGATCACTCGACAATCTTCTTGGCTTTACAAGCGATAAAAGCCCGCGAAACTGAAAAATTCTACAGTGAGATGATCGAGTATGAAGGCGAGATGATTGAGGCCAAGGTGAAAGCAGGTGAGCGATTTACAGAGGCGGATTGGGCGAAATGGGAAGGCCATGATAATCGGTTTCATTCTTCTCTCTACAAATGGCTCGATCTAGGCGTGGGATGGTTTCCCGGCGCTAGAGAGATGATCGAGGAAGTAGACCCACGCAGCCTTACTATTCCCGATTGGGGCAACCTTGACAGCCTTTTGCCCGGTTCCAACGCCGTCACGAAATACAAGATTTCAGTTATCAAGTTTCGAAATTGGCAGAGGGTTCGCAACCAAGTTCGAACTGCCATATACCATGCGGCATTCGGTGGCCCCAACAGTGGTGACTTGCTGCAATCCATCCCTGGCGGTGGGCCAACTGTCGAGCGTGTGCTAGGAGACTATGATGGCTGAGGCGAACAACAAATTCGACCGCCTCCTAGAGGCGATGGCTAACGGCGAAGCGCCTAGCAGCGCCCGAACGAAGCCATCAACTCAGGAAGCATCGCGTGAGGAAACGCCCGCCAGTTGTGGCGAAACTCAAACTCGCCAAGATACTTCGAAAGATGCTTCTGACTGACATGGATATGCGTTCCGTTGATCGAGCGCTTAAGCTGCGACCAGTAGCCTTCTAGGCCGTTCACGGTCGCACCCGACTTGCGGCAAACATACTCGCCAGCACTGTGGTTGACGCGCTTGTGAGTGAAGCCAGCGACGAACGGGATTCCCTTGTATCCGTTCAATTCGTCGGTGTGGATTTCAGTCAGTGGCAGGACGTTGCCAGCGATATGCGGCATGATATCAGCCGAACGGCGGCTTTCGACAACGCGGGTAATCACATCGCCGTTGCGCTCGCGCATACCCAGCACGATTGTCTTGCCCTTGCCGCCCATTCCACCGGCCCTGTAGCCGCCAAGGAACGTCTCGTCGATTTCGACAACGGTATCTTCGCCGCCAAGGGGAGGGTCACCGTCAACCAGCGCCATATACTTGCGGATTTCATGGCACATGCGCCACGCGGTTTTGTAGGTCACGCCTAGCTGGCGCTCGACTTCCTTAGCCGCCACGCCGCTGCGCGAAGTGGTGAACAGAAACATGACATGAAACCAATCGCGCAGGCTCGTGCGGGTGCGATGGAAGGGCGTTCCGGCAGTCGGATAGAGTTGGTGGCCGCAATGCTCGCAACCATACGAGCGGCGCTTTGCGATCCGGTAGAACTTCGCTTCCTTGCCGCACTTTTCGCACTCGTGACGTTCGCCAAAGCGGACCAGCTTAAGGTGCTCTAGGCAGCTTTCCTCAGTGGGGAAGCGGGCCTGAAACTGACGGAGGGTGATTGCTTTCTTTGCCATGCACATTGTGTAGCAGAAGCCGCTACGTGTCGCAAGGGGATAATCGCCTAGGATTTCGCGCAGCACGACTCGGGGGATCGAGCGAGTCGGGGTGGGCCCGGCACGCGCGCCAATCCATCGCTGGGGAGCCGCATGCTTATCCGAACCATCGAGAAATTCCTTCGCCAGACCGGGATGCCCGCGACCAAGTTCGGGCGCTTGGTGGCCCACGATCCTCGCTTCGTGATCGACCTGCGCAACGGACGAATCCCGCGCACCGGGACCGAGCGCCGGGTGCAGAGCTTCATCGCTTCCTATCAGGGAGAAGCCCATGTCAATTGATCCGCCCGCCTTCCCCGCCCCGCCGCGCCGAGTACGCCGGACCATGGCCGACCGCTTGCGTGAAGCCGTGCTGGCGCTGTCTGACGGGCAAGGATCGGTGCTCGCGCATGCCGAGCAGCCGTGGGCCAGCATCACCTTCGCCGGTTCACGGCATCGGCTGCGGATTGCCTACGCCGGTCCGGAAGAGGTCGACGCTGGCGAAGTGCTGATTGCAATCCTGCCCGAACACGAATTCACCCTGCCCGGCCAGCTGGTCGCGGACGCGACGGTGACCGGCGTCGAGCACACCATGCTGCCCCAACCCCGACTGGTGGTGGAGTGCGAGATCCTGTTACTGGAGGAGGGGTGAATTTTGCCGGATTTGCGCCATCCATAGAGAGTGTCAACCGTGTCAACACCCACTCCCCCCCCCGCGCCGCCTTCCATCCACGTCGCCCCGGCCCCCGAGCCGGGGTCCCGCTATTCTTCGAGCGCGGTGCCAGAGCCAGCGGGACCCCGGATCAAGTCCGGAGAGATGGTGTTAGGTTGGTTCGAAAGGTCGCAAGGACAGTGTCAACAGTGTCAACACCCGCTGCGCCTACGACCTGATCACGATCATCTTCTCGATCGTCATCTCGTGGCAAGTGTAGGGAATTCCGCCAACCCCGTGGCCCGAGGTCCGCAGCCCGGCGAAAGGCATCCAGTCGGTGCGGAAGGCGGTGTGGTCGTTCACCATCACCGCCGAGGCGTCGATATTGCGATAGGTGTGCATCGCTGCCGACAAATCGTTGGTGAACACCGCCGCCTGGAACGCCACGTCGAGCGAATTGGCCTGTTTGATCGCCGCGTCGACATCGTCGTAGGAATAGATGCACACCGCAGGCCCGAACACCTCGTTGCGCGAGATCGTCGCCTCGGGTGACGGATTGAGCAGCACCGTGGGCGCATAGGTCGTGTCGGACAGCTTCTCTCCGCCGGACAGGATTTTCGCCCCGCCCGCGCGCGCCTCGTCGATCCACTGGGCGACGCGGTCGACCTCCTTCGGGCGGATCAGCGGGCCGCACTCGGTGTCTTCATGGATCGCGTTGCCGACCTTGAGCGCTTTCGCCCCTTCGGCCATCCGCGCGGCAAGCTCGTCGACCACCGAGGCGTGGGCGAACACCCGCTGGACCGAAACGCAGACCTGCCCCGAATGGTAGAAGCCGCCCTTGAGCAGGCTCGGCACCGCCTTGTCGAGATCGGCGGTCGCATCGACGATCACCGGCGCGACCCCGCCGTGCTCCAGCGCGCAGCGCGCGCCGGGTGCGAGCTTCGAGCGCAGCCCCCAGCCGACTCCCGCCGAGCCGATGAAGCTGAAGAAGGCGACGCGCGGATCGGTCACCATCCGTTCGGAGGCATCGCGCGGCGGCGCAACCGCCCGCGCCCAGCCGGGTTCGAGCCCTGCCTCGTGAAGGATGTCGATGAACTCGAAGCAGGACAGCGGCGTGTCGCTCGCCGGCTTGACGATCACCGGGCAGCCGGTCGCCACCGCGGGCGCGACCTGATGGACGATCAGGTTGAGCGGGTGGTTGAAGGCCGAAACCGCCACCACCACGCCGATCGGCTCGCGCGTGGTCCACGCCAGCCGCCCGTCACCCGCGGCGGTCAGCCCCATCGGGATTTCGGTGCCGCGCAGCGCGCCGATCTCGTGGATGCACAGCTCCATGCCGTTGATCGCCCGGTCGACCTCGACCCGCGCGTCGATCAGCGGCTTGCCGCCTTCGTTGGCGACCTGGAAGGCGAGATGATCGCGCCGCTCGCGCATGATCTCCATCGCCTTGTGGAGGATCGCCGCGCGCTGGTGCGGCTTCTTCCACTGCGACCGGTCGCGCCACAGCGCATGGGCTTCGGCGAGGTATCCGTCGACCGTATCCCAGTCGGCGGTCGGAACGCTGCCGATTGGTTGGAGATCGAACGGATTGACGACTTCGTGCATGGTTCCTTCCTTCCCCCCTCCCCTTCAGGGGAGGGGCCGGGGGTGGGGACAGACGGGCGAGCCCGACACCGTGCGGACAGCCCCCACCCCAACCCCTTCCCTGAAGAGGAGGGGCTTACAAGATCAGAGCTTCTTCGACAGTTCCTTGATGTCGATGTTGAGGATCTGGTCGTTCTCGCTGTAATCCACCGGGCAGTCGATCAGATGCACGCCGGGCGTGTCGCGCGTATGCGCCAGCAGTTCGGCGAGATGCGCCGCGCTCTCGACCCGGTGACCATGCGCCCCGTAGCTTTCGGCATACTTCACAAAATCCGGGTTCTCGTAGGTCAGGCCCCAATCCTTGAAGCCCATGTTGGCCTGCTTCCAGCGGATCATGCCGTAGGAATTGTCGTTGAGGATCAGCACGGTCATGTTGAGGCCCAGCCGGACGGCGGTTTCCATCTCCTGGCTGTTCATCATGAACCCGCCGTCGCCGCAGATCGCCATTACCTTGCGTTCGGGATAGACCATCGCGCTCATCATCGCCGACGGCAGGCCCGCGCCCATGGTGGCAAGCGCATTGTCGAGCAGCACGGTGTTGGGCCGGTATGCGGAGTACCCGCGCGCGAACCAGATCTTGTACACCCCGTTGTCGAGACAGATGATCGCATCTTCCGGCAGCGCATCGCGGATCGCCTGGACCAGATGCGGCGGGAAGATCGGGAAGCGCGTATCCTGGGCCAACGGAGCGGTGTGATCGACCTCCGCCTTGCGATAGGCGAGCATATGGTCGAATTTCCAGCTCCCGTTGGGAACGATGTCTTCCTTGATCTGCCAGATCGCGTTGGCGATATCTCCGATCACCTCGATCTGCGGGAAATAGACCGGATCGACCTCCGCCGTCTTGGTCGAGATATGGATCACCGTCGGCCCGCCGGCCTTCATGAAGAAGGGCGGCTTCTCGATCACGTCGTGGCCCAGATTGACGATGCAGTCCGACGCCTCGACCGCACGGTGGACGAAATCGCCCGCCGACAGCGCGGCGCAGCCGAGGAACTTCGGATGCCGCTCGTCGATCACACCCTTGCCGAGCTGGGTGGTGAGGAAGGGGATGCCGGTTTTCTCGATGAACTGCTGCAGCATGCGGCTGGTCATGGTGCGGTTGGCCCCCGCCCCGATCACCAGCACCGGCGAATTCGCTGCCTCGATCGCCTTCACTGCAACGCGGATCGATTTCACATCGGCGGTCGGGCGGCGGACATGGCTGCGCTGGAGCGGCACCGAATCGGTTTTTTCCTCGGCAATGTCTTCAGGAAATTCGATGTGCGTGGCACCCGGCTTTTCCTCTTCGGCCAGGCGGATCGCCTCGCGCACACGGCTGGGGATGTTGTCCGCGCTGGCGAGCTGGTGGGTGAACTTAGTGATCGGCTTCATCATGCCCACCACGTCGAGGATCTGGAACCGGCCCTGCTTCGATTTCTTGATCGGCTTCTGCCCGGTGACCATCAGGATCGGCATCCCGCCGAGCTGAGCGTAGGCGGCGGCGGTGACGAAGTTGGTCGCCCCCGGGCCGAGCGTCGCCATGCACACCCCGGTCTTGCCGGTGTGTCGGCCGTAGGTCGCGGCCATGAAACCGGCGCCCTGCTCGTGCCGGGTGAGGATCAGCTTGATCTTGGTCGAGCGCGACAGGCTGTCCAGCATGTCGAGGTTTTCCTCGCCCGGAACGCCGAAAATATACTCGACCCCCTCTTCCTCGAGGCATTGGATGAAAAGGTCGGAAGCTTTCGTCAGATCGGCCATCGCGTGTGTCCCCTCACAACGCCCCGCATGGGCGTTTCCAGTGAATTTCGGTCGCGACCGCCGGCGGTTCGGGAATCCCTTCCGCTCTGGTTGAACGGCCTAACAAAAGGCAGGGCAGGAGTCACCGCCCTAAAGCACATTGCGAGCATATGCTGCGCAATCGGACGCCCGAGCGCAAATTCTGCTTCTTTTGTCATTCCCGCGAAGGCGGGAATCCATGGAACCGCGTGCGCCCTGGATCCCGTATTCGCGGGGATGACAAGCGTATGGGGTTGCACGGAGGAGCAAGCGATGCGCCTTAAAGGGCGCACTCTGTTTCCGCTCAATAACCGCGCGCGGGATCGAACAGCGGGCTCAGCTCGCCGCCATTGAGATAGGCGTCGAGATTGGCGAGAAACCGTTCGGCCGAGCGGACGAACATCGAATTCTGCGCCCGGCCCGACAGATGCATGGTGACATGCGCGTTTTCGAGGTCCCACAGCCGGTGGTCGGACGGCAGGGGTTCGGGCTCGCAAACATCGAGCAGTGCGGCACCGATCGCCTTCGCTTCGAGCGCGGCGATCAGCGCCTTCTGGTCGACCACCGCCCCGCGCGCGATGTTCACCAGTACCGCGCTGCTTTTCATCGCCGCCAGTTCCGCCGCGCCGATCATGCCGTCGGTTTCGGGGGTTGCCGGGACCGCGAGGATCACCCAGTCGAACTCGCCGAGCCGCGCCCGCCACTCGTCCGGCCCCAGCGCGCCGTCCGCCCCCGAACGCCGCACGGGAACGACCTCGACCCCCAGCCCTTCGAGCCGCGGTCTGATCTGCTGCCCGATCGCGCCATAGCCCAGCAAGAGCGCGCGGGTGCCGGGCAGTTCGATCTTGCCCGGACTGTCGAGCAGCCATTCGTGCCGGTCCTGCGCGCGCACCACATCGCGATAGCCCTTGGCGTGGACCAGCATCATCATGGTGACATATTCGGCGATCGCGATCGCGTTGATCCCCGCGCCATTGGTCACCTTGACCCCGCGCTGGTGCAGCAGGTCGAGCGGCAGGAAATCCAATCCGGCATAGATCGAATTGAGCCACTTCAGATTGGTCGCGCGGCGCACCGCCTCGGCCATCGGCTCCTTGTCGTTGAGATCGAACCAGCCGATCTCCGCCTCGGGCGCGAGCGCGAACATCTCGTCAAGCGAGGCGAAATAGCGCGCATCGACCCCCGCAGGGATGCGATGCTCGACCATCGGTCGGATCAGGGCGCTGAGTACGGCGGTGGGCATGTCGGCGGTGTCCTCTCGTCTGGCTGCACATGACCGCATGCCTGCCGAATCTGCAAGCGGCTTGGGATCAATCCTGCCAGTCGGGCAGCTTGAGACACTCGCGGAAGTCGAACGGTCGGGTCTGGAGGGCCGGCACCGATGCAGCATCCGGGTGGCGTGGATTCATCATGACCACATCGGCTTCGGGCAGGACAGCGGACTGTACCGCCGCCAGCAGCGTGCGACCCGAAGCGAGCCAGTCGTCGCCGATGCGGCGCTTATCGGCGGGATCTGCAACGAAAGGCAGGCGTTCCGGCGTGGCATCGATCTCGGTCCAGCCGAGCCGATAATCTTCGTCGATGCCCGCAAGATCGTGCGGCAGGTAGCGCAGCACCACCAGCACCGCGAGGCCGGGTTCCGAGGCGAAGTTGACCACCGGCCTACCGGGCGAAACCCAGCGCGCACCATGCTTCTCCGGCCCCGATCCGTCGAGTGCCAAGTATGGCGCACGGGTGAGACGCCAGAGCTTCATCGACCAATCAAACCGAAGGCGAAAGCAGCAGCGAGCACTAGCACGGGCATACCAAGCAGATCGACGGTAGCAATCATCTTGAGCTGGGGCGGACAACCGGCGCGCCACCAAAGAAACAGAAAGGAGGTCATGCTGATAGCGGCCACAACGCTGGCTAGCGGACGACTCGGCGGATGAAATGCCGCGATAATGCAAGTGATGAACACAGCCAGAAACAGCGCCGCGCGGTGATGCATGAGCAGGAACAGCGGATTGTCCGGACCGACCCGGTAAAGCGACTGCATCTGCGCGGGCCGGAAGAATGCCAGGGCGGGCATGGCGTGAACGGCGGCGAGGATGAGCCAGAAGATAGGTTGCAGCATGCAACTGTTTTATTCACCCGAAACGGATTTGCAAGGTCAATCCAGCTTCCACTCCCAGCCGAGCGGGTCGCCGTCCATCACCTCGACCCCCTTGGCCGCGAGCTCGTCGCGCAGTGCGTCGGAGCGGGCGAAATCCTTCGCGGCACGGGCTTCCTTGCGCTCGGCCAGCGCGGCCTCGATTTCGGTCTCGGTGATTTGCGCGGTGTTGGGGCGGATGCGGAGGTCAGCGCGGGTGAGGTTCAGGAGGTCGAGGCCGAGGACGTCGTCGATTGCGGCGATACTATTCAAGCGGTCAGACGCTGATTGGTACTCCGAACCGGGGCCGAGGATTAGCTCAATCTCTGACACAGCAATTGGCGTATTTAGATCGTTGCACATGCTCTGGTCGATCACGAGGAGATTGCGTACGCTAGTTAGATCATCGAACTTTAGACTCACATACTTCCAGAGTGTCCATTCTCCTTTCAGGACTTCCGGGATCCAATCGGAGGTGTTCCGCTCTCGATACTTCGCTTTCAGTCGCTCGACCCCCATCACCATCCGCTTCAACCGCACCAGCGCCGCTTCCAGCCCCTCCCACGAGAACTCCAGCTCGCTGCGGTAATGCGCCTGCAGGCACATCATACGGTAGGCGAGCGGGTGGAAGCCCTTGTCGACCAGCAGTTGCAGCCGCAGGAATTCGCCCGAGGACTTGGACATCTTGCCGCTGCGCTCGACCAGGAAGTTGTTGTGCATCCAGATCTTCGCGCCCGAATTGCGCGCATCATCCAAGCCATTCGTGCAGCAATAGGCCTGGTTCTGGGCGATCTCGTTCGGATGGTGGATCTCGCGGTGGTCGATCCCGCCGGTGTGGATGTCGAACGGAAAGCCAAGCAGCGCCTCGCCCATCACCGAGCATTCGAGATGCCAGCCGGGCGCGCCCTTGCCCCACGGGCTGTCCCATTCCATCTGCCGCGTCTCGCCCGGCGGGGTCTTGCGCCAGATGGCGAAATCGGCGGCGTTGCGCTTGCCTTCGACGCTTTCGATCCGGCCCTCCCCGTCCTCGGTCACCGCGCGCGCCAGCCGGCCATAGTCGGCCACGGTCGATACGTCGAAATAGAGCCCGCTCTCCAGTTCGTAGCAATGCTCCGGCGCGATCCTCTCGCCCCATGCGATCATCGCTTCGACATATTCGGTCGCGCGCGGATGCTGTTTGGGCTGCACGTTGAGCCGCGCGAGGTCGCGCTCGAAATCTTGCTGGTAGAATTTCGCGATATCCCACGCGCTCTTGCCTTCGCGCGCGGCCATCTTCTCCATCTTGTCCTCGCCCTCGTCGGCGTCGGAGGTGAGGTGGCCGACATCGGTGATATTGATCACGTGGGTGAGCTTGTAGCCCTTCCATTGCAGCACCCGCCCCAGCGTGTCGGCGAACACGTAAGCGCGCATATTGCCGATATGCTGGTAGTTGTAGACCGTCGGCCCGCACGAATAGACCCGTGCCTCGCCGGGGTGGACGGGCTGGAACTCCTCCAGCTGGCGGGTCAGGCTGTTCAACAGCTTGAGAGGTGCGTCGGTCATCGCTGCGCGCCTTGCACGCGGCTCTGGCCGGCGGTCAAGGCGTTAGCTTCTATTCGGCCGCCTCCGCGATGCAGGTGCCGTCCTCAGCGGGTTCGCAGTCTTCGTCCTCGTCGCTGCCGAAGTCCCACAGGTCTTCATTGCCCGCGCCGGTCACCGGCTCGTCGATCAGCGGGTCGTCGCTGCGCAGCGGGTCTTCGCGCAGTTCGACCAGCGTGGTGTCGATCGTGCCGCCGGTCGGCGTGTCGCCGTCGAACTGGTCGTCGAGCAGGTCCTGCAGCGGATCGTCGCTGGGTCCGTCCGAATGCGAGGTGACCGTGCAGCTCGACGGGTTGGCGATCAGGCAGCCGTTGATGGTCGAAGCCGGATCGAAGGCGGTGTTGATGGTCGTCACCGCGATGGCCGATACCCCGGTCGCGCTGCCCACCACACCGTTGATCACGATCGGCAGGTTGGGATCGACCAGGTCGTTGATCGTCAGGCTGTTGACCGTGAAGCCGCGCCGGTCGTCGAATGCCGTGCCGGGGGCGGTGTTCTGGATGAACACCTGGCTGTCGGTCGTCCCGATGGTGAGCCTGTCGGCGCGGATGACCCCGTCGGGGCGGTCCACCCCGTCGTTCTGTGCCAGCCGGTCATCGATATCCGCCACCGGAAGCCCCTCGATTGCCGCCAGCGCTTCGGGCGTGACCGCGAGGAAATTCGAGGCCACTGCGACGATCGAACCCGCAAGCCCGTTGTTGCCGTCGAGCACGAACAACCCGCCGTTGGCCAGGTCGATCAGGATCGTCTCGTCCGCACTGAGCTGCAGCTGCGTATCCGCAGTTGCGCCGGTCACCGTGAGACTGCCGACAATTTCGATTTCGCCATCGGACTCGAGGCGCAAGATGCCGTCCTGCCCGATGTTGTTGCTCGTTGCCGAGCTACCGCTGCCTGCGACGATATCGAGGTCGTCGATTGTCAGCACTGCCCCGCCCGAACTCGACCCCGACACGGCAAAGCTGACCTCGCCGGCGCTGAACACGCGGGCGAATTCGGAATTGTCGAGCCGGTATCCGGTCGAACTGCTGCTTTCGCCGCCAAGCGTCGCTTCGGTGGTCAGCGGGGTGAAGACGATCGACTCGGTACGGTTTGCTTCGCCGAGCGAGCCGCCGGTGCCGATGGCGATATCGCTCGAGATCACCTCGATCGTTGTGCCGGTGGCAGCCGCCTGCAGGTCGACCAGGTCGCCTGCCCGGATGCGCAGATCGCCGGTCGCCGAAACCCGGTCGCGCACCACCACATCGGCCGCCGCGAAGATATCGACGTTCGAGCCGCCGGTGACCCGCTGGCTGCTGCCCTGCGGGGGAGCAAGACCGCCCGAGATCACATTGCTCAGCGTGGTCGTCCCTCCGGTGCTGTAAAGCCGGATGTCGCCCGGAGCGTCGGCGCGCTCGACATCGAGATCGCCAGTGGTCTCGATGTCGATCGTCGAAACGGTGGCTTCCGCCTGCACCGTGAGATCGTGGGCCGAACGCAGGAAGACGCTCTCGCCGGTGGCCTGCACGAAGTTATCGAGAATGACGTCTTCGGTCACTCTGACGTCGCCGCTTGACGAGGTCAGAGTGGCTTCGACCCCGCTCAGCACGCGCAGGGTGATGCCCTGGTCACCGACGAGGAACACGCCGCCGGGACTGGTGTTGGCGCTGTCCACCGTATCCACGGTGATCGCATCGGAGGTCTGGACCTGGATCGACGAACCGGCCCGCAGCAGTTCGCCGCTGACCGGTCCGCCCGCCTCGATGCCGATGTCGCCATTGGCCGAAACGGTGTCGAATGTCACCAGACCGGCAGCATCGATCGACACGTTCCCCGCCGAGGAGAACAGCTGCCCGATGACCGAACCGTCCAGCGAAGATATCCGCATCGCTCCGACCGATAGCAGGTCGCCGGTGCCCTGGATGTCGCCCGTAGCAACGAAGTCGAGCTCGCCGCCGGAGGTCGCACCGCCATGAGCGATACTGCCGCCAGCGGTCACGATCAGATCACTGCCGGTATTCGCGCTCGGGAAGACGACATCGCCGCCCGCGTCGACCACCAGGCTGCCGCCGATGGTTGCCGGCCCGGTCAGATTGATCGCGCCGATCGCAACGAGGCTGCTCGCCCCAGTTCCCGCATCGATCGCGCCACCGGCTATATTGCCATTGCCCCTTACGGTGTTGGAGGTGGTCGCTGTGAGCAGATCGACCGTAGAGCCCGCATCGAGGCTGGCGAACTGGATCTCGCTACCCTGCACGTCGATCAGGCCGCCCGCGCTCGAATTGCCGAGATTAACGATATTGCCCGCATTGATGAGGATATTGCCGCCGGTGATGATCGAGTTCAGCCCGGTGGTGAAATCGCCCGTCACATTGGCCACGAGATCATCGGCGATCTGCGCCTCTCCGACGAACACATTGCCGGTGATCGTGAAGGTGCCGTTGCTGCCGACTTCTTCGCCCTGAGGATTTTCACCCGTGGCCTCCATCCGCGCGATTGATATATCGCCCGATCCGAAGAACACGATGTCGTCTCCGGCGACGAGCTCGTTGAGATCGGCCCCGCCGGAAGTCTGGACGAACAGGTCGAAACCCGATTGGACCCGACCCGGCGAGGTAGCACCGCCGCTGGTCGCGACCAGCTGGATGCCCCCGGCGGATGTGGCGTTGTTCAACGCGATGCCGGTTGCATTGATCCTGATGCCCGATGCCGCGATGAGGTCGCCGGTCAGCGAGACAGATTGTGCGGCGCTGACCACCAGTTCGCCGTTGGCATCGATCTGGCCCGTCCCGGTTACATCGCCGCTGCGGGCGACGAGCGAAACATTGCCATTGGTGATCGTCGAGTTGCCGAGCTGAACGCTCGCACCCTCCGCGAAGAATGTGTTGGTGCCGACCGAATTTCCGGTCAGCATGATCGCACCGGCGGCGTTCAGCACGGCAAACAGCCGCGTGTTCAGCCCGCCGCTGGTGATCGTCCCGGCATCGGCAATGACTTGCACGCCGTCCGCCGTGATCGTGCCCGAAATCGCAATGTCACCCCCGTCGGTCGCGCGGATCAGGCTCTCGCCAAATCCGGCAGTGACTGTCTGCCCGGTAATGTTGCCGTTACCGACAGGCGGCGATTGCGTGCCCTGCGCGGTGACCAGTGTCACCGTCTGTCCGGCAGCAACGCTGACGAAATCGATCTGCTGCGCGCTGACATCGACCAGGCCGCCCGCGCTCGAATTGCCGAGATCGGCAACTCCGCCCGCAGCGATGACGATGTCCCCGCCGGTGATGATCGAGTTCAGTCCGGTGGTGAAATCGCCCCCGGCGTTCGCGTTGAAATTGCCGCTCGCTTCGGCATGGTCGGCAAAGATATCACCGCCTGCGGTGATGGTGAAATCGCCGCCCTCTGCGGCAAGCGAACCGAAGGTCACATTGCCCGCCGCGTCGAGCGCGATCCCGCCGCCGACGGTTACCGTTCCGTCGCTGGCAATGTCGCCTGCCGTCGCCGTCAGCGCGAGGTTCCCGCCGATAGTGCCGTTGTTGAAGGTGACCGACGCCCCGGTGATGCTGGTGTCGCCGCCGCTGATCGCATTGGCGAGAGTGGGCGTGCCGCTGGCCGCAATGGTGATGTCGTTCGCAGCGTCCACGACCCCGAAGGTCGCATCGCCCGAAGTCGCTTGCGCCCCGACCGAGCCGCCCGAGGTGATGTTGCCGAGATCGATCGTCAGCGCCAGCAGGTCGACATCGCCGTCGCTGTCGATATCGCCGCTTCCGCCATTGTTCCCGATCGTCCCGTTGGCCGCAGTCAGTGTGATCGCGCTGGGCGAAGTGAGCGCGTTGAAGCGGATATCGGTGCTGCTGGTGATGTCGATCAGCGCTGCATTGCCGGTATCGAAGGCGACGCTCCCCGCATCGAGCGACAGCGTCCCGCCTGCACTGAGGTTGCCGCCGTCGAGGATACCGGGTGTCGTCATCACGATATCGCTTGCCGCGCTCGCGCTGCCGAAGCTGATATCGCCCCCGGCAGCGACGGTGAAGCTTCCGCCATTCGCTGCGAGATCGCCGAAGCCGACATTGCCCGCCGCGTCGAGCGCAATGCCGCCGCCCACCGTCACCGCGCCGTTGCCGTCGATGTCGCCACCGGTGGCGGTCAGCGAAAGATCGCCGCCGATCGTGCCGTTGTTGAAGGTGACCGAAGCCCCGGTGATGCTGGTATTCCCGCCGCTGATCGCGTTGGCAAGCACCGGCGAGCCCGCCGCGTCCACCGTGATGTCGGCGATCGCATCGATCGTGCCGAAGCTGGCGTCGCCCACGGTCGCGTTCGCCAAGACCGAACCACCCGAGGTGATATTGCCCACCGCGATTTCCTGGGCATCGAGCGTCACGTCGCTGTCGCTCTCGATATCGCCCGATCCGGTGTGCGCCGCGATCCGGCCGTTGGCGGCAGTAAGCAGGATCGGACTGGACGATTGCAATAGGTCGAACAGGATGTCGCTCGCGCTGACGAAGTCGATTGTCGCAGCGCTCGCGGTGCCGATGGCGATGAACCCGCCGTCGAGCCTCAGCGATCCGGCAAACAGGTCACCCCCGCTGATCGAGCCAGGCGCGGTCACGATGAGGTCGCTGCCGGCTTGCAAGGCGGAGAACGAGACATTGCCCAGCGAATCGATAGTGAGCGTATCGCCGGCGGTCGCCGATCCGATCTGCACTTCCGAACCCGAGACGATCCCGATCTGGCCGAAGGCAAATATATCGCCAACCGAAACGAACCCGCCGTCGAGATCGATGTTGTTCGCACTACCGGTGAAGCCGAGCTGGACGAGGCCGGGGGCGGTGAGGATGATGTCGGTGCCCGGCACGTTGATCAAACCGATATCGATATTGCCCCCGGCGTCGAAGTTTACGTCGCCCGTGCCGACAGTGAGCGATCCGATGGTGATGTTGTTCGGTACCGAATAGAAGCCCTCGGTATCTCCGGCAACTTCGGCAACCGTGGTGAGTTCGCCGCCGGTATCGATGACCGAAGCCGAGAGACTGTCACCCACGGTGATCCCTATATCGGTATCGCTCACCAAGGAACCGCTGCCCTCGAGGCTGCCGCCTGCTGCGACGAGGATCTGGTTGCTGGAAATCGCCGCGTCGCGCAGATCGACATCGCCCTGGATGCTCTCGACACTGAACAGGTCGGCGGCATTGAGCGTGGTCGCGATGCCATTGGTGCCCATCACGATGTCGTTGCGAGTGGTGATGAGGATAGTGTTGGCATCGACTGTGCCCTGCTGAACGATCAGCTGGATGACATCGTTGTTGCTCGCCTGACCGATTTCGATGACATTGTCGGCGATGATGCTGCCGAGGCAGATATTGCCTTCCAGGCAATTCGCGGAGAGCAGGCCGCCGTCATCGTCCTGCGGTACACCGTCTACCGGCGCATCGATGATATCGAACGCCATCGAACTGGCGGTGAAGCTGCCGTCGAGCCCGTCGATCGCATTGCCCCGCGCAATGATCGCGCCGGTGTTTGCGTCGAGCGATCCATCGACCACGATCGACGCGATCGAGCCCGGTGGCGAGGTCAGGAATCCGGAAAGGGCCCCCGCGAACAGGTCCATATAGGCCCCGCCGCCGAACGGATCGGCGGGGTCGGGCGGGGTCGACGGGCTGCGCGCCGCGATGAGGCTGGCACCGCTCTCGACGATGATGTCGCCGCCGGTGCCGACCGAAAGAAGATCGTTGGCGACCGTTGTCGATCCAGCGAGGAAACGCGCCTCGCCGCCGGTGAAGACGATGATGTCGGAATAGGAATCGACCGTACCCGCAATCTCTACGCGGCTGTTCGGGTCGTACTGCGAACTGCCGAAGGGATCGCGGCCCGCCTCGATCAGGATGCCGCCGAAGTTTGCGGTGCCCTGCGGGCCGGTGGCGATCGCGTTGTTCACGAAGGCATTCTGCCCGGCGACGATCTGCAGATTTGGCACTGCACGAACGTCGTCCACGCTCACGTCGCCGCGCGCGAGCAGGGACACCTCGCGGCCGGAAATGATCGATCCGGGCTGCGCGTCGAAATTTCCGCCCGCAAGGGCGAAGATGTTTCCGCTGTTCTCGAGCGAAATCGTGCCGCCATTGTTGGTGTGCGTGACGATGATGTCACCGCCAGCGAAGAGCGAGCTCGAACCGCCGACCAGCAACTGGCCGTCGTCGTCGAAGTTGAGAAGGATGTCGCCCGATACATCGGCGCTGACATTGTTTGTCACGGTGATCGGCCCGCTGCCACTGCTGATGGTAAGCGAGGGATAGCCCGACGTGGTGGCGTTGCCGTTCGCCAGCACGGTCAGCGAGTCCATGCTGATGAGGCCCAGCGGATCGACCGAGGCATCGGTGATTGTGACTTGCCCGCCCAGTGCAATGCCCTGGAACGTGCCGCCGCCGGCCAGCGATGTTGCATCGATCAGCAGATTGCCGAGCGTGATGATCCCGGGGCTGCCGTCCTGCGTTTCGACCGATGGCGTGCCGCCGAACGCATTGCCGCCGTTGCCGCTGGGGCCGAGTGTTGCGTTGCCATCGTCGCCGCCCAGTCCGCCGTCGCCGCCCACGCCGATCGCGGTGAGGCTGACGTCATCGCCCTGGATCGTGCCGCCGGTCGCGATCAGCTGCGGCGATCCACCCGTGCCGGTTCCGCCATCGCCGCCGGTGCCCTGGATCCCGCCGTTGGTCAGGTCGAGGTTGCCGCCGCTGCCGCCGCGACCGCCGATGCCGCTCGCAGCCAATTCAAAGGGTCCAGACGACTGCTGCAGCGTCATGGTCGACCCGCTGCCAGCCTCGAGCGCGACGGTACCGCCGGTGCCCGCGCCGCCGATCCCGCCATTGCCGCCCCGGTTATTGATCACGACGCCGCCCGGACCGATGGTGCCGCCGGTAAAGTTGTCCCCGCCCGCTCCGCCGGTGCCCCCGGTCGCGTCGGCGCGCAGACTGAACGCGAGCGCATCGACCGTCAGGCTCGCCCCGTCGCCCGCGATGGAAAGGCTGGCCGTTCCGCCGGTCGCATTGCCGCCATTGCCTCCGAGATAGCCGTTGACCAGCCCGTTGCTGGCGCTGCCTCTGCCGCCATTTCCGGCCGTCGCCGACGCATTGAGGGCGAAGCCGGTCAGGCTGTCCAGCAGTGGCCCCGTACCCTCGACCACCACCACCGCTGTGCCGCCCTGCGCATCGCCGCCGGCGCTACCGTTCTGGCCGGGGCCCGAACCGGTCACTGTGCCGCTGCTCCCGCCGGTCGCCCTAACATCGACATTGATCGAGGTCAGCGAGGATGCATCGGCCGCAATTGCGATCTGGACATCGCCGCCGGTGCCCGAACCGCCGCCGTTGCCAAAGGCACCGGTTCCGCTGGCGAGCACATCGATCGACGCGATGTCGACCGTCGAACCCTCTGCCAGAACGATGTCGATCGAGCCGCCCGCAGCGGAACCTCCGACACCTGCACCAAGCCCGCTCACGCCCTGCGCGGCAGCCGCCGATGCATCGGCAAAGATGCCGCCCGTGACGACCAGCTCGCTGCCGGCACCGAGCGCGTCGATGGTTATGGCACCGCCGTCCGCGTCACCCCCGGCAGAGCCGGGCCGCGTGTCGGCAAAGCCAATCGCGCTCGTGATGGCCGCGAGCTGCGCGTTGAAGGCGAGCCGTCCGCCATCGGCCGTCACATCGATCGTGCCGCCGGCCGAATTGCCATTCACACCGACCAGCCCGGTCGATCCGCCTGCGCCGAGGCCCCCATCGCCGCCCCGTCCGCCGGTCGCACCGGCTTGCAGCGTGACAGTGGTCGAAGGCCCGCTGACGGTCATATCGCCGCCGCCGCTCGAACCGAGGACGATCGCACCGCCCACCGCACCGCCGCCGCGACCGCCGTTGCCGCCGGTGAAGATCGGGCCATTGCCCCCGGCCCCGCCGGACCCGCCGGTGCCGGCCGTATCGATTATGCCCCGGTCCAGCGCGAGGTCGAGCAAACCGCCGTTGGTCGTGAATACCTCGGCCCGTCCACCGGTACCCAGGCCCCCGTTGCCGCCGTTGCCGCCCGGGTCGATGTCGTTGAAACTGTCGCCACCGGCAGATCCCGCGCCGCCCCGGCCGGACGATGATATAGCAATCGGCGAATCGGAGGTGAGCTCGCCGTTCGGCCCGTCGACGACCAGGCGTACGGTGCCGCCGGTGCCCGCGCCGCCTGCTCCACCGGTTCCGGCTTCGCCGTCGTTCAGCCCGGCGTCGCCGCCGGTTCCCGAGGTGTCGAGGACCGCCGAGCTCAGGCTCACATCGAAGTTGTTGACCAGCAGTTCCGCAGTCCCGCCGGTGCCGTTGCCGCCAGCGCCGCTGAGCAGCCCGCCGCCGCCCTGGCCCCCAGTGGAGACCGAGCGCACGAAATAGGTCGGGTTGGATGCATCGTCCTGGTTGAGGTTGATCGTCGAGGTCCCGCCGGCGGCATTGCCGCCCCGCCCGCCGCTGCCGACCGACTGGCCGGTCGACAGACCAAAGCTCGATCCGCCGTCTCCACCGATGGCACCGGTCGTGACCGTGACCGAGTTGGAATCGATCGCCCCGGCGTTATGGTTGAGTATCGCCGTCCCGCCTGTTGCATCGCCCCCGCTGCCGCCGGTCTGGCCGGGGATCGGGACCCCCGCGGAGAAGGTCGTGAAAGAGGAGCCGCCCTCACCGCCATAAGCATCGGCCGAAATCTCGATCGTCGCCGCGTTCACCGACGCAGCATTGCCGACAAGATTGAGCGTGGCCGAGCCCCCTTCGCCCGCGCCCCCATTGCCCGCAGCGACCCCGAAACCGGTCCCGCCATTGCCCTGGATCGAAGTGAAGGGAAAACCGAAATCGAAGATCTCGGCGTTGCCGAGTGCCTGCAATGCGATGCCATTGGTGACGTTGAGCGTACCGCCGCTCGCGTTGATTGTCGCGCTGCCGCCGGTGCCGTTGCCGCCGTCACCGGCCGGCATACCGATGGTCTCGTCGGAGAACGCCCCGTTACCGCCGAGCCCGTTGGCCGAAACCGTCAGCGAATCGATATTCGCCGTACCGCCGACCATGTTGAAGGTGACAGTGCCGCCGGTGCCTGAGCCACCGCTTCCGGCAAAAGCAACCGGCGGGTTGATACCGTCGTCGATGATATCGCTCGTCCCGTTCTCGCCGAAGCCGGACGAACTGACGGTCACCGAGGCGGCATTGAACGTGCCGGTCTCGATTGTCATTTCGACGGTGCCGCCCGATGCGTCTCCACCATCGCCCAGCCCGCCAGCCGCCTCCGGCACCGCAAGGGTGCCTGCCGCGACGCCGACAGGGCCGCTAGGTCCGCCGATCGGCGCGAGGAACGAGGCCTCCTCGAACCCGAAGTTGAAGCGGCCGTCGGCAGAGATGAACAGGTCGCCGATGTCGACCAAGGGGTTGGTGCCAGTGGCGACGAACCGGACACTGCCGCCCTGCCCGCTCGAAGTTCCGTCCGACGGATCGATATTGCTCTGGGCTGCGACACCATTGGCCGAAATGTCGACGCCGCCGGTGGAGCGGAAGGTGCTCGAATCGACCGTGATCGTAACATTGCCCCCGGTCGCCGAGCTCCCCAAGGCCCTCCCGCGCGCGTTGGACGAAATCGAAGTGAAGCCCGCATCGAACACGGCGCCATTGGTCAGGTTGAGCGCAATGTCGCCGCCGGCAGTGCCGAGGTTATCGAAGGAATCGTTCTCGATCGAACTGTCGAGCGCTACGAAATTGGCCAGCAAGGAAGCGTTATCGACATTGATCGTGATGTCGACGCCCCGGTCGGAAGCGATGTCGGCGGTACGGCCCGCGAAAGCAAATACGAGAGACCCGTCGATGTCGAAAATGGAACCCTGGTCGACCGTCAGGACAACCGAATCATTGAGGTTGTTGGTATCGTAGAAGAAGTCCCCGCCAACCGAGACGTTCGCGCCGTTGGTTACGGTGAAACTGGTGGTGGTCGCAGGAGCGGTATCACCGGTGCCGGTGCCCGAGAATACGGAAAAATCCTGGCCGAAGGACGTTTGCGATCCATCGAGCTCGAAGGTCAGCTCGCCCAGCGTAACCGGAGCATTGATTCGATTCCCGTTCGCGTCGAACGAGGTTCCCGAGCTGGCATTGCCGGAAACCCGGATGCCGCCGATATCCTGCGACCCGCCGGTAAAGCGGAAGGTTGCGTCACCTGCGCGAGCGGAGTTTTCCTGCGCTTGCGTCGCGTCGCTCCCGCTCGTCGCATCGGCACTGGTGTCGATCTGGGCGAAACCGAGATCGAGGCTCCCACCATTGACGATCAGCGAGAAATTGCCCGCTGTGCTGTCCGCGCCAAGGTCTGCGGAACCACCACCGCCGGGCTTCAGCGATTCGGCATTGATCCCGTTGGTCGAAATCTGCACGAAATTGGGCAGGTTCAGGCTGGACGTCGCCCCCGTCACGAGAATCGAAACATCGCCGCCGGTCGAAGATCCGCTGCGAAACTCGCCTTTGCCGCCCTGCGCCGAAGCGTCGAGCGTGGTATCGCCACCCACCGAAATACTGCCGCCGCCCGACACGGTGAGCGAAATATCGCCGCCAACGGCGTCCTCGCCAATGCCGGTGTTACCGTTCTGGCGGATGACGAAAAAGTCGTCCCGGCCCACGCCCGACGAATCGGCGACCAGGCTGCCGCCGATATTGATCGTGCCTGCAGGTCCCGTCGGGCTGCCGGGGTCGACCGCAGCCGTAATCGAAATCGGCGCGCCGACCGACTGGTCCTGACCGCTGTCGAGCGTGAGATCGCCCTGGATGTCGATCGAACCATTGCCGATTGCGCTCACGACGATGCCCGCGCCGCCGGTCGCGTCGAGCGAATATCCGCCTCGGCCATCGCCGCCCATGGTGAAAGCCTGGTTGTTACCCACCGTGAGCGCGAACTGGCCCGATGCGAAGGCCGTCATGTCGGAGGTCAGCGTAGCGCCCGCCATCCGTATTCCGCCGCCGTCGACCGCATCGCGGCCGTCGAACTGGATTGTCTGGGTGCCCGAACGGATATCGACATCGCTTTGGACATCGGTGCCCGAGCCGAGCACCAGCACGCCGTTGGGCGTCATCGAGGCATTCGATGCCGGCTGGTACCCGATCGAGCCGCCGACCAGCATGGTTAGCGCGGTGTTCTTCGGCACCGCGACCATGTAGATGCCCTGCCCGTCCGGATCGGTCAGGATATTGTTGGTGCCCTGCGTGACCTGCCGGGCAGGCCCGGTGGTGGTGCCGGTGTGTACTACGCCGTTGGCATCTTCGGTGCCGAGCCCGATGGCGATGTCGAACAGGCCGTTGTCGATCCTGAGCTGCGCCTGTTCGGCGCCGACATAGGCTACCGAACCGTTGACCGTGACGGTACCTGCCTGCTCGATCCGCGGCGCAACCATCGCAACATAGCTGCCCTGATTGAGCGCGTTGATGTTCGCCCCATTGGCGATCAGGATCGCGCTGTCGGATTGCGTCACCCCGGTGAAATCGATCGTCGTCCCGCCGCCGGTGATGGCGTTGATGGCGCTCGCGCTGAGCACGAGGCTGCCGACATTGAATGCGGCGCCGTTGTTCACCAGAATCCCGCCGGGGCTGTAGAACCAGACGTTGCCGCCGATCGGGCCGGCATCCGACAGGCGGCTGGTGACCGTGCCGTTGAACGCTATGCCGCGATATTCACCGCCGGCATCGGGCGTTCCGAATACACGGTTGAGCACGGTGTAGTTCGCACCGGTGCCGATGAATTCGAGCTCGGTTCCCGCTGGCAGGAAATTGATATAGCTGTCGGTCGTTGCCAGTGTCGCCGTGTCGAAGGTCGTCCAGTTGATGATCGCCTGGGATGTCGTGACCTGGACCTGGTCCTTGAGCGCGTCGCGATTGATCGTCGCGCTGCCCGAAGATACGGCGAAGCTGCCCTGCGCCGAGACGGTCGCATTCGCTCGCGCACCAACAACCGGAGCCGGTCCGCCGGGGACAACGGTCCCTGCCGAACCTTCCATGATGCGGTTCTGGTCGGGAATCGCTGCGGTGCGCAATGGCGGATTGGCCGGTTGCGGCGCGGGCTGCGGACGCGGGACGACCGGTGCTTGCAGCGTAATCCGCGAATCGGCGATCAGGTTTGCATCGGCGATGCTGCGCACTTCCGGCGCGCTGCGCATCTGCAGGATCGACGCGGGATTGGCAGCCGGACGTGATGCCACCGGCGGCGTTACCATCTGCGCCTGGGCAGCGTTGCCCCACAACCCGCTCAGGACGATTGCCGCCGCGAAGGCGGAACAGCTGCGCATCAGCCGGTTGCGCTTGTGCCTGGCGATCTGCCCAGGTCCGGCTGCCTTGCGGCTTGCTTGCTGCGTCATGCTTCCCTCTTTACCCTTGCTTGCCGCACCCATCGCCATCACCGGCGCCACGGTGCGAGCTGGATCGTCAGATTGACCAGCAGCCGCACATCGCCGCGCTGCGCCTGGAATGGTGCCCGCTCGAGCGGTACCGCTCCGAACACGTCGAGATAGATCCGGTCGGCGAGGCTGGCCCTCACTCCGCCGCCGACCGAACTGATGGTCTGCGGATCGCCCGGAACATTCTTGTTGCTGACCGCCATCAGGTCGAAGAAGGCGTAGCCCTGCACCGCCCTGCCGCCGGCCACTTCGGGCAGCAGCGAGCCATAGGCGATCTCGACATTCCCGCCGTAGCCACTGTCACCGATCACCGAGCCGGGGTCGAAACCCCGCCCGACGGTGTAGTTGCCGCCCGAGAGCTGTTCGAACCCGAGCAAGGCATCGGGCGAATACTGGAAGCGCGGCGCGAGGCTGAGCTTCCACAGCGGGGTCGGCCGAAAATCGATCTGTGCCTGCCCGCGCACAACCAGCGCGGTCGGATCGGCGTCGAGCCGGGAAATCGGCACCAGCCCGGGCACGGCGCAGGCGGCGAAATTGCCCGCCGCAGGGCCGCAATCTTCGCTCGCTCCGAGGACATCGAGGCCCTGACGCACTTCCAGCGTCCCCGCCAGCCCGAAGCGCGGTTCGAGCCCGGAGTAGCCGCCCACGCCGCGCAGGCTCGGCTCGTCGATCCGGTTGAAGTCGAGCCGCGCGTAAGCCACCCGCAGATTGTCTTCGCTCAGCGGCACGCCGGTGAAATCGGTGTTCTGGTCGATCAGATCGAAGCCGACCGTGCCGTAGAGATTGGCCGCCTGCGATCGCTTGAACGGATAGGTCGCATAGGCCGATGCGATGATCGTGTCCGACTCGAACGGATCGGGTCCGGGAATGTCGGGCGTCGACCATGCAGCGGTGAAGTTTGCCCCGAGCTTCAGCCCCTCGCCGCCGACGCGGAATTCGTGGGTCGCCTGCAACACCGTCTGCTCGCTGGTGTCGGCGGTGGAATAGGCGCTGAGGATGGTCTCGTCGCCCAGCCCGGTGATCCCGTTGAACCGCATCCGCAGCAACCCGCCGAAGCGGCCGACCGCGCGCGAGCCGAAATTCTGGATATTTGCATCCGAATAGAACGGTGTGCGCACGACATTGAAGATGCCGACCACCTCGCCCGGCTGCGCCCCGCTCTCGCGCGGGGCAGGCTGCAGCACCAGCCGCACGTCGAGGCCCGGAATGTCGCGCGCCAGCAGCAGGTAACGCTCCGCCTCGTCGATGTTGAACACCGCCTGCCCGGCCAGCCGGTCGATCGTGCGCTGGAGCGCCTTGCTCGACTTGCCCGCTTCGCCGCGGATCTGCACCGCAGTCATCCGGGCGAGCACGGCATCGAACCGCACCACGCCGGTGTCGACCGATTGCACCGGCACCTGCACTGCAGCGAGATAGCCCCGCTGGCGCAGGATCGTCGCCGCCCGGTCGCGGATGTCGCAGATCGCCGAAACTGGCAGTTCCTGCCCGACGAGGTCGGCATAGGCGGGGTGCACGATGTCCGACCCGATGGCTTCGAGCCCGGTGAATTGCGCCCCGGTGAAGGTGAACCTCAGGTCGGCGAATTGCGCATCGGCGAGCGGGCACGGTGCCCGTTCGATCGTCCCGTCGTCGACCGTCACCGCCTGACCCTGCGTCCGCAAGCGATCTTCCAGCTCGCCCCGGCGGATTTCTTCCCGCGTGGTGGGAACCGGGGCCGTCTGCGCCTGCGCCAATGCGGGCAGGACAGCTGCCGCCATCAACGGTGCCGCCAGCAAGGCGCGAGCGATATGTCGCTTGGAAATGGCGCAAGCCCTCCGTTTGATTGTCATGGGATCGATCATTGGCCGACCACCGCCACGGCGCTCGCATCGTCCTGCACCGCGATCGGCGCAGGACGATTGCCCGCCGAGAGCAGCGGCATGGATGCATCGCCGACGATCGAGAAGCCGCCCCAATAATAGGGATGCGAGGTGTTGGGATCGTCCATCAGCAGTCGCTGCGACTGCCGCAAGGCCGAACCGACGCTGCCTTGCCGGGCGCGGCTGAACATGCCGGTCATCAATCGGCCGGTTGCCTCGAAATCGTCCGGCGCCGGCCAGTGGCTGGCCATGACCGAGCGGCTGCCCGCACCGACGAAAGCGCGAACCAGCCCGTCGAGCGAGGTCCCCCCGCCGCTCGTAAGCCCCGCCGCGCGGGTCGCCTCGATGCTGGCCGCACCCGCCGTATCGCAGGCGGAAAGGATGACGATGTCGGCATCGAGATCGAGGTCGAAAATCTCTTCGAAGGTCAGCAGGCCATCCGAATCGCCGGCCCCGAACGAGGTGACGAGCGCCGGGTTGGCCGGGCAGCCCGGGCGTGGCGGCGTGACCAGGCCGTGGGTCGCGAAATGGACCACGCGGTACTGGTCGAGGTCGCTCGCCTGCGTGATCGCGGCATCCGAAAATGCCGCACCGGTGACCAGCCGTGATTGAGATTCGCCGACGATTTGTTCGGCAGCGACCAGCTCGCTGTCGCTGATCGGGCGGTTCCACAATTCGACGCCCCACCCGCAGCTGTCGCTCCCGCCGATCGATGCGGCGCGGATCATCGAGCCGTCGCCGATCGGTGCGTTGCGTCCCATACCGAGATAGTCTTGCGTCGCCACCGATCCGCCGGCGGCGCGCGCATCGACGAAGGCCTGCGCCGAGACCGTGGTGCTGATCAGCCGGTCACGCCCGAACCAGGCCATCCCGGTAAAATCGAACGCGTCCCCATCTGCAGCTGCGCTCCGCGCATTGTAGCGCGCGACCGAGGCATCGTCGGTCACTAGAATGTCGATCGGCAGGCGCAGCATCGCGCCGTCGGGCTCGAACACGAGGTGCGTCACGCCGGAGAGCTCGGCTTCGAGCGGGCCGAACAATCCCTTGTAGAGATCGTGCGCCATGCCGACGTCGTAGGGGTAGGTGCTGTACTGCCCGCCTTCGTAGAGCGAAATCGATGCGCGGAGCATGTCGACGTGGAAATCGAGATCTTCCTCGCTCATCGCCACGCGATAGGCCCGCGAGGTGTCGCGGTCAGTATAGAACATGAAGATATCGCCGCCGATGATCGCCAGCCTCGTATAAGCCTCGCCGGGGGCAAGCTGCGCCTTGAACTCGCTCAGCTCGAGCGACCGTGCGGCAACCACGCGGTATTGCGGGAAGTCGTTCAGCCTGACCTGCGTAGCCTGCTGCTGGCGCTCGAGATTCTCGATCTGGGTCGACAGCTCGGCGCGTTCCTGCATCACCTCCGCGGTGGCGTCCGCCTTGCCTAGGGCGGCAAAGCGCATCCGCAGCCGTTCGATATCGCGCCCGAGGTCGAGCGACTGGCGGAACAGCGCCGCACCTTCGTCCGACTTGGCGCTGAGCTCGCGCGCAAGGATCGCTTGTGTTTCGGCTACGCCCGGACGCTGGAGCACCTGAAGTGCGCGGAAATACTCCGCCGCCGCAGCCGGATCGCGATCCACCCTCGTGGCGAGCCGCCGGTAGTAAGGATTGAGCTGGTTGGCGAAGCCGAGTACCGCGTCGCGCTTGCCCAGCGAGCGGTCGATCACCGTGCGGTAGAGCGCGGTCGCCTCGTCATCGCGCCCGCGCCGCAGCAGGAAGCTGCCGAGCCGCGCCTGCGCCCCGCTCAGCGCGCGGCGTTCGGGATACTGCAGTTCGAGCAGTTCGAGCGCGTTGCGCAGCAGCGCTTCGGCGTCGGCCACCCGGCCATCCTGCTCGGCAATAAGCGACAGCTCGCCAAGGATCTGCGCGCGCATCCGGGTGATGGAGGTTACTCGCCCATCCCGTACGGCCATCGCGCGCGAATAGGCGTCGAGCAGCGACTGGCGCGCGCCAGCTACATCGCCTTCGATCCGGAGCCCGGTCCCACGCAGTTGCAGCGCCTGCGCGTCGATGATCTCGGCTCGTTCCTGCGGGGTCAGCTTGAGCTCGTCGACAAAGGAGAGGATTCCGTCGCCCTCGCCCGACTGGTTGATCCGCGCCGACAGCGGCAGGGTGATCCGTAGCCCGCTTTCGAGCTCCTCGGCCCCGGCGGAGGTAAGGGTCAGGTCGCGTGACGCGCGGTCGATCGCCTCGATCACGAAGCCCTGGTTGAGCAAGTGGATCGCCTCGAAATTGCGGTGCAGCCGTCCGGCTATCGGATCGCCTTCGGTCAGTGACTCGGCATCGGAAAACAGCTGGTTGGCTTCGGCGAACTGGCCGAGATTGCTCTTCTGCAACGCTCGGTTAACGAGGAACTCACCCGGATTGATCGTCTCGTCCGAATTGCCCTCGAGCCGCTGCTGGAGGGTCTCGAAATAGGCCGCTGCCTCGGCATATTCCCCGCCCAGATTGCGCCGATATCCCTCCCACAGCGCCTGCTCGGGCGCGAGCGATTCGGCCTGCACACGGGCAAACGACAGCGGATCCGCGATCGAAGTGGTCGCGACGTTGATCGGCCCGTCGGCAATCGCGTTGTCCACCACTGACCGGAGCGCCAGCTGAGTGGCAGCGTCATAGGCCGCGAAACCCTCCGCTACGAAGACCATATCGCCGGAATCGGCCTGATATCGAAACCAGTCCAGGTCGTTCGTGCCAGACAACCTGCACGAATCGCGGCGAATTCCCTGCCCAATGTATATGAAGCCGATGCTTGTCGGACATTCGATGTCTTCTTCGGTAACCTCGGGCAGAGAGCTTCCGGTCGATCTGAAGGCGTAGATCGTCGCCACCGGGCGCGAGCTGTCGCGGCACACCACCGCCCAGCGGCGGTCGAACATCGTCTGCTTGGCGGGATTGCCGACGCTGCGATCCTGCACCTGGCACTGGATGCCTTCGCCGTTGCCGATCGGGAAGCTGTCGCGCACCTGCGGCGGCTGGCCCTGCGCTTGGGCCGGTGCCGCGAAACAGGTTCCGGCCATTAGGCCTGCAAAAATGATGGCTTTCCGCCGCGTCACGTGGGCTTCCCCTTCCCAAGGCAATAGGGGCGGAAATGCGTTCCCGCCCTACGTACGCGACACCGTGACTTTTGTTTTTATGCCGGGGAGCCTAGCGGCGCTATTGAGTCGCACCTAGGAAATTTTGGACACTCGCCAATGATTTGCCCCGGTTTGCAGCCGGGAGTGCGAGCGATTCCCGATATGGGTCAGTCCCAGCCGCTCCATGCGATGCTTTCCTCGATCGGGGCGCGGGCGACGGGGAAGTTGTTCACCGGGGCCTCCGGATCGCGATAGCCGATGGCGACCCCGCAGAAGAATGTGTGATCCTCCGGGATATCGACCACTTCGCGGATCTGCGGCGAATAGACCGCCCATGCCTCCTGAAAACAGGTGTCGAGCCCCTCTTCGCGGCACAGCAGGCCGATGGTCTGGAGCCACATCCCGATATCGCTCCACTGCGGCGGGCCCATATATTTCGGCGTGTGAACCAGCATGAGAACAGGCGCGCCGAAAGCACGGAAATTGTTGGCGAACCACATCAGCCTCTTGCCCTTCTCCTCGCGCGAGATGGCGAGCGCGCCATACATATCCTCGCCCACCCCCCTTCGGCGCTGCTCGTAGGCGCCGTCGAGTTCGGGCGGATAGACGTTGTATTCGGGCGCAAAGGCCTCACGCCCCTTGGGCAGGTCCTGCGCCACGCGGTCGAACAGCTCCTGCATCGGTTCGCCGGTCAGGACGATGCCGTGCCACGGCTGGGTGTTCCCGCCCGAGGGCGAACGCTGCGCATTCTCGAGGATGCGGGTAAGCGTCTCGCTTTCAACCGGTGTATCGAGGAATGCGCGCACGGAGCGGCGGGTGGCGACGGCTTCGGTGACGTTCATTGGCTGGTTACCTTCGGCGGATTTCGACCTCGGAACTAGCATCTATCTCTGAAGCCACACCTTGCAAATAGCCGATCTCCAGCTAAGACGATCCGCATTGGGGGGCTCATGAACAAAACTCAATCGGTTAAGGTAACCGACGTATTCGGAGTGCGTCGAGCATTTGAACTAGATAACTACGTCAGTAGAGACGACGTGGATTTGAGCTTCATCGATGCTCTTCACGCTCGTAAGCACGTATCGGTGTTCGGCGCATCCAAGACAGGCAAGAGTTCTCTTATAGAAAAGCAAGTTGGTATCAATGAGCGGCTATATGTACAATGTAGCGAAAATTTCACTGTCGAGCAATTTAATGATGCTCTGCTCGAGGCAATATATGGCCGGAGCGATGTTGAAAAACTCCAAGAAAGTGAGGTTGCGACTACGAGAACGACGGAAGGCGGAATAAGAGTCAACAGCACAAACATATTGGCATCGTTCAGGCAAAATTTCGCAAAGAATGATAGAACCGTTTTTCGCATCACCGACAAAAAGATTTACGATTTAGACAATTTAGGCGATTGTAGGACGCTATTTCAAGATATAAGCCACTCTCGGGATCCAATTGGCGATGATGATATTTTCTTGATAATTGACGACTTTCACAAGGCTTCTAGAAAGACACAAAGATGGCTCGCTAACGTCGCAAAAATGCTTTTTGATAATACTCGAGTCGTTTTTATATTTGTCGGTGTCTGGGTGGAGGACAAAATCCTTACAGCTTTATGTCCAGAGCTAAGCGGAAGGGTTGAAGATATAAACTGCAATATATGGTCGAAGGACGACCTTCTTCAGGTCGTACTTAACGGATGTGATAGGCTGAACATACGATTTCCTGATGGATTTGCCGAAACTGTAGTTAGAGAGTCCAACGGGAGCGTATATATTCTTCAGGAAGCATGCAAGGAGGCGTGCAAAATTGCAGGGATCAGGGAAAAGTCGGCGGATTGTGAGGTGATAACAAAAGACCTAAACGGCACGAAAATTGTAAAAGAAACAGCCTTAAAGCACTGCAATTTCACAGATGTGCATGGAGAACTTTTAAATGTTGATCGAGACAACCGATCCATTCTCTTCATCTATCACGCTATGATTTCAAGAAATGCGAAATCCTCTCCACTGATTGATATGCAAGGACTCCAGAAGCGGATAGAAACTAACTTTAGCGACCTGAATTTTGATAAGAATTTTTCTTATAACGCATGCGTAAAATTTGGGGCCTATATACCTGTTTGACCCAGCTTAGGAATCCGACGAATATGCTCGCATGACAGGCGAGTCGGATTTTTCGAAGCTATTGCAGCAGAACCTTTGGGAGCGGGAGAAAGAGCTTTCAGAAGCACGAGCGCGGCGTGATGCTGAGACGTTCGAGGCTCCTGTTTTCCTCGTCGCTGACGCTGAGTCTTACGCGCGTTGTTTGCATCCGGAAGGCGCACTCGCTTCGTTGGGGCTGAGCAGCAAAGGGCTGGCAGTCACTCAGTTGCATCGTGAAATCAGGAGTGCGCGAGTTCAGGTTATCGCACATGAAGCGATTTGGGCACTCGACGGAACAGTGATCTCACTGAGCTACCCCGTCATAGACGCTTGGTATTGGCACTTGTCTGTTCCTGATGAAGCCAGCGATTTTTGGGAGACTGGATACTTTAGCGCCAGCATCCCAACGACGAAGGGCAAATCGAAGTTCAGGGGAACAGTCGAGATTTATGGGGGGCGATTCTGGCCTGACAATCTCCCCGGTGGCGAGGGCAACCCGCGACCCGGTCAAGCCAGCGCAAAAGACACGAGACCACCAGTTCCTGACGCCGATCTCAGAAGGTGGCACGAAGTTTTCTCGCAAGTGCATCAGCATTCGACGGAAGAAGCTGCACTGCGTTCCGCACAAGCAATGTTCCCTGATAATCATGTTTCGCGGCAGAAAGTCCGCGATTTACGAGGACCACAAAAGCGCGGTAGACCGGGAGATCGCTGAAAAGTGCGGCGAATTTCTGGCGAATTTGCCGCGAATTTGCGGCAGATTTTGACCGCGAATTTTCCAAGCAGCAACCTCCATCGCAACCCGGAACACCGGGCAACCGATGGAGCGCCAAATGGGACCATGATCTAGCAGGAACGAAAAAGGCCACCCCGAAGGATGGCCTCTCGAACCGTTGCCGAAGCGAACGATAGTACAATCATCAATTCGCACCAAACGGCACCGGATGCAACCCACATCATGCGATGGAGGGACCGATGGTCTATATCCAAGCGTATTTTCGCATTCGGCATGGACGTATCGAACACGTCCGCGCCCACTTTCGCAGCAAGTAGCTAGCCGCTCGGCTTTGCCTTTTTCGCAGCACCTGGCCCTCGCTTCGGCGGGGGCTTTTTGTTGTCGAGCCTGCGCTTCAATTCCGCTGGATCGGTTTGCATGAAACGCTCCAGCGCCTCGTCAGGGTCCATGTCGAGATACAATGGCCGCTCGCGCTTCTCGCCATTGGTCACGCGATCAGGTCCTTGTAGGTGAGGCGACCAGCGGCCTGCGACAGCAGGGCATTGACCCGCTCGCCCTCGTCCATTTCCCGCAGATTGAAGCGCCAAGTCATTTCACCGAGATAGCGGCTAAAGTGCTTTGGCGAAAGGTAATGGTGAGTTCCGATGATCTGGCGCTTGAACAGCGCCCAAACGCTCTCGATGCCATTGCTGTGGAGGATGTAGTGGCGCACATACTCGCCAGCAGTGTGGTTGACGCGGTGATGGTGATAATCGCGCGCCAGCCCGACGAATGAACCATGCTCGTCGGTCATGAGGTTGGATCCCGGCTCGACATGCTCGCGGATCACCGATTGAACGTCCTTTGCGCCCATGCTTGGGGTGATTGTGGTGCGCAGTTCGCCGCCGCGTTCGAGAACGCCCAGCACGGCAATCTTGCCCTTCCCGCCCTGCTTGCCGCCCGTGCGCTGCCACGCGTGCTTGTTCTTCTCTTTGCCACCGACGAATGTCTCGTCAGCTTCAACCTCGCCTTTCAGGGTGCGGTTGAAGGACTGTGTGCGGATCGCTTCGCGCAGGCGCTGGGTAACGAACCACGCCGACTTTTGCGTGATGCCAATGTCCTTGGCCAGCTGGGTGCTCGCGATGCCCTTCTTGTGGCTGGTGATAAGCCAGATCGCCAGCAACCACTTGCGCAGCGGCAACTTGCTGTCCTCGAAGATGGTGCCCACGCGGATTGAGAACCGCTTGCGGCAGTCGCCGCACTTGTGGCTTCGGCCATCCGAGAAGTGATAGACGCGGGTCGATTGGCAGTGCGGGCAGAACGCACCGTTCTTCCATCGGATCGCTGTAAAATGGTCAATCGCTGCCTGTTCGTCAGGGATGGCTTCCATCATCTGGATCAGGCTGTTGAAGGTCTTGAGCATCGCGGTTTCCCTTGCTGATGCTCGTCTTATAGGTGTTTATCGGACCCATGTCAATGGGTCACACAAGTATATAGGTCCCTAAAATTTGCCAAGCACTCCGAAGCTCAAAAGTTTCAGACTGTCTTTCGTATTCACAAGCGATCGAAGAGCGATAAAGTCTATGTCAGTCTAGTTGACCCGACATTCAACCTCTGGCTTAAAGGTCGCAAGGACTCCATTTTGAAGGATATTGAAGAAAAAGCCAGAAGGGGACTTACAACACAAACTCTTGTTGGTTAGCCTCACTCCACCTCGAACAGTCCGGCCAGCTGCTCGATAATCGTCCCGCCCAACTGTTCGACGTCCATGATCGTCACCGAACGCTTGTAATAGCGCGTTACGTCATGCCCGATGCCGATCGCGGCGAGTTGCACCGGCGAGCTTTTCTCGATCCAATCGATCACCCGGCGCAGGTGCTGCTCGAGATATCCCGCATTGTTGACGCTCAAGGTGCTGTCGTCGACCGGTGCACCGTCGCTGATCACCATCAGGATGCGGCGGTCCTCGCTGCGGCCGAGCAGACGCTGGTGCGCCCACAGCAGCGCCTCGCCGTCGATGTTTTCCTTCAGCAACCCCTCGCGCATCATCAGTCCGAGATTGCGGCGCGCGCGGCGCCACGGCTCGTCCGCTTTCTTGTAGATGATGTGGCGCAGGTCGTTGAGGCGCCCCGGGTGCGGCGATTTGCCGTCGGCAAGCCAGGCCTCGCGGCTCTGCCCGCCCTTCCACGCGCGGGTGGTGAAGCCGAGGATCTCGGTCTTGACCCCGCACCGCTCGAGCGTGCGCGCGAGGATGTCCGCGCTGATCGCCGCGATGCTGATCGGCCGCCCGCGCATGCTGCCCGAATTGTCGATCAGCAGGGTGACGATGGTGTCCTTGAACTCGGTGTCGCGCTCGATCTTGTAGCTCAGCGAATGGCCCGGGCTGATCACCACCCGGGCGAGCCGCGCGGCGTCGAGCATCCCCTCTTCCTGGTCGAAGTCCCAGCTGCGGTTCTGCTGCGCCATCAGCCGCCGCTGGAGGCGGTTGGCGAGCTTGGTGACGATCGATTGCAGGCCGGTGAGCTGGCTGTCGAGATAGGCGCGCAGCCGGTCGAGCTCCTCGCTGTCGCACAGCTCGGGTGCCTCGATCACCTCGTCGAACTTGTCGGTGAAATACTTGTATTCGAAGTCGCTCGGGATATCGGTCCACGGGCGGTTGGGGCGCACGGGGAGCATGCCCTCGTCGCCCTCCTCGCCCGCCTCGCCGTCGGACATGTCGTCGGACGATTCGGCTTCGGTCTGGTCGTCGCCATCCGATTCGCCTTCGGCCATCTCGCCGGCCATCTCGGTCGATTGCGGCTCGGCCCCGTCGGACTCCTGCTCGCTGTCGTCCTCCTGTTCGTCCTGGCCGTCGTCCTCGTCGCCGCTGTCTTCCGGTTCGCCCGCATCGTCGGGCCGGGTGAGTTCGAGATGCTGCAACATGTCGAGCGCAAGCGACTGAAAGGCTTCCTGATTGTCGATCGACAGTGCCAGCGCCTCGAAATCACCGCCGGTGCGCGCCTCGATGAATTCGCGCACCATCTCGACCCCGGCGCGGGCGCGCTCGGGGATCGCCGCGCCGGTCAGTTCCTCGCGCAGCAGCAGGCCTAATGCGCTTTGTAGCGGGACATCGTTCTCGCCCTGCGCGCGGGCGATCGGGTCGGACGCTGTGCGCAGTTCGTTCGCAGCCTCAAGATTGCCGCGCATTCCGCTGAAATTGTTGGCCCCGAGCGCTTCGTAGCGGACCTGCTCGACCGCGTCGTAGCAAGCCCGCGCGACTGGCTCGCTCGGCGCTCGCCTCGCGTGCAATGCCTCGTTGTGGTGCCGCAGGCGGAGCGCGAAGCTGTCGGCAAAGCCGCGTGCTTCGGCCGCCTGGTCGGGCGGCAGACTGCGCCCCGGCAGCGGCACGCGGAAGTTCTTCCCGCTCGCCGCCGGAGCATCCGCGCTCCACGCAACTTCGACCTCCGGCTCGTGCGCGATCGCCCGCGCCGTGCCGGTCAGCGCACGCTTGAAGCGGTCGAGGGGCGTTTCGTCGGCCAAGCTTCAGATCACAGGATGCTCTGCCCGGTCGCTTCCCAGTCCTTGAGGAAGCCTTCGATGCCCTTGTCGGTCAGCACGTGGTTGAACAGCTGCTTGATCACCTTGGGCGGCGCGGTCATCACGTCCGCCCCGATCAGTGCGGCCTGCAGCACATGGGTCACATGGCGCACGCTGGCGACGAGAATCTCGGTCTCGAAGCCGTAGTTGCTGTAGATCGTGTGGATATCCGCGATCAGTTCCATCCCGTCGACGCCGTTGTCGTCGTGCCGCCCGACGAAGGGCGAGATGAAGCTCGCCCCCGCCTTCGCCGCGAGCAGCGCCTGGTTGGCGCTGAAGCAGAGCGTGACGTTGACCATGGTGCCGTCGTCGGTCAGCGCCTTGCAGGTCTTGAGCCCGTCGATCGTCAGCGGCACCTTGATGCAGACATTGTCCGCGATCTTGCGCAGGACCTCGGCCTCTTTCATCATCGTCGCATGGTCGAGCGCGACGACTTCGGCGCTCACCGGGCCGCTGGTGATGCCGCAGATCTCGCGGGTGACTTCCATGAAGTCGCGCCCCGACTTGGCGATCAACGAGGGATTGGTGGTGACCCCGTCGAGCAGGCCGGTGGCGGCGAGGTCCTTGATGTCGTCGATATCGGCGGTGTCGGCGAAGAATTTCATGGCGTGCGGTCCTTGCGGGATGGGTGATTCCCGCAAGGCTTTAGCCAAGCCACCCGCGCGCGGCTAGGGCGCGGAGCTAAAGATTTCCCAGCCCGAACACGCCGATCAGCAACGGGTCATTGGTCGCGCGCGGATTGCTGCGGATGGCCGATTCCTCGATCCCCATCTCGTTCCAGATCGCATCGTTGATGGTGGCCGAGAAGCGGCTGGCGACGCCCGACACATCGACCCCCGAAAGCCGCGCAATCGCCTGGCCGATCACCGGATCCTGCGCCACGCGGATCGCCTGGCCGAGTTCGGGCACCATCGCCTCGACCAAGCGGTTGCCCAGCTCGCCGCGCAGGAAGCCGGTCGCAGCGGTCGGCCCCCCGCGGATCAGCTGCTCGGCGGCGGAGCCCCCGACCACCCGCACCGCATCCGCTACTATCGGCGCCGCGCTCTCGGCACCCTGCACCGCCAGGTCGGCGAAGGCATCCTCCAGCTGGTTCTTGAACAGCGCCGAGGTGAGGATCGAGGAGAGGATATCGCCGCGCGTCCCCATGATGCTGCCCAGCCCGATGCGGGCTACCTGCTGGTCCCAGTACCCGCCCGGCGCGGTCAGGCGCACGAAGGCGCGCTCGCTCGACAGCAGCAGCAGGCGGCGCACCGCGTCGGTCAGGCTATAGCCCGGAATGGTGTTGCAGCCGGACAGGGCCAGAGCACTGGCCGCCGATGCACCCACGATGAAAACGCGCCGGTTGAGGCTCGATGCAACAATATCGGTCAATTCCCGCTCTCCTTCTCTTGCCGCCACCGCTGACGGGTGCCCATATGGCTCCCCTAACATGAACCGCGTCCGATGCCTCGTCTTCAATGCCGCCCTGGGTCCGCTGGACTACCGGGTGCCGCAAGGCGTGGCGGTCGAATACGGTTCGGTCGTGGTCGCTCCGCTCGGGCCGCGCCAGATCATCGGCGTCGTATGGGAAGAGGACCGCCTGCCGACCGATCCGGTGCCCGAGGCCAAGCTGCGCCCGATCCTCGAGGTGCTGCCCGTTCCCCCGATCCGCCCCGAACTGCGGCGGCTGATCGAATGGACCGCGGATTATTACTGCGCCTCGCTGGCCTCGGTCGCGCGGATGGTGATTGCCTCGGGCGGTGCGCTGCGCGGGCCGGCATCGGTCACCGAATACCGCCTCACCGGGGGAATGCCCGAGCGGATGACACCGATGCGCGAGCGGGCGATGGGTGCGCTCGAAGGCGAGCAGGCGACGATCCGCGAGCTGGCCGAACTCGCCGATGTGTCCGACGGGGTGCTGCGCGGGCTGGTCAACCAGGGCGTGCTCGAACCGGTGCTGGTCGACTGCGACCGCCCCTACCCCCGCGCCGATGCGGGCCATGCCGCGGTCGATCTCAACCCCGGGCAGCAGGCGGTCGCCGCCACGCTGGTCGAGGCGGTCGAGGCGCGCAGCTTCGCCCCCTACCTGCTCGACGGGGTGACCGGATCGGGCAAGACCGAAACCTATTTCGAAGCGGTCGCGGCGGCGCTACGGCAAGGCCGGCAGGTGCTCGTCCTGCTGCCCGAGATCGCGCTGACCGAAGCCTTCCTGCGCCGCTTCGAGGACCGCTTCGGCGCAGCCCCCATCGTGTGGCACAGCTCCTTGAAATCGACCGAGCGCCGCCGCGCCTGGCGCGCCATCGCGAGCGGAGAGGCCCAGGTGGTGGTCGGCGCGCGCTCCGCGCTGTTCCTGCCCTATGCCAGCCTCGGGCTGATCGTGGTCGACGAGGCGCACGAGATCAGCTTCAAGCAGGATGACGGGGTGCGCTACAACGCGCGCGATGTCGCGGTGATGCGCGCGCGGTTCGAACGCATCCCGGTGGTGCTCGCCAGCGCCACCCCCGCGCTCGAAAGCCTGCAGATGGCCGAAAGCGGGATCTACCAAAAGCTCGACCTGCCCAGCCGCTACGGCGGCGCGCAGCTGCCCGAGATCCGCATCGTCGACCTGACCGAGGACAAGCCCGAACACGGCCGCTGGCTCGCCCCGCCGCTCACCCGCGAGCTGTTCGCCCGGATCGAACGCGGCGAGCAGTCGCTGCTGTTCCTCAACCGCCGCGGCTATGCCCCGCTGACGCTGTGCCGCAATTGCGGCTACCGCTTCCAGTGCGGCAATTGCAGCGCCTGGCTGGTCGAACACCGCTTCAGCCGGCGGCTCGCCTGCCACCACTGCGGGCACGAGGAAAAGCCGCCGACCAACTGCCCCGAATGCGGCGAGCTCGACTGCCTCGTCGCCTGCGGCCCGGGGGTCGAGCGGATCGCCGACGAGGTGGCGGAGATCCTGCCCGATGCGCGCGTCGCCGTCGCCACCTCGGACACGCTCAACACGCCGGAGAAAGCCGCCGCCTTCGTCGCGCAGGCAGAAGCCGGGGCGATCGATGTCATCGTCGGCACCCAGCTGGTGACCAAGGGGTTCCACTTTCCCGAACTGACGCTGGTCGGCGTGGTCGATGCGGACCTGGGCCTCGAGGGCGGCGATCTGCGCGCGGCGGAGCGCACCTACCAGCAGGTCGCGCAGGTCGCCGGGCGCGCCGGGCGCGGGGCCAAGCCGGGGACGGTGCTGATCCAGACCCGCCACCCCGAATCCCCGGTGATCGAGGCGCTGGCGGCGGGCGACCGCGACGCCTTCTACGCCGCTGAGACCGAGGCCCGCCGCCACGCCGGCGCCCCGCCCTTCGGCCGCTGGGCGGCGATCATCGTATCGAGCGAGGACGAAGCCGAAGCGCGCGATGCCGCGCGCGCGATCGGCGGCACCCAGCCGCGGGTGAAGGACATCGCCATCCTCGGCCCCGCCCCCGCCCCGATGGCGCTGCTGCGCGGCCGCTACCGCTACCGCCTGCTGGTCAACGCCCGCCGCAGCGCGCAGGTACAGGACGTGATCCGCGACTGGCTCGCCCGGCTGGACCTGCCGCGCGGGGTGCGGGTGAGCGTGGATGTGGATCCGTACAGTTTCGTTTGACCGACGGATTTGATTTCAAATTCAAAAGGCCCTAGCCAAGCCTCAGGGAGTTAGGAGAGGTTCGGGTCTTCTGCGCCACTCCTGCAGATCACGGGGACTGGGTCATGCGCGTCGTTTCACTTGTTTTTGCCATTCTGGCGTTCGCCACAGCTTTACCCGCAAAGGCAGCCGATTGGTATCTGGCGGAAACACAGCATTTCACGATCTATTCGGAGGACAGCGAAAAGGCGACGCTTGAGTTCGCTCGCGAACTTGAGCGGCTCGACGAAGTGCTCCGGATCATCTCCGGCGTCGGCCCGGACGACGGAGGCATGCCCGATTCCGCAAAAGTCGTCGTGTTCCGCTTCGGGGAGACGCAAAACATGGCCGGCCTGCTCGGCAATCGCAGCAGCGGCGTGGGCGGTTTCTTCATTCCCCGCGCATCCGGGTCGGTTGCCTTCGTCCCCCGCCGGAAGAACGTGTCCTACGATCGCAGCAACGCTGGCAGGATTGATGGCCTCGACCTCGACCCAAAGGCCGTGCTGTTTCATGAATACGTCCACTATTTCATGTATCAGCACCGGAATGCGCCCTACCCCGGCTGGTACCGCGAGGGCTTCGCCGAGCTGTTTTCCACCTTGCGCTTCGAAGAGGACCGGTTCGTGATCGGCGATACGCCGACATGGCGCAGCGTTTCGATCATGGCGGTCAACATCGATCTCAAGAAGATGCTCGACCCGCCGACCAAGAATTACGATGAGCGGGTCGTTCATTATTACGGCCATGGCTGGCTGCTGGCGAGTCTCCTCAACTTCACGCCCGAGCGCCGACCGCAGATTACCGAATACATCACCCAGATCGCCAAGGGCACCGATCGTCTCGAAGCGGCCAAGATCGCTTTCGGCGACCTCGACCAGCTCGAAAAGGAGCTCAAGGCCTATCGGACGAGTGCGGCTAAAGTCCTCAAGATACCCTATATGAACAAGGAAGAGCCGGCGGTCGAAGTCCGCAAGCTGGGGGCAGACGAGGTGGCGCGGATGGACCTGATGATTGCGTCCAAAGTCGGTGTCGACGAGAAGCGCGCCGCACGACAGCTGCCCGAGGCGCGCGCCATGGTGGAGCGGTTCCCGCAAAGCAAAGCCGTCTTGCTTGCGGCCACCGAGGTGGAATTCGACAACAAGAACTACGCCGAAGCTGAGGTGCTGGCGAAAAAGATCCTCGATGCCGATCCGAAGTCGATCGACGCGGCCATCTATTACGCCCAGGTGCCGCTGATGCAGTCGCTGGAAGACCCGGCGAGAATGGCAGTCGCACGCGAGCGTTTCATCGCCGCCAACAAGATGGCCAACGACCATCCGGTTCCGCTTTTCGGTTATTACCTCACCTATGCCCTGGCGGGTGACGAGATGCCCGACAACGCCAAGGCTGCGCTGGAAAGCGCCTATGAATTCGCCCCCTTCGACGCCGGGATCCGAACGACGCTCGTCCACATGTTCCTGCTCGAAGGCGACACGGAAATTGCCAACTCACTGCTGTTCCCTCTCATCCAGTCGGGCGAAGGCGCGAGATTTGCCGATCGCCTGAAGGCCGCGCTCGAAAAATACGAAGCGGGCGAGAAGGAACCGCTGCTTAAACTCGTCAAGCCACGGCACCCCGCAGCCGAACCAGAAGACGACGACGATGAGGAAGACGGCGAAGGCGGTGAAGGTGGTGAAGGTGGTGAAGGAGAGAGCGTTCGCCTCCTTATCGCCGGGTGATTTGTGGCTTGAGATGCGCGCGGTGATCCGCGACTGGCTCGCCATCCCGCGCAGGGTGCGGGTGAGTGTGGATATCGATCTTTAGAACTTCGTTTGCGTTTGGTTCGACTGAGCAACAGCAGGCGGGACTCCGGCTCAGGGCCGGGGTGACGTGGATAGAGTTAAAGTTCAAAGTCCAACCTTTCGCGTCTCCGCAGGACCGTTAAGGCCAACCCTAGCGCCAGCCCCGACGGCATTCGATCTCCCCGCCCCCAACTATCCCCTTTCCTACACACCCCGCCCCGCGCTACGCTCACGCCGGGCGTCGCCCTCGGTCCGCGCTGCGGACGTGGCCGATGCCCCGCCCTCGCCCATGCGGCCGCGCTGCCGGGTTTTGGTGTCGCTTTAGTGTCGCCTTTCGCTGCTGGAGAACTGCACGTGCTCACCGTCCACCACCTGCGCCTGTCGCAATCCGAACGCATCGTCTGGCTGTGCGAGGAGCTGGGGATCGACTACGATCTCAAGCTCTACACCCGCCGCACCGACAACAATCTCGCGCCCGACGACTACAAGGCGCTGCACCCGATGGGGATCGCGCCGGTGATCACCGACGGTGATTTTGTACTGGGGGAAAGCGGCGCGATCATCGACTGGATCGTGGCGAAGCATGCGCCGGATACGCCGCTGGTGCCGGGGCCGGACCATCCCGACTTCGCCGATCACCTGTTCTATTACCATTGGGCCAACGCCACCTTCATGACCAACGGGATGATGGCGCTGGTCGCATCGCGGATGGTTGAGGGCGGTCAGATCCCGCCCTTCGTCGCCGATCGCAACGCCAAGGGCTGGGGGATCGTCGAAAAGCGGCTGGGCGAGGCGGAGTATTTCGGCGGATCGCAGCTGACCACGGCGGATATCATGATGGGCTTCCAGCTCACCACCAGCCGCGCGATGAGCGGGATGGGGATCGAGGGGATGCCCAATTTGCAGGCCTATTTGAAGCGCATCGGCGAGCGCCCGGCCTACCAGCGCGCGATGGCCAAGTCCGAGCCGGGGATGTCGCCCAAGCTCGATTGAAGGAAGGCGGCGTGGTTGTCGGATTTCGACAAGCTTGCGCCGCCGATTGCTGCCAGTAGATTGTCCGGGTTCCAATTGGGGGGATACGAAAAATGAAGAATGTTGCTCTTGCTGCGGTGCTGTCGGGCTCGCTGGTGCTGTCGGGATGCCTGGCGGGCGATCCGGTCGAATTGCCGGAGGACACGATCGAGGCGGCAGCGACCTGTTTCGCGGCGCAAGGCATGGTGCTGCGCGGCGACAAGGCGGAAACCGATCCGGTCACCTATGAGGAATTCATCAAGGCGATCAAATATCCGATGATCGCCTCGACCCAGATCGAGCCGTTCTCGGTCGAAACCGTGCTCAAGATCCTCGGCGGGGCGGAAGCCAAGGCGGAAGAGATCAAGACCAAGGATTTTGCCGGCGCGGTCGCCACCTGCGACGAGCGATTCAAGTCGGCCGGGCCGATCAAGCTGCCGGAGAACAACGGCGATGCGGTGCTCAGCTGCATGGGGATTTCCTCGTTTGTCGCGGGCGCGGTGCAGAGCCAGAGCTCCGAATTCGGCGGGGAGGCGCAGAAGGTAACCGCGCTGAGCAAGCGGCTCGAGACCGAGATGCAGAGCGATCCGGAACTGCTCGCCAAGATGATCGGCGGCGATCCCACGGCGCTGATGATGGGCGCGCTCAAGGATGCCTTCGCTTCGGGCGATGCCGACGGCTACGTCGCCGCTTGCGAAGCGCGCTTCCCGGCCAAGTAGGGAGCGTTTGAGGCGGTAGCGCGTTGGAAGGCACGATGCCCTCCGACGCGCCCGTCCTCATCCCGATCCTCGGCGACCAGTTAAGCCGTAGCCTCGCCTCGCTGCGCGGGCGGGACAAGGGCGACACCGTCGTCGTGATGATGGAGGTGTGGGACGAGACGACCTACGTCAAACACCACAAGCAGAAGATAGCGCTGGTGTTCTCCGCCATGCGCCACTTCGCCGCCGAGCTGGCGGAAGCGGGCTGGAGGGTCGACTATGTCAAGCTGACCGACGCAGACAACGCCGGCAGCTTCACCGGCGAGGTGGCCCGCGCGATCGAGCGGCATTCTCCGCGCGAGGTGCGGGTGGTCGAGGCCGGCGAGTGGCGCGTGCAGCAGGCACTCGAGGAATGGGCCGACCGGTTCCCCTGCCCCGTGACCATCCTGCCCGACGACCGCTTCCTGTGCTCGAAGTCGGAGTTCGCCGACTGGGCCGAGGGACGCAAGGCGCTGCGGATGGAGTATTTCTACCGCGAGATGCGCCGCAAGACCGGCCTGCTGATGGACGGCGAGGAGCCCGAAGGCGGGCAATGGAATTGCGACAGCGAGAACCGCAAGCCGCCGAAGGAGAGACTGGAGGCTCCCGAGCGCCCGTTGTTCGAACCCGACGCGATCACCCGCGAGGTGCTGGAACTGGTGGGAGAGCGCTTCGCCGACCACTTCGGCGATCTTGAACCGTTTCACTGGCCCGTCACCCGCGCCGAGGCGGTGCAGGCCGCCGACGCGTTCTTCGCCGAGCGCCTGCCGCAGTTCGGCGACTACCAGGACGCGATGGTGCACGGGCAGGACGACCTGTTCCACTCGATGCTTTCGACCAGCATCAACCTCGGCCACCTCGACCCGCTCGACCTGTGCCGCCGCGCCGAGGCCGAGTACCGCGCAGGCCGCGCGCCGCTCAACGCGGTGGAGGGTTTCATCCGCCAGCTCATAGGCTGGCGCGAATATGTCCGCGGGTTCTACTGGCGCTTCATGCCCGGGCTGGCGGAGGACGATGCGCTGGCAGCCGACCGCCCGCTGCCCGAGTTCTACTGGACCGGGGAGACCGACATGCGCTGCCTCGCCGACTGCGTCCGCTCCACCAAAGCCAACGCCCATGCGCACCATATCCAGCGGCTGATGGTGCTCGGCAATTTCGCGCTCCTCGCGGGGGTCGAGCCCAAGGCGGTGCAGGACTGGTACCTTGCTGTCTATGCCGATGCCTACGAATGGGTCGAGCTGCCCAATGTCAGCGCGATGGTGCTCTATGCCGACGGCGGGAAACTTGCCTCCAAACCCTATGCCGCGAGCGGCAATTACATCAACCGGATGAGCAACTACTGCTCGGAATGCAGATACTCGGTCTCGCAGAAGACCGGCGAGGGTGCCTGCCCGTTCAACGCGCTCTACTGGCGCTTCATGGACCGCCATCGCAAGCGGCTCGAGGCCAACCCGCGGATCGGCCCGATCTACCGCAACTGGGACCGCATGGGCGAGGAGCGCCAGCGCGAATACCTCGCCAGCGCCGATGCCTTCCTCGCCACACTCGAACCCGCGCGCGAAGGCTGGGCGCGCTAGCGCGCTACCCTTTCCGCCGCGCCCACCACGGGCGCATCACATGGCCACGCTCGGCCGCCAGCTTGACCAGCCACACCCCGAACATGGTCGCCACGATCAGCGCGATGAGCGAGGCCTCCAGCCCGAAAGCCCCGCCGCTCAGCAGCGCGTTCCCGCTCAGCTGCGCCTGCACCAGCCCGTCGACCTCGTTGCCCGAGACCGGCACGTCCCACACCAGCCCCTGGGTCATGTTCCACCCGAAATGCAGCCCGATCGGCGCCCACAAGGATCGCGTGAGCATATAGGCCCCGCCGAGCAGTACCCCCGCCTCCATCGCGATGGCGAAGGAGGAGAACCAGCTCGCATTGTCGTTGGTGATATGCGCCAACCCGAACAAAGCCGAGGTCAGCGCCAGCGCGGCCCACGATCCGGCGAACTCCTCGACCCAGCGGAACAGGATGCCGCGAAACACCAGCTCCTCGACGAAGCCCGCGCTGATCCCGGCGGCGAACAGCATCGGCACCCAGTTGCTCAGCCCGCCCCAACCCTCGATCCGGTACACCCCGAGCACCGCCGCGATCCCGACGATCAGGCTCATCAGCGCAAAGGCGCCGAGCATGCCCAGCCCGAGGTCGCGCAGCGATCCCGCCAGCGGCAGGTCGTCATGCTTGCGCTCGCCCAAGTGGCGCAGCACCAGCTTGTAGAGCGCGAACAGCACCGCCACCGCGATGGTGGTGCGCACCGCCCCGCCCCATTGCTCGTCGAGCGTGAGCGGCAGCTGGACCAGCGCCCAGCCGAGCAGCGCGATGGTGCCCGCGGTGAGCACGGCGGCGACCAGCAGGGCGACGAGCGGGAACTCCCAGATCGCGCGCCATAGCGGGCGGGCGGGTGCGGCGGTGTCGGTCATGCGATGGCCCTCGGTTGGTTCGCCGCGTCGGACGACATACCGGCCCTCAAGTCAATCCGCCCGCCCGATCCGCTCGCGCCCTGCCCCATCCCGGTGCACTCCGGGGCGCGCGGCGCAGCGCTCATCTGCACACCGACACCCCCCTTTTCCGAAACACGCCGGCACGTAAAGTTATCGCGTGAAGCCGGCGCAGGCCGGAACGCACCGCCGCGCCGCAGCAGCGCGAAAAGCACAATATCGCAAGGCTTTGTAGCGATCGCGACGACGCGCCCGCGAAACAACACCGGGCGGACCTTGCCGGTCTCGAGCCACCCCATCAGTACGACACGTGTCACCTTCCGCAAATCGGGCCGTCGCCGCCCGGCGGGGCGATTTTCCGGCCCCGAACCGGGTGGCGTCAGCACCCGGTCCCACGCCCAGGCAAACCCCTCCGCCCCCGCGCGCCCGCGCAAGCGATAGGCCGAGGTGCGCGACATCCCGACCGCCCCCGCCGCCGCCGCAACCGAACCGGTAAGATAGAGCTGCACGAGAAAATGGCACTGCCGCGCAATCGTCCACCCGTCGCGCCGGGTGCGCAGCGGGACGGGAAGGAAGAACGGCGGCTTGCGCCGCGCGCGGTGTGCGGGGGTGGGGCGGGGACGGGAGCGAGGCATCTGCGAGTTTGGAGCAGAAATGCGGCGTGTAGGAAAGGGATCGCTTGCCCCCCCCAGCTCAGCTATGCCCGTCCAGCGACGATCTGATCGTACAACTCCATATCGAACCGCATTCTGACCATTTCCGATACGTGAGACATATCGAGCTTGCTCATAGCGTTGGCACGGTGGATTTCGACTGTTCTCGGGCTGATATCGAGCTTTCTCGCGACCTGCTTGTTCGTCAGCCCATCGGCTACAGCGGCAGCCACCTCACGCTCACGGTTTGAAAGGCTGGCATTGCGGCGACGCGCTGCGACGGCGCGTCCGACTATTTCTTGCAGGAAATGGGCAGGCAAGTTGGATTGCTCAATCACACTTTCCAGTTCTTTCTCGGAGATAGGGAAACTCATGTAGTGTGACGCCCCCCTCGCCAGCGCAGCAAGGACCTTCGATGGCGCGGGCGCAGTCGAATATGCGATTAGCGGAGGCTGACGGCGGGTATAATCCTGGAATCCTTCCAGCCAGTCGCTCAGGTTGCCGTTTTCGTCACATGCGAGAACGCGATCGACGTCCATTTCGGAGTTATGGTATTCGGCCAGACTTTCGAATGGTTCGGCATGGTATCCGAATTGCAGAATCAGGCGGCAAATCTGGTGGCGTCTCTGCGGATCTCCATCGACCACCGCAAATTTCAAACTGGCCGCACCATCGATGGATTCTTTAAGTCCATCTCGAACTGTCTCGAGTTGTCCCGTCTGTGGCGTGTACATAAATCTAGCCCCCTAAAAATATCAACAGAGGGTTCTTGAGATCTGCCATTTACTTCAACTGTTAACCCTCTACTGACCGATTAGGTATTTGCCGCAGCACTAAAAAGTAACGCGACTGAGGGTGAGGTTGTTTCCTGACACGCAATCGATTGTCACGCATTTACGTGACATTGAGCCTGAGGCACGTTAGCCTGTTAAGGAGCCGCATAAATGAATCAAGGAGATACCGGCGCTCTGGGCCGCAGGTCGATCAGGAATTGGGGTGGCGCAATGTCTGTGAATGCATGATGAGTTTGGAACGCGAAGCCAAAGGGGACTTTGGCCTTGACTTAGGCCGGCAAGGCGCGGGGGCTCCAACCAAGAGTGATGGAGAGCTTTTTCGTGAATTCACGAAGATTTTGATTGCGCCGAATGTCCTGGATCTTATAGCTCAAATGTCGAAACTGGCGAACATTTACGGCTTCGGCGCGCTATATGCTGTGTCACCTATTACTCGTGATAAGCAGTTCTGCCACCATATGACAGCTGTCGGATTTCCATCGGTCTGGGAACGTCAATGGAAACGAAGGCTGTACTGGGTCGATCCATTGCTCGACTACGCATTGTATCATCCGCAAGTCTTTCGCTGGTCGAGAATTTTCTCGGAAGAATGCTCGTCGAAAGCTCAGCGCCGATATGTCGAGTTCTGCTCACAACTCGGAATGACCGATGGTCTTGCGACTGCGTGCTATGGTCCAGGTGGCCGCACCGGTTTCGTCGGATTTGGGTTTCCCGAAGGGGAGGATTGCTTCTCGGCACAGAGCTATTTGGCGATCGCCCACATCGCACAATTGTCGTTTGCGCGCTATTGCACGATCATGCACGGCAAGGCTGCCACGCCCCCGAGATTATCGCCTCGGGAAAGAGAGATAATGCGATGGGTAGCGCGCGGAAAATCAAATTCTGAAATCGCTATAATCGTGGGGATATCACGTCATACAGTGGACACTCATTTGCGGCGGGTTTTCAGCAAATTTGGAACAACCGACCGTACGGTTGCATGTTTGAGGGCGGTCGAACTCGGCTGTATCCTAATTTCTGAAACTGACACCCTTATCGGGCCTGATCTCCGTTGACCGGTTTAGGCATTTCGGCCCAAGATTAAGCCTGGATCCTTCGAGGAGACCATTCTTTGCTGACAGCCATTCCTTTTTGACAGTTCGCAAGTCCGAACGTCGCTTTTCCCTTCTCGCCGAGCCACCTCTTCCGCAACGGACATGGTCCACTGGACGATTACTTCGCTCGTGGGCGTTTTACGCCACGCTATGGCCTTTTACCTATCTACTGCAATGCACACGGAAACCGGCTGCTGGCATGGCGATCTCTCTTGCTTCCCAAGGAAGGTTCGGACCCTCGATCATGTTGAAACACGTTGCTCTTTCGGACCTGGAACTCGGCATGTACGTCCATAAAATGGAGGGTGGATGGTTCGACCATCCATTCTGGAAGCCCAGCTTCTTGATCAGCAATAAGGATCGCCTGAACGTATTAAGGAAGAGCCGCTTGCGTGGGGTGATCATTGATATCTCCCGGGGCAAGGATTTGGCACTACCGTCGGGCGAAACTTCGCCATCGGAGAGCGGGGCGACCGCCTCTATCAAAAGGCGGATCGAGGTGATCAGCAAAAGGGGGCGGCGCGAGGGATACGTCGCAAAGCCGATCAGCATTGGGCAGGAACTCGCAGGCGCACATGCCATCGCCACCCGGGCCGGCAACCAGTTGCATCGCACCTTCATGGCCGCGCGTCTGGGGAAGGCGTTAAATGTCTCTGCGGTCGAGCCGGTGGTGAACGACATCTTCCATTCGGTCAGGCGCAATCCACACGCTTTCAGCGGCCTGATGCGTTGTAAGCTGAAGAACGAAACGATGTTCCGCCATGCAGTGTCTGTCAGCGCGCTTATGGTCTCGCTGGCGCAAAAGATGCAGTTACCCCGGCACGACGTTCACCAGTGCGGGCTTGCCGGGATGCTCCTGGATATCGGGGTAAGCTACCTGCCGCAGACACTCGAACCAAGCAGTGGGAGCTTCCGCGACGCTGACCCAAAAATCTGGCAGCAACACGTGGTTCTGGGCTATCGCTCGCTGCATAATGACAACGACTTGCCAAGAGCAGTCCTAGACGCCGTGCTGCAACACCACGAGCGGATCGACGGCGGCGGGTTTCCCCACCAACTTGAGGGAAGCGAGATTTCGACCTTTGCTCGCATGGCGACGATCTGTGACACATTCGATTTCCTTCTCTGCCAAACCGGAACAGCATGCGGGCTCGACCCTGCCAAGGCGATCGATCAGATGAAGACAATGGAAGGCGCCTTTGACGAGGAGATCCTGAATCACTTCGTCGAGTCTGTGGGTCTATATCCTGTAGGATCGTTCGTCAGGTTGCAGAGCGGGAAGCTGGCCATGGTGATCGACGAGGATGCAGAGGACCATATGCGTCCAATTGTCCAAGCCTTCTACTCGCTTGCCCAAGGGGAGCAGATTACTCCCCACCGCATCGAACTGGCACGCAGCGGAGAGCAGGACTGCATCCTCGGTATCGCCGAACTTGCCGGCCTCGGCCTGCCAGACGATCAGCATCTGCGAGAAATGATTTTTTTCAGCACATACAAAAATGTAGGTTGATCGGATCGGAAGAGCGCGGCGAACTTTACCCGTCAGAATAGCCGCGTTCCCGTTTCAGCAGTTCGGCCTTGATCTCGGTGCCATAGGCGTAGCCGCCCAGCCCGCCATCATGTGCGATCACGCGGTGGCAGGGGATGAGGACGGCGATGTTGTTCGCCCCGTTGGCGCTGCCCACCGCGCGGCTCGCCTTGGGGTTGCCGATCGCGGCGGCCTGCTCGCCATAGCTGCGGGTCTCGCCCGGGGGGATCGCGCGCAGGGCTTCCCAGCATTTCTGCTGGAAGGCGGTGCCACGCACGTCGAGCGGGATGTCTGCGCCCCCCACGCCAATGGTGCCGGGCTGCTCGACCGCGCTGACGACGCGCGCGAAGAGGTCGCGGAATTCCTCGCCGCCCTCGACCAGTTTGGCGCGGGGGAAGCGGGCGCGCAATTCCTCTTCGCCTTCGTTGAAGCTGAGGCAGCACACGCCCCTTTCGGTCGCGGCGACGAGCATCGGGGCGATTGTGGTCTCGACGATCGTGTAGTGAATGGTGCGGCCCGCGCCGCCGTTCTTCCAGTCGCTCGCGCTCATGCCCAGCTTCCCCTCCATCGCATCGTAGAAGCGGCTCGGCGCTTCGAAACCGGCGTCGTAGATCGCGTCGGTCACCCGTTCGGCTCCGGCGAGCGCATGTTTCGCCCGCTCCTCGCGCAGCGCGCGCTGGAAGGCGGCAGGCGAGAGGCCGACCGCGCGGGTGAAGACGCGCTGGAAGTGGGTCGGCGAATAGCCGGTGAGCGCAGCGAGCTTCTCCAGCGAGACCGCCTCCTCGCTCCGACGCAGCAGGTCGAGCGCATCCTTCACCGCACCTTCCTCGCGCGATTGCTGGGCCGGCGCGCAGCGCTTGCACGCGCGCAGGCCCGCCGCCTCGGCATCGTCGCAGGTGGCGTAGAAGCGCACATTCTCGCGCTTGGGCGCGCGCGCGGGGCAAGAGGGGCGGCAGTAGATCCCGGTCGAGTGGACCCCGGTGACGAACACCCCGTCGAACCGCCGGTCCTTCGCCAGCGCGATCTGCCAGCGCATGTCGTCGGTGAGTTTCGTGCCTGATTCCATCGTCTGCTTCCTTGCCACCGTCATGCGATGGGCGCCAGCTAGCAGGCCGGGCAAGCCCCCGCGTCCCGAAGCTTGCGGTCAATGTGTCGCGCGCATAGACAGCACGGCAATGACCCGCTTTATCTCTGCGCTGCTGGCGCTGTTCGCGCTTGTCCTGCCGCTCGCGACGCAGGCCGACCCGGCGGATATCGACGCGGCAGCGCGAGGGGTGGTGCGCGTGGTCATCATCGGCAGCGACGGGGACGAGGTTTTCCCGATCAGCCACGGCACCGGCTTTGCCGTCAGCCCCACGCGGATCGTCACCAACGCGCATGTCGTGCGCGAGGCGCTGCAGGACGACACGCTCCAGATCGGGGTGGTGCCGAGCGAGGGCGACGATGCGACCTATGCGCGGATCGTCTCGGTCAGCCCGAACAACGATCTCGCGCTGATCGAGATCACCGGCAGCCTGCGCCTGCCGCCGCTCACCCTGTCGGGCGGCCCGATCGGCGACAGCGGCGAGGTCTCCTCGGTCGGATATCCGAGGAATGTCGACCAAGCGCAGGGGCTGGAGATCGAGGACATCTTCAACTCGCAGCCGCCGGTGAAGTCGCGCGGATTCATTTCCGGCACGCGGCCGACCCGGCAGTTCGATTCGATCCTCCACACCGCACCGATCGCGCGCGGTAACTCGGGCGGGCCGCTGCTCGACGGGTGCGGCCGGGTGATCGGGGTCAACAGCTTCGGCGCGGAATCGGGCAGCTCGGAAGCCGAGTTCTACTTCGCAGTGTCGATGAAAGAGCTGATCCCCTTCCTCAATGCCAACGGCGTACCGGCGCGGGTCAACGAACTGCCGTGCCGCAGCCTGTCCGAACTCGACGAGGCCGAGCGCGCACGGATCGAGGCCGAACAGGACAAGGCGCGCTCCGACCTCGCGGCGCGCAGCGAAGAACAACGCGAGAAGCGCGAGCGCGCCCAGCTCGAGGCGGAGCTCGAAGTGCAGGCCGAGCGCGAGAACGCGATGCTCTTCACCCTGCTGCTCCTGCTCGTGGGCACGGGTGCAGGCGTGGTGGCGTGGCAGGGCTGGCAGAAGCGGCAGGCAGCCAAGGTAGAGGATGGCGCTACCGCCGACCCGCGCGACGAACGCAAACTGATGATCGGCGGCAGCATCGCCGCGGTCGCCCTGATCGCCGCGCTGGCGCTGTGGTTTACCCGCCCGGGCCTCGACGCGATCGACCGCAAAGTCGATGCGGCGATGGCGGAGGACGGCGATGGAAATGATACACCCGGCGCAAAGGCCACCGCGAGCGGCGCGCTCACCTGCACGCTCGACGTCAGCCGCAGCCGCATCACCGGGGCGCCGGACGAAACGGTCGAGTTCGGCTGGCAGGACGACGGCTGCGTCAACGGGCGCACACAATACGGCCTCGCCAGCGGCGAATGGAGCCGGGTGTTCGTGCCCGACCAGGACGAGGCGGTGTCGATCAACTACTACGATCCGGCGACCGAAACCTTCCGCACCGACCGCTACCTGCTCGGCCGCAACGCGATGAGCGCCGCCCGCGAAGCGCGCGGGAAATACAGCCCGCCGTCGTGCGACCGCGCTAACGCCGCTGCCGAACTGGGCGACCTGCAAGGCGCGGTCACCTCGCTGCTGCCCGAGGCACCGAACGAGCGGCTGGTTTATCGCTGCGAGGTGAAGGAGTGATGCGGTGCCTAGCCCTCTCTTTTCGCTAGAGCCGTGTGCGCTAGCAGGCATCGCACACCATCCCCCTGCCCCCTCCCGCAAGGAAGGGGGAAAGTGCTCCGCAAGATCAACATCCGCCCTTTTCTCGTCACCCCGGGCCTAACCCGGGGTCCCGCTGCCTTGGCGCCGCGCCAGAGGTAAAGCGGGACCCCGGATCAAGTCCGGGGCGACGCTTATGGTATTGTAAGCGTGAGCGAAGGTGGCTGCTTTGATTAGGCTATTCTCCGCACCACCGCTCCCGTCATTGCGAGATGCCGCTGGCGATGCGGCAATCTACTGCTGGCAGCGCGCGCTGGCTCGCTTCAGACTGAGCGTTGGTGCGTCTAAAATTCGAGACGAATACACACTCCACTTTCCGTCACCCCGGGCTTGACCCGGGGTCCCGCTGCCTTGGCGCCGCGCCAGAAGTAAAGCGGGACCCCGGATCAAGTCCGGGGTGACGAGCTATTCTCCGTATGAGAAAATCAGTGGATGCTCCTAAGCCGCCAGCGCCTCGCCGCTCAGGGTGATGCGGTGCATTTCGCGAGCGTGACCGTGGTAGTCGTTGAGCGCATTGTGCCAGGTGGTGCGGTTGTCCCAGATCGCCACCGTTCCCGGCTGCCATTGCACGCGGCACTGGTTGTCCTCCCGCACCGCCTCGGCCAGCAAGCGCTGGAGCAGCGGCAGGCTCTCCTCACGGGTCTTGCCAGTGAAGTTGATCGTGAAAGCGCCATTGACATAGAGCAGCCGCCGCCCGGTCACCGGATGGCGGATCACCACCGGATGCACAGCGCCGGTCTGGAGATCGTGCCCGCGCAGAGTCGCCCCCTGGTCGGTCTGCGCGTAGATTCCGTCGGCCTTATAGACATGGTCGGCGGTGTGGAACGCCTCCAACCCCTCGATCTCCGCCTTCAGATCGTCGGGCAGCGCGTCGTAGGCCGCGCCCATATGCGCGAACAGCGTGTCCCCTCCGTTGGGCGGGAGCAGCCGCGCAACTAGGATCGAACCCATTGCGGGCACCTGGTCATAGGAATGGTCGGTGTGCCACGCGCCGCCGATATTGGTCTGCTGATCGGCACCCTTCTTGACCACCGCGATCTCCGGATGTTCATCGGTCAGCGGGAAATAGTTGTTGATGTCGATCCCGCCCCAGCGCCTGCCGAAGCGGATATGGTCTTCCGGCGAAAACTCCTGGTCGCGGAACACCGCTACACCGTGATCGTAGATCGCCGCCTTGATCGCATCCACTTCCGCGTCGCTGCACTGCGCAAGCTGGACCCCGGAAATCTCCACCCCACAATTCGGCGCCATCGGCGTCATGTCCATAAAGAATCTCCCTCTCTCTTGCCGGCACCATAGCGTGAAATCTGCGCAGGTGCATTCTGCGAAATATATGTGACGCAAATCGCGACCGACTCGGGTTGCACTTGCGAAGACCCGATGCTAGGCGCGCGCCAGCTTTGCCGGGGTGACTCGGTCACCTCTCATGGCGAAGCCGATGCATCGTTATTCCCGGACCCGAAGAGGACCTCAAGCGCGTGGATATTTCCGCCGGTATTCAGGCTAGCCTGTCAGGGCGTTACGCCTCGGCTTTGTTCGATCTGGCGAGCGAGGCCGGAACCGTGTCCGCCGTGGAGGCGGATCTCGACACGCTGGCCTCGGCGCTCGCCGAATCGGGCGAACTGCGCGATGTCACCACCAATCCGGAACTGAGCCGCTCCGCGCAGGGAGCAGCCATTGCCGCAGTCGCCGCACACCTCGGGTTGAGCGCACTGACGAAGAACTTCCTCGGCGTGCTGGCGCAGAACCGCCGCCTCGGCCATCTGGGCGACATGATCCGCGCTTTCCGCAGCATTGCTGCCGCGCAGCGCGGCGAAGTGACCGCCGAAGTCGCCAGCGCGCATGCGCTGAGCGATGCCCAGCTCGAAACGCTGAAGGCCAAGCTGACTGCGCGCGAAGGCCGCACGGTCAAGCTGAATTCCACGGTCGACCCCGATTTGCTGGGCGGCCTCGTCGTAACCATCGGCTCGAAGCGCATCGACGGTTCGATCCGCACCCGTTTGAACTCCCTCGCCCAATCAATGAAGGCGTAAGCCGCAAAAAAGCGCCGATGAAGGCCTAAAGGACACATCACATGGAAATCCGCGCCGCAGAAATCTCCAAGGTCATCAAGGACCAGATCGCCGGCTTCGGCACCGAAGCGCAGGTGAGCGAAGTCGGTAAAGTGCTGTCGGTGGGTGACGGGATCGCCCGCATCCACGGCCTCGACAAGGTCCAGGCCGGCGAGATGGTCGAATTCGCCAACGGCGTGCAGGGCATGGCGCTCAACCTCGAAGCCGACAACGTCGGCGTCGTGATCTTCGGCTCGGACAGCGAGATCAAGGAAGGCGACAGCGTCAAGCGGACCGAGACCATCGTCGACGTTCCCGTCGGCAAGGGCCTGCTCGGCCGCGTGGTCGATGCACTTGGCAACCCGATCGACGGCAAGGGCCCGCTGACCGATGTCACCCGCAGCCGCGTCGAAGTGAAGGCGCCGGGCATCATCCCGCGCGAATCGGTTTCGGAACCGGTACAGTCGGGCCTCAAGGCGATCGACGCGCTCGTTCCCGTCGGCCGCGGCCAGCGCGAGCTGATCATCGGCGACCGCCAGACCGGCAAGACCGCCGTCGCGATCGACACCTTCATCAACCAGAAGACCGCCAACGCGGGCGACGACGAAGGCAAGAAGCTTTACTGCATCTATGTCGCGGTCGGCCAGAAGCGCTCGACCGTCGCGCAGATCGTGCGCCAGCTCGAAGAAAACGGCGCGATGGAATATTCGATCGTGGTTGCCGCGACCGCTTCCGAGCCTGCCCCGCTGCAGTACCTCGCGCCCTACACCGGCTGCGCGATGGGCGAATTCTTCCGCGACAACGGCATGCACGCGGTAATCGTGTATGACGACCTTTCCAAACAGGCGGTGGCCTATCGCCAGATGTCGCTGCTGCTGCGCCGCCCGCCGGGCCGCGAAGCCTATCCGGGCGACGTGTTCTACCTTCACAGCCGCCTGCTCGAGCGTGCGGCGAAGATGAACGGCGCCAATGGCGGCGGTTCGCTGACCGCGCTGCCGATCATCGAAACCCAGGCCGGCGACGTGTCGGCCTACATCCCGACCAACGTGATCTCGATCACCGACGGCCAGATCTTCCTTGAAACCAACCTGTTCTACCAGGGCATCCGTCCGGCGATCAACGTCGGCCTGTCGGTGTCGCGCGTGGGCGGTGCGGCGCAGACCAAGGCGATGAAGAAGGTCTCGGGCTCGATCAAGCTGGAGCTGGCGCAGTACCGCGAAATGGCGGCCTTCGCGCAGTTCGGTTCCGACCTCGATGCCTCGACCCAGAAGCTGCTCAACCGCGGCGCGCGGCTGACCGAACTGCTCAAGCAGCCGCAGTTCAGCCCCATGCCGTTCGAAGAGCAGACCGTCTCGATCTATGCCGGCACCAACGGCTATCTCGATGCGATCGCGGTCGACCGGGTGACCGAATACGAAGCCGCGATGCTCAGCTTCATGCGCAACGAACACGCCGACGTGCTGGCCGACATCCGCACCACCGGCAAGTTCGAGGGCGAGACTGCGGACAAGACCAAGGCCGCACTCGACGCTTTCGCCAAGCAGTTCGCTTAATCACCAGGGGAGACCACCTAAACCATCATCGTCACCCTGAACTCGTTTCAGGGTCCATGTTTCAACCAAGCGCGGGTCCAGCGGACCTCGGCACCAAGACCGAAAATGGATGCTGAACCAAGTTCAGCATGACGGGAAAGGGATAGATTAGCACAAGATGGCAAGCCTCAAGGAACTCAAAGGTCGGATCAACTCGGTCAAGTCGACCCAGAAGATCACCAAGGCCAAGCAGATGGTCGCCGCAGCCAAGCTGCGCAAGGCGCAGGCGGCGGCCGAAGCCGCGCGCCCCTATGCCGAGCGGCTGAGCGCGGTCATGGCGTCGCTTGCCGGCAAGGTCAGCGGCGACAGTGCGCCCCGGCTGCTTGCCGGGACCGGCAGCGACCAGCGCCACCTGTTGGTGGTGGTCAACACCGACAAGGGCCTGTGCGGCGGTCTCAATTCGAACATCGTCAAGGAAGCCAAGCTGCAGGCGAAGGCGCTGATCGCGGCGGGCAAGGACGTGTCCTTCTACCTCGTGGGCAAGAAGGGCCGCGCGCCGATCAAGCGCGACTACGAGAGCCGGATCACGCAGAGCTTCGATACCAGCACGGTGCGCAACCCCGGCTTCGAGGAAGCCGAGGCGATCGCCGCCGAGCTGATCGCCATGTTCGAGGCCGGCAAGTTCGACGTCGCGCATCTGGTCTACCCGACCTTCAAGAGCGCGCTGGCGCAGGACCCGACCACTGTCCAGCTGATCCCCGTCCCCGCCCCCGCAGTGGCCGATGCATCCGATGCCGTGGTCGAATACGAGCCCGACGAGGAAGCGATCCTCGCCGAGCTGCTGCCGCGCTACGTCAAGACGCAGGTGTTCGGCGCGCTGCTCGAGATCAGCGCATCCGAACAGGGCGCCTCGATGACCGCAATGGACAACGCGACGCGCAACGCCGGCGACCTGATCAACAAGCTGACGATCATCTACAACCGTCAGCGTCAGGCCGCGATCACCACCGAACTCATCGAAATTATCGCTGGCGCTGAAGCGCTCTAAGCTTGGCTCAAGGAAACGAACATGGCTACCGCACCTGTCCTCAACCAGACCACCAATGGCACCATCAGCCAGGTCATCGGCGCCGTCGTCGACGTGCAGTTCCCGGGTGATCTGCCCGCGATCCTGACCGCGCTGGAAACGAAGAACGGCAACAACACGCTGGTTCTCGAAGTCGCGCAGCATCTGGGCGAGAACACCGTCCGCACCATCGCGATGGACGCGACCGAAGGCCTCACCCGCGGGCAGGAAGTCGTCAACACCGGCGCGCAGATCTCGGTGCCGGTCGGCCCCAAGACGCTGGGCCGGATCATGAACGTCATCGGCCAGCCGATTGATGAACGCGGCCCGATCGGCGCGGAAAAGTCCGCCCCGATCCACGCCGAGGCTCCGGCCTTCGTCGACCAGTCGACCGAAGCAGCGATCCTCGTCACCGGCATCAAGGTGATCGACCTCCTTGCGCCCTATGCGCGCGGCGGCAAGATCGGCCTGTTCGGCGGCGCGGGCGTCGGCAAGACCGTGCTGATCCAGGAACTGATCAACAACATCGCCAAGGGTCACGGCGGCGTCTCGGTGTTCGCGGGCGTCGGTGAGCGCACCCGCGAAGGCAACGACCTCTACCACGAATTCCTCGACGCCGGCGTCATCGCCAAGGATGCCGAAGGCAATGCAACCAGCGAAGGCAGCAAGGTCGCCCTCGTGTTCGGCCAGATGAATGAGCCTCCGGGCGCCCGCGCCCGCGTTGCGCTCTCGGGCCTGACCATGGCCGAATACTTCCGTGACGAGGAAGGCCAGGACGTGCTGTTCTTCGTCGACAATATCTTCCGCTTTACCCAGGCCGGTTCGGAAGTGTCGGCGCTGCTTGGCCGCATTCCTTCGGCGGTGGGCTACCAGCCGACCCTGTCGACCGACATGGGCAATTTGCAGGAACGCATCACCTCGACCAACAAGGGCTCGATCACTTCGGTCCAGGCGATCTACGTGCCGGCCGACGACTTGACCGACCCTGCGCCTGCAACCTCCTTCGCCCACCTCGACGCGACGACCACGCTGAACCGCGCGATCTCGGAGCTGGGCATCTATCCGGCGGTCGATCCGCTCGACTCCACCAGCCGCGTGCTCGAACCGCGCGTCGTCGGTGCCGAGCATTATGAAACTGCGCGCAAGGTCCAGGAAACGCTGCAGAAGTACAAGTCGCTGCAGGATATCATCGCCATTCTGGGCATGGACGAGCTGTCCGAAGAGGACAAGCTGACCGTGGCCCGCGCGCGCAAGATTCAGAAGTTCCTCAGCCAGCCGTTCCACGTGGCCGAAGTCTTCACCAACATCCCGGGCCAGTTCGTCCAGCTGGAAGACACGGTGAAGAGCTTCAAGGCCGTGGTCGAGGGTGAATACGATCATCTGCCCGAGCAGGCATTTTATATGGTCGGCGGCATCGATCAGGTGGTCGAGAAGGCCAAGAAGATGGCCGAGGACGCGTAAGGCAATCTAGGCCCTCTCCCCTTGCGGGAGAGGGTTCGGAGAGGGGTCGGGAGCGCAGCTCCCGTCTGCAACGTCGCAGCCCCCTCTCAACTCCGACTAGCGAACGCGTTCGCAAGTCTTCGTATCTCTCCCGCAAGGGGAGAGAGATGTGAGGTAGAGAATGGCACTGCATTTCGAACTCGTGACGCCCGAACGCCAGGTCCGCTCGGAAGACGTCTACATGGTCGTCGTTCCCGGCACCGAGGGCGAATTCGGCGTGCTCGAGGGGCACGCACCCTTCATGTCGACCATCCGCGACGGTGCGGTGCAGGTTTATCGCACCGAAGGCGCCGCGGCGGAGGAAATCCAGGTCCGCGGCGGCTTTGCCGAAGTGGGCGAGAACGGGCTGACCGTGCTGGCGGAGCACGTCGAAGCCTGATCGCGTATTCTTTGGTGGATTGACGAGGGCGGCCCACGGGTCGCCCTTTGCGTTTCGACCAACCGCATACGCAAACCGCCGAATTCGCTTGTCATTGCGCGCCCCATCGGCAGACTGCCCACCGGACTGAAACCGGGGACGCTCTATCATGAAACTCGTATCGACCCGCGCGCTGGCTGCTGCCCTCGCGTTCGCCACCCTCGCCGCTGCGCCGGTGGCTGCACAGGATGCCAACACCGTGACCGACACCGAATGGGAAGCCGCCAACGATCCCTTCATCTGGCTCGAGGAAACCCGCAGCGAGCGCGCGCTCGAATGGGTCGCGGGCGAGAACGAGAAAACCATTGCGGCGCTGCAAAACGATCCGCGCTTCGAACAGCTCAAGGCCGAAGCGCTGGCGATCTTCAACGCCGACGACCGCGTGCCCGGCGTCAGCTTCACCCACTACGGCATGGTCAACTTCTGGCAGGACGCGAAAAACCCCAAGGGCATCGTCCGGCGCACCACGCTGGAGAGCTGGCGGACCGAAAATCCGGTATGGGAGACCATCCTCGACATCGACGCGCTCGCAGCGGCTGAGAGCAAGGAGTGGGTCTACCAAGGCATGACCTGCCTGCCCCCCAGGGGCATGCGCTGTTTGGTCTCGCTGTCCGACGGGGGCAAGGATGCCAACGTCAGCCGCGAATTCGACCTCGAGACGCTGAGCTTCGTCGAAGGGGGCTTCGAGCTGCCCGAGAGCCAAGGCGGTGCCGAATGGCTCGATCAGGACACGCTGCTGATCAGCCGCAACTTCGGCCCGGACACTGTGACCGACAGCTTCTACCCCTTCACCACCCGCGTGTGGAAGCGCGGCACCAGCATCGAGGATGCACCCGAGATCTACCGCGGCGAGAAGGCCGACGTTTCATCCGGAGCCTATCTCCTGCGCGATGGCGATTCGGTGATCCACGGGCGGATGGCCTATCGCGGCCTGTCGTTCCACGAGCGCGCTTACTTCTTCGAGAAGGATGGCGAGTGGCTGCGGCTCGACATTCCCGAAAAGGCCAATCCCTACGGCATCATCGACGGGCAGATCCTGTTCTCGACCGATGTCGACTGGACGCGCGGCGACCAGACCTTCCCTGCCGATGCGATCGTCTCGGCCGATCTCGAAGCGTGGAAGGCGGATCCCAATGGCGTGCCGATGACGCTGGTCTGGGCCCCGGGCGAGCGCCAGACCAAGAGCGGTGGCGGTTCGACCAAATCGAGCCTCTATGTCAGCCTGCTCGACAACGTGCGCGGCAAGGTGCTGAAGTTCGACTACGAGGGCGGCAAATGGGTCAGCCAGCAGATCGCGCTGCCCGAGAACGCGACGGTCGGCATCGCCACATCGTCGGACGAAACCGACGAAATCATGTTCACCTCGACCGATTTTCTCGCCCCCGGCACATGGTACTACGCCAAGGACGGGGTGACGCTGGAAGCGGTCAAGGAAAGCCCCAGCCGCTTCGATTCCGCCGGCATGGAAATCGAGCAATACGAGGCGACCAGCAAGGACGGGACCAAGGTCCCCTATTTCATCGTCAAGCCCAAGGGCATGGTGATGGATGGTTCCACCGCAACCCTGCTGACCGGTTACGGCGGCTTCCAGGTGCCGCGCCTGCCCGGCTATCTCGGCTCGACCGGCAAGCTGTGGCTGGAGCGCGGCGGCGCCTATGTGCTCGGCAATATGCGCGGCGGCGGCGAGTTCGGGCCGGATTGGCACCAGACCGCGATCCGCGAGAACAAGCAGCGCACGTGGGACGATTTCATCGCCATCGGCGACGATCTGGTGAAGCGCGGCTTCACCTCGCCCGATCATCTCGGCATCCAGGGCGGGAGCCAGGGCGGTCTTCTGGTCGGCACCGCTTTCACCCAGCGGCCCGACCTGTTCAATGCGGCGATCGTCCAGATCCCGCTGTTCGACATGCTGCGCTATCATCTGATCGGGCGCGGCGCGTCATGGATCGGCGAATATGGCGACCCGCGCATCCCCGAGCAGAAGGCGTGGATCGATGGCTATTCACCCTATCAGAAGCTGACGGCGGACAAGGATTTTGCCCGCATCATGTATGTCACCTCGACCGCCGATGACCGCACCCATCCCAGCCACGGCCGCAAGGCGGCGGCGCGGATGGCGGCGAACGGCCAGCCCTATCTCTATTTCGAGGAAACCAAGGGTGGCCACTCGGGCGGGGTCGACAATGAACAGCGCGCGATGTTGCAGGCGATGCAGTGGGTCTATCTGATGCAGCAACTGATGGATGCGCCGTCTGGCGGGGAATAACGCGTAGCGATGGGTGGCCCCTCGGGGCCGCCCTTTCGGTCAGGCCACGGGATCGGTCTTCTGCCGAACCCATTCGACGATTTCGAGCAAATGCCCCGGCGTCGAACCGGCGGAAGCCTCCTGCATGATCGACGCCAGCGAGCGTCGCCGCAGCGCATCGCGCCATGCCGCTTCGGCATCGGCAAACGCTGCTGCCACTTCGCACGGGCGGCGGCACTCCTTGCGCGGAACACCGCATGGTCCGTTCTGGCGGATTTCGGTGCAACGAAACGCCGGACCCGGCCCTTCGACCGCGAGCACGATGTCGAGCAGGCTGATCGCATCGACGGACCTGGCGAGGCGATACCCGCCATGCTTGCCGCGCATCGATTCGAGCAGCCCCGCCCGGCTGAGTGCCTGCAGCTGCTTGGCGAGATAGGGCCCGGGCACTTCGAAGAATTCGGATAGCGCCTCGGCATTGAGGCCGCGCCCTTCCCCGACCAGCGCAATCACGGTGCAGCAATGCACCGCCCATTCGACACCCTTGGAAATCTGCACGCTTGACTCCTAATACGGATATTCTTTATCCGGATATCAAATATCCGATTAGGAGGATGTCATGGCAGGGGCTTCGGCACAAGTGCGCGCCAGACGAGCGCATAGGCGGGTGGCCGTATTCCTCGGGCTGTTTCTCGTGCTGCACTTTGCCGCGCATTTCGCGGCGCTAGATAGCAGGCAACTGCAAGAATGGGTGCTCCACGCAGGACGAGCGGTCTATCGCATCCCGGCGGTCGAGGCCGCGCTGGTGGCCGGTTTTGCCGCGCAGATCACACTCGGCATCGGCCTGGTGCGCGGGATTGCCGCGCGCAAGCGGAAGGATGGCTGGCACTATGCCCAGTTGCTGAGCGGATGCTATCTCGCCGCCTTCATCATCATGCACACAGGTGCGGCGTTGTTGACGCGATGGCTGTCGGGTCTCGACACCAGCTTCTATTGGGCGGCGGGGACATTGACCCTGTCACCGCTGAAGTTCGGCTTTGCACCCTATTACGCGCTGGCAGTGACCGCCCTTGGCACCCATCTGGTTGCCGCGCTGCATTTCCGGCTCCCTCGCCGCTGGCACGCGCCCGCGCTGGCAGGCGGCCCGGTGGCCGCGCTGGCGATTATCCTCGCCTATTCCGGGGCGCTTTACCCGGTCGAGCTGCCGGGCGAATATCTCGCCTATTTCGGCAGCTATTTGGCCGTCAAAGAATGAAGTGGCAATTCACAGGTCACAGGTCACAGGTCAGGCAGCGCGGTTGGCAGAGCAAGCGGACCGGTCCGCAGCTTCCGCCGACGGATCGAGGGTCTTCGCGTAATCGTTGAGCGCGAAGTCGAGCGTCGTCGGATGCAGCGGGTGGCGGAATTCGATCCCCACCTGCCCGTCGCGCACCCACCTTACTCTGGCGGCGGTCGTGGCCTGCAAGCCGTAGAGGCGCACGAGGACGAGCTCTCCGGGGACGAGCACCAGATCCTCGGGCGGTTCGATCAAGGCCCCTCCGATCGACGCATCCACGATCAGCACCGCACGCACCCGGCCACCTGCGAAAAGCTCGGCGGCAAGCAAGGCTTCTGTTCGGGGGTTGCGACGATCTTGCAAAATGACCTCCGGAAATCGGTGCGACCCATTTCCCTGATGGTGTCTTCCCCTACCGCAGAATGGCTAATAAATATTAATGGCAGCCGATCGGACGGCGCGCGGATGACAAGGCCTGCGCGCAGGTCGCGGTTCGTCGCAGGAATTGGGCATCCCGGATGGTAAATCCCCGGTTTGCCCTGTCCGTTTCGGCGAAATTAAGGCTCGAAGCCCGAGTGTTTCCAACGACGGGGGCGTTTGTTGGAGAATTGTCATGCCCAATCCCCGGAACGAGACGATCGCCTCGCGGATCAAGCGAGCGGGCCTGCCGGAATCCTATGATGTCCATTGGTCGAAGAACCGCAAGGAAGAGGTCGTCAAGGCCGTCCGCGACAAGCTGATCACTTTCGACGAGGCGCGCTGGCGCTACCTGCTCAGCCGCCGCGAATTCGAAAGCTGGGAACGCGAAGTCGCCCGGGACGCCGGAGCGCGCAAGGACGCGACGCGCAGGGATCTTGAACTGACCTGAACTGCTGGTCCCGGTTCCTTTTGGTCTCCTGAGGTCTTCTGCCCCACGGGTCGCCCGCTTTCACCGCCGCCCCTTGCCCCCTGTTCGGGTCGGTGCGTGAAAGTCGGGCGGCTTGTCCTTCACCCACTCGACGAATTTGACCAACGCATCGTTCGCCAGCAGCGCCGCGCGGTCCTCGCCGATACGGGCAAGCTGCGAATTGGTGAAATGGGTGTGGATCGCGGTGTGGCACATCGGGTGAACCGGAACCTTCACCTTGCCCTTCTTCGCCTTGGGCACCGGGTGATGCCACTCGATCTGCGTCTCGAACGGGCGGTCGCAAAGCCAGCAGGTTGGTGTTTCCTCCATCGTCATTGCGAGCGCAGCGAAGCAATCCAGAGTGGTCCGGAGCTGCTCTGGATTGCCGCGTCGCCTGCGGCTCCTCGCAATAACGGAAGAACCCCGCTCACTTCTTTGCCGCCGCTTTCTTCTTTTTCATCGTGTCGTGGAAGCGGTCGGCCCAGCCGGGTTTGACCATCTGCTCGGCCCGCACCATGCGCAGCTCGCCTGCGTCGACATCGCGGCTGACCGCGCTGCCGGCGGCGACAATCGCGTCGGCCCCGATCCGCACCGGGGCGATCAGCGCGCTGTTGCTGCCGATGAAGGCGCGGTCGCCGATCTCGGTCTTGTATTTGAAATAGCCGTCATAATTGCAGGTGATGGTGCCCGCGCCGATGTTGGCGTCTTTCCCCACGACCGCATCGCCGAGATAGGTCAGGTGGCTCGCCTTCGCCCCCTCGCCCAGCACCGCCGCCTTCATCTCGACGAAATTGCCGACCTTGCTGCCCTTCTCCATCACCGCGCCGGGGCGCAGGCGGGCGTAGGGACCAACCGAGCAGCCCTCACCGATAGTCGCTCCCTCCAGATGGCTGAAAGCGCGGATCGTCGCGCGGCTGGCCACCGTCACCCCCGGGCCGAAGACGACGTTTGGCTCGATCACCACATCGCTGGACAGTTGCGTGTCGTAGCTGAAGAACACCGTTTCGGGCGCGCGCAGGGTGACCCCTTCGGCCATCCAGTGTTCGCGCTGTTCCTCCTGCCACTGGCGCTCGGCAGTCGCGAGTTCGGAGCGGCTGTTGATCCCGGCGACCTCGTTCGGATCGTCGGTCGTCACCGCAGCGCAAACGCGCCCGTCCGCGATTGCGATGTTGACGATATCCGGCAGGTAGTACTCGCCCTGCGCATTGTCATTGCCGACCCGGTCAAGCAGCGCCCACAGATCCGCCGCCTTCGCCGCCATCAGGCCCGAATTGCACAGCCGGCAGGCGCGCTCGGTCTCGCTGGCGTCCTTGAACTCGACCATCTTGGAGATGCGGCCCTCGCCGTCGGCGATCACGCGGCCATAGGCGAGCGCGTCGTCGGGCTCGAACGCCAGCACCACGGCGGCAGGGCCGTCGGCATCGTTCAAACGGTCGAGCATCGCCTGCATCGTCGCCGCGCGCACGAAGGGCACGTCGCCATACATGACCAGCACATCGCCCTCGAAGCCCGCCAGCTGCGCCTGCGCCTGCTGCACCGCGTGGCCGGTGCCGAGCTGCGGCTCCTGCAAACAGGTCTTCGCCCGTTCCCCCAGCGCACTTTCGAGCTGCTCGCGCCCCGCGCCGACGACCACCACCTTGTGCGCCGGCTCGAGCGCATCGACCGAGGCCATCAGATGGTCGATCATCGCGCGCCCGGCGATCGGGTGAAGGACCTTGTGCAGGTCCGATTTCATGCGGGTGCCCTTGCCCGCAGCGAGGATGACGGCAGCGAATTTGCTCATGGATGGCCCCATGCCAGCAAATGCTTGCGGATTGAAGAACCATAAGCCACCGCAGGCGGATGACCGCATTTCCTTTCGACGCCGTCGGTTTCGATCTCGACGGCACCTTGCTCGACACCTTTCGCGATCTCGGTACGGCGGTGAACCACGCGCTGGCGCTGGGCGGGTTCGAACCGGTGCCGGTCGACAGTTCGAAGGACCTGATCGGCGGCGGGGCGAAGATCATGCTGGCGCGCGCGGTCGACGCGCAGGGCGGCCTGCCCGATGAGGAATTCCGCCCGCTCTACAAGGCGATGCTGGCCTATTATGCGGAACACAACGCGGTCCATTCACGGCCCTACCCCGGCGCGCTGGAAGCGCTCGATGCACTCGACGCAATGGGCGTCAAGACCGCCGTGGTGACCAACAAGTTCGAGGAGTTCGCCCGCTCGATCCTGTCGCAGCTCGGCCTTGCCGACCGGTTCGTGACGATCATTGGCGGCAACAGCCTGGGAAAGGGGCCGGACGGCAGCTTCATCGCCAAGCCTGCGCCCGATCCGGTGCTCGCCGCGCGCGAGCGGTGCGGAGGCGGAAGCTTCGTTTTCGTGGGCGACAGTTCCTACGACGTCGCGGCGGCGCGCGCGGCGCAGGTGCCGGTCGTCGTCGCGGCCTATGGCTATTGCGACAAGCCTCCGCATGAGCTGGGCGGCGACGCGGTGATCGATTCGTTCGGCGGCCTTATTCCCGCCCTCCGCGCGCTGTAACCACTGCGGCATAACCCTACGGAATCGCGGTTTGCCGCGCAGGTGGTTGCAACCATCGCGCGAAACTGCCAACCCGCGCGCTGATTTACGCAAACGTAAGGCCGCAACGGCCCGATCAGGAGGATTACGCCATGACCATTTCGTTCAAGGACAAGGTTGCCATCGTCACCGGTGCGGGCGGCGGGCTGGGCCGCGAGTACGCGCTCGAACTCGCGCGGCGCGGGGCGAAGGTGGTGGTCAACGACCTCGGCGGCGCGCGCGACGGCACCGGCCACTCGGACATGGCGCTGAAGGTGGTCGAGGAAATCGAGGCGATGGGCGGCGAAGCCATGTCGAACGGCGGCAGCGTCACCGAATACGAGCAGATGGAAAAGATGGTCGCCGACGCCAAGCAGAAGTGGGGCGGCGTCCATGTGCTGATCAACAATGCCGGCGTGCTGCGCGACAAGACCTTCGTCAAGATGACGCCCGACGATTTCGAGTTCGTCCTCAAGGTCCACCTGACCGGTTCGGCCTTCGTCACCAAGGCGTGCTGGGAAACCTTCCGCGAGCAGGCCTATGGCCGCATCCTGATGACCGCCAGCAGCACCGGCCTGTTCGGCAACTTCGGCCAGGCCAATTACGGTGCCGCCAAGCTCGGCCTCGCCGGCCTGACCAAGACGCTCCAGCTGGAAGGCGCCAAGTACAACATCAAGGTCAACACGCTATCGCCCGTCGCGGGCACCCGCATGACTGAAGACCTGTTCCCAGAAGAAGCCTTCAAGCTGTTCGATCCAGTCAACGTGGTCCCCGCGGCGCTGTTCCTCGTCAGCGAGGATGCGCCGACCAATGCCATCGTCGGCGCGGGCGCCGGGGGCTACCATTCGTCGTGGACGGTGATGAACGACGCTGTGTGGTTGCCCGAAGGCGAGCGCACGGTCGAAGGCTTCGCCGCCAACTGGGACAAGATCGGCGAGTTTTCCAACCTCACCGCCCCGCAGAGCGGCAGCGAGCAGTCGGGCAACATCCTGCGCGCGATGCAGAAGGTAACCGGCACCGGGCCGAGCTCGGCGCGCGGCTGATCTTGCGATCGGGGCGTATATCCCGTATATACGCCCCATGACCAAGCCGGTTCACACCAAGACGTTCAAGTCCGGCAATAGCGTTGCCGTGCGACTGCCCAAGGGTTTCGGCATTCCGGAGGGGGTGGATTTGGAACTGGACCAGAAGGGTGATGTGGTCACCTTACGCGTAGTCCGCGATGCCGATCATGAACGCGCCGCCATGTTGCAGATGCTCGATGATCTGAAGAGGTTGCCGAAACCAACAAGCGTAGAGAAGCGCGATCCGATCATCTTTCCCGATCGCCCCGGCTTGTAATTGGCAACCCTGATCGACACCGATATCGCGATCGAACTGCGCGACGGCAGTGCCTGGGCAGCGGCGAAAATCAGTCAACTGGAAGCACCGCTGCTGGTGTCAGCGATTACGCGGATCGAACTCGAGAATGGCGTGCGCGCGGTGCCTGCCGAAGCGGAAATCAGACAATTACGCGTCGACCGGATACTCCAGACAATCGAGACGCTGGATTTCGGAATTCGCGAAATCGATGCATATCGTCGTATCCTTTCCATCACTGGGTTTTCGCGGCGCAAGATTGCCGACCGCATGACCGCCGCGACGGCACTGGCGCACGGCATCCCGCTCGCAACACTCAACGGGCGCGATTTCCTCAATGTGCCGGACCTCGAACTCATCGCGTGGGAACGTCCTGCCGAAGTTTCCGACCAACAATAGCAACGCTTTGCCGTGTTGACACACTAATACACCCAGCGTACCACCCGCTCCATCACAGGGGAGGAGATACACCCATGTATACCGAAGACGACCTGCGCAATGCGGTGGCGAGCGGCGCGATCAGCGCCGACGCGGCCGAGGCCCTGCGCAATTCCGTACGCGAGGCGCGGCTTGCGCCCTCGGGCGACGAGGAACATTTCCGGCTGATCAACAGCTTCAACGACATTTTCGTCACCATCGCGGCAGTATTGCTGCTGGTGGCAATGGCGGGCATCGGCCAGGCGCTGACGCCCAACCTCGACGGCCCTCCTCCATTCGCCGGGGCCTTTGTCGCCGCCGCTGCATGGGCGATGGCCGAGTTCTTCACCCGCAGGAGGCGCATGGCCCTGCCCAGCATCGTGCTGCTGCTGGCCTTCGTCGGCGGGGTGTTCGCCTGTCTGCTCGGCTTCATCGTGATGGCCTTCAGCGGAGACGATTTCGGCAACACCAACCAGACGCTCGCCGGGCTGCTGGTCGCAGGTGCCGCGCTCGCCACTGCTGGAGCAGCCTTCCTGCACTGGCGCCGCTTCATGGTCCCGATCACCGTGGCAGCGGGAGCCGGCGCGATCGCCGTCACCACCATCGCGCTGGTGGTTACGTCGATCGGCCCGGACAACATCCAAAACCCGGAAGCGACGATCATCCCGATGGTCTTCCTGCTCGGGATCGCGATCTTCGCCTTCGCCATGCGGTGGGACACCAGCGACCGCGAGCGGCAAACGCGCCGCAGCGACGTCGCCTTCTGGCTGCACCTGCTCGCCGCCCCGATGATCGCGCATCCGATTTTCCACTGGCTGGGTGTTACCGACGGCAATTCAGTCGGCCTCGGCGGTGCGGTGGCGGTGCTCGCGGTCTATGTGCTGTTCGGGCTCGTCGCACTGGCGATCGACCGGCGCGCGCTGCTGGTCTCGGCGCTGGCCTATGTGCTGGTGGCGCTGACCTTCCTGTTCGACCGCTTCGGCGCGGTGGAACTGAACGTCGCGCTCACCGCATTGGTTATCGGTTCGGCGCTGCTCACGCTGAGCGCCTTCTGGAGCCCGATCCGCCGCATGGTGGTCGAGGTCCTGCCCGGATCGCTTCAGGCCCGCCTGCCGGTGACCGCCGCGCTCGCCGCCTGAGACGATTTTGGCGAATTCCGGGGCTTGCCCCGAGGGAGGCCCCTGCGCATAACGCGCGGGGGTTTTCTCTTTGGGGGTCGCAACCGTGAACATCGGATTCCATCGTGCCGAGGTAGGCGCATGAACGCGTCGCAGGCGCTCGACAGCCTCGCCTTTCGCGCGAAGGTGGTCAGGTTCATCGGCTGGACTTTCGTCGTTCTGACATTGCTGCAGGTGGGACTGTCGGGCTACATCGCCTTCAGACCAGCCGACGAGATCGTGGTGACGGCCGGCGGTTCAACCGACAGCATGACGCAAATGTTCACGCTGGCCTTTCTTTCCATCGGCCTGGCCATTCTCTGGCTGCTCAGCGCGCTCGCCTTCATGATCATGGCGCTGGTGTGGATTTACCGCGCGCATGCCAATATCGTCGAACAGGGCGTGCCGATGGATCATTCGCCCGGCTGGGCGGTGGGCAGCTATTTCGTGCCCTTCCTCAACCTGGTGGTGCCGTTCCGCGCCATGCGTGAGCTCTACAACCGCAGCCACGGCGAGATCCCGGAGCACGCGCATTCGGGGGTGGACGATGTGTTCGCCTGGTGGACCGCCTATATGGTCGGTTTCTTCATCCAGTGCGCGCTGCTCTTCAAGCTGGCGGTGAACGAACTGACCAACCTGATCATTTACGCTCCGCTGTGGATGGAGTTCGCCCTCAGCAGCTTCGTCTTTCTGCTGTTCGCGACCGCGGTGCTTATGCTGATCAAGCTGGTCGGCGCAATCACCGAGGCGCAGCGCAGCTCGGCGCATGTCGGGGCTGCGTTCGAGTAAATTGCCCTAGCTGTCGACGGCCTTGACCAGCCGACGCTCCATCGGGGCGAGCACGCCCATGAGCTCGTGCCCGCGCTTGAGCACCTGGCCGTGCTCCCCGAACAGCGTCCACATGCCTTGGCGGTTGCGCAGTGCCGGGCGCTTCTCGACCCGTGCCTGCGGGTGTTCGGCGGTGCGCCGGAAGGCGGCGAAGCTTGCGCTGTCGCGACCGAAATCCATCGCATAGTCGCGCCATTCGCCCGCTGCGACCATCCGGCCGTAGAGATCGAGAATGCGCTGGAGCTCTTCGCGGGTAAAGCCGATCTGATTGGGCTGGCGGCCCGGGAACGCGACGACGGTGTCCCCGGGATTCGGCTTCACAGGCTATCGGTCCCGCTGCGCTTCGCTGTCTCGCGTTCGCCCGCAAGTGCGCGCAGTTCGGCGAGTTCGGCCCGCATGGCCGCGATTTCGTTCTCCAGCTTCTCGACACAGTCGCGACCCGGAGCGCCCATCTCCTTGCACGGATCGTCGCACGGCGTGCCATAGGGAATGAATTCGCGGATCCATTCCTCCGCCGGAATCAGGGTGGAACGCGCCTTGAGCCCGATCATCGTCGCGCCTTCAGGCACATCGTCGGTCACCACGGCGTTGGCCCCGATCCGCGCGCGCTTGCCCACGGTGATCGGCCCGATGACCTGCGCGCCCGAACCGATGATCACATTGTCCGAAATGGTCGGATGTCGTTTGCCGCCGATGCCGTTGGTCGGATTGGTCCCACCCAGGGTAACGCATTGGTAGATGGTGACATTGTCACCGATCTCGGCGGTTTCGCCGATCACGGTGAAGCCATGATCAATAAACAGGTTCTTCCCGATCGTCGCCCCCGGGTGGATATCGATTGCGGTGAGAAAGCGGCTGAAATGGTTCACGAACCGCGCGAGAAAAAACAGCTGCGCTTCGAACAGCCAGTGCGCCACGCGGTGCAGGCCGAGCGCAAGCACGCCGGGATAGAGCAGCACTTCCCACCGCGAACGCGGTGCAGGATCGCGCGCGCGAACCGAGTCCAGATAGCTCTTCAGCCGGTCGAACATCGCGGCATTCTCCCACTTAGTCGGCGTCAGAGCAAGCGTGCTTGCTCGGGCCCCTGCAACGCCTCCAGCGCATCGCGCCAGACCGAGAGCGTCGCCGGCACCTTACGCTCGAGGCTCAGCCGGTCGATCGTTTCAACCAGCCGCTCCACTTCGGCAAAGCTGCGCTCCGCTCGCGGTACGAGATAGGTAAGTGCGCCCTCGCCCAGCGCAAGACCGCGCCGGGCGGCAAGATTTTCGATCAGGTCGGCAAGCATGGCATCGTCCGGAGCCCCGATTTCCAGGTGCAGCGCCGCGCCCATCCGGCTGCGCAGATCGGGCAGCGCAATGTCCCAATGCCCGCCGTCGACGATCATCAGCAGCGGATGGCCATCTTCCTGTGCGCGGTTCCAGCGATGGAACAGATCCGTTTCATCGATGCTGTCGGCCCCGTCGATGGCCTCTCCCCTGCCCTGCGCAGCGAACCACTTGCCGAGCAACGACTTTCCCGATCGCGGTGGACCGGTGAGGACGGCGGTGCGGAACGGCCAGGCGGCGGGATCGCGCAACGCCTCGATCACCGGAAGGTTGGCATTGCCGACCACGATCTGCTCGGGGTCCGAATCCCGGCGATGGGTCAGCGGAAGCGCGATCTGCGACATGGCGGCGGCCTTATCGCGAAATGGCGAGCGCGTTGCTGCCCTGATTGACGTTGAACCCGCGCGCCCGGAGCGCCGCCGCAAGCTCGGCCAGCGACCCGGCATAGCTGACCCGCATTACCGAGGTACCGCCGATCGCGAGGCTGCTGGTCGCCGCTCCGCGCACTCCGGCAGTCGAGCGCACGGCACCCAGCGTCGCGTCGATCGACCCCGCATCGGGGCTGGCGAACTGGACCACGTAGGAATTGACCACCGCGGCGACGGTCGGCGCAGCGGTCGGCGTTGCGGCCGGATCGGTTACGGTGTCCGCAGTTTCGCCCGCCGCCGCAGCGCGCCGCGCCGCTTCGCGTGCCTCGACTGCGCGCCCGATCTCGATCAGCCGCAGCAGCGCGGGATCCGTGCCTGACACGCCGACCGACAGCGTCGAGTCCGGCTTGAGCTTGCCCTGCGCGAGTGCGCTTTCGAACATACCGTCGAACCGCTTCACCGCCTGCGCCAGCATTTTGGGCAACTCGCCCGGATTGGCAGCTTCCAGCGTGAAACCGTCGAGATAGGTGTTGTCGGGACCGTAACGTGCCGTGAACACGCCCTTCACCGGGCCGCCGGGATATTGGTAGGTCAGCTTGGCAATCGGCACGAGTACGTCGGCCGCCTCGAACTCGTCGAGCACGTTGCGCCACCATGTGCGGCTGCGACGTCCGGTCTGGCCGAAGGTCATCAGGAGCGAATCCCCGCCGGCACCCGAGGGGCGGACATAGTCGATCGCGCTGGTCCCCGGATTGAACTCGGCCCAGGCGCGCTGCCACGGATTGCGCCGTTCGTAGACCATCTCGGTCCCCGCGCTGATCGTCACCGGGACCAGCAGCATCGGTGCGGAGCGGGTCTTCTGAGCATTTCCGCCAAGGTAGCGGCCGGCACGCGACCGGTCGAAAATCACGCCGAGCGTCGCGATGTAACGCCGCGGGCCGATCTGTTCCTGCTCGATCACGATGGAGGACACCATGCTTGCGATCTGGTTGTCAGGCATCGCAGGGCCCTTGAGCTGCGCCCAGGCCTTTTTCTGCGCCTCGCGCCAGCCGTTCTCGCGCGCTTCCTGCGCGTTGTCGCCCCGCGCATCGACCTTGATCCCGCCGACTTCGATATCGCTGCTGCCCGCGACCGCCGCGATGCCGCGGTCGCCCTCGACCTGCGCGGTCAGACCGCGCGCCAGCAGCACCGCCGCGAGCAGCGCCAGCAACACCGTGCCGACGATCAGAATGCGGCGCGCGGGGCCGGAGGTGGGGAAAGAAAGGGTCATCGGGGAAAACTCGCCGCCTTTTGCCGAAACAGTCATGGAAATCCAAGCGCGAATGACTAAAGCCTGTGCGCATGTCGAAAGATACGTCGCAGGAAAGCTACACCTATGCGGGTGCTGGCGTCTCGATCGAGGCGGGCAATGCGCTGGTCAAGGCGATCGGCCCGCTGGTGAAAGCGACCGCCCGCCCCGGTGCGGACAGCGAAATCGGCGGCTTCGGCGGGTTCTTCGATCCGAAGGCTGCCGGATACAAAGATCCGCTGCTGGTCGCTGCGAACGATGGGGTGGGGACCAAGCTCAAGCTCGCGATCGACCACGACCGGCACGACACCGTCGGGATCGATCTGGTCGCCATGTGCGTCAACGATTTGATCGTGCAGGGCGCGGAGCCGTTGTTCTTCCTCGACTATTTCGCCACCGGCAAGCTTGAGAACGGCGTTGCGGAGCGCGTGATCGCGGGCATCGCCGAGGGCTGCAAGATGGCGGGCTGCGCGCTGATCGGCGGCGAGACGGCGGAAATGCCGGGTATGTATGCCGAGGGCGACTACGACCTCGCCGGCTTCTGCGTCGGCGCGGTCGAGCGCGGCGAACAACTGACCGGCGAGAAGGTCGCACCCGGCATGGTGCTGCTCGGACTTGCCAGCTCGGGCGTGCATTCGAACGGCTATTCGCTGGTCCGGCGGCTGGCGGCAGACAAGGGCTGGAAGCTCGACCGCCCCGCCCTGTTCGACAATGAGCGCCTGCTGATCGACATTCTGATCGAGCCGACCCGGATTTATGTGAAGAGCCTGCTCGGCCCCATTCGCAGCGGCCGGATCGCCGCGCTGGCGCATATCACCGGCGGCGGCCTGCTCGAGAATATCCCGCGCGTGTTGCCCGAGGGCGCGCATGCGGTGGTCGATGCGGACGGCTGGGAGCAGCCCCGGTTGATGGCGTTCCTTCAGGCACAGGGCAATATCGAGCCCGAGGAGATGGCGCGCACCTTCAACTGCGGCGTGGGCATGGTGCTGGCAATCGCGGAAGGCGATGCTGGCGAAGTCACCGCCATGCTCGAAGAGGCGGGCGAGACCGTGCTGCACGTCGGGCGGATCGAGACCGGAGAGCGCGGCTGCACCGTGCGCGGCTCCGCCGGGACCTGGTCGGCGAAGGGCGACTGGGAGGCACGGCATCTTGCCTGAATCCCTTCGTCACCCTGAAATTTTTTCAGGGTCCATTTCGCCCCATGCGCGGATGGTGCTGGTGGCGAGATTGATGCTGAAACACATTCAGCATGACGGGTTCAGGCGGGCACAATGACGAAAGTCCGGGTCGCCGTCTTCATCTCGGGCAAGGGCACCAATATGGCCGCGCTGCTCTACGCCAGCCGCCAGCCTGACTGCCCCTACGAGATCGTGCTCGTCGCGGCGAACGATCCCGACGCGGAAGGTTTGCAAGTGGCCAAGGCCGAAGGTGTTTCGACCTTCGCGCTCTCGCACAAGGGAATGACGCGCGCCGAACACGATGCCGCGATGGAGCGGGAGGCCAGGGCAGCCAAAGCCGAATTCATCGTCCTGGCTGGCTATATGCGGATCCTGAGCGACGGATTCGTCCGTCGTTGGGCAGGACGGATGCTCAACATTCACCCCTCGCTGCTGCCTAAATATCCCGGCCTCGACACCCATGCCAAAGCGATTGCGGCTGGCGACAGCCACGCGGGAGCGACCGTGCATCTCGTCACCGAGGAACTCGATTCGGGCGAAGCGCTCGGCCAGATCGAAGTCGCGATCCGGCCGGGCGATACGCCTGATAGCCTTGCCGAGCGGGTGCGGATCGCCGAACACCAACTCTACCCGCGCGTGCTGGCGGACTACGTCTCGCGCGGGAACGATCCGGTGCATCTGCTCGCCCGCGTGCGCGAGCTCGCGCTCGCCTTGCCGCAGACCCACGAGCGCGAGAGCCACGGCTCTCCCGGTTTCCGGGTCGGGAGCGAGAAATCGGGCAAGTTCTTCGCCTATTTCGCCGACCGGCACCACGGTACGCCGCAAATCTCGCTACTGGTCAAATGCAGCAGCATGGACGAGTTGGAGGGCCTGGTGGAGGCGCAGCCCGAAGTCTACCATAAGCCTGCCTATTACGGCGCAAGCGGCTGGGTCGGGGTGATCCTCAACCGCCCCGATGTCGACTGGGATGGCATCGCCGACTGGCTGCAGCGCAGCTGGCGTCAGGTCGCGCCGAAGAGCGTTAGCCGGCTGATGGATATCGCGGACGAGTTCTGATGGGGCGGCGGGTCGGTTACCTCGCCGTCTATGTGGCGTTTTTCATCTTGCTGGCGGGCTGGAATGGCTGGAATGCCTACCACTCACCTTCCGATTGTGCCGACGAGGATGGACATGGTCCGGACCCCGGCTCACGCGAATGCGAAGCGAGCCTGGCGGGGCAGCACGAAACCCGCCCGATCGCCGTGCGGGAAGCCATAGTGAAGCCGCTGGCGATCGGCGGGGGTCTTCTGATCCTCTGGCTGGTCCTGCTTCCGGTCAGCAGGTTGCCGTTCTTCCGCAACGGCTGACGTGCAAGCGAATGCCACTGTCTTCTATGCGAAGAAGCGGTCCCGCCTCACCGTATACCCCGCACTAATGTCATTCCCGCGAAAGCGGGAATCCAGAGGACAGAGCTCGCCATGGATCCCCGCCTTCGCGGGGACGACAAAAAGTGATGGATCTCAGAGACCGGATCAGGATAGCGATTGGGAAGGACACGATCGCCAAACGAAAAGGGCCGCCCACCAGGACGGCCCTTCCGAAATTCGAGGATGCCGAAAGTCAGCCGACGATTTCGTCTTCGTTGAAGAAATAGGCGATTTCGATCGCGGCATTCTCGTCCGAGTCAGAACCGTGGACGGTGTTGGCTTCGATGCTCTCGGCCAGTTCCGCACGGATAGTGCCGGGGGCGGCATCCTTGGGATTGGTGGCACCCATGATGTCGCGGTTGGCCTGCATCGCGTTTTCGCCTTCGAGCACCTGCACGACCACCGGGCCGCTGATCATGAAATCTACCAATTCGCCGAAGAAGGGGCGTTCCTTGTGCACCGCGTAGAAGCCTTCGGCCTGTTCGCGGCTCATGTGGATGCGCTTCGAGGCGACGACGCGCAGGCCGGCCTCTTCCAGCATCTTGGTGACGGCGCCGGTCAGGTTGCGGCGGGTGGCATCGGGCTTGATGATCGAAAAGGTGCGGGTAGCCGCCATGGGAAGTTCCTTAGACAGGGGGAAATGAGGGTGAATTTCTTGCGCGCGCCCCTAGCCCCGCCCCCGCGATTGCGCAAGTGCCTCGCATTGCGGGCAACACAGGTGATTCAGCCGCCCGACCCGATCATCAGCTGGCCCTGCGTCTTGCCGTCGCTCCCCGGGACGGTGCTGAAGGAGAAGGCCACGCCACCTGCGGCCTTTCCGCCGATGATCTGCGACTTGTCCGTGAGCAACTCCTTATCGACCGTGATCCCCGCATCTTCCGCGGCCTTGCGATAAAAGGCGACCAATTCATCAGGCTTTGCATCGCTAATGAACCGGAGCAGTGCACCATTGTCGCCATTCTGGTTGAACGTCGCCGATTCCAGAACCTCCGCACCGGGATAGAGCTTGAAGCCGAGCGGCAGTTCGGCGCTCGTCGCCGGGCCACTGCGGATGGTCGCGGTCCCGCCTTCGGCTTCGATCGTCGTGGTTTGCGTGCCATCGCTGCCGGAGGTCGAGATTTCTGCACTGGAGCCGTCCTGATCCTCGACGGTTTCCCTGTCGCCCGATCCGCAGGCGGCGAGTGCAAGGGTCAGCCCAGCGACTGCAATCCGGTTCCGCATCATCACTCTCCTACTTCGCGCAATCACAACTTGCGCGTCCATTTGCCGTTTTCGAGTTCCCAGAATTCGCGCTCCAGCCCCTCGCGCGCGTCGAAATTGCGCCACGCCGGGCGTGCCGCCTCGCGTGCGCCATCGTCGAACAGCAGCAGGACGCGGGCGAAACTCTGCGCTTCCTCGCGCCATACGCCATCCGCCAGGATCGCCGTGGTCGCGCCATTGGCCGCATCGCAGGTCTCGCAAATCAGCAGCGGCTGGCGCTCGGCATGCGGCTCGCCCGCCATCCCGTGTGCGAGGAAATCGGCCGGCCGCTCTTCCCACAGCGCGCGGCTCAACCGCTCGCGCAGCGCCGCATCCCCGGCGATTACCGCCAGCCGCTCACCCTGTTGGCGCGCAGCCTTCGCCAGCAGCGGGAGCACCCGTTCAACCGGTTGCTGGCCGGAAAGATAGAAGCCGATCCGGTTCATGCCTCCACCCTCCCCTTGTTCCTGCGGCACCGCTCGGAGCAGTAGCGCACGCTATCCCAATCCCGCTCCCACTTTTTGCGCCAGGCGAAGGGCAGGCCGCATCCCGCGCAGGTCTTGCTCGGCAGTTCGGCCTTCTTGCGCATGCGGGCGATGGCGCGTTCCCTTCAGCCTTCGATCGTGTTGCGCACGAACTGGTCGATCAGCCGTACGCCATAGCCGGTCGCGCCCTTGCCCCAGGTGCGACCGGGCTTCTCGGACCATACTGTCCCCGCAATGTCGCAATGCGCCCACGGTGTGTCGTTCAGGATGAACCGCTTGAGGAACTGCGCGGCGGTGATCGATCCGGCTTCGCGCGGGCCGATGTTTTTCATGTCGGAGATCGGCGAGTCGATCAGCTTGTCGTAAGCAGGCGCCAGCGGCATGCGCCACAGCTTATCTCCGGTCTGCTTGCCAGCGGCGAGCAGATCATCCGCCAGCGCATCATTGTTGGCGAACAGCCCGCCATGCTCGGTGCCGAGTGCGATCACCATCGCCCCGGTCAGCGTGGCGAAATCGACGATCCGCGCGGGTTTGTATTCCACCTGAACCCAGTGCAGCGCGTCGCACAGCACCAGCCGCCCCTCCGCGTCGGTGTTGAGCACTTCGATCGTCTGGCCCGACATCGAGGTCACGATATCGCCCGGACGCTGCGCCTTGCCGTCGGGCATATTCTCGACCAGACCCATCACCGCGACGATGTTGGCCTTCGCCTTGCGCTTCACCAGCGCGAGCATTGCGCCCGCCACCGCGCCCGCGCCGCCCATGTCCCATTTCATATCCCACATGCCGGGTCCGGGCTTGAGCGAGATGCCGCCAGTGTCGAAGGTCACGCCCTTGCCGACGAAGGCGACCGGCTTCTCGTCACCGCCGCCTTTCCATTCGATCGCCAGCAGCCGCGAGGGCTGTTCGCTGCCCTGCCCGACGCCGAGCAGCGCGCCCATGCCGAGCTTTTCCATCGCCGGGACATCGAGCACGGTGATCTTGGCTCCCGTCCCGGCAAAGCGCTCCTCGCAGCGTTCGACGAAGCTGACGGGGTAGATGACGTTGGCGGGTTCGGCGACCAGTTCGCGGGTGAACTCCACCCCCTCCGCCAGCGCGGCATTGTCGGCCCATTCGGCTGCGGTGCCGTCAGGCGCGCCGATAACGGTCGCCGACGCGAGGGTGATCTTCTCCTCGTCCTTCATCTTCGTGCGGTGGACATCATAGCGCCAGGCGCGCAGCCGCAGACCTAACAGCACCGCGCAGGCCTGCGTCGCATCGAGCCCGCTGTCGGTCAGGTCGAGGAGCACGCCGGTCGCGCCCGAGGTAAGGAAGCGCGCGGTGATCGCCGCACCCGCCTTCTCGCAGTTTGCATGCCTTTCGCTCGATTCCGCATCGCCCGCACCCGCCAGAGCGACCCGCACCGCGTGCCCGTCACGCTCGACGAAGCTGTCGAACAGCTGGCCAGTCGTCCCCTTGAACCGCGCAGCTTCGGCCCCTGCCACCAGCGCTGCTTCAAGCCCCGATGACATCTTGCCCTTGTCGACGATATGCGCCACGAGCCGCGCGTCCGAAGGCCGGGTGTCGGTGAAATTGATCTGCATGGGTTCTCCAGAAAGTTCTGATCTTCCAATAGGCGCGTTCCATCGCGCTGCATCGGCTATGGCGATTGCGATTAGGCGCGGGCAGTGCGATAGGCAAGCCATGCGCCGCGCCGTCCTCGTGCCGGATTATTCCGTTCGCCGCCGGATCGCCGCGCTGGGAGTAAGCGTGCTCGGGATGTCGGCCCTGTGGGCGCAGCCAGCTCTCGCACAGGTGGAAAGCGCGACTGGCGACGGCGAGGTCATCCCTATCGTCACGACTGGGCCAGTACCGGTGCGGCAGCCGATCGACACGGACGAGCCGGTTCGCGTCGTCACACCAGAAGACGGCTTCTTCGATCAGCCCCCCGCTCCTCGGCCCGCCTCGGCCGACCGAGTGATCGATTTCGAAGCCGACCAGATCGCTTACAATTCGCAGAACGACACGGTCACTGCCAGCGGGAACGTGATCCTGCGCAGCGAGGACCGCTCGGTCCGCGCGAACGAGGTGGTGTGGAGCCGCCAGACAGGCCAGATCGTCGCGAGCGGCGGCGTGCGCTTCGTCGACGAGGCGGGCAACCAGCTGTTCACCGAGCGGGTCGAGCTGACCGAGGAATTCGAAGCCGGATCGATGGACGAGCTGTTGCTTGCCCTGCGCGAGGGCGGCAGGCTGGCGGCACGCTCGGGCGAACGCGGGGCGGATGGCACCGTGGTGCTGATGGATGCCGCCTACAGCGCCTGCGCGGTTGTCGATGCAGACGGTTGCGACAAGGATCCGAGCTGGCGCGTCACCGCCGATCGCGTCACCTACGATCCCGACGAGAAGCGCATCCGCTTCAAAGGTGCTTTCCTCGAACTATTCGGGGCCCGCATCCTGCCATTGCCTGGCCTTGCAGTGCGGACCGACGGCAAGGGGGAGAGCGGTTTCCTGGTCCCCGATCTGAGGGTCTCGGAATCGAACGGGGTGGAGGTTTCCGGCAGCTATTACTGGCGCGTGGCCGACAACAAGGACCTCGAGCTCACCGGGTACGTCTTCAGCGAAGCGCCGCCTATGGTGCAGGCTAAGTGGCGCCACCTCGCCGCCGAGGGCGCGTACCAGATCACCGGTTATGTCACCCGCAGCGCCCGGATTGCCGACTTTACCGGAACACCGACGACCGAGCGCGACCTGCGCGGATACATCGACGCCAATGGCAAGTTCCAGTTCACCCCCGAATGGAGCATCTCCGGCTCGCTGCGCCTCGCGACCGACCGCACCTTCCTGCGCCGCTACGACATCAGCCGTGACGACCGGCTGCGATCGACGGTCAATGCGGAGCGGATCGACGAGAAATCTTACCTTTCGATTTCCGGTTGGGCGACCCAGACCTTGCGCCTCAACCAGGACCAGGGACAGGTGCCGATCGCGGTGCCGATCATCGACTACCGACGGCGCATGGACGACCCGACCGGGCTCGGCGGGACACTCGAGCTGCAAGCCAATACGCTTTCGATCGTGCGCGACAAGGGTCAGGATACGCAGCGGGCCTTTGCGTCTGCTCGGTGGGACCTGCGCCGGATGACCGGTCTCGGCCAGGTGGTAACACTCAGCGCTCTGGCGCGCGGCGATGTGTACCACAGTGACGAAAATGCGCTTACCGCTACGGCACTCTATCGCGGCAATCCGGGCTGGGAGGCGCGCGGGATCGCAGTCGCCGCGATCGACATGCAGTGGCCGTTCGTGGGCGAGGCGTTCGGCGGAACGCAGGTGCTTACCCCCCGCGTGCAAATCGTCGCCAGCCCGCCGATCCGCAACCTCGCCGTCCCCAACGAAGATGCACGGGCGATCGACCTCGAGGATTCGAACCTTTTCGCGCTTAACCGTTTCCCCGGCTATGACCGGGTCGAGGATGGCGTGCGGGTGGTCTACGGCTTCGACTGGGACCTGCAGCGGCCCGGCTGGCGGGTCAAGACGACCTTCGGTCAATCGTATCGGCTCGACAACGAGCGCGGCATTCTGGTCGACGGGACCGGCCTCAGCGAGCGGGTTTCGGACTTCGTCGGGCGGACTGAAGTCCGCTATCGCGATTTCGTCCAGCTGACCCACCGCTACCGGCTGGACAAGGACAATTTAGCCATCCGGCGCAACGAGTTCGACGCGACCATCGGCAGCAAGAGCACCTATGCCGAGGTCGGCTATCTGCGGCTCAACCGCGATATCGCTGCGGGGATAGAGGACTTGCAGGACCGCGAGGAACTGCGCCTGTCGGCCCGCGTCGCCTTTGCGCGGTACTGGTCGGTGTTCGGTTCGGGCGTGTTCAACCTGACCGATGCGCGGGAAGACCCGCTGCTGACATCGGACGGGTTCGAGCCGATCCGTACCCGGGTGGGGGTCGCCTATCAGGACGACTGCCTCGAGATGGGCCTGACCTGGCGCAGGGACTACACAGATGCGGGCGATGCCCAGCGCGGCGACACCTTCCAGCTCTATTTCGCGATCCGCAATTTCGGTTTCCGGTAGGCGGAACCTACAAGCATTGGCAGCGGCGCGAGCTTCGGCTATCTGACCGGCGCACTCAGCTTCGGTTAAGCCGCGCTGGCCGAGGTGCGATAAGGAAATCTGCGCGAAACGGCGCGCGAGAGACGGAACAGCTATTCGTGATTCATAACTACTGTACCAGGCTTCTAGGCGGGCTTGCCGCGCTTTCGCTCGCCGCAACTCCGGTGATTGCTCAGGCGCAGGCAGCCGAGGAGACTTTCGGGCCGACCAACATCCCGATCTCGGTTGTCGGCCCCAAGCTGAACGACCCGAACAACCGCGCGCCGGTGGCGGTGGTCAATGGCTCCGTCATTACCGGCACAGACCTGGCCCACCGCGTCGCACTGCTCGTTGCGACGTCCGGCGGCGAACTGCCCGAGGAAGAACTGCAGCTCGTGCGACTTCAGGTGCTCAGCAACCTGATCGACGAGACCCTCCAGATCCAGGGCGCCGAAGCGCAGGAGCTGGAAGTCGAGACCGCCATGGTCGAAGGGCGCTATGCCGAAGTGGCACAGCGCAATTTCGGCGCCACCGCCGATGCGATCGACAAGATGAATGAGCAGATGCTCGCTTTCGGTTCCTCAGCTGCCTCGCTCAAGCGCCAGATTCGCGGTGAGATCGCGTGGCAGTTGCTGCTGCGCCGCAATGTCATCCCGTTCATCAACGTTTCGGTCGAAGAGGCGCAGGAACAACTGGCGCAACTCGAAGCCACCCGCGGATCGACCGAATACCGGATTGGCGAAATATACCTCAGCACGACCCCTGAAACGCGCCAGGCGGTGTACCAGACGGCAGTCGGGATCGTCGAGAGGTTGCGGCAAGGCGGCAATTTCCAGGCCTATGCCCGCCAGTTCTCCCAAGCCTCGACCGCGACCGTCGGCGGCGATCTGGATTTCGTCCAGCTCAACCGACTGCCGCCCGAGCTCGCGCGTGAGGTCGAACAGATGCAGGTCGGCGAACTGGTCGGCCCGATCGAGGTCCCGGGCGGCTTCAGCATCGTCCTGCTGATCGACAAGCGGCAGGTCCTTATGGCCGACCCACGCGATTCGATGCTAAGCCTGAAGCAAGTCTCGATCAGTTTCCCGCCGGATATCTCGGACGAGGAATTCACTAGCCGGGTCAATGCGTTCGGCGAGGCGATGTCGCAGGTCGGCAGCTGTGAATTGGCAGATGCCAAGGCTGCGGAGATCGGCGCGCAGGTTGTGCCCAACAATTCGATCCGCGCCCGCTCGCTGCCGCCGCAGCTACAATCGATCCTGCTCGAGATGCAGCCGGGCCAGTCCACCCCCGGTTTCGGCTCGAAGGAAGACGGTGTGCGGGTCCTGATCCTGTGCGACAAGCAGGCTCCGCCCGCCGCCAGCGGCAAGACCGTGGCGCAGATCCAGCAGGAAATCGAGAACGAGCGGATCGAGAAGCGGGCGAACGCTTACCTGCGCGATCTGCGCAACGACGCCGATATCCAGTTTCCCGGCTGAACCGGGCGAGGGGGCGATGGCTGACCATTCCGGCCTGCCTCCACTCGCCATTTCGCTGGGCGATCCTGCCGGTATCGGGCCCGAGCTGATTGCCGCGGCCTGGGCGCGTCGTGAGGCGGAGAAGCTCCCGGCTTTTTGCGTCGTAGGCGGCGCAAGGCTGCTTGCCGAAGCGGCCAGCCAGCGCGGACTGGCGGTCGATATTCAGGTCATCGCTGATCCCGGGGAGGCTTTGGCGGCGTTCACCGTAGCCTTGCCGGTCCTCCCATTGGCCGATTGCGACTACACCCCGGGTGAACCAAGCGAGCAAGGCGCTGCTCTGGCCCTTCATTCGCTCGCCGAAGCGATGCGGTTTGCACTGGTCGGCGCGGCCTCGGCGTTGGTGACCGCGCCGGTCGCCAAGTCGCAGCTGGTCAAGGTCGGGTTCGAATATCCCGGTCAGACCGAATTCCTCGCTGAAGCCAGCGGGCTGGATACCGAAGCAGCGGTGATGATGCTCGCCGGGCCGAGCGTACGCGCGGTGCCGCTGACGATCCACTGCGCAATCGCCGAAGTCCCGGCCCGCCTGTCGATCGAATTGATCGTGAAGAAGGCCACCATCACGGCCAGCGCGCTGCAACGCGACTTCGGAATTGCCAACCCGCGTATCGCGGTCTCCGGCCTCAACCCGCATGCCGGCGAAGGCGGCAGATTCGGGCGCGAGGAGCTCGATATCATCGCGCCCGCTATCGAGCTGCTCGTGTCTCAAGGGATCGATGCCACTGGCCCGCACCCGGCGGATGCACTGTTCGCACCGCGCCAGCGCGCGACCTTCGATGCCGCGATCTGCATGTATCACGACCAGGCGCTGATCCCGGTCAAGGCGCTCGATTTCGACCAGGGGGTCAACGTCACGCTCGGCCTGCCGTTCGTGCGCACCAGCCCCGACCACGGCACCGCCTTCGACATCGCAGGAAAGGGCATTGCCGATCCCGGCGCGATGATCGCGGCAATCCGCATGGCGGGCGGAATGGCGGCACGGCGGGCCGCAATATGACCCGTCATTGCGAGGCGCGCAGCGCCGCGGCAACCCAACGAAGTCCCGCGCGAGGGCTCTGGATTGCTTCGCTTCGCTCGCAATGACGGTATAGGGGTACGCCATGACCGTGCCCGACCTGCCCCCCCTACGCGACGTCATCGCCCGGCACGGCCTTTCAGCCTCGAAAGCGCTGGGTCAGAACTTCCTGTACGACGCGCAGCTGCTCGACCGGATCGCTGCCATCCCGGGCGACCTGCGGGGCAAGGCGGTGCTCGAGATCGGCCCCGGGCCCGGAGGGCTGACCCGTGCATTGCTCAAGGCCGGAGCCCGCGTCACTGCGATCGAGATGGACCGTCGCTGCCTCCCGGCCCTCGCCGAACTCTCCGACGTTTATCCCGGCATGCTCCGCGTGGTCGAAGGCGATGCGGTGAAAATCGAGCACAGCGATTTGGTGGGCGGCGAGCCCTTCGCGGTGGTCGCGAATCTTCCCTACAACGTTGGCACCGCATTGTTCGTTCGCTGGCTCGGAGGAGAAGCCTGGCCCCCGCAATGGACCTCGCTCACGCTGATGTTCCAGCAGGAGGTCGCGCAGCGCATCGTCGCACAGCCGGGGGGCAGCACCTACGGCCGGTTGGCGGTGCTCGCGCAATGGCGCAGCGCGGCGAGCCTCGCGATGAAGGTCCATCGCAGTGCCTTCACCCCGCCGCCCAAGGTGATGAGCGCGATCGTGCACGTCGTGCCTGCCGTAATGCCGGAAGGTGTGTCCGCCCGCATGCTGGAACGGCTGACCGAAGCCGCCTTCGGACAGCGGCGCAAGATGCTGCGGCAGAGCTTGAAGGGTGTTCCGGGCGCGCTTCAGGCACTCGAAACGCTCGGTATCGACGAAACGCGGCGAGCGGAAACGCTCGGCGTCGCGGATTACATCGCCCTCGCCCGCGAGCTGGGCTGAGGACGCCCAAAATCGCGCTTGCGCGGTGTCGAGCGGTTCGGCACAGGCAGACGCATGGATATCATGGCACTCCTCTCCGATCCCGCCGCTTGGCTGGCGCTGCTCACCCTGATCGCGCTCGAGGTGGTCCTCGGGATCGACAACCTCATCTTCATCGCGATCCTGTCGAACAAGCTGCCCGAACATCAACAGCAGAAGGCGCGGCGCATCGGCCTTTCGCTCGCACTGATCATGCGGATCGGCCTGCTGATGGTGATCGGCTGGATCGTGACCTTGCAGACACCGCTGTTCGATCTCGGCATATCGGGCGCACCGAACGAATATGGCGATGCGACTTTCGAGACGGCGTTTTCAGGCCGCGACCTGATCCTGCTCGCCGGCGGTTTCTTCCTGCTGTGGAAGGCGACCAAGGAGATCCACCATTCGATGGAGCCGGGTGACGACAGCGGCGACCTGCTCGACAAGACGCCGGGCGTTGCCGCCGCCGCCACCGCCACCTTCGGCGCGGTGATCGTGCAGATCATCGCGATCGACCTCATATTCTCGATCGATTCGATCCTCACCGCCGTGGGCATGACCGATCATATCCCGATCATGGTCGCCGCTGTGGTCATCACCGTCGGCGTGATGATGGTCGCTGCCGATCCGCTGGCGCGCTTTATCGAGAAGAACCCGACGCTGGTGATGCTCGCGCTCGCCTTCCTGGTGATGATCGGATTGGTGCTGATCGCCGACGGCTTCGGCTTCCACGTGCCGAAGGGCTATATCTACGCCGCGATGGGCTTCTCGGTCGGGGTGGAGATCCTCAATATCGTGCAGCGGGGCCGGCGGCGCAAGACGCTGGAAGCGGCGAAGGCGGCGGAAGCAGCCTAGCTGATTGCGGGCCGGTTCAGCGCCGGGTCTGTCTGCACCATCTTCGCGGCAATCTGGGGTGACTGTTCGGCCGCCCATTCCATGATGTGGCGATAGAGGTACACCGCAGCACCTTCACCCCCGCCACCGAAGGTAATGGGTGGATCGCCCATGTGACCCTCGATGAGAGGCCGGAAGGCGATTCCGCGCGCAAACTGGAGCGGCAAATCGAGGCTACCTTCGGCCAGCGGCCCAAGATTTTGCGCGAAGGCCGCAAAAGTATATTGGTGCGCACGAAGAACACCAGACGTGGGCCTTGACGAAACGCGGCGGGCGGAAGCAAAAAGCGTGGCGGACTTTGTCAGCGTTGCGAAGGCAATGCTTCCCTAACGACTTCCGAGATCGCTTTGGCCAACATTTGAAAGCGTTTTGCAACTTTCTCTCACTGACTCCTCGAATATTTGGCAAGCGTTATAGTTCTGGTCGCCAACAATTAACTTCGTCTGCGCTATTGCCACAGCCAATTCGATCGGTTCATCCAGGGTGTAGTTTCGTGGATCGTTTCGTAAAATGACAGTATCTGAACGCGATGCATACTCAAGAAACCCCTCGCAGGTGAACTGCGCTTTCAATTCACGCACGCAGCTAGAGAATGCAGATTCATCTCGAACTTCGACGGGCGATCCGCCGTTGTTTAAAGGCTGCGTTTCACACCCAAAAATAGCGCACCCGAGATGCTGGTCGAGGCCCCTCCCGGTCCGGGCCTGCAAATATAGCAATCCGACAAAAAGTATGCCGGACAAGGCAATCAGATATGGTCGATAGCGAGGCCTATCCGGCCCAGTAGCCGGATGCTGATAGCCTAAGTACTTGAGTATCAAGCCAATAATTGCAGCAGCAAGTCCAGCAAAAAGCGCGTACTCGATACGCAGTCCCCACATCGCGACAACCCTCCAGAACGCGAGATATCCTCGATTTCGGGAACTACATCAACGATAATAGGCTGATTTGCTTAACCCGTTGCCTTCTCTCGCAACCTCCAAGCGTGAAGCAGCGGTTCGGTGTAACCGCTCGGTTGCTCGACGCCTTTGAACACCAGTTCGTACGCCGCCTTGAAGGCGAGGCTGGTGTCCCAGTTGCCCGCCATCGGCTGGTAGAACGGGTCACCCGCATTCTGCGCGTCGACCTTGGCGGCCATGCGGTGGAGGCTGTCCATCACCTGCTCACGGCTGCACACGCCGTGGAGTAGCCAGTTGGCCATGTGCTGCGACGAAATGCGCAACGTCGCGCGATCTTCCATCAGGCCGACGTCGTTGATGTCCGGCACCTTGGAGCAGCCGACCCCGGCGTCGATCCAGCGCACGACGTAGCCGAGCAACCCTTGCGCGTTGTTGTCGAGCTCCTCGCGCACTTCGTCTTCGGACCAGTTGGTGCCATCCGCCAGCGGGATTGCCAGCAGCTCGTCCACCGGCGGGATATCGCCGAGGCCCTGCTGGACCTCGAAGACGTCGCACTGGTGGTAATGCAGTGCGTGGAGCGTGGCGGCGGTAGGCGAAGGGACCCAGGCGGTGTTGGCCCCTGCCTTCAGATGGCCGATCTTCTCGATCATCATCTGACCCATCAGGTCGGGCGCGGCCCACATGCCCTTGCCGATCTGCGCCTTGCCCGAGAGGCCGTGCTTCAGGCCGATCCCGACGTTGCGCTTCTCGTAGGCGGCGAGCCAGCCGCTGGTCTTCATTGCGCCCTTGCGGATCATCGGCCCGGCCTGCATCGAGGTGTGGATCTCGTCCCCCGTGCGGTCGAGGAAGCCGGTGTTGATGAACACGATGCGGTCCTTCACCGCGTGGATGCAGGCGGCGAGGTTGGCCGAGGTGCGTCGTTCCTCGTCCATCACCCCGACCTTGATCGTGTGGCGCGGCAGGGCGAGAAGGTCCTCCACCGCATCGAACAGGTCGTTGGTGAAGGCGCATTCCTCCGGCCCGTGCATCTTCGGCTTGACGATATAGATGCTACCGTGGCGGCTGTTGCCATGCTCGGCATGGCCTTCCACGTCGAGCGCGCCGATCGCGCTGGTGAACACCGCGTCCATGATGCCTTCGGGGATTTCGGAGCCATCCTCCAGCAGGATCGCCGGATTGGTCATCAGATGCCCGACATTGCGCACGAACAGCAGGCTGCGCCCGTTCAGCGCGTGCTGGTTGCCGTCGGCGTCGCGGTAGAGCTTGTCGGCGTTGAGCGCGCGGGTCATCTGCGCGCCGCCTTTCTCGAAAGTTTCCTGCAAATCGCCGCGGATCAGCCCGAGCCAGTTGGTGTAGGCGAGCGTCTTGTCCTCGCCATCCACCGCCGCGACCGAGTCCTCGCAGTCACAGATCGTCGTCAGCGCGGCTTCGAGGTTGATGTCGGCGATGCCCGCGCGGTCGCCCTGCCCGATCGGGGATTCCGGGTCGAACACGACCTCGACATGTAATCCGTTGTTGCGGAACAGCATGCCACTGGCGGTCTCGCCGACGTATTGCCCGGGATCGGCGAGTACGATGTCGTCGCGGCCCGCGATCTTGGTCCAGCTGCCATCGGCCAGCGGCAAGGTTTCATCGAGGAACCTGCGCCCGCGCGCGATCACCGCCTGCCCGCGCAGCTCGTCGTAGCTGCCGGGAAGCGCTGCCGGCGCGTCGAGCGCGTCGGTGCCGTAAAACGCATCGTAGAGGCTCCCCCAGCGCGCATTGGCGGCGTTGAGCAGGAAGCGTGCATTGAGGATTGGGACCACCAGCTGCGGCCCGGCCATGGTCGCGATTTCCGCATCGACATTCCCGGTGCCGATGGTGAACGGCGCGGGCTCGGGGACGAGATAGCCGATTTCCTCGAGGAAGGCGCGATAGGCGGCCGCATCGTGCGTCTGGCCCGCGCGATCCTTGTGCCAGGCGTCGATCTGCGCCTGCAGCGTGTCGCGTCTGACCAGCAGCTCGCGGTTGCGCGGGGCCATTTCGGCGAGGAGCGACGCAAAGCCGAGCCAGAAGGCATCGGCATCGCGGCCGAGCACCGGAAGTACCTGCGTCTCGAGCAAGTCGGCCAGGCCGGGGTACACCTGCAATCCGGCGCGCGTGACGTAATCGGTCATGAATCCTCACAAATTTGCTTCGCGCACGCGGGTGCACGAGGGAATGATAGCGGCAAATCCCGGGGAGGACGAGGCGCGCTATGGCCAAGCGGGCGCGGCTTTGCAACGCCTCAAAGCCCCGCTCTATTCAAATTGCGGTTGTATTCCTCGCGATCAGTTTGCCCTCTCGTTGTCATTCCCGCGCACGCGGGAATCCATGGCACCGGGGTCGTCTTGGATCCCCGCGTGCGCGGGGATGACAAAGATGGTGACAATGCGCCAGACCTTCGCCGTCTCTGTCGCCAAGGCTGGCTAGCCCCCATGTTAAGAACAGGGGTGGAGGCTGCGCCGATCCCCCGCTAGAGCCGGTTGCAGATGAAACCGGATAGCCAGACCGAAGCGCTGATCGCGCCGATCGAGCAGGATGCAATGCTCGCGCACGCCTGCGAATGGAGCGCGATCAACACCGGCACGGCGAACCTTGACGGACTGGCCGATCTGACCGGCATGCTGGCCGACGCCTATTCCGCCCTGCCCGGCGATCTTGAGCTGGTCGAACCCGCGCCGGTGACCGCGATCGACCCCGACGGGCGCGAGGTGGAGCGGCAATTCGGCAGGCACATGGTGCTGCGCGTGCGACCTGCGGCGGAGCGGCGGCTGCTGTTCACCGGGCACATGGACACGGTGTTCCCCAAGGATCACCCGTTCCAGCTCCAGCAGTGGCTTGACGAGGACACGCTGAACGGCCCCGGCCTCGCCGACATGAAGGGCGGGATCGCGGTCATCCTCCACGCGCTCAAGGCGTTCGAGATGAGCGAAGACGCACATCGCATCGGCTACGACGTGCTGATCAATTCGGACGAGGAAACCGGCTCGCTCGCCTCCGCCCCGCTGATCGAGCGACTGGCGCAAGGCAAATACGCCGCGCTGACCTACGAACCCTCCGCCCTGCCCGACGGCACGCTGGCGCACGCGCGTGGCGGCAGCGGGAACTATTCGCTCACGATCACCGGCAAGTCCGCCCACGCCGGGCGCAATCCGCAGGACGGGCGCAACGCCATCGTTGCGGCGGCGGCACTGGTGCTGGGCGTCAAGCGGCTCCAGCGCGAAGACTGCCCGGTCAACCCGGCGAAAATCGACGGCGGCGCAGCGAACAATGTCGTGCCGGACCATGCTGTGCTGCGGTTCAATATCCGCCCTCGCAGCCCCGACGACGCCGACCGCTTCGAGACGGGGCTGGCGATGCTGATCGGCGAAGTGCAACAGGCACACGAGGTCTCCATCCATCGCCACGGCGGCATCACCCGCCCGCCCAAGACGGTCGACCGCCGCGCGCAGAAACTGTTCGATCTGGTGCGCAATTGCGGCGCCTCGCTCGGGCAACAGATCGGCTGGCAGCCGTCCGGCGGGGTGTGCGACGGCAACAACATCGCCGCCTGCGGGATCCCGGTGGTCGACACCATGGGTGTGCGCGGCGGGGCGATCCATTCGCCCGACGAGTATATGATCGTTTCATCGCTGCGCGAGCGGGCGGCCCTGTCCGCGCTCGTGCTGCACAGACTTGCATCGGGGGACCCGCTTTGACCTTCCGCCTGCGCGCCGCGCGCGCTTCCGATCTCGAACCGCTGTACGAAATGGCCAAGCTGACCGGCGGCGGCTTCACCAATCTGCCCGCCGACCGCAAGGCGCTTGCCAGCAAGCTCGACCGCGCCGAGCAGGCCTTTGCGCGCGACGAGGACAGGCTGGGCGACGACCAGTTCGTGCTGATCCTCGAGAACACGCAAACCGGTGCGGTGCGCGGCACCTGCCAGATGTTCAGCCAGGTCGGACAGCAATGGCCGTTCTATTCCTATCGCCTGAGCACGCTGTCGCAGCATTCACAGGAACTCGACCGCACCGTGCGGGCGGAGATTCTGGGCCTGACAACCGACCTCGAAGGTGCGAGCGAGGTCGGCGGGTTGTTCCTGCATCCCAACGAGCGCGCCGGCGGGCTCGGCCTGCTGCTCGCGCGCAGCCGCTACCTGTTCATCGCCATGCACCGCGCGCGCTTCGCCGACCGCGTGCTGGCGGAACTGCGCGGCATCATCGACGACCGCGGCGGATCGCCGTTTTGGGACGGGGTCGCCGGGCGGTTCTTCGGCATGACGTTCCAGGAAGCCGACTATTTCAACGCTATCAACGGCAACCAGTTCATCGCCGACCTGATGCCCAAACACCCGGTCTATGTCGCCATGCTCAATGACGATGCGCGCAGCGTGATCGGCCTGCCCCACCCCACCGGCCGCGCGGCGATGACTATGCTCGAGAACGAGGGATTCTCCTACGACGGCTACGTCGACATCTTCGACGGCGGGCCGACCATGCTGGCGCGGACCGACCAAGTGAAGAGCGTGAAGGAAGCGAAGCACGCAACGGTCGAGGCGGTCGATTGCGAGGGCGGCGAGCGCGCGCTGCTCGCGACCAGCCATCTCGACGGCTTCCGCAGCTGCTATGGCGAGCGTTGCATCAATCCCGACGGCTCGGTCACCATCGATGCCACGGCTGCCGAGACGCTCGACGTACAGCCGGGCGATATCGTGTGGAGCGTGGCGCGGTGAGCACCTAATCCGTCTTCGCGAGGAGCGCAGCGACGCGGCGATCCATGGCCCGCTCGTCTTGCCGATATGTTCGACCATGGATTGCCGCGCGACCTCCGGTCGCTCGCAATGACGAGTTTGAAAACATGCCACTGCAAGAAATCAATTTCGACGGCATCGTCGGCCCGTCGCACAATTACGCGGGTCTCAGCCTCGGCAATATCGCCAGCGCGAGCCACAAGGGCGACCCGTCTTATCCGCGCGCGGCGGCACTGCAGGGTGTGGCCAAGATGCGCGGCAACATGGCACGTGGGCTGGCGCAAGGGTTTTTCCTGCCGTTGCCGCGCCCGTACGATGAAACCTTGCGCCGCCTAGCGGTTGATCCGGCCACAGACCGAGCCTTGCTCGCCGCGGCATGGTCGGCCAGTTCGATGTGGACCGCCAATGCCGCGACGGTCAGCCCCGCGCCCGATACCGCTGACGGCAAATGCCACCTGACCCCTGCGAACCTCGTAACCATGGTCCATCGGGCGCAGGAATGGCGCGACACCAAGGCGCAGCTCGACATCGCTTTCGGCGACCGTGAGCACTTCACTGTACACGAAGCCGTGCCGCCGAGCTTCGGCGACGAGGGTGCGGCCAACCACATGCGCTTTTGCGAAGGGCATGGCGCGCCGGGGGTCGAGGTGTTCGTCTATGGCCGACCGGGAGGCAAATTCCCCGCCCGCCAGCACGAACAGGCCAGCCGCGCGGTCGCCCGGCTCCACGGGCTCGACCCGGCACGCACGATATTCATCGAGCAGAACCCCGCCGCGATCGAAGCCGGCGCGTTTCACAACGATGTTGTCGCGGTCGCCAACGAGCGAGTGCTGTTTGCACATGAAGAGGCGTTTGCCGACCGCGATGCAGCGTATGAGGCGATCCGCACCGCCTTCCCCGCGCTGGAGGTGGTCGAAGTGTCGTCGAACTCGGTGAGCCTCGCCGAAGCGATCAAGACCTATCTGTTCAATGCCCAGCTCCTCACCCTGCCCTCAGGCGAGATGGCGCTGGTCGTGCCCGAGGAATGCCGCGAAAGCGCCAGTGTGTGGGCCTGGTGCGAATCAATGCTCGCCTCGAACGGGCCGATCCGGCAGGTGATACCGGTCGACGTGCGCCAGAGCATGGCGAACGGCGGTGGCCCTGCCTGCCTGCGGCTGCGCGTGGTGGCCGATCCGGCAACGGTCGACCCGCGCTTCATGCTGTCCGAAGCCAAGGCCGATCTGCTCGCGAAAGTCATCGGCGAGTGGTGGCCGGAGCAGGTCGACCCGTCGGATATCGGGGACCCCGCGCTCGCCGAAAGCGTTCGAACTGCACGTGGCAAACTGTTGGAATCTCTCGACCTCGCCGAACTCGGTTAACGCGCTCGACACGTCGTCGGAAGCGTTTACACTGCCCTCACCCGTTAACCACCGCATGCCGCGCGAACGCGTTGCTGGCACGGTGTTTGCGTTGTGAAATGTTAACGAGAGGCGAGGCGCGCATGTGGCAGAAGATCGGCAGGCTGTTCGTCATCAAGACGAGGGTTGAGGCCTTTCTGATCATCTACGCGCTGGCGCTCGGCGCTACCGCGCGCGGCTCGCAATATCTCGTCGACTATCCCGGCTGGGGCGGAAAGCTGCTGTTCCTCGCCACCACCGGCGCGGTATTCCTGGCAGGCGCGAAGATCCTCGATTGCCTGCGGTACGAGCGGGAGCGGGTTCAGGCGGCATCAAGCGCGGAAAGCTAACAATCTCACACGAAGACACGAAGATGTTGCGCGATGATGAACTGGAGCGCGTCGCTGCAATTGTCATAGATTGCGGATTTCACCTGCATCGAGACTTAGGTCCCGGTCTGCTGGAAAGCGCCTATGAGCAATTGATGTACACGGAGTTGGCTGCCCGCGGGCTATCGGTTGCGCGCCAAGTTCCGGTCACGCTCCGACATAGGAGCGTTGTCGTAGACAACGCATTCAAGATCGACTTGCTCGTCGAATCCAGATTGGTGGTGGAGCTCAAATCCGTCGAGCGGCTTACCGCCGTTCACGGCAAGCAGGTGCTGACCTATTTGCGCGTTATGCAGTTGCCGCTTGGACTGCTGATGAACTTTGGCGAAGCCACGCTAAAATCGGGCCTCCGGCGGATAGCAAATGACTACCACGCACATTGACGGAAACGCCGACATCTTCGTGTCTTCGTGTGAGTAAATATCGCAAGATTCGAAAGGTGGGGGTTTCTGTTGCTAGCTACCCCCGGAGCCCCGGAATCCGCTTCTGTTGCCCGGTGGGTCCAACCGCGCTTTAGCTTTGTAACTTCAGGGCGTTAGCCCGTCACATTACGCTGCGATTGCGAGTGCTTCGTTATCGTTGGCACTTGTGTGTTGTGAACAGTTTTACGGGTTACTCAGCCCGGGCGAAAACACACGTCTTTCAACACACGTCGATCCTGGTTCGGCCCCGTCATCGCGCCCCTGTGGGGTTCGGTGGTGGAGCCGCCGGGTACTGCCCCCGGGTCCGTTGCGTCTATTACACGAGGCCATTTATCGCCATATCCCGCCGAAACGGGCAGCACCGATATAGGCGCTTGCAGCTTAATGTGAAGTGAGCAGCGCAATGCGCGCGCAAAAGAAAAGGGGACGGACCCTTCGGTCCGCCCCCTCGCTTCCATTGCGCCGGGCGCAAGGGAATTACATGCCAGTGACACCCTCTTCGGCGTCGGCCTTGTCTTCGAGCGCATCGGCCTGGGCTTCTTGCACATCCTGCTTTTCTTCGAGCATTTCTTCCTGTGCCTCGGTCGGGGCTTCTTCTGCCATTTCCTCGGTCATGTCGGCCTGCTCTTCCATAGCATCGGCCTGGGCTTCGGTTTCGGTTTCGGCACCCGGGCCGCAAGCCACGAGCGCGAGCGATGCAGCCGAAGCAGCGAGAATAGCGAGTTTACGCATGGTAGTACCTCTGATTTGAGTGGCCAGTCACATTTTCTGGACTGGCCAATCAAACCATGGCCTTTGTAAAGGTTCCCGAAAGTGTCGAAATTAAGGCTTCGCCCTCAGCGCATCGCGAATTTCGGTCAGCAGTTCGATCTCGCTCGGGCCTGCCGGGGCGGTATCCTCTTCCTTCTTGTGCAGCTGCGCGGTCACCTTGTTGGTATAGCGCACCAACAGGAAGATGATGAAGGCGAGGATCACGAAGTTGATCACTGTGGTGATCAGCGCGCCATAGCCGATCATCGCCGCGCCCGCTTCCTTGAGCGCGGCGTAGTCGGTGGTCGAACCCTTGTAACCTTCGGGCACGCTCAGCAGGATGAAGTAGTTCGAGAAATCCGCCCCGCCAAAGATAAATCCGACAATCGGCATCACCACATCGCCGGTCAGCGACGCGACGATGGTGCCGAACGCGCCCGCGATAATCACCGCGACCGCGAGTTCCATCACATTGCCCTTGGCAATAAACTCTTTGAATTCCGCGAACATCCCATTTCTCCCCGATGCAATCGATTGAACCGGCCTTCTGGCATCATGACGCCAGCCTGCCAAGACAGATATTGCAAGGGGACGGGTTCAACTCGCCTGTGCCGCGCGCAGCTCTTTCAGTTCCGCGCGGATATCGCGCAGAACATCGAGTTGCGGATCGACCGGCGTATCGCTGCCGTCCACATTTCCGGCGGCCTCCTTTTCGTCGCGCTCGATCGCGTCGAGCGCGCGGTTGACCGCCTTGACCAGCAGGAACAGCGCGAAGGCGAGGATCAGGAAATTGACCACCTGGGTCAGCAGGTCGCCATAGCCGATCATCGCCACGCCCGCCTCCTTCAGCTCGACGTAGCTGGTGCGCGATCCATCGTAGCTTGCGGGGATTGGCCCCAGTCGGATGAACCAGTTCGAGAAGTCGACCGAGCCGAACAGCCAGCCGATCGTGGGCATGATGACGCTTTCTGTCAGCGCCGTGGTGATCTTGCCGAAGGATGCCCCGATCACCACCCCCACCGCCAGTTGCAGCACATTGCCGCGTGCGATGAACTTCTTGAACTCGTCGAAAAATGCCACGTATCAGCCTCCGTCAGTTTTGCGAGGCAACGACCGCATTCCGCGCAGGTTCCTTGAAATGCAGCACCGGTGTGCTATTTCGCTAAGACAGATGAGGCACGTCGCCGATGGCGTGCATTCAAGGGGAGTTCCGCTGATGAATTTGCAGACGTTTCGCCGCTTCGCGCTGGTCGCGCTGGCATCGATCGGGCTCGCCGCCTGCGGGATCAACTCGGTCCCGACCAAGGAAGAGGCGGCCAAGGCGCAGTGGGGCAATGTCGAAAGCGCACTGCAGCGCCGGTCCGACCTCATCCCGGATCTGGTGGCAACGGTGCAAGCAGCCGCGATTTCCGAAGGGAACATCCTCCAGGGCGTGATCGACGCCCGCGCCCGCGCAACCGCAATCAACATCACCACCGACGATCTGTCGAACCCGGAAGAGTTCAAGAAATTCAACGAGGCGCAGAACCAGCTCACGCAGGCGCTGGGCCAGCTGCGCACAGTGGTAGAGAACTATCCGCAGCTGCAGAGCCAGGGCCGCTTCGCCGACCTGATGGTTGCGCTGGACGAAGCGAACAACCTGATCAACACCGAACGGGTGCGCTACAACGAGAAGGCACAGGACTATAACACCGAGATCCGTACCTTCCCCTCCAGCATCGGCGCAAACATCATCCACGGTGCCGAACGGCTGGAATATTTCGACGCGCCGAAGGAAGCCGAGGCCAATCCGGGCGTGAACTTCGACCAGATCACCGGGGGCGACAAGGCCGAGTGACTTCGGGCTCGATCCGTGCTGGCAGACGCTGGCGGGCGGCTCTCGGCTGGCCCGCCGCGCTGCTCCTGCTGGCGAATCCGTTAGCTGGATGCTCGGCGCAGGACACCGCCGAAGCGCAAGACGAAACTCCGGCGCAGGACGAGATGGCCCGACCGTCCGGCCCGGTTTCGGACCGTGCGGATATCCTCCCCGAAGCCGTCGAAGCGACGCTCGATGCGAAGCTGCGCGGTTATGCCCACCGGTCCGGCAACGCCATCGTGGTCGCCTCGGTGCCGTCGCTGGAGGGGCGACCGATCGAGAACGTTGCCCTCGACACCTTCAATACCTGGGGCATCGGCGGCCGCAAGACCAATCGCGGGCTGTTGGTGCTGGTCGCACCCAATGACCGGCAGATGCGGATCGAGGTCGGCTGCGGGCTCGAGAAGCCGATCAGCTACGATGTGGCGAAGCAGATTATCGAGCAGCAGATGGTCCCGCCCTTCCGCAGCGGCGATTTCCCCGGCGGTATCGATAGCGGGGTCGACGCCCTGATTGCGCGGCTCGACAGCGCGAAGGAATTCGGCGCCACAAGCGAGGCGTGCCTGAAGATCATGAAGGAAGCTGCATGAACCGTCTGGCGAACCTGTGGGCGCTGGTGACTCTATGCTTTGGGCTGGTGGCGTTGCCGGCGACTGCAGCCGAGTACCCCCCCGTCCCCGACGGACCGGTCTACGACGGGGCCGACATCATCTCGCCCGATGTCGAGGCCGCGCTCGATGCGCGGCTGCGCGAATACAACGCCCGCACCGGGCGAGCGGTGATCGTGGCGACGGTGCCCGATCTCGGCGGCGAGTCGATCGAGCGCTACGCCACCACGTTATTCACCAACGAATGGGGCATCGGCGGAGCCGAGCGCGACCAAGGGCTGCTGTTGCTGGTCGCGCGCGACGACCGCAAGATGCGGATCGAGGTCGGTTACGGCCTCCACCCCTATTTCGGCGGGATCATGGCGGGCCGCGTGATCCGCGACGTCATCACCCCGCAGTTCAAGGCGGGCGATTTCGACGCAGGGATCACCCAGGGGGTCGATGCGATCATCACCCATCTCGACAAATCGCCCGAGGACGCGATCGCGATCGAGGAAGCCGCACAGGCGGCCGAAGCGCAGGAATCGAGCGGCGGCGGTTTCCCGATCGGCGCGATCTTCTGGTTCGGTTTCCTGTTCTTCTTCTTCATCCTGCCGATGTTCCGCCGGGGCAAGCGCAGCCGGCGCTATCGCGGCAGCGGGCTCGGCAGCGCGGTGGGCGACATCCTGCTGTGGGAAGCGGGCAAGGCAGTCGCCCGCGGGATCAGTAGCGGCGGCAGCGGCTGGGGCGGCGGCGGGGGCTTCTCCGGCGGAGGCGGCGGAGGCTTCGGCGGGTTTGGCGGCGGATCGTCGGGTGGCGGCGGTGCGAGCGGAGGCTGGTAGGATGGCAGGCACTCTCGGAGAAGAAGGCCAGGAAATCGTAACCCGCGCGGTGCGCGAGGCGGAGGCGCATACCTCGGGCGAGATCGTCACAGTGCTGGCCCAACGGTCCGACGGATATTCGGACATCGTGCTCGCGTGGTGCGCGCTGGCGGCGTTTACGGCGATGAGCGCATTTGCGGTGTGGCCCGATGCCTTCCTGTCGCTGGCCGATCGGGTGGCGGGCGGATGGGGCACGCTATGGTCGAGCGGGGAAGTGATCACTCTGGTGCTCGCGCTGGGCGCGCTGGTGTTCGGCGCCACCTGGCTGGTCCTGCGCGGGGATGCGCTGCGCTTCATGCTCGTCCCCGGCCCGGTCAAGTCGATGCGCGTCCGTAGCCGCGCGGTGGCGCATTTCAAGGTCGGGGCCGAGCGCCGCACCCACGGGCGCACCGGAGTGCTGATCTACCTCTCGATGCGCGAACATCGCGCCGAGATCGTCGCCGACGATTCGATTGCGGAAAAGGTCCCGGCCGAAGTATGGGGCGAAGCCATGGCCGATATGCTGGTCGAGATCAAAAGCGGATATGTCGCTGGCGGGCTTGCCGCCGGCATCCGCGATGTCGGCAAAGTGCTGTCCGAGCACTTCCCCAAAGCCGAGGATGACACGAACGAGTTGCCCGACCGGCTGATCGAGGTCTAAGCACAGCTTACATACGGGGACCGTTGTCCGTCTCCCCTCCCCATGGGGATTGGTCGGGGGTGGGGGTTCGACGATTGCGAGGGGGCACAACCCCCACCCCACCCCCTCCCCCTTGGGAGGGGCTTTTTATCGACCTTGGAAAGGGCAGCCATGGAAGAACCCGAAGAGATCGTCTGGCAGGGCCGGTTCCTGACCGCCAAAAAACGCGGCCGGTGGGAGTATGCCTCCCGCGCACGCGGCATTCGCGCGGCGGTGATCATTGCGATCGACGATGAAGGCTGCGCAATTCTGGTCGAGCAATACCGCGTCCCGCTGGGCCGCATCTGCCTCGAACTCCCCGCCGGGCTGATCGGCGACGACGACGGGGCGGAGGACGAAAGCCCCGAGACCGCCGCCGTGCGCGAGCTGGAAGAGGAAACCGGCTTCACCGCCGCGCGGATGGAGAATCTCGGCGAGTTCTATTCCAGCCCGGGCATGGTGAGCGAGAGCTTCACCCTGCTGCGTGCATCGGGACTGACCAGGGTCGGCGAAGGCGGCGGGACCGAGAGCGAGGACATCACCGTACACCGCGTGAAGCTGGACCATCTGCCGCAATTCGTTGCAGCCTGGCGCGCGAGAGGCCATGCGGTCGACGTGCGTATAGCCATGCTGATGGCGGCGGGATTTATCGGAGAGGACGGGAAATGAGCGGAAGAGTTGCAGGCAAGCTGGCGCTGGTAACCGGCGCGGCGCAGGGTCTGGGCGCGGCGCATTCGACGCTGCTGGCGAAAGAAGGTGCGCGGGTGCTGTGCACCGATATCAACGCCAATGGAGCCGCCAACACCGCGCAGATCATCAACGAACGCTTCGGCGCAGGCACTGCCTATTCGATCGAGCACGATGTCACCAATGCCAGCGACTGGGAGAAAGCCGTCGATGCCGCGCGCGAGAAGCTCGGCGGGCTTAATGTGCTGGTCAACAACGCCGGGATGGGCGTCGCGGGCAATATCGAGACCTGCAAGTTCGAGGACTGGAAGCGCTGCTTCGCGGTGAATGTCGATTCGATCTTCCACGGTTGCCAGAAGGCGCTGCCGTTGATGCGCGAACACGCGCCGGGGTCGATCATCAACATTTCCAGCATCGCCGGCCTGATCGCAAGCGACACCATGCCGGCCTACAATTCATCCAAGGCGGCGGTGTGGATGCTCAGCAAGTCGATCGCGCTGCACTGCGCGAAGAACAATATGCAGATCCGCTGCAACTCGATCCATCCGACCTTCGTCGACACCCCGATCCTCGACGGGACTGCACGTCATCACAATATCGACAAGGGGGTGCTGATGGAAAAGCTGGCGCGGCAGATCCCGCTCAAATTCGTCGGCGAGCCGAACGATATCGCCAATGCGGTGGTCTATCTCGCAAGCGACGAGAGCCGCTTCATGACCGGGGCCGAGATCAAGCTCGACGGCGGAATTTCGGCGATGTGAAAAAAAGGAGGGACCTTGCGGCCCCTCCCGGTTTTCATCGATGGTGGCACGGCCGGCCCGAAAACCGGGACGGATGTCGCGAGGCCGTGCTCAGTCGGCGATCAGGCCGATCGCGGCATAGACGATGGCGGCGGTGCCGACGCTGACCAGCGCGCCGATCACGAAGCCGATACGGACCCACATCGGGTCGATCCCGGCATAGTTGGCGATACCGCCGCACACGCCCCAGATCTTGCCATTCGAACGGTCGAGGCGGAACCCCTGGCTGGGGACGCCGACGGCGGGCTTGCGATCGAGGTGGTTCATGCGAGTGCTCCCGGCAGGATCATGCCTTGGTTGGCAGGTGCGATGGCCACGGCGAGCAGCATCGCGGTGACGGCGATCGAGGCAACGGCGGCAACCAGGTGCGTGCCGATTTTCTCGAAGGTGATCATGGTATTGGTATCCTTCAAAAGTTTGTTTTCGTGGATGGCTCAGGCGAGCATGGTGGTGGCGGGGAGGAGTGCGCCCTGGTTGGCCGGCATGATCGCGGTGGCGAACACGAGAAGCGTGAGGGCGAACGAACCGGCAGCGGCGAAAAGCTTGCTGCTGAAACCTTCGGGACTGAACATTGGAGAACCTTTCTTTTGCATCCTCAGGACCATTCCTGCGGATGTGGACTACGTTGCATGGGGTGTGCCAGTTTCGAAAAATGGCGGAAATCTGCCGTTTTTGCCCGTATTCGCGGTGTCGCTATGATGAACGAATGCTGACAATTGGGATTTTTCGCCAACTGTTGGAACCCGCCTTTCGGCTGGCGTGTCGAAAGCCGCGCAGCTAGGGCTGCAGGCGCCCATGGCGCTCGACCGGATCACCCTTTCCCGCTTCCGCAACCACGCTGACACTGCGCTCGACGGCGCGCGCGGGTTCAACCTGCTCGTCGGTGAGAACGGCGCAGGCAAGACCAATGTGCTCGAGGCGATTTCGCTGCTCGCGCCCGGACGCGGACTGCGCCGGGCGGCCTTGCCGGAGATGGCGTCCGATCAAGGGCAAGGCGGCTTTGCAGTCGGGGCGTCGCTCGCGCAGCACGATGGCGGCGAGCCGGTGCGGCTGGGCACCTACACCGAAGCGCAAGCCCCCTCGCGCCGCCGCGTGCGGGTGAACGGCAGCGAGGCAAGCGCGGTCTCGCTCGGCGAATGGCTGGCGATGGGCTGGCTGACCCCGGCGATGGACCGGCTGTTCATGGACAGCGCCGGAGCACGCCGCCGCTTCCTCGACCGGATGGCGCTGGCCTTCGACCCTTCTCACGCCCGCCACGCCACGCGGTATGAGAGCGCGCTACGCGAGCGCAACCGCCTGCTGGCGGACGAGCGCCCGCTCGACCCGGCATGGCTCGACGGGATCGAGGTGCAGCTGGCGGAGCATGGTGCGGCGCTGTCGCAGGGGCGCATCGCAACCCTCGGTGTCTTGTCGACGGCGCTGGAGATTTTGCCCGAAGAGCCCTTCGCGCGGCCCTTGCTCGATTACGATTCAGGCGGGCCGACCGATTGCGCCGATCTGGCCGCCGCCTTGCGCGACGGGCGCAAGCGCGAGCGTTCGGCAGGGCGCACGCTCACCGGCCCGCACCGCGCCGACCTTGCCGTCACGATGGCGGGGAAAGCCATGCCCGCCGCCAATTGCTCCACCGGCGAACAGAAGGCGATGCTGATCGCGATCGTGCTCGCCCATGCCGAACTTGCGGCGAAGGGCCGACCGGGCGTGCTGCTGCTCGACGAAGTGGCCGCCCATCTCGACCCGCTGCGCCGCGCCGCGTTGTTCGACCGGCTGCGGTCCAGCGGCGCACAGGTGTGGCTGACAGGCACCGAACTCGCCCCCTTCGCCGACATCCGCGAGGAAGCGGCGGTGTGGGAGGTAGCTTGCGGCGCGGTGACGAGAATGTGAGTCCCCGTGAAGGCGAGGACCTCAGGCGAGGTTGCGCCTGACCGACCGGGGCCCCCGCCTCCGCGGGGGCTCGCTATTCGGCTGCAGGCTCGGGCAGCGCCTCTGCCACCACATCCGCCGTTGCGCCAACGATGCGTTCGATACCGCTCGGCGTCGGGTGGATGCGGTCGCCCTGGAACAGCTCGGGCTCCTGATAGATTTCCTCAAGGAAGAAGGGATAGATCGCCGCGCCGTATTGCTTGGCCAGATCGCCGAAGATCGCGTCGAACTCGGCCTGAAATTCGCCCATGTTGGGCGGAGCGCGCATGCCCATGATCAGCACCGGGATTTCGCGGCGCTTGAGCTCATCGAGGATCGCCGCGAGATTGGCCCTGGTTTCCGCCGGTTTGAGCCCGCGCAGCAGGTCGTTGCCGCCCAGTTCGAGGATGAACAGGTCGGGCTTCTGCTCCAGCCCGTCGAGCGTGAAGCCGAGCCGTTGCAGCCCCGCCGCGGTGGTGTCGCCCGAAACCCCGGCATTGGTCACCCGCGCATTGATCCCGCGGGCGCGCAGCGCCGCCTCCAGCTTCGCCGGGTAGCTGTCCGCCTTGTCGACATTGTAGCCTGCAAACAGGCTGTCGCCGAAGGCGAGGATGCGGCGTTCCGGCCCCATCACCGGCTGCTCGGTCCGGACATCGGCGGCGGAGTCCTCCCTCGGCACAGGCGCTTCGGCCCCGCAGGCGGCGAGCAGCAGGACGGGAATGATCGACAAAAGGCGCTGGTGCATCGGCGAGCCTCCTTGCTCGTGCCCTCCACCTATGCAATCGGCGTAGCGTGACAAGTCCAAATCAGGCCGCACCGGCCATCTCCGCCCGAAATCTCACCCTCACGCTCGGTCAGGATGCCGCGCCGGTCGAGATCCTGCGCGGGATCGACCTCGACGTGGCAGAAGGCGAGGTGCTGGCGCTGCTCGGCCCCTCGGGATCGGGCAAGAGCTCGCTGATGGCGGTTCTCTCGGGTCTCGAACGCGCCACCGGCGGGACGCTGAGCGTCGCGGGGCAGGATTTCGCCGCGATGGACGAGGACGGGCTGGCGCTCGCGCGGCGCGGGCGGATCGGGATCGTGCTGCAGGCGTTCCACCTGCTGCCGACGATGACCGCGCTGGAGAACGTCGCCACACCGATGGAGCTGGCCGGCGACGGCGATGCGCGGGTCCGCGCCAGAGCGGAACTTGAGGCGGTCGGGCTCGGCCACCGGCTCGACCACTATCCGACCCAGCTGTCGGGCGGCGAGCAGCAGCGCGTTGCCATCGCCCGCGCCATCGCCGCGCGCCCGACGCTGATCTTCGCCGACGAGCCGACCGGCAATCTCGACGTCGCCACCGGGCACGACATCATCGAACTGCTGTTCGCCCGCCGCCGCGAAACCGGCGCGACACTGGTGGTGATCACCCACGATACCGAACTCGCCGCACGCTGCGACCGCGTGGTGACCATCGCCGATGGCCGTATCGCGAGCGACACCCGTGGGTAGTGTTGGAACACGCGGAGACGCGGAGACGCGGAGGATTTTCGGGCGCTCACAGAGGCACGGAAGCACAGAGGTGTGCGGCTCTTCCCGCGAAGCGCCACACCATTGCAAAGGGTCATCCGCGAAGCCAGATTTTGATTATGAAAGCGGCTTCGCCGCTGAAGCTACATCTCTGTGCCTCTGTGCCTCTGTGAGCGCAAAGCACTTCACCCTCCGCGTCTCCGCGTCTCCGCGTGAGATACACACATGAGCTGGTCCACCGCCTGGGCCATCGCTCGGCGCGATCTCAATGCGCGGTTCAAGGGGCTGCGGCTGCTGCTGGTGTGCCTGTTTCTCGGCACCGGGGCGCTGGCGGCGATCGGCACACTGACCGCCGCGATCGAGCGCGAGATATCGAGCCGCGGACAGGACCTGCTCGGCGGCGATCTCGAGATCGAGGTTTGGCAACGCGATCTCAACGCGGACGAAAAGGCCGCGCTCTCCCGGTACGGCGAGATTTCCGGCGGCACCCGTTTGCAGGCAATGGCCAGCGCGGGCGAAAATGCCGCGCCGGTTGGACTGAAAGCGATCGACGGCGCCTATCCGCTTTACGGCGCTCTGACGCTGAAAGACGGGCGGGAGGTCGGCGCACCCAAGGCGGACGAAGCGTGGCTCGACCAGGGCGCGATCGACCGGCTGGGCATCGAAATCGGTGACAGTTTCCGTATCGGCTCGCAGCAGCTGCGCGCCGCAGGCGTCATCGCGACCGAGCCGGACAAGCTGAGCGAGGGCTTTTCGCTCGGCCCGACGGTGCTGGTGGCGCAGGATTTCCCGCAAGCTGCCGGGCTCGTCGCCCCCGGTTCGATGTACCAGAGCAAGTACCGCGTCGCCTTCACCCCGCAGCGCGATCCCGAAGCGGTGCAGGAGCTGCTGAGTGAGGAGTTCCCCAATGCCGGGTTCGACTTCCGCACCCGCGACCGCGCCTCGCCCGGAGCGGACCGCTTCGTCGGGCGGATGGGTGAATTCCTGACGCTGGTCGGGCTCGCCGCGCTGGTGATCGCCGGGATCGGCATCGGCGGCGGGGTCGCCTCCTATCTCGAAGCGCGGCGGACCAGCATCGCGACGCTCAAGGTGCTCGGCGCTACCAGCCGCGACATCGCGCGCATCTATGGCCTGCAGATCGGCGCGGCGGCACTGGCGGGGAGCGTTCTCGGCATCGTTGCAGGGGTGCTGGTCACCCCGCTGCTCGGCATGGCACTCGACGGGCTGCTGCCGGTCGAGACGGGCTTCGTGTTCGAGCCTTCGGCGCTGCTGCTCGCGGCGGGATACGGCCTGCTGGTGGCGCTGGTGTTCGCCGCGACCCCGATCCTGCGCGCGCGGCGCTTCCCCGCGATGGCGCTGATGCGCGCGCGGGTGGTGCCGCTGGCGCGCGACCGGCAGGCGCTGATGTGGGTGATCGGCGGGCTGCTCGGCATCGTCGCGCTTGCATTGCTGACAGCGCGGAATCCCTTGTTGTCGGGCGGGTTCCTCGCCGGGGCGGCGGTCATGCTGTTGCTGCTCGCCTTGCTCGGCTGGGGGATCCGCAAGGCCGCGGGCGCGTTGCCCAGCCCGCGCAATCCGCTGGTGCGCAACGCGCTGGCAAACCTTCACCGGCCCGGCGCATCGACCGGCGCGCTGGTCACCGCGCTCGGCTTCGGCCTCTCGGCCTTCGTACTACTCGCCGCGATCCAGACCAGCATCGCGGGCAATATCGACAGCCGGGTCCCCCGCGAGGCGCCCGACTATTTCGTGCTCGACGTCCCGCGCGACCGGCTCACGGAATTTGAAGCCGTCGTGGCGGAACAGGACAAAGATGCCTTCGTCCGCGCGGTCCCCGCGCTGCGCGGGGCGATCCTCGCCTACGGCCCGGAGGGCAAACAGACCCGCGTTGCGGATCTGGAGGAAATCCCCGAGGATGCCTGGCCGCTGCGCGGCGAGCGCGGGCTGACCTATTCCGCCGAGGTTCCGCTGGGCAACACCATCCTCGAAGGCGAGTGGTGGAGCGCGGACTACGATGGCGAGCCACTGGTTTCGGTCGACGAGGAATTCGCCCGCGCGATCGACCTCAAGATCGGAGACACGCTGACCATCGGCCTGCTCGGCGTCGAGCGCACCGCCAAGGTGGCCAATTTCCGCCGCATCGACTGGGAAAGCATGGGGTTCAACTATGTGCTGGTGTTCAGCCCCAACGCCATCTCCGACGCGCCGCACAATTTCGCCGCGACGATCGACCTCAAAGGCGATCAGCCGACCGGGCCATTGCTGCGCGGGCTGGTGAATACCTTCCCTTCCAGCTCGGTGATCGAGGTGGGAGACGTGCTGCAGCAGGCGCGCACGATCCTCGGCCAGGTGGGCCTCGCGACCTTTGCCGCTGCCTCGGTCGCGGTGCTGGCAGGGCTGGCGGTCCTGATCGGCGCGATCGCCGCCGCGCGAGCCGCTCGAACCTACGACACGGTCGTCTTCCGCGTGCTCGGGGCGAGCAGGCGGCAGGTGCTGGCAATGCAGCTGGCCGAATACGGGCTGCTCGCGCTGGTGTTGGCGGGTGTGGCGCTGGGGCTCGGCACCGGGCTCGGCTGGCTGGTGATCACCCAGCTGTTCGAATTCGACTGGCTGCCCGACTGGGGGGCGATCCTCGGCGTGCTGGGCCTTGGCCTCGCCTTCGTTCTCACCTTCGCGCTGGCTGGCTCTCTTCCCTTGCTACGGGCGAAACCGGCGCAGGCGCTGAGGGAACTCTAAGGCCCCAGCCGCCCCGCCCCGCTCAGGCGAAAATCTGGCCGACGTCGACGTCGTAGACCGGCGGACCATAGCGGTTGGGCATGTTCTTGCCCGGCAGCGCCATCACCACGAGATAGGCGATCCAGGCGAGGAAGCTGAAGAACAGCATCCCGCCATAGACCAGCCAAAGGAAATGGCCCGACACGCCGAGATCGTGAAACCGCCGCGCGCTCAGCGCCAGACCGGGCATGAAATTGCCGAGGAAGAACAAGGAAACGCCCAAACCTCCGACCCAGCCCCCGGCTTGCGGCGCCCCACCTTCGGCAATCGCTACCCCGAGCAGCGGAATGAGGATCATCCCCAGCGCGAGGAACAGGCTGTACCACCAGAACTCGCGCCGCCCGGAGCGTCCGCGGAACTGGGCATACCGCTTCAGCGGCAGGAACATCCAGCCGATGGCATTGCTGTCCTCGGGCAGCTGGACCCTATTCATTTCGGCTCAGTCGAACACCGATGCCGCGTTCGGGTCTTTCGGGTCTTCGCCATACTGGTTCGGCCCGGTCGTGCCGGGAAGGAACATCAGGACCAGCAGAATGAGCCCGCCGATATAGGGAATGAAGGAGAGCAGGTAGAGCCAGCCGCTTTTGTCCTGATCGTGCAAGCGCCGCACCGCGACGGCGATCGACGGGACGATCGAGCCGAGAACGAATACCGTCAGCAAGCCGACCGTCAGCCAGAACAGGACACCCGGGTCCTGATCGCCGGTCACCGCGCCGAATTCGTCCACCTCGGGCCGGGGGATCCCGGCAATCATCAGCCCGGCCAGAATGGCCGCGACGATCAGGTAGAACAGGGAGAACATCCAGTATTCCATCCGCCGCGAGCGACCCTCGAAGTCGGCGTAGCGCTTGTACGGCATGATCATCCATTCCATCGACAATCCCCTCAATCGGCATGCGGCGACAAACGGCCGTCCCCCGTTTCACTCAAACAAACGGGGTCCCCGCGCCTGCGAAGACCCCGCTTTTCCCGGCCTGCCGGGAGCGATCGTGCCCGTTAGTTGAACACGTTGGGATCGGTGGCGACCATGCCCGGTTGCCCCTTCAACACCAGCGTGCCGGCGATCATGTCGTGCAGCCCCTGCTTACGCTCGGTAAAGGCCACCATGATGAAGCCGATCAGCAGGATCAGGGCCGACAGGATCTTGCCGAAATAGCGGCCGATGGCGCGCCCGAGGCTGATCCGCTGGCCGTTGAGGTCGGTTACGACCAGGCCGAGAGCCTTCTTGCCCACGGTTGCCTGCCACGACGAGCTTTCCATCCCGGCGAAATAGGCGACGCCGATGGCGATGCTGATCATTTGAAGCACAGCGTTGCCCCCGCCTGTGGGATCGGAAATATCGGTCCCCGTACTGACCGCGCCGACACCGAAGATCATTCCGATTACGAACCCGACGATCCCCACGATGATCGCGTCGATGATATAGGCCACCACGCGCAGCCAGAACCCTGCATAATTTTCCATCTAGTCCTCCTTACCCCTCTAAGGCGGGACGACTTTAGCCTTACAGCGCACGAGCGCAAGAAAAAGGGGGCTCCTCCTGTGGAGGAACCCCCTTGGTGTTCCGAAAGGAAACGGATCAGAACTTGAAGCGGACGATCCCGCCATAGGTGCGCGGCTGGCTCGGATAGCCCGAAACCGTCCCCGCCTGCGCCACGCCGTCGAACACCGTGATGATGTACTGGTCGTCGAGCAGGTTGCGCGCATAGGCACCCACTTCAAGCCCGTTCTCCATCTTGAAGGTCATCGAGGCGTTCACGAGGTTCACCTCGCGGGTGAAGATCGGGTTGGAGCCGAAAGTCGGCAGGCCGTTGTTGATGTCGGTGTTGCTCTCGTGGCTGTAGTCGAGGCGCGTCACGAGCGAGTTGCCGCTCGACCCGAAATCATGCGTGTAGGTGGCGGAAGTGGCAAGGTTCCACTCCGGAATGCCGCCCGGACGCTGACCGGTGAGGTCGCCCACCGGGCTCGAGACGAAGCTGTCGAACACCGGGTCGAGATAGGTCGCAGCGAAGGTGAAATCGAGCCCGTCGGTCGGCGAGATCGTGCTGCTCAGCTCGAAGCCCTTGACCGACTGCTGACCGGCATTGTTGAGCTGGAAGCCCGTGCCGGTAAACAGGAAGCTCTGGAAGCCCTTGATCGTCTGGTCGAACAGCGCGAGATTCACGCTGAGGCCGTCCCACTGGCCCTTGAGGCCCAGTTCCCACACTTCCGCATCTTCCGGACCTGCAAAGCGCGAGCCGGTGGTCAGGTTGGCGACGCCGAGGCCCGCGTCGCGGATCGGCGACGACGGCGCGAGGATCGACGAATTCAGCGGCCCCGGAATATAGTCGCCGAATGCAGGGCGGCTGTCGCGGGACAGGTTGATCGAGCTCGCCTTGAAGCCGGTCGCATAGCTGAAGTAACCGTTGAGGTTGTCGTTGAACTGGTATGCGACCCGCAAGGTGTAGCTGAAATCGTTGTCATTCGTTTTGCCGTTCTCGACCGCGTTGGGCGTATTGAGGAACGGGGGCTGGAACTGGAACGGGCGGAGGCCCAACAGCTGATTGACCGCCGGGTTCTGCGCCCCTGCTGCGATCTGCGCGAAGATTGGCGCGGTCTGCGCCCCGGTCGCGAAGCTGTTGATGACGGTCGGAGTGACCTGGCTGGCCGGGATTTGCAGCGCCTGCGCGATCCCGCCGACGATGAAGGCATCGACCAGGTTGATGTTGGCCAGCTCGTCGAAGGCCTGCCCGCTCAGCGCGAAGTCCTTCTTGTCGTCGGTGTAGTTGAAGCCGGCGGTGAACACGAGCCCGTCGACCGGCTCGAAGTCGACCGTGCCGAAAATCGAGTACGACTGGTTGTCCAACGAGTAGGACTCAGCCGTCAGCGCACCGGTTGAGAAGATGCTGTTCTGCGGCAGACCGAGCGCCTGCTCGACGCCGTTGAACACCAGCGGATTGCCCGCTAGCAGCGAAAAGAACGGACGTGCAGCCGGGCCGGTGGTCAGCGCACTTTCCTGCGTCACCCTCTCGTCGAAATAGAACCCGCCGAGCAGGAAATTGATCGGACCGTCAAAGTCGGACGCGATGCGCACTTCCTGGGTAAAGGTTTCGACCTGCTGGTCACGCACTTCGCTGACGATGTCGGCACTGGTGAAATCGACGTCCTGATCGACGAAGTTCTTCAGTTCGCGATAGGAGGTGATCGAAGTCAGCGAGATCGCGCCCAATTCGAGATCGGCCTGGATCGAACCGCCGTAGTTCTGCACCTCGTTGACCGGCACCTTGTTGAGGAAGATGTCGTAGCTGAAGAAGTCGGTGCTCAGCGCGCCGCCCACACCGAACACCGCCGGCGCGGTTGGGCCGGCGACCTGCGTGCTGACAACGCAGCAGGCCTCGTCAATGTCCGAATAATCGGCGATCGCGCGGATGCGCAGCGTATCGGTCGGTTCGAACAACAGCTGGCCGCGCGCGGTCCAGCGGTTGCGGTCGTTGATGTCGCGATTGAGATTGACGATGGTGCCGTAACCGTCGCGCTTGTTGTAGCTGCCGTCGATCGCAAAGGCGATGGTGTCGGTGATCGGCCCGGTGACGTCGCCCTTGAAGCGGATGTCATTGAAATTGCCGTAGCCGGCCTCGACCGAGCCGCCGAAGTCGAACTGCGGCGCACGGGTGATGACCGAGATCACGCCTGCCGACGCGTTCTTGCCGAACAGGGTCGACTGCGGGCCGTTGAGCACTTCGATCCGCTGCACATTGGCGAGGTCGTTGAGCGACGAGGCCGAGCGCGAGCGGAACACGCCGTCGATGAACACACCGACCGACGGTTCGATGCCGAAGTTGTTGTCGCCGTTGCCGAAGCCGCGGATGATGAAGGTGGTGGAGGAGGAGTTCTGCAGCTGGCTGACACGCAGCGAAGGCGTCACGGTCTGCAGGTCGAGGATGTCGCGGATCTGCGCATTCTCGAGCGTTTCGGCGGACGTCACCGCAACCGAGATCGGGGTTTCCTGCAGCGTCTGTTCGCGCTTGGTGGCGGTGACGATGATGATGTCATCATCGAAAGCGGGCTCTTCCGCCGCGCCTTCATCCTGCGCGAAGGCCGCACCCGGCAGCGCAAGACCGAGGGCCGCAACACCGCTCAGCAGCGCGTAGCGGGGCGAACCGGCTTTACCGGAAACAGTAAATTTCATTGATGTTCGATCCTCTTCCTCAGCGGGCACCAGTTATAGGGAGGAGGTGGCGACCGCTTGCAGCGCGCATACGATTGCGCGGCGCTTCGCTCAAGCGAATTGCAACGCAAGATTCGCCGGATTCCCCGTATGTTGCCTTGGCGACACACCGCACGCCCTTGCCCCCGCACTCCCCCTCGGCTAAGGGCGCGCCCGATATTGCGGTGCACAATCGCCCGCCAAAAACCGAAAGCACACATCCGATGTCCGCAGACCTGCGCAACGTGGCGATCATCGCCCACGTCGACCATGGCAAGACCACGCTGGTCGACCAGCTTTTCCGCCAGTCCGGCACCTTCCGCGACAACCAGCGCGTGGAAGAGCGCGCGATGGATTCGAACGATCTGGAGAAGGAACGCGGGATCACGATTCTCGCGAAATGCACTTCGGTCGAGTGGGAAGGTCACCGGATCAACATCGTCGACACCCCCGGCCACGCCGATTTCGGCGCCGAGGTGGAGCGTATCCTCAGCATGGTCGACGGGGTGATCCTGCTGGTCGACAGTGCCGAGGGCGCGATGCCGCAGACCAAGTTCGTCACCGGCAAGGCGCTCGCGCTCGGCCTGCGGCCCATCGTGGTGGTCAACAAGATCGACCGGCCCGACGGGCGCGCGCAGGAAGTGCTCGACGAGGTGTTCGACCTTTTCGTCACCCTCGACGCGGATGACGATCAGCTCGACTTCCCCGTGCTCTACGCCTCGGGCCGCGAAGGCTATGCGGGCGAGGAAGACAGCGTGCGCAGCGGCGACCTCAACCCGTTGTTCCAGCGCATCGTCGACCACGTCCCCGCCCCCGGCCTCGACGCGAGCGGCAAGTTCAGCTTCCTCGCCACCCTGCTCGACCGCGACAATTTCATGGGCCGCGTGCTCACCGGCCGGGTCCAGTCGGGCACGATCAGGATCAACGATCCGATCCACGCAATCGACATGGACGGCAAGGTGATCGAGACCGGCCGCGCGACCAAGCTGATGAGCTTCCGCGGGCTCGAACGCGTGCCGGTCGAGAGCGCGCAGGCGGGCGACATCATCGCCATGGCGGGCCTCGAGAAGGCGACCGTGTCCAACACGCTGGCCGATCCTTCGGTCACCGAACCGATCGCCGCGCAGCCGATCGACCCGCCGACGCTGGCGATGCGCTTCAGCGTCAACGACAGCCCGCTCGCCGGTCGCGAGGGGACCAAGGTCACCAGCCGCCTGATCCGCGACCGCCTGCTGCGCGAAGCCGAAACCAACGTCGCGATCCGTATCACCGAAAGCGCGGACAAGGACGCGTTCGAAGTCGCCGGGCGCGGCGAACTCCAGCTCGGCGTGCTGATCGAGACCATGCGCCGCGAGGGCTTCGAGCTCGGCATCAGCCGCCCGCGCGTGCTCTATCGCGAAGACGAGAACGGCCAGCGCACCGAGCCGTATGAGACCGTGGTGATCGACGTCGACGACGAACACTCGGGCACGGTGGTCGAGAAGATGCAGCGCCGCAAGGCCGAGCTGACCGAAATGCGCCCCAGCGGCATGGGCAAGACCCGCATCACCTTCAGCGCGCCCAGCCGCGGGCTGATCGGCTATCACGGCGAATTCCTGTCCGACACGCGCGGCACCGGGATCATGAACCGCCTGTTCGAGAAATACGGCCCCTACAAGGGACCGATCGACGGACGCGGCAACGGCGTGCTGATTTCCAACGCCAACGGCGAGGCGACGTCCTACGCGCTGTTCGCGCTGGAGGATCGCGGCGAGCTGTTCATCGGCGGCGGGGCGAAGATCTACGAAGGCATGATCATCGGCGAAAACGCCAAGCCCGAAGATCTCGAGGTCAATCCGCTCAAGTCCAAGCAGCTGACCAACTTCCGCTCCACCGGCAAGGACGACGCGATCCGCCTCACCCCGCCGCGGATCATGACGCTCGAACAGGCGATCGCCTATATCGACGACGACGAGATGGTCGAGGTAACTCCGGCAAGCATCCGCCTGCGCAAGGCGATCCTCGATCCGCACGAGCGGAAGAAGGCCAAGCGGAAGATGGAGACGGTTTAGGGGAAGCTATCCCGAATTGACTTGAAGCGATTGTGCATTCTTCCCATGTTACGGGCATAGGGGAGTACTCTCGAAATAAAGCTCATCCGATCATTTGTGATCAGCCTGCCATTGGCCGGTCTTGGTGGTCTCGCAACAGCGGCCCAGATCGCTTTGGCCGATCCTCCTGTAGCACCTCCCAATGATTTCGCGTGGTTTTGGACGGCACCCAATCCATGGCTGCTGGTGACCGCAGGCTTTTCCGGGCTTGGCGCTATCTCGGCGATTTACACATTTCTTCAGCCTACGTCCTACACGGCCAAAAAAGGGCAAAAGGATCGTGAACACCAGAACGACTCGTTCGGCGCTCTCGATCGAAGAATGAAAACGGGCATTGCAAGAATTGGCGAAGGCCAGACGCAGACCATTCAGGGGATCGCCGAACTTCATGCAAAGATTGACGCAATGGCCGCGCAAATCGGCGAGTCGAAACCTGATCAAGCGACAAGTTTCGCAGAAGCTGCGGGGAAGCTGGTTGATTCCGGCGACGAGGAAGACATCGAGCGCGCTCGTGCAATCGCTGAAGGGCGACCTGAGGATGCTGCTGATACACTAATGGCAGATGTCCACGCCGGGAAATCGCGCAATGCAGAACGCGCTCGGCAAGCCGCTCGGATCTATGCTCCATTTGCGCCAGGTAAGGCAAAAACTGCCTATGAAGAAGCTGTAGCCTTGGATCCTACTGACTTTTGGTCTTGGATCGAACTGGGTCGCATGCGCGCGCAATATGACGGAATTGCCTCAGCGCGCGCATGCTTTGCTGCCGGGCTCCAGCACGCGGCAGATGAGCGCGACGAAATGGTTTTGCATGTTGAATTTGGCAAGCTACTTCTGGCCGAAGGCCAACTCTACGACGCACGTAGTCATTACACAGCTTCGCTCACCATTGCCGAGCGGCGGGCTGCTGCTAGGCCAGACGAAATCGAAAGGCTGAGAGATTTATCAGTCAATTTTGACAAGCTCGGCGATATCGAAATATCGGGTGGCAATCTCGTCGATGCGCGGACTAGGTTTGAAGAAGCCCGTGCCATTGCTGGAATCCTTGTTGCCAAAGAGCCCAACAACCTTGAATGGATGCGCGACCTTCTTGTATGTTGCAACAAGTTAGGCAATGTTGATTTAGCTATTGGCGATCTCGATCAAGCGCGGGCGCGGTTCGAGGAAGGCTACGCCATTGTCGCGCAACTGAGTGACGTTGAGCCCGACACAGTTAAATTGAAACGCGATCTCTCGATCAGCTACAACAGGCTTGGTGATCTAGAGGTCGAGGCAGGCAATCTCGCGATGGCTCGAAGCCGGTTTGAAGAAAGTCAGGCCATCGTCGAGAGTCTAGTAGCTGCCGAGCCAGACAATGGTGAATGGCAACACGATCTTGCTGTCACCTTCGACAGGCTCGGAACTGTAGAACTCACGGCAGGTAATATCGACTCAGCCCGAGCCCATTTCAAAAAGAACCTTGCGATCTCAGAGTTCTTGGCGACGGCCGACTCCGACAACGCAGAATGGCAATGCGATCTTTCGGTCAGCTACAACAGGTTAGGCATCGTAGAATTTGCTTCTCGCGACCTTACTTTGGCTCAAACTCTTCTCGAGAAGAGCCATGCTATAGCCAAACGTATTGCCGCTGCCGAACCTGACCATGCCGGACGGCAGTACAATCTCTCTATTAGTAACGAGCGACTAGGAGCTGTCCAAGAGGCTAAGTACAATCCCGGCCTCGCGTTGGATCACTATCGAGCGGCGGAGAAGACCTTGGCCGCGCTTGCTAAGCGTTGGCCCGATGATCCCAAGTTCGCGCATGGTCTTGCGACAGTGCAAAACTCAATAATCCGAGTTTTATCGGGCCAGTCGCGCTAGCGTCAATGGGTGTGCAGGCCAAAAGTAGTGAGGGCCAAGATAGTGGTATAGCCAACCATCCATGACACTTGCGCCCCCCACCACCTGCGATAATCTCCGCAGCATGAGACTCGCTTCCACCCTCGCCGCCCTCGCCCTCCTCGCCGCCCCCGCGCTCGCCAACGACAGCGAAGCGGAGTGGGCGCTCGGGGGGCTGGTGCTCAAAACCAATGCCGCGATTTCGATGGACCGGGAGGAGCTGTTCATTTCGGCAGAGGAGGTGCGGGTCGACTACGTCTACACCAACCACTCGCCGGAAGATCGCGAGGTGCTGATCGCTTTCCCGCTCCCCGCGCAGCCCGATCCCGAGGCCTATGTCGACTGGTATGCGCACCCGGACTGGGACCAGCTCGATTTCACCACCACGGTGAACGGCCAGAAGGTCGATTACGAAGTGGCCGACCGCGCGATGATCGGCTCGCGCGATGTGACCGAGCTGGTCGCGGCGGAAGGTTTGCCGCTCCACTGGTTCCGCGAGTACGAGTTCATGGAGGGGCTGGGCGCCCGGCCCGATGCCGAGAAGGCGCGGCAGGTGGAGCTCGGCCTGTTCAGGAGCGTGCCGGAGGCGGACCGCTTCACGGTCGAGCCCGTCTGGCAGGTGCAGCGCAGCATCGTGCGGCGTCAGGTGTTCCCGGCCGGGGCCACCGTCAATGTCAGCCACCGTTACACCCCGCTGATCGGCGGCAGCGTGGGCGGGCTGCTCTATCCGCAGATGCGCAAGGACTATCCCGAGGGGGTGCAGGAATACGCCGACAAATGGTGCACCGACGCGAATTTCATCGCCGGGATCGACCGGCGGCTGGCCAACCCGCCTAAGGGCAAGGTGACCTATTACGGCGAGACCTGGATCGGCTATGTGCTCAGGAGCGGGGCCAACTGGGCGGGGCCGATCAAGGACTTCCGGCTGGTGGTCGACAAGGGCGAGCCGGGCAATCTGGTCAGTTTCTGCATGGACGGGGTGACAAAGATTTCTCCGACGCAGTTCGAGGTGCGCAAGAGAGATTTCGAACCTGAGCGCGATCTCGATATCCTGCTCGTCACCTTCTTCGAGGTGGACGAGTAGACCGGACAACGAAAAGGGCCGCCACCTCGCGGTGACGGCCCCTCGTTTCCGGCGTGTCGCAGCAGCCGGAGATCAGAAGCGCAGATTGACCGACGCGCGCAGCGAGTGGCTGTCGAAGTCGCCATCGTTCAGCCGCAGGTCGGTCGTGCCCGAGCCGAGCAGGAACGGGTTGGTCGGGCCGGCAGTGCCGGGGCCGACGGTCACGACATAATCGCCATCGTCGTAGTTCGAGTAGAGATACTCGAGCCCGATGCCGATGTTGTCGGTCAACAGCAGTTCCGCACCGCCGCCGGCCTGCCAGCCGAAGGTCCACTCGTCGGGATCGTTCGGGGTGAAGCTGTTGGCACCGTTGGTGGTGAAGAAGTCACGCTCGATCTTGGCATAACCGACCCCGCCGGTGGCGTAGAACAGGCCGCGACCGTCGCCCGGCGAGATACCGACGCGCGCCCGTGCAGCTGCCGACCAGTCGAGCTCGCGTGCGATGGTATAGCTCGCAGGCGTGGTGCTGTAGCCCGAGGTGAATTCGCGCACCCGCGGGCGTTCGCCTTCGATCAGGACGCCCGCGACGAACGGACCGTCGCCCATGCGCACGTCGTAACCGATGCGCGCGCCGTAGCCGATCTTGCTGTCGTTGCCGGTGCAGACCGGGGTCGGCGAGGTGCCCGGGTTACCCGAACAGAAACCGGGGCTGAAGGCGTTGGCACCTGCGACCGTGGTCACATTGTCGTCGAACGCGCCATCACCGTCGACGTCGAACTCGAAGCCGTCGTCGTCCGAGTCGGCGGCATTGTTCGAGCCGCCGAATACGGAGATGTAAGGGCCGTCGAATCGGCCCTCGGTGTTCGCATCCTGTGCCAATGCGGGGGTGGCGAGCGCCAGCATGCCCAGCGCTGCCGCGCTGGAGCCAAAAAATTCCAGTTTCATAAGTAGTTCCTTGTTGCGACCAGGGGATTTGGTGTTCGGGTCGCTAACGGTGGGAGGCGGCGAAAGGTTCCGGGCGATGCGGCAAGGCGTTTCTTCCGGAAGGTGGCAGGCAGTGATCCCGGAACACACTGCCGCGCCCCGGCTGCTTGTTTCTTTACAACAGCTTGGTTACCGTCGGACCGGAAGGCCTGCCAATCGCCTGATGCAACAATCCGGCTGTTTGCCGGGACAGGGGGAAGAGTGTCCGCGAATGTAATGAAACCCGCAGGCCAATCCGCCCGCCACCGGTCCGGTGCGCTGCTGCTGTGGCTCGCAGCGGCGCTTGTGGTATTTTCGGCCGCGTGTGCGCCGTATCGCGCCGCCGCGCAGGAACTGCCGCTGGTCTGGCCCGAAGAGCGCATTGCCGGGTTGATTTACGCGCCTCGCGATAAGCTGGTGGTGATCCAGGAGCCTTGGAACTCTGGGGCCGACGCGGCGACAAGAGCGGTGCTCGCCCAGGCAACGGCCTTGACCAAGGAAAATCGCTGGGCAGAAGCCATCGCCCTGCTGGAACGCAGCGATCCGGCCAAGAGCAATGGCTTCATCCTGCAAGACCTCGGGGCCTACTACAACAATCCCGACAGCGGCGGCTTGTACGACCGGGAGAAGGGCATTGCCCTGATGGAGAAGGCCGCGCAGATGTTGCCTGCGCGCTACGAACTGCTTGGCAATGGCTTGTTTTACCCCGGCAATGGCACGCCCGACCCCCGCCGTGCCGAGCAGGCATGGCGCACCGGCGCGCAGCTAGGGTGCGGCAAATGTGCCCTGCGCCTGTTTAGCCACTCCCGCTTTACACAGACCTTCGCGCCTCAATCTGCGGAATTTGCGCAACTCGATCTCACGGTCGACGACACTTTCAAGTTCGGACTGCTCGCGAACGACATGCTCGGGGCCAATACCTACGATATCAACGGCACCCTGCAAAAGCTGGTCAGTTCGATGACGGACGAGAGCACACAGATGGGGGCTTTGGCAGCGCGCTTGCGACAGACGGCCGGCAGCTATGGAGCGCAGACCGAACTGGGCAAGAAATGGGCCCTGAACAGGGCGATCGCGAGCACCTACAACAGCGGTTTTGCCGGGCAATACACGGCAGAGTTTTTCGAGCTCGCCCCCAACACATCCGCGAATGACATGGCGGGCAAGAGCGCAGATGTCGGCGGTCGCTTTTGCGCAGGGGCAAACCGCATGCTGTATGATGCCGCCAAACGCGACGGCAGCGAGACGATTGCCTATTATGCAGCGGTTGCAGGAACCCGCTGCGGCGATTCATACCTCGCGATGGAAGCGGGAACATTCCTTCTCATCGGCGGCCAGCGTCAGGAACTGGGCCGGGACCTCAAATGGTATTTGTACAAGCAGAACCCCTATCCTGCCGGGTTCGACGACATGTACCGCATCTCGAAAGCCAGCGGCTGGCCCGAGGACAAGCTGTCGCTGGCGCTCGGGATCGCGCGCGGTATCGAAGGTTACAACTGCCACTTCGAACCCGCGCGGGAAATACGGGCGAGCAAAAGCACCGGACCGGTTGGCTGGATCCAGTATTACAAGCAGGGCGAGCCCGTTTACGCCCTTACCGAACTGCGCAAATGCTACACCTTGTTGCGGGATGCGGTTCAGCGCGGCGACCCTTCTGCCCGCACGCGCGACCTGTACCAGAGCGTCGGATCCTTCATCACTGCCGCAGATCGCGAAGTCGATGCCAAATTGGCCCAGTTGCGCCAGGATGCTGCCGCTGAAAAGGAATACCGCCGCCAGGTGGACCTGGGCAAGGTCATCTGGAGCGTGCGCGAGGACGGCAATTTCGCCGTCGGCACCTATTTCCGCGAGGGTCCCAACGGCGAACAGATCCCCGTGAGCCGGTATTTCTGCCGCGAAGGCGCACAGAACAGCTGCTGATCGGCTCGGTGCCGCCGGACGCCGGATGGGCCGGCGGCGGTTATCAACCGAAAAAGTTGGGCGGCCGTTCGACGCGGTCACTCCGCCGTCGACCGCCATGCTGCCCCTGTTGACGAACACCGCATCGTCGCTGGCGAGGAACAGCACCGGGCCGGCACTCTCGTCCCACTCCGCCGTGCGGCTCCGATACACTGATCGTCGGCTTCTACGAGGCGGACGTGTACCGGGTGCTCAATCCCACCAGAAATACCACCAGTCCGATTCCATCAGGCTGGCGGCGTGGTTGGCAATCGTGCCGACACCCTGATCGACGATATCGTTGCAATAGTCGTATTGCGCGTAGGCGAGCGCGAGCGCTTCCTCGCGGGTTTCGGGTCGCCGCTTGACCCGCAGGTTGAGCGTTGCGGCATCCATCCCGACCAGCTCGGCACCGTAGCGTTCTTCCCACGTGCGCAGCGCCGCGACATGATACTTCGGCAGCGGATTGGCGTTCCACCCGCCCCAGTGGAACCACGCGGGGGCGTGCCAGCCGTGCGGGCTCGGGATGCGGGCGATGAAGACGCTGTCGAACGGCTTGCCGCTCAGCACGTCGGCATGGACGGTGAGGCCCGGCGATTCCGGCGCGACCTTCGGCCACGGCCCGTAATCGACCGTGTCGTCATCGATCTCCTCCGCATATTCGGGATATTCGGCGCGGAACCGGTCGCGTTCTTCCTTGCGCAGGGCATGGATCACGGCCGGGAAATCGAGCGCGGAGCCTTCGGTGATGATCGTCTCGCGCGCACTGCCGGCGGGATTCCCAGCGAAAAACTCCATGCTGCCGACGATGTCGGTGAGCGCCGACACATCGCCGAGGATCACGGGGTAGCCGTCGCTGCTGGCGCGCATCTGTTCCCACGTCGCCAGCGCCGCTGCGCCGGGCACCTTCACCACGGGCACACCCAATTGCGCGATCAGCTTCTCTTCATCCGGAGTCCGGCCGATGCGATCCTTTACCGGTTGCTGCGACAGCAGCGGCCAGGCGGCGAGGCCGGCCGCGGCGCTTGCGACCAGGCCGCCCAGCACGGTGCGTCTACCGATCGGCATGGCGCTTTCCCTAACCGAAAAAGTTGGGCTGGCCGTTCGACGCGGTCACCCCGCCGTCGACCGGAAGGTTCACCCCGTTGACGAACACCGCGTCGTCGCTGGCGAGGAACAGCACCGGGCCGGCGATCTCGTCCGGCTCCGCAGCGCGGCCCAGCGGCATGCGGTTGGCGAGCATCTTCATCGCCGCTTCGCTCTCTGTCACCCCGGTGGTCATGTCGGAGCGGGTCATCGAGGGGCACACCGCATTGGCGCGCACGCCCTGGCTGCCGAATTCGAGCGCCATCGCGCGGGTCAGGTTGCACACCCCGCCCTTGCTCGCGTTGTAGACCCCCAGCCCCCAGTCGCCGCCGAGGCCCGAGACGCTGGAGATGTTCACCACATTGCCCTTCGCGGCGAGCAGGTGCGGGAACGCCTCGCGGGTGAGGTAGAGGATGCCCTTCAGATTGATGTCGATGATCATGTCGATCAGCTCGTCCGAAGCATCGGACAGGCGGCCAGTGCGCCCCACCCCCGCGTTGTTGACCAGTACGTCGATCCCGCCGAACGCCGCCACCGTCTTCTCCACGATCTCGGCCGCGAAGGCGGAGGAGGAGACGTCGCCTGCCACCACCAGCACCCGCTCCCCGCCGAGCGTGGCGGCGACCGCCTCGCAATCCGCCGCCTTGCGCGAATTGAGCACCACATTCGCCCCCTCGCCATGGAACCGCCGCGCGATCGCTTCGCCGATCCCCATCGAGGATCCGGTGACGATCACGGTCTTGCCGGTAAAGCGGGCGGGCTGGGTCATGGCTTGGTCCTCTCGGGTTGCGGTTTGCGCGCGAACCTAGCCCAATCGGGAACAGGCACAAGCGCACTGTGGCCTTGCCGCGCCCACCCTGTTACCCCCTGCGCAATGAAGACCGGAACGCTCATCTCGCTCGCCGCCTATTTCATCCTCATGCTCGCGATCGGGCTCTACGCCTGGCGCAAGTCGACCGAGGACAGCGAAGGATATCTGCTCGGCGGCCGCAACCTCTCGCCTTCGGTCACCGCGCTCAGCGCGGGCGCGTCGGACATGTCGGGCTGGCTGCTGCTCGGTCTGCCGGGCGCGCTCTACGCCGCCGGGCTGGTCGAGGCGTGGATCGGCATCGGGCTGTTCGTCGGCGCGCTGGTCAACTGGATCGTGGTCGCCCCGCGGCTGCGCGAACAGACCGAGGCGCGCGGCAATGCGCTGACCATCCCCGAATTCCTCGCCAACCGCTTCCCCGACAAGGCAATCGCGCTGCGCGTCGTCTCCGCCGTGGTGATCGTGGTATTCTTCGCGGTCTACACCGCCTCGGGCATGGTCGCGGGCGGCAAGCTGTTCGAGACCGGCCTCTCCGCCGCCGTCAGCGGCTGGGGCGACCCCTATATCGCGGGGCTGTGGATCACCGCGGGCGTGGTGCTCGCCTACACCATGGTCGGCGGCTTTCTGGCGGTGAGCCTGACCGATTTCGTGCAGGGCATCATCATGCTGGTGGCGCTGGTGCTGATGCCGCTGGTGGTGATGTTCGGCCCCGGCGGCGCATCGGGGGCGAGCATCGCGGCGGTGCCGCAGGAGGGCTTCCTCAGCCTAACCCACGGGCTGACGCTGGTCGGTTTCCTCAGCGCGGTGACCTGGGGGCTCGGCTATTTCGGCCAGCCGCATATCATCGTCCGCTTCATGGCGATCCGCAGCGTCAAGGACGTGCCCGCCGCGCGCAATATCGGCATGGGCTGGATGGGCGTGTGCCTGCTCGGCGCGATCGGTGTGGGGCTGGCGGGGCGCGCCTATGTCGAGCGCAACAACATGGTGCTGGAGGATCCGGAGACGATCTTCATCGTGCTCGCCGACCTGCTGTTCCATCCGCTGATCACCGGCTTCCTGCTCGCCGCGCTGCTGGCGGCGGTGATGAGCACGATCAGCTCGCAGCTGCTGGTCGCCTCGAGCAGCCTGACCGAGGATTTCTACCGCCTGTTCCTGCGCAAGCAGGCAAGCGAGCGCGAGGCGGTCAACATCGGCCGGTTGAGCGTGCTGCTGGTCGCGCTGGCGGCGATCGCCATCGCTTACGACCGCGACAGCCAGGTGCTCGGCCTCGTGTCCAACGCCTGGGCCGGCTTCGGCGCGGCCTTCGGCCCGCTGATCGTGCTGTCGCTGACCTGGGACCGGATGACCGGCGCGGGCGCGCTGGCCGGGCTGGTGACGGGCGCGGCGGTGGTGATGGCGTGGATCGCGCTGGGATGGAGCGCAAGCTTCATGGGCGGACCGGGGGTGTACGAGATCATACCGGGGTTTGTGGCAGCGTGGCTGGCGATCTGGGGGGTGAGTTTGGTGACGGGGAAGAGGAGGGTGGCCTAATGGCACCTCGTCTGTGGAAGAATAGTCCAATTCGGAACAAAAAAGGAACATTTTTCTTTTCACGATCCGTTGAGTCAGTTAGCGAGGGCAAATTCCGACAGGGTGTCGGAATTTGTCCCAGGAGAACCTCATGTCGCCGGATGAATTTGCTTTGCTCAGGACTCAGGCAGGCCTGACAGTCGAGGAATTCGCCGACAAAGCTGGATATAGTTCTCGCCAAATTTATCGTTGGGATGAGTAGCCCCTAGATTTCTGGACGCCTTCGATCCTAATTTTGAGGACAGGAGGCGACGATGGGGAAGCCCAATTTCAGTGATGAGTTCAAGCGTGATGCGGTGGCCCAGATCATCGAGCGTGGATATCCGGTAGCGGAGGTTTCTCAGCGGCTCGGGGTCAGCCCGCACTCGCTGTATGCGTGGAAGCGACGGTTCGCGAAGGTGGTATCCGGCGATGCCAACAAGGATGCGGAGATCCGCCAACTGAAGCGCGAGTTGGCCCGGGTGACCGAGGAGCGTGACATCCTAAAAAAAGCCACCGCGTATTTCGCCAGGGATGCAAAGTGAGATACGCGTTCGTAGCCGATCATCGCACGCTGTTCTCGGTGCGCGCGATGTGCCGGTGTCTTCGCATCCATCCCAGCGGGTTCTATGCGTGGCAGAAGAGTCCGCTGAGTCAGCGAGCTCAGGAAGATGCTCGGCAGACGGAGTTGATCCGGCAAGCCTGGAACGACAGCGGCAAGGTCTATGGCTACCGCAAGCTGCACGATGACCTGCTGGATCACGGTGAGACCTGCTGCCCGAACCGCGTTGCCCGGCTGACCAGGCTGGCGGGTATCAAGGCCCAGATCGGCTACAAGCGCAGGCCAGGCAGCTATGGTGGCAAGCCGTCTCTGGCGGTCGACAACACTCTGGATCGTCAGTTCGACGTGGCTGCGCCAGACCGGGCCTGGGTGACAGACATCACCTACATTCGCACCTTGGAGGGCTTTGCCTATCTGGCTGTCGTGATCGACTTGTACTCCCGCCGCGTGGTGGGTTGGTCAATGCAAAGCCGGCAGACCACCGATGTGGTGCTGCAGGCGCTGCACATGGCGGTATGGCGGCGCAAGCCCAAGCAACGGGTACTGATCCATTCGGATCAGGGCTCGCAGTTCACCAGCATGGACTGGGCTGCGTTCATCCGGGCTCACAATCTTGAGCACTCGATGAGCCGACGCGGCAACTGTCATGACAATGCCGTGGCCGAGAGCTTCTTCTCCTCGCTCAAGCGCGAACGCATCCGGCGCCGGACCTATCGCTCACGCAACGAGGCAAGGCAGGATGTGTTCGATTACATCGAGATGTTCTACAACCCGGTGCGCAAGCAGGTCAGGAACGGGATGCTGTCACCCGTCGAGTTCGAACGGCAGCAAAACATGAGCACCGAAGGCGTCTAGAAAACTCGGGGCTACTCACACGCTAGGGCTGCGTATGTTGCATCAATGTGTGAGTTAGACCCAAGACGCTATCGCTTCGGTCATAGGGTTCAATTGTGTGAGCAAACAGATTTCATTCTATTTCTCAAAGCATTCGTCGAGGGTCAGATCTACTATGATCCAGGCATTAAGCTTGTTGACGGGCCAGGGCGCACCGAGATTAAAAGGCGGAGCCAATTTCGCATAAAGCATTTGGACCTACGGCGAGTTTATCACGAATTTGAAGAGATAGATCTCCGCGAGATTTGAGCCTCAACTCCCCGTTTTCCTACACGCCCCAAGCCTGCTAACATCGCCCCGCCCTCCTTCATCCGGCTCGCCAGTGCGGGGGCGCAACTTTACGCGTTTTCATCGCGCCACTGTGCAAACTTGGGCAATTTGGCAGCATCGTCACGCTGCGAACCATGGGGCGGCCGGAAGCGTTTTTGGTGTCGCCTTAGTGTCGCCTTTGGCGGGAGACGGGAGTGGGATATGGCAAAAGTGACCGGGCCAAAAATCACAGGACTGGGCGGCGTGTTCTACGTCGTGAAGGACCCCGAGGCGACGCGGGCGTGGTACCGCGATGTTCTGGGGCTTGAGGGCGATTACGGGCCGCAGCTGATGTGGTCGGAGGAGACCTGCGAGGCGCCCTACTCGCTCGTCAGCCACTTCAAGGACGACCAGTATATCAAGCCCGGCATCGGCGGCTTCATGATCAACATGCGGGTCGACGATTGCGACGGCATGGTGGCGCAGCTGAAGGACAAGGGGGTCGAGATCCTCGGCACCTCGGACGAAGGCTACGGCAAGTTCGCCTGGCTGCTCGACCCGGACGGGGTGAAGATCGAGCTGTGGGAGCAGTGCGAAGCGCCCTGATTGCGCGATCGACGGAGGGGCGGAATTAGCGGGGCGTTAACCATGGCGCCGGTAGTTTCCCCGACATGGTCACGCGCTCCGCATCGCTGCTGTTCGTGCTCACCCTCGGGGGATGCAGCCTGCTGCCCGAGGGGCGCCAGGCCTCCGCTCCACGGGCCGAGGCGCGCGCCTCAGGGGTGGCGATGAGTCCGGCGGTGGGGCAATGCCTCGCCGAGCTGGGCGGGACGGGCGCGCGCTTCGTGCCGCAGCCGGACCGGTACTACGGCGCCGGATGCTCTGCGGTCGGCGCGGTGACGCTGGAGCGACTGGCGGGCGATGCGCAGGGTTTCGCGCTGGCGAATATGGGCCCGGTCACCTGCCCCACCGCGCAGGCGCTGGCGGGGTGGGCCCGCTACGGGGTCGACCGCGCAGCGCGGCAGATCCTCGGTAGCCCGCTGGCGCGGATCGAGACGATGGGGAGCTATTCCTGCCGCAACGTCGCCGGGTCGAGCAAGCGTTCGGCCCATGCCCGGGCGGAGGCGGTGGATGTCGCGGCCTTCGTGCTCGAGGATGGGCGCCGGGTGAGCGTCCTGGGGCAATGGCGGGGCGGCAACAGCAAGGAACGCGAGTTCCTCCGCACCGTCCAGGCCAGCGCCTGCAAGCGCTTCGGCACGGTGCTCGGGCCGGAATACAACACCGCGCATGCCGACCACTTCCATCTCGAGGCGGGCGGCAAGGGGTTCTGCCGCTAGGCCGCGCGCTGTGCCGCTCTGGGCGCCTCCAGCCCGGCCTCGAACGACAGCCGCACCGCATCGGCGGGGTGCTTGGCGCCGAGCTTGCTCATCATGTTGGCGCGGTGGATCTCGACCGTCCTCGGGCTGATGTCGAGCTGCCGGGCGATGGTCTTGTTGCTGCTGCCGCCTGCCAGCCATTCGAGCACCTCCCGCTCGCGGTTGGACAGCGCGGCGATGCGGTTCCGCGCCTCGACCATGCGCCGCCTCGCTTCGCTTCGCCGCTCGGCTTCGTCGCCGATACGTTCGAGCATCGCAGCGAGCCGTCCGACCTCGACCGGCAAAGGGAGATAATCGAGCGAACCGGCCTTCATTGCCGCAACAATGCGCGAGGTCGTCGGCTGGGTGTCGGTCGCAATGACCGGCAGCCAGATTCCGAATTCAGCCAGCGCATCAAGAAACGGCGCAATACCGCCAAGTTGCGGATAATCGCGCGCAAGCACAATGCCATCTCGCGGATGGTGATCCAACAGCTCCTCGAGAGAGCTATAGACCTCGGCATGGCATCCTAGCTCAAAAACGGCGCGAGCAAGCTCGGCACGGGTCCGGCTATCGTGGTCGACACAGTGAAGTACAAGACGTTTTTCCATGCCGGCAGGCTGTCGGCAGTTGGCCTTCGAAGAAACGCCATCTCACTCCATTTTCGCGTATCATTTCGTGTCAATTCGACTGTGCCGTTGAATTGAAAGGTTTTTCTAAAACTCCATTATGGAGTAATCTTAGGTAAATATTCGGACAGTAATTAGACGGATGTCAATAATACTTATGCATTTTTACTTAAGGATAGAACCCAAAATCAGGCAATGAATGAAACGCATTTCTCAGGGCATCACCCCAACTCGACGATATCGCCTGATAGTACGTATCATCATGGGTGATCCGCCGCTGGTGTGTCGGCTCGAACGTGTCGCGGCCGATTACCATAAGGTCCAGTGGCAGCCCGACCGAGAGGTTGGCCTTGAGGGTGGAATCGAACGAAACCATCAACAGCTTCACCGCGTCCTCGAAGCTCATGCTGCTGTCGTAGCCCCGGATCAGAATGGGGCGACCATACTTGGTCTCCCCGATCTGGAAGAACGGCGTGTCGGTGCTGGCCTCGATGAAATTGCCTTCCGGATAGATCAGGAACAGGCGCGGCTCCATCCCGGCGATCTGGCCGGCGAGGATGATCGAAGCGGTGAACCGACCTGATCCGCTCGGTCCATTGGCGGACTGCTGTTCTTCGATAGTCCTTCGGAGGAGCCTGCCGATCTCGCTTGCAACCTGGAACATGGTCGGCATGCCAAGCAGCGAATTTGATCGCTCGTCCGGTGCCTTCGTCCGCTCTTCAAGTTGGCTGATGACCGACTGGGTGGTGGCCAGATTGCCCGCTGTCATGACCGCGATCAGCCGCTCGCCCGGCACTTGCCAGTGAACCATCTTGCGAAACACCGAGATATTGTCGACGCCCGAATTGGTCCGCGTGTCGCTCATCAACACGAGCCCTTTGTCCAGCACCATGCCCACGCAATAGGTCATCTGTCAGTCGTTCCCCCGATAGCAGCGCGCGGGCGCGATGCGCGCTATTGATCAGCCTGTTGCTGCTCGACCGCCACGTCAACCCGAAGCATCTCGTTAGCTGTGCCAAAACTGATCCCGGTGATCGGGGCGGCATCGCGATAGTCCAGCCCGGTCGCAACCCGGACATAGCGCGGGTCGGGGCTGATCCCGTTCGATATGTCGAACCCGACCCAGCCCAGCCCATCGACATGCGCTTCGGCCCAGGCGTGGGTCGCTTCCTGATCGATCCGGTCGTTCATCATCAGGTAGCCGCTGACATACCTTACCGGGATATCCATCAAACGTGCGGCACCGATGAAGATGTGCGCGTGATCCTGGCACACGCCCAGTCCGAGTTCGGCAGCTTCTTCCGCAGTCGTAGCGGGCCCAGTCTGGCCGGTGCGATACTCGACCTGTTCCGAGATCCGGCTCGAGAGCGCGTGAAGGAACGCCAACCGGTCTCCCTTCGCCTCTTCAAGGCTCGATACCATAGCACGGATTCTCGGCCCGGGCTTGGTCAGGCGGGTCTGGCCGAGGAACGACCACAGCGGCAAATGGCCCGAATGATGACCAATCACCCCGGCGTTGTCTTCCGTCAGCACCGTTCCTTCGCACTGCACGACCACTTCGGTGACACCGCTATCGACGCTGACCAGTGTGATGGCGTTGAAATGCTGGTCGTCATAGTCGAGCTCGGGCGAAGCGTTCTCGTAAGACATCTTCCAGTTGAGGACTTGCTGCCCCTGCGTGCTCTTCGGTTTCAGCCTGAGGCGCTGCAATGCATGCACCACCGGCTCGGAGAAGCGGTATCGCGTGGTATGACGGATCGAAAGCTTCACTTCGCCTACCTCGCAAATCTGTAATCTTCGGCAATCGCAGCAGCGATGGCCGAATTGGAGGCCATGAAACCGAGCAGGAACTCGTGCAGGCCGCGCTCGAAAACCGTCTCGATGGTCAGATTGGCCATGCGCAGATCAGCCTCGCGCATCAGGTGGTTGCTCGTGCCTTCCTTGCCGTGAAGCCGGTCCAGAGCGTTCAATTCTTCGCGCAGAGCCGAGTGGCAGAAGGCAAGACTGCGCGGGAAACGCTCGTCGAGGACGAGGAATTCCACGATCCCGCGTGCGTCGATCGTCCCCGCATTGAGCCAGCGATAGGCGCGATCGCCAGACACCGAGCGCAGCACATTGTCCCACTGACCCTTGTCGAGGCTCGATCCGACATAGGAGAGCGAGGGAAGCAGGAGGAAGTATTTGAGGTCGAGGATGCGCGCAACGCTGTCCGCCCGCTCGACGAAGGTCCCCGCGCGGGCGAAGTGATAGCCTTCGCTGCGCAGCAGCGTCCCTGCCATGGCGCCGTGCGCCAGCGTCCCGGCACGGCGGACGAGCGCGACAATTTCGCCGACGCTGCCCTGCCCCACCGGCCTGGCGAGCAAATCGCGCACCTGCATCCAGCTTTCGTTGATCACTTCCCACAATTCGGCGGTGATGGCGGTGCGCACCGCGCGGGCATTGGTCCGCACCTCGCGCATCATGTTAAGCACGCTCGCTGCGTTATCCTTGTCGCGCAGGATGAAGTTCCACACCTGATAGCCGGTGTAGGTCGCATGATGGCGTTCGAACGCATCTCGCATGCCTAGCGTGGAAATAACCGAACGCCACTCCTCCTCCGCCGTCACCAAGTCGCGGGTTACGGCCATCCGCAAGCCGGCTTCAAGCAGGCGTGCAGTATTCTCCGCCCGTTCGAGGTAGCGGAACATCCAGAACATTCCGTTGGCCGTGCGGCCTAGCAAGGCAGGTTCCCCGTCATGTTTCCTTGAGCACCCACGTATCCTTGGTGCCGCCACCTTGCGAGGAGTTGACCACCAACGAACCTTTCTTAAGCGCCACCCGGGTCAATCCGCCCGGGGTGATGTCGATCCTGTCCGGTGAAACGAGAACGAAGGGTCGCAGATCGACATGCCGCGGTGCGAGGCCCTGGCGGGTGAAGATAGGGCAAGTCGAAAGCGACAGGGTCGGCTGCGCGATATAGTTTTTCGGGTTGGCCAGCAGCTTCTTGCGGAAGACGGCGATTTCGTTCTTCGAGGCGGTCGGACCGATCAGCATGCCGTACCCGCCCGAACCGTGGACTTCCTTGACGACGACCTCAGCGAGATTGTCGAGCACGTATTTCAGGCTGTCCTTGTCCGAGCAACGCCATGTCTGAACGTTGGGCAGTAGCGGCTTCTCGCCGGTGTAGAATTCGACGATTTCCGGCATGAAACTGTAGATCGCCTTGTCGTCGCAAATGCCGGTGCCGGGGGCATTAGCGATCGTCACCCCGCCGGCCCGATAGACATCCATGATACCCGGCACGCCGAGAAGGCTCGACGGATTGAAGGTCAGCGGATCGAGAAACTCGTCGTCCACCCGGCGATATATCACGTCGACCGGCTCGTAACCGCGCGTCGTGCGCATCTGGACACGTCCGTCCTTGACCCTGAGATCGCTGCCCTCGACGAGTTCGGCCCCCATCTGGTCGGCGAGGAAGGAATGCTCGAAATAGGCGCTGTTGTAGATGCCCGGCGTGAGCACGGCGACGGTGGGCTTGCCCTTGGCCGCCGCCGGCGCACAGGCCGCGAGGCTCTTGGCCAGGCGGTTGGGATAGTTCGACACCGGCTCGACAGGCACCTGCGAAAACAGTTCGGGGAACATCGCCATCATGGTTTCGCGGTTTTCGAGCATGTAGCTCACGCCCGAAGGTGTGCGGGCATTGTCCTCCAACACGTACCAGTCGTTCGGCCCGGTGCGCACCAGGTCGATCCCGACGATATGCGTATAAACCCCCCCGGGCGGGGTGAAGCCGACCATCTGCTGCAACCATGCAGCATTGTCGCGCAGCAATCGCATCGGCAACCGGCCCGCCCGCACGATCTCCTGCCGGTGATAAAGATCGTATAGGAAGGCATTGAGCGCGCTCACCCGCTGCTCGATCCCGCGGGTAAGCCGCCGCCATTCTGCGGCAGTGATGACGCGCGGCACCATGTCGAACGGGATCAGCCGTTCTTCGGCTTCATCCTCGCCATAAACGTTGAAGGTAATCCCGGTCTTGCGAAAATTGGTCTCGCAATCGGCATGCTTGCGCCGCAGGAACGCTGTGTCTTGCTGGCCGTGCCAATGGCAATATTCGGTATAAGCAGGTCGGACCGATCCGTCCCCGGCGTGCATCTCGTCGAAATTTGCCTGCCGCTCGGCCATGAACCCCCGGAACCGTTCGAATCCAGCGCACTAAATTGTGCACCTGCGAATGGTAGCGCTTTGTCGGGAAGGTTCAAGCGTCGTCGAGTTCGCGCAACACGGCTTCGATGCATTCCTTAGAAGACGAGAAGCCGAGATGGTTGCAGCGCAGCGCAACCGCGCGGTCGCGCTCTCCCGGTCTCCCCCGCGACGAACGGGGGCTGACAATACCGTCGCGCGCGCTCCAGAATGCTACCGTCTCGACCGGCGGCTTGCTGGCGATGTCGCGCTCGACCGGAGATTGGTCGACCCGGTGCCCGGCCACGAACTGGTAGATGCGCCAGGCATTGTTCGAACGCGGATTGCCCGAAAATGGAGAACCCATGGTGATCACCTTGGCCACGCGTTGGGGGTGGCGGTGCGCCAGTTCGCGCGCGAACAGCCCGCCGAGGCTCCATCCTACCAGCACAACCTTGTCACCATAGCGTTCGGAAATCTCGAGCAGCCGATGCTCAAGCTGGCCGATATTTTCTGTCGTCGGCCCGAGGTTGAAACCGAGCCCCCAGCGCTTGACGGTGTGCCCCGCCTTCTCAAGCTGCTGCGCCATATAACGCATGCGCACCGGATGAGTGGCGAAACCGGGCAAGAGCATCACGGTACGCGGCCGGTCGGTAGTCTCAAGATCGAGCCGCCGGAACAGCCGCCTGACCGGCTCCAGCACATGGCTGGCCTCGGCCAGCAGATACCGGAGCGGCGGCCGATCTGCTTCGTCCGCCCCTACCATCGGTTCGCGCGCAAGCGCAAACCGCCGCGCAAGCTCAGCGCGGTCGAACAGGGCCTTTTCGCTGCCCGGAAGGGTAAATCGTGACGCCATTGTGTTGCTGTTTGCCTTCAAACGGTAACATTGTCGCTAATCCGTCTTGGTGCAACCATTCATGAACGAAGACACGCGGTTGTCAGGAATGCAGATCGGGGCGGTTGCTGGCTTTACGATTCTTCCCCATGATTTAGTCGATCGTCCACATGCTGGCGATCGATGGGGAGCCAGGCGATGAGCATGACCGAAGTTGCGAATGGCGGAACCGTCTGGGCGATCGCTCTTGGGGGGGCATCCGCGTTCCTGGCGCTGGTCTGGCTCGGCAGCCGTATCGTCAGGGTATCGGGCGGTGCCCTGTACAGTCTGACGCTGCCCCTCATGCAGCGGCTGGATAGCTGGTTCGCGCGCTCAGTCGCCGGCTGGTGCGGACTCGACCGCGCGCGGCGCTGGCACAGATGGGGACAATTCGCCGGGCTGATGCTGCTGCTGTCGGCGCTTGGCGCCATTGCTCCGGTGTATGTCGCCCTGCCGACCCTTTTGGCAGGTCTGGTCGGGGTCATCGGCGTGTTCCGTCGCTGGAGCTGGGACGAAAGCGACCGCGCAGCCGGCCTGCGCGCCGATCGGAAGCGCATTCCCGGTCACGAAGATTACAATGACGAACTGATCATCGCGCTGTCGGCGGTGTTCCTGATCGGCCCGGTGCTGATCTGGCGGCTAACCGGGCTTACCCTGTTCACCTCGCTGTCCGATGGCGGACTGGCCGAATATGTCGTCTACATCGGCTCCGAAACTCTGGAGTCGCTACCGATCGTCGGCAACGTCGAGGTTCTGGGGTATGCCAATCCGTCGGGCGTATCCGCCGTGTTGCCGTCGGGCGGCTGGGTGGCCTTCGGCCTCAGGATGCTGCTCGACCTGATGGTGATCGGCGGTCTGATCAAGGTGGCGGAAGTGGCGCGCAGGATCAGTCGCCGCGAGGATCTGCGCCGCCAGGACGAGGCCATCGCCACTGGCGACGACGCGGCGGCCTATGCTGCAATCGAAGTGCTCGGGGAACTCATGCTGCGGGGGGAAATCGCGGCGGCCGACCGGTTGCAGGCGATCGCCGCGCCCGGGGCCGACGATCCGCCGCAATCGCTGCGTCGCCGCCTGCAAGCCGCCTATATGATCGAGCTGGCGGCCGATGGTGGTGCCTTCGCCAAGCAGACGATGCTGACCTTCCTCGTCGATGCCTATGCGCGCATGTCGGAAATGCCGGAGCTGGAGTCGACCGGTCTTGCCCCCGTGCTGTATCTCCAGGCTAGCCGGGCCAACGGCGAATTCGCTGAACGACTGTCCGGCCCGGATCGTGCCAACGCCCTCGATGCAGCGATCGCTTGGATAAAGCTCGCGATCGAGTGCGAAGGTCTGATCCCGATCTCGGCGACCTATCGTCCCGTCGGAGGTGAGACACGCGATCGACTGCCGCATGATGCCATTCTGATGTGGGAAATCCTTGGCGGCCAGATGATCAATCGCGCCGAGGTAACCGACATCGAATCCAAGCCGATCTATCTGGCTAATGCCATCCAGGCCTTTCAGGAAGCGACGCGGCTGATTCCCAAGGATGTGGTCCCCCATCGATGGGCCGCAGCGCAGATCGGCGCAGCTCAGGCGCTCTACAAGCTCGCGGTTCACGATTACGATCTTCAGTCGGGCATCAATCTGGGCGATGCTGTCGATCTGCTGGAGGATGCGCAAGCGCTGGTCGAGCCCGATGGGCCGCACGGAGGCATCTGGCTGACCGGAGAGCAGACGCGGATCGAGATCCGGTCGGTCATCGCCGAACGCGTTCGCGGCGAGGAAGGCATGGCCCAGCTGATCGAGCTGGAGCAGACAACCGATACATTGATAGCCACCCTGCGCGATCCCGAACGCCCTCTTAGCGCACGCTTTCGGACCAACCGGCTGATCGAAGCGCTGACCGCTCGCGGCCATATTCTCTATATCCAGTCGGAAATCTGTGAGGAGACGCCGACGGCTTGCGCGATCAGCAGTGCTGGACCTGCGCCGGAAGATGCCCATGCCAGGGCGCTGCGTGCGGTCGGCAGCTATCGCGAGGCGGCGGAGGCTGCGGCTGCGAGCGAACTCTGGAACGACTGGCAAACGGCAATGGACCGGGCGGCCGAGCTGCTCGAAGTCCATGCGGGAGCGCATGGCTATGATCCGGACACCGCCGAAGTGGGCACCGCCTCGATCCGGCAGGCTGTTTCCTTGCGCAAGGCCGTTCTGGCGCGGATCAACCTCTCGTCGCAGCCGTGGCACTGGGCTTTCAGCGCCGTATCGCTGGCTCGTGCGCAGGGCGAACTGTCGCAACAGACGGGCGACACGCTGGCGGCGCTCGCCGCGGTCGATCTGGCGCGGCAGGCAGCAGGAATCTTCGACGATCTCGGCTATGTCGACGCTGCCGAAGAAGCCCGCGAGCTCGCCGCGAGGGTACTCAAGATTCGCGAGTATGGAGGATCGTCGCCTGTGCAAGAGCAAGACGATTGAGAATGGAAACGGGGTAGGACTGACAACCGCAAGCAGGCATGCACCATGGCAACAGGAAGAATGGTGTCTGGCTTGCAGAACAAACCATAAACCACCATAAAGCTCCGCATGGCCGAACTCGTTATCCGTCGCGGACTCGAAGAACCTGAAACCGGGGCCGATTTCGTCCCTCACAGGCCCGCCCGCCCCGATAAATCGATGCCGGGCAAGCGGTTCGAACTGGTCTCCGACTACCAGCCGGCCGGCGACCAGCCGACCGCAATCGCGGAGCTGGTAGCGGGTATGAAAGACAGCGAGCAAACGCAGACGCTGCTCGGCGTGACCGGCAGCGGCAAAACCTTCACCATGGCAAAGGTGATCGAGGAATTGCAGCGCCCCGCGCTGATCCTCGCCCCGAACAAGATCCTCGCCGCGCAGCTCTATGGCGAGTTCAAGAGCTTCTTCCCCCACAACGCGGTCGAGTATTTCGTCAGCTATTACGACTATTATCAGCCCGAGGCTTACGTCCCCCGGTCGGACACCTACATCGAGAAGGAAAGCTCGGTGAACGAGGCGATCGACCGGATGCGCCACTCGGCCACCCGCGCATTGCTCGAACGCGACGACGTGATCATCGTCGCTTCGGTCTCCTGCCTCTACGGCATCGGCTCGGTCGAGACCTATTCGGCGATGATCTTCGATCTAAAGCGCGGAGCGAGCGTCGACCAGCGCGAGATCATCCGCAAATTGGTGGCGCTGCAATACAAGCGCAACGATACCGCCTTCGCGCGCGGCAATTTCCGTGTGCGGGGGGACAATCTCGAAATCTTCCCTTCGCACTACGAGGACATGGCCTGGCGGGTCAGCTTTTTCGGAGACGAGATCGAGGACATTGCCGAATTCGACCCTTTGACCGGCAAGAAGGGAGCGAGCCTCGAGACCGTGCGCGTCTACGCCAACAGCCACTATGTGACCCCCGGCCCGACAATGAAGCAGGCCAGCGAAGCGATAAAATTCGAGCTGCAGGAGCGGCTGAAAGAACTGAACGCCGAGGGCCGCCTGCTCGAAGCCCAGCGGCTGGAGCAGCGGACCAATTTCGACCTGGAAATGATCGCCGCGACCGGATCATGCGCGGGGATCGAGAACTACAGCCGCTTCCTCACCGGGCGCCTGCCGGGCGAACCGCCGCCGACGCTGTTCGAGTATCTCCCCGAAAACGCGCTGCTGTTCGTCGACGAAAGCCACCAGACGGTGCCGCAGATCGGGGCCATGTCCAAGGGCGACCACCGCCGCAAGATCACGCTCGCCGAATACGGCTTCCGCCTGCCGAGCTGCATCGACAACCGCCCGCTGCGCTTCAACGAATGGGACGCGATGCGGCCGCAGACCGTTGCCGTCAGCGCGACCCCGGGTAACTGGGAGATGGAGCAGACCGGCGGCGTGTTCGCCGAACAGGTGATCCGCCCCACCGGACTGATCGACCCGCCGGTCGAAATCCGTCCGGTCGAGGATCAGGTGCAGGATTGCATCCAGGAATGCCTCGCCACCGCCAAGCAGGGATATCGCACGCTCGTCACCACGCTGACCAAGCGCATGGCGGAGGACCTGACCGAGTTCATGCACGAGGCAGGGGTGCGGGTGCGCTATATGCACTCCGACGTCGAAACGCTCGAACGCATCGAGCTGATCCGAGATCTCAGGCTGGGTGTCTATGACGTTCTGATCGGGATCAACCTGCTGCGCGAAGGGCTCGACATTCCCGAATGCGGGCTGGTGGCGATCCTCGATGCCGACAAGGAAGGCTTCCTGCGTTCGGAAACCTCGCTGATCCAGACCATCGGCCGCGCTGCGCGCAATATCGACGGGCGGGTGATCCTCTACGCCGACCGCGTCACTGGCAGCATGGAACGCGCCATCGCCGAGACCGACCGCCGCCGCGAGAAGCAGCGCGAATACAACGAAGAACACGGCATCACCCCGCAGACGATCAAACGCGACATCGCCGACATCGTCGCCCACACCGCGAGCCGCGACGGAGTGCTAGTCGATACCGGCGACGACGAACGCAACAACCTCGTCGGCCACAACCTGCGCGCCTATATCGAGGAACTCGAAAAGCGCATGCGCGATGCGGCGGCGAATCTCGAGTTCGAAGAGGCCGGGCGGCTCAGGGACGAAATCCGGCGACTGGAAGCGGACGAACTCGGCATCCCGGATGGCGAGAAGAAAGCGCCGCTCGTGGGACGCAGCAACGAGGGCAAGCCGGGGACGCGGAAGATGCGGTATGGGCGGACGCAGCGGAAGATGCATTGACAGGGCTTGCAATTGCAAATTGACATGGATATGGCGAAACCATCAAGGAGAGCCATATGTCATTCGATTCGAACCTCGCTGGCCTGCTGCAATTTATCGACTGGATGGCAGACAAAGGCTATGCGCCCGCCAACACTGCATCTTCGCGGAAGGCAGCTGCAAACAAGGTAATCAGCTCTCTTGGTGAAGACGAAGGTAGCGACGTTCTCGCACTCGATGTAGAGGATGCCATCGCTCGCTTCGCAACGAAGCATGGAGGTGAGTATTCAACCGAGAGCTTGCAGTCCTATAAGAGCCGCCTAAGAACTGCGCTTGATGATTTTCGTGACTACAAATCTGACCCTGTCGGATTTCGACCAGCAGGCCGCACCTCAATCCGCAGCAAAACCGACAAGGCAGAGCCAAAAAAGAAGTTGGTGGTCAAGCGGCGCATTCCCACCGCAGCAGTCCCCTCAACGATCAGCCAGGCGACACCGCTGATCGCTCAGAACGTAGTGCCGGTACCCATCCGGGAGGATGTTGTCGTCAAGATTGGAAACTTGCCGTTTGATCTGACAGCTGATGAGGCGAAGAAAATTGCAAATGTGATCTTGGCATATGGCGGAGCATTGTAGTTGCAATGATCCAATCCTTCGCCAGCAAAGAAACCGAGCGCCTATGGAGTGGGCAGCGTAGCCGCAAGCTTCCGTCCGACATCCATGCGCGTGCCTTGGCGAAGCTGGCGATGATCGATGCCGCTGAGACTCTCGATGATCTCAAACTGCCGCCAAGCAACCGGCTCCACGAACTGGATCGCGACCGGACCGGGCAGCATTCTGTTTCAATTAACATGAAATGGCGTATATGTTTCCGTTGGAAAGGCGGAAACGCATACGATGTCGAAATCGTCGACTACCACTGATTCCGACTGGCTTCACATCCCCCACGCGGGTGACCTGCTGGTTTCGGAATTCATGGAGCCGTTGGGGCTCGATACCGCCACTTTGGCTGATGCTATCGCGGTCGAACCTGCGCGCCTGCAAGAGATGATTGACGGTAAGCAGCGGGTTGACGGTGAGCTCGACCTCCGCCTGTCGCGCTATTTCCGGATGTCGGAGGGTTTTTTCCTGCGTCTGCAAACGAGCGCAGAATTGCGTATCGCCAAGCGCTCCTTGAACGGCGAATTGGACCGGATACAGCCCCGCGCAGCTTGACCCGTTTCACAACGGCGGCATAGTCGCCGCCATGAAATTTGCCCGCTCCATCGCTCTTGCTGCGACCGCTAATCTCGCCATCATCTCTGCGCCGGTGGCGTTTGCCCAGGATTCGCCCTCCACCGAAAAATCCGCGCCAGCCAGCCCCGACCTCCAGGTCCGTACCCGCGACCTATCCGGCACCTTCGGTGGCCAGCGGGTCGATTTCCGGGCGACGATCAAGGAAAACTTGCTCTCGGGAGATGACGGCAAGCCCGAAGCCGTCATCGTCACCACCAGCTACGTGAAGCAACCACGCGATACCTCGCGCCCCGTGTTCTTCCTGTTCAACGGCGGGCCGGGGTCGGGCTCGGTGTGGCTCCAGATGGGGGCGTTCGGGCCGAAGCGGGTGGCGATTCCGTCCGACGCGAAGGACGATGGAGCCCCGCCCTACCCGCTGCTCGACAATCCCGACAGCCTGCTCGATGTCGCCGATCTCGTTTTCATCGACCCGCCGGGCACGGGATTCAGCTATCTGACCGAAGGCACCGATCCGAAGAAGTATTACGGGCTCGAACAGGATGCGCGCGCAGTTGCGACCATCATCCGACGCTGGCTCAACGACAACGGGCGGTGGAACAGCCCGAAATATCTCGGCGGGGAGAGTTACGGCACCACCCGCACCGCGATGGTTGCGCGCGAGCTGGAGGGGGAGACCTACAACGACGTCGGGCTCAACGGGCTGGTGCTGATCTCGACCATCCTCGATTTCGCCGGACGCGAGCCGACGCCGGGCAACGAGATGGCCTATATCGTCACCCTGCCCAATATGGCCGCCGCCGCCTATTATCACGGCAAGGTCGATGCACCCTCGGTCGAGGCGATCGTCGAGGAAGCGCGGCAATTCGCGATCGGCCCCTTCGCCACGGCTCTGCTCAAGGGACAGGACCTCCCAGCCGACGAGCGCGCCGCCGTTCGAGCCGAACTCTCCCGCCTGACTGGGCTGTCCGAGACCTATCTCGACCAGGCCGATCTGCGCGTCACCGACCAGCGGTTCTACAAGGAGCTGCTGCGCGACCGGGGCCTGACCATCGGCAGGCTCGACTCGCGCTACACCGGGCGCGATTTCGACAATGCGGGCGAAACCCCCGATGGCGACCCCAGCTTCTACGGGATCGACGCCGGCTATACCGCCGCGATCAACAGCTGGGCGCGCGAGACACTGGGGTTCGAGACGGACCGCGAGTACCAGTCGATCGGCAGCGAGCCCGGGCGCAACTGGCAGTGGACGATCTCGGGCCGGGGCCGCAGCGCCTATCTCAATGTCGCGCCCTATATCGGCGATGCGATGCGGCAGAATTCGGGCCTCAGGACCTTCGTTGCGCAAGGCTACTACGACTTCGCCACGCCCTTCTTCGGGGCGGAGTATTCGCTCAAGCGCACCGGCATCCCGCAGGACCGGGTGGAGTATCACTACTACGACGCGGGCCACATGATGTACGTTCGCGACGAGGACCGGGCAAAGCTATCACGCGATATCCGGGCCTTCATCCGCTCGCGCTGAGAAATCTGTCCATCGAACAAGCAAGGCGTTCGTCCGACGACGCTTGATCGATCAGGTATCATGGGCACCCTGCCTCGCAATCAACGGGGAGAAATGCCATGCGTCGCCACCACCTGACACTTGCGCTCGCGCTTGCCCTCGGCACTGCGACTGGCGTGTCCGCAGATGACCATACCGCCCACAATGCGGTTTATGCCGCGGCCGTCGCAGCGCCCGACCGACCGGCAGCGGCGCGCGAGCTCGACGAAGGACGAAAGCCGGCCGAGGTCCTCGCCTTCTTCGGGCTCAAGCCGGGGATGACAGCCGCAGATCTGCTGACCGGTGAAGGCTATTGGGCCGAGATCATGGACGCGGTCGTCGGTGAGCAGGGCGCGGTGATCGCATACCAGCCCGAACAGTTTTACACCGACGAGCAGAGCAAGACGGCGTGGGCTGCGCTCGAAGCGCGCTCACCTAACGTCACCGAGATTCGCTATCCCTTCGATGCTTTCGCACCACCGGCGGGATCGCTCGATTTCGCGCTCATCAACCTGAGCTACCACGATCTCTACTGGACATCCGAAAGGTACAAGATTCCATTGACCGACCCTGACGCCTATCTTGCCGCACTCTATGCGGCGATGCGGCCAGGCGCGGTGGTCGGCGTGATCGACCACGCCGGCGAAGGGACGGATACACGCGCCCTGGTCGATGCAACGCATCGGATCGATCCATCGGTCGTCCGGGCGGACTTCGAGCGCGCCGGTTTCGAGTTCGTCGGCGAAACCGACATTCTGCGCAATCCGGAGGACGATTACTCGGTCAATGTGTTCGACCCGGCGATCCGGGGCAAGACCGACCGCTTTGTGTACAAATTCCGCAGACCCGCGAGATAGCGCAATTACTCCGCAGCTAAGTTACCGCTCGCGTGGACAGCAAGGCCGGTCGGGGAATATGGGGCCGCATGAAGTCCGTTGATTTCCGGATCGCAATGCTGGGCGCAGGTCTCTCGCTTGCCGCCTGCCAACCCCCGGCAAGCGAGAATTACTCGGAACGCGCGCCCGATATTCCGCACCGCGAGGCGCCATCGGTCCCCATCGACTCGCCCGACACCACCACGGCGATCTGGAGCCCGGGAAAGACGGCAAACAGGCTTCTTTATGGAAGTCCGGGCAGGCCTCCGCTTTTGGTGCTTGTCTGCTTGGGCGAGAGAGGGCGCAGCAACGTAACGATAACCCGCTTTGTCGAGGCCGACCCCGAAGCAGGGGCGATCATGGCGCTGATCGGCAACGGGCATCGCGCGCGGCTGCCTATCGCGTCCGTATGGAACGGGCGCGGCTGGCTGTGGGAAGCGCGCTATCCGGCGGAGCTGCCCGACCTCGACGTGTTCACCGGCCAGCGTGCCATCGACCTTACCCTGCCGGGGGCCGGCAAGCTGGTCCTCAATCCGAGCCCGCTCCCGGGCCGGCTGGTCGAGCGCTGTCGCGGCGAGCCAGATCGATCAGGCTCTCCGGCGTAAGCACCTGCGGCAGGATTTCCGCCTCTCCGCCGGGCGCATACCAGACATAGAGCGGCACGCCTGCCGCGCCTTGCTCCGCCAGATAGACAGAGATTGCCGCGTCGCGGCGCGTCCAGTCCCCCCGCATCGCGATCACGCCGGCCCGATCGAACGCCAGCTTCGTGGCATCGCGCTCGATCGCGACGCGTTCGTTGATCTTGCATGTCACGCACCAGTCGGCGGTGAACCAGATGAAGACGGGCTTCCCGCTGGCGCGCGCTTCGGCGAGCGCCGTTGCAGAATATTGCACCGGATCGAGCATCGATTCCGCTTCCACCGGCGGCGCCAACGCATAGCTGGCCGGTAACGCGAACGCGCCAAAGATCGCAAACGGGGCGAAAATCAACCCGAAAGCGGGCCAAGCGAGCTTGCGACTTCTCTGCAACCGGCCGACCACCGCCAGCGCCAGAACCAGCCCGGAAATCATAGCGAGGGCAAGCAGAGCGAACTCCTTGCCACCCAACCTCGCTGCCAGCCAGACCAGGGCGAGCGCGGTCAGCCCCATCGGCACCGCCATCAACCTGCGAAACCGTTCCATCCATGCACCAGGCTTTGGCAGCAAGCGTCGCAGCGCAGGCACGAAACCGATCACGAGGAACGGCAAGGCGAGACCCAGCCCGAGCGCGGCGAAGAGCGCGATCGCCTCGACCGTCGGCAGGAGGAGCGCAGCCCCCAGCGCGGCAGCCATGAACGGCCCGGTGCACGGCGTCGCCACCACCGCCGCCAGCAAACCGGTGGCAAAAGCGCTCGCCGGTTCGCCGCTACGAGTCAGCGAAATGCCCGGCAATTCGAACACTCCGGCAAGATTGGCAGTTATCGCCACGGCCAGCACCAGCAGAGCGACGACAACGCCGGGTTCCTGCAGCTGGAACGCCCAACCGACCTGCTCGCCCGCTGCGCGCAGCGCCAGCATCGCCGCTCCGAGCGCGATACAGGCAAGCATCACCCCTGCGGTGTAGGCCAAGCCCTCGCGCCGCGCCTGTGCTTCGCTCTCCCCTGCCCGCGCAAGGCTCAGCGCCTTGAGCGAGAGGATCGGAAAGACGCAGGGCATGATGTTGAGGAGCAGGCCTCCCAACAGCGCTCCTGCCAGCAACACCCACATCTGGGGCAGAGTGGCCCCGCTCCCTTCAAGCAGGGTGCCGCCCATCGGAACGGCGCCCCGTTCGGCGACGAAGCGCAGACCTTCGGTGTCCTTCCAGGCGATTATGCCGTCTATCTCGCTCGGCATCGGGGCGAGCTTCATTCGCGATCCCGGGGGAAGTACGAGCCGGTCGAGCGGCACCTCGGCGACCAGCATGTCCCCCTTGCGACTGAACCGCTGCGGTGCTGCATAGGCTGGTTGAAGGCCATTCCCGAGTTCGCGCACCCCTACAAAGAAATGCAGGGTATCGAGTTCGAGCGTGGCGGGTATCGGAATAGCCACCCGCAACACCTCTCCCGAGACCTCGAAGGTCGCCTTGCTCTCGATCAGCGGCGCGATCCTGCTCCGCCACTCGGCGCTTCGCCGGTCGGCGAAATCGGGCGCGCCCATGGGGAGTGCGAGCGCAAGATCGTCTTCCTCCGGAACGCATATCTCGTCGGTGCAGGCGAGCCATTCGGCGTGCAACCCGATCCGTACGATACCGGTGGTCGATGCCGTAGATGGCAAACGCACCGGGACGAGGACGGTATAGCCGCCCTTGTAGACATGGTTCATCAGGCCCGAGAGCAGCAGCCTCTGCGGCACCGGATACTGCGGCTCCCCTGCCACCCACCCTACGGGCAGATCCCAGTCGAGCTCCATCCCGAAGCCCGCGTCGCCCGGGTTCTTCCAATAGCCGTGCCAGCCGGGTCCCGGCTCGAAGCGGATTGCGAGCAGCAGCTCCTCGCCCGGCTCGGCCGCGCTCGCGGCGAGCAGTTCGGCCTTGATGTTCGGCTCGTTCCCTCCACTTGCAACGAGTTGGGCCTGCGCCGGCGGGATAACCAGCGCAAACGCCAACGCCAGAAGCAACGCCAGCCAGGTCTGTGACAATCTGATTAGGAACACCTTGGGACCCGCTGTGAAACTAGCGCCGCGTCTAGGCGCTCTGTGCTCTTTTCGCAATGAATCGCGAGGTTGTTACTGCTTCCCAGAAATTGCGCGCCCCACGGCAAGCACGGGGGATATGATCGCCATCGGAACGATCCAGCCCTTGGGGAGCGGGACATGCTCCAGATCATGCGACCGGACCACTTCGAGCAGCAGCGCCCTGCGGCGGTACCCGCGCCGCCGTACCAACCCGAGTGAGTGCCGCATCCGCCTCCACAGGTAGCCCGGTTTTCCGATCCCCGCGCCACCCATCGGCAGATCGGCAGCGATCAGCTCAAGCGCATGATCGTGCAATTGCGCGGCCCGAGCGGAGCTGGTCAGGTCCGCCAGCGCCTCGGGCAATCGGCTGCGAAACAGCGTGTGGCACAGCGCGAAGGCAGACCCGGCAACCGTTTCCAAGCCGTGTTCTCTCAGTGTCGCCGTCAGCAGAGCAACCCCTGCATCGTCGAGCATCGCAACCATGCGCTCGACATCGGCCAGCCATTTGAGCCTCACCCATCCGTGCTTGGCACCATGCGCCAGAACATAGGCAAGGTGCACATCGGGCCTGAGCGTCGGGAAACCCGAAACCACCGTGGTACCAGACCACTCACGCCAATGCGCGTCGATCTGCGGCACGAAATAGGGGTTCTGGCTGGTGCGCCAGTGGAGATCGAGCTGCGCCCCGTCGGCGCGCCGGAAATAGGAATAAGCCGAATGGAGCTTGGCAAAGTTCGCGCGCTTCGCATCGTCCAACGCGAAGCGTGGATGAATCCGGGTAAATCCTTTTTCGAGAATGATACCCTCGGCTTCCTCGATCCGGACCGCGTCGACCATCAGGTCGATATCGATCATCTCGCGCAGCGCGGGTCGCTCGTACGCCGCCTCCGCGACCGCAATCCCCTTGAGCAGCACCCACTCTATCCCGGCCCGAGCGAAATGGTCCGACAGCTTTCGCAGGAGCGCGATCGAACGCAGGTAGTTGCTGGCATTGCGCTCTTCTTCCCCTGCCAGTCTCGCCGCGACATCTGCAGGCATGCCGATCCGCGCAGCGCCCGCCAGAGCCAGAGCTCCGACCCGGTGGCGATCGACAAGGGCCTCGAACCGGGCCCAGTCGATACCTCCGGTCCGCGCCGGACGCGCGCAATCCATTGCGGGCGACTGCGCAATGGCGCAGGCCAGCAAATCCAGCTCCCTGTCGGCGATTCCGCCAATGGTGTCGCCCGTCGCCTCCATCCGGTCTGCTTGTTGCCTTTGCCGCAGTCTGGCAAGGGGTCGCATCGCAAGGATCGATCATAAACCCATGAGCAAACACAAGATCGAACGGGTCGCTGCGGCTGTCACGACCCATTTGTTCATTCTCTGCCCCAACAACAGCGGGTCGACCTATCTGTCGCGCGCCATCGCGCAATCGCGCCATGTCTGGAGCCTCGAGCGCGAAGGGCAGCATGTGCTCGGCTTCGCCGGGCCGCAAACCCTCAACTCGCCCTGGCCGCTGGTGTGGGCGGCGGACGCGCAGCGGCTGGCCCATTTCCGCGACAGCCCGGATTACGATTGGGATCGCACCCGCAAGGCGTGGTATTTCCATGCGACCGCCGCGCGTACCGAAGCACCGGTGCTTCACACCAAGGCACCCCCGTTCCTCCTGATCGCTGACCAGTTGCGCGATGCGTTTGCCAACACGCGTTTTATAATCATGGTGCGCAATCCCTACGCCACGCTCGAAGGCATCCTGCGCCGCTGGCAGCGGACCGATGCCAGTGCGCGCACGCTCAATCTGGCGGAAGCCGGCGCGCGGCATATCGTCGCCTGTTTCGAGCAGCAAATGCGCAATATCGACCATTTCGGCGATTGTTCGATTGCCTTCACCTACGAAGACCTCTGCGCCGACCCGCGCGGCAAGGCAGCGGCGATCCGACGCCTCGTGCCAGAACTCGACGATCTCGATCTCACGCAACGCCTTGCGATCAAGGGGACGTATGACGAGCCCCTGCGCAACATGAACGAGGAGCAGATCGCCCGGCTCGATCCTGCTGAAATCGAGCGCGCCAACACCGTGTTCGCGCATAGCAAAGCCGCCCTGACAAGCTTCGGCTACGCGCTAATGGTTTGACCTCGACAGTCGCAATGCTAGTCCGCCAAGGCGCGAATTCAGGGAGATAGGGGGCATGCCGCCCAAGGTAGCAAAACCGCACACGGTGCGCGCCCTCGGCCCGGTCGACTGCGCACGGCTGACCGCAATGGTCGAACGCATCTCCCCCGCGACCTGGGCTGGGGAAGATGCGCTGAAGGAAAACGACTTTGCGGTGTTCCATCACACGCAGCACATCATCTTCCGCTTTATCGAAAACAATCGGAACCCTGAAAATTCCTATTCCACCCCGGCATGGGATGTCTGGCAACCGTTGCTCCAGCCGGTGATGGAAGCAGCGATCGCGCCCTATGGTTTCCGCAAACCCGTGTTTCCCAAGGCCATGCTCGCCAAATTGCTCGCCGGGCATCGGATCGATCCACATTATGACGGTGCGGGTTCGAACCTCGTCACCCACAAGATCCATGTCCCACTGGTGACCAACCCGCAGGCCGTCTTCTTCGTTCGCGATGAGAAGGTGCATCTCGAACCGGGCATCGCCTGCGAGGTCAACAACATCGTCAGCCATGGCGGCGAAAACCTCGGCCGCAAGGATCGGATCCACTTCATCTTCGAAGTGTTCGAAGGGGACTATCCCGCAGTTGCGGCAGAAGGCGAAAACCGTGCCGAACTATAGGGTCTACGGCTTCATCGTCGCATCGGACCTGCCGCTACCCGTCTTGCCCCGGGCCGAAGCGGGCGAGCCCGATGTCACCATTGCCGCAGGTCCGGTTCCCGGGACCGAAGGTTTACGCACCCAGTTTCGCAACTGGGAGGCAGAGCCCGATCGGTTCATCGCCACCTTCCATGAAACCGGACGCTTCCTCGTCTCGGGCGGCAACCGCATCACCTACCACCGGTTCGACCATGCCGACGACAGCCAGGTCGTCTCCATCCTTCTCGGCACCTGCATGGCCGCACTGCTGATGCAGCGGCGCATTCTGCCGCTGCATTCCTGCTCTGTCCGCACCGACCAAGGCGCGGTGCTGGTGATGGGCGTCTCCGGAGCGGGGAAGTCGACCACGCTGGGGGGCCTGATGGCACTCGGCCTGCCGATGATGGCGGACGATGTGACCGGCATCGTATTTGGCGAGAGCGGACAACCGATGGCAATCCCAGCCTTTCCGGCAACACGCCTGTGGCAGGATTCGCTCGAAAAGCTGGGTCACGGAACCGCCGGCCTGCCACGCGTGCGGACCGATCTCGCCAAATTCTATCGTGCGGTCGACGGGTTCCATCCCGAAGCGGAGCCGATCCGGGCGATCGTCTATCTCAAGGCGACCAACGCGTCAGAGCCACGGTTCCATCCGATCGAACTGGCGCAGCGAACGGAATGCGTATCGCGGTTCGTGCATCGCAAGAACTTCCTCGACGGTATGCACTTGCGCCGCTGGGGCTTCGATAGCGCGGTCGCCATCGTGCGCAAGGTACCCTTGTTCGAGCTCGCCCGGCCGAGCGGCTGGGTGGAGCCGGTCGATCTCGCCAAGACGATCCTCGCCGGCATAGCGGCGAGCGAGGATATGGTCCGGGCCACGGCATGACGCCGCAAGCGGAGTACGAACCCGGTCGGTCGATCGTCTGGCTCGCATCCTACCCGAAATCCGGCAGTACGTGGCTGCGCGCGTTGCTGACTGCTTGCCTGTGTCCAGAAGAGCCGGTCGATCTCAACCAGCTTGTAGGCACAGCGGTGGTGTTCGAGCGCGCGCAGCTCGATGAACATGCAGCAATCGATTCGGCGCACCACTCACTCGACGAGCTGTTGGCGTATCAGTCGGATTACCACCGCGCCTTCGCCCACGATCAGCAGGGACCGGTGTTTATCAAGACACACAGTGCGTTCCGGTCCACCCCGGACGGGATCGACCTGTTCCCTCGATCGGCCAGCGCAGGCGCGATCGTGGTCGTGCGCAACCCGCTCGATATCGTCGGCTCCTATGCCCACCACGAAGGCAAGTCAGCCGATGCGATCATCGCGCGGATGGCGGACAGCGAAGCCCGTCAGGACGCATGGGACGACAGGATCAGCAAGGCGCTGCCCCAGCGCATCGCGGACTGGTCGGGCAATATCGCCTCATGGCTCGACCAGAGCGCCATGCCGGTATGCCTGGTGCGTTACGAGGATATGTTGGCAGACACTAAGGCGGCCCTGATCCGGGTGCTCGAATTCTCCGGCATCGATCTGGGCGATGACACTGTGCAGCGCGCGGTTGAAGCTTGCAGCTTCGCGCGACTTTCTGCCGCCGAAGCGCAGGGCGGTTTCGCCGAGAAACCGTCGCAAACGCGCAGCTTCTTTCGCGCAGGAGCTGGCGGGCAAGGCATCCGCGAACTGACAGCGCTGCAGGCTTCAAGAATCCACGCAGATCATTGTGCCGTCATGGAGCGGCTGGGGTACGCAGCGTGAATTGGGGCTTGCGAACCGATGCGTCTGGTGGTTGAGCGGCAGCATGAGCGAGACCAGCATTGCCCCCGAAGCCGTCGTACTGCGCAACGAGGATGTGCTATACAGCGAAGTTGCCGACGGCATGTCGCTGATGGACATCGAAAGCGGGCGGTATTTCCATTTCGAACAGACCGGTGCGCGGATCTGGCTCGAACTGAGCGAGGACAAGACCTTCTGCGATCTCTGTGCCGGACTCGAGCAGGAGTTCGATGTCGAGACCGAGCAGTGCCGGGAAGAGACTGAGGAATTTCTCGCCTCGTTGCTGGAACTTGGACTCGCCACGTTGCGCAAGTGACACGCGGGCTGCGCGATTGGAGTTACCTCTTGCTTCACCACATGTTTTTCCGTTAAGGGAAATCAATTAACATTCAGACAGGGGCTGATTCGTCACCATGACCAAGACCAATGCACCGCAACGTTCCGCATGGCAGAAGCCTTCTGTACGCTCGATCACGCCGGTAAAGCGGACTGCCGCTGGTGCCGTCGCCCGCACGGTCGAGGACCCGTTCTACAACCCGTCCTGACTTGCGATTGCAGGTCTGAAATGGCCGTCGCCGACCCATTGGTCGGCGCGGCCTTTTAGCGATTCTGCGTGCCTTTTCGTGACAGCCAAACTCCTGGGGCGGGGCCTTGCACGCCCCGGTCGGTTGTGGCCCATGGCTTCGAAATTGAGGATTCGGGTTTCGGGCAGACGCAGATAATCTATTCCGCCCGGTTCGACGACAGGGCTGCATCCTGCTCAATGCTTTCGCTGGCAAACGATTGCACCGATGCCGAGTTGATCGGCGCAGCATGGCGCAGATGGGAAAGAGAATTTGCCGACCACCTGTTTGGCGATTTCGCGATCATCATTGATGACAGGGCGACAGGCCTGGTCCACGCCGTGCGCGACCATATCGGCGCCTGCCCGCTGTTCTATCGCTTGCGCAAGTCGCAACTCGAGGTCTCGGCCACCATCGAGCCGTTGATCGGCGAGGGTGAATGCCCGGAATTTGACCCCTCACACCTCGCAGCCGCAGTTCTCGGTGGCCACCGTGCCGCGGCTGAAAGTACCTTCTACCGCGATATCCGCCGCCTCCCGCCCGGCCACGGATTAACCGTCGATCGCGACGGGAATTGCGAGACCTATCGTTGGTGGAAGCCCCGGATCGGCCCGCCGGACCGGATGCCACCGATTGACGCTTTGCTCGAGGAAGGCAGGGAACTGCTCGCGCGGTCCGTCCAGGATCGGTTGCGCAGCAACGCGAAGATCGGGTTCCATCTTTCCGGCGGGCTGGATTCCTCGGCCATTGTCGCCCTCGCCGTTCCGCAGCTTCCGGCCATGGGATCGAGCGCAATCGGCTTTGCCTGGCAGGGTCTCGGGGAAGGCGGCGAGAGCGGCCGCATCCGGGCTGCCGTCGATTTAGCCGGGATCGATTTTGTCGTTTCCCCCGTCGATGCCGAACGCATCGCCCACCTCCTGCGGCAGGACTGGGCGAAGGGGCCGAACCAGTGGAACCTGCTCCACGAGGACGCGGTGCAGGATGCCGCAGCTCAGCGCGGGATCGAAGCGATATTCTCGGGCTGGGGCGGTGACGAGGCGATCAGCTTCAACGGGCGCGGGTTGCAGGGCGAATATCTTTCCAAATTCCGATTCGCCAAGCTTGCCGCGCTAGCAGGGACGCGTAACCTGCGCTCGATCGGGCGGGTCTTTCGTGAAGGGTTGGACCAGCTAAACGCTCAGCCGACGCCGGATGGATTGGCCGTGTCGAGCACCTATCTCTCGGCCGATTTCCTCGCCTCGGTTACTCTCCCGCCCAAACGCAGCGTCGACTTGCGGTCGGTCCACTCAGCCGTCGAAACGCTTCACGGTCTCGGCTCGGTATCGGCTCGGGTCGAGGACTGGGCACTGAGCGGACGCGCGAAGGGTATCGACTACCTCTATCCCCTGCTCGACCGGCGGTTGATGGAATTCGCCTATCGGCTGCCGGCCGAAGTGTTCCGCAAGGGTCCGGTCAAACGCTGGTTTTTCCGCGAAATGACGCGCGGGCTGCTGCCGGAATCGATCCGCACCGATCCATCGAAGCACGAGCCGCTGCGCACGGGCGATCTCGCGCTCAAGCTTTCGGCAGCCTTGCGCATATTGGGCGAAGAGGTCGAGGCGCGAGCATCCGCGATGAAACGCGCGGAATATTTCGACATGGATGCTCTCGTGGCCGACCTGAAGAACCCGCCGCAGTTCGGCGATCCACGGCTGGGCCATCTGCGCCGCGCCGTCCAGTTTCTGGACTTCTGACCGATGCGGACAAGCAGCCTACCGGTGGAGCTGGTGACGGTCAGTTCGACCGGGTTCATCACCGGCACCCAGACGATGCTGGACTCGTTCCTGCACCACAATCCATGGTTCGACAGTCCGATTGCTGTCATACACGACGATCTGCCGAACCCGGTCGCGGCGAAACTGGAAGCGCAGTTCCCGCGCCTCACCTGCCGCACTCCGTCGAGCGATCTCGCCCGCGCCATCAGTAACCTGGTCGCGGCTCGGCCGTCGCTCGCCTCGCGCTACCGGCGCTTCTTCTCGCTCGACCTGTTCGACGGGGTGTCGGCGCGCCCTGCCCTGTTCGTGGACAGCGACGTGCTGTTCTGCGCATCGGTCGAGACGGTTGCCTCGCTCGATGCTCCGATCGCGGCCAGCGGCGACCGGGCTTATCTGGCGGGCAACAGGCGTGATCCCGAAACGCTCGCCGAAGGCGCTGGAACGGCCAATGCGGACGCCTTCCGCAGTTTCAACGCCGGGTTCGTCCGGGTCTCACAGGAACTTCGCCAAGCCGCCATGCGCGACCGTGTCATTGGAGAACTCGCGCCCGAGCGCTGGTCTACGGTGGCCAGCGACCACACCGACCAGGCCGTGCTCAACCGTCTGTTCGGTGCCGAGGTTCATATTCTCGACCCCAGCTACAACCTGATGCTCGGTCATCTGGGCCGGTTGAACGAGGCAGCGGGCGGCGGGGTGCAGGATGCCCGCGTGCTGCATTTCAATGGCCGCGCGAAGCCATGGCAGATGGACGACAGCCTTCGGGCGATGTCAGATGACCCCGACTTTTCCTTCGCTCTGGCCGCCTGGCACGCCGCCTATCGCCGGTTCATGGCGCGGCGGATGGGCCACAATTCTAAAGAGAACGCCTGATTACGATCTCGGAATCCGGTGCGAAGTCGCCCGCGATCGTGGATGTGCTGCCATCGCGCCAGACAACGTCGATCTTCGTCACTTTCTGCGCCTTGCCGATGCCGAAATGCGCCTGCGGGTGGAGGCCGCTGGCAAAGCCGCCGCTCTGGCGGATTTCGCGCACGCGCTTGGTGCCATCGTCGGTAGTGATGACGATGCGCGCGCCGACCCCGGCCCGGTTGCCCACCGCGTCCTCGATCCTGACCCAAAAGGCCCGTCCCGAAGGCGCGTCGTTGCGATGGATGATCGGCTGGGTCATCAACGACGCGCGGATGACATCGACATCGCCGTCGCGGTCGTAATCGACCAGCGCATAGGTGGTCGACGGCACGGGATCGGCCAGCCCGAACTTCTCATCCGCACGAACGAAGCCACGTGCCGAACGGTTGCGGTAAAAGGCGTTGGGCTGGGTGTTGCGGTGATAGGCCATGCCGGTAGCCACGAACAAATCCTGCCAGCCGTCCTGGTCGAGATCGGCGAACCGCGCGTTCCAGCTCCAGCCGGGCCGATCAACGCCGAAGTCCATCGTGCGGTCTTCGAAACCCTTGCCCTGTGCGCGTTTGAACAGGATATTGCGCTGCCGGATGCCGCCGACGTAGTCTTCGCGCTCGATCGTTTCCTTCGCGTTCTTGAACCGGGGCTTGGCAGAAATGAGGCACATCTCTTCGAGATTGCCGCCCATCCCCTTGAGCAGGCCGCAGTCGGAAATGTCGCCATAGAAGCTCGCGCGGAAGGTGAGGCTTCGCGCTGCACAGATCAGCCGAAACGACGGATCGGCAATCCGGTCGCAGGTCGAATAGCGCGAATGGGCTTCGGACGCCGACAGGTTTCGTTCGCGCAGGCTGAGGAAGCACTGCTCCGGATTGGTGATGCCGTATTCCGGCTGCATGCAGTAACTCAATTCAGGCCTCACCGAATCGACCCGCCACTGCGACCAGGCAATCTGCGCGACGTAAAGCTCGTCGACCAGGTCGTTGTCGATGTCGCCGAAGTCGATGCTCATCGAGGTGTTGGTGAGGTAGGGTACTATCCCGTCGGACTTTTTCGCGAGGACGAATTTGCGGTTGCCCTGATTGAGATAGATCTTGTCGGCGGTCGAAACGTCGTCCCCGATCAACAGGTCGGGCAGGCCGTTGCCGTCGATATCCTCGATCGCGGAGGTCAGGCTTTCACCCGGTACGCCGTTGAGGACCTGCGCCACGAACTTGCCGCCCTCGTTCCAGAACACGCGGTCGCGCGAAGAGAGGAGATAAGGGTTGCCGTTGTTGGCGGTGGTCCCGATCGTCCAGTTCGCTGCCAGAATGTCGAGGTCGCCATCGTCGTCGAGATCGCCGAAACCGGGGGCGGCGATCACGCCTGCATCGCCGTTGTCGAGCTCGACCCGGTCTTCCCAGCGGAATTCCCCGCCCCGGTTCCAGAAGATGTAGGAGCCGTTGAGATAGGTCGAGACCAGCATGTCCGGCAGATCATCGTCATTGAGGTTGGCAAGCATCACCGTCCCGACAAACTGGCTGTCGACCGGACCGAGATCGAGCGGCACCTGCTGGAACGTCCCGCCGATATTGCGGAAATAGGCGAGCCCGCCAACCGACCCACTGCGCGCAAGGACGATATCGACCCAGCCGTCCCCCGTGGTGTCACCGGCGGCGAGGCCCCACATGAAGGTGTAAGGCTCAAGAACCTCCAGCCCGCGGTTCGCGGGAGGGAGATCGATCCCGATCTCGGGTCCCATCAGCCGGGAGAAACCGGTTTCGGCACCCTTGCTGGCGATGGCCTGCGGCAGGGCCGAAGTGACAGCCACCTGCCCCGGTCCTTGATGTGCAATCTTCGCTTCCACCGGATAGTAATCGACCGCTGGGATGGCCGATGCATCGAGCAATCCGGTCACTGGCTTGGCGGCCACTCCGTCGAAAGGCATCGCATTGGCGAGGTAGGCGATGTTATCCTTGTGACGCCCTTCGAGGATAGTCTTGTCGAGCCAGTTGGCACCGACCCCAAGCAGCACAGCGAGCGCCGCCAAGGAGGCCATCATCGCCAGCGACATGCGCCAGGATATCGCCCGCCCGACGATCAGCATCGAATAGACGCTGTAACATCCCAGTGCGAACAGCAGCGGCATGACATAGCGGGTGGGCCAGCCGGCGTTGATCAGGATCACCGCGAGAATCACGTCGAATGCAATCGGCACCGGCAAGAAGATTGCCACCGCAGCGATGAAGCACATCGCCAGCAGGATCATCGGGACCGAAGTGGGCATGCCGACCAGGCGGCGGAAATCCTCGAAGTCGAGGAAGGTGATCAGGATCGCCCCCAGCGCCCCGGCGAGCACCATCATCGGCACCGTCACCAGCGCGATGAACAGCAGGTTGCGACCGAAGGTCCGCGCCAGCCACACCAGTGCCTTGGGCCAACTGTCGACATCGGAGGCGGGCACCGGCAGCGGTCGCAGCGCCTCTAGCTTGCGCGCAATCCAGCCGCGCCGGTCGTCGACCTCGCCCTGCATCCGGGTGAGCGCGGCATCGTCCAGCCCGCGCGGGTGGAGCCAGCGGGTGAGCAGCGGCACGCCGAGCAGCACGAACACCAATGCCCCGGCCAGCTTCAGCGCGGCCATGTGGAACGGCAGCAGGGCGAAGGACATGCTGACGACGATGACGTTGAGTGTCGGCGAGGCGACCAGTGCACTCAGCGTCGTCTCCAGCCGCATCCCGGCGCTGTGCAACCCGCGCGCGATGGGTGCGGCGCAGTTCACGCATACCCCCAGCGGCGTACCGATCGCCGCTCCGAGCGCAGCATTGGCAAAGCGGTTCTCGAATCCGCGCCGCTCGATCAGCCCCAGCAGGGTGAGCGCGCAGGCGGCGAACAGCACCCCGAAGGTCATTCCCTTCCAGTTGGTGTACATCCAGTTCACCGTGTTGACGGTGATGTCCCACAACAGGCCGCTGTTGGGGATCCATTCGAGCACCTGATCGAAGGCGATCCCGTTCATGTTGGTATCGCCGCCCATCGCGGCTTTTTCGTTGAGCGCGGGATAGCGCGATTGGGTCCAGAAGAAGATCGCCACCGCCGTGGTCAGCAGCGCCGAGGCGATCAGCCTGCGATCGCTCAGCAGCTTGCGGAATGTTCCGGTTTCCCCAGCGGCAGTCGCCGTCGTCATCGACATGCTCCACGGGGCATAACTGGTTGATCGCGCGGATAAAGGCCCCTCATCACGTGGAGGCCTAAGTCAACCGGGCGCTTACGACAACCGGTTTGTTGCCCTGCGGGCTTGCCAGCCGTCGGTGTCCGTTCCAAGGGTTGCTGATCGGACACAGGAACATGGCATGACGGACAAGCGCGATCTTCTCATCCTCGGCGGCGGGCTGGTGGGAATGATGCTCGCTCTCGCGGCCGCGCGCAAAGGCATTTCGAGCCACGTCGTCGATCGCGCAGACCCGGCCGAGCTGACTGCCGAGGGGTTCGACGGTCGCGCCTCGGCGATCTCCACCGCGAGCTGGAACCTGTTCACCAATATCGGCCTCGCCGACCGGCTCGAACCGCACGGCTGCGCCATCGCCTCGATCGCGGTGACCGACCAGATGAAGCCCGGCTCGATCGACTTCACGCCCGAACCGCACGAGGGTACGCTGGGCCGCATGTTCGCCAATCGCGAACTGCGGCTGGCGCTGTTCGAGGCCGCGAGCGAAGAACCGCTGATCGCGTGGCATGCGAAGAGCGAGATCATGGAGCGCCATCGCGGCGCGCACGGGGTGTCGGTGGTTCTGGCTGACGGCACTTCGCTGCACGCCAGCCTGATGATCGCCGCCGAAGGGCGCAATTCCCCCACGCGCGACGAGGCCGGGATCACCATCGCCAAGTGGGACTACAGCCACCGCGCGATCATCGCCGGGCTGACGCACGAACTGCCGCATGGCAATGTGGCATGGGAAATCTTCTACCCCGCCGGGCCCTTCGCGCTGCTGCCGATGCTCGACCGCGCCGACGGCAAGCATCGCAGCGCGCTGGTGTGGACCGTGGGCGAGAAGGATGCTGCGGGCACGCTCAAACTGTCCGACCGCGCGTTCCTTGCCGAGGTCGAGAAGCGGATGGGCGGATTGTTCGGCACAATTGAATCTGTCGGGCCGCGATCGTCCTACCCGCTCGGCTTCCATCACACCGCGCGCATTACGGGCGACCGGTTGGCGCTGATCGGCGATGCGGCGCACGGGATACATCCCATCGCGGGGCAAGGCCTCAATCTCGGCCTGCGCGATGTCGGCGCGCTGGTGGAGGTGCTGGCCGAAGGCATGCGCTTGGGGCTCGATCCGGGCGATGCGCAGTTGCTGCGCAAATACGAACAATGGCGCGGGCTCGATGCCTTCACCGTGGCGCTGGCGACCGACGGCTTGACCCGGCTGTTCGGCATACCCGGCAGGGCCGCGTCGGCGCTGCGCCGCTTCGGCATGGCGGGGGTCGAACGCATCGGCCCGCTCAAGACCTTCTTCATGGACGAGGCGCGCGGCGTGACCGGCGATCTCCCGGAGCTGCTTCGCGCATAGCTCGGGCGAAAGACGAAGCCCGTCAGGCCTGTACCACTTTCTGCTCGATCGCGCCGAAGATCGAGTGCCCTTCGGCATCGCGCATTTCAATCTTCACCGTATCGCCCGGCGCCATGAAGCGGGTCTTGGGCTCACCCTCGTAGATCGTCTCGATCATGCGGATTTCGGCGATGCAGCTGTAGCCCAGCCCGCCTTCGCTCACCGGCTTGCCTGGGCCGCCATCGGCATCCTGGTTGGATACCGTGCCCGATCCGATGATACAGCCCGCGCCCAGATTGCGCGTCTTTGCCGCATGGGCGACGAGATCGGCGAGGCTGAAGGTCGCGTCCGCCCCGGCATTCGCGCGGCCGAACGGTGCACCGTTGTAGTCGACCATCAATGGGAGATGGATCACGTTCCCCTGCCAGGCATCGCCCAGCTCGTCGGGCGTCACGCAGACGGGGGAGAAGGCGGTGGCCGGTTTCGACTGGAAGAAGCCGAAACCCTTGGCCAGCTCGCCCGGAATCAGCCCGCGCAGCGACACGTCGTTGACCAGCATCAGCAACTTGATGTGACTCGCCGCATCCTCGCTCGAAACGCCCATCGGCACATCGTCGGTGATACAGGCGATCTCGCCCTCCATGTCGCAGCCCCAGGCGGTGTCCTTGAGCGGGATATCTCCGCGCGGGGGCAAGAAGTCGTCGCTGCCGCCCTGATACATCAGCGGGTCGTGATAGAAGCTTTCCGGCACCTCGGCGCCGCGCGCCTTGCGCACCAGTTCGACGTGGTTGATGTAGGCGCTGCCGTCCGCCCATTGATACGCGCGCGGCAGAGGGCTGTGCGCCTCGCGCTCGTGAAAGCGCTCGCATGGCACGGTCTGATGCTCGACATCGGTGTAGAGCGCCTGCAGCCGCGGGGCGATGGCGCTCCAATCATCGAGCGCGGCCTGCAGCGTCGGCGCGATGTTGTCCGCCGCGCAGTAACGGGTGATGTCTTTTGACACGACGACCAGCTTTCCGTCGCGGGTTCCATCGTTGAGGGTGGCGAGTTTCATCGGTTATACTCCGGGCTGTCTGGCTGGTTGTCGGGGTGAGCGCGCTGGAATTCGGGCAGCGCGAGGCATGCCGCTTCGATCCGCGCGATATGCGGCTTGTCGTCGAAACCGTAAGCGAATTTGCGCGCGTTGTAGACCTGCGGCAGCAGGACGATTTCGAACAGGCCGGGCGCGTCGAACAGGAAATCCCCCGTGCCGATCTGCGCCAGCCGCGCCTCCAGCGGGTCGAGCGTGCGGGCGAGCCAGTGGCGGTACCACACGTCGACTTCCTCCTGCGAATGGCCGAGCGGATCGGCGAGGTACTTCAGCACCGGCAAATTGTTGACCGCATGGATTTCGGTGGCGACCGCATAGGCCAGTTCGCGGCAAGTGTAGCGGTCCTCGATATCGCGCGGCAGCAATGCAGGCTCGGGATAGGCTTCATCGAGCCATTCGAGCAGCGCCATCGACTGCGCCCGGTCGCGTCCGTCGGCCTCCAACATCGGGACGCTGCCAAACGGATTGCGTCTGGTGAAGGCCGCGCCCTTCTGTTCCGATGTGCGCAGGTCGACCGGGATCACTTCGTAGTCGAGGCCTTTCAGATTCAGCGCGATTCGAAGGCGATAGCTGGTGGAGCTGCGAAAATAGGCGAACAGCCGCATCATCAGAACGCTGAAATCCCGGTGATCGCACGGCCGAGGATCAGCGCATGGACGTCATGGGTGCCTTCATAGGTGTTGACCGTTTCGAGGTTCACCATGTGGCGGATCACCTGGTATTCGCCGCTGATCCCGTTGCCGCCGTGCATGTCGCGTGCCCAGCGCGCAATATCGAGCGCCTTGCCGACATTGTTGCGTTTAACGATCGAGATCATGTCGGGCGCGAAACGGCCCTCGTCCATCAGCCGGCCGACCCGCAAGCTGCCTTGCAGCCCGAGCGCGATCTCGCTCATCATATTGGCGAGCTTGAGCTGATAGATCTGCTTGCTGGCGAGCGGCACGCCGAACTGGTGCCGGTCGAGCCCGTATTGCCGCGCGGCGTGGAGGCAGAACTCCGCCGCGCCCATCGCGCCCCAGCTGATGCCGTAGCGCGCGCGGTTGAGGCAGCCGAACGGACCCTTCAGACCCTGCACATTGGGCAGCAGGGCATCGGCGCCGACCTTGACCTCGTCCATCACGATCATCCCGGTGGTCGAGGCGCGCAAGGACAGCTTGCCTTCGATCTTGGGGGCGGAGAGGCCCTCCATGCCCTTCTCGAGGATGAAGCCGCGAATGCCGCCGCCGTGCGCCTCGCTCTTCGCCCATACCACGAAGACATCGGCGAAGGGGGCATTGGAAATCCAGGTCTTGGACCCGGAGATGACGTAGCCGTCGCCGTTCTTCTTAGCGACAGTCTTCATGCCTGCGGGGTCGGAGCCTGCATCGGGTTCGGTCAGGCCGAAGCAGCCGATGAGTTCGCCCGAGGCAAGTCCGGGGAGGTATTTGCGGCGCTGCTCTTCGGAGCCATAGGCGTGGATCGGATACATCACGAGGCTGGACTGGACGCTCGCCATCGAACGGTAGCCGCTGTCGACTCGCTCGATCTCGCGCGCGATCAAGCCGTAGGCCACATAGCCCGCGCCCGCACCGCCATATTCCTCCGGCACCGTCGCACCGAGCAGGCCCGCGCGGCCCATCAGCGGAAACAACTCGGGCGCGTCGACTTCGTTGGCGAAGCCCTCGATCACGCGCGGCTGGAGCTCGCTCTGCGCGAAGCCGTGCGCGGCGTCGCGGATCATGCGTTCTTCCTCGGTCAGCTGGCTTTCGAGATCGAACGGGTCTTCCCAGTTGAACGGTGCCATGTCGGCCATTGGTTGCTCCTGAAACCGGTTTATCGTCCCATGCCGACTTGCTCGGCCAAGGGCAACCGCAGTCTGGCTACGCGGGTTTGCGGGTGAAGGTCACATACTCCGTTTCGTTGCAATGGCCGGTGATCCAGGTGCGGCCCGCCTTGAGCCAGGCGTGGAATTCGCGGTCCTCCTCCGCCGCCTGGCGGGTGCCGAGGTAGAGCTGGGTCGCAACCCCGCGCCGCCGCAGCATCCAGCGCGCGGCGAGCGCCTGAGGCAGGCAGATCAGCGCGACCGGCGCATTGCGCACAGCGCGGGCGACCGAGCGCGAGACGACGAGCACCGCAGCCCGCTCGCGCTCCGTCAGCGGGGGCAATTCGCCCTTGGCCTCGACCCCGTCGGCGATCTGACCGCGCCAGAACTTGAGCGGGACGATCCACACCAGCAACCGCGCCCAGGCGAGAAATGCGGCGGCCTCAACGAACCCGAGCCATTCGCCTGCCGGCATATCCGCCATGGTGCGCAGCTTGGGCATCGGCGGGGTCTATTGCGGCCGGTTGGCGAGCAGGTCGTCGACCACCGAGGGATCGGCCAGCGTCGACGTATCGCCGAGATTGCCGGTGTCGTTCTCGGCGATCTTGCGCAGGATGCGGCGCATAATCTTGCCGCTGCGGGTCTTGGGCAGGCCGGGGGCGAACTGGATCACGTCGGGCGTCGCGATCGGGCCGATTTCCTTGCGCACCCACTGGACCAGCTCCTTGCGCAGATCCTCGCTGTCCTCGGTCCCGGCATTGGTGGTGACATAGGCATAGATGCCCTGGCCCTTGATCTCGTGCGGCATACCCACAACCGCGGCCTCGGCAACCAGCGGATGTTCGACCAGCGCGCTTTCGACTTCGGCGGTGCCCATGCGGTGGCCCGAGACGTTGATCACATCGTCGATCCGCCCGGTGATCCAGTAGTACCCGTCTTCGTCGCGGCGGCACCCGTCTCCGGTGAAGTAATAGCCGGGGTACTGGCTGAAATAGGTGTCGAAGAAACGCTGGTGGTCGCCATAGACGGTGCGCATCTGGCCGGGCCAACTGTCGGCGATGACCAGCGCGCCGCTCGCCGCGCCATCGATCAGCGTGCCCTTCTCGGGATCGACCAGCGCGGGCCTGACCCCGAACATCGGCTTCGACGCGCTGCCGGGCTTGAGGTCGGTCGCGCCGGGCAGCGGGGTGATCATCGCCCCGCCGGTCTCGGTCTGCCACCAGGTGTCGACGATCGGGCAGCGCCGCTCGCCTACCACGCGGTGATACCAGTCCCATGCCTCGGGATTGATCGGCTCGCCGACCGAGCCGAGCAAGCGCAGAGACTTGCGGCTGGTCCGCGTCACCCATTCGTCGCCCTCGCGCATCAGCGCGCGCAGCGCGGTCGGCGCGGCGTAGAAGATATCGACCTGGTACTTGTCGATCACCTGCCAGAAGCGCGAATGGTCGGGATAGTTCGGCACCCCTTCGAACATCACCTGCGTCGCCCCGTTGATCAGCGGGGCGTATACGACATAACTGTGCCCGGTGACCCAGCCGACATCGGCGGCGCACCAGTAGACCGGATTGCTGCCGTCGGACTTGGGCTGGTAGTCGAACACATACTGGTGAGTCATGCTGGTCCACACGGCATAGCCGCCGGTTGTGTGGAGCACGCCCTTGGGCTTTCCCGTCGAACCGCTGGTGTAGAGGATGAACAGCGGGTCCTCCGCGTCCATCACCTCGGGCTCGCAGATAGCGGGCTGGTCTACGACCGCTTCGGCCCAGCCGATGTCGCGGCCCGCTTTCATCGGAACATCCGTCCCGGTGTGCGCGAGCACGATCACCCGATCGACCGCGACCTTATCCAGCGCGGCATCGACATTGGCCTTGAGCGGGACTTTCTTGCCGCCGCGCAGCCCTTCGTCGGCGGTCAGCACGATGCGCGACTGGCAGTCCTCGATCCGCCCGGCGAGCGCGTCGGGGCTGAAGCCGGCGAACACCACCGAATGCACCGCGCCGATCCGCGCGCAGGCGAGCATCGCGATCGCCGCTTCGGGCACCATCGGCAGGTAGATCGTCACCCGGTCGCCCTTGGCAACACCTTGCGCTTTCAGCGCATTGGCGAGCTTGCAGACTTCGGTGTGCAGGTCGCGGTAGGTCAGGCTGCGCGATGGCGCGGCGGGATCGTCGGGTTCCCACAGGATCGCTACCGTGTCGCTCTTGTCCGCAAGATGCCGGTCGAGCGCATTGGCGCTGATATTGAGCTTGCCGCCTTCGAACCAGCGGATGCGGAAATCGTCCTTGGCATAGGAGGTATTTTTGACCGTGGAGAAGGGCTCCATCCAGTCGATCCGTTGCGCTTCCTCGCGCCAGAAACCTTCAGGATCCTCGATCGATTTCTGATACTTTGCGGCATAGCCCGCCGCATCAAGCAGTGCATCTTGCGCCCATTTGGCCGGTACCGGGAAGAGCTCTTCGCTCATCATCTACTCCCAAACGTCGATTTCGCTTGGGGATAGAACAGGACCAATCGCAATGCCAGTGCGCGCGGTGCCCGATGCGGTCAGTTCACCGCTTGCGGCTGGAGCGCAGCCTTCACCTTCGCGATTATCTCGCCCGGCGGGCAAGGCTTGGTACAGGCAGTCGCCTGCGGGAACCTGGCCTCCATTTCCTCGATCGTGAAATGGCCCGAATGGAAGATAACCGGCACATGCTCGGCGATCAGCCGCTCTGCCAGTGGGAACGATTCGCCGTCATCGAGACTGACGTCGAGGATCGCCACATCGGGACGCTTCTTTTGCAGGGCGAGCATCGCCGAGGCGATGTCGGCATAGGGGCCTTCGACAATGCAGCCGGCCTCTTCCACCGTGCTGCACAGGTCGAGGGCTATGATAAACTCGTCTTCGGCGACGAGAACTGTCGGCGTTTCCATCGCGCGGTCCTTTCTCAATGATTGTTGCAATCAATGGAAATGCTGCGCGATGGTTCCCTCCCGCTCAGACCGCCCCGAACCTGTCCTTGAAGCCCTCGGCATCGCCCGACGCGAGGAGGCGCGCCTGTTCGACCCAATTGTCCCGCTCTATTCGGCCTTCGAAACGGCCGAGCTGTGAATCGATCGCGGCAATGTCTTCGGCGGACCAGACGGCGATCTGTTCGAACCGCGTCACTCCCATGCCGGCGAGCAGATCGACCAGCTTCGGCCCGACACCCTTGATGCGGGTCAGGTCGTCGGTGCGCATTTCCTGCAGCGCCTCGCGTGCGGAGCCCGGCGCGCCAGCCTCCGCATCGGCCTCCGCGGTGACGTGGGCGGCGGATTGCAGGTTGGCCGCCGCCGAGGTGAGCCCGGGAGCGACTTCGGCGATTTCCCGCGCTTCGGTCGTGACGGGAGATGCCGAAACGGGCGGAGCGTCGATCAACGCCTGGTTTCGGCCTGCGGGGCCCTTCCCATCGTCGAGCACATCTGTGCGATCGAGTTCCACCTTCGCCTTGCGGTTGGCGGCGAAGACGAACCAAGCGACCGCGATTCCGAGCAGCAATGCGCCGATGATCACTGGCCAGTAGGTTGCGACGAGTTCGTTCATGGTGTGTCTTCTCCTTCCGGGAGGGCGGTACGTCCCCACACCGACCAGCCGATCGCCAATCCGATGGTGTAGGCGAGCAGGGCAAGTGCGACGACTTCGTAAGCGATCGGCATGTCAGCGCGCTCCCGGCGTATCGACCGGATTGGGCTTGAGCGGAACAGTCGAAATGACCGAAAATTCGATCCGCCGGTTGGCGGGGTCGGACGGCGGCAGCCCCTCGACCGGCTCGGCAGATCCGATGCCGCGAGCCCGCAGCCCATCGCGCGGGATGCCGCGCGCGATCAGCGCCTCGCGGACCGCCCGCGCCCGCTCGAGCGAGAGTGCGAGATTGCCCGGTTCATTGCCCGAGGTGTCGGTGTGGCCGGTGATTGCGATGATGCTGCCGAGGCACGGACGCAGCGCGGCGGCCACCTCGTCGACCAGTTCGTTGCTTGCGGCCTCGATTGCAGCGGAGGATTCCTCGAACCGGATGGTGCGGGCGCGCAGCAAGGCCTCGACTTCGTCCTGGCAATGGGTCGGGGCGAAGGCGGGTTCGTCGCCGCGCGCCTGCCGCGTGCCGTCGATCCAGTAGACCCCGCCGACACCGGGAACCGCAGCGACTGCGCGGGCCGCCTTCGCGCGGGACGCTTCGTCGAGGTTCCCGCCGCCGCGCAGGATCGCGTGGCGGGTCGGCAATCTGGCGCTGCCGAGGCCGAACCCGGCCTCGACACCCGGCGTGCCTGCGCGTTGCAGAGCGCGCGCGGCTTTGGCGGAGAGACCTTCTGCCAGCGCTTCGTCACGCCACTGCCCGAACGCAACGGCACCCGTCGCGACGACAAGCGCGCCGGCAAGGATTGCGATGGAAGGGCGAAGCGACATGGCGTTGCCTTAGCCATGCCCGCCTGCATCGCAAAGACCCTAGGGCAAAGCTTTCGTCAGCCGCCGTTCCGAGGCTCTTCGAGACTGTCGGCAACGCCCACCAGCTTGCGGAATTCCTGACGGTAGAAATCGCCCTGACTCCCGGCGAGTCGCTCGATGTCGCCGAACCCGAAATTGCCGAGCAGATTGTCCGCTCGCAGCTTCTGCCCGAAGGCAGCGACGGCCACAGCGAAAGCGAAATCTCCTGTCGGGATCTGCGCGGAGCGGATCTGGCTCGCGGGGACGACTGTGGTGATCAGTTTCGACGTGTCGCCGTCGGGCAATTTGTAGCGCAGCTTGACGAAGGCTGCCTCGCTCGAGAGCTCCTGCGCGGCGGCGGAGAGCGGCGCTTCGTAGCGGCGCTGCTCGATCCAAGCGGTCTTGCCCGCCGGGACGATCTCGTAAATCGCGGTCACCTGGTGCCCGGCCCCGATATCGCCCGCATCGACCTTGTCGTTGTTGAAATCCTCCTCGCGCAGCGCGCGGTTCTCATAGCCGATCAGCCGATACTGGCTGACCACCGCCGGGTTGAATTCGACCTGGATTTTCACGTCCTTGGCGATGGTGAAGATGGTCGAGCCCATCTCCTCGCCCAGCACCTTGCGGGCTTCCAGCGCGCTGTCGATATAGGCGTAGTTGCCGTTCCCCTTGTTGGCGAGCTGCTCCATCAGCGCATCGTTGATGTTGCCGGTGCCGAAGCCGAGCGTGGTCAGGGTGATCCCGCTCGCGCGCTTCTTCTCTATCATTTCGACCAACTGGTCGCGGTCCGAGATACCGACGTTGAAATCGCCGTCGGTGGCGAGGATCACGCGGTTGACCCCGCCGTCGATCCGGTTGGCCTCGGCGATCCGATAAGCCAATTCGATCCCCGCGCCGCCAGCGGTCGATCCGCCCGCGCTTAGCTGGTCGATGGCATTGCGGATTTCGGACGGATTGCTAGTTGCGTCGAGCACCAGACCGGCGGCCCCGGCGTAGACGACGATCGATACCTTGTCCTTGCTCGTCAGCTGGTTGGCGAGGCCGGTCAGCGCGGTCTTGACCAGCGGGAGCTTGTCCGGGCTGTTCATCGATCCCGAAACGTCTAGCAAGAACACGAGGTTTGCGGGAGGGCGGCTGTCCTGCGGCAAATCGTAACCGCGCAGCCCGATCCGCATCAGCCTTGTGTCAGGGTTCCACGGGGTGACCGCGAGGTCGGTCGAAACGCTGAACGGTGTCTCGCGCGTATCGGGCCTGGCGTAGTCGTAGCGGAAATAGTTGATCAGTTCCTCGGTCCGCACCGCAGCACGGGGCGGGATCTGGCCTTGCGTCAGGAACCGCCGCGCATTGGCATAGGCGCCGGTATCGACATCGACCGAAAAGGTGGACACCGGTTCGGCGGCGGCGATCTTGACCGGGGAGACCTCTTCGCCGTCATAGACCTCGCGGCCCGGATCGGTCGCGACCACGACCGGCGGGACGAAATAGCGATAATCCTCGGCCGTTGGTCTCGTGTTGGTTGCGCTGGCGGGAACCTCTGCATCGGCAACGGCCACGGCATACCCCGTCATGACCGGAGCAGGCGGCGCCATCAGCATGGGTGCCGCCACCTTCCGGTCGCGCGACTCCTCGCGGCCGACGCGCGCGCCGGTTACGACGACCGTGCCATCCTGCGATCCCGGAACGGGTTTTGCCGCTTCGCCCCCTGCCGTCGAGGCGATGTCCGGCTGCTGCTTCGACGCGCAACCCGCGACCATGGCTACCATCGATACGGCGATAAATAGACGTCCCACCAGCATGTCGTCACTCCCATTCAGTCCCACGATGTAACATCGTCTCACGCCGTGAATGCCGACTGAACGTTTCGTACATGCGGTGGAATGGAAGGTGCGCGGTGACCCTCAGGGCGGAGATCAGGCAGCCACTTCGGGTTCGGGAACGCCGCCGATGTTCTTGCGGAACAAGACCCGGTCCTCCGGGCCGAAACCCTTGTGCCAGATGACGTATCCGTAGGTGCAGACGATTGCCGGGATGCCGACCAGCAGTTCGACCCATTCGGGCGCGAAGGTGAAGGCGAAGCCGACGAGCACCGCCGGTCCGGTCGCCCACACCAGGCCCAGACGCAGATTGCCGACCGGTGCACCCAGTAGCCGCTTCAGCAGCATGGCCTTGACCAGGCTGGAGACCGCCAGCGAAAGCAGCAGGGCCGCCGCCGCCCCCGCCGCGTTGAACCCTTCGTCGAAACCGAAATGCCGCACCAGCAGGATGAGCGACACAGTGAGCACCGCCTGCAGCGTGATTATGCCGAGCGAAATCGCGAGGTTCCGCTTCTTCGCGATATAGACCAGCACGCTTTCCGAAACGACCGCCATCGACGCGACCACCTCGGCCATCAGCAGGAACGCGAGCGCGCCGGTACCGCCCACGATGGCGGGGCCACCCAGCCCCATCACCGCCTCGCCGGGGATCGTCAGCGCCAGCGCGATGCCCAGCTGGATCGCGATGATCCAGAAGCCCACTTGCCTCACCTGCGCGGCAATCGTGCCTAGGTCGCCGGTCTTGAGGTTCTTGGTGATGACCGGGGCAAGGATGGGTTCGAAGCTGCTCTTTAGCTTTTGCGGCAGGCTGGCGATTTCCTTGGCGAAGAAATAGATCGCCACCGCCTTGGGCGAAGTGAACTGGCCAAGCAGGAACAGGTCGAGCAGCCGCGTCCCGCGTTCGATCACGTCGGCACCGACCAGCGGCAGCGAGCGTAGCGACATCCGGCTAAGATAGTTCGCGCGCGGCCGCCAGCCGGATGGCAGGCCATAGGTGCGCAGGAACGACCACAACGCGGTGAGGAAGGCGGCGTAGATCGAGGCGACGAAGGCCAGCACCAGCCCGCCGTCGCCGATCGCCGGGATGAAGAAGAACACGCCCGCCGCGATCGACTTGGTCCACGGCTCGACCAGTGCGCGCGCGCGCACGGTAGTCGCGATGTCGTAGCGGCAGGCTTGCGCGGCGAGCAGGATCTCGGTCAGAGCGAAGGCGGGGATCGCGGCCAGGATCCACATGTCATATTCGCTGTTGGTCCCGCTCGGGAACATCAGCACCGGGAATGCGAACAGCAGCAAGACCATCGGCACAGCGACGACCAGCGACGCGAGCATGCCGTCGTACACCAGATTGGTCGCCGACTTCTCGCCATCCTCGGCACCTTGGGTCAGCCGCTGCGCCAGCCCGCGCTTCTCGCCCAGCGCGCAGATCAGCGCCACGATGTCGATCATCACCAGGGCGGGGACGAAGCGGCCCATCTCCTCGACCCCGTAAAGCCGGTAGCCGATGAACAGGAACGGCACGTTGCCGAGCAGGCGCAGGACGAAGCCAAGCGTGTTGTCGCGCCCGCCCTTGGCGAGCGCGGCCATGTCGTCGCCGCCCTTGGCCGGTTCCGGCCCGGCGGGTTGATCGATTGCCTTCGACACCTCGGCCCTATTCGGCCTTGAGCGGGCGCGACAGCAGCCCGGCGACGACCGAGCGTGCATCTGCGCCTTCGAGCAGCATATTGACCGCTTCGACGATGGGCATCCGCGCGCCGTGCCTGTGCGCCAGCTCGCGCAGCACCGGCGCGGTGTGCGCGCCTTCCGCCACAGTCCGGCGGTCCGCCATCAGTTCGACCGCCGATCTGCCTTCGCCCAGTGCCTTGCCAAGCGAGAAATTTCGGCTCGAGGTCGAGGAACAAGTCAGCACGAGGTCCCCCAGGCCGGACAGCCCTGCCAGCGTCACCCGCTGCGCGCCCAGCGCGTCGCCGAAACGCTGCATCTCGGCATAGCCGCGCGCAATCAGCGCAGCGCGCGCGTTCTGGCCCAGGCCCAGCCCGTCGACCACTCCGCAGGCGATGGCGAGCACGTTCTTCACCGCGCCGCCGATCTCCGCCCCGATCACATCGTCGGAATAGTAGGGCCGGAACTGCGGGCGCGCTATGACGGGCGAGAGGCGATCCCACTGCGCTTCGCCGCCGCTGCAGGCGAGGGTGACCGCTGTAGGCAAGCCGGCGGCGACTTCATGCGCAAAGGTCGGGCCGGAAAGAATCGCGATCGCGCTGTCGACCGCGACCTCGGCGGCGACATCGTTCATCATCCGCCCCGTCCCTGCTTCGATCCCCTTGCTGCACAACACCAGATCGCGCGGCGGGTGGGATAATTTCGCGACGATCCCGGCAAGATGCTGGGCCGGAGTAACTGCCAGCAGCGTGTCGCACCCGCCCAAGTCGGCCAGGTCGCCCGTTGCCCGGACGCCGGGCGCGAGCTCGGCCGAAGGAAGGTAGAGCGAATTGCGATGCGCAGTGTTGATCTCCGTCACCACCTCGGCCTCGAGCGCCCACAGCAGCACGTCGCGCCCGTCGCTGGCGAGCATTTGCGCCAGCGCGGTGCCCCATGCGCCCGCTCCGATCACGCCGACAGCCATCAGGCCTTATATCCCGCGCCGCGCACCGGTTCGGCACTCGGATCGAGCGGCCAGCGCGGCCTTGCAGCGATGTCGAGCGGGTCGGACTGGCCCGAGTCGAGCCGTTCGACCCCGGCCCAGGCGATCATCGCGGCGTTGTCCGTACACAGCGCCAGGGGGGGTGCGACAAAGCGCATCCCGCGCTCCGCTGCGAGCCCTTCGAGCACTGTGCGGACTGCCTGATTGGCGGCCACCCCGCCCGCAAGCACAAGCGCAGGGACGCTGTCGCTCACATCGAGCGCGATCCTCAGCCGATCAACGAGGCAATCGACCGCCGCCTGCTGGAAACTCGCCGCGATATCGGCATCGCCGTATTTGCCGCTTTCCTTGGCCCGCAGCACCGCGCTTTTGAGCCCGGCGAAGGAGAAATGCGGCTCGCCGCTGCCGACCAGCGGGCGGGGGAGTGGCACGGCGCGGGCATCGCCCTCTTTCGCCAGCCTCTCGACCGCCGGGCCTCCGGGATATCCCAGGCCGAGGATCTTGGCGGTCTTGTCGAACGCCTCGCCCAGCGCATCGTCGATCGTCGTCGCGAGCCTGCGGTATCGACCGACGCCCTCGACCAACAGGATCTGGCAATGCCCGCCCGAGACCAGCAAAAGCATGTAAGGAAATTGGAGTTCGGGATCGGCAAGGCGCGGCGAGAGCGCGTGGCCTTCCAGATGGTTGATTGCGATCAGCGGCACATCGCTCGCCATCGCCAGCGCCTTGGCGCTGACCAGCCCGACCATCACCCCGCCGATCAGGCCGGGGCCGGCGGTGGCCGCGATCGCATCGAGGTCGGCCAGTTCCAGCCCCGCATCGGCCATGACGCCTGCGATCATCGGTGCCAGCTTCTCGGCATGTGCGCGCGCGGCGATCTCCGGAACGACGCCGCCGTAGGGCGCGTGTTCGGCATCCTGCGACGCGATCCGCTGCGCGATGATGCGCCGGTCGGTGGTAACGAGCGCAGCGGCGGTTTCGTCACAACTCGATTCAATGCCGAGAACGATCCCCATGGCGCTTCCCCTTAGCGACCTGCCCGTTTAGGGCAAGCAAAGCATGACGACACGATACAGACTCAGGCTCGGAACGCGCCAGTCGCCGCTGGCACTGGCGCAGGCCGAAGAGGCAAGGGACCGGCTGTGCGAGGCGCATGGCTGGGCACGCGACGAGGTCGAACTGGTCGAGGTCGTGGCGAGCGGCGACAAGATCCTCGACCGCCCGCTGGCCGATATCGGCGGCAAGGCGCTGTGGACCAAGGAACTCGACCAATGGCTGCACGAAGGCCGGATCGATGCCTCGGTCCATTCGATGAAGGATGTCGAGACCCTGCGGCCCGCCGACTTCGCCATCGGCGCGATCCTGCCGCGCGCCGATGTGCGCGACGTGCTGGTCGGCGCGGGTTCACTCGAGACGATCCCGCAGGGCGCGCGGGTCGGCACGAGCGCGCCGCGCCGCGCCGCACAGATGCTGCACTATCGCCCCGATTGCGTGATCGTCGGCATTCGCGGCAACGTCGCCACAAGGCTCGGCAAGCTCGCGGCGGGAGAGGCAGATGTGACGCTGCTGGCGGCAGCGGGGCTCGAGCGGCTGGGGGAAATCTCGGTCGGGACGCCACTCGATGAAGCTTCGTGGCTCCCCGCACCGTCACAGGGTGCCATCGGGATCGAATGCCGCGCCGATGACGAGTTCGCCCGTGCGGCGCTGGAGGCGATCGACCATGCGCCGAGCCGGGCGAGAGTGATGGCCGAACGCGCCTTGCTCGAAGCGCTTGGGGGCACCTGTCACAGTCCGATCGCCGTCCTGACATCGGTCACGGGCGATCGTCTGTCGATGAAGGCGAGCATTTTCAGCGCCGACGGCACCGAGCGGGTAGATGGCTCGGTGGAAAGCGAAAGCACCGCACTCGACGCGTTTCGCGCCCTCGGACGCGATCTGCTCGACCGCGCGCCGCCGTCGATCGCGGAACTGTTCGCGCCGGGCGCATGAGCCCTCGGGTTTTCGTGTTCCGGCCGGAGCCCGGTTTTTCGGCCACTCTGGCTGCAGGGCAAAGGCTGGGGCTAGTGCTGATCGGCGAGCCGCTTTTCGTGATCGAGCCGGTCACCTGGGACATGCCCGCCGGAGACTTCGACGGCCTGCTTGTCGGCAGCGCGAATGCCTTCCGCAATGGCGGCGCCAAGCTCGCTGCCCTGCGTCATCTCCCGGTCTTTGCCGTTGGCGCGGCGACCGCCCGCGAGGCTGAAGCGATGGGATTCGCGGTCGAAAGGGTGGGCGATGGCGGTTTGCAGGCAGTGCTCAACGGCCTTGCCGATCAGCCGCTCAGCCTGCTCCGGCTCGCGGGCGAGGAGAGGGTTGCGCTGAAGCTTCCCCCTGCCATCTCCATGGCCGAGCGCGTCGTGTACCGCAGCGCGCCGCGCACGATGACTGCGGACACCGTCGATGTGCTGCGCAAGGGCGGAACGGTGCTGCTGCATTCGGCCATCGCCGGTCAACATTTTGCAGCGCAATGCGATCTTGCAGGCGTGGACCGCGCCGGACTGCACATTGCGGCGCTGGCACCGCGCGTCGCGCAAAGCGTGGGCTCTGGCTGGGCCGAAGTCGCCATCGCAGAGGAGGCCGACGATATGGCCCTGCTGGCTTTGGCGCGCGACATGTGCGACAAGATTGCGGGTTTGAACGGTTAGGCGCAAAGCCTTTCCGGATGCAGAACGGAAGATAATGGACGATACTATCGGAACACGCCGCAAGAGCGGTTCCTTCCAGACGATCCTCGGGCTTGCGCTAACGGCCATTCTCCTGGGTGCCGTCGTGACAGGATATTTCTGGTGGCGCGGGGATCGTCCCGAGCAGGCTGTGCCCGCCAAAATTGCTACGAGCGATAAGCCGAAAGCACCGCCCAATGCCATGTCGGAATTCGGTTCGGCAGGCGACATCGACGCGCTTGCATCTCGCGAAGAGGCTGCAGCGCAGGAAGGCGGACTGGAAGGCCGCCTCGCCCTGGCCGAAGCACGGCTGGCGCGGATCGACCAGCAGACACAGGCCGCATCGGGCAATGCGGGCCGAGCAGAAGGTTTGTTGATCGCCTTCGCTGCGCGCCGGACGCTTGAGCGAGGCGAGGGACTCGGGTATCTCGGTGACCAATTGCGGCTGCGGTTCGGCATGGCCCAGCCAGATGCAGTACGCGTGGTGCTCGAAGCTTCAAAAGATCCGATAAGACTCGACCAGCTGATTGCCCGGCTCGACGGGCTCGAACCCACGCTGGTTACGCCGAGTGAAGCGCCGTCCTTCTCGCGCTTCCGGCGAGAGCTGGGGGAACTGTTCGTGATCCGGCGTGAATCTACACCCTCCACACGCTCCGATCGTTCGATTTACCGTGCGCGACTGTCCCTGGAGCAGGGCCGCGTAGAGGATGCCATCAAGGAAGTCCGCACGCTACCGGGTGCTGCCAACGCCAAACAATGGATCGTCGATGCAAAGCGCTATGCGGCGATTCAGAACGCGCTCAATATTCTCGAGACCTCGGCGATTCAGGAAACCAGCGGCTTGCGCGACAGCGAAGGGCAGGCGATCGATCAGCCGGGGCCAACCACGCGCCAGTAGGACCCGTTCCTAAAACGCCTCGCCATTCATGATGGCCAGCTTTGCAGCGTTAAGCAGGGCGACGCGGTCACGGGTTACACTGGCAATGCAGTCGACGCTGCCGCAAGCATCGCGCTCGGCCACGCGCCAGTTGCGTTGATCGGCTTCCAGTTCGGCGCGATCTTGGCCTGCGACGGCGCGCAATTCCCGGAACGACCGCGCAAGCTCGCGATCGAGCAGGGCCAACTCATCGTCCGAGCAGATCATTTTCTCTACCCGGGATGCAGCTTTCGAACAATTGAACGATGGCGATACGCTGGCCCGCATGGGCGGTACGACGGGTGTGGGCTCGACGATCTCCGGTTCCACCTTGCCTTCTTCGGAGTTTGCTTCCCCCATCGAATCCGACGCTTCAACATCGGCGAGGCGGGCCGGTTCGGGCGCAGGCCCGGATTCCTCGCCGCCGCGGGTCAGCAGCATGCCCGCAAGAACCCCGACGACCAGAACAAGGCCGATCACGGCGAAGACCCATACCGGCATTCCTGACGACGCGGGCGGAGACGGCACAGGTGGAGGCGGCATGCGGGCCGGCTCTTCCTGGCGGCTCGCTTGCAGGATCGTTGCTGCGTGCAACGCATCTGCGGCGGCCACGACATCGGCGGACTGGTCCAGGCCATCGAGTCGATGCGCCTTCGCCGCAATGCGTGACATCGCCTCGTCGCGCCGGGCGAGCCAGTCGATCCACTGTGCACTGGCGAGATGGTATGCGAGATCGTGTGGCACCACATCCTCGAGACGCAGAGGCAGGATTGCCTTGCTGGCCGAATCGGCGAGGATCAGCTCGCGCTTGACGTGGCGGCTTTTGTCAGACTGCGCGCAGAACAGCAGCAACACCGCCGAACATTCGTCGATCGCCTTCTGGATCGCCGTATCGAAAGCCTCTCCGGGATCGACATCGCGCGGTGCCATCCAGCAGTCGACATCATGCCTTGCAAGCGCCGCCTCCACCTGCAGCGCGACTTCTGCCTTGCTCGAATGATGGCTGACGAAGAGCCGTGGCCTTTTCGTCGCTTCGCCCATGCCCATTCGCCCTGCCCCCGATGCTGCCTGAGAGGAGCATATCCAAAACCCCGCCGACACGCCAGCGCGGCGCAACTCGTTGCTCCCCGCTGCGATCAAGCCCAAGTGGAGTTGAGCTCACTGCTTCAAGCCACCTGCTTGCGGAGCGATTGGGGACCGTGACGCGGATCTCCCGCCGTGGTAGCGCGGGCGCCATGCAGTTCGACGACCTCCTCTACCGCTATTTCGGCTCCCGCTCGCTGGACGATCTGGAGGAAGCGCAACGCTTTGCCGGTATTGACCGAATGCAGGTCGATTTCGGGCTGTCGCGCGATCGCGGGGAGCGGTTCGCGCTCTGGTCGGTCCTCTACCTGCTCGGTGCCGCGCCCGATCTCGACATCGCGTTCAAGGATGCGGGCGACCGCGACGCTGCCCGAAACTTCATGGATCTGATGGTCCGGGCCGACGACGAGCCCGAAGCCTGATGTCTTCGCTGCTCGCGTTCGAACGGGATCGTTTTCTCGCCGAAACCTGGCAGAAGCGCCCGCTGCTGATGCGCGGCGCGTGGCGCGACTGGTCGAACCCGCTCGAGCCGGACGAGCTTGCGGGTCTCGCGTGCGAACCCGAGATCGAATCCCGCCTCGTGCGGCAACCCGCGCCGGGCCAGTGGGAGCTCGAGCACGGTCCCCTCGCGCCAGACCGTTTCACCCAACTGGGCGATTGCCCGTGGACGCTGCTGGTCCAGGCGGTCGATCACCACGTGCCGGAAGTGGCCGCGCTGATCGAACCGTTCCGCTTCATCCCCGACTGGCGCATCGACGACGTGATGGTGAGCTACGCCACCGACGGCGGCGGTGTCGGGCCGCATTACGACCAATACGACGTGTTCCTTGTCCAAGGGCTGGGTCGGCGGCGCTGGCGTGTCGGTCGCCGCTGCGACGACAGCGCGCGCCTGTTGCCGCATAACGACCTGCGCCTGCTCACCGACTTCGAGCCGGTGGACGAGTGGGTGCTGGATCCGGGCGACATCCTCTACGTCCCGCCGGGTTTCGCCCACGACGGTTTGGCGGTGGGCGACTACTGTATGACCTATTCGATCGGCTTCCGCGCGCCGTCGCGCGGCGATATGGTGTCCGCCTATGTCGATCACGTGCTCGAAACGCTGGATGATGACGACCGCTACACCGATCCGGACCTCGTCGCAGGTGCCCATCCGGGCGAAATCTCGGCGGAGGCCATTGCGCGCCTTCACGAAATGGTCATCGGCGCGCTTTCGGATCGGGACTCATTCGCAACATGGTTCGGCGCTTACGTCACGGAGCCCAGGGACGAGCGGCTCGACTGGGCACCTGAAAGTAAGGTAGGTGCCGCCGATCTGATTGCCGGGGCGGCCGGCCCCATCCGGTTCGAACGCAATCCGGCTAGCCGGTTCTCGTTCATCCGGCATGGTGATGATGCGGTGACCTTGTTCGTCGACGGGCGAACCTATCGGTGCTACGGCCCCGCGGCCGCAGTGGCGAGCCAGATCTGTCGTTCCCGGCTCGCACTGGAACCCAATCAAATGAGCGACCCCGATGTCAGCGATCTGATCGTCGATCTGGTCAACCGTGGCTGCCTCGCACCGGTGGTAACCGACTGACCTCCCGGATCACGCCCGCCGCCATTGGCCCGGAGCCAGCCCGTCGAGCGTCCATTCGCCCACAGACCAGCGGACCAGCCTCAGCGTGGGATGGCCGATGGCGGCGGTCATGCGGCGGACCTGTCGGCTTCGGCCTTCGGTGATCGTCAGGCGCAGCCAGCTCTCGGGCACGGTTTTGCGAACGCGGATCGGCGGATCGCGCGGCCACAGCGCCGGGTCGGCGATCATTTCTGCCTTGGCCGGCCGCGTCAGACCATCCTTCAGTTGCAAACCGCGCGACAAGGCTCCGAGCGCCGCATCGTCGGGCACGCCCTCAACCAGTACGAGGTAGCTCTTCGCCAGCTTGAATCGCGGATCGGCGATGCGCGCCTGCATCCGTCGTCGCACAGCACCATCAAACCTTCGCTGTCGGAATCGAGCCGTCCGGCGGGGTAGAATCCGGGCGCGTGGATGAAGGCGGCCAGCGTCGGGCGAGGCGTACTTTGCTGCTCGTCGGTGAACTGCGAAAGTACGCCGAAGGGCTTGTTGAACAAGATAATGCCACTCACCGCGCGGTCTCAGCCTCTGCAATCGGCCGGGGAATGCGCTTGCCCTTGCGGCGGCTGGTGAGGTGAAAGGCCCCGCAACGATCGCAGCGATAATGCCGAAGATCTGCCTCCGCGCCATGTGCCGCTGCCTGCGCCTCCGCGTCCGACCCGAACCGCCGCTTGCGCGCGCAGACGCTGAGCCGGGTCCGCATCGCGGTCAGGCCTCGGCCTTTTCCAGGCTGTCCTGCGCGTCAAGCCATTGCAGCTCGGCCTCCTCGAGTTCCGCCGCGAGCGCCGCCCGTTTGCGCATGAGATCGGCGGGGGCCTTATCAGCATTCCCAGCCGGGTCGGCCAATGCGCCGTCGATTTGCGCAAGCTTGTCTTGCAGGCGGGCAATTGCCTTTTCGGAAGCGGTCACAGTGCTACGGGCGAGACGAGCGGCTTCGCGATCCTTGGCGGAAGCGCGCTTGTCCTTCTTCGGCTTCGCGCCGTTGCCTTCGCGAGGCTGGTTCCGCCCCAGTACGAAGTCGATGTAGTCCTCTATGCTGCCGGCATACTCCCTGGCCGTACCTTCATCAACGAGGACCAGTCGGTCGGCGGTCAGTTCGACCATGTGGCGGTCGTGGCTGATCAGGATGACGGCACCATCGAACGCATTGAGCGCCTGCACCAGCGCCTCGCGCGCGTCCACGTCGAGGTGGTTGGTCGGTTCGTCAAGGATGAGCAGGTGCGGCGCGTCGCGCGTAATCAGCGCCAGCGCCAGCCGCGCCCGCTCGCCGCCCGAGAGCGTGCCGATCCGCGCGGTAGCCCGGTGACCGGAAAAGCCGAACCGCCCAAGCTGTGCCCGAACCGCGCCGGGCGATGCACCTTCCATCGCGCGGGTCATGTGATCGAGCGGCGTGCCGTCGGACGAAAGCTCTTCCACCTGGTATTGCGTGAAATAGCCCACCCGCATCCGGCCCGACGCCGCCATCGCCCCGTCCATCGGAGCAAGCTGGGCGGCCAACAGCCGCGCAAGCGTGGTCTTGCCGTTGCCGTTGCGGCCCAGCAGCGCGATGCGGTCGTCCGGGTCGATCCGCAGGTTGAGCCGCTGGAGGATCGGTGTCTCACCGTATCCGACCGCCGCGAGGTCGAGCGTGATCAGCGGCGGGCGCATCTCTTCGGGGCTGGGAAAGTCGAAACTCAGGCTCGGATCTTCCATCAGCGCCGCAATCGGCTGCATCTTCGCCAGCATCTTGGCGCGCGACTGGGCCTGCTTGGCGGTGGAGGCGCGGGCGCTGTTGCGCGCGACGTAGTCCTCCAGCCGGGCGCGCTGGGCATCCTGCGAGGCCTTGGCTGCGGCTAGCTGTGCCGCACGTTCGGCGCGCTGCTTCTCGAACGCGTCGTAACCGCCGGGATAGAGCGTCAGCTTGCCGTCCTGCAGGTGCAGGATCGCGGTGACCACATTGTTGAGCAGATCGCGCTCGTGGCTGATGACAACCAGCGTGCCCTGGTACGCCTTGAGGAAGCTCTCCAACCACAGCGTGGCTTCGAGATCGAGATGGTTCGAGGGCTCGTCGAGCATCAACACATCGGGGTTCGACAGCAACAACGCGCCCAGCGCGACGCGCATCTTCCAGCCGCCCGAAAACGTATCGAGCGGCTGCGCCTGCATTTCTTCGTCGAAACCGAGGCCAGTCAGGATGATCGCCGCGCGCGAAGGGGCGGCATAGGCGTCGATCGCGAGCAACCGGTCGTGGAGGTCGCCCAGCCGGTCCATATCGGTGCAGCTTTCCGCCTCCTCCAGCAGGCTGGCGCGCTCGGCATCGCCGGCCAGCACCGCCTCGAACGGAGTGATCGCGCCGCTCGGCGCTTCCTGAGCGATGTAGCCGACGCGGGCGCGGCGCGGCATGGTGATCGAGCCATTGTCCGGCTCGAGCTGGCCGATCAGTGCTTTCATCAGGGTCGACTTGCCGGCTCCGTTGCGGCCGATCAGCCCGATGCGGGCCCCGGTCGGGATCGCGGCGGAGGCATCCTGCAGGATTGGGCGGCCGCCAAGGCGGACGGTAAGGCTGTCGATCGTGATCATGGCGGCGCAGCCCCTAGCAGGGAGCGCCGACGACCCCAACCGGTAAAGAAGGTTCTGAAAGTCCAATCGTCACTGGTCTCGATCGGCGGAGCAATCTCTTTCCAACTACTGCGAGCTCAGACCAAGTAGATGTGCCGCTGAGCCAGTGCGGTTGAGCGAGCGGACATTTAAAAGTGTTTGTCGACAAGTTGCTGCTCGGGGGTGACCAGAAGGGCCGCAATGCAACGGTGAGTCGAGGAGAGCGCGCGCATAGCTCTAGCGGTTGAAATGGGCCTGACGCAATGCAGGCAAAAGGCTTCGATAATGCGGCCACAGGGCCTGACTGGAAGCGTCCGAGTCCAGGCATTTTGCCACAACCTGATCAGGACCTCCCAGCTTCATCAATCTCCTCAGTTCTTCGCCGAGAGGATCGTCAACAAAGCGGCCATCGTCGATATGCCATAACCAGGCTTCGAAGCCCGAACGGATGGCAGCGAATTCCATGCCACGCTGTTGCAGGCTGAGCGCGGTGTCTAGCCAGCGCTGCGGGAGTTTCTGAGTCCCGTCCATAGCGATCTGCGCAAGGCGATGGCGCAGGGCAGGGTCGGCAAAGCGGGCGATCAGGTCATCGGCATAGTCATTCAGGTCTTGCCCCGCAGCCGCGTCGATTGTCGGCAGAGCCTCTTCGCGCATCAACCGGTCGGTAAGTCTTCGCAGATCCGGATCGGCGATGGCCTCGTGAACGAATTCATTCCCTGCCCGGAGGCCGCAATAGGCCAGCAGGGAATGCGCACCATTGAGCATGCGGAGCTTGGCTGTCTCATAGGGCGCGACATCGCCGACCAGTTGTGCGCCGTGCCGTTCCCATGCAGGTCGCGGCCCGGCGAAGTCGTCTTCGATGACCCATTGGCTGAAGCGCTCGGTGAAAACCGCGCCGGCATCCTCCATGCCGATGCGGCTATGCAGGAGGTCGAGGTCATCCGTTCCGGTGCGCGGGACGATGCGATCGATCATGGACGACGGGACGCGGCATTCGCGGCTGAACCATTCGCCCAGTAGAGGGTCCTCCGCCGCGAGCCACTGGCGCATCAATTCGCCGAGGACCTTGCCATTGTTCGCGAGGTTGTCGCACGGTAGCAGGGTCACTCCGGGCAGACCCGCGTCACGCCGCATGGCAAGACTGCGGGCGAGCAAGGGATAGAAGCTCGCCCGCGCCCTCTGTAGGTCGAGTCGCTCGCCTTCCCCTCTGGCGTAGCCCTTCTCGGTCACGGTGAAGCTGACGATGTGGCAGGCGGGATCGGCAATCCGCGCGACAATTTGCGCGCTATGGTCCGGCGCAAACAACACTTCACGCACGGAACCGATCAAGCGCGTCGAAGCCTCGTCGCCGCTGCGCTCGGTCAAGGTGTAGAGTCCGTCCTGTGGGTTGAGCTGCTCCGCAACCGATCGTGACCGCAGCGAGACGCCGCAGATCAGCCAGTCGCACTCCCCCGCTGACAAAGCTTGATCGGTGTACCAGGCCTGATGCGCGCGGTGGAAGGCCCCAATCCCGAAGTGGACGATGCCGATGGCTGGTCCCTCTCGGTCATAGTCGCCGCGAGCGACAGAAGGAGGAAGGCTGTCTGCGGTTGCCGCGCACAGCCTCACAGACGATATGCCTGCTTGACGAGATTGTAGGTCAGGTCGCGCGCGGTCTCCGCCGCTTCCCAATCCTCCATCCGCCCCTCGGCCACCAGCTGCGCGAGGAACCCGCAATCGATCCGGCGTGCGACATCATGCCGGGCCGGGATCGAGAGGAAAGCACGGGTATCGTCGTTAAAGCCGACCGTGTTGTAGAAGCCAGCGGTCTCGGTCGTCATCAGGCGGAAGCGGCGCATGCCTTCGGGGCTGTCGTGGAACCACCACGCGGGACCGAGCTTGAGGCAAGGATAATGCCCCGCCAGCGGCGCCAGCTCACGTGCGTAGCTGCTTTCGTCGAGGGTGAAGAGGATGATCGAGAGATCGGTCTCATTGCCGTATTTTTCGAGCAGTGGCCGCAGGGCATGGACATAATCGGTGCGGGTCGGGATATCCGCGCCCTTGTCGCGCCCGAAGGTCTCGAACAGCTGACGGTTGTGGTTGCGGAATGAGCCGGGGTGGACTTGCATCACGAGCCCGTCTTCGAGGCTCATTCCCGCCATCTCGGTCAGCATCTGGGCGCGAAACAGCTCCGCGTCTGCCGCGCTGGCATTGCCGTGCTTAACCCGGTCGAACAGCGCCTCGGCCTCTGACACAGAGAGGTTGGCGGTTGCTGCACTCGGGTGCCCATGGTCGGTCGAGGTCGCGCCCATCGCGGCAAAGAAGCCTCGCCTCTTGCGATGTGCTGCAAGGTAGCCTTGCCAGCTCAGGCAGTCCTCGCAGGTCAGCTCGGAGAAGGACTCCAGGTTCTGCGCGAATCCCTCGAAATCGGGATCGACCACCGGGTCAGGGCGATAGGCGGTGACCACCCTGCCCTGCCACCCACTCTCGCGAATCGTGCGGTGATGCTCAAGGCAATCGAGGGGGCTCTCCGTCGTTGCCAGCAGCTCGATACCATAGCGGTCGAACAGGGCCCGTGGGCGAAACTCGTCACGCTGGAGCGCCTCGGTGATCGTGTCGAAATAGATTTCCGCCGTCTCGCCATCCAGCGCCACGTCCATGCCGAAGGCTTCCGAGAAGACCCAGTCGAGCCACATCCGGCTCGGTGTGCCGCGAAACAGATGGAAATTTTCCGCCAGTATGCGCCATGCCGCGCGCGGATCGACCGGTGGACCGCCGATGCCAAGGCTCTCCAACCGCACGCCTTGCGAATAGAGCATACGGAACAGGTAATGGTCGGGCACCAACAGCAGTTCGGCAGCATTGCCGAACGGCGCATCGGTGGCGAACCATTCGGGGTCGGTATGGCCATGCGGGCTGATGATCGGCAGCCCGGCCACATCGGCATAGAGCGCGCGGGCGATGTCGCGCGTTCTCGGGTCGGCGGGCAGCAGGCGGTCGGGATCGAGGTGGAGGGGCCTTGGCATGGATCAGCTTTCCCATGACGGAACGGCTGGCAAGCGCAGTGCCTGTTTGCCGCCAATCGAGAGTTATGGTAACCGGTGTCAACGGCTGGAAATTGCACAGTCTTACTATCAAATCAACCTCGCCAATGCGCAGGAAGCAGACGCAATGATGGATGTGGAAGCGAGCAGCAGCGAAGGCAGCGCAAGATGTTGGCTATGCCATGCAGACGATACGGTGGCGATCGCACTCGAGCCTCTGGCGCGCGGACAAGGGGTCAGCATTGCCGGGCGGCGGACGGTATTGCTCGACGACATACCGAAGGGCCACAAATTCGCGTTGATCGATCATCGGCGTGGCGAACCAGTGCTGCGCTATGGCGAACAGATCGGCCTGACCACGCAAGCGGTGCGGACCGGTGCGCACGTTCATTCGCATAATCTCGCCACCGCGCTGCTTGGCGAAAGACATTATGGGGAGGTGCACCTGACCGAGGCGGAGAGCAGAGCCTCCCCGTTAACTTCATGGCGCGGCTACCGGCGAGCCGACGGGCGCTACGCCACACGCAACGAAATCTGGCTTTTGCCGACCGTCGGCTGTGTCGCGCCGCTGGTGGAGATGGTCGCGCGCGAAGCGCAGCTGAAGCACGCAGGCAAGATCGACGCGATTGTCGGCTTCGGCCATCCGCATGGCTGTTCGCAGCTGGGAGACGATCTCGCCGGCACGCGTGCTGCGCTGGCGGCACTGTGCGACAACCCTAATGCAGGGGGCGTGGTGCTGGTCGGGCTCGGGTGCGAATCCAACCAGCTCGACGATCTTGTCGCGATGGTTCCGGAACGCAGCCGTTCCAAACTCCGGATCATGCGGGCGCAGGAGCCGGGTGACGAGATGGAACGCGCCCTTGCGCTGGTCGATGAACTGGTGGGCGAGCTTGCCCTGCTCGAACGTGAGACCGCGCCCGCGTCTGCGCTCGTCGTAGGCCTCAAATGCGGTGGTTCGGACGCATTCTCGGGGCTGACCGCCAATCCGCTGCTGGGTCGCTTCAGCGATCGCGTCGCGGCAAGCGACGGCAGGCTGATACTGACCGAAATCCCGGAGATTTTCGGGGCGGAGGACGCCCTGCTGGGCCGTGCCACCTCGCCCGAGGTGTTCGATGCGGCAGGCAAGCTGCTCAACCGATTCAAGCGCTACTTCCTTGACCATGGCCAGCCCGTTTCCGAGAATCCGTCACCCGGCAATATTGCGGGAGGGATCACCACGCTGGAGGAAAAGTCGCTCGGCGCGGTGCAGAAGGCGGGCAAGGCTCCGCTGATGGATGTGATCGACTATGGCGGGATTGCGCATAAGCCGGGCGTTACCCTGCTCGAAGCACCAGGCAATGATGCGGTGTCCTCGACCGCGCTGGCAGCCGCCGGGGCGACGATGATCCTCTTCACCACCGGGCGCGGAACTCCGCTCGGCTTCCCCGTGCCCACGGTCAAGGTTGCGTCGAACTCTGCGCTGGCACAGGCCAAGGCCGGGTGGATCGACTTCGACGCCGGCCGAACTCTTTCCGAAGGTGCGGACACCGTCAGCGATGCCTTCGCCGATTACCTGCTTGCGGTCGCCAGTGGCGAATCGACATCCGCCGAGCGCAACGGGCAGAGAGTCATCTCCCTGTGGAAGCGCGGGGTGACGCTTTAGGCTTTATTGCCCACCCATCACCCCCGGCAGCCACAGTGACAGCACAGGAACATAAGTGATCAGCAGCAGCGCCGCAATCAGCGTCAGATAGAATGGCCAGATGGTCTTCACCAGCGTGGTGACCGGAATCTTGCCGACCGCCGAGCCGACGAACAGCACCGATCCGACCGGGGGCGTCACCAACCCGATCCCGAGGTTGAGCATCATGATGATCCCGAAATGGACCGGGTCGACTCCGACGCCCATCGCTACCGGCAGGAAGATCGGCGTGGTGATGACGATCAACGGAGCCATGTCCATGAAGGTCCCGAGCGCCAGCAGCATCAGGTTGATGATCAGCAAGGTCAGAAGCGGATTGTCGGTCATCACCCCGATCAGCGCACCCAGCGAGGCTGGAACCTCGAGCAGCGCCAGCGCGAAACCGAAGGCGGTGGCGGCGGCAATGATGAACAGCACCATGGATGCCGTACGCACCGATTTGCCCGCCGCCTCCCACGTGCCCTTCCAGCCGAGGCTGCGATAGACCAGCGTGCCGACTAGCAGCGTATAGACCACCGCCACAGCCGAGCTTTCGGTCGGGGTGAAGAAGCCGCTCAGGATCCCGCCCATGATGATGACCGCGGTCATCAGGCCGGGGATCGCGAAGGCTGCGGCGCGGATGAACTCGCGCCAGCCGGGGAACCGGCCGACCGGAAGCTTGCGGCGATGAGCCACGATCCATGCGGCGAACATCAGCATGAAACCGGTCAGCAGGCCCGGGATGACGCCTGCCAGGAACAGGTCGCCGATCGACACCCCGATACCCGATGCGGCAGAATAGATGATCATATTGTGCGACGGCGGGATCAGCAGGCCTACGATCGCGGCGGTCGCGGTAACGTTCACCGCGTAGTCGCCGGGATAGCCCTTGTCCTTCATCAGCGGCACCATGGTCGAACCGATAGCCGAGGCACTGGCAATGGCCGAACCCGACACCGCCCCGAACATCATCGACGCGCCGACATCGACGATGCCAAGCCCGCCCCTGACTCGCCCGACGGCAGCATCGGCGACGCGGACCAGCCGCTCGGCAATTCCGGCGCGGTACATCAGGTCGCCGGCGAATATGAAGAATGGGATCGCCATCAGAGTGAAGACACTGATCCCCGACGCAACGCGCTGCACCGCGACGATCGGCGGGATCCCCATAGCGAGGAAGCAAGCGAGCGCCGAGCCGAACAACGAATAGCCGACCGGCACACCCAACACGAGCAGCAGGAACAGTACACCGAACAGGACGAGGAGTTCCATTACGCGATCTCCTCTTCGCCGTGCGGTTCGACGGGATGCTTCCCGCTCACGATCTGCGGCAAGGCGAACAGCGCCATCAGCAGGCCTGCGATGGGGAGCGGGAAATAGGCGACCGCGCGGCTGACACCCAGCGAGGGGACGACATTGTCTCGTACCAGCCAGCAGAGCTGTGCGCCGTAGACCATCAGCACGAGGCCCAGCACGGCGACCACGATCGCGACGATCCGCACCACCGGTCGCGCCCGTTCGCTGCCGAGCTTCTCCTCCAACAGCGCGATACGGATATGGAACCCTTCATGGACCCCGGCGGCTGCGGCGAACATGACGTACCAGATCATCAGGATCAGGGATGCCTGTTCCGTCCACGACGGGCTGGAATCGAGGATGAAGCGCCCGAACACCTGCCAGGCGATGATCGCGGTCATGGCAAGCAATCCGGCCGCGCCGAAGCCGATCAGCCAGCGCGAAATCGTGTTTGCCATGGTCATGCCTCCCTCATGGCGAGAATGCGCTCGACCACGGATTTCTGCTGCGGCGAGGTAATGAACTGGTCCCACACCGGGCGCATCAGTGCAGCGAAGGGGGCCTTGTCGACCTCGTTCACCTTCACCTTCGATGCAGCGATGGTTGCCTTCGCTTCCTCGACCCGCTGGTCCCACAAGCGGCGCATTTCCGGCACGGATGCCTTGGCCGCCTCGCGCACCAGCGTCTGGTCGGCAGCGGTGAGCTTGTCCCAGCTGACCTTGCTCATCATCAGTGCCTCGGGCGTCAGCAGGTGGCCGGTCAGGCTGAAATAGGTCGCGACTTCGTAGTGCCGCTCACCAACGAAGGTCGGCCAGTTGTTCTCAGCCCCGTCGATGACACCTTGGGCCAGCGACTGGTAGATCTCGCCGAAGGGGATCGGCACGGCGTTGGCACCTAGCGCATTGACCATTGCGACATAGAGATCAGAAGCCGGAACGCGGATCTTCAGGCCCTTCATGTCCGCCGGCGATGTGATGGCGCGCTTGGCGTTGTAGAAGCTGCGCGCGCCCGAATCGTAGATCGCGAGGCCGATCAGCCCGTGCGGTTCCATCGACGCCAGAACCTCGTCGCCCACTTCGCTGTCGACCACCCGGCGCATGTGATCGACGTCATCGAACACAAAGGGGAGCGAGAACGGCAGCGTCATCGGCTCGACCGAATTGAGCGGGGCGAAGTTGACACGGTTGAAGTCGATCCCGCCGAAGCTGGTGATTTCCAGCGTGTCGGTCTCGTTGCCCAGTTGCCCGCCGGCAAAGACCTTGATCCCCAGCCGCCCGCCGGTCTTGTCCGCCAGATAGCGGCCCATGAACTCGACCGCGCGGACTGTGGGATAGTCCGCCGGATGCGCGTCGGCCCCGGTAAACAGGTTGGAGATGATCGGCTTGCACGCTGGCAAGACAACCGCCGCACCGAGCGACAGCCCGCCCGCGATGAGGCCGCGCCGCGATAGGGGGAAAGCTGTCATTCGCCGATGCACTCCAGGTTCAGTCTTCCAGCGCCGTGAAGCGGAAATCGCGGAATTTCGCTTCGCCCGGCCCGGCAGCATAGAGGCCCGGACGCAGCATCAGGAAGCCCCCGCGTACATTGTGATGATAGCCCGAGACTTCCATTCCGCGGTCAAAGCGAAGCCACGTCTTCCCGCCGTCACCGCTGGTGTCATAGGTGACGATATGCTGACGGTTGGTAACCCGTATCCGCATGCGGGCACCATGGGGGTTCGCCGGACGGGCGCGTTCGATGCCGTACTGATGGGTAACGAAACGCTCGGCATCGAAGCCGAGGCCGCAATAGAGCCTGTCGTCGTAGAACAGGATCAATCCCGCCCTGCCCCCGGGTGCGATCTCGATATCGCATTCGAACATATAGCTCTGGTCGCCGGCCGTGAGCAGCAGCGGCGAGCCGCTCGAAGGGGCCTCGCCCTTCCCGACGAAATACAGCGTGCCACCTTCGGTCCGCACGCGCCGAGCCTCGTCAACTGACGGGCGGAAGAACGCCCACTTGCTCCCCAAAGCCAGCGGGGCGGAAAAGTCGTCGGTCAGCGCCATGCCATGCGCCTGCGGCTCGCCGCCGCGCGGCTTGGCGATGGGCTGCGACAAGTCGCCACCAGTCATGTCAAACCAGCCGTCGGGCGTGAAGCGCACCGGGTCGAGGAGGCATTGCCGCCCCAGCGTCCAGAAGCCGTTCTCGTAACCATGATAGAGCGACCACCAGCTGCCATCGGGCGCCTCAACCAGCGATGCATGCCCGCGCGACCACCACGCCTCGTCGATCGAGGTCGTGCGCACGATCGGGTTGCCCGGATGATGCTCCCAAGGACCGTGAAGCGAGCGCGAGCGCGCGGCGATGACCATGTGCCCGGTCGGCGGCCCGGCCGTCCCGCCCACGGCGGTGAGCATGTAGAACCAGCCGCCGATATTGTGGATCTTGGGCCCTTCAGGAGAAAAGCCCTCGACGATCCAGTCGAGCGGATAGCGCCATGGATCGTAGACATGCTCGACCGGCCCCGCGAGAGACAGGTTGTCGTCGCTCAATCGCACCCGGTCCCCACCCGACAGGAACAGCCATTTGCTGCCATCCTCGGCCACCGCGTGGCACGGGTCGATATGATTGTGCAGCCCGAGCGCCATCGGATCGCTCCACGGACCCTCGATGGTGTCGGCCCAACTGACGTAAATGTCATTCTTGGCCTCCGCCTTGACCGGGATGTAGAGCAGGTAGCGCCCGGCATCCTTGTGCAGGCTGGGGGCCCAGACCGAACCGATGTTGCGGTGGAGCGCCGCCTTCAGTGGCCGCCAGTTCACCAGATCGAGCGAATGCCAGATGGTCAGGCCGGGATAGGCATCGAAGGTCGAGAAAGTGACATAGTAATCAAGCCCGTCCTTCAGCACTGCAGGGTCCGGGCGGTCGCCAGAGATGACGGGGTTGAGGAAGGTTCCGTCCCCAAGGTCGGGAATACGCTGGTTGTCGAACCCGCGCGCATTCATCGGCACTTTCGATGGCATGCGCACCTGCCCGGAGGCTGCCGCTCGCGAAGGCACAAGGGCCGCTGCACCCAGCGCACCCGCTCCGGCCATGAGAGATCGCCGGTCGGTTTGCATTATCCGAGACCGGCAGTACGGGCCCATCCCCGCCACAGGTCGGGCCAGACCTCCACCGGCTTGCCCACTGCCTTACGCAGACCAAAGCCGTGTCCGCCATGTTCAAACAGGTGCATCTCGACGCGGATTGCCTTTGCTTTCAGCGCAGCGCGCAGCAACAGGCTGTTTTGCACCGGCACGACATCGTCATCTTCGGCATGAAGGATGAAAAAGGGCGGCGCGTCGCCGGGCACGTTGCGATCGGGCGAATGCGCCGCTTCCATCGCGGGAGTCGGATTGGCGCCCAGCAGCCGCTCGCGCGAGCCGGGATGTGCGTCGGGCAAGGTCATGGATACCACCGGATAGATCGGCGCAGCACAGACCGGCTTGGCGCTGAGACTATCGGCGGCATCGACCGGCGTATAAGTCCGGGCTGCAAATCGCGTGGCGAGATCGGCACAGAGATGGCCCCCGGCGGAAAAGCCCATGGCCGCCACGCGCTCGGGATCGATTGCAAATTCGGCGTGGCGATGGCGGATCAGCCGCATCGAGCGCTGCGCATCGGACAGGCAGAGATCGGAGCCAGCCGCCCAGCCGTCGTAAGGCAGCCGGTAGAACAGGACAAAGGCGGTAAAGCCGCGCGCGGTGAGCCAGCGCGCCATCTCGTAGCCTTCCTTGTCGACCACGACATGGCGATATCCGCCGCCGGGAATCAGCAGGACGGCTGCGCCGTTGGGCCTGTCAGGCTGGAACACAGCCATGCGCGGCTTGGTGATCCCAAGCACGGCACGATCGGTGACAAGCGCATCCTCCGAGCGTTCGGTAACCTGCTCGGCCGGCGGTGTTGCGGGCATGCCCGGAGCGCCTTGCGGCCACAGGTCGATGGTTTCGACAGGCTGCGGCAGGCCCGGCGGCGAAGCGCCTTTCGCCATCGGGGGAGCCGTCTGTGCGCGACCGAGCGACGCGCCGAACAGGGTTGCGAAAAGGCCCGCACCGAGGATCGCTCTGCGATCACTTCTCATGTGCGGGCCATTCCAGTTCACAGTCGGTGCCGGGTCAGATCTTGACCCGGACACCCGCCATGAACACGCGACCGAAGTGGTTGTTCTCGTAACCACGCGGGCTGGGATCGTTGACGAAACGCTCGCGATATTCGTCGGTCAGGTTGGTCCCTTCGAGCGAAAGCTCGATCATGTCGTTGATCTTGTAACGGATCGAGGCGTCGACATTGATCGTATCGCTGTAGCCTTCGAAAATGTTGAGATTGCCGCTGGTGCTATCGAGATAGCTGTCGCGATAGGCGACCGAGACACGGGCAGAGAACCTGTCATCTTCGTAGTACAGCGTGCCATTCGCCGCACTCTTGGCGAGGTTGAGCAGCGGACGCGAGAACACTGTTGCAGGCCCGGCGACGGGGTTGCCGCTGCCGTTGAGTGCAGTTGCCGGGGTCGACAGCGTATAGTCGACATCGCTGTCGACCAGCGTGACGTTCGCGAGCAGGCCGAAATTGCCGAAGAAGCCTTCGGTGAAGACATCGAACGGCAGTTGCAGTGCGAACTCGACACCTTTCAGGTTCGCGCCCGGCCCGTTGATGTTGGTACGGAACTCGATCGGAACACTCGGGTTTCCGCCGCCGACGATCGCCGTGTGCAGCGGCGTACCGGCAGTCAGCACCGAGGTCGGGAGGCCGCTCTGGGCAAAAGTACCCTGGAACGAGCTCGACAGCGGGAAGCTTTCGATATCCTTGGCAAACAGGGCGACCGAAGCCAGTGCACCCGGCGCAAAGTAGTATTCCAGCGCTACGTCGTAGGCCGTCGCCCGGAACGGATCGAGGAACGGGTTGCCGGAAGTAATTCGGAAGTTGAACTGATCGACCGTCCCGCCAGGTGTGAGGTTGCCTAAGGACGGCCGGGTCATCACCTTGGCGACCGCTCCGCGCAGCACCAGGTCGTCGGTCAGGAACAGGTTGATGTTGCCCGAGGGCAGCCAATCGTCATAGCTGCGCTCGACGGTCGCCTCGACCCCGCTGGCGATGCCGGTCGAAGTCTGTTCGGTGTCGACATAGCGCAAGCCGACATTGCCGGTGATCCGGATGCCGACATCAACATCTGCACTGAGCTGGAGATAACCGCCCTTGGTCTTTTCGACGACCGAGCGATTATCCCCCGCAACCGGATTGGCGGTTCGCTGGTAGAGACCGACCGCCTGAGCAGCTGGCCCGAGCAAAGGCACCAGCCACGAATTGGAGTTGCCCGCCGGCTGACCTGCGTCTCCAAGGTTGAAAATCTCGGAAATCGCATCGGTTACCGGAAGTCCGGTCTGCCCCGGAGCGCAGGTGAAGGCGGCGCAAAAGGTGCTGTCCCGGCTGAATCCTTCATTGTCGAAATCGTATCGGCGGTAGATCAGCCCGCCTTCGAGCGAGAGTCCATCGGAGAATTCCCAGTCCGCATCGAGACCGACGGTTTCGAACTTGTTGGTCAGGAACGACGGCCGGTCGCGGAATTCCGCCAATTCGAACTGCGCCGGTGTTGTCGCGCCGCCGGGTCCGAAGTTGAGCACCGGGCTCGACATGTCGGAATAATCGAAAGTGTAGCCATTGATCCGGTCATCGAATGCGATGGTCGATTCGACCGGAATGTCTGCATCCGAGCGGGATTTGCCGGCTCGCAGCGTAACCCCGAGCGTGTCGGTGATATACTGCTCTAGCGAAGCCGAGATCTGCCAGAATTCGGTTTCGCTCTCACGCGAGTACCGCTCGGTGCGCAGGTATGCGTTGTTGAGCGTGCCCGAGATGATGTTGTTGTTCGCATCGATCGTGAAATTGGTGAGATCGATCGTCCGTTCGTTCGAACGGGCGAGGATTTCGCCCCAGAACTCGTCGCGGGTTTCCTTGAAGTTCGAATAGAGCCCGTCGATCGACAGCTTGGTCCGGTCACTCGGTGCCCACTGGATCGAGCCGGTCGCGCCCAAACGCTCGCGATCGTGCGCGACGAGGCCATAGCGCGGAATTCGCGGGTGGAACGCGAGTCCGACCTGATTGCAGGTCGCGCTCGGGATGTAGGTCGAGCCGGTGTAGCATGCCGTCCCGTTGACCGATCGGAACGCGCCCTGTGCCCAGCGCACCGTATTGTTGCCGAGTTCGAAGGTGTCGTACTTCGAATAGGCGAGCGAGGCCGAGACCCCGAAAGTCTGGTCGAGATTGGTCCAGGCCAGCAGCCCAGCGAGGCGCGGACCCACATCGTCCGAGAGGTCGTTATAGCGGGCCTGAGCCGAACCCACGAAGGTCAGGCCCGGATCATAGGCCAGGGGATTTCCGGTGTTGAGATCGACCACAGCACCAAGCGAACCTTCATCGAGCGAGGCGGTTGCGGTCTTGTGCACGACGATGGAGCTGAACAGTTCCGATGCGAACACGTTGAAATCGAACCCGCGGTCACGGTTCGCGCTGGCCCCGTCGGTCGATGTGGCGATGGCTTCCATCCCGTTGACCCGTACCCGGGTGAACTGCGCGCCGAGTCCGCGCACCACGATCTGCCGACCTTCGCCAGCATCCTTCTGCAGCGCGATGCCGGGAATCCGCTGGAGCGATTCCGCCAGGTTGGTGTCGGGGAACTTCGCGATGTCTTCGGCCACGATCACATCGATCTGGCTGCTCGCGTTCCGCTTCTGGGCAATCGCTGCGTCGAGCGACTCGCGGAAGCCTGAGACGACGATTTCATCGCTGGCGACCGCCCCTTCGGCTGCTCCATCGTCCTGCGCAAATGCCGATTGCGGAACAAAGACCGCCGCTGCACCAAGCAGCAAGACCGACTTTGCCCGGCTGGAAAAACGAGTCTGCATAGATCCTCCCTCAAATGGCACCGGTGTCTTTTTCGGAGAAAGGAGTTGCGCACATCGCTGTGCGCTTCCTTCGCTAGACACCCGAACTCCCAATAAACCCCCGGTTTGGTAACCGGTGTCATTATTGGTTGCCATGGTAGACCCCATCTGTCAAGAACCTAGCCAGAAAAGCGGGAGAGTAGCGGTGATGCGCGGTTTCATGAGCCTTATGGCAGGGGTATTCCTGCTTACTGTTGTTGTCCCGCAACAGCTCTGGGCCCATCCGGTCGATCCAACACGAGGGGGTGCCGGCGGGAAAATCATCCGGGTCACGACGCTGGCCAAGGACGGTCCTGGCAGCCTCGCCGAGGCACTAGCCGCGAGGGGCTCGCGCGTGATCGTATTCGAGGTTGGCGGCGCGATCGATCTCGAGCGCTCAAGTCTGTCGATTACCGAACCGCATGTCACTATCGCCGGACAGACCGCCCCTTCCCCCGGCATCACCATCCTGCGCGGCGGGATCGACGTGAAGACCCACGATGTGAAGCTGCAGCACCTGCGGGTCATTACCGGGGCAGACGGGCAAGCGAAGCGCAGCGGGTGGGAAGCCGATGCCTTTTCCACGGTCGCCGCCAAACGCGTGGTGGTGGAGAACTGCACCTTCCTGTGGGCGATCGATGAGAACATGTCCGCCTCGGGCCCTCGCTTTACCGGTGAGACGGTGGAGGAATGGCGTGCTGGCACCAGCAGCGACATCGTTTTCCGCCTTAACCTCGCGGCGGAGGGGCTCGCCGATTCGAGCCACCCCAAGGGAGAACATTCCAAAGGTTCGCTGGTCCACGACAACGCCATCGGTATCGTGTTCGACCGAAATGTCTGGGCGCACAATGTCGAGCGCAGCCCGCTGGTGAAAGGCGGCGCGCAGGTGCTGATGGTCAACAACCTGATCTACAACCCGCAACACCGCGCCGTGCATTACAACCTGATGGACCTCGAATGGGCCGGACACACGCCCGTAACCGGAGAGATCACCGCTATCGGCAATGTCATGCGTGGTGGCAACGATACCAATGAAGGCCTGCCTTTCCTGATGCTGGGTGGCGTCGGTGACCTCGCCTTTTTTGGCCGGGACAACCGCGCAGTCGACCTGCACGGCAATCCGCTGCCCCTGTTCGGGCGCTATGGCGAAACCGGTGCGAAGCTGATTGAACCCGAAGCCCCGCTGGCGGATCTGAACGGTTACGACATTCTGCCGTCCGACTCGGTCGAGACCACCCTGCTTGCCACCGCCGGGGCGCGGCCATGGGATCGCGGCAGCGAGGAGATCCGCGTCCTGTTCTTCATTGCCGAAGGGCGGGGCGAGATCATCGATGACGAGAGCGAAGTTGGCGGCTATCCCGCCGTTGAATCGACCGCCGCTCCTTTCATCGAAAAGGACTGGAACCTCTCTACGATGACCCCGCGCGCAGGCCTTTACCCCGGCCAGAAACCGGGCGCTCAGGAACATCTATCGCCGCGCGATCGCGAAATGCGGGCAGGGAACAAATAGCATGTTCTGGCCGCTCCTCCTGCTGGTTCAGGCACCGCCGATGGTGGTAATCGACGAGGTCGATACCGAAGTGCGCGAGGCACCGCCGCACGGCGCAATCGGCATGTCTACCGCATTCCGCATCAGCGATGCTGCGCCACAACCGCGAACGATGGAGTTCCGCCGCCGCGTGCTCGATGTCGGTGCAGCCATCGGGGAACACCCGATCGCGCATGACGAGGTCTACTACGTCACCTCCGGTCGCGGGATCGTGACTTCGGACGGTGTCGAGGCCGAATTGACGCCTGGCATGGCGGCCTATCTCTACGACGGGGCGGTTGTTGGGATTAGGCAGGTCGGCGACGAGCCGCTTTCGATCATCATCGCCTACCCGGTGGCGCCGAAGCCCGCCGAGTAGCGCAGCCTAGCTACCCGGCTGGATGTAGGGCACGCGGGCGAACAGCTCGCGCTCCCATTGGCGCGGATCGCTGTCGACGCGGCTCACCGTGTCGAAGACCATCGTGTTGCGGCTCGTCAGGTCGTAAGTCGCCCAGCCCGGATTTCCCGTGCGCGCGAATCGGACGAAGCTGTCCATCACGGTGTCGGACATTGCTTGCTGCGAAGGCGTTGGATCAGGGATGGTCCCGAACGACAGCGCGATGTCGTCAGTGTGTTTCGCGTCCTCGAAATCCAGTTGATAGACCCACGTCCGATCGGCGGCGGACGACAGGGCACGCGCCTCCGCCTCTTCCACCTGTCCCCGCCAGCTGCGCGCAGCGGTGACGATGCGGTGGAACAGCTCCAGCGGCGGCGCGGCCGGATAGCGGGCGCGAAACTGCCCGACCACCCAGTTGGGTTCGATATCGATCCGCATCTGCGGGGCAATCCGATCGGCCAGATTGTTCATCTCGAGCCCTGCGATGGGCGGCTTGTCCGCGGCATAGAAGGCGCGCGTTTCCATCACCGTATTGCCGAGCAGCATCGGGATGTGCGCCGACTGTGCCGGTGCGTCGGGCCAGAACGGGTGGCGGTGCAAATGCACCATGTCGAGCACCGGGCCCATATAGACCCCGCCACCCAGAATCGGATCGGTGGCGCTGAGCGCCGCAACAAGCCGATCGACCGGCGCGGTCTCAGGATCGATGCCCTCGCCCAGCTCCGCCTGTAAAGCTTCCGCCCGTTTGGTGGCGTTGAGCGGACCGCTGGCGGTCACCTGCTGGCCGCTCATGGTGATCGCCTTGTGAAACAACCCTACCGCCTCGGGCATGGCCATCAGCGTGGCTATTTTCGCCCCGCCGCCGGATTGTCCGAACACGGTGACATTGCCCGGATCGCCGCCAAAAGCCGCAATGTTTCGCTGGACCCATTGCAACGCGCAGATGAGGTCGAGCTGGCCGTTGTTGCCGCTGCCGGGAAACCGGTCGGGCAGGTAGAGATAGCCCAGCGCATTGAGCCGATGGTTGACCGTGACTACCACGACGTCGCCGCGATGGGCCAGCCTTGCACCGTCGTTGGCCGGATCGGTGACCGAGCCGGTCGAATAGGCCCCACCGTGGATGTAAACCATCACCGGGCGCGGTTCTGCACGCGTCTTTGGCTGCCACACATTAAGGAACAGGCAGTCCTCGCTCTGCGGCAGGTAGACATCCCCGCGCTGCGGGGACGCGGGGCCGAACACTCCGGCGAGGATCGGCTCGGCGCTGGGGGGCTCGGCGACGGGTGGTCGAAAGCGATCGGCCCTCGCGTAACGTATCCCGCGATAGCCCGCGACCGGAACCGTAGGGTCGGGCCAATAGCCGATGATTCTTCCAGCCGGTGCCAGAACTTCCGGTGAGAAGATTGTGATCGCCCTTGCGCTGCTGGCGGCGGCTAGCGCGACACCGCCTGCCAGGACGGCCCGCCGGCTGAAACCGTCAGCGGCTGACATCGGCCCCTGCGGGATCGAACGCCTCCAGCTCTGCCCGGGTCACGCAGATCGTGTCCCCGGCAACCCCATGCTTCATCACCGCGAGCGCCAGCCCGGTCTTGGCCATCTCCTGCGCGCTGCCACCCTCAAGCCAGCGGAGCAGCACCCCGGCAGCATAGGCGTCGCCGGTGCCGATCCGGTCGACCACCGGGTCGATCCGTACCTCGTCGGTCTGCCAGTGGCTATCGCGCAGGTCGACCCGCCCGGCCAGCCGCTGCGCGGTCGAGCTGTCGACGTGGCGCGCGGTCGAGGCAATCAGTTGCAGTTGCGGAAAGGCTTCGAAGGCGGCTTCGGCTGCCTCGCGCCGCCGGTCGGGGCCATCGCCGGAAAAGTTCTTCCCCAGCAGAAGCGAGATGTCGCGGTGGTTGCCTATGAGGATCGTCGCTTCGCTGACCAGTTCGTTGAGAACTGCGCGCGGGTCACAGTCCCATGCATCCCACAGATTGGCGCGGTAGTTGCCGTCGAAGCAGACGGGCACACCGGCATCGCGCGCGGCCGATATGGCGGCTCTGGCCAGCTTGACACCGGACGGGCCAAGCGCTGGGGTAATGCCTGACATGTGCAGCAGGTCTGCGCCTGCCAGCGTGCGGGCAAAATCGAGCTGCTGTGGGCCGGCATGGACGAAGGCACTCCCCGTCCGGTCGTAGGTGACACGCCCGCCGATCGGGCCGGAGGGCGGCTCGAAGAAATAGATGCCCAGCCGGCCAGCCGCTTGTAGGATATGGCTTGTATCGACCCCCGCCTCGCCGAGCGCAGCAATGGCACGGCGCCCCAGCGGGTTGTCGGGCAGCACCGTCAGCATGCGCGTCGGTCGGCCAAGTCCGGCCAGCGCGACCGCAACATTCGCCTCCGCCCCGCCTACAACGAGGTCGAGATGATCGGTCCGCGCCAGCGGCGTGCCCGCAGGGGGCGAAAGCCGCAGCAGCATCTCGCCGAAACAGACGACCGGCCCAGGGTCGCCCCACCCGCTCATCGCGCCAGCCACCCGCCGTCGACGGCAAGGATGTGTCCCTGAACGTAATCCGCCGCCCTGCTGGAAAGGAACACAGCCGCCCCGCCGATGTCGGAAGGATCACCCCAGCGACCTTCGGGAATGCGCTCCATGATCTGGCGGTTGCGGGTCTCGTCGGCCTGCAGCGCCGCCGTATTGTTGGTTGCGATGTAGCCGGGGGCGATGGCGTTCACATTGATGCCCTTCGTAGCCCACTCGTTGGCCAGCAGCTTGGTCAGCCCCCCGACCCCGCTTTTCGACGCGGTATAGCTTGGCACGCGAATGCCGCCCTGGAAGGTGAGCATCGAGGCGATATTGACGATCTTGCCGCGGTCGCCCGACTGGCTGGCCCAATCGACCATATGCCGCCCGACCGCCTGGGTGAGGAAAAACAGCACCTTGAGATTGGTGTCCATCACCGCGTCCCAGTCCGCTTCCGTAAATTCGAGCGCGTCCTCACGTCGGATGATGCCCGCATTGTTGACGAGGATATCGATCCGCCCCAGCGCCTCGACCGCCTGCGCCACCACATCGGCGACCGGCGCGGTGGATGAGAGGTCGGCACGGATCTGCACCGCCTTGCGGCCTTCGCTCTCGACCAGCGCCAGTGTTTCGCTGGCAGCACTGCGCCCGACCAGAGCGAGATCCGCCCCGGCTCGCGCCAGCGCCACCGCGATGCCTTGTCCGATACCGGTGTTGGCACCGGTGACCATCGCTTTGCGACCGGCCAGGTCGAATGGGTTGCCTGCCATCTTGCCCGCCCCCGTTTCGACTCAGAGGTTGCGCAGGTAAGCGCTGATCGCCTCGTCCTGCGAATTGGAATAGAAGTATTCGGCAAACCTCTCCCCCGCAATGGCCGAACGCAGCAGGTTCTGGTCGACATTCTTGAGCACCGTCAGCATATCGTAACAGGCTGCAGCCTTGAGGTCCTTCAATATCCCGCGATTGGTGCGCATGATCTCCGCCCGCTCCTTGGGGTAGCCCGCGCCACCCTCGTTTTCGAGGATCTTGCGATAGCAATCCTGCAGATTGAGCTCGGCCGCCCAGCCGAAGCCCTTGGCATAGGGCATCGACATGCAATTACCGTCGTTGATCTGACTGAACAGGAAGGCATCGGTCGGATCGATCACCAGGCCGCAGAAGACACCGGGCATGGAATTGCACGCCAGCATCGAACCCATGCCGGTTCCACAACCGGTAATGACGAAATCCGCAGCCTTCGAATTGAGCAGGATGCCCGCGAGCAGCCCGTTCATGACATAGGTGAGTTGAGCGTCGTCTTCCGCAGTGTACATGCCGTAGTGGAACACCTCATGCCCGAGTGGCTCGGCCACGCTGGTCAGTGCTTCGTGGACGATGCTGCTCTTGGCAGCCTGGCTGTTTTCGATAATCAGCGCGACTTTCATGGATAGCCTTTCTCTGGCTCGGCTCGAGCCTGTCTGGAATGGTCCGGTCCAAGCTGCAAGTCTGCGGTTTGGAAACCGGTGTCATTTTTGCTTTAGCGCCACTCGCATGCCCTTTTCAACCGTACAGTTCAGAATTTGTCGGGGGGAGGCGCGACCGACTGGCGTTGAACCAGCCGTGCGGGGAAGATGTAATCCTGCGCGCGCTCGTCAGCAGGCGCGACGAGTTTGAGAGCAGCGGCCTTCGCCATTTCGCGGATCGGCCAGCCGACCGTGGTCAGCGGTGGCCAGATATGAGCAGCTATCGGGGAATCGTCGAAACCAATGATGGAAAGGTCCGCCGGGACGCTGACCTTGCGCTGGCGCGCGGCATGCAGCGCGCCCGCTGCCATTTCGTCATTGCTGCAAAAAATGGCGGTCGGTCGCTGCTCGCGGTCGAGCAGCTGACCGGCGGCATCAAGCCCGGATTCGAAACGGTAAGTTCCCTGCGCGACGAGCTCTGCGGGGACCGCCAGCCCATGCTTCCGCATCGCCGCCATGAAGCCCTCGGAGCGTTCCAGTGCCGAGCGGAAGCCCTCCGGACCCTTGATGATTCCGATCCGGCGATGACCCGATTCGACAAGGTAGTCGACCGCGCTTTCAACCATCTCGCGATCATTCGAGGCGACGATGTGCTCCTCGTCATCGAGTGGGGCCGAACCCATGCGGACATAACCGCAGCCCATCTCCCGGCACAACGCGGCCAATTCGTCGTTCTCGGAAATCGGCGGCAGAATCAGCACACCGTAAAGACGCTGTTGCTCGAGAAAGTGACGGATATCTTCGAGCATTTTCGGCGAATGCCGATCCACCGGACGGACAACCAGCGCGAACTCGGTATCGCGAATTGCGTCGAGCACGCCTTCCTGGAAATTCAGCACTGTTTGCGCGTTGGGGTTGTCATGCAGCAATCCGAGCAGAAAGTTCCGCCGCAGCGCGAGTGCTCGCGCCTGCGGATTGGGGACATAACCCAGTTCAGCAATGACCGCCTCGACCTTCTTGCGGGTATCCTGCTTGAGCAACGCCGAGCGATTGATCACGCGGCTGACGGTCTTCTTTGACACGCCGGCAGCGCGAGCCACGTCGTTGATCGTCGGCGTCTTGTTCGAACTGGCCATAATGATCTCTAGCACTCCCCGTGTGACGGAAACGACATCGTCATGCGCTATCCCCCGAAAGGATTCATATAGGTGCGGCCTCGCAGTGGCCACGGAAAATACACTTTGACACCGGTTTCCTATCTCGTAAAAGTCCGGCTCGAAAAGAGGATCGGGAAGGGATCAGGGTGACTGTCGAGGCGCGCGAAATCGCGAATGCTTTTGTCGAAGCGCGTCGCAGCGGGGCTGCAATCGCCCGATATCCGGGCGAACGCCCGACGGACCTCGAAACCGCATATCAGATTCAGGACTGCGCGCTTTCGCTCTGGAACCGAGAAATCGGCGGCTGGAAGGTTGGCAGGATCAACCCTCCCATGGACACGATCTTGGGCACCAACCGGTTGGCCGGGCCCGTATTTGCCGATCTGGTCCACACTGCCAGCGACGCACCGGCTCGGTTCAAGGTATTCGGCGGCGGATTCGCTGCAGTCGAGGCGGAATTCATGTTACGGATTGCGCCGGTCGCAGCATCACTGCCCACCAACCCGCAGCAAGCGATGATGTGGATCGACGAGATCCGGATAGGCATCGAAGTCGCATCCTCGCCTTATGCTGCAATCAATGTGGATGGGCCTTGCGTGACGGTATCCGACCACGGGAACAATGCCGGGCTCCTCCTTGGTCCTGTCGTCCCCCGCGAACTTTGGCCCCATCTCGACGAGATCGGCGTTTCGACCGACATTGACGGCTTACTTGTCGGCGAGGCCACTACTGCGACAATGTTGGACGGCCCATTCGGCGCTGTGGCATTCCTTCTGGATAATCTGCGCCAGCGCAGGATCGCTCCACAGGCAGGTTGGTGGATTTCGTCAGGAGCGATTACCGGCGTTCATGAAGTCGCTGGTGGTCAGTCGTCCGCAGCCAGCTTCGAAGGGGTTGGAACGGTATCCGTCATCATTGAATGACTCTACTGCGAGCTGTCAGTCTAATCGCAACTCGTCTCCGATTGGCGAAACTGCCCCCAGCCCAGCTTCGGTTCGGGCCATCAGGTTCTGTCACTCAGCCAGGGCGGCTGAGCGGGCGGTCTTGTAGGTCTGTCTTTTGGTAAGGTGGCGAACAAGATTGAAGTGGTTGTGGACGTTGGCATGGACCGAGGCGAACTTCTGTAACGACTTCATCTGTCGGAACCGGAGCATCGCCCGCCCTCGCCGCCGGAACGGGAGGTGGCTGTTCTCCACCCGGTTGTTGGCCCAGCGTCCCACCTCCTGCTTGCCGGTGTTGCCTAACTCACTCATCGCTGCCTTGTAGGAGCGTAAGCCGTCAGTGGTGATCTCCGCTGGCGGGCCGTGGCGCTTAAGAGCCTTCTTCATGAAAGCGAGAGCTGCCTTCTTGTCGCGGGTCTTGGTGACGTAGCTCTCGAGTACCTCGCCTTCCTGGTCGACTGCGTGTCACAGGTAGTGCATCTCTCCATTGATCTTCACGTACACCTCGTCGAGGTGCCACCTCCATTGTCGGAAGCTCTTCATCCGGCTGACCCTTTGCCTTCTAACATCGGCTGCGAACGGAGGACCGAACCTGTTCCACCACAGCCGCACGGTCTCGTGGCAGATGTCGATCCCGCGCTCGGCCAGCAGGTCTTCGACGTTCCGCAGGCTGAGCGGGAAGCGCCCGTACACCATCACCTCGAGGCGGATGATCTCGGGTGACAAATTGAAATAGCGGAACGGGCTGGCAGGCTTCTTCGGTCGAGGCATGGCCGAGCCCTACCCTGCCCAGTTCAATTTGCTAGCGGTGCAATTGCTTTGATAAGACCTGCCTGTTCTGCGGGCTCGCGGCGCGGTCCTGATAACAGAGACTAGTGCTAGGGGTGTGTGGCGGAGAGGGAGGGATTCGAACCCTCGATACGGTTGCCCGTATACCGCATTTCGAGTGCGGCGCATTCGACCACTCTGCCACCTCTCCGCGAAGTGCAGCCCTTGCCCGGGCCGGTCGAAGGCGCGCGGTTAGCCCAAGGCCCGTCGCTTGCCAAGCCCCTTCGGCATGCGAAGCGGGGACGATCGGGGCAGATCGCTTGTTTTGCACCTGCGAACAGCTATATTTGTCGAAGTCATGGAACGCAGTCGCTTCTTTTCCCATCAGGCCGGTCGCACGATCGAAGTGCCGATGCATGCCCGCGCGCGCTTCGGCATCGGGGATGTTGTGCGCCACCGCTTGTTCGACTTTCGCGGGGTTGTGTTCGACATCGACCCGGTCTTCGCCAACAGCGAGGAATGGTACGACGCGATTCCCGAGCATATCCGGCCCGAACGTGAACAGCCTTATTACCATCTGTTGGCCGAAAACGAAGACAGCTCTTACGTCGCTTATGTGAGCCAACAGAACCTGCTGCCCGATCCCGACGGCGGCCCGATCGACCACCCCAACGTAGCGGAACTGTTCGAGCAGTTCGCCAATGGGCGCTACCGGATGCGCCGCTCGCTGACCCACTGATAGACGGAAGGGGGAATGGACGAGTGGCAGGGTCCTGACCCGTTCGAGGCTGAATTCCGCAAGATGCTTCAGCCGGGTGAACGGCTGCTATGGCATGGTCGCGCCATGAAGCCGAAGCTCGCCCCGGGCTGCGCACAATTCGGTTTCGGCATCGCGTTCACCGGTTTCGCCCTGTTCTGGACTTCGCTTGCCTGGCTCTTCGCCCGTGCCGGATCGCAGCAGGATTCGATGTCCTATTGGTTTCCGTTCTTCGGCATCCCATTCATTCTCGTCGGGCTTTGGTTGCTGGTCAGCCCGCTGCTCGGGCGAGTGGCGGCAGGAAAGACCGCTTTTGCGATAACCAGCCACCGGGTGCTTCGCCTTTTCATCGGCAAGGGTACGATGAGCGAGGACATCGCGGTGGGCGACATTGCCGGGATCGAAAGCACCGCGGCTGCCGACGGGGGCGGAACGCTGGTACTGCGGATGCGCGGCGATGGTACGGCGCAGTTCGCAAACGGGTTTATTCTGGGCGATATTGCGGATGTCGCCACGGCGGAACGTCGCCTGCGCGAAGCAATGCGCAATGCGCGATCGCTCAATCCTTGAGCTTCCAGCCGGATCTGAGCACGCGATAGACGAGGAACGCCAGCACGAGATTGAACGCCAGCAAGCCCAGCGCGGCATGCGATACGGCGAGGTCGGTATTGCCGATATCGCTCTGCCCCAGGAACCCGTAGCGGAAGCCCGAAATCACGTAGAAGAACGGATTGGCCCGACTGATCGCCTGGAACGCGGGCGCAAGATTGTCGATCACGTAGAAGGTGCCGGATAGCAGCGAGAGCGGCGCAACGATGAAATTGGTGACTGCGGCGTTGTGATCGAATTTTTCCGCCCAGATGGAGGTGAGCAGCCCCATGAGCGCCAGCATTACCGCCCCCATCAGGCCGAACCAGACAATTGCCCACAGATGCGGCGCAGCAAGGTCGACCCCCGGGTAGAACGCCATCGCCAGCGCTACCGCACCCCCGACCATCGCCGCGCGGGTTACTGCCGCGCCGACAATGCCCGCCATCAGCTCGCCGTCGGACAGCGGCGGCATCAGCAGATCGATGATCGTGCCCTGGATCTTGCCCCCGAGCAGGGTGAAGGACGAATTGGCAAAGGAATTCTGCATCATGCCCATCACGATCAGGCCGGGCGCGACGAAGGTGGCGAACGGGACGCCCAGCACTTCGCGCCCTTCACGGCCCAGTGCGACGGTAAAAATCACCAGAAACAGCAGCGTTGTCACCGCCGGGGCCCAGATCGTCTGGGTCTGGACCTTGAGAAACCGGCGAACCTCCTTAATATAGAGGCTCCACAAACCGATGCGGTTGATGCCTGTAAACACGGGCACCCCCCGCGGCGGCAGCCGGTTCCCTTCGCCGGATGCTTGCTGCACGGGTTCGACCGGCTCGGGCATTGACGAATTCTCTGCGGTGCGGGCTTGATCGGCCATAGGGGCGCGCCTAGGGCGATTGGCTTGTGCTGGCAAGCCGACGCTTTGTTTCGCGCCCGATACCTGAACATGGATACTATGATAGAATGAGCTGGACAGACGAACGGATCGCCACGCTGAAGAAGATGTGGGAAGGCGGCTCGACCGCCAGCCAGATCGCCGACGAGCTTGGCGGAGTGTCGCGCAATGCGGTGATCGGCAAGGCGCACCGCCTGGGGCTGAAGTCACGCCCGTCTCCGGTAAAGGCAAACGAGAAACCGGTTGCCAAGGCCCCGGCCAAGGCCGCTGTTCCCAAGAAGGTGGTTGCCAAGCCGACACCGCGGCCGGTCGCTGCCCCTGCCGAGCCGCCTGTGGCTGCGCCTGCACACCAGCAGACCTCCAGTGCCCCCAATCAGTCGCAGCCGATGCCCAATCCCGCTCCGGACCTTCCACGGATCGTGTCGGTCGGCCCTGGCGGGTTTTTGCGGCAAGGACCCGGTGACCAGCAGGCGCCGATCCCGCCCGCGCCGCCGCGCCGGCTGGTGCCCGCGAAGCCCGATCCTTCGATCGCCGACAAGACCAGCCTGCTCGACCTGAACGACAAGGTCTGCCGCTGGCCGATGGGCCACCCGGGCGAACCCGATTTCCATTTCTGCGGCGTAGCGGTGAACCCCGGCTTCCCCTATTGCGTCGAGCATTGCGGGCGCGCCTTCCAGGCACAACTGCCGCGCGGCGCGCGCCGCCCCCCACCTCCGTTGCCGTTCGGCGGACCACGGGTCCGCTGACAGAGGAAAGATCCTAGGCCGGGGGCCGCAGTCGACATCGATTGCGGCCCCCGCTTTATCCCCCTCGACATCGCCAGTAGCCTCGGCAAGAAGGGCCGCATGTTTCGCGGCCTTCTTGCCTTGCTCTTCTCGCTCTTCGCACTGGTCTCCTGCGCGCCATCCGAGCCCAAGGGTCCGGTCGTACTGGCCGCGTCGAGCCTTCAGGCACCGCTGGAGGAACTGGCCGAGCAATGGCGGGCGAGCGGAAGGCCTCCACCGGTGCTTTCGTTTGCCTCTTCGCCAGCCCTCGCGCGGCAGGTGCAATCCGGTGCCCCGGGGGACATCTTCATCAGCGCCGACCGTGAATGGATCGACTATCTCGCCCAGCAAGGCGACCTCGACGAAGCCGGTCTGCGCACCATCGCTTCCAACAGCCTTGTCCTCGCACGCCACGACGACGGAACGTCGATCTCGCGGGAAGAGGTCCTCTCGCAGCTCGGCGAAGTCCCGCTGGCCACGGGTGACCCTGAAACAGTCCCCCTCGGGCGCTATGCAAGGCAGGCGCTGACCAGCGAGGGGCTGTGGGACAAGGCGGAAAGCAGCATTGTCCCCACCCAATCGGCGCGCGCTGCGATGGTGCTGGTCAAACGGGGCGAGGCGCCGCTGGGCATGCTCTACGCCAGCGACGTTGCGGAGGAAGCGGATCTTGAAACGGTGCTGGCCTTCAGCCGCGACAGCCATGACCCGATCGATTATATCGCCATGATCCTCCCCGCCAGCGGACACCCGGATGCGCGCGGCTTCCTCGAATTTCTCGCTTCACCCAAGTCGGCTGCCGTGTTTGCACGTCACGGCTTCAAACGTCCGTGATCGCACCGCTCAGCGCCGAAGAATTGGGCATTATCGGGCTGTCGCTGAAAGTGAGCCTGGTGGCGGTCGCAGCCACCCTGCCGGTTGCCTATGCGCTCGCTTGGCTGCTTGCCCGCAAACGGTTCCCGGGGCGTGTGTTGCTCGACGCGTTCGTTCATCTTCCGCTGGTCGTACCACCGGTGGTCACCGGTTACATCCTGCTCATCCTGTTCGGGCGGACCGGTCCGATTGGCAGCTGGCTCGAGGCACAGTTCGGGCTGTCGCTTGCCTTCCGCTGGACCGGGGCGGCGCTTGCTGCGGCGGTCATGGCCCTGCCCCTGATGGTGCGGGCCATGCGGCTGTCGATCGAGATGGTCGACCAGCACCTGATCGATGCGGCGCGCACGCTTGGGGCCACTCGCTGGCACGCCTTCCGCACCATCACGCTGCCCCTGTCGCTGCCGGGCATCCTCGCTGGAACGGTGCTCGGCTTCGCGCGCAGCATCGGCGAATTCGGGGCGACGATAACCTTCGTCTCCAGTATCCCGGGCGAAACGCGCACCCTGCCGCTCGCCATCTACAGCGCGCTGCAAATCCCCGGAACGGATGTCGTCGTGGCGCGGCTGGTGGTGCTCTCGATCATCCTGTCGCTTTTCGCCTTGCTGGTGAGCGAGTGGCTGATCCGGCGCAGCGGCGGAAAGGGTGCCCATGTCCTTTGACCTGCGCATCAAGAAGCGGATCGGCGAGCGGTCGATCGACCTTACGATGAGCGACAGCGCCGGGCTGGTGGCGCTGACCGGACCCTCGGGCGCGGGGAAGACCACCGTGCTCAACTGCATTGCCGGGCTGATGGTGCCTGACGACGGCCACATCGCGATCGGCGGCAGGACGCTGTTCGACCGGGCCTCCCACACAAACCTGCCGCCTGAGGCGCGGAGTTGCGGCTATGTGTTTCAGGACAGCCGCCTGTTTCCGCACCTCACCGTCGTCCGGAACCTCGCCTATGGCGAGGCGCTGGCATCCTCGGAGGATCGCTGGATCGATCTGATGGAAGTGGCATGCCTGCTCGAGATTGCTGACCTGCTCGACCGCCACCCCGCCAGTCTGTCCGGCGGCGAAACCCGCCGGGTGGCGATCGGACGGGCACTTCTTGCCGCTCCGCGCTTCCTGCTGCTGGACGAGCCGCTGGCATCGCTCGATCCCGCGCGCGGCGAGCAGGTCTTGCAGTGCGTCGAGCGTATCCGCGACGAGCTGGGCCTGCCGATGCTTTATGTCAGCCACGATGCCGCAGAGGTCGCCCGTCTGACCGACAGGGTGGTCGAGCTGCCACTCGCCCGCTAAGCCGATTCTCACAGCCAACAGGAGATTTCCATGCCACTTTCCCTGCGCGACGCACTGATTCCCGGATGGTTGCAAGTGACCGCCTCGGTCCGCGCGCTGGTCGACAAGGCGGAGGTCTGGTGCGAGGAGAACGACCAGCCTGCTCGCGAACTGCTCGATGCCCGGCTGGCCCCCGACATGCTGCCCTTCGCCTATCAGGTGAAGAGCTGCTGGACCCATTCGGCGCATGCCCTCGATGGAGCGCACGTGGGGCAATTCATCCCGCACATGGACCCGCCACCCGACAGCTTCGAGGCCTTGCGGGATCTGCTCGACCGCTCGAAGGCCGCACTCGAAGCGGTCGACGCGGACACTCTCGATGCGCTGGCGGGCAACGACATGGTCTTCACCATCGGCGACAAGTTCCGGCTCGACTTCACCGTGCAGGATTTCCTGCTCGGCTTTTCGCAGCCCAACTTCTATTTTCACGCCGCAACCGCCTACGACATCCTGCGCATGAAGGGGCTGGCGATCGGTAAGCGCGACTATCTGGGCGCGCTGCCGGTCAAGGGCTGACGCTTATCGGTCCCGCCGGAACCGCTCGGCGAGCAGGAACACGACGTAGCCGCGAAAATCGGGATCGCTCGCCAGATGCTCCGGCGCGGCCCATTCGCCGTCTTCGACCACCGCCACGCGATAGGGCATTCGTAGCCGCTTCGCCGCCGCGAGATAGCGCGGATATTCGGGGATCGTGGTGGTCCCGGCGTAGGTCTGGATGACGATCTCGTCGAGCGCGCCGCGCATCGCGGCGAGGTCCGCTTCGGAGGCGTTGGCCGGCCAGTCCATCAGCCCGGTGGCTGAAAGCTTGAGGTTTCTGGGTAGCCGATTGCGTATGTCGGCGAGGAAGGCCGCATAGTTGCGCAGTTCGCCGGTCGAGGAATCGAAATCGATCTGCACCCCGGTCAGGCGGCCATCGCGGTCCCAGCTGCGCGCGGCATCGAACAATTGCCCGTACGCTGCCTCGGACCAGTCGAGCCGGTCGGCGCGGACGACAAGCCACAACTCGCCGGTCCGCGCGGTCGGCACGGTGCGCCGCATCGCCACGATCCGCGTGGGATCACCGCGCTGCAATTCACCCCATAACAGATAGACTGCCTCGGCCTGCGCCATGTCCGGACGCGGCTCGACCCCGCTCCACAGATAGAACGCGTCGTATTCGGCGGGGTCGACGCGCTGCGGACCCGAATCGGCTGGCCCGCAGGCCGCGAGCAGCAGGGCCGCGACGAGCGCAGCCCAGCGCCTACCAGAAATACTTCAGCTCCTTTGCCCACGACGTGTCGCCATAGTCGCGCTTGAGCGTCTTGAACCATGCTTCGCGCTGGCTTTTCGCGACCCCGTCACCACCGCCGCAGGTGTTGGTGTTGGCAGGCGCATAGCAGCGGATCGCCCGATAGAGCGCATAGGCGCGCTGTTTCTTCGTCGCACCCCGTTCCGCCATGATCGCGGTGTAGAAATCGTGCCGCGGGGTCGCCTTGCCGGGGTAGTTGTCGCTGCTTCCCAACGCCGGGGGCAGGCCTGCGGCTTCTTCCCAGCGATACTCGAACTGGAAGTCGTCGAACCCATTCAAACGATAGAATTCCCCTAGACACAGCCGCCCGTCGACATCCTTGGGATTGCGTGCCAGCGCCGCTGCCGTCTTGTCGATCGACGGGCAGGTATAGCCATCAGACCATTCGCCCGCGGTGAACAGGTTGAGCGGCGGGTTCACGTCATCGATCACGTTCCACAGGCCATACTCGTTCTCCCCCGGCAGCGGGAATTGCGCGGCGAAGGGGAAATCCTCCCCGAACCCGGCATATTGCCCGTGCTGCAACTGGCGCAGCAGCGCGGTGAACAGGGCAAAGGCGCGTTCCGGCTGCGGCGCGGAGGTCGAACGAATCTGCCGTTTCAAAACCTCCGGCCCGGCGGAATTACCCAGCAGCATGCGCCGGATGCGGCTGTCGGTGACGGGCGATCCTTCGGCGAAGACCTTGTCCACCTTGCCCTGCTGTTCCCACAGCCGCGCCAGCGCCAGTTCAACCGCCGGGCGCTGCCACATGCCCTTCGCGCCGCCGATCAGTTCGAGCCAGAAGCCTTCCTCGTTGGGGTCCTTCAGCGCATGCAGCGCCAGCCCGCGCAGGTACTGGCGACTGAACGCAAGCGGGGTGTAACTGTCCCGCTTCGCATCGTCCGGCAGAAGGTCGCGTACCGCGCGGTAATCCTTGGTAACATAGAAGGCGTGATTGGCCTTGAGGAAGGCATAGAGGTCGGGATGTTCGGCAAAGGTGGTGGCCTGCGCGGCGAGCTCCTGTGCGGTGAGCCCCCTCGCGCCGTATTCGCGCTGCGCCTCGTCGTATTGCCAGCTGCGCATCCGCATCAGATCGTCGGCGGCCAGCAGCAGCGCGCTGTCGAGCGCGGGTTCGTTGCTGCGGGTCAGATATTTGTCGTCGAGTTCCTCGACCAGCCGCGCGGTCTGTTCGGCAGTCGGGTCGGCATCCTGCAGCAGTTCCCCGTAGATTGTGCCAAGCTTGCCATACTCTCCCTGCAACCACAGCGCCTTGCGGATCAGGCCCTTGGCGGAGGCGGCGTAGCGCCCTTCCGGATATTTCGCGAGATAGGCGCGGAATTGGTCCTCCGATCGCTTGGCCGCCGCCCGGTTGGCCTTTTCGGTATCGAACCAGCCCCATTCGTCGTCACCCGACTCGATCGCTTCATTGAGCGCCGTGCGCGCAACCATGTAGTTCGCGGTTTCGGTCAGCCACGGGTCGATGCTGCCATCGCGGAGCTTCGCGTAATATTCCCCCGCCCTGCCCCATTCGCCGCCGTAGAAGCTGGCCGAGGCTTCGAGATAGGTCATGAATCCCATCGCCGCATCGCCGATGCCGTTGGTTCCGATATTGACGAAGTAGCCCCCGTCTTCGGGCAACTTGACCGAACCCGGGCCTTCTTCGCAGGTCCCATCCACCTGGCCGCGCGAAGCGGTCAACAACTCGCGATCCGATGCCTTCAGTGCGCTCGCGCCGTCGAGTGCCGCAAGGAAGGCCGCCCGGCCGGTCTGGACCGTCTGGCAACGGTCGCCGCCGTAGATCGACCAACCGTCCCCGCCCGATTCCTCATCGAGCGGCGGCAGCGGGAACCACGCTTCGCGCAGGTTCTGCCAGCGGAAGAAGTTGCGTCCGTAGAAGGTGTACCACTCGAGATCGGGATAATCGCGCCCCGACCCGTCGAGATCGGCCTGGTCGAGCAGCAAGAGGTAGAGATTGACCCGCGAATCGTTGCCGGGGGAGATCGCGATCTGGCTGGTGCAATCGAGGTCCGGGTTCTCGGGCCGCCACGATGGCCGGCAGTAATCGCCGCTCGCCAGCGCCGGTGTCGCCCATGCGCATGCGACCAGAGCACCCAATACCCATGCCGATCTCTTCATCGGAAAATTCCTCCCTGCTTGCCCAGCATGGACTGTTTCTCACACCGATGATGAATTACGCAAGAACAAGGAATTGGCGCTGTGGGGATATGTCCGGCTAGCGCGCGCGCGTGGCAAACCAGATGGTGTGGTGCGGACCTTTGTTGTTGGGCCGCGCGCGGACGGTCTGCACGTCGACCTCCAGCCCGGCATCCTTGAGCCTGCCGGTGAACTTGTGGTCGGGTGCCGCAGACCACACCGCCAGCACCCCGCCCGGACGCAGGGCATCGCGCGCGCGCCCGATACCGGTGCGGGTATAGAGCCGTTCGTTGCCGTCGCGCACGATACCGTCGGGGCCGTTGTCGACATCGAGCAGGATCGCGTCGTAACCTGCGGTGGTGCCATCCACCGCATCGTCGATCAGCGCGGCGACGTCGGCCAGCACCACCTCGCCGCGCGGATCGTCGAGGCAAGCGCCGGTCAGATGCGCCAGTGGCCCCCTCGCCCAGTCGAGGATTTCCGGCACGACTTCGGCCACCACGATCCGCGCTTCGGCAGGTGCATGTTCGAGCGCCGAGCGGAAAGTGAAGCCCATGCCATAGCCGCCGATCAGCACGCGCGGCTTCGGCACTTGCAGCCGTTCCAGCGTCAACCGTGCCAGCTGCTCCTCGCTGAACTGCATCCGCGTGCCCATCAGCTCGTCACGCCCGAGCATGATGATGAAATCGCGCCCGTGGCTGACGAGGGTCAATTCGTCGCCACCGGGGATCTGCGCCGTGGCAAGGGTTTCGCGGGGTAGCATGGGTGGTTCCTAGAAACGAAAAGGGCCGCCCTGTCGAGCGGCCCTTCTCAGTTTCTACCGTCATCCCAGCGGAAGCTGGGATCGCTCTCCATCTAGGGCGAGCTTGCGGCACGAGACCCCAGCTTGCGCTGGGGTGACGCGCCGCGTCAGTCCTTCAGGAAGTCGGGAACGTGGTTGTCCCCGCCGCCGTCACGACCGCGGCCGCCGTCGCGGCGTCCGCTGCGGTCATTGCCGCGATCGCGGTTGCCGCGCGGGCCCCGACGGTCGCCGCGATCGCCCCGGTCACCGCGCGGTTCGCGCGGTTCGCGCGGCGGGCGGGTGTCTTCCAGCTCTTCACCGGTTTCCTGGTCGACCACGCGCATCGACAGGCGGACCTTGCCGCGCTGATCGATCTCGAGCACCTTGACCTTCACTTCCTGCCCTTCGGACACGACGTCGGTCGGCTTCTCGACCCGCTCGTTCTTCATTTCGCTGACATGGACGAGACCGTCCTTGCCGCCCATGAAGTTCACGAACGCCCCGAAATCGACGATGTTGACCACCTTGCCGTCATAGATCTTGCCGACTTCGGCCTCTTCCACGATTCCGCTGATCCACTTGCGGGCAGCTTCGATCTGGCTGAGGTCGGACGAGGAGATCTTGATCAGGCCTTCGTCATCGATGTCCACCTTGGCACCGGTTTCGGCGACGATCTCGCGGATCACCTTGCCGCCCGTGCCGATGATGTCGCGGATCTTCGACTTGTCGATCTGCATGGTCTCGATGCGCGGGGCATGGGCCGACAGTTCGCTACGGGCAGAGCCGAGCGCCTTGGTCATTTCACCCAGGATATGCGCGCGGCCACCCTTCGCCTGATTCAGCGCGGCTTCGAAGATCTCGCGGGTAATCCCGGCGACCTTGATGTCCATCTGCATCGTGGTGATGCCTTCGGAGGTCCCGGCCACCTTGAAGTCCATGTCGCCCAGGTGATCTTCGTCACCCAGAATGTCGGACAGCACGGTGAACTCTTCGCCTTCGAGGATCAGGCCCATCGCGATACCCGAAACCGGGCGCGTGATCGGAACGCCCGCATCCATCATCGACAGCGCGCCGCCGCAGACGGTCGCCATCGAGGAGGAACCGTTGGACTCGGTAATGTCCGAGACCACGCGGATCGTGTAAGGGAAGTCTTCCTTGCTCGGCAGCACCGCCTGAAGCGCGCGCCATGCGAGCTTGCCGTGGCCGGTGTCGCGCCGCGAGGGCGCACCGAAACGGCCCACTTCGCCGACCGAATAGGGCGGGAAGTTGTAGTGCAGCATGAAGTTCGAGTAGCTCAGGCCTTCCAGCCCGTCGATCATCTGCTCGCTGTCCTTGGTGCCCAGCGTGGTGGTGCAGATCGACTGCGTTTCACCGCGAGTGAACAGCGCCGAACCATGGGTGCGGGGCAGGAAGCCGACCATGGCTTCGATCGGACGGACCTGGTCGACCTTGCGCCCGTCGATGCGTGTGCCGTCCTTCAGGATCGCGCCGCGCACGATGTCCGCCTCGACCTTCTTGACCGACTTGATCGCGACCATCTGGGTCTGCGCATCTTCCTCGGCAAATGCGGCCTTGGCCTTGTCGCGGGCGGCATTGAGCGCGTCCGAGCGGGCCGACTTGTCGGTCAGCTTGTAAGCGGCGGCAATGTCCGCACCGATCAGGTCCTTGAGCTTCGCCTTGATCGCCGAATTGTCGCTCACGGTGACTTCCCACGGCTCCTTGGCGGCCTTCTCGGCCAGGTCGACGATCAGATTGACGACCTTCTTGCACTCGTCATGCGCGAACAGCACCGCGCCGAGCATGATTTCCTCGTCGAGTTCGCGAGCCTGCGATTCGACCATCATCACGGCATTGCCGGTTGCGGCGACGACGAGGTCGAGGTCACCGGCGGCAGCTGCGTCCTGACGCGGGTTGAGGGTGTATTCACCGTCGACATAGCCGACGCGAACCGCACCGATCGGGCCCATGAACGGGACACCCGAAATGGTCAGCGCTGCCGAAGCCGCGATCATCGCGAGAATGTCGGGCTCGCACTCGCCGTCGAACGACAGCACCTGTGCGATCACGTTGATCTCGTTGTAGAAGCCTTCGGGGAACAGCGGGCGAATGGGGCGGTCGGTCAGGCGGGAGACCAGCGTTTCCTTTTCCGTCGCGCCGCGTTCGCGCTTGAAGAAGCCGCCGGGGATCCGGCCGGAGGCGAAGAACTTTTCCTGATAGTGAACGGTCAGCGGGAAGAAATCCTGGCCTTCCTTCACGGTCTTGGCGGCGGTCACGGCGCACAGCACCACGGTTTCGCCATAGGTGGCCAGAACTGCACCGTCAGCCTGACGGGCAATGCGGCCGGTTTCGAGGGTGAGGGTCTTGCCGCCCCACTCCATCGATACGGTTTTCGTGTCGAACATGTATTTTCCTTCTGACCCGCGTGCCATATTGCAGCGCGGGGCCTCATATTCCGGTCAATCCGTCCCGGTCCGGTGTGGGGCCTTGTTCTGCCCCAAGGCACGCTTCACCGAATTGTGAAGTCCTGCCCCTAGTCGTCATCCCAGCGAAAGCTGGGATCGGTTCGATCTGTGTCGGAGCTTTCGGCCCGCGATCCCAGCTTTCGCTGGGATGACGCAGATGGACGAAGGGGCGACCAACTGGCCGCCCCTCCGGAAACTCTTATTTACGAAGACCCAGCTTCGCGATCAGAGCATTGTAACGCTCCAGATCCTTGCGCTTGAGGTAAGCCAGCAGGCTCCGGCGCTTGTTGACCATGGCCAGCAGGCCGCGGCGCGAGTGGTTGTCCTTGTGGTGATCCTTGAAGTGCTCGGTCAGATTGCGGATCCGCTGCGTGAGGATCGCGACCTGCACTTCGGGGCTGCCCGTGTCGTTCGACTGGCGGGCGTTGTCCTGGATGATCTGCGTCTTGACTTCGGGTGCTACCGACATTTGTGTTCTCTCTTACTCAGCGACATCGGGAAGGTTGAACCCCCGCACGACTTTCATCGCGCCACCTTCGAGTTCGACCAGCGCCACCGGAACGCTGTCCAGCTTCGCGAGGTAGAGCCCATCGGCATGGGGCATTTCCGTAACGACCCGGCCCTGGCGGACCGCCTGCGCACTAACGGAGTTGAGGTTCAGAGCCGGGATGTCGTCCAGCCCCGCCTCGAGCGGCAGGAGGAGGTCTTGAAGTGGCGCGCCCTTACCGATTTCGTTCAGATTGTCCAGCGAAATCGCCTGTTCTTCGCGGAACGGGCCGGCCTTGGTACGCCTGAGATAGGTGACATGGCCCACGGTTCCAAGGGCATGGGCGATATCGCGGGCTAGGCTGCGGATATAGGTGCCCTTGGAGACATGGGCGACGAGGGTGACGCATTCCTTCCTCGCCGAGGGCGGGGGGCCATCCGCAGGATGGAGGAGGGGCAGGTCGAGCTTAGCGAAACCCGTCTGCGTCAATTTTTCGGTACGTGCCCCTCCACCAGCTACGCTGGTCCCCCTCCCCGTTCCGAGGAGGAATGTAAGCGAATGCACCGTCACCGCGCGCGTCTTCAGCTCCACCGCTTCCCCGGCCCGCGCGAGATCGTAGGCGCGCTTGCCGTCGACCTTGAGCGCGGAATAGACGGGCGGAACCTGCTCGATCGGCCCGGTGAAGCGCGGCAGCACCGCCGCGATTTCGTCCATCGTCGGGCGGTGGTCCGACCGGTCGACCACTTCGCCTGCGGCGTCGAGCGTGTCGGTCTCCTCACCGAACTCGATCGTAAACTCATAGACCTTGTTCGCATCGAGCATGCGGCCCGCCAGCTTGGTCGCTTCCCCCAGCGCGATCGGCAGCACACCTTCCGCCTCAGGGTCGAGTGTGCCGCCATGGCCAACCTTCGCCTTGGCATAGCCGCCTTCGCGCAGGTTGCGCTTGACCGCGCCGACCGCCTGCGTCGAGCCCATCCCGCGCGGCTTGTCGAGGATCAGCCAGCCCGAAATCACAGGGCGCGGGGCAGGCTTGCCGCCTTGCGTCACGCCCCGGGCGCGCCGCCGCCCGCAATCGCGCTGGTCAGCGCCAGATACTTCTCCAGTGCCCATTCGACGGGCAGACCGATGGTGTTGCCGATGATGTTCCACTGCGGGAACACCCAGGTCGCCGCGATCAGCACGATCAGCACCAGCATACCCACCTGCTGAAACTTGGCCCAATGTACCGCCGCCGAACGCGGCAGCAGGCCCTCGACGATATGCCCGCCATCGAAGGGCGGGATCGGCAGCAGGTTGAAGATCGCGAGGAACAGGTTGATCAGGATGAAATAGAACAGCCCGTTGGCAACCAGGCTGTCGGCATCCACCCCATTGGAGCCGAGCACTCCGAGGCCGATCGCCCCAACCAGCGCGAGCAGGAAGTTCATCCCCGGCCCCGCCGCCGCCACCGCCATCATTCCGTAGCGCGGATTGCTGAGCCGGTTCTTCATCACCGGCACCGGCTTGGCCCAGCCGAAGATCGGCCCGCCCAGCAGCCACAGCGCGCCCGGCACCACCAGCGTCCCAATCGGGTCGACATGCTTGATCGGGTTGAAGGTCAGCCGCCCCTGCATCTTGGCAGTCGGATCGCCGAGCATATTGGCGACCAGCCCGTGCGCGACCTCGTGAAACACGATCGCGACCACGAGGCACGGGATCACGATGATCGCGAGGAGAATGGTGTCGGTCATGCCGCGCTAGATAGGGCGCGCGCGGTCAACCCGCCAGAGCCTCGCTGAAGTGCTTGCGGCAGAGGGAGACGTAGCGATCGTTGCCGCCGATCTCGGTCTGCGCGCCCTGCTTGACCGCAGCCCCGCTGGCATCGACCCGAAGGTTCATCGTCGCCTTGCGCCCGCAGTGGCAGATCGCTTTCAGTTCGGTCAGCGAATCCGCAATGCCGAGCAGTGCAGCGCTGCCAGGGAAGAGCTCGCCCAGGAAATCGGTGCGCAGGCCGTAACACAGCACCGGAATGCGCGCCTCGTCCGCCAGCCGGGCGCATTGCCACACCTGATCCTTGGTCAGGAACTGCGCCTCGTCGATCAGCACACAATGCAGCGGCTCCGCGCGGTGCGCCGCCATCACCCGCGCCCACAAGTCGGTGTCCGGCTCGAACAGGTTCGCCCCCGCTTCCAGCCCGATCCGGCTGGCGATCGGCTTGCCATCCGACCGATCGTCGAGCGCGGCGGTCCACAGCATCGTCGCCATCCCGCGTTCGCGGTAATTGAAATCCGCCTGCAGCAGCGTGGTCGATTTCCCCGCGTTCATGCTGGCGTAGTAGAAATAGAGCTTGGCCATGCCGCACAGCTACCGCTGGCAGGCCCGCCGGGCGAGAGCCTGCGGCAAATATTCAACAGACGCATCGTTCACGGGGGCGACAGGCGCAGGCGGCAATGCTAGCTCCTCGCAAGAGCAACGCTGCACAGGCAGCACAAGTCATGGGGAGTGCAAAGTGGCAGAGGCGGTAGCGGCACCGGTGCAGAAGGGCATTCTGGGATGGATCGAGCGGACGGGAAATCGCTTGCCCGATCCTGTTTTCCTGTTCCTCTATCTCATTGCCGGCCTGATGATCGTGTCGGTTGTCGCCTCGCTCGCCGGATGGTCCGCCGTCCACCCGACCGAAGTGGACGAAGCGACCGGTCAGGCAACGGTGATCACCGCAACCTCGCTACTTTCGGCGGAGAACATCCGCCGCCTGTGGGTCGAGATGCCGACCACCTTCACCCATTTCCACCCGCTGGGTTACGTGTTGGTTGTCATGCTGGGCGCAGGCGTGGCCGAACGCGCCGGGCTGTTTGGCACCGCAATGCGTGCCGGGGTGCGCAATGCGCCGACATATCTGCTGACGCCGATCGTCGCGCTGGTCGGGATGATCGGCAACCTCGCTGCAGACGCTGCTTACGTTGTGCTGATCCCGCTCGCCGGGATCATTTTCCATGCCGCCGGACGCCATCCGATCGCCGGTATCGCAGCGGCCTTTGCGGGCGTTTCGGGCGGGTTCTCCGCCAATCTGCTGCCCGGCCAGCTCGACGCGCTGCTGTTCGGCATCACCGAAGCGGCGGTGGAGAGCGTGTTTGGCGAGTTCACCGCCAATATCGCGGGCAACTGGTACTTCATCGTCGCGATGACCTGCGTGTTCCTGCCGGTCATCTGGTACGTGACCGACCGGATCATCGAGCCGCGGCTGGGCAAATGGACCCCCGCGATGCGCGGCGATACCGAGCCAGAACCCGAGCAGGATCGCCCGCTCACCGATGGCGAGCGCAAGGGCCTGCGCTGGGCGGGCCTTGCGGTGCTGGCGGTCGTCGGGCTGTGGCTGGTCTTCACGCTCGGGCCGGGCACGCCGCTGATCGACCAGACGGCCACGCCCGAAGCGCGGCTGACACCCTTCTACCAGAGCCTCGTCGGCGGGTTCTTCCTGCTGTTCCTGCTGGCCGGCTGGGCCTACGGCAAGGCGGCGGGCACGATCGGAGACCACCGCAGCCTCGTCAAGATGATGGCCGATTCGATGGGCGACATGGCCTATTATCTCGTCCTCGCCTTTGCCGCAGCGCATTTCGTCGCGATGTTCGGCTGGTCCAACCTCGGGCTGATCATGGCTGTCGATGGCGCCGACGCCCTGCGCTCGTCGGGTCTGCCGATGTGGGCGCTGCTGGTGGCGATCGTCCTGTTCACCGCGTTGCTCAACCTGTTCGTCGGCTCGGCCAGCGCCAAGTGGGCCCTGCTCGCCCCGGTGCTGGTACCGATGCTGATGCTGCTCGGGATCACCCCGGAGATGACCACCGCCGCCTATCGCGTGGGCGATAGCGCGACCAACATCATCACCCCGCTGATGGTGTATTTCCCGCTGATCCTGATCTTCTGCCAGCGCTGGCAGAAGGACTTCGGCCTCGGCAGCCTGGCTGCGACCATGCTGCCCTACTCGGTCGGACTGCTGCTGGTCGGGCTGGTTCTGGTCGGCGCATGGGTCGGGCTCGATCTGCCGCTCGGTCCGGGTGCGAGCGTGTTCATGGAGGTGCCGGCAGCGACCGCCTCGGCCACACAGGTGGCGACCGATTAGCCGGGTTCAGTCCTCTTCGAGGTCGCGCGCCACCTTGGGATCGCGCAGCAGGGCTTCGATCCGTTCGGCCTCGTCGAAACTTTCGTCGCCGCGAAACTTGAGCTTGGGGGCGAATTTGAGGCCGAGCCGCCTGGCCACCTCGCGCTGCAGGAAGGCGGTGTTCTGGCGCAGCGCCTTGACCACCTCGTCCTCGCTCTTGCCGAGCAGCGGCTTCACATAGGCGGTGGCATTGCGCAGGTCGGGGGTCAGGCGGACCTCGGTCACGCTGATATTGGCGGCGGAGACGGTTTCGTCATGCACCTCCTGCCGCGCGAGCAGTTCGGACAGGATATGCCGCACCCGCTCGCCCACCTTGAGGACGCGGACCGAATGCTGTTCGGCGGTGAATTGCTGTCGTGCCATCAGGCCACCATCTTTCCGAGTATCCGTTTGAGCGAGGTCATGTTGCGCGCGGTGCCCTTGCAGCGCAGCCGCCGCTCGAGCACCTTGTTCGACAGGCTCGATACACCCGCTCCATGGACATAGTCGAGAAACAGAACCCGGTTACCCAGCGCCAGTCGCTCGCTGCCCTTGGCGGCATGGTCCTCGATCAGCGCATCGACCGCGGACCGGTCCGGCTGCTGGCTGAGGAAGATCGAGTGAACCATCTTGTCCGAGCCATGCTGGGGCCCGGTGCCGTGGAACGGGTTTGCGTCGATGGCATAGTTGATCTCATCGGCGGTGCGCACCATGGCGCAGGACCTGAAGCCGAAGGCGCGTTCGACGAGGCTTTCCAGCTGGACTTCCAGCATCGCCGGTTCCCGGTCGTCGGTGAAGATGACATTGCCGCTGGCGGTGACGGTGGACACCTCACGGAATCCCGCATCGGTCAGCGTGGTGACGAGATCGACCATCCTGATCCGGTTGCCGCCGACATTGATGCTGCCCAGAAAGGCGACCAGCCGCGCCATCAGCTATCTCTTGAAGCTGCCACCGGGCGAGGCGTCGGGATCGCCGTGCTGGTCGCGCGGGCGAGCAATGTCCCGGCGGGATCGAACAGCTCGCCTTCGAGGAAGATCACCCGCCGCCCGCGCTTGATGACGCGGCCCTTGCCCACCAGCGGACCGGCGGGGACGGGTTTCAGGATGGTCATCGTCAGGTCGAGATTGAGCGGGGCCTCGGCATGGTCGGTCGCCCAGACATGCGCCCAGCCCATCACCTCGTCGAGGAACCCGGCAATCAACCCGCCCTGCACGCTGCCGCGCGGGGTGATGAAGCTGTCAGGCGCGCGGAAGCGCAAGGTGATTTCCTCACGCTCCCGATCGAAGCTGTCGAACTCGACTCCCATCAGCTCCGCATGCGCGGCGCCGAGGGCGTGATGTTGCGCTTGGTCAGTCACCCAGATATTCCCAATAGAACTTTTTGCGGGCGATATCGTAGTGCAGCAATGACGCATCGCCACATTCAAAACACTGCGCCGTACCAATTCCTCCATCGCCTGACGGATAGATATATTGGACGATGGAGCGACCTCTTTCCAATTCTCCTGTCAATATCCATTCATCAAAGAACCGAATACTAGACGAGCTGTCAGTTATTATTAAACCAAAACTTTGCGTCCCGTCACACCGTTCGATCAACACTATTCTAGCCACGCCAGATGTGCCATCGCCAAAGTCAAAATCCAATTTGAATGGATCAAATTTTAATGAAGCGAATGTTTCTTCAATCTCAAGTTGATCGGCCCGAAAAACGCCAACGTATGTGTTGCGATTCATTTGCGACAAGAAGCAAATCTGGTCAGAATTTGGGTCATTCTCGAATTTGCCTATGAGGTCTGCGGTCACACCCTCAGCACTAGTGCCCATAGGCCGGACCACAGCCTGCTTGTGCCACCAAGCTAGATGCTTATCCGACCCGTAAACAAATATTTCAGGCCTAGTTTCCGCAAGGCCCGAACCAGGGATCAGTGCGCTCATCCACACTAAGGCATGAAGCAACTTTCGCATACAGCCCCCTACAGCGTCCGTTCACGCTCCTCGACTTCGAACACTTCGAGCTGGTCGCCCGGCTTGATGTCGTTCGTATCGGCCAGCACCACGCCGCATTCGAGCCCGGCGCGGACTTCGTCCACGTCGTCCTTGAACCGCCGCAGCGAGGAGATGGTCGTTGCCGAAACAATGACATCCTCGCGAGTGAGCCGCGCGAACAGCCCCTTTCGGATGACGCCTTCCTCGACCAGCAGGCCGGCGGCCTTGTCCTTCTTCCCGGACTTGAAGACTTCCTTGACCAGCGCGCGGCCGACGACATGCTCGATCCGCTCCGGACCCAGCTCGCCTGCCATCTCCTTGGCGATTTCCTCGGTCAGGTGATAGATGACGTCGTAATACATCATCCGCACGTTATCGCGCTTCACCAGGTCGCGCGCCTTGGGATTCGGCCGCACGTTGAAGCCGAGGATCGGCGCATTCGATGCTGCCGCCAGCGTCACGTCGCTCTCGGTAATCGCACCGACGCCGGCGTGGAGCACGCGGACCTTGATGAGATCGTTCGAAAGGTTGTGCAGCGCGGTCACGATCGCTTCGACCGAGCCCTGTACATCCGCCTTCACCAGCACCGGGAATTCGATCACGTCCGAGGTCAGCCCTGCAAACATGGTATCGAAATTGGTCGGTGCCAGCGCGGTGCGCTTCTCGGTCGCCTTCTCGCGGCGGTATTCCGCCACTTCGCGGGCACGCTGCTCGTTCTCGACCACGGTCAGCAGGTCGCCCGCACCCGGCACGCCGCCGAGCCCGAGAACCTCGACCGGCATCGATGGCCCGGCTTCCTTGATCTGCTTGCCCTGGTCGTCGATGATCGCGCGGACCTTGCCGCTCTCGGTGCCGACGACGAAATTGTCGCCCCGCTTGAGCGTGCCGCGGGTGATCAGCACCGTAGCAACCGGGCCGCGGCCCTTGTCGAGCTGGGCTTCGATCACCGTCGCTTCGGCGTCACGGTCGGGCCGCGCCTTCAGTTCGAGCAGCTCGGCCTGCAGGTTGATCTTGTCGAGCAGGTCGTCGAGGCCGGTCTTCTTCAGCGCCGAAATCTCGACGTCCTGCACATCGCCCGACATCGCCTCGACGATGACTTCGTGTTCGAGCAGGCGCTCGCGGATCTTCTTCGGATTCGCCTCGGGCTTGTCGACCTTGTTGATCGCGACGATCATCGGCACGCCCGCCGCCTTGGTGTGATTGATCGCCTCGATCGTCTGCGGCATGATCCCGTCGTCGGCTGCGACCACCAGCACCACGATATCGGTGACATGGGCACCGCGCGCGCGCATTTCGGTGAAGGCGGCGTGGCCCGGCGTGTCGAGGAAGGTGATGGTGTGCCCGTCCTTCGTCTTCACCTGGTAGCTGCCGATATGCTGGGTGATGCCGCCGGCTTCGCCCTTGACCACATTGGCCCCGCGCAGCGCATCGAGCAGCGAGGTCTTGCCGTGATCGACGTGGCCCATGATGGTGACCACCGGCGGACGCGGCTTGAGCGTGTCCTCGGGATCCTGGTCTTCCGACGCGGTAATGTCGACGTCGCTTTCGGACACGCGCTGGATGTTGTGGCCGAATTCCTCGACCAGCAGTTCGGCGGTGTCCTGGTCGATCGTCTGGTTGACGGTGACCATCATGCCCATGTTGAACAGCGACTTGACCAGATCGGCACCTTTTTCGGCCATCCGGTTGGCGAGTTCCTGCACGGTGATCGCTTCGGGCACGATCACGTCGCGCACCTGCTTCTCGCGCGGAGCCGACGGCCCGCCGTGCATGCGGCGTTCCTTCTCACGCGCACGCTTGAGCGCGGCGAGCGAACGGGCGCGACGGCCCTCGTCCTCGTTCAATGCGCGGGTGACGGTCAGCTTGCCCGCACGGCGCTTGTCGGCCCGCTCTTCGGGCGCACTGCGCTTGTCTTCCTTTTTGGGCTTCTTTTCGGGTTTTTTGATTTCGGGGCGCGCAACCGGGCTGAACTTGCGCGGCGCGGGCACCCTGCTGCCCTCGGCGGTATCGGCGGGTGCGTCTTCGGAGCTTTCCTCGGCTGCCGGTTCGGGCTGCGCCTCTTCGACCGTCCGCGTCGCGGCCTCTACTTCCGCCTTGCGGTTGTCGTCCTGGCGCCGCTTCTCGTCCTCGACCGCCTTGCGCGCCTCTTCATCCTCGCGGCGACGCGCTTCCTCGGCCATCCGCAGCCGTTCTTCCTCGGCCTCGCGCTGCAGGCGCGCGACCCGTTCCTGCGGAGTTTCCGCAGCCGGATCTGGCCGCTTCGCGACCACCGGAGCGGGCGCAGGGGCAGGGGCCGGCGCGGGGGCTGGCGCGGGTGCCGGCGCAGGCGGCGGGGTTTCGCCTGGCTTCACGAGCGTACGACGCCGCTTCACCTCGACCGTCACCTTGTTGGTGCGGCCGTGGCTGAAGGTCTGCTTGACCTCGCCCGCATCGACCGACCTCTTGAGGCCGAGCGGTTTGCGGGCAGGTTTCTGTTCTTCGTCGCTCATAAAGCTCGTCTATCCTTAGTCATTCATTCGTCGTCATGCACCGGGGCTGCCGCCCCTGCGCTTGCGTGCGTCGATGGGGCTTGTCCCCCGGTGTAGTGCAACAGGCGCGCGAGGACCGAAGCGATCCGATCGGCCGCCCCGGCGTCTGCGCCCCGGCCCGCGACGCCCATGTGGACGACATTCTCGCGGCCCAATGCCACAGACAATGCTGCCCGGTCCAGAGGCAAGGTTACCCCTTGCTCGCCGCTTCCTTCCGCTTCGCGCCCGACACGCCACGCCTGATCGAGCTTCTTGCACCCGTCCTCGCGCGCATCGGCTGCGTGGAGCAGCAGTTCGATCCGCCCTTTGCGCGCCTGCTCGGCGATCCGGTCCGAGCCAAGGATCAGCGTACCGCTGCGCATGGCAAGGCCGAGCCGGTCGAGCAGCAGCTTGCGCAGTGCGTCCTCGATCCGCTGGGCAAGGTCGTCGGGTATGCTCAGCGCCGCGCCCTTGAACGCGCGCGCCAGGGCGCCCTTGAGCCGCCCCTTGGCCATTGCCGCCTCCAGTTCCGGGCGCGCAACGCCGATCCACGCGCCGCGACCGGGGGCCTTGGCGAGCGGATCGGGCAGCACCTCTCCGTCGGAAGAGATGGCGAGCCGCACCAGCGCCTCGCGCGGCGCAGTCTGCCCGGAAAGGATGCAGCGGCGTTCCGGGCAGGACCTGGCGGGCCCGGAAGTGTTCCGGGCCTCGGTAGTGTCAGCGATGTCGGAGCTTACGCACTCATTGCGGGGAGTCCGCATCGGCGGCCTCCTGAATTGCGGGTTCTTCGTCCTCGAACCAGTGCGCGCGGGCAGCCATGATAATCTCGTTGCCCTGCTCTTCGCTCAGGCCGTATTCGCCCAGCACCCCGCCCTTGTCCTGTTCGCGGATCGAGGGACGACGCATCGGCGGGCCTTCGGGATTGTTGCGGCGGCGCGGAGCCTCGCGCTTCTTGGCGATCAGTTCGTCGGTCGCGAGATCGGCGAGATCGTCGAGCGTCTTGATTCCCGCCTTGCCCAGCGTCACCAGCATCTGCTCGGTCAGATGCGGCATTTCGGCAAGCGCGTCCTCGACGCCCAGTTCGCGGCGCGCGGCACGCGCGGTTCCGGCCTGGCGATCGAGTGCTTCGATCGCACGGCTCTGGAGTTCCTCGGCGAGTTCCTCGTCGAAGCCTTCGATCGTCGCCAGCTCTTCGAGCTCGACGTAAGCGACTTCTTCCAGTTCGCTGAAGCCCTCGGCAACTAGCAGCTGCGACAGCGTTTCGTCGACATCGAGCTCTTCCTCGAACATCTTCGAGCGCTCGGCGAATTCCTTCGTCCGCTTCTCGCTCGCCTCTTCCTCGGTCATGATGTCGATCTGGTGACCGGTCAGCTGGCTGGCGAGCCGCACGTTCTGGCCGCGCCGGCCGATCGCGAGCGAAAGCTGGTCGTCGGGGACTACGACTTCGATCCGGCCTTCGTCCTCATCCAGCACGACGCGGGCGACGGTGGCGGGCTGGAGCGCGTTGACGACGAAAGTCGCGGTGTCTTCGCTCCACGGAATGATGTCGATCTTCTCGCCCTGCAGTTCCTGCACGACGGCCTGCACGCGGCTGCCCTTCATGCCGACGCAGGCGCCGACCGGGTCGATCGAGGAATCGCGGCTGATCACGCCGATCTTGGCACGGCTGCCGGGATCGCGCGCGGCGGCCTTGATCTCGATGATGCCGTCGTAGATCTCAGGCACTTCCTGCGCGAACAGCTTCTTCATGAAGTCCGGATGCGCGCGGCTGAGGAAGATCTGCGGGCCGCGGTTGTTGCGCTCGACCTTGGTGATGATCGCGCGCACGCGCTCGCCGACGCGGGCGGCTTCGCGCGGGATCTGCTGGTCACGGCGGATCACCCCTTCGGCGCGGCCGAGGTTGACGATCACATGGCCGAATTCGACCGACTTGATCACCCCGGTGATGACCTCGTTGGCGCGGTCCTTGAATTCCTCGAACTGGCGTTCGCGCTCGGCATCGCGAACTTTCTGGAAGATCACCTGCTTGGCGCTCTGCGCGTCGATGCGGCCGAGATCGACCGGCGGCAGCGGATCGACGATGAAGTCACCGACTTTCGCCCCGTCCTGCAGCTTCTGCGCCTGATCGACGCTGACCTGCTTGAAATAATCCTCGACCTCTTCGACCACTTCGACCACGCGCCACAGGCTGAGGTCGCCGGTCAGCGGATCGAGCTTGGCGCGGATGTCGTTTTCCGACCCGTAGCGGTTGCGCGCGCTCTTCTGGATCGCTTCTTCCATCGCCTCGATGACGATCGCCTTGTCGATCATCTTTTCCGAAGCAACCGAGTTCGCAATCGCGAGCAGCTCGGCCTTGTTGGCAGAAATTGCACTGGCCATCAGTCTTCAGCCTTCTCTTCTTCGTCGTCTTCTACAATGTCTTCGGCACCACTGGTGTCGAGCGGTTGCGTCGCGGCGATCAGCTCGTCGGTCAGAACGAGCTTGGCCGCATGTATGGTATCGAAGGGGAAAGCAAGCGCGCCGGCCTTCCTGTCCTCGACGGTAACGGTTTCACCCTCAATGCCGGCCAGGATGCCGCGAATATTGCGGTGTCCCTCTACCTTCGCATCGAGCGAAATCTTGACTTCGTGCCCCGCCCAGTTGGCAAAATCCTTGCGCCGGGTCAGCGGACGATCGATCCCGGGCGAGCTGACTTCGAGGTGATAAGCCCCTTCGACCAGAACCTCCCCCTGCTCCTCCAGCGCGTCGATCGCGTCGGACACGCGGCGGCTGAGCGCGGCGCACTGATCGATCACCAGCTGGCCCGTTGCCGGGTCCTCCGCCATGATCTGCAGCGCCATGCCGCCATCACCCGCTTCGGACGGCATCATCTTCACGCGCACGAGATCGAAGCCGAGCGCGCTCGCTTCGGGTTCGATCACTTCGGTCAGGCGCGCGATATCGGCCATCGGGTCTCCACATGGATCGACCTGTCGGACAAAGGTGCTTGGTGCCGGCCCCTCGCGGCGCCAGCCCCTTCGTTGTCTCAACAATGTCGGGATGGGTGGCCAGATAGGCGCACGATGCGCCAGTGGCAAGCCCTATTCTAGGCGCAAGTCGCCTTGGCTTCGCTTTCCAGCATCCGCAGCGAATCTTCCATCGCGTCGAGCTGGTTCGAATCGACCGCACGGTTCCACGCCATGTTGTAGCGTTCTTCCGCCGCCTTGCAGTTTGCGTCGGCCGCCCTGGCGACCTGTTCCTTGATCCCCGATGCTTCCACCGCCGCTTCGGCCACGACATCCGGGTTGTTGGACAGCCAGGCCCCGCCTGCACCGATCAGGATCACGGTCAACAGCCACAGGCCGGCGAAGACACCCAGGATGATCTTGATTGCACGCATGGTGGACCCCCTCCGACGAGCTTGCTGCACAGCTCCGAGCGAGAACCGGAATAGCGCTTTGAGGTCAAAATTGGGTAAACAGCCCCGTTCAATCGCCCTCGGCCAGCCCATGCTTTCTGATGCAGTGGCGCAGCTGGTCGTAGCTTAGGCCGAGCGCTTTTGCCGTCTGCCGCTGATTCCAGCGGTGTTTGCCCAGCGCGTGCTCGAGAATGCGCTTCTCGTGTTCGTCGACCGCGGCGCGCAAATCGCCGATGTGCTCGAGGTCGAGCGTCGGGCGGGCGTCGGCCGAAACGCTGGTGCGGAAATCCGGGGCTGTTCCCTGAGGGCGCGGCGGGGCGGCCGGCTTCCACGGACTTTCGAACGGGTCGAACTGGACATGGCCGATCGGCCGCTCCCAATCGTCCCACCGATAGACTGCGCGTTCAATGACATTGCGCAGCTCGCGCACATTGCCTGGCCACGGATAATCTTCCAGCTGCTGCTGGACATGGTCGGCAAAGCCCGGCCACGCCTCCCACCCGATCTCTGCCGCCATGCGCCGCCCGAAATAATCCGCCAGCACGCCGATATCGCCTTCGCGCACCCGCAGCGGCGGCAGGGTGATGACCTCGAAGCTCAGCCGGTCGAGCAGGTCGGCGCGGAACCGGCCCTGCTCGGCCATCGCCGGCAGGTCGTCATTGGTCGCCGCCACGATCCGCACATCGACGCGCATCGGCCGCGAGGAACCGATCCGGGTCACCTCGCCATATTCGACCGCGCGCAATAGCCGTTCCTGCGCGGCCATCGACAGCGTGCCCAGTTCGTCGAGAAACAGCGTGCCTTTGTCGGCTTCCTCGAACCTTCCCGCGCGAACCTTGGTAGCGCCGGTAAAAGCGCCTGCCTCGTGGCCGAACAGCTCGGCCTCGATCAGCGTTTCGGGCAGCGCCGCACAGTTCATGGTGACGAGCGGCTCGTCCCACCTAGTCGACAGGCGATGGAGGCGTTCGGCGATGAGTTCCTTGCCCGTCCCGCGTTCGCCGATGACCAGCACCGGACGGCGCATCGGGGCCGCGCGGCTGGTCCGCTCGACCGCGTCGAGGAACGCGCCGGACTGGCCGATGAACTGGTTCTCCCGCTCCATGCACCAAGATATAGGGATTTTTCCCAATTCATGGCAATACACACCAACATGTCGTTCGTCGAAAACTTGCAAACCGCTGCAATTGCCTGTGTTTTCGAGTTTGGCACGCCGCTTGCTGAAAGGTGAACAACACCAATCAGGAGGTAATGTCCATGTACGATCGCCGCTTCTTCCAGACCAAACTCGGTCAGGCCGCGATTGCCAGCGTCGCCGCGATGTGCGCCTTCGTCGCGCTGAGCACGCAGATGCAGGTAAACTCCACCGCCCATGCTGCCGAACTGCAGCACGAGGTCGTCGAACTGGCGTGAATGTGACCGCCGACAAGAACCCCCTAGGCCCGGAGCGTCCCGTGAAAGCCCAGCGCATCCAGTCCCCCGCGTCCCCGATGGCTTTCGGTGGCGCTCCGGTCCGCAACCCTCTTTCGCGGCTCGAAGCGGAGGTCGAACGCCTCCGCCAGAGCCCGACCCCAACCCAGTCGCCTTCCACCCGCGACCGGATTCAAGACGTCTTCAACTCCGGAGTACCCTTCATGGGAATTTTCAGCCGTACCCGCGACATCATCGCGGCCAATTTCAACGACATGCTCGACAAGGCGGACGATCCGACGAAGATGATCCGCATGATCATCCTCGAAATGGAGGAAACGCTGGTCGAAGTTCGCGCCAGCGCCGCGCGCACCATCGCCGACCAGAAGGAAATGCACCGCGCCACCATCAAGCTCGACCGGCTCCAGGCCGACTGGTCCGAAAAGGCGCAGCTGGCGCTGAGCAAGGACCGCGAAGACCTCGCCCGTGCCGCGCTGGTGGAGAAGAAGAAGGCCGCCGACATGTCGGACCAGCTCAAGGCGGAGATCGCGGTGCTCGACGATGCGCTGCGGGCCTACGAGAAGGACATCGAGAAGCTGCAAAGCCGCCTGCGCGAGGCGCGCAGCCGCCAGACCGCGATCGCCGCGCGCCTCGAAAGCGCCGAGAACCGGGTCAAGCTGCGCAGTCTGATGACGCACGAGCGGACCGACGATGCGCTCAGCCGCTTCGACCAGCTCGAACGCCGGGTCGATTACGCAGAAGGCCGCGCGGAATCGCTGGCGATTGCCGACGGCACCGGAACGCCGAGCCTGGCCGACGAAATCGCCGCGCTCGAAGGGGCCGACAAGATCGACGACGAGCTCGCCGAAATGAAGCGCGCGCTCGGCATGAGCGACGACACGAAGGAGGGCTAAGCCGTGGAAGAGGCTTTCGTAGTATTTGCAGGCATCGCGGCGATCATCTGGATCATCCTGCACTACATCACCAAGTGGAAGACCGCCGCGACGATCACCACCGACGACGAAGCGCTGCTCGACGACCTGTACCAGCTCGCCAAGCGGCTCGACGAGAGGATGGACACGGTCGAGCGACTGGTCGCTTCCGACCATCCTGATTTCGAGAACACGCGGCTCCTGCCGAACCGCGAAATCGACAACCAGCCGCTGCGCGAACTCGATCGCCTGCTGGCCGAACAGAAGGGGGAACGCCGGTGAACAGCCCGCGCATGACATTGTACAGGGACCCGTACCAGAAGAAGATCAAGGGCGTATGCGCCGGGATCGCCGAGTACAGCGGGGTCAACGCGATCTGGGTCCGCCTCGCCGCGCTGGCACTGATCGGGATCACAGGGCCAATAATCATTTTGGTCTATTTCATCATGGCGGTGCTGCTGAACAAGAAGCCGGCGCATCTCTATGCCGACGCGCAGGAGCAGAAGTACTGGCAGCGCGTGCGGCAGAATCCAAAGCGCACGACGCGGGAAATCCGCAGCCAGATGCGCGATGTCGATCGCCGGCTGGCCGAAGTTGAGAGCTATTACGTCAACAACAATCCGCGCCTGACCGCCGAAATCGAGCGGCTGCGCTGAGTAGGGGCCCGAGGGAGACTGTACGATGGAAGGCTGGATTGTTGCGCTCATCATGGTGTCTGCAGTGGGCGGCCCAGTTGCCCTGTGGGGGATCACCGACACCGTGCTCAAGCACCGCCGCAAGATGGCCGAGATCAAATACGGCCGCAGCGACAAGGAAGCCCGGCTCGCCGCCGACAAGGTCGAGCTGAAGGAAACCGTCGCCATGCTGCAGGACCGGCTGGCGGTGCTCGAAACCATCGCCACCGATCCGGCGCGGCGGACGGCAGAAGAAATCGAAGCGCTGCGCTGAAGCGCACAAGGGAGCAAAGACAATGGGCGAATTGATTGGACTGGTGGCGGTTTCTGCGCCTTTCCTGATGGTCCTCGGGATCGTGTGGATCGGTAGCCAGAAGAAGCTGGAAGAAAAGCGCATCGCCGCGACCGCCGAGATGAGCTCGGAGAAGGCGGCGCAATATGCCGCGCATACGGCAGAGCTGGAGCAGCGCGTCCGCGTGCTCGAACGGATCATCACCGATCGTGGCTACGATGTCGCGACCCAGATCGAGGCGCTGCGCGATGCCCGCCGCGTCGAGGACGACAACAACGGCGTGCCGCTCGGCCTCGAAAGCAGGGAGCGCGTGTGATGGAATGGATCGTTGGCATCATGTTGGTCAGCACGCTCGGATGGCTCGGCAACAACTGGATCCGCGCCAAACACGGCTACGAGCTTGAAGACGAGTGGGGCGGCAAGACCGGCATGGGAGAGAACGTGCAGACAAAGCAACTGCGCGAGGAGAACGCTGCGCTGAAAGGCCAGATCGACCAGATGCAGGACCGGATGGTCGTGCTCGAAAAAATCGTCACCGACCGCGGCTACGGCCTGCGCGAGGAAATCGAGGCGCTGCGCGACAGCCGCCCGCATACCGACAGCGGCGTGCCGCTCGACATCGCAAGGAAGGAACAGGTCTGATGGACCCCGAAGTCGCACAATTCCTGCCCCATCTGCCGTGGATCATCGGCGCCGCGCTGGCGCTCGGCGCCGCGGGTACATTCGGCTGGATCCACACTACAAGGCTGAAGATCAAGCACGGCTATCCGCTGGAGGGCATGTGGGGCCAATCGCTCAAACCCAGCACTGACGGCCAGACTGCCGAGAGGGTCAAGCTGCTGACCCAGGAAAACGCCGAACTGCGCGCCGAACTCGGTTCGATGAAGGACCGGCTGGCCAATGTCGAACGCATCGTCACCGACAGCGGTTACCAGCTGACGCATGAATTCTCGCGCCTCGAAAGCAAGGACCGCGTGCAATGAACATGCCCGAAGCCATCGCCTTCTGCGCGCTGATTATCGGACTGATCAGCGGGGCGGGCATCCTGCTTGATGCCTACCACCGCCGGCTCAAGCACCGCGAGAAGGAGCTCGAGTTCCAGGTCAAGCTGGCGGAGGCGGAAGGGCGGCAGAGGATCGCCGGGATGCCCCAGATCGAGGAACGCCTGCGCGTGCTCGAACGCATCGCGACCGAAAAGCCCAGCGACCTGACCGCCCAGATCGAACAACTGCGCGATCTCGACATGATCGATGGGCGGGCAGACAAGAAGGAGCTTTCAGCGTGAACATCAACTGGCCCATCGTGCTGCTGCTGTTCGCGATCGTGATGATCGTGATCGAACGCAACCGGACCGTGCGCGGTATGCGCGACGGCTCGAACGACGAGCGACCGGCCGACCCGGGCCCTGCGGATGATCGGCGCGCGGTGCGGCACGACCCCGAGACCGAGCGCGAACTCGAAGCGCTGCGCGAACGGGTCAAGGTGCTCGAACGCATCACCGTCGACAACCGCGAGGCCAGCTCGATCGCCGACGAGATCGAGAAGCTGCGCGACAAGTAACCGAAGTCCCCTGTTTGCAAGGGAGGAGTTGGACATGACCGAACAGATGATCATTGCACTGTCGACCCTTGCGGGCCTGACCATCTTCGCGCTCACCGCGATGCGCTGCTGGCAGGGCTGGCTGACGCTGAAGGAGCATGAGCTGGAACGCGGGATGCACCGCGTGCCCGAAATGGAGAACGGCTCGCCCGTCGGCGCCGCGCGGATCGAGATCGCCGACCTCAAGGAACGGCTGCGCAAACTGGAAGCCATCGCCAGCGGGGTAGATCTGTGAGCAAGGGCAGCGATGCGGCAACTGCGGGGATCGGTCTCGGCAGCGCGATCGCGGTCGCCATCAGCTGGAGCCTGCACCAGTCGGTCGTCTGGGCGATAGTCCACGGCATTTTCAGCTGGTTCTATGTGATCTACTACGTTCTCACGAGGCCGGGCGGGATTGGCGGCTGACCTGCCCTTTTGTTTTCGCCCGATGATCCCTAACTGGCGGTCATGCGCACGCTCAACGATATCGCCGAAGAATACGAGTTCCTCGAAGGCGACGAACGCTATCGCCTGCTGATCGAAATTGGCCGCGACCTCGAACCCATGCCCGATGCGCTCAAGACCGATGCGACGCTGGTGCGCGGATGTTCGGCCAGCGTGTGGGTCTATCCCACCGGCGATGCCGGAAAGCTGCACTTCCTCGCCGACAGCAATGCTGCGATTACCAAGGGAATCGTCGCGCTGGTGATCGCCGCCGTGCAGGATCAGCCCGCCGCCGAGGTCGCGGCGCTGGATTTCACCGCCGCACTCGAACCCTTCGATCTCAGGAACCAGCTCTCGTCCAACCGCACGCAGGGCCTGCCCAACATGATCGCGCTGGTGCAGCAGCACGCCGCCCGCATCGCGGCGACCTAGCCCCATGCGCCGCCTCTACTTGGCGGGGGGGATCATCGCAGTCGGGCTCGGCGCAATCGGTGCTGCGCTGCCGATCCTGCCGACCGTGCCGTTCCTGCTGCTGGCCGTGTTCTGCTTCGCGCGCAGCAACCCGGAATGGGAGCGCCGCATCCTCGACCATCCACAATGGGGGCCGCAAGTGCGCGACTGGACCGAACGGCGGGCCATCTCTCGCCGTGCCAAGACGATGGCGATCGGCGCGATGACGGTGGGCGCGGTGGTCACCTGGTACACGCTCGGCCACCCGTGGTACTGGATATCCGTGGCCGTGCTGGTGGTCGCCGGAAGCTGGATCGCGACGCGCAACGAGTAGCGTCAGGCCCCCACAGAATCGCGCACCACAGCAATCCCCGCTTCGCGCTGGACCTTCAGCTCCGCCTTCAGTCTCGCCGGATCGCGCGCTAGGAGGAAACCGAAGCTCACCCCGCCCTCCTTGCCGATCGTCGCGTGGTGCAGCTTGTGCGCCTGCACCAGCCGCTTGGCATAGCCGCGCTTGGGCACCCAGCGGAAATAGCGCTGGTGGACCAGCCCGTCGTGCACCAGCGTGTAGATGATGCCGTAGATCAATATGCCGATCCCGAACCAGGTCGCCGGAGCCCATGCCGAAGCGCCCGCCACCAGCGGACTGCCCCACATGAACATCGAAATGCTCATCGCCGCACCGACCAGGCCGTATAGGTCGTTCTTCTCGAACATGTTGTCATGCGGCTCATGATGGTCGCGGTGCCAGCCCCAGCCGAAGCCGTGCATGATATACTTGTGGCTCGACCAAGCGACGAACTCCATCGCGAGGACGGTGGTGATTACGGTGAGGATGGGGATCACGAACTGCATCACAGCGTCACTATAGAGCCGGCATCGCGCAGGGCAAAGCCGAAGCCGCTACGATCCGGTGTAGCGTTCCTGGCTGCGCGGGAGGCCGAAATACTTTTCCGCTACATCGCGGCTGATGCGCGCGGGGCGCAGGCTTTCGGCATCGATGCAGCACCACATGCTCTTGACCTCGGCCAGCACATCCTCGCCGCGGCGGATCACCGTGTTGTAGAAGCTGCGCGCACCGGCGATCTTTTCCAGTACGGTTTCGGCGATCACGTCGTCATGGAGGAAAGCCGGGCGGCGATAGGTGATCTCGTGCTTGAGCGCGACCCAGGCCTTGCTGGCGACCTCTTCCGCCGGGGCAAGCTTGTTCCAGTGCGCGAGGACGACATCCTGCACCCAGCCGAGATAGCGCGCATTGTTCACATGGCCCATGAAGTCGATATCTTCGGGCAGGACACGGATGGGGAATGCGAAGGGTTTTGCTGACATGCCTGTAAGTTAGGCACAGCTTGCTTACGATTCCATGACTAAATCGCGAGGGCGTCCCTTCCCGCTCCCCTGTTACCCAAAAGACCCGGTTTCGCCTTCCTGTCATCAATCCGACCGCGCCATTCGCGTGTCGTTCATAAAAGAAGGCTATTTTATGAACAGGTGGACGAAGAAAGGACCGAATCATGACTACCAAGTTCAAGCTCATCGCCGCCAGCCTCGCTGCCCCGCTGGCAATCGGGCTCGCTGCCCCGACCGTTGCTGCGGCCCCGCAGGGCGGGTGGGACCGGCACGATTCGCGGGATTACCGCGACTACCGTGGCGATCATCGGCGCGACCAGGCTCGCGGCGTCGAGCGCAAGCTCGAGCAGCTCCGCCGGGATGTTCGCAGCGCGCAGCGCAGCGGAGAACTCACCCGCAACGAGGCGTGGTCGCTGCGCAACCGCCTCGACGCTGCCGAGCGTGCCTATGCCGCCTTTGCCCGCAACGGACTTGATCGCGGCGATATCCGCGCAGTGAACTGGCGGATCGATCAGGCTTACGACGCGCTGCGCCTCGCCACCTTCAACAACGCGTCGCGTTACAATCGTCAGGGCTATCGCGGCGCAAGCCGCTGGTAGTTGCAACCGGATAGCCCGATAGCGAGCGGGCGCAAGTTTTCCTCGCTTGTCCCTCGGGGGCGGTCGGCCTAGCCCACAAGCCATGGCCAGCCGCCCCCGAACTCTTTACGAAAAAATCTGGGATGCCCACGTCGTCGAAACGCGCGACGACGGCACCAGCATCCTGTTCATCGACCGGCATCTGGTCCACGAAGTGACCAGCCCGCAGGCTTTCGAGGCGCTGCGGCTGGCAGGGCGCAAGGTCCGCCGCCCGGAACTCACTCTGGCGGTGCCCGACCACAATTTGCCGACCACTGCCCGCCTCGACGCGGCTGGCAAGCGCATTCCCATCGCCGACCCGCAAAGCGCGGCGCAGCTCGAAGCACTGGAGGCGAACGCCCCCGCCTTCGGCATCCGTTACATCGAAGCCACCGCCATGGCGCAGGGCATTGTCCATGTCGTCGGGCCCGAGCAGGGCTTCTCGCTCCCCGGTTCGACCATTGTCTGCGGCGACAGCCACACCGCCGCGCATGGCGGGATCGGCGCGCTTGCGTTCGGCATCGGCACCAGCGAGGTGGAGCATGTGCTGGCGACGCAGACGCTCCAGCTCAAGCGGTCGAAGACGATGGAGGTGCGGGTCGACGGCGCGCTCGGTCCGGGTGTCACCGCCAAGGACCTGATCCTGCATATCATCGGTGAGATCGGCACGGCGGGCGGCAACGGCCATGTGATCGAGTATCGCGGCGCAGTGTTCGAGGCGATGAGCGTCGAGGCCCGGCTGACGGTCTGCAACATGAGCATCGAGGCTGGCGCGCGTGCAGGCCTTATCGCGCCCGACGAAACGGTGTTCCGCTATCTCAAGGGTCGCCCCTACGCGCCCAAGGGCGGCGATTGGGAGCGCGCGGTCGCATGGTGGAAGACGCTCCACACCGATGACAGCGCCACATTCGACAAGACGGTGCGGATCGATGCCTCGCAAGTCGAGCCGACCGTAACCTGGGGCACCAGCCCGGAGGATACCGTCGCTATCGGCGGTGTCGTCCCCGCGCCCGAAAGCTTCGCCGACCCGTCCAAGCAGGAGGCCGTCCGCAAGAGCCTCGACTATATGGGGCTGGCTCCCGGCACCCGGATGCAGGACATCGCGGTCGAGAACATCTTCATCGGCAGCTGCACCAACAGCCGGATCGAGGATCTGCGCGCAGCAGCCGCCGTTCTGAAAGGGCGCAAGAAGGCGGATAGCGTCAAATGGGCGATCGTGGTCCCCGGCTCCGGTCTGGTGAAAGCGCAGGCGGAAGAAGAGGGGCTGGACCGGATTTTCACGGACGCCGGATTCGAATGGCGCGAACCGGGCTGCTCGGCCTGTCTCGGGATGAATCCCGACAAGGTCCCGCCGGGCGAACGCTGCGCCTCGACCAGCAACCGCAATTTCGTCGGTCGCCAGGGTCCGGGTTCGAGGACGCACCTCGTCTCGCCCGCGATGGCGGCGGCGGCGGCGGTGACCGGAAAACTCTCCGATGTCCGTGAACTGGTCGGCTGACCGGTCTTGTCACCGACGTTTTCGCACCCCATGAGAAGGTCATGACCAAGAAAATATCCGGAAAGGCTGCCATGGCGGCTGGTGCGATTGGCTCGGCAGCGATTGCTGCGGCCCTGCTCTATGCCTCGAAGCGCAAGGAGAGGAAGGAGCGGACCCCCGCTCCGCCCAGCGGTGAGCCGCCCGAAACCGATTGATGGACTGCGTTTCGACCATCGAAGGCCGCGCCATTCCGTTTGGCGCAAAAAACGTCGACACCGACGTGATCATCCCCGCGCATTGGTTGAAGACGATCAGCCGCGAGGGGCTCGGCCAGGGCGCATTTGAAACGGTGCGGGCGGAGCCGGGCAATGTGTTCGACGACCCCGCCTATGCCGGCGCACCGATCCTCATCGCGGGCGACAATTTCGGCTGCGGGTCGAGCCGCGAGCACGCGGCATGGGCGCTGCTCGATCTCGGCATTGCGGCGGTCATCGCGCCCAGCTTTTCCGACATCTTCAGCGGCAATGCGTTCAAGAACGGCATCCTGACCGTCGAGCTTCCGCAGGAACAGATCGACCGGCTGCTGGACGTTGCCTCGACCGATCCGATTGCGATCGACCTCGACAGCCAGACCGTCACCACCCCGTTCCAGGATCGCTTCGCGTTCGAGGTCGATCCTTTTCGCAAGCATTGCCTGCTGAACGGGCTCGACGAGGTCGGTCTCACGCTCGAGCGCGACGGCGCGATCGCCGAATACGAAGCCCGCCATGCGCACGACATGCCATGGCTGGCCAGAGGAACACTGGAGAGAACTGCATGAAAGCCCTGCGCACCCACGCCACCGGCGGCCCCGAAACACTGACGCTCGACGAAGTCGATACGCCGACACCCGGAAAGGGCGAAGTGCTGGTGGCGGTGAAGGCCTGCGCGATCAATTTTCCCGACACGCTGATCATCCGCGACCTCTACCAGTTCAAGCCCGAACGTCCCTTTGCACCGGGTGGCGAGATTGCCGGGGTGGTCGAGGCGGTCGGCGACGACGTGACCGCGTTCAAGGTGGGCGACAAGGTGCTGGCCGGGATCGGCAATGGCGGTTTGGCCGAAAAGGTGGTGGTCAACGCCGGGCGGATGTTCCCGGTGCCGGACGGCGTATCGTTCGAGAAAGCCGCCTCACTGCTGATGACCTATGGCACGACGATCCACGGGCTGAAGGATCGCGGCCATATCAAGGCGGGCGACACCGTGCTGGTGCTCGGCGCGGCAGGCGGTGTGGGCCTGTCCGCCGTCGAACTCGCCAAGGCGTTCGGCGCGCGCGTGGTCGCCGCCGTTTCGTCGGCGGAAAAGGGCGAGGTCGCCCGCACGGCCGGGGCGGACGAGGTCGTGGTCTATCCCAAGGGCGAAATGGACAAGGACGCTTCGAAGGAACTCGCCAATGCCTTCAAGGCAGCCTGCGGGCCGGAAGGCGCGAACATCGTCTACGATATCGTCGGCGGGCAATATTCCGAACCGGCGCTGCGATCGATCGCGTGGGAAGGCAAGTTCCTGGTGGTCGGCTTCCCGGCGGGCATTGCAAAGATGCCGCTCAACCTGACCCTGCTCAAGAGTTGCGACATCGCGGGGGTGTTCTGGGGCGCCTTCACCGCGCGCGAACCGGTGAAGTTCCGCCAGCAGGTGGAAGAACTGTTCGAGCTGATGAAGGCGGGCAAGATCGACCCGCTGGTGTCCGAAACCTTCCCGCTCGAACGCGGCGGCGATGCGATCGCGAAGCTCGAAAGCCGCGAGGCGGTGGGCAAGCTCGTCGTCACGATGGAGTAGGACATCATGCGCAAATTTGTTCCGGCATTCGCCCTTGCTGCACTGTCGCTGGCCACCGGCTCGCAGCTGGTGCTTGCCCATGAAGACCATGTTGTGACCCACGACCCTCTCGTCGAAGCTCGCAAGGGCGGCATGACCATGATGGTGCCAACGCTCACCGCTGTCGGGCGCGCAGCCGAAGGCGAAGGCTCGGTCGCCCGCGCAGCCTTCCCGGCCAGCGGTCTCGCTTCCTTTGCCCGGTCGCTCCCTGCCCTGTTCGGCCCCGATACCGATGGAACCACAGGCAGCGCGGCGCTTCCCGCCATCTGGGAAGACGAGGCTGGTTTCGCCGCGCAGGTCGCCGAGTTCCAGTCCGCGACTGCAGCGCTCGAGGCTGCGGCCCGCGCCGACGACCGCGAAAGCTTCACCGCAGCCCTTGATAGAACCAAGGCCTCGTGCCAATCGTGCCACGAGGCTTACCGCGCCGAATGAGGCGGAGCACAACGATCATTCAAGGGACCGCATAATGACCGATTTCAAGGACCGCGAACGCGCCGAAGAGGCCAAGTTTGCGATGGACGAAGACACCGCCTTCCGCGTCGCCGCGCGGCGCAACCGGCTGCTCGGCCAGTGGGCCGCCGAGAAGATGGCGCTCACCCCCGAGGAAGCCGACGCCTATGGCAAGGCGGTGGTCCAGGCCGATTTCGAGGAAGCGGGTGACGAGGATGTGATTCGCAAGGTCCTCGGCGACCTGACCGCTGCCGGGGTCGAGGTCGACGAGGCCGGTGTGCGCGCCGCGCTGGAAGAGAAATCTATCGAGGCACGCCGCCAGCTGATGGGCGGGGTCTGACCCGGTGCCGATGGCGGCTGAGGACATCGTCGGCATGATTACGGCCGCCCTGCCCGGCGCCGAAGTCGAAATGCGCGATCTGGCGGGCGACAACGATCACTGGGCGGCCAAGGTCACCGCGCCGCAGTTTGCCGGCAAGAGCCGCGTGCAGCAGCACAAGATGGTTTACGACGCGCTCGGCGGGAACATGGGCGGGGTGCTGCACGCCTTGCAACTGACCACCCAAGTTCCCACTTCCGAAGCGTAAAGCGAAATACCAGGCGGGAAAATCCATGTCCGATACCAACCAGCGCATCTCCGATATCGTCGGCAGCAACGACGTCGTCCTGTTCATGAAGGGAACCCCGTTGTTCCCGCAATGCGGCTTTTCGAGCCGTGCTATTGCGATCCTCGACCACTGCGGCGTGGCCTATGAGGGCATCGACGTGCTGCAGGACATGGAAATCCGCCAGGGGATCAAGGCGTTCTCCGACTGGCCGACGATCCCCCAGCTCTATGTGAAGGGCGAATTTATCGGCGGCAGCGACATCATGATGGAAATGTTCGAGGCCGGCGAACTACAGGAACTGATGACCGAGAAGGAAGTCGCCAAGGCGAGCTGACAGTCTGACTCCATGAGGCGAAGAAAGAATGGCCCGGTTCGTTACTGAACGAACCGGGCCTTCTTTTTCGGGTCGGAGCAACCGGGAGACCAGTGGTTGCGCCTGTTATCGAGGACCAATCGATATGCCGGATACTATGCACCGCGCGTGCCAGTTTTGCGAGATCACGCGATTCCGCGGGTTGCATTGGTTAACGGCGTCTCCGGCCACCGCCCCATTGTAAAGCGAGCCGACATCCCCGAACCGTCTTGGCAAAGCAGGCGGGCTGGGCCACACAAGCTTGCATGGCACCACAGAACAGCGAGCCCGAATCCGGCAGCGAGGGCATTCCGGCAGCAACCGTCGTCGTGTTCCGCAACGCCGCTGACGGTGGCCCGCCCGAGCTGTTGATGGTGACACGCTCGCGCAACATGACCTTTGCCGGCGGCGCGGCGGTATTCCCCGGTGGCCGCGTCGATCCTGCGGACTACGAGCTGGCGCAGAATATCGATAGCCTTCTCGACCGCGACGAGATTGCCCATCGCATCGCGGCAATCCGCGAAACACTCGAAGAGACCGGGCTCGCGATCGGTTTGCGGGGCCGGATCGATGCGGAGTCGGCGCGAAAGGCGCGCGGATTGCTCTTGGAAGCCACCACCCTGGCCCCGGTGCTGCGCGCGATGGACTGGACGCTCGACATCGATGCGGTGCTGCCCTTCGCCCGCTGGTTCCCCAGGAACGAACGCATTCCGCGGGTCTTCGATACGCGCTTCTACCTTGCCGATCTCGGCACTGGCGCGGTCGACATCACGGTCGACCGGACGGAGAATACCAAGCTCTACTGGATCACGGCGCAGGGCGCGCTCGATGCGGCTGCAGCGGGTGAATTGTCGATCATCTACCCCACCCGCCGCAATCTGGAACGCCTCGCACAGTTCGCCAGCTTCGCCGACGCGGCAGCCGATTGCGGTCGCTTTCCGGTCCAGACGATTACGCCTTTTCTCTCGGTCGAGGGCGAGCAGCAGTGGCTGCGCATCCCCGGCGACGCGGGCTATCCGGTGACGGGTGAGCCGCTGGACAACGTGATGCGCGGCTGAAAAAGGGTTGGCGCGCCCGGCAGGACTCGAACCTGCTGCCTCAAGATTAGAAGTCTCGCGCTCTATCCAGATGAGCTACGGGCGCGCGCCGGTGCGGCAATAGCCCGCTTTTCGCGGCGCGCAAATGGCGATAGGTGCGCGTTCTATGGATACGAACCTGGACCGGGTGGAAACCACCGCGCACGAGCATCGCAGCTTCCGCCACTTCGACATCGTGATGGCGGCGTTCGTCGCGATTCTGTTGCTGTCGAACGTGATCGGAGCGGCCAAGCTGTCATCCATCGAAGTCCCCTGGTGGCCCGTGGGCTGGTGGCCAGCAGCCGACGGCAGCTTCATCTTCGGCGCAGGCATCCTGTTCTTCCCGGTCAGCTACGTGATCGGCGACATTCTGACCGAAGTCTACGGCTACCAGCGCGCGCGCCGTTGCATCTGGGTCGGCTTCGGGGCGATGATCTTCATGGCCTTCATGTCGTTCGTGGTGGTCGCCCTGCCCCCGGCGGACGGCTGGGAGGGTCAGGCCGCCTACGAGAGCGTGTTCGGCCAGGTCCCGCGCATCGTGCTGGCCTCGATTCTCGCCTTCTGGGCAGGCGAATTCGTCAACGCCTTCGTCCTCGCCAAGATGAAGATCTGGACCGCAGGGCGCGCGCTGTGGAGCCGCACCATCGGATCGACCGTCTTCGGGCAGGCAGTCGACAGCGCGATTTTCTATCCCGTCGCCTTCCTCGGCGTGTGGGAGACCGAGGCGGTGATCGCGGTGATGGTCGGCAACTGGGCGCTTAAGGTGCTGTGGGAAGTTGTCCTGACGCCGGTGACCTATCTCGTCGTCGGCAGGCTGAAACGGGCGGAAGGCGTGGACATCTACGACACGGGGACCGATTTCTCGCCCTTCGCCAAGGCGGGTTGAGGGCTGGCCAAATAGGCCACTTCGCATCGAGCGGAGATCGGCTGCCGCGTATCCTTCCTTTGTCCGATTCATGTCATTCCCGCGGAGGCGGGAATCCATGGAGCTCGATCTGCCCTGGATCCCCGCCTTCGCGGGGATGACAAGCGCAGGAGGATGTCAAGAAGCACAAGCGCCAAAGAAAAAGGCCGGGCGCGAAGCCCGGCCTTCCCCTCTCCCGTCCCTTTAGGGGATCAGAATTCGATGCCCACGGCCACGCCGTAACGGCGCGGATCGAGGGTGAAGATATTGGTGAACAGGCCCGAGGAAGCATCGGTGACGTAGAGACCCGTGGTCGAGTCGCTGTCGAAGATGTTCTGCACGAAGGCACGGGCATACCACTTGTTGTCAGGTCCGTTGAGCTGGATCTGCGCATTCGCCTGCACGAAGGGTGCAATCCGGTTGACGTTGCCGTTGAACACGTTGCCGAACTGTTCGCCGGTGAGTGCGACGTCGAACCGCGGCACAAGCGTCATCGCGTTGTCGAACTCATAGGTGTACTGCATGCCGAGCGAAGCTTTCAGCTCCGGTGCCTGCGGCAGCTTGTTGCCCTTCAGATTGACCTCGACACCCGGGCTCAGCACGCTGATGCCTGCAGGCGCATTGGCCTGAAGCACGCCGCAGATACCGAATGCACCGGTCGAGGCAATGTTGCCGTCGGCCGGGAACGCGGTCGGCCCGCGCAGGCCGAGACCGGCATTCACTGCTGTCACGAAGCCCGCCGTGACAGCCTGCGAAGGACCGGTCACCGCGCACAGCGCGCCGTTGGTAACGTCCTTGATGATGACGGCATTGGGATCGCCGCCACCCGGATCGCGCGGGTTGGAGAAGAACTGGTCACCCGCGACCTCTGCGTTGAGGTAGCTGAAGTTGATGTTGAACAGCCAGCGGTCGCTCGGCCGGATCAGCGATTCCAGTTCGAAGCCCCAGATGTTGGCGTCGATCGTGTCGTTGACCGAGGTCCGCGCGATGATGCGGCTCAGCTGCAGGTCCTTGTACTTGTAGTAGAAGGCCGTGGCGTTGAGCTGCAACATACCATTGGCGAAGGTGTTCTTCGAACCGATCTCGAACGCATCGATCGATTCCGATCCGAAGCTGTCCGGCACCGCGAAGATCGGCTGCAGCGGAGGGTTGATGCCGCCCGACTTGTAGCCCCGCGAATAGGAAGCATAGAGCAGGTTATCCGCTCCGATCTGCCAATCGAGCACCGCGCGTCCGGTGATCTCGTCGAAACCAACCGACCGGGTCTGAACAAGCTGGTTGCCCGGCGTGCCGGGATCGGCATCGAAACTGCCGACGAAGGGCGAGGCGAACGGATCGGTGTTGTTGCTGAACGGATTGAGGAAACTCGCCAGCGTCGAACGTGCGGTGATCGCCTTCTTGTCGTCGTTATAGCGCAGGCCCGCCGTCAGCTTGAGACTGTCGCTGATGTCGAAATAGACTTCACCGAAGATGCCGAAGCTCTCCAGCTTGAAGTCCTGCGTGTTGTTGCGGAAGAACGATGTGGCGAGATAGCTTGGTGGTAAGCCTTGGCCCAACGCGGTGAAAGTCCCCAGCACGCCGACAACGTAATCGATCGCGAAGGCGTTCACGTAGTAGCTGTTTTCGCTCACTTCGGATTCGGCGTAAATGCCGCCGAGCAGGAAGTTGAACGGGCCATCGAAATCGGACGAGATGATCAATTCGCCCGACCACGCCGTCTGATCCTGGTTGGACCGGTCAAACTGTGTGCCGTCCGGCGTACAGACCCGGAAGCCCTCATAAGCGCCGAGATTATCGAGCCGCGTATCGGAAACACACAGATCGTTGCCCGAGAACAGTGCATCGACGATCGGCTGGAAATAGACTCCGGTACCCGGTCCCGCTGCTCCCCCAGCGAAAGCGTTCAAGGTCCCGAAGGCAACCGCCGCATTGGGAATCTCGCCAACGCCGTTGTTGTAATCCTGCCGCGAGTCGACGGAAGTTTCCTGGTACATCCCCGACAGCGACACATTGATCGCACCGAAGCTGTGGTCGATCTGGCCAGACAGCTGAAGTTCGTCGGCGAAGTATTCCGGCGTGAATTGGGTATTCACACGCCGGACATCCGCCGGCTCCTGAAAGTTGGCGTAGGCATCGGGACCGTACAGGCTGTTCAGCCCGAAGCTGGAGGGAATTCCATTGATCGCCAGAAATTCCGATGAGCCGAGCGTGCCGGTGAAGGTCGAGTTGCCATTGAGTTTGTCGAAATCACGGCGGTTGTTGAGGCAACCGAGCACCCCGGTGGGATCGCGCTGGCACTGCTGCTTCTGGATGCGCATCCGGTTGTCGTCTTCGCGGAAGTAATAGGCCATCAGGTCGATGGTCGTATCCGGACCCGGCTCGAAGCGGAGCGAGCCGCGCACGGCGTACATTTCGCGGTCATCGATATCGTCGCCGTTGAACACATTGGTCGTATAGCCGTCGCGCTTGAGGTAGAAGCCGGCCACGCGCGCACCGATGGTTTCGCCGATGGGCACGTTGACCATGCCCTTCGCTTTCATGCTGTTGTAATTGCCGTATTCGAACTCGCCCTTGGCCGCAAAGCCGGACAGGTCGGGCTTCGCGCTGACGACGTTGACCACGCCCGACGTCGCGTTGCGCCCGAACAGCGTGCCCTGCGGACCGCGCAGCACTTCGATCCGTTCGAGGTCGAAATATTCGGTTTCGAACAGGCGCGTGCCGAACAGCGGGGCGGAGTTGAGGTGGATCGCCGTCGCGCTGTCGCAGCTCACGCCGACGCACAGGTCACCGATGCCGCGAATGGTGAAGCTCGACGAGGTGAAGTTGCTCTTGGTGAACGAGACGTTGGGCAGCGTCAGCTGGAGATCGCTCGCGTTTTCGATCTGCTGCGCCTCGAGCGATTCAGCGGTGAAGGCGCTGACCGCGATCGGCACTGCCTGCAGGCTTTCCGCCTGGCGCTGCGCGGTGACGACGATTTCACCGCCGCCAAATCTCGGGGTTGGGGTTTCCGTTTCATCCTGAGCGTAGGCTGGAACGGCAAGCAAAGTACCGGCCACGCCGGCAAGCAGGGTAGCTTTGACCCTCATAAGTCCTCTCCCATGTCACGACCGTCTGGTGCGGTCTGTGGACACGAAACTAGGCCAAACACAGGGCTTCTGGCAATAGGCTTGCGTCAGCAGCGCTTTCAAAGCGCGTTTAGTTTTCCAGCGGGGTGCTGCGGCCTATTTGGAGTAGGCGTCCAGCCGAACGGCACCAATGTTTTTGACGCTACGGAATTGAGGGGCCAGCCCCAGATGGCCGGCGAGAAGCTGGAGATCCTTCTCGTTGGGAATGCCGAACAGCGCCGCGTGACTTTCTTCGATCGACAGGACCAACTGCTGACTGTTTTCCACTTGGAGGCTACTGAGCTGGAACAGATTGCGCGATCTCGCTCCCAGTCGTCGGCACAGCCTGATCGCCAAACCCCAGCATGTCGCCGCTTCGAGAGCCTCGCTCGGTGCGAGGTCAGTAACTTCGCGCGGCAACTCGTCCCGGTTGGCATTGCCCGCGACCGCAGCGGCCAGCATCGCACGCTCGCTTGCGGTCACCGAAATCCAGCGCTTGTGCAGTGACCACTCGATTCCTTGTGCGACGCGCAGGTTGGGTTCGATCTGCATCGATGCGAGCGCCAGCATTGTCGCCGCCAGCCGCAGGCGTTCGCTGCCGTAGGAACCCTTCGGCACGACATCGGCGGTCCATCCCGCCACCCGCGCCGCGAGCACTGGCGGGCAACCGCGCAAAGTGGCGAATTCGCCGACTCCGGCTAGGAGCGGATCTCGACGCTGCGCATCGACGTCGAGCCGCGAATAGATCAGCCCTTCGCGCAGCCCCCATGACGAGAACACTACCTCGCTCGGCTTGAGCCGATCGAGCAGGACGGACAGCAAAAGGGCCGCGACCGGGAGGTTTGCGGCACGCATCTCGGAGATACGCGGCTGCCCGCCAAGACCGGCGCCCTGGCTCCCGGAAATCTCTTGCGCGAGCCGGACCGCCTCCTCCCTCGAAAGTGTATATCCATGCGGATCGGTAAGAGGATAATGGCGTTGCTCCATGGCGAACACCGCCATTGCTCGCCAGGTGCCGCCGACAAGATAGAGCGGCGCACCGGGTGTGAAAGTGACGCCCGCCCGTTCGATCACCGCATCGATATTGGCCTGACTTTTGGCGGCGTCATCTCCGAGCAACTCGGTCAGTCGCAGGGTCCCGAGCGGCATGCTGGTCCCCGGCGCGGCGCGGTTGTCGGAAATTTGGACAAGTTCGAGACTGCCCCCGCCAAGATCGGCAACGATGCCTTTGGCACCGGGGAAAGCGCCGATCACGCCCAGGGCGCTCAATTCTGCCTCTTCCTCACCCGACAGCAGGCGCGGTGCGAGGCCGAGTGCGGCGACTTGAGCCAGGAATTCGGAACCGTTGACTGCCTCGCGCGAGGCGGCGGTTGCCACCACGTCGACCTGATCCACGTCAAGTTCGCTGAGCAGCAGGGCAAAACGCCGCAGCCCGCGCATCGCCAGGTCGATTGCTTCGTCGGCCAGCCGACCGGTTCGCCCGATCTCCCGCCCGAGCATCGCGGTAACCTTCTCGTTGAACAGGACCACGGGTGCGCGGGGCGATCCACCATAGAGCACAAGCCGGACGGTGTTCGATCCGATATCGATGATCGCCCGCTCGACCCGGTTGCCGGAGAAGGCGCCCTGCCGGTCGGCATGCCGGCGCGAAACGGCCATCAGACCGCGCCCTTGCGCAGCGCAAGTTTGGGAACCGCCCCGGCCTCGAGCGCCCCGCCCCGCCCGGACAGCGATGGATTGGTCATGAAATAACGGTGACAGTTGAACGGCTTGTCGCCCGGCTCCATTCGGGCATAGGCTCCATCAGGCTGCTGCTCCCAGCTCTGCTCGGTGTCGAGCAGATTGGCGAGCAGAACCTGTTGCAGCACCTGATCGTGCACCGTCTTGTTGCGCAACGGGACCATGACCTCGACCCGGCGGTCGAGATTGCGCGACATCGCATCGGCGGAGGTGATGTACACTTTGGTCTTGGCTGAAGGAATGTTCACCCCGTTGGCGAAGGCCCAGATCCGGCTGTGTTCGAGGAACCGGCCGATGATCGATTTCACGCGAATATTCTCCGACAGGCCCGGCACCCCGGCGCGCAGGCAACAGATGCCGCGGATCACCAGTTGCACCTCCACGCCCGCCTGTGAAGCGGCATAGAGACGATCGATCACCCCCTGGTCGGTCAGTGAATTGAGCTTGGCCCAGATTGCCGCAGGCTTGCCCGCCCGCGCATTCTCGATCTCCTTGTCGACCCGCTCGTAGATTTTCGCGCGCAGGCCGATCGGCGAAATCGCCAGCTGCCCCGTCTTGCGCGGCTCGACATAGCCGGTGACGAAATTGAACAGCCGCGCGGCATCGCGCCCCAGCTTCGCATCGGCGGTGAAATAGCTGAGATCGGTGTATATCTTGGTGGTGACCGGGTGGTAATTGCCGGTCCCGAAATGGCAGTAGGTGCGAAAGCGCGTTCCTTCGCGGCGCAGCACCAGCGAGACCTTGGCGTGGGTCTTCCAGTCGACGAAGCCGTAGATCACCTGCACGCCGGCCCGTTCCAGCTTCGATGCCCAGAGCAGGTTCTGCTCCTCGTCGAAGCGGGCTTTAAGCTCGACCACCGCGGTGACGGACTTGCCCGCTTCGGCTGCGGCGATCAGCGCGGTGATGACGCTCGACTGGTTGCCCGCGCGATAGAGCGTCTGCTTGATTGCCACCACATCGGGGTCCTTCGCCGCCTGGCGCAGGAAATCGACCACCACTTCGAAACTTTCGTAGGGGTGGTGGATGATGATGTCCTTCTCGCGGATCGCGGCGAAGCAGTCCCCGTCATGTTCCAGCACCCGTTCGGGATAGCGCGGGCTGTAGCTCGGGAACTTGAGATCGGGGCGGTCTTCGTCGACAATGTCCGACAGGCCTTTCGCGCCGATCAGACCGTCCGAGCGGATGATCGTCGTTTCGTCGGATGCAAGCTGGTCGAGCAGCACGGCCTCGGCAACCGGGTCGAAATCTTCCTCCAGTTCGAGCTGGATGACCTGCCCGCGCCGCCGGCGCTGGATCGCGCTGCGGAAAGTGCGCACGAGATCCTCGGCCTCTTCCTCGATCTCGATATCGCTGTCGCGCAAGACACGGAACGCGCCGTCGCCTTCGATCCTGAACCCCGGGAACATATGATCGGCAAAGCGGCAGATCAGCCGCTCCATGCTGATATAGACCGCCTTGTCGCCCGGCACGCGCACCCAGCGCGGAAGGGCGGAAGGCACCAGGACCATCTCCACGATCTGCGCCCCGTCCTTCTCGCGCGTTAGGGTGAACAGCAGGCCCAGGCCTTCATTGGCGACGAAGGGGAACGGATGCGCCGGATCGAGCGCCTGAGGGGTCAGCACCGGGACGATCTCGTCGAGGAAATAGTTCTTGAGCGCGGTGTATCTGGATGGCTCCACTCGCACATGGTCGGCAATCGTGATTCCGGCATCGCCCAACAGGCCGCGCAACTCGGTCCATGCCGCGCGTTGCCGCGTGTTGATTTCCAGCACTGCCTCGCGGATGGCGGCAATCTGTTGCGTCGGGCTTTGCCCGTCGATCGAGACGCGGTCGATGCCGCGCTGCACCTGCCCGACCAGCCCGGCCACCCGGATCATCATGAATTCGTCGAGATTGCTGCCCGAGATGGACAGAAACCTCAGCCGTTCGAGCAGTGGATAGCTTTCGTTGCGCGCTTCGGCCAGCACGCGGGTGTTGAACTCCAGCCAGCTCAGTTCGCGATTGATGTAGCGAGCCGCCGAATCTGCCGAATGCTCGTAGAATTCGTCGAGTGGTACCGCGATCTGGCTGCTCATGAGTCCCGCGCGGGCCGTGCCCGCATAGTCGTTGTCGTGGATGAAGGGTTCCCCGGTGATACGCGCCGCGCTCCGTGTAAATCGTCATCGCCTCGATGACACACAACGGTCGCACTCGCCAAGGGGCAAGTGTTCAGACCAGGTCGCGGCTGTCCGCTATCTGGGCAATCCCGCGCTTGCCCGACGCATCGCGGCCCAGCTGGACGATCACGTCGATCACCGAGGCGGCATAGGCGATCGTATCGGTCCGGGTGAGGCCGATCCCGGTCTGCATCACCATCAGCGACAATTGCTCCAGCGCGCCGCGCAGCGAATTGGCGTGGATGGTCGAGAAGCTGCCCGGATGCCCGGTGTTGATCGCGCGCAGGAATGATACCGATTCCGCGCCGCGCAATTCGCCCAGCACGATCCGGTCCGGGCGCAGCCGCAAGGCGGCCTGGAGCAATTCGTTCGAGGTCACCTTGGCTTCGCCCAGCTCGCCCTTCACCGCGACGAGGCCGACCCCGTTCTCGCCCGGCAGCCTGAGCTCAGGCGTGTCTTCGACCAGCACCACGCGCTCTTCACGCGGGATTTCGCCGAGCATGGCGTTGAGGAAGGTGGTCTTGCCGGTCGAGGTACCGCCCGAGATGAGGATCGTCCGGCGCTGGCGGATGGCCTCGCGCAGATAGGCAATCGGCTGCTGCTGGGCATCGGGCATCGGCGCGGAATTGGGCGGCGACAGCGGTCCGGCATCATAGGCGTCGAGCGGCAGGTCGAGCCGCCGGTGGCGGCGGATTGCCATCACCCAGTGCTTGCGCGCCGCAGGGGGCCCGCAGAACTGGACGCGCGCGCCATCCGGCAGGGTCGCTCCGAGCAGCGGATGCTCACGGTTGATCCCCTGGTGGCTGACCCGCGCGACCTGTTCCGCCAGCCGCTGCACCAGCTTGTCGTCGATGTCGGGCGTGACGATCTTTTGCATGCCCGGCGATGCGGCATCCTCGATCCAGACCTCGCCCGGGCGGTTGACCATGATTTCGGTCACCGTATCGCGGTCGAGCCAGCGGCGGAACGGCGCGAGATAGGCGTCGAGATAGACGCTGCGCTCCCCGGTCACCGGTTCGCCCTTGGGCAAGGAATGGATGTCGGCGCTCAAGGTCCGGGCTGCCTCAGTTGACCGACGAAAAGTCGAGGTCGCGCGCGGTAAAGACCCGCACCGGGGTGCCGACCGGTACACGAATGACGGGGCCGATCTGGCCATCCTGCTGGGCCGCGCTGGCTGCCGCCTGCCCGCCCCCGCCGAGAACGACCGAGGCGCCGCCGGTACCGATGGCGGACAGCCCGCCCACCACCGACAGCAGCATGGCCGACCCGAACCGCTGGAAGAAGCGCGAATCGACATCGCCCTTCAGCCCGGTGGTTCCGTCGAAGCCGACAGCGGGCGATTGCAGGCTGACCGAAGCGCCATCGGGTCGGATCAGGCGGTTCCAGATCACATAGGCGCGCTTCTGACCGTTCTGCACGCCCGACTGGTATTGCCCGATCAACCGGCTGCTGCGCGGGATCAGCACCTTGGTACCATCGAAACTGCGCACATCCTGGCTCACCACCGCGCGGACGAAGCCCGGCACGTCGGTGTCGATCGCGGTCTCGAGCACTGCCGGGATCAGCGTGCTCTGGGTGACCGTTGTCTGCGGGTTGACCATCGGGCGCGCTTGCGCGGTCGCGCCGCCCACCCCGCCGACGCGGCTGGCGAAGTCGGCCGCCGAATTGCCCGAGGCTGCTGCGGCAGCTGCCGGTTCGCCGGTGATCGCAGCGGCCGGCACAGCCAGCGCAGCGACCGGGGTTCCGCCGGCGTCGAACACCAGCGTCGGGGTCGAGTAGGGATTGGCCGCGGTCGCCGCATAAGCACCCGGGGCGGCAGCAAGGATCGGACTTGGTGCCGGATCCGACGGCGTATAGCCCTGCGCAGGGACCACAGCATTGCCGACCGGCTGCTGGATCGGGATTTGCGAGATCGGTGTAGCGGCTGCGGCCTGTTGCGGCACCTGCTGCGGCTGCACCGCCGCTGACTCACCGCCATCGCGCGCGCTGTTCATGCCCCAGAACGCCGCGAAACCGAGCAGCGCCACCACCGCCACCCCGGCGGCCAGCCCAAGGCCGTCGGACACGCCCTTGCGCTGGGTAACCGCGGGAAAGCTGTTGCGGTTGGCAAGGTCGGTAACATCCGGGCTCTGCACCTCGCGCGGATCGACATCGTTCGCGACGCCCGGGTGGGCGTTGCGGGCGGGAAGACGCATGGCTAGGCGCATGGTGCGCAATCCTCCTTAAAAGCGATCCGACTGCGCGAGCGCAGCCGATGGCGGCACGGCGGCGGAACGCACCGGGCCGGTGTTGGTCAGCGTGGCGACTTCGTCTCCGGAGCGGAAAATGATCTCGCGCGGAACCCCTTCGACCACGATCACATCTCCGCGCACGACATAGTTGATCGGGCCTTCGGTGCCGGTCTCGTCCTTGACGAGAATTGCCGGCATGGATTTGCCCGTCGGCCAGGCGAGAAAGGTTGCCGCGCCATTGTCATAGGCCTGGCTGGGCAGCAGGCTCCGGTTGCCCTTGGCCTGCCACGCGAAGTTGAGCGCGGCCGGATCGACCACCGCATAGGGATCGGTCGCGGCTGCGATCTCCACCTCGGACGCGGTGTCGCGCACGCCTTCGGCCATCCGGGCCTCGTCTTCGGGCTCTTCCGGATAGGTGAAGCTGAGGACATACAGCGGCCTGGCGCGCGGGGTGGCGACCAGATCGAACAGATAGGTGCGTTCGTTGGTGATGACCGTCATATTGGTCTGCGCAGTCGGCGTCAGAGGTTTCACGAACAGCAGATTCGCGCGCTTGTTGGGCGTTACCTGCCACGCCGCGCTGTCGCCGATCGCGACATTCTCGATCTGCTCGTCTTCGGCGAACTTGATCGTCGCCTGCACCTTGGTCTGGCCCTCGATGCGGACCACGGTGTTGGGATCGAAAAGCCGCTCGACCAGTCGGGGATCGTCCGCCAGCGCGGGCGCGGCGAGCAGCAACAGGGCAAGCGCGGGCAGTCCTGCGCGGATCATTTCATTTTCTCCGATGAACGGGCAAGCGCGCCCGTATGCGCGGGGCGGAAGCGATTGCCGATGCCCTGCGCGCGTGAAGGTGAAGCTGCGGTGCCGGCGGGTCGCGCCTCACCGGAAGTCGAAGTGGTGGCGAACACCCTTGTCGTGCGGTGCGTTGCCGGGTCCGAGCCACTGGCATCGTTGGCGGGCATGGCGGCAGCCACACCCGAAACGGCAATCCGGCGCGGCGGGTTGGACATGCCGGCCGCCTGCGCGGTCGATTGCACCACTTGCGCTTGCTGCGGGCTCGCGGCAGGCGCCGTCTGCGGCAGCGCACCCTCGCTCGCCCCCCGCTCGGATACCAGCCCGAACACGCGCCAGCCCGAAACCATGGTCGCGGTAACCTTCACCATCATGATCATCAGCGCCATGAACACGAAGGCGAGCACGAAAAAGGCAATCGCGGGCCGCAAGGCCACCTCACCCGGTGTCGCGTTGAGCCCGGCGAGGATCGGCACGCTGATCTCGAGCATGATTCCGCCCGCCAGCACCGCGAACAGCGGAGTCAGCGCGAGCATGACCACGCCCTTGAGCCAGCCGGTGAACAGGCCGCGAGTGGCGGGGAACAGCGCCAGCACCACGAAAATCGGCCCCAGCGCGACGAGCACGGCAAGCCCGATCCGCGCGGTCACCAGCACGCCCACCGTGCCCAGCAGCAGGATCATCGCCCCCATCATCAGGATGCCCTTGGGCGAGAAGGCGGAAATCTCCGCCGGCGGGGCGGGCGCCACCGGCTGGCCCGCCGCATCGACCGCCTGCTGTGCCGCCTGCGGGTCCTGCGTCGCCTGTTCGATCGCGGCGAACACTACGTCGAGTTTGTCGGCAAACACCACCGTTGCCGAACCCTGGTTGCCAGACAAAGTGGTGGCAATCCAGTCGGGCGCGTAGAGCGCAAGGTTCCACACCACCCCTTGGAATGCCGCCCAGCTGGTGGCGAAGGTCAGCACCAGGCCCAGCGTCACCATGCGCGGCATCAGCGAGCGGACCGAGATATTGGTCCGGCCCAGCATCAACGCGAAGCCGAAAAACGCCACGTAAAGGATGAGCAGGATCGTCAGCACCGGGCCGAGCGCGCCGCCCGGCGCGAACAATTGCCCGAAGGTTGCCGCAGTCACTTCGTTGGCGGCGCAATCGACCGCGCGCAGCGCCGCCGCCACGCCATTGCCGACTTCGGCCTTGGCCTGCTCGCACGCCGGATTCACTCGGCGGCCTCCCACAAGCTCATGTCATCGCTGTCCGATCCGGCCCCCAGACCGGGCCAGTTATGCCCGGTGAGCGCGGGATACCAGTCGCTCGGCGCATCGCCGACCGCTTCGCGCAACAGGTCCACCCGGCGGACCGAAGCCTCGCGGCCCGACAGGATCATCAGCACTTCGGGCGCGTTCGACAGGTCGAGCCGCACCACCACGCTGGCATCGGGCTGGCGGACGAGGAAACAGCGGCTGTGCGCCGGTAGCGAGCGAATGATCGCCAGTTCCTGCTCTGTCAGGCCGAAGCCGTCGCAATAATCCTCCGCGCGCGCGCGGCTGTTCGGCATGAACACCATGGTCGCGGTCTGCTCGACCAGCGCGGTCGAGATGCGGCTTTCGAGCGCATCTCGCGCCGACTGCGTCGCAAAACCGACCAGCGCGTTGCGCTTCCGGAGCGTTTTCAGCCAGTCGCGGATGCGCGCGGCGAAAACCTCGTCGTCGAGCGCCTTCCAGCCCTCGTCGATCAGGATCATGGTCGGGTGCCCGTCGAGCCGCTCGTCGATGCGGTGGAACAGGTACATCATCGTCGGCGTGCGCAGCTTGGGATTTTCCAGCAGCGCGGTCATGTCGAAGCCGAGCACGCGGTTGTCGAGATCGAGCCGGTCTTGGGCATTGTCGAACAGCCAGCCGTTCTCGCCCTCACCGATCCACGCCGCCAGCCGGTCCGCCAGATCGCCCGGCTGCGGACGGCGGGTGCCCGACAGCAGTTCCTTGAAATGGCGCAACCGGCGCAGCGACGGATCGTTGGCGTAGGTCGCGTCGACCGCCTCGGCGATGGTCGCGGCCTCCTCCGGCCCCTCGGCCTTGAGCAGCACGCCCAGCCAGTCGCGCAGGAAGGCGCGGTTGACCGGCGTATCGGGCAGCGCCATCGGGTTGAACCCGGTCGGCTCGCCCGCGTTGATCCGGTCGTAGCGGCCGCCGATCCCGCGGATGAACAGCTCGCCGCCGCGATCCTTGTCGAACAATATGGTGCGGGGGGAGAACTTCTGCGCCTGCGCGGCGAGGAAATTCATCACCACCGTCTTGCCCGAACCCGACGGGCCGATGACCGAGAAATTGCCCAGATCGCCGTGGTGGAAATTGAAGAAGAACGGCGTCGCGCTGGTCGTTTCGAGCAGCGTCACCGCATCGCCCCAGTGGTTGCCGTGGGCCTGCCCCAGCGCGAAGCCATGCAGCGAGCCGAAGCTCGCCATATTGGCGCTGGAGATCATCGAGCGGCGGACGATGTAGCCTTCGTTGCCGGGGAACTGCGCCCAGAAGGCGGGTTCGAGATTGGTGTCCTCGCGCACCGCGATCGCACCGGTATCCGCCAGTGCAGCGGCGCAGGCGGCGCTGGCTTCGTCGAGCCGCGCGAGATCGCTCTCGCGCACCAGCACCGACAGGTGATGATCGCCGAAACCGACCGCGCCGTTGCCCAGCGCATCGCGCGCGGCGAGCATGTCCTGCCGCTCGGCCACCGCTTCCTCGTCCGCCGAACGCAGGCGGCGGATCGCGAGATCCATCCGCTCGCGCGCACTCTGGCGTTCGTAGGGGGCATAGCTTTCGGTCACGATCATCTCGAACGGCAGCCGCAGCAACCCGTCGAGCAGGCCGGGCGAAGTCGCGTCGGGATAGTCCTTGAGGCTGAGGATGGCGGAGAAATCGGGATCGTCCGCCCCGCGCTGTTCCATCGCATCGAGCCCGAAGGACACACGGCGATAGGGCAGCATGTGCCCGATATCCGTCTCGTCCGAGGGCCTGCGCACCGGGCGCATCTCGCCGTTGTAAAGCGCGCTCAGCAGTTCGAGCAGCTCGCTGTTGGTGCGGCCCTCATGCGCCTCGTATTCGCCGAGGATCGCTGCGCCGTAGCTTTGCAGCGAGGCGACCAGCCCGGTGGCGGCAGCCTTGAGCGCACGAACGTCTTTCTCGTCGTATTCGTAATCTGCGTCGCGCTTGCCCTTGAAGAACTTGGAGGCGCGTTCGGCGAGGCCCGCCTTGCCGCGTGCGGGGCGGCGGATCAGGGTTACGAACTGGTCGTTGATGAACAGCGCGCCCTTGCCCAGCCGCTCCTTCCACCGCCGGTCGATATGCGCCGACAGCGGATCGTCGAATTCCGCATCTAGCTCGACCACCACGCGGCGGCGCACCACATGATGATACATCACGAAGCGCGCATCGAGCGTCGAGCGCAGCACCACTTCGCGCGTCGCGGCATGTGCGTTCAATGCGATCGTGTCTTCGGTCTCGAACAGCAGGCCGGGCACCTGGATTGCGGTCATGACCGATCCGTCGCGCAGCAGCAGCGTGTTCGCGTCGATCAGCCGGGCATAGGGCAGCCGGTCGCCGGCGCGGGCTTCCTTCGCGCTCCAGGCTGCGGCTCCGATCCATTTGCTCATACGTCTCGACCCTCCGTCAGGTCGCAAAATCTCAGGGTGCGTAGCTGTTGCAGCCCCAGCGTTTCCAGTTGGGTACCCGCGGACACTTGCTCACCTTGGTGATCCACAGATCGAAAATGCGCGGTTCGCGCAGGCAGGCGACATAGCCGATGGCATGGGTGACCAGCGGCACCGGCAGGATCCAGAAGCTCTTGAGGATCAGGAAGGCGATGGTCGTCACCATCAGGTTGATGATGAAGAAGTTCATCGTCACCCCGGCAAACATCTGCGGCCGCGTGAGCGCGCGATGGACCGGGTGGCGGGAGAGGACCTCCGACATGGTGCTAGCCCGAAACCGCCTGGATGCCGCCGACGATCGAGGCCGCGCCGAACAGGATGAACACGCCGATGATCACCGTCGCTCCGAACCGCCAGTTGATCCGTCCGGTCAGCATCATGAAGCCGACCGCAGCCACTGCCATGACCGCGACCGCCGTGGCAACGCTGCCCAGCAGCGTTCCCTGCAGCCAGCCAAGCGCGGACACGATCGGGCCCGATCCCTGAGGGTCGGCACCCTGCGCAAAGGCGGCGGTGGGAATCAATGCAAGCGCCGCAGCGCCGAGACGGGAAACAGAACGCATTCAGTTGGTACTCCGGGAGTGATTGGCGAGACGGCCCATGATGGCCGCAACGTAAAGCTGGGTTTCGCGGATGCGCGGGATACCGTCGGCGGCGATCACCCGCCCCGGTCCGGCATTATAGGCGGCGAGCGCCTTTTCGAGATTGCCGTCGAACCGGTCGAGCTGTTCCCGCAGGTAACGCGCCCCGCCCTCCAGATTGGCGAAGGGATCGCGCGGATCGACCCCAAGGTCGCGCGCCGTCCCCGGCATCAGCTGCGCGAGGCCCTGTGCCCCTGCGTGCGACACGGCGTTGTGGCGCCAGCGGCTTTCCTGCCACACCAGCGCCTCAATCAGCGCCGGACTGAGATCGAAGCGGGTGGAAAGTTCGTGGACCTTGGCGAGGTATTGTGCGGGCACCAGACCAAGCCCCGCCGCCACGTCGGCGACCGATTCAGGCGGGACCGCAAAATCGGCGGAAAGTTCGACCGGCGGCTGGGCAATGCCCATCTGCGCGCTCAGCCCGCCTTCAGGCAGCGCGACAGGTCCGCCTGCAACCCAGCGGGACGTCTCGCCATCGATTTCCATCACGTCCGCCCATACCGGGGCGGCCGCAAGCGCCGTACCTGCGACAAAAGCAAGCCGGAGCGTCGACCAGAGAATCATTCGGTCCCTCCGTTCGGTCCCCTTGCTTACTCTACATGACACGACGGTGACAGCAAAGTGAACGTGATGCCGTCCAACGCTCTGCCGCACATATACAAAAAGCCCGCGCGGACCGAACCGCGCGGGCTTCTTGGCTCCGGCTAATGCGGACCGGAAGTGCGAAATCGAGGCTCAGGCCCTAGCGGGCAGCAAGTCTTTCCGAACCGCCGAACTCGCCGGCGTCGAGCAAGGCGATCGCGCGGATTGCCAGCCAGCGCGAATCGACCCATTCGCCGGTCGCGGTTTCCAGCCGGACGCGGTCCTCGCTCCGGGCGGCTTGCTCGAACAGCGCGCGTGCGTGGTCGAGTTGTCCCTCGCGTGCATAGGCGATGCCGAGGTTGATCAGCTTGGCCGGGTCTTGCGCGCCCGATGCAGGCGCCGCTTCGAGTTTCTCGATCGCGGCGCGGTTCTGCTCCGCGGCCAGTTCGTCGAACGCGACATCGCTTGCCGGGGTTACTGCCTGCATCTGCATCGTGAGTGCAAGAGCGATACCAAGTGCTGCTGCCATAACGGCTTCTCCCATTGATTATGGGTCGAATCTGATGCCACTTTCACAAAACTGCAACAAAAATGCAAAACTGTCATTGAATTGTAATATTCGCCCGGGAGCGCATTGACCTCCGGTTGGCCCGGCACCCCAAACAGCGCCTCGCTCTGTCATATTTGTCATTTCTCGGTCATAGTTAAGCCACTTACTTCAAAGCGAAATCTTGCAAACAAACTGTCACGCAGCGGTCGTAGCTGGCGATTCGCGACGCATTCGGTCGCGTCAAAGTTTCGTCACCAATCATTTGGATACCCAGAGGGGACCGCACCCGTGAAGACACTCACTCGCTCGCTCGTACTTGGTTGCAGCATGCTGGCACTCGCCGGTTGCGGTGCCGAAGAAATTGCCTCGCCCGGCACCGGCGGCAATATCATCATCAACAACCCGACCCCGTCGCCGACCCCGACCCCGACCCCGACCAGCTCCGGGGTTGTGGCAGCCAATGGTTGCCCGACCATCGCCGATGCGCAGGGCCTGACCGATGAGGGCACGATTTCCGGCCCGACCGGCACCTATCGCGTCTGCGCGCTGCCGGCCCGCTTCAACACTTCGAGCACGCTGCCCTACATCCGCGGTCTGCTGTACCGCATGCCCGGCCGCGTCGATGTCGGCACCGATGGCGGCCCCGCCCCCGATGCTTCGGACGGCCTGAGCGACACCAACGTGACCCTCACCATCTCGCCCGGCGCAATGATCTATGCCAGCGGCTCGTCCTTCCTGATGGTCAACCGCGGCAACCGCATCAACGCGGTCGGCACTTCGGCCCGCCCGATCGTGTTCACCAGCCGCGACAACGTGCTCGGCCTCAACACCGACAGCTCCTCGGGGCAGTGGGGCGGCGTCGTCCTCGCCGGCCGCGCGCCGGTGACCGACTGTATCGCACCGGGCGCGACCCCGGGCAGCGTGAACTGCGAACGCCAGGTCGAAGGCGCGGCGCAGCCCGCCGTTTACGGCGGCGCGACCAATGCCGACAACTCCGGCCGCATGGAATTCGTCCAGATCCGTTATTCGGGCTTCGTCCTTTCGGGCGACAACGAACTCCAGTCGCTGACCACCGGCGGCACCGGCACTGGTACGGTGTTCAACAACATCATGAGCTTCAACAGTTCGGATGACGGCGTCGAGTTCTTCGGCGGCTTCGTCAACATGAAGGGCCTGGTCGTGGTTGGCTCGGAAGACGACTCGATCGATACCGACACCGGCGTGAAGACCAATCTGCAGTATGTCGTTGTGGCCCAACGCAGCGGCGTGGGCGACGGCGTCATCGAAGCCGACTCTTCGAACGCCTTCAACGACTCGACCCCGCGCCAGAACACGCAAATCTCCAACGCGACCTTCATCCAGCGCCGCACCAACGACCAGTCGATCCGCATCCGTGGCGGCACCGACTACACGATCGTCAACTCGGTGCTGGTCGACGGATCTGCGGGCACGGCCTGTATCCGGGTCGACGATGCGCAGACCATCCAGGGCCCCAACGCTGCGCTGGACGAACTGGGTGCACCGCGCTTCCAGTCGTTCGTGATGGATTGCGACACCCCGTTCCGCAACGGCAGCAACGGCGGGGCGACGATTGCGAACCTGCAGGCATTCTTTGCCGCAGGAACGAACAACAACAGCAACTTCACTGCGACGCTGACCGGCGGCTTCATCAATGGAGCCAGCGAGAACGCGGTCCCGGTGTTCAACCCCACCGCACTGTCGAGCTTCTTCGATGTTCCGACCTTCATCGGTGCGGCGCAGAACGCCAGCCGTTTCCAGGGCTGGACCTGTGACAGCAGCACGCTGACCTTCGGTAGCAACGTCGGCGCCTGCACGTCGCTGCCGGTCTACACTTCGTAATCGGCATGGGAGGCCCCGGCACGCGGTGCCGGGGCCTCTGCTGCACTCAACCGGCACAGCCGGGAACCGAATGGAATTCATCGTGACGAAGGGGTCATCGACCATGTCTACCGGCAAGCAGTTGACGGGGCTGCTCCTGCTAACCACCGCCCTCACCTTCCCGGTGGCGGCGTTCGCTCAGGACGTTGAACCCGAGGAAGAGGCCGTAGCCGACGAGCAGCCGGTCGACGAAGAAGTGACCGAAGAGCCGGAGATTTCGATCCCCGGCGGCGGCGGCGAAATCGTCGTCACGGGCCGCCGCAACCGCGACGTCACCCGCAGCTCGACCCAGGTGGTCTCGGTCCTGACCAGCGAGGAAATCGCCCGCACCGGCGAGGGCGACATCGCGGGTGCGCTTGGCCGTGTCACCGGCCTCTCGGTGCAGGGCCAGGGCTTCGTCTTCGTGCGCGGCCTCGGCGACCGTTATTCGCTTGCACTGCTCAACGGCCTGCCGCTGCCTTCACCGCAGCCGCTTAGCCGCGTGGTGCCGCTGGACATTTTCCCGACCAGTATCATCGCCAGCTCGCTGGTGCAGAAGACCTATTCGGCCAACTTCCCGGGCGAATTCGGCGGCGGGGTGATCAACCTCACGACGCGCGCCGTGCCCGATGAAGGCTTCATCAAGATCAGTGCCGGGATCAGCGGCGACGAACAGACGACCTTTTCGCGCGGCATCGATTACTACGGGTCGGATTACGACTGGTTCGGCTTCGACGACGGGACGCGCAATGTCCCGCCCGCGCTTCAGGCTTTCTTCGACAGCGGAGCGCGCCTGACCGACCTCGGCGTGGACCAGGCTGCGATCCTCAAGCAGCTCGGCAATCCCAACCTCGTCCTGACGCAAAACGTCGACGAGCTTCCGGTCAACTGGTCGGGCGGCATCACCGCGGGCGATTCGTTCGATATCGGCTCCAGCCGCTTCGGGGTTATCGCCGCCGCGTCGATCTCGAACAAGTGGCGCAACCGCTCGATCACGTCGCAGACGGCGGCCAACGCCGATCTCGATCTCGATACCGATTTCACCGATTTCGTGACCGACAACCGCATCCTGGTGAACGGGCTGGTCGGCTTCGGTCTCGAAGCGGGCGATCACCTGTTCCGCTGGACCAACCTGTTCATTCGCGACACGCTGAAGCAGTCGCGCCTCGCGATCGGCGAGGATTTCCAGGACGATGACAGCGAATTCCAGCAGGACACGATCTGGCACGAACGCCAGCTGATCGACAGCCAGATTGTGGCCGAGCTGGTGTTTGGCGACCTCGATGTCGACCTGCGTGGCGGCTATGCGCAGACCCAGCGTGAAGCACCGTACGAATACAGCTTCACCTATGTCCGCACCAACAACCCCAACGACCCGCTGGGCGATACCTTCATCAACGTGCTCGACCGCCAGACCGGCAGCGCATCGGTCGCCTTCTCGGAGCTCAAGGAAGAACTGTGGTACGGCGGCATCGACCTCAGCTATCCGGTGACCGACTGGCTGCGGCTGACGACGGGCTATGCCTACACCGACACCGACCGGTATTCCGAGCGGCGCCAGTTCCTGATCAACGCCAACAGCGATTTCCCCGACGGCGTTGGTGCCTTGCGCCCCGACCTGCTGCTGGGCGATGCAGTGATCGATTTCTACGATATCGGGCTGATCGAAAGCACCGAGTCCGATCCTGCGTTCCAGGCTGGGCTGACCATCCACGGGGCATACCTCAAGGGGCAGGTCGAGCCGGTTGGCGGGGTCATGATCGACATCGGCGTGCGCTACGAGGATGCCGAACAATCGGTCGTCCCGGTCGAAGTTTTCGCCGTGCCGTCCAATTCCGGCAGCTCGACTTTCCTCGCCAATGACTACTGGCTGCCGGCGGCGACCATCACATGGGAAGCCACCGACTCGCTTCAGATCCGGGTCAACGCGTCGAAGACGATCGCCCGCCCGCAGTTCCGCGAGCTGATCTTCCAGACCTATTACGATCCGGAAACCAACCGCCAGTTCAACGGCAACCCGGCGTTGGTCGACAGCGAGCTGTTCAATGCGGAAGCGCGCGCGGAGTATTACTTCGGGCGCGGCAACCGGGTGTCGCTGGCCGGCTTCTACAAGAAGATCGACAACCCGATCGAAGTGTTCTCGAGCTTCTCCGACAACGACCGGATTTCGGGCTTCGCCAACGCGCCCGAAGCGACGCTGTACGGCGCGGAGTTCGACCTGCAGTACGGGCTCGACCTCTATGACTGGGGCGGCTGGTGGGAGAACAAGCGCCTCGTCACGGTGGCGAACTACACCTACACCCAGTCGCAGCTGAATGTCGGTGCGGGCGATATCGCGCGGGTGTTCCCGTTTGCCGAGCAGCCGGCGACCAACTTCTTCCGTGACGGCGTCGCGCTGACCGGACAGTCGGACCACATGGCAAACCTGCAGCTGGGCCTCGAAAACACCGACAAGCTCCAGCAGGCGACCATCCTGGTCAATTACTCGAGCGAGCGGGTGACCAGCCGCGGCACCGCCAACCTGCCCGACATCATCGAGGATCCGGGCCTGACGATCGACTTCGTGGTGCGGCAGGAAGTCTCGCTGTGGAAGCAGCCGTTCGAGCTGAAATTCGAAGCGCGCAACATCTTCGGGCGCGACAATTTCGAATTCCAGGACAACGGCACCACCCGGATCGACATCAACAGCTACAAGGTCGGGCAGAGCTTCGCCTTCTCGGTCTCGGCTGAATTCTGATCCCTCTCCCAGGGTACGAAGAATGGCCGCTCCGCAAGGGGCGGCCATTTTTCATTGGTGTCGCGATTCTTCCACTTGCGTGGAAACGGCACCGGCCCGCACCCCCACCCGGCCACCCAAAAAGCATAATGTCTTGGGAGGCCGGGTGGGGGTGCGGGCCGGTGCCGCGTCGGTATCAGCCGCGCGGGGAGTCGAAGACGTAGCCGAGCGAGCGGACGGTGCGCAGCGGATTGCCCGCCCCCGCCGCCTTGAGCGCGCGGCGCAGGCGTCCGATCCACACATCGACCGTGCGCTCGTCGATCGGGGGTTCCTGCTTGCCCAGCCCTTCGATCAGTTCGCTGCGCGTGAGCACCTTGTCCGAATTCTCGACGAAGAAGCGCAGCAGGCGGAATTCGTTCGGGCGCAGATCGATAATCGTGTCGTTCCAGCTGGCGCGCAGTGCCGCCATATCGATGCACAGCGGCCCGATCTCGATCCGCGAGGTCGAGCTGCGCTGGTGTTTAGACTGGAGCGCCATCACCCGGTCGAGCACGATGGTGCGATTGAGCGGCCCGACGATATAATCGTCCGCCCCGGCGCGCAGCGCACGGCGGCGATCCTCCGCGTCGTCCTGTTCGAGCACCATGGTCACATGCGCGTCGCTGGTTCGCGGGTCGGCGCGCAAACGGCGCACCATTTCGAGGCCCGAGAGATCGTCCATCACCCAGTCGACGAAGGCCCACATGGTCCCTTCGACCAGCCGGTTGGGCCCCTTGGGTGTCAGGCGTGCGAAGACGAACCGGCTCGATCCGCTGTCGAAATCGTCGAGACTGTCGGCCATTTCCCCGGTGAGGAAGATCGAGACGATTTCCACTGCGCCATGCCCCTTTCGCGACGGGGATTGGCGAGGTGATGTGACACGCTCATGACGGCATTTCGTTCTTTTTGGCCTCCCCGCGATTTTCGCCTGCCCCGCCCGACAACTGGCGGGTGTAGAACCAGCCGATCCCGATCAGGCTGAAGCCGAGCGCCATGAACGAGGCGATCCTTGCCAGCCCCTCGAGTCCTGCTGCATCGAGCAGGAAGACCTTGAGCACCGCGACCAGCATCAACACCAGCGAACCGATACGCCAGCTGCGGCTCTGGCGATAGGCGCCCCACCCGAGGAAGCCGATCGCGAGCACGATGCCGAGCAGCGAGCGCAGCAAGTCCTCGGTCCCGCCCACCGGCGGATCGAGCAAGATCGTGCCCGCGAAGGCCTGCCGCAGCAGCAGCAGCGCACCCAGCACGATCAGCCCCATGGTGGCGACATCGCAGGCGCGGCGCGCCAGAGGCATTTCTTCCGGTGCCAGTTGCCGGAGCAGTGCAACACCGCCGAGCGCAACCGCAAAACCCGCAAGGACAAGGTTCGCGAGCGGCCATGGACCAACGGCTTGGGCAACGACCATCGGATTGTGCAGCAGCAGAGAATAGAGGGTGAAGTGCGCTAGCGATGCTCCAACGGTCAGTGCTGCGGCCAGCTTCAATCCGGGCACGCGATCGGCGAACCGATACATCGCTGCCGCTGCGACGATCAGGATCGCCTGCCACACCGTCCGCTCGGCCAAGCCATAGGTCATGAACTGCTCTGGCGTTGAAATGGCGAAGACCTGCTTGAAGGCGATGTGGCCCGCCACCGCCGCCAGAATTCCGAACCCCGCCAGCAGCGCGGCACGGGTTTCCCGGCTGTCGGAATCGGCTGACCTCGCCATCGCCCCCAGGGCCACCAACGGCGGCGCGATGCGCAGGGCGATGTCGCGCCAGCCCAGCTCTCCGGCCATCAGCATCGCCTCGCCCCCGAGCGACTGGCCCGCATATGTGAGCCACATGAAGAGCGGCTCGACCGCCCAGCCAAGGCTGATCGCCAGCGCGGTCGAGGCTGCCGCCATGCGCCGCTGCGGCAGCAAAGCCAGCCCGACCGCCGCCACCGCCATCAACCAGCCGAGCGCGACGCCGGGCAAAAATTGCGCAGCAAGTCCATAAGCGATTCCTGTGCCGACCACCTCGCCGACAAACCGGCTCGGGGTGCGGGCAGGCCGCAGCGCGAGCAGGACAGGAGCCAGCAGCAACGCGAACCAGCGCAACAGCGTCTGTCCTTCGATCGCCGGCTCGCGAATTGCCGCCAGCCGGTCGAACTCCTGCCCGTCCATCCCGGTGGCAATCAGCGCAAGGCCAGCCAGCGCGATGCCGATCCAGGCAAGGGTCGAGACGGCCCCCTGTTCGCGGCGGAAGGCCAAACCGACGACCCCCGCCGCTACCAAGGCAGGCGGAAGCGGCGCCGCCCACGGCGGCACCACGAACCATCCGGCGGCGATGATCAGTATTGCCGATGCGGCGAGCGGGGCCAGGGCGACGTAGTCGAGCCGCTCGGCCAAGGGCTTCCACCTGCGCCAGCACGCGGCCGTCGGGATGGCCGCAAAGCCGAGCGCGGTGAATGCAAGGCCGTTCTCGCCCAGCTCGCGCCAGAACTGGAAGCACACCAGCGCGGCGAGGCCGAGCGGGACAAGCACGATCTGGGCGACATCGGTGATCCGTTCGCTGCGCCGCCAGACATGCGCCAGCGGAACCAGCGCGAAAACCGCCGTCAGCCCGGCGGTGACCGCGACGAACCCCTGCGTCGGCGCATCGCTCCACATTCCCAGCATCCACAGCGCGAGCAGCGCAGCGAAGCCGCTCGCCTCGCGCATGCGCGGTTCGCGCCATGCAAAGAAGGCGAGCGCCGCCGCGAGCAGCAGGTAAAGCGACCAAGCGGTCGGGTCGTAGCCCGCGATCGAGACCAGCGCGGCCAGCTGCAACGCGGCAATGGCAGCGATGGCGGCGCGCAGCAGCGGCGGTGCGGATGGCCCTCCGGTAAAGGCCGGAATGACCGCGCCAAGCAGAACGATGTAGCCGCCGAGCGCGACGATATCGGCCGATCCGGTCACGCCCGACAGCAGCATCAGCACGCCCCAGCCCAGCCCGCCCGCCAGCGCGGCGAGCGCGAGCCAGCTGCGCCCCTGCCGCTGGCCCGCGAAGCTCAGCCCCCCGGTGACGAGCGCAAGATAGAGCGCGAGCAGCGGCAGGTTGGTTTCGTCGCTGCTGACCAGCACCGGCGCGGCAAATCCGCCGACCAGTCCGAGGATGGCGCTCGGCAGGCCGAAGCGGAACGACAGGCCGATGGCCGCCGCAGTGACCAGCGCCAGCCCGACGAATGCCGCGCCGGGTCCGATCAGCCCGTACAGGCTGCCGGCCATGTAGAAGCTGGCATAGAGCGTCGCGAGGCCCGCCCCGGCGAGCGCCTGCCGCACGCGCGGGTCGGCAATCCGGTGTTCCTGCCGATAGGCCAGTTCGGCCCCGGCGATCAGCCCGGTGCCGAACAGGAAGCCGAGCGCCGTGCGGACGGTCGGGCCGAGCAGGCCCTGCTCGATCGAATAGCGCACGAGGAAGAACCCCGCGACCGCGAGCGCGACGCCGCCCGCCCAGATCGGCAGCAAGCGGCCGAACAGGTCCTCGAAATCGAAGCGCGGGCGGCGGTGGTTGGGCAGTTCGGCGGGCTCGGCGAGTTCGGCGGCGAGCTCCTCGCTCGGTGCCGCAGCTTCCTCAATCGGCTCGGAGCGCACGACGGGCTCCTCGCGCATGGCCGGAATTATGGTAGCGCGGCGAGGTTCCTCGTCACGCTCCGCAGGCGGCGGTGCCACAGGCTCGGCAGCAGAGACTGCCTCGCTCGCTTGCGGCACGGGCACAGCGCTGCCCGCTTCGGCTTGCCGCGATCCGCTAAGCGCAAATTCGAGCATGTCGAGCCGCGGTTCGATCACGCGCAGCCGCCGGTCGAGCCGATCCGCGCGGGTCCACAGGACGACCGTTGCCAAACCCAGCACGAGAATCACCAAGCCCGTCATGCGCAAACCTCCCCGGTCGCAAACTGGACACGGTTTATCGCACAATTGAACGATGTTCAATATAAATATTAGACAGTGTTCAATTGGGTGCTAGGATGCTGCCCATGGGGCGGCGATCCGATCATACTCCGGCGCAATTGCGCGCGCTGTTGCTCGGCGAAGGGCACCGGTTGATGGCGGAGGTCGGCTATGCCGGCTTCTCGGGCCGGCTGGTTGCCCGGCGCGCGGGCTACACGGTCGGGACGATCTACAATGTCTTCGGCTCGCTCGACGGGCTGGTGGCGGCGATCAACACCCGCACCTTCGCGCTGTGGGCCGAATGGTTGCGCGACGCACTCGAACGCGGCGGAGAGGACCGCATCGCCAGCCTGGTGCGCGGCTATTTCGACTTCGCCCTCGCCCATCCCCAACTGTGGTCGGCGATCTACGAGCATCGACTTCCCGACGGGGCTTCGCTGGCGGAGGAAGACCTCGCGCACCGCGCCGAACTGACAGGCATTGTCGAGGACGAGGTTGCACTTGTGTTGCCGGCAGATACGGAGCTCGACGTCGCGCGTTTCGCCCGCTCGCTCATTGCTTCGGTCCACGGCCATTGCAGCTATGTCGTCTCGGGCAGCTTCGCCCTGCTCGACGAACCCGATCCGCTGGGCAGCGCGCTGGCGCGGGTGCGCGAATCGCTGGCCTACCACGGGACGCTGCGGCAGATCTCCTGACGCGGTTTCACATTGTAATGTGATTCCCGGTTTGACGAATCACAGTCGACTGAATATTCCTGCCATCCATGAGCGAACTCACCATCCAGCAGCGCATCCGCACCCTCGTCGACGCGGGCAAGATGTCGCGATCCGCCATCGCCCGCGCCGCCGGGCTGCATGCCAATTCGCTGCGCGACTGCACCGAGCCGCAGTGGAACCCGACCGCCGAAACGCTCGGCAAGCTCGAAGCCTTCCTCGAGGCCAATGACGACCGCCCGGTCCTCGCGAGCATCGAGGAAATCATCGACGAGGCGCGCAACGGGCGGATGTATATCCTGGTCGACGACGAGGATCGCGAGAACGAAGGCGACCTGATCATCCCGGCGCAGATGGCCACCCCGGCGGCGATCAATTTCATGGCGATGCACGGACGCGGGCTGATCTGCCTCTCGCTCACCCGCGCGCGCTGCGACCAGCTCGGGCTCGAACCGATGAGCCGCAACAACCGCGAGTTGATGCAGACTGCTTTCACCACCAGCATCGAGGCACGCGAGGGCGTGACCACCGGGATCAGCGCGGCCGACCGCGCGCGCACCGTCAGCGTCGCGATCGACAGTTCCAAGGGGCCGGACGACATCGTCACCCCCGGCCACGTCTTCCCGCTGGTCGCGCGCGACGGCGGGGTGCTGGTGCGCGCCGGCCATACCGAGGCGGCGGTCGATATCTCGCGGCTCGCCGGCCTCAACCCCTCGGGCGTGATCTGCGAGATCATGAACGAGGACGGCACGATGGCGCGGCTCGACGATCTGGTCGGCTTCGCGCGCAGGCACGATCTCAAGATCGGCACCATCCGCGACCTCATCGCCTACCGCCTGCGCCACGACCATTTCGCCGAAATGCGCGCCGAAGCGCGGTTCTCCAGCCGTTGGGGCGGCGACTGGACCGCGCTCGCCTTCTACAACAGCGCGACCGGAACCGAACAGATCGTGCTGAGGAAGGGCCATGTCGACCCTGCCAGGCCGACGCTGGTGCGGATGCATGCGCTCGACATGTTCAACGACATCTTCGGCAAGGACAGCCCCGACGACCGCGTGCTCGCCAAGTCGATGGAGATCATCGGGCGCGAAGGGGCGGGCATCATCGTGATGATCCCGCGCGCCTCGGGCGGCTTCATCGCCGACCAGGTGCGCAAGCTGAAAGGCGAGCCGACCGAGCCGATGGATGCGCTGCGCGATTACGGCGTGGGCGCGCAAATCCTCAACGAACTCGGCGTGCACGAGATGGAACTGCTGACCAACTCCGACCGCTCGCTCGTCGCGCTCGACGGGTACGGGGTGTCGATCGTCGGCAAGAGGGCGATCGATCTGGATTGAGCGCCGGCGCGCCCGGTCAGGCCGGGTTGTCGGCGGGCACCCTGACGCGCAGCATGGCCAGCGCGGCCACAACCAGCGTCCCGGCCGCGAAAGCCATCGTCCAGATCGGCTCGGTCGGGAAGAAGGCCTTCATGATCGATCCCATCACCGTCGCCACCAGCAGCTGCGGCACCACGATAAAGACGTTGAAGAGCCCCATGTATATCCCGAGCTTGGCCTGCGGCAGGCTGCTGGCGAGAATGGCATAGGGCATCGCCAAGATCGAGGCCCAGGCGATTCCCTTCAGGACTTCGCACACGATCAATAGGTTCGGGTCGCGCAGCACGAAAAAGCCAAGGAACCCCGCCGCGCCGAGCATGAGACAGATGGTGTGGGTCATTGCCTTGCCGAAGCGCCTAGCGAGAACTGGGAGCAAGGCCAGCGCCGCGATAGCGGCCACGCCGTTCTGGATGGTGTAGATCAGGTTCCACCAGTTGGCTCCTTCGTTGTAGGCTGCGGTGGTCGGGTCGGCACTGCCGAAGAAGTATTGCGAGACGATCGGCCCGGAATAGATCCACATGATGAACAGCGCCGACCAGCTGAAGAACTGGACCAGCGCCAAACGCTTCATGGTTTCCGGCATGCCGGAGAAGTCTCCGACAATGCTGGAGAGCATGTTGGCGCTCTTGCCCTGCTTCGCCAGCATGATCCCGATGGCGGACAGCACGCCGTAAGTGGCGAGAAGCCCGCCGAGGAGGTAGATTTCTTTCTCGAGACCCAACGGCGCAACCAGCAAGGCTACTCCGCCACCGGCAGCGATCCACGCGAGCGGCCCGACGTAGCCCTTCTGCGCCAACGCAGCTACACCGGCGCTGTCTTGCACTTCGCGCTCGGCCTCGAACTCGGCCAACTGCTCGGGCGAGTACTCCTGCGTGGTCAAGACCGTCCATCCGATTGCCGCGAACAGGGCGACAGCTCCGGCCCAGAAACTCCAACGCACGGTTTCGGGTATCTCCCCGGTCGCCGCGACATTGCTGACGCCGAATTGTTCGAGCAACCAGGGGAAGATCGCTGCGGCTACGGCACCGGCACCGATGAAGGCCGTCTGCACGGCATAGCCGGTGGCGTGCTGCGACCTGTCGAGCATATCGCCGACGAAAGCGCGGAACGGCTCCATCGAGATGTTGAGCGACGCGTCGAGGACCCACAGCAACAAAGCAGCAAAGACCAACGGCGCTGCAAAGGTCGGCGCGAGAGGCATCAGGAAGAGCGACAAGGCTGCGAAAACCGCGCCGGTCAGGAAATAGGGGCGCCTGCGACCAAGCACGTTCCAGGTCCGGTCGGACAGATATCCGATGATCGGCTGGACGATCAGACCGGTCAACGGAGCCGCGATCCACAGGACGGGCAGGTCGTCCATGCTCGCGCCCAGAGTCTGGAAAATGCGGCTCATGTTCGAGTTCTGAAGGACGAAGCCGATCTGGATTCCGAAGAAGCCGAAGCTGATGTTGAATAGCCCAGCCCAGTTCTGGCGCGGCTTTTCGCGTCCGGTCATTTCCGTCTCCCAATCGGTGCGCGCGGGCTCTCGCCGCGCTGGCACCTTCGACGGCTGGCAGCAAAACGCCGGGCCGACAACACGCATACGAATGTATTGCCGGTGATTTCGCGTCCGCTCAGGCGGCTGGGCGCACTGCGGCAGGCGTGGGCTGGCCGACCGTGCTGGCCCGGATCACCAGCCGTGCGGGCAGTTCGCACCGGGTGATTGCATCCCCTTCGATCGCTTCGGTCAGCACGTCGAGCAAGGCCCCGCCCGCGCCGCGCAGGTCCTGCATCAGCGTGGTCAGCGGCGGGCTGGTGTGGTTCGCCGCCGGAATATCGTCGAAGCCGACGATCGCGACATCGCCCGGCACGCGTAGCCCGGCTTCGGCCAGCGCCTGCATCGCGCCGATCGCGATCAGGTCGCTCGCGGCGAATATCGCATCGAACGGTCGCCCGTCGGCGATCAGGGACTTGGCCGCGATATAGCCGTCGGCCTCGTTGGTCAGCGCATCCTTGCGCAGCCTGCTATCCGGCTCGATCCCGGCTTCGCGCATCGCCGCGCAGCACCCGGCGTAGCGGTCGGCGAATTCGGGATAGCCCTCGTCGGCATCACCGAGGAAGGCAATTCTCCGCCGGCCCAGCGACAGGAGGTGCTCGCCCGCCAGCTTCCCCGCACCGAAATTGTCCGAACCCACCGTCGGCCCGATATTGTCTTCGCGCACCGATCCCCAGCGAACGAAATGCGTGCCCTGCTCGACCAGCTTTTCCAGCTTCTGGGCATAGGCGGTATAGTCGCCATAGCCGAGCAGGATCAGCCCGTCGGCGCGGTGGCTGTCCTGGTATTTGACGTGCCAGTCGTCTTCCATCCGCTGGAACGAGATCAGCAGGTCGAGCCCGCGGTTGGCGCATTCGCGGGTGATCGAGCCGAGCATCGAGAGGAAGAACGGGTTGATGTTGGAATCGTCCGCCGTCGGGTCCTCGAAGAACAATAGCGCGATGGTGTTGGCGCGTTGCGAGCGCAGCGATGAAGCGTTCTTGTCCACCGTGTAGTTGAGCTCGCGCGCGATCGCCTCGATTTTCTCGCGGGTCGCCGCGCTGACCGCCTTGTCGCCGCGCAAGGCCCGGCTGACCGTGGGCTGCGAGACCCCGGCGCGATAGGCGATGTCGAAGCTCGTCGGCTTCCCTGTGGGTTGGCGGCCCATCATCTCTCCCTTGGGAGCAGACCTATCCCTCGCACGCGCGCCGCGCAATGAGCGCGCTGAGCGGCACCGCGCGTTTCAGGCCAGTGTGACAATTTGATGCAATCGCGCAACACCGCTCCGTTGTGCGCCGCACAAACATACGTATGCTGACTATGCGAAGGCAGTGTTCTTGGCCGAAAGGCACAATCGAGGGGCCCGAATTACTTGGTTCGGCACCCCAAAAGATTTGTGACTATCGCCGCAGGGGTGCGGCGGGACTGGGAGAAGACACTGTGATCAAACGCAATTTCCTCACGTCGGGAATCAGCGCGCCGGCACTCGCCCTCGCGCTCGTCGGCGGATTCGCACCGCAAGCCGCGCTGGCGCAGGACGCCGACGACGAAGAAACCGCCGAGGCCGGCGAGAACGAGGACGATGTCATCATCGTCAGCGGTTTCCGCGCCTCGCTCGAAAGCGCGGTCGCCGAAAAGCGCAACAGCGACCAGATCCTCGAGTCGGTGACGGCGGAAGACATCGGCAAGCTGCCCGACTCGTCGATCGGCGAGTCGATCGCCCGCCTGCCCGGCCTGACCTCGCAGCGCCTCAACGGCCGCGCCAACGTGATCGCTATCCGCGGTTTCGGCCCCGATTTCTCGCAGACCCTGCTCAACGGCCGCGAACAGACCACCACCAGCGACAACCGCTCGGTCGAGCTTGACCAGTATCCCTCTGAAATCGTCAATCAGGTGGTGGTGTACAAATCGCCCACCGCCTCGCTGGTCGGCCAGGGCCTGGTCGGTACGGTCGATATCCGCACCGTCCGCCCGCTCGAAACCAGCAAGCAGGTGCTCGCGGTCGGCGCGCGCGCTTCCTATGCCGACCTCGGCAAACTCAATGCCGGTTCGAAGGATATCGGCTATCGGCTCAACGCGGCCTTCGTCGACCAGTTCGCCGAAGATACGGTCGGCCTCTCGCTGGCCGCCTCTTACGTCAGCGAGCCCTACCAGCTGCAGGAATTCAACGCCTGGGGCTACGCCGGTTCGGGCACCGCAGCATCGCCGAGCGTGATCGGCGGATCGAAGAGCTTCGTCACCTCGACCGAACTCAAGCGCTTCGGTGTGAACGGCACGCTGCAATACCAGGCCGCGCCGACCATCATGGTGACGCTCGACGGGTTCTATTCGAACTTCAACGACGACCAGTCGAAGCGCGGGATCGAACTGCCGCTCGGCTTCGGCGCGTTCGGCACCACCACCACGATCGGCAATGTCGAAGACGGCTTCGCCACCTCGGGCACATTCAACAATGTGCGCGGCGTGGTGCGCAACGACATCTTCCAGCGCAAGGCCGACCTCTATTCGTTCGGCTTCAACGTCGATCACGAAGGTGACGACGGCTGGAACGCCTTCTTCGACTTCGGCTATTCGCGCACCGACCGCAACGAGCTGAGCCTCGAAAGCTATGCCGGCACCGGGTTCAACGGTGACGACACGGGCAATGGCGCATCGGCGACGATCGGCTTCCAGTCTGGCCCGACCGGCACGGTGTTCAACCCCTCGCTCGACTATTCCAACCCGGCGCAGATCTTCCTCACCGACCCGCTCGGCTGGGGTGGCGGCACCGTGCCGCAGGCGGGTTACTTCAACAACCGCATCATCGACGACGAGCTGCTGCAGTTCCGCGCCGAGGTCGAGAAGGAATTCGAAGGCGGCTTCATCCGCAGCGTGCAGTACGGCATGAACTACACGACGCGCGAGAAGAGCCTGACCCCCGACGAGGCCTTCGTTCGCCTGCCGAACGGTGCGCTCACCGCTACCGTGCCGAGCCAGTTCCTGCTGCGTTCGACCGACCTTAGCTACCTCGGCCTTGGCCCGATCGTGAGCTACGACGCGCGCGACCTGATCGATGCGGGTGTGCTCGTTCTCGAGCCCCGCGTCGCGACCGGCCCGAACGCCGCCGCCGACGTGCTGGGCAAGGGCTACACCGTCAACGAAGACCTGATGACCGCCTATCTCCAGGCAAATATCGAGCAGGAGCTGGGCGGCGGCACGCTGACCGGGAACATCGGGGTCCAGGCGGTCAACACCAACCAGAAATCGACCGGCTTCATCTTCACCCCGACGGGCCCGCAAGAGCGGACCTTCGGCGATGACTTCTGGGATGTGCTGCCGAGCCTCAACCTCTCGCTCCGCCTCGACAGCGACACGGTGATCCGCCTTGCCGCCGCGCGCGAGATCATGCGTCCGCGGCTCGACGACACCCGCCTGTCGATCGGCTACGGGATCGACAATTCGGTCCCCGGCGGGATTATCCGCGGCGGCGGGGGCAACCCGTTCCTGCGGCCCTATCGTGCGAATGCGGTCGACTTCAACATCGAGCAGTATTTCGGACGCGGGGGCGTGGTCGCGGTCCAGCTGTTCTACAAGGACATCAAGAGCTTCATCTTCAACGGCCGCTTTGCGTTCGACTATGCGGGCTTCCCCGAACCGACCGGCGCGGCGGGCTTCCCCAACCTTCCGACGGTGGGCACGCTCGATGCGCCGATCAACACCGGTGGCGGCGATCTGTACGGCGGCGAACTGGCGGTCACCCTGCCCTTCGCCACCTTCAGCGAGGCGCTCGACGGGTTCGGCATCACTGGTGGTGCGGGTTACACCAAGACCAATGTCGAGGATGCGGGCGGCAACGAGACGCAGATCCCCGGCTATTCGAAGTGGGTGGTCAACGGCACGGCCTATTTCGAGAAGAGCGGTTTCAACGCCCGCGCCAGCGCTCGCTACCGGTCGACCTTCCTCGGTGACTTCACCGGCTTCGGCGGTTCGCCGACCCGCAGGATCGCGCTGGGCGAGACGATCATCGATGCGCAGATCGGGTATGATTTCCCCGACGACAGCGCGCTCAACGGCCTCTCGCTCTACCTCCAGGGCCAGAACCTGACCGACGAACGCTTCGCTTCGATCGGCGGCAACCGCAACCAGGTCGTCGATTACCAGATCTACGGCCGCCGGTTCCTTGCAGGCTTCACCTACAAGTTCCGTTGACGCATAACGGGCCCCGGCACCGCGCCGGGGCCCGCCAGCCTCATCCGCAAGAGAGGCACGAATGACCAAGCAGTCGGCAATGAGAATCGTCATCGTCGGCGGGGGAACGGCTGGCTGGATGACGGCGGCGGCCCTCGCCCGCTTCACGCAGGCCAGCGTCACGCTGGTCGAGTCCGATGCGATCGGAACCATCGGCGTGGGCGAGGCGACGATCCCGCAAATCCGCCTGTTCAATGCCGGGCTGGGGATCGACGAAGCCGAGTTCCTGCGCGAGACACGCGGCAGCTTCAAACTCGGGATCGAATTCGCCGGATGGGCGGGCGAAGGCCGCAGTTACATGCACGCCTTCGGCAATATCGGCCAGCCGCATGGCCTGCTGCCGTTCCACCACTACTGGCTGCGCGCGCGCGCCGCAGGCAAGGCGAAGGACCTCGCCGCCTATTCGCTCAACGAAGCGGCGGCGCGCCGCAATGCAATGCAGATCTGGCGCAGCGAACCGGGCCAGCCCGCGCCCGACATGCCGTGGGCCTATCACTTCGATGCCGGCCTCTATGCCGCCTATCTCCGCCGCTATTGCGAAGCGCGCGGCGTGGCGCGGATCGAAGGGCTGGTCGGCGACGTCGTGCGCGATGGTGAGAGCGGGGATATCGCCTCGATTGCCTTGCAGGGCGGCGAGACGGTAACCGGCGATTTCTTCATCGACTGCACCGGCTTCCGCAGCCTGCTGCTCGGCGAAGCGATGGGGAGCGCCTTCCTCGACTGGACCCACTGGCTGCCGTGCGACCGCGCGATCGCGGTGCCCTGCGCGGCCAAGGGCGATTTCACCCCCTATACGAAGAGCACCGCGCGCAAGGCGGGCTGGCAATGGCGAATCCCGCTGCAACACCGGATCGGCAACGGCCATGTGTTCTGCAGCGCCTTCATGGAGCAGCAGGAGGCGCTCGACATCCTGCTCGCCCATCTCGATGGCGAACAGCAGGCCGAACCCAACACGCTGCGCTTCACCACCGGCATGCGCGCCGAGCAGTGGCGCGGCAATTGCCTCGGCATCGGGCTCGCCGCCGGGTTCATGGAGCCGCTCGAATCGACCAGCATCCACCTGATCCAGTCGTCGATCGCGCGCTTCCTCCAGATGCTGCCCGGGGCACGGATCGACCCCGCCATCGCTGCCGAGTTCAACCGCCACGCACGCTTCGAGTGGGAGCGGATCCGCGACTTCCTGATCCTGCACTACCATGCCAACGGCCGCACCGGCGAGCCGTTCTGGGACCATTGCCGTGCGATGGCCTTGCCCGATACGCTGGAGGCCAAGATCGCACAATTCCGCGCCACCGGCTTCATCCATCGCGAACACGAAGAACTGTTCACGCCGGAAGGCTGGCTGCAGGTCTTCGCCGGGCAGGACGTGATGCCCGAAAGCTGGAACCCGATCGCCGACGGACTACCCGACGAACAGCTCGCCGCGATGATGCTCCGGATCGAACAGGGTGTCGAACGCATCGCCGCCACCCTGCCGCCCCACGTCGAATTCTTGCGCGCCTATTGCATGCCCCCGGACCAGAGGAAGTCTGCCTGATGAAACCGTTCCTTGCCCTCGCCGCCTCCCTCCTGGCGATCTCCACCGCCGCTCCGGCATGGGCCGAGCATCACGACGGGGCCGATACGCTGCGCGAGCGCCTGCCGCAGGACGAGGTGGTCTATTTCGTCCTCCCCGACCGGTTCGAGAACGGCGATCCATCGAACGATCTCGGCGGCCTCCCGGCGGACCGGCTAAAGAGCGGGTTCGACCCCGCGCATAAGGGGTTCTACCACGGCGGCGACCTCAAGGGGCTGATCGCGCGGCTCGACTACATCCAGGGCATGGGCGTCACCGCGATCTGGTTCGCGCCGATCTTCAAGAACAAGCCGGTGCAAGGCCCGAAGGGCGACGAAAGCTCGGGCTATCACGGATATTGGGTGACCGATTTCACCCAGGTCGACCCGCATTTCGGGACCAATGACGATTTCCGCACCTTCGTCGACGCGGCGCATGCGCGCGGGATCAAGGTCTATATGGACATCATCACCAACCACACCGCCGACGTGATCCGTTATGCCGAGGACCAGTACCAGTATCGCAGCAAGGCGGACTATCCCTACTCGACCCGCGGCGGGCCGGATGGGGCGCCGATCAATTCGGGCTTTGCAGGTGACAAGGACCCGAGCGCGGAAAACTGGGCGAAGCTGACCGATCCGTCCTTCGCCTACACCCCGGTGGTTCCGGCGTCAGAGAAAGACGTCAAGGTCCCCGCCTGGCTCAACGATCCGATCTATTACCACAATCGGGGCGACAGCTTCTGGATCGGCGAGAGCAGCGTTTACGGCGATTTCGTCGGGCTGGACGATCTTGCGACCGAACACCCGCGCGTGGTTTCGGGCATGATCGAAATCTTCGGCGACTGGATCGACCGCTACGGGATCGACGGCTTCCGCATCGACACCGCCAAGCATGTGAACCCGGAATTCTGGCAGGCCTTCGTCCCCGCCATGCTCGAACGGGCCGAAGCGAAGGGCATCCCCAATTTCCACATCTTCGGCGAGATCGCCTACCAGAGCCCCGATGCAATCATCAACGCGCGGGTGATGGCCGAAAGCGGGCTGCCCTATGCGCTCGACATGGGTTTCGCGGCAGCGGCGCAGCAGGTCGCGAGCGGCAAGCAATCGCCGCGGGTGATGGCCGAGTTCCTCGAGCAGGACGCGATCTATCCCGGCGGCGCAAAGACCGCGACGGGCCTTCCGACCTTCCTCGGCAATCACGATTTCGGGCGCTTCTCGATGTTCGTGAAGCAGAATGCGCCCGATGCCGATGCCGACGAACTGCTCGCGCGGGTGATGCTCGGCCATGCGATGATGTTCACCCTGCGCGGCGTGCCGACGGTCTATTACGGCGACGAACAGGGCTTCGTTTCCGACGGCAACGACCAGCTCGCGCGCGAGGATATGTTCCCGAGTAAGGTCGCGGTCTACAACGATAACACCCTGCTCGGCACCGATGCGACTACGGCGGAGAGCAATTTCGATACCAGCCATCCGCTCTACCGCCAGATCGCCGAGCTCTCGAAGGCGCGCACCGGCAGCGCGGCGCTGCGGCGCGGATTGACGACGATCCGCAATTTCGATCACGAAGGCCCGGGCCTGCTCGCGGTCGAACGCCACGATGCCGACAGCGGGGAGCGAGTCCTGCTCGCTTACAACACCAGCGGCAAAGCGATCACCCGCAATGTAGAGATCGATTATCGCGCGACCAGCGTGTCGACGCTGCTCGGCGACTGCCCCGCCGCACCCGCCGCGCCGGGAACAATCACCCTGACCCTGCCGCCATACGGCTATGCGGCCTGCGCCCTGCACACGACGGAGAACGACTGACGTGGCCACCGCTCCGCAACCCGCGATCGATCCCGCGCGCCCGTGGTGGAAGGGCGCATCGATCTACCAGATCTATCCGCGCAGTTTCCAGGATTCGAACGGCGACGGGATCGGCGATCTGCCGGGCATCGCATCGCGGCTCGATTACGTTGCCGAGCTGGGCGTCGATGCGATCTGGATTTCGCCCTTCTTCACCAGCCCGATGAAGGATTTCGGTTACGACGTCGCCGACTACTGCGGCGTCGATCCGATCTTCGGTACGCTGGCCGATTTCGATACGCTGGTCACCCGCGCACATGGGCTGGGCCTCAAGGTCCTGATCGACCAGGTTTATTCGCACACTTCGGACGAGCACCCATGGTTCGCCGAATGCCGGTCGTCGAAACATAACGACAAGGCCGACTGGTATGTGTGGGCCGATGCCAAGCCCGACGGGTCGCCACCTTCGAACTGGCAATCGGTATTCGGTGGGCCCGCCTGGACATGGGATGCCAGGCGCGGCCAATATTACATGCACAATTTCCTCAGCAGCCAGCCGCAGCTCAACCTGCACAAGCCGGCGGTGCAGGATGCGATGCTGGCGGTGATGCAGTTCTGGCTCGACCGCGGGGTCGACGGCTTCCGCATCGATGCGCTCAACTTCGCGATGCACGATCCGCAATTGCGCGACAATCCCCCCGCGCCCGACAGCGGCAAGCCGCGCAGCCGCCCGTTCGATTTCCAGCTCCAGTCGCACAATATGTCGCACCCCGACATACCGCGCTTCATCGAACGCATCCGGATGCTGACCGATCGCTACGACGCGGTGTTCACCGTGGCCGAAGTCGGCGGTGCCGATGCCGGGGCGGAGATGAAAGCCTTCACCGACGGCGAGACCCATCTCAATTCGGCTTATGGCTTCAACTTCCTTTACGCCGACCGGCTGACGCCCGAGCTGGTATGCGCGGCTCTGGGCGAATGGCCGGATGCAGGCGGCACCGGCTGGCCGAGCTGGGCGTTCGAGAACCACGATGCGCCGCGCGCGGTTTCGCGCTGGTGTGCGCCCGAGCATATCGAGCCGTTCGCGCGGCTCAAGATGGCGCTGCTCGCCTGCCTGCGGGGCAACATCATCCTGTTCCAGGGCGAGGAACTGGGGCTGGAACAGGACGATATCCCGTTCGACCAGCTGCAGGACCCCGAAGCCATCGCCAACTGGCCGCTGACCCTGTCGCGCGACGGGGTGCGCACCCCGATGCCGTGGACCGCGCAGGACGAATTCGGCGGCTTCACTACCGGCACCCCGTGGCTCCCGCTGAGCGAAGCCAACCTCGCCCGCGCGGCGGACCGGCAGGCGGCGGACAGCGAAGCGATGCTGGCGTTCACCCGCGAAGCGCTCGCGCTGCGCAACGCCAACCCCGCGCTGCATCATGGCAGTGTGACGTCCTGCATCGCCAAGGGAAGCCTGCTCGATCTGACCCGCGCCGGCGATGGCCAGCGGGTTCGCTGCCTGTTCAACCTCGGCCCCGACCCGTTGCCGCTGTCCGATGCGCGCGGCAAGGTCCTGCTCGCCGTCAATTCCGCCACCCCCGACACCCTGCCGCCCTACGGCGCGCTCATCCTGGAGATCTGACCCATGCGCCTGCTGCTCGCCGCCGCTTCCACCCTCGCCCTCGCGGCCCCGCTGTCCGCCGCCGAGGTCTCGTCGCCGGACGGACGCATTACGGTCGAAATGAATGTCGATGGCGACGGGGTGCCGTTCTACCGGGTCGAGCGCGACGGCAAGGAGCTGATCGCCGAGAGCGACCTCGGCTTCCTGTTCACCGACGAAGAGCCGATGCGGCGCAACTTCACGGTCGAGAGCGAAAGCACCTCGAGCGCGAATGCGACCTGGGAACAGCCGTGGGGCGAGCGCCGGTTTGTCCGCGACAACCACAACGAACTGCTCATCACCTTCCGCGAAAACCGCGAGAACGCCAAGCGGGCGCTGACCGTGCGGATGCGGGTGTTCGACGACGGGATCGGCTTCCGCTACGAATTCGACCGTCCGGCGGGCCAGGTGACCAACATCGCCGACGAGCAGACCGAATTCGTCATCGCGCCCAAGGGGACCGCGTGGTGGATCAACGCCGGCGCGTTCAACCGCTACGAATATCTCTACAATCAGACCCCGATCGACGCCGTTTCCACCGCGCATACGCCGATGACCATCCGGCTGGAGGATGGGACGCATCTTTCCTTCCATGAGGCAGCACTGGTCGATTATTCGGCGATGTGGCTCAAGCGGTTCGACGGGCAGCGGTTCCGCGCCACGCTCTCGCCCTCCAGCCGGGGGCCGAAGGTGGTGCGCACTGGAGCCTTCACCACGCCGTGGCGCAGCATCCGCATCGCGCAAGACGCCGCCGGGCTGGTCGAGAATGATCTCGAGCTCAATCTCAACGAACCCAACGCGCTGGGCGACGTCAGCTATTTCAAGCCGGCCAAATATATCGGCATCTGGTGGGGGATGATCTCCAACCGCTGGACCTGGGCGCAAGGCGAGCGCCACGGCGCGACCACCGAGCGGGCCAAGCAATATATCGACTTCGCCGCCAAGCATGGCTTTCGCGGGGTCCTGATCGAAGGCTGGAACGTCGGGTGGGACGGCAACTGGTTCGGCAACGGGCGCGATTACAGCTTCACCGAGGCCTATCCCGATTTCGATTTCAAGGAAGTGACCGCCTACGCCAAGAAGAAGGGCGTCCATATCATCGGCCATCACGAGACCGGCGGGAATATCGAGGTCTACGAGGCGCAACTCGAAGACGCGCTCGACCTCTACGCCGCCAACGGGGTCGATGTGATCAAGACCGGCTATGTCGCCGATGCGGGCGGGATCATCTCGTGCAACGCCGATATTGCCGATCCGTGCGGGGACGAGGTGTTCGAATGGCATGACGGCCAGCGGCAGGTGCAGCATCACCTCAAGGTGGTGACCGAGGCTGCGGAGCGGAAAATCGCCATCAATCCGCACGAGCCGGTGAAGGACACCGGGCTTCGCCGCACCTACCCCAACTGGGTCGCCCGCGAAGGCGCGCGCGGGCAGGAATACAACGCCTGGGGTGCCTTCGCCAACGGGCCGGACCACGAGCCGACGCTGGTCTACACCCGCATGCTGTCCGGCCCGATGGATTATACGCCGGGCGTGCTGGGGCTGGTCGGCGACAACAATTACCCCATCGCCTCGACCAAGGCGAAGCAGCTCGGGCTCTATCTCGCGATCTATTCGCCGATCCAGATGGCGGCCGATTTCGTCGAAAGCCTCGCGGCGCACCCGAAAGAGCTGGAGTTTATCAAGGCGGTCCCGGCGGACTGGGCGGAAAGCAAGCTGCTCGAAGGTGCGGTGGGCGACTACGCGATCTTCGCGCGCAAGGATCGGGGCAGCGAAGACTGGTATGCCGGCGGGGTCAACGACGCGACCGAGCGGACGGTGACGCTGACCTTCGACTTCCTCGACGAAGGCAAGAGCTATCAGGTCAAGGTGTGGAAGGACGGTCCCGAAGCGACCTACCTGACCGAAAAGCGCCATGACATCGCCTATGAGACACTGACGGTGCAGAAGGGCGACAGCTACACCGTGCGCCTCGCCCCCGGCGGCGGGCTGGCGATGCAGCTCAAGGCCGGCAAGTGAGGTGGCTCGCGGTCCTGCTGGCGGTGTTCTTGGCGGGGTGCGTGACCTCGCAAGGCACCAAGGCTGATATGGGCCGCTTCGTCGAATTGGAGCAGGTAGCCGCCGCCGGTCTGCCGGACCAGCGGCTGAGCATCTGGCTTCCGCCCGGCTACGACAGCGGCACGCGGCGCTATCCGGTGCTCTATATGCACGACGGGCACAATCTGTTCGATCCGGCCAAGTCCAACTTCAACAAGGTGTGGGCGGCGGACAGGGCGATGCTGGCGGCGATGGCGAGTGGCAAGGTGCAGCCGCATATCATCGTCGGGATCTGGGCTCCGGGGGCGGACCGCTATCGCCAGTATCTGCCGCAATCGATCTATGATGCGGCAGAGGGCACCCCGCGCGCGGCAATGGAGGCGATGACCGGCGGGCCGGTGATGAGCCGGGCCTATCTCGACTGGCTGGCGGGTCCGCTCAAGCAGCGGATCGATCGCGACTATCGAACCCAGCCGGGCCGCGAAAGCACAACGATCATGGGATCGAGCATGGGCGGGCTGATGTCGTGCTATGCCTTCCTCGAACGACCCGAGGTCTATGGCCGCGCCGGCTGCGTCTCCTCGCACTGGCCCGCCGCCGATCCGCGCGCGGTGGGCGAGGCCAATCCCGAGCTGATTGCGCTGTGGGACGGCTGGTTCGCCGCGCGGCTGGGCAAGCCCGATGGCCGCCGCCTGTGGATGGACCACGGCACCGCCACGCTCGACCAGTATTACGCGCCGTACCAGCAGGCGATCGACGCCCGTTTTGCCGCCCAAGGCTGGGCCGAGGGGAAAGACTACCGCTCCGAGGTCTATGAGGGCGCCGAGCATGAGGAAAACGCCTGGGCGCAGCGCTTGCCGGAAATTTTCGGCTGGCTACTGTCGGAGCGATGAGCGAAGCGACACCGCCCGATGTAGTCATCCTCGGCGGGGGCAGCGCGGGGTGGATCACCGCCTGCCTGCTGCACCGGGAATGGGCGCACAAAGGTGGCTCGGTCACTGTCGTCGAAAGCCCCGAGATCGGCATCATCGGGGTGGGCGAAGGCTCGACCCCGCAGCTCAAGGCCTTTTTCGACATGCTCGGCGTGGAGGAAGGCGCGTGGATGCCCGCGTGCAACGCCACTTTCAAACTCGGCATCCGCTTCAACGGCTGGAGCGAGCGGGCGGGGTTCGAAAGCTATTACCACCCCTTCCCCGGCCCGGTGGACCTGCACAGCGAGCCGCACTTCCTCCAGAACTGCCTGCTCGCGCGGCACGGGATGGACGTCCCTGCGCATCCCGATCCGTGGTTCCTCGCCACCCTGCTGAGCGAGCACGGACTCGGGCCGCATCCGGATGAAAGCTTCCCCTTCGCCCCCAGGTATGGCTATCATTTCGACGCCCACGCCATCGGCGCCTTCCTGCGCGACTGGGCGGTTGAACGGGGAGTGCGGCACTTGCCGCTCAAGGTTTCCGCGGTCGAACGGACGGGTGACGGCGATATCGCCGCGCTGCTGTGCGAGGGCGGGGAGAGGGTCGCAGGCACGCTGTTCGTCGACTGTTCGGGCTTCCGCTCGCTGCTAGCGCAGCAGGAACTGGGGGTGCCCTTCCTCCCCTTCGCCGAGAACCTGTTCAACGACCGCGCCGTTGTGATGCCGACCGGGCACGCCGCGCCGTTCCGGCCGCAGACCGATGCCACCGCGATGACAGCCGGCTGGCGCTGGACCATCCCGCAGACCAATCGGGTCGGCAACGGCTACGTCTATTCCTCGAACTACATCTCCGACGAAGACGCCGAGGCCGAACTGCGCGCCGCGCTGGGGCTGGGTGAGGGCGGGCCGGAAGCGCGCTTCCTCAGGATGAAGGTCGGGCGGGTGGCGGAGACCTGGCACCGCAATTGCCTCGCGGTCGGCCTGTCGCAGGGCTTCCTCGAACCGCTCGAGGCGACCGCGCTGCATATCGTCATCGCCACCGCGCTGGAGTTTGCCCAAGCCTACGAGGCGGGCGGTTTCGGACCGCAGCACCGCGAGGCGTTCAACACCTCGATCGCCGCGCGCTACGAAGGGATTCGCGACTATATCGTGGCGCATTACCGGCTCAACCAGCGGACCGACACGCCATACTGGCACGACAATGCAGCGAACCCGAAGCTGTCCGACGGGCTCAAGGCGATGATGACCGCGTGGTTCCGCCAGCAGGACCTGCTCGCCGCCAACGACGCGGCCTATGGCGGAAAGCGTTACTACGCCAATGCGAGCTGGCACTGCCTGTTCGCGGGCTACGGCACCTTTCCCCCCGCTGGCAAACTCCAGCCCGCCCCGCCGGAGGCCCGGGTGGCCGACTTCGACGGGGTGCAAGGCATGCTGGAAGCCTGCGCGCGGAATTTCGCGGAGTACGCGCCGCTCTAATTCCTCCCCCACCGGGGGAGGAACCCGCTCACATCCCGCCTCTTACATTCCTCTGGCGATCACCATCTTCATCACCTCGTTCGAGCCGCCGAAGATGCGGGTCACGCGGCAATCGCGATACATGCGGGCGATCGGGTAATCGTTGATGAAGCCCGCGCCGCCGTGGAACTGCAGGCACTTGTCGACCACTTCACCCTGCAGCTCGGTGACCCAGTATTTCGCCATGCAGGCGGTCGCGACGTCGAGCTCGCCCTTGAGGTGGCGCGCGATGCAATCGTTGACGAACACCTTGGCGGCGGTCGAGCGCGCCTTGAGGTCGGCCATCACGAACTGGGTGTTCTGGAAATCCCAGATCGTCTTGCCGAAGGCCTTGCGGCTCTTGGTGTATTCGAGCGTGGTTTCGAGCGCCTTTTCGATCCCCGTCATCGCGCCCATGGCGATGATCAGCCGTTCCTGCGGCAGCTCGCCCATCAGCTGGTAGAAGCCCTTGCCCTCGACCCCGCCGAGGACATTCTCCGCCGGCACGAAGACATCGTCGAAGAACAGCTCGCTGGTGTCCGCCGCATCGAGCCCGATCTTGTCGAGCTTCTTGCCGCGCTGGAACCCTTCCGCCCCATCGGTCTCCAGCAGCATCAGCGAAATGCCCTTGGCCCGCTCGTTCGGGTCGGTCTTGGCGACGACGATGATGAAATCCGCCGTCTGGCCGTTGGAGATATAGGTTTTGGCCCCGTTGATGCGGTAACCGTTGCCGTCCTTCAGCGCGGTGGTGGTGATGCTCTGCAGGTCCGACCCCACGCCCGGCTCGGTCATGGCGATCGCGCTGACCAGCTCGCCGGTGACCAGCTTGGGCAAGTATTTCGCCTTCTGCTCCTCGGTCCCGTGGCGGACCAGATAGGGCAGGATCACGGTGTTGTGGAGTGAAGCGGCAAAGCCCTCGACCCCGTGCTTCGCCTGCTGGTCGATCACCACCATGTCGTGCCGGAAATCGCCGCCGTGGCCGCCGTATTCGGTCGGGACCGACACGCCGAGCAGCCCCGCCTCGCCCGCCTCGCGCCAGAAATCGCGCTCGACCTGGCCGTTCTCGCGCCACTGGAGGACGCGCTTTTCGGGCGCATGCTGCTGGTAGAACTTGCCCACCGCATCTGCGAAGATCGAGATCTCCTCGTCTTCCATGAAGGCGGGCGGCGGCACGTCGAGTGCGGGCATGGTGGCAATCCTCTCTCGCTTTTTGGTTGCCTGGCAGCCTATCCTATCGGTAGCGAACCGCAACGCAAATTTACGCTTACGTGAAGGGAAACCCGCTTGGATCTCATCGGCCCCACCAGCCAGAGCTTCATCAGCCAGCGCACCAAGCTGCACTATGCCGACTGGGGCAACGAAGGCGCGCCGCCGCTGATCCTGCAGCACGGCGGGCGCGACCATTGCCGCAGCTGGGACTGGGTGGCGGAGGAGCTGCGCAAGGACTGGCACGTGATCTGCCCCGACCTGCGCGGCCACGGCGACAGCGAATGGACCAACACCGGGGTCTATACCGTCAGTTCCTATGTCTATGATCTGGCGCAGCTGATCCACCAGCTCGAACTCGCCCCCGTCACCATCGTCGCGCACTCGCTCGGCGGCAATGTCAGCCTGCGCTATGCCGGGATGTATCCCGAGAAGGTGCGCAAGATTGTCGCCATCGAAGGGCTCGGCCCCAGCCCCAGGGTGCAGGAAAAGATGGCCGCGACGCCGTGGTACGATCACCGCAAGCAATGGATCGACAAGAAGCGCGAGGCCTCCGCACGGCAGGTGCGCCGCTACGCCAGTTTCGCCGAAGCGCTCGACCGGATGCACGAGGCGAACAGCTACTTGAGCCGCGCGCAGGCCGAACACCTCACCCGCCACGGCGCGATCCGCAACGAGGACGGCACCTGGAGCTGGAAGTTCGACCCCCACCTCCACGCTTGGCCGCCCGACGACATCACCATGGACCAGCTGGAAGAGCTATGGGGCCGGATCACCTGCCCCGCCCTGATGATCTACGGCAACGACAGCTGGGCGAGCAATCCGGAGAAGGACGGCCGCATCGCGCACTTCGGCGACAATGTGAAAGTCAGCGCCTACGACCGCGCGGGCCACTGGGTGCACCACGACCGGTTCGATGATTTCGTGGCGGAGGTGCGGGGGTTTATCGGGTGAGGGGGCAATGGATTGCCGCGTCGCCTGCGGCTCCTCGCAATGACGAACGGTAGATTGCCGCGTCGCCTGCGGCTCCTCGCAATGACGAACGGTAGATTGCCGCAGCGGTATTTGCTTCAGCCTCCCCTTCCCCTTCGCCCGTCATTGCGAGCGGCGAAGCCGCGCGGCAATCCAGAGCTGCACGGTACCACCCTGGATTGCCGCGTCGCTGCGCTCCTCGCAATGACGGAGGTGGAGGTACATACAGAGAAACGAGACACCTTGTCCCTTTTCCCGTCATTGCGAGCCGACGCAGTCGGCGTGGCAATCCAGGGCGGAACGCACCACCGCTCTGGATTGCCGCGTCGCCTCTGGCTCCTCGCAATTACGAGGGTAAGGCTAAGGCGCGCTAATGTCGGGGTAGAGGTCGCGCCACTGCGGATTGCCGGCCTCGATCAGCGCCAGCTTCTTCGCTCGTGATCCGGCCTTAATCTGCTTCTCGCGCAGAATGGCGTGCTCCATCGTGCCGCACAATTCATACCACACCAGCAGTTTGCAACCGTACCGATTGGTAAAGCCGTCGATGACGCCTTCGCGGTGCTGCCACGCGCGCTGCGGCAGATCCGACGTGACGCCGACGTAGAGCGTACCGTTGCGCCTGTTCGCCATGATATAGGCGGCAGGCTGGATGTCGCGAGGCATTTCGGGAAACTGGCGGGTAATGCCACCTCGCGCAAGTCGTCAATTCCCCTCTCGGTCATTGCGAGCGGCGAAGCCGCGCGGCAATCCAGAGCTGCACGGCACCACACTGGATTGCCGCGTCGCTGCGCTCCTCGCAATGACGAGATTTGCGGGCCAGGAGCGCGGCACACCCGATCCCTCCCCCTTCCCCGTCAATGCGAGCGCAGCGAAGCAATCCAGGCGGAACGCACTACGGCTCTGGATTGCCGCGTCGCCTGCGGCTCCTCGCAATGACGATGAATGCGAGTGTTCGGGCTCACGCGACCAAAACCATTTTCCTACACGCGCAAATTCTGCCTTATGCTCGCGGATGACGACTCATCCCGATCCCCGTTCGTTCGAGGGCGCCGGTGACACCACCGCCGCCCCTAAAGCCCATTCAACCCCCGCAACCCCTGACATCACCCCCGAACCCGGCCGCCACGACGGCTGGACCCCTGCCCGGCAGGCCGCGTTCCTGCGCGAGCTTGCGGCGACGCACAATGTCGCCGCTGCCGCGCGGGCGGTCGGGATGGGGCGGCAGTCGGCCTACAAGCTGCGCGCGCGGCTGAACGGCCAGCCGTTCGACAAGGCGTGGGAGGCTGCGTTCCTGACCCGGTTCGACGTGCTGGCCGAAGCGGCGCTCGACCGCGCGCTCAACGGGGTCGAGGTCCCGCATTACTACAATGGCGAATTGATCGGCACGTCGCGCAAGTATGACGAGCGGCTGACGCTGGCGCTGCTCGCCATGCGCGGCGGGCTGGAGCGGCCCGATCCCTCGCCCTTCGATCCCGCCAGCGCTTTCGAGTCCGAAGAGATCGGCGCGCTGATCGCACGGGTCGAGCATGGGCCGGAGCGCTGGCTGGAGTACAAGGACGACGAACTCGAAGCACGCGGCGAATTTGAACAGGGGGCGGGGGCTCCCCTCGCATCGCCTTTGCTGGAAAACGGGGAATGACTGTTCAATTTCAGTGCTTTAGTCTGACGCGGTGAAGGCGACACAGTGTCGCTTTCGTCGCCAGGGTGTCGCCTGACCTAGCCGGAAACGATTGTCCGCCCTCCCGTCACCCCGACCCACGTCACTCCCTTCCCGTCACCCCCTCCCCGTCACCCCGGCCTCGAGCCGGGGTCCCGCTTGCTTGAGGCAAGCGCCGAGGCCCAAAGGAAGCGGGACCCCGGGTCAAGCCCGGGGTGACGGCAGCGCCCGGAGTGAGCGTGCCCCTCCACCAGCTACGCTGGTCCCCCTCCCCGTGCCGGGGAGGAATCAGATCGAGCGCGAAATCACTTCCTTCATGATCTCGTTGGTGCCGCCGAAGATGCGGGTCACGCGGGCGTCGCGCCACAGGCGGGCGATCGGGTATTCGTTCATGTAGCCCGCGCCGCCATGCAGCTGGAGCGCGGTGTCGACCGCTTCCCACTGCAGGTCGGTGTGCCAAAGCTTGGCCGCGCTGGCCTCGTCGGTGGTCAGCTTTTTCTCGAAGTGCCGCAGCAGCGCCCAGTCGAGATGCGCCCAGCCGACCTGCAGCTTGGCCTTGAGATCGGCGAGGGTGAACTTGGTGTTCTGGAACTCGAACACGGCTTTGCCGAAGGCCTTGCGGTCCTTGGTGAATTCCACCGCGAGGTCGAACGCCTTTTGCGCCGCCGCCTGCGCGCCGACCGCGATGCCGAGGCGTTCCTGCGGCAGCTCCTCCATCAAATGGACGAAGCCGCTGCCCACCCCGCCGAGCACGTTTGCCTTGGGCACCCGCACATCCTCGAAGAACAGCTCGCTGGTATCCGCGCTGTGCTGGCCGATTTTGTCGAGGTTGCGGCCCTTCTCGAAGCCGGGCATCCCGTCCTCGACGCAGATCAGCGTGGTGCCCTTGGCGCCCATCGCCGGGTCGGTCTTGGCGACCACGATCACCATGTCGGCGTTCTGGCCGTTGGTGATGTAGGTCTTGGAGCCGTTGACGATATAGTCGTCGCCATCCTCGCGCGCGGTGGTGCGGATGCCCTGCAGGTCGCTGCCCGCGCCGGGTTCGGTCATCGCGATAGCGGTGATGATGTCGCCGCTGATCATGCTGGGCAGGTACTTCCGGCGCTGTTCTTCGGTCCCCAGCCGCTCGACATAGTTGGCGGTGATGTCGTTCTGCAGGGTGAAGCCGGCGGAGGAACCGAGATAGGTCAGTTCTTCGGAAACGATCGCGCAATAGCCGAAGTCGAGCCCGAGCCCGCCGTTCTCTTCCTTGACCGTGGGGCACAGCAGCCCCGCCTCGCCGACCGCCTTCCACGTCTCGCGCGGGACGATGCCGTTGGCTTCGTGCTCGTCCAGGTAAGGTTCGAGATGCTGCGCGAAGACCTTGCGCACGGTGTCGCGGAACATCGCGTGGTCTTCGTTGTAGGCGAAGCGGTGGGCGGTATCGAGCATGTCTGTCGTCCTGTCAGGCTACCGTCCCTGCATCGCGCAGGGCGGCGGCTTCGGTGGCGTCGATCCCCAGCGAGGCGAGGATCGCATCGGTGTCGTCGCCCGGCATCGGGGCGGGTTGCGGAGTGGAGGTTGTGGTGGCGGAATAGCGCGGCGCGGGGGCCGGCTGGGTGTCGCCGCCGACTTCGACGAAGGTCTGCCGCGCGACATTGTGCGGATGCGCGGCGGCCTCGCTCATCGTCAGCACCGGGGCGTAGCAGACGTCGGTATGCTCCATGATCGCGTTCCACTCATCGCGGGTCTTGCTCCTGAACAGCGCGGTGAGCTTGTCCTTCATTGCGCCCCACTGGCGGCGGTCGTGCTGGGCGTCGAACTGCGCATCGTCCTGCAGCCCCGTCAGTCGCCGCAGCTCGGCGTAGAACTGCGGTTCGATGCTGCCGATGCTGACGAACTTGCCGTCGGCGGTCTCGTAAGTATCGTAGAAATGCGCGCCGGTATCGAGCATGTTGGCGCCGAGGTCTTCCGACCACACGCCCATGTTCTTCATCCCGTGGAGCATGGCCATCAGCACCGCGGTGCCGTCGGTCATGGCGCAGTCAATCACCTGGCCGGCTCCGCCGCGCGCGACGTTGAGCAGGGCCGATGCCATGCCGAAGGCGAGCATCATCCCGCCGCCGCCGAAGTCCCCGATCAGATTGATCGGCGGGGTCGGCTTGCCGCCTGCGCGCCCGAAATGCGCCAGCGCGCCGCCGAGCGCGATGTAATTGATGTCGTGCCCGGCCCAGGGCGCATAGGGGCCGGTCTGGCCCCATCCGGTCATCCGGCCATAGACCAGCTTGGGATTGTCCTTGAGCAATTCCTCCGGCCCCAACCCCAGCCGTTCCATCACCCCGGGGCGGAAGCCCTCGATGATCCCGTCGGCACTGGCGCACAGCTTGCGCGCGAGCGCCACGCCCTCGGCGCTCTTCAGGTCGAGTGCGATCGACTTGCGCCCGCGCGCCAGCACGTCCTTGCTCGTCACCGGCTGCGAGCCGCCGCGGCTGCCGCTCGCGCGGTCGATGCGGATCACCTCCGCCCCGTGGTCCGCCAGCATCATGCCGCAGAACGGACCCGGTCCGATCCCGGCGAATTCGACGATGCGCAGCCCGGAGAGCGGGCCGCTCATTACTTGCCCTTCCAGTTCGGCGCGCGCTTTTCGGCGAAGGCGAGCGAGCCTTCGCGCGCGTCCTCGCTCATGAACACCTGCGGCATCAGCGCGCCCTGTTTCTGCCAGCGCTCTTCGTACGACCAGCCGGGCGACTCGACGATTACCTGCTTCGACACCCGCACCGCGACCGGCCCGTTGGCCGTGACCTTGCCCGCCAGTTCGAGCGCGGCATCGAGCGCAGGCCCATCGGTCACGCGGTTGACGAGGCCGAGATCGTAGGCGCGCTGCGCGTCGATGAAGTCGCCGGTCAGCGCCAGTTCCATCGCGATCTTGGGCGCGATCATCTGCGGCAGCTTGACCAGCCCGCCGGCGGCTGCAGCGAGCCCGCGCTTGGCTTCGGGAATACCGAACTTCGCGCCCGAATTGGCGACCACCAGATCGCAACTGATCATCAGCTCGAACCCGCCCGCCAGCGCGTACCCTTCGACCGCAGCGATCAGCGGCTTGACCGGGCCTTTCTCGGTAATCCCGCCGAAACCGCGCCCATCGATGCTCGGCCGTTCGCCGCGCAGGAAGCCCTTGAGGTCCATGCCCGAGCAGAAGGTCCCGCCCGCGCCGGTCAGGATCGCGACCCGCAGATCGTCCTCGGCATCGAGCCGGTCCATCGCCGCCGCGATCCCCTCGGCCGCAGCCTGGTTCATCGCGTTCTTCGCCTCGGGCCGGTTGATCGTGACGATCAGGATCCCGTCGCGCACTTCGGTGAGGACTTCCTCGGACATCGCTCCACTCCCATTTCTGATTGAAACTTTCCTTGCGGCGTTGCTGGCCAAGCTTTACGGAAACGTCAACCGCTAACCCGAATGTGAGAGGAAATTGCCTTGGCCGAAGCCTATATCATCGACGCAGCCCGCACCCCGCGCGGCATCGGCAAGCAGGGCAAGGGTGCGCTTGCCGCGCAGCATCCGCAGCATCTCGCCGCAACCGTGCTCAAGGCGATCAAGGACCGCAACAATCTCGACACCACCACGGTCGACGACGTGATCTGGTCCGTCTCGACCCAGGACGGTTTGCAGGCGGGCGACATGGGCCGGATGGCCTCGCTCGACGCAGGTTACGATGTCACCAGCAGCGGCATGACGCTCGACCGGTTTTGCGGTGGCGGCATCACCTCGGTCAACCTCGCCGCAGCGCAGGTGATGAGCGGGATGGCCGATTGCGTGGTCGCCGGCGGGACCGAGATGATGAGCCTGACCGCCGCGCAGACGCAGGAGAAGATGCGCGCCGGGCTCAAGCCGCCGATGATGGGCAGCTACAACGAACGCCTCCAGAAGGTCCATCCGCAGAGCCACCAGGGCATCTGCGGCGATGCGATCGCCAGCATGGAAGGCTTCACCCGCGAGGAACTCGACGAGGTCGGCTACCGCAGCCAGCAGCGCGCCGCCGCCGCGATGGCGGAGGGGCGGTTCGACAAGTCGGTGGTGCCGGTGGTCGACGATGAAGGCACCGTGCTGCTCGACAAGGACGAGTACCCCCGCCCGCAAACCACGCGTGAGGGGCTGGCCGAGCTCGAGCCCGCCTTCACCAAGATCGCCGATGTTCCGCTCGACGCGAACGGAACCACCTTCCGCAAGCTGGTCAACCAGAAGTATCCCGACCTGGAAATCCGGAACTTCCACCATGCGGGCAACAGCTCGGGCGTGGTCGACGGCGCGGCGGCGGTGCTGGTGACCAGCGCGGACTATGGCCGTAAGCACGGGCTCAAACCCCGCGCCCGCATCGTCGCGACGGCCAATATGGGCGACGATCCCACGCTGATGCTCAACGCCCCGGTCCCGGCGGCGAAGAAGGTGCTCGAAAAGGCCGGCCTGACCAAGGACGATATCGACCTTTGGGAGATCAACGAGGCCTTCGCCGTGGTCGCTGCCAAATTCGTGCGCGATCTCGATCTCGACTGGGACAAGGTCAACGTCAACGGCGGCTCGATCGCGCTCGGCCATCCGATCGGCGCGACCGGTTCGATCCTGATCGGCACGGTGGTCGACGAGCTCGAACGGCAAGGCAAGAAGCGCGGGCTGGTGACGATGTGCGCGGCGGGCGGGATGGCCCCGGCGATCATCGTCGAGCGCGTCGACGACTACCTCGACTGAGCGCGCTGGCATGTTCGACCTTCACGACCCGGCATCGCTGGGCTTCGACGCCGACCGGCTGTCCCGGATCGCGCCCTTCCTGACCGAGGCCTATGTCGGCCCAGGCAAGCTGCCGATGGTGCAGCTGCTGGTCGCGCGCGACGGCAAGCCGGTGCATCACGTCAATCTAGGCACCATGGGCGAAGGGCGCGAGGGCTTGCGCGAGGATGCGCTGTTCCGCATCGCCAGCATGACCAAGCCGGTCACCTCGATCGCCTTCATGCAGCTGGTCGAGCAGTGCAAGGTCGCGCTCGAAGACCCGGTGACCAAGGTCTTCCCCGAATTCGCCGATCTCACCATCTATGCCGGCGGCGGGGGATCGATTCCCTTCATGCCGGGTCGCAAGGCCGCACCGATGCGCTTCGTCGACCTGCTGACGCATATGTCGGGCTTCACCTACGGGCTGCAGAACCGCAACAACATCGACGCGCTTTACCGCGAGCACAATTTCGATTTCGCGCGGCGGCATCTCGATTCGGACGAGTTTGTCGATCGCCTCTCGAAGCTCCCGCTGGAATTCGATCCCGGCACGCGGTGGAACTACTCGGTTTCGACCGATGTTCTGGGGATCGCGGTGGAGCGGATTTCGGGCCAGCGGCTGGGCGACTATTTCGCGCAGCATATCTTCGCGCCGCTGGGCATGGTGGACACCGCCTTCGGCACCACCGAGGACAACCATGCGCGGCTGGTCGATGCCTATCAATACCAGCCCGGAGCGGCGGCGAAATTGCTCGATGCCGGGCCGACCAGCGGGCTGATCAAGCCCGGGCGTTTCGACAGCGGCGGCGGCGGGCTGGTCGGCACGCTGGCGGATTACCACCGCTTCGCCGCCATGCTGGTGGGGCGCGGTGCGTCAGGCGGCGTGCGGATCGTCTCGCCCAAGACGCTCGACCTGATGACCGCCAACCACCTGCCGGGCGGCGCGGACCTTACCCAGCTGTCGCAGAGCATGTTCTCCGAGAGCCAGAATGCCGGCGTCGGCTTCGGGCTCGGCTTCGCCTGCGTGATCGACCCGGCCAAGACGCTGATGCCCGCTAGCAAGGGCGAGTTCTACTGGGGCGGTGCCTATTCGACCGCCTTCTTCGTCGATCCGCTCGAAGGGATCACGATGGTGTTCATGACCCAGGTCTATCCGTCGAGCGCCTATCCGATCCGGCGGCAGCTGAAGACGTTGATCTACTCTGCGCTGAGCGAGAGCCGGGCCTGAGCGTGACGACCGACCCCGCGAAAACCCCGGTGATCGTCGGCGTCGGGCAGGTCAACGACCGCCCCGCAACGCCGGACCAGGGGCTCGATCCGGTCGGGCTGATGGCCGAGGCGCTGCGCCGGGCGGATACCGATGCAGGGGGCGGCTGGCTAGCGGATTGCGACAGCCTCTCGGTAGTCGGGCAGATCGCCTGGCCGCAGCTCAACCCGGTCATCGGGAAGCTTGCGGAAGCGCTCGGCATCGCGCCGCAGCACACCGTCGAAACCCCGCCGCATGGCGACAGCCCGACCCGGCTGATGAGCGAGGCGGCCAACCGCATCGCGCGCGGCGAGGCAGCGATCTGCGCTATCGTCGGCGGCGAGGCGCTGCGCACCGCGGGCCAGCTCAAGGCAGCGCAGGCCGCTGCGGAAGCACCCAAGCCCGATGCGCTGCGCGATGCGACCCACCGGGTACGCACGGGTTATGCGCAAAGCTACGGCCTCGTCGTCCCGACCGATGTCTATCCGCTCTACGAGAACGCGGGCCGCGCTGCTTACGGCCAGACGCTTGCGGAGGGTCAGGCGGAGAGCGGAGCGATCTGGTCGCGCTTCTCCGAGGTTGCAGCCCAGAACGAGGCGGCGTGGATCCGCAAGCCGGTAAGCGCGGCGGAGGTCGTGACACCGAACGATTCCAATCGCCCGATCGCCTTCCCCTACACCAAGCTGCAAGTTGCCAACGCCAGCGTGAACCAGGGTGCGGGCTTCATCGTCACCAGCCTCGCCGAGGCGCAGCGGCGCGGGGTGCCGGACGAACGGATCGTCTTCATCGGCCACGGCGCAGCGGCGGAGGAAGACAGGAACTTCCTCCGGCGCGACCGCTACGACCGGTCGCCCAGCCTCGAAGTGACCATCACCGAAGCTATGACGGCCAACAGCGTGGCCGCAGACGATCTCGACTTCGTCGAGCTCTATTCGTGCTTCCCCTGCGTCCCCAAGATGGCGCGGCGCGTGCTCGGCTGGCCGGTCGAGAAGCCCGCCAGCGTGTTCGGCGGGCTGACCTTCGGCGGCGGACCAATCGGCAATTACATGAGCCATGCGGTGGCGAGCATGGTCGAGGCGCTGCGGCGCGGCGGTGGGAAAGGTCTGCTGTTCGCCAACGGCGGCTATGCGACCCACAACCATGCGGTGCTGCTCTCATCGCAGCCGCTCGGCCTCGCCTTCCCGCAGGACTTCGACCGGCAAGCGATGGCCGATGCCGCGCGCGGGGAAGTGCCCGAGATTGCCGAAGACTACGCCGGCCCTGCCACCATCGAAAGCTACACCGTGCACTACGACCGCGACGGTTCGCCCCGCTCGGGCGTGATCGTGGCGCGGACGCCGGAAGGCGGGCGCACGCTGGCGGCGGTCCGGCCCGGCGATGGCGCGACGATTGCTTTCCTTACCGATGGGCAGCGCGAGCCGGTTGGCACCGCAGGGACGATCGTGCGCGGCGAGGAGAGCGAGTTGTCGCTCTGGGCCGGCTGCTGAGCGATCAGACAGCCGAACTGAAGCGGCGAGGCGACTGCTGACGATAGGGATCGAACAGCGCGGCAATGGTGCGCGAATAGGGCAATCCCTCGGGCAGGATCGACAGCCGCGCCCCGTCGAGCGACGCCAGCCCACGCGCGAGGAACTCCGGCAGCCCCGCAGGCAGGTGTGCCAGAACGCAGGGAGGCAGCAGGGCCGACCCGCGACATAGCAGATGCTCGATGATTTCTCCGCGCAGGCGGTCCTGCGGCGAGCGAACTATGCCGTGCGATGCGGCCAGCCGGCCCTCCCCCGCCAGCATGCGATAGCGCCCACTGTTCTTTTCGTTCTGGGCGAGCAGTTGCGGGAAGCTGCTGATCGCCGAACTGCCGAGCCCGATCAGCACCGGCGCACCGTCGTCGGTGAAGCCCTGAAAGTTGCGATGCAGTGTCCCGTCGATGGCTGCCCGCGCCAGCGGGTCACCGCCGGGCCGCGCGAAGTGGTCGAAGCCGACCGGGACATAGCCATGGGTGCACAGATAGGCATATCCCAGAGCGGCCATGGCAAAGCGTTCCTCCTGCCCGGGTAATGCACTGGCATCGATCACCTTCTGGCGCGGCACGAGATGCGGCACATGGGCATAGCCGAACAGCGCGATCCGGTCCGCACCCAGCACGCGGCTGCGGTGCAGGCTGTCGAGCAGGTCGTCGCCCGACTGGCCGGGCAGCCCGTACATCAGGTCGAAGTTGAGCGATGAAACGCCCGCCTGGCGCAGCCAGTCGACCGCGCGGACGATGCAATCCTCGCTCTGCTCGCGCCCGATCGCTTGCTGGCAATGACCGGCGAAGGTCTGCACCCCCATGCTCGCGCGCTCGATCCCGACCTTGCCGATCACCTCGCCCCAGTCGGCAGTCATGGTGCGCGGGTCGAGTTCGATCGACAGCACCGGCGAGGCAAGATGGAAATTGACCGTCAGGCTGTCGATCAGGCGGACGAAGTCGACCGGCGTGATGGCATTGGGGCTGCCGCCGCCGAAGGAAACGCGCCGCACACGGGTGTTGCGGGGCAGCAGCGAGGCGACCGTTTCGATCTCGCGGTGCAATGCCGCGAGATAGGAGTCGAGCCGCTGCCTGCGCCCCGCATGGCCCGTGTTGCACCCGCAGTAATAGCAGATCCTCTCGCAGAAAGGGATGTGGACATAGAGCGAGACATCGCCCGCTGCCCCTTCGAGCGCGATGCGATAGGCATCGGTTGGCAGCGCGCCGAACTCGGCTGCGGTCGGATAGCTGGTGTAGCGCGGCACCGGGGTCGCGAGCAGATCGGGATGATAGGGCCACATGCCCTGCGTAATGGGGGTGATGGCCGGCAGTGTCATTGCGCTGGATCAAACCGCTTGCGGCAACCGCCCGTATGGCAGCCCACTGCATGGCAGGGTTCCTTTTGACGGGGCTGGCGCTGCGGGATGTCGAATTCGATCGAGCCGCCGCCGCACAGCCCGGCGGAAATCGGCTTTTGGTCAACCGGGAGCGGCCCGATCGCTGCGGGGATCATCGCCGCCAGAGTGAACAGCGCATCCTTCATTGTTCCTCGTCCTCGATCAGGATGCGGTTGGCGGCTCCGTCGAGGTCCTCGAACTGGCCGTTGCGCATCGCCCAGAAGAACACCGCAAGCCCGAGCCCGCCCATGCCGAGCGCGATGGGGATGAGGAGAACAAGGCCGCTCATCGTGCCGCCCTTGCGAGCCGCAGCGAATTGGCGACCACCACCAGCGAGCTGGTCGACATGGCGATCGCGGCTATCATCGGCGTGACCAGTCCTGCCAGCGCCAGCGGTACAGCGCAGAGATTGTAGAGGATCGCGAAGGCGAAGTTCTGCCGCACGATGCGCATTGTTGCCCTGGCCACCTGTACCGCCAGCGCGACCGGCATCAGCGCTGCACCGACGAACACCGCATCGGCCGCCTGCTGGCTGGCGTCGCTCGCGGTTCCGGGAGCGATCGAGGCATGCGCGGCCGCCAGCGCAGGCCCGTCGTTGAGCCCGTCGCCCACCATCAACGGCTTGCGCCCCTCGGCCTTGGCCTGCTCGAGAATGTCCAGCTTCTCGGCCGGAGTAACACCGCCCTGCCCCGCGACACCCAGCCGGCGGGCAACCGCCTCGACAGTTTCGATGCGGTCACCCGAGATGATGCGGCTGTCGATTCCATCGCGGCGCAACGCCTCGATCACCGCGCCCGCATCGCGGCGCACCGGATCGGCGAAAGGGATCGTGATTGCCCGGTCGGCGATGCGAAACCGGGTAGCGAGTCCCTCGTCACCACCTTCGACGCGTTCGAAGGCTACATCTTTGCCGTCCCAGCAGCCGGAAAGGCCATGGCCGGCGACCTCGTGCACCTCGGAGATTTGCGAGGGAACGACGCCGGCCTCGCGCAAAGCCGTCGCAAGCCCGCGGCTGAGCGGGTGACGGCTGTGCTCGGCCAGACCCAGCGCGACGCTGCACTGGGTCTGGCCGAGCGCGCCGATCTCCGGCCGCGGTTCGCCCAGGGTCAGCGTCCCCGTCTTGTCGAACAGCGCGCAATCGACTTCGGCCAGCCGCTCGAGCGCGCTGCCGTCCTTCACCAGCAGGCCGTGCTTTAGCAGCGCATTGCTCGCCACGACTTGCGCTGCCGGCACCGCCAGCCCCATCGCGCAGGGGCAGGTGATGATCAGCACCGCGATGGCGATCACCAGCGATTGGTACCAGCCTGCCCCGGCAATCATCCACCCGGCAAACGCCAGCAAGGCCAGCGTATGTACCGCTGGAGCATAGAGCCGCGCGGCGCGGTCCGCGATCCGGACATAGCTGCTGCGCGATTGCCCTGCCTCGTCCATCAACCGGGCAATTTCGGCAATCGCGGTGTCGCCTTGCGTCGCGGTGATCCGCACCTTGAGCGCGGCTGTCAGGTTGATCGCCCCGGCGTGGACCGCATCACCGATGGTGACCGGTTCGGGCGCGCTCTCGCCCGTCAGCATGGCATTGTCGACCGCGCCCGATCCCTCGATAACCTCGCCGTCCGCTGCCAGCGCCTCGCCTGCCGCGACCAGCATCACCATCCCTGGGAACAGGTCTTCCGCCAGCATCCTCCGGGTGCCGCCATCGGTCTGGATCACGCTCGCACTTTTGCCCATCCGGCTCAGCAACGCTCCGATTCCCGCGCGGGTGCGGCTGCGCATCGCGGCATCGAGCGCGCGCCCTGCGAGCAGGAAGAACAGCAGCATCACCGCGCCGTCGAAATAGGCGTGCTCGCCGCCGGTCAGCGTTTCGTAGAGGCTGAGGCCGGTCGCCAGCAGGACGCCGATCGAGATCGGCACATCCATATTGGTCCGCCCGTAGCGCAGCGCCATCAGCGCCGAGGAAAAGAACGGGCGGCCCGAGTATGCGACCACCGGCAGGGCGATCAGCGCCGAAAGCCAATGAAACATCTCGCGGGTCACCCCGCCCGCGCCCGACCACACGCCAACCGATAACAGCATGATGTTCATCATGCCGAAGCCCGCCACCGCCAGCGCAGTCACCAGCTTGCGGCTTTCCCGGTCGTCCTCCCCCAACGGATTGGCTGCCGCAATCTGCGCTTCGAAACCAAGTTTCCCGATCGCGGACAGCAGCGCATCCTCGTCCAGCGCGGCATGGTGCCGCACTGCTACCCGCCTGGCGGAGAAATTGACCCGCGCGGCCTCGACCCCCTCGACCTCGCCCAGTCCGCGCTCGATCTTGGCGATGCACCCGGCGCAGCGCATGCCCGGCACGGTGAAGCGCGTGTCGACCAGATCGGGCGTCGCAACCTGCTCGATTGGGAAAGGAGCATTCATTCGAGCGGCTTCTCGATGCGCATTTCCCGGTCACCCGCCGTCATCACGATACGGGCAATCCAGCGTCCTTCGGGGAGGCGTTCGGTGCTTGCGAAAAGGCCTCCGCCCAAAGGCCTGAGGTCCCATTCGAGTGGCAGCTCCCGGCCCAGCGGATGGCGCAGTTCTGCGGTCACCTGGGCGCCTTCGGGCAGCCCGTCGGTCTGAACCTCCAGCCGTCCGCTGCCCGAGCGGACGACGTCGGCCCGCCATCCCAAGGTGTTGGCGCGCGCGGCTGCGGCGAGCCAGGTGTTGAAGTTCTGACTCGCGACATAGGAGTTCTCGACCACCACCCCGCCGAAGCTGCCCACCGCGAGCGAGGCCATCAACAGATTGACCGCCACCACGATGCCAAATCCTGTGACCATGATCGCGGCGAAATGCCAGCCGGTGAAGTTCCTTGTCATGCTCATTGCTCCGGTGCGTCGAACGTGGTTTCGCCGACGTCGCTTTCGCCCTTTTCGTCGAGCGCCGTCAGGCGGAAGGCGAGCTCGGTCGGGCGGGTTCCTTGGGGTGCCTGGACATAGGCGCGCAGGGTCAGGGTCTGGTCGGCCGGGACTTCGACCCGCTGCCGCGCTGCCGCGCTGTCCTTGCCCTGCGTCCCGGTCCACATGGTGGCACCGGGCAGGCGCTCCAGCGCGACGTCCATCGTGCGCGGGCGGTTCTCCATATTGCGCAGCTTGAGCGTATAGGAATTGCGTACCGATCCATCGCTCATCAGCATGAAGGGCGGGTTGCGATCGGGCGACACGGTGAGGTCGGTCCGGCTGCGGGTGCCGAGCGCAAACAGCAGGGCAAGCCCGATGCTGCTCCAGATCAGCAGATAGGCCAGCGTGCGCGGGCGCAGCAGCGCCTTCCACGCGGGACGCGGTGCCTCACCCGACTGCTCGCGCGCGCAATCCTCCAGTGTGGCATAGTCGATCAAGCCGCGCGGGCGGCCGATATCCTTCATCACCCTATCGCAGGCATCGATGCACAGCGCGCAGGTGATGCAGGAGATATCCGGCCCCTTGCGGATATCCCAGCCGGTCGGGCACACCGCCACGCATTGCTGGCAATCGATGCAGTCGCCGAAAGCGCCGGGGTTCTTCTCCGCCTTCTTGAGGCTGCCGCGCGGCTCGCCGCGCCAGTCCTTGTAGGTCACCAGGAGCGATTTCTCGTCCATCATCGCGGTCTGGATGCGCGGCCATGGGCACATGTAGATGCACACCTGCTCGCGCATGAAACCGCCGAGCGTGACGGTGGTGAGCGTCAGCACGGCGACTGTAATGTAGGCGGCCGGGGCGGCCTCGCCGCGCCAGAATTCGTACACCAGTGTTGGTGCATCGGCGAAATACATGATCCACGCGCCGCCGGTCCAGAAGCCGATGACGAGGTAGATCGCCCACTTGAAGGCGCGGCGCATAACCTTGCCCCAGGTCCAGGGCGCATTGTCCAGCCGGATGCGGGCATTGCGGTCCCCGTCGATCAAGCGGTCGACATGCTGGAACAGGTCGGTCCACACCGTCTGCGGGCAGGAATAGCCGCACCATGCCCGGCCGACCGCGCTGGTGACGAGGAACAACCCGATCCCCGCCATGATCAGCAGTCCCGCGACGAAATAGAATTCGTGCGGCCAGATCTCGATCCCGAACATGTAGAACCGCCGGTTGGCAAGATCGACCAGCACCGCCTGGTCCGGCGCATAGGGGCCGCGATCCCACCGGAGCCACGGCGTGCCGTAGTAGATCGCCAGCGTGACCAACATGACCAGCCACTTGAACCGGCGGAACGGCCCGTCGATCCGCTTGTTGTGGACCGTCCGGCTACTCTCGTAGAGGCCCGCTCCAGGAAGGTGGGGAATGTGGCTAGGGCTGTTCATCGCCGTCCACCGCCGGGGTCTGCTCACCCTTCGCTTCGACCGTCGCGAAGTCTTCGCCGCCCCCGAGCGAATGGACATAGGCTGCCAGCATTCTGATGGTCACCGGATCGAGCCGTTTGCCCCACGCCGGCATCATCCCCATGTGCGGATCGAGCACCTGGCGGATGATCTCTTCCCTCGTCCCGCCATAAAGCCAGATCGCGTCGGACAGGCGCGGCGCGCCTTGCACCCGGTCGCCCTGACCTTTCTCGCCATGGCACGCGACGCAGTTGTCGGCATATATCTGCGCGCCGACCGGACTGGATTTCGCCTTGCCGCTGAACGACAGCACATGGTCGGCCAGCGCGCTTAGCTGGCTCTGGTCGAAGACCCCGGCGAACGGCGGCATTGCGCTGATCCGCGTTTCGCCGTCGCCCGCATCGCGGATCCCGTGTTTGAGCGTGATTTCGATCGCGGCGAGATCGCCGCCCCACAGCCAGTCGTCGTCAGCAAGGTTGGGATAGCCGAGACCTTGGCTGCCCGCAGCTCCCGTCCCGTGGCACTGGATGCAGTTGACCTTGAACGCCGCCGCGCCGCCGGCCACCGCCTTGCTCATAAGCTCGGGGTCGGCCTGAAGGTCGGCGAGCGAGACGGTCGCAATCTGCCGGTTCAACTCGGCGCGCGCCTTTTCGGCATCGCCCATTTCCGCGGCGAGCTGGCCGCGGCTGGTCCAGCCGAGCGTGCCTTCCGTTCCTTTCGCGATCAGCGGCCAAGCCGGATAGAGCACGACGTAGACCAGCGCCCATGCGATGGTCAGGTAGAAGGTCCACAGCCACCAGCGCGGCATCGGGGTATCGAGTTCCTCGATCCCGTCCCACTCGTGACCGACGAAGCCGGTTCCGGTCGCTTCGTCGATGCGCTTTGTGTCGGGGCGCTCATTCGCCATCGTCTTGTCCTTCGAAAATGGAATTCGCCGCTTCGTCCGCGCGGGCGCGCGGGCCGGGTAGGAAGGGCCAGGCGCAGAGCACCACAAAAACCAGCATCATCGCCGCGAGGCCGTAGCTGTCGGCGAAATGCCGCAGGGTCTCGTAGACGCTCATCGGCCCTTCTCCGTCGCGAGTTCTTCCTGCGCCGCCGCGCTGTTCACATCGACCAGCGTGCCAAGCATCTGGAGATAGGCGACCAGCGCATCCATCTCCGTCACCCGTGCCGGATCGCCGTCGAAGTCGCGGATCTGCGCCTTGGGATAGCGCGCTGCGAGATCGCCCGGGTCGGCTTCGGGATCGGCCTGCGCTGCGAGGTCGGCGGGTGCCTTGGCGACGTCGTCCTTGGTGTAGGGCACGCCGATATTGCGCAGGGCGGCAAGGTTGGCCGAGGGGTCGGCGACGTTGAGCGGCGTGTCGGCAAGGAAGCCGTATTGCGGCATCACGCTTTCGGGCACCACGCTTTGCGGGTCGCGCAGGTGCTGGACGTGCCACGCGTCGGAATAGCGCCCACCGACCCGCGCGAGGTCCGGCCCGGTCCGCTTGGAGCCCCACTGGAACGGATGATCGTACATCGATTCCGCCGCCAGGCTGTAGTGGCCGTAGCGCTCGACCTCGTCGCGGAACGGGCGGATCATCTGGCTGTGGCAGGTGTAACAGCCCTCGCGAATGTAGATGTCGCGCCCCGCGAGTTCGAGCGGGCTGTAGGGCCGCATGCCGTCGACCTTCTCGATCGTGTTGTCGATCCAGAACAGCGGAGCGATTTCCACTATCCCGCCCACCGCGACGGTCAGGAAGGTCGCCGCCGCCAGCAGGGTGACGTTCTTCTCAAGCTTCTTGTGCCGCTCGAACGGTTGCTTGCCGGTATCGGTCATCGGTCGGTTCCTATTCGGCTGGGACGGCGTCGGCGGGGAGCGGACGGTCGGCATCGGGGTCGTAGGGGGTCTCGGTCATCGGCGCTTCGCTGCGCAGCCTGCCGGCCAGCGTCTGGGCCACGTTCCACAGCATCACCACGAAACCGGCGAGATAGAGCCCGCCGCCGAATGCGCGCAGCACATACATCGGGTGCAAAGCAGCGACGGTGTCGGCGAAGCTGTTCACCAGATAACCGTCGGCTCCGTACTCGCGCCACATCAGGCCCTGGGTGATCCCCGCCACCCACATGCTGGCGGCGTAGAAAACAATCCCCAGCGTCGCGAGCCAGAAGTGCCAGTTGATCATCCGCAGCGAATACATCCGTGTCCGTTTCCACAGCCGCGGGACGAGGTAGTAGATGCAAGCGAAGGTGATCATGCCGTTCCAGCCCAGCGCGCCGGAATGGACGTGGCCGATGGTCCAGTCGGTGTAATGGCTCAGGCTGTTGACCGCCTTGATGCTCATCATCGGGCCTTCGAAGGTGCTCATGCCATAGAAGGCCAGCGCCATCACCATCATCCGGATGATCGGGTCGGTGCGGATCTTGTCCCACGCACCGTTGAGCGTCATCAGCCCGTTGATCATCCCGCCCCAGCTGGGCATCCACAGCATGATCGAGAACACCATGCCCAGTGTCTGTGCCCAGTCGGGCAGCGCGGTGTAATGCAGGTGGTGCGGACCCGCCCAGATGTAGAGGAAGATCAGCGACCAGAAGTGGATGATGGAAAGGCGATAGGAGTAGACCGGCCGCTCGGCCTGCTTGGGCACGAAGTAATACATCATCGCGAGGAAGCCGGCGGTGAGGAAGAAGCCGACCGCGTTGTGGCCGTACCACCACTGGGTCAGCGCATCCTGCACCCCGGCGAACACACTGTAGCTGCGCGACCCGAGGAAACTGACCGGGATCGCCAGGTTGTTGACCACATGCAGCATCGCGACGGTGACGATGAAGGCGAGGAAGAACCAGTTGGCCACATAGATATGCGGCTCCTTCCGCTTGACGATCGTGCCGACGAACACCGCGAGATAGGCGAGCCAGACTGCGGTCAACCACAGGTCGACATACCACTCGGGTTCGGCATATTCCTTCGACTGGGTGACACCGAGGAGGTAGCCGCTCGCCGCCAGAACGATGAACATCTGGTAGCCCCAGAACACGAACCGGGCGAGGCCAGGAAAAGCGAGTTGCGTGCGGCATGTGCGCTGAACGATGTAGAAGCTGGTCGCGATCAGCGCATTGCCCCCGAAGGCAAAGATCACCGCGCTGGTGTGCAGCGGGCGCAACCGGCCGAAGTTGAGGTAGGGCTCGAAATTGAGCACCGGAAACGCCAGCTGCAAGGCAATGTAAAGTCCGGCGAGGAAGCCTGCCGTGCCCCAGAACAGCGTTGCGATGACGCCCCAGCGCACCGGCGCATCATCGTATTTCGATGGCCCCTCGGGCATACGGAAAAAGCCTTCCGCCTTGCCGGCCGGGTCGAACCGACTGGCCGACATCCACATCAGGCAGAAGGCCACGAATGCGACCAGCCCGGCGTGGAAAGCGAAGCCCGTGTCATGCGCCATCACCGCTGCGGCGAGCGCCAGCAGCATCACTCCGAACCACAGGCCTGCCCGGCCCATTGCAGCTTCAGCTTGCATCAGATTCTCCGTTTCTCCGACCGGCCCTTAGGGGCGGCAGGGCGAACGGACTTTGATCCAGCGCAAATTGCGGGCGGCTGTGAAACTTTCTTTTGTTAGCAACGACAAGCGAGGCCCGGAAGTTTGACCGGGATCAATGAACCGCCGGCTTCCGCGCGCCACTGGACGCCACGAGCGCTGCAACAATCCTCGACCGCACAGGGCGGTCACTGCAGCGCCGGGACAGTGAACAATGACCAAGACTATCGCCCTCGCAGCAACCCTGCTGTCGGGCTTCGCCCTTCCCGCAACTGCGATGGCCGCCGAATCGGACGGCCCGCTGCAGATCAAGCTGCTCGGCACCGCCGTGCTGCCCGACGGCAAGATCACCAGCCTCGACGTCAATGTCGCAGGCATTCCGGCGACCACGCAAACCGAAGCCAGCGAAAATGTCGTGCCCACGATCGCGATCGAGTATTTCTTCACCGACAATTTCTCGATCGAGACGATCTGCTGCGTGACCCAGCATGACGTTGACGCGACCGCCGGACTGGCTGGCGCAGAGCTGGTGTCGAACGCCAGGCTCATTCCGGCAACCTTTACCGCGAAGTATCACTTCGATGCAGGCGCCATCAAACCCTACGTCGGCGCAGGCGCGACCTATTTCCTGTGGATCAGCGACAAGCCGGGCGCGGCGACCATCCCGCTGGGGGTGACCGACACCGACCTGTCGGACGAGTTCGGTTTCGTGCTGCAAGCCGGCGTCGATATTCCGGTCAACGACAAGGGTCTGGGCGTCAGTTTCGATGCCAAGCGCTATTTCGTCGACACCACGGCGCGCTGGTATGCGGGCAATACGCTGGCGATCCAGACCGAGCACAAGCTCGACCCCTGGGTGCTCAGCGCGGGTCTATCGTATCGCTTCTAGACGGCGCGATCCTCGAGCGCGCCGCGATCCAGCAGGGTGACCTCGCGCCGCGAGGGAAGGTCGATCAGCCCTTCCTTCTTCATTCGGGTGAACTGGCGGCTGACCGTTTCGATGGTCAGCCCCAGCACATCGGCGATCTGCTGGCGCGCGAGCGGCAGGGTGAAGGTAATCGGCACGTCATCGCCGAGAAAGCTGCAATCGGCCGGGGCCATTCGGTCGGCGGTCTCGAGCAGGAAGCTGGCGAGCTTCTGTTCCGCGTTCATTCGGCCCAGCAGCAGCATCCAGCGGCGGGTGCGGTCGAGTTCCATCAGTGTTCGCTCGAGCAGCTTGTGCTCCAGCCGCGGATGCTCGCGCGCGAAGCGGTCGAAATCGCTGCGCTGGAACACGCAGACATGGGCATCGGTCAGCGCCTCGACCCCGTAAGGCGTGGTCTGCCCGAACGGTCGGCCGAGGAAATCCGACGGATATGCGAGACCAAGGATCTGTTCCTTGCCATCGCTCGTCTGGGTCGAGAGCTTCATCACCCCTTCGATGACATTGGCGACCAGCACCGCATCGTCGCCTTCCCACAGGATCTGCTCGCCTGCTTCCAGCTTGCGCCGCCTGCCGATCGCGTTGAGCAGGTCGATCTCGTCATTCGCGAGATCGGCGCAGATCGCGCGATTGCGGATCGCGCAGGCCTGGCAAAAGTTGCTGCTGCGTTCGGAAAGGGTTGCGTCCATCAACCGGCCCTTAGTGCGGCGAGGCGCTGTTGCCAATGCCGGGACGCAGGCTATTCGGGCGAAGAAGGCACCCTATCCGGTTCCGCAATCGCCGTTAGGAACCGCTCGGCGAGCACACTCGCTGCCCGCGCGATTGCCGAACGGTCGGTCTCGTCGCCAACCTCGTAGGTATAGGCCGGAATGCCATAGGTCACATTGAACCAGTTCTTCGACGTGCCCGAGCCAGGGTTGGCATTGCGCCGCTCGATGGTGAAGGGGTAGCCCTCGATCGCCTGCTCCTGCCCGCCGAGCCATTCGGCGAGGAAGCGTTCCTGCGCTCGATCGGTCTCCTTCTCGCCCTGGACGTAGAACAGGTTGCGCTCGGTCGAGTGAAAATCGACCATAGCAACGGGGCGGATGGTCGGCGGGAGCGCGGCAAGCCAATCGCCCACCGCGCGCGTTTCGGGCTGGGTGAACTCCCCCCAGTCGCGGTTGAGGTCCAGCCCTCCACGATTGGCGCGCCAGTGGCCGCGCGCGACCCCGTCGGGGTTGAGCAGCGGGATGGCGATCACCTGGGTGTCTCCCAGACTTCCGGCTTCGGAGGCGATCCGGCGGAGGAAAGCTTCCATCGCAACCGCACCGCTGACTTCGGGCGGATGCGCACGTCCGAGAAGGATCACCAGCCGCGGCGCATCGGGCCTACCGATACGCAGCGCTTCGATCGGGCGGCCATCGTGCGAGGCTCCCAAGCTCAATCGCTCGACACCCTCCTTTGCCGCCAGCTCGTCGAGCAAGCGGGCATGGCGCGTGCCGTCAAAGATTTCCTGGCTGCTGACGATCCCGTTGCCTGCCGGAAGCGTGATGGTGACCGATTTGCCGTCTTCCGCGACGGCGGCAGCAAGCGATCCGGCATCGCCCCGTCCGCGCCATTTGGGCGGATAGCGATGCTTCGCTTCGAGATAGCGGACATGGACCGTGAGGTCCGCCCCCGGCTGGGAAGCGTAACGGAACGCGTACCATGGGCTGGGATTGATCGGCGGCGCGTGCTCGGGCGCAACGAGGATCGAGAACTCGCGATCCCCCTCGATCACGCAGCGCGATTGTGAGGCCCCTTCGAAGTCGAACGCAATCTCTGCGCTGGCAGTCGTGCAAGCCGTCTCTGGCGACGGGGGCAAGGGGGCGGGCGTTTCCGCCCGCACTCCCGCCCCTGCCGCCAGCGCGACGGCTATCAGCCCATAGCGCGTCAGGTTCTTCATCCGCCCGCTATGTCAGAACTTCTTGCGCAGTTCGACATGGAAGACGCGCCCGCGCGGCGAATGCAGCTCACTGAAGTAGCCGTAGGTCTCGTCGGCCAGCGGCGGATCCTTGTCGAACAGATTGTTGACCGCAAGCCGGATGCGCGTGCCGTCGAGCGGGCCGCCGTTGTCGAAATTGTAGGCGAGCGAGACATTGGTCACGAACTGATCGTCGACGCGGTAGAAATTGGCGTTGGGATCGTCCGACACCAGCAGCACGTCGCGCACCACGCTGGTGTCCCACACCGCGCCGACATACTGGCCATAGAGCCCGATCTCGACGGGGCCGCTTTCCCAGTTGACCGAACCGCTCAGGCGCCACTTCGGCCGGCCTTCGATTTCGAGCAGCTCGCCCAGCCCGTCGATGTTGACGTCTTCCGGCAGCGTGCCGTCGGCGATCCCGGTCAGCAGTTCGTCGCTCTCCGGCCCGGCCGACTGGACGAAGCTCTTGAGCCGCGCCGCATTGAGCCGCAGGCGGAATTTGCCGAGCCCGAAATCGGGTACGCGGTAGTTCAGCCCGAAGTCCCACCCCTTCGACACGCGGCTGTCGAGGTTGATGTAGGGATCGAGCACCTGCAGAATCTCGCCTGCGGGGGCGAGGCTGGTGCCGGTGAACAGCGCGATATCGTCGGCCGTCGGCGCGGCGCGGATGACGGCCGGGTTGGTGCTGCCATTGAGGCGGCGCAGCAGGTCGAGCGCGATCGCATTATCGTCGCCGAAGGTGCCGACCAGCCCGGTTTGCTTCACGCGCCAGTAGTCTGCCGTCAGGGTCAAACCCGGAATGAAGCCCGGTTCGAGCACAATGCCGAGATTAATGCTGGTGCTGTCTTCGGGTTCCAGTTGGTCGGACCCCGAACGGAAGCTGATCACACCTTCACCCGGGCAGTTATCGAGGCCCGACAAAGTCCCCTTCTCGACCCGCGCCTGACAGGTCACGAAGTCGTCGCGGGTGTTGGACCGCGTCGTACCCGCATCGTTGACCTGCACCAGGTTGGGGGCGCGGAACCCTTGCGACCATGCGCCGCGGAAGGTCACGCCGGGGAAGGTGGTCCACGATGCCGCGACGCGCGGGACGACGGCGGTCTGGTCGATGTCTTCGAATCGCTCGACCCTACCCGCCAGCTGGACGTTGAATTCCTCCACCAGCGGAATGTCCAATTCGGGGCTAACCACCGGAACGAACAATTCGGCAAAGGCGGAGAAGACCACACGGCTGCCATTGGTGTCGGGCGACGGGCTGGTGCCTGCAACATCCGATCCGTTGGTCACGCCAGCGATCACGCTGTCGGTCCAGGTGATGGTGCCGTCGAGCCGCGGATCGCGATCATCGAAGAAGGTCTCGCGCCGCCATTCGATCCCGCCTGCGATACCCAGATTGCCGCCGGGCAGGCTGAGCAAATCGTCGCGGCTGATCTTGAAATCGGCCAAGGCGAGGCTGGTGCCGCCCTTACGGAAGACATCGATGCGGAAGTCATCGATCACAGAGTCCGGGTTGGGGGTGCAATCCCCCTGGCCCGGATCGCCGGTGACGCAGCCGCCGTTGAACGGGTTGTAGGCATCGGGCGTCGACTTGTTGATCGACTGCTGAAGCAGGGTCAGCGAAACGCGGTTGGTTTCCTTGTCGGTCACCCGCGCTTCGGAATAGACGAAGCCGGTGTCGAATTCCCACGCGCCGAAGTTGCCGCGCAGCCCGGCGACCATGCGATAGGAATCCTTGTCAACGAAGACCCCGCGATTGCCGGCATCGACGAAGCGGTACCGCTCCATGATGATATCCGCGCCGCCCGAGGGAATGGTGGTTCCCGGCAGACGGTTGGGATTGGGCGTGCCGTTGGGGAAGGTAACCGGCCCGAACGGGTTCCAGTAGGCGTTGCGCGAAATTCCCACTGGCACCGCGCTGAGGATCGCCGAGGCATCGTTGTTGCGGGCGTTCTCCGAGCGGTAGTAGCTGCCTTCGAAATAGGCCTCGACGCTGTCGCTCAGCTCGTAGCTGAGCAGCGCCATCGCGTTGTAGCGATCCTTCTCGCTGATCAACTTGTTGCCGAAAATGGTGTTGTAGCGGACCGCCGTGGTCGGAGTGGTCCCGGCGTTGGCGCACAATCCGTTGCCGAAATCCATATCACAGCCGGGAAACGAGCTCGGCTGAAGGTAGAAATCGTCATCCCCGATCGGGGTGCGATTGGATGCTGCCTGGATGTCGAATTGGCCGAACGGCCCGAAGGTGTTGCGGTTGTTGAACGAGGCATCGTCTTCGAAGTCGGTGCCGACTACCAGAGGAAGCTTGTTGTCGTCGGCGGAATAGGGGCGCGCCGATGCCAGCAAGCCGTTCTCATGGAAATAGCCGCCATAGACCGTCAAGTTGCCGCGCCCGCCGCCGAAGTCGAACCCGAACCCGCCGCTGATCGTATAGTTGTAGAGGCCAGTCCCGTCGGAATCGCGGTAATCGGCCTCCAGGAAGCCGCCGTTCATTCCGCCCTTGAGCACGGTGTTGATGACACCCGCAACCGCATCCGCGCCGTAGATCGCCGAAGCCCCGTCACGCAGGACCTCGACCCGCCGGACGCTGCCGGGAGCGATCTCGTTGGTGTCGGCGCTGACAACCGGGACCAGCAATTCGGTCTGGAAGCCGGGGTGGAGGTTCATCCGCCGCCCGTTGAGCAGCAGCAGCGTGTTGCCGGTGCCGAGGTCGCGCAGATTGACCGATCCGACATCGCCGCGCACGTTGTTGGAGGTGGTGGCGTTCTGCTCATTGAAGGCGACGGTGCCCACTTGCGGGATCGAACGGAACAGTTCGTCGCCCGATGCAGCGCCGGTGTTCTCGATCTGCTGCTCGTCGACTACCGTGACCGGCAGCACGTCGTTGATCTGTGCGCCCTGGATCTGCGACCCGACGACGAGGATTTCCTCGTCCGGGTTGGCGACGGGCTGCGCCGGGTCGGCAATCTCTTGCGCCTGTGCGGCGCTCGTCGCGGCGATCAGGCTGCAGCTGCTCAGCAGGACCAGTCGGCCGATAGTGTTCATGCGCATGGTGTATTTCCTTCCCTCATCCCATCAGTCGAATTTTCGTTTGGTTATCCAGTTTTCGAACATGGCCGGCCAATGGCTGAGGATCTGGTCCTCCTTGCCGAGGCCCCAGCCGTGCCCGCCATCTTCGAAGATATGCAGTTCCGCCGCCGCGCCCTTGGCGTGCAGAGACTGGAATAGCGAAATCCCATGCCCCGGCGGTGTGGTGAGATCGTCTGCCGATGCGAAGATGATCGTCGGCGGCGCATCCTTCGCAGCGTAGGTGTCGAGCGACCACTCCTCCTCGGCGGCGCTGCTCGGCTTGGTCCCGATGATTTCGCGCCTTGTGCGGGTGGTGTCGTACTGCTTGCGCAGCGACACCACCGGGAACAGCAGGACCGAGAAGTCCGGCCGCGCGCTCGCCGCTTCGTAGCGGTCGGCTCCGGCATAGAGTTCGCGCGCGGGCTGGAGCGCGGTGAAGCCGGCAAGGTGCCCCCCGGCGGAAAAGCCCATGATCCCGATCCGGTCGGTCCGGAGCGAAAACTCGGCGGCACGGGTGCGGATAATCTTCATCGCGCGCTGTGCATCGGCAAAGGGTGCGCTCGAATCCCACCCGTCATTCGGAAGGCGGTAGATCAATTCGAATACCGTGTAGCCGCGCGCCTGCAGCCAGAGCGCGATCGGGGTCGATTCCTTCCACAGCTGGATACGGAAATAGCCCCCGCCGCCCGCGACCAGCACCGCGCGACCATTGGGCTCGGAAGGTCGATAGACGCGCATCCGCGGCGTCGAGATATTCGACACCGCACCGAAGCCCGCACCCTCCTCGCCGATCTTTTCCGGACCGGTCGGTCCACCCTGGCCCGGCGGCCTTCCGGGCCACAGGGCAATCTCCTCGCTCCATGCCTCGGATGCCAGGGCGGCACCGGGCAAGAGTAGGGCAGCGGAGCCGACGGCAGCAGCCGAGCCGATCAGGGAGCGCCGCGTTATCATCGGGCGTCTCCCAAGGCTTGTGCCAGCGCTTCGCTGTGCGGACCCGAACGCTCGTGCCGTTCGATATCTTCTTCGGGTAGCGGCATCGCCTGCCCTGCCATCGCGGCAGCGAGGCGATCGGTATCGAGCGCCCGCTCCCACTTGGCGACGACGATGGTGGCAACCGCGTTACCAATGAAATTGGTCAGCGCGCGGCATTCGCTCATGAACCGGTCGATCCCGAGGATCAGCGCCATGCCCGCAACCGGCACCGAAGGCACGACCGAGAGCGTGGCGGCGAGGATCACGAAGCCCGAGCCGGTCACCCCGGCCGCACCTTTGGAGCTTACCATCGCCACCAGCACCAGCATCAGCTGCTCGCCCCAGCTCAGTTCGACCCCGACCGCCTGCGCGATGAACAGCGCGGCAAGCGTCATGTAGATATTGGTGCCGTCGAGATTGAAAGAGTAGCCGGTCGGCACGACCAGCCCGACCACCGTCTTGCGGCAGCCGGCGATCTCCATTTTCTCCATCAGGCTCGGCAGCGCGGCTTCGGACGACGACGTGCCGAGGACCAGCAGCAGTTCTTCCTTCAGATACTTGATCAGCGCGAAGATCGAGAAGCCGGAGAGCCATGCGACGATCCCGAGCACACCGAGCACGAAGAGCAAAGATGTGAGGTAGAAGGTGGCGATGAGCGCCGCCAGATTGGCCAGCGAACCGATCCCGAATTCGCCGATGGTAAAAGCGATCGCGCCGAAGGCCCCGATCGGCGCCAGCTTCATCAGCATATGCACCAGCTTGAAGATCACCTCGCTGAACGAGGCAAGCACATCGAACACCAGATCGCTACGCGGGCGGGTGGCAGCGATCGCCACGCCGGAAAGAATGGCGACCAGCAGCACCTGCAGGATCGAGCCGCTGGTCACGGCGCTGAACAGGGTTGTCGGGATGATACCAAGCAGGAAGCCGGTCAGCGTATGGTCCTTGGCGGTTTCGGTGTAGGTCGCAACCGCCGATGCATCGAGGGTCTCCGGATCGATATTCAGACCGGCACCGGGCTGGACGACATTGGCGATGACCAGGCCGATCACCAGCGCCAGGGTCGAAAAGAACAGGAAGTATGCCATAGCCTTCCACGCCACGCTGCCGACGGCGGACATATCCTTCACGCCGGCGATACCGGTGGCGACGGTTACGAAGATCACCGGGGCGATGATCATTTTGACAAGCGCAACAAAGCCATCGCCGAGCGGTTTGAGATTCGCGCCGAAGTCGGGGAAGAAATGGCCGAGTGTCGCCCCCGCCACGATCGCCGCCAGCACCTGGACATACAGCACGCGGTAGAACGGTGTGCGCCCGTCGCTCTTCGGATCGGCCGTGACTGCGCGTCCGGTCGCCATCGAATTCCCCCTCCCATGCCGGTCGCTGCCGGCGTTCCGTAGCCGATCCTAGACCAGGGCGCGCGTAGACCAAATCTGTTGAGCGAGAGAATGTTCTGACATTTTTTCAGTGGTGTAGATTTGGTCAACGCCAAATTTGTCCGACTTTCCGCACAAATTCGTTGACCGGATTGCGAAATTCCGCACAACGGGTGCATGACTACGCGGAGCGACAGTGAGGCGATCCCGCGCAGCCGGCTGACGCTGGTAGCCATCGTCGGCGGAGCCATAATCATCCTGTCCCTGCTGGCCTATGTCGCGCTCGACCGTGCGATGCGGAACGCGGCCATGGACGAAGCCCGGTCGGTTGCGGCAGCCGATGCCGCGATCCTTGCAGAGGGTCTGCAAAGCGAGCTGGAGAAGTTCTCGCTCGTGCCACTGGTGCTGGCCGAGGATCCGCAGGTGCGCGGACTGGTCTCGGGCGACAGCGGCGATGTGGCCACGCTCAACCGCCGGCTCGAAGAGCTCGCCCAACAAACCGGAGCGGCAGCGATCTATCTGACCGATGCCCGGGGCACCACACTGGCGGCGAGCAATTGGCGGCTGCCGACCAGCTTCGTCGATTCCAACTACGGTTTCCGGCGCTACTTCATCCAAGCGATGGACAGCGGCAGCGCAACCCAGTTCGCGCTCGGCACGGTCAGCCGCCGGCCGGGTCTCTATATTGCGCAGCGGGTCGACGATGGCGAAAGCAAACTCGGGATCGTTGCGGTCAAGGTCGAGTTCGATGCTCTCGAAGCCAGCTGGCGCAAGGCGACCTCGGGAGTCTTCGTGACCGATGCCGAAGGGGTGGTGCTGGTCACCAGCAACCCCGCATGGCGGTTCAACACCCTGCGCCCCGAGAACGCCGCCAAACGCGACCGGGCAGCCGACGCGCGCCAATTCGGCCTGGCAAGCCTTCCGACCATGCCGGACCTCACCTCGCCTTCCTCGCTGGTTGGAACCTCCTTGATCGAGACCGAGCAGCCGATCGCTCCCAACGGATGGGATCTTCATTTGCTGGCCGATCCATCGCCCCGCGTTGCGGCCGCGCGCGCCAATGCGCAACTGGTGCTGCTGCTTGGGCTGGTCGCCGTCGCCCTGGCTGGAGCCGCCCTGTTCCTCGGCCAGCGCCGGCGCGAGGCGAGGGCCGAGGCAGAGGTGGCCGAACGCACAGCCAAACTGCGCGACCAGTTGCAGCAGGCGAACCGGCTCGCCACGCTGGGCCAGGTTACCGCAGGGGTTGGGCACGAGATTCGCCAGCCGGTGGCGGCAATGCGGGTACTTGCAGAGAACGGAGGCAAGCTGCTTTCGGCCGGTGACGCCGCGACGGCGAAAGAGAATTTCGGTACCATCGTCTCGCTGACCGACCGGATCGGCAAGATCACCGACGAGCTGCGAAGGTTCAGCCGCCGGGGCACCGCGCAACCGCGCGATGTGGCGCTGCGCGAAGTGGTCGAGGGGGCCATGCTGCTGCTCGGCGACAGGATCGCGCAATCGGGTGCGGGCGTCGTCCTGCCACCGGGCGAAGATCTTGCGATCCGCGTCCGCGGTGAGCACGTCGGTCTGGAGCAGGTGCTGGTCAACCTGCTGCAAAATGCGCTCGATGCGGTGGGCGGCGATGGCAGGATCGTGCTGTCGATCACACGCGACGGCGAGAAATGCCTGCTCTCGGTGCGCGACAATGGGCCTGGTCTCGACGCGGAGCAGCGCGACTCGCTGTTCCAGCCTTTCGCCACCACCAAGGAGGATGGGCTCGGGCTCGGGCTCGTCATCTCGCAGGACATCATGCGCAGTCTTGGCGGTGACCTTGTCCTCGCACGCGCCGATGGAGGCGGTGCCTGCTTCGTCATGGCGGTGCCGCTGGCATGACGAATGTGCAAGTCGTGCTGGTCGAAGACGACGAAGCGCTCGGCCAGGCGGTGCTGCAAGCGATGCGGCTCGAAGGCTATGATGCGATGCTTTTTGGCGATGCGCGCGATGCCCTGTCGGCTCTCGATGCGGATTTTCCCGGAGTGGTCGTCAGCGATGTCCGTCTGCCCGGGCTCGACGGGATCGCCTTCTTCGAGCGGTTGCAGCAGATCGATGCCAAATTGCCGGTCATCTTCACCACCGGTCACGGCGATGTGCCGATGGCGGTGGAAATGCTCAAAAAGGGAGCGGCGGACTTCTTCACCAAGCCCTATGCGACCGACCAGCTGCTGCGCGCGGTTGCCGCCGCAGCGGAGAAGCGCACGCTGGTGATCGAAAACCGCCGGTTACGCAGCGCTCTCAATGCCCGCAGCGAGAGCCGGATTATCGGCTCCTCGCAAGCCGCCGAGACCTTGCGCAGTGTCATTGCCGCTGTCGCCGGTTCGAATGTCGATGCGCTGGTCGAAGGGGCCGAGGGGACGGGGAAGAGCTTCGTGGCGCGGTTGCTGCACGAGACCGGTCCCCGCGCCCGGCGACCTTTCGTCACAATCGATCGCGCCATGATCGCGCATCAGGATGCCGAGCTCCTGCTGTTCGGCCGCGATCCTTCCGCCGGGCTGTCACGCACCGGCATGATCGAACGCGCGAACGGCGGCACGCTGCTGCTCGACGATCTGACCGGGGTGCCGGGACCGATAGAAGCGCGGCTTCTGTCCTTGCTCGAGAACCGGACCATCCACCCGCAGGGTGCCGAGCGCCCGCGCAAGCTCGACCTGACCATCCTGGCGACTTCGAGCGGCACGGGCTTCGGCCTCGATCACCGGATGGGAGCGGTGCGCATTGTACTGCCCCGGTTGTCGGCTCGCCGCGAGGATATTCCCGAGTTGTTCAGGCATTTCGTGATCGATGAGGAGCGCAAAATTGGCTCGCGCGCACCCGACATCGGCGAAGCCGTGTGGCAGCATGTCATGTCGCACGACTGGCCGGGGAACCTGCGCGAATTGCGCGCCTTCGCGCGTGCCTTTGCGCTCGGGCTGTCCGAGCTGACCTCAGGCAACCCGCGCAGCGCGGGCAGCGGAGCCCTGTCGGATATCGTTGCGGAATTCGAACGGACGGTGCTCGACGAAGCCTTGCGCAGGGCGAAGGGCAATGTCGACGCAGTCGCCGCGAAGCTCAGCGTCCCGCGCAAGACGCTTTATGACAAGCTTGCGCGCCACGACCTCAAACCGCGCGATTATCGCTGAGGCGTTCAAAGCTGGATTTTGACCCCGGCCCAGACCGTGCGCGGCATGCCCAGGTCGATCGATCCGCCCTGGTTGCGGGTGACGATGGTCTCGTCCGCCAGATTCTCGCCGCGCAAGACCAGCGCGAACGGGCCCGAGAGCGGTAGCTCGACATAGGCGTCGATGGTGGTGGCCGCAGGCAGGACATCGGTCTCGAGATCGTCCTCGAACTGTGCGCCGATATGGCGCAGCGTCGCTGCGAGAACTATACCGTCGTCGGTCCGATAGCTCACCGTCGCGCTGCCCGCCCAGCGCGGCGTTTGCGCGGGACGGTTTCCGTCGAGCGCCGCTGCGAAGCCGGCCCCGCGCGCTTCGGCATCGGTATAGGCGAGCGATCCGTCGAACCGTACCGGACCCAGCGCCAGCCCCAGGCTCGCCTCGATCCCGCGCGCACCGATCGCATGGATGTTCTGCCGCTGGCGCAGATTGGTACCGACGGTGACATTGGCGATCGCATTCTTCACCCTGTTGTCGAACACCGTGAGCGACAGGTCGACCGCCTCGTCCGGGGCGAAATCGATGCCCGCCTCGAATCCCTCCAGTCGCTCGTTTTCGAGCGCGGGATTGGCCTGGGTGGTGACCGGGAAGACCACGAAAGGGCGATACAGCTCGTTGAGGGTCGGCAGGCGTAGCCCGCTGTATCCCGCTGCACGCAGCCGCAATCCGTCGCCGAGGCGCAGCAGCGCTCCGCCGCGCAGCGATGCCACCCAGCCCGCGCGATCGGCGAAGCGGTCCTCGGCAATCACCGCTCCGCTGCCGCTGCGTTCGATGAAGAATCCGTCGGCAATCGAGTAGCGATCGGCGCGCACTCCCGCCGTCACCGTGAGCGCGCCCAGTGTTAGGTCGTTCTCCGCAAACAGCCCGAGGTCGGTGTTGGCCCCGCCCGCATTGCGCCGTGCGGTGACAGCCCCGGTGAACGCGCTGAGCGCGGTTTCGAACAGCTCGCCATCCGACTTGCGGTAGTCCACGCCCAGCCGCAGCACGTTGTTCGCGCCGGTCGGCGGACGCAGTTCGAACTTTCCGCCGAGCCCGGTCGATGGCGTGTTGCGCTGGTCGAGCACGGGGACGAAGCGGGTCGAACTGATAACCAAATTGGTAAACTTGCGTGCCTGAACGTACCCCAACGCATCGAACTGCCATTCTCCGCGCCCGACGATGCGCAGGCTGGCATCCTGCCCTTCGCTGGTCGAGTCCGCGCCGTCGAACCGCAGAGTGCGCCGGTCGTCGAACGCCAGGCCGCGTGCTTGCAGCTCCACCGTATCGCTGAGCGGTGCGACCCCGCGCAGCTGCACCGACCAGCTCTCGTAGGCGGCGCGCGCGGTGGCCGGAACCCGCTCGGCCAGCGGCGTGGTGTCGAAGCCCCTGCCCCGGTCCCACCGGCCCGAGATGGTCCCGAACCCGCTCCCCAGCTTGCTGGCGAGCGTGCCGCCGATCGCCGTCTCGCCCCGGTTGTCGACCAGCGCTTCACCGCTGAAGGTGCCAAGGGTATCGGCATCGGCGCTGGTCAGCTCGATCGTGCCCGCCAGCGCGCCCGCGCCGAACGGCCCCGAGCCGCCGCCGCGCGTCACCCGCGCTTCCGCCAGCCGTTCGGGCGCGATGGCACTGAACGGGATATAGCCGAAGAACGGATCGCTCATCGGCACCCCGTCGAGCAGCACCAGCGCGCGGCTGGTCGCATTGCCGCCGAGCGCGCGCAGCGTTGCCCCTTGCGCCGAAGGATTGGCCGAGCGGCTGTCCGACCGGCGAAACTGCTGAAACCCCGCGACGGAGGAGAGCGCATCCTCGATCCGGCCCGATCCCGTCGCGAGCAGCTGTTCACGCTCGATCACCTGCGTGTCGTAGGCCGGGCTTGCAGGGGTCTCTTCGAGCCCGGTACCGGTTACGATAATCGGGCGCGTTTCCGGTTCGCCCGGCAGGTCATCCTGAGCCGAGACGGGAGGGGAGGCAAGAGCGAGCACGCCGATGGCGAGCGTCCCCAGCGCCTTGGCGCAAGATATCGTATCGATCATAAAACCCGTTTCGCGATGCCGGACCGCGCCCGGCTTGGAAATTGGTGGCCGCTCTAATGCAACTCTCCGCCGATTGGCAGGGCTTTCCTGCGGACGGTTGTGAATCGGAGCAAAGGAGCGGCAAGGCGATCATGCGGATGCGCACTTGTGCAACTCAATGCGCGGGAATGAGCCGGGTGGCGGATGACGCAGTCAGGAGTGAACCGCTCTCTTCTCTGTTTTCCCTGTTTTCCCTGTTTAACAGGGAATTTACAGGGGAAATCGCATTTTTCAGGCCCCTTGCCTCGGCTCCTTACGCATATTTAACAGGATAGTTCAGAGGCTTTTGTGCAATTCAGGAGGAAATTTCCGCATTCAATAGCAGGGAATTCAATTCCCAGTAACAGGGAATTTGTTCGCCCACCGCTTGTCCCCGGCGTAGCTCAGCGCCGTGCAGTTGGCGTTGCCGCTGCCCTGCACCCGCATCTCGACCAGCCGGTTCTCGACATTACTGAAACAAGTTCAGCACAGGCTACGAGATAGACATATTGCCCGTCGGCGGTGAGGTTGCACAGGTTGAACCGGAGGTGACCAAGCGGTCCGTCACCTCATCTGCGCACATCAGCAGGAGCAACAGAGCTGACGGCTAATTGAGTATACTGTCCCTGCAATTTCCTGCCCCTAACTGATTGCGGCACCCACGCCAGCGGGTGCGTTTGCTTGGACAGGACCCTCTGCGCCGAGCAATAGTCTTTTAAATGCTCATCTTTAAGGTTCCCAACTCACTAAGTCTCTTGGTATCTTATAAAGCTTCAAAAATTTGTCAGTGAGACCTTTAATATCGCCACCCCCCTGCGAGTCAAATACCAGACAAAACCCAGAGTAAGATGAATTCGGGCGTTGATAAAGGACAGCCGGAATTTCGAAATCTTCAACTATCCCATATATAATATCGTCGAAATCATCTCTATCAAATATCAATTTTGATTGGCAAATTTCTTCAACTCTGTCTCTTTCGATATCAATTAGAGCTGCCTGATCCTCAACCCCCATTGGCCATTCACGATGCATATATATACCTCTTGCGATTCCGGTCAATCTTTCCCAGAGATCAGGGATGCATTCCATATATTTTGAACTTTATCATAATATTAACTATTTATTTAACATGAATAAGCAAGGATATGTAGTGATTGATAAAAATACCATGAGAGGCATTCTGTTAGGGCGCTATCTTATAACATTATGATTAATCAACCTTTACTCCAATTCGCACAACTTTAATTGGGATAACAGCGTATTCCTCTCCTTGTATCTCCATTTCCGACACTCCCGGTTGCCCGAGCCTCCATCTTGCTTCATGTGGAGGAGTGCCCGCAGCAGGAGGCACTACTGTAGTAAACTCAATTCCCCTCGCGTTGGGAGGAAGGGGGCCAACATAAGCTTGTGCTGTCGGAATGTTGCTACCACGTGGCGCCTTTCCAGCCAACATGCCTGACGAAGCCATGATAGCTGAATCAGCAGCAGACTGTAGTCGGTGAAAGACAACCTCGTTCGGCTTGTTCTCACTGCTTTCCTCCCGCGCTGTTTCCCTTGCGGCTTGGCTTCTTTTCTCTCGCGGAGGCAAAGGTGTCGACACAAGCCTTGGCCTGTTTGCTGTTACAGCATTTTGTCGACTCACCGTCGCGGCTGCACCGCCAACCACGGCAACGCCTGCTGCGCACGCCAATGCTCCCCAACGGCTAGCAACACATGCCTCTGCAACCGCAACGGCCCCCGTCCGCGCTCGTTTCCCCGTCGGATCGACCCCGTTGACCGGATCGTTTCCGACATAGGCGTAGAGGTTGAACTGGTCCTCGTAGCCGATCGGGTCGACCTGCAGGAACCGGCCCAGCCTCGGCGAGTAGACGCGGGCCTTGTAGTAGTAGAGCCCCAGCTCCGCCAGCCACGCCTGGCCGGTGTAGCGGAACCGGCCGCGGGTCGGGATGTCGTTGCAGGCGCCGCAGCCCTGCATGCCGTATTCGTCGTAGCTGTTCGCTGCCAGCAGCGTGCCGGTGTGATCGGTCACCGCGACGATCGAGCCCTGGTGGTTCGCCAGCAGGAACCGCCGCGCGCCGGGGATCACCCCGCTGCCCTCGTACCAGATCAGCGGATCGTCCGCGTCGGCGTTGGTGCCGTGGATGTAGCGCCGCAGCATGGTGCCGTTGACGTCGTACTCCGCCACCATCGCATCGCCGTCGTAGAGGAAGCGGGTGAAGGCGTTGGAGTAGTTGGTCCCGCCGCTGGTGATGAAGTTCTCGACCCGGTAGAGCCGGCCGAGCGGATCGTATCGCAGCTCCGCCCGCTTGTCCCCGGCGTAGCTCAGTGCGGCGCAATTGGCATTGCCGCTGCCCTGCACCCGCATCTCGACCAGCCGGTTCTCGAGGTCATACAGATAGACATACTGCCCGTCGGCGGTGAGGTTGCCGTTGGGGTCGTAGCAGAACCCCACCTCGCCATCGTTCTCATACTGGTTGAGGCCGTTGGTGAGGTAGCTGCGGGTGATGTCGTCCGAGCCGGTGTAGGCGTAGGCGTCATTGCTGCGCGACACCGAGCCGAGCTGGCCCGAGGGGATATAGCTGTAGCCGTAGGTGACATCGCCCGCCGTATTGCGCAGGTCGTGCGCCAGCGAGGCGGTGCGGCTCACCGGATCGTAGGTCGGCGTTGTGGTGGTTTTGAGGCTGTAATAGAGCCAGTCGCGTTACTTCACCTGGCCGCGATTGGTATATTCCATCGCGCCGATAGGCGTGGCCCATTCGCGCATCGCGGTCGCGCGGTTGAGCCCGTCATAGTCCATTTGCCAATAGGCACCGTCGGGATGCGTAATCTGCGTACGATTGCCATCCAGATCATAGAGCGAGCTGACCGTGCGGCTGACCCCGTCGGTGTTCTGCATTTCGGAAAGCACAACGGCTCTAAGCGCCACCGGACCACTCCGGTGCTGCAGATTTGCTACCGGGTCACGACTGGCACAGAAAAGGACACACCCAGTTTTTGGCAGAATACCGACATCTTCTAGCGGCTCCGGCTGCGTACCGTGTGCGCCTTGGCGTCCCAAAATGCGAGCGGCGATCCGGTTATAAAGGCGAGCTTTTCCAAGAAGGCACTTGCCTACGCTTGAGCACCTCAAAATTGAACAGCCGACGCTCGCTGGTAAACGTCATCAACCTGCAACGGAATCAAATTCTTTCGTCTCGTTTCGCAGTTTCACTGGGCGAGCAAATCCTCGAACTTGCCTGGTGGTCGATCAAGCTTTTTCAACTCCGAAAGCCTAAAGTACCTAAAGCCGTTATTCTCTCTTTCTTCCAAGGCAAACTGAACCTCGTAGACAGGTGTATTTAGTGATGGAAATTTTCGGGAGGTTATATAATTTGCTCCTAAAGGGCGATCAATTCCTAATTGATCATCAACGGCTTTACTTGATCCGTTAATTTCGAGAACACCTATATGCTCGATTGCGCTCCCCTGTCCGGCATAGCGTTTAACGATACAATTTTTCGATAGAATGTAAACGTAGGGCTCATCCTTCTGATACAAAAGAATTAGGTATCCATTGCGAACCTTCGTACTGCCACCCCAGCACTTTGGATTGCCGACATACTCCAAAGTCGTCTCAACTTGCACCGCTTCATCTGTACATGCACAAAGCGTTGCAGCGGCTAACAGAAGTACAAATGGAATTTTCAAAATCCCCTCCTTCCTTCCCGTGCCATCGCTCGACCAACAGGCCCTGCACAGTGCCGAGCGTGCAATCCACAAACCTCATTCAGGTGTGCGCGAGTATAGTCAGCCGCAGAGGAGTAGCCTTTGTATGGTCCGGGCCCCGCAATCCCCACTAAGAACTGCATCAGGTAAGGACGAACTTCGCCCTCCAACCGACCCAAGCCATCGTTTCGTTGCCGATCATGTTGGACTTCATGCGCTAGCACAGCGCCGAGCTCCAATGGCTCTCCACTTCGAGCGGCGTAATCGGTATCCAATCTAATCGTTCTAGTTTTCTTATCATAATCGCCGCCAGCCCGGCCTGGTAGGTCTGCAGTCGCAATCGTTAGGCCGTTGTTGTCGTTCTTTGTACCAATATCTGCGAGTACGCCGTCTATCGTATCGGCGGCTTTTCCTGCTGCGAGCCTAGATTTCTCGCTCAACTGCTTGTTGTCGGCTGCCGAGCGATAGGAATCTCGCGCTTCCCCGATCTGCTTGACCGCTTCCGCTGCAGCAGCACAGTCACCCTTAGTTTTGCATTCATACATCCCCGTCGGATCGACCGCATTGACCGGATCGTTCCCGACATAGGCGTAGAGGTTGAACTGGTCCTCGTAGCCTATGGGGTCGACCTGCAGGAACCGCCCGAGCCTCGGCGAGTAGATGCGGGCCTTGTAGTAGTAGAGCCCCAGTTCTGCCAGCCACGCCTGCCCGGTGTAGCGGAACCGCCCGCGGGTCGGGATGTCGTTGCAGGCGCCGCAGCCCTGCATGCCGTACTCGTCGTAGCTGTTCGCCGCCAGCAGCGTACCGGTGTGATCGGTCACCGCGACGATCGAGCCCTGGTGGTTCGCCAGCAGGAACCGCCGCGCGCCGGGGATTACGCCGCTGCCCTCGTACCAGATCAGCGGATCGTCGGCGTCGGCATTGGTGCCATGGATGTAGCGCCGCAGCATGATGCCATTCACATCGTACTCCGCCACCATCGCGTCGCCATCGTAGAGGAAGCGGGTGAAGGCGTTCGAGTAGTTGGTCCCCCCGCTGGTGATGAAGTTCTCCACCCGGTAGAGCCGGCCGAGCGGATCGTATCGCAGCTCCGCCCGCTTGTCCCCGGCGTAGCTCAGTGCGGCGCAATTGGTATTTCCGCTGCCCTGCACCCGCATTTCGACCAGCCGGTTCTCGACGTCGTAGAGATAGACATACTGCCCGTCGGCGGTGAGGTTGCCGTTGGGGTCGTAGCAGAACCCCACCCCGCCATCGTTCTCATACTGGTTGAGGCCGTTGGTGAGGTAGCTGCGGGTGATGTCGTCCGAGCCGGTGTAGGCGTAGGCGTCATTGCTGCGCGACACCGAGCCGAGCTGGCCCGAGGGGATATAGCTGTAGCCGTAGGTGACATCGCCCGCCGTATTGCGCAGGTCGTGCGCCAGCGAGGCGGTGCGCCCCGCCGCGTCGTAGCTGGGCGTAGAGACCGTGTTGAAGCTGGAGTAGGGGTACTGCCGCTGCGCGGGCAGGCCGCGGCTGTTGTAGCTCATCAGGCCGATGGTGGCGCTGTTGTCCGACAGCTGGACCGCGCGGTTCAGCCCGTCGTAGGCGAGCTGCCAGTACTTGGCGTCGGGATGGGTGATGCGGGTGCGGTTGCCGTTCTTGTCATAGCGGTAGGCCAGCGTTCGGCTCGCCCCGTCGAGCGTATCGGTCGCGCTCTTCTGCCGCCCGAACCCGTCCCACGCGCTGAGCGATCCCTGGCCGTTCGCGCTGTCGAACCGGATCGAGGTCTGAAGATCGCGCAGGTCGTAGGTGTAGAACACGTCGCGGGTGTGGATGGCGGCGAGCCCGTCGCGCTCGGGTACGGTCTTGCGGATCACCCTGTCGAGCGCGTCATACTGGTAGGTGATCACCGACCCGTCGCGCTTCCTGAGCGTCAACCGGTTGCCGTTCGCGTCGTAGCTGTACTGCTCGTAGTCGGCAGTGTTGATGCTGCCTGCGGTTGCCAGCGCCGTCGCCGGTGTTGCCGCGTCGAAGGTCGCAGGGCGGGACTTCGCCGGGAAGATCCATTTCGTTTGCCGGTCGTGCCCGTCGTACTCGAGCTTCGCCCGGTTGCCATTGGCGTCGATCACATGTTCGATCTGGCCGTTGGGCGTATGGCTGTAGGTGACGTCGGCGATCTCGATCGGCGTGCCGACCGCCTTGCGGATCTGCACCACCTGGCCCGCCGCATCGTAAACCGTGCGGGTGATCCGGTCGGGTCCTTGCGTACCTTCCGGGCCCGGCGTGCAGGCGCTGGCGGGCAGCGCTCCATAAGTCGCCGGGTTCATGCGCACGGCGGTGCATTCGAGACGGCCCCGGTTGTCGTAGCTGTACTGGGTCAGGCCGATCGCGACGCTGTTGCTGCCTTTAGCGATCTCCTGCACCTTGCGGCGATGGATGTCATAGACGGTCTCCATCCGCGAGAGCACGGTAAAGCCGGTCCAGCCCGCCGGCAGGACGCTCTCGCTTTGCCAGCTGGCGAGTTCGCCGGTCTCGACCTTTGTGACCTGCCCCTTGCTGTTATAAGTGGTTCGTGAGGCGGCGTGCTTGAGCGGGCCGGTTCCATCAGGGTCTGGCGCGACGGTGCCGGTGACGCGGCCCGCTGCATCGTAGCGCACCGCCGAGGTGTAGGGCGAGGCCGCCGACTGCGCGCTGGCAGCGCCCGCGAACAGTCCCGAGACGAGCACGGCAAGGCACAGCGCGACCAGAGGGGCGACGAGCGGGGCGAGCCGGCGATTCCAGCCCATGGTGTGCGCCCGGCTCATGGGCAGCTCGCCATCCCGGCCTGGGGCTGGGTCTCGGCGATCTTCTCGCCGAAGTAATTGTACCGGAAGCAGGTGCGCAGCGTTTCCATCTGCCCCTGATCGTTCTCGGCGGTCACCGCGATGCCCCGCAGCAGCAAATTGTTGAGCCCGGTGGTGGGGCCGTAGTCGTATTCGGTGACGACTTCGTCGGTCGTGCCCGCGCAGCTCGCCAGCGTGCGGCAGGATGACGTGCGGGTCAGCAGCGAGATCGGCGGACCGGCAGCAACCGCGCCGCCTCCCGAATTCTTGATGTAGGCGGTGCGCAAGGTGTAGCTGTTGGTCACCCTCGGGCGCGCGGCACCCGGGGCCGGGGCTGGCCTGGTCTCGGTCAGCACCTGGCCGCGGTCATTGTAGGTGTATTCGGTAACATTGCCGTTGGCATCGGTTGCCGTGAGCGGCTTGTTGCAGCGGGGCAACGGGACATTCGTGCAGTCCGCAATGTAGTCGAACGATGTCTGGATCACGCCTTCGGACGAATTGGGCTTGGGAGACGATTTCGTGCCGAGAACATTGCCGCGACCATCGAAGAGTGTCTGGATGTCGTTCCCTTCGGGGAAAATCGCCCCCGCGATTTCATCCTGACCATTGTACAGGAACGTTGTCTTGCGCCCCAGACCATCCTTCACGAAGATGATCTGCCGACGTGCCATGTCTCTGTTAGCGTAGGGCTTCAATGTAAGCGATTCGGACACAAGCTCGCCGTTGATCCGGCTGGAAATGTTCAACTCATAGATTTGGGAACCAACTGCGCTGTTCATTCCCGGATTCTGAGGATCCGGGGGCGCTTCAGGCAGTACGGGCCAAGAGGGTTCTGACCAGGCAGAGCCACCAAGCGCGGGTTCGTAGTAGTCCCACCCACCAACCTCTTGCCAACTGCCTCCCGAACATGCCGCATAGGTCGTACCATGCCCTTCGGCATCGAAATCCCCGATAAAACAGTCCGGATTGGCTCCCGAATTGGAAGCATTGAAATTCGAACCCCTCGTTACCGCCATCAAGAAGTCGACGGCCGAGTTGCCGGTCAGCCCTTCACCGGCACCTTCCGAAGGTGGCTGGATGAATTCCGTGGCCATTCCAAACGGCCAATAGACCGAATTCTCATAGTTTACTGTGACCCCGCTTCGGGTGATGGATGCAACCCGGATATCGTCATGGACATCCTTGAGCGGATCGATCGAATTATATGTGATGGTCAGATCTTCGGTCGCGCTTCCTGGGAATCTAACTCCTAGAAGGTAGCGCGCCGAGAGGTTCCGGAGGCTGCCCGCGACAGTGCCATTGTCGCCGATCGGTGGCCTGCTTTCCTTGGCGACCTTCTCGACCCATCGCAACTTGGTGACACCACCTGCCGCATCCGTGATGTTGAGCGGATTGGTGAATGCAGTGGGCAAGGAAGCACTGCGGGTCGGTGCAGTCGTAGAACAGGCTGAAGTTCCGGCTGGATCGCAAAAATCGACAGCCTGATTGACCGCTTTGACCACACCGCCGGTGGCCTTCAACAGGAATCCGAAGCTGTTCCTTCTGGTGCCGGTCCAGTGATGCTCTTCCACCCGACCATCAGGATAATTGATCGTGGCCTTCATACTATCGAAGGCGATTTGGACTCCATGGCCGTCGGTGAACAGATAGCCGGTGCCCTGCGGTTGCAAGGTATTGTACAGGAAAAAGTATTGCGGGATGCAGGCTGCGGAACCGCACTCAAAGGTCTGCGAACCGCCCCAGTAGTCCACTGTGACATTGTGCCGGTTGGGATCGGTTTCGGCGGGAAACCGCGGGATCTCGACGTGATACGGCGCAACCGTCAAAGTCGGTCCGTCGAGGCTCACTGGATAACCCTGTACCGGCATGAATGACTCGGCATGCGGAGGCGAATGTACTCCCGACACCGAGATTTCGAGCCGGGCGGATGCACCGCCAATCCCGATTATCTCGCCGCTCGACCACACGAACCGGCCCGTCTTTCGGTCGAGCCCGAATTCATCGACCGCCTTTTCGTTGACCTCGGTCGGCGCGACCTGCGCTACTGCAGCCAGCGGCCAGGCGAAGGCCGGAGTGGCAAGTAATGCCAGCCGAACGGTCAGATTGCGCGAGACTATCACCCCCGGTCCCTTCCGTTCCACGGCCCCTCGACCGCTTCCGCCATCGCGCAGAGCACCGCAGGCCGCTCACCATAGGTTTGCTCGAGCCGGTCCTGGTCCGCCCGGCCGCCCTCGCTCGCCTGACTGCAGATTTGGCTACGCCAGCTTTTGCGCGCGTCGGCCCGGGCAAAGTCGGTCGCGGCGCAATCGACGCGGGCGAAGCCCTTGGCCTCGAGGTTCGGCACCGCACGGGCAACTGTCAGGATCAGGAAGGGCTTGCCCCGGCGCTCGGGCGCGACGTGGGCCACAATCCCAATAGCTCCAACCATGCACGCCGGTTCGGTGGCCGACGATGCGGATTGCGAAGGATCCTGGGCCACGACCGGAGCATGCGCGAGAAGGACCCCGATCATTGCAGGAGCGAGGAAGTCGGGAAGAGTTACATTCAAGTTCATTCGGGTCTGCTCCCGGCTGGCTTGGCTGGATACGAAGGGCGCTTGGCTAATCAGGTGGTAGGTCGCCCGAGCAGGACTCGGTCGAGGCAGTCAGCGTTGCCGTATCGGTCGCACCAAGCGAATCAGCGACCGTGTAGGTGAAGCTCGTATTGGTCCAGGTGGTGGGCCCGAAGAAGATCTCGATATGGGCCGATGAGATGATACTTGCGATGGAGTCGCCGCCCGACCCGGGACTCAGCGAAACCAGGCTCAGCGGATAGTTCGGCTCAGGGTCGGTATCGTTCAGCAGCACATTGATCACTGTCCAGCCGTTGCATATGCCCGACACACTGTCGTCTTGCGCATTGGGCGGACTGTTGGACGGAGTTGGAGTCGGAGTTGGTGTAGGAGTGGGCGTAGGTGTCGGGGTGGGAGTAGGAGTAGGAGTAGGAGTAGGAGTAGGTGTCGAAGTGCCGGAGGTACAAGTTGCCAGACTGCCGTCGGCGCTCGCCATGTAATCTGTTCGATTGCCCGCTTTGTCGTAGCAGATCGAGTGCTTGTCGCCGTTGTTCTGACCACCGGAAACTTCGACCTTAACCAAACGACCGAGCGCATCATAGGCGTAGGTTTCGGTACTCTGCTGCTGTGCTGACGCAGGCGCGCTTACAGCAAGATACGCCGACACAGCGACCAGGCTCATCGCTGTCGAGCGAAGCAAACGACCCAAAATAGACTGCACGAATCCCCCTCGAAACACCCACAATGCATCTGCGCTTTGAATTGATTTCTCGCAAGTACGGCCGAATCTTGTTGGTACTCTTTGCAGATTTTTCTTTTCGAGTGGAGATGAATATCGAAGAATTTGCTCCAATTGGGAGCAGAGTGAATCGCTCGTTGTTCAGCTTCGCTTGCGCGCGAGCAGGGTGTCGATGACACCTGGGTCAGCCTGGTGGTCGAGCCCATCTTTCTGTGGTCCGCCCTGGAAGAAGAGGAACTTGGTGGCGACCGGCCTGACCATCTCGAGGCCAGACGGTCCGTCTCCAGCACTCGAGATTGGCTTAAAATGCCGCAGAGCCGCGCAGTATTCGGCCAAGTTTTCTGATATGTCCCAGATACTTAAACCGGGTGGCGGAGCGGGTGGGATTCGAACCCACGATACGGGTTACCGTATACACACTTTCCAGGCGTGCGCCTTCGACCACTCGGCCACCGCTCCGCGCTCCTGGCTGGCAGGAAGCGCGGCCTCTAGCGGCGAACGGGGGCAATCGCAAGGCGGGTTGCAGCAAACTGCTTCGCGCGACTCGCCGCTTCGTGCTAGCCACAGCCATGACGGTGACGCTGCGCGGATGGGCATCCCCTGCGAACGTCACCGCCAGTGCCCCTTTCCGCCCCCGAAAACGCGCGGAAAGGGGTTTTTATTGATTGCGAGCCGTGGCACCTTCGGCCGATGATCAAGCCTCTGGTTTCGCTCGCCGCCGCACTGGCCCTCGCCGCACCTGCCCTTGCGCAGGAGGAGCCGAAGGGAGAGCCCTCGCCTAACGAGATCGTCGCTGCAGCGCCGCAATCGGACTGGGTGGCGATCCCGCAGGAAGACCTGCTGGTGATGACCCTCGCCCCGGACGTCGAGGGTAATGAGCGCAAGGTGGTCATCCAGCTGATGCCCGCGCCGTTCAGCCAGGGCTGGGTGAGCAACATCCGCACCCTCGCCCGCGCCGGGTGGTACGACAACATCAGCGTCAACCGGGTGCAGGACAACTACGTCGTCCAGTGGGGCGATCCCAATTATGACAATCCGGAGGCGACGGGCGAGCCGAAGCTGCTGCCCGAGGGACTACAGGTGATGGAGGAGAGCGGATACACCGTCGATACACAGACGATGTTCGACGCGCTGGGCCTCGCCGACAAACCGCTTCGGCGTCTCCTCAACCGGGATCCATACGGCCTCGGCTCGTTCGCGCTCGGATGGCCGGTCGGGCTGAGGGAAGCGGTTGGCCCCGACGGGGACCTCGCCGACGACTTGGGCAGTCCGCTGGCGACCGGATTTGCGGCTGCGCACTGCTACGGCATGGTCGGCGTCGGTCGCGGGTACTCGCCGGACACGGGCTCGGGCGCGGAACTCTACACGGTGATCGGCCATGCGCCGCGGCATCTCGACCGCAATATCGCGCTGGTCGGGCGGGTGATCGAAGGGATGGAGCACCTCTCCAGCCTGCCGCGCGGCAAGGGCGATCTGGGCTTCTATGCCGAGGACGAGTTCGACAAGCGCACCCCGATCCTGACGGTGCGGGTGGCGAGCGATTTGCCTGCGGTCGAGCAACCGAAGTTCGAGTATCTCTCGACCGAGAGCGAGCCCTTCGCCCGCTACGCCGATGCCCGCGCAAACCGGCGCGATCCGTTTTTCATCGTGCCGGCAGGCGGCGCGGATATCTGCAATATCCCGGTCCCGGTGCGGCGGGCGGCTTCCCAGTAGCTTCCCTCTGACCCGTCATTGCGAGTAGGCGAAGCCGACGCGGCAATCCATGGAGTGGTCCGGCAATCCTCGCGCGATGGCGTTTTGGCGCATCATGGATTGCCGCGCTCCCTTCGGTCGCTCGCAATGACGGAGAGGCTGCAAACAGGCGCTGTCCTGCAACGCTGGCAGGGCGAGCGCGGCACCTATCACCTCGTCACCATCGGCGGCGAGACGGCAGAGGCGATCGGCATGCACGAGCGGCTGCGCCGGCTCGAATTCGGTGCGCGGCGCGGGTTCGGCTCGGTCAAGGTCACCGCGCGGATCGGCGGGACGCGGTGGAAGACCTCGGTCTTTCCCTCGAAGACCGGCGAGTGGTGGCTGCTGGTCGGCAAGAAAGTGCTGCGCGCGGAGGATCTGGCTGAGGGGGATGCGTTGAATCTAACTCTCGAGCTTTACTAACTCTACCGTCACCCCGGGCTCGACCCGGGGTCCCGCTGCCTTTGGCGCTGTGCCTGAAGAAAAGCGGGACCCCGGATCAAGGCCGGGGCGACGATAGCCTTGTCGCGATCAAACCCGCTGCATCAGCTCGATCCGGTTGCCGAAGGGATCGGCGATGTCGCCGCGGCGATAGCCTGCCAGCGGCTTGCCCGGCGCAAACGGCACGCCCGCCTGCTCAAGCCGAGTGACAAGCGAGGGCAGGTCGTCCACCAGCAGCGCCGGATGCGCGCACAGCGCAGGCGCGAAGTCGCGCTCGACCCCGCAGTGGATATGCACCCCGCCGCCGGCGAACCAGCAGCCGCCGTTGGTCGCGAGATGCGCGGGCTTGGGTTCTTCCTCCAGCCCCATCACGCCGACCCAGAACCGCCGCGCGGCCTCCTCCCCGCCATGCGGCATGGCGAGCTGGACATGGTCGATCCCGATCACGCCCATCCGGTCAGACCCGTTCGGCCTGCGCCACCGCATCGCTCGCGCGCAGGGCGCTGAGGATGCGGGTGAGGTGCGCGAGGTCCTGCACCTCCAAGTCCACCTCGTAGACGGTGAAGGGATGCTCGGTCTGCGACTGGACCAGCGAGCGGATGTTGGCGAGGTTCTGCGCGAAAATGCCCGCCATTTCGGCGAGCGAGCCGGGCCGGTCGTAGAGCGTCGCGCGCAGCTTCCCCACCGCGCCGACCGAGCGGGTGCCCCAGCTTAGATCGAGCCAGTCGGCGTCGATCCCGCTCGCCAGTTCGAGGCAGTCGATCGCATGGACCTCGACCCCCTCGCCCGGTTTGCGCAGGCCGACGATCCGGTCGCCCGGCACCGGGTGGCAGCATTCGGCGAGCTGGAACCCGACCCCGGCGGTCAGCCCGCGGATCGAGATCGCCTGCTCCTGCTTCGACCATTCGGCGGGCTGCTCCATTTCCGCGGTGCAGCCGGGCACCAGCGCCTCCATCACCTCGCGGTCCTCGATCTTGGCCGCGCCGATGGCGTACATCAGGTCTTCCTCGTCCTCCATCTCGAGCCGCCTGACCGCCTCGCGGGTCGCCTTCTTGCCGATCTTGGCCGGCACGCGCAGCGCGATCTCGTCGAACATCTTCTTGCCGATCTCGGCCACCTCGGCGCGTTCCTTCAGCCGCACCGCGCGGCGGATCGCGGCGCGCGCCTTGCCGGTGACGACGAAGCCGAGCCAGCTCAGCTGCGGTTCGGCGGTCTTGCCCTTGATGATCTCGACCACGTCGCCGTTCCCCAGCGGGGTGCGCAGCGGCATGTGCCGCCCGTTGATCTTCGCGCCGACGGTCTGCGCGCCCAGTTCGCTGTGCACGGCGAAGGCGAAATCGACCGGGGTCGAGCCCTTGGGCAGCTGGAACAGCGATCCCTTGGGGGTGAAGGCGAAAATCCGGTCCTGGTAAATTGCCAGCCTGGTGTGTTCGAGCAGTTCTTCGGCATCGTGGCTCGCGTCGACGATCTCGATCAGGTCGCGCAGCCAGCCGACCTGCCCGTCGGGCCGGTCGCCCTGCTTGTAGGCCCAGTGCGCGGCGAGTCCGAACTCGTTGGTGCGGTGCATCTCGCGGGTGCGGACCTGCACCTCCACCCGCATCGAATTCTCGTAGATCAGCGCGGTATGGAGGCTGCGATAGCCGTTGGTCTTGGGCGTCGAGATATAGTCCTTGAACCGCCCGGGAATGAACTGCCAGACCTGGTGCAGCACGCCCAGCGCGAGATAGCAGTCGGATTCGCTCTCGGTGATCACGCGGAAGGCCATGATGTCGGTCACCTGGTCGAACGGCAGGTGGCGCTCGGCCATCTTTTTCCAGATCGAATAGGGGTGCTTCTCGCGCCCGGTTACCTCGACCTTGAGCCCGGCCGCCGCCAGCGCCTGCTTGATCGCCAGCGCAATGGCATCGACCTGCCCGCCGTCCTGCCGCCGGATCTGTTCGAGCCGCCCGGTGATCGTCCGATAGGCGTCGGGCTCGAGCTGTTCGAACGCGAGCAGCTGCATCTCGCGCATGTATTCGTACATACCGACACGCTCGGCGAGCGGGGCGTAGATATCCATCGTCTCGCGCGCGATGCGCTGGCGCTTTTCGGGCGACTTGATGAAATGCAGCGTGCGCATGTTGTGCAGCCGGTCGCCCAGCTTGACCAGCAGCACGCGGATATCCTCACTCATCGCCAGCAGGAACTTGCGCAGGTTCTCCGCCGCGCGCTCGTTCTCGGGCATGGCCTCGATCTTGCTGAGCTTGGTCACCCCGTCGACCAGCCGCGCGACGTCCACGCCGAACAGCGCCTCGACTTCCTCGATCGTCGCCAGCGTATCCTCGACCGTGTCGTGGAGCAGCGCGGTGATGATGGTTTCCTGGTCGAGCTTGAGGTCGGTCATCAGCCCCGCAACCTCGACCGGATGCGAGAAATAGGGATCGCCCGAAGCCCGCTTCTGCGTGCCGTGCTTCTGCACCGTGTAGACATAGGCACGGTTGAGCAGCGCCTCGTCGGCGTCCGGATCATATTCCTTGACCCGTTCAACTAGTTCGTACTGGCGGAGCATCGGGTAAAATGTGCGGGCCAGCGCGACTTATTGCAACGCAAAAAACCTAGGGCGAGGCATGGCGGCGCAATGTTGCTGCCAGCACGACGACGGCGACGAGCATGAGCGCGGCAGACAGGGCGAAGGGCGCGCCGGGCATATAGAGCCCGATATCGTCCGCATAGGCACCGAACACCCCGGTCATAATCGGCGGCCCGAGGATCGACGTCAGGCTGATCGTGCTGGCGATCGAGCCCTGCAACTCCCCCTGCGCGTCCTCCGGAATGCGCTGCGTCATCAATTGCTGCATTGCGGGGAAGCACATTCCCGCCACCGACCCGATCACCATGCCCAGCACGACGACATTGGTGGTCGGCGCGAAAGCAAGAACGAGGAACGACGGCACTGCGAAACACAGGCTGGCTATCGCCGTGCGTACGGCTCCGAAGCGCGCAATTGCCCGCCCGCTGAGGAAGCCTTGCGCGATAGCGAGAAGCACGCCGTAGAAGGCAATCGTCGCCCCAATCACAAAGGGGGTCCAGCCGAACTTCGCGGTCCCATAGTACGCCCAGACAGAAATCTGCGATTGCGCGGCGAGCTGCATGAAAAAATTGCCGTCAGGCACCCGATCACCAGCGGAACCTGCGCCATCTGGACAATCGATCCGAACGGATTGGCGCGCAGGAAATCGAATGCCCGGCGCTTGCTCTCGGGGAGGGTCTCGCGAAAGCAGAGCAGCCCCAACCCGACACCGATGAAACACATGACGGCTGCGGCGACGAATGGGAGGCGATCACCGAATTGTCCGATGAAGCCGCCGATTGCCGGGCCAAGCACGAAGCCCGAAGCCCCTGCACCGCCGAGCAGCCCGAAGGCGGCCCCGCGCCGATCAGCCGGAATGGAGTCCGCAATGCAGCTGTTCGCCGCGGCCCAGCTCGCCCCCATGATGCCCGACACGATGCGCCCTGCAAACAGCCATGCGAGCGTCGGCGCCCAGGCCATCACCGCATAGTCGACACCGAGCAGCGCCAGCGTCACCAGCAGCACCGGGCGGCGTCCGAAGCGGTCGCTCAGCCCGCCGATCACCGGCGAGAAGAGGAACTGCATCAAGGCGTAGGAGAACAGCAGCCAGCCGCCGATCTCTGCCGCACGGTCGATCCCGACATCGCCGAGATTGCCGATCAACGACGGCATGACCGGCATGATCAGGCCGATACCCGCCATGTCGATGAACATGATGAACGCCAGGACCAGAAGATTGCGATTCATCGGTCGACCCACCCCCCGGCGGCCTGCGATAGGTTCTCAAATAGCTATAGCGAAACCGAAAACTCGGGCTGCGCGATTTATCGTCGCAGGTGCGCCCCGCCGGTCACACTCAACTCGACGTCCTGCCCATCACCTTGTCCACCGCACCCTGCGTCACCGAGTGGTAACTGTCGCGCGTCTCGGCGTAGGTCCGTTTGGCTATCATCTGGCCCCACGCCCCTTCACCCCACAGCGTGGTGAACAGCGGGCGGACGAATTTGGCGCGGCCAACCATGGCGAGGAATTGCTCGGTCTGTGGCACGGCGGCTTCGTACTGGTTGGCCATCGCGAGGTCGAGCCACAGGAACAGCTCCTCGTTGTTCCTGTTCGCCGACAGCTTGAGCGCCTCGTCCAGCGCGGCCAGCTCGGCATTGTCGAGCTCGCGCGGCAGCTTGGCGAGGAAGCGCTGGCGCTCGGCCGACGACCAGCCGGCCCATGCCTTCTCGTCCAGCGTGCGATTGTCGGCAAAGGCCTTGGCCGCCGCGTCGACCTCGGCAAAGGCCTTGGGATCGGGCTTGTAGACATTGTCCGGCAGGCCGGGCTCGAAGATCCATTCGCGCAGTTTCAGCCGTTCGGCCTCTTCGGGGCTTTCGACCAGGTTCTTCATCATGTCGTCGAGGATCATCTTGCTCGTCGCGGGCTGGAAGGCGTGGTTGTCGAACCACTGGCGCAGCCAGGCGTCGAACCGCTCGCGGCCGACTTCGTGTTCGACCGTGCGCAGGAAGAACGAACCCTTGTCATAGGCGATCGCGCTGCCGACCAGCTCCTCGCCGGTGCTTTCGGTGTGGAGCGCGGTGCCCGGCGCATCGGCGCCGACTTCGGCCAGCGTGGTCTCGATATTGGCGTAAGACAGCGCGGCTTCCTGCTCGGCGCGCTCTTTGCCGTAGACCTGCTCGACGATGCGGTTCTCGAAATAGGAGGTCACACCTTCGTTGAGCCAGCCGTCGCCCCACACCGCGTTGGTGACGAGGTTGCCCGACCAGCTGTGCGCCAGTTCATGCGCGACGAGACCGGTCAGGCTCTTGTCGCCCGCGATGAAGGTGGGGGTGAGGAAGGTCATCACCGGGTTTTCCATCCCGCCATAGGGAAAGGACGGCGGCAGCACGATCATGTCGTACCGGCCCCAGCGGTAGGGGCCGTAGAGTTCCTCCGCCGCATCGATCATCTTCTCGGTGTCGGTCAGCTCGGCCGCGGCCGCCTCGATCATTGCCGGTTCGGACCACACGCCGCTGCGCGGGCCGAGCTCCCTGAACACGATATCGCCTGCCGCGATGGCGATGAGGTAGGGCGCGACCGGCTTGTCCATTTCGAAGGTGAAAGCGCGCCGCTTCTTACCATCCTGGCCGCCTTCGACCGCTTCTGGATCGCCCTGCGAAAGTCCCGACATGACCACGGTCAGTTCCTCCGGCGCGGTGATCCGCGCGGACCAGGTCTGGCGGATACCCGGGCTGTCTTGCGTCGGGATCCAGGTGCGGTTGAGCGTCGCCTGCCCCTGGCTGAACAGATAGGGCTGCTTGCCGCCGGCGGTCTGCTCGGGGCTGAGCCATTGCAGCGCGGCGGCATCGCTCGCCGAATAGGCGATGGTAACCTCGCGCGCATCACCCATGGTAATGGTCAGCGGCGCGCCCTTGCCTTCGACCTCCTCGCCCACTTCGTATTCGAGCGGCTTGCCCTCGCCGTCGGTCACGCTGGCGATATCGAGCCCGTCGTTGTCGAGGATCACCTGCTCGACGCCCGGTTTTGCAATCAGGTCGAGCATCGCGGTGCCCGAAACCTTCTTTCCGGTGAAATCGAGGTCGAGGTCGAGATCGACATTGACCACCCTCGCCTCGAGCGGCTTGGCGAAGGTCTGGTTGTCGACCGCCTCGGGCGTATCGAGCACCGGTGCAACCTTGAGCGCTTCGGGATCGCCGGCCTCGGGCACGTCGCAGGCGGCGAGCAGGAGGAGCGGAAGAATTAGGGCGCGGCGCATTGGGTGGACTCCGTGTCTCCGGTGAAGGCGGGCTGGCCGGACCGGCGGATACGCCGGGTCCGAGCGGGAACGAGCGATATGGTCGCTCCGTTCCCCGATATGTAAAGCTACGCATCCGGCGGTCAACCTGCCTGTGACCATGAACCCGATATGCCGGATCAATGACTTCGTTCGGCAACGCCTTGTCCGAAACTCCTCATCGCCGCGAGCGAAGTCGGCTTGCGACCCATCTCCCCGCGCGTGTCACCACCTTGCACGAGACACGGACCGCGACCTTGGTCGACATTTCCCTGACCGGCGCTCGCCTGCTCGCACCGTCCGACCTCGCGATCTTTCGCGGCATCGGTCTGGGATGCGACGTACTGCTCGAATGGAGCGGGTTCGAGGCTTTCGGCACAATCGTGTGGTCGAGCGCGGGGCGATGGGACGGGGAATTGGGCATGGCCTTCGATCGCATGATCGCTTCGACCGTGCTGATAGCAACGCGGGACATGCAAGACGAGTATGTCCGCCTGGGAGGGACTGGACATGACCTCCGCGAATCGGCGCGCAACTGGGTCGAGGGATCGCGCTAGGGTCCTGACTCAAACTCAACTCCACACCGCTTCGGGCGGCAGGCTCATCAGGATGGCGTCGATATTGCCGCCGGTCTTGAGGCCGAACAGCGTGCCCCGGTCGTACACCAGATTGAACTCGGCATAGCGCCCGCGCCATTCGAGCTGGGTCAGCTTGTCTTCCGGGGTGAACTCGCTTTCCATCCGGCGGCGCACCAGCCTGGGATAGATGTCGAGAAAGGCGCGCCCGACATCCTGCGTGAAGGCGAGATTGCGCTCGAAAGCCGCGTCATCGGCACACTCGAGATGGTCGTAGAATATCCCGCCGACCCCGCGATGCACCCCACGATGGGGGATAAAGAAATAGTCGTCGGCCCACTTTTTGAACCGTTCGTAGTAGGTCGGGTTGTGACCCGCGCAGGCAGCGCGGAAGGCGGCGTGGAAATCGCCGGTGTCTTCCTCATAGGGGATCGGCGGATTGAGGTCCGCCCCGCCACCGAACCATGCCTTGCCGGTGGTCAGGAAGCGGGTGTTCATATGCACCGCAGGGACGTGCGGATTGGCCATATGCGCAACCAGGCTGATGCCGGTGGCGGTGAAGCCGGGATTGTCCGCGCTCGCGCCATTCACCTGCCCGGCGAATTCGGGCGAGAAATTGCCTTTCACGGTCGAGACATTGACCCCGACCTTTTCGAACACCTTGCCCTTCATCAGGCCCTGCACCCCGCCGCCGGGATCGGGATTGCCCTCCTCCTCGCGGTCCCACGGGGTGTATTGGAACGCGGCATCGGATCCGGCCTCGCGCTCGATCGCCTCGAAGGCGGCGCAGATATCGTCGCGCAGGCTTTCGAACCAGTGCTTCGCGCGGGCGGTGTGGTCTTGCAGATCGGTCATGCCGCACTCTTGCCAAGGCACGGGCGCTGCGGCAAGGGGGAGCGATGGTTCCCCTTTCGTTCGCAGGCGAGGAATTCGCCCTCCTGCGCAACAATGCGCTCTACTGGCCGCGCGAGAACGCGCTGCTGGTAGCAGACCTGCATCTGGAAAAGGGCAGCTTCTTCGCACGTCACGGGCAGATGATCCCGCCCTATGATTCGCGCGAGACGCTCGGGCGGATCGCCGAGGCGATCGGCGCAACGGGCGCGCGCCGGGTCTATACGCTGGGGGACAATTTCCACGACAGCGAGGGCTCCGCCCGGCTGGAGGATCATGCCGCCGGGATGCTCAGCGCGCTGACCCGGGCGACCGACTGGGTGTGGATCACCGGCAATCACGATCCCGAGATGGAGATCCGCCACGGCGGCACTCTGGCGACCGAACTGGAGATCGCCGGGCTGGTGCTGCGCCACGAAGCCAAGCGCGGCGAGACACGGCCCGAACTTTCCGGACATTTCCACCCCCGGCTGAAGCTCAAGCTGCGCGACCGGCACGTGCGCCGGGCCTGCGCGGTGATCGCACATGGCGCCCCCGGTTCCGGCCGGATGATCCTCCCCGCCTTCGGCACCTACACCGGTGGGATGGATGCGGGCGACCCGGCGATCGTTCGCGCGATGCAGCCCGCAGCCGCGATCGACGCGATGGTGCACGCCGGGGCGCGGCTGGCGACTTTTCCCCTGTGGCGGCAGGCGGCGTAGCGAAAACTCAACAGCGCCGAAGATTCGCGTGATTGTCCGCGTGGAATCGCTGGCCTTTGCCCGGCGCAATCCCTACATAGCCGCCTCCAACCGAGGCAATAACAGGAGTCTGCCCCATAGCCCGTCCACCCCGGCGCACGCTGCAACCGCCCGTCAAGAGCGGTCCGCGCTACGACAATCTCATCCAGAGCGACAAGGTGCGCGTGATCGATCACGAAGGCGAAAACCTTGGCGTGATGTACACCAGAGAAGCGATCGAACAGGCCAACGAACTCGGCCTCAATCTCGTCGAAGTGTCCCCCAACGCGGACCCGCCGGTGTGCAAGTTCCTCGACGTCGGCAAGCACCGCTTCGAGGCCCAGAAAAAGGCCAACGCCGCACGCAAGACGCAAAAGACGCAGGAGATCAAGGAGATCAAGATGCGTCCGAATATCGACACGCACGATTACGACGTGAAGATGCGCAATGTGAACAAGTTCCTCGAACACGGCGACAAGGTGAAGATTACCCTGCGTTTCCGTGGGCGCGAAATGGCGCACCAGGAACTGGGCATGAACCTGCTCAAGCGGGTGCAGGACGATGTCGATGAAATCGCCAAGGTCGAAGCGTTCCCGCGGCTCGAAGGCCGCCAGATGCTGATGGTGCTGGCCCCTAAATAGCGCGCGCTTCGTCCAAGGATTGATGAGGAGGGCCGCCACAGGGCGGCCCGTTCTCCTTCCCTTTCCCACCCGCAGACCGGCAATTCTTCCCCTGCCAGGTCGACCAACGGCATACTTGGTTCTGCAAGTTGAATTGCCGCGCCAACAGCGCCGATGTATTTCGTTCACCGTGCGCAAACTTCTGCGCAGTTTTTTTCTGCGGCCATAATGACGGCGCCATCCGGAGTAACGCAATGATTGGTCGCACCTCCTGCCTGCTAGCAATCGCTCTGGCATCAGCCTCTGTCTGCGTCCATCCCGCAGCTGCCGCTGCCCAGGAAGTCGCCACACCGGCCGCACCGATTGCGAAATTCGTCCCCCGTCCGTCTGGCGCCGCGACCAAGTTCGATTTCGAGCATTGGGACAAGGCGTTGCGGTTCTTCGTACTCGACCAAGGGCCGTCACTCCGCCAAGTAGCCACACAACCACAGGCCAGCATTGGCACGCGGCTCACCTACGGGCAGAAATCGCAATACCGGCTCGAAGGTAACCGGGTGACGTTCTCGATGCTCGACAAGGACGTGATCCAGACCCTCACCGAGTATCGCAAGGACCTCGAGCGGATCGGGACCGAGATCGATATTGCCAGCCTGCCGCGCAACGAGCAGCTGGCATACTGGATCAACCTGCACAACGTAGCGGTAATCGAACAGATCGCGCAGAATTACCCGGTCCGGTGGCCCGAACGGCTGATGATTGACGGCGTGAAGATGGATGATGCGCGATTCCTCAACGTCGCCGGGGTAGCGCTCAGCCCGAAAGATATTCGCACACGTATCGTCTATCCCAACTGGACGGATGGACGCGTGATCTACGGCTTTTTTCGCGGAGAGATCGGCGGCCCCTCGATCCAGTCGGGGGCCTATACGGGCGACAATGTGGCGAACTTGCTCAATTTTTCAGGCAACGAATTCGTCAATTCTCTGCGGGGTGTCCAGTCGCGAGGCGACGCCTTGTGGGTTTCGCAAATCTACGAGGAAGCGCGGCCGTTCTATTTCAAGAACTGGGAAGCTGACCTGCGCGCACATCTTGATCGTTTTGCCGAGGAACCGGTGCAGAAAATCTTGGCCGAGACGCGGGGGGTCGATGCGAGCCTCTACGAAGCCGACATTGCCGATCTCGCCGGAGGCGAGAGCGAACCGTTCTATAGCAACGTCGAGAGCTGTGCTGCTGCGCCCGGTGGCGGGCTGGGCGACTGTTCGCCAGTCGAGACCCGAATCCCGCTCAACGTCCAGCGCGCCGTCCAGGAACGCAACGCCAAGATCAACGAACTGATCAAGGAACGGCGCCTGGGCCGCGTGACGATCGGCGATGTTGGGCCGGACGGGAAGCCCGCCGAAGTCGAATAGCCCCTTTCAGCCCGTGAGACTGCGGTAACGGCGACCGGTCCGGGTATTGGGCATGCCATCGGCGGCTACGCTTGGGATCTAGGTTCTCGACAGACGGCGACTGAGGCGCTCGGTGGTGTGCGAGGGGAACGGGTCTGGGCGCGCAGCGCATCGGGACGGTGATCTTCATCGGGATCGACCTGCCGGGCGAGAACTACCAGCCCGAAGTGGTCGAATAGGCCGCATCGGGCTATCGCCATAGGCTGCATTCCCGGCTAACTCCCCTGCAAGGGGGGATGGGTCATGGCCGGATCGCGATCGCATTACTGGCGCACGCTGGGGCCGGGCCTGCTGTTCTCGGGCGCGGCGGTCGGCGTGTCCCACCTTGTCCAGTCGACCCGCGCGGGCGCGCTGTTCGGGCTGGCGCTGGCGGGGATCATCATCCTCATCAATGTGCTCAAATACCCCGCCTTCCGTTTCGGGGTCGATTACGGCCACGCCACCAAGCGCAGCCTGCTGGCCGGATATCGCGAGCTCGGCCTGTGGGCACCGGTGCTGTTCCTGCTGGTCATCGTGCCGGTCACACCGATCGTGGTCGCCGCAATCGGCGCGACGACCGCCGGGCTGATCGGGGCACTGACCGGGGTTACGCTGTCGGTGCCGGTGCTGGCCGGGCTGGTCATCGCAGCGACCGTGGTGCTCATCATCGCCGGAGGATACGGCTGGCTCGACGCGGTCAACCGGGTACTGATGGCGTTCCTCATCGTCGCGACCGTGGCGACGACCGTGCTGGTCCTGCCGAGGGTTGAATGGGCGACGCTGGGCGACTTCGGCTGGGCGGCGGACCCCGCAGCGATCCTGTTCCTCGTCGCGCTGGCGGGGTTCATGCCCAACCCGCTCGATGTGTCGATCCCGCAGTCGATCTGGACCATCGAGGCGGAGACGCGCAACCCCGATGGCAGGGCGGTGACCCTGCCCGAAGCGCGGCTCGGTTTCCTCAGCGGCTATGTGCTGAGCGCAGTGTTGGCGGTGTGCTTCTGCATCATGGGCGCCGGCGTGATGCATGCCAATGCGGTCGAGCCTGCCTCCGACGCGGTTGGCTTCGCAACGCAGGTGGTCGGGCTTTACCGCGAAACGCTAGGCGAAGTTCCCGCACTTCTGGCCGCCATTTCCGCGCTGGCAGTCATGCTGACAACGATATTCGCCGCCTTCGACGCCTATGGCCGCGCCTTCACTTCGGCCTACTCGGAGATCGCCGATCAGCGTGATCCGGGCAGGCTGCGCAGGGTCTACATCGCGATCGTGCTGGCCATCGCTGTGTCCGCGCTCTCGGCGATCCTGTTCCTGCTGGCGGACTTCAAGTCCTTCGTTGACCTTGCCACATCGGTCGCTTTCCTGTCCGCGCCGATCATCGCGACGCTCAACCATATGGTCGTGACCCGCTGCGCGCTGCCCGACGAAGCTCGGCCGGGCGCGGCGATGCGCCTGCTCAACCTCATCGCCATCGTCCTGATGAGCGCGCTCGCGGCAAGCTATTTCATCCTGTGAATGCCGGTTCACCCGGTCTAACCTGCCAGCGCAAAGGGAGTTACGGACAGCGGTGACCGCACAACGCATCGGCCTCATAATCGGCTTGCTCGGCCTGGCCGCAGGCATTTTCCTGCCCCCGCCCGGCGGGATGGAGCGCGAGGCATTTGTCGTCGCCGGGCTCGTCGTGCTGATGGCGGCGTGGTGGATGACCGAGGCGATCCCGCTCACCGCCACGGCGCTGATGCCCTTCGTGGTGCTCCCCTTTGCCGGGGTGCTCAACGCCAAGGAAACCGCCAGCGCCTATTACGAGCCGATCCTGTTCCTGCTGCTCGGCGGGGCGTTCATCGCGCTGGCGATCGAGCGGACCGGGCTGCACCGGCGGCTGAGCCTCGCGATCCTCAAGGCCGTGGGCAGCGGCGGCGGGCAGGCGCGGTTGCTGCTCGCCTTCATGCTGAGCGCCGGGGTGCTCTCGATGCTGATCTCCAACACCTCGACCGCGCTGATCATGATGCCGATGGCGGCGGCGGTGCTGGTTGGCGGCGGGCTGAAAGCGGAGGCGCACGAGGGCCTCGCCGGGGCCTTGCCGATGGGGATCGCCTTTGCCGCCAGCATCGGCGGGCTGGGCACCATAGTCGGTTCGCCGACCAACGGGATCGCGGTCGCGCTGCTCGACGAGATGGCGGGGCACCGCATCACCTTCCTCGAATGGATGGCCTACGGGGTGCCGCTGGTCATCGTCGGTGTCCCGCTCGCGGCCTTCATTGTCGCGCGGGTCCAGCGGGTGGCCGAGCATCCGTTCGATGTCGCCGCCGCTCGCGCATCGATCGAGGATCACGCGCCTTGGACTGTGCCCGAAAAGCGTCTGCTGCCGGTGATCGCGATCACCTTCCTTCTCTGGACCACCCAGCTGTGGGTCGCTCCGCTGCTGCCCGAACGGAGCTGGGAAGACGGAACCATCGCCATCCTCGCCAGTCTCGCGCTGTTCCTGCTACCCGACGGCACCGGCCGCCCGCTGCTCAAGTGGCAGGAGGCCGACCGCGCGCCGTGGGGCGTGATCATGATGTTCGGCGGCGGGCTGGCGCTCGCTGCGGGGATGCAGGCCTCGGGCCTTGCCCAATGGCTCGGGCAGGCGCTGCTGCCGCTCGAGGCCTTCCCGCTGATCGTGGTCGCGCTGGCCGTAACCGCGATGGTGGTGCTGATCACCGAATTCGCCAGCAATGTCGCGACCGCGAGCGGGATCATCCCGGTGGTCGCGAGCCTGGTGGTGGCACTGGGGGTCGACCCGGTGCTGCTCGCCATGCCCGCCGCGCTCGCCGCCAGCTGGGGCTTCATGCTGCCTGCCGGAACCGGCCCCAACGCCATCGCCTGGTCGACCGGCCGCATCCGCATCGGCAGCATGGTGCGCGCCGGGTTCTTGCTCGATATCGTGGGGATTTTCCTGATCGTCGGGCTGGTGTGGGCCGTGGCGAGTGTGGTGGGATAATTTGAGCTGCAACCGGTTGCGGCGCTCGCCTCGCAGCGGTATCTGGCGCTCCATCATCCGGCCCCGGGTGGAGAAGCGTTGCTGCGGAGGTTAGCAACGGGTGCCACCGGCGGTCTTGCCAGCTCCTGCCTTCCTGGGAGCGTGCAATATGGAAGGCCGCCCGCATGACGGACGCAACCGACGCAGTCACCACCCTGACCCCCCGCCGCAACCCCAAGCCCGAAGCCAAAACCATTAACGGCCGCGAACTGAAGCCCAGCACGCTGATGATGGGCCATGGCTACGACCCGGTGCTGTCCGAAGGTTCGCTCAAGGCCCCGATCTTCCTCACCAGCACCTTCGCGTTCGAGAATTCGGCTGCAGGCAAGCGCCATTTCGAAGGCATCACCGGAAAGCGCCCGGGCGGCGCAGAGGGGCTGGTCTATTCGCGCTTCAACGGGCCGAACCAGGAAATCCTCGAAGATCGCCTGTCGATCTGGGACGGGGCGGAGGACGCGCTCAGCTTCTCCAGCGGCATGACCGCGATCACCGTGATGCTGCTCGCCTATTGCAACCAGGGCGACGTGATCGTCCATTCCGGCCCGCTCTATGCCGCGACCGAAGGCTTCATCGCCAAGGTGCTGAGCAAATACGGCGTGACCTATCTCGACTTCGCCGCCGGCGCGACGCGCGCGGAGATCGACGCGGTGCTTGCCGCCGCGAAGGAGAAGGCCGCACGTCAGGGCGGCAAGGTGGCGATGGTCTATCTCGAAAGCCCCGCCAACCCGACCAACGCGCTGGTCGATGTCGAGGCGGTCAAGGCCTCGCGCGATGCGATCCTCGACGCGGAGGTCACCCCGATCGCGATCGACAACACCTTCCTCGGCCCGCTGTGGGCGCGCCCGCTGGACCAGGGCGCGGACATCGTAGTCTATTCGCTAACGAAGTATGTCGGCGGCCACTCGGATCTGGTCGCGGGCAGCATTGCGGGGGCCAAGCGCTGGATGGACCCGGTGCGCGCGCTGCGCAACACGATGGGCGGGATTACCGACCCCAACACCGCGTGGATGCTGATGCGCAGCCTCGAGACGGTCGAGCTGCGGATGGAGCGCGCAGGGAAGAACGCGGAGAAGGTCTGCGCCTTCCTGCGCGATCACCCCAAGGTCGAAGGGATCGGCTATCTCGGCTTCATCACCGATCCGCGCCAGCAAGACATTTTCGACCGGCATTGCAGCGGTGCGGGCAGCACCTTCTCGCTGTTCGTGAAGGGCGGCGAGGACGCGGCGTTCCGCTTCCTCGATAATCTCAAGATCGCCAAGCTGGCGGTCAGCCTCGGCGGGACCGAAACGCTGGCCAGCTGCCCGGCGGCTATGACGCATCTCTCGGTGCCGGACGAGCGCAAGGCGCAGCTGGGCATAACGCCCAATTTGGTGCGCATCAGCATCGGCATCGAGGACCCGGACGACCTGATCGCCGACTTCGCACAGGCGCTCGACGCTGTGTGAGCAGCGCCGCGCATCCTGAGGAGCGAGGACGCATGTCCGAGCGTCTCGAAGGGTCCTTCGAGACAGCCCCTCTGCCTGCGGCTTCGGGCCTTCCTCAGGATGAGCGGGAATGGCGGGTAGGGCTTGGCGGATACGTCAACTCCCTCGTCGCCCCGGACTTGATCCGGGGTCCCGCTATTTGGCGGCCTGGCGCTTCGCTTCATAAGCAAGCGGGACCCCGGCTCGGGGGCCGGGGTGACGGAGCGTGACGAAGATCGGCTTCCTCGCCTGCCCCGGCACACTGCCCGGGTCGCCGGTTCGCCGGGCTGATGCATTCGAGCATGACGAGCAGGTTGCGGCACTGCGGGCAGGCTTCGGCCCGGCGGGGCTCGAACTGGTCGAGATCGACTGGCACGCCCCGCTCGAAACGCTTGCCGCCTATCCTCTCGTATTGCTCGGCACGGTGTGGGACTATCACGACCACGAGGCTTCGTTTCTCGCGAAGATGGAGGCGCTGGCGGCGCGCGGGGTGCAGGTGTGCAACCCCGCCGAACTGGTGCGGTGGAATATCGACAAGGCCTACCTGCGCGAACTGGCGGCGGCCGGCGCGCAGACCATCCCGACGCTGTGGCCCGACGACCCGACCGGCGCGGACATTGCCGCCGCCTTCGACCATTTCGGCTGTACGCAGCTCGTCATCAAACGCCGCGTAGGCGCAGGCGCGGAGGGGCAGCTGATGGTCACCCGCGGCACCGCCCCGCCCGCCGATTGGCGCTACGGCCACCGCGCCATGGTCCAGCCGTTCCTCCCCGCAATCGTCGCGGAGGGCGAGACCAGCTTCGTCTTTATCGACGGGCACTTCGGCCACGCGATCCGCAAGACCGCCGCGCCGGGCGATTACCGCATCCAGTCGATCTATGGCGGGCGCGAGCAAGCGGTCGACCCGCTGCCGAGCGAAGTCGCCGCTGCCGCAGCCGTGGTCCGCGCGATCCCCGGCGAGGCGCCGCTCTACGCCCGGATCGACATGATCCGGCACGACGGGGCACTGGCGGTGATGGAGGCGGAGATGATAGAGCCCTTCCTCTACCCCGCGCAGGGGCCGCAGCTCGGGCAACGCATGGCCGAGGCGGTGCTGCGCCGCCTATAGGACGCAAACGCATGGCCCATACCGCGAAAATCCTCCTCCTCGGATCGGGCGAGCTGGGCCGCGAATTCGTCATCTCGGCCAAGCGGCTGGGGGCCTATGTGATCGCCTGCGACAGCTATGCGCAGGCCCCCGCGATGCAGCTGGCGGACGCGGCAGAGGTCTTCTCCATGCTCGACGGCGAGGCGCTGCGCGCAGTGATCCACAAGCACTGCCCCGACTATATCGTGCCCGAGGTCGAGGCAATCCGCACCGAGGTGCTGGCCGAAGTCGAAGCCGAGGGCTTCACCGTCGTCCCCTCTGCCCGCGCAACGCAGATGACCATGAACCGCGACGCGATCCGCGATGTCGCCGCGCTCGAACTGGGGCTCAACACCTCGCGCTATCGCTATGCGGAAAGCCTCGCGGAGGTGCTGGCGGGCGCGGAGCACACCGGCCTGCCCTGCGTGATCAAGCCGGTGATGTCGTCGAGCGGCAAGGGCCAGAGCACGGTGCGCGAGGCGGGCGAGCTGGAGGCGGCGTGGACCTACGCGGTCGACAACATGCGCGGCGACCGCAGGCGGGTGATCGTCGAGCAGTTCGTCGATTTCGACTACGAGATCACCTTGCTGACCGTACGACATAGAGGCGGCGTGACCTTCTGCCCGCCGATCGGCCACCGGCAGGAACGCGGCGATTACCAGGAAAGCTGGCAACCGACCCCGATGTCCGCCGCCGCGATCGCTGCAGCGCAGGACATGGCCCGCAAGGTGGTCGACGATCTGGGCGGCTACGGGCTGTTCGGGGTCGAGTTCTTCGTTGCCAAAGGAGAAAACAACACCGAGGAAGTGATCTTCTCCGAGCTCAGCCCCCGCCCGCACGACACCGGCATGGTCACGCTGGTGAGCCAGAACCTCAGCGAGTTCGACCTCCACGCGCGCGCGATCCTGGGGCTGCCGATCCCGCCCGAACTGCGCGCCCGCCCGGCGGCGAGCGCGGTGATCCTCGCCGACCGGGCGAGCGACACCGTCGGCTACTCCGGCCTTGCCGAAGCGATGGCGAACGGGAGCGAGATCCGCATCTTCGCCAAGCCGGTCACCCGTCCGTATCGCCGCATGGGGGTGGCGCTGGCGACGGCGGACGATACCGACACCGCGCGCAAGCTCGCCGCCGAAGCGGCCGGTAAAGTGCAAATTCACTACGGAGAATGAACATGGCGACCAGCAAACCCGTGTTCCTCGTGATCGGCGCCGGCGCGGGGATCGGCGGCCACGCCGCGCAGCGTTTCGCGGCGGGCGGATACCACGCGGTGCTCGCGCGCCGCTCGGACGAGGAGGGCTTGCAGCGGCTGGTCGATGCCATTTCCGATGCCGGAGGCGAGGCGAGCGGGCGGCTGCTAGATGCCTCGCTGCCCGACACGATCGAGGAGCTGGTCGAGGATGTCGAGCGCAGCATCGGGCCGGTCGAGGTCGCGCTGTTCAATCTGGGCGCGCAGATCGGCAACCGCTCACTGGCCGACACCACCGACCGGATGTTCGAGCTCGGCTGGCGGCTGGCGACCTACGCCCCCTTCCGCCTCGCCCGCGCGCTGATGCCGCGCATGGCCGAGAGGGGCCAAGGTACGCTCATCGTCACCAGCGCCACCGCCGCGGTGCGCGGCAATGCCGGCCAGCACAGCCACGCCGCGGCGATGGGAGGACGGCGGATGCTGTGCCAGACCCTCAACGCCGAATTCGCCCCGCAAGGCGTGCACGTCGCGCATGTCGTCATCGACGGCCCGGTCGATGCGCCCGACACGCTGGGCAAGATGCTGGGCGAGAAGTTCGACGCCTTCAAGGCGCACAAGGGCCAAGACGGGTTGCTTGATCCGGCAGCGGTCGCGGACACCTACTGGCACCTCGCCCATCAACCCCGCAGCGCGTGGACACACGAGCTGGATATGCGGCCATGGACTGATGTGCCATGGTGGAATGATAATTGAGCAGGAACACGACCGTCAATTTTGTACAGTATGATGCGATACGTCCAATTTCGGGATGGAATTCGAACAGTTGGTTCAGTTTGCTTACTTTACCCGTTCAACAATAAATGCGGCTTTTGAACGAATGCAGGCGGATCGATCATTCAAGAATGGCTCTGCCAGAGCGACGAGCTCCGTATCGTCCGAAGCACGGTCCATTATTGCTTCAAGCGCCACCTTGCGCACAGCAGTTGAGCAATCCTGAAGGCCGCTGCGAATGGCTTCGGAGCGATCAGAATGGATAGTCAGAGCCCGCTGCTGGACATGTGGTCGCCAACCGATGATTCCCATCGGCTTATCGATCCAGAAACGCTGCCTTGACCCGTCGGTTGAGCGAGCAAAGCCATATGCGAGGGCTTGTAAAGCGACGGCACGTACCCCCGGAATTTTCGCCTCCGATGCGAGGATTTTGAGGTAGGGGTCGATCCATTCGTACCGAAGTAGATATCGCAGCCAAGAAGGTAGGGGGCCGTCTCGTTGCATGAGCAGCTGAGCCACGATCTCTGCAGCCACCTCTGGGCGAGCAAGGAGCGCATCCATTGACTGTCGCTGAGCGTCTGACCAACGCCGCCAAGTTGACCTAGGCCCTGCCGTCTCAAGAAAAAACTCGGCTAGCACGTCGGGGCTAGTGGACGGCAGGCACCGATCCATACAGGCTTTGGCACTAGCCCGCACCTGATCAACCCAATCGTTCCTGCGCCACGCCAAGGCGGCGACCAAGAAGGCATTGGAGATGGGTCCTGATATTCTCTCGAGGGCAGCCTGCCGCAGGAATCCGTTTTTGTGGAACAGAAAGAGATACGCCAGCCCGGGCACCTCGTCTAGCAGATCCCGATCGGCCCTTTTGCCAAAGACGTTGCGCTCAAACCAGCTTAGCTTTCGAGACCAGCTCCACAGCCTCGCGGCCGAGGCAATCGCTCCATCTGCATCAGCAATGGATGCCGGACTTTGATCCCCCGTCGCTGCAATGAAATCGACAATCGGCTTCGCAAGATCGGTCCTTGCTTCGCGCGCTGCCGAGTATCGCTCGATTGCGGCAAGCAGAAGTGGCGAAAGAACCTTTGGCATTTTTAGTGCTTAGTCGTGCAGCTGAATGGCGACAACCGGGGCGGCGCCTACCCTCGCCACTCCCGCCGCTCTTCCGCCGCTTTCAGCACTTCGTAGGCCAGTTGCAGCTTCTGGAATTCCGCTGCGGCGTCCTTGTCGCCGGGTTTTACATCGGGGTGGACCAGTTTGGCCTTTTCGCGCCACGCCTTCTTGATCGCGGCGGAGTCGGCGTCGCCTTCCAGCCCCAGCACCTCGAGCGCGCGCATTTCGTCGGCTGAGCGCGATCCGTCGCCGCTGGTCGCCCAGCCATAGTGCTGCGCTTCGGCGTAGCCCGCGTTCTCGGTCTGCTCGGTCTTGGCGCGGGCTGCGCGTTCGGCCTTGTCGAGCCCTTCGAAATAGTCCCACTTCGAATTGTATTCCGCCGCGTGGCGCTGGCAGAAATACCATCGCTCCTTGCTGTGCGGGGCTTTGGGCGCGGGGCAATCGCCCTTCTCTTCGCAGCCGTGGCGGTCGCAGATGCGCACCGTGGTCGCCTCGCGCGAGGAACCATAGCCGCGCCAGCGGGGAAAACCCCAGTCATTGGTCCGCCGCGCGCCTACCATCGGTGGCTCGCCGGGGTGCGGGGGAATGTCGTTCGACCGGAGTTCATGGCTGTCCGTCTAGGGGTGATTGAGAAAATTGGAAAGGATGGGAACAAAGTTGCGATGTGAAATGTTGCGCTGCAACAGATCGTTCATATCTGGGTGTTACCGGCCCAACCCGCAACCTTCGAAGGCAGTTCCCCAATGAGCCCGCAGCTCCGCTTCTCCGCCGCCGTTTCGGCCTTCACCATGGCGCTCTTCGCGCTGACCATGGGGCTCGGCGGGATGAAGGATGCCGCCGGTTTCGAGGCCGAGCTTGCTACCCCGGCGGTCTATTCCGCCGCGCTCAGCGAGTAAGCGGCGAGTCCCCGCGAAGGCGGGGACCTCATTCGTCTAGTGAGGCCGGACGAGCCCTCGGCTGGTACGCGCGCCTTTGTCCTGTGCTCCAATAGGGTTTTCACGCGGAGACGCGGAGAGCGCGGAGTTTTCTTACGCTCACAGAGGCGCAGGGAGCTTTCTCCGCCGCGCAGCGGCAGTATCCGAACGACCGCCAGTCCCTGGAATTGGTTGAAGATTGGCGAGCGGCTTCGCCGCTTGGCTGACATCTCCTCCGCGCCCTCCGCGTCTCTGCGTGACAAACAAAAGGCGATTGTATCTTTTGCAAACACGGACGCCGCTGATATGAAGGGGGCATGCGGCGCTTTCTCGGTTTTCTTGGTTCACTCGGTGTTGGTGTCATGCTGACAGCCTCCGGGTTGGTGATGGATGCCAATTCCCTAATCTATTCTGGTATCATCATCTTCGCTCTAATGACTGGATTGTGGCTTTGGGCATGGGCACGCCCTGTCGAGGTGCATGTTCCTGATACGCTCAACGCATCTACCATATCAGCACCACCCCCCGAGCTAGACGAAGAAGGGAGGGCACTCTGGACACTCAAGAGCGCGCGCCACGCGGCTCAAGTGGCGTTAGTCCGAAGGAGGACTGAGCAGTTGCGAGCCGCCTATTATGAATGCGAGGCAGCAATGTTGACGGCCAAAAGGCAATTCGGAGTGTCCACAATTAATTTCACCAAGGGTCGCTACGAGGCAATTTTGGAGATTCAGATAGAGTATTTTGACAGAGTCATTCCACTCCTGTCGTCGGGACACGTCGATGAGGCGAAGCGCAAGGCTCGCAACTTCATAAACAACGCCTTAAAGCAGTTAAATCAGGGAGAGGACTAGGACGACTCACGTTTGTCGTGCGGTTTTGCCACCTTCTTTAGCCGCTCATCCCAGCGGGCCTCGTCCTCGTCGCATTCGAGTTCGCGGGCGAGTTTCTTGAACTCTTCGGATTGACTCTTCGCGTCCGATTTCGTTGTGATCTTTCCCATGCGGAAACCTCAATTCAGTATGTTTATCGACGATACCGGGGACGTATCGAACAGCACGACCAACCTACCACAAAATCGCTTTGCCAGCATCACCGGCGTGATATTTGAGCGCGATTATCTGTTTTCAACGTTCGAGCCGGGGTTTCGCAAGCTAGTCGGTCGGCATTTCGGCGACGAAAATCTCGTACTGCATCGGCGGAAAATGGTGAAGCCTCCCAAGCAAGGGCCTTTTTCAGTGCTGCACGATCAAACCAAGCGCGATGCTTGGGATCGTGGTTGCCTCGATATGATGACGCGAGCGGCTTACACAGTTATCACTGTCTCGCTCGATAAAGTCGCTTATTACTACCATCACCCCAAGGCGAAACTGGACGTATATGAAACGCTGATCCAAAACTCACTGGAGCGCTATTTCTACTTCCTTCGGCATCGCGGGATTGGCGATGTGATCGTCGAAGCTCAAAATCCTGGCACGGACCAAGCTATCGCTGAGCGATACCGTGACGTCTATGACAATGGCACCGAGCATATTTCAGCGGACAAGATTCAGAGCGTGCTCAGCTCGCGCGAGATCAATATCGAAAGCAAGTCGAAGGGGTATCCCGGCTTGCAATTTGCGGACCTTATGGCGCGGCCATCGTTCGCTCATTGCCGCGCTGTATACATGAAGGACACGAGTGATCTTACGGCGTTCGCTCGCAACATCGCGCCGATCTTAGAGGATTACAAATTCTACCGAGACAAGGATGGCAACCCTGACCGTTATGGCAGGGTGTGGAGACCTCCCCTGAAAAAGCTAAACGGCCCCTGAAACAGGGGCCGTCCAAGCATTCTGGCTTGTGCCTCCGGTCGAACCGGATTGCCATATAAATGAGTCTTTATATCCGAAAAGTCAAGTGCGTTTAGCGCCCCGTCGAACTAAGCCCATTGGTAGGTTAGCCGCTTGCCAGTGATGCCCTTGAGCGCCGCTTCAGAGCGATCACTGTCATTGCAGCCGAGCGCGGCACGATTGTTGTAGCGGAATTCGAACTCCGCCAGATAGCGGTGCAGATGCTCTTCACCGCAATGCTGGTAGACGCCCTTCATGCCGCGCTTGAAGATGCTGAAATAGCCTTCGACCGTGTTGCTGTGGATGCTGCGATCCTGAAGGTTCACATACTCTCCCTTGCCGTGGCTAGTGGTGCCATGGGCGGCGAAGAACTTGCCAGCATCGCGATAGCCGCTGTGTTCATCCGTCATGACACGAGCCTCGCGAGCGACGTTCGCCAGCACGAGCGGCATAAGGGTTTCGGCCTTCACATTATCGACAACCATCGTGCGAGCCTTGCCACTGTCGCGGTCAACCAAAGCGAGCACTTTCATCTTGTGGTGGAAGGCGCGCTTCTTTTCGACACCCTTCAACCGACCGATGAAAGTCTCGTCTACTTCGACCACCCCGCCGTTGCCGCCCATCGGCGCAATGTCGCTATCATCGCGCATAGCTTCGCGAATGCGGTGCAGCAAAAACCACGCGCTCTTGTAGGTGATTTCCAGCGTCCGGTGCAGTTGATGGGCGCTGATACCCTTTTTGCTGCTGGTCACGAGATAGACAGCCTGTAGCGCCTTGTGGAGCGGCAAGCGCATATGCTCAAACACCGTGCCGACCTTGATCGTGAACTGGCGCTTGCAGTCGCCACAGCGCCACAAGCCAACCCGAATGCGCTTGGCAGGATTGGCCTTCACCTTAGTGATACGGTCCATGCCGCCGCAATGCGGGCAAAGCGGCGCGCCGTTCCAGATCAGCTTCTCCAAGTGCGCGAAGGCAGCTTCTTCACCATGGAACTCGGGGCGGGAAAGGGCAGACATTGCATTGAACTCCTTGTAGGAATCCTATGCCATATCGCTACCGTGTTTGCAAGGTATATAATCGCCAAACAAAAAGGCCCCCGCACAAGGCGGAGGCCCCTTTGCTCAGGCCATCAACTCCAGCTTAGCTGATAACGATGCTCACCGCGCGGCGGTTGCGGGCCCAGGCGCTTTCGTTCGAGGCGGTATCGACCGGGCGTTCCTTGCCCTGGCTCACCGTGCGGATGCGGTCGGGCGAGACGCCGAGGCTGACGAGGTAGTTCTTCGCCGCATTGGCGCGCCGTTCGCCCAGCGCGAGGTTGTATTCGCGCGTCCCGCGTTCGTCGCAATGCCCTTCAACCGTGATGTTGAGCTGCGGATAGCGCTGGAGATACATCGCCTGCGTCTGCAAAGCGGCGGCATCGGCGCTGTCGATATTGTAGCGGTCGGTGTCGAAGAAAATCACGTTCTGCCCGTTCACCGCATCGACGAAATGCTGCTGCGAGCCGAGCTGCGCGCCCTGCTGCTGGCCAAAGTTGCCATCATCGATATCGGGCGCGGTCGTTTCGACCGGGTCGGGCGGCAGCTGGTCGGGTGCCTTGGGCTTGCACGCGCCAAGCGCGACCGTGCCGGTCAGCAGGGCGGCGATGATAAGACGGTTCTTCATGGTCCTCTCCTCATGGGATGGTTGGAACAGCGGCGACCCTGCTCCCCTGTATGGTCAAACGATCTAGGGCAGAATGGGTCCCCAGGCGGGGTCGGAGGCGTCGACCGGGGTCGGTAGGCGGCGTTCGTTGCGCCCGGTGAGATCGACCTGCCACAGCCCGGTTTTGCCGCTGCCGCGTTCGGTGCGGAAGAACTGGATGATGCGGCCGTTGGGGGCCCAGGTCGGGGCCTCGTCCTGCCACCCGTCGGTCAGCGTGCGGACATTGCCGCCGCTGGGGGACATCACCGAGATGTGGAAATTGCTCGCGTTGGTAAAGGCGATCTGGTCGCCGCGCGGGCTCCATTCGGGGGTCGCGCAGCGCGATCCGCCGAAGCTGATGCGCTTCTGGTTCGACCCGTCGGCGTCCATCACATAACACTGCTGCACGCCCGAACGGTCGCTTTCGAACACGATCTTGCTGCCGTCGGGCGAATAGGACCCGCCGATGTCGATCCCCGGCGTGTTGGTCAGCCGCACGCTCGGCCCGCCTTGCGAGGACACGCGATAGATGTCGGTGTCGCCCGCGACCGCCATCGAATAGAGGATCCACTTGCCGTCCGGGCTCCAGCGCGGGGCGAAGGTCGGATTGCGGTTCTCGGTGATCAGCGTCTGCCGCCCGGTCCCGATGTCATAGACATAGATCCGCGGATTGCCGTCGACGTAGCTGAGATAGAGCAGTTTCGAATAGTCGGGCGAATAGCGCGGGGTCAGCGCGGTGGAGCGGCCGGTGGTGATGAAGCGGTGGTTGGCCCCGTCGCTGTCCATGATCGCGAGGCGCTTGGTCCGGTTGTCCTTCGGCCCGGTCTCCGCGATATAGGCGATGCGGCTGTCGAAGAACGGGCTTTCGCCGGTCAGCCGCGAATAGACCAGATCGGCGCATTTGTGCGCCGCGCGCCGCCAGTCGCGTGGCTGGACCACCCAGCCGCCGCGCACCAGCTCGTCCTGCAGGGTCACGTCGTAGAGATAGCACCCGACCGTCAGCCGCCCGTCGGGCCGCGCCTGGACATAGCCGTGAACCAGCATCTCGGTGCTGCGGCTGGTCCAGGTGCCCCAGCTGGGCGCGGTGATCTGGGCGAAGCTCGGCTGCGGCACGCTGTCGGGGCCGGTGGGCTTGAACAAGCCGTTATTCTTGAGATTGCCGAACACCACCCGGCCGATTTCCTTGCCCAGCGCGGCGGTGCCGTTGGCGTTGGCGGCGGTCGGCACATCGCGGTCGGCGGCGAAACCGGCGATCACGATGTCGAGGTTTTGCAAAGCGAGTTCGTCGATCACCTCGCCGCCGCTCAGCCCTTCCTCGCCGTCATCGTCGGACAAGATAGATTCGACCGCTGCGCCTTCGGGGACGCGTTCGCCCAGATCCTGCGCTGCGGCAGGCGGGGCAAGTGCAAAAAGGGCAGTGAAGGCGAGGAGATGTTTCATCACAGGGTTCCGCTGAATTTGACGTCGCGCACGGTTTTCCATGCGTTGTAATACTCGTCGGGAAGTTTGAAGGGCGCAGCGCGGCGTACCGCCCGGATGGCATAGTCGCAATGCCGTTCGGCCTGCGGGCGGTTGCTGTCGGTCACGCCCTGCGTGGGCTTGCAGGTCGGCGAACCCTTGAGGCTGCCGTCCTCGTTGAGCTGGAACGACACCAGCGTGTAGAGCTTGTCGGCATCGGCCCCGTCGGGCGCGCTCCAGTGTGGCTTGATCTGCCGCAAGACCGACTGGAGCAACGAAGCCTTGGCGCTCGCGCCGATCGCGCTGGCCGGCGGGCGGCTCTCCTGCGTGGTCGTGCTGCTGCCCGCGCCGGGGAGGAAGTCGTTGCCGATCCGGCTGCCGCCGGGCTTCTGGGTCGCGCGGGTCGTCGGGCGCGAGTCCGGGCGGTCGGGGCGGCGGCGGGTGTCCTGGTTGGCCGGGGCGCGGGTGTTGCGCGGGCTGGGCTTGGCAGTGGGTCTCGCGGTCGGCTTGGCCGTCGGCCGGGGGCTCGGCTTTGCGCTCGGCCGCGGCTGGGGCGCGGGCCGTGTATCGGGCATCGGCGGCGGCGGCATGAGGACCGGCGTCTCGCTCAGCGTGGGGGCGATCGCGGCGCGGCTCTCCGGCACTGGCTCGGGCGCCTGCGCCTCCAGCCCGACCTCTTCGGCGAGGCTAACCGTCACCCGCTCGATCGGCGGCGCTGGCGGCGGCAATTTGAACAGCAGTTGCAGCACCAGCGCGGCGAGCAGCGCGAGATGCAGGAACAGCGCCAGCATCAGGCCGGTCTTCTCTTCCGCTCTCAGATTGACTGCTGGCATCGGTTTTCCGGCTATTGCCCCTCGTCTGAACCGGCGATTGATGCCGGGGGCGCGGAGGTGGAATTGGTGACCATCGCGATCTGGTTGAACCCGGCGCGGTTGAGCTCGCCCATCACCGCCATCACCCGGCCATAGTCGATGCTGCGCGACGCGCGCAGCGTGACCTGCGGCAGCTCGCCCTCGACCCCGGTGCGAATATCCGCCAGCCGCTCGGGCAGCTCGCCCGGCGCGAGCGCATCCTCGCCGAGATAGATCGTGCCCGCGCCGTCGATCGTCAGTTCGACCGGCTCCGCCTCCTCGGGCAGCGCATTGGCACGGCTGTCGGGCAGGTCGACCGGCACCCCGGTGTTGAGCAGCGGCGCGGTGACCATGAAGATGATCAGCAGCACCAGCATTACGTCGACGAACGGCGTGACGTTGATCTCCGCCATCGGCGCGCGGCGCGAACCGCGCTGGCGCTTGCCGGGGCGGACGAGACCCATGGCCATCAGTTCGGCTCCCGTCCTTCGAGACGCTCGGACATTCGTCCTCGCTCCTCAGGATGAGCGGAAGGAGGGGCGGGGATCCGGAGAGGATGGGCGGGCAATGCCAAAACCCGCTCATCCTGAGGAGCCGAAGACGCAGTCTGAGGCGTCTCGAAGGACACCAAGGACACCAAGAACACTAGAGCTTCTCCAGCTGGCGGCTGAGGCTCGCATGGAACTTGTCCGCAAACCGCTGCATCTTCGCTTCGTAGCTGTTCAGCGCCTGGCTGAAGCGGTTGTAGCCGATCACCGCCGGGATCGCCGCGAACAGCCCGATCGCGGTGGCAAACAGCGCCTCGGAAATCCCCGGCGCGACCACCGCGAGCGAGGAATTCTGCTGCGCGCCGATCTGGAAGAAGCTGTTCATGATCCCCCACACGGTACCGAACAGGCCGACGAAGGGCGCAACCGAACCCACGGTGGCCAGGAAGGTCAGCCGCGAGGCCAGGCTGTCGGTTTCCTCCGCCACCTGGCTTTCCATCGCCCCGGCGAGCCGCTGGCGGACCCCGTCGCGGTCGGCCACCGCGCCCTTGGTCGAGCGGCGCCATTCGGCCATTCCCGCCCCCGCCACCCGGGCGAGCGGCACATCGCGCTTCGACTGGCGCTTCATCATCTCGTCGAACTGGTCCGCCTGCCAGAATTCGGTTTCGAACTGGTCGCCGCGCTGGCGCACGTTCTTCATCCGCAGCATGAAGCCGATCATGATCATCCAGCTCCAGATGCTGGCGAGGATCAGTCCGACCATCACCGCCTGCACCACGATATCGGCATCGAGGAACAGCCTGACCGGATCGAGCCGGGTCGGGGCATCGGCGGCTGCGGCGCTAAGAAAATCGAGGACGGTCATTCGTGGCCTTCTTCTGTCAAGACTGTGCGGTAGGCGGCGCGCCATTCCTCCGGCTGGCGGCACGGGCGGCCGTCGGGCGAAAGGAAGCCGACGCGCAAGCTCGCTTCGGTGATCGGTTCATCGCCTGCGCCGAAGTTCCTGAATGCGCGCTGATGCATCCGCAGGCTGGCGGCGCGCATCTCGGTGCAGGTGGTGACGATGACGATATCGTCGTCGAGCTTCGCCGGGCGGAGATAGCGGATCTGGAGGTCGGCGACGGCGTAGGCGCCGTGTCCCGCCTCGATCGCCGCGCGCTGGTCGATCCCGAGCACCCGGAGCAGGTCGGACCGCGCGCGTTCGAACCAGCGCAGGTAGTTGGCGTGATAGACGATCCCCGAAAGATCGGTGTCCTCGTAATAGGCGCGCACCGCATAGAGGTGCCGCTTGCCATCGATGATGCCGCCGGGAGGGGTGGGAGATACCGTCATTGCTGGCGCGCCCTTAGCCCAGCGCGGACTCGCGGGGCAAACGAAACCGACGAGCGGGTGATTTTGGGGGACGGGGGGCGCATTCTTCAGCCCCCTCCCCCGTCACCCCGGCCCCCGAGCCGGGGTCCCGCTTCCTTTCGAGGGTATGCGCATTGCCGCAAGATTGCGGGACCCCGGATCAAGTCCGGGGCGACGAAAGCGGACGTTCGGCTGAAGACCCCATTGCAGGCATAAATGGCGGAGACTAGACTCTCGCAATGAAGCGGAAAGTCCGGAACATGAGCATGGGGTGCCTTGGCATTCTCATCATGCTGATATTTGCGGCAATGCTCGGTTGGCCTCCGCTCTGGAATGCATTGTTTGGGCTCGCTTACTGCTTTGATGGTTATGGCGGCTGCCCTTGGCAATAGTGTCCGCTTTCCACCCCAATCTCGGACATTCGACTTATTCAAGAGCGGCTCCGAAAGCCGCCGTTGGTAAAATCCCTGCACCGAGCAGTCCTAAATCGGCAACGCCTACCGCCGCGCAAGCATCGGCCACAGCGGGTGGCCGCCGAACAGGTGGAGGTGCTTTCTTCAGCCCGATCCCTCGTCACCCCGGCCCCCGAGCCGGGGTCCCGCTTCTTTCGTGGGTTGGTCCAAGGCCGCAAGTGAGCGGGACCCCGGATCACGTCCGGGGCGACGAAAATGGGGAGGTGAGCGCTTCCCATTCGGCATCCACCACCCCCCTCCCCATGGGGAGGGGTCGGGGGTGGGGGGTCGGCGCTCGCAATTACCGTCGTACACCCACCCCTAGCCCCGATACCCGTCCACGCGCAGGCGGGGATCAAGGGAGGGGGATTCTGAACTGCCTACCGCCGCGCCAGCATCGGCCCTAGCGGATGCCCGCCGAACAGGTGGACGTGGAGGTGCGGCACTTCCTGATGCCCGTGCGCGCCGATATTCGCAAGCAGGCGGTAGCCCGGCTCGACAAGGCCTTTCTCGCGCGCGACATGGCCGACCGCGCGGATGAAGCCCGCGATCTCCTCGGCCGATGCCGTGGCGGAGAAATCGTCCCAGCTGACGTAGCGCCCCTTGGGGATCACCAGCGTGTGGATCGCCGCCTGCGGGTTGATATCCTCGAAGGCATAGGCCCACTCGTCTTCGTAGACCGGGTTCGAGGGGATTTCCCGGCGCAGGATTTTCGCGAAGATGTTGTTGTCGTCATAGGGCTGTGTGGCGTCGATCGGCATCAGTCGGCTCCTCTCGCGGCTTTTTCGTCGAGGCCCGACATTCCTTCGCGCCGGTCGAGTTCGGCCAGCACTTCGGCCAGCCCGATGTCCTTGCCCGACAGCAGCACCATCAGGTGGAACAACACATCGGCGGCCTCGCCGACCAGTTCCTCGCGGCTGCCCGACAGCGCGGCAACGGCGGCCTCGACCGCTTCCTCGCCCAGCTTGCGCGCCATGACCGGCACGCCGCGATGGTGCAGCTGCGCGACATAGGACGCGGCGGGATCGGTGCCCTTGCGCGCGGCGATGGTCTGTTCGAGGCGGGTCAGCGTATCCATGCCGCCGACATGGCGGGCGCGGCGGAGAGGGTCAATCCCAAGCGCAGCGAGCGGGGAAGATCAGTCGTCGTGGTTCTTGCGGTTCTTGGCGAAGTGCCGTCCGACGATGAGGCCCAGCAGGCCGAGGCCGAAGATTGCGATGTTGCTCGGTTCGGGAACGGCAGCGGGATCCTGGGCAAACGCAGGGTCGGCGGCGAGCGCAGCGAATGCGATGCAGATGAAAGTCCTCATGCCCCCGCCATGGTCCAAGCGACGTTTCGCACAAGCGCAAGAATTGTGCTGTCCCGCAATGGAACCGGTGAGGCGACTTTACTTAATTCTCAGCCGTCAATGCGAAGAAGACGATCAAACCCCGCGCGCGGGCAACCCGGCGGCGCGCAGCGCGGCATGTGCCTGCGCGATGGTGTAGGTGCCGAAGTGGAAGATCGACGCCGCGAGCACCGCGCTGGCGTGGCCGCGCCGCACCCCTTCGACCATGTGCTCGAGCGTGCCCACCCCGCCGCTGGCAATTACGGGGACGGTAACCGAATCCGCGATCGCTCGGGTCAGCTCGACGTCGTAGCCGTCCTTGGTCCCGTCCGAATCCATCGAAGTGACCAGCAGTTCCCCCGCGCCCAGTTCGGCGAGGCGCGCCGCGTGCTCCACCGCGTCGATCCCGGTCGGTTTGCGCCCGCCATGGGTGAACACCTCCCAGCCGCGCAATTCGCCGCTCAGTGCAGCGCGCGCATCGACGCTGGCGACCACGCACTGGCTGCCGAACTTCTCCGCGATCTCGCTCACCAGCTCGGGCCGCGAAACTGCCGCGCTGTTGACCGCCACCTTGTCCGCGCCCGCCAGCAGCAGCGCGCGCGCATCCTCCACGCTGCGCACCCCGCCGCCGACGGTGAGCGGCATGAAACACACCTCCGCCGTGCGCCGGACCATGTCGAGCAGTGTGCCGCGCCCTTCGTGGCTGGCGGAAATATCGAGAAAACACAGCTCGTCCGCCCCCGCCCGGTCATAGGCCTGCGCCTGCTCGACCGGATCGCCCGCATCGATCAGGTCGACGAAGTTCACGCCCTTGACCACGCGCCCGTCAGCGACGTCGAGACAGGGGATGACGCGGATACGGACGGTCATAATTCCTCCCCCATCGGGGGAGGGGGACCATCCGCAGGATGATGCAGGGGCATGGTCGGCCAAGAAAGATATTCACGCGGAGACGCGGAGACGCGGAGGAAAGAGGATTCGCGCTCACAGAGGCACAGAGGCACAGAGGTATCTTGGCTGCGCCGCAGGCCATTCACAAGAGTGACACCGAGGTATCTGGTCGGGCGCGGCTTCGCCGCAGGAGGCCAAAACCTCTGTGCCTCTGTGCCTCTGTGAGCGCCAAAAGCCTCCGCGTCTCCGCGTCTCCGCGTGAACAGAATCATCCCGCCCACCCCGCAATCGCAAGCGACTCCAAAGCGCCCAGAGTATAAAGCGCTACGGCGAGCAATCCGACCGTTTCGAGGATCAACATCGTCCAAAAGCCGAAAGGTGCTTCTGTCCGGGCATAGGTAAATCGCCCCAAGCCTGCCTGACGCTGTCTGATTGCGCGGCTCACCACCTTCCACTGACCGACGAGCAGGGCGCCAACGAGTACGGCGTAGAACAGGCCAAGCAGAGCAATCATCTGTTCGCCACCGCAATCGCCGCCGCCAGATCGAGCCGGCCCTCGAACAGCGCCCGGCCCGTTATCACCCCCTCGATCCCGTCCTTCGCATGCAGCGAGAGCATATGGATATCGTCCAGCCCCTTGACCCCGCCGCTGGCGATCACCGGGATATCGACCCGGCGCGCGAGGTCCACCGTCGCGTCGATGTTCACGCCCTTGAGCAGCCCGTCGCGCCCGATATCGGTGAACAGCAGTGCGGCGACGCCGGCATCCTCGAACCTGCGCGCAAGGTCGATCACCGGCACGTCGGACACATCGGCCCAGCCCTCGGTCGCGACCAAGCCGTCCCTTGCATCGACCGCCACCACGATCCCGCCGGGAAATTCGCGTGCCATGTCTTTCACGAACTCGGGGTCCTTCAAGGCCGCCGAGCCCATCACGATCCGCGCCACGCCGGCATCGAACCAGCCTTCGACATCCGCCCGCTTGCGGATCCCGCCGCCCAATTGGACATGGCCCGGAAACGCCGCGACGATGCTTTCCACCGCCTCGCGGTTCTGCGCCGAACCGGCGAAGCTGCCGTCGAGGTCGACCACATGGAGGTGCCCCGCCCCGGCTTCGGCGAACAGCAGCGCCTGCGCCGCCGGATCGTCGCCATAGACCGTCGCACGCGCCATATCGCCTTCGGCCAGGCGTACGACCTGGCCCTGTTTGAGATCGATCGCGGGGAAGACGATCATGGCGCTACGCTCCCTCTCCAACTGCGGCTAGGGGAGAGGATGAGCACAGCACAACTCTTCTCCCCTTGCGGGAGAGGATAGCGCAGCTTGCCACGATAGCGGCTAGCGAAGCTTGGAGAGGGGCCGCTCAAGGCTTCCATTCCAAAAACCTCTCCAGCAACCCCAGCCCGTAGGCCTGGCTCTTTTCCGGGTGGAACTGCACCCCCATGAAATTGTCGCGCCCCACAGCGGCGACAAGACCGCCTCCGTGGTCGGTCATCGCCAGCACATTGTCGTGGTGGCGCACCTTGAAATGGAACGAGTGGAGGAAATAGGCCTCCCCGCCCTCGATCACCGCGTGCCCGCGCGCGTGTGGCAGCGCGGCGACATCGTTCCAGCCCATATGCGGCACCTTCACGCTCGGGTCGGCCGGTTCGATCAGCCGCACCGTGCCCTCGACCCAGCCGAGCCCGCGCGTCTCGCCATGTTCGAACCCGTGGGTCGCGAGCAATTGCATCCCGACACAGATGCCGAGGAAGGGCGCGCCGCCGACGAACACCCGCTCGCGCATCGCCTCGATCGCGCCGGGAACCGCGTGCAGCCCCTCGGCGCAGGCCCGGAAAGACCCGACGCCGGGCAGCACGATCCGGTCCGCCGCGCGGATAACGTCAGGGTCGGCGGTAACCGTGACCGACGCCCCGACCCGGCGCAGCGCGTTCTCGACAGAATGGAGATTGCCTGCGCCGTAATCGACCAGCGCGACGATTTCGTGGGATGGCATCTATGATGCCTCCCGGGTTCGGCACCGGCCCACACCCCCACCCGGCCACCCAAACAGTATAGTGCCGTGGGTGGCCGGGTGGGGGTGTGGGCCGGTGCCGGGCGCAGCAACTGACGCAGTCAGTTGCGAACAGACGCCACCGAATTCACCCACTGAGCGTGCCCTTCGTGCTCGGGATCGCCCCGCCCTTGCGTGCGTCCAGCTCCACCGCCTGCCGCATAGCGCGGGCGAAGCCCTTGTAGATGCTTTCGCAGATGTGGTGGTTGTTCGAACCATAGAGCAGCTCGACATGCAGCGTCAGCCCGCAGGTCTGCGCGACCGAGTGGAACCAGTGCTCGATCAGCTCGGTGTCCCACTCGCCCAGCCGCGGCTGGCTGAAACCCGCTTTCCACACCAGATAGGGCCGCCCCGAGATGTCGAGCGACACCCGGCTCAGCGTCTCGTCCATCGGCGAGTAGGCGGTGCCGTAGCGGCCTATGCCGCCCTTGTCGCCCAGCGCGGCGGCGAGCGCCTGGCCGAGCGCGAGCGCGCTGTCTTCGGTGGTGTGGTGCTGATCGACATGAAGGTCCCCATCGATCTTCATCTTCACGTCGATCAGCGAATGCCTGGCGAATTGTTCGACCATATGATCGAGAAACCCAATACGCGTATCTATATCATAAGTTCCGCTGCCGTCGAGATTGACCTCGATGGCGATCTTCGTTTCCGCCGTGTTGCGGGTGATGCTGGCCGTTCGCATGATGGTCCCGCGCTATACGCAAGGGCGTGGAAGGCGCAAGTATTCCCGCTTGACCCCGCGCCCCCGCGCCGCCACCTAGGCCGACATGAGCGACGATGCGCCCGACAGCCTGATCCCCTACGACGAGATCGTGCAGGAAGCGCTGCGCGCGGTGGTCGGCCGGGTGCTGGGCGAGATCCAGAGCGGCGGCGGCACCCTGCCCGGGCCGCATCATTTCTACATCACCTTCAAGACCGGCGCGCCCGGGGTCGATATCCCCAAGTCCCTGCGCGAACGCTTCCCCGACGAGATGACGATCGTGCTGCAGAACAAGTTCTGGGAGCTCAACGTGCGCGAGGACGGCTTCTCGGTCGGGCTCAGTTTCAACCAGATCCCGGCCAAGCTCGACGTGCCCTACTCCGCGATCACCGCCTTCGTCGACCCGGCGGTCGATTTCGGGCTGCAGTTCCAGGCCAGCGTCGCCGACATGGCCCCCGAAGCGCATGACGATGCGGAGAACGACGGGGTGGCGGAACAGGGCGGCGCCAAGGCCGTTGGTTCCAGCGAGGACGGCAGCAACGTCGTGACGGTGGATTTCGGCCGCAAGAAGTGACGCCGCGCCGCAGGGCAGGCGTCATCCGGGAAAGCAGATATGGCTAAGCGACGCAGGACGAAGACGGTCGATCAGGGGCAGGACGTCCCCGGCCTGAGCGAGAACCCGGCAACCAACCTGCTGCTGGCGGAAATCGCCATGCGCGCCGGTTCGACCGTGATGCGCCGCGTTTTGGAGCGTGGGCTGCTCAAGGGCCGCTACGGGCGCGACACCGCAAAAGACATCATCGGCAACCGCAGCCTCAAACGTACGCTGGCGACCACCGTGGTCTCCCGCTTCGCCACCCGCTCGGTCCCCGGCGCACTGCTCGTCGGCACCGGGCTCGCCGCCAAGCTGCTGTTCGACCGCAGCCAGAAGCGCCGCAAGGCGAAGCGCGAGGGCGACGCCAAGCTACTCGATCAAGCGACCAAGGAATAGCGCGCCTGCCTCCGCAAGCGGCCTGATGCGGCTTGATTCCGCAGGCCCCTTGGGTGCAAAGGCGCCTATGGCCGACACCCACACCACCGCCGACGCCCTCCCCTCCCCCAACCTGGCCCGACGCGGGATCATGTTCATCCTCTCCTCGCCCAGCGGCGCGGGGAAGACCACCATCTCGCACATGCTGCTCGGCGCGGACGAGGAAATCCAGCTCTCGGTCTCCGCCACCACCCGCCCCAAGCGCCCGGGCGAGGTCGACGGGATCGACTACCATTTCGTCACCGAAGCCAAGTTCGACGCGATGGTCGAAGGCGACGATTTCTACGAATGGGCGGAGGTGTTCGGGCACAAATACGGCACCCCCAAGGGCTATATCCGCAAGGGGCTGAAGGAAGGGCAGGACTTCCTGTTCGACATCGACTGGCAGGGCACCCAGCAGCTGAAGCAGAAAGACGAGCAGGACGTCGTCACCGTGTTCATCCTGCCGCCGACGCTGGAGGCGCTGCGCCACCGGCTGGAAACCCGCGCGCAGGACAGCGAGGACGTGATCGACCGCCGCATGGACCGCGCCCGCGCCGAGATCAGCCACTGGGCGGAATACGACTATGTGGTGATCAACGACGACGTCGACGAATGCTTCGTGAAAGTGCGCGAGATTTTGCACGCCGAGCGCATGCGGCGCACGCGGCAGACGGGGCTGATCCCGTTTGTGCGGGGGTTGATGGGGTAGGTGGGGCCTAAATACCGCATTGCGCCGCAATTATCGTCGCTTCACAGCAGGGATGCTATCTCGATTTCGTAGTCGGTTTTTTTGGCACGGCCACTTCAGTGAGACTATGACGATTTAGGGCCATATCAAGGACGTCCGATCTGCCGCCGCGTGTCATGCACGCGGCGATATTCAATGTTTTCTCGGCTCGGCTTGAACCAAGATAGATGTTCGAGATAAAGCGACGGCGCACTCCGTCGCTCGCGTCAAGAGGGGCTTCACTCGCGTCGACGTGAATGAGAAACACGGTTTCGAACTGCAAGCCGGCTACGTATTCAGGCATGCTGAATATAAACCGTTTGCCAGAATGCCGGAGTTCTGAGGACGGTTCACGGCTCATGATCGGTAAATGGCCTTGAGAGTAGCGTCCTGCCGCTATTGGCAAATATCTGTCGAACTGCTCGTCGCTTGCGCACAATACGGCTACGCGCCGACCGCCACCTGCGTGGGCCCGAGCGGCCTTCTGCGCCTCGGCAAAGACAGTGTTGAAAAGGGTCGCCTCATTATGAAAGACTCTTAGCTCCGGTGTATCGCCGTCCGCCAATTCAGCTTTCCCTGAATAGGCCTCCCATTCGCCAGGAACATCTATTGCGGGGAAGGTTGCATCAAGGTCCGCAAGAAATTCGGCAATCTGTGGCGTGTATCGAAATACCCTTTCCAGTTTGACCAACTCCGAATTTTGCAAACCTGTGGACGCCGCAAAAAGTGTCGTGTCCCCCTCCCCATATTGCGCAAACGTGTCGCGCGGACTCTGCTTTAGGTCATACGCCATGAAGATAGGCGGTCGCCTTGGCTTCCCTTCAGCGTCGATATTGTGCCTAACAAGCTTATGGAGAGTTTGGCGCTCGATCGACGTAAAAAGGTGGAGCTCGTCGACAAATAGAGCATCATAGCCATCTCGCTGCCTGATCCGATCCCAGCGGTTGGAACCTAGAAACAAATTAAAGTCGCCAATCATTTGGTCGACACTAAGGGTGTTCATCTCACCGAGTTGGCGTCGGTATCGCCTGTGAACCTCAAGGATGAAACGCCGGTCGAGTTCAGTAGGTAAGGCCATAAGCCATGTGGGACGCGGAAAGCTTCCCTTTGCGTATCGTTCGCCGCGCTCCTCACCGTGGCGGACGCCCTCGGCATCGAGTACACTTGCGAACTCGTTCATGATCTCGGCCACTAGCCTACCTCCATCGACACTTACAGCGAGATCCCAACGGTCCTTCAATTCTTGATTTATCTCTGCGAACTGCGCACTCACAATCGATGAGGACGCGAGTTCCTTGAGGGTCGCTGATATCAGTTCCGCTTGGAGGCGACGCCCCTCGCGACCATCGAGCGACAAGGGTTCAAGCTGGTCGAGTTCAAAGTTAAGGTTCTTGTGCGCAAGGTCGTAAAGAGTCCGAACCTCGAGCTTAACATTTGGGTCTGCTCCAAAAAGAAGGCCTTTCGAATCTAAACTCTCGCCAATCGCGTTGACTAGGTCGACCGAGGCGAAACTATGCGTCAGAAATCCAAGCTTTATTGGGCCAGCTGGGTTTCGGGACGCGGCCAAGCCATCACGCAAGAACTTCACCACCAAAGAGAGTGTCTTACCAGTACCGGCGGCGCCACGCAGTCTCACCGGTCCGTCGTGCGGCTTGTCGACAAACTCGCGCTGTTCTTTGGTCAGCTTCGAGCGGTACCATTGCTCAAGCGTTGCGCCTTGGACGAATCCTTGAGGAAGGCGCTGGCTTAGCGTGATGCCAGCGCGAGAAGCGATCGGTTGCTCCGCGCATTGTGTTAGAACCGCATCTGTCAAATTTGACCTAGCCTTTTCGTAAATCGTTAGGTGTCGGTCGAGGCGGTCGAAGGAATGTGTGTCATCGAGACGGGAGAACACATAAAGGTCATTGCGTCCGCGCGGATACATGTCGAAGTGTACTCGTGTTCTCCATTCGCGGCTTGAAGCTTGTATGGAGAAGAGGCAGTCCTCTTGATGCTTGCGCCAGCCCATCGGAATGCTCACGCTTTCGGTGTAGATCGACCTGCCAACCGTTATGATCCGCTCAAGAATAGTAGATCGCGTTGTTGGATCAGCAAGTACTCCGTCCTCGCCTCCGACATTCACGACGATTAAGGGTGTTTCGTCGGTCTCGCGATCACTCTCGAGAAAGTACACCATGTCTTTGATGACAACTCGCTTCAGACCGCAGTTCTCGGCCGGTAATCCATACTCTTCAAACCATTCGGGTCCGATTGAGAATTGCGACAGCTTGAAAAGGGAATGGGGAGTCAGAACGAGGGCTTTCATTTCAAATCCTTCACGACATCGTGAACTAAATCATCGATTGCTAGGCCAGCTAGTGCCGTCAGCTCGTCGGGCAACCCGATACGAGAGAACTGCTGAGCGAAGAGTTGCGCGACCTTGAAACGGTACAGTTCCGTAAGCCGCCCAATCCGCACTGCGGTATTTTCACAACCGTCACTGTTCGCCATTTGCTCAGAGACAGAATTGAAGCAGAGCCGCTCTGGAATAGTGTATATCCGCCGCATACGAATGACAAAGCCGATGTCCGGATGTTCGACTAGGTCGCTGATCTGGAAATGGCCGTCGCCCATCGCTTTCCTCGCTGCGATGAACTGCCGACGCGCATAGCCGAGTGCATCTTGCTCCGCCTGGCAGAGCAATTTGAAACGGGAGAAGAGGTCCATCTCCTCGTTTAGCGCGATCGCCAACCTGCGGACATCCTGAGTTATGGAGGCTACTTTGCCCCTTTTTATCGAAGATGACGCGGTTAGTGCCCGGCTGACAGTCTCGTGACCGTCAGAGCTAATCCAATTGTGCAGACTTTCAGAAGAAGTACTCGCATCTCCAAAGGCTTCGAGAATCCTGTCCGTTGCTGATGACAGCACTTCCGCAACGTGGCCAGGGGCCCAGAATTTGGTAATATATTCTTTGAACGAATACATAGGCAGATATGCGATGACACCGTCAAGCTTCCCGTTGGCCAAGTCGCAATCCGCGTTAATGATCACGCCCAAGAGGGGTCCGTCCTCTTGATCAGTGCGCTCTATGCGCACAATGTCTCCTTGGCATCGCGGTTGACTCGGGAGCACGCGCTCCGTTTCCCAATAAACTGACATCGGTCGTCATCACCCCGCCCTTTGATCGCACCGGACTATGTAACGAAGCAAACTTTGTCTATCATGCGGGTGCATAATGGACCGTTACGGCTCGCTAGTTGCAGACAGCCATTCATCTGTCGCGTCAAATTCGCCAAGGCCTATGAATCCAATCGCCCACATGCATTACACTAGGCAATCGAAAATCACTGTGGCCGTTCTGATCCAATATGCGATATCAGTCGACGAGAAATTTGAACCGACAAACCGCTCAGGCCTTTGCTTGCCTCCTCGCATCAAACCATTTTCCTACACGCCTCCGCTTTGCTACACCCCTCCCCGCTCTTTCAAATCGTAGTTCCTCACCCCACACAAAAAAGCCCCGCCGTCGAGCGGGGCTTTCGCGTTCTCGGGCCGGCGCATTTTTCTTCGCCACCGCGCCACTGTGCAAAGATAGAGAATTTGCCGATGGCTCGCCGCGCAATGTGTCACCCTGTCGTGTTTTGCTTTAGCCTTGCAGAACAAGGGCTTGCAAAGTCCTACAGGGTGACACGAGTCACCTTGCGCAAGCAAGCGGGACCCCGGATCAGGTCCGGAGTGACGTTAAAGTGGTCGGGCGGCGCTGTAGGGTTTTGGTGTCGCCTTGGTGTCGCCTTTCGCGCCCTGCCGGGCGCCCGCTTCGCCTCAGTGGCCCGAGGGGTCGACGAAGTTGCCCGCGCCGATGTTGGCGTTGACCACGCCGCCGTCGATCGGGATCGTCGTGCCGACCACGTAGTCGCCCGCGCGGCTCAAGAGGTATATCGCGCCCGCCGCCATGTCTTCGGTCACCCCGACGCGGCGCGAGGGGATGCCCTTCCTGACCATGTCCTCGTTGTCGCGCGCGGCGCGGTTCATCGCGCTGGGGAAGGCGCCCGGGCCGATGCCGTTGACCACGATGTTGTGGCCGATCAGCTCGGCGGCCATGCGGCGGGTCAGGTGGATCAGCCCCGCCTTCGACGCCTGGTAGGGGTAGGTCGGCCAGGGGTTCGACTTCATCCCGTCGATGCTGGCGATCATCAGCACCTTGGCCGGGCGCTCCGCCGTGCCCGCCGCCTTGAGCAGCGGGAACAGCTTCTGGGTGAGGAAGAAGGGGGTCTTGACGTTGAGGTCCATCGTCCGGTCCCACCCGGCCTCGGTGAAGTCCTCGAACGGTTCGCCCCACGCCGCGCCGGCGTTGTTGATCAGCAGGTCGAGCTTGTTCTCGCGGGCGGCGAGTTCGTCGGCGAGGCACTGGATGCCCTCGATCTGGCTGAGGTCGGCGGGGATGCCGATGACCCGCTCGCCCAGCGCGGCGCAGGTTTCCTCGATCTCGTGCACCTTGCGCGCGCTGATATAGACCTTCGCGCAGCCCGCTTCGAGCAGGCCTTCGACGATCATCCGCCCGATCCCGCGGCTGCCGCCGGTAACCAGCGCGATCCTGCCTTCGAGGCCGAACAGTTGGTTGAGTTTCATCATGGTTGTTCCCCTCAATACCCGCTCAGCTCCGCCACGCGGTTGGCGTGGTAGTTGGCATCGCCAAGGAATTCCTGCAACGCGCGGTCGCGCTTCATGTAGAGGCCGATATCGTATTCGTCGGTCATCCCGATGCCGCCGTGCATCTGCACCCCTTCGCGCACCGCGAGCCCGGCGGTCCTGCCGACCTTGGCCTTGGCGACCGAGACCATCAGTTCGGCCTTTTCGCTGCCTGCCCCGTTATTGGCATCGAGCAGCTGCTGCGCCTTGATCACCACCGCGCGGGCGATCTCGACCTCGGAATAGAGATGCGCGGCGCGGTGCTGGAGCGCCTGGAATTCGCCGATCAGCTGGCCGAACTGCTTGCGCTGCTTGAGGTAGGTGACGGTCATGTCCATCGCCCCGCGTGCCACGCCCACGCCCTCCGCCGCAGCGCCGATGCGGCCGGCGTTGAGCACCCGATTTAGGACCTCACGCCCGCCGTCGACCTCGCCGATCACCGCATCGCCGTCGAGCTCGACATTGTCGAACCGGGTGTGGGTCGCCATCGAACTGTCGACCAGACGGACGGCATCGTGGCTCATGCCCGCCGCGTCCCTTGGCACCGCGAACAGGGTGATCCCGTCGGCATCGTCATCGGCGCCGGAGGTGCGGGCAGCGACGACCAGCATGTCCGCGCTCGAACCGTGGATCACGAAGTCCTTCTGGCCCGAGAGCCGGAAGCCGTTGCCCGATTTCTCGGCGCGGGTCTTGATCCGGGCGGGATTATGCTTCGCGCCCTCGTCGATGGCGACGGCATAGACCGCCTTGCCCGAGGCGATGCCCGGCAGGTACCGCTGGCGCAGATCGTCGCTGCCCGCCTTGAGCGCGGTCGCGGCGAGCACCGAGGTGGTGAGGAACGGCGAGGGGGTCAGGTTGCGCCCGATCTCCTCAAGCACGATGCCCGCCTCGACATGACCCATGCCGAGCCCGCCGTCGGCTTCGTCGAGCAGGATGCCGGTGAAGCCGAGTTCGGCCATCTGTTCCCACAGGCCGTGGCCGAAGCCGTCCTTGCAATTGCGGTCGCGCCAGTGGCGCAGCTGTTTCTGGATGCTGCCTTCCCCGGCCATGAACTGGCTGGCGGTGTCGGCGAGCATCGCCTGGTCTTCATCGTGGTAGAGTGGCATGGATCAGGCTCCCGGCAGGTCGAGGATGCGTTTGGAAATGACGTTGAGCATGACCTCGCTCGTGCCGCCCTCGATCGAATTGGCCTTGGTCCGCAGCCAGTTGCGCGATGGCTTGCCGCCGCCGGTTTCCTCGCTCTCCCACTCGAGCGCGCGGCTGCCGCCGGCGCTCATCATCAGTTCGTGGCGGCGCTTGTTGAGCTCGGTCCCGGCGTATTTCATCATGTTGGGCTGGGCGGGATGCGCCTTGCCGACCTTGATCTCGTCGAGGAACTTCTCGCCCATCGCGGTGTAGGCCAGCGCGTCGACGTCGAACATCGCCAGTTCGGCGCGCAGGATCGGGTCGAGCTCGCCGGTGGTGCGCAGCATGGCCGCGCCGATCGCCGCGGTCCGGTCCCCGCCGCCCGCACCCGAGATCATCTCGCGCTCGTGGCCAAGCAGGTATTTGGCAACATCCCACCCGCGGTTGACCTGGCCAACATAGGCCGGGCAATCCTCGCCATAGGACTTGGGCACATTCACATCGTCGAAGAAGGTTTCGCAGAAGGGCGAATTGCCGCTGATCAGCAGGATCGGCTTGGTCGACACGCCTTCGCTCGCCATGTCGTAGAGCATGAAGGTGATGCCCTGATACTTGTTCTCCTTGTCGGTACGGACAAGGCAGAAAATCCAGTCGGCGTGATCGGCGTAGGAGGTCCAGATCTTCTGGCCGTTGACCACCCAATGATCGCCCTTGTCCTCGCCGAAGGTCTGCAAGCTGACGAGGTCCGAACCCGAACCCGGCTCCGAATAGCCCTGGCACCAGCGGATTTCCCCGCGTGCGATCTCGTTGAGGAAGCGCTGCTTCTGGCCTTCGGTGCCGAAGTGCAGTAGCGCCGGGCCGAGCATCCAGATGCCGAAGCTGGACAGCGGCGGACGCGCATTGATCCGGCTCATTTCCTCACGCAGCACCTTGGCCTGCGGAGCGCTCAGGCCCGCGCCGCCATATTCCTTCGGCCATGCCGGGACGGTGTAGCCCTTGGCGACACACGCTTCGAACCAAGCCTTCTGCGCGTCGCTCTTGAAGCTGGCTTTGCGGCCGCCCCAATAGACGTCCTCCTCGTCCCGCACCGGCTGGCGCATTTCGGGCGGACAGTTGGCTTCGAGCCAGGATCGGGTCTCCTGACGAAAGGCTTCGAGGTCGGACATTGGGGGCTCTCCTCCGATTGATTGTCGCTGCGGCATATCGTGTGCCGCTTGACGCTTACGTTAAGGTGATTCGCCCCCGCACTGCAAGCCGCTTCGACGCGCCCCGCCCTGCCGTAGCGTCAATTCAACCGCGTTGACGAAGCCCGTACGCCCCCTAAGCTGGCGGGACAATAATGGGAGAGGCCAGGCATGCGATTCTCTGGCAAGACATTGGTGATCACCGGAGCCGCATCGGGCATCGGGGAGGCGGCGAGCAAGCTGTTCGCGCGTGAAGGTGCGACGGTCTACGCATCCGATATCGACGAAGCGGGCGGGCAGGCGCTGGCCGACCAGTCCGACGGGTCGATCCGGTTCCAGCACTGCGACGTGACATCCTGCGACGACATCCGCGCGCTGATGGACCGCGCCGCGAGCGAGACCGGCGGGATCGACGTGCTGTTCAACAATGCCGGCGCAGGCGGCGCGCGCTCGCCGGTCCACGAGATCGAGCCCGACGAATGGGACCGGACGATGGACCTCCTGCTCCGCTCGGTCGCGATGGGCATCCGCTATGCCGCGCCGCATATGAAGGACCGGCCCGGTGCCTCGATCGTCAATGTCTCGAGCGTCGCCGCGATCGGGCCGGGATATTCGCCGACCGCCTATGCCGTCGCCAAGGCGGGGGTGCTGCATCTGACCAAGATGGCTGCGGCCGATCTCGCCCAGTTCGGCATCCGCGTGAACGCGATCCAGCCCGGCTTCATCAACACCAATATCTTCACCGCCTCGCTCGAAATTCCGGACGAACACAAAATGATGGCGAAGGGGGCGATCGCGCAGATGTCGTCCAACGCCCAGCCGGTGAAGCGCGGCGGGCAGCCGCTCGATATCGCCGAGGCCTGCGCCTATCTGGCGAGCGAGGCGGGCAGCTTCCTCAACGGCACGTCGCTTTTGGTCGACGGCGGGCTGACGCTGGGTCCGCGCTACAGCTGGGATCCGGAAGAGCCGGGGATCTATTCGGCGCTCGAAGCGATCGAAGAAGCAGCAAAGGCAGCGCAATAGCGGTGGCAACGGCGCAACCTGTCCCTGGGCAAGAGAAGCTGCCCGTAAGCCTCAAGGTCGTGCACGGTTTTGGTAGCATCGCCTATGGGGTGAAGGAAAACGGCTTCGCCACCTTCCTGCTGATTTTCTACAATCAGGTGATGGGGATCGATGCTGCGCTGGTCGGCGCGGCGATCATGTTCGCGCTGATCGCCGATGCCTTCGTCGATCCGTTCATCGGCGAGCTGACCGACCGGACAAACACCCGCTGGGGTCGCCGCCTGCCGTGGCTCTATGGCGCCCCAATCCCGCTCGCCTTTGCTTGGCTCGCGCTATGGCATCCACCGCAGGGGAGCGATGCCCTGATGCTCGGCTGGCTGGTCGGCTGGGCGATCGTCGTGCGCTCGCTGGTCTCGATGTGTGAGGTGCCGTCGGTCGCACTGGTCCCGGAACTGACCGCCGATTACGACGAGCGCACGGTGCTGATGCGCTACCGCTTCCTGTTCGGCTGGGCGGGCGGGCTCGTGCTTCTGATCGTCGCATATGCGGTGTTCTTTCGCGAAGCGGGCGAGACCGATCCGGCTGGCTACTACGCCTATGCCCTTGCAGGTGCGATTGCGATGGCGGGTGCGGTGCTGCTTTCGGCGGCAGGTCAGCACAAACGGATTGCCAAGCCATCGCCGCCAATGCCCGAAAGCGCAGGCGGGTTCGGGCAAGTTCTGCGTGACATGCGCCAAACGTTGTCGAACCGGGCCTTCCTGTGGCTGGTATTCGCCGCGCTGTTCGGCTTTGTGAACCAGGGCATCGCTTTTGCTTTGACCAACTACATGTTGGGTTTCGTCTGGCTGTTCGGACAAGGCGAGAAGACGGCCTACGCGCTGCTGCTGTTCCTTACGATGATCGCCGCCTTCGTCATCGTCGCGCCGCTCGCCCGAAAGCTGGGAAAACGCAGGGCCGCGATTGTGTCGGGTGCGGCGGCGCTCGCTTTCAACACAATCCTCTTCCTGGCGTACTACTTCTCCCTGATTCCACTGGCGGACGGAAAGCCCAGCGTTCCTGTGATCTTCGCACTGATCTTCCTCGGTAATAGCGGCGCAATCACGCTTAGCATCCTGTCGAGTTCGATGATGGCGGACGTGGTCGAGGCATCGCAGGCGGAAACCGGGCGGCGGTCGGAGGGCCTGTTCTTCGCCGGCTATTTCTTCATGCAGAAATGCGCCACCGGCATCGGTATCTTCATTGCCGGACAAGTCCTGTCCTTCGCCCTGTTCCCGCAAGATGCCAAACCAGGCGAAGTCGGCAGCGCGATCCTCGGCAATCTGGCACTCGGCTATGCTCTCACGCTTCTGGTCGTCGGCTTGGCGGGCCTGCTGGTCATGCGCCGCTTCCCGATCGAGCGCGCCGACCACGAGGCGCGGCTCGCCAAGCTCGATGCCGAGGCTAAGGGCGACCTCGACGGTACCCATATCCTGCCATGACCACCTTCCGAAACAAAACCCGCTTGGCGCGGCTTGCCCGCTCTGCCAGTTTCACACCGCAACGGATTCGCACGAAGAGAGGATAGAACCCATGAATTTCGACCTAACCGACCGCCAGATGCACTGGCGCGACCGCGTGCGCGACTTCATCGAGAAGAACATTCGCCCCAACAACCATGTCTACAAAGAGCAGGATGCCGAGGGCGACCGGTGGAAAGTCATCCCGATCATCGAGGACATGAAGGAAAAGGCCAAGGCGCAGGGGATCTGGAACCTCTTCATGCCCCCACAGGGGCAACTGAGCCACGTCGACGACAGCTTCGAGTTCGAAGGCCCCGGCCTGACCAATCTCGAGTACGCGCTGTGCGCCGAGGAAATGGGCCGCCTTGGCTGGTCGAGCGAAGTGTTCAACTGCTCCGCACCCGACACCGGCAACATGGAAGTGTTTCACCGCTACGGCACGCGCGAGCAGAAGGACACATGGTTGGCCCCGCTGATGAATGGCGAAATCCGCTCGGCCTTCCTGATGACCGAGCCCTACACCGCCTCCTCCGATGCGACCAATATCGAGACCCGGATCGAGCGCGACGGAGACGACTATGTGATCAACGGCCGCAAGTGGTGGTCGTCCGGCCTCGGCGATCCGCGTTGCAAGGTCGCGATCGTGATGGGCAAGACCAATCCCGAAAGCCAGCGCCATTCACAGCAGTCGCAGGTGATCGTTCCGATGGACGCGCCAGGTGTGAACATCCTGCGCCACCTGCCGGTGTTCGGTTACGACGACGCACCGCACGGCCATATGGAGGTCGAGCTCAAGGATGTGCGCGTTCCGGTGACCAACCTGCTGCTCGGCGAGGGGCGCGGGTTCGAAATCGCGCAGGGCCGGCTCGGGCCGGGCCGCATCCACCACTGCATGCGCACCATCGGCGTGGCGGAAGAAGCGCTCGCCAAGATGTGCCGCCGCCTGCAGGAACGCGAAGCCTTCGGCAAGCCGATCTACAAGCATTCGGTGTGGGAAGAACGCGTCGCGCGCGCGCGGATCGACATCGACATGACCCGCCTGCTGTGCCTCAAGGCGGCGGACATGATGGACAAGGTCGGCAACAAGGTCGCCAAGCAGGAGATCGCCATGATCAAGGTGCAGGCACCGAACATGGCGCTCAAGATCATCGACGATGCGATCCAGGCCCACGGCGGTGGCGGGGTGTCGGACGACTACGGCCTCGCGAGCGCCTATGCCCACCAGCGGACTTTGCGGCTGGCCGACGGTCCGGACGAAGTCCATGCCCGCTCGATCGCCCGCATGGAATTCGCCAAGCACGCACCCAACCCCGGCCCGACCGCCAACGCCCTGCGCGACGGCAAGGGTCCGACCCCGATGACCGGCGATTTCAGCTCGGGCGACATGGCGGTGACGCGTTGATGCCCTTCGAGACGCTCTGACTTTCGTCCTTGCTCCTCAGGATGAGCGGCTGTTCCAACCTCCCCGCTCATCCTGAGGAGATGCGAAGACGAGGTCAGAGCGTCGCCTCGAAGCACGATTTGGAGATGTACTGATGGCGAAAGCCGCAATCCTCGAACAACCCGGCAACGGCCTCGTCATCGGTGAGATCGAGATCGCCGATCCCGCCCCGCACGAGGTTCTGATCGATACCAAGGCCTGCGGCCTGTGCCATTCGGACCTGCACTTCATCGACGGCGCCTATCCGCATCCGCTCCCGGCGATCCCGGGGCACGAGGCGGCGGGCGTGGTGCGCGCGGTGGGGAGCGAAGTCAAAACGGTGAAGCCGGGCGACCATGTCGTCTCCTGCCTCAGCGCGTTCTGCGGGCACTGTGAGTTCTGCGTGACCGGGCGCATGGCACTGTGTCTCGGCGCGGATACCCGCCGCACGCCCGATGCCGGCCCCCGCATACGCCGGGCGGACGGTTCGCCGGTCAACCAGATGCTCAACCTTTCGGCCTTCAGCGAGCAGATGCTGATCCACGAGCACGCCTGCGTGGCGATCGACAAGGACATGCCGCTCGACCGCGCGGCGGTGATCGGCTGCGCGGTAACGACCGGTGCCGGCACGATCTTCAACGCGGCCAAGGTGACTCCCGGCGAGACGGTGCTGGTGGTCGGCTGCGGCGGGGTCGGCCTCGCCGCGATCAATGCAGCGCGGATCGCGGGGGCCGGCAAGGTCATTGCCGCCGATCCGATCGCCGAGAAGCGCGAGCTCGCCAAGGTGCTCGGGGCAACGCATACGGTCGATGCGCTCGCTCCCGATGCAGCGAAGCAGATCATCGCAATTTCGGGCGGCGGCGTGCATTACGGGATCGAAGCGGTCGGCCGGCAGGCCTCGGCCGATCTTGCGGTGGCAAGCCTGCGTCGCGGCGGGACCGCGATCATCCTCGGCATGATGCCGCTCGACTGCAAGGTCGGCCTCAGCGCGATGGATCTGCTTTCGGGCAAGAAGCTGCAGGGCGCGATCATGGGCGAGAACCACTTCCCGGTGGACCTGCCGCGGCTGGTCGATTTCTACATGCGCGGCCTGCTCGATCTCGACACGATCATCGCCGAACGCATCCCGCTGGAGGACATCAACAAGGGCTTCGAAAAGATGCGGAGCGGCAACGCGGCACGCAGCGTGGTGGTGTTCGACTGATGGCAAGCGAACAGCCTATCGATTTCGATACCGAAATGGTCGGCACGATCGAAGTGCCCGAGAACGACCGTCTCGACCTCGACCGGCTGACGGCCTGGTTCGAGGCCCATGTCGAGGGCTATGCGGGGCCGATCTCCTACTCCAAGTTCAAGGGCGGCCAGTCGAACCCGACCTATCGGATCGACACGCCCGGCGCGTCCTACGTCCTTCGCCGCCAGCCGTTCGGCAAGCTGCTGCCGAGTGCCCATGCGGTCGACCGCGAATACAAGGCGATGACCGGGCTTTATCCCACAGGGTTCCCGGTGCCGCGCACCTATGGCCTGTGCGAGGATCCGGACGTCATCGGCTCCAAGTTTTTCGTCATGAGCATGGCCGACGGGCGGAGCCTGTGGAACGGTTCGCTGCCGCAATGCTCGCCAGAAGACCGGCGCGAAATCTACCATGCGATGATCGACACCATGGCCGATCTCCACACCAAGAAACCGGCCGAGATCGGCCTCGGCGATTTCGGCAAGCCCGACGAGTATTGCGCGCGCCAGATCAGCCGCTGGACCAAGCAGTACAAGCTGTCCGAGACCGAACACCAGCCGAAGATGGAGCGGCTGATCGAATGGTTGCCCGAGACGATCCCGCCGCAGCACGAAAGCTCGGTCGTCCATGGGGACTACCGGCTCGACAACATGATCTTTCACAAAACCGAGAACCGCGTGATCGCGGTGCTCGACTGGGAGCTGTCGACGCTGGGCGATCCGATTGCCGATTTCAGCTATCTGATGCTCAACTGGAAGAACCTTGCTGACGGTCGTGCCGGACTCGACGGGCTCGACCTCGCCGAATTGGGAATTCCGACGATGGACGAGGCGGTCGAGCGATATGTCGCGCGAACCGGCTATCCGGTCCCGCCGATGGACTGGTACTTCGCCTACAACCTGTTCCGGCTGGCGGGCATCATGCAGGGTATCAAGAAGCGAGTGATCGACGGCACCGCATCCTCCGCGCATGCAAGGTCGATGAGCGAGCGCGTCACCCCGCTGATCGAGCGCGCCTATGAGTTCGCGATTTCCGCCGGGATGCCCGAGTAGCGACGGGCGCCGACGCCAAACAAATCGGGCCGTGCTCTCTTGCCGCCCGGGCGTGCGATGGGTAGCAGCCTGCCGGAACCAATCACGGAGCGTCGAACCATGTCCGCAGAGCTTATCGCCGCAATCGAAACCGCGTGGGACAACCGCGCCGAGGTAACCCCGGCCAGCGACGATGTGCGCGCGTCGGTCGAGGCGGCGCTTGGATTGCTCGACAGCGGGCAGGCGCGCGTTGCCGAGCCCGACGGGAATGGCGGCTGGATCGTCAACCAGTGGCTCAAGCAGGCGGTGCTCCTGTCGTTCCGACTGAACGACAATCGCGTGATCGACGGTGGCAGCGCGGGGCACCCGGCATTCGACAAGGTCGAAAGCAAGTTCGCCGGCTGGGATGATGCGCGCTTTCGCGCGGCCGGCTTCAGGGTCGTACCCGGCGCGATTGCCCGCGCGGGTGCTTATATCGCACCGGGCTGCGTGCTGATGCCGAGCTTCGTCAACATCGGGGCATATGTCGGCAAGGGCACAATGGTCGACACCTGGGCCAGCATCGGCTCGTGCGCGCAGATCGGCGAGAATTGTCATATCTCGGCCGGGACCGGCATTGGCGGCGTGCTCGAACCGATGCAGGCGAACCCGACGATCATCGGCGACAATTGCTTCATCGGTGCCCGGTCGGAGATCGTGGAGGGGGTGATCGTCGGCGAAGGCTGTGTGGTCGCCATGGGCGTTTTCATCACCCAGTCGACCAAGATCGTTTATCGCGACAGCGGCAAGATCATCACCGGCTATATCCCGCCCTATTCGGTGGTCGTGCCCGGTACGCTGCCCGGCAAGGATGGCGGCCCTGGCCTCGCCTGCGCGGTGATCGTCAAGACGGTGGACGAGCAGACCAGGTCCAAGACCGCGATCAACGAGCTTCTGCGCGACTGACTATCTTAAGGGAACCCGCCTGTGCTAAGGCCGTTGAGCCGGGACGGACGAGATATCTCAGACGGCAAAACGGGAGGCCGCAATGCATAAGGAAGGTGAAGAAATTCACGTCGACGACACCGAAGCCAGCGGTGGCAGCAAACCCGGCGTAATGCGCTGGGTATTGGGCATTAGCCTCCTGCTCGCGGTCGTGGCGATGTCAGCGGTCTGGATCATCCCTGCCCTGACGAGGTAAGCTTCAGTCTTCCCCTGATCCCCATTTCGGGCCGACAGTTTCGATCGGTGACTGGGCCGCTGCGGCTATCGCACGGGCTTCCGCCGCGCGCAGCACGCGCATCATGTTGCGGTAACTGATCTGCTCGAGTTCGGCCCTCGAATAGCCACGTCGCGCCAGTTCGACGAACAGCGCCGGATAACCCGACACGTCCTCCATCCCGACCGGACCGCTCGGCATACCGTCATAGTCGCCGCCGATCCCGATGCTCTCGATCCCTGCGAGTTTGCGCACATGATCGATATGGTCGACCATATCCGATATCGTCGCTTGCGGTAGCGGATTGGCCGCATCCCACGCCGTCAGCTGCGATGTGACCGCTTCGGGCTGCCCCTGCCACAGCGCTTCGAGCCGCGCTTTCTCCGCCTGCCGGTTGCCGAACCATTGCCGAGCCGGTTCGCTGAGGAAACCCGGCAGCGCCACCACCATCACGATCCCGCCATTCTCGGGCAACCGCGCCAATACGCTATCGGGGACGTTGCGCGCATGGCCATTGATCGCCCTGGCACCCGAATGGCTGAAGATGACCGGGGCCTGCGCTACGTCGAGCGCATCATGCATGGTCTTCTCGCTGACATGGCTCAGATCGACCAACATGCCGAGCCGGTTCATCTCGCGCACGACATCCTTGCCGAAATCGGTCAGACCGTCATGCGCCGGTGTGTCGGTCGCACTGTCGGCCCACGGCGTGTTCTTCGAATGGGTCAGCGTCATATAGCGCGCGCCGATGGCATGCATCTGGCGAAGTACACCGAGGCTGGAGCCAATCGAGTGACCGCCTTCCATGCCGATCAGCGAGGCAATCTTACCATTCGCGACGGCGCGCTCGACATCGTCGGCAGTCAAGGCAAGCGCCAGATCGCCGGGATACTTGTCGATCAGCCGCCGGGTCACATCGATCTGTTCGATCGTGGCCTGCACCGCTTCGGGCTCTTTAAGATCCGCGCTGACATAGACCGACCAGAACTGTGCCCCGACCTTGCCCTGGCGCAGCCGGGCCAGATCGGTGTGCATCGTCCGCCCTTCGGAATGTTCCGGCCCGGTATCGGTCGTATCCTCGAAATCGAAGTCGGCAATCGCGTTGTTCCATCGCCCGCGCAGCTGGATCGGCACGTCGTTGTGCCCGTCCCACACCGGCGCGGCGTCGAGCGCGGCGGCAGCGACTTCTTCGGGTGTCTGGGCCGCAGCGGGAGCTGCAACCAGCGCCGCTGCGACGAATAGAACCGAACGAAACATTGTCATATCAACTCCGGAATGCGAACCCTCGGTCCATAGCGTGCAGGACGCTGTGTAGGAAAGCGCGAACCAGTGGGAGATTGGTAATGGCAATCGAAGCATATTGGCACGGCAGGCGAATTGCCCGATCGGCCGACACCGTCGTGGTCGAGGGCAATCACTATTTCCCGCGCTCAGATGTCGATGCGAGTGTCTTGCGCGACAGTGCGACCACTTCGGTCTGCCCGTGGAAGGGCACCGCGAGCTACCATTCGATCGAAGTCGCTGGCGCGATCAATGCCGATGCGGGGTGGTACTATCCCGAACCCAAGCAGGCAGCGGCTCAGATCAGGGACCGGATCGCGTTCTGGAAGGGTGTGGAGGTGCGTGAGGCGTGATCCGCACCGGCCTGCGCTGGTTGCTCGCGCTGTTCTACGGCGTTGCGGGATACGTCCACATCGCGAACCCCGCACCATTCCTCCAGATCATGCCGGGAGCGGTGCCCTTTCCCGAAGCGGTGGTGTTCTGGACCGGGATTGCCGAGCTGGCCGGCGCCGCCGGTCTGCTCCAGCCTTTCTCGCCAAAGCTGCGCCGGGCAGCGGGCATCGGCCTTGCGCTCTACGCGCTGTGCGTGTGGCCGGCCAATATGAACCATTTCGTGCTGGATATGGCGCGAGCGGACGGCGGGCTCGGCCTTGCCTATCACATCCCGCGGATGATCGCGCAGCCGGTGATCATCTGGCTGGCGCTGTGGGTGGGCGGAACGACCGACTGGCCGTTCCGCCACCGAACATAGTCAGATTCAGCTGAGGTGCTTCGACACCGCGGCAGTCATCTTAAACATCGAAATCTGGTCCTTGCCGATTACGGCACCCAGCTTCGCGTCCGGATTGATCTGGCGCTTGTCCTTGCTGTCCTGCAGGCCATTCGCCTTGATGTATTCCCATACCTTCGAAGTGACCTGCGCACGGGTCATCGGACCCTTGCCCACGACGTTCTCGAGATCGCCCGAGAGGGTCACCGGCTTCTGCAGTGCGTTGTTACCAGCCATAATTCATTCCTTTCCTTTTGGCATATTCGATTATTCGAATTCCTCTACCCCGTCCCAGTCGTCCTCTTCCTCCCGCTGGTAGGTCGCGGTGAGGACGGCGGCGGCCATGACATGGCCTTGCATCGCCGCAACCACATCCGCCCGGTCGGCACCGGGCATCAGGGTCAGCGGCAAGTCGAGCGCATAAATCTGGAACACGTAGGTGTGCGGCGGGTCGTCATGCGGCGGCTCGGGCAGCAGCCATTCCGAATTGCGATGCGCGTTCTTGCCCACCCGCGGCGGGACTTCGCCTTCGAGCAGCTTGCCCTTCTGGCCCGACAAGCCCCAGACCAGCCAGTGGCACGCCGCCTCGTCACCTTTCGAATCCGCATCTTCGACCACCAACACCAGTTCCTGCGTGCCCGGCGGCGGAGCGGTCCATTCGAGCGGAGGGGCAACCGCGTCTTCCTCGTCGGCGGTAAAGCTGGGATCGAGTTCCCCTCCATTGCGAAATGCCGGGCTGGCGAGTGCGAAGCCCCCGCGGCCGAGCATTGTCTCGTCCGCCAGCTGCGCGACCGTCAGCCGTGCTTCCCCTGCAACCGGGGTAGGCAGAGCACGTACAAGCCAGTCTGGCAGCGAAGAAGGCATTCATACTCCCGATATCATGGGCATTTGCGTGGGGTGTCGTCCTACGCCCCTTGGCGGGGCGGGATAAGGGCAGACACCGGGCGGGGAAAGGTTTTCCACTGCTAGAGCGCGATTCAGGGGCAAAAACCGAACAATTTTCGGGCATCAGCCCGATTTGCACCGGTAATTCGCCTTGCTCAGTATGCATTCAGGCGGCATCGTGATGGGGTAAATCGTCTCTCTTGCGTGCGGTCAGCGGGTGAGAGTCGATTCTTGGGGAGCTTCAATTCCATGGGTATAGGTCGCACTTCGCTTACCACCGTTCTCGCCATTTCGCTCGCCGCATGCGGCGGCGGGGGCGGGTCGGGCACGCCGCCGATCTCGGGCGGCGGCGGATCGCCGACGCCGAGCCCGAGCAGCTCGGCCTGCTCGCTCTCGGCCCGGCAGGACTTCGTAAAAGCGGTGATCGACGAGTGGTATCTGTTCCCCACGCTGGTGGACAACAGCGTCAGCAAGTCGAACCACACCACCGTGCAATCCTATATCGACGCGCTGGTTGCCCCCGCACGGGCGCAATCGCGCGACCGGTTCTTCACCTACATCACCTCGATCGCGGAAGAGAACGCGTTCTTCAACTCCGGCTCGAGCGCGGGCTTCGGCGTGCGGCTGGGGTACGACACCAACGCCAACCGGGTGTTCGTGATCGAAGCCTTCGAAGGCGCGCCGGCGCTGCCGCAAGGCATCGACCGCGGGACCGAGATCACCGCGATCGGTACCACCACCGGCAATCTGCAATCGGTCTCCAGCCTGATGGCCGCTGGAGGGCCGCAGGCGGTGATCGATGCACTCGGGCCGTCCGACCCGGGGGTGACCCGCGTGCTCCGCTTCCGCCCGGTCGGCGGCAGCGAGACGACCGTGACCCTGGCCAAGGCCGACTTTTCGCTCGACCCGGTGTCCAACCGCTACGGCGCGAAGATCATCGACGATGCCGGCAAGAAGGTCGGCTACATCAACCTCCGCACTTTCATCGACAGCGCCGATCCGGATCTGCGTGCCGCCTTCGACAATTTCCGTCAGCAGGGCGTGACCGAGCTGATCATCGACTTCCGCTACAACGGCGGCGGGCTGGTCCGCATCGCCGAGCTGATGGGCGACCTGATGGGCCGCGACAAGGCCGGCCAGGTGTTCAGCCGTACCACTTTGCGCGCAAGCAAGGCGAGCGAGAACGAGGTCGACCTGTTCGGTGCCCAGCCGCAGGCGATCAGCGCGACCAAGATCGCCTTCATCGGGCGCGGCGGTACCGCCTCGGCGAGCGAGCTGGTGACCAATTCGATGCTGCCCTATCTCGGCAACAACATGGCGCTGGTCGGCACCAACACCTTCGGTAAGCCGGTCGGCCAGTTCGGCTTCGACAAGGCCGAATGCGACGACCGGCTGCGCGTGGTCACCTTCCGCACCGAGAACCGCGACGCCCAGGGCGACTACTACACCGGCCTCGCCTCGGTCATCCCCAACACCTGCCAGGCGAATGACGACATCTTCGTCCAATTGGGCGAGCCAGGCGAGGCCTCGATCGCGCGTGCGCTCGCTTTCCTGCGGACAGGCACCGCCACCTGCACCCCGATCAGCGGCGGCGGTCCAGGCACCGCATCGGCCCGCTCCGCCGCGGTGCCTGCGCCCGAACGCGAACTGCTCCAGCCCCGCTACCCCACCCCGGCGCAGCACGAGGTACCGGGGCTGTTCTAGGGTAAGGACCTAGGCCAATAGGGCGCGTACCGTCATTGCGCGCCGCCTTGTAGGAATAAGGTGACGCCTGTCACCCTGTTGGATTTCATATAGCGCTGAATTAAGGCGCTTTTTCCAATCCTACAGGGTGACACTTGGTGCCGGAACTTCATCTGCACGCTCGTCGCGCCCGTCGTCCTCGATACAGTCATCGTCCGCCCACCGGTCGGTGTCGCCCAGATATCCCTCCGGCCCAACCTCGTCGATCCGCCCGAGCAGCGCGTCCCATTCCCACTGCCACTGGTTGAGCTCGTCCCGGTGCCGCCCGTAGGCCGAGCGCCCGCCCATATCCCGGTTGCGCAACAGCGCCAGCGCGAGGCTGTCGTTGTAGCGGCGCGAGGTGCCGATCAGCTCGCCCTGGTAGTAATGCGGCACCTCGACCCCGTTGATCGCCCGCTCGAGCACCGATTGCGCCAGCTGGTTGAACCCGTGCTGGTAGGCCGCCTCCCAGGCATGATCGAAGGTGGTGTCCCGCAGCCTCGCGCGCAGCCTGTAGGCGGACTGGCGCGACATCCCGACACTCCGCGCCGCCTCCGCCACCGAATGCGACCCGGCAAGCGCATCGATAAACCCCGCCATCTTGGCCCCGGTCCAGTGCGGGGATTTGCAGAGGGGGACGGGTTCGGGCGGGTCGACCGCTTCGGCCTCGACTGGCGGCGCAGCGGACATGAGCGCGGACTGCGGAGCTGCCTGCTGGAGGGAGGGATTGCGGGCGGCGTAGTAGGCCGCCAGCGGGCTGTGGGTCGGCTTTTGGTTTTTCATGGATCGAATGCTAACCTATTTGGTTATCTGTAGGAAAGATCGGATTAGTAGAAATCTGCAAATCCGCGCTCAGCCCATACCATGATCGCCATCTCACTTAACGACTTAGCTCGGCTAGCGCGACGCATTTTCAGACGCGCTGTCCTTTGTTTGATGTTTCTACGAGGATCGTAGAAGACTATATCTCGCGACGCCAAAGGTTGAAATAGATCGCGAGCCATGAGGCCATTCGCGTCGTTGATCCATCCGTGCCGAAATCCCTCATACGCGAATAGCCATTGGCCGGTGGTCCTTATGCTATCGTCAGTGATGTCCAACACCCACACGTCAATAGGCTTATTGCAATGCCACAAGCCGCGACACCGTAAATCAAGAACAATTAGCCTCACTGCCGACGACTTAGGGTCAGGACCTATTAAATCGCTTGCAAGAGGCATGGTTGGTTGATTCAATGGCAGCGTCAAGGAGGCGTTGGCTATGGATTATCCGTATTTGCTGAGCGAG
>NZ_JANKHH010000002.1 GCF_024626475.1 Parerythrobacter lacustris | reverse complement strand
CACCGCATCGCGCTTGAACTCGTCGCTGAAATTAGCCTTACCCATCGTCGCCTCCTGTCCTCAAAATTAGGAAAGAAAGCGTCCACAAATCTAGGGGCTATTCACAGAGACGCGGAGAAGAAAGGAGAGACGCAGAGGTTCAGTCTGGCTTGTAGTCGTTAACGACCCTCCGGATGCCGTCCTTCATGGTTGCCTCCGAGAAATTGAGTAGCAGCCCTACGGGCTGTTTGAGAAGGCGCAGGTACGTTAGCAGCTGCTTTGCATGAGCTTTGCTCAGCAGCTCGACCGCCTTGATCTCGAGGACGAGTCGGTCGTCGATGAGCATGTCGATCTTGAAAGCAGGGTCGTACAGTTCGCCGTCGAAGACGGCCTTCACCTGAACCTGCCGGTCAACCTTCAGTCCGCGCTTGCGCAATCGACCGCTTAGAACCGATTCATAAACGGACTCGAAAAGGCCAGGTCCGAACTCCCGGTGAATCGCGATGGCTTCTTCGATCACTGTCGAACTGAGATCGTCGATCGGAATCAAGTCTCCCTCCGCGTCTCCACTTTTTTCTCTGCGTCTCTGCGTGAACCAAAAAGGCTCAAAACTCCACCGGCCCGTCCAACTCCTCGACCGTCCACGGCAACCCGTGCTGGTTGAGCATGTCCATGAAGGGATCGGGATCCATTTCTTCCATGTTGAACACGCCCTCACCGCTCCAGATGCCCTGCACCATCATCGCGCTGCCGATCATCGCGGGCACGCCGGTGGTGTAGCTGACGGCCTGGTTGCCGGTTTCCTCGTAAGCCGCCTCGTGCGAACAGATGTTCTTGATATAGAACGTCTTCTCACCCGAACCATCCAGCGCTTCGCCGGTCGCGATGCAGCCGATGTTGGTGTTGCCCTTGGTCGTCTCGCCCAGGGTTTCCGGCTTGGGGAGCACGGCGGCGAGGAACTGGAGCGGGATGATCTCCACCCCCTTGTACTTGATCGGCTCGATGCTGGTCATGCCGACATTCTGCAGCACGGTGAGGTGGGTGATATAGGCATCGCCAAAGGTCATCCAGAAGCGCGCGCGCTCCATTTCCGGATTGAACTTCGCGAGGCTCTCCAGCTCCTCATGGTACATCATGTACATGTTCTTGGGGCCGACGGCTTCGAAGTCGAACTCGACCTTGTGTGCCATCGCCGGGGTCTCGACGAATTCGCCGTTTTCCCAGTGCCGCGCCGGCGCGGTCACTTCGCGGATGTTGATTTCCGGGTTGAAGTTGGTGGCGAAATGCTGGCCGTGGTCGCCGCCGTTGCAGTCGAGAATGTCGAGCGTGCGGATGGTCTTGAGCTTGTGCTTCTTGAGCCACATGGTGAAGACGCTGGTGACGCCCGGATCGAAGCCCGAGCCGAGCAGCGCCATGATGCCCGCCTGCTTGAAGCGGTCGTGATAGGCCCATTGCCAGTGGTATTCGAACTTCGCCTCGTCCTTCGGTTCGTAATTGGCGGTGTCGAGATAGCTGACCCCTGCTTCGAGGCAGGCGTCCATGATCGGCAGATCCTGATACGGCAGCGCGAGGTTGACCACCAGGCTGGGCTGGACCTTGCGGATCAGGTTTACCATCGCCGGGACTTCCTCGGCGTCGATCTCGTAGGTCGCCACATCGACCCCGCAGCGTTCCTTCACGCTGGCGGCGATCGCATCGCATTTGCTCTTGGTGCGGCTGGCGAGGTGGATGCTGGAGAAGATGTCCGGATTGAACGCCATCTTGTGGACGCAGACCGAGCTGACGCCGCCGGCACCGATTACGAGAACTGTCGACATGTTGGGTGATCTCCGAATGCGAATCTTGCCGTCCCCCTAGCGAAATGCGCTAGAGCCGCCAAATGATCCGAGACGATATGCGTATGCCGACCCGCGAAGGGGTGATGGAAGCCGCTGGCAAGGTCGCCAGCATCCTGCCCCCCACCCCGCTGCTGCCGGTCGAGATCGGCGGTGTGCGTTGCTGGGCCAAGGCCGAAGTGCTGCAACCCATCGGCGCGTTCAAGATCCGCGGAGCATGGCACCGGCTCTCCGCGCTGTCCGACGAGGAGAAGGCGCTGGGTGTGGTCGCGGTATCGAGCGGCAATCACGCGCAGGGCGTGGCCTGGGCGGCGAAGCGGCTGCGGATCGCCGCGACCATCGTGATGCCGCACGACGCGCCGCAGGTGAAGCTCGACGCGACAAAGGCACTCGGCGCGGAAGTGGTACTTTACCGGAGACCGGGCGAAGACCGCGACGCGGTTGCGGCAAGTCTCATCGCCGAGCGCGGCGGCACACTGATCCATGCGTTCGGCGATCCGTGGGTGATCGAGGGGCAAGGCAGCGCCGGGATCGAGATCACGCAGCAGCTCGGTCGGCAGCCCAGCCGCATCCTCGCCTGCTGCGGCGGTGGCGGGCTGGCGGCGGGCCTCGCCCTTGCTTGCCCCGACAGCGCCATCGTTCCGGTCGAGCCGGTCGGGTGGGATATGGTGGGGCAGTCGCTCGCGGCGGGAGCAATCGTGGCTGCGGCGGACAATGCCCCGAAGACGATCTGCGACGCGCTCCAGCCTACCGCGACCAAAGCGATCAACCTCTCTGTACTGCAAGGGCGCGCCGACCCCGGTGTCAGCGTGACCGATGACGAAGTCCGCGCGGCGCAGCGCTTTGCCTTCGCCAGATTGCGACTGGTGGTCGAACCGGGCGGCGCCGCCGCGCTCGCCGCCGCGCTGGCGGGCAAGGTGACGCTCGACGAACACACCGTGATCATGCTGACCGGCGGCAACACCGATGCGGCGAGCTTTGCGACGACGATCGCCGATCGCGATTAGTTGCAATTGACAATCTAACTGGCGCGCCGCACTCTCGTGCCGAAATTTGAGGGAGGGAAGTTCATGCAAGCTCAAATCCTGGCACCGGCTGCGGTGCTGGTGCTGTGGTCGCTGATCATGCTGATGTGGGTTGCTGCAACCCGGCTCCCGGCGATCAGCAAGTCCGGCGGCATCAAGAACGCCAAGCCCGGCGGGCGCGGGGTCGATTTGGAAGGCGTGCTGCCCGACAAGATCAACTGGAAGGCGCACAATTACGCTCACCTGATGGAGCAGCCGACGATCTTCTACCCCACCGTGGTGATTCTCGCGCTGATGGGCGCGGGCCAGATCGACGTGGTGCTGGCGTGGGCCTATGTCGCTCTGCGCATCGTCCACTCGGTCTATCAGGCGACGGTCAATGTGGTCGGCGTACGGTTCCTGATCTTCATGATCTCGACACTGTGCCTGCTGGTGCTCGCGGTGCGCGCGGTGATGGCGACCCTGTTCGCCGACCCGACGGCGGTGCTGGTATGATCCGGGCCGAAATCCTCCAGCCGGTCGTCGCGCTGGCGATCTGGACCATGGTGATGTGGGTGTGGATGTACGCCACCCGCATTCCGGCGATGTCGCGGGCGAAGATCGATGCGGCGAAAATGGTCGGTTCGACCGGTGCCAGCCTGCGCGAGCAATTGCCCGAATCCGTCAGTTGGAAGGCGGACAATTACAACCACCTGCACGAAGCGCCGACGGTGTTCTACGCCATTGCCATCACCCTCGCCGTCATCGGCCAAGGCGACGGGATGAACGCGCTGCTGGCGTGGATCTATGTCGGGCTGCGGGTAGCGCATTCGCTGGTGCAGACGACGTCCAACCGCGTGCTGGTGCGTTTCGTGCTGTTCGCGCTGTCGAGCCTGGTGCTGATGGCGCTGATCCTGCACGCGAGCATCACGGTGTTCGATCTGCACGGGTAGCGATTGGTCCTTCGAGACGCTCGGATTGCATCCTCGCTCCTCAGGATGAGCGGGAGTGGAGGATGGACCGGCTTGTGAGAATTTACTCCTCGGGATCGAAGGTTTAGCAATCCCCGCTCATCCTGAGGAGCCGAAGCCGCAGGCTGAGGTGTCTCGAAGGACGCAGGCCTACTCCGCCGCGTGTGCGTGTCCGTCGAGATCCAGCGCAAGGTTGGCCAGAAACCGCTCGCCGTCGAGCGCGGCCATGCAGCCCATGCCCGCCGCGGTCACCGCCTGGCGATAGACGTGGTCGGTCACATCGCCTGCCGCAAACACGCCGGGGACCACGGTCTTGGGCGTGCCCGGTTCGACCAGCAGGTAGCCCGCATCGTCCATCGGCAGCTTGCCCTTGAACAGCTCGGTCGCAGGCGCATGGCCGATCGCGACGAAGGCCCCGTCAACCTCCAGTGTGCTCGCCTCGCCGGTCACCGTGTCGGTCAGCGCCAGATGCGTCAGCCCCGCGCCCATCGGATCGCCTTCGAAGCTTGATACTGCCTTGTTCCACAGCACTGTGATGTTCGGGTGCTTGAGCAGTCGCTCCTGCAAAATCTTCTCCGCGCGCAGGCTGTCGCGGCGGTGGACCAGCGTCACATCCTGCGAATGGTTGGTCAGGTAGAGCGCTTCCTCGACTGCGGTGTTGCCGCCGCCGATCACCGCGACCTTCTTGCCGCGATAGAAGAACCCGTCGCAGGTCGCACAGGCGGAGACGCCCTTGCCGCCCAGTTCCTGCTCGCCCGGTGCGCCGAGCCATTTGGCCTGCGCGCCGGTTGCGATCACCAGCACGTCGCCGAAGTACTCGTCGCCGCTGTCACCCACCGCGCGGAACGGGCTGCCGCCGTCGAGATCGACCGAGACGATGGTGTCCCACATCATCCGCGTGCCGACATGCTCGGCCTGTTGCTGCATCTGCTCCATCAGCCACGGGCCCTGCACCACGTCGGCAAAGCCGGGATAGTTCTCGACATCGGTGGTGATGGTCAGCTGCCCGCCGGGCTGGAGGCCCTGCACCACGATCGGCTCCATCATCGCGCGCGCGCCATAAATCGCGGCGGAATAACCCGCCGGGCCGGAGCCGATGATCAGCATCTTGGTACGATGGGTCGCCATGGAAATTGCCTTCGAACTGCGGGCCGGACGCCCGATGTGGTTATGCCTCGACGAGGTGCAAGCGCAGCGCCGCGCGCTTCTCTTCGTCGACCCCAAGCACGTCTTTCAGGAACGCGTCGAGGGAGCCGTATTGCGCTTCCACAGCTTTGCGCATGGCGGCGAGATAGCGTTCGTCGACCCCCATCAGCACGCGGATGGTGTCGTCGGAGATATCGCCCCATTTCGCCCGCACCGCCACCGCGCCAGCCGCGACCCGCGCGTCGATATTGCCGGCGGTGTTGGTGAGCAGGAAATCTTCCATCGCATCATCCGGGTGGACGCCCAATGCATGGTGCAGCAATGCGACCGCCATGCCGGTGCGGTCCTTGCCCGCCAGGCAATGGACGAGGCTCGCGCCGCCGCCCTCTTCCGGCCCCCTGGCTAGCGCATCGAAATAGAGCCGCATGACGTACAGCACCGGTTCGCGATGCGGCAGGCGGGCGTAGAGCGCTTCCATCTTGCCGTGCGCTGTCTCGACATCGAGCGCGCCCTCCGCCGCCTCGACATGCGGCGCGAGCGCGGCGGTCTCGCCGTCGAAGAACAGCACCTCGGCTCCGAAGTCCGCCGACCGGCGGCAGGGGTAACTGGTCCGCTCGCTGCGCCCGCGAAAGTCGATCACGTGCCGCAGGCCGAGCGCGGCGATCCGCGCCAAATCGGCATCGCTCGCATCGACATGCTGGCCGGAGCGCCACAGCACGCCGCGCTTTACCCGGCCTCCACCGGACACCGCATAGCCGCCGTAGTCGCGGAAGTTGTGCACGCCTTCAAGCGGGAGGATTCGGTCTGTCGTCATGCAGCGCGCTTGCCAGCCGGCGCTACCGCGCACAAGTCCGGAAGCCTCGGATCAGCGCGTCTCGATCGACGCGAGGTCGGCGGTGAAGCGCTCGGTCCATTGCTGGACGTTGTCGTCCCGCACAGTTTTCACCATCGCCTCGTAGCGCCGCTTGCGCTCGTCGAGCGGCATATCGAGCGCGGTCCTGATCGCGTGCGCGAGGTCGTCGCGGCTGTGCGGATTGACCAACACCGCCCCTTCCCCATCGCAATCGAGCTGTTCTGCCGCGCCGGCGAAACGCGACAGGATCAGGACCCCCGGATCGTCGGGATCCTGCGCGGCGACATATTCCTTGGCGACGAGGTTCATCCCGTCGCGCAAGGGCGTTACCAGCCCGATCTTCGCCGCGCGGTAGAAACCGCACAGCTCTGCCAGCGAATGCCCGCGGTTCACATAGCGGATCGGGACGATATCGACTTCCGACCGCGCACCGTTGATCGCGCCGGTTTTCTGCTCGAGTTCGGCGCGGATCTTCTGGTAGCTCTCGACATCCTCCCGGCTCGGCGGGGCGATCTGGATATAGACCAGGTCTCTCACCCGCTCCGGATTCTGGTCGAAGAAGCGGCCGATGCCGTCGATCCGTTCGGGCAGGCCCTTCGAATAATCGAGCCGGTCGACCCCGATCATCGCGGTGCGGTGCCGGGTGCTGGCGAGCAACCGCTGCCCGGCCTGCCGCGCCTCGCCGGTGTTGATCTGCGCCTGGAGATGATCCCAATCGATCCCGATCGGATAGGCGCGCGCGAAGGTGGTCCGACCTTCGAATTCGATGCGCCCGGTCTCCTCGTCGACCTCGGCGCCCAGTTCCTTGCGGCAATAGTGGAGGAAGCTGTCGAGCCAGGGGTCGGTCTGGAAGCCGATCAAGTCGTACTCCAGCATCGTGCGCACCAGCCGCTCGTGGTAGGGCAGCGAGACGAACAGCCGGGTCGGCGGCCAAGGGGTGTGGAGGAAAAAGCCGATCCGGTTTTCCAGCCCGCGCGAACGCAGCCGCTCACCCAGCGGCAGCAAGTGGTAATCGTGGACCCAGACGAGATCATCGGCTTCGATCAGCGGCGAAACCGCCTCGGCAAACTGCTCATTGACGCGTTCGTAGCCCTTGCCGAACTCGTTCTCGAATTCGGTCAGGTCGATGCGGTAATGGAACAGCGGCCACAGCGTCGAATTGGCGTAGCCGTTGTAATACTCATCGACATCCTGCCTCGCGAGATCGATCGTCGCGATCGTGACCCCCTCGGCGCGCTGGATATCAATCTGGCCGGTGTATTCCTCGACCTCGCTGCCCGACCAGCCGAACCAGATCCCACCATGCTTCTTGAGCGCCGAATTGAGCGCTCCCGCCAGCCCGCCCTGCGCACCCGCCGCGCCGCGGGCCTTGGGCACAGCGACACGGTTCGAGATGATGACCAGGCGGCTCATGGGTAATTCCCCTAGCGGATTTCGCTCCACGGTTTCGACAACAGGCCAGCCCCGTTGATTACCCCTACCAGCGAATAGGTTTGGGGGAAGTTCCCCCACAGCTCACCGGTTTCGAAGTCGAGATCCTCCGACAGCAGGCCGGATTGGGTCGAATGACCGAGCATGGTCTCGAACAGCTTGCGCGCCTCGCCATCACGACCCGCAAGGTGCAGCGCCTCGATCAACCAGAAGGTGCAGACGTTGAACGCGGTTTCGGGCAGGCCGAAATCGTCTTCGCTGGCATAGCGCAGCATGTGCTCGCCGCGCCGCAGTTCCTTTTCGATCGCCGCGAAGGTCGCCTGGAAGCGCGGGTTGTCAGGCGCGAGGAACCGCAATTCGACCATCTGGAGCAGGCTGGCATCGAGGTAGTCGCTCTGGAAGCTTGCGCCATAATGCCCGCCCCCGGCATCGTCCGGCACCCAGGCTTCCTGCTCGATCTTCGCCGCGATCTGCGCCGCGCGGCCGGACCAGAAATCCGCCCGGTCGGGCTTGCCGATTTGCTTTGCGACATTGGCCAACCGGTCACACGCGGCCCAGCACATCACCGCCGAATAGGTGTGCACTTCCTGCCGGGTGCGAAATTCCCACAGCCCGGCATCGGGCTGGTCGTGCATCTTCCACGCCATCTCGCCGACCGCTTCGAGCGCTGCGAAATCATGCTCGTCGGCCATGCGCAGCAGACGCTGGTCGAGGAAGCCCTGCGCCGTCGGCAAGACGATCTGGCCGTAGCAATCGTGCTGCACCTGCTGGTAGGCGGCATTGCCCACCCGCACCGGCCCCATCCCGCGATAGCCCGCGAGATGCGCGGCGGTGGTCTCGTTCAGTTCCCCCACCCCCATCACCGAATAGAGCGGCTGGATCTGCCCGCCCTGCGCCGCGTCGACGATGTTGCGCAGATAGGCGAGGTATTTCTCCAGCACGTCGAGCGCGCCGAGCCGGTTCAACGCCTGCACCGTGTAGTAGGAATCGCGGATCCAGCAGTAGCGATAGTCCCAGTTGCGCTCGCTGCCCGGCGCCTCGGGGATCGAGGTGGTCAGCGCGGCAACGATCGCGCCGGTTTCCTCGTGCTGGCACAGCTTGAGGGTGATCGCGCAGCGGATCACCTCTTCCTGCCATTCGAAGGGAATATGCAGCCCGCGCACCCAGTGCTTCCAGTAGCGCGAGGTCTGCGCCTCCATCGTCCGCACTTCGGAACGGACATTCCCGGTAAACGGCTCGTCCGGGCCGAGGAAGAAATGCTGGTCGCTTTCGACCCGGTAACTGCGCCCTTCGAGCAGGTAGCCCACCGGCGCATCGGTGGTCAGCCGCATCGCCTGCGGGCCGACCAGATAGCGCACGTGGTTGGTACCGTTGGTCGTTTCGGCCAGTTGCGCGCCGTACCCCTTCATTGGGCGCAGTGTAATCTTTAGCCGGGGCGTGCCGGCAACCGGACGAACGATGCGGACATAGGCGACGGGGCGATGCATCCTCCCCGATCGCTCGAAACGGGGGCAGAAGTCGCGGATCTCGACCGCGCTGCCGTCTTCCGCCTCGAGCCGGGTGACAAGGATCGGCGTGTTGCGCTCGTAGTGCTGGGTGGCGGAGACCTGCCCTTCGATCGCAAACCGCCAGACTCCCACCTGCTGCTGCCCGCCGTTGAGGAGCGCGCAGAACACCGGATCGCCATCGACCCGCGGCACGCAGCCCCACACCAGCCCCGCAGCCTCGTCGATCAGCCCGCTGACCTGGCAATTGCCGATCGGCCACAGCTCGAGATCGGGTTGCGGGGTTGTCAAAGCTTCAGCCATGCATGGACATCCGATACGGCAGGGAGGTGGTAGAGGGCACTATCGCTGGGGCGCTCGCCCACCGCAACACCGAAGCCGCCATTTTTTGCTGCAGCGCAAAATCCGTCCTCGTCGGTCACGTCGTCGCCGACGAAGACGGGCATCGCTCCGGCGAATTCCGGTTCGGCCATGAAAGCCTCGACCGCCCGGCCCTTGTCCGCCCCCGGCAAGACGAATTCGACGACGCATTTGCCGCGCTTGAGCGCGAGGCCATGCTCGGCCGCGAGCGCTTGCGCCGCTTCGACCACCGCATCTTCCTTCTCGGGTGCCGAGCGGTAGTGCAAGGCCAGCCCGTGGGCCTTGCGTTCGAGCAATGCGCCTGCGCGGTCTGCCGTACGTTCGATTGCCCCAATCGCAGCGTCCGGCAGGCGCTCCGCATCGGGGCCGAAGGTGCTGCCGTCGCGCTTGCGCCGTGCGGCCCCGTGGGACCCGGCCACCGCAACCGCGAGCGGGCCGAGATGCTCGGCAAGATTGGCCGGGGAACGCCCGCTGACCACCGCCATCCGGTGGTCGAGCCGGGCGGAGAGCTCTTCCAGTCGCTTCGCAAGATCGGGCGGGACCGCAATCCTGTCGGGCGTTGGCGCGATGGGCACCAGCGTCCCGTCGAAGTCGAGGAACAGCGCAATCGGCCCCTTGGCACCGAGCGTATCGATTGGGGGCGGTGGAGGAAGGTCGCGCGGATTGTCCATCGAAGCGCAGGACTACGCAGCCGAAGGACCGGGGTCAAAGGGCGGAGGCGATGAAAACGTATGTCGCGGGTGCAATTGCCTGCTTGTGCCGCCCCCGCGCGGCTGCAACACAGGGCCGATGGGAGAGATGACGCAGGACGATTTGCGCGAGGGGCTGGTACGGGCCATGGCGCGCGCGGGCGTGGGCGAGCCATCCGCGCTGCACCGGCTGACCGGCGGCGCGACGATGGAAAGCTGGCGGTTTACGGCTGGGGGCGAAGACTACGTCCTGCGGCGCGCGCCGAGCCTCGCCTTCATGGAAGGGCGACCTTTCGGCCATGCCACCGAAGCGGCAGTCATCCGCGCGGCGCATGGCGCCGGTGTGACCGCGCCCGAAGTGGTCACCGTGCTGGAAGACAGCGACGGCATCGGCAGCGGCTTCGTGATGCGCGCCCTGCCCGGCACGCCCGATCCGAAGGCGATCCTGGCAATGGAGCAGCCCGATCGCATTCTGGCCGAGGTCGCTCGCGACCTTGCCCGCATCCATTCGCTCGGGCGCGAGGATGTGCCGCCGGAAATTCCCGAACTCGATTACCGCGACGGCATCGAGAACCTTCGGCAGCAGTTCGAGGAGGCGGGCGGCGACCGCCCGATGATCGCGCTCGGGCTGCGCTGGTTGATGGACCATGTGCCCGACCGGGTCGAGTCGGTGCTCGGCCATGGCGACTATCGCCTCGGCAATATCCTGTGCGAGGACAGCCACCTGACCGGCGTGCTCGACTGGGAGCTGGCGCATTTCGGTGACCCGCACGAGGACCTCGCCTTCGGCTGCATGCCGGTGTGGCGCTTCGCGCGGTATGACCGACCCGCGCTCGGGCTGGGTTCGCTGGAAGACTACTTCGCCGTTTACGAGGCCGAGAGCGGGCGCACGGTCGATCCGGCGCGGTTCCGCTTCTGGTCGGTTTACCGCACGGTGTGGTGGGCGCTGGGTTGCCTCCGCATGGCCGACTTCTGGCGACGCGGCGAGGACCGGATGCTGGAACGGGTGGTGATCTCGCGCCGGACCAGCGAGCAGGAACTCGACCTGTTGCTGCTGCTGGAGGAGGATGCGCCAGAAGCTGAACGGAACAGGGCCATCGATGATCCGATGGAGATGAATCCCGCTCTCCACGGTGAGGCGCAGATGGACGAGATTGTGATAGCGGTTTCGGAATGGCTGAGCTCAATAAAGCACAAGTTGGAGGGTCATGACCGTTTCCAGCTTGCGGTGGCCCGAAACGCCTTGGGCATTGTGGAGCGGGAACATCGTCATTTCACAATCCACGATGATCGTTCTGCCGCGCTGAAGGTTCTTCGCGGGGAAATGAACCTCAGGACTCCAGGTTTTCTCGCCGAATGCCGAAGAGGTGTGTGGTCGAAGTTGCGCGAAGATTCACCGAAATATCCGTCCCTTCAGGCGGCTTTGGCCCAGTGGCCGATGGAAGAAGAGGAATAGCCGCATGGATTTCACCATCCCGCAGGACCTGGAAGACTACTACGCCGAGCTGGTCGCCTTCATCGAGGACACAATCATCCCGCTCGAGCAGGCGGACGACAACATCCGCTTCTTCGACCACCGACGCGAATATGCGCGGACCGATTTCGAGAACGGCGGCCTGCCGCGCCACGATTGGGAGGACCTGCTGCGCCAGTCGCGCAAGCTGGCGGACGCAGCCGGGCACTGGCGCTTCTCCGCGCCGAAGAAATATGGCGGCAAGGACGGCTCCAACCTGTGGATGGCGGTGATCCGCGACCGCTTTGCCGCACGCGGGCTGGGGCTGCACAACGATCTGCAGAACGAGCACAGCATCGTCGGCAATTTTCCCTTCGTCGCCATGTTCGAGACCTTCGGCACCGAGGAGCAGAAGCAGGAATTCATCCTCGGCGGCTTCGAAGGCACCCGCCGCGTCGCATTCGGGCTGACCGAACCGCATCACGGCTCCGACGCGACCTTCATGGAAACCAAGGCGGTGCGCGAGACCCGCGACGGGGTCGAGGGCTGGCGGATCGATGGCGAGAAAATGTGGATCACCGGCATGCATGTCGCGACCCACTGCGCGATGTTCGCCCGCACCGGCGGTAAGGACGGCGACGCCAGCGGGATCACCTGCTTCCTCGTCCCCAACCCCACCCCCGGCCTCAAGATCGAGGAATGGATGTGGACCTTCAACATGCCGACCGACCACCCGCGCCTCAGCGTCAACAATGTCTGGGTGCCCGACAGCGCGATCCTCGGCACCGAGGGGCGTGGCCTCGCGCTGGCGCAAAGCTTCGTCCACCAGAACCGTATCCGCCAAGCGGCGAGCTCGCTCGGCGCGGCAAGCTACTGCGTGGAGGAAAGCGTGCGCTATGCGCGGGAACGCAAGCCGTTCGGCGAAGAGCTGGCGCGCAACCAGGCGATCCAGTTCCCGCTGGTCGAGCTCGCCACCCAGTGCGAGATGCTCCGCCTGCTGATCTACAAGACCGCGTGGGAAATGGACAACATGCCGCACGAGGAGATCGAGAAGACTATCTCCGACAAGGTCAGCATGTGCAACTACTGGGCCAACCGGCTGGTGTGCCAAGCGGCCGACCGGGCGATGCAGGTGCACGGCGGGATCGGCTATTCGCGGCACAAACCGTTCGAGCACATCTATCGCCACCACCGCCGCTACCGGATCACCGAGGGTGCGGAAGAGATCCAGATGCGCAAGGTCGGTGCCTATCTGTTCGGCTATCTAGGGCCGAAGCGCGGGAAGTACGGGTAGGGTTGAGGACTACGCATTCATGCCGTCTCGCTAGAACCGGCCCATGGTCGTTTGACGCCCGACGGTCGTCGACGATCATCTGGCACCCTATGGAAATGCCTAGGTCTGGCAAGTCGATCGAACTGCGCGATCCTCTTGCCGTCGCTCCAGACGGCAGCACAGAGAGCTCGCGGTCTTCATCCGTGCAGTGTGAGCTACGGGACCGACCTGTTCTTGCCTGGCGCTGTTCATTTGACGCTTTGGAGCACAGGGCTGTTTTGAGCCGGGTCAGTGGACAAAAATATAGCATAAATCGATGAATCTTTAAGAGAACAACCTACACTTCCTGCCACTAAAGTGCGTAAGCGCAATTTTTGTCGATGAGACTGCTGGTATCCGCTATTGTCACGGACGGGTGCGAATTCGCACTGCGAGCGGCCAGATCAGTAATTCCCTCTGCCTATTTCAGATCAACGGGAATCCACCTTGTCACCATGAATAGTCCTCGCTACGCTGCATTTCGGATCAATTTTGGGCGGGACCGGCTTTTGGAAGAGTTTCTTCTGATATTCGAGGGGCGAACGGTCTTGTATTTCGTGTTTGCGGGCGCGGCTTGGTTGTTAGCGCTTGCGATCAGACGAAGCCGAATGGAGGGAAGAGTAATCCGGCCCGGCATTGCACGAGGCGAGGACTACAAGCGCGAAATCGTGCAGTCGCTTCTCTGCCTGGTTATATTCTCCCTGAGCGCCTTCATCGTAATCAAAGGGACTTCCGGGGGATGGATGCATCTCGATACCAAGGGCAGCTACGGTGTCATTGAGTGCGTGGTGATTTTCTCCTTGATGCTCGTGGTTCACGACACCTATTTTTACTGGACCCACCGCTGGTTTCACCGCCCGGGCGTCTTCAGGCATTTCCACAAGACCCATCACAAGTCGGTTCACCCCACTCCCTTCGCTTCCTATTCGTTCGACCTGTCGGAAGCCGTCGTAAATTCGGCCTTCTTTCCGCTCTGGTTCGCGCTGGTTACGACCCCCGCCGTGGTGGTGCAGGTCTTCGTTCTGTTCGCCCTTGTTCGCAACGTTCTCGGGCATACCGGCGTGGAAATTCTTCCCAGGTGGACCGTCGACAACATCATCCTCGACCAGTTCACCACCACCACCCATCATGACCTGCACCACAGCGGGCATTTCAGGCACAATTACGGCCTCTACTTCACCTGGTGGGATCGCCCGATGAAAACAGAGCATCCGAAGTACAAACAGGTGTTCCGCGAGGTCACCAGTCGCGAACATCCTGTACCGGCGCAACGTGGAACCACCGCATGATCGAGGCAGGCGATGATGGCGGCCGATTGGCCGGAAGCTGCCTGTGCGGCGGAGTTCGGTACGACCTTGCCCGGCTGGACGGGCCAATAGGCCATTGCCATTGCGTCACCTGTCGCAAAGCCCACGCAGCCCCGTTCACCACGACGGCGCGCGTGCGGGTGGAGGATTTCCGGTGGACTGCAGGCGAGGAATTGCTGCGCGGCTACGAATCGTCGGCGGGCAAGCGCCGGATGTTTTGCGGCCAGTGCGGATCGCAGATCGTGGCCGTCCTGGCCAATTCTGATCAAATGGTGCTGCGGGTTGCCACTCTGGACGACGATCCGGGCAAGCGCCCGGTCGCGCATATCTGGACGTCGCACGATGCCCCCTGGCTCGAGGTTTACGACCTGCCGTCTCACCTCGAATGGGCGGACAAATGACGGCCCGGACGCAAGCAAAGACAATGGATGAATTTTTCGGCAAATCTCGGGAGATTGCATGAACTCGGCCCAAATCGACCAGCTTCGGGAAGTCGCGCAAACCGCGATCACCAACTTCTCGCGGAACGATGTGATCTCTGCGGTCAAGGCCGGAGCGTGGACCAGAAGGGATTACCAGGCGCTGCTGCTGACGATCTTTCCCCAAGTCTATCAGGGAACCATGTCCTTTGCCCTTGCGACGGGCAATTGCGCCACCCGGTACACCGCACTGCGCGAAATACCAACGAAGCATTCTTCGTTGCAGTCGAGGGCGAAAGGATAGTCGGAATCTGTATGCTCGAAAGCTCGACATTTCCCCGTCTGCAACATCAGGCCGAGCTGCGTATCTCGGTCCTCAAGGAAGCATGGGGCACCGGTGTTTCCCGTAAGCTGATGGACTTGGCGATCGAATTCTTCAGAAGCAACCCGATGCTGACACGGCTCTCGCTCCAGGTCAGCACACGCCACGCCAGAGGGATCGAAGTCTATCGCAAATACGGTTTCGCCGAAGAAGGCGTGAAGCGCCGCGGCATGCGGGTGGGCGGAGATTACCATGACCTGCTGATGATGGCTCTGCTCAAGGATGACGAGTGAGGCTTCGCAGCATGGTCCAGAGCTCAGCCGGGATCGAAGTGCAACGCGTGGCAGCGTTCGCTGACGGGAATTCAGGCGGAAATCCTGCCGGTGTTGTCTTGCTCGATGCCTGGCCCTCCGATGCCGAGATGCAAAGTATTGCCGCCGATGTCGGATATTCGGAAACCGTGTTCGTGGTCCCCTCTGTCGATGGTTTCGCGGTGCGTTATTTCGCGCCCAAGGCAGAGGTCGCTTTCTGCGGCCATGCGACAATTGCTCTTGGCGGCGTTCTGGCCGAACGGTTCGGAGACGGACGTTTCCAGATTCAGACTGCTGCGGGAACCAGACTGAAAATCTTCGGCGATAGGCTCGGTCGCAACTGGCGAGCAGGCTTTGCGTCTGCCCGTTGCACCGTCGGTCCGCTGGCTCCGTCGGTCATGTCGGAGATGATGGATATCTTCTGTCTACGGCGCTCCGATCTCGACAGTCGCTTGCAACCCACCGTTGCCTCGGCTGGCCTGGATCACAGCTTTGTCTTCGTCTCCAGCCGCGACTCCTTGCGCCAGATCGGATATGCTTTCGAACGAGGGCTCAAATTGTCGCGAGAACACGGGTTCACGACGCTCGCCTTTGTCCACATGGAACAGGAAGACCGGTTCCATGCCCGCAATTTTTTCCCTGTCGGCGGTGTCTATGAAGATCCAGCAACCGGCGCTGCGGCAGCGGCCCTGTGCGGCTATTTGCGGGAGTGTGGTTGGCTGGCGGGAAGTGTCATCCAAATCGTGCAGGGCGAAGATATGGGACAAGCGTGCACGATCACCGCTACGATTCCCGAAATGCTTTTGAAGGGTGTCGCGATAGAAGGCACGGTCAGGCACATTGGAGCGGAACGAGCCTAAGGACAGGCGGTAACCGGAGCCGGGGCCATCCCACAAGTGATTGCTCGCTAATCGATGGCAATAAGAGAGCCTGCTGCCTCCATCTCCCGAATGTTGGTCATGTCGCTTGCGACCAGGTCGGCCGGACCCGTCAGAAAGACGAGTCCGAGGCTTGAGAGCAGGTCGTTGGTCGGCTTCACCTGGCCGCCGGGTGACGCATACCAAAAAACGTCCCGCACCGTGCCGAGCGTCTCCAGTGCCGCCTTGCCGGGTACGGACTTCACCGTTCCCGACTGGAAATTCTTCAGCATGACGACTTCGAGATGGTCGGTGTATCGGCATTCCAGACTGCACATGGATGCAAATCTCACCGGATCGACGTATGATGCAATTGCCAGATCGAGCGGCGACACCGTTGAGATCGCGTCGACATAACGCGGGACCATTGCCCCACACAATCGCGCTCCGGACTCGACAAGGACCGGACCCGCATCATCGACGAAGACTTCCGTGTGGCTCGGACCGACCTTTACGCCCAGCGCATCCAGCACCCCGAAGCTGTATTCGATCAGATCCGCGAATTCGCACCATTCCTGCGGTGGAATGAAACACATGCTGCGGTAGATCGGACCTCCGTTTACCCCTCTTTCCTTCGCATAGCGCGCGACACTGACGACCTTGTGCCTGCCCCCGCCGCTGACGGTGTCGATAGCGTACTCGACGCCTTCGACCAGCTCCTGCGCCAGCATCTCCTCGTTGCGAAATCCCAGCAAATTTACCTTGCCGATTTCGCTTTCGAACGCATCGCGGGCTTGCGTCACATTGTCGCAGATCCGCACACCATCGGTGCCACCCGATAAGACCGGCTTGATCACGACCGGCCAAGAGCTTCGGGCGGTCAGCCACCTTTCGACCTCGCTGAAATCGCTCGCCTTGATCTGATCGATATTACGCAATCCGGCTGCGTTGATTGCCTGATGCATATTGTATTTATCGCGCCGGGCAAAGGCCATTGCCGGATCGTTGTGCGCCAATCCGAGCTGCGCGCTCATCGCGTTTGCGAGATCGACACCAGCCTCCTGACCTGGAACGATTGCCGCAAGTTCGAACTCGCCCAACTCGCGCAACAGTTCTTCAGGGCGACCCGTGTAAGTAATCGAGCGGACAAAATCATTCGACCGGAAGGAAGCGGATAGAGTACCGCTAAGAGGTCGCAAGTGGAGCGCGATACATTGATATCCCAATCGTCGAAAGCGCTCGGCAAGGAGTGCGCCACTGGAATATGGCTCGACAATCACGACAGACTGAGACATTTGCGACCCTTTTTCAAATGGCCTTCGTCGGCCCCAAAAATGCATGCCCGGCCATGCTCAATCATAGAATACGCATATTCTATCGGGCAATCGAGCAAAAGGTAAGCAAAGGAATCAGACTGAACGATTCTCTTTACCTCTATCCTTGAATTGAATTCAAGGCCGTCACTCCACCGGCGCACCTTGGGCATAATCGCCAGAGTAAATGTGTGGTATCAGGATACGTCGGACACAGTATTCGAGACACCAGCAACCGGTCGCGACGACCTGCCCGCGACACTTGCGGCGATGGACCGGTTGCGAGGCGCGCGGATCCTGTTGAGCCACAGCCCCGACCCGTTTCCCAACGTCCCCAATTCGGTGCCGCTGGTGCTCGCGGGCCATACGCATTGCGGCCAGATCGCCTACCCGTGGGGCGGCGCGCCTGCGACGATGTCCGACTATGGCGACCGGTATTCTTGCGGGCGGGTCGATGAAGCGGGCAAGGTGCTGGTGGTGGGCGCAGGTCTCGGCACCAGCCTGCTCCCGATGCGGCTGTTTACCCAGCCGCAGGTGTGGCTGGTGAAACTGGAGCCTCAGGCCGCGCGCGCGGTGAGATAGGCGATTCGCCTGCGATCGGCGGATTCGCGGCCGGCGGGAAAGGGTATCGTCTGCCCATATCTGGACCGCCATCGTGCGGGAGTTCCTGCAGTGGAGGAAACAATCATTTTCCTACATCCCCCTCCGCTGCTAGCTTTCTTGCTGCTCTTTGAAATCGTGACGCAATTCCACAACGACCTCACTCAGCGCGGTGTATGGTTTTGGTGTCGCCTTAGTGTCGCCTTTCGACGTCGCCTCTGGCCCGGGCTCGCAGCGATACCGGAAATGAAAAGGGCCGCCAGGGCTTACCCTGACGGCCCAACTCTGACGGCAGGGCCAGCTCAGCCCTTGACGGCTGCGGCCACCTCCGCCGCGAAATCGCTTTCTTCCTTCTCGATGCCTTCACCGAGCTGGAAGCGGACATAGTCCTTGAGCACGATCGAGGTGCCCGCGTCCTTGCCCGCCTTGGCAACGACGTCCGCGATCGGGGTCTTGTTATCCATCACAAAGACCTGGCTAAGCAGCGCGTTTTCCTTGGCGAACTTGTTGATCGCGCCATCTACCATCTTGGCCTGGACCTCGGCGGGCTTGCCACTCTCGGCAGCCTTTTCGGCGGCGATCTTGCGCTCGCGCTCGATCAGGTCGGCGTCGAGGCCATCGGCGTTCAGCGCCTGCGGGAAAGCCGCCGCGATATGCATCGCGATCTGCTTGCCGAGCGGCTCGAGCACGTCGGCACCGGCATCGGACTCGAGCGCGACGAGCACGCCGATCTTGCCGAGGTTGGCCGCAACCGCATTGTGCATATAGGGCACGACCATGCCGCTGGCGACTTCGACGGTCTTCATCCGGCGAACCTGCTGGTTCTCGCCGATGGTCGCGACGTTATCGGTCAGCTTGTCCGAAACGGTGCCGCCATCGGGGTAGGCCATGCCCTTGAGCGCGTCGACATCGTCAGCTGATGCGCCGATCGCGACATCGGTGACCTTGCGGACGAAGTCCTGGAACTGGTCGTTCTTGGCAACGAAGTCGGTTTCCGAATTGACTTCGACGGCAACGCCGCGGGTCCCGCTGACGGCAACGCCGACGAGGCCTTCCGCAGCGGTGCGGCTCGACTTCTTCTGCGCGGTGGCGAGGCCCTTGGCGCGCAGCGCGTCGATCGCGGCTTCGATGTCGCCGTCGGTTTCGGTCAGCGCCTTCTTGGCGTCCATCATGCCGGCGCCGGTCTTTTCGCGCAGCGCCTTGATGTCGGCGGTGGTGAAATTCGCCATTGGTCTAGTCCTTCTTCAATAATTCGGGCGCGCCGGGCCCGAGGGGTCGGGGTCTCCGGCGCGCTGGAGCAGGAATGTGACGGACGCGTTTCACGCCCGCCAATTCACCTGGTTTACTCGGCGGTCGCTTCGACCGGCGGTTCGGCCATCGCGCCGACATCCGCACCCGAATCGACGATGCCGGCACCCTTGCCGGTGCTCGCCGCCTGCGCGATCGCGTCGCAGTAGAGGCGCACGGCACGGGCCGCATCGTCATTGCCCGGCACCGGGAAGGCGATGCCTTCGGGATCGACATTGGTGTCGAGCACGGCGACGACCGGAATACCCAGAACATTGGCTTCCTTGATCGCCAGCTCTTCCTTGTTGGCATCGATCACGAACATCACGTCCGGAATGCCGCCCATGTCGCGGATGCCGCCGAGCGACATTTCGAGCTTGTCGCGCTCGCGGGTCAGCTGGAGAATTTCCTTCTTGGTCAGACCCGAAGTTTCGCCCGAAAGCTGCTCTTCGAGGGTCTTGAGGCGCTTGATCGAACCGCTGATGGTCTTCCAGTTGGTCAGCATGCCGCCGAGCCAGCGGTGGTTGACGAAGTGCTGGCCCGAAGCGCGCGCAGCCTCCGCAATCGGCTCCTGCGCCTGGCGCTTGGTGCCGACGAACAGGACCTTGCCGCCCGAACGTGCGGTCTGGTGGACGAAGTCGAGCGCGCGCGCGAACAGCGGCACGGTCTGCGACAGGTCGATGATGTGGACCCCATTGCGGGCGCCGAAGATGTACGGCTTCATCCGCGGGTTCCAGCGGTGGGTCTGGTGGCCGAAATGTGCGCCGGCCTCGATCAATTGCTGCATGGTGACGGTAGGAGCCGCCATAGGTAAATTCCCTTCCGGTTATGCCTCTGGAAAGCTGGAACCGTGAGGAGACCCCTCTGCGGCACCGGTGATGCGTGCTTTCCATGTGAATTTGCCCGCCGACGGGATGCGCTAAACACGCCGCTCCGACTGCGAACGCGGGCACCTTAGCGCCCCTACAGCAAGAAATCCAGCCTCAATTCATCGCAAGCGACAGGGCATCGGGCGCAAAAAGCGCTTGACGGGTCAGAACAAAAAGAGAACACTGCGATTCCGATGGATCGAATGCTCGTCGGCAAACATTATCCACAGGTCACCCAAAGCCTGTCAACGGCTTTGTGGGCACGCAGAGAAAGATTAAAGACATGCTCGAATTTGCTCTGATTGTCCTGTTCGGCGGAAGCGCGATCGCGGCAACTGTCGTTCTTGCCGACAGCGCGGTGCGTGGGCGAAATGCCCACCGCCGCCTGACGCGCGAGATGGCCTTCGTTCCGGTTACCGTTGCAAGAGTGACGGTGGTTGAAGTCGCGGCGCGCCCTGCGTTGCGTTTGATCAATCAGGCAGGTGACTTACGTCCAGTGGTGTCGGTACAGGCTGGTTGGCAACTGCCCGTTGCCGCTTGATCCGGCCATAGCGAATCAATGCCCAGGGCATTAGCGCCAAGTAGCCGGCGCAGATTACCGTAAGTGTCCACCACGGCTCCATAAGCAGCGCGGCGAAAAGAATGCCGACGAATGCGATTAGTTCCAGCCGTACGTTCCTGCGTGGCCGGATCGAACTCCAGCTGAATGTCGCGAGATTGGAGATCATCAGGAACGCGATGACCGCCATCCAAACGGCGTTGATGACCGGTTCACGAAACAACTCGTCCCCTGTCGCCATCCACAGATAGAACGGGGTGAACGCCAGCCCCGCGCCGACCGGAGCAGGGACCCCAGTCAGGAAGCCCGCCGATTTATGCGGTTGCTCGTCGGTGTCGATCTGCGCGTTGAACCGCGCCAATCGCAGCGCGCAACACAGCGCAAAGGCGAGCGAGGCGAACCAGCCGATGCGTGGCAAGTCCTGCAGGGTCCAGAGGTAGAAAATGATCGCCGGAGCGATGCCGAACGACAACGAGTCGGCCAGGCTGTCCAGTTCTGCACCGAACCGCGACTGCGCGTTGAGCAATCTGGCGATCCGCCCGTCCATTCCGTCCAGCAACCCGGCGAGGATCACTGCAAAAACCGCTGCCGCCCAGTTCTCGGCAATAGCGAAGCGGATGCCCGTCAGACCCGAGCACATCGCCGCGGCGGTGATCGCATTGGGCAGGACCGCGCGCAGCGACAACCCGCGCACCTGCTTCTTGCCGCGATGCCGGGGTATCTCGTCCTCCGCAGCCTTGGGGCCGAGTCTGACTTCGCCGAGGCCCTCGTCATCACTCATTGTGCGACCCCTTCGATCAGTTTTTGCGTGCCAATGCGCGCCAGTACAGTCTCACCGGCAACAACTTTCTGCCCTAACAGCACTGCCGAATCCGTGCCCGTCGGCAAGTAGACATCGACTCGGCTGCCAAAGCGGATCAGGCCCACGCGTTGGCCCGCAGCCAGTATGTCGCCCGGCTTCACGAAGGGCACGATGCGCCGCGCCACCAGCCCGGCAATCTGGGTAAACCCGATCAAGAGCCCGTCGTGCCGTTCGATCAATATGTGCTGGCGCTCGTTCTCTTCGCTCGCCTTGTCGAGATCGGCATTCATGAATTTTCCCGGCATGTAGATCAGCCGCTTGACCGTTCCCGAGATCGGCGCGCGATTGATGTGTACGTCGAACACACTCATGAAGATCGACACGCGCGTGACCGGCAAGGGCGTAAGGCCGGCACTGCCTAGGCCATCGTCACCCACCAGTTCGCGTGGTGGTTCGACCTGCGCGATGAGCGACACGAGCCCGTCGGCGGGCGCAACGATGACGTCATCACCCTGCGGCACCACACGCTCGGGATCGCGGAAGAAGGCGAACACGAAAGCGGTCAGCCCGAGCAATGGCCAGCCGACAATTTCCCAGTCCATAATCAGCAGGAAGAACAGGCTGATGGCCAGTGCGATAATGCCGAACTTGCGACCTTCCGGATGGATCGAAGGCCAATTCCAGCTGGCGTCGCCGCGCCCGCGATTGTCGAGAATTTCACCTGCCATGGAGGGTCACTTAGGTCGTGCGCTGCGCAACCACAAGGCGCGAGACCTGCCGCAAACACTGTCACGATGCGGGAGGGCTGCGATCACGTGCGGACTTTGCGGACGAACACCGTCCCCGCAGAATAGCCTGCGCCGAAGCTGCAAATGATGCCGGTATCGCCTGCCACCAGGTCTTCGCTGTGCAGGTGGAACGCGATGATCGAACCTGCGCTGGAGGTATTACCATAGGTATCGAGCACGGTCGGGCTCTCGTCTTCGCTCGCTTCGTGGCCGAGCACCCGCTGCGCGATCAGCCGGTTCATCCCGGCGTTGGCCTGGTGCAGCCACAGGCGCCGCAGCGATTGCGGCTCGATCGAAAGACGCTGCGCTTCGTCGGCGATCATCTGTGCCACCATCGGGACGACTTCCTTGAACACCTTGCGCCCCTCCTGGACGAACAGCTTGTCAGGCGCGTCGGCGGTCTCGGGATGCGCCCGGTTGAGGAAACCGAAATTGTTGCGGATGTTGTTCGAGAACACGGTCTTGAGCTTCGTTCCGAGAATTTCCCAATGGTCCGCCGGCGCAAGCGATGCATCTTCGACGAGTACGGCGGTCGCGACATCGCCGAAGATGAAATGGCTATCCCGGTCGCGCCAGTTGAGGTGGCCGCTGGTGATTTCCGGGCTGACGACCAGCACGCTCTTCGCATTGCCTGCCCGGATGTAGTCGGCTGCCGTCTGGATGCCGAAGGTGGCGGATGAGCAGGCGACGTTCATGTCGAAACCGAAGCCCTCGATGCCCAGCGCCTGCTGGATTTCGATCGCCATCGCCGGATAGGGGCGCTGCATGTTCGAGGCGGCGCAGAGAACGGCGTCGACATCCTTTGCCTCGCGCCCTGCCCGCTCCAGCGCCTGCCGCGCCGCCTTGACGCCGATCTCGGCCATGATCGAAGGCTCGTCGTTCGACCGTTCGGGCCAACGCGGTGCCATGCACTCGATATCGAGCACCGGTGCCTTGGCTATCACATGGCGCGACTTGATCCCGCTCGCCTTCTCGATGAATTCGACCGAGCTGGGTTGCAGAGGCTCGACCTCTCCGGCCTCGATATCCGCCTGATTGTCGGCATTGAACTTCGCGACATAGGCATTGAAGCTCTCGACCAGTTCGGCATTGCTGATGCTCTCGTCCGGCGTGAACAGGCCGGTCGATGAGATGACGGGTTTGTGCGTGGGTTCCATGGCGCGTCTGAGTAGTGCGCCGCGCGGCCCCGGGCAAGGGAGGTTGCGAGCGGAGGTTGGCCGAACCCGCGGCGCTATTCGACCCGGAAGCGCGCCCTTAGCGTGAAGCCTGTCGCCGGTGCAAATGTCCCGCCCGGCCGGATGCGGAAGTTGGTTATTGCCGCATCGCATCCATCCGCATCGGGCACCGGCACATAGGTCCATGTGCTGCCTCCGTCGGACGAGAACTCGAGATTGTCGGTCGCCGAGGACAGGTTCGTATAACTATAGGTCAGCCCGGAGGTCGGGCTACCGTCGGTAAATTGCACCGGCCCGCCCGCACCGTAGGTGGTCAGGCACAGCTTGGCATCGGCAGGGGCATTATCGCGTACGAACACGGTGCCGGTATCGGCCGAGCTGTCGCCGGTGTTCGAGACCGCGATGATGTATTCGATCAACGCGCCCGGAATGGCCTTGGCATTGGTCGCACCCTCGATCGGGTTCGAGATGACCGCGCTGGTCTTGGTCACCGACAGCGTGGTGTAAGGCAGGCAGAAATTGATGTCGTGGATCGAAATCGCCTGCTGGCCGGGATTGGCCGGGGCGAGCGAATGGTTGCCGTATTCGATGATGATCGTGTCGATCGCGCTGGAGAACGTCACCGTCAGATTGCCGTTGGCTGACGTGTTGTCCGAGGCAAGATCGCCATAGGCGGAATTCCCGATCACATAATTGGCCACGCCATTGGTCAGCGTCGGCAAGACGGTCGTACCCCGCAGCGATCCGCGCACGGTGATGCGGTCGGCAAACTGGGCTGCCCCAAAGTCGACATCGAACACCGAAAATTGCGCGCCGGCCATAACCCGAGGCAATGTAATCGTCGTCGTGACCACCGAGCTCTGGTTGGGCAGGTCGACCAGCTGGATCAACGAGTTCTGCGCCGGACTGAGCCCCCCCGTGACAATGTTCTGCAGGTTCGGCGATTGCCCCCCAAGTCCCGCGTTGTTGAGCCATGTTCCCGGGTTGGTGAGTACGAAATTCGCGTTTCCGAGCGAACCCAGCGCATAGCTGTTGCTGGTGCTTCCCGCTGTCCAGGTCCTGGTGTCCCAGTCGAACAGGATTGTGCCGTTGGGGCAGAACAACGTCGGTGGTGTACCCGCCGTGCGCGTCCCCGCGACGACGAAGCTTGAGGTCGCATAGTCGTCCTCGCTGGTGATGCCGTTGTTCACGGTCGAATCGCTGTCGCCTATACTGCTCGCGGTTATCTCGGCATTGTTGGTGATCGTTGCCCCTGCCGTCGCGGTGATCGTCCCGACGATATCGATCGTCCTGGTTTGCCCCGGAGTCAGCGAGCCAACCGTCCAGTCCCCGGTCGCCGAATTGAACGTGCCCGAACCCGATGCGGATACAAAGGTGAAGCCCGCAGGCAGGTAGTCCCGCACCACTACGCCGGTCGCGGTGTTGGGCGAGCCGGACGCATTCGTGGCCGAAAGGCGCCAGGTCACCGTCCCCCCATTGCTCGGAGCGGCACCGATCAGCGTCTTGGTCAGCGACAGGTCGGCAAATGCCGGCGGCGGCGAGGTAAGATAGAGATCCGCCCGGCGGAACGAACCGTTGTCGGCCGAGGGAAACAGGTCGCAGATCTCGAGCCGCCAGGTTCCGGCGGAGTTCTCACCGTTGAAGGCAGACAGCGGATTGTTGGGGCTGAAAGTGTTCTGGTAGGGCGGCGCCGTCGTCGAATGGTTTCCGGTCGGGCTATCGGTATTCACGACCTGCACCGCAGCATCGTCGAGCAGGACGTTGAAATTGTCGCCGCTGATCGTATTCGTATCGCCATTGACCAACTGCACGCGCGTGCCAGCGGGAGACTCCAGCGTTATCTGCAAATCACCGCGCCAGGTGTGGGTCACAAGAACCCCGAGATTCACGTCGGTTACCGTGTAGCTCGTCCCCACGGTGAAATTGCGTACCAGGGGAGCCGTGCAAGTGGTCGTGTTGTTGATCGTCCCGGTGGTCGCATTCGAATAGGTCGTCGTGGTCTGCGCCAACGCCGGCGATCCGAGCAATGCGGCAAGGCATGCGAGCAAGGCGCAAATGAGCCTTGCTGCATGGCCGACGAGATCCGCACGATCGAAATTGCTGCCCATATCGGGCCGATAGCGCATGATGGTTAATGGCGAGTTAGGGATAAACGGCTGGGTCATCGACTGTGCCTAGCGCCCGAGGCCGAGGAAGCGGAAGCTGTCCGCATCGAACTTCAGCCGGACCGAAGCGTAGATCCCGTCGTCGGTGTTGCGCGAAGCCGAGAAATCCTCGTCGTGGAAGCCTTCGATGTTGTAGCCCACCGTCAGCAGCACGCCCTTGGCCGGGGTGAATCCAATCTGCGGACCGTAGGAGTAGCTGGTCACATCGTCTTCGAGGTTGGCGCGAACGGTGCCGATAACGCCGATCTCGAACTTTTCACCGATGCCGATCCTTGCCTCGCCGCCCGCGAGCAGCGAAGTGCCCGACAGGTCGAAGCCTTCGAAGCGGTCGAAATTGTAGCGCGCGCCAACGAACAGGCCATATTCGTCACGGCGATACTGGTTGCCGTCATCGTCGATCCCGCGCGGCGACCAGTTGGTCGAAAGGCTGGCAATCAGGCGCTGCGACTTCGCGTCGCCGTCGATCAGCAGCGCGGTCCGACCGCTCGGCCCCGTTTCCCCGGCGACTGCATTGGTCACGATATCGCTGCGGAACTCGAGCTTGCCGAGCAGGGCGAATTCGGAATCGTCGGGGCGATGCGCAAAGGCGATGGCTGCATCGAGAATCTCCGTCGATGCCGAATTCTCGCCGTTCGCCTTGGTCCAGGTAAAGCCCGAGCCGACCACGCTGCCCTCGCCGAGCTGGCGGATTGCGCCGAAGGTGAAGCCCTTGCGATCGGCGAATTCGCCATCGCGATACTCGCCGCGTGCGGTCGCGCTCCACCGGTCCTTGCGCCAGGCTGCGCCGAGGGTGACAGCGGTGAAGTCCTCGAACAGCGTGCCGTCCTGGCCCAGGTGGCCGCCGCTCGAAACCGGCTGCGCAGGGTTGACGATATCGCCGACCGGGCCGCCGCCGCCGATTGTGCGGCTTCCGTCGACGGTCATGTCGAGCGTCAGCGAGGGCGAGACCTGCAGCGATTGCGAAAGTCCGAAGGCGGCAAAGCTGCGATCGCCATTCTCGTCGATCCGCTGCTTGCCGAGCGCGGACACGACTTTGGCACCCGACCACGGCGTGACTTCGACCCCGCCGCGCAGGGTGCGCGCGTCGATGTTCTCGCCATTGGCAATCTCGTATAGCCCGACCAGCCGCACATTGGGGCTGATCGCATAGCGCATGCCGAACTGGTGCCGCTCGGGCAGATCGACCGATTCCGCATCGTCGAGCGCCAGGCTGGTGCTGGCGCTCAGCTCCAACTTGTTGTCGAACAGGCGCTGGGTCGCGCCGCCTTCGATCACGGTCGAGGTGTTGCGCGAACCATCGGGCAAGCGATCGTTGAAGTGTGCCAGCCCGACCCGCAGGTCGGTGTTCTTCGAGGTGTAGCCCAACTGCACTTGCGCAGCGCGGCGGCGGGCGTCGTCGGTCAGGCTGTCATCTTGCCAGGTGCTGGCGAGGATCGAGAGGTGCTCGTCGAGCTTGACCCGTGCATCGACCCCGAACTTGCGCCGCCCCAGTTCCGCGCCGTTCTGCTGGCCCACGCCGTAATCGGCATCGAGCGAGCGGGCATAGGCCAGTACGTCGAGCTTGCCGGTCTGGTGCTGCGCCTCGACCAGCCAGCCGTTTGCGGTCTCGCCCTCGCTGCGGCTCAGCGCGAGCTCGGCGCGGATTTCGGTCGAATTTCCGAGCTTCGCCCGCAGATCGACCGCGCCCATATCGGTGCGCGCGCCCTCGCCCTTGTCCGAAATCGCCGTCGCGCCGATGCGGATCCTGCCGCTGCGGTCGGTCCAGTCGGCGCGCAGACCAGCGTTCCACTCGCCGCCGGCCAGCGTGTCGATCTCGTAATCGATCACGATGAATTGCGGATTGAGGTCGAAGTCGCGGCTGAGGATCGGCTGCTTGAAGGTGATCGTGCCCGACAGCAGGTCGATGTCGTAGTCGATGAAACGCGTAAGCTGCGTCGACGAAACGACCAGCTCCGAACGGAAACGGTCACGCACTTCGAGCGTGACCTTCTCGCTGTTCGCCACGATCGCGCGGCTGCCGAGGCGGTAGGGACCGGTAATGCCCTGCCCCTGGATCTCGTCGCGGCGGAAGCGCGTGGCGATCTCGGCCGCGAAACCCTCCGCGTGCACGGCACCGAAGCGCCCTTCGGCCTTCACCCCGGTCGCGGTGCGGTTGTAGCGGGCGAGCCGGGTCTGGTCGAAGCCGGTCTCGAAGTCGCCGTAGAGCGCGTAGAAGGTCGCGGTTTCGATGCGGACATAGAGCTTCTCGCGCGACGCCGCATCGAAGCGGCGGCTCGAACCATCGGCAAACACGGTGTAGTAGGCATCGGGATCGAGCGCGCCGAGCACACGCTGGTCGTCGCGCTGCTTGGCGCTGTCGTAGGCGAGCGTGACGAGGTATTTCCCGAGCACCCGGCCCTTGGCATAGAGCGCGACACGTGCATTGTCGCCCAGATCGCTGTCGAACCGGCCGCTGCGTTCCATGTTGTCCGCCACGGTGCGTGCCCCGACCGACCCTTCGGCCAGACCGATCACGGTCCATTCGATGTCACCCGGGACGATCCACGCCTCCAGTTCCTGCTGGCGGGCGATCTCGCCGTCATCGAAGCGGAAGTCGAGCCGCAGCGAGCCGCTGACCATCGTCGGTGCGAGTTCGATCAGGGCGATGCCCTCGTCGCCCTCGATCACCCACCGCGCGGAGGAGGTGCCGAGGCCGGTCAGCTGGTTAAGCTGCTGGCGCTTGAGCTGTTCGGCGCTCTGGTATGGCGCACCGAGCGTGAAATCACCCGAAACGCCTTCGCGCAGCGGGCGGTTGTTGCGATCGAGCACGCGGATTGCGACCACCGGCCTGGTCTTCCCGTCGGCAACGAGGTTCGACTTGCTTTCGACCAGCTCGACCTTCGCCGGGGTGGTGGTGAAGAACACTTCGCGGGTGATCGTCTCGTTGATCTCGCCGAAGGAGTTGATGATGTCGGCGCTCAGAACGGTGCGTTCGTTCACCAGCGGAACCCCGCGCCACATGCTGACAGCGTATTTGCCCTTTTCGGAACTGCGGGTGCCGTCGAATGCGAGCGGGTCGACCGGCTTGCCGTCGACGCGCAAGGCAATGGTCTGCCCCTTGCGGTGGCGGATTGCGACGCGGATCGCGGGAGCGCGCGGGTTCGGGCCGATCTCCGGGGTCAGCCAGCCGTCCGGGCCGTCGCCCAGCGCCAACCAGTCCGTATCCGGGGCGGGGGCCGAAGCCTCAGATGGTGCGTCGGTTCTTGCTTCGGCATCCTGCGGTGCTTCGGCGGCATCGCCCGGCTTCTGCGCCGACAGCTCTGCCAGATAGGCTTCAGACACGGTGGCATGGAAATCCGCCACGGCAAGCGATCCGCCCTGCCCGGTCACGAAGCGCGAAATCGCGCTGCCCGCGCTGCGGGTGGAGCGGTGGCAATCGACGAACTCGCCGCCTTCGGGCAGCGTCATGCGCGAGGCTTGGACCACATGCGTGCCCGGCACCACGCCTTCGAAATGATAGCGACCGTCGGCATCGGTGACCGCGAAGCTGCCGTCTTCCATCATCACCCGCACGCCGGGGATGCCGATGCGTGGTTCAGTCAGGCTGCAGGCCCCCGCCGTTACGCGGCCGATGATCGTCATCCGACCGGCAATGGTTTCCCGCTCGATTGCGACAGAGGCCGAAGCGGTCGCCATCCGGCCCAGCGAGTCGGTTGCATCGGCGCGGTTCACCGCCTGGCCCGGAGGGGCATCGGCGCGCACGACCATCGCATAGGTCACGCGCTTGCTCTGGCCACCGGCGATGTCGCCCAGGCTGAAGGTCAGCAGCGAACCGTCGGGCGAAGTCGAGACGGCAGCGGGATCCGCCACACCGTCGATGCGCACCGAATCCGTCCGCAAACGCAACCAGCGCGACGGGCTGTCGGCGACGGTGACACCGCGCTTGACCCGTCCGGCATCCTGGTTGCGTACGGTAATGCTATAGAACACCACATCGCCCGGCTGCGCCGAGGCGCGCGACGCGGTCTTGCTCAGGCTGACGGCGAGGCTGGGCCGATCGAGCGGTATGTCGATCTGGACCGGAGTGGGGTCGCTGAGCTGGAATGTACCGCCGTAAGATCCGTCAACGATGATAAACGGCCGCCCGTCGGGCCGCGTCAGCGTTGCAAGCTGCGGCGGCTGAACGATCGACGGCGCGGTGTAGGGCGTCGGTGGCTGGATGGTCAGGCGATAGGTCCCGAGCGCGGTCAACGGGAACCAGTACTCCCCTGCGCCCATAAGGTAGGCATTACCCGCCCCGTCGGTGATCGACTGGCCGGAAATAACGGTTGAGGGCCAGGAGGTTACACCATCCTCGGCGAAAACGGTTGCGGGCTGCCCGGTCGCTGCATTGACCAGCGAGACGACTGCGCCGGAAACCGGCTCGCCGGTTTCGCTGTCGAACACCACACCGAAGGGATCGGCCAGAACCTCGACATCGGCGTGGACAATCGTTGCGGTACCGCCGGGCTGGAGCGCCGAAATGCCGATCGTCTGACCGTCGGCGATGCTCAGACGGCAATCGCTTGTGGTGGGCATGGGCGGCATCCGGACAGTGGGAATGGCCCCCACAAAAACTCCCGAGTCCGGCCCGGTCTCGAAAATGACCAGTTCTTCCCGGTCGCCGGCCGAAGTTTCGACGATAACGGAAAGTTGGTCGACTGCGCCCGGATCGAGATTGGCTGCCGCGGCGCGGATCTGGAAGATCAGCGTCTGCCCGGCCGTCAGCACCGATGTCTCGGTCACGGAAGTGACGACCTGTCCCGCCGATGCGCCGGTGGCAGTGATCGACTGGTTGCCGCACCGTGTAGGTGAGTAGGAAATATCCGACCCACTGCCAGGCGAAGGCCTGAAGGTACGTATTTCAGGGGGAGATTCAGCGACCTGGAGCGTGACCGTGTTCGACGCGGTCGCAAACTCGGTACCCTGGAATGTCCACCTGGCTTCGGCAATATTGGTAATGGTTTGTGCGCTGGCCGCCCCGGGCACGACGAATGGCAGCAGCACTAGCAAGAGTGCTGCTGCCCATTCGCGCAAAGAGGGGTGCCTACGCACCGGTATTCAATCCGCCGACTATCAGTCGATGGTTACGCGGAAGTAGACCGAGCGAGTCTCGGTCGCCGCGATGTCGCTCAGGCTCGCATCGATTTCATGCGTGCCTCCGTCGTACGTGCCACCTGCAACCCCGCTGGCGCACGACGCGTCGCCGTCCACGAAGATACCGAAGGCTGCAAGATAGCTGACATCGGCCGGAAGCACGTCGTTGACGGCAACGTCGGTGGCCGTTGCCGCGCCCGAAGCGTTCGACACGGTAATGCAGTACTGGATCGTTGCACCCGGAATGGCTTTCGGGTTGGTCGTCCCGTTCACCGGATCTTCGATGATCGAGCTGGTCTTCGACACGGTGACAACTGCACCGGCAACGACGTAGCTGTCGGTATCGGCGTGGTCGCCCTGGTTCGCACCGTCATCGCCCGAAGCCGCGGCATCGGCGAGCACGGTATCGACCCCGGCGGTGTTAGCACCGGCAGTTGCGGTGAGTTCGGTACCCAGCGCACTGGCCGAACCGCCGGCATGCGCATCGGCGACGAGTGTCACGTCCGCAGTCTGGCCGTTGGTTGCCGTGATCGGAATATTGCCCACCACATGGACAACCACGGATGCATCTGCAGCGATTTCATCGAGGTAGGTGACAATGGTGTCGCCGGCATCGAACACGCCGTCGCCGTCGTCGAGGTAGAACACGGGGCTGACAATATCGAAATCGTCGGTCGCCGACTGCACCAGCGACAGGTTGAAATCGACCGTGTCGTTGGACAGGTTGGTCACCTGGAAGGTGGTCGCCTGCGCGGTCGAGCCCGGTGCGACGCTGGTCGCCGCACCGCCGACTTCGGCAACCGTCACATCGACCCTGCGGTCGACCGTGAAGGTGTCATCGTCGGTAACGGCAGTCTGCGTCACGCCACCCACATCGAAGGAGACGGAAACATTGTTGGTAATGGAACTGCCGGCAGCGGTGCCCGCTGCCAGCACTGGGCTGGAGGTAAACGCAATGAGCGCAAATGCGCTTACTGCCCCCAGCAATTGCTTGCGGTGTGTCATCGGTTTGGTCCTCTTTGTCTACCATCCGCGTAAGTTGCCGCCCGGATGGCTTGGCGGTTACCTTCCGCTGGTCAGCGGATGATTGCGGGAAACTCGAGCCGTCCGGTCTCGCCGGGCGCGACCATCGCCAGCGTCCAACGGACATGGGTGACATCGGCATGGTCGGCGGGCCGTGCGCTACCGTCTTCGGCTGCGACTGTCAGAGCGGAGAGCACGCCCCAGCTCTTGCCGCCGTCGACCGAGACGACCAGCGAGGGATCGGCATCGGGCGCGAGACGGACTGCGCTGGATACGGGGCTCGTTACGACGAAATTCGGGACAGCTTCCGGGCCACTGTTCCGATAGATCCTGCCGAAAACCAACCGATCGCCTGGTACGATCAAATCCGGCTCGACCCTCTCGACGCGCGAGTTGCCATCTGCATCGACAACAGACTTCTCGAGCTTCAGATCGACCTCGATCGAGATCGGCATCTCTTGGGCAACCGTCGGACCAGCGAAGAGTGCCAGCGACAGGGCAGGTGCTAAAATCTTCAGAAGGAATGCCATTTTTCAGACCCTTGGTGTTGTTATTTCACGTTCAGTCGATGCTGACTTCGAAGGTGACGGCGTGGCTCGAACCGCCAGCGACCGTGCCGAGATCGACGCTGATGCCGCTGGCCGAAGCCTCGCCGGCATCGTCGCCGCTCGCGTCGGTCAGCGCAGAGCTGTCGAGCGCGAGTGTTCCGGTGCGATAGGTGGTGCCGGCCGGTATGACGTCGGAGACGACCAGCCCGCTGACCGATCCGCTGCCGGAGACGACCGCTGTGATGGTATAGGTGATGGTGGAGCCGGGAACCGTGCTGGTCCCGCCGAAGGGATCCGCAACCGTGGCGGACTTGGTCAGGTCGACGGTGGTGATGCCGACGATCAGCGAGCCGGTCGCATTGTCCGACGCACCGCCTGCGCCGACCACGGCGTCGCTGCCGTCAACGCCCTGGCCAGCAAAGGTCGTACCGGGCGCCCCGGTTCCGGTTACGGCATCGGCGCGCAGATCGACCGTGGATTGGTCACCATCGACGACCGTCGGAGGGACGGTGGCGAGGACGAAGACCGTGAGGTTCTCGTCCGGATCGAGCAACGCGGTCGTTTCCGGCCCGGTCAGGATCTGGTCGATGCCGGGATCGTAAACACCGTTGCCGTTGCTATCGACGGCGATACCGTCGATCGCCGTGTCAAAGTCGTTCCCTCCAACCGCAGGATTGGCGGTGAGTGTGTAGGCTTCCGGGCCATTACCCGTGTTCGTGATTTCGAAAGTCAGGACCACCGATCCGGGCGTTGCCCCGATCGGACCGGAGTCGAGCGACGATACGGTGACGTCGAGCAGTTCGTCGACTTTCAGCGTCACCGTATTCGAATTGATCGTCGTCGGTCCTTCGCCCGCGTCGTAAGTCGCGGTGGCGGTGTTTTCGATCAGGGTGCCGGCATCGACCCCTGCTGCACTAGCCGAGACTGGCAGCGCAAGCAGCAGGGAGGCGGCGACCGCACGTTCGAGCGATATGAGTTCACGTTTCATGGTGAGCGATCTACGCAGTGGGACCAAAGATTTCGTTAACGCTGTCTCTTTGGAGTTGCCCCGCCTTGAGGACCCATCTGGTCCCAAATCGCATTAACCAAGGAGAGCGGAGACCTGATCAATCACGGTGGTCGGTCAGCCTTGCCAACCATTCGATGCAAACGATTGAAATTTCAGGTGACGCAAGATGCCCTGCGCGGCCCCGTAGCGCGACTTCGATGCGCGATCCTTTTCCAAAGCGGCGCTTTGGAGGGACCTCATCGGCGATCGTCATGTCTGAGATGCGGGCAAGTGGTGGACAGGGCTGGATTCGAACCAGCGTACGCTTGCGCGGGCAGATTTACAGTCTGCTGCCTTTAACCACTCGGCCACCTGTCCACTTGGCTTGCCGGATGGCGATGCGAAATCGCCTGAAAGCGCGGCCCCACAGGGGGGGCCCTCCGACCGAGAGGCGCCCCTTTGGCGAAGCGGCGCTTGCCTGTCAATGGGGGGGCTGGCATGGCGCGGCAACAATGACATATCGGAACGGTTTTGATGGCGAAGAGTGAACGCAAGCGTGCCCTGCGCGGCAGGGCAGGACGGATGAAAGGCGGCCGCGGCAGCGGACAAGCCAGCACCGGCAGCGTACGTCTGTGGGGTCGTCATGCGGTCGAAGCGGCTTTGCTCAACCCCAACCGCGTCCATCGCAAGTTGTGGGCTACCCGCGAAGGTGTCGCGTCGCTCAACGGTGAGTTGCCGCCCGATTTCCCCGTCGAATATGCCGATGTGGCAGATCTTGCGCGCCTCGTGGCTCGCGACGCGCCGCATCAGGGGCTGGTGCTCGAATGTGCGGGCCTGGAGGATGTTTTCCTCGACGAAGCAATCGAGCAGTCGGACGGCGGCCCCCTGGTGTTTCTCGACCAGGTGACCGACCCGCACAATGTCGGCGCGATCCTGCGCTCGGCTGCGGCTTTCGGTGCGGCGGCGATCGTTACGCAGGACCGGCACGCACCGCCCGAGTCGGGAACCGTCGGCAAAAGCGCTTCCGGTGCGCTCGAAGTCGTACCGTGGGTGCGGGTGGTCAATCTCGCCCGCGCGCTCGAAGAGGCGGCAGACGCTGGCTATTGGCGGATCGGGTTGGCAGGCGAGGCGGAAGATGATTTCGCATCCGTGCTGCCGACCGGGCCGGTTGCCATCGTTCTGGGTGCCGAAGGCGAGGGTCTGCGCCACAACATCGCCGGCCATTGCGATGCGCTGGCGAAACTGCCGATTTCGAGCGCGATCGAGAGCCTCAACGTCTCGAACGCAGCCGCGATTGCCCTCTATGCGGTCGCCACCAGAAGGAGTATGCCCGACTGATCGTTCGGGAGGGTACACCATGGCTTTCTTTCGTAATGCCAGACATTTCGGCATCGTAGCTCTCACAGTTGCGAGCCTTGCACTGTCCAGTTGCATCCTGCTGCCAGGCAAGTTCGCCTCGACGCTCGACTTGCGGTCGGACGGGACCTTCACTTTCACCTATGATGGCCAGATGCTGTTCCTGCCGATGAGCGAGGAGTTTGCGAGCGAGGAACCGGGCGATACGCCGGTGGACGAGGCCGCAATTGAGGCCGGGTGGGAGCCAAGTTGCTTCGATGAAGAAACCTACGAACAGCGAGACTGCACCGAGGAGGAAAAGGCCGAGAGGATTCGCCAAGACGAAGAATTGCGCGCAGAAATAGCAAGGTCCGAGAAGGAACGGAACGAACAGATGATCCGCCTGCTCGCCGGGATCGACCCCAAGGATCCCGAAGCGGGCAACAAATTCGCCGCGCAGCTCGAGCGTCAGGCCGGGTGGGAGAGCGTCGTCTATCGCGGCAACGGTGTGTTCGACGTCAAGTACCGGATCACCAGCCGGATCGATCACGACTTCGCTTTCCCCTCGATCGAGGGGATGAATTTCATCCCGCCCTTCGTGCAGATCAACCGGCGCGATAGTGGTGCAGTCCGCATCAATGCGCCGGGTTATTCGGCGCAGGCTATCACGAACGGGCTTAGCCCGGCCTTCCTGCTGTTCGGACAGAGCATGGGTGCATCAGACCCCATGGCCGGCAAAGGCGATGACGACATGATGCAGTTCATCGACGGAAGCTTTGTGGTGACCACCGATGGGGAAATCCTCGCCAACAACACCGACGAAGGACCCGTGGCAAGAGGTTCCGACAAATCGCTGGAATGGAAGATCAATTCACATGCTTCGCAGGCGCCGACGGCCTTGATCCGCATCCGCTAGTGCTTTCCTGACGCAGAAGGGGGCGACCGGTCTGAACCGGCGCCCCCATTGTATCGCCCTCAGTCGGTGACCGAAGGGGTAAGCCTGTTCGATCAGTTGACCGAGTCTTTCAGGCCCTTGCCAGCCTTGAACTTCGGCTGGTTCGACGCCTTGATCGTCATCGGTTCGCCGGTCCGCGGGTTGCGGCCGGTCGAAGCCTTGCGCTTGGCGACAGAGAAGGTTCCGAACCCGACCAGCCGCACTTCGTCGCCCTTCGAAAGCGAACGGGTGATGGCGTCGAACACGCCCTCCACCGCGCCAGCGGCATCGCTCTTCGACAGGCCGCTCGATTCGGCAACGGCGGCGATCAGGTCGTTCTTGTTCATCGTTGTTTATCCCCCAATTGGTTCGCGGCCAGCACTGCGCTGCTGCCGGGGAAGCGTAGACTCGCTTCTTGCGAAAGCGCGATACAAGGGATTTTTGCCCTGCCTGTCAAAGCCATTTCGCCACGGCATTGTCCCAAAGCGAACGATTCACCGCGTTTTGCGACGAACCGTGAGGCGTCTCGGCGGAACCTTAGTGTGCCGTAGGGGAAGTGCCCTCGCCCTGACCAACGACACCGACCGGCTGGCTCGCCAGGTCGTCGGCCTCAGTCCATTCGATCGGAACCGGCACGCTGACCAGCGCACGCGCGAGCACTTCATCGACGTGAGCGACAGGCACGATTTCCAAACCTTCGGTAACATTTACAGGGATTTCGGCGAGGTCTTTCACATTATCCTCAGGTATCAGCACGGTCTTGATCCCGCCCCTCAACGCCGCCAACAGCTTTTCCTTCAGCCCGCCGATCGCCAGCACGCGGCCGCGCAGGGTAACCTCACCGGTCATCGCGACATCGGGGCGTACGGCAATCCCGCTCAACGCCGAGACAATCGAGGTCACCATGCCCACGCCCGCGCTCGGTCCATCCTTCGGCACTGCGCCTTCGGGCAAGTGGATATGGATGTTGCGGCGCTGAAAGATCGACGGCTTGATCCCATAGTGCGGCGCTCTCGCCTTGACGAAGCTCAAGGCGGCGGCGACCGATTCCTGCATCACCTCGCCCAGCTTGCCGGTGGTCTTGATCTCTCCCTTACCGGGCGTGGTGACACTCTCGATCGTCAGCAGCTCGCCGCCGACCTCGGTCCAGGCAAGCCCGGTGACCGCACCGACCTGCGGCTCGTCATCCGACATTCCATGCTTGAATTTGCGCACCCCGGCGAAATCAGCCAGATTGTCTGGCGTGATGGTGACGCTATCAGCTTTCTTTTCAAGAATTTGACGAAGGCTTTTGCGAGCAAGTCTAGCTATCTCACGCTCCAGCGTACGCACCCCGGCCTCGCGGGTGTAATAGCGGATCAGATCGCGGAGGCCCTCTTCCGTCAGGGTGAATTCGCCTTCGGTCAGCCCATGCGCTTCGACCTGCTTGGAGATCAGGTGACGCCTGGCGATCTCGACCTTTTCGTCTTCGGTATATCCTTCGAGCCGAATGATCTCCATCCGGTCGAGCAACGGCTGCGGCAGATTGAGGCTGTTGGCGGTGGTGACGAACATGATATCCGACAGGTCGATATCGAGCTCCAGGTAATGGTCCTGGAACTTCGAATTCTGTTCCGGGTCCAGCACCTCGAGCAGCGCCGACGCCGGATCGCCACGGAAATCCTGACCCAGCTTGTCGATCTCGTCGAGCAGGAACAGCGGATTGCTCTTGCCCGCCTTCTTGAGATTGGTGACGATCTTGCCCGGCAGCGAGCCGATATAGGTCCGCCGGTGGCCGCGAATTTCCGCTTCGTCGCGCACCCCGCCCAGACTCTGGCGAATAAATTCGCGCCCGGTCGCCTTGGCGATGCTCTTGCCCAGCGAGGTCTTGCCGACACCCGGCGGGCCGACGAGGCACAGGATCGGTCCCTTGAGCTTGTTGGTCCGCGCCTGCACCGCAAGATATTCGACGATCCGGTCCTTGACCTTTTCCAGCGCGTAGTGATCCGCGTCGAGCACTTCCTGCGCCTTGGCGATATCGCGCTTGAGCTTCGATTTCTTGCCCCAAGGCAGGCCGAGCAGCACATCGAGGTAGTTCCGCACCACGGTCGCCTCGGCGCTCATCGGCTGCATGGCCTTGAGCTTCTTGAGTTCGGCGGTGGCCTTGGCCTTGGCTTCCTTGGAGAGCTTGAGCGTATCGATCTTTTGCTGCAGCGCGGCCATTTCATCGGCTTCTTCGCCGTCCGCACCCAGCTCGCTCTGAATCGCCTTCAATTGCTCGTTGAGGTAGTATTCGCGCTGGGTCTTTTCCATCTGCCGCTTCACCCGGCCACGGATCTTCTTCTCGACCTGGAGCACCGACAGCTCGCCCTCCATGAAGGACATCACCATCTCCAGCCGCTTGAGCGGATCGGGCTCGGTCAGCAGCGCCTGCTTGTCCGACACCTTGGCCTGGACGGCGGCGGCAACCGCATCGGCAAGCGCACCGGCGTCATCGATCTCGGACAGGTCTTCGGCCGCGTCGTCGCCCAGCTTCTTGTTGAGCTTGGCGTAATCCTTAAAGTGCTCCACCACCGATCGCATCATCGCGGTGACTTCGCTGCCCGAGGCGGTTTCCTCGTCGAGCACACGGACATCGGCAACCACCATGTCGTCGGCGGACTTGAGCTGTTCGAGCTGCGCGCGGGCCTGGCCTTCGACCAGCACGCGGACGGTGCCGTCGGGCAGCTTGAGCATCTGCACCACCTGCGCGACCACGCCGATATCGTACAGGTCGTCACGCTCGGGATCGTCGCAGCCCGGATCGAGCTGCGCGACGAGGAAGATATCCTTGTTCCCTTCCATCGCGGCCTCGAGCGCAGCGACAGACTTGTCGCGCCCGACGAACAGCGGGACGACCATATCGGGAAACACGACGATGTCGCGAAGCGGAAGAAGGGGAAATGTGCTCATGCGGCGAATATGGGTAGCCCCGCCCCGCCCTGCAATGCCGCGCAGGGGCGAAGCTGTGGACGCGCCGCAACGGAGGGGGTGTTGACAGTGTTGACAATGAGTCGCGGTGCGGAAGTTGACAAAGTTGACGCCGTCCCCGGCTTGTGGGTCATCCGGCTCATTGCGCAAACCGGGGTGTTGACACGTGTGACACTGCTATCCTGTGACTTGGAGACGGCATTCATGAGGGTTCCGGCCTGTCCAATTGAAACACAAGGGTCATTGCGCAATTACCCCGTCTCGCTGCGCCAATATACGCGCGCACGATGTTGAGTCTGAGACGATGCGAACCGATCGAGCCATACTCACTTCATAACGGAACACCGGCTTGTAGGACAGGGATCTCAGCTCCAGACGGCCAGGTCCAGCTTATCGATTTCATCCGAGATGTTTGGATGCTTGCGCGCAATGTAGCGGTGAGCTGCCTTGTAATCCTTGCGCAGGTAAGCTTTCAAATATGGGCCGAACTCCGCTTCCATGTGGAAATGGCAGATGAATATCGCCAGAGCCGTCACGAGTGCGTTTTCAGACAGATAGCCCGCCGCCTCGGATTGCCAGCCGTGCATTCCGGAATCCTGAAACTGCGAAAAATTGCGCGCACCGTTCGCAAGAAAAATGCCGAACCCGAGATAGACCGCCGCACAATCGGTCGCATGCTCGTGTAGATCGGGCCCTCCCGGTGGGTCGCCCAAATCGTTGATCAACAGGTGGGCCAGTTCGTGCGCAAAGGTCGCAACCAACTGATGAGGCTTGTTCAACAGTTGGGGATTATAGTGAATTACAGGCGCATTGCCCTCGATCGAAAACGTACCGAGCGCCTGATCGTTCGAGTATTCCCCAACAGCCAAACCGGGGTACTCGACATCTGTTCGCGCATCACCCTTCACCAGTTCGCAATGCCACTGTTCCAGGCCGGCAAGCCGTTTGGTCGCATCAAACAGTTCTCGCGCCGTCGAAGCGCCTAGCAATGCCGCGTCGCTCGGCAGAACCAATGTCGGTTGGTACCCGATTTTTCGGTCACGTCTGCCGATTGTCGAATGCAGCCATGCAAAGCAGGCCAGCAGCCAGTCGAACTCTTCCCGATCGACGGGTAACTTTGGCCCAAACAATCCCAAAGTTGAGAGTCCGGACCTAATCCCTGAAGCTCGGATCGATCCGGTCGAGTTTTCGCAGCAATGAGGGCCAGGCGAGGCCGTCGGCGACCATGCCCATGCCGGCCGACGGGGTCTGGCTTTCTACCTTCTGAGGCGTGCCCTGCGGCGGGTTGTTGAGGTTTTCGCGCCCCGCGCTCAGCATCAGCACCTGCGCCTCGCAAGCGCGCTCGATGAAATAGAGCCGCAGGAAGCACTGGCCGACGGTCTTGCCGATCGCCAGCGTGCCGTGGTTGCGCAGGATCATCGCGTGCTTGTCGCCCATATCCTGCACCAGCCGCTCGCGCTCCTCGAGGTCGGTCGCGATGCCTTCATACTCGTGATAGGCGATGTCGTGCCGCGCGATCATCCCGGTCTGGGTGTGTTCGAGCAGGCCGAATTCCATCGCACTAACCGCCTGCCCGTGCGGGGTGTGGAGGTGCATCACCGCATGGGCATCTTCGCAGTTCATGTGCAGCGCGGAATGGATGGTGAAACCTGCCGGATTGACCGGATGGCTGGTCGGGATCACCGGCTGCCCGTCGACATCGATCTTGACGAGGCTGGAGGCGGTGATTTCCTCGAACATCATGTCGTAGGGGTTGATCAGGAAGTGATGCTCCGGCCCGGGAACGCGCGCCGAGAGGTGGGTGAAGATCAGGTCGTCCCAGCCATAGAGCGCCACCAGCCGATAGGCTGCGGCAAGATCGACGCGCACCGCCCATTCCTCCGCCGAAACCTGCCCGCGGACGTCGGCGTCGCTGCCGCTTGCGTTGTCGTTCATCAGGGTTGCCATGGCGCTCTCTCCTTCAGTCTCTTTGCGCAACCGATAGCACGCTTGTGCGCGCTTACATACCCGGCAGATTGAACCCCGGCGGCAGGCCCATGCCGCTCTGCAGATTTTTCATTTCATCGTTGGAGACCCGGTCGGCCTTGTCGCGCGCGTCGTTGAAGGCGGCGGTGACGAGGTCTTCGACCATCTGCTTTTCTTCCGGCTTCATCAGGCTCTCGTCGATCGAGACACCGAGAATGCGGCCCTTGGCGCTGGCGCGGACCTTGACCAGACCGCCGCCCGACTGGCCTTCCACCTCGATCGCGTCGAGCTTGGCCTGCATCTCGTTCATCTGGGTCTGGATGGTTTCGGCCGCCTTCTGCGCGGCCTGGATCATTTCTTCCATCGATTGCATGTGATGTTCCTTGGGGTCTTCAGGCTCTTTTGCCCCAGGCGCGGTCGCCTGCGGCGGGGGGATGTTCGTCTTCGACCAGCTCGGCCTCGGGGAAGACCGCGAAAGCGGCCTCGACCAGCGGATGCGCGCGCATCTTCGCTTGAGCTTCGGCCTTGGCGATCTCGCTGAGTTCGCGCAGCGACGGGGTGCCGCCGGCGGGGAGCATAATGACCTCCCACCGCTCACCGGTCAGCTTGAGCAGCGCATCGCGCAGGTCGGGCGAAGGATCGCCGGGATAACCGTCCACAAGGGCAAAGGAAAGCTTCCCCGGCTCAAGCGTCTCGACCCGGACCCAGTCGTGCATGATCTGCGCCACGCGCAGCTGGCCCGCTCGGTCGATCCGTTCGACCAGGCTCTTCCAGTCGAGCGACCCGGCGGGCGCCGGGGCCGCCCCGTTCGATGGGGCATGCGACGGGGCCTGCACGCCCGTCTCGGCGAGATGCTCGAGCTTTTTCGCCAGCTTGCCCGGATCGGGCAGGTCGGCGGCGTGGAGCACGCGCAGCAACGCCATTTGCGCGCTGACCAGCGGATCGGGCGCATTGCGCACCTCGTCGTGCCCCTTGAGCAGCAATTGCCACAGCCGGTGGAGCTGGCCCGCGCTCAGCCGCCCGGCCCAATCGGCCAACGCGGCGCGTTCGTCGGCGCTCGGCGCATCGGGTTCGCCGCCACCGATCTGCGCCACGGTGATGCGGTGGACGAGGTCCATCAGCCCGCGCATCAGCGCCAGCGGTTCGACTCCGAAGGCATATTGCTCATCGATCCCGGCCAGCAACCCCTTGGCATTGCCGTCGAGAATGGTGCCGAGCAGGCGGCGCTGCGCGCTCTTGTCGGCAAGCCCGAGCATGTCGCGCACGCGCTCTGCCGTGACCTTGCCCTCGCCGCCCAGATCGGCATGCGCGATCGCCTGGTCGAGGATCGACAGCCCGTCGCGCACCGAACCCTCGGCGGCGTTGGCGATCATATGCAGCGCCTCGTCCTCCGCCTCGATCCCTTCCTCGCCGCACACCCAGGCAAAATGGCTCTGGAGCAGATCGGTCGGGATGCGGCGCAGGTCGAAGCGCTGGGTGCGGCTGAGCACGGTGACCGGCAGCTTGTCCACCTCGGTGGTCGCGAAGAGGAACTTTACATGCGCAGGTGGTTCCTCAAGTGTCTTAAGCAAAGCATTGAAAGCATTGCGAGACAGCATGTGAACTTCGTCGATGATATAAATCTTGTAGCGCGCGCTGACCGCCGCATAGCGCACCGCCTCGATGATCTCGCGCACATCGTCGACCCCGGTGTGGCTGGCGGCATCCATCTCGATCACGTCGATATGGCGACCCTCGGCGATCGCGGTGCACGGCTCGCACACGCCGCAGGGGTCGATCGTCGGCCCGCCCTGCCCGTCCGGCCCGATGCAGTTCAAGGCCTTGGCGATCAGCCGCGCGGTCGAGGTCTTCCCCACCCCGCGCACCCCGGTCATCAGGAAGGCATGCGCCAGCCGGTCCCGCTCAATCGCATTGCCGAGCGTGCGCACCATCGGTTCCTGCCCGATCAGCTGGCTGAAGGTCTGCGGGCGGTACTTGCGCGCCAGGACGCGATAGGGTTGGTTCGGCGCCTGCTGCGGGGCGGACCCGGGAGCAGCCGGCTCCGACGCGCCGAACATCGAATCCTGCCCCGCCGCCTCGAGCTCGGCGGCGCTCGGCTTTTCCTGTTCGACGGGAGGGGTTTCGGAATCGGGCATCAAGGTCAATCTAGGCACCCCTGCGGCATTTGTCGAAGCCTCACTTGGCACGATGTCCACCAGCGTGGTAAACCAGTTGCACAGTCTTGGGGGGAGGACATCGCATGGTTCGGGTGATGCAATCGGGGTACGCCATTGCAATGGCAGCGACGCTTGCGGGATGTCAGTTCCTGCCCACCAACGAGCCGGAGGATCCGGCGAAGGACAAGCCGGCGGCGCTTGTTGGCGGAACGACAGCGGCAAGCGGTATCGACTGGGGCGACGATGTTGGTGAATGGGCGAACGACGGGGAGTGCGACGACAAGCGCTTTTCCGGGGACGGCATGACCAGCACCCCGCTGCTGGACGAAGACATAGGCCATGATGCGACCGATTGCCGTACCGCTTATGAGGCCGGGAAACTGACCTACAGCATCTCCACCGGCGATAAATCGCAAGCCGCCGCAACTCGTCCGCAAAGTGCTTCCGGCGGTATCGATTGGGGTGACGATCGGGGCGATTGGGCCAACGATGGCGAATGCGACGACAGCCGTTTTACCGGCGCAGGCATGACCAGCACGCCCTTGCTCGACGAAGACATACGGCACGATGCGACCGATTGCCGCGAACAGTTCGAACGCGGGCGGTTACAGCTCAAATAGCTGGTTGTGCGGCTACGGGCGGGAAAAGGAGCCGGGCGACCCGCCGCAATTCACCTGGGCTGCTTCCTTCCGGACCTGACCCGGTGAGCGAACGCAAACGTCCACCCGACTCCCGGCCGGGGATATGGCGACTGGCGGGGGCAAAATCAAGCGCCGCGATTCGGTCAATTGCACATTCATTTCGTCGCAGATATGAAACGGCTCGTCAGGAGGGCTTTTGTATGATCCGCAACATGACTCGCTTCGCAATCGGTGCTCTGTGCGCCTTTGCTGCAATGCAAACACCGGCCTACGCGCAGGATATAGACTTCGGCGACGATGAAAGTCCCTTCTCGCAAGACGGTGAATGCGACGACAAGCGGTTCGAGGGATCGGGAATGACCACTACGCCGCTGCTCGACAGCGACGTAGGTCATGACGCAAGCGATTGCCGGATCGCCTACGAACAGGGGCGACTGACCTATAGCGGCATTGCGGCGACCGAGCGGCGCGATGCGAGCCACATCCAGTGGGGCGACGACGACGGCCAGTGGTCGAACGACGGCGAATGCGACGACATGCGCTTCGAGGGCGAAGGCATGACCAGCACGCCGCTGCTTGAAGAGGATGTCCGGCACGATGCGACCGACTGCCGTACCGCGTACGAAGAGGGGCGGCTCGAACTGCGCGGTTCGGGACTTTCGGGTTCCGCCAGTGGAGGATCGAGCGGCAGGCTAACCCCGGTCGCGATCGAGGGCCGGTTCGACTGGGGCGACAACACCAGCCAATGGGCTAACGACGGCGAGTGCGACGATATGCGCTTCCTCGGCCGCGGCCTCACCTCCACAGCACTGCCCGAAGATATCGGGCGCGACGAGCAGGACTGCCGCGCCGCCTACGATGCCGGAAGCGTGGGCCTGAACCCGTTGTTCCGTACCCCCGGATCGACCGCCGACATCAATTACGGCGACGATAGCTCGAGCTATGCCAACGATGGCGAGTGCGACGACCTGCGGTTCACCGGAAGCTATGCTTCGACCATGATCTACCTGTCGGACGATGTCGGCCACGATGCCACCGATTGCCGCGCGGCGGTGCGCAGCGGTACCGCGCGCTGGCAGGCGGATTCCTTGCCTTACGAGCTGGGAGCGACGCTCACCAGCGAGGCACTTTCGGACGATTCTGTCGATTTCGACAAAAGCTGAAGTCTAGCGAAAATTGTCGGCGTAGGCCTGCAGCTTGAGCGTTTTCGGCGGAGTCGCATGGACCCGGGCGACGATACCGTATTTGTCGGCATAGGCCTTGGCCGCGTCCTTGGTCGGGAAGGTCAGCACGACCTGCGCTTGCGTATCGCCGCTGCCGGTCCAGCCCATCAACGGATCAGGTCTGCGCGCCTCTGACTGCTCGAATTCGAGCACCCACTCGTCGGTCCGCGCCTTGCCGGACTGCATCGCATTCTTCGGGCGTTGGTAGATTCGTGCACTCATGCGGTTTGCCTTTGATCCTGTTGATGCGAAAATCAAGCGAGTTCGGTTTGGTTCGCGGAGAGAATGCCTCTCGGGAAATTTGTTTCACGCAGAGCCCGCAGAGGAAAGGAGAGACGCAGAGATTTTGTGCCTGCGGCGAAGCCGCACTCAATCTCTTCGGGCAGCACCCATAGCGATGCTCTGAAATTCTTGAGGCCTTCGGCCCAGCCCGACCCCTCTGCGTCTCTCCTTTCCTCTGCGCGCTCTGCGTGAACAAAAAAGTCACCGCCTCTCGAATGCGTTCTTCGTCTTGAGGCTCGGCTTCTCCGCCCACGGTTCATCCGGCCAGCGGTGTTTTGCGTATCGGCCCTTCATTTCCTTGCGCACATCCGCCCATGAACCGCGCCAGAAGCCGGGCAAATCCCGGGTCGACTGGATCGGGCGGCCCGCCGGACTCGTAAGCTTGAGCAGCAGCGGGGTACTACCGATCATTGGATGGTGGTCGAGGCCGAAAACCGCCTGCACCCTTACCTCGACGCTCGGCGCATCGTCACCGGCATAATCGACCGCATGAACAGTTCCGGCGGGCGAGGCGAATTCGCGCGGGGCAAGCCGGTCGAGTTGCTGGCGCTGGTTCCAGTCGAGCCGCCCAAGCAACGCATCGACCAGCTTGCCACGCGGAATGGCGAGATCGCGTCGTCCTTCGAGCAGTGGCGTGATCCATTCGTTCGCCGACTGCTCCAATGCTGTGAAGGAAAGCGCATCAACCCCGGCAAAGCGGGCGCGCGCGATGAGCTCGGGAGGCAGCAATTCCCCCAAGCGTTCCACAGCCTTTTCCACAAGCTTGTCGACAAGCGCCTGCGGGTTTGGCGAGGGGTCGGGGCCGGTTGACAGGGTTATCGCGCCGAGCCTGCGTTCGAGGCGCGCCTCTACCCTGCCCTCGGCCTCGTTCCAGCGCACGACCGAACGCTTGTCGATCAACTGGGCGAGATGCTGTTCGACCTCCTGCGCCGAGAGCGCTGCGGCAGCGGTGATCCGCGCGCCCTTGGCCTGCCCCTGCGCGTCGCCGATCGCGAGCCACTCCGCACGCGCCAGCGGGCTCGCCGGATCGAGCATGAACCCGCGCCCGCCAGCGGCGAGCCAGTGCTCGCCCGACGCATCGCGCCGTGTGGCGACGAAATCGGGCCGCGCGCGGGCGAGGAAGACTGCGGGCGATGGTCCCGATCGGTCGGCCGGATCGCTCTTTGCAAGGGTGCGGGCGTTGCCGGCCCACCGTGCTGCCAACTTGCGCGAGGCCTCCGCTCGCGCGCCGCGCTCGCCGTCCCAGCGCTGGAGGCGGGCCAGCAGATCCTCGCCGCGCCCGCCCAAGCCGCGTTCCTGCAACAGCAGCGCCATGCGCGCGCCCGCTTCGGCCTCGCCCTTTCTGGCAGCGAACAGGACCATGGCGGCATGCTCCGGGTCCATCGGCATCGCGGCGAGCTGCTCACCGAAGGGCGTGATCCGCCCTTCTCCGTCGAGCGCGCCCAGCCGCGCAAGCCGCTCGCGTGCCGAAGCCAGCGATGCCGCAGGCGGCGGGTCGAGCCAGGCAAGGCTCGTCGGATCGGTGGTTCCCCAGCGGGCCAGCGACAGCACCAGTGGCGCGAGATCGGCACTTGCGATCTCCGGCACATCGAACGCCGGGCGACCCGCGTGCCCCGCTTCCTCCCACAGGCGATAGGCCACCCCCGGCCCTTGCCGTGCGGCACGCCCGGCACGCTGGCCGGCGGAAGCCTGGCTCGCCCGGCGGGTGACGAGGTGCGTCGTCCCGGCGGCGCGGTCGAATTCCGCCTGACGTGCCAGCCCGCTGTCGACCACCACGCTGACCCCGTCGAGGGTGAGCGAGGTTTCGGCGATGGCGGTCGCCAGCACGATGCGCCGCCTGCCCTGCGGGTCGCGCCGGATCGCCGCGCGCTGGTCCTGCGGCTGGATTTGCCCGTGCAACGGCAGGATCGGCACGTCGGGCAGGCGTTCTTCCAATCGCTCGCGCGTCCGCTCGATTTCGCCGACGCCGGGCAGGAATGCGAGGATATCGCCCGCCTGCTCGCGCCATGCGGTCATGACGGCGGCGGCCATCGCATCCTCGATCCGCTTATCGGGCGATGCGCCGAGCCAGCGGATATCGAGCGGATAGGCCTTGCCTTCGCTTTCGATCACCGGAGCGCCGTCGCCGAGCAATCGCGCGAACCGCGCCCCGTCGATGGTCGCCGACATCACGCAGATGCGCAGGTCCTCGCGCAGAACGCTGCGGCTCTCCAGTGCGAGCGCCAGCCCGAGGTCGCTGTCGAGATGACGCTCGTGTGCCTCGTCGAACAGCACGGCGGAGACGCCTGCCAGTTCCGGGTCCCCGACGATGCGGTTGACGAAGATCGCTTCGGTCATAACCAGGACGCGGGTTTTGGCCGAAGTCCTGCTGTCCAGCCGGGTGAGGTATCCGACCGTCTCCCCCGCCTGCTCGCCGAGCACCTCCGCCATCCGCTCCGCCGCGGCGCGCGCAGCCACCCGGCGCGGGCTGAGCAGGATCACCTGCCCGCTGCACCACGCCTCGCCGAGCAGTGCCGGAGCGACCGCAGTGGTTTTGCCCGCCCCCGGCGGCGCGACCAGCACGGCTGCGTCTCGCGCGCGCAGGGCGGCGAGCAGATCGGGCAGGACAGTATGGATCGGAAGGACTGACACTATCTCTCGCCTCTAGCGCAGGCCCTGCCCGATGCGAAGTCAGTCACCTATGTCGAACTGGTCTGCGAACGTCCTTTCGAGCGCCAGCAATTCTTCGCCATAGTCGCACCACGTGACCAGCGCGAATTCATCCGCCATCCGCTTCAGCAGTGCGCGGCCCACAGGCGAAAGGTCCTGCTCCCACCGGTGGCTCTCCAGCTCCTCGACCATCTCGGCAAAACCATATTGCAACTGTTCGAGGATGAAGAACCCCGAATGACGACCAAGGGCGAGGAATTGGCGCAGGTTTGCGCCCACTACCCGGTTGGGCTGGTCTGCCATCGGCACGGTCATCACAACGGGACTGTCGTTGGAAATGCCGGTGCCGGCATCGAGAAGGGAGAAATGCACTCCGTCCCCGCCCGTCGAAGCGAAAGTCACGGCATTGCGCGGTGACTGTTCATAGACCCAGCGGCGCAATTCGGTGTGCAGCATCAGGCCGATTTCATCGCCCGCCCCATCGTCAGCCTCCTGCAGTACGCTGGCCAGCAAGACGAGATCGCTGGGCCGGTCCATCGAACGGCCCTAGTATCCCCGCGCCACTGCGAAGAGCGCGGCTTCGGCCATCGCAGCGCGGGCCTTGTTGGCAGGGAAGATCGAGATCGCGTCGATCGCGCGTTCGGCGAAGTGGCGGGCGCGGTCGCGGGTGGCTTCGAGCGCGCCGTGCTTGGCGATGAGCGCGATCGCCTGCTCCAGATCGGCATCGCTGGTGCGGTGACCGAGGATCGCCGCCTGCCAGAACTTGCGCTCTTCCTCGCTCCCGCGGGCATAGGCGAGGATCACCGGAAGCGTCATCTTGCCTTCACGGAAGTCGTCGCCACGGTCCTTGCCCATCTGGGCTGCGTCCGAATCGTAGTCGATCGCGTCGTCGACCAGCTGGAACGCCACGCCGAGGTTGCGACCGTAATCGTCGAGCGCCTGCTCCTCGCGTTCGCTGCACTCGGCCACTACGGCGGCGATGCGGCTGGCGGCGGCGAAGAGGGCGGCGGTCTTGGCGCCGATGATCGAGAGATAGCGTTCCTCGCTGGTTTCGATCCGCCGCTGCGCGGTGAGCTGGTCGACCTCGCCCTCGGCGATCACCGCGCTGGCGTTGGAGAGGATCTTGAGCACCTTCAGGCTGCCGTCCTCGGTCATCAGTTCGAAGCTGCGGCTGAACAGGAAATCGCCCACCAGCACCGTGGCCGGATTGCCGAAGATGATGTTCGCCGCCGCCTTGCCGCGGCGCATCTCGCTGCCGTCGACCACATCGTCATGCAGCAGGGTGGCGGTGTGAATGAACTCGACCGCTGCGGCCAGCTTGTGGTGCCGCGTGCCGTTGTAACCGACAAGCTCCGCCCCGGCGAGCGTCAGCATCGGCCGCAGCCGCTTTCCGCCGCCCGAGATCAGGTGCCCGGCGAGCGCGGGGATAAGCGGGATTTCGCTCTGCATCCGGTCGAGGATCACCGCATTGACCGAATTCATCCCCGGCGCGGTCAGCGCCAGCATCGGGTCGAGGGTCGGCGTCTTGCGCGGGAGCGGCACGATTTCGGCGGTCATCGCCTGTGTTCTTGGCGCTCGCCCGCACCCTTGGCAAGCGCGAAGCCGCTTGGCTTGGTTGCAATCTGCGTGATAGGCGGTGCGCAATGAGCAACGCGCCCGATCCGCAACTCGCCGCCTTCCGCCGCAGCATCGACAATATCGATGCCGCGCTGATCCATATGCTGGCCGAGCGGTTCCGCATCACCCAGGCGGTCGGTGCCTATAAGGCCAAGACCGATCTGCCCCCCGCCGATCCGGACCGCGAGGCGAAACAGATCGCCCGCCTGCGCGCGCTGGCGGAACAGGCCCAGCTCGACCCCGAATTCTCGGAGAAGTTCCTGCGCTTCATCATCGAGGAAGTGATCCGCCACCACGAGCAGGCGCGCGGGTGATCGAGCGCGCGTTCGAACAGCCGAGCTTCCGCCTCAAGCTTGCAAAGGCGCTGTTCAGGCTGCTGCCCGCGCCCTTCCCCGAAGCCTCCGAAATTCGGGAGAAGTTGGCAAAGCGCAAACCGCCGCAGGCCGCGCCGATGCCGAGGGCGGTCGAGAAGCAGTTCGTGGTCGAGAAGCAGGATCATCAGGGCGTGACCGTCTATCACCTGACTCCGCGCAAGAACCGCTCCGAGTGGCAGATCGTCTATCTTCACGGGGGTGGCTATGTGAACCCGATGCATGCGGTGCATTGGGGCGTACTGCGCGCACTGGGAGCGGCAACGGGCGCGACGATCATTCTGCCACTCTACCCGCTCGCGCCCGAGCACGATTACAAGCCGGGCCGCGATCTGGTGCTCGATATCTACGAGCATGTCCGGGTCGGGAATCCCGGCGCGAAGATTGCTCTGGCAGGCGATAGTGCGGGCGGCAATTTTGCTCTCGGCACGGCAATCCGGCTGCGTGAGAACGAGCACGTGATGCCCGATGCGCTGATGCTGTTCGCGCCGTGGATGGACCTGACGCTAGCCGACGGGCGTGCGCGGGCGATCGAGCCCGACGACATCATGCTTACGGTCGATCGGCTGCGTATCTGCGGGGAAATGTGGGCGGGCGACGACGATCCGGCGCGCGATGACTTGAGCCCGCTCCATACCGATCTGTCAGGCCTGCCGCCGATGGCGATCTTCCAGGGAACGCACGACATATTGCAGGCCGACGCGCGCAGCTTTGCCGTGCGCGCCGAGGCCGAAGGGCATCCGGTGCATTATTACGAGTACGAAGGCGCGTTCCACGACTTCATGATCGCAACCTTCACCCGCGAGGCGCAGCACTGCTACGCCCGCGTCGGGGAATTCCTCGAGGCCCTTTAGTCGTCCACCTTGCGCGCGGCGTCGGGGTTGCGCGCGTTCACACGCGGTGCGGGACGCGCTTCAGGAGCAGGCGCTGGAGCAGGGCGCGCGACCGGGGCCGGCGCGCTTTGCGTGCGCTGGACCGGAGCCGGACGCGCTTGCTGCACCGGCGGTGCCGACTGGGTGCGCTGCACAGGTGCTGGCCGCGATTGCTGTACCGGCGGAGCAGCGCGCGACGGCGGGACCGGCGCGGCCTCTATCCTTTGCGGCGGAGGAGCCTGTCTTATCCGCTGCACCGGGGCGACCTGCGGACGCTCCGGTCGCTCACGCACTGGACGGTCGACCTGTTCCGGAAAGCTACGCGCTGCGGGTCCGCCGGACTGTTCGCGGAGCGCGGGCGACGGGCGATACTGCTGCACCGGCGGTGCGGCGCGTTGCACCGGGGCGGGAGTCGGGGTCACGACGGGGACGTCGGCGCGCATATCCTGCGCGCCCATCCGCCCGCCACGATTGCCGGGCGCGGGCGTAGATCCGCCCGAGTTGCCGAAGCCGGTCCGGTCGCTTTGCCGATCGCCACGACGATCTTCGCGCCGTTCCCTTCGGTCGTCACCGCGCTGGCCCCGCCCGGCGTCACCGGAACGGACTGCCGGGTCCGGGTTCAGTCCGAACCCGCGATTGTCATTGTCGCGCGCGCCGTCGCGGTCGCCCCTACGACCGTCGCCACGGCGGCCGTCACCGTCGCGCCTGCGCCGGTCACGGTAGGTACCGTCCTCGTCGCGGCTGTAGCCCGACCAGTTGTCGCGGTCGTAACGGCGGCCCTTGTGGCGTCCTTCCCAATGGCGGCGATGACGCTCGCCCCAGCGGTGGCGGGTGCCCCAGCGGTCGTAGATGTAAAAGCCGGTGCCGGGATAATAGTAGTCCTCGTACCAGCCGAAATAGTAGCCGGTATAGCCGGGATCATAATAGGTGTCGTAATAGGGATCGTACGACCCGCCGTAGTACGGATCATACGATCCGCCGTAATATGGATCGTAGGTGCCATCATATTCGAGCAGCGTAGCGCAGCCTCCGAGCGAGACCGCCGCAGCGCCAAACAGCGCGAACCTGAAAACCTTGTGCCCCACGATCAATCTCCCGAATCGAGGAATTGTTAAGATACATCGCTAGTTAGATGAACGAAATTGAATGGCAGGTGAACCCCGAATCGGACTGCCTCACCGCATTTCCCCGGCCAGGCTCTTTACCGGAATTTCATGGTTTCCGGCTAGTTAACCATGCATGGCAACTGTCCCGCTCACCTTTTCGGGTCCGATCCCCGAATCCCCCGCTCCGCTCGGACGCCGCTCGGCTGAGCGGTTTCGTGTGCTGGTGCCGGGACGTGTGATCCTGCTGTCGGGCGAATTCGACTGTGCGTTGGAGGACATCTCGACCACCGGCGCGCGGATCATCTGCGACATCCCCCTTCGCACCGGCTTCGAGGGCATCCTGCAATGCTATCCGCTCGACGCGATGTTCTCCGTCGCCTGGATCGAAGGCAAAAGCGCTGGCCTGCAATTTCACGAAGCTGCCTCGCTTGGCGCGGTGCGCCAGCTGCGGTGGAACAACGATTGCTACCGCCAAAGCCATGACACCGCACTGCGCACCATGCTGCGCGGCTGGATGAATCCCGCGCAGGCCGAAAAAGTCGTCCGGCAGGTTCGTTCGGTCTAGTTGCCGGAGCTTGCGGCACGCGGCAACTTCAGCCGGACCAGCAACCCGCCAAGATCCTCGCTCTCGTCGAGCGTGACTGTCCCCCCGTAAATTTCCGCCACGTCGCGTACGATCGCCAGCCCAAGCCCGGTCCCGGGCTTGCCGGTATCGAGCCGTGCGCCGCGGGCGAAGATATCCTCGCGCTTGTCTTCGGGGATGCCCATGCCGTCATCCTCGATCCAGATTTCGCACCGAGCGGGATCGTCACGCTGTGCATCGACGGTTACGAACACACTGCCGCCGCCGTATTTGGCAGCGTTCTCGATCAGGTTGCCGAGGATTTCGTCAAGGTCTTGCCGCTCGATCGCGACCTGCGCATCGCGGTTGCCGTCGAGATCGAACCGGGTTCGCTCGTAGATCCGCGTCACCGCCCGCAGCACAGACTCGGCGCTCGACCAGACCCCCGCGCGCGACAGGCCCGTCGCGCGCCGACCGACCGCCCTCGCCCGCGCAAGATGGTGATCGACATGGCGCTGCATCACCTTTGTCTCGCGGAACACATGGCTCGCCAGCTTGGGGTCCCGCGCCGTCGCCGCGTTGGTCAGCACGGTGAGCGGGGTCTTGAGGGCATGCGCCAGATTGCCCGCATGGGTGCGCGCCTCCTCCGCCTGTTTCTCGGAGTGCGCGAGCAGCATGTTCAGTTCCTGCACCAGCGGCTGCACCTCGAGCGGCAGGGGGTCGGTTACCCGGTTGGAGCCGGTGGTGCGGATGCGCTGGATCGCTTCCCTGATCCGCCGCAGCGGGCGCAGCCCATACCAGCTTTGCAGCGCCGCCATCAGGATCAGGCCGAGCCCGAGCACCGCAAAGCTCCACAGCAGGATCGAGCGGATGCGGGCAAGCTGGAAATCGAGTTCCTCGCGCGCCGAGGCGACGGCGAAAGTCCAGCGGGTCTCGCTGTCGGGCAGGATCACGCTGCGCTCGACAATCCGGAGCGGTTCGCCCTCGAACTGGTCGCTGTTGTAAAAATGCGGTTCGGAATCGATGTGTGGCTGCACTTCCAGCGGCTCATCCCACAGCGATCGCGAGGGATAGCCTTCCTTCCCTGGGGCGCTGATCTGGAAATAAAGCCCGCTGTTAGGTTCGAGGAACCGCGGCTCGCCGATCGGGCGATTGAAATAGACTTCGCCGTCGGGGCCGATTTCGGCGGTCACCAGCATCGCATTGAGCAAATATTCGAGCTGATCGTCGAAATTCTGTTCGACCAGATTGGTCAGTACCCGATCAAGCGCGAAACCGCCCGCCAGCAGCAGCACGAGGATCCAGCCGGTGGCGATGGCCATCATCCGGCGCGCCAGGCTGCCGGTGTTGGGCGGCGCGGCCCCGCCGGCGATTTCGGCGTTCAGAGTTGCGGCTTCCGCGCTTTCGCGCAGCGCAGCGGGGGTATCATCCCCCACCCGCACTGCTCCGCCCGCATTCATCCCATGTCCGCCTTAGGTCGCGCGCGGCGCTTCGGCCGGATCGTCGAGACTGTAGCCGAGGCCGCGGATCGTGGTGATCACATCGGCCCCCAGCTTCTTGCGGATGCGGGTGACAAACACCTCGATGGTGTTCGAATCGCGATCGAAATCCTGATCGTAGATATGCTCGATCAGTTCGGTCCGGCTGACGACCTTGCCCTTGTGGTGCATCAGGTAGCTCAGCAGCTTGTATTCCTGCGCAGTCAGCTTGACCGGCTCTCCCGCGAGGGTGACGCGGCCCGAACGCGTATCGAGCCGGACATCGCCCGCCATCAGTTCGCTCGAGGTATTGCCCGAAGCGCGGCGGATCAGCGCGCGCAAGCGGGCGATCAGCTCTTCGGTCTGGAACGGTTTGGCAAGATAGTCGTCCGCCCCGGCATCGAGGCCGGCGACCTTGTCCGACCAGCTGTCACGCGCGGTCAGCACCAACACCGGGAAGGTGCGCCCTTCGCGCCGCCACATGCCGAGCACGGTCAGCCCGTCGATCTCGGGCAGGCCGAGGTCGAGGATCACCGCATCGTAATTCTCGGTCGAGCCCATGAAGTGCCCGTCCTCGCCGTCGGTGGACAGATCCACCGCATAGCCGGTCTGCTCTAGAGTGGTCTTGAGTTGCAGGCCGAGTGTCGGTTCGTCCTCGACGATCAGGATGCGCATGGCTGGCTGTGTCCCCTCTGGTTACGCGTTTGCTAAGTGGTCGTTTGAAGCAAACGCGTCAACTCGTGCAGCGTTTCATGCCCTATTGGCTGCGGCGCAATATACGCCCGGTGCGTGCGTCGACATCGACATACATCACCTTGCCATCGCGAATGAACTTCAGGCGATAGGCCATTGCCGCGCTGTCGTAGGCCGGGCCGAGATATTCCGCCCCGCGCATCATCGGCAGGACCCGGCGCTCGATCTCGCGCAGCGGAAGCACATTGCCCGCACGCATTTCCTTGCGTGCCTTGTCCTCGTCACCCTGCGGCTGTGCATGCGCTGGAGCCACGGCGAAACCGTGAGCGAGCGCTGCAGCCGCAAGGATCGAGGCGAGTTTCCTGTTCATCGTGCAGCTGTGCCTAAGGTCGCAGCATTGAACAAGTTCTGAATGGCAACGTTACCATCCGTTCACCCTTTGGGATGACGGGCTAGCGCGTCATCTCGTAAGTGACACTCACCGTCACGCTGCTGCCGATCTGGCCCGGCTGGATCGGGGTGCTGGCATCGGCCGCCTGGGCCTCGACCTTGGCCATTCGCATCATCGGCTGCGGCGGGGAATAGCCGACGGCCTCACTGACCTTCAGCAGGCGGACGTTCGGGTAACCCGCCATCCGGGCGTAGTCCCGCGCCATGGCCTCCGCCCGCTGCATCGCGGCAGCGCGCGCCTGCGCCTTTGCGGCGGTGTCGTCGTCGATCGAGAAGTCCGGACCCGAAAGATCGGTCGCGCCCGCAGCAACCAGCGCATCAAGCACAGGTCCGGTACGATCGATATCGCGCAGGATCACGCTGACCCGGTTCGATGCCTGATAGCCGCGGAACACCTGCTTGCGCTGCTCCTGATCGTAGTCGTACTGCGGATAAAGCGACACGCCGGTGGTCTGTATGTCCTTCTCGTCCACGCCCAGCGCTTTGATCCGGTTGATGACTGCGGTCATCTCGCGCGCATTTGCACGCATCGCTTCGACGGCGGTGGGCGAAAGCGTCTGCACGCCCGCGCCGATGGTGGCGATATCGGGATCGACCTTCACGGTTTCGGTTACCGAGAGTTCGACCACCGGCTGGTTGGTGGTGATCTGGACATCGGCCTGCGCCGGTTGGGAAAGAGCGACAGCGGCAGTGCCGAGCGCGAGGGAAAGCGCGAGACGTTTCATCGGGTAATCTCCATGATACAAGGTAACATTGCCGCCCTGTTCTGACACCGCCGCTTGCCCTGTGCTGAACAAAATGCCGCCAGACCTCAGGGCTGCTCTTGCTTACCAACGCGCGGCATGGCCTATGGGTTTCGAACAATTGAGGGACCCGCCGATGAATCTGCTGCGCTTTGCCCTGGCCGCGCTTGCCATGGTGGCTGCCGCACCGCTCGCTGCGCAGGAAATGGAGCAGCTCCCGCCGCGCCAATCGGGCGAAGGCGATGGGCCATACGGCACGCTGATCATTCGCGGCGCGACGATGATCGACGGCACCGGTGCCCCGCCGGAGGGTCCCGTCGACATCGTGGTGCAAGGCAATCGCATCGCGCGCATCGCGCCGGGCGGCCTGCCCGACAGCGCCCTCGCCGGGGCCGACCGGGTGGTCGATGCCCGGGGGATGTATGTCCTGCCCGGCTTCGTCGACGTTCATGGCCACAATGGCGATGCCGACAAGGCTCCGCAGCCGTCCTACGGCTTCAAGCTGTGGCTGGCGCATGGTGTGACCACCGTGCGCGGGGTCGGCTTCGGCTGGGGGCCGGACGATCCCTCGCTTGACCAGAAGCGCCGCAGCGAAGCCAACACCATCGTCGCGCCGCGCCTCTACGCTTATGCCGTGCCGGGCGATGTGTGGCCGGGCGGCACGGTCGATACGCCCGACAAGGGCCGCGAATGGGCGCGCTGGGCCAAGACGCGCGGATACGACGGGATCAAGTTCTTCAACAGCGAGGACCCGGCGACCTTCGCGGCGATCAACGACGAGGCGGACAAGCTCGGCCTCGGCACCGTCGCCCATCTCGGCCAGCGCGGGGTGGCGCGGGTCGATGCCGGGAAGGCAATCGAACTGGGGCTCGACGGCGTGACCCATTTCTACGGCCATTTCGAGAGCCTGCTCGATCGCAGTGCGACCCCGCAATATCCCCCCGATTTCAACTATCTCGACGAACAGAGCCGCTTCGCCTGGGTCGCGCGGCTGGCCGATCAGGTCGGCGAACCGGGCAGCGAGCAATGGGATGCGTATATCGACCTGATGATCGAGAAGGGTGTGACGCTCAGCCCAACGTTCAACATCTATGCCGCCAGCCGCGACGTGATGCGCGCGCGCAATCTCGAATGGCACGAGACATACACCCTGCCCCAACTGATGGAGTTCTATTCCCCCAGCCTGACCAACCACGGCAGCTATTACCACGACTGGTCGAGCGAGGACGAGGTCGCGTGGCGCAATTTCTACCGCAAGTGGTTCGACCTTACCCGCGAGTTCCACCGCCGCGGCGGGCGGGTTACCGCTGGTTCGGACCCGGGCTACATCTACCAGACCTGGGGCTTCGCCTATATCGGCGAGCTTGAGATGCTGCGCGAAGCGGGACTGACCCCGCTCGAGGTGATCCGCGCGGCAACGATGAACGGGGCGGAGGAAATCTGGCAGTCGAAGGGCGGCAACCCGCCTTTCGGTACGATCAAAGTCGGTAAGCTGGCTGACCTGGTGATCGTGCCGGAGAACCCGCTGGCGAACCTCAAGGTGCTGTACGGCACCGGCCACACCCGCCTCAACCGCGAAACCAACCAGCTTGAGACCGTCGGCGGGGTCCGGTGGACGGTCAAGGACGGCATCGTCTACGATGCGCGGCAATTGCTCGCCGATGTCGCCGCAATGGTTGAGGAAGAGAAGGCGAAGCGCGGCAGTTTGCCACAGCAATAGCCCTCTCCCTTGAGGGAGAGGGTTGGGTGTGGGTGTACGGCGCTTGTGGTAAAGCCGGACGAAGCCACACGCGCCGTACCCCCACCCCAACCCCTCCCCTTGGGGAGGGGCTTTGAGTTGCCAGTTGTCGAAAGCTCGCCTAGCTGGCACGCGCTATGGCGCAACCTCCCGTTCTCAATCTCGAAGGCGTGGCCCTGCAGCAGGGCGGCCGGTGGCTATTCGGCGGGCCCGACCACGACGCTCTCGACCTGCATATCCAACCACGCGACCGGCTGGCGCTGATCGGCCGCAACGGGGCGGGCAAGACCACGCTGTTCCGCCTGATTGACGACAAGATCGAAGCCGACAAGGGCGAGCGCAAGGTCAAGCCGGGCCTCAGGATCGTGGTGCTGGAGCAGGACCCCGATTTTACCGGCCATACCACGCTGATGGACTTTGCGCTGGCGGGCGATCATGCCCCGGCCGAGCACGAGGTCGAAGCCATCGCCAGCCAGCTCGGCATCGACATGAGCACGCCGTCCAAGGGCGCGAGCGGGGGCGAAAGACGCCGCGCCGCCATCGCCCGCGCGCTGGCGCAGGACCCCGACCTGCTGCTGATGGACGAGCCGACCAACCACCTCGACCTCGCGGCGATCGCCTGGCTCGAAAGCTGGCTCGACCGCTACAAGGGCGCCTTCGTGGTCATCAGCCACGACCGGACTTTCCTCAAACGCCTCACCCGCGCGACGATCTGGCTCGACCGCGGGACGCTGCGCCGCAAGGAGATCGGTTTCGGCGGCTACGACGCGTGGGAAGAGGCGGTCTACGCCGAAGAGGCGCGCGCGGCGGAAAAGCTCGATGCCAAGCTCAAGCTCGAGGCGCACTGGCTCGAACGCGGCGTCACCGCTCGGCGCAAGCGCAACCAGGGGCGGCTCGAAAAGCTGTGGCAGATGCGCAGCGCACGCGCGGCGATGATCACCCCCACCGGCAGCGCCAAGCTCGGCCTCGCGAGCGAGGAGGACTTCAAGAGCAAGTCGGTGATCGTCGCGGAGGGCGTGTGGAAATCCTATCCGGCAAATGACGTCCCGACTCCCGTTCGCCCTGAGCTTGTCGAAGGGCCAGCGCCAAGCCCTTCGACAAGCTCAGGGCGAACGGATGGCGGAGTAAAGGGCCGCACAATAATCCGCGATTTCACCCTGCGTATCCAGCGCGGCGACCGGATCGGGGTGGTCGGGTCGAACGGCGCGGGCAAGACGACGCTGCTCAAGCTGCTGACCGGCGAACTGCAGCCCGACAGCGGCAAGGTCGAGATTTCGAAAAAGCTCACCGGGGTGATGATCGACCAGCAGCGCAGCCTGATGGCAGGCGACAAGACCGTGCGGCAGGTGCTGGCCGAAGGCGGCGACTGGATCGACGTGCGCGGGGTGCGCAAGCACGTGCAAGGCTACCTGAAAGACTTCCTGTTCGACCCCCGGGTGGTCGACACCAGGGTCGGCATCATGTCAGGCGGGGAGCGCAGCCGCCTGCTGCTGGCGCGCGAATTCGCCCGCAAGTCCAACCTGCTGGTGCTCGACGAGCCGACCAATGATCTCGATCTCGAAACGCTCGACCTGCTACAGGAAGTGATCGCCGATTACGACGGCACCGTGCTGATCGTCAGCCACGACCGCGACTTCCTCGACAAGACCGTGACGGTGACGCTCGGGCTCGACGGAAGCGGCTTGGTCGATATCGTCGCGGGCGGCTACGAGGACTGGGAGGCCAAGCGGCGCGAGCGGAATCAGGTCAAGGCGAAGAAATCTCCCCTCCCGCTTGCGGGAGGGGTTATGGTTGGGTCTGAGGTAGAGGCGCCCGCCCCCTCGCCCCCTCCCGCAAGCGGGAAGGTGGGCAAGAAGCTCTCCTACAAGGACCAGCGTGACTACGAACTGCTGCCGAAGCGGATCGAGGAACTGGAAGCGGCAATCGCCAAGGGCGAGACGCTGCTGTCCGACCCCGTGCTCTACACCGCCGACCCGCAGAAATTCGCCAGTATCAGCCAGGGCATCGAGAACGCCCGTGCCGAGAAGGAAGCTGCGGAAGAGCGCTGGCTCGAACTGGCGGAGCTGGTGGAAGGGTGAGCCTGCGCGACGAGATTGCCGCCTGCACCATCTGCACCGCGCATTTGCCGCATGGGGTCCGGCCCGTCGTCAGCTTCTCCCCGACCACAAGGCTGGTGATCATCGGTCAGGCACCCGGTGCAAAGGTCCACGCCAGCGGCATCCCGTGGGACGATGCCAGCGGTGACCGTCTGCGCGAGTGGACCGGCCTGACCAAGAGCGAAATGTACGATCCGGCGCGGGTCGCGCTGGTGCCGATGGGGTTCTGCTACCCGGGCAAAGCCAGCGGCGGCGACAAGCCGCCACGCCCTGAATGCGCCCCCACATGGCACGCGCGAATCATGACCGAATTGCCGGAGGATCGCCTAACCTTGCTGATCGGAAGCTATGCGCAGGCACGCTATCTCTGCGACAGCGGCAAGGCATCGCTCACCGAGCGGGTGCGGCAGTTTCAAGACCACCTGCCGCGCTATTTTCCGCTGCCGCACCCATCGTGGCGCAGCACAAACTGGATGCGCAACAATCCATGGTTCGAGGCGGAGGTTCTGCCGGTCTTGCGAGACCGGGTGGCGGAAATGATGGGGTGTTGAGACTCACACGAAGACACGAAGACGGGATCGCCTGAGGCAGCAGGCCTGCCAAACACAGGTTGCGGATAAGTCGAAGGGCCAGCTTCGCAGGGCGGCTTCGCCGCTAGCGCAACCTCTTCGTGCCTTGGTGTGAGAAAATCAATTGATACGATAATAGTCGGCCACCCGGTCGAGCGCGAGCTTGAGCACCAGCTTGCCGCTGCGCGCAGGCCATTGCAGCGCACGTTCGGCGTCGGGCAGGCCCTCGCAGGCGCAGACGACGCGCCAGAGGATGTCCTGCAAACCCTTCCCGGCCTCGCCCAGCGCGCCGTGGAAGCGCGCCTTTGCGGCAATCTGGCGTTCGGTTGGGTTTAGGGATGCGTCACTCCCCTGCCCCTTGATCCGCACCGGGTCCCACCGCATGGTGACATTGGGGCCGAGCTGAGCGCGCTCGTAGTCAGCGCGCAGGCGTTCCCCTGCATCGAACAGCCGGTCATCGAGATGGCCGCGCGCGTGAAGCCAGCCGAGCGGGGATTCGGCGATGTTGATGGTCGCCGTGCGCCGTTTCCCCTTCGCATTTGCGGCGTGGCGCACACCCTCGCTGGTCAGTTCGCGTTCGACGAGTTCGCGGCGCATGTCTTGCTCCCCATGGTGATTGGCGAATCGCTCCTTGCCAAAAGTGGAACCCTGTAGGAAAGGAGAAACCGATATGGTTCGCCAGAGGAGGCTTGGTTGATCAACCGGATTCGTGACCTGCGCAAGGCAAAGGGCTGGACACTCGCCGATCTGGCCGAGGCCTGCGTCCCCGAAACGACCCCGCAGACGATTGGCCGCCTCGAGACGGGCATGCGCAATCTCTCGCTGGTCTGGATGGAACGGATCGCCGCCGCGCTGGAAGTCGATCCGGAGTCACTGGTACGATCCGAAACCGGCTCGCACCCCAAGATCGTGGCACGCCTGACCGAAGCAGGTGCCGAAGCTTTGACGCGGGAAGCCGACGCGGTGCTGCCGACCGAACTGGGCGGCGATGCTCCGCTGATGGCACTCACGGTCGAAGCGGGCATGGGCGAATACCGCGCGGGCGATCAGCTGTGGCTGCGGGAAGTCGGACTTTCGGACAGCAGCAAGGCGATCAACCGCGACGTGCTGGTTCCGCGCCCTGGCGGACGTTTCGCTTTCGGACGGCTGATCGACCGGCAGGGCACACTGATCGGGGTGCTGCCGCCCGGTATGGGCCAGAAGCAGATCGTGGTCGACGATCCGGCATGGATCGCGGTCGCCGAAATGCTGGTCCGCAAGCTGTGAGAGATCGATGAAACGCGTTCTCTCCATCTCGACGCTGTATCCCAACTCGCATGCGCCGCGGTTCGGGACTTTCGTCGCACGCTCGCTCGAGGCGCTGGCCAAGCGAGGCGACTGGAAGGTCTCGGTGGTGAACCCGATCGGCATCCCGCCCATCGCATTCGGGAAGTACAAGCCACTCGCGGCAGCCGCGATCGACGGGATCGAGCACGGGGTCGAAATCTTTCGCCCCAAGTTCACCCTCATCCCGCGCTTCGGCGCGCGCAGCAATCCGTCCAACATCGCACGGAAGATACTGCCGCTGGTCGAGCGGCTGCACGCGCAACAGCCCTTCGCACTGGTCGATGCGCAGTTCTTTTACCCCGATGGCCCTGCCGCTGCGTGGATCGCCGAACGGCTCGGCCTGCCGCTATCGATCAAGGCCCGCGGATCGGACATCACCTTCTGGGGCGCGAAGGATTTCGCCCGCGAGCAGATGCTTCACGCCGCTGCGCGCGCCACTGGGCTGATCGCAGTCTCTCAGGCGCTGGCGGACGATATGGTCGCACTGGGCATGAGCAGACGCAAGATTGCGCTCAACTACACCGGGCTCGATCGCGACCGCTTTCGTCCGCTCGGCAATGTCGCGTTGCGCTCGACCCTATCGAAGGAACTGGGGATTGCCCTGCCCGCGACCGCGCCGGTCTTCTCCACTGTCGGGGCACTGGTCCAGCACAAGGGGCAGGATCTGGTGATCGGCGCGCTGGCCAAAATTGCCGGCGCGCATCTGGTACTGGTCGGCAAGGGCGAGGATGAACGCCACCTGCGCAACCTGGCGCAGGATCTGCGCGTCGCCGACCGGGTCCATTTCACCGGCTCGGTCGATCACGACCTGTTACCGCTCATTCTCTCGACATCGGATGCGATGGTGCTGCCTTCGGCGCGCGAGGGTCTGGCGAACGCATGGGTCGAGGCGCTCGCCTGCGGGACGCCGATCGTCATCTCCGATGTCGGCGGTGCGCGCGAACTGCTCACCGCGCACACAGCCGGGGTCATTGTCGAGCGGACGGTCGAGGCAGTCGCGCAGGGGATGGAGCAGGTGCTCGCCGCGAAGGCGGATCCTCAAGCGGTCGCCGCATTTGCCGAACGCTTCAGTTGGGATCGCAACGCTGCCGATCTCGCCGCCCATTTCGAGCGGCTGACCGGCAGCGGCTGACGCGTCAGACTTCGCCCCGGGCCAGCCGGTCCTGCTTGTCGGTAGCGCTCTCGTCAGGGACGAAGCTGTTCGACGTGACCCCCAGCCAGATCAGGATCGGCGCGGCCATATAGACCGAGCTGTAGGTCCCGACGAACAGCCCGAAGGTTATTGCCGCCGACAGGCCGAACAGGCTTTCCGGCCCGAACAGGACCAACGGGATCAGCGCAACGAACAGCGTCAGCGAGGTCATCACCGTACGCGCGAGAGTCTCGTTGACCGACAGGTCGAGCAGTTCCGGCATCGCCATCTTGCGATACTTCTTCAGGTTTTCCCGAATCCGGTCGTAAACGACGATGGTGTCATTGAGCGAGTAACCGATGATCGCGAGGATTGCGGCGACGATCTGCAGACTGAATTCGAGCTGGAACAGCGCGAACAGTCCCAACGTCAGCGACACGTCGTGGAACAGGGCAAACAGAGCGCCGACACCGAACTGCCATTCGAAGCGAACCCAGATGTAGATCGAGATCGCGACCATCGCCGCGACCAGTGCCCAGATCGCGGTGTTCCAGAACTCGCCCGATACCTTGCCGGAAACGTTGTCGTTCCCGTCGAGCTGGAAATCCTCGTGGTTGCTCGAAATCTCGCTGACGATGTCGTTGGCGATGCGCTGGGCGGCCTCATTGTCGCCTTCAGCTTCGGCGGGCAGACGGACGCGGATCGATACCTGGTTCTCGGCACCGAATTGCTGCACCACCGGCTCGCCATAGCCGAGCTGGGCGACCCGCTCTCGCAGCTCGGCCACCGGAGCGGGCTCGCCCTCGGCAAAGCTCGCGCGGATTTCGAGCCCGCCGGCGAAGTCGACGCCGTAGTTGAGCCCCTTGGTGATCACCAGGCCCCAGCTCAACGCGATCAGAATGATGCTGACGACGTAGAACGGCATCCGCCACTTGAGGAACTTCAGGTTGGTGTTGTCGGGGACAAGCTTGAGAAGTCGCATGGTCTATCCCCTGCTCAAATCACGAGTTCGTTGGGCCGCGCCTTGCGCAGCCAGCCCGCGACCCACATGCGGGTCAGCGTGACGGCGGTAAAGACGCTGGTGAACAGGCCGATAATCAGGACTACCGCGAAGCCGCGAACCGGCCCCGACCCGAACAGAAACAACAGCACCCCGGCGATGAAATTGGTGACGTTTGCGTCATAGATCGCACGGCTCGCTTCCTTGTAGCCCGTCTCGACCGCTGCGACGACCCGCCTCCCGCGTCGGCGCTCCTCGGCGATGCGTTCGTTGATCAGCACGTTGGCGTCGACCGCTGCACCGATGGTGATGACGAAACCCGCCAGGCCCGGCAGGGTGAGCGTGGTGTTGCCGATCGCCATGATGCCGAACAGCATGCCGACGTTGAGGATCAATGCGTAGGTCGCGTAAAGTCCGAAGCGGCCGTAGGTCGCGATCATCAGCGCGATAACCGCGAACAGGCCGATCATGATCGCGATCAGCCCCTTCTTGATCGAATCCGCCCCGAGATCGGGCCCGACGGTGCGTTCCTCGACGATTTCGAGATCGACCGGCAGCGCGCCCGATTGCAGCTGGATGGCCAGCGCGATCGCCGATTCGGTGGTGAAATTGCCCGAAATCTGCGCTTGCCCGCCATAGATCGGCTCGTTGAAGTTGGGTGCGGAAATCACCTCGCCGTCGAGGATGATCGCAAAGCGGCGATTGACGTTCTCTGCGCTCAGCTTGGCAAAGCGCGAGCCGCCCTGCGCATCGAAAGTGATGTTGACTACCGGCGAGTTGTCCTGCGGATCGTTGCCGGCCTTGGCGTCAATCAGCGAATCGCCCTGAATCCCGCCAAGCCGCCGGACGACGACCGAGAATCCTTCCTGCGGCGTGCCCTTGGCATAGGGAACAACCTGGGTCCCGACCTTGGTGACCTCACCAGCCGTCTCGTTAGGCAGGTCTTGCTGGAATTCAGGATCGACCAGCTTGAACTCGAGCTTCGCGGTCTTGCCGACCAGTTCCTTGACCTCGTCCGGATCGTCGAGACCGGGCACCTGGACGACAATCCGGTTCTCGCCCTGGCGGATGATCGTCGGCTCGCGGGTCCCCAGCGAGTTCACCCGGCGATCGATAATGTCTCGCGCACTGTCCATCGCGGAATTGAGCGCCGTTTCAGAGCCGGCCGAAGTCGGCGTCAGCACGAAGCGTGTCTGGTCGACGACTTCGAGGTTCCACTCGCGCACCAGCCCGCTGCCGTTGACCAGCGGGAGGATTTCTTCGCGCGCACGATCGACATCCGCCGGGCTCTCAACCATGAAGCTCAGTCGTCCGTCGCGCGTCGACACGTCACCGACGCGAATCCGCGGCTCGGCGGAGCGCAGCGCGGATCGCACCGCATCTTCCATGTTCTGCAGCCGCTGGCTGGCAACCTGGCTGGTATCCGCCTCGAGCAGGATGTGGCTGCCGCCCGCAAGGTCGAGCCCGAGGTTGACCTGCGGATCGGGCAGCGAGTCGGGCCAGCGCACATTGGCGATGTTGAACAGGCTGGGCAATGCAGCGACGATTGCGGCCAGGGTAATGCCCCACAGCCAGACCTTCTTCCAGGTCGGAAATTCGAGCATGTCGGGTCAGCCTCTCCGGATCAGTCGTTCGCGGCTTTGCCACCGGGCGGGATGATATCGCCGATGGTCGCCTTGACCGTCTTCACGCGGACGCCCTGCGCGATTTCGATCTCGGCGTAACTCTCGTCGACCTTGATCACCTTGCCGACGATCCCGCCTGCGGTGACGACCTGATCGCCCTTTTTCACGCTCTCGATCTTCTCGCGGTGGGCCTTCTGCTGGCGCATCTGCGGACGGATCAGCAGGAACCAGAAGATCGCGAAGATGCCGACCCACGGCAGCAGCTGGAGCCAGAAAGGCGGCGCTTCTGCGGCAGTCGCAGCAGCGGACAGAAAGTCGATCATCGTCTATAACCCAATCCGTGAGAACCCGTTTGTGCCGTCTCGCCGGGGGTGCGGAACCGGCGCATCGACCGTTCCATTCCTCCCCCTGCGGGGCATAGGTGGGCGCGCCTAGCAGCAATGCAAGGCGTCCGCAATCGAACGCAGGCCGGTGTGCGAAAATCGCCACATCGCCGGCCCGCGCCCCGGCGCGTTGCACGGTGCTTGCCTTGCCGGAACCTGCGCCCTATAGCGCCGCCTCCACTGGTCTCGGGAAGTAGCGCAGCCTGGTAGCGCATCACACTGGGGGTGTGGGGGTCGCAGGTTCGAATCCTGTCTTCCCGACCAGTGGAATTTCCCTCCATCGACTTTCGATCCAGCTCTGTGCTGGGAGTGTTGGAGAATATGTTTTCCTACACGAACCGATATGGTTACATGCCCTGCTCCCAATGCAAGGAGCAAGACCATGGCTGTTCTCGAATCGCTTATCGGCCCGATCGCCTCGATCATCGACAAAATCATCCCGGACAAGGAGGCTCGCGCGCGGGCCAAGCTCGAACTGATCGAGTTGCAGGGCACGCAGGAACTGCAGGCGATCGAAGCGCGACTTTCCGCCATTGTCGCGGAGGCGAACTCCACCGACCCGTGGACCAGCCGCGCGCGGCCGAGCTTCCTCTATGTGATGTACACGCTGCTGCTGTTCGCGATTCCCATGGGGGTTCTCGCAGCATTCAACGCCCGTCTCGCACAGGACATCGCTGCGGGCATGAACTCCTATCTCGGCGGCCTGCCGGAACCGCTCTACGCGCTCTTCGGCACCGGCTACCTCGGCTACACCGCCGCGCGACAGTGGGGCAAGGTGCAAGGGGTGGACAAATAGTGCTTGGACAGTGTTCCACATGTTCCACTTCACCTGCCGATACAGGCTTTGCGGGCGCAGCGTCGCCCGCTAAGCCGCACCGATGACAGTCGATATCACCAATACCGTTTACGTCCTCAACGGACCGAACCTCAATCTGCTCGGCACCCGCGAGCCGGAGATTTACGGTTCCGACACGCTCGACGATATCGCCGGCATGCTGGAAGATCGCGCTCGCGAGCTGGGCCTCCAAATCGACATGCGCCAGACCAACCACGAAGGGATGCTGGTCGACTGGCTGCACGAGGCGCAGGCCGAGGGTGCCCGCGCCGTGCTGCTCAATGCCGCCGCCTATACCCATACCTCGATCGCGCTGCTCGATGCGATCAAGGCGATCCGCACCCCGGTGATCGAGGTCCACCTGTCCGATCCGCTGGTGCGCGAGCCGTTCCGCCACATTTCCTACGTCGGCATGGGCGCGGTTAAATGCGTCTCGGGGCTCGGTGCTCGCAGCTATATCGTCGCGCTCGATGCCGTAGCGGAATTGTAACTTTCGGCGGCAGAATCCGCCTTCGCGCCCTTGCCAGCCCGCGCCGGGCCGCGCATAGGCTCACGCCTGCAACAGACAAGAGGCACATCAATGGCCGACAACAGTCGCTCCTCGGGCTCCAGGCCCGGAATGAATGTGGATATCAAGCTGGTTCGCGAACTGGCGAAAATGCTCGGCGAGTCCGGGCTCACCGAAATCGAAGTCGAAGATGGCGAACGCAAGATCCGCGTTTCGTGCGGCGGCGGTTACGCGACGCAGCAGATTCTCGGCGTGGCGGGGCTGGGTTCCGCTCCGGCTCAGGCACCGGTCTCAGCTGCTGCTGCGCCTGCCCCGGCGGCGCCCGAAGCGCCTGCTTCGGCGGACCACGCCAATGCGGTCAAGTCGCCGATGGTCGGCACCTGCTATCTCGCCGGCGATCCGAGCGCACCCAACTTCATCGCTGTCGGCGACAGCGTGAAGCAGGGCGACACGCTGGTCATCATCGAGGCAATGAAGGTGATGAACCCGATCACCGCTGACAAGGCCGGGACGGTGACCGCAATTCTGGTCGAGAACGCCCAGCCGGTCGAGTTCGACCAGCCCTTGGTGGTGATCGCCTAAACGATGGGTATCTCGCGCATATTGATCGCCAACCGGGGCGAAATCGCGCTGCGCATCCACCGCGCGGCGCACGAAATGGGGATCGAGACGGTCGCGGTGCATTCGACCGCCGACGCCGATGCGATGCATGTCCGCCTGGCCGACCACGCGGTGTGCATCGGGCCGCCACCGGCGAGCGACAGCTACCTCAACCACGCTGCGATCATCTCGGCAGCGGAAATCGCCCATGCGGATGCAATCCATCCGGGCTACGGCTTCCTTTCGGAGAACGCCAAGTTCGCCGAGATCGTAGAAGCTCACGGGATCAAGTGGATCGGCCCCAAGCCCGAGCACATCGTGACCATGGGCGACAAGGTCATGGCGAAGAAAACCGCCGGCGAACTCGGCCTGCCGCTGGTCCCGGGCTCGGACGGTGCGATCGAGGATCCGGTCGAGGCTGCCAGGATCGCCGAGGAAATCGGCTACCCGGTGATAATCAAGGCCGCATCGGGCGGCGGCGGGCGCGGCATGAAGGTGTGCAACAGCCCCGACCAGCTCGAAACCCTGATGCAGCAGGCAGGCAGCGAGGCCAAGGCCGCTTTCGGGGACGCAACCGTCTATCTCGAGAAATACCTCGGCAACCCGCGCCATATCGAGTTCCAGGTGTTCGGCGATGGCAACGGCGATGCGATCCATCTGGGCGAGCGCGACTGCTCGCTCCAGCGGCGGCACCAGAAGGTGCTCGAAGAAGCGCCCAGCCCGGTTCTTTCTGCTGAGGAACGTCACCGTATGGGTGAAGTTTGCGCCGACGCGATGCGCAAGATGGCCTATCGCGGCGCCGGCACGATCGAATTCCTGTGGGAAGACGGCGATTTCTACTTCATCGAAATGAACACAAGGCTGCAGGTCGAACATCCGGTGACCGAGATGATCACCGGGCTCGACCTTGTGCGCGAACAGATCCGCATCGCCGATGGCAAGCCGCTTTCGGTGACGCAGGAAGATTTGCGCTTCACCGGCCATGCGATCGAATGCCGGATCAATGCGGAAGATCCGTGGACCTTTGCCCCCAGCCCCGGCAAGGTGACGCATTACCATCCGGCGGGCGGGATGCATGTGCGCGTGGATTCAGGACTTTACGCCGGATATTCGATCCCGCCCTACTACGACAGCATGATCGCCAAGCTGATCGTCTACGGCCGCAACCGCGAAGGATGCATCATGCGCCTGCGCCGCGCGCTGGAGGAAATGGTGGTCGAAGGCGTCAAAACCTCGATCCCGCTGCACCAGGAACTGCTGCGCCAGCCCGACGTGCTCAACGGCGACTATTCGATCAAATGGCTTGAGGAATGGTTGGCCGAGCGAGCTGGTGAGGAGAAATAGGGTTGCGAATTCGTGGACTTTTCGCAGCCTCACTTGTGATGGCAACGGCTGGTGCCATGGCGCAGGACGCGCCGAAAAGCGCAGCCGCGGTGGCGCTCGAGCAGGCACAAGGCGCGATGGCGTCTTCCGCCTCGGGCGATGCGGACAGCACTTTCATCTATGCCATGGCAACCTCGTGGGGCGCGCCGGACAGCGGTGGGCGCACGGGCGTGATCTTCAACGAATTCAACGCCAAGCATGTCTTCACGCGGCGGCTGACGACCGGCAATTTTCGCGAAGACCTGCTGTTCGGCCTCGATGGCAAGGCCAATCTCAAGGTGGCTGTGATCGACGGCGGGATCGGCGACAGCTGCGCGAAAATGGCAGAGAGGAAATACACCCTGCACCTCGTGACGCGCGAAGGGTCGATTTCCGCCGAGGGCAGCGCGCCCCGCCCTTACGATTCGGGCGTGCAGAAGGGCTGCTTCGTGCGGATGATCGTCAATTCCTTCACTCTGCGCGAATTCCTCAACGAATCGCGCGGCTTGCAGGTCGGCCTCAAGCTCGATGTGAACGGCGAAAGCGCGCCGGTGTTCTTCGCATCCACGGGTGCGACGAAAGGCTTCTGGCAGCCCGCCGAACTCCTGATCGCGCGCCAGAATCTCGCCGTCTCCGGAGGCTAACCGAGCGCTTCGACCGCCACCCCGATGCACTCCATCGCATCGGCACGGATAGCATCCGGTTTCTGCTCGGCCAGAAACTGCTCGCGCAGAGCGTTGAGCGCAGCAAAGGCGTCGGGCTCGCGAATGTTCTGGGGAATGGCGTAGGAATTGAGGTGCGTCATCATCGCCACCAGCCTGTCACCCGTGCCGTCCGGCATGGCTGCAACCTTCCCTTCCCCGAGCAATCGGTCGAAGGCGCTGATCTTCGCCGCGCAAGCGAGATGTTCCTCCTCCGACATGGCCGCCAGCGAGACTGCGGCCTCTTGCTGCTCAGAACAGCCGGTGATCATTGACGCCGCCAGCGCCATGGCCGGGGCAATCGAAACCTTCATTCGAGCGGAACCCCCGGCTCCAGCTTGCTCGTACGGATCGTCAGGCTGGTCTTGACGCTCTCCACATTCGGTGCCGGCGTCAGCTTGCTGGTGAGGAATTCCTGGAAGCTCTGCAGGTCCTTGCTCACCACCTTCAGGATGAAATCGATCTCGCCGTTGAGCATATGGACTTCGCGCACTTCGGGCAGCGCATGCATGTGCTCTTCGAATTCGCGCAAGCTGGATTCGGCCTGACTTTTCAAGCTGACCATGGCAAACACCGTGATGGCAAAACCGAGTTCGGACGCGTTGAGCTCGGCGTGATAGCCCTTGATGATCCCGGCTTCTTCCAGCGCGCGAACACGGCGCAGGCACGGCGGCGCGGTGAGGCCGACGCGCTGGGCCAGCTCGACATTGGTTACCCGGCCTTCGTTCTGCAATTCGGAAAGCAGCTTGCGGTCGATCTCGTCAAGGTTGGCCATGATGCGCCCCTTTCGCGTGCCTTCCCGCAGCAATGATCCGCAGGTGTGAAACCAATGCCGCTCAAACAGTCCCTCGCGGCTAATTTTATTGTTTGTGCCAGCAATTGTCCCGCTTTGCAACGGGCGGGCCGACCAGCGTTTCCAACCCGGCGGAAGCTGTTAGAGACGCTTCGCGTCGGTCCTCGCTGGCGCCAGTCCTGCCACTTTCGAGCCACAGCGGAGCCGCCCGATCCTCATGCAATTCGACGACCGCCTGGCCACGGTACTGCGCCACCGCGCAGCGGGCGAAACGGCGGCGCGTACGCAGTTCCGCCAGCTGCTCGACCTGCTCGGCAGCCGCCGGGTCTCGGACGATAAGAGTCTGCTCGCCGCCGCGTGGTTGCGGCTGGCCGCGCTCGGAGAAATGATCCCGGCGACCGAACGCGCCGGGATGCTGCGCGAGCCCGGCCTGCGCTTTCGCAACCCCGAGCTTGCCTATCACCTTGCGGAGGACGAGCCCGAAGTCGCCGCCGCAGCGCTCGCGCATGCGCGTCTGGCCGAAGACGACTGGAACGCGCTTGTCCCGCGCCTGCCCATCCGCGCGCGCGGCTTCCTGCGCCTGCGTCGCGACCTGCCGCCGAGCACGCAGGAGCTGCTCGAGCGGCTGGGGATCCACGATCGCGGATTGCCCATGCCCGATGGGAGCGGCGCCGAACCACAGGGCGCGCCCAACGCCGAACTGCCAATCCCGGCAAACGATTCGATTGCAACCGCAGAGCTCGAGCCCGAAGACGAAGCACAGGCGGTAGAACCGCTTGCTGCCGAGGATGAGGGATCCATCGGCGCGCTCGTTCGCCGGATCGAGAGCTTCCGCAAGGCGCGCGCAGAATCGCATGCCGATCGATCCGATGCCCCGCGCTTGCCGCTGGGCGAAAAGCCGGCGCACGCACCACCTCCGGTCACCGGATTCGGTTTCACCGCCGACACGGAGGGCAGGATCGTCTGGGCCGATCGCGCGGTCGCCCCGATGGTGATTGGCGCTCGGCTTTCCACCGACACCATGCGCCGCGCGGTGCTGCTGCGCCAGCCCATCCGGATGGCGGCGATCGACATCGCGGGCGCGCCCGGCATCGAGGGCTCCTGGATCGTCGACGCGATGCCGCGCTTTGCCCGGCCGAGCGGGCAATTCTCCGGCTACGCAGGCAAGTTCCGCCGACCGCCGCATCGGACCGGCAACCCGCCCGACACCGAAATTGCGCCCGAAGCCGACCGCCTGCGCCAATTGCTCCACGAATTGCGTACCCCGGCCAATGCGATTCAGGGCTTCGCGGAAGTGATCCAGCAGCAAGTCTTCGGGCCCGCTCCGCACGAGTACCGCGCGCTCGCCGCCAGCATTGCGGGGGACGGAGCGCGGATCCTTGCCGGGTTCGACGAGATCGACCGGCTGGCCCGGCTCGAGACCGGTGCGCTCGAACTCGATGAGGGTGCCAGCGACGTGAACACGGTGGTCGGCGCGATGGTCGGGCAGTTGCAGGCAGTGCTCGCCGCGCGCACCGCCGGATTCGATTTCCTGAGCGAAACGGTCGGTTCGGTTCCGATGGCCCCGACCGATTGCGAAGGCCTGACCTGGCGAGTTCTGGCGACGATCGCGGGCGCGGTCGGTGCGGGCGAGCAGTTGCGGGTCGAGCTTTCGCGGCACGGAAATTATGCCAAATTCGCCTGCGAACTGCCAGCCTCCCTCGCTGGTGAGGACGATCTGTTCGAGACTTCCGGGAAGGCACCGGGAGGCACCTTGCGCGCGGGCATGTTCGGTGCCGGATTTTCCTTGCGGCTCGCCCGGGCGGAAGCTCAGGCTGTGGGCGGCAATCTCTCGCGGGTCGAAGACTGGCTGATTGTGACCTTGCCGCTCTTGACCGGGTCCGCAGGCGAACCTAGCCAGAATTCGGCGGCCTGAGGGGGCGCTTCAACCACAGGGGGTGACAGGCGGGTGAGCCGGTCGATGCTAGATACGCCGGCTGCCGGTTCGAGGGCCATGTTTCGCGAAGGGTTCGGCCAGCGCGCCATCCTGACAGTCGATACCGAAGAGGAATTCGACTGGGAGAAGCCGTTCAGCGCCGACGGTCACGGGCTCGACCACATCCCGCGACTGGCCAAGTTCCAGCAGTTCTGCGAGGGCCTGGGCGTCGTCCCGCTCTATCTCGTCGACTGGCCGATCGCGGAAAGCCCGATGGCGGTCGAAATCTTGCGCGAGCCGATCGCAGCGGGCCGGGCCGAGATCGGCATCCAGCTGCACCCATGGGTCAACCCGCCGCATGACGAGGAAGTCAACGCGCACAACAGCTTTGCGGGCAACCTTCCGGCGACGCTGGAGGAAGACAAGCTGCTGCGCCTGCGCGATGCCATCGCGAAGAACTTCGGTGCCAGTCCGCAGGTCTACCGCGCGGGGCGCTATGGCCTGGGTCCGAACACAGGGGCGATCCTCAAGCGCGCAGGCGTTGCGATCGATACCTCGGTACGCGCCAACTTCGACTATTCGCCGGGCGGCGGCGCGGATTACAGCCGCCACCCGCTCCACCCCTATTGGGTGGACGAGGACCGGCAATTGCTGGAGCTGCCCCTGACCACCGTCTATTGGGGCATGCTGCGGCGGCAGGGCGGTCTGCTCAATCCCGTCCTCGGCAACCTTCCGAAGCTGCCCGGCCTGTTCGCCAAGTTGGGCCTGCTTGAGCGGATACCCTTGACGCCGGAGGGGGTATCGATCGACGAAGCCATTCGCGGGATCGACATGGCGATCGATGATCAATTGCCATTGCTGGTGCTCTCGTTCCACAGCCCTTCGCTGGTTCCGGGGAACACACCCTATGTGCGCAGCGAAGAGGATCTCGACGATCTCTACGACTGGTGGCGCAGGATCTACGGCTACCTCGAACTGCGCGGAGTCAAACCGACCTCGATCAGAGAAATCATGCAATCGGTCGTCACTGGCTGAGCACCGCCGCGCCATTCCGCTTGCCACCGCAGGACGGCCAAGCTAACGCGCGCCTCGCCTTACGGCATCCATGGGCCTGTAGCTCAGTTGGTTAGAGCTGGCCGCTCATAACGGCTAGGTCGCGGGTTCGAGTCCTGCCGGGCCCACCGGATGCAACACGGCGAAATCGGTCGGGGAGTGGCGCAGCCTGGTAGCGCACCTGTTTTGGGTACAGGGGGTCGGAGGTTCGAATCCTCTCTCCCCGACCAGCATTTTGAGACTCGAAAGTGTCCGGGGGACACTTTCGGCCAAAATGCTCGCAAGCGAAGCGCGGGAGGCGGCCTTGTGAACACCCCTTCCGCGACAGTCGCTCATACTCCCATCCAAACCCGCGCCATCTGGGCCATCGCCCTGCCCGCGATGGTGACCAATGTCGCCACCGCGCTGATCGGTTTGGGCGACATGTGGATCGTCGGGCAGATGCAGGATGCGGCGGCGCAGGGCGCGGTCGATGTCGGCGCGCGGCTGTTCGCGGTGCTGTTCACCGTGATGAATTTCCTCAAGACCGGTACCACCGGCCTCGTCGCGCAGGAGGGTACGCGCAGCGGCGCAGAGGCGCAGGCGGCGGTTCTGCTGCGCGGGCTGCTGGTGGGTCTGGCAATCGCGGCGCTGCTGTTGCTTGCTAAGCCCGTCGTTCTGCCTTTCGCGCTCGATGCGCTGGGGGCGGAGGGCCAAGTGCTCGGTGCCGCACGGATCTATGCGGAAATCCGCTACTGGTCGGCGCCGGCGGTGATGCTCAACCTCGCGCTGATCGGCTTCATGGTCGGGCGGCGGCAGATGACGGCGGTGCTGCTGTTCGAGGTGGCCTACAATCTGCTCAATATCGCGCTCGGCCTGTGGTTCGTGCTGTCGCTCGACATGGGCATCGCGGGGGTCGGCTGGTCGAGCCTGATCGCCGAATACGCCAAGCTGCTGGTCGTGACTGCCTTCCTGCTGCGCGGGGAGCTTTTGCAAGCGATCTGGGTGCAGTTGCGCGACCGGGCGAATCTCGGCTGGCAGGCGTTTGCGCCGTTCCTCTCGATCAACCGCGACCTGTTCCTGCGCACGCTGGTGCTGATGATCGCGCTGGCCGCCCTCACCCGCCTCTCTGCCGAGCGCGGCACCGTGGTGCTGGCGGCGAACGGGATCATCTACCAGATGTTCGTGCTGACCGCCTTGCTGCTCGACGGGTTCGAAAACGCCGCGCAAGTGCTCAACGGCGAGCGGTTCGGCGCGAGAGACCGGGCGGGCTTTGCCGTCACAATTCGCGCGACTATGCTGCGCGGCTTCGGCGCAGCGGCGGTGGTGGCGGGCCTCTTCGCGCTGTTCGCCGATCCGATCCTCGCCAGCTTTGCCGCGACCGATGCGGTCGCCCTCGAAGCGCAGGCGAGCGCCCTGTGGCTGGTCTTGATCCCCTTCGCCGGAGTCGCCGGCTTCATCTTCGACGGCGTCTTCGTCGGCGCGAGCTGGACCCGCGCCCTGCTGCTGTCGATGGCGGGCTCCGCCCTCGCCTTCGCACTGTGCCTGTGGCTGACCTGGCCGATGGGCAACGCCGGGCTATGGCTCAGCTTCACGCTGTTCCTCGCCGTGCGGGCTCTGCTCCAACTCGCCATGCTCCCGCGCCTGATGCAGCGGAGCTTCCCCGTCACTCCTTCGGCAGGATAGGCCCCGGCTCATTGGCGAGGATGCCCACCACCTGCGTCCACACCGCGACATTCTGGCGCAGTTGCACCGGGTCGATTTTGTCGAGTGTATCGTCCGGAGTGTGGTGCAGGTCGAAGTAGCGGGTGCCGTCCTGCTGCAGGTCGATGATCGCGGTCTTCTGGTCGCGCGCGATGTTGATGTCCGCGCCGCCGGTGGCGACCGCCGTCCCGTTCGACACCCCGAACCGTGCGACCGTACTCGCGATCTTCGCGTGCAGCGCCGGGTTGCTGTCGCGGAAGTTGCTTTCGAACTTCCAGATCCGGTCTGCCCCGAAGTCGCTTTCGAGGCCGACCGCGATCGGCTCGTCGATATGCGCCGCGCTGTAGGCGACCGAGCCAAACAGTCCGACCTCTTCGGCGCCCGCCATCAGCACGCGGATGGTGCGCAGCGGCTGGCCGCTGTGCGAGACATGCTTCGCGGCCGCCGCGACGATGCCGCACCCTGCCCCGTCGTCGAATGCGCCGGTGCCGTTCCACCAGCTGTCGATATGGCACGCCACCAGCACCGGCGGCAGCGAAGGATCGCGCCCGACGATCTCGCCCACCACGTTTCCGCTCGTGGTGGTGCCGAGCAGTTGCGGGGTCAGCGTCAGCTTCATCACCACGGGCTTGCCCTTGGCGCGAGCAAACATCCGCTCGAGGTTCGCCGCATCGGGCAGCGACAGCGCGCCTGCCGGGGTCGGCGCAACGCCGTCGGGGAAGCCCGCGCCGCCGGTGTGCGGATTGCGGTGGTAATCGGTGCCGACCGATTTGATCACCGTCGCCACCGCGCCCTTCTGCGCCGCGATGCCCGAGCCGACCCAGCGCGCCGGACCGGCAAAGCCGTATTGCGAGCCGTCCTGTGTCCGCGTCATGCTGTGCGAGATATAGGCGATCTTGCCGGTCAGGCTGCCGTCGGGTGCGGCGCGCAGTTCATCGACCGTGCGGAAATACACGACTTCAGCGGTGATGCCTTCCGGACCCGTCGAAGCGGTACCGCCAAGCGGCTGCACCACCAGCGGCTGCGCGAAGGGGCTGAGAATTTCCGCCTTGTGCAGTTCCCCCGGCACCCAGGTCTGCATTTCGAACGGCTCGTCGGCAACGTTCCGGAAGCCCTGCGCCTTGAGCCATTGCACCGCCCAGTCGCGCCCGCGCTTTTCCGCCTCGGTCCCGGCCTGCCGCGGCCCGACCTCGGTGGTGATACCTTCGACGAAATCCCACGCATAGCGGTCACTGGAATGCGCACGGTCAGCTGCCTCTTCCAGAGTAGGCGGCACCGGCGTGATATTGGCGGCGGCGGGAACGGCGAGCGAAAGCGCAGCGAGCGCGAGTACGGGTTTGTGCATGGCCGCGGGTGCTATCGCCGGGCAATGCCCGTGTCCAGCGGCCATGCACGGAAGCAAAGGCGTTAGAATTTCACCCCGGCGGCAACGCCCCACACGCGCGGTTCGTTGACCATCGCTGTCAGGTTGTTGAAGTCGATCCCGCTGACCGCCGACTGGTCGTTGGTCACGTTGCGGACGAAGGCTGCCAGCTCAAAGGCAGGAGTTTCGTAGCCGACGCGGATACCGCCCTCGAGCTGGTGCGCATCCTGGAACTCGACCGATTCATAGAGGAAGAAATTGATCTTCGAGCGATAGGCCCAGTCGGTGAAGACGTAGAACTCGCCGTCGCCCATCGGCACTTCGTAGCGCGCGGTCCAGTTGGCGATCCAGCGCGGCGCTTGCGGCAGGCTGTTACCGTCGATGTTGACGATGGCAGCTGCGAACGGCGCGGCCGGGGTCACGATCGGATCGAGCACGGTGCACAGCGAAACATTGGGGAAAGTGTCGACCCGCGTTCCGCCGCATGCGGCGGTGGTGAGGCCGGTGTCCTGGATCTCGGTGTGGTTGTAGCTCAGACCGGCGGTCAGGAAGAGGCTGTCGGTCGGTGCCAGCTCGGCGTCGAGCTCGAACCCGTAGCCGCGCACATTGTCGGCGTTGATCAGCCGGTTGGCGTTGACGTTGCCGCCCACAGCGGTGAGCTGCGCATCGTTGAGATCATACAGGAAACCCGAGAGGTTGATCCGCGCGCGCCCTTCCCACAGCGTCGACTTGATGCCGGCTTCATAAGAGGTGATCGTCTCCGAACCGGCGACGGTCACCCCATCCTGAAGCGGGGTCGCGGTGGCGGGCGGGAACAGGATGCGGCCCTGGATGCTCGGCGCGCGATAACCGCGTGCGACCTTGGCATAGAGGTTGACGTCCTCGCTCGCCGCGTAGCTCAGGCTGGCGTCCCACGTCAGCGTGTCGTCGGAAACACTGCGGGTGACGGTGCCGAGCGGGTTCTGCAGGAAAGTCGGGAACTGCGTGTCCTGGCTGCGGACGACGACGAAATCGCGTTCGTCATCGTTGTAGCGGATGCCGCCTGTCACGCTCAGCTGGTCGGTCAGATCATAGGTCAGCGAGCCGAAGATGCCGAGCGCTTTGCTCTCCTGATCCTGTGCGACGACGATGTTGACCCCGCCCGGTGCGTTGAGCGGATCACCCAGCGTTGAGTAGTTCTCGCTCACGATGCGCAGCGATTCGTCGAAATAGAACACCCCGGCCTGATAGCTCAGCGGACCGTCGCCATTGCTGGCGATGCGCAGTTCCTGGGTGAACTGGTCGAGATCGGGGATCGAATCGCGGGTCTCGGCGGTGAACGGGATCTCGCCCGGGCCGTAAAGATTGGGCGGCAGGAAGTTCGCTCCGAAACCGCCGTCGACATCGCCGACCGAGGTCGACCGGCCGTGCCAGTAGCTGGTGACCGAAATCAGCGAGACCGGGCCGATATCCCAGGTCACTCTGGCAGCGGCGTTCTGGGTCTTGACGCGCTGCTCGTTCTGGCCGTCGACCGAGATGGTGTCCTCGTCGAAATTGGCGTTGAGGCCCTTGAGGCCGCGGGTGAAATTGTTCGCCCGGAACAGGCGCGCGGTGCCGTCGAGGTCGCGGAACTGGCCGGTCAGCAGGATCGAAAAGCTGTCGCTCGGGTGGATATCGGTCTGCAGGCGCAGCGCGAAATCGCTGTATCCGCCCAACGCGTCCTCCGTCGTGCCCGACGGGAGGATATTGTCGACGTAATCATCCTGCCGCTGGAGCAGGCCCGAGACCCGCACGCTCACCTTGTCGCCCAGCGGGCCGCCGACGGCCGCCTCTGCGTTGATCGCATTGTGGCTGCCATAGCTGATCCGGGCATAGCCGTCGGCAAAGTCCTGCGGCTTGACCGAATCGAACTTGACGATCCCGGCCGGCGTGTTGCGCCCGAACAGCGTGCCCTGCGGCCCGCGCAGCACCGCGACCTGCTGCATGTCGAACACCGGGAAGCCCTTCAGGATCGGGTTTTCCAGCACCACGTCGTCATACACCAGGCTGACCGGCTGCGAGGCGTTGAGGTCGAAATCGGTGTTGCCGAGGCCGCGGATGTAGAACCGCGGGAAGGTGCGCCCGAACGAGCTTTCGACCACCAGGCTGGGCACCCGGCCCGACAGCGCGCGGATGTCCTGCCCGCTGCTGTTGATCGCGGTCAGCGTATCGTCGCGCAGCGCAGTGACCGAGACCGGCACGTCCTGGATGTCTTCCTCGCGCCGCTGCGCGGTCACCACGATGATGCCGACGCCCGACTGCTCTTCTGCGGTCGGGGCGGTTTCCTGCGCCAGAACCGGGGCGGCGCCCAGCAGCGAGGCCGTGAGAGCAGTGGTGGTGGCGAGAAAGGACGAGATGCGCGTCATGTGAAAAACCCCCTGTATGCCGATTCCCGGCGAAATCGCAGGCGGTATTGCCGCGCCGCAGCAATGGGTCAATTTGATGACAGCCGAATGCGGCGGAGGAAATGCCGATGCCACGCCCCCCGTTGCGCAAAAGCCACGAATCTTGTCATGCAACGGACGCAATTCGCGCCGCATCGTCACACACCGCTCCACGCTTGCCCCGCACGCCCGCACCCCCTATCTGCGCGCCAACACATTTCCTCAGCCAGATACGTTTCAAAGGACACGCTCCGATGGCCGCGCAATATGCCTATGTCATGAAGAACATGACCAAGAGCTTCCCCGGTGCCCAGAAGCCGGTTCTCTCCAACATCAACCTGCAGTTCTACCAGGGTGCGAAGATCGGCATCGTCGGCCCCAACGGCGCGGGCAAGTCGACCCTGATCAAGATCATGGCCGGGATCGACACCGACTTCACCGGCGAAGCCTGGCCGGGCGAGAACATCACCGTTGGCTATCTCGAGCAGGAGCCCGAGCTCGACCCGACCAAGACCGTGCTGGAAAACGTGCGCGAAGGGGCCAAGGAAACCGCCGACCTCGTCGCCCGGTTCAACGAAATCAGCGCGCTGATGTGTGAGCCTGATGCCGATTTCGACGCGCTCGGCACGGAAATGGGCGAATTGCAGGACAAGATCGACGCGGTCGACGGCTGGACGCTCGACAACCAGCTCGAAGTCGCGATGGAGGCCTTGCGCTGCCCACCGGGCGACATGGGTGTCGAGACCCTTTCGGGCGGCGAGAAGCGCCGCGTCGCGCTCACCCGGCTGCTGATCCAGAAGCCCGGCATCCTGCTGCTCGACGAACCGACCAACCACCTCGACGCGGAATCCGTGCTGTGGCTGGAAAACCACCTCAAGGACTATGCCGGCGCGGTGCTGATGATCACCCACGACCGCTACTTCCTCGACAACGTCGTGGAATGGATCCTCGAGCTCGATCGCGGGTCCTACTACCCCTATGAAGGCAATTACTCGACCTATCTCGAGAAGAAGGCCAAGCGGCTCGAGCAGGAAAGCCGCGAGGAGAGCGGCAAACAGAAGGCGCTCCAGCGCGAGCTCGAGTGGATCCGCCAGACCCCCGCCGCGCGCCAGACCAAGAGCAAAGCGCGCGTGCGCAAGTTCGAGGAACTGCAAAACGCGCAGGACAACCGCCCCGTGGGCAAGGCGCAGATCGTCATCCAGGTGCCCGAACGGCTGGGCGGCAAGGTGATCGAAGCGAAGAATCTGACCAAGGCCTATGGCGACAAGCTGCTGTTCGAGAACCTCAGCTTCACCCTGCCGCCGGGCGGCATCGTGGGCATCATCGGCCCCAATGGCGCGGGCAAGTCGACCCTGTTCAAGATCCTGACCGGCAAGGAACAGCCCGACAGCGGCACGGTCGAGATCGGCTCGACAGTGCATTTGGGTTATGTCGACCAGAGCCGCGATCACCTCGATCCCAAGAACAACGTGTGGCAGGAAATCAGCGACGGGCTGGATTACATGACCGTCAACAAGCAGGAAACCTCCACCCGCGCCTACGTCGGCGCGTTCAACTTCAAGGGCGCGGACCAGCAGAAGAACGTCGGCAAGCTGTCGGGCGGCGAACGCAACCGCGTGCACATGGCCAAGATGCTCAAGCAGGGCGGCAACGTGCTGCTGCTGGACGAGCCGACCAACGATCTCGACGTCGAAACCCTGTCGGCGCTCGAGGACGCGATCGAGAACTTCGCCGGCTGCGCGGTGGTGATCTCGCACGACCGCTTCTTCCTCGACCGGCTGGCGACGCATATCCTGGCGTTCGAAGGCAACAGCCACGTGGAGTGGTTCGAGGGGAACTTCGAAGCCTACGAAGAGGACAAGCGGCGCAGGCTTGGCGACGCGGCGGATAGGCCAACGAAGTTGCAGTACAAGAAGCTGACTAGGTAGGCGCAATCCGTGGTTTTTTGCGAAGATCTATACGGGTGGGGCGGTGCGCAGTTCTTGCGTCCATCGCTTGTTTAAGATAAGTCTGTGAAAGGTAATAACCAGCATAATGGCCATCACCCTTTTTTCTTACAAATAGACATCCGTAACTGGAATCTGTTGCGTCAACAGGCCAAAAGCATGCGACTATCGAATCATCCTGCAGGTGGCCATGAAACTCCCACTTTTTATAATTTTGTTCCTCAGGAAATGTTCGCTCTATTGAGCCGTGAATTACATTACGATCCTGGGTAATGATGAACTTATCCCGTTTTACGACGTTGTTATCTTTATCGAAAATATCATCTTCCCATTCGCCTGAGAAGGGATTTTTCCTATTGAGAAATCTAATTAGAAATTCGGTCGAAAGCTTTACTAGGATCGCTTTTACGATTTCCCACGCAAAGATTGCTGCGAAGAACGCTAGGGTCAGGACCTATTAAATCGCTTGCAAGAGGCATGGTTGGTTGATTCAATGGCAGCGTCAAGGAGGCGTTGGCTATGGATTATCCGTATTTGCTGAGCGAG
>NZ_JANKHH010000012.1 GCF_024626475.1 Parerythrobacter lacustris | reverse complement strand
CGCTCAGCAAATACGGATAATCCATAGCCAACGCCTCCTTGACGCTGCCATTGAATCAACCAACCATGCCTCTTGCAAGCGATTTAATAGGTCCTGACCCTAGTCATCAAAGGGCGCAGTTCGCTCGCTTAACCTTGAATTGGTGGGGGAATTTCACAATGCGCGGCAAAACAAACGTGAAGCTAGCGGGTGTCGCTGGATTGGCAATTCCGCTCGCCGCCATGGTGGCCGGTTGCGCATCGATCGATACCGGGGTGGTTGATTATCGTCGGGCAGAACCTCCGACCAATGTTGCCCAAGTCATGGCAAACTACCCGACGCGCGATTGCGTACCTGAAGAAAGAGCCAATAACCGACCTCAGGCATGCGATCCTCTGCTTGGTGCCAGACTTTTTCGCAAGAATGTGTCTCGCCAGCCGGGCTTCCAGAGGAACGATGTCTATTCAATCCGACTCGATCACGGCTTTATCGATTTCACCGCCGAGTTCGGCTTCACTCCTGGCAACCTGTCCGGCGGGCGAAGCCCTTTTCGATCCAACGCCGAGATCGTAATCTTGGCGCGGGCGTTCGAATTCGGCGCGAAGGAAGCTAAGGCAGCCGAAGGTACCGAACAAAGTCAATCGTCCAATGAGGCGGCCTTTCTCGACCTGGATTCGGCCAGCCTCAACTCGGCGCGCGTCATTTATTACAGCCCGGACGTTGAAAACGAACAATCGCTGAACTTCAGCAATATCCCGATTGTCGCGCCGACCTCCTACAACGGCAGGCCGATCGGTATTCAGATCATCGTTCTTGAGCTCGATCAGATCAGCACGCAGATGACCGGCCTGCTAAGCAGTCTGGCAAGTCTTGGTCAAACGGCGGGTTCGTTACCGACCGGCCCCGCCGCCGACATCTTGACCGAACTGGGCAAGTCTCTGCTCGAGTCGAACCAAGACGATATAATCTTCGAATATCGCTTCGTGCTCGACCAGTCGTCAGCAGGGAACGAGTGGCGCTACCCGTCATTCGAGGATGGCAGGTATGTGCTGAGACGAATGCATCACCGTGATAAAGACATGGTGTGGCGAAACCTGATCCTCGATCACAACACCGGTCAGCTATTCTACTATACCGATCCTACAACGGAAACTCATCCCGAACTGGACAGCGCCATTGATGCCATCGGAGAGGCCGCAAAATGGCAGGAAATTGCAGAGCGCAGCGCCGCTCGTTTGGTCGATACCGCAGTTGCGGTTCAACGACAGCCCGATAACGAGGCGCTCAGAAAAGCTCACTTGCGCGCGGCCGAGGATGCGAAAAGAGATGTTGAAGCAGCAAGCAAAGCATCGACCACCGCGAAAGGCGTATTGGCGGCAATCGCGAGTGATTCGTCTACACCCAAATTCACCGTGGCGCTTGCCGCTGTAACTTCGGTCGTAAGCGACGCGGAAAGATCTGCAACTCTTGCGAAAACCAATACGGCCGATGCTGAAACCAGAGCGCGAGAACTGGCAAATGCGAATTCGGGTGAAGGGCCGACAAAGGCAACCGCAGCAAATAACGCTTCGAGTGCCGCCCATTCAAGCCAGACGGCTACCAGCGCCATGTGGGCATCCGCTTCGGCACGCTCTTCGGCTTTGCAGCTTGCGCTGCAGCAAGACAACATTCGCGACGGGCGGTATCGGCCTTACCGCCAAGACACCTACTTTACTATCAACATCATCAAACATAGCGGGACCGAAGCGGAGGCAGTCTATGCGTTTCGCACGTTCGAGAATCTGAAGTCCGCAACGGCAGCCGATGCCAACAGACTCGATACGACAATAAGCACAATTCAAGCTAATGTTGCTAGCCGGACTAAGGATGCCCGCGGCGATGCGGCAGTCCGCGACCTGACCGCTCTGTGGGAGTCGATCACAGGATTAGCTCAACGCGTGGGAAGCACCAAGCCCGACGCAGCTGGGCTTGACCAGTCTTTCTGCAGGCCAATTCCAGGACTTCAGAATCAGCACTTTCAAAGCAGCAACAAGCTGGCCCAAGAACTAAATAGTTTCAAACAGAAGTGGGATGAAACAGTAAACTTAGATCCTAGTGAAGTGCGGTTCGGAGCAAATGACAGACTTCGAGTTGCAGGAAATGTCGGTGGATTCTTTGCTGCCCTCTATAGCGAGGCCAATATAAAAAAAACAAGTGATACATCCTTTGTCGTTGTCACGAAGGATGATTTCACATCCGCCGCTACGTTTAATACATTTGTGCAACAGGAAATCGAAGATCGTACTGTCGATTACGCTAATCTATTCGTGCCAAAGGACTGTGCCTCCGCGATTGCTGCCGGTATTGCAGAGCCGCTCTAGGGTCAGGACCTATTAAATCGCTTGCAAGAGGCATGGTTGGTTGATTCAATGGCAGCGTCAAGGAGGCGTTGGCTATGGATTATCCGTATTTGCTGAGCGAG
>NZ_JANKHH010000011.1 GCF_024626475.1 Parerythrobacter lacustris | reverse complement strand
GCTATGGCGGCAAGCCGTCTAAGGTGGTCGACAACACGCTGGCTCGCCAGTTCGATGTCACAGCGCCCGACAAAGCTTGGGTGACTGACATCACCTACATCAGGACGCTGGAGGGCTTTGCCTATCTGGCAGTGGTGATCGACCTCTACTCCCGGCGCGTGGTGGGCTGGTCGATGCAGAGCCGCCAGACCACCGATCTGGTCCTGCAAGCATTGCTGATGGCGGTGTGGCGCAGGAAGCCGAAGAACACTGTGCTGGTTCACTCGGATCAGGGATCGCAGTTCACCAGCATGGACTGGGCGTCATTCCTGAAGGCCCATAATCTGGAGCACTCGATGAGCCGTCGTGGCAACTGCCATGACAACGCTGTGGTCGAGAGCTTCTTCAATCTGCTCAAGCGCGAACGCATCCGGCGCCGGACCTATCGCTCACGCAACGAGGCAAGGCAGGATGTATTCGATTACATCGAGATGTTCTATAACCCGATACGAAAGCATGTAAGGAACGGGATGCTGTCGCCCGTCGAGTTCGAACGGCAGCAAAACATGAGCACCGAAGGCGTCTAGAAAACTCGGGGCTATTCA
>NZ_JANKHH010000010.1 GCF_024626475.1 Parerythrobacter lacustris | reverse complement strand
CTCGCTCAGCAAATACGGATAATCCATAGCCAACGCCTCCTTGACGCTGCCATTGAATCAACCAACCATGCCTCTTGCAAGCGATTTAATAGGTCCTGACCCTAACTGAAGCTCAGATACCGGCGTCACGTGGTGAGCCTCAACATATGGCTCGCCGTTTGCTTTGACGAAGCTGATCGGATCGTGCCCCAGAACTTCGCATAGCTGACAACGGTACCCATTGAGTTTCTTGAGTTTTTGTCCGATCGAACCGCGTTCGATTTGTTTGCTTACCTTTTCCCGAACTTCCGGCCGCTTCAGGGCGTCCCGTTCCTGATCGATCACATCGAGCGCGTCGGTTTGCGACTTATTCTCTTCTTCTTCGGTCGGCGCTTCGGTCGGTTTCAGGGATTCTGCCCAATTGCGAATGCTCTGCTCTCGTTCGTTCAACTCCTTTCGCCATGGAATAGCGGCTTGCCCGGGTAAGGTTTGAATAGCCCCGAGTTTTCTAGACGCCTTCGGTGCTCATGTTTTGCTGCCGTTCGAACTCGACGGGCGACAGCATCCCGTTCCTTACATGCTTTCGTATCGGGTT
>NZ_JANKHH010000001.1 GCF_024626475.1 Parerythrobacter lacustris | reverse complement strand
GCGCATCCACACACGCTATGATCGCTGCGCGCATGCCTTCATGTCAGCAATATGCATCGCCGCAACCGTCATCTTCTGGCTCAATCAATGAGTCCTGACCCTAGTATGCTGAAGGAGGCCAGCCAGCTTCGGTTCTCGAACCGCAATGCCCAACCCTCGGAAAGCGTATAGAATCCAGATTACCTCGTAATCATGGCCACGAGCTATTGCACGCGCCATCAATTCCTTGAACCGCCTTTCAATGCGAGGCTTTGAAATTCGTCCGGTCTCTGAATGCAGGGTGATCAGGAGACTCACAATTCGCTCAAAAGACCAGGGCGCTACACTACAGGCTCTGAGCAGAAACGATTCTACCATCGGAACATCGCGGTGCTTGATCCTAAATCCCTCAAGGACAGACAGCGCGTAGTTCATCACCGGAGCGCCCGGCTCATCGCCCTGCAAACGAATGGCCAACCCAAGAAACTCTTCGAGCCGATTGCCGCCTATTGAACCTGACCGGTGTGACAGAAAACCGCGCAGGCCACTTATCCAATCTGCCTGTACTGGGTCGGCGATATGTTGGATCGAAGTCTTTGACCCGTTGATCTCAAGATTAAATGCCCGATATATTTCAAATATCGTAGCCAACGCTGTTTCTGCTTCACTACGGTCTTCGAAACCTAACAGCCAGTCGTCCTGAAGGCGATCTATCCGCTCAAGCACAGCCTTTGGGTGCTTCTCTAGAAATTGGGAATCAATCCGTGAAGATATAATCTCAGCTATGATCCTTGAACTTTCAGGTCCGATTGGGATCCCAGAGGTCTGGTTCCGATTGCATGACCTGACTAAAATATCTAGTCGATCCGCAAGTGAGCCATCATAAGTCTTGGTCTTGACGCACGACTTGACGCGTTCTTTGCCATAAGCAGCCCAAGCAATGCTGTGTGTATAAATGCTCGGATAGAAACGATTTATATCCGTCTGCAGGACCCAATCGGACTCAGCCCGGATCAAACTCTTTCGGACACGATGCAGGTCAAAATTTATCCCTTTGATCGATCGTGGAAATTCCTGACCAATCTCAATTTCATCGTTCGACAAAGCTTGTCGCGCAAGCCACTTTTGTAGCGTTCGCCAGTTGCTGGTAATCTCATTATTCAAAGCCAATTGAATGACAGGGTGCGCAATGCTCAGATCGCGTCGCTCGTGACCTCGCTTCGGCATCGAGATTAAATCAGGGTCAGCTGCTGCGACAACCGGCCTATACGCCCCTCCTTTTTTCTTCCTTCCTCTTAACTTGACTAGCTCGACCTTGATGATTCCAGACGACAGCCAGTCAGCGTAAACTTGATCGGCAAATTCTCCGAAATCTGCTGTAGTAAAGGCCAGCGGTAGTTCCTTTGGAAAGTAGCCCTTCCCAGTTAAGTGCTTCAATCGATCGACATTTTCCATGGACGAGGTGTGAGCACAAATCTCGATAGAAGCAACCTTGACGTAGGTGCCGCAAGGTCTGGCGAGCAAATTTGACTCCCACCAGCACCCATACCACCTTCGCCTACTTCTACCCCCACGACCAGAGCGAGCATTCCAAGGCGTCGACGCGGGCGCTGCATTATGTCGGGACGACGCTGGTGGTGGGGCTGGCGGTGTTTGCGATCATAACGGCGAACTGGTGGTGGCTGCTCGCGCTGCCGCTGGCGGGGTATTTCTTCGCCTGGCTGGCGCATTTCACCTTGGAGAAGAACCGCCCGGCGACCCTCACCTATCCGCTAGGGTCGCTCGCCGCCGATTTCAGAATGTGGACGCTGTGGCTCACCGGGCGGCTCGGCCCCCATCTCAAGCACGCGGGGGTGCGCAAAGGCTAGGCGGCGCTCCGCCTGTAGGTGGCGATGACAGCACCACAAAGATCGGGGCGCCGCCTGCCAGTGCAGGCGACGCCCCGTTTTGCTTTGCTCGAAAGTTACTCGGCGGCGGCGGGCATCACCACGGTGTCGATCACGTGGATCACCCCGTTCGAGGCTTCGACATCGGTCGCCGTGACGGTCGAGGTGTTGCCGCCGGCATCGGTCAGCACGACGTTCTCGCCGTCCATCGAGGCGGTCAGCTTGCCGCCGTTGACCGTGGTCAGCTCGGCCTTGCCATTGCCATCGGTGATCGCCTTGGCCAGCGCTGCGGCGTCGGTCTTGCCGGCCACCACGTGATAGGTCAGCAGGCCGGTGAGCTGGGCCTGGCTTTCAGGCTTGAGCAGGCCGTCGACGGTGCCGGCAGGCAGCTTTTCGAACGCGGCGTTGTTCGGCGCGAACACGGTGAACGGGCCGGTGCCCGACAGCGTCTCGCCGAGCTGGGCAGCCTCGACCGCCGCGACCAGCGTCGAGAAGTCGGGGTTGCCCTTGGCCACGTCCACGACGGTGTTCGCCTCGACCGCCTCGGTCATTTCGGCATCGGCCGGCTCGGTCGTGTCGGCGGTTTCGCCGCAGGCGGCGAGCGCCAGTGCGGAAGCGAGCATGGGTACGGCAAGGTAAGTCATACGCTTGGTCATGGAGGATCGTCCTTCGTTCATCCTGCGGGAAAGGGGTGCCGGAGAAACCGGCGACCCATTGGCAGGGGAAACGGCCTACTGGTCGACTGGTTCCGAAAAAATCGACCGATCTAGCCCGCTTCGCCGCCAACTCTCGGGAGCCGGTCCGTCCAGCCGCAACCTTCGCGTTGCTCCTCGCCGATGCGCAGCGTGACGGTGAGCGGGTAGGTGGTGTCGGACATGCCGTCGCTGCACTCGCCGGGGGTCACCGTCATGTCGAATGCCTGCCCCTCCAGCGTGCCGCTGATGCCGATCCCGACATTGCCCGCAAACCGGCGCACCGCGAAGGTGGTGCCGTCGATATTCTCGGGCGTGGTATAGGTGAGGCTTTGCCCGGAAGTCTGCCCGCCCCAGAAGGGCTCGGTACCGCCGAAATAAACCGTCTCATCTGCGGCGATGCCGTCGAAGGAGGCGGTTTGCTCGCCGGTCCCGGTGGCGGAGGCGCATGCCGCGAGCAGCACAGGGGCGAGAAGGAGCGTGAGCCTGATCATGGATCGGCAGATAGGCCGTGTCTGCCGCCGCCGCAACGCTGCTGACAGCGCAACCCAAATGGAGCATGAGGCACGCTATGAACGAAGCGGCAACCGAACCGGAGATCGAGTTCCTGTGCGACCCGGCGCTGCTGGGCACGATACCCGCGCCCGACCGCGCGATCCGTTTCGCGCCCGACTGGTTCAAGCGCCTGCCGCGCGAGTTGGGCGTACCCGACGCGCATGGCCTGCCCGGGCTTACCGCCAAAGCCTGCCTGCCGATGACCGATGCCTTCGCGCTCGGCTACATCATCCCGCTGCCGTTCGAGGTGCGGATCATGGTGCCGGAGGACCGGGTGCATATCCAGCTCGGCTGGGCACCCGATGCGCCCTTCGCCCCGGTCGAGCAGCACCTGCCTTCGCAGATCGGCGCGCCCGAGCCGCCGTTCGAGCAGATCATGCCGCTCAAGTTCATCAACCCGTGGCGGATCCGCGTGCCGCAGGGCTATTCGGTGCTGTTCTCGACCCCGTTCAGCCGGGTCGACCTGCCGTTCACCTGCTTCACCGGTTTCGTCGACTGCGACCGGTTCGACACGACGGTCAACCTGCCCTTCGCCTGGACCGGCCCGGCAGGCGACTTCCACCTGCCCGCAGGTCTGCCGATCGCGCAGTTGTTGCCGGTCAGGCGCGACACCTTGCTCAAGGAGAGCACGGCGCGCGCCTCGAGCGATGCGGAGCTGGCCGAACAGGCTGCCGCCGCTGATCGCAAGTACCACGAGGAATCGACCTACGCGCGCGCCTGGCGGGTGAAGAAGTAAGACGTCGAGCTTTGGTGAGACGCGCTATTCGCTCCTGCCATTTGCGGGCTCTGCGTCCTTCTCCGCGATCCGGAACGCCAGCGCATTGCGCGCATCGCCCCTGAGCGCGAGAAGCTCGGCACGGGTTTTCTGCGCCTCGTCCAGCGCGTCGCGCGCCGTGCCGAGCGCGCTGCGCAGCGTTTCGAGCGATTCGAGCCGGTTGGCCAGCGTCCGCTTTTCGCGCGCCAACCGCTCGCGCAGGGAACGGCTGTCGCGCTTGGCGAGCTTTTCCTCGGTCGTGGCGATGCGCGCTTCGTCGCGCTGACGGTCTTCTTCCTTGTCGGCGATCTGCTTCTCGAGCCACGCAATCCGCTGCTCGCCGCCTGTCACCGCCGCGTCGGTCAGGTCGCCGGGTTCGGCGCAATACTGGTCGATCGCGCCGACTTCGGAACCCGCAGGCACAACCGTCAGCTCGCGCAGCTTCCACTCGCCCCGTTCGCGGGTGAACAGGCCGGTGTAGACCCCGGCGACGGTCCCGTCGGGTGCCAGCACTGCCCATTGGCCCTGCGCCGTGGAGTAGTTCCCCGCGCGATAGAACCGCAGCGCCAGCGGATCGAGCCGATTGCCTTCGACTGCGAGCGGATCGGCCTGCGCATTCAGGCCATCGCTTCCGATCTCGCGCTCGCCCAGCCGCCACGTGGTCTTGTTGTCGAGCTTGAAGAACCGCGCGCGATCCCCGCCATTTCTCGCCGCGTCGAAATAGCCCTGCATCACGCCCGGCGCAGGATCGCGCGCCTCGGCCAGTTCGTTGTCGGGCATGTAGCCGCACGGCGGCGCATAGCTGTTCATATTGGCGATCGTCTGCCCGATCACATCGGCGATGAAGACGCTGTAGTCCTGCGCTGCCACCGGCGAGCCCTGCAACGCCAGCGCCGCAATTGCGAGCGAAGCGAAACCCCTGGTTTTGACCATGTTGCGCGGCCCTTTCCTGCTTCCGGTCCAGTATCCCTGGGTAGTGATTTACCCACTCCCGATCGGAATCGACAATAGCCCTTTTCGCGACGCAATGCTGCCCGTAGTGCGGAGGAGGTCCGAGAAGCGGTGCGCCGCATTTCTCCAATCCGCCGTTTCACTGCCCCGGTACTCCGTCGAACGGGCGCCCGGTATTGTCCGGGCCGAATGTGGAGGCAACGATGTCGAACTGGGTATTGGGCAGCGAAGAGCACAGCGACGGCACGCGCGACGTGACGATCGATTTTCAGAACAACGACGCCATCGGGCAGATCAGCGGCACGATGATCTTCGAGGGCACCACCTATTACGTCAACGGCAACTGGGCGGCAGCTGGCTCGATCGCGGGCCGCAACCACTCGGCCTTCGCGCTTTGGGCAAGCGACCAGCAGGCAGCGACGGTCTACCTCGCGGTCGCGGGGACGATGGATGGCCCCGGCAGCGCGCCCGACGATATCGACCTGAACCTCATCCGCGTCTCGACCGGTGACGACGAGCAATACGGTTGGAGCGGCAGGCTCTACCCGATGTAGCGTTAGCCGGACCCCTCGCGCCGCAGCAGGATCCACACGAAGGCGGCCATGAACAGCGCATCGCCGGTCAGGATCACGCCGACATAGCCGGGCAGCAGGCCTGCCTGCACCAGCGGGGCCATCAGCACCACCACCCCGGCCTTGCCGATCACCCCGGCCCACAGCACGGGGCGGAAGCGGGCGATGTCGCTTGCGACCAGCGCGTAAACCACGCCGAAACACAGCACCAGCAGGCCGACAACCCGCGCCTCGACGTGCTCCGCCGGGGCGAACAGCGCCGCAGCCCCGATGACCAGGTTGTAAGCGGCTGCCAGCCATAGGATCGCCCGCTGGATCAATTCGCAGCCCCCTGATCGCCGACCAGCTTCTGCGCATCGGCCAGCGCGCGGTCGACATCCTTCTTCTGCCTGGCCGACAACGCGCCGCCGCTCAACTCGTAAGCAATCACCCCGTCGGTCAACCTATATTTGATCGTCGAAAAGCCTGCGCCGCCGAGCCCGAAATAGATTTCCACCCCGCGCTCAAGCAACGCAACGTCACCCGCCACCAGCACCGGCGGATCGCGCAGGCAGCTGATCCCGACGACATCCTCCGGCAGCTCAGGGCCGCCTTCGAGAGCACCTTCGCGGATCAGGCTCCAGCCGAGCTTCATCTCGTAGGTGAACCTGCCTTCCGGCGTTTCCTTGATCCACGAGCAATAGCTGTCGCGCGGAGTTTTGGCGATGGCATGCGGCGCTGCGGCAAGCGCGATAGCTGCGAGCGCAACTGTGAAACCGCGACAATTCATCAGCGACCCTCCCGGGGCCGTCCGCCCCGCTTGCAACCTACACCAATTGCGAGGTGGCTCAAGATCGTCCGGCGCATCGCCCGGGTCGGCGCGTGCATTCCCGCTTGTGCCGCGCCGGGGACCCGCTAACCAGTATGATGGTCGCTTCAACCGAATTCAGGGACTTTACGGATCATGTCGAACTGGGAAATGGGCAGCGCTGCCGGAGCAGGCGGCGCGCGCGACGTCACGATCAACTTCCTCAATGACGACAGCATCGGCAAGGTCGGCGGGACGCTGTGGTTCAAGGGCGAGCCGTTCACCGTGAGCGGCCAGTGGGCGGCGATCGGCACAACGCCGGGCCGCAAAGGGTCGTCGGTCGCTTTCTGGGGCGTCGACAGCACGGGCAGCGACTACATCGCCGGGGTCGGTTCGGTCGACATCGAGAATTCGGGCCCCGCGCGGATCGACCTCAACCTGCTGCGCATCCAGGACGGCACCAGCCAGCAATACGGCTGGGACGGAGTGCTCAAGCCGCTCAACTGATTGCGCGACCGGGCCTCCGTTCGCACACCCCCTTGCCATGCGAGGCGCTTGCAATAGAGTGCCGACTCGGCCCCACCGCGCGCCTGTGTGCATCGTGCCGGAGAGCGTCGACTGCGGCGGGCCTTGGGGAGGTGCTGTCGCATGGCGGAAGACTGGCTGGCCGACGTTCGGAAATACGTTCACGATGCAGACGAGTTGGTGGTCAAAAAGATCGTCAACTACTGCGGCATTGCCCTGCGCAAGCGCGATTCCTCGCTGGTGTCGATGTCGGACCCGAAAGAAACCGCGCGGGTCCGCGACAATTACCTCAAGAAGAAGCTCGGCCTGACGCAGGACGATGCGACGCTCGACAATGCGATCCAGGCGGTCGGGCAGCGGATGCAGGCCGACCGGACGAAGAACCGGGTGACGGTCTACTACCTGCTGGCGGAGCATTTCGACATGCTCGACCTGTTTGGCGGCGCAAAACGCGGATCGGATGTCGGCGGGGCGAGAGCTGCTGCACTCGCCGGCGGAGCGATGGGGATTGCGTCGCTGCCCGGGGGTAGCGCTTCCGCCGACGCCACTCCTGCCGATGCCCCGACAGCCACCGACCGGCCTGCCGACCCGCCGGCCGCTGCGCCCGTTCCAGCCCCTGCGGCGGCAGCGGTCACCGCGAGCGCGCCGGCCGCGCTGGCTTCCGCACCCTCGCGCCATTCGGCGATCCCGCCGGAGAGCGACGGCATGGTGGAGACCGGCGTAATCGCTTTCGCCGCGGTGGTCGGGGCGATGATACTGGCCATGGTGATCGCCGGCTTCGTCAGCGGGCGGAACGACGACCCGGTGGTCATCCCCCGCGCGACCGAACCGGCAACCGCCCCGGCCCCGGCGGCAGCGCCTGCCGCCCCTGCAACTGCCCCGGCAACCGTGCCGACAGGCGCGGGCGTGATCGCGAGCCAGCAGGATACCAGGCCGATGCTGACGGTCTATTTCGACACCGGCAAGGCCGAGGTCACGCCGGACTTCGCCGCCGCCTCCGTCGCGGTGCGCGATTACTTGGCCGCCAATCCCGGGTCGAAGCTCGCCATCTCGGGCTACAACGACCCGACCGGCAACGCCGCTGCCAACGCCGAGCTTTCCAAGCGCCGGGCACAGGCGGTGCAGGCCGCGCTCGTCGGCCAGGGCGTGGACGAAGCCCGCGCCGAGCTGGTCAAGCCGGAGGAGACGACCACCACCGATCTGACCCCCGAACAGGCGCGGCGGGTGGAGGTGACGATCGTCGAAGGCGGCTGACGCGGCGCTCGCCCGGCGCTCGCCCTACCCGCCACCCCTTAGCCATCGACGCGGTCGAGGGTCGAGCGGTTGCGAACCAGCCATTCCGCCGCGTCGTCGTCGGTGAAGTCGACCTCCTTCAGCGTGGTCAACCGCGCCCCGTCGCGCACGATGGTCTCGCGGATCAGCGCGGGGCGGTCGTCGTCGGTGGCGGTTTCCTCGGCAAGGATGGTCCAGTGCGCGTCGTCACTCCAAGCGGCGAGCGTCAGGCGCGCGCTGGAGACTTCGGGCACCCGCCCCTTGCGGAAGCCGACCGAATATTCGGTGCTTCCGTCCTCCCCCAGCATAGTGACGGTGGTGATCCGCACCACACCGACCCGCAGTCCGTCGTCGAAATCGGCGGTGCGGATCATCGTCACCCCGTCGCCGCCATCCGCCACGGTGACGCGCATCGGCAGGCCGAACCAGCGGTCCGCCTGATAGTCGCGATATTCGAGCGTCCCCGTCCATTCGCCCACCTGCGAGGCGAGCACTTCGGCCAGCGGCGGCGCGGCGGGCGCATCCTGCGCGGCGGTGGGCGCGGTGAACAAGGCGGCGAGCGAGCAGAGGGCGAAAGCAGCAGGTCGGGTCATGGCAAGTCTCCAGCTATGGTGCTGCAGCTACGCAGCCCGGCCCCGTGCGGAAGCAACGCCCGTCACACCCGTTGCTGCCGCATCCGCATCGAGCGAGGCGGCGTCGTCCGGCGCGGGGGTTGCGGCGTCGTCCATGGGTTTTTGCGTACCCCGCCTTAACGCCGCGTTTTCCAAACATGCGAAACCTTGGTTGGGCATTGCGCTTTAAAGCGGAGGATGGAGCAGACCCGATAGCCATGGACCGAACGCACTCCGATCAGGCGACCAGCCACCTGCCCCGCGCCGCCGGCCCGGGGGGGCAGCGCCGCGCGCTGCGCCGCCGCCTGTGGCGCAACGGCTTCATCGTCGTCGGGGCCTCGATCGCGGCATCGGTGATGCTGGTCCAGCTCGCTTTCAGCAGCTCGGGCGAGCCCGACTACACCACAACGATGCTGTTCGCGGTGCTGATCCCGCTGGTGGTGGCGAGCTGCGCCTATCTATGGATCGCTTCGCTCACCGTCCGGCTGGAACGCTCGCGCGCCGAGCTGGAGACGCTCGCGCTGACCGATCCGCTGACCGGGCTGGCCAATCGCCGCGCGGCGATGCGGACGATGCAGCAATGGTCGGGCTCCGAAGAGTCCGGCCAGCGGGGCGCCCACGACCCTGCGCGCCGGGGCAACCTGCTGTCGGTGGCGATCGCCGATATCGACCGGTTCAAGCGGATCAACGACCAGTTCGGCCATGATGCGGGCGATGCCGGGATCGTGCATGTCGCCCACATCCTCTCCCGCCTCGCGCCCGAGGGCTGGCTGGTCGCCCGGCTGGGCGGCGAGGAATTCCTGATCGCCGCACCCACCGCCGGCGGCGGCAGCTTCTCCGACCTGGTCGAGCGCGTGCGCACGACGCTCGAGACGACACCGCTGATCACCCATGCCGGGCAACACCGCCTGACCGCCAGCTTCGGCGTCGCCACCCTGCGCGGCGACGAGGCCATCGACCGCCTGATGATCCGCGCCGACCGCGCGCTCTACGATGCGAAGGAAACGGGGCGGAACCGGAGCGTGATCGCGGCCTGACCGGCCTGCCCGCCCGGATGCACTCGCCCGGGCGTGCTCAATCGGGCGGTGGGCGAATTGATGCAGGCGATTGCGGCAAAGAGCGTATCAGGCAGGGGGGCATCCCGCCCCGATTGGAACCGGACATGGCCAAGGGCCAGCAGAAGAAGAGCCGAGAGCAACGCAAGCCGAAGAAGGAAAAGGTCAAGACCAACGCCTCCAACCCCAGTCTCAAGCCCGGCGGCATCAAGGGGCTGGAGAACATGAAGAACAGCTAGCGGCGCATCGGCGGGGACCTTGCGCACTGGAGGCCGACACGGCTTCCCGCTAGGGCCCGCCACCATGAGCAACCCGCACACCCCGGCCTCCGCCCGTCCCGCCGACCCCGTGACGATCCTGGTCGATGCCGACGCCTGTCCGGTGAAGGAAGAGATCTACCGCGTCGCCGAGCGCCACCGCGCGCAGGTCCGCGTGGTCAGCAACAGCGCCTTCCGCGTGCCGGTGAGCGACCGGGTGCAGCGGGTGGTGGTATCGGACAGCTTCGACGCGGCGGACGACTGGATCGCGGAGAACGCCGGGCCGCGCAGCGTGGTCATCACCGCCGACATCCTCCTGGCCGACCGCTGCCTCAAGGCGGGGGCGCAGGTGCTCGCCCACAACGGCAAGCCGTTCGACGCCGCCAGCATCGGCAGCGCCATCGCCACTCGCGCGATCATGGCCGATTTGCGCGCCGGGATGGACGGGATGGGAGGGGGGCCGCCGCCCTTCGGCAAGGCGGACCGCTCGCGGTTCCTGCAGGCGCTCGACCGGGTGCTGGTGCAGCTCGCGCGGCGCGTGCGCTAACCCGCGTCCATAGCCTTGTCCTTGTGCGCCGCAATCGCCTCGTCGAGCGCGGCGATCCGCTGCCGCTCGGGCGTGTCCTTCGCGAGTCCCTTGAGACGGCACGTCGCCCACAGCTGCCGCCGTTCGGATTCGAGGTTCTTGAGATAAAGATCGGCCAATGCGGTTACAGCACCTTCTCGGGGCGAGGGTCGTGGCCATGGCGATCGCCCTTGCCAAAGTGCCGTTCCAGCCGCTGGGCGAGGGTGGTGGCGGCCTTGCGCGCGGCATCGTCCACCTTGTCGGCATGTTCGGTCACCCCGATCGGCCTGCCTCCGCGCGGGCGCGCCTCGATGGTGCAGGCCTTGTCATCCGCGCCGTGCTTGGCACCGTTCTCGTCACGGACATGGATCTCGAGCCGGGTCAACCGCTCTTCGAACCGGGCCAGCTTGTGCCGCACCGCCGCCTCGATCCGCTCGGCGACGTTCTCGGTGCCCATGACGGAGCTGTCTGAATTGAACTGGACTTGCATGGCGGGGGTTCCTCTCGGGTTGTTGGGGGGGAGGGGGGTGAAACCGAGATGGGGAGCGCCGCGAAAATTACGAGCGGTTTCAGGCAGGCGGAGGCAGGCCAGCGGCGGCCCCGCAAGGGCGGGAGAGGCGCGAAAGGCGACACTAAGGCGACACCAACGTCACTCGCCGCCGCGCTTGCGGGCCGGCCGCGGTTCCCGGCGTTTGGCGGCAGCCTCGGCCGGGTCGAGATAGGCGCACAGGTCCTCGAACTCCGCGTCGTCCAGCGGCTCGCCGCGCGCCATTTTCGCCTCGGCCAGAAGCCCGCGCTCGTGCTGCGCCGCGCGTTCCTCGGCCAGCAGGCGCTCGGGCGATTTCTTCGGCCGCTGTTCGGAGAGGAACTGCGGCAGCACCCCGTCGGCCACCTCGGCGGTGAGCAGGTCGTCGGCCAGCTGGTCGGGGCCGAGCAGCTCCTCGGGCGGCGCGGGCAGCGGCGGCTCCATCGCCCGCAGCGCCCCGTCCAGCGAGGCGGTGTGGTCCGATGCCCCCTGCCCCTCCGGCCCGGAGACCGGCAGCAGCGCCGACCCGCGCCGCTCGCGCGCGGCGGCGGTGTAGATCTCGGGCTTCAGATGGCGCAGCAGGAAGGTCAGCAAGCGGTCGCTGTAGACCGTGCGCGTGCCGGCCACCTCGCCGTCGCGGGTATAGACCTCGACCTCCACCCCCTCGATCGCGCGCTCGAAGGCGATATCCTCGATCAGCGCCCCGGCGAGCTCGCGCGCCCGGTCCCACGCGCGCGCGAAGGCCCCGGCGTGCGCCGCACGGCGCAGGCGATAGGCGCTCGCCCGGTTCATCCCGACCTCTTTCGCGGCGAGGCCGACGAGGCCGGTATCGGCCAGCACTTCGATAAAGCGCCGCTGCTTCTCCTCGGTCCACCCGTCATAGCGCGGCCGGCGGCGGACCGGGACCCAGCGGTATTCGGCCGGGTCGTAGTCGGGCGCGGCGAGGGCGAAGGGATCGTCCGGCTCGGCGGCGGTGGCGGAAGACGGAGCGGGCGCGGCGGGGAGTTTGGCGGGAGTGTTCATCCGACAGGATAAGCCACAAATGGGGGTGTGTAGGAAAGTGTTTTCCACCCCATCGTCACCCCGGCCCCCGAGCCGGGGCCCCACTTTTTTGGTTCACGTGACGGCAGAAAGGCTCGAAGAGGGCATGCCTGCGGCGAAGCCGCTATCGAATTCCTATCGTCACCCTTCGCCGCTCGCATCGAATGAGCAGGCCGATCCCTCACGCGCAACACCTTCGTGCCTTTGTGCCTTAGTGTGAGAAATTCCGACCGAGCCGCTCGCGCATTACGGCTTACTGACGTCGGGAAGCCGGAGAGAAGGCTCCAACTTGAGAAACCCATCAAGATCGGTTATTCGGCAGCTTGGTCACCGTCCATCGCGAAGCGGGCTTTCGGTTCATCATCTTCACCGATGATCACGAACCGGCCCATGTGCATGTTTTCGGTGACGGACAGGCGAAGATCAATCTGGCTGGCCAAGGCGGCGAGCCGGAGTTGGTCAGCGCCGCAGGAGTGAAAGCGGGCGACCTGCGCAAGGCGATGCGGATCGTGGCAGAACAGCAGGCATACCTGCTCGAACAGTGGAAGGCCCATCATGGTTGAATTGACCGACGCACAGATTGCCGCAGCCGAGGAACGCGAGCGGATCATCGCGCAAACTCAGCCGCATGCGAAGGCTGCGCGCTACGATGCCAAGGCCGACCGGGTGATCGTGGAACTGACCAGCGGCGCGACCTTCGCCTTCCCCCCGCGCCTGGTGCAGGGCCTGCACGATGCCAGCCCGGCGCAGATCGCCGAGGTGGAGGTGATCGGGGCGGGATACGGCCTGCACTGGGGAGCGCTGGACCTCGACTACACCGTCCCCGGCCTGATCAACGGCATTTTCGGCACGGCCAAATGGATGGCGGCGCAGGCGGGACGGGGGACGTCTGCGGCCAAGGCCGCGGCGGCGCGAGCGAATGGCGCGAAAGGCGGGAGGCCGAGGAAGATGGGGTGATTTTGGCGGGGCGTTGGCGCGCTTAAACTAAGTATGCTGTCTCCAGATCTCTCGATGAAGTATGCTGTCCCCGGATTTCCCCGATGGCGATAATTTGGAACTATGACCCCGGGATTTGCTGAGAGGTTTGGCGCTCCAGAGCGTCGCAGGCTCTCATACCCCGCCAATCATGATCTTCGCGATCAGCGCGCGGTTGGATAGGCTCTTTCAAACCAATTACGTGCCAAGACTTGCCACCATAACTTGACAGTATGCCAGTGAGGGAGGTGGCCATTGGTTCGTCGCTCACTATGACAAACCGATGTTTGCCAAGATCGGCACGCTTCTCGCCAGCGAGGAACTTTCCAAGTAGGTTAGCGGCGTTCTCGATATCAGGAGAAATCAAGTAAAAAATCTGAGGGATATGCTGTTGTCGTAAGAATGTCAGACTACGCTCAAATTCTCTCAAATCCTCCTGATAGTCTGTGTGACCCTTTTCAGGAAGAAACAGCAGTTGATCCCAAGCATTCTCCACTTCTGGATAAGTCACTCTAGCGACCACTTCCGCTGCAAAAATCGCCCAATCGTCGCGATCACTATCTGGAGGTGCCTTGATTGGCGAGGCCGCCCGTGCAAGATTTTCCTTTCGAGCCATGCAAAGCCTCGCAATCCGATCATTAGCCAGTTCCAGTGCAGCCGACCAATCGGATTGACTCCGGGGCACGAATTCACGGGTTCCGGGAGCGAGCATCAACGACGTATGTTGCGCGGTGGCGAACAAAAGCTCGTCGCTGGGCCTAACGATCTCGATTTCAAATGCGCCAGCCTCCGGATCGAAAGCGATAGCCCCTCTCCAATGCATATTAAAACTCGTCTGATGCAAAGCAGCCAAATATTGCGGCCCGATGATGTCCTCAAGCGACCAAGACTCGAGCTTCTCACCGTCGGCACTAAACAGAGTTACCACTTCTGGGCCAAGGCCCGCATCGCACCATTGGTCGGCGATCAGAACATGGCCTTGGTCGCCAACGCTGAGCGTCATCGGGTCACCCCATTGATCGAGTGCATACGACCATCGTTTTGTTTGTGTTCCGTCATCCTGCCTCTCGTACAGGTTCAAGAACGCACTTTCCGGGTCGCCCTTCGATTCGCCAGTTTTTGTCGGTTCATCCCAGCAATCTTCGACTTTGCAGTCTCGCTTTCGAGGCACGTATTCCAGGACAAATGCCTCGTTTGGCGAAGATACGGTCTGCAGGTAAGGGTCGGCACAGGAGTCTGCCACCGCCGGTGACGCGGCGATCATCGCCAGAATGATCAGCCATGTGCGCAGCAGCAGTCGCACCTTCACTCCGCCCTCACATACAATTCCCCGCCCTCGCGAAACTTCGCCGCCATCTCTTCCATCCCCTTCAGCGCCGCTTCCTTGCTCGCCGCTGCCGCCTCCGCGCCGGTCTGGCCGCTGGCGACGAAGCCGTCGGCGCCCTGGTTCTGCTTCGCCGCGAAATCCCGCACGTCCTGGCTGATCTTCATCGAGCAGAATTTCGGCCCGCACATGCTGCAGAAATGCGCGGTCTTGGCGCCTTCGGCGGGCAGCGTCTGGTCGTGGTATTGCTCGGCCGTGTCGGGGTCCAAGCTGAGGTTGAACTGGTCGCGCCAGCGGAATTCGAAGCGGGCCTTGGAGAGCGCGTCGTCGCGGACCTTGGAGGCCGGGTGGCCCTTGGCGAGGTCGGCGGCGTGGGCGGCGAGCTTGTAGGTGATGACGCCGACCTTCACATCGTCGCGGTCGGGCAGGCCGAGGTGCTCCTTGGGCGTGACGTAGCAGAGCATCGCGGTGCCGTACCAGCCGATTTGCGCCGCGCCGATGCCGCTGGTGATGTGGTCGTAGCCGGGCGCGATATCGGTCACCAGCGGACCGAGGGTGTAGAACGGCGCCTCGCCGCAGACCTCGAGCTGCTTGTCCATGTTCTCCTTGATCTTGTGCATCGGGACATGGCCCGGCCCTTCGATCATCACCTGCACATCCTGCTTCCACGCGCGGTGGGTCAGCTCGCCCAGGGTGTAGAGCTCGGCGAACTGCGCCTCGTCATTGGCGTCGGCGATGGAGCCGGGGCGCAGGCCGTCGCCCAGCGAATAGGCGATGTCGTAGGCCTTCATGATCTCGGTGATCTCGTCGAAGCGTTCGTAGAGGAACGATTCCTTGTGATGTGCGAGGCACCATTTGGCCATGATGCTGCCGCCGCGGCTGACGATGCCGGTCACGCGGTTCGCGGCAAGCGGCACGTAAGGGAGCCGCACCCCGGCGTGGATGGTGAAGTAGTCCACCCCCTGCTCGGCCTGCTCGATCAGCGTGTCGCGGAACACTTCCCAGGTCAGCTCCTCGGCCACCCCGCCGACCTTCTCCAGCGCCTGGTAGATCGGGACGGTACCGATGGGCACGGGGCTGTTGCGGATGATCCATTCGCGGGTGTCGTGGATGTTACGCCCGGTGGAAAGGTCCATCACCGTGTCCGCCCCCCAGCGGATCGACCAGACCATCTTGTCGACCTCGTTCGCCACGTCGCTCGCCACCGCGCTGTTGCCGATATTGGCGTTGATCTTGACCAGGAAGTTGCGCCCGATCGCCATCGGCTCGCTCTCGGGGTGGTTGATGTTGCTGGGGATGATCGCGCGGCCGCGGGCGACCTCGTCGCGGACGAACTCCGGCGTGATGACGTCGGGGATGCTCGCGCCCCAGCTCTGCGCGCCCTCGCGGTTGGCGGCGATCAGCTCACGCGCCATTTCGCGCCCGAGGTTCTCGCGCTCGGCGACATATTCCATCTCGGGGGTAACGATCCCGCGCCGGGCATAGTGCATCTGGCTGACGTTCTGGCCCGATTTCGCGCGCAGCACCCGCTGGCGGACATGCGGGAACGGCGGGACGCCGCCAGAGCGGTCGGGGCCGAGCTGGCCGTTATCCTCCGGCTTGGTCTCGCGCGCGTCATATTCCTCGACATCGCCGCGCGCCATGATCCACTCTCGCCGCAGCTGCGGGAGGCCGCGGTTGATGTCGATCGCGGCAGCGGGATCGGTATAGGGGCCGGAGGTGTCGTAGACCCGCACGCTGGGCTCGCCGCCCTCGAGGTCGATCTCGCGCATGGCGACGCGGATGCCGGAGCCGGTGCGCGCGCCGACATGAATCTTGCGGCTGCCCCGGATCGGCCCGGTGGTGACGGGAATATTCTCTCCCGAGGGGGGGATCTCGATGGTGGAATCGATGTCGGCCATGCGCGTATCTCTCCTTGTGGCGGATGGAGAACGGACCTGTGGCTTTCGACCGGCCCACTCCCTCCGCCGATGCTAATCGGTTCAGGTTCGACGGGTCGGGCAGCGCAACCTGCCCCTCTCAGCGAAAGCTCGCTCCCCGGGGATGGAGGGACGATAGACCTTCGTCACGCCTGCGTCTAGGCGCTCGCCATGACCCTCCTCTACCGCCTCGACGCCCCCGCCGCCGATGTCGCCGCGCGCTTCGGCGCACGTCCGGGAGGCGATCAGTGGGCGGGCGGATATTGCACCCCCGGCAGATTTGCCCCGGTCACCACTGCGGGGCGAGAATTCATTGCCGGGCCGCGTCCTGCGGGGAGGCCGCTCGCGCCGCGTATGGTGCCGCGCTTGTGGGGCGTGCAGCCGCCGCCCTCGGCCGGGGACCGCGCGCGTCTGGTGGCGACGGTGCGCAATCCGGACAGTCCGTTCTGGATCGGCAATTTGCGCAACAGCGAGTTCCGCTGTCTCGTCCCCGCCACCGCCTTCATGGAATGGGGCAGCGGAACGGACTACGAGGGCCGCCGCCTCCGCCACTGGTTCGCGCCCGAGGACCAGCCGATCTTCGCCATGGCAGGCGTGTGGAAGGACGACGAGGTGCCGGGCTTTGCCTTGCTGACGGTCGAGGCGCATGGCGTGCCGCGAGAGCTGGGGTGCAGGACGATACCGGTCGTCCTGCCCGACCGCGAGGACATGCGGCAGGCTTGGCTGCATAGCGGGTGGGATACGGCGCGATCCGTTCTCGGCTCGAACACCCAGTTGCTGGCAACAATAGTTTGACGAACGGCTGAAAGCGACCGGAAGAACGCCGTTCCCGCTTAAATGTTCCAGCCGCAGATGATTGGGCCGAAGTTGAACCCAACATTCGTCCAAACGCTCCAATCATGTAATCAGTTCATCTTGGCACGATATTCATCAGTATAGACGGAACCTATTGCTCCAAGGATAATTATTCCCTCGTGTAGAAATTACCGAGAAGGACAATTCTCCATGCCATATAAAGTTCATTGCGTCGCACTGGCAGCAATTGCCATCGCGGCCTGTTCACCGCAGGATAGCGACGCGCCCGAGGCTGCCGCATCCGCAACCCCTGCGACAGACCCCGCAGCAGATGCTACCGCATCGTCCGACCCGGGCGCCGCGCCCATGCCGCAAGAGACACCCGACATCGCAGCGCCCCCGGGCGAAGAGCCCAAGACGGTCAACACCATGACCGCCGAGACTGGCAGCGCATCAACCGGCGCACCCTACATCGCGCGGCTCAGGCAACCGGTGGCAGTGGTCAATATCGCCAACCCCGGCCGGCTCTCGGTGAGAAACGGCTGCCTCGTTGTCGAAGTCGGGGGTCAAACGCATACCGCCGTGTTCAATGGTCCCGTCTCGATTACCGGATCGGCGGTTACATTCGAAGGCAAGACCCTGCCCCTCGAAAAGACCGCGCCGATCCCGGGCGGCAAGCTGAATCCGTCGGATTTCGCACTTCGCGCGCCGGCAGCAGCAGGCTGCCCATCAAGCTTTTTCGGCATTGGAGGCTAATATGACCCGCCCATTCACACGTTTACTCGTCGCCGCATCCGCTCTGGCCCTGGCCGGAGCCGCGCCAACCTCCGTGCTGGCGCAGGAAGGGGCGGTAACCAACCCGTCAGTCACCTATCTCATGGAAAAGCACGGCCTGAGCAAGGATGAGGCGACCATGCGGATCGACCTGCAAGGGCAGATCATTGCCCTGTCGGAACGCCTCAACACCGGCGGCGACGCGAACTATGCCGATATGTATATCCAGCACGAGCCGGTCTACAAGATCGTCGTGATGTTTGCCGACCGGTCGGATCGCAAGGCTTTCCTCGATGCGCTCGACCCCGGGCTGCGCCGTTATGTCCAGCTCAAGCAGGCCAAGCGTTCGCGTGCCCTGAGCGACGCCGAACTCGACACGCTGAATGCTGCGGTCGTCGCGGTCGGAGTGCCGTTCACTTCGGAATACGACCTTGAATCCGAACGGTTCGTCGTCACCGTTGCCGATCAGGCTGCGCTGGCAAGGGTTCGGGCCGCGATCCCTCCGAAGCTTCGCTCCGAGACGACGGTCGAGCAAGGCCTGATCCCGCAGACCGAAGCCGTGCCGAGCAACGTTCGCGCCGGCGATGCAGCCTATGGCGGAAACCCGGTCTTCTCGACGACGACCTCGTTCGACTATTACTGCTCGATGGGATTTGCGGTCTCCTACACCGCCGGTGGCGTGGCGAAGAAGGGCATGCTGACGGCGGGCCATTGCCCGGACACGATGTATCTCGACTACGCAGGCCGCAAGGTGACCCTGTCGGGACCATTCATCGACAAGGCCGACCGCGACCAGAGCGCGGATGCCGACGGGCTGACCGACAAGTACGACTACCAGATTTTCGATATGACCGGCATAACCGTCGGGCCTTCGATCCGGTACGTCGACAAGAACTCGATTCCCGAGTTTCCGGCATCCGGTTCGCTCACCCTCACCGGCATCACCAGCTTCATGAACCAGAAGGCGGGGATGGTGGTGTGCAAGTCCGGTCACACCACCGGCATAACCTGCGGCAAGATTGTCAACGGCAACAAATCGCGCGATGGCGTCGCGGGCTGGATCGAGGTCAGCCAGACCAACCAGGCCGATATCAGCGAACCGGGCGATAGCGGCGGGCCATGGTTTCTCTATCCGGGGAGTTCGAGTACGATAACCGGCGTCGGCATCCATTCCGCTGGCGCAGGCACCGGAGCGAGCTCGATCGCCGTCTATATGCCGATCGACTATATCAACGACCACGATCCGACGGTTGCGACGATCAAGCAATAGCTCCTTGCGGTCATGAACAAGCGCCCCCGATCCCGCTGCGGGACCGGGGGTGGATTGCATCGACCGGCATCGACCTTTGACAGGTCCCCACCGCTGCTCCATCCCACCGTTTGTGATACAGCCACCTCCGCCTCAGGTTTCGGTCCAGACCATCGGCCACGAGGGCAGCCCGCTGGTGATCATCGACGGGTTCACCGGCGACGTCGAGGCGATGAAGCGGGCCGGATATGCCGCGCAGTACGAGCAGCCCGGCGCCGGCTATCCCGGTATCCGCGCATGGGTGGAGCCGCAGTTCCTCGATATCCGCCGCGAGCTGATGATGCAGGTTGTCGGTCGGGTGTTCGGCATTTCGCGCGGCATCAGCTGCGAGCTGTCGTGCTTCTCGCTGGTGACAACCCCGCCGGGCGATCTCGTCCCGCTCCAGCGCCTGCCGCACTACGACCGCGCGAGCAGCGGGCGGGTGATCGGGGTGATGCATTACCTGCTCGGGCCGGAGAGCGGGGGCACGGCATTCTACCGTCAGAAACGCACCGGGTTCGAAATCATCACCGACGACCGGGTCGATACCTATCTCGATGCGATTGCCGCCGACGATCGCGAATTCGGCCCGCCGCCGCCGGTGTATTACTATGGCAGCAGCGAACGCTACGAACTGATCGGCGAGGTCGAGGCGCAGCCCGACCGGATGATCCTCTACCCCGGCAGGCTGCTCCATTCGGGGGTGATTCCCGCGCCTGAGAGCCTTTCCGCCGATCCGCGCGAGGGGCGGCTGACGGTCAACCTGTTCCTCGTCGGCGAATGAGTCACGGCTCTTCGCCCGGCATCATGAATTAACCGGCTTGGCGAGGCGCCCTCACCTGTGGCACCCCCTCGCCCGATAGAGGGAGAGACACAACATGCCGTTCCGGATGACCGAGCTGGTGGGATGCGAATTCCCGCTGTTCGCCTTTTCGCATTGCCGCGATGTGGTTGCAGCGGTCAGCCGCGCGGGCGGGTTCGGGGTGGTCGGGGCGGTCAGCTCGACGCCCGACCAGCTCGAGCAGGAACTGCGCTGGATCGACGACCATGTCGACGGCAAGCCCTACGGCGTCGATGTGCTGATCCCCGAAGTGCAAGCGGTGAAGATGGACATCACCGCCGACCAGATCATCGCCCAGATTCCCGGCATGTACCGCGATTTCACCCGTGCCATCCTGCGCGAGGCGGGGATCGCGGAGGAGAACGCCGAACCGCTGGGCGGCAAGCAGCGGCCCAACACATCGCTGGGTCAGGAGCTGCTGGAGGTCGCCTTCAATCATCCCGTGCGGCTGATCGCCAATGCGCTCGGCACTGCCCCGCCCGAAATGATCGAGGCAGGCAAGAAGCGCGGCATCCCGGTCGCGGCGCTGGTCGGGGCCAAGGAGCACGCGATGAAACAGATCGCCGCCGGGGTTGATATCATCGTCGCGCAGGGCGGCGAAGGCGGTGGGCATTGCGGCGAGGTTTCGACCGTGGTGCTGATCCCCGAAGTGCTCGATGCAATCGAGGAAGCGGGGGCCGACATCCCGGTGCTCGCCGCAGGCGGGATCATGACCGGCAAGCAGATGGCCGGGATGATGGCGATGGGGGCGGACGGCGTGTGGTGCGGCAGCGTCTGGCTCGCCACCAGCGAGGCGGAGACGACCGAGGTGTTCCGCGAGAAGATGATCGCCGCCTCCAGCCGCGACACCATCCGCTCCAAGCACCGCACCGGCAAATACAGCCGCCAGCTGCGCAGCGAATGGCACCAGAAATGGGAGGAGGCCGAGATTCCTGCGCTCCCCATGCCGCTGATGATGCTGCTGAGCGAACCGACCCTGCGCGCGATCGACAAGGCCAGCGTCAACGGCAACCGCGCGGCGCAGGAGCTGGCGACCTACTTCGTCGGCCAGGGAGTTGGCATGGTCAAGCAGCAGCGCGGCGCGGGCCAGGTGGTGCAGGATTTCAAGGAAGACTTCGTCCGAGGCTTTGAAACGCTCAAGCAGGCGATAGAGTAACAGGTATGACCGCTCCGAATCCAGCGTCAGGAGGCCGCCAGGATGCAGAACGGGCCTGACCGGATCAACGAACTTGACTGGGTGCGCGTATTGGTCGTGTTCGCGGTTTTTCTGCATCACGTCGGCATGCCGTTCAACGGTGACGACTGGTTGATCATGAATAGGGAATCGAGCAGCCTGCTGGACGACATCATGGTCTATTTCGAGCAGTTCCGATTGCCGTCCCTGTTCATGGTCGCCGGGGTCGGCGCAAGCCTCCTGCTGGCCAAACGATCAGCCGGAAGATTTGCGATCGAAAAGGCAAAGCGACTGCTTATTCCGCTGACCATTGGCGTCCTGCTGATTGTTCCTCCGCAACTCTATTTCCGGAACCCGGAAGAGTTCACCTCGCTTTGGTCGGCCTATCCTGAGCTGGCGCTGGAACTCGAGACCCAGCACTTGTGGTTTATCGAATATCTGTTTGTGTTCTCGCTGCTCGCCATACCGTTCCATCGGCTACTTCGGTCCGATCGTGGCAGGATGGCGATCAATGCGCTAAGTTACGTTCTGATCCATCCTGTGGGGCTCATTTCGCTCGGCCTGGTGCTCGCGGCGCTGCGCATTGGATTGAAAATCTACTTCCCGTCTGACGATCTAGGTCTGGATAACCTCTCGTCCTCGATCTTCTACCTGTTCTTTTTTATGGCGGGTTTGTTGCTGGCGCAGCGCGTTGAGCTGTGGCGGACGTTGGGAGATAACTTGGCGACAATTGGCGGTGCCTTTGCGGCAATATCGATTGTCTTTTATGTCTATTATCTGTTCGATTTCAGCTCTTTCGCCTCAATTGAAACACTCTGGTCGATCTGGTGGGCGCTCGCCAGTCTGGTGGCGTGGACGGGAGCACTAACCCTCATTGGCGGAGCGCAGCGCTATCTCAAGGCCTCCCCCGGTTGGCTACAAAAGTCCAACATGTTGATCTACCCGTTCTATATCCTGCATCAGACAGTCATTGTCGTTCTGGCATTCCATATAGTGGAATGGAGCGCAGGGATCGCCGTCAAGATGAGCGTCCTGCTGCTCTCCAGTTTCGCCATAACGGCTGCCATCTGCGCGTTCCTGATCTATCCCTTTAATGTCGCCCGGTTCATGTTCGGATTGAAGCCCAAACCAGCACGAACCGCGGGTTAGAGCGCTGGAAGTATTGTTCGACTATTCTTCCTCGCGCCGCCCGGTCACGATGATCGCAAGCGCGAGCAGCAGCGTGGCGAGCGTCCCGGTGGCTCCGGCGGGCAGCATCAGCTCCATGCCGCGCGCCATCGCGCCGGTATTGGCGAGCATCGCCGCGCCGCCCGCCAGCACGGCCAGCCCGCCGATCGCCTTGCCCAGCCCATTGCCGCAGCGCACCGCGCCCAGCCCGATCACGATCGCGGCGAAGCCGAACAGGAACTTGCCCGCGAAATAAAGGAAGAACGCCCCGGCGAGGATCGACTGGAACGCCGGAGCCATCGCCTCGCCCGCCTCGCTCACCGGGCCAAACATCGCCAGCCCCATGCCGACCTGGATCGCGTTGAGCACGCCGCCGACCGCGATCACCGCCCAAGCGGCGGTCAGGTCGCGGCCGCGCGCGAGCGGGACCAGCGCGAACACCGCGATAGCGAGGAAAGCCACCGCCTCCACCGTCCAGATGATTGGGCGATCGATATCCAGCCCCTGGCTGTAGAGTGCGAAATAGACGATCTGCGTCACGACCATCGAAATGAGCGCGACGGCGACGATCTGTGCGGAACGGTGCGGTGTGAATTCCATGGCTGGCCCCCTGTTGCCTGACGAAGGTCCTTCGCCCCCGCGCCGCGAATGGTTACACCCGCGCTATTTCCGGTCGAGCGGGATGACCGCCGCGGTGAAGCGCGAGATGCACACCAGCTTGCCGTTCTCGTCCCGGATCTTGATCGACCAGATTTGCGTCGTGCGCCCGATATTTTCCGCCGTGGCGGTGGCGGTGACATAGCCCTGATACGCCGGACGGACGTGGTTGGCGTTGATTTCCAGCCCGACCGCGACATGCTTCTCACGGTCGATGCAGAAGCTCGCGGCGACCGATCCGACAGTTTCCGCCAGCGCGACCGAGGCCCCGCCGTGCAGCCGCTTGAACGGCTGCTGGGTGCGCTCGTTCACCGGCATCCGTGCGCTGATCCAGTCGTCGCCCGCTTCGAGGAATTCGATGCCGAGGAAACCGGGCATGCAGCCGTCGCCCAGCCGGGTCATCGGGTCGAGCGGGGGGAGCTCGTCGTTCCACCAGATCGTTTTCTTGGTCATGGCGCACGGTGTGGCGCAGCGCGGGCGCGCTGTAAATCGTGCCGTAACGTCAACCCTGTCCTCAGGCTGGCTCCGCTTCGCGCGCCCTTGCCACTTCACCGGCGTAGCGGAATTCCGCTCCGTCCAGGTCGATCTGCGGGAATTCATCCTTCTCGACCCAGTAGTCCTGCGTGTGGCGCCACGCGGGATCGCTGCCCGCCTTGGGCAACGTCGTCATCCCGCGCTGGAGATAGCCCGGATTGAAATTGTCCGCCTCGATCCACGGCCGCGCTTCCATTGCCGGATCGACCGGCTCGACCTCGACCCGCGCGACGCCCTTGTCGCGCATATGCGCGAGCAGGCGACAGACGAAATCGCCCATCATGTCGACCCGCAGCGTCCAGCTGGCGCGGAAATAGCCCATCACCCACACGAGGTTGGGCACTCCGGTGAACATCATCCCGCGATAGGTCAGCGTATCGTGCCAGTCGATCGCTTGGCCGTCGACGCTGACCGCCATGTCGCTCATCACCGAGAGGTTGAAGCCGGTGCAGGCGACGATGATATCCGCCTCGATCTCCTGCCCCGAACCGGTCAGGACGCCCTTCTCGGTAAACCGGTCGATCGTGTCGGTCACCGCGCTCGCCTTGCCCGCTGCCACCGCCTGAAACACGTCGCCGTCGGGGCAGAAGGCAAGCCGCTGCTGCCACACGCGGTATCGGGGCGTGAAATGCGGTTCGAACTCGAAGTCCGGCCCGGCATAACCGCGCACCAGCTCCTTAAGCTCGTCGAACACCGCATCGGGCTCCTCGATGCAGCGCCGGGTCAGCGCGTCCTGGTCGTAGAGGATCTGCTGGCGCACCACGCGGTGGATGGTCGGCTCGTCGATCCCGATCTCGCGCAGCCGGTCGGCCAGTTCGTTCTGGTTGGGATGGCAGAAGAAATAGGTCGGGCTGCGCTGGAGCATGGTGACATGCGCCGCGCTCTTGGCGAATTCGGGGATCACCGTCGCGGCGGTCGCGCCCGATCCGATCACCAGCACGCGCTTGCCGGTGTAGTCGGTCTCCGGGTCCCACTGCATCGCGTGGACGAACAGCCCCTTGTAAACCTCCACCCCTTTCCAGTCGGGGATATAGGGGTTCTCGTGGTCGTAATAGCCCGAACACATCCACAGGAAGTTGCAGGTGAAGGTCACCGTCTGCCCGTCGCTCCGCCGCTCGGCGGTGACGGTCCACCGATTGGTCTCGCGCGAGAAGGCGCAGGCGCGGATGCGGTGGCCGTAATGGATATGCTCGCCGATCCCGCTCTCCGCGATCACCTCGCCCATATAGGCGAGGATTTCGGCAGCGGTGGCGATCGGCGGGCCGACCCACGGCTTGAACCGGTAGCCGAAGGTGTAGAGATCCGAATCCGAGCGGATGCCGGGATATTTATGCGTGTCCCACGTGCCGCCGAAAGTGTCCTTGGTCTCGAGGATTGCATAGCTCGTGCCCGGACACTGGTCCTGCAGGTGCCACGCCGACCCGATCCCCGATATCCCCGCGCCGACGATGATCACATCGACATGGGTCGCCTGCGTATACCCTTGCATCTCGACCATTGCGTCCATGGCGGATTCTCCTCTCCCATCCTCCCGGCGACTCGCATGGTAACATCCGCCCTGCATTGATGCGGATCAAGCACGAAAAAAAGGGGCGGCACCGTGTCCGGGCCACCCCTCGATCCATCGCGCGGGCAACCAACCTTACTTCTGCGACGCGATCCAGCGGTCGATCTTGGCTTCCAGCACCGGCAATGGAAGCGCGCCGGTGTTGAGCACCTGGTTGTGGAATTCGCGCAGGTCGAACCGGTCGCCCAGCGCCGCTTCGCCCTTCTTGCGCAATTCCTGGATCTTGAGCGCGCCGACCTTGTAGGCGAGCGCCTGGCTGGGGATGGCGATATAGCGTTCGACTTCGGCCACAACTTCGGTGCGGGTCATGCCGCTGTTTTCCAGCATGAAGTCGATCGCCTGTTCGCGGGTCCAGCCCTTGGAGTGCAGCCCGGTGTCGACCACCAGCCGCATCGCGCGCAGCTGTTCGTCCTGCAGCGTGCCGTAGCGGTTCCACGGATCCTCGAAGAAGCCCATCTCGTAGCCGAGCGTTTCCGAATAGAGCGCCCAGCCCTCGACATAGGCGGTGTTGCCGCCGAAGCGCATGAAGGCGGGAAGGGCGGTGTTTTCCTGCGCGAGGCTGATCTGGAAGTGATGCCCCGGTGCGCCTTCGTGCAAGTAAAGCGTGACATTGCCCGTCGTCAGCCGGCTCGGCAGGTCGTAAGCGTTGAAATAGAAAGTGCCGGGGCGCGATCCGTCGGGCGAACCCTGCTGGTACGAACCGCCCGCGCTGAATTGCTCGACCGACTCGTCGTAAGGCTTGATCACCAGCGGGGTCTTGGGAAGGACCGAGAAATACTCGGCGATCTTGGTGTCGACTTCCTTGCCGATGCGGTAATAATCGTCGGTCAGCGCCTGCCGGCTTTCCGGTGCGAACTTGGGGTCGGTTCGGACGTAATCGAAAAACTCGTTGAGCGTTCCGGCAAAACCGACCTCCGCCTTGATCGCTTCGAGGTCGCCCTTGATCCGCGCGACTTCGCTGAGGCCGAGATCATGCAGGTAATCGGCCGTCAGCGGCAGGGTGGTGGTCTGCTCGATAAGCTGGTTGTAGAGTTCCGCCCCGCCCTTCATTTCGCTAAGCCCCACGCTGGTGCGGGCGACCGGGAAATACTCGTCGCGCAGGAAATCGCGCAGCCGCTCGTGTGCGGCGTAGATTTCCTTCGTCTTCGCCTCGTAGGCGGCGGTCAGCCGGGTCTTGTCTTCGGCGGAGAACGTCTCGGGGAAATTCTTGACCGGCGTCATGAACGGCGAATCCGCGATCGGGGTCGTCACCAGCGTATCGAGCTGCTTGATCACGATCCCGATGGTCAGGCTGGTTTCGAGTACCCCGCTCTTCATCCCCTCGCGCGAACGCTCGATCGCGCGGTCGGTGATCGCGATGTAGTCGTCGTGCCGCCCGAGATTGTCTTCGTAGTTCGCCACCGTCTTGAACTGCGCCGCGCTGTCGCCGCTGGCGAGATCGGGATAGAAGGTGTGAAAGCCGAAGAAGTGGTTGATGGGGCGCACTTCGGTCAGCGCGCGGATTTCGTCGGTCTGTCCGCGAAGGGCCGATTCCTGGCCGTATTTGAACACATCGTAGGCAAGCTGGTCGGTCTCGCTCAGCTTCGCGCGATCAATCAGCTCCAGCTTGGCGAGGTTGAGCTGGGTGTCGAGCCGGTTGGCGTAGAAATTGCTGTCGGTCAGGAAATCGCCGAGCCTGCCGGCATCCTTGTCGTCGCCGCGGAACAGCCGCCCGATCGGATTGATCTCCAGCCCGCGCGCATCGGATTCGGCGAACAGCGCGTGGAGCTTGTCGTGCTCGCTCTTCGGCGCGGTTTGTTCGGCGGCCGGTTCGGCGGTCTGCGCCAGCGCCGGAGCGGCGGGCAAGGCGAATGCGGCAGCGGTTGCCAGCAGGGCGAGTCGGATCGATTTCATGGATGTTCCCCGTTCAGATGCGACGGGTGTGATCATGCCGTGATGACGCCCGCCTGAATTGCGTGATTGCGATAGCGGGCATCTATCCGCCGTTCGCCCCGTCGTCGACCAACGGCGCGAAGCCATCGACAGGAGGGCGAGCAACGTGGGACGCGTTCGCCCTTCACCGCTCGCCCGTCGCTGCCGATTGAGACAGCTCAGTTGATCAGCGTCTGACCCTGATAGACCCGGTTGAGCAGGGCGTAGAGCATCGGATCGTAGGTCTGCAGTTCGGGCCGCGTGTTGACCTGGTTGTGCACCCCGTCGCCGCCGGTCGGGCCGTTGTAGTTGACCGAGAAGTAGGACTGCATGCCTTCCGCCCAATATTCGCTGCGCGTAGAGATCGCGTAGGTGTTGGCCCAAAGGTTCTTGCTCTTGGCGTTGTTGTAGGCCGCGGTCAGTTCGGTGTTGAAGTTGGGATCGATGATCGAGATCGCCATATCCATGATGGTGTGGCCGAACTCGTGCACGAACACATTCTCGCTGCCGTAATTGTCGATCAGATTGGCCTCGGTCCCGGCGGTGATGGGGAGCGAGGTGGTGGCCCCGAACCCGCCCCAGTACCGGTCGTCCAGCGAGGTGCCGAACATCGCCTTCACCTCCGGGATGCTGCTCATTTTCTCGTTGCGGGCGACGATCACCACGCGGACCTTCTTCGCCTGCAATTCGGAAACCGGCCAGTAGGGATAGGTGCGCAGCGTGTTCTGCATGTTGGCGCGAGCCTTGAGCAGCGCGGCGTTGCTGACATTGGCCGAGCCGAGCACCGGCACACCCCAGGCATCGACGTACTTGGTGTACCACGGAGAGGTGATGTTGTACTGCGTCTTGATCGACGACGGCACCGCAGTGACGGTCTGCGCCGCCGCTGGCTGGGCGGTAAAGAGGAAACCTGCGCCCATGAGGGTGGCGAGCGATTTGGCGATTACGGAACGATTTGCCTGAAACATCGAAGCGACTCCTGAATTCCCGAACAGAAATTCATACGCCCGTCAGTAATCCCGGTTCCGAAATGGCGAAAATCCCGGTTTCCCGAAAAGGAGTTTATCAAGGAAGCCGCCGACCGGTCACGTTTTCACAAAGCGGTGCGGAAGCCGCCTCACTCCATCACCCGCCCGCGCGCCATCACCCAGTCGACGTTTTCCAGCACCGTCACATCGGTCAGCGGGTTGCCCTTCACCGCGATGATGTCCGCCGAATAACCGGGGGCGAGTCTGCCGATCTCGTTCTCCATCGACAAGACCCTGGCGGCCACGGTGGTCGCGCTCGCCAGCGCTTCGCGGTCGGTCATGCCCTGCGCCTTCATCAACGCGAATTCCTCGGCGTTGCGGCCATGCTCGTAGACGCCTGAATCGGTGCCGAACGCGATCGTCACGCCGTTCGCCCGGGCACGCGAGACGAGCGTCGCCATCAGTGGCTGAACCGCGCGGATCTTGGCCTCGACCACCGGTGTGTAGACGCCCTTGCCCAGCCCTTCGGAGACGCCCTGCAGCGCCATCAGCGTGGGCACCAGCACCGTGCCGTTGTCGCGCATGGCCCTGGCGGCGGCCTCGTCGAGATAGGTGCCGTGATCGACCGTATCGATCCCCGCCTTCGCCACCGCCTCGATCCCGCGCGCGCCGTGGGCATGCGCCATCACCTTGAGGCCAAGCGAATGCGCGGTGTCGGCGATGCTCTTCATTTCTTCGGCCGAGAAATGCGCCTCGAGCCCGCGGCCCTGCTGGCTGAGCACACCGCCGGTGGCGGTGATCTTGATCACGTCGGCCCCGTTCTGGCTGGCGAGGCGAACCTTCTCCGCACACTCGACCGGGCCGGTGCAGGTGTAGCCGGTGTCGAGCACCGCGTTGACCTCCGGCCGGAAGCCGTTGGTGTCACCGTGCCCGCCGACGATCGCCAGCGCGGGACCGGCGGCGATAATGCGCGGCCCCGGCATCAGCCCTTCGGCGGTGGCCCGGCGGAGCGAGAAGGCGGTGTGCTGCGCGCTCCCCGCCTCGCGCACGGTAGTGAAGCCGGCGAGCACGGTGAGCCGCGCGTTCTTCGCCCCCAGCACCACGCCCCACTCCTCGGGCTCGGTCGCTTCCTTCCAGAAATCGCCGCCCGGATCGCCGGTCAGGTGGACGTGGAGGTCGATCAACCCGGGGAGCACCGTGTGATCGGGCAGGTGGACCATGGTCGCGCCTTCGGGCGTCGGCTGGAACCCGTCGACGATGCTGACGATGCGCCCGTCGGTGACGGTGATTGTCGCCGGGCCGGTCGGGTTGCTGGCAGCATCGGTGATAACCGCCCCGGCGTGGATGATGGTGGTGTCGGCCAGCGCCGGGCTGGCGATGGCGGCAAGCGCGGTGGCGGCGAGCAGGCTGGGCAGGCGCATGTGGTAACTCTCCCTGTTATCGGGATCGGTGATGCCCGTCGGGCCGCGCGTGCGCAAGCCTCGGCACATCGGGGAAATTCCCTCTTGCGACTTGGTCCGCTCGGCGGCAACCTCCCCGTATCGCGAGATTTTTCCGGGCGCGCGGGGTGATTCGATCTCCCGCCGCCCACCGTTGGGGGAGAGATGCCGATGATGCGCACGGGTTTGGTTCTGGCCGCAATTGCCGGGGTCGCACTGTCGGCCCAGGCCCAGACGCCGCCGCAGGACAATTCCGCCTCCTGGCCGGCGGAGGTCCGCCAGATCTACAACGAGTTTAAGAGCCAGTGCCGCAACGGCGGCGGCAAGTTCATCCCCGACAAGGCGAATTTCGCGATCCAGACCGAAGTCACCGGCGACGGCAAGCCGGACTGGGTGATCGATTACGGCGCGTGGGACTGCCAGGTGCCCGAGATCCTGCGTTTTGCCGACAACGCGCCCGAAAGCGGCAGTGCCTATTGCGGCACTGCCGGATGCTCGACGGTGATCCTCGGTTCGGGCCGCCGCGGGCTGACCCCGATCTTCGAAGACAATGTGCGCGGCTGGGACGCGGTGAAGCTCCCGAACGGCGAACCCGCGCTCGAACTGTCGGTCCACGGCAGTGTCTGCGGCGGTGTGGGCGCAGAAGTCTGCATCCGGACTCTGGCGTGGAACAGAACCGAATGGAACACGGTCAGGACCTATCGCTGGACCGATGCCGACTATGCCGCCCACCAGAACGGGATGGATGGCGATCCCTTTGTCGAGCCGCCGCAGCACACCGCGCGCTGGCAGTTTGCGGGGCAAGGCGACGGGGCCATAGCGGCAGTCGTCGACCATCCGGAAATCACCGCCGTGGGCCTGCGCTGCATCCCCGGCGGCGGGATCTATATGACAGTGGTCCCGGGCAGCGGAATGGTGCCGCCGCAAGCAGGCCAGCCGCTGATGATGACCTTTACCGGCTACACCGACAATATCGACGGCAATCAGCAACTCATGCAGGAGCCGGGGCGAAACGATTTCAGCGGCGAGGTGGACGAGGTGGTGCTCTCGCTGATGTCGGGCAAGGATGACATGCTCGGTGTCATTGCGAGCGGCGACGGGGGCGGCGAGTGGCAAAGCCTCACCCCGCTGTCGCTCGGCGGATCTTCCGCTGCGATCCGATCGCTCACCGCGCAATGCTCGGGCGTTGCCGGGGCGGCGGCGAGCCAGCAGGCGGCGGGCCAGCAACCCGTCGCCCCGCTCAATATCGTTCCGGGGCACTATGTCGTCGAGGGCAATTCCTGCGGCAACCCCGGCTTCGAGGTGGTGTTCTACGACGGCAAGCGCTTCGGCCTTATGCGCGGCGGTCGTCCCGGCACCGAGGACGAGAATTTCCTCGATCCGCTGGGCAAGGTCTCGCGGATCCGCGAGGGCTTGCTGCTGGAAGATTGGCAGACGGTGGTCGACGTCATGTCGCCAACGCGAATCCGCACCATGCACGAGGAATTCGGTCAGCCGATGCGGTGGTGCCCGGCGGACCAGATTCCGGCAGGATACCGCGCCAGATAGCTTGCCACTGTCCTAGAAGGTGTAGCCGATCCCGGCGCCCACGAACCACTGATCGGCATCGCCGCGCACGCTGGTGAAGGGGGTGCGCTTGGCATCGCCAAGCATGCGCGAATAGCCGCCGATGCCGACCAGTGCGAGCCCGCCATTGGTCGCATCGCCGTCGAGATCATAGCCCAGCAGCAGCGTGGCGCTGGCCTTGGTGAAGCCGCTGCCCGCGTCGAACTGCGCCAGCCCGCTGGTTGCGCTGTCCGCCGCATCGATCGAGTAGTAGTAATCGGCATAGTCGCCATCGGCATATTCCGCGCCGAGCGAAAGCGACGCGATCGCGCCGCGGCTGAGCGGGGTGAAGTAGGTTACCGAGGGATCGATCACCTTGCCCTTGTGCGCCCCGGCGACATCCCACCGCGCATCGACGTTGAAACTCAGGCTGTCATAGGGATTGAGCAGGCGCGGGAAACTCACCCCTGCGGTCGGCCCGACCTCGATCGCTGTTTCGAGTTCGCCGAGGCTGGCGACCACCGGATCCTTGATATCGCTCGCGCGGTTGCCCCGGATCCGTGCCGCAACACCGAAGTCGAAGCCGGGACCATCCGCCGCATCGGGCACGAAGTCGAGCGCCAGCCCGCCCGGACGCGGGTTGAGATCGACCCCGGCAAACGAGCCCTGCACGATCGGCAGCACCGAGACGACGTAATCGTCCGAACCGTCGTAGCTCGGCGAATAGGCCGCGCCGACGCCGACGCTCAGCCAGTCACCGTCGAACACAGTTTCGCCTATGGGCGGCATGGCGGTCTCGGTCTCGACCGGAGGGCCGTCCTGCGCGAGCGCGGGTGAGGCGAGGCCCAGCGCAAGCGCCGGGTAATATGCAAGTCGCATGATAATCCTTTGGATTGTTTGCCGGTGCAACGGCCCGGATGGGCTCAAGTTCCGGCGCAGTGCGCGATCAGCCGGCGGCCTGCCACTGTGCGATCGCTTCCACCGGCCACACCAGCATCACGACGTTGAGCGTCAGATTGTCACGCACCACCACCGCCGTCAGCACTTCCATCGCCAGCGCCAGCGCGACGGTTACTTTCACCGGCAGCCGCATCGCGAGCCAGAAGCCGAGGCTCATCCACCCGATATCCGCCATCGAATTGATGATACTGTCCCCGGAGTAGCCCCAGTTGACGGTGACCGAACGATAGCGGTCGATCACCATCGGGGTGTTCTCGAGCACTTCCCACGACGCCTCGAGCAGCACCGCCAGCGGATAGCCCCACCGTGCCGCTCCCGCTCCGCCGATCTGCCATTTGACGAACAGCATCCACGCCAGCCCGAAGAACAGCATGCCGTGGATGATGTGGCTGGGGGTGTACCAGTCCGAAAGATGCTGGCTGTTGCCTGCAGCGTTGATGTCGCCGTACCACAGCTCGACCGTCCCGCAGGTGCAGATTGGCGGGCGTCCCATCGCGAACAGCACCGTGAGGGTGACGAGGCACAGCGCCGCAGCGGCGATCCAGGCATTGCGGTGGGGCTTGAGGGGATGATCCACGCAATTGGGTTTGCCACAGGAACGGCGAGCGGCAATATCGCGCAAATCGATTCTCGGGGAAAAATCATGCAATTCCGGTTCCTCGCAGCGTGTGCTGCCCTGCTGCTTACCACGCCCGGCATGGCGCAGGACGAAACCGACGAGTATCTGAGGCTCGCCACAACCCTCACTGACGATGCGCTCAGCGAGCAGAGCTTCGAGATCGCGATACAGATTGGTTTCAAAGGTGTCCTCGAAGCCGACGAGGAAATGGTGGCGCTCGAAACCGAATGTCCCGGGCTGATCAGCACGATGGCCGAGGCTGCGCGCCCTGTGATGTGGGAACTGCACCAGCGTGACAATCTCGATTACCGTACCGCGTTGCACAAGCTGTTCGCCCGGCGGTTGAGCAGGGAAGAGGCAGCCGGGGGTGCCGGGTTCTTCGCCTCGCCGCTCGGCAAGCGGTTCGTCTACACCCTCCAACTCGGGATCAGCGCCGACAATGTCATCGCCGACGTGGTGAGCAATGAAGACATGTCGATCAGTCGGGGTTCGCTCGAGAGAGATACCCGCACCAGCGCCCTGCGAGGCATCCTCGCGCTGTCGCCCGAAGACCGGAAGGAACTGACACGCCTATTCTCCAGCGAAGACTGGGCCCGCGCCTTCAGCAGGATCCAGCCCGAGGTGACCGCGTTGCAGCACAAGCTGGTCAATCAGGACTATCCGCCGGAGGACCATGCGCGGATCGATGCGTCGGTTCAACCGGCGACCATCGCCCATTTCGAGAAATGCGACGACCGGTAGACGGGCGGCGCCGATTGCATGATTGCCCCGTTCCGCATTGCCCCCTAGGGCATGGCGCGATGAACGGACGCACCAGCGACAGACGGACCGAAATCGCCATCGTCGGGGGTGGCCTCGCGGGCGGGCTGATCGCGCTCGCGCTGCGGCGGCAGCATCCCGAAATGCAGGTCACGCTGCTCGAAGCGGGCGAAGCGCTCGGCGGCAACCACCGGTGGAGCTGGTTCGACGATGATCTCGATGCCGCCGGAAGAGAACTCCTCGCCGGGTTTCGCAAGACCCGGTGGAACGGCTATTCCGTCCGCTTTCCTGCCTATCGCCGGCGGCTGGATTCGCGCTATAACTCGCTCGCCTCGCCCGATTTCGATGCGGCGCTGCGGCGCGAGCTGTCGCAGGATACGATCCACACCGGCAAGCGCGTTGCAACCCTCGATGCGAAGGGTGTGACACTCGAAGACGGCGCGCGCATTTCCGCCCGCGCGGTGATCGATTGCCGCGACGCTTCTCCCAACCGGCACCTGCGCGGCGGGTGGCAAGTGTTCATGGGCCGCCATGTCCGCACCCCGCGCCCGCACGGGATCGAGCAGCCGGTGATCATGGACGCGGCGGTCAGCCAGCATGGGGCCTACCGTTTCGTCTACGTCCTACCTCTCGGTGCGAGCGAGCTGTTCGTCGAGGATACCTATTACGCTGATTCCCCGGTGCTTGACCGCAGCGCGCTGTCGGGCCGGATCGACCGCTACCTCGACGCGCACAGGCTGCAGGGCGAGATTGTCGGCGGGGAAACTGGCGTGCTGCCGGTGATCACCGGGGGCGATTTCGCCGCCTATCAGGCCGAACTGCGCACCGAAGGCGTTGCATTGGCGGGCGCGCGCGGTGGCTTCGTCCATCCGCTGACCAGCTACACCCTGCCCTTCGCGGTCGAGAATGCGCTGGCGATCGCCGCGGATGCCGAACTGCCGGGCGAACAGCTCGCCGCGCTGCTCGAAGCCAGGGCGCGCCGCCACTGGTCGCGCACCGGGTTCTACCGCATGCTCGGCTCGATGCTGTTCGGGGCGGCACGGCCGGAGGAACGCTACCGCATCTTCCAGCGCTTCTATCGCCTCAGCCCGGGGCTGATCGAGCGGTTTTACGCCGGACAATCGCATCTGGCAGACAAGGCGCGCGTCCTAACCGGCAAGCCGCCCGTATCTATTTTCAGAGCCATCGGCGCGCTGCTCGGCAAGGGCGCGCCGCTGGTGGCCGACAGGGAACAGGCATGACGAACGAACAGGATATGGTGAAGACCGGCAGCAGGACCGCCTGCGTCATCGGATCGGGCTTCGGCGGGATGGCGCTGGCGATGCGGCTGCAATCGGCTGGCATCGCGACGACCGTAATCGAAGGCCGCGACAAGCCCGGCGGGCGCGCCTATTTCTGGGAGCGTGACGGCTTCACCTTCGACGGCGGGCCGACCGTGGTGACCGACCCCGACTGCCTGAAGGAACTGTGGGCGCTGTCCGGGCACGACATGGCCGAGGATGTCGAGCTGATGCCGGTGCGCCCGTTCTACCGCCTCAACTGGCCCGACGGGACCAATTTCGACTATTCGAACGACGAGGCGCAGCTCAATTCCGAGATCGCCAAGCTCGATCCGGCGGATGTCGCGGGCTATGCGCAGTTCCTCGAATACTCCGCCGGGGTTTACGAGGAAGGCTACGTCAAGCTCGGCACGGTGCCGTTCCTCGATTTCAAGTCGATGATCAAGGCCGCGCCGGCGCTGGTCAAGAAGCAGGCATGGCGCAGCGTCTATTCGATGGTTTCGAGTTTCGTGAAAAGCGAAAAACTGCGCGAGGCGCTGAGCTTCCACACGCTGCTGGTCGGCGGCAACCCGATGAAGACCAGCGCGATCTACGCCCTGATCCACAAGCTGGAGAAGGATGGCGGCGTGTGGTGGACGCGCGGCGGCACCAACCGGCTGATCGCGGGGATGATCCGCCATTTCGAGCGGCTCGGCGGCACGATGATCGTCGGCGATCCGGTGGTGCAGGTGCATTGCATCGGCACCCGCGCGACCGAGGTCGAAACCGCCTCGGGCCGGCGCGAGAAGTTCCACGCGGTCGCCTCCAACGCCGACATCATGCACAGCTACCGCGACCTCTTGAAGGGCAGCGCGCGCGGGGCGGAATACGCCGCCAAGCTTAAGCGCAAGAGCTTCAGCCCCGGGCTGTTCGTGGTCCACTTCGGGCTCGAGGGCAGCTGGCCCGGCATCCCGCACCACATGATCCTGTTCGGCCCGCGCTACAAAGGGCTGCTGGAGGATATCTACGACAACGGCGTGCTGCCGGCCGATTTCTCGATCTACCTGCACCATCCGACGGTGACCGATCCGAGCATGGCGCCGCCGGGCAAGAGCACCTTTTACGCGCTGGTCCCGGTCGCGCACATGGGCAAGCTGGCGGTCGACTGGGATGAGGTCGGCCCAGTGCTGGAGAAGCGCGTGCTCGACGAGGTCGGGCGGCGACTGATCCCCGACATCCACGACCGCATCGTGACCAAGTTCCACTACGCGCCCAAGGACTTCGCGAGCGACCTCAACGCGCATTTGGGCAGCGCCTTCAGCCTCGAGCCGGTGCTGACCCAAAGCGCCTGGTTCCGCGGCCACAACCGCGACGACGTGATCGACAATTTCTACCTCGTCGGCGCGGGGACGCATCCGGGTGCGGGTATTCCGGGCGTGGTCGGAAGCGCGAAGGCGACAGCGGGGTTGATGATCGAGGATTTGGCGCGATGAACGGCGACGAGGAGTCTCATCGCATGGATCGATGGCAAAGATTCTACAATGCATCACCATATTTCTTTGCATCGACGTTTGTAGTTATGTTTCTGGCGCTCGAGTTCTTGGAACCGCCAGCGGCAACAATCATGTTTTCTGTCGCTTTTTTCAGCGGTTTCGTGTTCTGGGCCGTCGGTTTTCGCGCCAAGTGTAAATATTGTGGCGGACATCGGCTAGAAGAGGGCTACCTGCGATTTCTTGCGCTAAGTATCAATCAAAGAATCCGGGTGATTTGGCATGGTGACTGCCCATTTTGCGAAGGGTGGTTAGAACATGAAAGAGCCGATCAAGAACCAAAAGGCACAGAGAAGCCATGAACCGCCTCGCCGTCTATTGCGGGTCGGCGACCCCCGCCGATCCGCGCTACATCGAGCTTGCCCGCGAGGTCGGGCAAGGCCTCGCCGAGCGCGGGATCGGGGTGGTCTATGGCGGCGGCAGGCTCGGGCTGATGGGGGCGGTCGCTGCGGGAGCGCTGGCGGCGGGTGGCGAGGTGATCGGGGTGATCCCCGACGCGCTGGCCAACAGCGAAGTCGCCAACCATGATTGCACGCAGCTGTTCACCGTTTCCGGGATGCACGAGCGCAAGCAGCGCTTCACCGACCTCTCCGACGGCTTCGTCACCATCCCCGGCGGGGTCGGCACGATGGACGAACTGTGGGAAGCGATGAGCTGGTCGCAGCTCGGCTACCACACCAAGCCGGTCGGCCTGCTCAACGCCTTCGGTTTCTACGACGATCTGCTCGCCTTCAACCGCAAGATGGCCGAGGTCGGTTTCGTGCGCCCGGTGCACCAGAACATCCTGATCGCGGCGGATACTCTGGCGGGCCTGCTCGCGAAGATGGTCACCTACCAGCCGCACACGCCGATCTTCCGCATGAAGGCGGACGATTTGTGAGTAGCGAGCGCGCGCTACTCGTCGAGCAGGCGCATGCCGCGATCAAGCAGGGATCGAAGAGCTTCCACGCCGCCAGCCGCCTGTTCGACCGCACCACGCGCGAGCGGGTGTGGCTGCTTTATGCCTGGTGCCGAAGGTGCGACGACATCGCCGACGGGCAGCATCTCGGCGGCGAGCTGGGCGACCAATCGGACATCGCGGCCCGCGTCAAGTCTCTCCGCATCCTGACGCAGCGCGCGCTCGACGGGCAACAGACCGGCGACCCGGCGTTCGATGCCTTCGGACTCGTCGCTGCCGAATGCGGGCTGACGCTGGCCGACGCCGATGCGGTGATCGCCGGGTTCGATCTCGACGCGGAAGACTGGCGTCCGCGCAGCGAGCGCGACCTGATGCGCTATTGCTGGCACGTCGCGGGCGCGGTCGGGGTGATGATGGCCAAGGTGATGGGCGTGCGTTCGGACGAAGCGGACACGCTTGATCGCGCGGCGGACCTCGGTTTCGCCTTCCAGCTTGCGAATATCGCGCGCGACATCGCGGAGGACGATGCGGCGGATCGCTGTTACATTCCGGTGGAATGGCTGGTCGAGGAAGACATCGAGCCCGGTCAGCATATGAAGCCGCACCACCGGCAGGAACTGTCCGACATGGCCGAGCGGCTCGTCGCGCTGATGGAGACCCACGCCGCCGCATCGCGCCTCGGCGCGGCGCGGCTGCCGTTCCGCAGCCGCTGGGCGATCCTGACCGCCGCACTCATCTACACCGCGATCGGCCTCGAGGTGCGGCGGCGCGGGACTGCGGCGTGGGACCACCGGGTCCACACCTCGAAGCTGCAAAAGATCGGCCATGCGCTGGCGGCATTCCCCGAGGCGCTGATCAACCGCCCGCTGCAGCCCCGCGAAATGCCTCGCTGGACCCGGCGGGATTTCACGCAGTCGGCGTAGCAGGCGGACTGGTTTCTCGCAGAGACGCAGAGGAAAGCGAAACGGGAAAGGTCGCCCCCGCCGCGCAGCGGCCATTTAGGATCGCACTAAGACACTAAGCCACTAAGGTGCGACTTGGCTGGGTGGTGCGGTGTTCAATCTTTGTGCCTTGGTGGCTTGGTGGCTTAGTGCGAGAACATCCTGCGGCTTCGCCGCAACTCTTCTCACCGCCCATCCTTGCTTCTGCCCTCTCTGCGAGAAACAAATCCCCCGTCTCGACACAAACCGGAGCGGTGGCTAATCCAGCGTTTATGAGACATGCCCTTAAAGCCGCTATCGCCATGCTGACGCTCGCCGCCGCTCCGCTGCACGCGCAGGAGCCGGTAGACGACACGATCTATCTGACGAAATCCGGCGAGATAACCGTGGCCGTGTCGCTCTTCTTCAACGCCTTGCGCAGCGAGGACAAGACGGCGCTTGCCCGCCAGATGGAGCCGGGCGGAGTGATCACCATCCACGACCGGATGGATCCGGCAGCACCGATGATCGTGTTCGTCTCGGTCGCCCAGCACCTCGAGAACTGGCTCAAATCGCCTCCCGGAATCGACGAACAGATGTTCCAGCACACCGTGTTGTACGACGGCGATATGGCCCATGTGTGGGGGCCGTATCGGTTCATGGCGAACGGCGAGACCACCCATTGCGGGATCAATTCGCTCAGCCTCGTAAAGCGTGAAGATGGCTGGAAGGTCGCCAACACCAGCTTCACGATGGAGCGCCCTGAACGTTGCGATGAGCTCGGCGCGCCGGCGGCCTGGACAAGGAAATGATCCAGAAGCTCCTGATCGCCAATCGCGGCGAGATCGCCTGCCGGATCATCCGCACCGCGCGCGCGATGGGGATCGCCACCGTGGCGGTCTATTCCGATGCCGATGCCAAGGCGCTCCACGTGCGCTCCGCCGACGAGGCGGTGCATATCGGCCCCTCGCCTGCTGCCGAGAGCTATCTGGTGGGCGCGAAGATCATTGCGGCGGCCAAGCAGACCGGGGCGGATGCGATCCACCCCGGATATGGTTTCCTCTCCGAGAATTCCGACTTCGCGCAGGCGGTTCTCGATGCGGGCCTCATCTGGGTCGGCCCCAAGCCTTCGAGCATCCGCGCGATGGGCCTCAAGGACGCGGCCAAGCAGCTGATGCGCAGCGCGGGCGTGCCGGTGACGCCGGGCTATGACGGGTCGGACCAGTCGGTCGAGCGGCTGACGGCGGAGGCTGAGGCCATCGGTTATCCCGTCCTCATCAAGGCCGTCGCGGGCGGCGGTGGCAAGGGGATGCGCAAGGTCGATGCGCCCGCCGATTTCGCCGCGAGCCTCGAAAGCTGCCGCCGCGAGGCCAAGGCCAGCTTCGGCAATGACGAGGTCTTGCTCGAAAAGTGGATCACCTCGCCCCGCCATATCGAGGTGCAGGTGTTCGGCGATGCCCACGGCAACGTCGTCCACCTGTTCGAGCGCGACTGCTCGCTCCAGCGCCGCCACCAGAAAGTGATCGAGGAAGCCCCCGCCCCCGGCATGGACGAAGCCACCCGCGAAGCGATCTGCGCGGCCGCCGTGCGCGCGGCCAAGGCAGTCGATTACGAGGGCGCAGGCACAATCGAATTCATCGCTGATGCGAGCGAAGGCCTGCGCGCGGACCGCATCTTCTTCATGGAGATGAACACCCGCCTTCAGGTCGAGCACCCCGTCACCGAGGAAATCACCGGGGTCGATCTTGTGGAGTGGCAGCTGCGGGTTGCGAGCGGGGAGGTGTTGCCGAAACGGCAGGATGAACTTTCGATCAACGGCTGGGCCATTGAGGCCCGCATTTACGCTGAAGACCCGGCGAAAGGCTTTCTGCCGAGCATCGGGCGATTGGACCGGTTCGATTTCCACGCGTCAGGTGGCGGCGTCCGCTTCGATACCGGTGTGGAACAAGGTTCCGATATTTCGCCGTTTTATGACCCGATGATCGCCAAGGCGATTGCCCATTCGGAGACGAGAGAACTCGCCATCGGCAAGCTCCGCCACATTCTGTCGGAGACAGAGATTTATCCGGTCAAGAACAACGCCGGCTTCGTGGTCGCGCTGCTCGACGACGAAACATTTCAGGACGGCGATATGACGACCGGTCTGATCGCCGCGCGTGGCGATGCGCTAATTCCAGATGAGCATCCGTCGCAGACCCATTTGGAAACCGCTGCCTACGTCTTGAGCGGGTCGGAGACTCCGACCAAAACCGTCGGCGGTTTTGGCTTTAGATTAAATGCTACGCCTCAGCGAGCGATTACGCTGGACTGGGGGGCAGGCCCACAAGTCGTCGATATTCCTGAACGCTGGCCGTCAGAGCTTTACGCAGATCACGAAGGTGACGCAGCAATTATCACGGAAGCCGGACGGACTCACCGCATTACTCTATATCAAGCCCGCGGCACCGGCCAAGCCTCCGCCGCCGATGGCGCGATCATCGCTCCCATGCCGGGCAAGGTCATCGCGGTTGATGTCAGCGAAGGCCAGGCCGTCACCGCCGGGCAACGGCTGCTGGTGCTCGAGGCGATGAAGATGGAGCACGCTCTCACCGCGCCGTTCGACGGGACGGTCAGCGGGCTGACGGTCGAGCAGGGATCGCAGGTGCAGGTCGAGGCGGTGTTGTGCGTGGTGGAGCCTGCTACTGAGTGATGCGGGTATATCTCCCCTCCCCGTGGGGAGGGGCGGGGGTGGGGGTTCGACATCCGCGGGCGTGGTACACCCATCCCCCGACCCCTTCCCTCTAGGGAAGGGGAGTTGACGTGATCTGGGCCAAGGAACTCGAAGAACTGCACGCCCGCGAGGCGCTGGCGGAGCAGATGGGCGGCGCGGACAAGGTCGCGCGCCAGCATGGGCGGGGCAAGATGGATGCGCGCGCAAGGCTCGCAGGCCTGGTCGATCCGGGTAGCTTCCGCGAGATCGGCAAGATCGCGGGCAAGGGCTCCTATGACGAGAACGGCGAACTGACGGGCGTCCTCCCCGCGCCTTTCCTGTTCGGCAAGGCCACCATCAACGGCCGCCCGGTGGTCGCCACGGCGGACGATTTCACCATTCGCGGCGGCGCGGCGGATGCCGGGATCGGCCGCAAGATGGAGCAGGCCGAGAAGATGGCGCACGAGCTGCGCCTGCCGATCATCCGCATGATCGATGGCACCGGCGGCGGCGGCAGCGTCAAGACGCTGGAGATGATCGGTGCGACCTATATCCCGGCGGTCCACATGTGGAGCGAGGTGGTCAGGAACCTCGACACCGTGCCGGTGGTCGCGCTGGCGCTCGGGCCGACCGCAGGGCTTGGCGCCGCGCGGATCGTCGCCAGCCATTACTCGATCATGGTCAAGGGCCTGAGCCAGATCTTCGCCGCCGGACCGGCGGTCGTCGACGGTCTGGGCGAAGCGTGGAAGGATGGCGGCTCGGCCAACCACGAGGAAGCCAAGGAAGCGCTCGGCGGCAGCGCGATCCACACCCGCAACGGCGTGGTCGATGACGAAGTGGCAAGCGAAGCCGAAGCCTTCGCCCGTGCGCGCCATTTCCTCAGCTTCATGCCCGAGCATGTCGGCCAGCTCGCCCGCCGCATCGAAACCGGCGACCCCGCCGACCGGCGGGAGGAAGCCTTGCTCAGCCTCGTCCCGCGCGAGGACAAGCAGGTCTATTCGATGCGCCGCGCGATGGAGCTGTTGTTCGATCACGGCACCGTGTTCGAGATCGGCAGACAATGGGGCCGTGCCTGCATCACTGCCCTCGCCCGGCTGGATGGCTGGCCGGTGATGGTGCTGGCGAACGACCCGAGCTATCTCGGCGGCTCGTGGGATGCCAAGACCAGCGAGAAGGTCGAGCGGTTCGTCAAACTGGCCGACCAGTTCCGCCTGCCGATCGTGCATCTGGTGGACAACCCCGGCTTCATGATCGGGCGCGAGGCGGAAGTGGCGGGTACGATCCGCTACGGTGTGCAGGCGATGAATGCGGTCTACAAGGCGACCGTGCCGCTCGCCAGCATCGTGATGCGCCGCGCCTATGGCATCGCCGGCAGCGCGATGAGCAACGACAGCAGCTACCAGTATCGCTATTGTTGGCCCTCGGGCGACTGGGGCTCGCTCCCGATCGCCGGCGGTCTGGAAGTCGCCTACAAGAGCGAGATCGAAGCCGCCGAGGACCCGGCCGCCGAACTGGCAGCGATCCGCGAACGCCTTGCCAAAGTCACCTCGCCCTTCCGCAGCGCCGAGCGGTTCAATGTCGAGGACATTATCGATCCGCGCGACACGCGGCCGCTGCTGTGCGAATTCGCCGAGCTGGCGTGGCGGCGGCTGGGGAGTGAATGACCCGCCGTCCCAGCGCTCGCCGACCTGCCGACTAGCTCTGCACCGTCCGCCGCGCGAACAGCCGCCCCTTCTCGCTGAACAGGATCGCCGCCAGTGCCAGCAGCCCGCAGCTCAGCATCGCGGTGGCGAGCGGGCGCGCGGTGCCGTCGTAGGCGAAGCCGATCGCGCTGCCGAGGACCGCGCCGCTCACCATGCGCAGGCTGGTCTGCGCCGAACTCGCGGCGCCGGCGATCTGGTGGAACGGCTGCATCGCGATCGAGCTGAAATTCGCGCCGATGAAGCCGAGCGAGGCCATTGAGACCGCGAGGATCGGGACGAATTCCCACAATTGCTGGTCTGCGCGTCCGGCGGAGATATATTGCGCGATGCTCGCCGCGATGAACCCCAGCAGCGCCGCATGGCTCACCCGCCGCGCGCCGAAGCGTTCGACGATGCGCGAATTGGTGAAATTGGCCACCACCATGCCGAGCACCGCCGCACCGAAGATCAGCGCGAAGCTCTCGCCCGCATGGAAATGCTCGCCGATCAGCTGCTGCGAGGAATTGAGGAATCCGAACAGCGACCCGAACACCAGCGCGCTGCCGATGACATAGCCGATCGAATCGCGCCGCATCAGCGCGTTGCCCATGTTCTTCAAGATGGTGCGCGGTTCGATGTCCTGCTGGTTTTCGGGCACGAGCGATTCGGGCAGGCGCAGCCACACCCAGATACCGACCAGCGTGCCCATCACCGCCATCGCGCCAAAGATCCAGCGCCAGTCGAGCACGGTCAGGATCGCCTGGCCGATGGTCGGGGCGACCAGCGGCACGGCGAGGAAGATCATCATGATCAGGCTCATCAACCGCGCCATGCGGTCGCCGCCTACCCGGTCGCGCACGATCGCCGCCGGGACCACGCTCAGCCCGGCGCAGAACAGGCCCTGCACCAGCCGCAGGCCGATCAGCCAGTCGAACGCGGTGACGAATGCGCAGGCGATCGAGAACACGACATAGACCACCAGGCCCACGGCAAGCACCGGCCGGCGTCCGAACCGGTCGGCAAAGGCACCGGGAAAGAATGCCCCGATACCCGAGCCGAGGAAATAGGCCCCGATCACGAACTGGCGCTCGTTTCCTGTTGCACCGAGATCACTGCCGATCACGCCGAGCGCGGGCAGCATCGAATCGATGCCGAAGGCCTGCAGGCTCATCAGCAGCGCCATCAGCACGATCAGTTCGCGTTCGCTCAGTCGGTGGTCGGGATGGCCGGCGGTCAGCATGGCAGGGTCCTTGGTGGCTCGGTCGGCAAAAGGAAAGTCCGTTGTGCAGTGCAGAAGGAATTTTGCCGCCAGATGGTTCCGAAATGCCGCGCAGGGGCGTAATCAAGGGCGATGGTGGAAGAGGACGAAGAGGACGGCGACGCGCCCGAGGCCCCGATCGGCCTGCGCAAGATCATCCATGTCGACATGGACGCCTTCTTTGCCAGCGTCGAGCAGCGCGACAATCCCGAGCTGCGCGGCAAACCGGTGGCGGTCGGCGGGTCGGGCGGGCGGGGGGTGGTGGCGGCGGCGAGCTATGAGGCGCGCAAGTTCGGGGTCCGCAGCGCGATGCCCGGCGTCACCGCGCGGCGGCTGTGCCCCGACCTCATTTTCGTGCGCCACCGCTTCGATGCCTACAAGGAAGCGAGCCGCCAGATCCGCGCCGTCTTCCGCCACCACACCGAATTGGTCGAACCGCTCAGCCTCGACGAGGCCTATCTCGACGTCACCGAGGACAAGCTCGGCATCGGCAGCGCCACCCGCATCGCCGAGCTGATCCGGCAGGAAATCCGCGCCAAGACGCAGCTGACCGCCAGCGCGGGGGTGAGCTACAACAAGTTCCTCGCCAAGCTGGCGAGCGACCAGAACAAGCCCGACGGCCTATGCGTAATCCGCCCGGGCGAAGGGGCGCAATTCGTCCAGTCGCTGCCGGTGCGCAGGTTCCACGGGGTCGGGCCGAAGGGCGCGGAGAAGATGGCGAAGTTGGGGATCGAAACCGGCGCGGATCTCGCGGCGAAGGATGTCGCCTTCTTGCGCCAGCATTTCGGCAGCTTTGCGGAGTATCTCTATCGCGCCGCGCGGGGGATCGACCTGCGCCCGGTGCGCGCCAACCGCATCCGCAAGTCGGTCGGCGGCGAGCGCACCTTCGGCGAGGACATTTCGAGCGGCCTGCTGCTGCGCGAGACGCTGGATAACATCGTGGATATCGTGTGGGAAAGCATCGAGCGCGCCGAAGCCAAGGGCCGCACGATCACGCTCAAGCTGAAATACACCGATTTCCGCATCGCCAGCCGCGCGCATTCTCTGCCGCACAATGTGCCGGGAAAGACGGAGTTCGCGCGGGTGGCGCACGGCCTGCTGGAAGAGATGCTGCCGCTGCCTTTGCCGATCCGGCTGATGGGGCTGACTCTGTCCAATCTCGAGCGCGAAGGTGCAGAGCCGGAGCGCGGACGCGACGAGGCGCAGCTATCGCTGCTGTGACGCCTCGCGGTAAAGTTCCAGCCTGCGGCGGGTGGTGTGGGTCAGCGGTTCGGGCAGCGAATGCATCGGGAAGAAGCGCGCCTCGATGATCTCGCGTCCGTCGGCCCTCGGTAGCCCGGAAACGCGCGCGGCGAAGACATGCACCCGGTTCGATGCGCCCGACAGCACTTCCTCCTGCACGCCGAGCAGGTCGAGACGGCCCGCCTCGCACCCTGTTTCCTCGAACAGCTCGCGGCGGGCAGCGGCTTCGAGCGGCTCGCCTTTGGCGATCCCGCCCGTCGGCAGGTTCCAGCCGCCCGAACCGTAGCTCATCCGGATCAGCAGCAGCTGGTCGTTGAGATCGGTGGCAACGACGGCGACCCCTTCGAGCTCGGGCCGGGTCAGCCGCCACCACAGCTTTCGCAAGGCATGCGCGGTGCGATAGGCCCGGCGGTGCAGGCCGGCCGGCATTAGGCGAAGCACGTGATTTCCTGCGTCGCTGCGCCGAGCAGTCGCGCAATCGGCAGATCGTGCTCGCCGCGCGCCGCTGCGTCGAACACCACGCGCTTGTCCTCCCCGCGGATGACGAACACCAGCGCGTCGCTGCGCAGTAGCGCGGGGATGGTGAGCGTGATCCGGTCGAACGGGGCCTCGGGCGGCAGCGGATCGGGGGTGAGCCGCCGGAGCATCTGCGGGTCGCCCACCTGCGGATCGGTGTTGGGAAACAGCGACGCGATGTGCCCGTCCGCCCCCATGCCCAGCCAGACGAGCGCGAAATGCGGCACTTCGGCAGCATCCTCCAGCCGCTCGACCTGCGCGCCCGCCGGCTCGAGCAGGGCGCGGATCTTGCCGGTGTTGCTGGCGGGGTGAACTTCGGGGACGATCCGGTCGTCGCCCGGCCAGACCGTGATCCGCGACCAGTCGATGGCGCTGTCGACCAGTCGCTCCAGGATCGGGAACGGGGTCGAGCCGCCCGGCACGCTGATCGCAATCCTGCCGTCGGTGGCAGCCAGTGCCGCCGATAGTCGCTGTGCGAGCCAGTCCGCGACCATGCCATCGTAGGAACGTTCAATGATCGTTACATTTGCCATCTGCGTGCGATAGCAAAAAACCCGCCGGCGCACAGGCGACATTGGTGGGCTTTGCACATGCTGGGCCCATTGCTCTGGCTCGATGCTGAGCGCGCGGCCCTACTTGCCAGTCTGTCGCAGGAACCAGATGCGTTCCTCGCAGGCATCGATCCACTCGTCGACTAAGGCGCTGGTTGCGTTGTCGCCCGCCGCTTCCGCCGCATCCTTCAGCGTTTCGAGCCGGGCATGCAGCGTCTCGTTGTCGCTTTTCAGTTCGGCCACCATCTTGTCCGGACCGATCGAGGTTGAATCCTGGTCCTTGATCTTGGTCAGCTTGGCAATCGCACCGATTGAGGTCAGCGTATCGCCATCCAGCTTGCGCGCGCGTTCGGCGATGATGTCCACCGTGGCGAACATCTGCTGCGCCTGCTCGTCGAACATAAGGTGCAGGTCGCGAAATCGCGGCCCGGCGACGTGCCAGTGGAAGTTCTTGGTCTTGATATAGAGCGCGTAGGTATCGGCCAGCGCGCCGTTGAGCGCCGCGATAAGTTCGGTTTTCGAGTTGTCGCCCTTGTCGGCCATGCCGCTGTCTCCTGTTGCGTGAATAGGTCACCCATTCAACGCAGGGCATGCCCAATGGGTCCGGCGATTGTGGCGCTTGCAATAATCGAGAGAATCGATCGCTAGATCAGTCCTCGTGCGGAGAGCCCCATGACGACCCCGACCACGAGCAGGATGGCAGCGAGCCCGAGGCGGATCGGTGCGATCGGCCACTTGGCCAATTGGTCATGCGCCGCCCAGGCCAGCACCAGCATCGCCCCGCTGCCGAGCGCACCGCCGATCGCGGCGAGCGTCGGCGAAGCGAAGGCGGCCGCCAGCGCGAAGACGAGGAAGCGGGCGGCATCGGTGATCTGCTGCGCGGCGAGAACGATCGCGATCGCCCCGAGCGAGCGGGTCGGCTCGGTGGCGAGGGCTTTCCGGCGCGGCCATGCCAGTTCGACTGCGGCCAGCACCAGCGCCATTGCCACCAGCATCTGCTTCGCTGCAGCGGGCAGCATTGCCGAAACAGTCGATCCGGCCCAGGCAGCCAGCGCCGTCGAGGCGGCGGTGACCGCCAGCGATGTCGCGAGCAAGCCATATCCCTTGCCCAGACGACCGGCGAGGTGGGCCACCAGCAGCTGATCGCGGCTCCCGATCGAGGTCATCACCGCTGCCAGCAGCGCGGCGAGCAGCGCCGACATCAGACGACGGTCCCGGCGATCAGCCGAGCCAGGGCCACGGGCCGGTGATCGCCAGCGTCGCGGTCGGACTGTAGGCGTTGACGAACAGAACCTTGCCATCGGGCGAGAAGCACGCCCCCGCCGGTTCGGTCTGCGTCCGCAGCAGCGCAAAGGGGTAAGCCTGCCCGTCGGGCGTAATCCCGCGCAGATGGTTGTTCACCGTGTCGCTGTACTGGTCTTCGCACACGATCAGGTGTCCGTCCGGCGCGATGGTCAGATTGTCGCCATAGGCGAATTGCTCGGCGCTGGTGCTTTCGAAAAACAGGTCGAGCATGTCGGGCGCATCGCCGGTGCCCACAGTGAGCCGGAAGATCTGCCCCTGCTTCACCGCGCCGCCGCTGGTGGCGGTGAAGAACATCTCGCCCTCGCCCATCCAGATGCCCTCGCCGCGCGCGAACACCGCCGCGCCCATTGCCGCACCGCGCAGCCGCAGGTCGTCTTCCGGGGCCTCGACGTCGCTCATCGCGATCCAGCGCGCCGCGCGGCGCGATCCAGGCGCGAATCCGACCATGTCCCAGTTGCGGGTGTCGGCACTCCCGTCGACCAGTACGAGCGCTTCCAGCTTGCCGCCTTCGGCCAGCTTGCCCTTCACCTTGGGAATGAAGCGATAGAGCAGCGATTCGTTGCGGTCCTCGGTCAGGTAGACGATGCCAGTCGCCGGATCGACGCAGGCGGCTTCGTGGACGAAACGCCCCATCGCCTTGAGCGGGACGGGGTCGACCTGCCTGCCAGCGGCGGCGGGCACTTCGAAAACCCAGCCGTGATCCTTGTTGATTCGTCCGTCGGCCTTGGACGTATTCTCCTCGCAGGTCAGCCAGCTGCCCCACGGTGTGATCCCGCCCGCACAGTTCCGGATCGTCCCGGCGAGCGAACGGTATTGCTTCTCCACCGCCAGCGACTTGGCATCGAGCACGATCGTGGTCGTCCCGCCTGCGAGCGGGATCAGGCTGCGCGCGACGGTGTCGAAGGCCGGGCCGCTTGCGCCGCCGCTATCGTGGTCGGCGGCGAGTTCGTGATTGCGCACCAGCGCGATCTTGCCCTTGCCGAGGTCGAAGCAGCCCATACCGTCCGCCCGGTCGGGCACGGTGCCGCCATCGTCCATCGCATCGCCCAATTTGGAGACGATTTTGTAGGAAAAGCCTCTCGGCAAATCGAGCAGTGCAGCGGGGTCCGGCACCAGCGGTCCATAGCCGGTCGGCGATCCGGCCAGCGCACCGCCTGTGCGCACCGAGCAGCCGGTGGCCACCAGAGCGGCGAAGGAAGCGGCGGTTCCGGCAAGGAAGCGGCGGCGATCGGGGGCGAGATAGGTCATGGGTCAGGAACTCCGAATCCGGTTTGCGACAGATATGCCCTTGGCAGATGAAGCGCAAATGACAGCGCGGAGCTTTCGGTCTATCGAATCGGCAAACAGGGCAGGAGGGAGAGGACGATGGATTTTGCGCAGGGCCATGCCGCGGTGGTGACCGGCGGTGCATCGGGGCTGGGACAGGCGAGCGCGCGGGCGCTGGCCGGGGCCGGGTTCAAGGTCGCGATCTTCGACATCAACGACGAGGCGGGCAAAGCAACTGCGCGCGAAATCGGCGGCACCTTCCACCACGTCGACATCATGAGCGAGCAATCGGTGGAGGATGGTTTCGCCGCCGCCCGCGCCGCGCACGGGCAGGAACGGCTGACGCTCCACTGCGCGATGGCGAGCAAGCGCGGCAAGACGCTGGGCTGGGACAAGGAAGTGGGCGGTTACAAGCGGCTTTCGACCGAGGACTATGCCTTCGGGGCCGAGGGCATCCTCGTCGCCAGCTACCGCGTCGCGTCGATCTCCGCGCTCGGCATGGCGAACAGCGATCCGGTGACCGAAGACGGCGAACGCGGCGCGATCATCCTCACCGCCAGCGTCGCGGCGCAGGACGGGCAGATCGGGCAGGTGATCTACGGCAGCTGCAAGGCCGGCGTTAACGGCCTCGTCCTGCCGATGGCGCGCGACCTGATGGATCTCGGGATCAGGGTCAACTCGATCATGCCGGGCATCTTCGCCACCCCGCTGATGCTGGGCATGAAGGATCGCAACCCGCCGATGTGGGCGCAGCTGAACGCCAGCGTCCCCTTCCCCAAGCGCCTCGGCAACCCGGAGGAATTCGCCTCGCTGGTGCTCGAGATTGCGCGCAACGGATATATCAACGGCCACCAGTTCCGCTTGGACGGCGGGATCCGGATGCCGTCGAAGTAAGGCGAGGTTGGGTCGAACTCGGCGTGCAGCCTCTGATTTCATTGATACTTGTAGGGGCTTCGCGAACGCGATAATTCTCAGCCAGAACATACGTCGGGTCCACTGCAATGCAATAATCGGTCCTCGGTCCGGACCGGCAAGGAGTCCGATTCATATGGCTGGCAGGTTCACACACCCGAAGGTGATCAAATTCTCCACAGCGATGCTCGCGTTGCTGGCACTGCAGACAAGCGCAGTCGCACCGGCACAGACGGCACCAAGCGCGCCGCCCGAGCTGATCGACATTCTCGGTCTCCAGATCGGAATGGGCCCGGTGCCCGCGCTGACGGCTGTTGCCGAGGCGGGATTGTCGATCCAGGAGGGCGATCGCAATTTCAATCAGGAAAAGCAGCACATTACGCCTCTGGGCGACTATGTATTCTATTCGGCGTTCAAGTCGGAAAGCTGGGGAGCGCCCGGGCCAAAGGTTACCTCGGGCTATTCACCCAACACCAAAATGCTCGCGGGGGCCTTCACCCCCGAGCCCGGTGAGGAAAAGCTTTGGGGCATCCACTACACCCGCACCTATGGCTCCTCCACCGGCCCCTCGACCGCGAACACTATCGAAAGTCTCGTCGACAAATACGGTGAGCCAATGTCTCACAAGGGTCTGACCACTGCGAGCTTCATCAAGTCGGTCCCCAACAGCCAGAAAACGCGCGGCGGAACGATGCTGTGGTATTGGACGCCCGCTGGACAGCGGATGGGCCAGCAATCGTCGGACGCATGTTTCAAGGCGCTCGACAACAGCTTCGTGGGCATGGGTGGATACGGCGCAGGCCTCTACAATGCCGCGGTCATCGATCGCAAGGTTACCCTGCCCGATTGGGAGGTCGGCATGCGCGCCGGGTGCGGCCGGATCATTCGAGCCTATCTCAGCTGGGACGCCGACGGAGTGATCGATGAATTGAGGATCACCGCGATCGATCTGCCGATGGCCTACGAGACAGCAATTACGTTGCAACAGCGTGTCGCCAACAGCGAGGCCGACAACGCGCGGAAGCGGCAGAATGCGGCCGACCAACGCAGACCGGAGTTTTGACGGAAAAGTCTGCAGATTGCAATTTCAACTATCAATACGGGGGTTCCGACATGCGGACAAAGGAGATTGGCAATAGCCTCGGTCGCTACGCGGTATTGGCCATTGCCACGACGGCGCTGAGCTCCTGCGGGTGGTCTTCCGGCGATACGTCCGAGGCAACAGGCTCCGGCGGCGCCGAAGTGGCCGGAAACGACACGAGGACGGCAGAAGCCGGCGGAGGCAATGCCGGCGCTCCGGCCAAGGCTTTGCCTATCGCCGTAGGAATTTACGGCGATACCCAATGGGGCGATTGCGGCAAGACCAAGCGGGCCTTTTTCTACGACGGCGCGAACTATGGTTACGTGATGCCTGCCGAGCCGGGCTTTCAGGACGAGGCCTACTTCGAGAGCAACCGTATCGTCAGGGTCGGTCCGCCGTCGCGCGACAGCGAATTCTTTGAGGATTATCGCGGTTACACCCTCGTCTGGCACGCGGAAAATGCCGATACCGACGAAGACATCCTTGGCCTCAAGGCCGGCCGAAACGGCAGGATCGAAGCCATGTCGGTCAGCGACGGGCCGAAGGGTTACATGTATTCCGACGAGGCGTTCCAGAAATGCTCTTTCGCGCAGCTCTCGCCGTCGATGCAGGCGGCATTCCGCGCCAAGGTTCCCAAGCTGGCCGATGGGAAGGCTCCTGCCGCAGCGAAGGCCAGCATCGGTTTCCCGCCGATCCCGCAAGGCTTTTACGCGTATGGCAGCAGCTGCGCCGAAGCCATCGCCAGCGGAGAGGGTGGCGATCCTCCGATCGGTCTGGTGAAATTCACCAGCAAGGGGATCGGCGAATGGGACGGGACAATGCAGATCTCGGGTTTCGATGATATCGGGAACGGACGCTATCGGGTGCGCGGTCGGTCCTTCGGGAATGGTGACGATCCGGTCGGCGAAAGCAGCGATTTTACCATCCGCGTGACCGGTCCGGCGTCGTTCTTCGACGACGCAACGCAGCAGGAACACAGGCATTGCCCCAATGTGCCTGCGAATGTGCGCGAACAGTATATGTAAGCATTTCGGCAGATCGGCCGACGCAGTCCTGCCCCAACGACGGCCTTCTCGATCCGGGCCGATGCCGCAATACCGGTGCCTGACAGTCCGCCCGGCAAAGCTTGTGTGGGCGTCCAGGTCGGGTAATGCCATGCATCCTCTCGCAATCGCGATGGGCAGCCTGCCGGATGATGAAATCGAGGGAGCGCAGCAACTATGAACATCGATTTCGGCTCCGAGCTCGAGACCTTCCGCGCCGAGGTCTGCGCCTTTCTCGACACCGCGCCCACCCCGGCGATCCGCGAAGCGGGGCGCAAGCTCACCAGCGTCTTCGCGCAATTCGACCAGGTGATGGAGTGGCACCGCATCCTCTACCACCAAGGCTGGTCCGCGCCGCACTGGCCGAAGGAGCACGGCGGCACCGGCTGGTCGGTCGAACAGAAGTACATTTTCGCCGAAGAATACCGCAAGCGCGACCTGCCGCCGCTGCTGCCGCAGGGGGTGGGCATGGTCGGCCCGCTGCTGATCGACATCGGCACCGAGGAGCAGAAGGCGAAATACCTCCCCGGTATCCTGAAGGGGGAAGATTTCTGGGCGCAGGGCTATTCGGAGCCCAATTCCGGATCGGACCTCGCCTCGCTCCAGTGCCGCGCGGTGGCCGACGGCGACGACTACATCATCAACGGCTCGAAGATCTGGACCACTTACGCGCATCACGCGAACCGCATGTTCATGCTGGTGCGGACCGACAGCAGCGGCAAGAAGCAGCAGGGCATCACCTTCCTGCTGCTCGACCGGATGGACTATCCCGGCATGACGGTGCGCCCAATCATCGGGCTCGACGGCTTTCCCGAGCAGTGCGAGGTTTTCTTCGAAGATGTCCGCGTGCCGCAATCGGGCCGGGTCGGGGCGGAGAACGACGGTTGGTCGGTCGCCAAGCACCTGCTCAAGCACGAACGCGGCGGCGGGGCGCAGAGCCCCACGCTCAAGCGCGGGCTCGAGCGCATCCGCGAGGCGGCGCAGACCACCCCCAGCGGCTTCGGCACCATGTTGGCGGAGGACCCGGTGTTCCAGCGCGACATCGGCGAGCTCGAAGCCGACATCGCCAGTTTCGAACATTTCGAGAAGCTGGCAGTGAGCGGCCACCCGGTCGCCGCCGACCCGGCCTACCCCTCGATCAACAAGACGATGAATTCGGAACTGACCCAGCGCGTCACGGTGATGCTGACGCAGGCCGTTGGTAACGAGGCGCTGCCACTTCAGCTGGAGGCACTGCGCGTCGGCGCGAATGTCGAGCCGCTCGGCAGCGATCTCGATCTGATCGCTATGCCGTGGTATCTCAACAGCCGCGCGACGACGATCTATGCCGGGTCGAACGAGGTCCAGCGCGACCTGATCGCGCGCACCGTCGGGCGGGAGGGCTGAGCCGATGGACTTCACCTTCTCCGACGAGCAGCAGATGCTGCGCGACAGCGTCTCGGCCTTTCTGCTTAAGAACTACGACTTCGACCGGCGCAATGCGATCGTCCGGTCGGATGCGGGCTGGTCGCGCGAGGTGTGGCAGCAATTCGCCAAACTCGGCCTGCTCGCGCTGCCCTTTGCCGAGGACCGCGGCGGCCTAGGCGGATCGATGGCGGATCTGGTCGCCATCGCCGAGCCCTTCGGGGCGCATCTTTTGGCCGAACACTATACCGCTTCGGCAATGCTCGGCGGGGCGGCGCTGGCGCTGGCTGGTGACGGCTCGCCGGCCGCCGGCTGGCTCGACAAGGTCATCACCGGGGAAGCCATCGCAGCGCTGGCCTATGAGGAAGGGCCGGGCACGCCCGATCCCTCGCTGATCCAGGCGGTCGTCGAAAGGCAGGGAAGCGGTTTCAGCCTGTCGGGCGAGAAGCGCATGGTGCTGGGCGGCGGTGATGCAGATGTCCTTGTCGTCGTCGCCCGCCTGGAGGGCGCCTTGGCGCTGTTTGCCGTCGAGCCCGCGGTGCAGGGCATCACGATCAGGCCCTATGCGACCATCGACGGCCGCCGCGCCGCCAACATCGCGTTCGACACCGTCGCGATCCCGGCAGAGGCCCTGATCCTTGCCGACGCGGGCGACGCGCTGCGCGGCGTGCTCGACCGGGCGATCCTCGCACTATGCGCGGAAAGCGTCGGGGCGATGGGTGCCCTGCTGCGCCAGACCGCCGAATATGCCGCAACGCGCAAGCAGTTCGGCGTCCCGATCGCGACTTTCCAGGCGGTGGCGCACCGCTTGGCCGACATGAAGATCGCTTATACCAAGGCGCGTGCGACGCTGCTCTATACCACTGCGCTGATCGATACCGGACGCGCCACACCGAAGGATATCGCGATCTTGAAAGGTCAGACCGGCAAGCTGGGCCGCGCATTGGGCGAAGCCGCGATCCAGACCCATGGCGGAGTGGGCATGACCGACGAGTTGAGCGTCAGCCACCTGCACAAGCGCATCCTCGCCAACGACGCACTGCTCGGCAATGCGGAATATCATCTGCGAAAGGTTGGGGTGCTGGCCTAGCCTGGCACAGCTGGAGCGGGTGAAGGGAATCGAACCCTCGTCGTCAGCTTGGGAAGCTGCTGCTCTACCATTGAGCTACACCCGCGCGCAGGCGACAGCGCTCAGACACCAGCCGGTGCGGCGCGTCAATATCGTTTTTGCCGATAGCCGGCGTGCCGCGCCTGAAAGAGACGCTTGTTTTTCAATTGCGCCATGTCCTGCCAAGGGGCTGGACATCGCGGGCAAGACGTTGCAGCGGAGCGCGCTGCCACAATGCCGTTACAACCAACCGGGCGACGAATGACCACCCCCCTGACCCATCTCCAGCGGCTCGAGGCCGAGAGCATCCACATCATGCGCGAGGTGGTGGCCGAGGCCGAGCATCCGGTGATGCTCTATTCGATCGGCAAGGACAGCGCAGTGATGCTGCATCTGGCGAAGAAGGCGTTTTACCCCTCGCCGCCGCCGTTCGCGCTGCTGCACGTGGACACGACGTGGAAGTTCAAGGACATGTACGCGTTGCGCGAGAAGAGCGCGCGTGACGCCGGGATGGAGCTGCTGGTCCACCACAACCCCGAGGCGAAAAGCCGAGGGATCAACCCGTTCGACCACGGCCCCTTGCACACCGACATGTGGAAGACCGAGGGGCTCAAGCAGGCGCTCGATCATTACGGCTTCGACGCGGCCTTCGGCGGCGCGCGGCGCGACGAGGAGAAGAGCCGCGCCAAGGAGCGCATCTTCAGCTTCCGCACCGCGAGCCACGGGTGGGATCCGAAGAACCAGCGGCCCGAGCTGTGGAACCTCTACAACGCCCGCAAGAAGAAGGGCGAGAGCATCCGCGTGTTCCCCATCTCGAACTGGACCGAGCTCGACATCTGGCAGTACATCCATCTCGAGAACATCGAGATCGTGCCGCTCTATTTTTCGGCCGTCCGGCCGACTTTCGAGTACCAGGGCGGATTGTTCATGGCCGACGATGTCGAGCGGTTGGAACAGGTGATGGGCGAGCGGCCCGAGATCACCGAACGCTCGATCCGCTTCCGCACGCTGGGGTGCTTCCCGCTGACCGGCGCGGTCGAAAGTTCGGCCGCCACCCTGCCCGAGATCATCCAGGAAATGCTGCTGACCACCACCAGCGAACGGCAGGGCCGGGTGATCGACAAGGACGGCGGCGACGCGTCGATGGAGAAAAAGAAGCAGGAGGGATATTTCTGATGACCTCTCATGCTTACGAAACCGAAGCGCTGATTGCCGAGGACATCGACGCCTATCTCGAGCGGCACCAGCACAAGACCATGCTGCGCTTCATCACCTGCGGGAGCGTCGACGACGGCAAGTCCACGCTGATCGGGCGGCTGCTGTACGACAGCAAGATGATATTTGAAGACCAGCTCGCCGCGCTCGAAAGCGACAGCAAGCGGGTCGGGACGCAAGGAGGCGAGATCGACTTCGCGCTGTTGGTCGACGGACTCGCGGCGGAGCGCGAACAGGGCATCACGATCGACGTCGCCTACCGCTTTTTCGCCACCGAGAAGCGCAAGTTCATCGTCGCAGATTGCCCGGGGCACGAGCAGTATACGCGCAATATGGTGACCGGCGCTTCCACAGCCGACCTCGCGGTGATCCTGATCGATGCGCGCAAGGGCGTGCTGGTGCAGACCCGGCGGCACAGTTTCCTGTGCCACCAGCTCGGCATCCGCAACATCGTGCTGGCGGTCAACAAGATGGACCTGGTAGAGTACGACCGGGCGACCTTCGACGCGATCGTCGCCGATTATGCCGCCTTTGCCGAAAGCATTGGGATCGAGGGTTTCGTGGCCCTGCCGATTTCCGGCTTCAAGGGTGACAACATCACCGCGTCCTCGCCGCATACGCCATGGTATGACGGGCCGTCGCTGATCGAACACCTCGAAAGCGTGGAGGTCCGCGCTTCGGTCGATGGCGAGAAGCCGTTCCGCATGCCGGTGCAGTGGGTCAACCGCCCCAATCTCGACTTTCGCGGGTTTTCCGGGCTGATCGCCACCGGCTCGGTCCGGCCAGGCGACGCGGTGCGGGTGCTGCCGTCGGGCAAGACCTCCACCGTCAAGTCGATCGCGTCGTTCGATGGCGACATGGCGGAGGCGCAGGCGGGCCAGTCGGTCACCATTTGCCTCGAAGACGAGGTCGATTGCAGCCGCGGCAACGTGCTGGCCGCTGCCGACGATCCGCCCGAAGTGGCCGACCAGTTCGAGGCGACCATCGTCTGGCTTGACGACGAGGCTCTGCTGCCTGGACGCGGCTATTGGCTGAAGCTGGCGACCCAGACGGTCTCCGCCTCGATCGCCGAGCCGAAATACGAAATCAACGTAAACACCATGGAGCATCTGGCGGCCAAGACGCTGGAACTCAATGCGATCGGCGTGGCCGAGGTAACCACCGACCGGCCACTGGTGTTCGAATCCTATGCCGACAACCGCGCACTGGGCGGGTTCATCCTGATCGACAAGGTGACCAACCGCACGGTGGGTGCCGGCATGCTCCATTTCAGTCTGCGCCGGGCGCAGAATGTCCACTGGCAGGCGACCTCGGTCACCCGCGAGGACCATGCTGCGCTCAAGAACCAGAAGCCGCTGGTGCTGTGGTTCACCGGACTCTCGGGATCGGGCAAATCGACCATCGCCAACGAGGTCGAGATTGGCCTGAAGCGTATGAACCGCCACACCTTCCTGCTCGACGGCGACAATATCCGCCACGGGCTGAACAAGGATCTGGGATTCACCGACGCCGACCGGGTGGAGAACATCCGCCGCATCGGCGAGGTGGCGAAACTGATGGCCGATGCCGGGCTGATCGTGCTGACCGCCTTCATCAGCCCGTTCCGCGCCGAGCGGCAGATGGTGCGTGACATGCTGCCCGACGGCGAACTCGTCGAGATCTTCGTCGATACGCCGCTCGAGGTCGCCGAGGGGCGCGACGTCAAGGGCCTCTACAAGAAGGCGCGCGAGGGCAAGCTCAAGAACTTCACAGGGATCGACAGCCCCTATGAAGCGCCCGAGCGGCCCGACATCGTGGTCAACACCGTGGCGATGACGCCCGCCGAAGCCGCCGACTACATCATCAAGGCGATCGGCCAGCGGATATGACCGATACCGAACTCGCTGCGGCGCTCGCCGCCACCGCCGGGCGGATCGCACTCGAAATCCAGCGCTCCGGCCTGCTCAGCGGCAAGCCGATGGGCGATGCGGCGGACAAGGCGGTCAACCAGTTCCTCGTCCACGCGATCCGCCAGGCGCGGCCCGACGATGGCTTGCTGTCCGAAGAGAGCAAGGACACCGAAGAGCGGCTCGGCAAGGAGCGGGTGTGGATCATCGATCCCATCGACGGCACGCGCGAATACAGCGAGGCGCGGTCGGACTGGGCGATTCACGTAGCGCTGGCCGTGGGCGGGGAACCGGCTCTCGGCGCGGTCGGCCTGCCGGGCATCGACCTGGTGCTGCGGTCGGATCGGCCGAAGCCGCTGGCCGCAGCCGAAGAGCGACCGCGGCTGGTGGTCAGCCGCACGCGCCCGGCGAAGGAAGCGGTCGAGGTCGCGGAGCGGATCGGCGGCGAGCTGGTGGCGATGGGCAGCGCCGGTGCCAAGGCGATGGCGGTGGTGCGCGGCGAAGCGGAAATCTACCTCCACACCGGCGGCCAGCACCAGTGGGACAATTGCGCCCCGGTCGCGGTGGCGCTGGCGCATGGGCTCCACGCCTCGCGCGTCGACGGCAGTCCGCTGGTCTACAACGAAGCCGACAGCTGGATGCCCGACCTTTTGATCTGCCGCCCTGAATGGGCCGGGCGGGTGCTGGCCGAAGTGGCCGCGCTCTCCGCCTGATCAGTCACCCAACTGCGCGAGCAGCTGTCGCGCCTGCGACAAATGCGGCCGGTCCAGCATCCGGCCGTTCCAGCCGATCGTCCCCGCGCCGGGGTTGTCGGCGAAAAGCTGCACGATGGCGCGCGCCTCGGTGATTTCTTCCTCGCTCGGGGTAAAAGCCGCATTGATCACCGGCACCTGCGCCGGATGGATCGCCAGCATGCCGCGATAGCCCTCGCGCCGGACCTGCTTCGCGCGCGCCGCCAGCGCATCGAGATCGCGGAAATCGGCATCGATCGTCTCGATCGGCACCACCTGCGCCGCCGAGGCACCGAGCAGGCACAGGCTGCGCGCCAGCTGGTAGGTGAAGGACAACTCCCCGTCCGGCCCGCGGTTGGACAGCGCGCCGACCGCGTCGGCCAGATCCTCCGCGCCCCAGGTCATCGCAACCAGTCGCGGCGCGCCGGCATAGTCCCCGGTGGTGAACATGGCGGCGGCCGTCTCGGTCACCAGCGCGATTACCGGAGTGCTGCCTTCCTCGATCCCGCAAGTCCGCTCCTGCTCCGTCAGCATGCGGTCGAGCGCCTCGACATCGTGCCGCCCATTCGATTTGGGGAACATGATCCCGCCGGGTCTGGCGGGCATGATCGCGGCCAGATCGTCGGCGGTGTAGGGCCCGTCGAGCGGATTGATCCGCACCCACAGCCGCGTTCGCCTGTCGGCGTTCGCATCGAGCATCGCACGCACCGCTTCGCGCGCGGCGGGCTTGTTGTCGGGGGTGACCGAATCCTCAAGGTCGAACAGCACGATATCAGCGTCGCTCTCGACCGCCTTCGCCATCTTCCGCTCGCTGTCGCCGGGAGCGAACAGCCAGGAGCGCATTTTCAATCCGGTGCCTGCGGCCATGGTGCAACGATCCTCTCAATCCTTGCGCAGGCCATACAACCGGCGCTGCAAATGAAAAGGGCGCGGCGGATCGCTCCGCCGCGCCCTTTTCCAGGTCGACAGTCCGGCGGTCAGAAGTCCTTGCGCACCCTTACCCCGATCTGGCGCGGCGGGGCGACGAAGGTGCCGAAGTTGCGCACATAAACCGGATCGCCATTGGTGTCGGTCACCGACTGGTCGACCGCCGGGGTTCCGCGTACGCCGGTTTCGCCGAAGGTATTGAAGATGTTGTTCACATAGGCGGTGATCGACAGGCTCCCGTCGCTCAGGTTGAGCGAGAAGTTATGCGTGTCGAAACCGGGGAGAACGATGCCTTGCGCGCGGCTGCCGGTGCGGGTGAGCACATTGCTGTGCGCGGTCACACCATAACTGAAGGTCAGGTCCCATTTGTCGGACACCGGCAGCTCGTAATCGGCAAAGAAGCTGCCCTGGTGCTTGGGCGAACCCGGCAGTCGATCGCCGTCGAGCCCGTCGATGAAGATGGTGTCGAACGGGCTGGCGGTCGGATCGGGATTGTCGGCGGTCAGCAGGTTGGGCGAATCGGCGCTCAGTTTCGCATCGGTGTAGCTGTAGGCCCCGCGGAAGCTCAGCTGGTCGGTCGCCTGCAACGCGCCATAGATTTCGAAACCCTTGGACACCGCGCCGGCCCCGTTGATGGTGATCGGCGACGATCCGACCAGCGTGGCCGAAGCGACCTGCGGCCCGCTCCAGTCGATGTAATAGACCGCCCCGTTGAGCGTCAGGCGGCGGTCCATCCACTGGGTCTTGAAACCGAGCTCGTAATTGGTGGTCTTGTCGGCGGTGTATTCGAGCTCGTTCGGCTGGCCGCAGATGTTCTGCTGGGTATTGCCCGGAACACATGGGTCGAGGCCATTGGAATTGCCGATCCGGAAACCCTGGCTGACGGTAGCATAGAGCAGCGCGTCGGCATTCACCTCATAGGAGGTGTTGAACTTGAACAGGAATCCGTCGTCCTTCTGGTTCGCCGGGGTGAAATCGAGCACGATCAGGTCATCGGGCGTGCGACCGTTGAAAACCGTCTCGAGCAGCGGCAAGTCGACTGCGCTTTCGGTTTCGAGGTCATAGTCGTAGTAGCGCCCGCCCACGGTGAATTGCCATGCGTCGGTCAACTGGTAGCTCAGCTCGCCGAACACAGCCGCTTCGCGCAGGTCGGAATTGAACGGGGCGATATACTCGATCGCATCGGGGCGGCTGCCGCCATTGAAGGCATCGTAGAACGGCGTGAACTCGGTGCTCACCGAGCGGACCTTCTCCTTGTTGTAGAAGCCGCCGACGATGAAGCTGAACGGACCGTCGAGGTTCGAAACCAGCCGCACTTCCTGAGTGAAGATCGTCGTCTTGTCGCGCTCTTCGGTGAAGGCGGTGAAGTTGGGGAACTGCTCGTAGCTGTATTCGAGCGTGATCAGCAGGTCGGTCTGGTCGCGGTTGCCCAGCTCGCGGTGGTCCGAATAGCCGGTCGCGGAAACGAGGCTGGCGAAACCGAGATCGAGTTCGGCCTCGAGCGCGACTAGCTGCGTCTTGCGCCGGTTGGGTTCGGGCACGCGCAGCACGTTTTCGTATTTGCCGATGTCGACCGGGAAATTGGTCAGGCGGAACTGCGAGAACTGGCGGCCGTCGGTGCGCGCGTCCTGATAGTAATAGGTCAGCGTAGCGTCGAAAATGTCCGACGGGGCGAACCGCAGCGCGGCGCGCGCAGAGAGCGTATCGTCGGTGTTCAGGTCCTTCAGCGGGGTGAAATTGGCCGCATTGCCGATATCGTCCGGATTGACCAGCCCGACCGTGCCGATCGACGGCAGGCGGGTGACGGCATAGGGGTAGTCGATAAAGCCGCGATCGTTGATGTAGTCGATCGAGCCGCGGAAGGCGAAGACATCACCCAGCGGGATGTTGATCGTCATCCCCGTGTCGGAACTGACGCCGCTGCCGCTCTGGTAGGTGTAGAGGTCGCCGCGCACCTCGCCGCCGATCTCGCCCAGCTTGGGTTTGACCGGGATGTAGCGGATCGCACCGCCCAGCGTGCCGGCACCGTAGAGCGTGCCTTGCGGTCCCAGCAGGAATTCGACCCGCTCCATATCATTGAGCCGCAGGTCGACGTAGAGCGGGATGTCGCCGACATAGGTCGCCACCGCGCCGCCGCCGTCGTTGTTGCCGTCGAACGAGCCGAGGCCGGTGGCGTTAAGGCCGCGAAACACGATCGGCGTGCCGGCCCGGTTGCCCTGGTCGAGGATGTAGACGCCCGGAACCGTCGCCGCGACTTCGCGCAGATTGTCGAGGCCCTGCGCTTCGAGCTGGTCGCCGCCGACCGCCGAGATATTGATCGGCACGTCCTGCACCGTACCTTCGCGCCGCGTGGCGGTGACGACGATATCGTCGTCGTCGGCTTCGGATGCACCTTCCCCCTCGATCGGTTGAGCGCTAACCGCGAGCGGGATAGTGCTCGTCGCAACGAAAAGGAGCGCGCGAAAAGGCATCTTTGCAAATTTCATTATATTATTTCCCACCCATTTCCCTAATCGACTGAATCTGTCGAATTTTGCTCGATGCTGCAACTGCGAAATGATGCCCCGGATGAACAAATGGCGGTGATTGAGGCAAAAAGGCAACTGCGCGCCGGAGCGCTGGAGAGGGCCTATCAGCTGGCGCTTGAGACTTTGTCGCGCGATCGCGGCAATGGCGAGGCTTGGGGGATCATGTCGCTCGTCGCGCTCGAGGGCGGCAATATCATGAAATCGCTCGAACTTTCCGGGAAGGCACTCGATATGGGAGCAGTCTCGGCCTTGGTCCGCGGAGGACGCGGTCGGGCTCTGCTTGCCGCCGGTCGGCAGGACGAAGCGCGCGACCTCGCCGCCGATACCTCGCTCGACACGTGCAAGGATGCGCTCGAAGCCGATACGATCGGGGTGATCCTCGCCCGGACTGGCCTGCACGAGGAAGCCCTGCCCTATTTCGAGCGCGCGGTTTGCGAACGGCCCGATGTCGCGCAATTCGGCTACAACCTTGCCACCTCGCTGCAATTCACCGGCCGACTGGACGAGGCGAAGCGCAGCTATGCGAGCGTGCTGGACACCGATCCGGCGTTTCACCGAGCACGGCTGGCCCTGGTGCAACTGCAGAACGCGAACGAGCACGACCTGTCCGCGCTCGACGATCTTTTCGAGTTTCATCGGCAAGAAATCGACAGCGCGTTGCAGCTCGGCCATGCGGCGGCCCGCATTTGCGAAGCGCGCGGGGACCATGCCGGATCGCTCGACTGGCTGTTCAAAGCCAAGCGGGCCAAAGCCGCGCAGGTCGCCTACGACCGGGATTGGGCGGACCGACTGTTCGCAGCCGCCAAGACGCGCGATGTAGCGAAGATCGCCTGTGCCAACGGCAGTTCCGCAGCCGCGCCCGCCCCCGTGTTCGTTCTCGGCATGCCACGCAGCGGGACGACGCTGGTCGAGCGCATCCTTTCCAGCCACCCCGAAGTCGCAACCGCCGGTGAATTGCCCGACTTCGCCCTGCTGGTGAAGCGGAGCAGCGAGGTCGGCGGGCCGCACACGCTGTCGCCCGAATTGCTCAAGGCGCGCTACGATCCCGCTGCAACGGGCAAAGCATACTTCGCGCGCACATCACCTCTAGCCGGAGGACACGCGCGGCTGATCGACAAGATGCCGTTCAACCTGTTCTTCGCCGCGCATATCCTCGAGAGCCTGCCTTTGGCGCGCATCGTGATGGTCCGCCGCGATCCGCGCGATACGGTGTTCGCCAATTTCCGCCAGCTGTTCGCGACCGATTTCGGCTATTACGACTATGCCTACGATCTCGAAGATACCGCGCATTTCGTCGCCGGTTTCGTCGATCTCGCCGACCATTGGCTCAGGGCCTTGCCGCCTGATCGCTACACCGAAGTGCGCTACGAACAGCTCGTTGCGGAGCAGGAAGCCCAGAGCCGGAGGCTGGTCGATTTCCTCGGGCTGGAGTGGGATGAGGCATGCCTCCGGTTCCATCGCAACACCGCCCCGGTGGCCACCGCAAGTTCGGTACAGGTCCGCGCACCGATCCACAGCAAATCGGTCGGCCAGTGGCAGCGTTACGGCGAAGCCGCGGAACGGGTCGAGCGAGCGCTGCGTTCGCATGGCGTGCCCCTGCCGTAGCCCGCGATACCCGACAAAGGGATTCGCCTTGCTTGGGCGAAGGCGCTAGGGAGCGCGCAATATTAGAACAACAGACTTTGCAGGAGATGCGCCATGCGCCAGGTCGATCATTTCATCGTCGGGGGAGCCGGGAGCGGTTCCGGTCGCAAGCATTCGATCTGGAATCCCTCGACCGGTGAAATCCAGGCCGAGGTCGTGCTGGGCGATGCCTCGACGCTCCAGCGCGCAGTCGATGCGGCAAAGTCAGTCCAGCCCGAATGGGCGGCGACTAACCCGCAGAAGCGCGCCCGGGTGATGTTCGAATTCAAGCGGCTGGTCGAAGCGCACAAGCAGGAACTGGCCGAACTGCTCGCCAGCGAGCACGGCAAGGTGGTCGACGACGCGCATGGCGATATCCAGCGCGGGCTGGAGGTGATCGAATATGCCTGCGGTATTCCGCAGGCGCTGAAAGGTGAGTTCACGCAAGGGGCAGGCCCCGGCATCGACGTCTACTCGATGCGCCAGCCGCTTGGCATCGGGGTAGGCATCACCCCGTTCAACTTCCCGGCGATGATCCCGATGTGGATGTTCGGCATGGCGATCGCGGCGGGCAACGCCTTCATCCTCAAGCCTTCCGAGCGCGATCCGAGCGTGCCGGTGCGGTTGGCCGAACTGTTCCTCGAGGCGGGCGCGCCCGAAGGCCTGCTGCAGGTCGTCCACGGCGACAAGGAAATGGTCGACGCGATCCTCGACCATCCCGACATTCCGGCGATCAGCTTCGTTGGCAGCTCGGACATTGCGCAGTATATCTACAGCCGCGGCACCGCGAATGCGAAGCGGGTGCAGGCCTTTGGCGGGGCGAAGAACCATGGGATCGTGATGCCCGATGCCGACCTCGACCAGGTGGTGAACGATCTCGCCGGTGCAGCGTTTGGTTCGGCCGGCGAGCGCTGCATGGCGCTTCCCGTAGTCGTCCCCGTGGGAGAGGACACTGCCGATGCCTTGCGCGCCAAGCTGATCCCCGCGATCCAGGCTCTGCGTGTCGGCATCTCGACCGACAAGGACGCGCACTATGGCCCCGTCGTGACGCCGGAGCACAAGGCCCGCGTCGAAGGCTGGATCGACACCGCCGAACGCGAAGGTGCGGAGGTCGTGATCGACGGGCGCGGCTTCACGCTGCAGGGTTTCGAGAAGGGCTTCTTCGTCGGGCCGACCCTTCTCGACCGGGTTACCACCGAGATGGAAAGCTACCGGGAAGAAATCTTCGGCCCGGTGCTCCAGATCGTGCGCGCAAAGGACTTTGAAGACGCGCTGCGCCTGCCGAGCGAGCACCAGTACGGCAACGGCGTCGCGATCTTCACTCGCAACGGCCATGCCGCGCGCGAGTTCGCATCCCGCGTCAATGTCGGCATGGTCGGGATCAACGTGCCGATCCCGGTGCCGGTTGCATACCACAGCTTCGGCGGGTGGAAGCGTTCGGGCTTCGGCGATATCGACCAATACGGGATGGAGGGCCTGCGCTTCTGGACCAAGACCAAGAAGGTCACCCAGCGCTGGCCGGACGGCGGCGTCGATGGTAGCAACGCCTTCATCATCCCCACGATGGGTTGATCGGGGGGCTGATCGGGAGGCCGATCGGGGGAAAGAAGCTGCGTCCCGCGCGTTCAGTCTGAATTGCCGCCCTGGAGGTTTCCATGCGAATTGCCCTTATTGCCTCGCCCCTCGTGCTTCTTGCGGCTTGCGCCGAACCGGTCGACCGTTCGCGCGACACGGACAGCGAGCCCCCGCCGCTCGCAGAAGTGACCGAGTCGGCCACGCCAACTCCGGCCGTGACTGCGCCCGACGGCATGATCCCGCCGTCGATACAGGGCAAGTGGGGTCTGGTCGCGGCAGACTGCACTTCGACGCGGGGCGATGCCAAGGGCCTGATCGAAGTCAGCGAAAGTGAAATCCGTTTTTTCGAATCGGTCGGCAAACTCGACGAGGTCACATCGCAAGACGAGGATTCGTTCCGCGCCAACTTCGCCTTCACCGGTGAGGGGATGGAATGGACGCGCGACATCGAATGGGAAATCGGCGACGACGGCACAACTCTCGAACGCAGCGAATTCGGCGAAGACGCACTGGCCGAGCCGCTGACCTACACCAAGTGCAGTTGAGGAGCGTTCCATGCGTTTGTTTCTGCCATCCCTCGCCCTTCTCTCGCTTTCCGCCTGCGTGACGGCCAGTCCGCCCGACAGCATCACCGAGCGCCCCACAGGCGGTGAATGCAACGCCGCCGCCGTGCAGAATCACGTGGGGCACGCGGCGACCACCACGATGGGCGAAGCGATCCTGACCGAGAGCGGCGCGAGGCGCCTGCGCTGGGGTGCGCCGGATTCGGCCTGGACGATGGACTATCGCACCGACCGCGTGAACGTGCGCTACGACGAGAGCCTGACGATCACCGCGATCACCTGCGGATGAGCCGAGACCGCGCCAGCTCCGGCTCGCCTTACGAGGCGCAATTCGGCTTCAGCCGGGCGGTCCGTGTGGGGGACCGCATCATCGTCGCGGGGACCGGACCGATCGAGGATGACGGGGCAACCACTCCGGGCGGAGCCGCCGAGCAGGCCGACAGATGCTGCACGCTCATCGTCCGTGCTATCGAGCAGCTGGGCGGCAGCACGGCGGATGTGGTGCGCACCCGGATGCTGCTGACCGATCCGGCGGACCAGGACGCGGTCGGCGCGGTCCATGCCCGGTTCTTCGGCGAGGCCGCGCCTGCCGCGACGATGCTGGGCGTCGCATGGCTTTGCCGCCCGGAATGGAAAGTCGAGATCGAGGCCGAAGCGGTGATTGGCGGCTAGGCCGGAACGAGTGCGGCACGCACTTGTTGAAGATATGACCATTCCTAATGGAGATCGCCTCATGCCGCCGATCCGTGCCGTGCTCCTGGCGCCACTTCTGATGATCGCCGGCTGCGATCAGGATCGGGATGAAAGCCCCGAAGCAGGCCCGGTTCCCTCGCCCGCTGCCCCGAGCGAGGCGGTTGCCGATACAGCCAAGCCGGAAGCAGCCGATAAGGAAGCAGGCAGCGCTGCCTTGTCGGTCGCGACCTTTCCCAATGCGATGCGCGGAAAGTGGCGCGAAACCGATGGCCCTGCACCCACTGCTGCACAATGCGACGGCACGGCGGGCGGGAATATCGGCAAGGTCATGGAGGTACGCGAAAAGCGCTTCTCGATCTTCGAAACCGGCGGCACGATGCTGGACGTCAGTCAGCGCGAAGACGGGTTGATCCGTGCGCAGTTCGACACGACCTACGCCGACACCCCGACGCGCGACGAGCTGACCTTCTCGGTCGATCCGGTCGCCCTGACCCTGACGGTCACCAATCACGACGCGGGCGAACAACGCACGACCGCATACAAGCGTTGCCCGGCCTGATTTCCGCCACTCTGGTGGGTGGCAAATTCCTGCGGCGGCGGCTAAAGGCCCGGCCATGACAGGACAATTCCAGCTGACCGATGACCAGCTTGCGATCCAGGAAATGGCGCAGCGGTTTACTGCAGACAACATCACCCCCTTCGCTGCCGAGTGGGACGAACAGCACCACTTCCCGCGCGACGTGATCCAGAAGACCGGCGAGCTGGGCTTCGGCGCGATCTATGTGTCCGAAGCCAGCGGCGGGATCGCGCTCGGGCGGCTCGAGGCGGCGCTGATCATGGAGGCGATGGCCTATGGCTGCCCCGCCACATCCGCCTATGTCTCGATCCACAATATGGCGGCGTGGATGATCGACACATTTGGCGGGCAAACGGTGAAGGACAAATACCTGCCCAGCCTGGTGACGATGGAAAAGATCGCCAGCTACGCGCTGACCGAACCTGGTTCCGGCTCGGATGCGGCGGGGCTCAAGACCACCGCCAAGCTGGACGGCGATCACTACGTCCTCAACGGCACCAAGCAGTTCATTTCGGGCGGCGGGTTCAACGACGTCTATGTGACCATGGTCCGCACCTCCGATCACAAGACCAAAGGCATCACCTGCCTGGTGGTGGACAAGGACACGCCGGGCGTCAGCTTTGGCAAGCCGGAGAAAAAGCTCGGCTGGAACGCCTCCCCCACCGCGCAGGTGATCTTCGAGGACGCGCGTGTGCCGGTGGAGAACCGGGTGGGCGACGAAGGCGAAGGCTTCCGATTTGCGATGATGGGGCTCGACGGCGGGCGGCTCAATATCGGCGCATGCTCGCTCGGCGGGGCGCAACGCTGCCTCGACGAGGCGATCGCCTACACCAAGGATCGCAAGCAGTTCGATACGCCGATCGCCGATTTCCAGAACACCCAGTTCATGCTGGCCGACATGGCGACCGAGCTGGAGGCGGCGCGCGCGCTGCTCTATCTCGCTGCCGCCAAGGTGACCGACAACGCCCCCGACAAGAGCCGCTTCTCTGCCATGGCCAAGCGGCTGGCGACCGACAGCGGATCGAACGTGGTCAACAATGCGCTGCAACTGTTCGGCGGCTACGGCTATCTCAAGGAATACCCGATCGAACGCTTCTGGCGCGACTTGCGGGTGCATTCGATCCTCGAAGGGACCAACCAGGTCATGCGGATGATCGTGGGAAGGGACCTGCTCAGGCAATGATCCTCCGAGACACTTGGACACGGGTCCTTCGGGACGGCCTCTGCCTGCGGCTTCGGCCTCCTCAGGATGAGCGGGATTTCCCTGGAACCGCTCATCCTGAGGAGCGAGGACGCATGTCCGAGCGTCTCGAAGGAGCAGTTGTATGACCGACGACATCCTCATCCACCGCCACGGTGCGGTCGGGCATATTTCGCTCAACCGGCCCAAGGCGCTGCATGCGCTGACGCTGGAGATGTGCCACGCAATGAGCGCGGCTTTGCGAGAATGGGCGGACGACGACGGCGTCGAGGCGGTCATTCTCGACCATGCCGAAGGGCGCGGCTTCTGCGCCGGCGGAGATATCGCCTTCCTGCGCAATTCGGCGCTCAACGATGGCGGTGCATCGGGCCGCAAGTTCTTCCACGACGAATACCAGCTCAACCACCAGATGATGACCTACGCCAAGCCGATCGCGGCCTTCATGGACGGGATCACCATGGGCGGCGGGGTCGGCATTGCGCTGCCGTGCAAATTCCGGGTCGCGACCGAGAACACGCGCTTCGCCATGCCGGAAACGGGCATCGGTCTGTTCCCTGACGTTGGTGGCGGCTGGCACCTCTCTCGGCTTGGCGGGCGGCTGGGGCAGTTCCTTGCGCTCACCGGCGCGCGGCTCGACGGGGCGGAATGCCTGTGGACAGGGATTGCAACGCACTACCTGCCCGCAGACATGGTCGCCGAGGCCAAGGCGCGGATTATCGACAAGCCGGGCCGCATCGCAGGCGTGCTGTCCGAAATGCCGGGCTCACCACCCAAGGCGCGGATCGAAGAGAATGCCGACCGCATCCGGCGCCATTTCGCGTCGGATCGCTACGAGGATATCCTCGCTTCGCTCGAGTCTGATGACAGTGACTGGGCGGCAAGGGAACGGGACACGCTCGGCACCAAGAGCCCGCAGACCTGCAAGGTCGCCCTGCGCCAGCTTGCCGAGAGCCTGACGTTTGCTGACTTCGCGGACAACATGCGGATGGAATACCGGATCGCCAGTCGCGTACTGACCCTCCCCGATTTCGCCGAAGGTGTGCGCGCTGTTATCACCGACAAGACCAACGACCCCAAGTGGGACCCGGCGACGCCCGAGGGGGTGACCGAGGAATTGCTCGACAGCATCTTCGCGCCGCTGCCGGAAGGCGAGGAGTGGGTGCCGCTGTGATCCTCCCCATCGACTCGCGATGGGGAGGGGGACCGTGCGCAGCACGGTGGAGGGGTCTCGTGCCGCGTCCGCCCCTCCGTCAGCCGCTTGCAGCGACTGCCACCTCCCCATCGCAAGTCGATGGGGAGGATTGAGGAGAACCTATGACCTACGAAACCATCCTGACCGAAACCCACGGCGCGGTAACGATCATCACCCTCAACCGCCCGCAGGCCTTGAACGCGCTTTCCAGCGTGGTGCTGGAGGAGCTGATCGACGCCTTCGCCGCCTACCAGGCCGACGACAGCCAGCGCTGCGCGGTGCTGACCGGCAGCGGCGACAAGGCCTTCGCCGCAGGTGCGGACATCAAGGAAATGTCGGACAAGGCCTCGGCCGATTTCTATCTCGACGATTTCTTCGCCAAATGGACCAGCCACCTGGTCAAGACGACGCGCAAGCCGTGGATCGCGGCGGTCAACGGCTTCGCGCTGGGCGGCGGCTGCGAGCTTGCGATGATGGCCGATTTCATCATCGCCAGCGAGAATGCGAAGTTCGGCCAGCCGGAGATCAAGCTCGGCGTTGCCCCCGGGATGGGCGGCAGCCAGCGGCTGACCCGCGCGGTCGGCAAGTCGAAGGCAATGGAAATGTGCCTCACCGGACGGATGATGGGCGCGGAAGAGGCCGAACGCAGCAACCTCGTCGCCCGCGTGGTGCCGCATGGCGAGCTGATGGCCGAAGCGAAGAAGACCGCCGCCCTGATCGCATCGATGCCGCCGATGGCCGCGATCGCGAACAAGGAAATGGTCAATTCGGCCTACGAAATGACGCTCGAACAGGGCATCGTGCAGGAACGCCGCCTGTTCCAGATCCTCACCGCGAGCGAAGACAAGGCCGAGGGAATGGCCGCGTTCATCGAAAAGCGCGAGGGCGTGTGGAAGGGGCGGTGACGCCGTCATCCCAGCGAAAGCTGGGATCGCGTGCCACAAACGAAACGCCGGCAGAAAGCGATCCCAGCTTTCGCTGGGATGACGGAGAATGACATGAAAATCGCCTTTATCGGCCTCGGCAATATGGGCGGCGGGATGGCCGCGAACCTCGTCAAGGCGGGGCATTCGGTCAACGCCTTCGACCTCTCCGATGCGGCGCTCGCTGCGGCAGCGGAACATGGCTGCGCGACCTTCACCGATGCGCGCGCGTCGGTCGAAGGCGTCGAGGCGGTGGTGACGATGCTGCCCAACGGCGCAATCGTGAAGTCGGTTTATGCCGAAAGCGTGATCGGTCATGCGCCCGCCGGCGCGGTGCTGCTCGACTGCTCGACCATCGATGTCGACACCGCGCGCGAGGTGATCGCGGCGGCGGAAAGCGCAGGCTACGACATGGTCGATGCGCCGGTCAGCGGCGGGATCGCGGCGGCCAATGGCGGTACGCTGACCTTCATGGTCGGCGGGACCGACACCGCCTTCGCCCGCGCGAAGGATGTGCTCAACCCGATGGGCAAGGCGGTGATCCACGCCGGCGATGCGGGCAACGGGCAGGCGGCCAAAATCTGCAACAACATGCTGCTCGGCATCCACATGATCGGCACCTGCGAGGCCTTTGCCATGGCGCAGAAGCTGGGGCTCGATCCGCAGACCTTTTTCGACATATCCTCGGTCAGTTCGGGCCAGAACTGGTCGATGACCAGCTATTGCCCCGTCCCCGGCGTCGGCCCGGCCACACCGGCGGACAACGGTTACCAGGGCGGATTTGCGACCGCGCTGATGCTGAAGGACCTGCGGCTGGCGATGGAAGCGGCGGAAAGCTCCGACGCCGCCGTCCCCATGGGCCAGCGCGCCACTTCGCTCTACGAAGACTTCAACGGCGCAGGCAACGGCGGGCTAGACTTCTCGGCCATCATCAGAATGCTGTGAAACGCAAGGGAGGTTGCACTGCGACCGAACCGCCATTTTGCTTGGTGGACCCGAAGGGCTGGAAGCAGCCGCAGTGCATTGTCGCTTCTAGTAGTTGACGCTCACATCACCAAGCCGATTGGTGGGATTACTTGCCCGTGCGCGACGCACCGTGGGCAATTTCGGCCAGAATGCCTGGTGTTCTCTCGTGCCTTACGCTGCGCAGCCAAAGCGATTGCGACGGGATTTGGTCCGCATCGCCAATAGCCTGCCTACGGCACATCCCCATGACAAGGCTTGCACCCGGCGCAAGCTGCTCTAGGAAGCGCAACGTGGCGATCATCTTCCAACGCAACGCTGAAGTCCGCACCAGCCTGCCGTGGCAACGAACCTCCGGGAGGGCGTGACGGGCTTGCCCCGCGCGCGCGTGCGATGAAGCGCCTGTTGCAGAATATCGGCTGGTTACTGAGCGGCCGCGCGGTCAACGCTCTGCTCAGCCTGGTCTATCTCGCGCTCGCCACGCGCACGCTCGGGATCGAGAGTTTCGGCTATTTTGCGCTTATCGTCGCGCTCGGCCAGACGGTGACCGGGCTGGCGAACTTCCAGACCTGGCAGTTCGTGGTCCGCTGGGGCGCGAATGGCGAGGGTCCGGGCGAGGCGACGGGTTTCGCCATCGCGCTCGACGCTTTGTCGACCGTGCTCGGCGCGCTGCTCGCGGGCGGGCTGGTCTATAGCGCGCAATTCTGGCTCCCGCTCCCGCATGAATTGCTGTGGGTCGCCTTCTGGTTCTGCATCGTCTCGCTGGTCGCCATGCGGTCGACCCCCACCGGGCTACTGCGCCTGCGGTTCCGCTTTGCCGAGGCGACCTTCGCCGAGGCCGTGCAGCCGGTGGTCCGCGCAATCGGGGCGGTGCTCGCAGTCATCTTCATGCCGAGCGTGGTCGGGTTCATCATCGCCTGGGCGGCAGCCGAAGTCGCCGTGGCGCTCGCCCTGTGGTGGGCGGCCGTGCGTAAGGACAAGGTCGACCTGTCGCAGATCAGCCTGACCCGCCTGCCCCGCCACCATCCCGATGCGTGGCGCTTCGTCCTTTCGACCAACGCGATGGGCAGCCTCAATGTCGGCGGCAAGCAGGTGATGATCCTGCTGGTCGGCGCAATCGGAGGGGAAGCATTTGCCGGCGGCTTCCGGGTCGCGTCGCAATTGGGACAGGCGCTGGTGCAACTGGCGCAGACCGTTTCCAAGGCAATTTATCCCGAACTGGTGCACGCCAAGGACGATGCGGTCGAAATCGCCCGCCGGATGGCGAACCTGTCGCTGATCGGCGGCGCGATCGCGGTGCTCGTCGCGGTTCTGTTCGGCCGCTGGGGGCTGGAGACGATCGCCGGCAAGGAGTTCGGTGTCGTCTACTGGACCATGGTGATCCTCGCGGTTGCCGGCGCAATCGAACTGGTCGGGGCGAGCCTCGAATCGCTGCTGGTGGCGGCCAACCGGGCCGGGACTGCGTTCCTCGCCCGCGCGATCCCGATGGTGCTGGCCTTTTCCCTGCTCCCCGTCGCAATGGGCTGGCAGGGGCTGAAAGGCGCGGGCTTCACCGTCCTTGGATCGAGCGCGCTGGCCGTATTGGCGTTCTGGGCCGCGTTCCTCTCGCTCCAGCAGATCAGGATCGTGCTGGAACCCAAGGCTGAACCGCCGCCCAAGGGATAGCTGGCGTCAGGTCCCCGGCACGCCCAGTGCCGCCGCTTCGTCCTTCAGACGGTCTGCATTGGCGGGATTTGCCTTCACCGCATCGGCCAGCGCCTTGCGCGCCTTGTCGGGTTCGCCCAGCGTCATCCGGCTGCGCATCAGCATCACCCAGCCATCAGGGTTCTTCGGATTGGCGCGCAGCTTGCCCTCGAGGCTTTCGACCATGCCCACCGCCATGTCGCGCTGTTCGCCCGGCGGGATGGCGCTCGCCCCTTCGAGGTCCTGCTGGCTCGGGCCGGGAATGGCGTTGCCGGCCGTCAGCTGCGGCGCTTCGGGCCTTGCCGAAGTGGCCTTGGCGATCCGGCTCGCGGTCTCGATCCCGTACTTCTTGCCGCTTTGCTCGATCGTGCGCTGGAGGTTCTCGTCCCACGGCGCGCCCGCCGGGGTATCCTCAAGCAGAGCGAGCCAATCGGCGATGGCCCCTTCGTGATCGCCGGTCAGGTCTTTCTGCACGGCGAGGAAATAGCGCGCGCGGTAATCGGTCGGGTCGAGCTCGAAAGCCTTCTGGAAAGCCATCAGCGCGCCAGGCGGCATCGGATTGCTCTCCTCGGCATAGATGCGCATCTCGCCCAGCGCCGACCACAGCGCGGCATTGTCCTTGTCGCCCTCGATCGCCTGGCGATAGGCGCGCGCCGCACCGGCGAAGTCGCCGGTGTCCGACAAAGCGAAACCCAGTTCGGTCCATGCTTCCGAATTGAGCGGATCGGCCTCCGCGCGCTCGCGCAACTGCTCGAGGGTGAGAGGTGCGCCCTCGGCGGCAACGACGGGCGCTGGCTCTTCCCCGCCGTCCTTGAGCGCGTTCCAGCCGACCACCCCCGCGAGGAGCGCAGCGCCGACGCCGAGCAGCGCCAAACCGCCGCGCGAAACGCCTTTCTCCTTGGCATCGGCAGCGGGCGGCGAATCCGTTTTCTGGTCTTCCATTCCCGATTGCTAACAACCATGGGCGTTTGCGGCAATTGCCTCTGGAGGTTTGACGCATATTGCCTATGATGATTCGACAACAGAACATAGGGTCGCGGGATCACCTCGGGGGGACTGATGCCGGAGACGTATCGCGTAGCCATTATCGGATCGGGACCGGCCGGCCTCAGCGCCGCTGCCCGGGCGGCTGCGCTCGGCCTGAGCCACGTGCTGCTCGAGAAGACCGACCACCTCTCGGACACGATCTACAAGTACCAGAAGGGCAAGCACGTCATGGCGACGCCCAGCAATCTGGTGCTGCGGTCGGACTGCGATTTCGACGCGGGCAAGCGCGAGGTGATCCTCGGCAAGTGGGACGAGCAGACCGCCGGATACAAGGTCAACGTCAAATACCATGCCGAAGCCAAGGCGATCAGGGGCACCGGCCCCGCGATCCCCGGCAGCGTCCACACCATCGTGATGCGCGGGCGCGACGGCAGCAAGACGACCAAGGAAATCCAGCGCCACCAGCCGCCCTATGAGATCGAGCTGACCAATGGTGAGAAGGTGATGGCCGAGAATGTCGTCCTCGCCATCGGCACGCAGGGTAATCCCAACCGGATGCGCTGCCCCGGCGCGGACCTGCCGCATGTGCAGTACCAGCTCGACGATCCGACCGAGTATGTCGACGAGCATATCGTGATCGTCGGTACCGGTGACGCTGGGATCGAAAATGCGCGCGGCCTCGCCGAAGACCCGGCGCAGCGCAACACCGTGTCGATCCTCAACCGCAGCACCGATTTTCCCACCGCCAAGGATGCCAACGTCAAGGCGCTTCAGGCCGATCACGATTCCGGCAAGCTCATGATCCGGCTGGAGAGCGAAACCAAGGAAATCGAACCCGGCTTCATCACCCTGACCACCCGCGACGGCGAGATCCGCATCCCCTGCGACCGGATCATCGCCCGCATCGGCTCCGCCCCGCCGCGCATGTTCGTCGAGGAATGCGGGATCGAATTCGCCAGCGAGGATCGCAACGCCTTCCCAAAGCTCTCGCCGGTGTTCGAATCGACCACCCCGGGCATCTTCGTGATCGGTGCGTTGGCGGGCTATCCGCTGATCAAGCACTGCATGAACCAGGGCTACGACGTTATCGAGTTCATCAACGGCAACACCGAGCTGAAGCCGGCCGACGAACCGATCATGGTCGCCAAGTTCAAGGACCTGCCGGCGGGCCGCAGCACCGAGGACTGGCTCGAATTCCTGCGCGCGAACGTCTCGATCCTCAACGGCATGAACCCGCTGCAGATGCGCGAGTTCATGCTCGAATCCGAAGCAAAGTTCTTCCGCAAGGGCGAGGTGATCTTCGAGCGCAACGCGCCGGGCAACTCGCTGTTCGGCATCGCCAGCGGCTCGGTCGCGGTCGAGGTCAATCCGGAAGACCCGTCGATCACCATCCCGATCGAATGCGGATCGATTTTCGGCGAAGTCGGGCTAATCTCTGGCCGCCGCCGCGGCGCGACGATCCGTGCGGCGGAAGACACCATCGTAGTCGAGATTTCGCGCCTCGCCGCGCTCAAGCTGCAGTCGCAGGTGCCGACGGCGAAGAAGGCAATCGAACGCATCTCGACCGAGCGCCAGCTTCTCCAGATGTTCGGCTCGGGCCTCAAGTCGGACGATATCCGCGAGGTGGTGGACACCTCCGAAATCGTCCGCGTTCCGGCCGGGGAGGCAATCCTGAAGGAAGGCGACGAGGGCAACGACATCTATGTCGTCCGCGTCGGCTCGATGATCGTCGAGAAGGATATCGGCGGCAAGCCGGTGTTCCTGTCCTACCTCCCCGCCGGGTCCTATGTCGGCGAAATGGCGCTGCTCGACGGCGGCAAGCGCACCGCCACGGTCAAGGCAGCGATCAAGTCCGAAGTGATCAAGATCAACGGCGATGCGTTCAAGCAGGTGCTCGACAAGCATCCCAAGCTGCTCGAACGCGCGCGGCGCGACATGAAATCGCGGCGCGAGGTCAACAGCTTCATCGAAAGCCAGAAGCACAGCTTCGGCGGCGCGGTGGACCTCTATTCCAAGACCGCGCAGTTCCTGATCGACAACGGCATCGGCGAAGCGACCGACGTGCTGCTGATCGACGAGACGCTGTGCGTCGGCTGCGACAATTGCGAGAAGGCCTGCGCCGACAGCCACGAGGGGCTGAGCCGACTCGATCGCGAAGCCGGGACGACCTACGCCCACCTCCACGTGCCGACCTCCTGCCGCCACTGCGAGCACCCGCACTGCATGGCCGACTGTCCGCCCAACGCGATCAAGCGCGGGGCCGACGGCGAGGTCTTCATCGACGAGAAATGCATCGGCTGCGGCAACTGCCAGCGCAACTGCCCCTATGGGGTGATCCGGCTCGATGCGAAGCCCCCGCCCAAGCCCTCGCTGCTCAGCTGGCTGCTGTTCGGGCGCGGCCCCGGGCCGGGTGAAGCGCCCTACAAATGGCGCAAGAAGAAGGCCGAGGAGGCGGGCGTCGAGCAGGCCAAGCTGGCGATCAAATGCGATATGTGTTCGGGCATCGAAGGCGGGCCGGCTTGTGTACGCGCCTGCCCCACGGGTGCCGCGATCCGCGTCGCGCCGGAGAAATTCCTCACCTTCACCAAGCTCGTGCAGGAGGACGCCGACTGATGGCCAGCCTGCCCAAAGCCAACTTCGCGTTCCACGATCGCCGCCGCGACACCGACCACGAGAGCTTCCTCGCGCACCGGGGTTTCCGCTGGCTCAAGATCGCGACGGTGCTGATGCTGACGGTGGTAGTCAGCTATTTCCTGGTCGATGTCGAACCGCGCCACAACGGCGGCACCTGGTACGGCTATACGCTCGGCACCATCGGGCTGCTGCTGATCCTGTGGCTCTCGCTGCTCGGCGTGCGCAAGCGCAAGATGAGCGAGAAGTATTTCAGCCTCAAGGGCTGGACCAGCGCGCATGTCTATCTCGGGCTGGCGCTGATCGTGATCGGCACCTGGCACACCGGCTTCCAGCTCGGCTGGAACGTGCACACGCTGGCCTGGGCGCTGATGATGCTGGTGATATTGTCGGGCATCTACGGGATCGTGGTCTATTCGGTGCTGCCCCGCTCGCTGTCGAACAACCGGCGCGAGATGACGCGCGAGCAGATGGTCGACGGGCTCGACGCGCTCGACCGCCAGCTCGAAACGGCCGCGCAGCCGCTCGACCGGCATCTGGCCGATGTCGTCATCGCCGCGCTCGACCAGGATGTGTTCAAGGCCGGATTCCTCGCCCGCCTGACCGGCAAATACCCCCGCTGCGCCACCCGCAAGGCCTTGCGCGCCTTCGACGGCACCGGCGGCGACGAAGCGGCGGACAAGGTCCGCTCGCTGCTCGCGCGGCGGCAGGCACAGCTCGACCAGATCCGCCGCCACATGCGCTACAAGGCGCTGCTGGAGGTCTGGCTGTTCATCCACATCCCCGCAACCATACTGCTGATCGCCGCGCTCACCGCGCATGTCGTCAGCGTGTTCTATTACTGGTGAGAGGCGGGCCATGGCGTTCCTGATCCGCACCATCGACTTCACCGCAACCGGGCGCGAGATCGTGCGCGACCGCGAACTGGCGCAGGACAGCCTGACCATCGGCCGCGCGGCGGAGAACGACATCCACCTGCCCGACCTCGCGGTTGAGCAGCAACATGCCCGGATCGATCCGGCGACCGGCGGGCAGCTCACGGCAGAGGCGGTCGGGACGCTCGGCTTCACGGTCGACGGGCGGACCACGACCTCGGCGACCTTCAAGCCGCAGGAAGGGGTCGAGCTCGGCTTTGCCAGCTACCGGCTCGCCGTGACGCAGGACGGCGACGGGCCGGTGACCATCGTCATCACCCAGAAGGAAGACAAGCCCGCAACCGATGCGGCCAAGGGCTTCGAACTCGCCTCCGCGCTGCCGAGCAAGCGCGCGATGGCGTGGGCCGGTCTGATCGCGGTGCTCCTCGCCTTCCTCGCGGTGCCGATCTACACCAACCTGACCCGCGAACGGGTCGAACCCGACTACAAGAAGCCCGGCCAGACGATCATGGACGCAAGCTGGAGCACCGGCGACCTCAGCGTCAAGCACCACGGGCTGGAGGATAATTGCGAGGCGTGCCACGTCGATGCCTTCGTCTCGGTACGCGACGAGACCTGCCTCACCTGCCACGAGAAGATCGACGACCACGCCAAGATCGATCGCCAGCTGACCAGCCGCGGCCCGATGTCGCGCGGTGACCAGTTTCTGTGGGCGGTGGCCGAGACTTTCGGCAAGGAAGGACCCGGAAATTGCACCACCTGCCACACCGAGCACGAGGGCGCGGGGCGGATGGAACCGACGCCGCAGAAATTCTGCGCCGAATGCCATGACGGGATGGACACCCGCCTGAAGGATACGCAACTGGCCAACGCGGCCGATTTCGGCACCGCGCACCCGCAGCTGAGCGCGGTCTTCTATGGCGAGCTCGGCAGCAAGAAGACGACGCGGCTTTCGCTCGACAAGCCGATCGTCGAACAGAACGGGCTCAAATTCCCGCACGAACTGCACCTGCGCAAGACCGGCGGGGTGGCGCGGATGGCGGGCAATATCGGCTCGAAGCGCGACTATGGCCCGGCGCTCGAATGCAAGGATTGCCACGAGCCCACCGCCGACCGTTATGGCTTCAAGCCGGTCGAGATGGAGGAAGCCTGCGAGGCCTGCCACAGCCTGGTCTACGACAAGGTCGGCGACACTTTCCGCACCCTGCGCCATGGCGACGTCGACCAGATGCGCGCCGATCTCGCCGCGATGGACCGCGCACCGCGCCGCCCGATCACCACCGGCAGGCAGCGACCGGGCGACTATGCGCAGGGACAGCGCTTCTACCAGGACTTCGGCCGCCCTTCGCGCAACTATATCGGCATCAACCAGGCGCTGAGCCCCAAGGGCGTGTGCGGCGAATGCCATATCCCGACCACGCGGGGCGGGCGTGCCGATGTGGTTCCGGTCTATCTCAACCAGAGTTTCCTCAAGCATAGTTGGTTCGACCACAAATCGCATGGCGATGCCGCGTTCGAGAAGATCGAGGGCGGCCAGCGGCAGGGCGAGGAAACCTGCATCAGCTGCCACGCGGCGGATGTGTCGAAAACGTCCGAAGACCTGCTGATGCCCAAGATCGCCGAATGCCGCGACTGCCATCTGGGCGAAAAGGCGCGACAGGCCCCGGTTCCTTCGAGCTGCGCCATGTGCCATTCCTACCACCCCAAACCCGGGGGGGTTCCCGAACGCCGGAAGGATGCTAGGGACAAGCAGGTCGCGATGATCACCCGGAAAACCGGTTAGCGCGGCGGCAGGGGGCTCGATGCTGGTAGCGCAGATGACCGATATCCATATCGGTTTCGATCCGGATGCGAAGCCGGAGGAACTCAACCGCATCCGCTTTCGCAAGACGCTCGACCGCCTGCTTGCCCAGCCGAACCCGATCGACCTGCTGGTGCTGTCAGGCGACCTGACCGACCATGGCGATCTGGACAGCTTCGAGAAGACCGCAGCGCTGCTCGAACGGGTGACCTGTCCGATCCTGCCGATGGTCGGCAATCACGACAGCCGCGAAGGCCTGCTCCATGCTTTCCCCGACACCCCGACCGAGGGCGGATTCATCCATTACACCCATCAGCAGGACGGGCTGCTGCTCATCATGCTCGATACGCTGGAGGTAGGGCGGCACGGCGGGGCGTTCTGCCACGCGCGGCGCGACTGGCTGCGCAGCCAGCTCGAGGCGAACGCGGGCATGCCGACTCTGATCTTCATGCACCATCCGCCGGTCGTATCCGGGGTCGACTGGATGGACCCCGCGCCGGACGAGGAGTGGATCGCCAACTTCGCCGAGGCGATTGCCGGGCATGACCAGATCCTGGCGATCCACTGCGGCCATTTGCACCGCCCGATCATGACGACGTTCCACGGCGTGCCGCTGGGGGTTACGCCGTCGGTCGCGCCGCTGGTCTCGCTCGACCTGCGCCCGGTCGACCCCAACCGCGCCGACAACCGCGACCTTATCACCACCGAACCGGCGACCTACGCGCTGCATAGGTGGGACGGGCAATCGCTGGTCAGCCACTACGAGAAGACCAACAACTGGGATGTGCTGGCGTTCTACGGCGAACACCTCAAGCCGATGATGAAGGACATGTTCCGCGAACGGCAGTGAAGTTGCCGACCGCTTGACGAAGTTGGCACCCGCTCAGACAGCCGCGCAATCTCTAAGATACTGACTGCGCGACCAAATAGCGCCACCGTTCTGTGATCGGGTCCGGGCGCCCCCCCCTGCGGGGGGCGGCAAAAAAACCCTGGCGCGGTGGACCTCCTGCGCGCTTTATTGCCTTTCCCCGCGCGCACCGCTGCAGGACAGCGGAAACTGCACCGCAGCCTGGGGTCAATACTCCACCGAACCCTTCGCATCGGCGCGCAGGTATTTGCCGCCCTTGCCCACCCAGCCGCGCATGTCGACCTCGTCGGAGACGGTCCACGCCTCGCCGCGCTTGAACAGCTTTTCCATTTCCTCGCGGTTGAACGGGCGTGAACCCAGCCGGCCGAACACTGCCATCTGGCCGCCGGTCTCGTCCACCGCACGGTCACGGTCGAGGCCCTTGCTCATCGCGATCGCGGGCGACTTGGTGCGCGCCCAGGCGATGAGCTCTGGCATCGGCGCCGGGCTGAAGCCGTAGAAATTGGGCTGGCTGTCCGGGCTGGTCAGTTGCAGCACCTTCATCCCGCCGCGCCCGTCCGCAACATAGGCGAACTGCGACGCATTGGTCGAGGCGACGATCACGTCCTCGGTATCGATCAACCTGCCGCCGAGCGTGCTGTCGTAGGGCTGCCCGTCGGGCTGGACCTTGCGATAGATCGCAGGGGCTTCGGGCCGGGTCATGTCAACGATCACCAGCCCGTTCGATTTCGCGGCGACATAGGCATAGGTCCGCGCGAGGTAGAGCCGCTGCGCGCCCGGGATGGCGATGTTCCCCCGCGGCACCGGCACGGGGTTGCGCAGGTCGGTGACATCGAACAGCTTGAGGCCGCTGCCATCGGCCACCCACAGATAGCGGAACTGGATCGCCGAAGACTTCGCCCCGGGCAGATCGACCAGCTTGGCCACCGGATTGGCCGGATCCTTGAGGTCGACCATCACCAGACCGCGGTCGGTGGAGAAATAGGCCACTTCGCCGGCCAGCTGCACATGGCGAGCCCCGGTCAGCACACCGTTCTCGTTCCACGCCGTCTGGCCATTTGCGAATTCGAACCGCTCCAGCTTGTTGTTGCGGAATTCGCCGTCGGCCATGGTGTTGACGTTGACGAGGATCATGCCCTCCTCGCTATCGCTGATCACCGCGTAGTTGTAGATCGGCAGGAAGGGCTGCTCCTGGTTGGCTTCCTGCATCGCCTTGGTGTTGCGCAGCGGGTTGATCGGCTGGTTGGTGGCGAGCGCCATGCAGGTTGCATTGGCGCTCTTCACGTGGGTGTCATGCCCCATCGAGCTGAACGGCGCGGTGATGATCCGTTCGCTCACGCCCTTGTTGGCGATCGAGGCGACATCGTAGACCCGGAAGCCGCCCTTGCCCTCGGCCACGAACATGTATTCGCCGCGCAGTTGCAGGCAACCGACCCGGTCGCTCGTCCCCTCGTGGACATTGGCGAACTCCTCGAAGGCCTGGGTTTCGCCCGAGAGGCTCTCGTCGAACGTCTTGCCGCGCACCCAGTTCTTCAGCTCGCGGTCGTTTTCATCGACAAACTGGTTGTAGTAATCGGGATAGGCGTATTTGTGCAGGTAGGAGCCGAGCACCGCTTGCGGTTCGTCCCACTCAGTCACCCGGATCGCTTCGAACCCGCGTTCCTCGCCGGTCCACGCGTTGAGCCCGACGAAATTGACGAAATTGGTCCCGAGCAGCAGCGTCTGCGCCATGATCGCATTGTTGTCGCCCTGATCGGAGATATGGCAGTCCGAGCATTTCTTGGTCTCGGTCTTGCGCACCGTATGCGGGAAATGTGGCGCGAAAGCCTGCGAGCTGTAGCCGCTCGATGAGATCGGCGGCTGCTGGACATAGATCCGCTCGCGATTGATGTTGGTCGAGCTCAGCACCAGCGCCGAGGTCGAGCGGACCGGCGCGATCTGGTTGCCCTTGGTCGTCTGGTGCTTGCCGAGCTGGAACATCTCGTCGCGCGCGACCTGCGGGTTGTAGGTCGCGAAATTGCGGGTGGAACCGTTCTCGTAATGGTGGTCCTTGGTCTTCCAGTTGGCCTCGATCGGCAGGTGGCAGCCGCCGCACGATGTCGTCCATGACAGGTGGCAGGTGAAACACGCCATATTCTCGTCGCGGTGGGCGCGCTTGTCGGTCGGGACATCGGGCCCGAACTCCATCACCTCGGCCCCTGCGCTGTCTGCGCTGACCAGCTTGGCGCGGGCGGACTTGGCGTTGAAATAGGGACTGTCGGGATCGGCGCTGTCCTTGGTCAGGCTGACCGTCCAGCTCAGCTTCGGATCGATGATCGAGCGCTGCACCAGCGCACGCTGGCCGTTGTCATCCCACACCCATTCGAACCGCCGCTGTCCGTCCGGATTGCGCAACAGCGAGAGATCGTGCCCCTTGGGAGGAGCTGCCGGGCCGCTGGTGCGCAGCGTCGGATAGGCGTCCGCCGTGCCGTGGCAGTCCTTGCACCCGATCTCGATCGCGTTGGCGACCTCGCCATATATCATCCCGTTGCCGTGGCTGTCCTGCGCGAAGTGGCAGTCGGCGCATTGCATCCCCTTCTCGGCATGGATGTCCATCATGTGGACCGTCTTGCCCGGATTGGTCTTCACGTCGACGAACTTGCCTTCGCCTTCCTTGCGCCATTTCTCCGGATCGTCGTGGGGGATGATGTTGTCATCCTTGTCGAGCAGATTGCCCTCACGATCGCGCTTGAAGATCGCGCGGAAGTTCCACCCGTGGCCGTGATAATCGGCGAACTGGGTGTGTTTCAGCTGCGGATTGAGGTCATAGACATTGCGCAGGAAATCGATGTCCGCCCAATTGCCCTTGGGGCTTGCGCCTTCGGGATTGCGGTCGGTCACCGCGCGCACTTCCTCCGCTGTGGGGTATTTCTGTTCCTTCGGCCACATGAAGGGCGCGTCGGATTCGTAGTCCCACATGGTGTAGCCGAGGTAGGAATTGAGGAAGATGTTCGGCTGGTGCATGTGGCAGTTCATGCACTGCGCGGTCGGGATCGACCGGGTGAACACGTGCTTGAGCGGATGGCCCTTTTCGCGCTGGTGCGCAATCTTGCCCGCCGGATCGTCGTCGGCCTTCTCTGCCGCCTCGGCGATCGCTTCGGGCGAGGCGCACTTGCCCCCCGCAGGTTGCCTCAGCGCGCCGTGGCCGGATGGCTCCGTCGCGTGATCGCTGCCGCCATGATCGGCATCGCCGTGGCCGGCCTTCTCGCCATGACCACCATCATCATGCTTGGGTTCGGTCTTGTTGCAGATCGTCGGGTCCTGCGTGATCGACTGGCCGTCGCGCCCGTATTGGGCATAGGTCAGCGAGTGGCGCGGTTCGCGGTCGTTGGCATAGACCACGTGGCACGCGGCGCAGCCCGAATGGCGATAATCGCCCGGCTGGTCGTTGGTGCCCATGTACCACATGAAGGGATCGTTGAGCCGGGTCTTGTGGATGTTGAGCACCGGGATCGCGACGCGCAGTCCGGTGCCCATGCCGCGGTTCGACTGCTTGAGATCGGGCCGCCCCGGTTCCTCCAGCCGCTGGATGCTGCCGGTCGGGTTGGGCAGGCCGATTTCGGGGAAGGCCGGGTTGATCGTCCGCCCGCCCCGCTCGAACACGCGGAACACGTCGCCCGGTGGAACCACCTGCCAGGTCGGCAGCGGATAGAGCGCTTCCAGAGCGCCGCGCGCCTTCTGGTTCTCGGTCAGGGTTCCCGGGGGGGCACCGGGCGAGAGCAGCCTGGCCGGCTGCCCATCCCTCGTGAAAGCTTCGCCCACGATGTAGTTCTTGAACGGCAGAATTCCGTTGTTGTAAGCCGCACCGCCCCACAGCATCGCCCCGGTCGCCATGATCGAACGTTCGCCCGCTTCGATGATCGGCATGTGGCAGGCCCCGCAGGCCTCGCGCACCACGCGGTAGTCGCTCGGGTTCACGAACCGGATGAATTCGGGCGCTTCGCGGTTGAGCAGGGTGTAGCTACGCTTGGGGTTGGCCGAAGTGCCGTGCCAGTCGTCCGGATATTCGGGAAGGACGTGCGCCAGTTCCATCTGCTTGAAGTTGTGGTCGCTGTCATAAGGCAGCTTGGGATTGCCGGTGACCGACGCATCGCCGCCGTGGCAATCGACACAGCCGAGCTGCACCGCCGGGGTTTCGTGCATCGACGGGACATCGCTGCCTTCGTGGCAGCTGAGGCAGCCGTCGGATTTGCGCGCGACCGCCGCCAGTTGCTCGCCTTCGGTCTTGCCCGGCTGCTGGACCGGGGCGGGTTCTTTCCAGATCTTGCTGTAGTCGCGCTCGACCTTGCGCACCTTTTCGGCGGCCTCGCCCTGGGTGGCGAAGATCATCGCCCCGGCCAGCGTGGCGGCGGCGATCCAGAAGAGCATTTGGCGCAGGAAGGGCATCAGTAGGTCAGGATCACATTGGCGAGCACCGAGTAGAACTTGTCGTCGTTGCCCAGGTTGTCGAACAGGTCGCGGAAGCCGTCACCCGAAAGGAGCGTGGCGGCCGAGAGGCGGAATACGATGTTCTGGTTCGCATGCGGGCGCCAGATCGCGGCGGCGGACAGGTCCCAGCCGATATCCTTCGGGATCGTGCCCTCGTTGCGCAGTGCCTCCATCGTCGCGGTGTTCTCGAACCACAGGTGATTGGCATTGGCCGAGATGCGGAATTCGGGGGTGAGATCGAAATCGGCCCCGGCGCCGAGCAGGATCAGGCCGGGGTTGTTGAAGTTCGACTGCCCCTGTTCCTTGGAACTGCGCAGCGTGTTGAGGATGCCGTTGCGCCCGTTGACGCTGATCACCCGCCCGCCGCCCGCGAAGGGGATCGTCTGGCGGATCCAGTAGGACGTATCCGCCCCGGCGAAGACCGGGTTCTCGAACACCGCGTCGAACCCGGTTTCCTTGTCGTCATACGGGTCGCTGTCACCGCTCTGATAGAGGCCCGACAGGCGGAATCGCATCCAGTCCTTGTCGTAGCTCAGCTCGGCAGCGGCAAAGAACGCCTCGATATCCGCCGGGCGATCGGTGAAGAAGCTGTTGCGGTCCTCTCCCAGCGCGGCATAGGCGCTGGCGGTGACGTTGATCCGGCCGAGCCGGCCGTCGGCGTTGTAGCCGAGATAGAACACATCGTATTCGCGCCCGCGCAGGCTGCCGAGCAGCGCCGGGCGGACCGGGAAGCCGTTGTCGTCGATCTCGATATCGTCCGCCTCGCGGTTGCGGTTGTAGGCGAGCGTCACCTGGCTGGTCAGCGCGGGAATCAGGAAATCCTGGCGATAGGCGTTGGCGATGAACAGGAAATCGTCGCGCGGCATGCGGGTTACATTGTTGAGCCCGCTGTTGGTGTCTTTCTCCAGCCGCCAGAACGCGCCGAGGTTGAACTGGAAGCGGTTGTTGTCGCGATTGCCGAACAGCCGGATGCCGAGCTGGCTGTCGTTGAACAGGAAGCCGCGGAAATCGGCCTGGAACGGCTGGATGCCCGCGCGCACCGAAATAAAGTCGTACCGGTCGTTGTCGTAGCGCCCGATGTGATAGTCGACGAAGGCCTCCTGCACCCCGAGGAACTGGTCGAACCGGTGCGATGGCTTGGACGGCTCGACGAACAGCACGCGCCGTTCGGGCACATCGACGTAGTTGAGGTTGTAGGCGAAGGTGACACGATATTCGACGGTCGGCGGTTTGTAGGCGGTGTTGCCCTTGAGCAGCGCCGCGCCGAAAATGAAGCTTTGCGACAGCACCGGGCTGAAATCGTTGCCGAACACATCGAGCCGGTCGGGGTCCTGCGTGGTCTGGACACCGACAGGGATCGGGAAGGTGCGCGGTTCGAACACCGTATCGCTGATCGCATTGACGATGAAGAACCAGTCGTCGCCCTTGAGAAACCCGGGCCGCTTGCCCGGCGGCAGCGGGCGGTCGCCCTTGAGCACATTCTGCCCGTAGGGATCGGTCTTCGCGGTGCAATTGTACTTCAGCGAAGTGAAAATGCCGTAAGCATCGGGGTTGTTGCGCTGGTCCTTGGGCGGACAGAGCGTTTGCAACAACCGCCAGCGATCGGGAATCGGAATGCCGTCAGCCTCGATGAAGGCCTCGGGCGGAGGCGCGCGGAACGCGCCTTCGTTGGTCTGGTCGATCCGGTCGGGCAACCGGCTGTTGAAGCCTGGGCGGCGCCGATCCTCCAGCTCGTTCTGCGTATCGACCGGCGGCGGGGCGGAGGGCTCGACCTCGAATGCGGGCTGAGCGGGTTCGGCCTGGACCTCTTCTTCCGGCTCGCCGCCGCCCGGTCGCTGCCGCTCGGGCTCGGGCTGCGACAGCGCGCCGAGATATCCCGCATCGACCACCGGCCGCACCTGGCTGAACGGCGCAAACGCCTCCGCAAAACTGACCGGCCGGGCCTGCGCGCGCGCAGCGGTCACCACTCCGGGCGCAAAGGCGAAATCGCCGAATGCGGCATCGAACGGGGAAGCTGCCCGATCCACCTCCGGCACCGGCTGCGGCAGCGGGGCCGCCGCGTGCAGGATCAGGGGCAGGATCAGCGGCGACGGCATCTACAGCCCCTCGCACACATTCTGCTGCGCCGTGTCGAGGAACGGCGCGAAGGGGCAGCTGACATAACGCAGGCGAACCTGCCGGTTGTTGCCGAGCTGGACCACGATCCGGTCCGCCCGGATAGCGTTGGGCGCGTTACCGACACCGCCGACCCGCAGGCCTCCGTTATGCGCCCCGAGGAAACTGACCATATCGTCCTGATCGATCCCGTCGCCCGACACGCCGATGCCGCCGACCAGCGTGTTGCCGCGGTAGATCGGTACCGAGCCGGGGAAAATCTGGATGCCGTTGGCGAGCCGGTTGTTCTGCGGGATGCCGGTGCAGCGGCGCGGGGTGTCCGCCGCACCGCCGTTGGTGACGATATGGACGACGTGTTGGACGACATTGTCTTCGATCAGGTCCGACTGGAGCCCGACCGCAAAGGGACTGAATTTCGAAGACTGTTCGACCGAAAGCGGCCCGGGCAATTGCGCCACTTCCCCATCGGGGAAATAAGGTCGCGCGAGGTTCCCGCCCGAACGGTCGGCAAAGGCGAAGTTCCCCGTCAGCGCGTTGGCATCGCCCAGGAAGGTCCGCACGCGCTGCACATAGGGCGCGCTCGGCGCGAAGGCGCTCATCTGCGCGGCAGCGACCGAATTGGAAAAGAACGTCGCCGTGCGCGCCTTCTGCAACGACACGTCGGTGCCGAACATCGGCCCGTCGGGCGAACGCACGATGCCGAGGATCGCGCCTTGCGAATCGACCAAGCTGATGGTCGCCTGCATCCGGCTGTCGAGCGGCCGACGGATTTGCGCCCGCGCGCGCGACAGCACGGTGAAGGCTTCCTCGAGGATCGCGCGTGCCTCGGCGGCGGTCAGCGGCTGGCCGACCAAGGCCGCGTCGGTCCCGCCGCGGATCGGATAGCGCCCGGTGCCCGCCCCGTTGGTCAGCACATAGGCATCGGGCAGGGCGAACTCGGCGGCGGTGGTGCGCCGCACACCGGAGGCTTCGGTGCCATAGGCGGTACCGGGGCGGATCGTCCCGTCGGTGTACGCCGTCACCGGAATGAGCGTGCCGGCCGAACCGTTGATCGCGCCGAAGTTGGCTTGCAGCGGGCTGAGATCGGCCACCGTCATGTCGCTGAACCGCAGGGTCGTGCCATCGACCGGGATGCGGTCGGCGAGGATTTCCGGTGGCGGTGCGAAGCCCTGGATGCCGGCCAGCGCGATCGCCTCTTCGGCATTGACCTCGATGTCGAGGATATTCGGGTCGAAGCCGTAGTCGCCATCACCCACGACACCGATTCCGCCGACGACAACGCCGTTCTTGTACAGCGGAAAACCACCCGGATCGGCCGACAGGCCGAGTGGCGAGCGCTTGGGACCGATCAGCGCACCGGTGCCGCCCGCCGGATTGAACCGTTCCGACAGGTCGGAACAGGGCAGCTGGCTGAACTGCACCCCGAACAGCGGCCCGCTCTCCAGCCCGACGGTGTTGGGCGCGGGCGGGAAATGCTCCTGCACGATCTGGCTCGCGGTGCGGCTGGAGAAGGCATTGCCGCCGCTCGACAGATAGGCGCCGGTTATAGCTTTGGCGATGGCGGCGGCGGATGCCGGAACATCGGTGCCTTGCAGTCCGACCGTTTCGGCCGCGGTCGCCAGCCCGCCGATCTGGCGTGTGCTGATCCGCGTGGTCTGCGGCGCGCCGTTCATGCGGAACACCGCGAGCACATTGCCCACCCGGTCGGTCACCGCGATGGTCGATGGCAGGTTCCGCGCCTGAGCCTCCCCCGCCGCTTGTGCAATGATGCGCTGCACATCCCCCGTGGTCAGCGATTCGAGCGCGGGGTCGGCGAACAATCGCCCGCTGGGCGGCGGGGTCGGTGACGGCGCCGGGGTTCCGCCGATCGGGCTCGGGTTGCTTCCGCCGCCTCCGCCACAGCCCGACAGGGCCAGAGCGAGCGAGGCCGAAAGGCACCAGATCCTGCCCGAACGCCGCATGCTACCGCAGCCTTCCGATCGCGCCGGTTGCCCGGGCGAGGGCGGCGCGGAACTGGACCGGCTTGTAGCTCTCGGGGCTGCGCACCGCGCCATAGGCGACATTGATATCCGCCCGGATGCTCGCCGCCGCACCGGTGGTGATCCGGCCATCGCGCACCAGCGCGTTGAGCAGCGTATCGACCGCCATCACCGCTTGCGAAGAACCGGTGTAGTCGGTGAAGCGCGGCGCGGTCGCGGTGTCGGAAATCTTCTGGATCACCGTGAAGGCATCGTTGCCGTCGAAATCCCGGTCGAGCGCACCGGCCAGGGCGTTGGCTTCGCGGTTGAGCCGTAGCGCCGCCGCCTGCGCTTCCGCCCGCCCTTCGCCCATCGCGGCGTGGAACGCCTTGCTCGCCGAATCGAACGACGCGGCCTGGCCTGAGGCAAGCGCCCGCGCGACCGAGGACAGCATGATGATGTTCTCGTCGTTGAACGGGGCCTGCCCGAACTCGATCGGGCGGCCCGGGTTGGTTTCGAAGGTCAGCCGCCGCTGCTCGGCATCGGTGATCGTTCGGTGGCAGCTGTGGCAGTCGTAGAAATAATATTGCGGAAAGACGCCCTTCGCTCCGCGCGGACCGGCAAACAGCTCGGTCGAGCGCGCAACGGCTTCGGCCTGACCGACTGCCCAGAGGCGCACGCTGTCGGTCGCCGGCTTCATGCGCTTGCCGGTGTAGTCGGCGTCCTCATCATGATGCTGCTGGAGCGCGGAAAACAGGTCGAGCTCGAAAGTCACCCGCGGATGGCCTGCAGCCATCATCGCATGGGTCACGAACTGGCCGGTCTTCTCGCTGCCGTAGTGGCAGTCGAGGCAGACATTGGCGCGCACCCGCGGCTTGGTGAGATCGGTCATCCCGCGCGCGACGTTCGAGGCATGTGTGACGCGCGAATTGTCGCCGTCGCTCAGCACATAGTGCGAGGCGAGCCAGCCCGAGGCCGGGCCGTGGCAGCTCTCGCAGCCGACCCCGTCCGATTCCTGGTAGCGCGCGCCCTTGGCGACTTCGGGCTTGTAGGTCGTATGGCAGCCGAGGCAGTCCGATTCCTTGTAGTTGCCCGAACTCGTCAGGCTGGCAATGATCTGCCTGCCGCGCGGGCTGGAGAGCACCGCATAGGCGCGGCTGTGCGCCCCGCTGGCCGAGGATGGCTCCTGCCAGGTGGCGATCTCGTCTTGCCGGACGGCGTCGCCATTGCCCTCGGCGCGGCCGTGGCAGGTCGATCCCGCGCATGAGGCAACGCCTTCGATCCGCGCCCCGTTCGCTTGCGCGTCGGCGCTCGATCCCCCACCGGCGAGCAAGGCCAGCCCTGCCAGCAATGGCAGAGCGCCTAGGACGAAGGCTTTTCCCCCAAACCGCATCACGACACATACCCCCCAGCCGCGCAGACTAGGCAATCGGCGCGAGGCCGCAAGGGGGGATTCGGTGATTCTGCTAAATCAGCGCAGCGGCCGGCTCCATGCCCCGACCTGGCTGCGGTGCGGTCTCGGTATCGCACGTCCCATTGCCTCCCGGTATCCCGCAGCCCCGCGCCCATGCGGGACCCTCTGCGGGATCAACTGCAGTCCTGGTTCCTGCGCCGCCTTGTGGCGTGTCGGCAGGGCCGTGCGACCCGGTTCGGCCAATCGAAGTTCTATTGCGGCATCATCTTGGCGGTGAGAAGCTCCAATTGCGATTCGCACCCGTTTTCCATCAACTGCAGCCCCAGCGCCTCCCCCGTCGTGGCGGGCTCGGCCAGCGTCTTGAACGAGATGACGGAGGATTCGCCTCCCGGTCCGGTCAGGACATAGTCGACCCCTTCCTTCACCGTAGGCGTATCCGAATCCATGTCGACAAGCGATTCATTGGCCGGAAACGCGACGTGAATATGCTCGATCATTCCGGGAGCCGTCAGCATGTAGGTCGACGGCTGGTCCCCGCCTGGCCGGAAGAAAGTCAGCGCGGAAAGATCGGGCAAGCACATAGCACCCGACTTGGTGACATCCACCTGCCACAGGTTCGAAGCCGGGGCAGTCCCCAAGGCAGCGCCAGTGCGCGTCGCCGTGGGAATCCGCCGCTCCTTGGGACGCTGCTGGGTAAGGGTGGCCATAGTGGTTCGGCGGCTGGTTCCGCGTGCAGCGACGCGGTGCGTCCCCGGACCGGAAATGACACGGGTACCGCCGTCGGCGAGGATGGTCAGCGTATCGCCGGGCTTGAGGGTGACCGAGCTGGCATCGTCGAGCTTCTTGCCCGGCGGATACTGGCCGGCGGACGGCCCGCTCGATTTGACCACCACACCCGCCTGAGCGCCGCCAGCCAGCACCAGCCCTGTGGCAACGCCCGCGATGAGCAGCGAACTGCGAATTTTTCTACCCGAGAACATAGGCATTTCCCTCGCCAAGATTGCGCATCCGGTGCAGCAGATTGGCAAGCGCCGCGTCCTCCGGATGCCGTGCAGAGACCTTCTCTATCAGTTCGACCGCATCGGTATTGTTCTTTTCCGACAAAATCATGGCCTGAAGCAAGACCTTCCTGTCTTCGACGGGAAAATCGGGGGCGGGTTCCATGATATCGACCGGCTGGGCGCGCCCGCGCAGCACGATGCGCCCCATCGGGCGCCACCAGTCGAGACCTGAGCGTTCGGCGAACTCGCGGCTTGCCATGACGCTGGAATCGAGCGCCTTGTTGCCCGCTTCGAGCCGCGCGGCGGTGTTCATGCTATCCCCCAGCGCGGTGTACTGGATCCGCGTGTCGCCGCCGAAATTGCCCACCACCGCCTCGCCATAGTGCAGCCCGACGCGGGTCTTGCCGATCTTGGGCAGGTTCGGGTCCATCGCGGCAACCTCGGCGCGGAATGCCTCGCCCGCCTGCCACACCGCGTACCCCGCCTTGGCCGCGCGCGTTCCATCGTCGTCCTTGGCGATCGGCGCGCCCCAGAAGGCGACCACCGCATCGCCGACGAACTTGTCGATCACCCCGCCATGGTCGAGCACCACCTGGCTGAGCATTTCGAGATAGCGGTTGAGCAGCTTGGCGACCATTTCCGGGGTGATCGCGTGGCTCATCTTGGTGAACCCCTCGAGGTCGGAGAAGAGGACGTAGATCGCCTTCTTCTCGCCGTGCAGCGCGAGCAGCTCGGGGTTGTCGATGATTTCTTTCGCCATTTCGCGGGGCAGATACTTGCCGAGCGCGCCCTGCGCGAAATTGCGCTGCACCGCGCCAGCCGCCCGGGCGGCGGAAGTGACCGCGGTGAAGGCGATGATCCACCCGGCAAGCCAGCCGATCGCAGGCAAGCCGTAGGTGTCGATACCCTGAAAGTGCAGCACGAACGGGATACCAAGCATAATTGCAAACTGCGCACCGAACAGCGCATAGATTCGCCAGCTTCCCCATTCGAGCAAGCCAGTCAGGATCGCCATGGTCACGAATAGGAAGGCAAGTAACCAAAGCGTGATTGGCGGGGGCTTCGGCAGTTCTGCCCCATCGAGCATTTGCGCGATCATGTCAGCATGGACCCACATGCCGGGCGGGCGATAACCGGTTCCATTGGTCAAGGTAGTCGACACCCGGTCGACATCTACGAGATTGCTCCCAACCAGAACATATCGGTCTTGGACCATCTCGGTGAAGCCTGATGCAATCTCGGGGTCCGCAAAAAGGGTCACAGGAAAAGCAGGATAAAGCGGCTCGGACACTGCAGACTTGCCACTTTCGGCCGTATCGTCCTGCCCGTCGCGCGAACCTAGCCGGAAACGGATCGCGCCGGTGTATCCGGGCATAGTCTTCGAACCCTCGCCGCCCGCTTCCAACATCGAACGCGCCATCAGCGGCGGCAGGCGGTCGTCGAGCGGTGGGAACAGCCGAGTTACGCCAAAGCTGTTTTGCTGCAGGACGTTGACCGGCCTCGCATCGCTCCCTTCAAGCCTCGCCATAAATTTGTCGAGATTATCCTGTTGCTTCCAGATGATGTGTTCGTCTGCCACTTCGCCTGAAAGGTAGGCGATTCGAACCGGCGTCTTCATCGACCGCAGAAGTTCGATCAGCTCCTCGTCCTGCGGTTGGGGCTGGTCGAAGATGATGTCCAGCCCGATCGCCTTGGCTCCCATCGTGTCGAGATTTCGCAGCGCTGCAATCAACACGCGACGATCAAGCGGCTGGCGCTGCGGGAGCTCACTCAACACATCGTCGTCGTATTCGACAAGTACGATCCGCGGGTCCTGATCGACGGCGGCGCGCGACGCCGCAGTGTAGGCCCGGATATCGTAGAAGGCGGCCTCTGCCGGACTCAGCCCTAGCATCGACCAGCTGAACCGCGCCACCACGAGTGCAGCGAGCAGCAGGACGATGGTCAGCGCAAGCCGGCGCGGGCCGGCCTCGCGCACATTGCGCCAGCCGCGCCGGACAAAACTCACTTTTGCGCTCTCGCCCAAATCCGTCCTCTCGGAATTGCGCGACCCAGGATTATGCTGTGCTTGCCGCGCCTTGTGGCGGAAGCGGGGCCGCCTTGGCAACCCCGCATGTTGGCAGCCTCACGCCTCCGGTTCGCTCCACGCCAGCACCGGCTTGCGCGCGGCCTGCGTCTCGTCGAGCCTGCGGCGCGGTGCGTAATAGGGGGCTTGTTTCAGACCCTCGTCACCCGCCTTCGCGCGCTCCGTAACATGGCGGAAGGCGGCGATGAACTGGTCGAGCGAATGCTTGCTCTCGGTCTCGGTCGGCTCGACCAGCATCGCGCCGTGGACCACCAGCGGGAAGTACACCGTCATCGGATGATAGCCCTCGTCGATCAGCCCCTTGGCAAGATCGAGCGTCGACAACCCGCCGCCGAACCCGGCGTCGGAGAACAGCGCCTCGTGCATGCACGGCCCGCTCGCCCCGAACGGCGCGTCGAGCAGGTCCTCCATGCTGCGCAGGATGTAGTTGGCGTTGAGCACTGCGTCTTCCGCCACCTGCTTGAGGCCGTCTGCGCCATGGCTGAGGATATAGGTCAGCGCGCGGGTAAACATGCCCATCTGCCCGTGGAACGCGGTCATCCGGCCGAAGCTTTGCATTTTCCCGGCGAAATGTTCTTCGGAGAACGCGTCGGCGGTTTCTTCTTCAACCAGATGCACCACGCCATCCTTCGTGCGCGCGGTATATGGCAGCGGGCCGAACGGGCTGAGCGCTTCCGATAGAACGACCGGCCCCGATCCGGGGCCGCCGCCGCCGTGCGGGGTGGAGAAGGTCTTGTGCAGGTTGATGTGCATTGCATCGACCCCGAGATCGCCCGGACGCACCTTGCCGACGATGGCGTTGAAGTTCGCCCCGTCGCAATAGACGTAGCCGCCCGCAGCGTGGACCGCGTCGGAAATCGCCTTCATGTCGCGCTCGAACAGACCGCAGGTGTTGGGATTGGTGATCATCACCCCCGCAACGTCCGGCCCCAGCCTCGCCTTCAATGCTTCCAGATCGACCCGGCCCTCGGCGGTTGCCGGGATATCCTCGACCTCGTAGCCCGCGAAGGCAGCGGTCGCCGGGTTGGTCCCATGCGCGCTTTCGGGCACGAGAATCACCTTGCGCGCATCGCCGCGCGCCTCATGCGCGGCGCGAATGCACAGGATGCCGCACAGCTCGCCATGCGCGCCCGCCTTGGGGCTCATCGCCACGCCGTGCATTCCGGTGAGTTCGATCAGCCAGTGCGCCAGCTCGTTGATCACCTCCAGCGCGCCGCGCACAGTCTCGACCGGTTGCAGCGGATGGACATCGGCAAATCCGGGCATCCGCGCGACTTTCTCGTTGAGCCGCGGATTGTGCTTCATCGTGCAACTGCCGAGCGGGAACAGTCCGAGGTCGATGGCATAGTTCTGGCGGCTGAGGCGGGTGTAGTGGCGGATCGTCTCCGGTTCCGACAGCCCCGGCAGGCCGATGGAATCGCGGCGATCGAAGGCGGCCATCCGGTAGAACACCTCGTCGATGACCGTTTCCACCACATTGCCCAGCGAGGCGTTCGTTCCGTCCTCGATCGGAAAATCGACCCCGGTGGTTTCGGCATTGCCGAGTTCGAAGATCAGCGGTTCCTCCAGCATGAGGGCGCGGTTGCCGGTCAGGGTTTCGGGTCCTTCGCCGTCTGCGGGGGTCATTTCAGGCTTCCATCCGGATGCGTTGGGGCTGTTCATGCGAGGGCCTCCTTAAGCGCGACCGCCAGCACTTCGATGTCCTCGTGGCTGGTCGTTTCGGTCACCGCGACCAGCAGGGCGTCGTCGAGGCCCTCCGAATCAGGATAGAGCCTTCCGAGCGAGACCCCGGCCAATATGCCCTTGTCGGCGAGCAGCCGCACCAGCTCGCGCGCGTCGCGACCGACCCTGATCGTGAACTCGTTGAAAAAAGTGGCGTTGAGCAGCTCGACTCCCGGTACCTTGACCAGGCGTTCGGCGGCGGTGCAGGCGAGGCTGTGGTTCCATGACGCAAGCTGGCGCAGGCCCTTCTCACCCAGCAAGGTCATGTGAACGCTGAAGGCCAGCGCGCAAAGCCCGCTGTTGGTGCAGATGTTGCTGGTCGCCTTCTCGCGGCGGATATGCTGCTCGCGGGTCGACAGCGTCAGCACGAAACCGCGCTTGCCCTCGGCATCCACCGTTTCGCCGCACAGGCGGCCCGGCATCTGGCGCACATGCTTGGGATCGCGCACCGCGAACAGGCCGAGATACGGCCCGCCGAACTGAAGGCCGACGCCGATCGACTGGCCTTCCCCCACCACGATGTCCGCGCCCTGCTCGCCCGGCGATTTGACCATCCCCAGCGCGACCGGTTCGGTGTTGACCACCACCAGCAGCGCGCCTTTCGCATGCGCGGCCTCGGCAATCTGCGACAGGTCCGACAGACGCCCCAGAATATCGGGATACTGCACCACGACGCAGCTCGTCGCGTCGTCGATGCGGCCGATCAGGCCTTCCAGGTCAGGATCGGGCTGCATCGATGGACGGGCGTCGGCGATCTCGTCGTCGGTAAACTTGGCCATGGTGCGGACGACTTCGGCATAATGCGGATGCAGCGCGCCCGAGAGAACCACCCGCTTGCGCTTGGTCACCCGATGCGCCATCGCCACCGCTTCCCAGCAAGCAGTCGAGCCGTCGTACATCGAGGCATTGGCGACCGCACAGCCATAGAGCCGCGCGACCTGGGTCTGGAATTCGAACAGCATCTGCAGCGTGCCCTGCGCAATCTCCGGCTGATAGGGCGTGTAGGCGGTGAGGAACTCCCCGCGCTGGATGATGTGATCGACGCTCGCCGGGATATGGTGGCGATAGGCCCCCGCCCCGAGAAAGAACGGCGCATCGGCCGCGGCGAGGTTCTTCTTGCTCAGCCGCCGCATGTGCTTTTCGACCGCCATCTCGCTGGCGTGGAGCGGCAGGCCTTCGATCGGGCCGGTGAGCCGCGCTTCTTCGGGCACATCGACAAACAGGTCGTCGATCGACGACACGCCGATTTTCGCGAGCATTTCGCCGCGGTCGGTATCGGTCAGGGGCAGATAGCGCATGGGATCACTCGGTTTGGGAGGAAGGGAAAAGTCGGGCGAGATCGACCAGCGAACCGGAGAATGTCGCCGGCCCGGTGTGGGTTGTGCGCATCCACGGCGCGAGCCAGATACGGAAGCCGGCATCGCGTGCACGGCGGCAAAAGGCATAGTCGTCGGACAGGAGTTTTTGCGTGTCGGGTTCGATCATCGGCTGGAAGAAAGCGTGCGCCGTTTCACTCAATCCGCTGGCCGCACGCTCGACCGGGTTCGGCCGGTATTCGTATTCAGGGTGCGCGGCGCGCAGCACCTCGGCAACATCGCGGCGGATCAGCATCAGCCCGGTGCCGAGCTTGGCCAGCTCGACCGGTCGGTCGAGCGCGATCTGCGCAAGCGGATCGAGCAGCTCGAAGGCGAAATCCCCGGCGAACTTCTCCAGGTCCGCCGGATTGTCCTGCGCCAATCCCTTCTGCACCGCTGCGGCGACGGTTTGCCAGTTGATCAGCCGCTTCGGACAGGGCGCGCCGATGATCGCGCGGGCTTGGTCGGCCAGCATCGCCTCGACCAGCCCGATGACCTCGTCCGCGTTGAATCCGATGTCCCCGTCGACGAACAGCATGTGGGTGTAGCTGCCGTCATGAAAGCTGGTCATCAGCGAATTGCGCGCGCGGTTGATCGACGGCTGATGGGTCAGCAGAGCGACGCTCAGTTTCAGTTCCCGCGCACGCGCAACTCCGGTCAGCGCGAGCAGCGAGCGCAGGAACGGCCCCTGCGCCCCGTCATAGAGCGGGACCGCCACCAGCAGATGGCACTCGGCCAGATTCTGCGGCGCCGCCCACATCGTTATAGCTCGTCGCAGAACGCTTTGTACGCCTTGGCGTCCATCAGCCCTTCGAGCTCGCCCTTGTCGCCAACGGTCATCTTGAAGAACCAGCCGTCTTCCTCAGGGCTGGTGTTGACCAGTGCGGGATCGTCTTCGAGTGCGTCGTTGGTTTCCATCACCTCGCCGCTGATCGGGGCATAGACGTCGCTTGCCGCCTTGACGCTTTCGACCACCGCCGCATCGCCGCCCTTTTCGAGCATGGTGCCGGTGGCGGGCAGCTCGACGAAGACGATGTCGCCCAGCTGACCTTGCGCATAGTCGGTAATGCCGACCGTGGCATTGTCGCCATCGACATCGATCCATTCGTGTTCGTCGGTGAAGTAACGGGCCATTCTACTTGCTCCCTCGGTAGTAGCGATGCGGTACGAAGGGCGCCTGTACCACCGTGGCGGCGAGACGCTTGTTCCTGACTTCGATTTCGAGCGCGGTGCCCGTTGCGGCGTGTTCGGCGGCGACATAGGCCATGGCGATGGGGTAGCCGAGCGAAGGCGAGAAGCCGCCGCTGGTCACAGTGCCGACCCTGGTGTCGCCCGCGAAAACCTCGGCACCTTCGCGCGCGGGCATCCGGCCTTCGAGCCTGAGACCGACCCACTTGCGCGCCGTGCCTTCGGCGATCTCGCGGTTGATCCGCTCGGCCCCCGGATAGCCGCCTTCCGTCCGGCGACGCTTGTTGATCCCGAACACCAGCCCCGCCTCGATCGGCGAGGTTTCGGGCGAGAGGTCGTGACCGTAAAGCGGCAAGCCCGCTTCGAGGCGGAGAGAATCCCGCGCACCGAGGCCGATGGGCTTCACCTCGGGCTCGCCGCACAGCAGCGTGGCGATTTCCTCTGCGGCATCCGCCGGCAGCGATATCTCGAACCCGTCCTCGCCGGTGTAGCCCGCGCGGGCGATGGTCACCTCATGTCCGGCAAGGGTGAAGCGGCCGAACTTCATGAAAGTGAGGTCGGACAGGGAATATTCCCCCGTCGCGTGCCGCGCCAGCGCATCCGCCGCCTTCGGCCCCTGCAGCGCGAGCAGCGCGCGGTCCTCGAGGTGGTTGAGGGTAATCTCGTCGGGCAGGTGCTCGCGCAAATGGCCGATATCATCCCATTTGGTCGCGCCATTGACCACCAGATAGAGATGCTCGGGCCAGCGCGAGACCATCAGATCGTCGAGCACGCCGCCTTCGTCATCGAGCAGCAGCGAATAGCGTTGCTGGCCGAGCTTGAGGGTCGAAAGATCGATCGGCAGCACCCCCTCGACCGCCGCGTCGAGATCGGGCCCGGACAGCAGCAGCTGCCCCATATGGCTGACATCGAACAGCCCTACGCTGGTGCGGGTCCATTCGTGCTCGGCAACGATCCCCTCGTACTGGATCGGCATGTGATAGCCGGCGAAAGGCACCATCCGCGCACCTTGAGCGCGGTGCCACGCATCGAGCGGCAACGTGCCCACCTCGATCACTTCATCGTCCGTACCGGTATCGATATCGCTCATCACAGTCCCCGACTCCGCCGGCTTCGGGTTGAAGCGCGGCACCGCCCCCTCTGTCGGGAAACCTGAGAGCTTCATGCAGCGGATGCGCCGCACTTCTTCCTTCGGTGGTCCCTGCGCGAAGCAGCGACGCTTTCCAGAGTGTCAGCCGGTCCAGCGGTCCTTTGGCCTGAGAGATTCCGGGGCGGTTGCTCCTTCGGCGCCCTGCCTTGCGGCAAGGTCTCTCCCGCTGGTCCGTCCGGCAGAATCGCTCCTGCCGGAAGACCGGACCGCCCTGCGCGATTCGCGTGCCGTGGTCAATCGGCGATGCGCGGTTTTGCCACCTTCAGCGCCAGCGGCTGCGGATCACCATGTCGGGCGAATAGAGGTTCACATATTGCGCCAGCCGCGGCTTGTCGGAACGGTTGGGGCTCGCCCCGTGCGGCAGCGCCTGGTGCCAGATCACCAGATCGCCCGCCCGCCCCTCGACGTAATGCTCCCGGTCGTGCAGATCGATCGCGCGCGGGTCTGCCGAACCGAGCCCGGCAACCCATGCGTCGATCGTGCGGTGAAACCCCGGGACGCAGCGGAACGCGCCCTGATCGGCCGAGGTATCGGACAGATAGAGCACGCCCTGCGTCGCAAACGGCACCGGGGCGGCAAGGCTGACGTCCCAGTGCAGGTCGGACCCGGCGAAGGGATGCCCCTCCCTCTCGGGCGGGTTGAAGCCGAGCTGGTCGATCGTCACGAACAAATTCGCAGTGCCCCACAGCTGTGCGAAAGCTTTGCGCACGCGGGGCGAACGCCGCGCCGCTTCGAGCGCGGGATGCTGATAGCAGGCGAGCATGATCCCGCCCTCGCGCTCACTGTACCAACTGTCCGGCTCATCTGGGCGACCGCCCGCCTGCTGCCACACCAGCTCGCACAACGCAGCCGCTTCCGGTCCGGTAATCGCATTGTGCAGGACGACGAAACCGTGTTCCTCCCAATGCGCGAGATCATCTTCGCTCAGCGCCGGAGGCATAGCATCGACCTCGGCCAGCTCCGCTTGCGCCTCGATGCTCGGCGGCAAATCGGTCAGCCAGCCGTGATAGCGCGAAAGGGTGTTGGAATCGGGCAGGCCGGCAGTTGCCACAATCCAGTCCTCGAACTCGGCAAAGGCGGGCTGTCCGGATCGGAGGAAGCGGTAAGTCTGCAGATTGCCCAAGCCCAGAGTGCTGAGCAGCAACCGCTCGATCATCTGCTGGACCGGCATCCCGCCTTGCACATGCGCGGCCCAGAATTCGTGCAGGCATGCGACTTCTGGCAGACGCCCGCCGGTTTCCACCGGATTTTCGTGAACTACCGCTGACATTGCGGCGGGATTAGCGCGGTCCATCGATCAAAGCACAACAAATCGTGACCTTGCATCGCAACAGGCCCAAGCTTGCTCGATCGTCCGAACAGTCCGGTTGCAATGCGTTCCTAATCGCCGCAGATGCTCTGGAACATTGGGGGCAGCATGACCATCAACGAATTTTACCTGATCGCGCTGCTGATCATCTTCGCGCTGCCGTGGCTGTTCTGGCGGCTGTTGAGGACCGAATACTTCGCCCCGCTGGTGGTGGTCCAGATCGTAGGCGGGATTTTGCTTGGCCCCGGAGTGCTGGGCGCCGCCATGCCCGAGTATTACGCCTTCGTGTTCCGCCCCGAGGTCATCGGCATGCTCAACGGCGTGGCGGTGTGGGCGGTGATGCTGTTCGTGTGGATCGCCGGGATCGAACTCGACCTGTCACAGGCATGGAAGCACCGGCGCGAAACCTCGATCACCGCCGGCCTCGCGCTGGGCATGCCGCTGCTGCTCGGCTCGCTGGCGGCGCTGCTGATCCTGCGCTGGCCCGGTTGGCAGGGGCCGGAAGGCGCGACCTGGCAGGTGATCGTCGGCCTCGGCATGGCCTGTGCCGTGACCGCCCTGCCGATCCTCGTGCTGTTTATGGAAAAGCTCGCCATCCTGCGCGAGCCGCTGGGCCAGCGTATACTGCGCTATGCCAGCCTCGACGATATCGCCATCTGGGGCGTGCTGGCGCTGATCCTGCTCGATTGGGAGCGGATCGGGCGGCAGCTGGTGTTCCTGGTCGGCTTTGCCATCGCCACCTGGCTGATCCGGCGGCTGATGGTGCGATTGTCGCAGCAGGACCGCTGGCCAGTCGGGCTGATCTGGCTTGCGCTGTGCGGCCTCGCCGGCGACTGGTCGGGCATGCATTTCATGGTCGGAGCGTTCCTCGCCGGGGTGGTGCTCGACGCCGACTGGTACGGCCACGAGGCGATGGACCGGTTCCGCAATGTCGTGCTGCTGACGATCATGCCGGTGTTCTTCCTCTCGACCGGTCTGCGGACGGAGTGGGACGTGGGCGGGACCGTGGTGTTCGCGGCCGCCGCAGCGCTGCTGCTTGCGGCGGTCGCCGGCAAGCTGATCGGGGTCGCTCTGGCCGGGCGCATCCTCGGCTGGGCCAAGGGTGAGGCCAGCCTGATCGGCTGGCTGCTCCAGACCAAGGCGCTGATCATGATCATCTTCGCCAACATCCTGCTCGACAAGCAGATCATCACCAACACCGCCTTCACCGCGCTGCTGCTGATGGCGGTGGCGAGCACGATGCTGACGATCCCGATGGTTACGCCCATGCTCAAGCGGCTGGACGCGCTGAAAGGACGCGACGCCTAGGAATCGGGCCTAGTCGAGATTGGGCCGCAGCCAGCGTTCGGCCTGCTCCAGACTGACTCCGCGCCGCTTGGCATAGTCTTCCAGCTGGTCGCGACCGATGCGGGCAACGCCGAAGTACGCAGCTTCCGGGTGGCCGAAATAGAAGCCGCTGACGGCAGCGGTCGGCCACATGGCGAAATTCTCAGTCAGGGTCAGCCCGGCATTTGTCGTCGCATTGAGCAGGTCAAACAGGATCGGCTTGAGGCTGTGGTCGGGGCAGGCGGGATAGCCTGGGGCGGGGCGGATGCCGCGATATTCTTCCTTGATCAGCGCCTCGTTGGTCAGCTGCTCGCCCGGCGCATAGCCCCACAGGTCGGTGCGGACATGCTGGTGCAGCCGCTCGGCAAAGGCCTCGGCGAAGCGGTCGGCCAGCGCCTTCAGGAGGATGTCCGAATAATCGTCCTTGTCGGCGAGGAACCGCGCCGAATGCGGCTCGATCCCGTGGATGCCGACCGCGAAACCGCCGATCCAGTCACCCGCCGGATCGATAAAATCGGCGAGGCACATGTTAGCGCGGTCGCGGCTCTTCTTGACCTGCTGGCGGAGGAACGGGAGGACCACATGGCGTTCCTCTTCCGCCAGATGCAGCGTTACGTCATCGCCGTCGCGCGCGCAGGGCCAGAAGCCGGCCACTCCCCTGGCGGTAAGCCATTTGCCGTCGATGATCCGGTCGAGCATCGCGTTGGCATCGGCGAACAGCTGGGTGGCGGTCTCGCCAACCACCTCGTCGGTCAGGATTGCCGGGTAGTTGCCGTGCAGTTCCCATGCGCGGAAGAACGGGGTCCAGTCGATACATTGGCGCAAATCCGCCAGATCCCAGTCGTCGAACACATGGAGGCCCGGCTGGAGCGGCGGTGCGGGCTTGTCGCTGAGGAAGGCGTCGTAGTAGTTCGCGCGCGCCTCTTCCAGGCTGAGGAGGACGCTCGGCGATTTCCCCGCGCGCGCTTCGCGGACCTTCTCATATTCACTGGCGGTCGTATCGACAAATTCGTCGCGCTGGGTGTCGGACAGCAGCCTGCTCGCGACCCCGACCGCGCGGCTTGCGTCGAGCACATGGATCACCGGGCCGTCATAGGCCGGGTCGATCCTCAGCGCGGTGTGGACCTTGCTGGTGGTCGCCCCGCCGATCAGCAGCGGCAGGGTAAATCCGCCGCCTTTCATTTCCTCCGCCACGGTAACCATCTCGTCGAGCGAGGGGGTGATCAGGCCCGACAGCCCGATGATGTCGGCCTTTTCCGCCTTGGCCACCTCGAGAATCTTCTGCCACGGCACCATCACGCCGAGGTCGACCACATCGTAGCCGTTGCACTGAAGCACGACGCCGACGATGTTCTTGCCGATATCGTGGACGTCGCCCTTGACCGTCGCCATGACGATCTTGCCCTTGGCCTTGCGCTCCTGCTCGGGCAGCAGATCCTTCTCCGCCTCGATGAACGGGATGAGGTGGGCGACCGCCTTTTTCATCACCCGGGCGCTCTTGACCACCTGCGGCAGGAACATCTTGCCGCTGCCGAACAGGTCGCCGACGACGTTCATGCCGTCCATCAGCGGCCCTTCGATCACTTCGATCGGGCGCCCGCCGGCTTCGGCCCTCGCCCGCCGCGCCTCTTCGGTATCCTCGACGACATGGGCATCGATGCCCTTGACCAGCGCGTGCTCAAGCCGCCGCTCGACCGGCCAGCCGCGCCATTCCTCGGCTTCCTTCTCCGCCTTGGCGTCGACACCCTTGTAGCTTTCGGCGAGGTCGATCAGCCGTTCGGTCGCGTCCGATCGGCGCATCAGGATCACGTCCTCGCACGCCTCGCGCAGCGCCGGATCGATCTGGTCGTAAACGTCGAGCTGGCCCGCGTTGACGATCGCCATGTCGAGCCCGGCGGGGATCGCGTGGTAGAGGAACACCGAATGCATAGCGCGGCGCACGGTCTCGTTGCCGCGGAAACTGAAGCTGAGGTTGGAGAGGCCGCCGCTGGTCTTGGCATGCGGGCATGATGCCTTGATCTCCGCCACCGCCTCGATGAAGTCGAGCCCGTATCGGTCATGCTCCTCGATCCCCGTCGCCACAGCGAAGATATTGGGGTCGAAAATGATGTCTTCGGCCGGGAAGCCGATGCCGGTCAGAAGCGCGTAGGCGCGGCGGCAGATCTCGACCTTGCGCTCTTTCGTGTCCGCCTGCCCGGTTTCGTCGAACGCCATGACGACCACCGCTGCGCCGTAATTCATGCAGATGCGCGCGTGTTCGAGGAAGGCCGCCTCGCCTTCCTTCATCGAAATCGAGTTCACGATCGGCTTGCCCGAAACGCACTTCAGCCCCGCCTCGATCACCTCGAATTTCGAGCTGTCGACCATCACCGGCACGCTGGCGATGTCCGGTTCGGCCGCGATCAGCTTGAGGAAGGTCGTCATGGCATGAACCGCGTCGAGCAGCCCTTCGTCCATATTGACGTCGATCACCTGTGCGCCGTTCTCGACCTGCTCGCGCGCGACCTCGACGGCGGTGGCATAATCGCCCGCCATGACCAGCTTCTTGAACCGGGCCGAGCCGGTGACGTTGGTGCGCTCGCCGATATTGACGAATCGGGCGGTGGAGGCGGTGTCGTTCATTCTGTCTTTCCGTCATCCCAGCGAAAGCTGGGATCTGTTTCGGCTTGCTCGGCGTCTGCGGATGCCGATCCCAGCTTTCGCTGGGATGACGCGTATTGTCATGCTGCCATCGTGAACGGCTCCAACCCGGCAAGGCGCATCTTGGGTTCGAGCGAGGGGACCGCACGCGGCTCCAGCCCCTCCACCGCCTTCGCGATGGCGGCGATATGCGCCGGGGTCGAACCGCAGCATCCGCCGAGGATGTTTGCCCGCCCGCCTTCGGCCCACTGGCGAACCAGCGCGGCGGTGGTTTCGGGCAGCTCGTCGTACTCGCCTAGTTCGTTGGGCAGACCAGCGTTGGGGTAGACCATAAGCAGCGTATCCGCGATGCCCGATAGCAGCTGGACATGCGGGCGCAATTGCTCCGCGCCGAAGCTGCAGTTGAGCCCGATGGTCACCGGTTTCGCATGGCGTACGGTGTACCAGAACGCCTCGACCGTGTGGCCCGACAGGTTGCGGCCCGACAGGTCGGTCAGCGTGAGCGAGATCATCAGCGGGATATCGCGGCCGAGTTCCGCCTCGAGCTGCTTGACTGCCATGATCGCGGCCTTGCAGTTGAGCGTGTCGAACACCGTCTCGATCAAGACGAAATCGACCCCGCCTTCGATCAGCGCGGCGGCCTGTTCGCGGTAGACATCGACGATCTCGTCGAACGTCACTTCGCGATAGCCTGGGTCCTCGACATTGGGCGAGAGGGAGAGCGTCTTGTTGGTCGGCCCCATCGCGCCGCAGACGAAGCGCTTGCGCCCGTCGCTTGCGGTCGCATCGGCGCAGGCATCGCGGATCACCTTGGCGGCGGCGATGTTGATCTCCCGCACCAGATGCTCGGCGCCATAATCGGCCTGGCTGATACGGTTGGCGTTGAAGGTGTTGGTCGCGAGCACGGTCGCGCCCGCAGCGAGATATTCGTCGCAGATCGCGCGGATCACCAGCGGCTTGGTCAGGTTGACGAGATCGTTGTTGCCCTTCTGGTCATGGCTCAGCCCGGTCTCGCCCGCGTAATCTGCCTCGGACAGCTTCGCGTTCTGGATCGCAGTGCCGTAGGGCCCATCCTTGATCAGGATGCGCTGCGCCGCCTCGGCCAGCAGTTCGTCGCGCGCGTTCATGCCGCATTCTCCTTCGGGCGCATGCCCAGCATGTGGCAGATCGCGTAGCTCAGCTCCGCGCGGTTGAGGGTGTAGAAGTGGAACTGCCGCACCCCGCCTGCATAGAGCCGGCGGCACAGTTCGGCGGCGATGGTGGCGCTGACCAGCTGGCGCGCTTCGGGGCGCTCGTCGAGCCCGTCGAACAGCCCTTCCATCCATGCCGGGATTGCGGTGCCGCACAGCCCGCTCATCCGCTGGACAGCGGCGAAGCTGAGCACCGGCATCACGCCGGGCACGATCTCCCCGCCGATCCCGGCCGCCGCCGCGCGGTCGCGGAATTCGAAGAAGCATTTGGTGTTGAAGAAAAACTGGGTGATCGCACGCGTCGCCCCGGCATCGAACTTGGCTTTCAGATTGTCGATATCCGACTGGGCATCGGGGCTGTCGGGATGGACCTCGGGATAGGCGGCGACCGAAATCTCGAAATCGGCGACCTCTTTCAGGCCCGCGATCAGCTCGACCGCATTGGCATAGCCGCCGGGATGCGGAGTGTAGCGGCCTTCCGGCGAGTCGCCGCGCAAGGCGACGATATGGCGGATGCCCTCGTCCCAGTAATGTCGCGCGACCGCGTTCACTTCCTCTCTGGTCGCCCCGACGCAGGTGAGATGCGCGGCGGCGGGGATGCCTGCCTCCTGCTGGATGCGCACGACCTGTTCGTGGGTGCGCTCCCGGGTCGAGCCTCCGGCACCGTAAGTGACCGAGGCGAAACGCGGGCCGAGCGGCTTCAGCGTCTCGACGCTCTGCCACAGCGTCTCGCCCATCTTGTCGGTCTTGGGCGGGAAGAATTCGAACGACACATCGATATCGCCCGGCAGCCCCTTGAACAACGGGCTGTCGAGCGCCGTGCGCGCTTCGTGCATCTGGTCGAGCGTGGGGGTCACGGTGCGACTTTCCTGTTGGTTGAATTGTGCCTTGCGCTCACCGGCGCGCCTTGGCGGGTGCCGAGCCAGATCTTCACCACCAGCTCGCCCTCTTCGAGCGCGATGGGCTCGTCCGGCTCGTAGCCCGCTTCGGACAGCAAGGTACGGACCGCGCCGTCGGTGAAGCCGAGCCGGGCATGGGCATAGCGTTCGCGCAAATCTTCCCGTTCGTGCGCGGCGAAATCGACGATGGCGATCCGCCCGCCGGGCCGGGTGACCCGCGCCGCTTCGGTCAGTGCGACCGACGGATCCTGCGCGAAATGGAGCACCTGGTGCAGCAGCACCGTGTCGAAGCTTTGCGCGGCAAAGGGCAGCGCGGCGAAGTCCCCCTGCACCAATTCGACCCCGTCGGCGGGCAGGTTCTGCAGCTTGGCACGCGCGATCCGCAGCATATCGAGGCTCTTGTCGAGCGCGACGATCCGCTCGGCGCGGTCGGCAAACAGCTCGGCCATCCGCCCAGTCCCGGTACCGACATCGAGCAACTGGCCGAGCGGCATATCGCCCAACGCGAAAGCCAGTCGCGCTTCGACCAAGCCATCCGGACTGTGCAGGCTGCGCAGCTCGTCCCAGTCTTCCGCATGGCGCGCGAAATAGGCCTCGGCGCTCTTTTCCCTCGCAGCGCGAATAGTCGCGAGATGGCGCCGGTCGTCCTCGCAGGCGACCGCAAACTCGGGGTCTTCGCGTTCCGCCGTGGCCAGCAACCGCGCGACCGCCTCGCCCACCACATTGCCGCGTTCCGGCCCGATAGCGGCGCGCAGGAACACCCAGCTGCCTTCACGGTGACGCTCGGCAAGGCCCGCATCGCACAGGATGCCGACATGACGCGAGACGCGCGGCTGGCTTTGCCCGAGCACCTGCGCCAGCTCACCCACCGCCAACTCCATGGCGGACAGCAGCCGCATGATCCGCAGCCGCGTAGGGTCGGCAAGCGCCCGCATGATCGCTTCGATACGCATCGAGAGCGACATATAAAGGTTTCTTTATATCTGCAAGCGGGTTCGCCTATTGCCCGCCATAGCCAGACTGCTAGCCTGCCACCGGAGCAGAGGAACCCGCGCATGAAATACGTCCAGTTCGGCAACACCGGCCTCACCGTCTCCAAGCTGTGCCTCGGGTGCATGAGCTTTGGCGATGCGGCGGCGCAGGGGCACGACTGGACCATGGGCGAAGACGACGCGCGCCCGTTCTTCCGTCAGGCGCTCGAGGCGGGGATCAATTTCTTCGACACCGCCAACATGTATTCGGGCGGCACCAGCGAAGAGATCACCGGCAAGCTGCTCAAGGAGATGGCCCACCGCGACGAGATCGTGATCGCGACCAAGGCGTTTTTTCGCTGGCGCGACGCACCCAACACCGGCGGACTGTCGGCGAAGGCGCTGATGCATGCGGTCGACGACAGCCTGCGGCGGCTCGGCACCGATTACATCGATCTCTACCAGATCCACCGGCTCGATCCGAATACCCCGATGGAAGAGATCGTCGAAACCCTGGATGCAATCGTGCGCAGCGGCAAGGTGCGCTATGTCGGCGCTTCGAGCATGTTCGCCTGGCAGTTCCAGAAAATGCTCCACCTGGCCGAAAGCGCCGGATTGAAGCAATTCGTTTCGATGCAGAACTACGTCAACCTGCTCTACCGCGAGGAAGAGCGCGAGATGCTACCGCTATGCGCCGACAGGAATATCGCGGTCATGCCGTGGAGCCCGCTGGCGCGCGGCAAACTCACCCGTCCGTGGGATAGCCAGACCGACCGGTCCGAGAGTGATCTGGTGGGCAAGGCGCTCTATTCGCGGACGCAGGAAAACGACCGGCAGATCGTCGAGGCGGTGGAAGCGCTGGCGAAGGAGCGCGGGCTACCGATGGCGCAGATCGCGCTGGCCTGGGTGCTGCACAAGCCCGAAGTCACCAGCCCGATTATCGGCGCGACCAAGGCGCATCATATCGACGATGCCGTTGCAGCGCTCGATGTCGCGCTCAGCCCAGAAGAGATCCGCCGGCTCGAAAAGCCCTACCAGCCGCACCCGGTGCTGGGCATCTTCGGCATGCCGCAGGGCGAGATCAAGCTGAGCGTCAGGCCCTGACGCTGCCGCGCCGCAGCAGGTGCACCGGCACCCGGCGCTCGCTCGCCTCGCGCTGTTCGCCCAGCACCGTGCGGACCAGTTGCGCGCCGGCAGTTTCGAAATCGGGCTCGATGCTGGTCAGCGGCGGGTTGCTGTAGGTTCCCGCACGGATTCCGTCGAAGCCGATCACGCCGCAGTCGCCTGGCACCGAAATCCCGCGCCGACCGAGTTCGTCGAGCGCGCCCAGCGCAATGGCGTCGCAGGCGATGAACAGGGCATCGTAAGCGGTGCCCTTCTCGACCAGCGCGGCAACCGCCTTGCGCCCCTGCGATTCGCGGTCGGCGGTCTCGTCGATGACTTCGATCTGCGGCGCGAGCCCGGCCTTTGCCATCGCGGCGGCATAGCCGTCATACCGTTCCTCGAACTGGCGCTGGGTGGAAACCCGCGTCCCGATATGGACGATCTGGCGATACCCGGCCTCGATCAACGTGTGTGTCGCGATCTGCCCGCCCTCGAAATTGTCCGACCGCACCCACTCGAGGTCGTCGAACGGCGAGCCCCAGAAGGCGAGGTTCGCTCCCTTGTCGTCGAGACCGCGAAAATATTCCCACGCGGCATCGTTGGTGGTGGTGCCGATCACGATCACCCCGTCGGCCTGCCCGCGTTCCTCGTAACGGCCGAACAGCGATTCCCGCGCCGACTGGAACGAGACCAGCGTCTCGTAGCCCTGTTCGGCCGCCGCGGCGCTGACCGAACCGAGCAGCGAAAAATAGAACGGGTTGATGTCGGACGCGGCCTCGCCCGTGCGGCAGATCACCACCACCGCTATCGTTCCGGTCCGGCCACGGCGGAGCATGGCAGCACGGGCGTCGACGACATATCCCAGCTGTTCGGCAGCGGCGACAACCCGGGCGCGAGTTTCCTCGGTAATCGCGCTCGATCCGGCGAGCGCGCGCGAAACGGTCGACTGGCTGACCCCCGCTGCGGCAGCAACGTCGAATGATGTAACGCGGTAGCGCGGCGCGTTGCGTGTCATGACCCTCTCCGAACCCGACCCGTCAATCACCCGCGTCCCGGCGGATTGCAAGCCTTTCGACTATATCCGCGTGGGGCAATACTTCGCCAGGTATTCGCCATGCAGCGGCATGTTCTCGACCAGGAAACGGATCGATTTCTCCATTTCATCGAGCTCGCCCTTGATCGTTGCCGGGGTCATCGAATCCGCCACCGGGTTGTGCCCGGCCATCTGGATGCCCTGCCCCATCATCACCGCCGCCCAGCTGGTTTCGGTGAACAGCTCGTCTTCCTCGCGGAAGATCTGCCCGTTGGCCCTGAACAGTTCGATCTTCTCGGTCAGCGTTTCGGGTACCGGCATCGTCCGGACGTAGTTCCAGAACTCGGAATCGTCGCGCGCGGTGGCGTTGTAATGCAGGATCAGGAAGTCGCGGATGCGGTTGTATTCCTTGGCCGTCAGCCGGTTGAAGCTATCCTCCTGCGTCTGCGTGATCCCGTCGAGCGAGAGCACCGCGATCAGCTTGTTGATGCCGGTGTGGATCAGGTGGATCGAAGTCGATTCGAGCGGCTCCATGAACCCCGCCGCGAGGCCGATCGCGACGACGTTCTTGTTCCAGAACTTCTTGCGCCGCCCGGTCACGAAGCGGAGGAAGTTGGGTTCCGCTGCGGGTTTGCCCGCCATGTTCTTGACCAGGATATCGAGCGCCTCGTCGTCGGACATGTGCTCGCTGCAATAGACATGGCCGTTGCCGTTGCGGGTCTGCAGCGGGACCTGCCACTGCCAGCCCGCGCGATGCGCGGTCGCGCGGGTGTAGGGCGGGGGACCGCTGCCGTCCTCTCGCTCGCACGGAAGCGCGACGGCCCGGTCGCAGGGCAGCAGGTGCCGCCAGTCCTCGTAGCCGGTATGGAGCGCCTGCTCGATAAGCAGCCCACGAAAACCCGAGCAATCGACGAACAGATCGCCCGGAATTACCTCGCCATCCTCCATCGTCACCGACGCCACGAAGCCGCTCTCGCCGTCGATAGTCGCATCGGTCACCCGCCCTTCGCGCCTGATGACCCCGCGCTTTTCGGCGTAGCCGCGCAGGAACTTCGCATAGCGCGTCGCGTCGATGTGATAGGCGTAGTTGATCGGCGGCAGGTCGTCGCGCTTGTTGTAGTCCTCCGTCCGCAGGAACTTGCCGAAATAGGCGGCCATGGTCTCCAGATTGTAGACCTGGATCGGCCGCTTGTCCCCAGCCTGCCGGAAACGGTGCCACACCTGGTGGAAGGCGATGCCCCCCATCTGGTAGCCATAGGCGCCGAACGGGTGGATGTAGCTGTCGCCGATCTTGCCCCAGTTGACGAACTGGATGCCCAGCTTGAAGCTCGCCTGCGCCTCGGCCATCAGTTCGCGCTCGTCGATCCCGAGCAGCTGGTTGAATTCGACGAAGGGCGGGATGGTGGCCTCGCCCACCCCGACGGTGCCGATCATCTCGGACTCGATCAGGGTGATCGTGACATCGTTGCCTTGCGCCACGCGCGACAGGGCGGCGGCGGTCATCCAGCCGGCAGTACCGCCCCCAACGATCACGATCCTCTCGATAGCCATGCCTTGTCCGATCCTTCCCGCAGGGGCACCAGTCTACCCCCAGATTCCCTGCCCGCAAGCGATACGGGCAAGACGGGAGTGTTGCAGCTTTCTAACAGTCAACGGGCAAATTGTGAACGTTCATTTTCGCGCTTGTGAACGCTCCCAATCGGGCGTAGGTGGGTCAATGTAGGAAAGCAAATTTCTGCGATGGAGGGGTATGTGTCTCGCGATTTCCGCAATTTAGATTCCGAATCGGACCGGCGCCGGTGGGCTCTCGGTACAGCGTCGAGCCTGGCGATCTGCCTCGCGCTCGCCACCCCGGCTGCCGCGCAGGACGCACCTGACGGCGAAGAAGCGGCCGAAGAGGCGGCGGCAGACGATGGCGATGTGATCATCGTCAGCGGCTATCGCGCCTCGCTCCAAAGCGCGCAGAACATCAAGCGCGATGCCGACACCTTTGTCGACGCGGTAACTGCCGAGGATATCGGTGCCTTGCCCGACCGCTCGGTCGCCGAAACGCTCCAGCGTATTCCGGGCGTCAATATCGGCCGGTTCGAGAAGACCAGCGACCCCGACCGCTTCTCGGTCGAAGGGACCGGCGTGATCGTCCGCGGCCTGCCGTTCGTGCGCTCGGAGCTCAACGGTCGCGATATCTTCTCCGCCAATGGCGGCACGGTGCTGAGCTTCAACGACGTTTCGCCGGAACTGCTCGGCCGGGTCGAAGTGTTCAAGAACGTCACCCCAGACATGATCGAGGGCAGCATTGCGGGCACGGTGAACCTCGTCACCCGCAAGCCACTCGACAGCCGCGGAACGCGCCTGTCCGGCTCGATCGAAGCGACCATGGGCGACCTTGCCGAGGAATGGTCGGGCGGTTTCTCGCTTCTCGGATCGACGACCTTCGAAGGCGACGCGGGCTCGATCGGCATCCAGCTTGGCTATACCAAGTCGGAACTGATCAGCCGGACCGACGCATCGCAGCTGACCGATCCTTGCTACCGCGCCGACACGCTCACCGGCCCGTGCATTCGCACGACCGGCGTCAACTCGGGCGGTGTCGGCAATCCGACCGGGTTCGATCCGTCGAATTTCCCGCCTCCGAACACGGTGATCGTGCCCAAGGGCGCCGGCGTGCGCACCACCACACTCGATCGTGACCGCGAAGCGTGGTCGGCGGTGCTCCAGTACGAGAGCCCCGGCCGCGAATTCCTCGTCACGTTCGAATGGCTGCGGGCCGATACCCAGTTCTTCACCGACGAATACGCGATCCTCGCGCAGGTCAACGACGATGCCTTGTTCCCGGTCCCGGCTGCGGGCAGCACGTGGGAATTCGACGCGAACGGCGTGTTCCAGCGCGGTGTCCTCTCGCAGCGGATCGGCGACGCTTACGCCAATCCGTTCGGGCGCGGCGGCATCCCGCTCGAAACCCTGCGCTTCCAGCGAGATACCGATGCAACCACCGAGGATTTCTCGATCGACATCGATTGGGAGGCCTCCGATCGGCTGCGGTTCAATTTCGAGGCGCAGCAGATCAATTCCGAACTGAGCCGCGATTCGGTCATCGGTGCGATGAACAGCTGGGCCAATATCGCGATCGACGCCACCGGATCGACGCCGCAGATCGAGTTCCTTGCCCCTCCGGGTGCGCCGTCCGACTATTTTACCAGCGGGGACAGCACCTATTACTGGTTCCTGCTCGACAGCATCGAGCGCAACGAAGGCGAACTGAAGAGCGTGAAGGCCGACGTCGAATACGACATCAGCGACACCGGCTTCTTCAAGAGCGCCCGCTTCGGCGCGCGCTGGGCCGAGCGCGAGCGGATCAACCGCGACACCAATTTCAGCACCTGGGGCAACCTCTCGGCGCCCTGGGCCGGCCGTGCGGGCTGCGCCCCGTGGAATGCGGGTCCGGGCTGCGCTGCCACAGGCGGTTTCCAGCCGGGCCGGTTCTTCACCGGACTGCCCGGACAGGAATTCGCCATCGCGGGCGGTGCCTATGTCGATGATTTTCCGACTTATTCTAACTTCCGTTCGCCGTTCGCCGACGGCTTCCAGCGCGGCAACGCGCCGATCCCGCTCGGCGGCGCGTTCTTCTTCGGGGGTGACGATTTCCTCGGCGAATATCTCGCGGGAACCTCGGCTGCCCAAGCGCGCGAGATCAACGTCTTCTCGCAGACTCCCAACCCGTTCTTCGGGGTCCGGGGACGCGCCGGATGCGACCCCTTCTGCGCGAATGAAATCAACGTGCAGGTGGAAGACACCAAGGCGGCCTACGGCCGCATCGACTACGGTCTGGACTTCGACAATGGCTGGGTGCTCGAAGGCAATTTCGGTCTGCGCTATGTCGAAACGACTTACGAGACCGAAGGCGTGGTCGGATTCCCGCGGGTCGATGGCATCGACAACGGCCCCGCCGGCAATCGCGACGGCGTACTGACGCTGGCCGAACTGCAGGCCTCTTGCGGCTTCGTGCCGCAGGGGCAACCCACGCCGGGCTATTGCAACGCCGCTTTCCCGGCTTCGCGCCTGCCCGAGTTCCTGGCGGCCTTCACCAATGATGTAATCGACGTCAGCGATGATGTGGTGTTCGAAAGCTGGCTGCCGAGCTTCAATGCGAAGCTGGACGTCGGCGGCGGGCTGCTGTTCCGGTTTGCCGCATCGAAGGGCATCTCACGCCCCGACCCGAGCCTCTACCGGTCGGGCGGTGGCATCACCGACAATACCGCCAACCTGATCAATGGGGGGACGCAGGCCACCGGACCGCTGTTCACCCTCAACACCGGCAACCGCGGGCTGCGGCCGATCGAATCGTGGAGCTACGACCTGTCGGCGGAATGGTATTTCGACGACGTCGGCTCGCTGACCCTGTCGGCCTTTTTGAAGGATATCGAAGGGATCGTGACCACCGGGTTGCCGATCGTAACCTTCACCGCACCCGACGGAGCCACGGCGGAAGTCGAAGTGCGGCGGCCCGAGAATGCGCTGGGCGGCACGCTCAAGGGTTTCGAGCTGGGTTATCAGCAGACCTACGATTTCCTGCCCGGCCTGCTGTCCGGCCTCGGGTTTTCCGGTACCTATACCTATGTCGACGGCGGGGATTTCTCCAACGCCGATCTGGTGCAGAACCGCAGCCTGTTCGCCTCCTCGCAGCCGCTACAGGGTGTTTCCAAACACACCGTCAACGCGACCCTGTTCTACGAGAAGGGCCCGCTGTCGGCACGCGCCGCCTACAACTGGCGCGACGAATTCCTGATCACCCCGCGCGACGACATTTTCCCGTTCTCGCCGATCTATCAGGAAGCGACCGGCCAGCTCGACGCATCGATCTTCTATTCGGTCACCGACTTCCTCAAACTCGGCGTGCAGGGCGTCAACCTGCTCGACGACGTGACCGAAACCTCGCAGGTGGTCGACTTCGACGGGACGCGGATCACCCGCTCGGCCTTCCGCAACGATCGCCGCTTCACTTTCCTGGCGCGTTTCGACTTCTAAGGGCGAACCGCAAGGCTAGGTACGAAGGCGGGCCCCTGTTTCGCGACAGGGGCCCGCTTTTCTTTGCCGCTGGCGGCGGTATGCAGCACCCACGAGGAGATGTCCGTGAACCCATACCGCTTCCTTTCGCTCGCGTTCGCGGTGGTCCCGCTAACGGCCTGCACCGCGACCGACGGGAGGCAGACCAAGGTCATCGAGCAGGTCAGCCTGCCAGTACCTGGCGAAGCCCGCGCGCCGGCGAACGAGGCCGGCTGGGAGCTCACATGGTCGGACGAATTCGACGCCCCGCAGATCGATCGCACAAAATGGGGCTTCGCGGTCGATTGCTGGGGCGGCGGCAATAACGAGCGCCAGTGCTATGTCGACGATCCCTCCAACGCCGGAATCGAAAACGGCGCGCTGGTCATAACCGCGCGCAAGCAGACTCACACTGGCCCTGCCTTTCCGCCGCATATGCGCGCCAGCCAGCCGGACGGCGAAGGTCGGGCGACTAAGCCTTTCACCTCGGCCAAACTGCTGACGCAGGGCAAGGCGGCGTGGCGCTACGGCCGGATCGAGATTTCCGCGAAGCTGCCGCAGGGGCAGGGCACCTGGCCCGCCATCTGGATGCTGCCGGAAGACAATACCTACGGCACTTGGGCGGCTTCGGGGGAGATCGACATTCTCGAGGCCGTCAACCTGGGCGTGCCTTGCGCCGAATGCCCGGGCGGCAGGGAGAACACGATCCTCGGCACGCTGCATTTCGGCGGGCTCTGGCCGGGCAACGCGCTCAACAGCAGCGAAATGCATGCCCCGGCGGTGCTCGACGAACAGTTCCATACCTACGGCATCATCTGGTCGCCGGGGGTGATCGAGTGGACTTTCGACGGCAATGTCTTTGCCCGCAAGGAAGCCGATGCCTGGTGGAGCGACAATGCGGACCACGCCAATGCCCCGTTCGACCAGCGTTTCCACCTCATCCTGAACCTTGCGATCGGCGGCGGTCTGCCCGAAGAAAGGGGTCTTGGAGGCGTGGCCGAAACAGGGTACCCCAAGCGGATGGAAGTCGATTGGGTGCGGATCTGGCAATGCAATCCCGCTCCCTCGTCGGGGCAGACCTGTGCGTCTGGAAGTGGGGACTAGGCATGGCCCGGCGCAAGCAGGCCGTAACCATCAAGCATGTTGCCGCCGACGCGGGCGTTTCGCTGCAAACCGTCAGCCGCGTAATCAACGACGGCCCGAACGTGCGGCCGGCCATGCGCGACCGGGTGCAGGCCTCGATCGAGCGGCTCGGCTATGTTCCCTCGATCGCGGCGCAGCGGATGAGCGGGGCCAAGTCCTATCTCATCCTCGCGCTCAACGACCGCGAGCGCACCATCGCCGACTGGCAGAAGCGCGAAGGCGGTGACTGGGTCGACCAGATGCTGCTCGGCGGGATGCTCAAATGCGCTGAGTATGGCTATCGCATGATCATCGAACTGGTCGACACGCATAACGACCATGTCGAGCGCGAGCTGGGCGCAGCGATTGCGGCATTGCAGCCCGATGGCGTGATCCTGACCCCGCCGCACTCGGAAAACCCGCTGATCACCGGCCTGCTGGCGGAGCAGCAGATCCCCTTCGCCCGCATCGGCACCCGGGCTGAAGGGCCGGGTTTCGCGCTCACCATGAGCGACGAAAGTTCCGCCCGCAAAGCGACCCGGCACCTGCTCGAACTGGGTCACAGGCGGATCGGTTTCATTGCCGGGCCGGCGGAATATTCGCTCAGCGCCCGGCGCGAGGAAGGTTGGCGGGCAGAAATGGCCGGGGCGGGACTCGATGTCGAAGACCTCTACACCGTGGGCGATTTCAGCTTCGATTCGGGCGTGCGGGCGGCGGGCAAGCTGCTGCGGCAAGCGAGCCGGCCGACGGCGATCCTCGCCAGCAACGACCAGATGAGCCTCGGCACGATGGAGGTTGCGCGCGACATGGGTCTGGCGATCCCGCACAACCTCTCGCTGGTCAGCTTCGACAACACCCCGGTGGTGCGCTTCACCCGTCCGCCGCTGACGGCGATCGACCAGCCGATCGCCGAGACGGTTTCGAAGGCGGTCGAGCTGCTGATCGACGGGGCAGACGATCCCGCCTCCGCCGGCGAGGCGATGGCGGTCGAGGGCTCGCTGATCGTGCGCGAATCGACCGCGCCGCCCGCCCGCCCTGCCGATGGATGATCCCGGGCCGCGGCAAAGCCTGCGCTTCCTGCTGCTCTATGGCCTTGCCGCCGCCGGCGGGGCGGTCGCCTATGTCCCCTTCCTAACCATCCTGCTGCCCCTGCGGGTCAACGCACTTTCGGGCAACGACAATGTCGAATGGCTTGCCATGGTGACCTTCGGCGGGGCGATTGCTGCCAGCGCGACCAACATCGCCTTCGGCTGGCTGAGCGACCTGACCCGGCGGCGACGGAGCTGGATCGCGCTGGGCCTGTGCGGGTCATCGCTGCTGCTTGTCGCGATGGCGCAGGCGACCAGTCTTACCGGACTGATCGCGCTGGTGTTCTGCTGGCAGGTCACGCTCAACATGATGCTCGCCCCGCTTGCGGCCTGGGCCGGGGATTGCGTACCCGACCGGCAGAAGGGATTGCTTGGCGGATTGCTCGCCTTTGCCCCGGCGCTGGGTGCTTCGTGCAGTGCGCTGGTGACCTACCCCGGTCTTGCCGGCCCCGACGCGCGACTGGTCCTAGTTGCCGCACTGGTCGTGGCAATGGTGCTCCCCGCGCTGCTGTTCGGCAAGCCGCACCCCATGCCGCATCTGATGGACGACGCACCCGAGAAAGACTTGCCGCGCGTTATCTCCTCACCATCGACCGTGGCAAAGATGTGGGCGGCGCGGCTGCTGGTCCAGATCGCCGAGGCGGCCTTGTTCGCCTATCTGTTCTTCTGGTTGCGGAGCTTCATACCCGATTTCACCGACAGCGACACTGCGCGCCTGTTCGGCTTGGTGCTGCTGACCGCCATCCCGCTCTCCTTCGCGGCGGGCAGATGGGCCGACCGGACGGGGAGGCCGATCGCGCCGCTGGCGGTCGCAGCCGGATTCTCGGCCATTGGCCTTGTGGTCATGGCGCTGGCCCATGGGGTCGTTCCGGCAATCGTTGGCTATTTCATCTTCAGCCTTGCTGCGAGCGTGTTCCTCGCCCAACATTCGAGCCAGGTGCTCCAGGTCTTGCCAGCCCCGAAAAGGCGGGGCCGGGACCTCGGCATTTTCAACCTCACCAATACGATACCCTCGCTGATCATGCCGGTCATGACGATCGCCCTGGTGCCCCGGTTCGGCTTTTCGGGCATGTTCGCGCTGATGGCGGTGCTGGCCGCAGTCGCCTGCGCCATGCTCGCGACCATGGCGCGAGCGCGATAGCCGCTTGATTTAGCCAGCAGTCCATGCCAATCACCTTTGAGAACGTTCCCAAATTGTCATCGGAGGGGTTGGGATGTATCGCGGTTCCGCAGCGCTGGCGGCCTGTCTCGCACTGGCAGCATGTGCAACGCCATCGGTCGATGCGCCGGCGAGTGTTTCACCGGTTGCGGATGCCGCGCCGCTCCCGGAAGACGATCGCGTCGCCGACCTGCTGCGGCGGATGTCGCTGGAGCGCAAGGTCGCCCAGCTGATCCAGCCGCAGATCAATTCCTTCACTGCCGAGGACATGGAGCGCTACCGCTTCGGCAGCTATCTCAACGGCGGCAATGGCGGCCCTTATGGCGATGAATTCGCACCTGCAGCGGAATGGCTCAGGCTGGCCGACGAAATGTATGACGCATCGGTCAAGCCGCTCCCCGGTGGCGAGCCTGTGATCCCCACCATGTGGGGCACCGATGCGGTGCACGGCCACACCAATGTGATCGGCGCGACGATCTTCCCGCACAACATCGGGCTGGGCGCAACCGGTGACGCCGAACTGGTCCGCCGCATCGGCGAGGCAACCGCTGCGGAGATCGAAGCGACCGGCATCGACTGGAATTTCTCGCCCACCGTGGCGGTAGCGCAGGACGACCGCTGGGGCCGGAGCTACGAGAGCTATTCCGAAGATCCGCAGCTCGTCGCGAAGCTAGGCGAGGCTCTCGTCGAAGGCCTGCAAGGCAGGAAAGGCGAGGCGGACTTCCTCGGCAAGGGCCGGGTCATCGCCACCGCCAAGCACTTCTTCGGCGACGGCGGAACCACCCAGGGGATCGATACCGGCGACGTCAACGGCGACATCGCGCAGCTCAAGACGATCCACGCCGTGCCCTACCCGCCCGCGATCGAAGCCGGGGTGCAGGTCGTGATGGCCAGCTTCAATTCGATCAACGGCGAGAAGATGCACGGCAACGAAGCCTTGCTGACCGGCGTCTTGCGCGACGAAATGGGTTTCGACGGGCTGGTGGTCGGCGACTGGAACGGGCACGGCCAGGTCAAGGGCTGCACGGTCAGCGATTGCGCGCAGTCGCTCAAGGCCGGGCTCGACATCTACATGGTGCCCGACGACTGGAAGGCGCTGCACGCAAACCTCGTCGCGCAGGTCGAAGATGGCACGATCCCTATGGCGACGCTCGACCGCGCGGTGAGCCGGATATTGCGGGTCAAGCTGCGCGCGGGTCTGCTCGATGCCGATGCTGCAAGACCGTCGGAGCGCGGGCTCGGCGGTGATCTTTCGGTGATCGGCTCACCCGCCCACCGCGCGATCGCGCGCGAAGCGGTGGCGAAGTCGCAGGTCGTTCTCAAGAACACCGGCGTGCTGCCGCTGAAGCCGGGCGCGAAGATCCTCGTCACCGGCGAAGGCGCCGACGCGATCTGGCAGGCGGCGGGCGGCTGGACGCTGACCTGGCAGGGCGGTCCGGAACTCACCAACGACTATTTCCCCGGCGCGACCTCGATCTGGGCCGGGATCGCAGCCGAGGCGAAGGCGCAGGGCAGCACCACAACGCTTTCGCCGGACGGAAGCTTCGCCGCCAAACCAGATGTGGCAATCGTGGTGTTCGGCGAGGATTCCTATGCGGAATTCTACGGCGACCAGAAGACGATGGTGTTCCGCAAGGAAGCCGGCCTCGAGCAACTGCGGAAGTTCACGGCGGCTGGCATCCCGACCGTCGCGGTGTTCCTCTCCGGCCGGCCGCTGTGGGTGAACCGCGAGATCAACGCCTCGGACGCTTTCGTCGCCAGCTGGCTGCCGGGCAGCGAGGGCGCGGGCGTGGCGGACATTCTGTTCGGCAAGAGGGAAGCGTCCGGGCGGCTGTCGTTCAGCTGGCCTGCGGCGTGCAACGGCAACCCGGTCAACGGGCCGGATGGCGCGCTGTTCGCGCGCGGCTATGGCCTGTCGCTCGACCGGCCGGGTGGCCTAGGCACGCTCGACGAGACCTGCGGCTTCCTCAACGAAGGACCCTCGAACGCCTGGTTCGAGACGGGTCGTCTCGCGGCCAATATCACCGCCAGCGCGGGCGGTACCAACCTGCCCGGCCTGCGCGGCGAGGCTAACGGGATCATGGCGCGCGGCATCGACCGCACCCGGCAGGAAGACGCGCGCGAGATCACCTTCGCGCCCGGATCGGCGCTGGTTATCGGCCAAAGCGGGCAAGGAAGCGGAGACTACCGGATCGCTTATTCGGTGCCGAACAACCCCACCGGTTCGGTCACAGTGACCGTCGGCGGGTCGACGATAGATATCACTTCGGACCTGCTGGTCGGGGCGGGCAAGGGCTGGCGCGAGATGATCCTGACCGGCCAATGCGCCCCGGGTTTGGGGGACAGCATCGAAATCCGCTCGACCGGCGAACTCAAGTTGCAGATCGCCTCGATCGCGCGGCAGGAATTGCCCGAGGGGACGGCGTGCTCGTTCTGAAACCGGGGATTGCATAGGTATACATTTGGACAGGCCGCCACTGCGGCCGCATTGAGCAACCAAACCACGGCAACGCCACGCACCAAGGGGCGGCCGACACGCGAGGGGATTAGAGATGGCAATGGCACCGGGTGTTTCGTCGAGCACGGATCCCAATCCCTTGGAAGACCACGGCACCCAGATCGATGCGCCGGGGCTGAATTACTTCGTGTTCGGACTGTTCTTCATCTTCGGTGGCATCACCTCGCTCAACGATGTCATCATCCCGAAGCTCAAGGAGCTGTTTACGCTGAACTGGACCGAAGCGATGCTGGTGCAGTTCTGTTTCTTCGCCGCTTACGCGATCATCGGTATTCCGGGTGCGAAGCTGGTCAAGAAACTCGGCTATATGCGCGGCGCGGTGGCGGGGTTGCTGACCATGATCGCCGGCTGCTTGCTGTTCATTCCGGCGAGCCAGTATGTGACCTACCCGCTGTTCCTCGCCGCGTTTTTCATCCTCGCCAGCGGCGTGGTGATCGTGCAGGTGGTGGCGAACCCGCTGATCAGCCTCCTCGGACCACCCGCCACGACCCATAGCCGGTTGACGTTCGCGCAGGCGTTCAACTCGCTCGGCACGACGGTCTTTCCGATTGTCGGCGCGGCGGTGATCCTCGGCAGCCTCGCCGATGTTACCGCTGACCAGCTTTCCGGTGCGGCGCTCGAGGCCTATCGGCAGGCCGAAAGCGAAGCCATCTGGCAGGGCTATCTCGGTGTTGCCGCCTTGATCGCGCTGGTGGCGGCGGCAGTATGGATGTTCCGCAATCGCTTGAAGGGCGAGAAGCATGAGGCCTCAGAAGGATTGGCCGGCCTTGATCTCTTGAAACGCTCCCGGTTCGGGCTCGGTGCGCTGTGCATCTTTCTCTACGTCGGCGGCGAAGTCGCCATCGGATCGGTCATCATCAATTACCTCTCACAAGACTGGGTTCTCGGGCAGCCTGAAAGCGTTATCGGCTGGATGATCGGTCTTTATTGGGGTGGTGCAATGGTCGGTCGCTTCATCGGATCGTATTTTCTCCGCATATTCAGCCCCGGCAAGATCCTTGCCTTCAACGCGGTCGGCGCGATCCTGTTGATCCTGATTTCGACGAATACAAACGGCGAATTGTCGGCCTATTCGCTGCTCGCAGTGGGCCTGATGAACTCGATCATGTTCCCTACGATCTTCTCGCTTGCCTGCGAAAAGCTCGGTCCGCGCGCGGCGGACGGCTCCGGCATCATCAACGTTGCTATCTGCGGGGGCGCCGTCGTGCCCTTGCTTTACGGGATCGTGGCTGATGCAAACGGAGGCAACCTTGCGCTGGCGATGATTATTCCGATCATCTGCTACGCGATCATCGCCGGGTTCGGCATCTTCGCGCGCAGGCCCGCCTGACGACCGCGCGCTAGCCGAAGAAGGATTGACGGACGTCCGCCATGTCGCGGCGCACTTCGGCCACGTCCGCCGGGTCGAAGGCGCGGCGCGAGGCCATCAGCCGGGTGACCAACGAGCGGTAGAAGGTATCGAGCGATGCTGCCGCCGGATGGCTCCGGTCGAGGCCGAGCAGCAGGGCGGACACGCCCAGCTGCGCTCGCTCGAGCGACTTGTATCGCAGTTCCGTCCTTTGCCGGTCATGCGCCCATAGCGCGCGGTCGAGCGCCGCATCTATCTCTTCGAAGCACAGCCGGACGAGGTCGGGCCCTGCCAGCCCGCCAACGCGGGCGTCGAAATCGACCATGCGATAGGCTTTTGCGGGATCGAGGGTCTGCAGCATGTCAGCCCCGCGGCGCGGTCCAGATCGCGATCTGCGCCTGGATGAAGGACAGGGTCGACTGCGAAGCCGACACCCGCCGGTCGGCGGCGGCGAAGTCCTTCACCAGTCGCGCCCGGAGGATTTCCTGCTGCTCGGCGAATTTCGCCCGCCGGTCGTCCAGCCGGGCAAGCTGGTCGGTGTAGCGCGCGATCGAGCCGCCCAGCGCACCGGGGTCGGTGCGGCTGCCGGCCGCGCGGGACAGATTGTCGAGGCTGGCATAAACCCCGTGGAGGCCGGTGGTGAACATCGCGCCCGCCGCCGCCGGATTGTCCGCCAGCGTCTTGTTCAGGCGCTCGCCGTCGAGGCGGAACTTGCCCTCGCGTGTGCGCACCACGCCCAGATCGGCGAGGGTCGAGGGCTCGCCCGGGGCGGCACCGGGCATCACCACCTGCGTGGTCAGGCTGGCGAGTGCGCGCTTCAGGGCGCGCGCGCCGGGATCGTTGCCGAGTTCGCCCCCTTGCGGTGCGGCAAGCTCTTCGAGCGCATTGGCGATCTCGTTCAGCGCGGCGACGAAATCGCCCATTGCCGAGGCGATCCGGGTGCTGCGGTCGGCAAAGGCGATCTGCGCCGGTGCCCCCGCATTGGTGCCGGTCAGCGTGAGCACGAGCCCGCCGGGCAGGCCGGTCACCTTGTTTCCTGCGCTCGTCATCGCCACGCCATCGAACAGGAATGCGGCGTCTGCAGCCGATGCCCTGAGCTGTCCGGTATCGGTGAGCGGGGTCCAAGCAAGGAAATCGATATTCCCGGCGGCGGGCGTCCCTCCGCTGGCGCTGGCGCCTGCAGCCTCGACCACGAAGGCCTTTGCCGCACCCTCTTCGCCCTTGATCACGAGCTTTGCCCCGCTGCCGGTGTTGGCGACATAGGCGTTAAGCCCGCTGCCCGAGGTACGGATCCGGTCCGCGACATCGGCCAGCGTATCGGTGGCGGATACATCGATCACAAGCGGGGCGGCAACGCCGTCGGCAGTAAAGCCGCCGCCGTCGATGGTGCCGAAGCGCAGCGTCAACTGCCCTTCGCCGACCAGATCGGTGGCGGCGGAATAGCTGTTGCCGGCAAGGATCTGGGCGCTCGCAAGCGTAGTGACTTCGAGCGAGAAGCTGCCCCGCCCGCTGCTGCCCGCCAGCACCGATGCCTGCGCGACAGTGGGGTTGGTCAGGCTTGCGGCGGGCGCAAGATCGCCGGTGCGGATGCGGTCGCCGAGCGCACTGGCAAGCTGCCCAAGCAGATTGCGCAGGGTCGAGGCCCCGGAAATGCGCGCTTCGAGCTGTTCGCTCCGATCTTCGAGCTGGGCAAGCGGCGAGAGGAACCGCGCCTTGGCAAGGTCCTCGGCAAGCTTGACCATGTCGACACCGCTGCCGCCGCCCAGTGCGCCAACGATCGAAGAGGTGGTTGTGGTTTCCATGCCCGGAAGGACGGCACGCGAGGCGCAGGATTAAGAGACTTGTACCCTGCCTTCGGCGTCGAAATGGAGCTCCAGCGGGACGTCGATCGTGGGGCGGGCCGGGGCTTCCCCGCGTTTGAGCGACATCACGAAGGCGAGCACGCTAGCGATGGCGGAATAGAGTTCCGCCCGGATCATCTGCTGTTCGCGGGTGGTGAAATAGACCGCTCGGGCCAGCACCGGATATTCGAGCGTCGGCACCGCCATTTCCTGCGCCAGTTCGCGCATCGCCAGCGCCTTCTCGCCGCGCCCCTTGGCCAGCACATAGGGCGCACTCGCCACTGCCGGATCGTAGGCCATGGCGACGGCAAAGTGGCTCGGGTTGGTCAGGACGAACTGCGCCTTCTGCATCGCCGGGGCGACGCTGCCGCGCGCCATGTCGCGCTGGCGCTGGCGGATCGCCGCCTTTTTCTCCGGCGCGCCTTCCTGCTCCTTGTGTTCGTCGCGCAGTTCCTGCCCGGTCATCCTGAGCTGCGAGATCCTGCGCACATACTGGATCGGCCAGTCGCCGAGCGCGATCACCAGCAGGCCGGCCGCCAGCAATCCGAGCAGTGAAGACATCGCATCCCACGCGGCGGAAAGCTGTCCGGTCAGCTCGCCGCGCCCGAGCGACAGAACCTCCATCAAATGCGCGACGCCCCAGTACCACGCGATCGCGCCGAGCAGCGCCAGCTTGACGAGGCTCTTGCCCAGCTCGATCCAGCCCTGCGCACCGAACATGCGCCTGAGCCCGGCGAAGGGATCGATCCGCGAGGCCTTGGGCATGACATTGCCGATTACCCATGCACCGCGCCCCGGCAGCAGTTGCGCCGCCAGCGTGACCGCAATCACTGCGAGGCCCAGCGTCAGGACGGGCACGAGGTTCGACCAGGCCAGATCCTGCATCATCTGTCCCGGCTCGAACCGCTCGAGCCGTTCGCGGTCGAACGACAGGCTGGACTGGGCAGCGTTTTCCAGCCGCCCGAACATCCAGCTCCCCGCCAGCTTGAGCCACAGCGCCCCTGCTCCGACCGCCGCCGCCGTGGCGACCTCGCGCGAGCGCAGGACGTTGCCTTTGCCGATCGCATCGCGCAGCCGCTTCTCGGTCGGCGCATGAGACCTCTCTCCGGCCGGCCTCTCGCTCATGGCGTGACGGCCATTCCGGCCAGCTCGATCGCTTCGAGCGACAGCGCAACAAACTGCTCGTTGAGCAGAGGCACTGCCGCGATCAGCGCAGCCAGACCGGCGAGCACGCTAGCGGGGAGGCCGAGCGCGAAGAGGTTGAGCGAGGGTGCCGAGCGGCTGATCACCCCGGTCACCAGCTGGACCAGCAACAGCGCAAGCACGATCGGCAGCGCAATCGCCACGGCGGTCGCCAGCGCCTGGGTGAAGAAGCTCGCGACCAGCCAGCCACGATCAGCCATCGCCATATCGCTGCCCGGCGGTAGCAGGGTGTAGCTTTCGACCAGCAGGCGCATCCACAGCAGGTGGCCCCCGGTGGCGAGGAACACCAGCGTCATCACGATGGTGAAGAACTGCCCGACCACCCCCGACTGGCTGCCGCTCGACGGATCGACCGCGGTGGCGATCGCCATGCCCATACCGCCGGCGATCTGCTCGCCCGCGATCAGCGGCGCGGCAAAGGAAATTTGCAACACCATGCCCAAGGTGAAGCCGATCACCGCTTCGGACAGCAGGCTGACCAGCGTCGGCAGGGCCAGCATGTCCTCGGGCAATTGCACCGGCACCCAGTTGAGCACGAAAATGCCGAGCGCCACCGCCACCACTGTGCGCACCTGCATCGGCACCAGCCGCGATCCGAAGACCGGGGCGGCAAGCATCGCTGCCCCGATCCGGACCAGCACGAAGACAAGGTGCCACAGGTGGGTTTCCCACACACCGAGGCCGAAATCGGGCAGGATCACTGTCCGGCGATTCCGGCAATCTGGGCGAATATCTCGCGCGCGAAATCCCCCACCAGCCCCAGCATGCTCGCGCCCATCAGCACGAGCACAACGGCGACGATCGCCAGCTTGGGCACGAAGGTCAGCGTCTGTTCGTTGACCGAAGTGGCGGCCTGGATCACCCCGACCAGCAGGCCGACAACCAGCGCGGCGAGCAGGATCGGCCCGGCCACCAGCGCGGTGGTCCACAGCATCCGGTCGACCAGCGCGAAGAACGAAGCGGTCTCGTCCATCTTCCAGCCCTCCGCTATCCGAAACTCATCGCGAGCGAGCCCATCAACAGCGCCCAGCCGTCGATCAGGACGAACAGCAGCAGCTTGAACGGCAGCGAGACGATGGTCGGCGACATCATCATCATGCCGAGGCTCATCAGGACGCTCGCCACCACCAGATCGATCACGAGGAACGGCAGGAACAGCATGAAGCCGATCTGGAATGCGGTCTTGAGCTCGCTGGTGACGAAAGCGGGCAGCAGGATCGAAAACGGGATCTCTTCGGCGTCGGCGAAGCTGCCCTGCCCCGCCATGTCGGCGAACATCGCCAGATCGGTCTCGCGGGTCTGGCGGATCATGAAGGTGGCGAAGGCATCGCCCGCGCGCTCGATCGCCACATCCGCCTCGACCTGCCCGGCGGCATAGGGCTCGATCGCCTGTGCATTCACCTCTTCCAGGGTCGGGGCCATGATGAACAGCGAAAGGAACAGCGACAGGCCGATCAGAACCTGGTTCGGCGGCGACTGCTGGAGCCCCAGCGCCTGGCGCAGGATCGCCAGCACAATGATGATGCGGGTGAAGCTGGTCATCATCAGCACCAGCGCGGGCAGGATCGTGAGCAGGCCCATGACCAGCAGGACCTGCAGCGACAGCGAGAGCGGTGTCCCCTCCCCGCCCGCCGCACCGTCGAGCGCGCGTTCGAGCGCGCCGCCGACACCCGCCGGCGGGGTCGCCACCGCTGCAGCCGCATGGGCGAGATCGGGCAGCAGGGCCAGCGGCAGAGCGGCGAGCGCGATCAGCAGGATACGGCGGGTCATGCACGCTCTCCGCGGGCCGGTGCCTCGGCGAGCCGGACGAGCCCGTTGCGGGTCGCCCCGACGAGAATCTCGCGGCCGTGGAACTCGACCACCGCCAGCCGCATGCCGGGGGAAAGCATGGTCGTTTCCACCAGCCGGGCCGATTTCGCCGCATTGTGCTGGCCCAGTCGCTGACCGAGCCCGGTCTGCGCCTTGCGCGCGAGCCACAGGCTGCCCCAGATCATCCCGCCGAGCAGCGGCAGCAGCAGAACCAGCTTGATCACATACCAGACCATCAGGCCGCCTCCCCCTGCCGCCGGTCGCCTGCCAGCTCGACAATGCGCAGCGCAAAGCGATCCCCTTCGGTGATAACCTCGCCCCGGGCGATCGCGGTGCCGTTGACATAGATGTCGAGCAGTTCGTCGACTTGCCGGTCGAGCGGGACCACCGCGTCGAGCCCCAGCTCGAGCACCTGCCTCAGCGGCATCCGGGTGCGGCCGAGCTCGACGCTCACGGCCACCTCGACATCGCGAATGAAGTCGAGCGCTTGCAGTTTATCCGTCATGTCCATGCCTCTTTTCCGTCCATGCAATATGCGTAAGGCGCAGCGCGAGCTGGCCATCGGTCGCGCCGATCTGGCCGCGTGCTATCTCGATGCCGCCGACCCGCAGGCGCGCCTGCCCCGAGATCGCCAGAGGAAGAACATCGCCCGGCGCCAGTCTGGCGAGGCGCGCAACCGGTGCGCGAATTTCGCCCAGAACTGCCGTCAGCGGCATGGCCACACCGGGCATCCGGTCTGCCTCGGGGCTATCGGCGTCGCCGCTTCGGGACGATCCGCCGGTGCGCCGTGCGCCATGCAGCAAGCGTGCAGCCTGTTCGGGCCGCAGGACCAGCCGCATGCCCCAGTCACCCTGCCCGTCGCGCGAGACCGTGACAGCAAGAAGGAAGAACTCGCCCGGGTCGGACGCGCTTACCAACTTGCCCAGCACATCGCAGCGTGCTGCGGGTTGCAACGGCTCACCGCGATCGAACACGCCGGCCAGGGCTTCTCCGACCAGCGGAGAGAGGCGGTCGGCGACCCGGTCGGCCGAGGCCGAGAGGCGCTCGGGCCGAACACCGGGCCGCGCGCCCGAACCACCGAACACCTGATCGGTCAGCATCAGGGCATCGGCGTAACCGAGCGAAAGAACCACCAGTTCGGTGGCGGCTTCGGCCAACAGACAATTCACCGCAACGGCATCGACCAGCTTGTGCAGTCGCGCGGCAGTGGTCCGTTCGACCTTGGCGCAGGCGACTTGAGGCCTCGCTCCGATCAGATCCGCCAGCGCATCCGCCAAAGCATGTTCAATCCGCGGCAGCGCCGCGCACAGCATTGCCCCGCTTTCGCCCGCATCCGGTGTGCGCCGGACCAGGCGCTCGCTATGCCGCGCCAGAGGCCGTTCGGCGACAAGAACACCTTCGGGCCTCACTGGACGATGAACCCCTGGAAGTGGACCGCGTCGACGCCGCCGAAACCTTCCTCTTCCTTGAGCACCCGGTTGATCGCCAGCACGAGGCGTTTCTTCAACCGTTCCTTGCCTTCGACCGAATAGACATCGTCTTCCGGCGTGTCGGCCAGTTCGATCAGGATCGCCGAGCGGATCGCGAGTTCGTGCAGCTCGAGCCACTGGATCACCCTCCCGTCATGACGGGTCGAGGCGCTCAGGCTCACTTGCAGCAAGCCGGCGGAATCCTTGAGGTTGGAGGTGAAGCTCTCTTCGAAATTGTAGTAGGCGGTGCGGTATTCGCTGCCGCCCTCGCCATGAACGATCTCGGGTGCCTCGCCCTTTCCTTCCGCTGGCGGAGCGTAGGGATCCTCTCCATCCTTCGCGACCAGCTGCGGGACATCGGGCTTGGCCTCCCCTGCATGGCCGCCCAGCAGGCCCGCCGCGACCGCACCATAAGTCCCGCCCGCGCCCGCACCCAGCAGCAGCACCATACCCACGATCAGCTTGAGCTTGCCGGACTTCGGCTTTGCTTCGGCGCTCTCGTCAGTCTTCTTGGATTTGCTCAATTTTCGTCTCCTCTGGCGGCTCAGGCGAACAGGCCGCCCGCATCGGTCCGGCGGGGCGCTGATTCCTGGTTGTCATGACGGGAAAGGGGCTCTCCCTCGGGACGCTCGCGGCGATACGGGGCCTGTCCCTGCTGACGCTGGGTCTGGGCATCGGTGGTCGGGGACTGGCCGGACCCCGGATGGTGGAACGGCGCGGCGCTATCTTGCCGTGGTCCACCACTGTCGCTGCGCGGCCCGTCCGCCATGGCGGCTTGGGCGGCGGCGACGAACCCGCTGTGCGGGCTGGACAGTGCCACCTTCAGCGCCTGACCGTTGATTTCAAACTGCATCGACACCGGCCCGAACTCGCGATGCGCAAGCTGCATTTCCGCCCGTCCAGGCCGGGCCCATTCGCGGGCCTCCGCCAATTTCTCGACCAATTGCGCGAATTCGTGACGCGGGACCGCAGGCGGATCGCCGGGCACCGGGCCTGCCTGGGGAGCAGCGGGGCCGGGCGGAGGAGTGGACGCGATGGGCTGAATGGACACCGCCGTGGTCCCGGCGGAAGCTGCGGCCGGAAGTGTCGGCGCCTGTCGGGGATCTTTCGGCTGCACCGTGGCGTCATCGGTCGCCTCCGGCTCTGGGGAAGACGGGGCAACTGCGGCCGGAACCGCTTTGGGCAGGGAGGCAGCCGAAACTGCGACGCTGCTTGCCTCGTCGGTCGGGCTCTGCCCCGGATCGCCAGATGCCATCGTGCCCGGCACAATCGCTGCTGCCGGGTCGGCGGGTGTTTGACCGGCAGGGAGCGAGGCTCCCGCCAGATCAGCGAGCAGAACCGGCAGCACGGACACCGGAGCTGTCGTTGCCGGTGGTTCGGGGGGCGGCGAGCCTTGGTCCACCGCGGCATCGGCGGAGACCGAGCCTGCGCTCGCATCGCCTGTCGAATCCCCGGCACCGTGCCGGTCGATCGTCCCTGCGTCCACCGGGGCGGACGCCTTCGCATTATTCGGCGCAATCGGACCGGCCGACATGGGCGGCAACCCGTTGCCGCTTGTGACCGGCAAGAGCTTGCCGCCGGGCGGTGGCTCGTTGCCCTCTCCCGTTGTTCCGGTGAGGGATTCCGCCCCTGCCTCACCCGCCGCGGTGCCGCCCAGCGCGAGCGAAAACAGGTTGGGCAAGGCATCGCTTACGGCGAGAGCAGCCGTCGCACCGGAAGGCGCGAGGGGTAGCCCGGAGATCGCAGGGCTGGTCGAAATCGGGCTCACCTTGCTGCACCCCTTGTGGTTCGGCTGGACATGTCAGCGGCTCTTCAAGTTTCGTGCCAGACCGGTCACTTCGCGGACCTCGACGATGGTGGCGATCCGGGATTGCTGCGCCGCGACCTGCTCGCCGACCAGGTCGTGACGCCGCTCGGCCTGGCGCAGCGTGACCAGCGCATCTTGCGCTTCGCGCTCGGCCTTGCGCGATTCCTCGGCGGTTGCGCTGCAGATCCGCTGCACCCCGCCGGCGAAAGTGACTTGGCGGGCGAAGTCGTCGCCGCTCATCGCCAAACGCCATGCGCCGATGCCGCTCGCGACCGCAGTGCTGCGCAGATGGAGCGCTTCCAGTTTGCGATGGACCGCCTGCGCCTCGGCGGCTTGCGTAGCGGCACATAGACGCTCGACCTTCTGCAGCCGCGCTAGGCGTTCGAGCAGCTCGAGCTTACGGCGCGGCATCGGTTGTCTCCATGATCCCGGCCATCGTCGCGACGCTTTCGCCCAATGAAATCCGGTCGAACTGTTCCTGTGACAGAAAGGCCTCGATCGGCCCCTGCAGGGCGAGCGCGCGGTCGAGCAGCGGATCGCTTCCGGCGCGATAGGCCCCCATCATCAGCAGGTCGCGGTTACTCTCGTGCGCGGCAATCAGCGCGCGCAAAGCATCGGCGTTGCGGCGATGGTCCGGATCGACCAGATCGGCCATTACCCGGCTGAGCGATGCGGGCATATCGAATGCCGGGTAGCGGCCGCGCCGGGCGATTTCGCGGCTGAGCACAATATGCCCGTCGAGGATTGCGCGCGCCGTATCGACCACCGGGTCTGTCTGGTCATCACCGTCCGCCAGCACCGAGTAGATCCCGGTGATCGATCCGCCGCTGCGGTGCGAATTCCCGGCACGCTCGATCAGCTTTGTCAGCACCGCCAGCGATGAAGGGGGGTAGCCGCGCCATGCGCCGGTTTCACCCAGCGACAGCGCCAGCTCGCGCGCGGCGTGCGCCACGCGGGTGAGGCTATCGAGCACCAGCAGCACGCGCTTGCCCTGCGCCCGGTAATATTCGGCCAGCGAGGTGGCGAACTGCGCGCCGCGCAGCCGCAGGTTTGCCGCGTGGTCGGAGGGAACCGCGACAAGGACGGTCCGGCGGCGGCGCTCCCCGCGCATATGCCGACCGATGAAATCGGAAACCTCGCGCGCACGCTCGCCGATCAGGCCGACGACGACGATGTCGCATTCCGATCCTCGCAGCACCATGTCGAGCAGGGTCGACTTGCCCACGCCCGATCCGGCGATGATTCCGACCCGCTGGCCGACCCCGAGCGTTGCCAGCGCATTGATCGCGCGGATGCCGCAGTCGAATGGCTCGATCACCGACGCCCGGTCGAGCGTCATTTCGCGCACCCCGTCCAGCGGCCATTCCTGGCTTGCCTTCAGCGGCGCGAGACCGTCGATCGGTCGCCCCAGCGCATCGACCGCGCGGCCGAGGAAATCTTCACCGACCCGCACGATGCCCGGATGGCCTTCGGCTCGGACCAGTGCGCCCGGTTGCAGGCGCACCGTGTCGCCCAGCAACATCATCAGGCTCAATCCTCCGCGAAATCCGATCACTTCGGCCGCCGGAGCCTCATGACCCGGCGCTGCTTCCGCCCGGCACAGGGTCCCGATCGGCGCATCGAGCCCCGAGACGCCGATCAGCCCGCCGTCGCAGCTGACGATCCGGCCGAGACGCCTGGGCGCGAAATCGAGCGCGCTCGCCGCGCTGCGCATCCGCGCCAGCTCCCCTTCGAGCAGGCTCAGCACAGTCCGAGCGCCTCATGCAGAGCCGCGCGCCATTCCGCCGGCCCGTCGCGCACCGCCCCTTCGGCGGTATCGAACTGGAGGGTGCCGCGCTCGAGCCGCGCATCGGCCTCGATCGGCCAGCGGGCAGCGAAGTCTTCATCGAGCAGCGGTATATCGTCGGGATGCAAGCGCAGGCAGGTTGCTTCGATTCCCTCGCGCAGCAGCGCGGCTGCAGCAAGGCCGCGCGCCCGCAAGGCCGACCGGTCGATTGCGAGCGGCGCGATTGTATGTTCGCACAGGGCGGCGACCGTCTCGGCAATGCGGAGACCGAGTTCCTCCTGCAGATTGTCGTCGAGCCGCTGGAGCGACAGCTTCAGGGCCGCCCTTGCCGCTCCCTCGTTCGCCATTTCCGCCAACGCCGCTTGTCTGCCGCGCGCTTCCGCGTCGGCCAAGGCGTCGGCAGTGACGGCGTCGATGGGATCGGGAGCGGCAGGGGTCGCGGCGGTAGCGCTCCGCTGTCCAAAATGGGCGAGCGGGCGAAATGTCTGATCGTCCGCAATCCGTGCGAACCATGCACCCGTTGCCGGAGCAGGCGAGCGGGATGCGTCCAGCGCAGCGGTACCGCCGAAAAGCGATTCAAACGAACTCGCCATCGTCCGCTCCGAGACTGATTTCGCCATCGTCCGCCAGGCGGCGCGCGATGGCGATGATCGCCGTTTGGGCCCGCACGACATCTTCCCGCTTCACACGGCCGCGCATTTCGATTTCGTCGCGCACCCCGTCCGCCGCGCGGCTGGACATGGCGGCGAAGAACGGCTCGCGCTGCTCTTCCTCGAGCCCCTTCATCGCATCGACCAGAACCTCGTTCTCGACATCGCGCAGCAGGCGCCCCATCGCCATGGCATCGAGAGCGAACAGCATCTCGAAGGTGAACATCTCCGCTTCGATCGCCTTGGCGAGCGCGGCGTCCCTGCCTGCGATCGCCGGCATGACCGTCGCCCCGACCGGGCGAGCAGAGAGGTTGATCAGCTCGGCAGCCTCGCGCGCGCCGCCCAGCTCGATCGCGGCGCGGCCGAACTTGCGGGATATCCGTTCGGTCAGAACTTCTTCGAGCAACTCAAGGGCCAGTCCGGACACCTGCCGCATCCGCGCGATCCGTTCGACGAGATCGGGTTGCAGTGCTGGTGGCAGCAGCGAGAGAAGTTCCGCCGCGGGTTCGGCCTCCAGCAGCAACAGCAGAACGGCGATGGCCTGGGGGTGCTCGCCCTCGACCAGCCCGACCAGCACCGAGGGCGCGAGCCAGCGCGCAATCTCCAGCGAGCGCGCCCGCTCCTCGGTGCCGATACGCTGCATCATCGATTCGGCCTTCACCTCGCCCAGCGCGCGGTTCATCCGCTCGCGCAGCTGCGCCGGGCGGTCTTGCGCCGGGAGGGTCCTGTCGTCTGCCAGCCGGACGAAGCCTTCGATCGCACCCGCGATCCGCTCCGGACCGACATCGCCCAGCGCGACCATCTTCTGGCCGATCAGCTGCAATTCTTCCGGCTCCAGACGCCCGAGAAGGTCGACCGCCTCCTCGTCGTCCATCAGCATCAGAATGACAGCCGCGCGATCGGCGTTGCAGAGCTGGGCGGAGGCAGTCATGCGCCGCGCCCTTCGGCCGGAGTAGCCAGCATCCGCTTCAATGCCACCACGGCACGCTCGGGCTGTTCGGCCGCAAGGCGGCGGGCAAGGTCGACCTGCTCGCCCAGATCGGTCTGCTGAGCCGAGACGGGCGTTGCACCGGCTGCGGCCTGTTCGTCGGCTTCGGCTATGGGCTCGCCATTGCTGTTGTCCGCATCCTCATCGGTCGCACGCTCCCGGCGCAGCGCCTTGAGGATCGGACGGACCCCGAGCAGCAGGGCGAGGAGGACCGCCAGCAGCCCCGAACCATAGCGGATCGCCATGTCGAACCAGCCGGTCTGGTAGAACGGCGTCTCCTCTTCCTTTACCGGGTCGAATGCGCCGGCGATGACCGTCACCTTGTCGCCGCGCTCGAGGCTCGCTCCGACAGCCGATTCGACCAGTTCGCGCACCTGGGCCGCAGTGGCGGGCTTGATCGCCTGAACGGCCTTGGCGCTGAGCACGACGGCCACCGTAATGCGCCGCACACCGCCCGGCCGGGTCGACGAGACCGCGACCTCGCGGCCAACCTCATAAACGCGCTGGGCGCTTTCCTGACCCGACTGCGGATTGGCGGAGTCGTTCGGCTGGCCACCTTGCGGCGCGCCCTGTTCGAGCGTCGCACCCGGCGGCGGCGTGTTACTGGTCGCGCCGGGGATGCCGCCTGCCAGCGTCTCCCCGCCCTGGCTCGACGAGCTCTGGCTTTCGGACCGGACCACACCGCTGTCATCATAGCTTTCGCGTGCGCTGGTCACCTCGGCCATGTCGAGTTCGACCTGCACCTGGCTGGAGAAGTTCTCTGCCCCGACCAGCGGGGTGAGCAATTGCGACACCTGCAATTGCAGCTTGTCTTCGAACGCCCGCTGCAGTTCCAGATGATCGCCTGCTCCGCCTCCCGTCTGAGAAAGCAACCGGCCGTGCTGGTCCGCCACCCGCACATCGGCGACCGAGAGGCCGGGCACCGAGCCGGCGACGAGGTTGACGATCGCAGCGACCTGGTCGGGAGACAGGCTGCGTCCGCGCGCGAGCCGCAGCATCACCGATGCGCTCGGGGCGACATTCTCCCGCACGAAGACCGATCGTTCGGGCGAAGCGAGATGGACCCGCGCGCTCTCGACGCTGTCGATTTCCTCGATCGTCCGCACCAGTTCCTGCTCGCGCACATTGCGCAGGCGTTCCCCTTCAAGGGTCCGGCTCGAACCCAAGGGGATGGAATCGAGCAGTTCGATCGAATTGTCCGGGCTCACCAGCCCGCCGTCCGCCGCGACCACCATGCGCGCGCGGTAGAGTTCGTCTTCGGGCACCGACAGCATGCCCGTTGCCGGGTCGATCTCGAACGCGATCCCGGCGGTTTCCAGCGAGCTGACCACCGCAGCGCGTTCGCCATCCGAAAGGGTCGTGTAGAGCACGCGTTGCGGCTCGCTCGCCAGCGCGAGGTAGAGCACGGCTGCGCCCGCCAGCAGGCCGACCCCCGCAAGCGCGGGCAGTGCGCGCCGGATCGCAGGCTGCGCGGCCAGGCCCTGCAAGCGCGAACCGAAACTGTCGCCCATATCGGACAGGGACAGGCGGTCGCCTCCATCGAGCCGCGACGGGGCAAGGGCGGTGGACTCGGCCATCTATCAGACCCCCATCCGCATGATTTCCTGATACGCGCTGAGCAGCTTGTTGCGCACCTGCAGGGTTGCCTCGAAGGCGACGCTCGATTCCTGCCGCGCCAGCATCACCTGCGCGACATCGGTCACTTCGCCGCGTTCGTAAGCGGCGGTGATGTCGGCCGATTTCGCCTGGACCTGGTTCACTTGTTCGAGCGTCGAGCGCAGCGTATCGGCAAAGCCGCCACCGGCGGGCGCGGAGGCGGTCTGTCCGGCGGCGTCGGTCGCCCCGGCCTCGCGCAGGCCGCGCAGGGCGTCGGACTGCTGCAGCACCTGTTGGCGCAGTGCGAGCACCTGCTGCAAGGCTCCGGCACTGCCGGCGGGCGGGATCACGCTCATCGCGCACCTCCTGCGGCCAGCATGCCGGACTCGCGCATCGAGGCGAGACGGTAGCGCAGCGTGCGTTCGGATATCCCGAGCGATCGCGCCGTCGCCAGCCGATTACCGTCATGCCGGTCGAGCGTATCCAGGATCGCCCTCGCCTCGGAATGGCGGGCGATGGCATGCAGCTTGCCGTCGCCGATCGCGGCGGGGGCTTCACCCTGCTCGACGGTGGCCACGGGGCGGTCGAAAACGATATGTTCGGCCTCGATCCGCTCCGCCGTACCGGCCAGCACCAGCGCGCGGCGGATCACATTCTCCAGTTCGCGCACATTGCCCGGCCAGCTGTGCCCTTCGAGCGCGGACAGCGCGTCCGCCACGATCCAGCGCGGACCTTGCTTCATCTCCGCGTGGCGCAGCAGCATGGCGAAGGCGAGCGGGGCGATATCGTCGCGCCGTTCGCGCAAGGCATCGAGCCGGAGCGGAAAGACCGCGAGGCGATAATATAGATCTTCCCGGAAGCGGCCTGCAGCCACTTCGTCGGGCAGGCTGCGGTTGGTGCAGGCAATCACCCGCACATCCACCTTGACCGGCTGGGTCGCGCCCAGGGGCACGACCTCGCCCTCCTGCAAGGCGCGCAGAAGCTTGGCTTGCAGCGCCAGCGGCATCTCGCCCAGTTCGTCGAGCAACAGGGTGCCGCCGTGCGCTGCGCGAAAGAAGCCTTCGGCCGCCTCGCTGGCACCGGTAAAGGCACCCTTGCGGTGGCCGAACAGCATCGCTTCGAGCATGGCCTCGGGCATGGCGGCGCAATTGACCGCTACGAACGGAGCCTCGGCCCGTCCGCTCGCCCGATGGAGGAACCGGGCGAGAACTTCCTTGCCCGTCCCGGTCGGTCCTTCGACCAGCACCGGAATATTGCTCTGCGCCACGCGGGCGGCAAGGGTGAGCATGGCGAGCGTGCCGGTATCGGCGGCAACCGGCATGCCATTGTGCGCGCAGGCAGCAACCAGCGCGGCCCGGGCGGCTGTTTCGTCGCTCTTAGCGTAGCACAGGAGATACCGGCCATCGGCTTGTCGCCCGATCGATCCGCATTCGGCGCGGCGCAATGCGATCGCCCGTCCTCCACGAGGGGAAGGCGGTCCGGCCCCGGCATCCACCAGGGCGATCTCGCTGTCATCCGGCCAGTTGGCGAGCATGGCCCCGGCGTATTCCACCAATCCGGAATGTTTTTTCCGTGCCGCATCGGTGCTGTTTGCCCGTACCATCGGATGACCCCCGTAAACCATGTTTCAAGGGGGAAATGGCCCACGAGCGGCCAAGGAAGGCTAAAGTTAATACCGGGTAGAAGTACCTATCTTCCGGCCACTTGCCTCGCTTTCATTGCCCTTAAACCCGCGATCCTCTGGCCGCTCTTTGGGGTGTCAACCGGCATGGTCCATTGCCCAGGCCGGCAGCGACACAGACCAGTCTGAATTCAACCAGGAGACCCATCATGGCCGTTATCAATACCAACATCAGCGCCCTGCGCGCTTCCAATGCTTCGAGCATGGCCGATCGCATGCAGGCCGTCGCCATGGAACGCCTGTCGACCGGCAAGCGCATCAACGGCGCCAAGGACGACGCCGCAGGCCTCGCCATCTCGACCACCATGACCGCCGACATCCGTGCGATGAAACAGGGCGTGCGCAACGCCAACGACGGCATCGCGCTGGCGCAGACGGCGGAAGGCGCGCTCGACGAGGTCAGCAACATGCTGCAGCGCGTGCGTGAACTGGCGGTCCAGTCGAAGACGGAGACCTACTCGGCTTCCGACCGCGGCTACATGGATGCCGAAGTGGACGAGCTGCAGGCGCAGATCAGCGACATTCTCGCCAACACCGAGTTCAACGGCGTGACGCTGTTCAGCACCACGGCGGGCACCGACGTCACCGTGACCATCGCGACCGACGCGACCAACACGGTCGATCTCACCAGTGTCGGTATCGACGGCACGAACCTGACCGCCACGGCACTCGACGTCACTTCCACCACGGCAGCGGCGACCACCATCACCAATGTCGACAATGCGCTCGACGACATCAGCGCCACCCGCGCCACGCTGGGTGCCGGCCAGAACCGGCTCGAATCGGCGATCAACAACCTGACCACCAATTCGACCAACCTCAGCGATGCACGTTCGCGGATCGTCGACACCGACTACTCGGCCGAAACGACCGCGCTCGCCAAGGCGCAGATCCTGAGCCAGGCATCGACCGCGATGCTGGCACAGGCCAACCAGAGCCAGCAGAACGTTCTCTCGTTGCTGCGCTGATCCCTCTGAACAGCGGGGAGCGCGTGGCGCTTCCCGAGGNGGGGGGGGGGCGCGCAACTGGGCGGGTCCGGCCAAGGGCGCAAAGTCACGGCATCGCTGCCGATTTGATCGACGCTCGCGAGATAAGTCGCCGTGCTCGCCCAAAGCCACTCGGCACCGGGAGGAAGAATCGGCAATGCAGCCCTTGGTGCGGCGACCCGTGCCTCGATCCCTTGCCCACTCGCTTTGCCGGATTTCGCTATGATCGCGACAATGGCGCACGCTCGGCTGCCCGGCAAATCAGTCGATGCAATAAGCGAAGTCCGGACCCAATCTCTTTGGAAGAGCGAGATGGCCGCGCACGCTATGCGAATCGCACGATGCGGAGGCATGTCCGTTCGCGCCTAGATCTGCGCCGCGCAAATGGAACTGCATCGTGTTGGTTCGGTGCCGGATATCCACTCGGCCTCAGGGCGGCGTCGACGTATCCTGCGCGTTTGAAGCGAACGTGCTGCCCTGCTTCTGACGGAGGGGCGCCGGAAGGCTACAGTAGGGCAGGGCCGCGCAGCGGCGCCCTAACCCAGCAGCAGGATCGAGATCCGCCGGTTGCGCGGATCGGACGGATCGTCACGCACCAGCAGTTCGCGGTCGGCGACGCCCTCGATCCGGTCGAAGCGCTGTTCCGCGATGGCGTTGCGCAGCAATTCCTGCCGGGTGGCTTCGGCACGACCGGTCGAGAGCGACCAGTTGTTGGCTCTTGGGCCCCCGCCTTCACCGCCGCGCCATGGCAGCGCATCGGTATGGCCGCGCACGATGAGCTGACCTTCCTGCTCTGCCAGAGTGCCCGCGATGATTGCCAGCAGCTCGCGCGCCTCGGGCACCAGCACGGTGCTCGACAGGTGGAACATGGAGAAATCGGCATCGTCGACCAGATCGATCCTGACGCCCTCGGGCGTGCGCATGACCCGCACCTGGCTTGTGAGACGCCTCAACCGCGCGGCGGCTTCGAGCTTCTGTTCGATCCGCTGTGCGATTTCTGCCCGACGCTTTTCCCGCTCTTCGACCCCGCCTTCGAGCGGACCGCCCTTGGCCCCGCGCGGGATCGTGATCGCCCGGGTTCCGGTCTGTCCCGCAGCATGCGGATAATTGTCCACATCGGTCAGCGACGAGCCGCCCAGCAGGCCTTCCGCCGACCCTGCCGATTCTTCGCGCGTATGCACGAGGGTGGGCGTGAAGTAGTCGGCCAGCCCCTTGCGCTGGTCTTCCGTCGTTGCACCCAGCAACCACAGCAGGAGGAAGAACGCCATCATTGCGGTCACGAAGTCGGCATAGGCCACCTTCCACGCCCCACCATGGTGCCCCCCGGCCTCGATAGTGATCTTCTTCACGATGATCGGCGCGACCGGCGGAAGTGTCTCTTCATCCGCAGCGAGCAGGGGCGCAGCGCTGGCCACTTACTTGCCCCGCAGCGTATCGAGCAGCTCGGTGAGCGAGGGTCGATGCGCGGGCGGCAAGCCCGAACGCGCACTCTCCACCACCAGCGGCTGCGGATAGCCGCGCAAGGAGGCGATGATCACTTGCTTCACCGAATGGAGTATCTGCGCATCGTGCGTATTGACCTGCTTGAGCCTTCCCGCGAGCGGCCCGACGATGCCATAGGCGAGCAGCACGCCGAGAAAGGTCCCGACCAGCGCAGAGCCGATCATTCCGCCGAGCACCGAGGGGGGCTCGTCGATCGACCCCATGGTTTTCACCACCCCGAGCACGGCGGCGACAATGCCCAACGCAGGGAGCGCGTCGGCGAGTTGTTGCAAGGCATGCGCGGGCTCGTCCAGTTCGTGCAGGCGGGTCTTGATCGTGTTGTCCATCACGTCCTCTACCGCATGGGTATCGAGCGAGCCGGAGGAGACGACGATCAGCGTCAGCGTGTCGGCAATCAGGTCGGTCAGGCCCTTGTCTGCCAGCAGGTTGGGATACTCGGCGAAGACTGCGGAATCTTGTGGATTGGTGACATGGGCTTCCATCGCCACCGGACCCTCTGTCTTGAGCATCTTCATCAGCCGGCTGGTCAGCGCGATGGCATCGACATGGTCCTGGTCCGAATAGCGCGGGCCCTTGAACACCTTCTTCAGCCCGCCGCCGAGCAGCTTGAGCTCGTGCATTGAATTGCCCGTCACCGTTGCCCCGATGGCAGCGCCGCCGATGATCAGCATCTCATGCGGCACGGCCTCCATCACCGGCCCCAGCGCACCGCCGGTCAGCGCGAAGCCGCCGAACACCATAACCAGCAGGATGACGATACCGATGATTGCGAACATTTTGGGCTTTCCGATCGATGAGCGGTTGGCGGATCAGATCCGCTCGAAAAGGGAGAGGCTGGCGACGCGCGCAAAGCTGGCCTGACTCGCTTCCAGCACGGTCAGCACCTGCTGCAGGCGGGCGATGGCGCTGGTCAGATCGACACCGCCTGCATCGGCCATCTGCTGGTTGCGCACGAGCGACTGGTCGATCTGGCGGTCCTGCACCACCTCCAGCCAGGCCGAGCGCGCACCGGAGACAGTCTGTGCGCGGGTGACCGAGCCGAGTGCGTCGTCGAGCCGGGCCAGCGCATCCTGCGCCGCCTGCGACGGGTCGGCCGCTCCGCCGCGCAAAGCCGAGGCCAGCGCTGCGAGGGAGCCGAAGACATCGGCGGGCGCGCCGCCGGATGTGAATTCGAATATGTCCGGCCCGGCAAAGCCGCGGGTTATGCTCTGGCCCTGCCCGAGATCGATCTCACCGGGCGATGCGGTTCCGGCATAGGTGACGGTTCCGGCCGCATCCTTCTGATAAGCGACGGTTCCCGAAGTACCGCCAAACAGCGGACGCCCGCCGCTGTCGAGCGCATTGGCGGTGGCGAAGATGCGTTCGCGCAATTGTTCGAGCTCGGTCGCGATCGCCGCGTGTTCTGTCGCCCCGGTGGTCTCGCTGCTCGCCCAGAGCGTCAGCTCGCGCGCACGGATGAGATCGTCCGCCACCGATTGCAAGGCGTTGGTAGTGAGTTGCAGATCCTCATCGACCCGCCGCGCCTTGCCGGCATCGATGCTGCCCAGCGCCTCGTGCCGCGCAAGTGCGCGCAGGCGAGAGGCCGCAACCGGATCGTCGGACGAGCGCGCGATCCGCTCTCCGGTAGAAACCTGCCGTTGCAGGCTCTCCGCCTCGGCGCGCAGGCCGCCCATGAACAGCTGCGAGCGGCCATAGAAGGCCTGAGTCGAATTGCCGGTCGTGATCATCGCCCGATCCCCAGAATGGTGTCGAAGATATCCGCCGCCGCCTGGATCACCCGACCATTGGCTTGAAACGCCTGCTGGTAGCGCAGCAGTTCGGTCGCCTCGCGGTCGAGGTCGACCCCGGTCTCGGCGCTGAGCGCGACCCCGGCGGAGTCGGCGATCGTGCGCAGGGCATCGCGGGTGATGGTGCGCGATCCGATCGCGCTTGAGAGGTTGAACAGCAGCGTGTCCGCGCTGGACGCAGGGCCGTTGACCGCCAGCGCATCGCGCAGGGCTTGGAGATTGCCGATATTGCGGCTGTCTACACCGGAGCCTGCGGGCGCCGTTGCGATTTGGTTGCCGCCAGTCAGCGCCAGCGCGATATCCGACGCGCCGCTGCCGGAGAAGAACGGTTGCCCCTGTGTCCCGTCGGGCGCGATGCCATTGGCCTGCGCGGTATTGGCGAGATTGATCACTTGCGCTGTGAGGCCATCCAGCTGGGTGCGCAGCTCGGCGATCCCGCGCAGCGCCTGCGACGCGCCGAGCAGGCTGCCCGCGTCGAGTTCCACCGCCGTGCCGCCGACGGTAAAGCCCAGCGTGCCATCGGGATTGGCGGCAACGGCCAGCGCGAAGCTGTCGACCCCCGTCACCAGCGGCTGACCGTCGAGGCTCACTGCGGCACGGCCCATCGCATCGAGCTGGGTCCTCACACCCGCCAGCTGTGCCATATCGCGCAGCAGCGCATCGCGCTGGTCGAACAGTGCCGCCATATTGCTGCTGCCGGGCCGCGCGCGGGCGATCCCGGCGTTGGTGCGCGCGAGTTCCCCCGATAGCAGGTTGAGCTGTTCGACCCCCGCATCGGCATTGAAGCGCAAATCCGCCTCAGCGATGTCGAGCCCGTTGCCTGCAATCCGGAAGGTCTGCGCCAGCCGGTCGCCCCCCTCGACCACCGCGCTGCGCAGCGCGCCGTCGAGCGGGTCGGCCGCAAGCCGCGAGAGGCTGGCTTCGAAATCGACGATGGCGGTGTAGATCCCCGCCTGTTCGATCGAAGTTTCGGCATTGGTCAGCCCGGCGAGTTCGGCGTCCGCGCGGGCAACATCGCCCGATGTCCGCCGCGCCTCGTTGTGCAGGAACAGCGAATCCGATCGCAGCACGCGGTCGGGGCGCACGCCGGACAGGCCGACGTCCTGCTGCATGGTGATACCGCCCTTGGCCGCCACTTCCGCCATCGACAGCGTGCGCCGCGCGTAGTCGGGATTGCCGGCATTGGCGATGTTCTGCGCGGTGAGATCGAGCGCGGCGCGCGCCGCCATCGCCCCGCTCTTGCCGATCAGCAGGAGGTTGGCGCTCATGGCGTATCTCCCACGAAAGCGGCGAGTTGCCGCTCGATCGCTTCGGCGAGGCCGAACATGCCCTGTTGCGAGGCGATGTCGGCGAAGCGTTCGTCGCGCATGGCTTCGAATTGTTCGAGGCCCGGGCCGCCGAGCAATGGCTCGCCGCCGAAATCGGTCGCGCGCGCGCTGGCGAGCAGCTGGCGCAGGAAGATCGCCTCGAACGCCTGCGCCGCGCTGCGCAATTGCTCGCGCGGATCGGCGGCCTGGGCAGCGAGGCTCAAGGGCCCTGCAGAGGCGGAAATCGCGGTCACAGGATCACCATCTCGGCCTGCAGCGCACCCGCCTGCTTGAGGGCTTCGAGGATGACCACCAGGTCCCCCGCACCGACCCCGAGCATGTTGAGCGCATCGACCACTTCGGACAGGTTCGCCCCGCCCGGCATCAGCGCGACGCGATCTTCGGCCTGTTCGATTGTGATGGTGGTGGATTGCTCCACTGCGGTCTGTCCGCGGCTCAGCGGCGCTGGCTGGATCACGACCGGGGATTCTTCGATCCGCACCACCAGCCGTCCGTGGCTGATCGCCGCGGGCGCGAGCCGCACCGCGGAATTGATCACCACCGTGCCGGTCCGCGCATTGACGATCACCCGGGCGGGGGTTTCGGCGGGGCGGACCTCGATCATCTCGATCCCGGCGATCATCTCGGCCCGCAGATCGCTGCCGAAGGGCATGACGATGGCCAGCGTGACCCCGTCGATCACCCGCGCGGAGCCGGGATAGCGCGCGTTGATCGCGTCGCGCACCCGCGAAGCGGTCTGGAAATCGGCGTTGTGAAGGTTGAAGCGCAGTTCCTGTTCGCTGTCGAACCCGGTCGCGACCGCCAGTTCGACCGTCGCCCCGTCGGCGATCCGGCCCACGGTCGGCACATTGACCGTCACCTTCGATCCGTCCCGCCCCGACACGCCAAGCCCGCCGACCGCGAGGTTACCCTGCGCCATGCCGTAGATCTTGCCGTCCGCGCCATAGAGCGGCGCGAGCACCAGCGATCCGCCACGCAGCGATTTGGCGCGGCCGATGGTCGAAACCGTCACGTCGATCGTCTGGCCCGGCTTGGCGAAGGCGGGCAGTTCGGCGGTGATGATGACCGCGGCGGCGTTCTTCAGCCCCGGCGAGACGCCCGGCGGCAGTGTCAGGCCCAGCCGGCCCGACACCCCGCGCATCGCTTGCGTCACATATTCGAAATTGTCGTCCCCCGTGCCGTCGAGCCCGACCACGATTCCGTATCCGGTGAGCTGGTTCGGGCGCACGCCGTCGAAGCTGCCGAGATCGCGAATGCGCTCGGCATGGGCGGGCACCGCCGCCAGCAGCGCCAGCAGGGCGAGAGTGAGAAACGAGATTATCCGGCGCATCGCATCGCTCCTCAAAACGGGCTTACCATGTTGAAGAAGCGGCTCAGCCAGCCCGGTCGGCTGGCCTGCTGGATCGCGCCCTTCCCGCCATAGATGATCTGCGCATCGGCGATCCGGCTGGAGATGACGCGGTTGTCCACGTCGACATCGGCCAGCCGCAAGATGCCGGAGAACTGCACCCATTCATCGCCCTGGCTCAGTTGCATCTGCCGTTCTCCGACCACGCGCGCGGTTCCGTTGGGGCGCACTTCCGCAATCGTCACCGCGATCGTGCCGTTGAGCGTGCTGCGCTGGTTCGCACTGCCCTGCCCCTTGAACGACGATTGTGCCTCGGCATTAAGGGCGTCGGGGTTGAGGAACGACAGCGGACCGGCGCTCGGCGGAGTCAACCCGGCCGATCCGTCGCGCGCGGTGTTGGCGCTGGCGGACTTGCCTGCGTTGAGGTTCTCGACCAGCAGCACCGTCACCACATCGCCCACGCGGCGCGCGCGGGTGCCCTCGTGCAGCGCGGCATAGCCCTGCGCGACCTGCAAGATCGCTCCGTTGCGCGGTGCGAATTCGGGCGGCGCAGGGGGCAGGGCGGCGGCGAAGCCGGTGGCCGGCTTGCCGCCTTCGAGGCCGCAACCGGAGAGGGCGAGCAACGCCAGCGGAGCGAGGAGAGCGCGTTTCATGATGTCTCTCACAGCGTCTGGTTGGCGTTGCGCAGCATCTCGTCGACCGCGCTGACCATCTTGGAATTGATCTCGTAGGCGCGCTGCGCCTCGATCATCTCGACCAGCTCCTCCACCACATTGACATTGGACGCCTCCAGCATGCCCTGGCGGATCTGGCCGCGGCCATTCTGCCCGGCGACGCCGGTGTCGGCCGCGCCGCTGGCGGCGGTTTCGAGCAGCAGATTGTCGCCCGTGGCCTGAAGGCCGGCCGGATTGACGAAGCTTGCGATGTTGATCTGGCCGAGTTCTGCTGGTGCCGCATCGCCGTCGATGATCGCAGTGACCGTGCCGTCCGGCCCGACCGCGATCGACTGCGCTCCGGCGGGCACCTGGATCGCTGGTTGCAGGGCATAGCCCTGCGCGGTGACCAGCGTACCCTCGGCGGACAGGGTGAAGTTCCCGGCCCGGGTATAGGCGGTCTGCCCGCCCGGCAGTTCGACCTGGAAGAAGCCGTTGCCGTCAAGCGCGAGGTCGAGCGAATTGCCGGTGGTGGTCAGCGTCCCCTGCGTATCGATCCGCGTGGTGCCCTGCACCGAGACCCCGGTGCCGAGGTTGAGGCCGATGGCATAGGCGGTCTCGCCGGTCGAGCGTTGCCCGGCCACCCGCGCGTCGTCGTAGGACAGCGTCTCGAAATTGGCGCGGTCGCGCTTGAAGCCGGTGGTACCGATATTGGCGAGGTTGTGCGCGATCACCCGCATACGGGTATCCTGCGCTTCGAGCCCGGTGCGGGCGACGTGAAGGGCTGAAGTGGGCATGGGTCGGGTCCTTTTTCGGTTATCCGAGCGACATCAGGCTGGCGCTCGACTGGTCGAGCTTCTCAGCGGTGGAGATGAGCTTTGCGCGCTGTTCGAAGCTGCGCTGCGCTTCGATCATGTCGACCAGCGTGCCGCTCGCATCGACATTGCTGCCTTCGAGCGCGCCGCTGGTGATTTCTGCGGTCGGATCGGCGGGCAACACCCCGCCGCCTTGCACCCGCAGCTGGTTGTCGAGCCCCTTGACCACCGCGCTTCCGGCGGGGCTGGCGAGCTTGATCCGCCCGACTTCGGTCGGCGGCGCATCGGGCGCGGCGGGATCGGCGGCGTAGACATTACCGTCGCTGCCGAGAATGACCTCCCAACCGGGCGGCACGGCGACCGGGCCGTTCAGCCCCATCGCCTGCAGATTTTCGCCGTTGACCAACCGCCCTGCGGAATCGATCGAAAAGTCGCCCCGGCGCGAATAGACCTCCTCGCCGTTTTCGCCTTGGAAGGCGATCAGCGCTTCGCCCGCCACGGCTATGTCGAGCGCGCGCCCGGTCTGCACCATGGTGCCCGCACCGAGATCGACCCCGCGGACCGCCCCTTGTGCATAGCCGCGCACGTCGAGCGCTCCGCCCGGCAGGTGTGTCGGCACGGTGGCAAAAGTCTCGGCGCGGAAGCCGGGTGTGCTGGCGTTGGCAAGATTGCTGGCGATGGCGCGCTGGCGCGTCATTGCGGCATCCATGCCGGTCAGCGCGGTGTAGATCATCCGGTCCATAGCGGGCCTCCCTCAGTCGTGCCGGTCAGCTGCGCAGGTTGATGATGGTCTGCGAGAACTGGGTGGCGGTATCGATCGCCTTGGCGTTGGCCTGGAAATTACGCTGCGCGGTGATCAGCCCGACCATTTCTTCCGCCAGATCGACGTTCGAACGCTCGAGCGCGCCTGCCAGCAACTGCCCATTGCGGCCGTTGCCCGGCAGTTCGTAGGTCGCGCTGCCGGAATATCCGGTCGCTTCCCAGTTGGTCGAACCCACCGGCCGCAGCCCGGTCGGCGCAACGAATGTCGCCAGCGCCACCCGGCCGATCGCCTGGGTGCTCCCGTCGGCATAAGCGGCGTTGATCAGCCCGTTCTTCTCGATGGTGATACTGGCGAGTTCCGAACCGGCACCGTTGGTGGTCGGGACCACGGCATCGACCGTGGTCCCGGCATTGACCACCGCCCCGCTCGCATCGACCGCGAACATCTGCAGGTTCTTGGCCGCGAAATCTGTGACGTTGCCGACCGAGTCGATCTGGAAGCTGCCGTTGCGGGTGTAGAGCACCTGGCCGTTTTCCGGGTTGCGGGTGGTGAAGAAGCCGTCGCCGTCGATCGCGATGTCGAGGCTGCGCCCGGTCTGTTCGATCGAGCCCAGGCTGAAGTTCTGGTTGATCCCCGCCACCGTCGCGCCGATGCCCTGCGTCATCCGCGGGTTTGCGGCCGATCCGTTGGCGACGATATCGGCGAATTCGACATTGCTTTTCTTGAAGCCGGTGGTTTCGGCATTGGCGATGTTGTGCGCGATGGTGCTGAGATCGGTCTGCGAATTCTTGAGGCCGTTCAGCGAAGTGTAAAAGGATGTCATCGGGCTTGCTCCTCAGGTAGTGGGCTGGGCGGATTTCTGGGCCGCGATCAGCGCGTCGAGCTTGGCCGAGATGTCGGCCAGCGTCTGGTTGGTTTCGGTGCTGCCGGCGAGCGCGGTGAACTGCGCCATCTGCGCCAGCATGTCCTTGTTATCGACCGGCTCCAGCGGGTCCTGCTGCTGCAACTGGGCGAGCATCAGGCGCAGAAAATCGCCCTGGTCGAGCGCGCCCATGCCCCCTCGCGAGGTGGCCCGCGCGGCGGTGCCCGGCGCGTTCAGCGCCTGCAGATTGGCGGCGAGGCCACCGGTGGATTCTACGGCCATCACTTGCTCCTGATCGTGTCCAGCATCAGCTGCTTTGCGGTGTTCATCGCCTCGACCAGATTCTGGTACTGGCGGGCGCTCTCCATGATCTCGACCATCTCGGTGTTCTCATCGACGCCGCTTTCCCACACGTCGCCGTTTTCGTCGGCAAGCGGGTGGTCGGGATCGTGACGGCGCACGGCGGCGGTCTCCGCCTGGCGGACTTCGGCAACGCGCACCGAGGAAAGGCCGCTCGCGCTGTCCAGTTCCTGCGCGAAGACCGGGCGTAGCGGGCGATAGGCTTCGGCTTCGCTGCTCGCGACCGTGCCGGAGTTGGCGAGGTTGCTGGCGGCGGCGTTCATCCGCACCATCTGCGCGGACATGCCGCGCTGGACGACTTCGAACAGATTGACCGGAGCGCCCATCGCTATTCTCCCTTGAGCGCACGGGTCACGGTCTGCACCCGCGAGGCGACGAAACTGAGCGTGGCGGAATAGGCAACCGCGTTTTGCGCGAAGGCGAGCTGTTCGTTCGCCAGCTCGACCGTGTTGCCGTCGAGACTGGCCATGGTCGGCACGCGGTAGCGGGTGGCAAGCTCGACCGCCTCGCCCTGCTGCGCCCCGCCCAGCCGGGCGGCGAGCGCCGCGTTGAAATCGATATCGCGCGCCCGGTAGCCCGGCGTTGCGGCATTGGCGATGTTGGAGGTGAGCAACCCCATACGCTGCGAGCGCAATTCCAGCGCCGCGCCATGGATGCCGAACAGTCTTTCGCTCATGGGCCTCGTCCTTAAAGCTCGGACGGGTCTGCCGTCCTGTGCCCATGGCGTTCAGCAAGCAGCGTGCCAGTTTGGTCTTCCAGGGCGGAAGCAGGCGGCGCGGACGCTTCGGGTGGCAAGCAGTTGCCGCAGGCCTGCAAATCCTCGCCGCTGATCCCTTGCCGCTGAAAATCCCGCCGCCGGGGTCGTTCTGGGCAGCGAAGAAGGAGCTTGGCGATGGATCTCGGATCACTGTGGGATGGCACCGGCGCGGCAATCGTGCTGGGCGGCACGCTGGCTGCAACCGTGCTCGGTAGTGGCTGGCGCGAACTCACCGCCGCAGCCATATCGATCGCCAATCTGTTCACCCCCCGGTTCAACTTCCGAAAGGTCCGCGCGGAGATCGCCGGATGCGTCGAGGACATGCGCCACGATGGCATCCTGCGCGGCCAGACCTGCCGCACCTCGGACAGCGAGATCGCCCGGGTCACCGCCGCGCTGGTGCATTCCCGCTCGCTGAAGGCGCTGCTGGAGGAACATGAACACTGCCGCGCCGAACGGGTCCAGCAACGCGAGGCTGCCATGCGCCCGATCTGGCTCGCGACCGAACTTGCCCCGGTGTTCGGCATGGCAGGAACCCTGTTCGCCTTGACCCAGATGCGGATGGACGATGCATCCACGGTGCAGCTGGTCTCGAGCGTGGCGATGGCCATTCTCACCACGCTCTACGGCTTGCTGCTCGCCAACCTCGTCCTGTCGCCGCTCGCACGGTTGATCGAGCGACGCCAAGAAGAAGAGGAAGAGGAGCGGCAACGGCTGATCGACTGGCTCGCCGGGCAACTGGCCGAATCGTGTCCGCCACCGCGAGCAGACCCTCTGCTGGAGCGCGTGGCGTGATGCCCGCTGGCCCTGGCTCGCACGGCTGGCTGGTCTCGCTGGCCGATTTGTCGCTGATCCTGTTTATCGTCACCAGCGGTGCGATAGCTTCCAGCCCGATCCAGAAATCGCTGGAGCCGATCGATCTGGCTGATCTGCCGGCATTGGGCGTGGCGTCGGAGATCTACGTCGACGGCCCGGGAGCGCCGTCGCTATCCACCTTCCTCTCCCGCCACTCGCCAGCCGCCGGAGAGCAGCTGACGATCACCGGTGTATTCGGGCCCGGCGAGCGTCAGACGATTGCACGACGGATGGAAGCGCTGGAAGCGGAAGCAATTGCGAAAGGGACAGAACCGCGGGTGATCCTGCAGCCCGGTTCGCAAGCTGGTGTCTATGTCGCCTTCGCCCACGATGCCGATCCGCAAATGGCACAAGATTTGCGTAAGAAAGGCAAGCCTTGAACCCTCGAAGGAGCTTGTCCCATGATCGGCCGCCCATCCGTACTGGTCGCTTGCACGCTAATCGCAGCGGCCGCCCCCGCACTCTCGCAGAGCACCGACTTCGCCGACCCCGCCACCCTCGATGCCGAAGTCGCAGCGTTCACCGGTGCTGCCGTCGGGACCCCCGGCGGAGCGCGCGAGCCGGTCGATCGACGACTGCGCCTTGCCCGCTGCACCGCGCCGCTCCAGCTGGCCTGGCTTGGCCGGGCGGCAGATATGGTGCAGGTCGCCTGCCCGACAGGAACCGGTTGGCGCATTTTCATACCGGTCAATTCCGGTCGCGGCGCGGCGGCTCCCTCGTCGGCTGGCCAAGGCCAAATCGTGGTCGAGAAGGGACAGGTCCTCACCATCGTCGTTGCGGGTCGCGGATTCTCGGTCAGCCAACAGGGAGAGGCGTTGGAGGACGGCGCGATCGGCGCTTGGATCCGCATCCGCCCCGAAGGCAATCGGGAACCCGTGCGCGCCCGTATCGAAACCCCCCAGAGAGCGGTCATTCCGCTCGGCTGAGAGCGATCTGGCTGCAAGTGGCTTAAGACCGGCCTTCGTTCGCCGTTCTTACCATCAGTAACCCACAGGAGCGACGACAATGTCTCCCCACGACATAGCGAAAACGGGCGCAACCCATCCGGCCAGGGCGATCGCCCGCGACCTGACTGGGGATCGGGCAATGAGCCGGCCGGGCACGGCAGGAACTCATGCGGACAAGGGCCTCGCGGTGCAGACCGGCGGTCGCGTGACGGCAGGACCGGTTCCGGTCGCAGAGGACCGCGTCGCGCAAATCCGCGAAGCCTTGCGCGAGGGCAGCTATCCGATCATACCGGCCAAGATAGCCGATGCCATCATCGCGGCCCGCCTGATGTTGAGCGACGGGCAATGAGCGACGATAACCAGCTCGCCAGTCATCTGCGGCATATGCTTGCCGTCCTGGATGCCGAACGGCAAGCGCTTGCCGGACTCGATCTCGATGCTCTGCTGGCCGCGACCCTCGCCAAGCAGGAGATTTGCGCCAGTCTGGAAGTGATGGTCGAAAGCGCAGCCAGCGGCGAATGCCGTACGATGCTGGAAGCGGCGAAGCGGCAAAACGAGGTCAACCGCAGGGTGCGAAACCTGCTCTCAGCCAACCTCGCCGCGCGTCTCGACAACCTGCGCCACAGGCCCGGACTTTACCACCTGCGATAGGCCGAGCTCGGCTCACAGCTGGACAAGCTGCGCGATAGGGACCGGTCTGGCACGCCCCTTGCTTCTTGGCAGCTGGTAACAACCGGCAAGGAACTCGGTGGATGACCGACCGCATCATGGCCACAGTCCCGCCCCGCGTCGCGTCCGGTGCGGCGCAAGCGGACATTGCCATCTCGCGCGCGGCCGAGAAAACGGGGGTCGATTTTCGCTTCCTGCTTGCCCAGGCGCAACTCGAATCGGGGATGGATCCGCAGGCCAAAGCGAAGACATCGAGCGCTACCGGTCTGTTTCAGTTTATAGACCAGACCTGGCTTGCGGTGCTTGATCGGCATGGCGAGCGGCTCGGATACGGCGCTTTGGCCCAAGCCATCGAAACTTCCGACGGACGAGCCCGGATCACCGATCCGAGCATGCGCCGGCAAATCCTCGACCTGCGCTTCGATCCGACGGCATCGTCGCTCATGGCGGGAGCATTGGCCAGCGATAACGGGGCGGAACTGAAGACCGTGCTCGGTCGCAACCCGGACGCAAGCGAACTCTATCTCGCGCATTTCCTCGGCGTCGCAGGTGCATCGCGCTTTCTTGCCGAGCTGGCGAGCAACCCGGCCGCTTCCGCCGTCGAGTTGCTGCCTCGCGCGGCAGCCGCCAACCCTGCGATCTTCCGTGACCGGTCTGGCGCGGCACGATCGGTGTCAGAGGTTATGGAGGTCATTCGTCGCCGGGTCGACCGGGCAATGGGTGATGCACCGCCCGGGGCAATTCAAGGTTCGCTCCCCGTCGCTACGCCGAGAACCCGTTTCGCTGAAATTGCGCAGTCGACCGGGCCAAGGGTTTACGGCGCCATGTCCGGCCGAAGCAGTCAGCCCGATCATCGATCGATGGCAGATACGCTGCGGCACGGCTTCCTCATCGACCAACCGCGCGGTGCCGATCTGCCCGGTGCCGACCATGTCCGCGCCGCTTATGCCCGCCTGAAAGGGTTCGGACTGTGATGCACCGGATTTTCCCTTCCGGGATCGCCCCGTTGGCGCTCCCTGTTGCCATTCTTGCTGTCATTTCGATGATGGTGCTGCCGATCCCGACTGCCCTGCTGGATCTGTTTTTCGTCTTCAACATCGCGTTGTCGATCGCGATCCTGATGACCGCATTGAACGCCCGCAAGCCGCTCGATTTTTCCGCCTTCCCTACGGTGCTGCTGTTTGCAACCTTGCTCCGTTTGGCGCTCAATGTTGCCTCGACCCGTGTCGTACTGGTCAACGGGCATGAAGGCGGAGCGGCAGCCGGCCAGGTGATCGAGAGCTTTGGGGCCTTCCTAGTTGACGGCAGTTTCGCCGTAGGACTGTTCGTCTTCATCATCCTCCTCATCATCAACATGATCGTCATCACCAAAGGGGCGGGTCGGGTCTCCGAGGTCTCGGCGCGCTTCACCCTTGATGCGCTGCCCGGAAAGCAGATGGCCATCGATGCAGACATCGCAGCGGGCCTCATGACCGGGGACGAAGCCAGAACGCGCAGGGCGGAAGTGGCGACAGAGGCGGATTTCTATGGCGCAATGGACGGGGCCAGCAAGTTCGTCAAAGGCGATGCCATCGCCGCTCTCCTTATCCTTGGAATCAATGTCATTGCCGGATTCGCGCTGGGCATGCTCAGCCACGGGCTGAGTGCCGGCGAAGCGGCGCAAACCTATGTCACGCTCGCCATAGGCGATGCTCTGGTTGCACAGGTTCCCGCCCTGCTCCTCTCGATCGCGGCTGCTGCCATCGTCACCCGTGTCAACGACAAGGCCGACCTGGTCGGCCAGATCGGCGGGCAGTTCGCAAGTCCGGCAAACTGGCTCCCGGTGGCGCTTGTGCTGGGCGGGATCGGGATGGTGCCGGCCATGCCCCAGATGGTCTTCCTCCCGGCTGCCGTCCTGTCCTTCTGGCTGTACCGTGCGCTGGGCAAGCGGCAGGGTCGCGATGCACCGACCCCGCTAGTATCCCACGAAACAGAACCCCGTGCCATCGAGTTCGCGGATGTCAGCGATCAGACGCTCGTAACCCTCGAGCTCGGTTACGGGCTCGTGCACCTCGTCGATGAGGCCACCGAAGCACCGCTCGTCGCGCGAGTAACCGGGGTTCGCAAACAGCTGAGCCAGAATTTCGGCTTCGTCGTGCCGCAATTCCGGATCAGGGATTCGCTCGACCTGCCAGCCAACGCCTACCGTCTGCTGCTGGGCGGTGTCGAACTCGCGCGCGCCGAGGCCCGTCCCGACGCCCTGCTGGCGATCGATACAGGCGAGGTGAACGAGGGCCACGGGGTAACCGGCGAACCGACCCGGGATCCCAGCTTCGGCTGTCCGGCGCTGTGGATTCCGCCCTCCGAGCGCAACCACGCGGTGGCGGAGGGCTTCCTGACCGTACCGGCAGACACCGTGGTCGCCACGCACCTCAACCAACTCCTGCAAGGCCGCGGTGACGAATTGCTGGGCCCGGAAGAAGTGCGCGCGCTGCTAGAGTCCGTGCAAGAACGGGCACCCGAGCTGGTCAAGGCGATCTATCCCGAACCTCTTTCGCTGGCGGCCGTCACCCGCCTGCTTCGCGCGCTGCTGGCCGATGGAATCAGCCTTTCCCACCCCCTGCCGATACTCGCCAGTCTGGCCATCGGCCTGCAATCGACCAAAGACTTCGATGCCTTGATTGACCACATTCGTGCCGATCTGGGCGGTTGGCTTGTCGGTCAAATCTGCCCGCCGGATCGACCGTTGGGCGTGCTAACCCTGGATGCAGGGCTTGAAGGCGCAATTCTGGGTGGCCTCAGGGACCCGCTGACCGGGCAGCCAGCAATCGAACCCGATTGCGCGCGGATGATCAGCGAAAGCGTAGGCGCGTTCGTTGCCGAACACGACGGGCTGCGGGGCCTCGCCCTGATCGTGCAGCCCCCCGCGCGCCGCGCACTCGCCACGCTGCTGCGCCAGCGGATACCTTCTTGCCTCGTGCTCTCGATCGCTGAGTTACCTGCCGGTCAGCCGGTCGAAGTTCTTGGCGTCATTGGAAGCACACAAGCCCCGGCCCTGTCAGTGACGGAGGCACTTGCCGCATGAAACATGATCATACGCAGTTTACTGCGGCGACTGCCTATCGGGCGCATGACACGGTTGCCGATCGGGTGCGACGCTTCACCCCCATGGTTCGCAGAGCCGCCTGGCACATTCACGGAGCGGGCCGCGACGGGATGGAAGTCGAGGACCTGATGCAGGCCGGATACCTCGCCCTGACCGAATGCGCGCGAAACCATGCCGGGCCGTCGGAAGACGGCTTTGCCGCATATGCCAAGATTCGCGTTCGCGGAGCCATGTTCGACCTCATCCGCAAGCAGATGTCGTGCAGTCGCAACGCGGCGAAACGCCGGAAGCAGGCTGAACGGCTGGCGAGCGAGTTTTACCAGCGGGAAGGTCGCGATCCGGCAGGTGCTGAACTCGCCCAGGCAATGGGAATCCCGCTGGCTGAACTCGATGACGTCCTGTCTGACAATGTCCGACTCAAGTCGATCGACGAATGCTACGACGAATGCAGCGTGTCGTTTGCCACCGACCTGCCCGATCCCTTCGCCGTTTTGAGCGAACTGGGGGAGAATCACCGGTTGGGGCAAGCGATGGAACAATTGCCCGAACGTCTCCAACTCGTACTTCAGCTATATTTCGTCGAGGAGCTGAACCTCACGGAGATTGCCTCCGTGCTAGGCGTGAGCATTCCGCGGGTCCATCAGCTTAAAGCGCAAGCATTGTTGAAATTGCGCAGCCTGATGGCGATTGACGATGGCTGATCGCCCGCCCTTGAACGGGTAAACCATGATCTAGGTGATCGGACCTATCGACCGGATGGGGATGCCTGCCGTTCTAGCTGCCATGATCAATGCAACACAACGCGAACCAAACCCGCCTCACACCGGCTTGCTCGGCTGGCTCGGCCTCGGCCGAGCCGGAGCAGTTGCGGTCCACCGGACCGGCGATGTATCTGGCACGGGGCGACAGGCAATCGTCGCCCGTATTGGCGCCTTCCTGGCCGAACACGATCTGGAAGTGACACCTGCCAACCTCGCGGTCGCCCATGGCGTGGTATCGGGTCTCAATCCCCGCCTTGAGCGGCGGATCCGGCGGATGGAAGAGACGGGACAGCGCATTTCGCAGGAGTGGCTGCGACAAGCAGTTGCAGGGCAAGGTGCCGACGACCGGTCGATCGATCTCCTGGCCCAGCGGCTCGAAAAGGGGATCGACGATTTCTCCCGCAGCACCGTGAAGGTCCGCAGCACGACGCAATGCTACGGCGATGCGCTCGAATCCCATATGGGTGAGCTCAACGCCCGGCCGGATCCGGGCAAGGTCATAACCGATCTCGCAGCCTTTGCCGGTGTCATGCTCGAACGAACGCGCAAGGCCGAAGCGAGCCTGCAAGAAAGCGAGGAAGAGGCCGCCGCTCTGCGCAGGAACCTCGAGTTGGCACGCCGCGATGCCGACTACGATTTCCTCACCGGACTGCCAAACCGCCGCGCTTTTGAATCGAGGCTGGAAGAAGAGATTGCCGCTGCACGCGCGGCGAACGAGCCACTGTGCGTCGCATTCTGCGATATCGATCATTTCAAGCGGGTCAACGACACGCACGGCCACGAGGCAGGGGACCGGATCATTTGCGTGGTCGGCAAGACCTTGTCCGACTTATCGGGCGAGCGGTGCCATGTCGCGCGTCATGGCGGGGAGGAGTTTGTCGTGCTGTTGCGAGGGCTCGCGCTGGAAGACGCTCGCGACCTGCTCGACGGCCAGCGCAGAGCACTCTCCGAACGCAAGCTGGTGAACCGCCGTACCGAGCAAGCATTCGGCAGGATCACCTTCTCCGGCGGCGTCGCCGATGTATTTGCCTACAGCGATGCATGCGATGCGCTCGCCGCAGCGGACGAGGCGCTCTACGAAGCGAAAGAGTCCGGCAGGAACCAGATCCGTGCGGCGGGCCCCAGAGCATGACGTGCTGCCGAGTATTGGGTTCTCAGCCAGCCAAGTGATTGACGATTTGACGCACGAGCGGACAATCTGCGTCGATGTCTGATTCTCTGCCCACCACGAGCACCTGTGCCTTGTCACGGTGGTGATCAGGCTGCTGGTGCCGCTTACAGGATTCGAACCTGTGACCCCATCATTACGAATGATGTGCTCTACCAACTGAGCTAAAGCGGCACGCTCGCCTTGGGCGAGAAGTGGAGGCCCGAGCCGGAATCGAACCGGCGTGCAAGGATTTGCAGTCCTCTGCGTAACCACTCCGCCATCGGGCCTCGTCCCGCCTTTTGCGCGGGAAGCGGCGCTCTAGCGGGTCGGGGGCGGCAAGGCAATCGCTTCCTTGTCGCCTTCCGTAACGGCAATCTGGTCAAGCGCGCCGAGCGATGTAAGGGGATGCAAATGAGCGCTGCAAGACTGATCGAGCCGATCGACGGCAAGCCGGGGGTGACGATCCTGCCCGAGGCGGAAAACTGGATGCAGGGGCGAACCCTGTACGGCGGCGCGTCGGCGCTCGTCGCCTACACTGCTGCCATCCGCGCCTTTCCCGAGTTGCCTCCCTTGCGTGCGGCCCAAGTGGGCTTTGTCGCCCCGGTTGGGATCGAGGTCGAGCTGAACGCAGAGATCGTCCGCCAGGGGCGGAACGTGGCGCAGGTGCGGAGCGAGATCCGGTCGGGCGGCACCGTCGCGCTGACGGCCTTCTGGCTGTTCGGCACCGAACGCGATGCCAACGCCGTTCATCCCGCGCCGCAAGCCGAGGATTGGCATGGCCCGCCCGACGGTGAAGAGCCGCTCTCGCTCGACAAAGCACCTTCCTTCCTTGGCAAGAATTTCGAACTGCGCCGGGCGCAAGACGTACGGGGGAAGGGCAAGCCTGTCGTCCGCCGCTGGATGCGGCTCAAGGAACCGAGCGGCCTCGATCCGGTGTCCGAACTGATCCTGCTCGGCGATACGCTCCCGCCGGGTGCGATGCGCGCGATGCGCCGGCAAGGTCCGATCAGTTCGATCAACTGGTCGTTCAACCTGCTCGAGCCGGCTCCCGCGACCTCCGACGGCTGGTGGCTCGCCGAGACGGCCAGCGAATGGGCCGATCTCGGCTATTCGAGCGAGCGGCTGCGGCTGTGGAATTCGGAAGGCAGGCAAATGCTGGCGGGGATGCAGTCGGTCGCGATCTTCGGCTAGAATTTGCTTCGTTTCGCGGCACCGGCCCGCCGCCCCGTAAGTCAAAAACTCCAGCTCAGACGTCTTCGAATTCGGGCTTGCGCTGGGCCATGCCCGCCATCACCGCTTCGATCTGGTTCTTCGTTCGCATGATCGCATGCTGTTCGAGGCTTTCTTCCATCAGCAATTGATCGGCCGTCCGATCCATCATGTGATTGGATAACCGCTTGGCCCCGCGAATAGCGTGCGGATTGCGATTAGCGATCTCGCACGCAATGGCGGTTGCGCGTGCGAGCGGATCTTCGTCGACAAAGGTCGCGAGACCGTATTCCTTCGCTTCCACGCCCGAAAAAATGCGATTGGTGTAGGTAAGTTCGCGCAGCACATCGTCGCGCACCAACCCGCGCCACAGCGCATAGCCGCCCATGTCCGGCACCAGGCCCCATTTGAGTTCCATGATCGCCATGCGCGCATCGGGGTGGACGATGCGGATATCCGCGCCGCTGGCAATCTGCAGGCCGCCGCCAAAGCAAACTCCGTGAACCGCCGCGATCACCGGCACCGGCAGCTTGCGCCATTGCATCGCTGCCTGCTGGGCCCTGTTCGCATTGCCATAGGTCCGCTCGGTAAGCGGAGGCTCGTCTTCCTTCGGCTCGCGCCCGAAGCTCGCGGTGTCGAGTCCGGCGCAGAACGACTTGCCCTCGCCCGAGAGGACGACGGCGCGCAGCCCCTTCATCTCGTGCAGGGCACTGCCGGCGCGGATGATCCATTCGAACATCTCGGGGTCGAGCGCGTTCATTTTGTCGCCGCGCACGAGGCGGACCTGCGCTACGCCGTCGGCACCCAGTTCGATCGACACCCGCCCGTTGTTCGCAAAATCCATTCAATCACCCGTTCAATGCTTGCCCGTCATGGTTGCGGATAGCCGCGCGGCTGTCCAGCGATTCGGCACTAACCGGATGCAACCGCATGCGCATCGCAAGCGAGGAAATAGGCGCGGCGATGAAGGTCGGTTGCGATCAGGTGCGCAAATCCGAATAGGCTGAGCTTTGCCCTCACGCGCGCTACCGTCACAGCAACACGATTGGTCTCGGGATCATGATCCAGCCGCCAGACATCGCGCAGGAGATCCATTTTCGAGTGCGGCACAAAAGGGTGTTCGGCGAGGTGCCACAAAAGGCCGAATTCGCGAGGATGGAGCCGCAGCCAGTCGCGCCCGACGCGCGCATCACGATGGAACAGGTCGAGCAGGATCGGCCCGGCCAGAATCTGTCGCGGCATGGTGGGCTGAATGGAGCCGACGGTTGCCTGGCAGCGCATTGCTGCGCGACATCAATCGAAATGGCCGGCCGCACGCATGCTGAAAAGCTTCGACCGGGTGACAATGAGATGATCGAGCAACTCGATCTGGAGTTTTTCCGCCAGACCGGAGAGTTCGCGTGTCGCCGTTTCGTCGGCAGGGCTCGGGCTGCACATGCCCGATGGGTGATTGTGGGCGAGCAGTATCCCTTCCGCGCCGACCGTGAAGGCACGCCGGAAAAGGGTGGCTGCCGTGAGCCTTACGGTGTCAGGCCCGCCAATGCCCATTTCCTCATCGAGCAGGTAACTGCGTCCTGGCCCGCTGAAGATGACAAGCAACCTTTCTTCATGGCAGAAGCCGATCCGATCACGGATATAGCGGGCCAGCGCCGGGTCGGAGACATCTACCTGCCGGCTGACCATGTCCTCGCGTGTTGCTGCATCGATCAGATCGCGAGCCGCGAGTAGCAGCTCGCACGATTTGGCAAACGGTCCGGCAGCGGCGAGCAACCGATCCTTGGGCGCGTCGAGCGCTCGCTTCAGGCTTCCGAACTGAGTGCGGAGGCGGCTCGCTAGCTGGTCGGCGGAATCGCCCGCGAACGGGGTGAGGAGCTGCGCCATGACCTGTAATTGCCGTGGCGCTGCACCCGCTGATGGTGGAGCCATATACCGAGCCCCAACGTAGTGATCTGCAAATAGGACGGACCCACGTACATCATCACATAGGCGATCGGAGATATCTGATCCGCCAGTTCCCTGGCGAAGTGTGCCAACAGCGCTATGATCTGAAATCCTGCTATCCATAGCGTATACATCCGATTTGCCCTGAGGGCGACGACGACCATGACAACGGTCACGACCACTTCGATGAAGAGCAATCCAGGTTCAACCTCGTTGCGTTCGAATTGCCTGCCCAACAATGCTAGGTACGCGCTCCCGGCAAGCCACATGCTGAGCAAGGTGGAAGCGACCCATCGCTCTGGCCCATCTCCGTACCGCAGTGAAGCGACGAGCAGTGCGACCAAAGCGATTAGGTAGACTGCTACCCGATAATTGTTCCAGAAATCGAGTAACGTCAGTTGGTTCGCTCCTAGCTGAACTGCGCCTCAGCAACAGGGATCTCGGCATTCAATGCCGATGCCGGGACCTTGGTCTGATCACCTGTGTCGGGTCCGCAGAATTCCCGCGCGATATTGCTCAATTCGTCGTGCACGCGCAACAGGTTGGTCGAAATGGACAGGGCCTGCTGTTCGGCCTGCGTCAGCCGCATGATCGCACGCTGGCCGACATATACGGGAATTTCCGGGCTTTGGCGGGCTGAAAGCATAGCCGCTTTGAGCTTCGCGAAAGCGACCATTGCTTCGTCGGAAACGGCTTCCGCTTCGCGCATCAGCTTGCGGATGTTGAGTGCTTCATCACGATACTTTACCATTTTGAACAGACCTTCCTGCTGTCGCAGGGTGCCGATCAAAATCGTTCAGCCAGGCCCTGCGTTGTGTTCCATGCGGGCAATCTCACCGACTCCATCCATCGCTGTACTCAGGCTCAAAGAGGCCGTGATGACCAGAACGACCAAAGCAATAGTGCCGAAGGCAATCCCGATCATCACGGCAAGCCGGTACAGGACAGCATTGTCGCCATCGAGCGCCGCTGGGACGACCACTGGCTCCCGGGATCCTGACCAAGGCACATCGATGAGGACGTGATGCGCATCGGAAAGGACGATCTCGCCAGGGCCGACCCGGGACCGCTTCTGATCGAGATCGCCATCATCAGGCAGCTGAGAATTTATGTATGCAGGTTTTCTACAGGGCGCCTGGTCAGGAAGCTGCATGGAGGATTGCTCAGGAGACTGCGGCTCGTAGCCTGCCTCGCTGCGATACCACTCGACGAGTTCCGGCAGGCTCGCGACCCCGTAGATGTCCTTCAACGCCTTGATATGTTGATTGATACGGCTTTCGGACACACCCAGTTCGCCAGCGATAACCTTGATCGGCTGCCGTCGGTCGATCGCTTCCAGCACCGCGCGCTGGCGTTGGGTCAGGTTCCGCGAAGGTTCCGCGGCCATCGAGTGCCTCCTGTTTCAACCGGTCGTATCTAAACCAAGCGTGACGCTTAGGCAAACCCAGGCAACACCAAATTGGTTTTTACAGAGAATCAGGCAGCCGAGCTGTTGATTCCGAGCGACTGGAAATAACGCTTTATGTTGCGCGCCGCCTGTCGCAGCCTTTGTTCATTTTCTACCATCGCGATGCGGACGAACCCTTCACCCTCTTCACCATAGCCAACGCCGGGCGCAACTGCGACATCGGCGTGGGTCAGCAATTGCTTGGAAAATTCCAGACTGCCCATCTCTTTCAAAGCGGGGGGAAGCGGGGCCCAGGCGAACATACTGGCGGGCGGAGGCGGGATATCCCACCCGGCCCGGCCGAAGGATTCGACCATGACGTCGCGCCGCTTGTGGTAGAGCTGGCGGTTGGTCTCGACGATATCCTGCGGTCCGTTCAGTGCTGCGCAGGCCGCAGCCTGAATCGGCGTGAATGCGCCGTAATCGAGGTAGGATTTGACCCGGCTCATCGCGGCGATCAGCTCGCGATTGCCGACCGCGAAGCCCATCCGCCAGCCGGCCATGGAATAGGTTTTCGACATCGAGGTGAACTCAACCGCAACGTCCTTCGCTCCCTTGACCTGCATGATCGAAGGCGTCGGATTGCCGTCGTAATAGAGTTCCGAATAGGCAAGGTCCGACAGCACCCAGACCTGGTTCTCCTTCGCCCAGGCCACCAGCCGCTCGTAAAAGGCGAGGTCAACCACTTCGGCGGTCGGGTTGGAGGGGTAATTCACCACCAGCACGCTCGGCCGCGGGACGGTGAAGTTCATCGCCCTTTCGAGGCTCTGGAAATAGTTCTCGTCCGGCGTGGTCGGCACGCTGCGGATCGTCGCTCCGGCGATGATGAAACCAAAGGTGTGGATCGGATAGGACGGGTTGGGCGCGAGCACGACATCGCCCGGTGCAGTGATCGCCGTCGCAAGGCTGGCCAGCCCTTCCTTCGAGCCCATGGTCACGACTACTTCGGTCTCTGGGTCGAGCTCGACCCCGAACCGGCGCGCGTAATAGTTGGCCTGTGCGCGGCGGAGGCCGGGAATGCCTTTCGACTGCGAATAGCCGTGCGAATCGGGCTTCATCGCCACTTCGCACAGCTTGTCGATCACATGCTGGGGCGGCGGATTGTCGGGGTTGCCCATGCCGAGGTCGATGATGTCCTTGCCCGCACGCCGCGCCGCGTGCCGCATCGAATTGACTTCGGCGATCACATAGGGCGGCAGCCGCTTCATGCGGTAGAAATCGGTATTCATCGGACCGGAACATTCCTCCTTCGGCGCCTCCAGACAGGCGCGCGTACGAATCCTAAGCGATTCACCATCGCGGTGGAAAGCGCTTTTCGCTAATGCACAATCAATAGCAGCTAACGGAGCGCAGCCATGGCCGACCGGCAAGACCCATTTGCAGCGTTTTTCGATATGCAGGGCGAAGCGATGCGCGAGATGTTCGCGCAGTTTTCTCCTGCGCCTGGTGCTGCTCCAGGTCTTCCCGACATGGCGCAATGGAACGACGCGGCGGCCCAGATGCAGCGGATGTGGACCGAATTCATGACGGACAAGCTGGGATCGGCTTCGGCCAACCCGCTCGATCCGGCACAATGGATGCTGATGACGCAGGGCTGGGCGCGCAGCACGCCGACGAGTTTCGAACCTGCTGCCAAGCTGATGTCCGAAAGCGTCGAGCTGTGGCAAGGCGTGATCGGCTCGATGATGGGGCAAGTCGCCGGCACCAAACCCGCACCGCAGGAGCTGCCGCGCAAGGACCGGCGCTTCAGCGACCCGGCGTGGCAACAGCATCCGGCCTATGCGCTGCTCCACCAGACCTATTTGATGCTGGCCGACTATTTCGTCCGCGCAGCGAAAGAGGTCGATGGCGTTCCCGACGACAAGAAGGCCCAGCTCAGATTCGCGACCCAGGCGCTGGTCGAAGCGATGAGCCCGGACAATTTCATCGCCACCAACCCGGTGGTCCTCAAGCGCACGATCGAAACCGGCGGCCAGAACCTGGTCAAGGGTCTCCAGCACCTGATCAATGATCTCAAGCGAGGCCAGCTGACCCATACCGATGCCGATGCCTTCACCCTCGGGGAGAATCTCGCGGCGACCCCGGGGAAGGTCGTCTACGAAACACCGCTCTACCAATTGATCCAGTACAGCCCGTCGACCGATGAGGTCTACGAAGTCCCGCTGGTGATCTTCCCTCCGTGGATCAACCGCTTCTACATTCTCGACCTGACGCCGAAGAAGAGCTTCATCAAATGGGCGGTCGATCAGGGGATCACCGTGTTCGTGGTGAGCTGGAAATCGGCCGACGCCAGCATGAAGGACGTGGTGTGGGACGATTATATCCGTAGCCAGATCGAAGCCATCGACCATATCCGCGCACGGCTGGGCGTGCCGCATGTCCATACCATCGGCTATTGCGTCGCCGGCACGACACTGGCGGCAACACTGGCGGTGCTTGCGAGGCGGGGCGAGGCGGAAAAGGTCAGGAGTGCGACATTCTTTACCGCGCAGGTCGATTTCGAACGCGCGGGCGAGCTGCTCCAGTTCATCGACGATGCCCAGCTCGACATGATCGCCAAGCTCACGCCCGACGGCTATCTCGACGGGCGCTATCTCGCTGCGACCTTCAATTCGCTGCGCGGCAAGGATCTGATCTGGAACTACGTGGTCAACAACTACCTTCTGGGTGAGGATTACCCCGCCTTCGACCTGCTGCACTGGAACGGCGATGTCACCAACCTGCCGGCCAAATGGCACGGCGATTACCTGCGCGATCTCTATCGCGACAACAAACTGGTCCGGCCCGACGCACTGAGCGCGGACGGCACCCCGATCGATCTGACCCTGGTCGAAACCCCGAGCTACGTGCAGGCAGGCCGCGAAGATCATATCGCCCCGGCCGAAAGCGTGTGGCGGATAACCGAGCACTTCAGGGGAGACATGACCTTCCTGCTTGCCGGGTCAGGGCACATCGCCGGGGTGGTGAACCCGCCCGAGGCGCACAAGTACCAGTACTGGACCGGGGACAGCGGTGCGGCATCGCTCAAGGATTTTGTCGTCGGGGCCGAGGAGCATCCGGGAAGCTGGTGGCCGCACTGGTTGGCATGGCTGGAACGGCAGGACAGCGCAAGGATCGCTGCGAAGGGCAAGCGGATTCCCGGGTCAAAAGGCGACCCTGTGATCGAAGATGCGCCGGGGAGATACGTCAAAACGCGTTGAACAACAGCGATTTGACGGCTTATTGTGCACTGCACAAAAAATCCTTGACTTCGCGGCCGCAATATCTATTTTGTGCAGTGCAACAAGGCGGGGCATCCCGCGCAACGCACAGGATTGAACATCATGGCCAGCAAAGCCGAAAGCAAGATCGATGCCGCTGCCGAGAAGGCCTATGCCGAAGCAGCCGCCAAGAAGGTCGACGCCGCCAAGGCAGAACCCAAGGCCGACGTAGCAGTCGAAAAGGTCGCTGAAACTGTCGAAGCTCCGGCTGCCAAACCAGCTACGCCGGCCAAGAAGCCGGTCGCCAAGAAAATTGCTGCGCCGAAGAAGGCCGTAGCCAAGAAAGCAGCGCCGAAGAAGGCAGCCGCTCCCAAGAAAGTCGCCGCAAAGAAAGCACCGGCCGCCAAGGCTGTTGCCCCCCAGATCAAACGCGCTGCCAAGGCAGCGCTCAAGACTCCCGCAAAGGAAACCATCATGACCAAAGCCAAGACCCAGACCGCCGACATGACCGCCAAGCTCAAGGAAGGCCTCGCCGACCTGCAGACGCGCGCCAAGACCCTCTATGGCAAGGGCAGCGAATTCGCGACCGACATGGGCGAATTCACCAAGGGTAACGCCGAAGCCGTTGTCGAATCGGCCAAGATCTACGCTGCCGGCGTGCAGGAAATCGCCAAGTCGCAGTTCGAAGACGTGAAGTCGGCTGCCGAAGTCGTCACTGCCGACCTGAAGGAAATTGCCGCTGTGAAGTCGCCGACCGAATTCGTCCAGCTGCAGGGCAAGCTCGTGAGCCGCAACTTCGACGCGACCGTCGCGCAGTTCTCGAAGACCACCGAAGCGTGGGTCAAGCTCGCAAACGACACTTTCGCGCCGATTTCGAACCGTGTTTCGGTTGCGATGGAAAAGGTCCGCAAGGCGGCCTGAACCAATTGAGCATTTTCTGAGCCGGATCTCTCCTCTCCCTTGAACCGGCCAGATTTGCCTGGGGCCGGACGGTACGCCGTCCGGCCCTTTTTCTTGGGCGGGATCGCGAGGTGCACCATCAGCTTTGCCGATCGTAAATCCCTTGGCCGTATGCAAGACAACGCCAGCATGACGGTTACCGCCTCTTGCGCTGGCACAAACGCTTACGATATTGGGCAGCTCATGCAGTCGATCCCGTCCCTAACCGCGCCTTTCGGGCAGGCCCCTTCGGCGGCCGGTCAGGATCCAGGCGATTCGGATACCGACAACCAGATCGGCATCGCCACCAAGACGCGGACGAGGCCCAAAAAGCCAAGCCAGTACAAGGTGCTGCTCCTGAACGACGACTACACACCGATGGAGTTCGTGGTGATTGTCTTGAAGCGCTTCTTCCGGATGGACATGGAGGAGGCGACGCGGGTGATGCTTCACGTTCACCAAAAGGGTGTCGGCGTTTGCGGCATCTTTCCTTACGAGGTCGCCGAAACGAAGGTGAACCAAGTGATGGACTTCGCACGCCAGAACCAGCATCCGCTGCAATGTACGCTCGAGAAGGCGTAATCAGCCGCTCTGTTGCCAATTCCGCTTAAGGCATGACCCGGTTGGATTTTCGCGCTAGGGCGCAGGGGTAACAGATGCCAAAGCGCGGACCCTTGCTCAAATTCATTCCTGCTATCGACCGGTATATCCTGCGGCTTGTGTTGTTGCCGATGGCTGCCGTTTTCGCGATCGCGGCGACGCTGCTCCTGCTCGACAAGATGCGGAGGCTATTCGATTTCGTCGCGGTCGAGGGCGGGCCGGTTGGTATCGTGTTCAAGATGCTCGGCGCGCTGATTCCCGAATATGCCAGCCTCGCCATTCCTTTGGGCTTGCTGCTTGGCATTCTGCTTGCCTTCCGGAAGCTTGCCACCACCAGCGAACTCGACGTGTTGCGCGCGGTCGGGCTGGGCTACGGTCGGCTGCTCAGGGTGCCCTACTTGATCACTGTCGTCCTGATGGCGGTGAACGTCGCACTGGTGTTCTACGTCCAGCCGATCAGCCGGTATTACTACGAGCAGCTGGAATACGACCTGCGTTCGGGCGCGTTGGGCGCATCGATCAAGGTCGGCGAGTTCACCACTCTGGCGGACCGCATGGCGTTGCGGATCGAACAGAGCGAGGACGAGGGGCGCCGACTCAAGGGAATCTTCGCCCGCGTGTCCGACGAAAAGGGGCAGGTCCTCTCGATCTCCGCGCGCGAAGGAAACTTTCTCGCCACTTCGGACAGCCCGGACACGATCATCCTGCGGTTGACCGACGGCACCATCGTGCAGGACTCCGGGGGCGACAAGCAGACCCCGCGGGTGCTGAGCTTCACCCGGCACGACCTGCCGATCGACCTGCCCCGGGTCGAGGAATTCCGCGCCCGCGGCGATGCCGAGCGGGAGTACATCCTTCCCGAGCTGCTGAGCATCGGCTGGTCGTCCAACGAGAGCGAGCAGAAGCGCGATGCCAGCCAGGCGAGTTTCAACTTCCGCCTGGTCGAAGTGGTAATGATGTTGCTGCTGCCGCTGCTGGCGGTGGCGTTGGCGATTCCGCCAAAGCGCTCGACCAGCTCGCTCGGCGTGTTCGTATCGATCGTCATGGTGGTCGCCTATCACAAGGTGAACCAGTACGGAGAGGACATCGCCGCATTGGGGCGGCTGGACCCGATCCTCGCGCTGTGGGGGCCGTTCGTCCTCTTTGCCGCCCTGATCCTGTGGATGTACTACCGTGTCGCATTCGTGCCCGGCGGACAGGCGATCGGGGCGCTTGAGTCGTGGTTCGCGAAGCTGACGAAGCGGTTGCGCAAGTTGGTCGTCCGCAAGCGCCCCGCGCACGAGCTGGCAGCACCAGAGTAGCGGGATATGCAGCTCGACTTCTTCCCTTCCCGCACGCTGACGCTCTACATGGCGCGACTGTTCGTGGCCCGCATCATCGCGATGCTTGCGGTGCTGGTCGTGGTGTTGCTGGCGCTCGACCTGCTGGGCAAGACGGGTGAAATCCTCGCCGTGCCGGGCAATGGACAGCGCGAAATCCTGACCTACGCCGGTTTGCGGGTGCCTGAGCTGATCGCCAGCTTCCTGCCCTATTCGGTGCTTCTCGCCACGCTGATCACGCTGGTGACGCTCAACCAGAACAGCGAAGTGGTGGCGATGAAGTCCGCCGGGCTTTCGGCGCATCAGGTGCTGGCTCCCTTGCTGCTCACCGCGCTGATGGTGTCCGTGGCGAGCTTCGCCTTCAACGAAAACGTCGTCACCCGCGCGACCGCGACGCTCAAGGCGTGGGAGGGCAACGAGTTCGCCCAGGTCCCGTCTACGTCCGAAGAACGCAGCAATGTCTACCTGACCGACGGGACCGATATCCTCGTCGCCCAACGGTTGATCGGATCGGGCGCAGCGATACGGATGGAAGGCGTCACCTGGTACAAGCGTGATCCGCTTGGCATGCTGGCGGAGCAGGTCAAGGCCACCAGCGCGACTTTCGCCGCCCCCGGGTGGAAGCTTGAAGGGGTCGAAGGTTTCGATGTCGCCACAGCCGAGACCCGCAAGGGCAGCGAGCTTGTCGTGGCCCGCGGATTGACAATCGAGCAAATCGAGCTCGACGGCATCGATGCCGAAACTCAATCCTTCTTCGCCCTGGCGGATTCGATCGAGGCGTATGAGGCCGCCGGGCGCAGGACGAGCGAGCTGCGCGCTGCGTGGTGGCACAAGATTTCGGGGCCCCTATCGGCGTTTCTAATGCCCTTGCTGGGTTCGGTTGCAGCCTTCGGGCTTGCACGGTCGGGTGCGGTGTTCATTCGCGCGATCATCGGCATGGCGCTGGGCTTCGCCTATTTCGTGGTCGACAATGCGGCGCTCGCGATGGGAAGCTTCGGCGGATATCCGCCGTTCCTCGCGGCTTGGGGGCCGTTCCTGCTGTTCCTGCTGATCGGCGAAACGGTGCTCATCCGGACAGAGGAATGAGCGGCTTCACGCTTCGGCTGGCGCAGGAGGGCGATGCCGAGGCGTATCACCGGGTCGAGGATGACGCCACTGATCTGCTGCGCGAAGAGCCTTCGCTGGCAGGCGTGCCCATCCCGCCCACTGCTTCGGCACAAGACCATGCAAAGGTCATCGCCAAGGGGCGCTCGCTGACAGCACTGGTGGGGAACGAGATTGTCGGCTTTGCTGCCGCCGCGCCTGCCGGGCGGGAACTCCATCTGCACGAGTTGAGCGTCGCACGGGCGTATCAGGGCCGCAAGATCGGGGCGACCCTGCTCGAGGCGCTCGCTGTCGATGCCCGCAATTCAGGCTATCGGGCGATTACGCTCAACACCTTCCGCGATATTCCTTGGAATGCGCCCTTCTATGCCCGTCACGGCTTCGTCGAAGTCGAGAACCTCGAGGGCAGGCCGCATCTGCTCGAAGCGCATGCAAGCGACATCGCTCTCGGCCTCCCAGCAGAACGGCGCTGCGCGATGATCCGGTTCCTCGATTAGAGCTTCATCGCACGGCCATGGTGCTGCGGGCGATCCGGCCCACAAGGTGCAGCATACCGGGGTGGTTGGCCCCATCATAGGTCGATGCGTTGCCCAGTTCGCCCTTTAGCCGGCGGTGCGCTTCCGGCAACGCATGATAGGGCATCGAGGGCATCAGGTGGTGCAGCGCATGATAGCGTAGTCCGACCGGTGCCCACAGCTCCGCCGCGAAGCCGGGCGGGGGGACGTTGACCGAATCGAGAAACTGCGCAGTCACCGTCATTGGCTCGCCTTCGTTCTCCCACAGATGCGCGACAAGCGTACGCAGCTGATTGAGGACTGCGGTGAACGAAACGATTGCCAGCGCAATCAGCAACGGTCGCCAGCCGAACGCAAACACGCTGCCGATGAGGGCCCACGACCAGACGAAGCCGCCGAACTCCTGCCAGAAGACCCGCCCTTTCATTTCCCCCTCGGGCGGGCGACGGCGGAAATCCGGATTGATCGACAACGCGGAAAACCGCTCCCAGGTCAGCCGGCGGATTGGGGGTATGGCTGCTCCCAATGGCAACAGGATCGCGCAGCGCAGCAGGAAAGCCACCGGCGCAAGCAAGGCCACCAGCACGAACAGCGGCAAGCTCCACGGCTTCATCAGCGCCAGCGGGAGATACTCCGGATCCTCGATCGTGCCGTACTGGGTGCGCTTGTGGTGGATCGTGTGCACGCCTTCGTACATGTAACTCGGCACCAGCATCGGGATGCCGACCAGCACGTTCCACGCCAGGCGGAAGCCGGGGAGTGCATTGCGATGGATATGGGTCAGCTCATGGATAAACATCAGCGCGCGATAGAGCGCGAGTGCAGAGATCAAGCCGAGGGCAATCGCCATCGGAACGCTCGACACAAGGATCGCACCGGCCATCGCGGCATATCCAATTCCCGCAGACAGCAGCATATCGGGCCAGTAGATCGATGGATTCGCATCGGCGATGTCCTTCGTCAGGTCACGCGCGAGGCGAAGCATGACCTTGTCGTCGGATGCGCGGAACTGCTCGCGGCTGGCGCGCGGTGCCGCTGCGGGCACGGATATCGCAGGGTCGAGCGTCTTTTCCATTTGCGGTTTTCCGAAATTCTCCGAAGGCACCTTACTGCACAAGCGGCGCACAAGACAAACAAGTCATGCCGGCGAGAGTAATCGACTCGCTTGCGCATTCGGCCCGGCTGACGCGCTCGCTTGACAGCGGCGCTTAATCACTCACAGGGCGAACCCAGGCTGAACAGGACGAGACGAGTGAGTTCCGACGAGATAGTCATTGCGCCCGTAAACGACAAGCCGGGCCGCGGCGCATTCGTCGATCTAGGACGCGACTTTGCGGCGAGAACCCCGCACAGCGTACCCCAGCTTCGCGGAGAGCTGCTCGAACTGATCGATCCGAACAAGAACCCGTTCTTCGAGCATGCCCAGGTCCAGCTGTTCATTGCCTATCGCGGCGGCAAACCGGCCGGGCGCATTTCGGCGCATATCGACGAGCTCGCGCTGCGTCTGCCGCCCGAGCAGGGCATGGGTCCGGGCACGGGAATGTTCGGCTATTTCGATGCAGAGGATGCGGACATTGGTGCTGCGTTGCTGGCGCGGGCCGAGGCTTGGCTGCGCGAACAGGGGATGACGCGCGTGCTCGGCCCGATTTCCATGTCGATCTGGGAGGAGCCGGGCCTGTTGGTGGAGGGCCACGATCATGCACCGATGATCATGATGGGTCATCATCCGGCCAGGTATCAGGGATGGATCGAAGCGCAGGGCTATGCCTTGGCCAAGACGCTGTTGACCTATGATCTCGACGTCACGCCTGAATTTCCTCCGCTTATCCAGCGCATCGTCGCGTCGGGACAGCGCAACGAACGTATCGCCATTCGACCCGTCGACCTCTCCCGTTGGGAAGAGGAAGTCGAAACGGTGCTTCGCATCCTCAACGATGCCTGGTCGAGCAACTGGGGGTTTGTGCCGTTTACGGAGAGGGAAATCGCCTATGCAGGCAAGAAGCTCAAACCGCTCATCAGGCCCGAACTCAACCGGATCGCCGAGTTGGACGGACGCCCGGTCGCCTTCATGCTGACCCTGCCCGATATCAACGACGCACTACGCAAGATCGACGGAAAGCTGTTTCCATTCGGCTGGTTCCACCTGCTCCGCTGGCTGCGCAGTCCGTACGGAGCCGGCATGCGGGTGCCGCTGATGGGCGTCTTGCGGGAACTGCACAATTCCCGGCTTGCGAGCCAGCTCGCCTTCATGATGATCAGCGACATCCGCCGGGTGGCTACTGCAAAATTGAATACGAAGCGGGCCGAGATTGGCTGGATTCTCGACGACAACCAGGGGATGATTGCAATAGCCGACGCAATCAACAGCTCGGTCAACCGACGCTATGCGATCTATTCGAAGTCTCTCTAGACTCAACCGGGGGCGCTGAGTGGAACGCCTGCGAAGATTGGCCGTTGTAGGCGCGACAGGGCCGACACAGCGGTCATACCCGAGGACCGCATGCCGCGACGCAAACCCATTCGCACCGCGCTGATCGTCGAGGACGATGCGATCATCGCCCAGGCGATGGCAGAGACCATGCATGACGCGGGCATTCGAGATATCAGGTTCGCTGCGACCACCGAAGAGGCATTGGCACAATTGCGCGAAGGGCGGCCTGATGCGCTGGTGCTCGATGTGCATCTGGCCGATCGCGCGGACGGCTGGAGCATCGCGGAACTGGTCAGTGTGATCGGCCCCAATCCGCCACAGATCGTCTTCGCTACCGGCGTTCCCGGGGAGATCCCGCCGGACATTGCACGAATCGGTACTGTGCTTGAGAAACCGGTCTCCCGGCAGGCATTGCTGGATGCGCTCTTCCCGGATCCGGCTGCCAAGGGGTTGGTCTGACTTCGCGATGACCGGCGATTTGACGGACTTCCACCCGAACGAAGCGTGGCATACCGCCAGAACGAAAAAAGGCCTCCGGGTCCATAGGGACCGGGAGGCCTTCGGGATCGTGTCACCAGCCGCTTGGACGGGAGGGGGGTCTCGGCGGTGACATAAGCTAAATGCCTTGCCCGGCGGACGGTTCCAGCAGCCCGAAAATTTTTTGCTCAGGCCTCCATCGGGAGTGTGAGCGATAAATTGAATGCTGGCGGTTGTGGTTGCTTTGGAACCAACCTCACGAACGAACGTTGCGGGTGCGGATGTATAATGAAGGGATCATATGTCGCTCGGGAACCAAGTCGCCGCCAACCTACCCTGTTTGCGGCGTTACGCGCGCGCGCTGACCGGTTCGCAAGCCAGCGGCGACAGCTTCGTCCGTGCCACGCTTGAAGCGGCATTGTCCGACGAGGAGCTCAAGGCTTCGCTCGCCGACGGACGCGTTCCGTTGTATCGGGCCTTCAACAAGATCTGGGCGAGCGCCTATCAGGATGCTCCCAAACATGAGGAGCTCGGCCAGCACGAAGTGGCCGCGCAAGACCGCTTGAGGCGAGTGACGCCGCTCAACCGACAGGCCTTGTTGCTGACCACACTGGAAGATTTCACCGCTTCAGAGGCTGGAGAGATCATGGACCTCGGCGAGGGGGATATCCAGGAACTGGTGCGCGAGGCGATCGATGAGATCGACCGTGAATCGACAACCAGCGTCCTGATCATCGAAGACGAGCCGCTCATTTCGATGCAGCTTGAGGATCTGGTTTCCTCGCTTGGGCATGAAATCTGCGGGACCGCTGCAACGCGCACCCAGGCTAGCGAAGTCGTGGCCAACAACAAGCCGGGTCTTGTGCTGGCGGACATCCAGCTGGCCGATGGCTCGTCGGGCCTCGATGCGGTCGACGACATCTTGTCGCTCGGTAGCGTGCCGGTGATCTTCATCACCGCCTATCCCGAGCGGCTGCTCACCGGAGATCGCCCGGAACCGACCTATCTTGTCACCAAGCCGTTTCAGGAAAGCACAGTCCGCACCGCGATCAGCCAGGCCCTGTTCTTCGGGTCGAGCCGACCATTCGCGTGAGCCCGGTTCGCGACCGGGCCTAACCGGGGCGTTTCTCGACCCGCATGCGAAAGTCGCTCGGTCGGCGCACGGGGACAAAGATCTCGCACCGTACGCCATCAGGCCGGAATTCGAGAGTGACCGGGTGGCGCAATTCGTGTGCCACGATCTTCTCGATCAGCTCGGTGCCGAACCCGCGCGCGCGCTCTTCCTTCGTGGCAACGGGCGGGCCGCCACTTTCGATCCATTCCAAGCGGACCTTGTCCGGTCCGACCAGCGACCAGGTGAGCAAGATCTTACCCCCTACAGCGCTGAGCGCACCGTATTTTGCCGCGTTTGTCGCCAGTTCGTGGATGGCCAGCCCGAGTGACAAGGCATCATTCGGTGCCAGCGCAACCTCGTCTCCGCACAAGTCGAGGATATTGTCGTCGTGCCTCGCATAGGGTGCCAATTCGGCCTGAACGACATCGCGGATCGGAGTTGTTCCCCATTCCGATTTCGTAAGCAGATCGTGTGTCGCGGACAGAGCGCGGATACGCCCGTCAAGGCTCTCTGCGAATGAATCAAGGGAATCTGCCCGCCGGCGTGTCAAAGCGACAATCGAAAGCACATTCGCCAGCGTGTTCTTGACCCGATGATTCAATTCACGGGTGAGCGAGTTGCGGATCGAATTCTGCTCCTCGAACCAATCGAGAGCCGCCCGGTCTTCCAGCGCCTGATGCGTCAGCAATCGGGCAACCACCATAAGCAAGGTTGCAACCAGCAAACCGAAAAGGAGCGTGATCATCGACAATGTCGACAGGGACGAGTCGAGCGAGGACTCGATCTCGAGCACCATGTCGCGCTGGGCAATCCGGACAGATTGGGTCATTGTCACCCCGGTCGTCACATCCGGCGGCACCTCGGCCAGCAGCCGATCGGGAGAGATGATCCCGTCATAGAGCCGTACGCCTTTTTCTCCCCGACCCTCAAGCTCCAGCGCCGAGAAGAGAAACTCCTGCGCGCGGAATGGGCTGTAGATAAATCCCTTGAGACGCCGTGGTGTCCGACCTTCCTGGAATACCGGCATATAGATCAGGAAGCCAGGATCCGAGCCGGTGCCTTCCTGTATCAGCACGATTTTGCCGGTGGCAGTCGGCCGCGTGCTGCGCTCCGCCTCGTCCATCGCCTTGCGGCGCACCGGCTCCGAATACATGTCGAAGCCCAACGCCCGCCGGCTGCGCTCGGTGTCCGGCTGGAGGTAGGTGATCGGAACGACATGCGTCCGATCTGCAGGAGGACGCGGGAAGACTGCGAAGTCGCCCGGTACGAATGTGCTTACTCGCTCTTCGAATGCCTCGATTTCGCCGAGGCGCAGCCGCCGGGCCCACCCGATGCCTTCCGCCCCTCGGAAATCGGAGTCAAGCTGGAGCTGGGTAACAAAACTCTGGAACAGCAGCGGTTCGATATCTTCCGAACTGCCGAACAAAGCCGCCCCCGCGCGCAGGTATGCCGCAGAGCTGTTGCCCCGGCGCTCTACGGCCGATGCAATTGCCTTTGCGCGCTCACGCAATTCTGATCTTTCCCGTTCACTCTCGCCCGTTTCGATCGCGTAGACACTCAGCCCGGTGATCGCAGCTACCAGCAGGAAGAGGGCGAGCGGGACCGCGCGCGGGTACTCGATCAGTAGCCGCCGGGTCCGGCGTTCAGGATATTTCCTTGCCACCAATGGTCACTATCCTAAGGCCTGATACGGGTTCGCTGGCGAATGAATGAAGCTATGTTGCATAGGGAACAAAACAAAGCACCTATCGTTCCATGCCCACGGGACCGAAACTCAAAAATGCCGCATGGAAATCGCCAAGCTGGCCGGAGGAATGGCGAACACAATGAAGCGTGACAAAGAGGTAGAAAAGTCTGGCGGAGAGCGGTCAGGCAAGAATCGTGGTCCTGCGGCGCGCAAGCCCGGCTGGGCCAGCGGCTTGCAACAGCTCTATGATTCCGTGATAGAGGAGCCACTGCCCGACAGTTTCAAGGATCTGCTCTCGCGCCTGGACGATAAGCGCTGATGAGCCACCCGGAACGGACGGTCTCCGAAAAGGCCGATTTCAAGAAAGAACTGACCGAGGTCATTCCGCACCTGCGCGCCTTTGCGCGGGGGCTGTGCGGCCGGCCCGACATGGCGGACGATCTGGTTCAGGAGACCATGCTCAAGGCGTGGGCCGCACAGGACCGGTTCGAACCCGGCACCAGCATGCGCGCATGGACCTTTGTCATCCTGCGCAACGCCTACCTCACCGACATGCGCCGCAACCGTTTCCGCGGCGAATATGACGAGGGCGTGGCCGAGCGAATCCTGACGGCCCCGGCCGGGCAGGAAGAACCGCTGCATCTGTCGGACATGCACCGGGCGCTGTTGACGCTCCCGGCCGAGCGGCGCGAAGCCTTGCTCCTGGTCGGTGCCGGTGGCTTTTCCTACGAGGAGGCAGCCGAAATCTGCGGCTGCGCGATCGGGACGATCAAGAGCCGCGTGGGCCGCGCCCGCGCTGCGCTGACTTCGATGCTCGAGGAAGGGGATATCCCGCGGCGCTCGCTCGACGACGACCTGGCGCATGGCGCCATTCTCAAGGAACTCGACGCTGTAGTGGCCGGGAACGGCGTTGCGGCGAAATTCTGACGTCTCAGTCATAGCTGCGGTGAATGCTTGCCGTGCGGGGCGACAGGCGTAATGATTAGCTTGTCATGAGCTCCAAACCACCGGTCCAATCCCCCAAGAGGCTAGCCCCGTCCAGCCGACGCATGGCGTTTGCCGAGCAGGAACTGCGCCTGATTTCGGCGCTGGTGGTGTTGATCGGCATCGGTCTGTTCCTCGCATTGCCGTTTGTGCTGTCGATCGGTTCGGTCGTGTTCCTGCCGCTGACCACGGCGGTCATCCTGATGATCCTGCTCTCGCCGTTGGCTGACCGCCTTTCGGGTTGGGGGTTGCCCAATGTTCTGGCGTCGCTTCTCGCCTTGCTGTCATTTCTTGTCGTGCTGATGTTCGCCTTTGCCGTGATCCTCCAGCCGGCAGGCACCCTGCTCGACCAGTTGCCGCAGATGGCCGAGCAGGTCGCCCGCAGGTTCGAGGAATTGCAGGACGAATTCGCCTGGCTGGCATCGATCAACGATCAGCTCGCTCGGGCCATGGGCACCGAGGGCGGGCGCGAAGTCGTCCTGGCCGGGCCGTCGTTTGTTCAGCAGATCGCGGTCGCGACGCCGAGCCTCCTGCTGGAAGTTCTGCTGACTTTCCTGATGGCCTTTTTCATGATCGAGGCGCGCGTCCGGCTGCGCCGCCACCTGCTGTTCGACCGTGCGTCCTACGGCACCAGCATCAAGGCGGCGCGGGTGCTGCGCGAAGTACAGGACCGGGTTGCCGCTTACATCCTGACCGTCGCATGTATCAACCTCGGGGTCGGGGTGATCGTGGCGCTGGGTGCATGGTTGCTCGGTGTCGACGCGCCCTTGATGTGGGGCGGACTTGCCGCATTGCTCAATTTCATACCCTATATCGGGCCCTTCGCGATGATTGCCCTGCTCGCACTGTTCGGCCTTGGCACGGCCGACGCACTGGCGCTGGGGATGGTCCCGGCGCTCGCCTATCTGGTGCTACACACCGTGGAATCGAATATCGTCACCCCGTCGATCCTCGGCGCGCGGTTCACCATGAACCCGGTGATGATACTCATTGCCTTCAGCTATTTTTCGTGGATCTGGGGCGTGTTCGGCGCGCTGCTTTCGGTGCCGATCCTGTTGATGCTGACCGCCTTCTTCGACCATGTCGGACGTCCGAACCTTGTCGGGTTCGTGTTCGGCGAGCCCCTTTTCGCCACCAACCTCATGGCATTGGGGGCCGACGATGACAGTGCCCAGTCGACCCACGGTTGAGACGCACGAAAAGGCCCGCCGCGCCCGATGGCGGGCCCATTCCTGCAACTTGATTTCCGTCAGGCCGGATAGGTCCAGGTCGTCCCGCGCGCGAGGTTTTCCGACGCGAAGGCCCAGTTGAGCTTCGTCTCGGTCACCGCCTTGAGATAAGCCGGACGCGCGTTCTGGTGGTCGAGGTAATAGGCGTGTTCCCACACGTCGATCGTCAGCAGCGGGTTGAAATCGCTGTCGGCCAGCGTGTCGCCATCGTGGGTTTCCTCGATCGACAGCTTGCCGCCCTTCTCCGCCAGCCAGACCCAGCCGCTGGCGAAGTGGCCTGCACCGCGATCCTGCAGCTGCTTGACCAGTTCGTCGGTCGAACCGAAGGCATCGTCGATCATCGACTGGAGTTCGTCCGAAGCCGAAGTGCTCTCCGCCGCCATCGAGTGCCAGTAGAACCCGTGGTTCCAGCTTTGCGCGCTGTTGTTGAACAGCCCCTGGTTGGAACCACGCGCGGCGGCAATCACCTCTTCCAGCGACTTGCCGGCCAGATCGGTGCCTTCGATCGCGGCGTTGGTCTTGTCGACGTAGGTCTTGTGGTGCTTGCCGTGGTGGAACGACAGGGTTTCGGCCGAAACTGCGGGGGCCAGCGCCGTGTCGTCATACGGCAGGGGGGTGAGATCGAATGCCATGGTAACTCCCTTATCCTTGGTCTTGTCATGAAAAGATCGTTGCGGGGTATGTAGGCACTACGCACAGGCGCGCAATGCGTTGCAGGAAACCCGCAGGCTTAATCTCCTGCGGCGCGGTCGACCGTAGAGGCGACCGCGACATTCATCGTGACATTGCCAAGTGTCCGCATGATGTCGGGCAGCATCTCGACCGCCACCAGCAATGCCAGCGGTTCGACCGGCACGCCCATCGCCAGCGCGATCGGGCCGATCGAGATGACGAAGCTGATCGATCCGGGCAGGCTGACCGAGCCGATGCTGATGATGAAGGCAACGCCTACGCCTGCAAGCAGGGAAAGCGGCGTGAGTTCGACGCCTGCGAGATGCGCAACATAGATCGCCACCGCCATGTTCATCGCCGGGCTGGTCGCGCGGAAGATCGCCACCGCCAGCGGGAGCGCGAAATCGGCCGTCGCATCGCGCAGGCCCAGCCGCTTCGCGCTGTCGAGCATGGCGGGAAGGCTGGCGAGCGAGCTCTGTGTGGAAATCGCCACTGCCTGCGACGGGATCATCGCCTTGGCAAAGGCCAGCGGGCTCCTGCGCCCGCCGATCATTGCCAGCAGATAGGCGGCGAGCAGGACCAGCGTGCCCATCGCGGTGACGATCAGAATGTAATGTGCAAGCGTGGCGAAGGCCCCGCCCCCGCTGCGCGCCGCAACCCCGACCGCCAGCGCGAACACGCCGATCGGCGCAAGCCACAGCACCCAGCCGATGATCGTCAGCATCGCGTTGGCCAATGCCTGGAAGAAATGTGTCATCGTGTCCCGCTGCCCTTCCGGCAATCGCGCGATCGCGACCGCGAAGAGCGCGAAGAACAGCGTCAACGGTAACATCGCGGTTTCGGCGGCGGCGGCGATCAGATTGGGCGCGACGAGCGAAGTCACGAAGTCGCCCAGACCGGGCACCTGCTGCGCCTCCGCCGTCTCGCTCAGCAGCATTGCGCTCGCAGCCTCGGGAATCGGAAAAACCGCGAGCAGCATTGGCATGAAGATCGCGCTGATCACCCCGCTCAGCACCAGCAGGCCAGCGACCAGCATCAGCATTCGCCGCGCGACCGCGCCCGCTTTTGCCGCCCGCGCCATCTGCGAGATGCCGAGCACCAGCAGGGCGGCGACCAGCGGGATGATGGTCATTTGCAAACCGCGCAGCCACAACGTGCCGACTGGTTCGGAAACGAGCAGGACGGATTCGAGGGCCGGTGTATCGACCAGCAGCAGCCCGATCAGCAAGCCTGCCACCAGTCCGCCGAAAGTCCACCATACCGGCAAGCGGATGGTCACCAGTTCGACCGGTTGTGTCCCCTCGGTGATCAAATCGCGTCACTCCCCTTTTCTTTGCCGCCTAATCGCGCCAGAAGCCCGTGGCAAATTCGGCCCGCTTTGGCGAGCATATTGAAGGCGAGATACATCGATGGGGCGCAAGTTCTTCGGCACCGACGGCATCCGGGGCGAAACCAACAAGGGCGCGATGACCGCCACCATGGCGATGCGCGTCGCACAGGCGGCGGGCAATCACTTCCGCCGCGGCGATCATCGCCACCGGGTAGTGATCGGCAAGGACACGCGCCTGTCGGGCTACATGATGGAAAGTGCGCTGGTGGCGGGCTTCACCAGCGTCGGGGTCGATGTGATCATGACCGGCCCCCTGCCCACCCCCGCTATCGCGATGCTCACGCGCGAAATGCGGGCGGATCTTGGCGTGATGATTTCCGCCAGCCACAACCCCTACAAGGACAACGGGATCAAGCTGTTCGGGCCCGACGGCTTCAAGCTGTCGGACGAGACCGAGATGGCGATCGAGGCGCTGATCGAAGCGCAGCCCGATCTGGTCCCTTCGGCCGAAATCGGTCGCGCCCGCCGGATCGAGGACGCGCGCGGGCGCTATATTCATGCCGTCAAGCAGTCGGTCAGCGATGAAATCCGGTTTGACGATCTCAAGGTGGTGGTCGATTGCGCCAATGGCGCAGCCTATCAGGTGGCTCCGTCAGCGATCTGGGAACTGGGCGCCGAAGTCATCACCATCGGCGTTTCGCCCAATGGGACCAACATCAACGACAAGGTCGGCTCGACCTCGCTCGATGCGGTCAAGGCGAAAGTCGTCGAGGAAGGCGCAGACATCGGCATCGCGCTTGACGGGGATGCCGACCGGCTGATCGTGGTCGACGAGCAGGGCAACGAGGTCGATGGCGACCAGATCATGGCGCTGATTGCAGGTCGCATGGCAGACAAGGGCGCGCTGCGCGGCGGCGGGGTCGTCGCCACGGTCATGTCCAACCTCGGCCTCGAGCGTTATCTCGGGACCCGCGGCCTGACGCTCGAACGAACCAAGGTCGGCGACCGATACGTGCTCGAACGGATGAAGCAAGGCGGCTTCAACATTGGCGGCGAGCAGTCGGGCCACATGATCCTGCTCGATCACGGGACGACGGGCGACGGAACGATCGCCGCCATGCGCGTCCTCGCCAGCCTGGTCCGCTCGGGCAAGCGTGCGAGCGAGTTGCTGCACGTGTTCGACACCGTCCCGCAACTGCTCAAAAATGTGCGTTACGACGGCAGCTCGCCGCTCGATGCCGACAGCGTCAAGGCGTGTATTGCCGATGCCGAGCGCGAATTGCAGGGCAAGGGTCGCCTGGTCATCCGTGCATCGGGTACCGAACCGCTGATCCGGGTGATGGCCGAAGGCGACGACGGGCAGCAGGTCGAGCGCGTGGTCGACCGGATCTGCGACGCAGTGCGGAACGCCGCCTGATGCTCGACATGCGCCCCGATTGCGAACGCTGCGGCACCGATCTGCCGGCCGAAGCGCCGGGCGCTTTCATTTGCAGCTTCGAATGCACCTACTGCGCCGAATGCGCCGACGCGCTCGATGATCGTTGCCCCAACTGCGGCGGCGAGCTGATGGACCGCCCGACGCGCGCAAAGGCGCTTCAGGATAAATATCCGCCTTCGAAAGAGCGCAAGTTCAAGGGATGATCCGCCCGCCGCGCATTCTCGCCATCGCCGGGTCCGACAGTTCGGGCGGCGCGGGTATCCAGGCCGACATCAAGACGATCACGATGATGGGCGGCTATGCGATGACAGCGATCACTTCGGTCACCGCGCAGAACACGCGCGGTGTCACCGCGGTCGAATCGCTCTCCCCCGAATTCGTGGCCGCGCAGATCGACGCCTGCCTGTCGGATATCGGGGTCGATGCGATCAAGATCGGGATGCTCGGCAATGCCGACATCGCCGAGGTCGTCGCGGACCGGATCGAAGATTTGTCCTGCCCGATCGTGTTCGATCCCGTCATGGTCGCGACCAGCGGCAGCGTGCTGGCCGACGAGGCAACGATCGAAGTGTTCGAATGGCTGATGGAACTGGCGACGCTCACGACCCCCAATGTGCCCGAACTGGCCGCGCTCGGTGGCGACGCAGCGATGGCCCGGCGCGGCGTCGCCTATCTTGCGAAGGGCGGCGACGCCGACGGCCCGATGGTGATCGACCGGCTGGAGCGGCCGGGCCTTGCACCGGTCGAATGGAACGAGGCGCGCATCGTAACCAAACAGACCCATGGCACGGGCTGCACACTGTCGAGCGCAATCGCCACCCGGCTCGCGATGGGCGACCCGCTGGAACACGCGGTCGCCGCCGCCCGCGCTTTCGTGCGCGAAGCCCTGATGGCTGCGCCGGGCTTTGGCCTGGGCAACGGACCGCTGGGCCATCAGGCGGTTGGGCGGAGGGACTAGGAGTCCTGACCCTAGCCTAGCACTTCAGGTCGTAGAATTCGGAGATGTGGCACCATGCGTCCTCTGCCGTCTCGCTCCAGTGGATCAGGTCGAGATCGGTGCGATTGATCGTGCCTTCCTCGGCCAGCGCCTCGAAGTTGACCACCCTGGTCCAGAATTCCTTGCCGAACAGCACGATCGGAATGCGCTGCATTTTCCCGGTCTGGATCAGCGTCAGCAGCTCGAAGAATTCGTCGAAAGTGCCGAAACCGCCGGGGAACACCGCCACCGCGCGGGCGCGCAGCAGGAAGTGCATCTTGCGCAGCGCGAAATAGTGGAAGTTGAGCGCGAGGTAGGGCGTCACATACTGGTTGGGCGCCTGCTCGTGCGGCAGGATGATGTTGAGCCCGATGCTTTCCGCCCCGGCATCGCTCGCGCCCTTGTTGGCAGCTTCCATGATCGACGGCCCGCCGCCCGAGCACACCACGAACTGGCGCTTGCCGCCTTCGATGATCGACTTCTCGCTGACCAGCTTGGCCAGCTTGTACGCCTCGCCATAGTATTTCGACTTGGCGACCAGGTTTTCGACAATCCGGCGCTCGTCATCAGGCAGGTCCTTGGCCCCTTCCAGCGCGGTCTCGGCAGCTTCGGGGGGCGGGATGCGCGCAGAGCCATACATCACCAGCGTCGAGCCCACCCCGGCCTCGTCGAGCAGCATCTCGGGCTTGAGCAGCTCGAGCTGGAAGCGCACGGGACGCAATTCCTCGCGCAGCAGGAAGTCGGTATCGCGAAAGGCGAGGCGATATGCCGGATGCCGGGTCTGCGGGGTGTCCTTGGTGCCGGCGTCTTCGAACCGAGCCTCTTCCTCGGCAGGATAGAATTTGCGCTGCGCGAGTTCGTGTTCTTTGTCTGTCATTCGGACCGCGATAGGAGCGCGGCGAAAGCTTCACAAGCATCGAAATGAGCGGCTGGATGCCCCGTGAGGATTCGAACCTCAATTGACGGAGTCAGAGTCCGTAGTCTTACCATTAGACGACGGGGCAATCGGCGCAGCTGGCCCATTAGGGGGCCGGCAAGGCGGCGCGGATAGGTCGGTTTGGCGCGCAGGTCAAGGGCGTTGGCGGCACTGCGCTTGCCCAAACCGGCTCACCGCTGTAGCATCCGGGCCAAGTCCCCGCGAATGGCTCGCGGGAGGAAAACGAAAGCTCGGTGCATGGCGGATTTTTTTCCGCCGGACGGTAACAAGGGGGCTGGCAAGAGAGGGGCTGAAAAGTCCGGCAGGGTAGCCGATTTCCGCTACCGTCCCCCCTCCAGGCCCGATGAATGCAAGGATGGCGGCAAGTCCCGCCACGGCGGTGATTCTCTTGCCCCGGCAGGTCCGGCGTCCGCGCAATCGCAGCGTACTTTCCAGCCAGGCGGCAAACGGCAGGCCTATGCCGCGCTCGACCTCGGGACCAACAATTGCCGCTTGCTGATCGCGCGGCCATCGGGCGAGGATTTCACCGTTATCGATGCCTTCAGCCGCGTCGTGCGCCTCGGTGAAGGCCTCGCGCTGTCAGGCCGGCTGGGCGATGCTGCAATGGAGCGCACACTGGCCGCGCTGCATGTCTGCGCCGACAAGCTGCGCCGCCGCAACGTCCATCTGGCACGCTCGGTCGCGACCGAGGCCTGCCGCAGGGCGGAGAATGGTGAAGCGTTTATCGAGCGGGTCCGCCGCGAAACCGGCATCGCGCTCGATATCATTTCGGCGGAAGAAGAGGCGCGGCTTGCGGTGCTCGGCTGCCATGTGCTGCTCGACGGCGGCGAGGGTCCGGCGGTCATCTTCGACATTGGCGGCGGCTCGACCGAACTGGTGCTGATCGAGCCGGGCGACCGGGTGCCGCATATCCTCGACTGGCAGAGCGTTCCATGGGGAGTAGTGTCTCTGACCGACATGGTCGACCGGGGGGAAAACGATCCGGTGCAGCGCGCCGCGCGTTACGCGGAAATGCGCCGGGTGGTGAGCGAGAGCTTCGCCGATTTTGCCCGCCGCATCGCGGACTATCGTTGCGACCTTTCACGCATCCGTCTGCTCGGCACCAGCGGTACCGTGACCACACTCGCCAGTCTTCACCTCGAACTGCCGCATTACGACCGCCGCGCGGTCGATGGGCTGGTCGTCCCGTCGCAATCGATGCGGGAAATCAGCACACGCCTCTCGCGCATGTCGTTCGACGAACGCGGCGAGTTACCTTGCATCGGGCCGGACCGGGCGGACCTGGTGGTAGCTGGTTGCGCAATCCTCGAATCGATCCTCGATATCTGGCCGGCGCACCGCCTCGGTGTGGCCGATCGGGGCATTCGCGAAGGCATCCTGCGCAGCCTGATGGCGGCCGACGCGCAGAGCGAGCGCCGGCTCAGCCGTTTGCGGGGCGGAGCATGACGCGGTCCGGACGCGACCCCGACAAGCGGGTCAAGAACGCGCGGCGCCGTTCGGCGTCGTCGAACCGCTGGCTCGAACGCCAGCTCAACGACCCTTACGTCAGGCAGGCCAAGGCCGAGGGCTATCGCAGCCGCGCGGCCTATAAGCTGATCGAGCTGGACGAGAAGTTCGGCCTGCTCAAGGGCGTGAAGCGCGTCGTCGATCTGGGGATCGCCCCTGGTGGATGGAGCCAGGTGGTGCGCAAGCAGGCCCCCAAGGCGGCGATCGTCGGGATCGACCTGCTCGAAACCGAGCCGATCGACGGGGTCGAAATCCTCCAGATGGATTTCATGGACGATGCCGCACCGGGCAGGCTGGAGGCTGCGCTCGACGGGCCGCCCGACCTCGTCATGTCCGACATGGCGGCGAACACGGTGGGCCACAAGCAGACCGATCACCTGCGCACCATGGGTCTGGTCGAGGCTGCAGCATGGTTCGCGGTGGAGACGCTGGAGCCGGGCGGCAAGTTCGTTGCCAAGGTGCTGGCGGGCGGGACCGACACCGAACTGCTCGGCTTGCTCAAGAAGCATTTCAAGAGCGTCAAGCACGCCAAGCCCCCGGCGAGCCGCAAGGGCTCGTCGGAATGGTATGTCATCGCGCAAGGTTTCAAGGGGCGCGACTGACCGCGCAACGCAAAGCGCCGCCCCGGTCGGGAGCGGCGCTTTCGTATTCCGGTAGTGGTTCGCTTATTCGGCGGGTGCAGCGGGGGCGGCCGCCGGAGCGGTGCCGGCACCCTCACCATCGGTCAGAGTATCGGTCGCCTCGCTGTCAGCGGTCGTGCCTTCGGGCGTTTCTTCCGCCTCGGCCGGCTTGGCTTCAACCACCGGTTTGGTCGGCGCACCGCCCATGGTTTCCATGTAAAGCATCAGGTTGGCGCGGTCTTCCGGCTTCGACAGGCCGGCGAAGCTCATCTTTGTCCCGTCGGCGAACTTGCGCGGGCTGGCGAGCCAAGCGTCCATGTTCTCCCAAGTCCAGTCGCCGCCGTGACCGGACAGCGCGGCGCTGTAAGCGAATCCTGCAACATGCTTGCCGATCGGCGCACCCATCACCGCCCAAAGATTCGGCCCGGTACCGTTTGCGCCGCCCTGTTCGATCGTGTGGCAGGTGCTGCACTTGGCGAACACCGCCTTGCCAGCCTCGGCGCTGCCCGTAGCGAGCAGTTCGGCGAGCGGCGGGCCCGATGCGGCGGATTCTTCCTCCGCAACGGCCACGGCATAGCCGAACTTCTTTTCCTCACCCTCGTGCTCCGACTCGGGCGGATCGAAATACATCCCGCTCACAATGGCGAGGCCAAGCGCCACGATACCCGATCCGAGGACCCAGCCGGCGATGGTGTTGCTACGATCTTCCATGCGTCGAATTTTCCGCAAACTGTCTGGAGGTGATGGTTCGGGCGTCGCTTTAGTGACAGGGCGCGCGCTGTGCAATAGCCGCGATTGCAGCGGATATTGTCCGATTTGCACCATTGCCCGCAATGCGGTGCGCGGTTAGGCGATTCCCGCAATGCACAGCTTTCCCACTCCCGCGCTTGCCATGGTCGAGCGGATGCAGGCCGAGGCCGCCAAGGATCCGTCGCGCGCGGTCGCCTTCCAGGGCTCGCCGGGGGCAAACTCGCACCGTGCTGCGGGAGAAGCCTGCCCCGACCACCTGCCCTTGCCCTGTTTCAGCTTCGAGGATGCGCTCGATGCGGTCAGGGACGAGCGCGCGGGTTGCGCGATCATCCCGATCGAGAACAGCCAGCACGGGCGGGTGGCCGATATCCACTTCCTGCTGCCCGAAAGCGGCCTGTCGATCGTGGGCGAACATTTCATGCCGATCACCCACGCGCTGATGGCGCTGCCGAATCCCGATGGAACGCTCGGCCCGTTCGAGGCCGCCTACAGCCATCCGCAAGCTCTCGGCCAGTCGCGCGTCTTCCTGCGCGAGCGCGGGATTACCCCGTTGAGCCATGCGGATACGGCAGGGGCTGCCGCCTTTGTCGCCGAGCGCGGCGATCCCAAAGTGGCGGCAATCGCGCCGAAACTCGCTGCTGAACTCTATGGTCTCACCATAGTCGAGGACCGGGTGGAGGATGCGCATGACAATATGACCCGCTTCGTCGTGCTGGCGCAGGAACCGCTCGACCCCGCGACCCTGGGGGAGGGACCGCTGATGACCACCTTCGTCTTCGAGGTGAAGAATATTCCGGCCGCGCTCTACAAGGCGATGGGCGGCTTCGCGACCAACGGGGTCAACATGACCAAGCTGGAAAGCTACCAGCAGGGCGCGAGCTTTGCTGCGACGATGTTCTATGCCGATATCATAGGCGCGCCAGGGGATCCGGCGGTCGACCGCGCGCTCGAAGAACTGGCCTTTCACTGCAAGGCATTGCGCCTGCTCGGCACCTACCGCCTGACCCGCGAACGTGGGTAGCATGATCGTGGCGCTTGAATCCGTCATATCCCTCTGTCACCTAGCATTTTGTGACTAGGGGTTCGGGTCAGGGCGCAGCCGAAACGGTAACAACAACCAGCGATGACAGCTGGGAGGCGATGCATGGCGACAGCTCGATCCAGTTCGCCCCGGTCGAACGTACGCCGATCGAGCAGCAGCCCCCCCCCGAACCGCGCGAACCCGGCTGGCTGGAGAATTTCTTCGATTGGCTGGGAAATCTGTTCGAACCGCTCGGGCAGATGTTCGGTGCGTCATGGCCGATCGTCAAATGGGTGATGATTGCGGCGGCCGTGGCGATGCTTCTGTACCTGCTCTACCGCCTGCTCGAACCGGTGTTCGAGTTCCGCGTGAAGAGGGATGCCGAGCCGGAAGAGGACTGGGTGCCGGAGCGCGAGGAAGCGCTGGCTCTGCTCGACGATGCCGACCGCCTGGCGCAGGAAGGGCGCTACGACGAGGCGACGCACCTGCTCCTGAAGCGCAGCGTCGGCCAGATTTCCGCTGCTCGGCCCGAATGGGTCGAACCATCGAGCACCGCGCGCGAACTGGCGGCGCTGGCTGCCCTGCCCGAAGCCGCCCGCGCTGCCTTCGGAGTGATCGCCGAGCGGGTCGAGCGCTGCCTCTTCGCGCTGCGCCCGCTGGCGCTGGAAGACTGGCAGGCCGCGCGCGCCGCCTATGCCGACTTCGCGCTGCAGAAGCTGACCGGGCGCGGGAGCCAGACCACATGAGCGAGCGAAGCTCCAATGCCTTTGACCCCCGGGTCGTGTTCGGCTTGCTGCTGTTCGGGGCGCTGGCGTTTTTTCTGACGCTCTATTTCATCGGCACCGGCCAGACGGGCGGGAGCGAGAACGACGGGCGCGCCCACGCGGTCAGTCGCGGCTTGACGGGCTATGCCGGCATTGTGAAGCTGCTCGAGGAAGAAGGACACGACGTCGACGTGTCGCGCAGCCGCGACAAGCTCGACCAGCGCAATCTGCTGATCGTCACCCCGCCGAAGTTTGCCGAGGCGGAGGATGTCGCGAAGATCATCGCCGACCGGCGCTATGTCGGGCCCACTCTCGTCGTGCTCCCCAAATGGAACGAGGCGCCTGCTTCGATGTTCGCCGGCCAAGACGTCGAAGAGGGGTGGGTTGAACTGGTCGGAGCCTCGGTTCCGGATTGGGCGGAAAATCTCGACGAGGCGCAGAAGGATTCGAACGGCAACCTCGGATACTCGCTGCCGGTCGAACTCAATGTCGAGGTCGCCGAGGGACTGCCCAGTTGGCGCGGGATGGACCGAAGCGGACGGCTGCCCGACGGCATGGCGGTGCAGGAGATCGAGCAGGGCAACCTCGTCGGGCTGGTGTTCAGCGCGCGCGGCAAGCCGCTCGCCGGGTATCTCGACGACGGCGGGTACTATCCGGCCTACGAGGAAGCGGCAGGATATAATGCCGACGCCGATCCCGAAAATTACGGCGGAGAGCAGTATGGTGTCGTGATCGTTGCCGAACCCGATTTGCTCAACAATTACGGTATGGCCGACCGCACCCGCGCCGAGCTGGGTCATGCGCTGGTCGACATGGCGATGGACGGGGACGAGCTGCCGATCGTGTTCGACGTGACGCTCAACGGGCTTGGCGGGACGCAGAACCTCCTGACGCTCGCCTTCACCCCGCCGTTCCTCGCCGCGACCCTGTGCCTCATCCTCGCGATGATCGTGGTCGCATGGCGCGCCTTCAAGCGCTTTGGCCCACCGGCCGCCGAAGGTCGGGCGATAGCCTATGGCAAGGCGCAGCTGGTCAGGAACAGCGCGGGCTTCATCCAGCGCACGCGGCGGCTGCATCTGCTGTCCGGGCCTTATGCCTCCATGATGCGCGAACGGATCGCGCGCGCGCTGGCGCTGCGCAAGCCGGACGATGCGGCGATCGACGCTGCGCTCGCCCGCCGACTGCCCGACGAACCGCCCTTTACCCGCACCCTCGCTGCGCTGCGCAACGCGCGCACGCGGGCCGAAATCGTTCGCGCCGCCGATGCGCTCAAGTCAATCGAAAGGAAGCTTGCCCGATGACCATGACCCTCGACGACGTGAGAGCGCTCGCCGGTTCGATCCGCGCCGAAGTCGCCAAGGCGGTGGTCGGCCAGGACGAAACGGTCGAGCACCTGCTGGTCGCGCTGATGAGCCAGGGCCATGTGCTGCTCGAAGGCCCGCCGGGCACTGCCAAGACTTTTCTTGCCCAGTGCTTTTCCGCCTCGATCGGGCTCGACTTCGGGCGCATCCAGTTCACGCCGGACCTGCTGCCCGGCGACATCCTCGGCTCGAACCTGTTCAACTTCCAGACCAGCCAGTTCACCCTGACCCGCGGGCCGATCTTCTGCGAGCTGCTGCTGGCCGACGAGATCAACCGCACCCCGCCCAAGACCCAGGCGGCGCTGCTCGAAGCGATGCAGGAACGCCGGGTGACGCTGGACGGTGAGACCCACGCCCTGCCCGAACGCTTCATGGTGGTGGCGACGCAGAACCCGATCGAGAACCAGGGCGTCTATCCGCTGCCCGAAGCGCAGCTCGATCGCTTCCTGTTCAAGCTGCTGGTGCCCTACCCCAGCGTCGAGGAAGAAGCCCGTATCGTTACCCGCTTCGGCCAGCGGCAGGGGCCGCAGCGCCCGGCGGACTTCGGCATCGGCGCGGTGACCGATGCCGCGAAGCTGGCTGAGGCCAGCGCAGCCATGGCGGGCGTCACCGTGGCGGAGGAGATCGTGCATTATGTCGTCCGGCTGATCCGGGCGACGCGCGAGAATGCCGAAATTTCCAGCGGGGCGAGCCCGCGCGCGGCGGTGCTGCTGGCCAATGCAGCCCGCGCTCGCGCCGCGCTGCAGGGCCGCGACTATGTGATCCCCGACGATGTGAAGGCGCTCGCAACCGCCGTCCTGCGCCACCGCCTGATGCTCAGCCCGGCAGCCGAGATCGAAGGCCGCGCAGTCGAAGCTCTGGTCGGCGAGATGGTCGAAAGCACCGAGGCGCCGCGCTAGGCCAATGCGGTTCAATTTCCCCATTCTCCCGACGACAAGAGCGGCCTGGCTCGCTGCGATCGCTGCACCGATCGCGGTGGTGGTGGCTGCGGCTGCGCCGGGGGCATGGGTTATCGTTCCGGCGGCGGGCGTCGCGCTGCTGGTGCTGATCCTGCTCGACGGCGTGCTGGCGGGGAGGCTGGCCGACTGGCGGTTCCATGCCCCGGCGGACACCGAAGTGGGCGAGCCGATGGAACTGGTGCTGATCGGTGAATTTGCCGGGCGCGCTGCGTTTTCGCGCCCGATGGTCGCGCTCGAAGTTGACCCCCGGCTCAGTGCGGACGGGCGCTGCGAGTTCCGTCTCGCCCGAGATAAGGAGACTGCCAGCTGGCAGGGCGAGGCGACACTGACTCCCGTAAGGCGTGGACCCGCCACGATCGGCCGGATGTGGATCCAGTGGTCGGGTCCGCTCGGGCTCGGTGCGCGGCAGTTGCGGCACGATCTCGACCGGACGGTGCGCGTGTGGCCCGATCTCTCGCCGGTCCGGTCGCCCGAATTGCAGAACTATTTGCGCGACGCGCAATTCGGTTTGATCGCGCGGCGCATCCGCGGCGAAGGCACCCAGTTCGAAGCGCTGAGCGAATACGAGGCGGGGATGGACCGTCGCCGGATCGACTGGAAGGCGAGCGCGCGCCACACCAAGCTCTACGCCCGCGAGAACGAGAGCGAGCGCAACAACCAGATCGTCTTTGCGTTCGATTGCGGACAGGCGATGTGCGAGCCGGTCGAGGGGCTGCCACGGATCGACCGCGCGGTCAGCGCGGCGCTCACTGCATCCTACGTCGCGCTCAAAGGCGGCGACCGCGTTTCGCTGTTTGGTTTCGCCCAGCGGCCCGAAGTCATGACACCCTTCGTCGGCGACACGCGGATGTTCCACCGCCTGCAGTCGGCGGCGGCGGAGCTGGAGTATCATCCGGAGGAACCCAATTTCACCCTCGCGCTGGCGACGCTGACCGGCAAGCTCCAGCGCCGATCGCTGGTGGTGCTGTTCACCGACTTCACCGATCCGACCGGCGCGGAACTGATGATCGAGAGCGTCGGAAGGCTGGTCGAGAAGCATCTGGTGCTGTTCGTCACCATCGAGGATGTCGAGTTGGCCGAACTGGCCGACACCGAGCCAACTTCGCTCGACGAGCTTGCAGTCGCTGTGACCGCCGATACCCTCTCCCGCCAGCGCGCGCTGGTGCTCGAACGGCTGCGCCACATGGGTGTCGATATCATCGAGGCACCGTGGGACCAGATCGGCTATCGCCTGATCGATTCCTATCTCGACATCAAACGTTCAGGGGCCATCGGATGAGCACCGCAGCCGGAACCATCCTGCCTGCCACCAAGGGTCCGATCGTCAACCGGGTCGAGGCGACCAGCGCGATCGAAACCGCCGCGCTGCGTTCGGACCGCTTCCGGCTCGAGCGCGAAGGCGAATGGAAGCGGCTCGAAACCATCCTCGGCGCGATGGAAAAGGGGCGCTTGCGCCGCCTGTCGGACGACGATGTGCTGGCCCTTCCGGCGCTCTACCGCATGGCAGCGTCGAGCCTTGCGGTCGCGCGCGAAACCTCGCTCGATGCATCGACGCTGGCCTATCTCGAATCGCTGGTCCAGCGCGCATGGTTCCAGGTCTATGGACCGCGCGTCGGCTTCTACCGCTGGTTCGGCAAGTTTCTCGGCGGCAAGCTCAGCCAGTCGGTGCGCGATATCTGGCTCGACATCTGCATCGCTTTCGCGGTGATGATCGCGGGGACGATCGTCGGATGGCTGGTGGTCGCACGCGATCAGGAATGGTTCTACACGCTGGTCCCCGCGGAATTCGCGGACAGCCGCCAGCCCGGAGCGAGCCGCGAAGTGCTGCTGGAAACGCTCAAGGTCGAAGAGAGCGCAAGCGGCATGTCGGCCTTCGCCGCGCAGCTGTTCACCAACAATTCGTCTGTCTGCATCCTCGCCTTCGCGCTGGGATTCGCGTTCGGGATCCCGTCGCTGCTGCTGCTGGTGCAGAACATGGCGCTGCTCGGCGCGTTCCTGTGGCTCTACAACAGCCAGGGCCTGCTGCCCGAATTCTCCGCCTGGCTGGCGGTACACGGGACGACCGAATTCTTCGCCATCATGCTGTCGAGCGCGGCGGGCATCCATATCGGGCGCAAGATGGCCTTTCCCGGGCGGCGCAGCATCCTGTCGGCGGCATCGGAAGCGGGTCAACGCGGGGCGCAGGTGATGGTCGGCGTGGTGCTGATGCTGATCTTCGCCGCCGTGCTCGAGGCCTTCCCGCGCCAGCTCGCGAGTACGGAGACGCGCGGACTGATTGGCGGCTTCATGCTGATCTTCTGGCTGACCTATTTCTTCGCTTTCGGGCGCAATCGCGAAGCGGAGGCAGCATGAGCACCCTGGCCTACGATCCCAGATCGCACCGCGGGCGGCGCCAGCGCCAGATGGTGACGCCAGAGGGCATCGCCCTTCCGCTCACCGTCGGCGCGCGGGGTTCACGCGCCGGGGCGCTGATCCTCGATTATGTAATCCTGCTCGTCTCGACCGTCGCGATCATGATCGCGCTGTTTTACATCGCGGAAGGGGTCGGGCTGACGGGCAATTTCGAGGAAATCTCCGGCGCCGGAGAGTTCATGATCATCGTCATCAGCCTGTTCTGGTTCATCGCGTGGAACGGCTATTTCATGGCCTTCGAGCTTGGCCCGCGCGGGGCGACACCGGGCAAGCGCGTGCTCGGCCTGCGCGTCGCGAGCCGGGACGGCGGGCGGCTTACACCCGAAGCGGTGATCGCTCGGAACCTGATGCGCGATATCGAGCTGTTCATGCCGCTGATCCTGCTGATCGTCGCGCCGTTCGGCATGGCGGGGCTCGCCGGGTGGGGAGCGCTGTTGTGGTTCCTTGTCTTCATGCTGTTCCCCTTCTTCAACAAGGATGCGATGCGCGCGGGCGACATCATTGCGGGAACCTGGGTGGTCGAAGCGCCGCGCAGCAAGCTCGCCGCCGCACTTTCGACCGCCGGGGCGGCGAGCAAGGGGACGAGCACGCTGACGGGCGCGGCCTACAAGTTCGGCGACGAGGAATTGTCGGTCTATGGCGAGTACGAGCTGCAGACGCTCGAACGCGTACTGCGCGACAACCGGCCAGAGGCGCAGCAGGCGGTGGCCGAGGCCATCTGCCGCAAGATCGGCTGGAACCCCGGGGCGGGTGATGAACGAGCGTTTCTCGAAGCCTTCTACGCCCAGCTGCGCGCACGGCTCGAAGGCGGCATGCGCTTCGGCAAGCGCAAGGCGGACAAGTTCTCGTGACCTACGCCATTCGCCGCGACGATCTTACGGGCGACAAGGTGGTGGCGCTGCTCGCCCTGCATCTGGAAGAAATGCACCGCTGGTCGCCCGCGTGCAATGTCCACGCCATGCCGGTCGAGCGGCTGCGCGAGCCCGACGTGACCTTCTTCGCCGCATGGGACGGCGACGAACTGGCGGCGGTCGGCGCGCTCAAGCACCTCGATGCGGAGCGCGGCGAACTCAAGTCGATGCGCGCCGCGCCGGAGTATCGCGGCAAGGGTGCGGGAGAGGCGATCCTGATCGCGCTGCACGAAGAAGCACAGCGGCGCGGCTACAACTGGCTCGGCCTCGAAACCGGGCGGCCTGAGCCGTTCCGGCCAGCGCAGCGATTGTATGAGAAGCACGGATTTGCCGAATGCGCGCCGTTCGGCAATTATGTGTCGGACGAATTCAGCCTGTGCATGGAGAAGGCGCTGTGAAATTCGACCGACGCACGCTGATCGCCGGAGGGCTGGCGGCGGGCGCGAGTGCCTGTGTCCCGCCCGCCACCGGGATCGGCGGAAGGCTGTCGTCGAGCCTGCGGATCATCGAAGCGGCGGCCAACGGCACGCTGGGCGCGGCGATCTACGACACGGGCACGGGCGTCTTCGTGTCGCACAACGGCTTTGCGCGCTTCCCCCATGCGTCCTCGTTCAAGCTGTCGCTCGCGGCGATGGTGCTCAAGCTGGGCAGCGAGGGCAGGCTGGATGTGGCGAAGGTCGTCGCCTGGCCGGAGAGCGCCCTGCTCGGCAATTCGCCTTTCACTACCGAACGCGTGGGGCAAGGCGCGACGCTGCTCGAACTCGCCGAAGCGACCCAGAAGCTGAGCGACAACACCGCCGCCAACGTGCTGCTCGAACAGGTCGGCGGACCGCAGGCGCTGACTGCGTTCTGGCGTTCGATAGACGACGAGAAGAGCCAGCTCGACCGTTACGAGCCCGATCTCAACGCTGTGCCGGTGGGCGAGGTGTTCGATACCACCACGCCCGACGCGATGGCGAAGACGGTGGCCGAGCTGATATATGGCACGGTGCTGCCGGTCGACGCCTCCGCAAGGCTGCGCAAATGGATGATCGACACCGCGACCGGCCTCGACCGCGTGCGTGCGGGATTGCCCGAAGGCTGGATTGCGGGCGACAAGACCGGCACTTCGCTCGCGCCGGGGATGCGCAGCGTCTATGTCGATATCGGCTTTGTCGAGCCGCCGGATCGCGCGCCGCTGACCTATGCCGCCTATTGGCGCGCCAGCCAGCAACACTTCAAGATCGAGCCCGCCGCGATCGGCGTGCTGGCCGAGGTCGGACGGGTGATCACGCGGCTGGTGACCACCGGCAGCGCCTGACACCTACTCGGCACTTGGTTCTTCGGCCCCAAAGATCGCGACCTCGTTGAGACCCTCGCTGTTGGCTCGCCCGCGATACATGCCGGGCGTGTTGAAGCTGAAGATGGCGTGGCCTCCCGGCGTAACGATAATGACCCCGCCATCGCCACCCAGAGTGGCAACCTCGGACAAGACCTCGTCGGCCACCGCTTGCACCATGCCTGCGTCGGGGTGCAGGATGCCTTTCGGCGGATTGGAAGAGATCATCGACCCGATTGGTTCTGGGTAAATGATTTCGATCTCCAAGGCGCTCATCCGCAGCTGGGTGCAAATCTCGTGCGCCACGCCGACGCGGATGAAATACTCGCCCGCGCCCGTCGCCGATACAGCGCAGCTACGGTTGTCGGCGTAGGTCCCCGCACCGATCACCGGGGCATCGCCGATCCGGCCCCAGCGCTTGCCGGTCAGCCCGCCGGTCGAGGTGCCCGCCGCGAGGTTGCCTTGGCTGTCGAGCGCCACCGCGCCGACGGTGCCCCATTTATGGTCGACGTCCTGTGCCGAAAGCTGCTCCGCCTTGAGCCGTTCGAGCGATTGCTTGCGCCATTCGGTTTCGAACCACGAGGGATCGACGATCTCCAGCCCCTTGTCGCGCGCGAACTCTTCCGCGCCCGCGCCGCTCAGGAACACATGCCGCCCGTCCTTCAGCACCGCATCGGCAAGCAGGATCGGATTCTTCACCTGCGTCACCCCGGTGATCGCACCCGCCGCGCGGGTGCGGCCGTCCATGATCGCGGCGTCGAGCTCGTTGCGGCCCTCCCAGGTGTAGACCGCGCCGCGCCCGGCGTTGAACTTGGGGTCGTCCTCCATCGGGACGATCGCCGCCTGCACCGCCTCCATCGCAGTGCCGCCATTGCGGAGCACTTCGGCGCCCGCGTCGAGCGCGGATTGCAGCGCGGCGCGATATTCCGCCTCGCGTTCGGGGGTCATGTCCTCGCGCAGGATGACCCCCGCGCCGCCGTGGATCGCGATGGTCCAGAGCGGTGCCTCGACCTCTTCTTCCTGAGCATGGGCGGAACCGGTCATGAGCGACCCCACCAGCATGAGCATAGGCAGCGCGGCAAGCAGGCTCTTCATCCGGCGATCTCCTCTGCCTGCACCGATGCCACGGCCTGCGAGGCGCGACAAGGCGCTGGCGAGCGCCTATGCCTGCCACTATGATTCTGCGGCCCGCCACCCTCGACGATGTCCCCGCGCTCGCGAGGTTTGCAAACGACACGTTCTGCGCGGCGTTCGGCCACCTGTACCGGCCCGAAGACCTCGAGAGCTTCCTCGAGGAGGTCTATTCCGAAGCCTCGGTGCGCGAGGAGGTCGCTGGCGATCAGTGCATCCACCAGCTTGCCTGCGATGGCGCCGGTTTGCTCGGCTACGTCAAGCTGCGATACCCGAGCTGGTATGCCGAGCACTCCGGCGCGCGCGACCCGATCGCGCTCGGCCAGCTCTATACCGACTTGGCCCGCATCGGCGAGGGGATCGGCGCGGCACTGATGGAATGGGCCATCGCCGAGGCGCGGCGGCGCGGCCACGACGCGATCCAGCTGTCCGTCTGGGCGGAGAATTTCGGCGCGCAGCGGTTCTACTCCCGCTATGGCTTCGACAAGATCGCGGATATCGACTTCTGGGTCGGGCAACATCGCGACGACGAATTCCTATATGAAATGCGATTGGGTTGAGAGGAGATTGGCAATGAGCGAGTTCGGTTTCGCGAGCACGGCGGACGATGTGCTGGAAGGCAAGGACCTGAGAGGGCCGACCGCTTTGATTACCGGCGGATATTCCGGTCTGGGCAAGGAAACCGCGCGGGCGATGGCCGCCAAGGGCGCGCATATCATCCTCGCCGGGCGTGACCAGGCGAAGCTCGATGAAGCCGCGCAGGAAATCGCCGCCGAAACCGGGGCGACGGTCGATACGCAGGTGGTCGATCTCGCCTCGCTCGACAGCGTGCGCAAGGCCGGTGCAGAAGCGCGCGGGCGGTTCGACAAGATCGACCTGCTGATCAACAACGCCGGGGTGATGGCCTGCCCGCAAGGCACCACGGCCGACGGGTTCGAGATGCAGTTCGGGACCAACCACTTGGGCCATTTCCTGCTCACCAGCGAGCTGATGCCACTGGTCGAAAAGGGCAAACGTCCGCGGATCGTCAATCTTTCGAGCCGCGGGCATCATATCGCCCCGGTCGATCTCGACGATCCCAATTTCGAGAGCCGCGAATACGACAAATGGATCAGCTACGGCCAGTCGAAGACCGCGAACATCCTGTTCAGCGTCGGGCTGGAGGACCGCTACGGCGCGAAGGGCGTCCACGCCATCGCGCTCCATCCGGGCGGGATCATGACCAATCTCGGCCGCCACATGACGCAGGAAGACGTCGCGTGGATGATGAAGCGGATCGAGGACAATGCGAAAGAGAGCGGCACGCAGGCGCAGGGCTTCAAAACGATTCCCCAAGGCGCGGCGACGACTTGCTGGGCCGCCACCTGCGACGAGCTGGAAGGCAAAGGCGGCGTCTATTGCGAGGATTGCCACGTCGCCGAGCAGGACGACAGCGATCCGGCCGGCGGCGTCCGGTCCTACGCGCTCGACAAGGGCAACGCCGACCGACTGTGGGACCTGTCCGAGCGGCTGGTCGGGCAGGCATTTGCCGCCTGACAGGTCTTTCGCCTGCCGCGCTGGTGCACCGGTCGGATCGGGGCTAGCCAAAGGCGCATCGCAGGGCGACTCGGCTCGCACAAGATTTGGGGAGAAGCCATCATGAGAACTTTCGCCGCCGCCATCGCGCTCGCCGTCGCCATGCCCGCCATGCCGACCGTCGCGCTCGCGCAGACCGAGGACGCCGCGTCGCAGGATTGGGTCGGGACCAGCAATGCCTACACCCAGCAGGTGATCGACATGCAGGCACAGTTCTTCCCCACCGGGGCCTCGTCTGCAGGATACGATCAATACGACGGGCTGGTGAACGACATGTCGCTCGACCGCGACGACCGCTACGTTGCTGCCGCATCGGCGCTCAAGGCGAAGTTCGAGGCCGCGCTTGCATCCGAAAGCAATCCCTATGTGAAGCAAGACCTCCAGATCCTGATTGATTCGCTGAACCAGGACATCGAAGGATTCGCGCTCAACCGGCAGTACATGCTCGAATACAATGACGTGCCACAGGGTCTGTTCGGCAGCATCGGGCAATTGCTTTCCGACCAGACCGCCGAGGCTCGCCGCCCCAAGGCGCTCGAATTGCTCAAGCGCTTCACCGGCCAGTGGCTGGGCACCGAGCCGATGACCACCCTCGCCAAACGCCGCTTCGAAGCGAGCCGGGGAGAGGGCAAAATGGGCCCCTACAAGGTCGAGATCGAGGAAACGGTCGCCAAGGTTCCGATCTTCGTCAGCGGCATCCGCGAACTGTTCGCCAAATACGAGATTGGCGGTGCCGACACAGCGCTCGATGCGATGGAACAGCAGCTCACCGAATATGGCGAATGGACCAGAGCGACCGTTCTCCCGACCGCGCGCGACAATCCGCGCCTGCCGCCCGAACTCTATGCATTGAGCCTGCGGCAGGTGGGGATCGACATGGACCCGCTCGAAGCGATCGAAGAGGCCCGCCGCGGCTTCTACGAAGTGCGCGCCCAGATGGAAGCGCTCGCACCGCAGATCGCGGCGAAGAACGGCTGGACCGAGACCGACTACAAATCGGTCATGCGCCGCCTCAAGCAGGACACCATTCCTGCTGAGGAAATCGAGGAATTTTACCGCGGGGTGAATGCCGAGCTCGAGGCGAAAATCCGCGAGAACCAGATCGTCAGCCTGCCCGACACGGTGCTGCAGATGCGCGTCGCCTCGGTCGCCGAGAGCGCCGCGCAGCCCGCGCCGCACATGCGCCCGCCGCGGCTGATCGGCAACACCGGCGAGCAGGGGACATTCGTGCTCACCGTCTCCAACCCGACCGCCCCGGCAGACGAAGCCTATGACGATTTCAACCACCCGGCGGCAAGCTGGACGCTGAGCGCGCACGAAGCCCGCCCTGGCCACGAGATGCAGTTCGATGCTTTGGTCAAGCAGGGCGTCAGCCTCGCGCGGCTGCTCTATGCCTTCAACAGCGTCAACGTCGAAGGCTGGGCGCTCTATGCCGAGGCCGAGATGTTGCCGCACGAGCCGATCGAGGGCCAGTTCATCGCCCAGCAGTTCCGCCTGCTGCGCACCGCCCGCGCCTTCCTCGACCCGATGCTCAATCTCGGCATGATCAGCCGCGAGGAAGCCGGGCGGGTGCTGAGCGAGGACGCATTGTTCTCCCCCGGCATGGTGAAGCAGGAGCTCGACCGCTACCAGTTCCGCGCGCCGGGGCAGGCGGGCAGCTATTACTACGGCTACCGCAAGCTGGTCGACCTGCGGATCGAGACTGAGGTCGCGCTGGGCGAACGGTTCAACGAGAAAGCGTTCAACGACTTCCTGCTGAGCCAGGGGATCATTCCGCTCGACCTGATGGCGAAGGCGGTGCGGGAGGAATTCATCCCCTCGCAGCGGGCGAACTGACACTTTCGATCAGGCCGTCGTGCAGCCAGCGCCCGAGCATGGCGCCGGCCTGCGCGATGGCGGCCTCTTCGCCCAGCCGGTCGACCAGCATGGCGCAGGCGTCGCCATAGCTTGTGCCGCCGAGGAGCGCGGCCATCGCCTCGCCTTCGGACCGGTCGATGAGGCGGAAGACCGGCTTCAACCCCTCGCGCCAAACGAGGAGGTGCATCGGTGCGTCGAGACGATCGGCCTGCGACGGGCTTTCGCCGTCGGGATCGACCGCGCGCCAAAGCGCGGGAATATCATGCTCCACCGGGGCGAGCGCGGTGCCGGGCAGGAATGCCAGTTGCATTGCGCTCCAGTCGTCCTCGGTGAACAGCGCGGTCGCCCCGGCAAAACCCGCCGCATCGAGCGGCGCGGCATCGGCGGCCACAAAGGCGCGCTGCATCGCCGCTTCGAGCCAGCCGAGTTCGGCGACCTCGGGGTCGCTCTTGAACAGCTCACGCAGCGTATCGGGAAAGCCGTCGCCCGCGCGGTCGAGCGTCCAACTCTTCGGCGGATGGGTAATCAAATGATGCACCGCCGCCTGCCGGAAAGCTTCCTCGCAGACATAGGAGGCAGTCCGCTCGTAGGTCGAGCGCAGTGCTTCGACCAGCGAGGTGCGGTAATTGTTGCGATAGATCGCCAGGCCTGCCGCATGGCGCGCGCTCCAGCCGTCGGGCAGCGCATGATCCTCGTCGAGCACCTGCGCCATGAAATCCTTCTGGCTCGCCGCAAGCGTCATGCAGCGACCTTGCTTCGCGTCCCGGCGGCGATACTGCGTGCGACATCGAGTTCGTCGAGCAATTCCGGCAATGGCGGGATACCGTCGTCGCGCTCGATCATCGTCGCGACCGGGCCGGCCAACGCAACCGCCTCGCGATAGAGGTCCCACACCCCGCCGCATACCGGCTGATCGTGGGTATCGATCTTGATTTCCCCGTCGGTATGGCCCGCGAGGTGGATCTGGCGCACCCGGTCATGCGGCAGGGCGCGCAGGCATTCGCTCGCGTCGAACCCGTGATTGTGCGCGCTGACATAGATGTTGTTGACGTCGAGCAGCAGGTAGCAGCCGCTGCGCTTGGCCATTTCGGCGACGAATTCCCATTCGCGCATTTCGTCCTCGGGGAAGGTGAGATAGCTCGACGGGTTTTCGAACAGCATAGCGCGGCCGAGCGCTTCCTGCGCGTGATCAATGTTGTCGCACACCAGCCGCAGCGCCTCTTCGGTGTAGGGCATCGGCAGCAGGTCGTGGCTGTTGTGCGCGCTGGTGCGGGTCCAGCACAGATGGTCGGACACCCACAAGGGTTCGATCCGCTCCGCCAACGCCCTGAGACGGCGAAGATACTCGCAATCCAGCCCGTGCGCCGAGCCGATCGACATCGAGACGCCGTGCAGGATGACGGGCAGCTTTTCGCGCACCTGCGTCAGCACGCGCAGCGGATTGCCGCCGTCGACCATGAAATTCTCGGAAATCACTTCGACGAAATCGACCGGCACATCGCCATCGAGGAAGTCGGCGTAATGCGTCCGGCGCAGGCCGAGCCCGAAGCCGTCGAAACGGGAGATCGTGTTCATCATCGCGAAGTTCGCACGGAAGGTTGCACGATCCGGCGGCGGTGGGGGGAGGGTCTGGCCGCCGGACCGTGCAGGGTGACCAATCAGCCGATATCGCCGATCGTTCCGCCCTTGGTCAGGCATTCGCCAGCCTTCATCGCCTTGAAGCCATGGCCCTTGCAGGCGTTCTGGCCCTTGCAGGCGCTCTCGGTGGTCGCGCAGTCCGAATTGCCCTTGCAATCATGCACGCCATAGCAGTGGACGGTGTCATTGGCGCTGATGGCCTTGCCCGAGCTTCCAGCGGGCGGTTCTGCGGCGAAGGCGGCGGCCGAACTAAGGGCGAGCGCTGCGGCGGCAGCGGCGAATGCGGTGTTTCTGGTCATGACTGAATTCTCCACAAGACGTGTTGCGATTGGACCGTCCGCGAGCGGACAGACAGCATTTCGATACACCAAGGCGCATGGTTACAGGCCAAAAAATTTTGCACCCAGTAACCAATGGCGGGCGAGGCCCGAACTCCCCGACAGTTCCGCTTCATTGCCGGGGCACCCCCTAAGAAAATTCACGCCGAGGAGAATTTCGATGACCAAGTCCAACATTGCCCGCATCGCCGGCCTCACGCTCGCCGCCGGTATCGCCGCCGGTCTGGCGACCACTCCCGCCACCGCGCAGGGCGGGGCCAAGGAAAAGTGCTACGGCGTTGCCAAGGCAGGCAAGAACGATTGCGCGGCCGGGCCGGGCACCAGCTGCTCGGGCACCTCGACCCGCGACTATCAGGGCAACGCTTGGAAGCTGGTCGACAAGGGAACCTGCACCAAGATCAGCACCCCCAAGGGCAAGGGTTCGCTGACCCCGGTCAAGCGCTGATCGCACGGTAGCGACGGGAGAGCATGATGCAGCGCGTCCTTGCGACTTACGACCGAGTGGCGGAAGCCTTGTCCGGCAAATGGATCGAGAGCGGCGCGCTGCTGCTCACCCGGCTTGCGCTGGCGCAAGTGTTCTGGAGTTCGGGCCGGACCAAGGTGGTGGACGGCACCTGGTTCCAGATCGACGAGACACAGTATTTTCTGTTCGAGGAATTCGGCCTGCCGATATCGCCCCAGATCATGGTGCCGATGTCGATGTATGCCGAGTTCTTCCTGCCAGTGCTGGTTGCCTTGGGGCTGTTCACCCGGATCGGTGCGGCAGGTCTGCTGGGGATGTCGCTGGTGATCCAGTTCCTGATCTTCCCCGAGGCCTGGTGGCCGGTCCACAGCCTGTGGGCGGCGCTTGCTCTGGTTCTCCTGTCGCGTGGTGGCGGGCGCTTTTCGCTCGACGCGCTGTTCATCAAGATGCGACAGTGACGGGACCGGTCGGGGGAGGCAAAAGTGATTGCAGACGAACCCACGCTGGCGCGCCTGATGGCGGCCTCGCAGCAGGGCGACAAGCAGGCCTATACCGTGCTGCTGACCGAGGTGCAGCTGTGGCTGGAGCGCTATTTCCGCCGCCGCTGTGCCCCGGCTATGCTCGACGATCTGGTGCAGGAAGTGATGCTGGCTGTGCATCGCAAGCGCGCCAGCTGGGATGCAAGCCGGCCATTCCTGCCGTGGCTCGCGGCGATCGCGCGCTATCGCTGGGTCGACCATTTGCGGAAAGTCTATCGCACCGAGGAAGATGCGCTGGAGGACCACGATGCGGCGGAAGACAGCGGCGAGGACGCCCTGCTTGCCCGGCTCAGCCTAGAGCGGATGTTCGTCCAGATACCGAGCAAGCAATCCGAAGCCATCGAGCTGGTGAAAATCGAAGGGCTGTCGATTGCAGAGGCGGCCGAACGCAGCGGACAGTCGGAGTCCGCAGTCAAAGTAAATATCCATCGCGGCCTCAAGAAGCTGGCCGCGCTTGTTGAGAAGGCAGAATGATAATGGAACGGGTTCCCAATCCCTTGGTCGGGCAGTTGGCAAATGATCTGGCACCGGTGCGAACGCTGAAGCTGCGCGACGGGCTCGCGCTGGCAGTGCTGGCGCTGGTTGGCACGGTCCTGCTCGTGCAGTTGGTAGAAGGTCTGTGGATGACGGGCGTGTACGGCCACGCCTCGCCGTTCTTCTATATCGGCAATGGCCTGTTGCTGGCGTCGGGGGCCGCAGCGGCCGTGGCAGTGGTATCGATGGCGAGTCCCCGGGTGGGCAATCGTTACGAGGGTCCGAAATGGGCCATGGCGACGGCCGCAGTACTGCCGGTTGCCGCACTGGTCACCTTGCTGGCGCAACCGGGCGGCCCGGCCGCCTATCATGACGAGCACGGCATATATTGCCTCGTCGCGGGGCTCGTGTGCTCGCTGCTGGTCACCGGCGCGCTGGTCCACTGGTTGCGACGCGGCGCACCGGTTTCGATCAGCACCGCAGGCCTGCTGACCGGTGTCGCAGCCACCGCGCTCGGCAGCGCGGCCTACGGCCTCAGCTGCCCGATCGACGATGTTATGCATATCGGGCTGTGGCATGCGGCGCCGGTGCTGGTCGGCGCGATCGCGGGGCGCTTCCTGCTCCCGCCGCTGCTCAAGTGGTGAGCCGCTTTGCAGCCTACCCTTCAGCATTAACAACTATTTAGGGCGAAGGGCGCAAGCTGCGGATATGACAGATCAGCCATCGCTTGCCGTTGCTCTCGACTTACCCGGTGCCGAAATCGATTCCTCGGCATCGCGGGTCGATCGTATCCTCGATGCCGTGCGCGAACACCTCGGGGTGGAAATTGCCTTCGTGACCAAGTTTCATGAACATGACCGCGAGCTGATGAACGTCCGCTCCGACCTCGACTTGCCGATGGGGCCCGGTTATCGCGAGCCCAAGGAAGAGGGTTATTGCTGGCATGTGCTGCAGGGCAATTTGCCCGAATTGATCCAGGACCCGGCAGACTTTCCCTTCACCGAGCAGTTCGCGATCACCCAGATGCTGCCCGTCGGTTGTCACCTCAATGTCCCGCTGCGGATGTCGGATGGCACGGTCTACGGCAGTTTCTGCGCCCTGAGCCGTACCCCCGACCGGTCGATGACCGAACGCGATCTTGGCGTGGTACGCGCCTTCGCGCAGCTCGCCGCCGAACAGATCGAAGTGGAACTGGCCGGTGAGGCACGCCGGTCGGCGCTGCAGAAGACCATCAGCCAGGTCATCAGCGGCAATCGCCTGACGATCATGCACCAGCCGATCCACTCGCTCGCCGATGACCAGCCCGCCGGTGTCGAGTGCCTTGCCCGGTTCCCCGATGCGACCGAGCGTGGCCCCGACCAGTGGTTCAACGAAGCGAGCGAAGTCGGGCTGGGGATCGAGCTCGACATGCTCGCGGTTCGTTCTGCACTCGAAACGCTGCCCTATGTCCCGCCAGGGCACTACATGTCGGTCAATGTCTCGCCCGAGACGGTCATGTCCGGCGCACTGGCGCAGGCGCTGCGCGAGGGTAACGAGGAACGGCTGGTGATCGAAGTCACCGAGCACCAGCGGGTCGCGGACTACGAGGCGCTGGCGAGGGCGCTCAAGGCAATCGCCGGCAAGGCGCGGATCGCGATCGACGATGTCGGCGCCGGATACGCCGGGCTGCGGCACCTCGTCGACCTCGCACCCGATATCCTCAAGCTCGATATGAGTCTCACCCGCGATATCGACAGTGATCCGGCGCGGCGTGCGCTGGCATCGGCACTAGTTAGTTTCTCGCGCGAGATCGGGTGCTCGCTGGTCGCCGAAGGGATCGAGACCGAGGCCGAGAAGCAGGTGCTCGCAAGCCTCGGCGTGACCTATGGGCAGGGCTACTTTTTCAGCCGGCCGCTCCCCGTGATCCGATCGCAGCAATGGTTGCTCAAGACCGAGGGCGGCCGTCCCGATGCCGGGAAGGATGGAGAGATCGCGCGGATCGAAACGTCGAAAGGCATCACTGTGGGTGAACTTCGCCTGCGCGCGTAAGCGGGCGACGCCGTTCTATAGCCACTTCCACTTCCAGAAGAAGATGAGCTGGCCGGCTAGGATCGCCCCGCACAGCCCGACCACGATCCAGAATGCCTTGTCGCCTTCGGCACCCGGGATTCCGCCGACATTGATGCCGAGAAGGCCGGTAAGAAAGGTCAGCGGCAGGAAAATCGCCGCGACGATGGTGAGAATATAGTTGGTCCGGTCGGAACTTGCGATGGCGCGCGCCCGCAGCTCGTCCAGCATCACCACCGCGCTTTCCTTGCTGATGTCGATGTCGTCGAGATAGCGCCGCAGCCGCTCGATGGTTTCGGCCATTTCGCGCCGGTCGTGTTCCTCGAACCAGTCCGGCGCGTCGCGGCTGATCGTTTCGAATGCGGCGTGCTGCGGCCCCATGTGACGCTTGAGCGCGAGGCAGTTGCGGCGGATCGTGGTGATCTTGGCAAGCACCCGGTCGCTCATCACGTCGAGATCCATTGCTTCGCACTGATCGATGTGGTCGTTCATGTCGACGATCGACGCATTCATCCGCGCGATCATGTTCTCGGTCAGCGAAGTGATCACCGAGCCGGCATCGTTCGGGCCGTAACCTCCGTCGATCTCCGCCAGTGTGTCGCGCGGAGTTTGCAAGGGGAGGCGGCGCAGGGTGACGAGGCGCTTGCCGTCGCTCCACAGCTGCATCGACACCATGTCTTCGGGCTCCGCTCCGGGATTGAAGTTGATCCCGCGCAGCGTAGCAACCAGCGTCTGCCCCTCACGGAATGCGCGCGGCCTGGTCGAATCGCTGGTCAGCAATTCCGCCGTCGGCTCGGGAATGCCGAGCGCGGATTGCAGCCACTCGTACACGCCGGGGCCGTTGCGCCGCATATGCATCCACAGGACTTCGTCGTCGGTCTGCGGCTGCCACGCCTGCAGCTCTTCCCAATCGATCGGCCTGCCGCCGCCGTTCCCGTCGAGCACGCGGGAGAACAGCAGCGGAGTCTGGCCATCATTGTCGTCGGTCTGTGCGGTCAGGTCGTGCATTCTGACGCCTCATGCCTCAGCCGGTCGGATTTTCCTACTGCAGATGATTGGTGTAAGGCCCGCAGCCATGAAACAGGTCGCATTTCCGCAGCAAAGCCGCCATATGCAGGGCAAGCGAGACGTGCCGCAGGGTACGCTGAATCCCGTCCAAGGACTGTGTTCCATGTGTTCCACTTGTCAGATTACGGCCAGCCAAGATGAATGAAATTCGCCCGTGGCGCACGATCGAGCGCCGCAAATCGCGCCAGATCATGGTCGGCAACGTGCCCGTCGGCGGCGATGCGCCGATCACCGTGCAGACCATGACCAACACCCCGACCGAGGATGTCGGCGCGACGATCGACCAGATCCGCCGCTGCGAGGATGCCGGGGCAGACATCATCCGCGTGTCCTGCCCGACGGAGGAATCGACCGCCAACTTCGACCGGATCACCCGCGCGGCCAACGTGCCGATCGTCGCCGACATCCATTTCCACTACAAGCGCGCGCTCGAAGCGGCGGACAAGGGCGCGGCCTGCCTGCGGATCAATCCGGGCAATATCGGCAGCAGCGAGCGGGTGGCCGAAGTGGTCCGTGCAGCCAAGGCAAACGGCTGCGCGATCCGCATCGGGGTCAACGCCGGAAGTCTCGAGAAGGACTTGCTGGAGAAATACGGCGAGCCCTGCCCCGAAGCGCTGGTCGAAAGCGCGCTCGACCATATCAAGCTGCTGCAGGACCACGATTTCCACGACTACAAGGTGGCGGTGAAAGCCAGCGACGTGTTTCTCGCCGTCGCGGCCTATCACGCGCTCGCCGAAACGGTCGACTGCCCGCTGCATCTCGGGATTACCGAAGCGGGCGGGCTGATCGGCGGCACGGTCAAGTCGAGCATCGGCATGGGCAGCCTGCTGTGGGCCGGGATCGGCGACACGATCCGGGTCTCGCTGTCGGCCGAGCCGGAGCAGGAAGTGAAAGTCGGTTTCGAGATGCTGAAAGCGCTCGGCCTGCGCACCCGCGGCGTTCGAGTGGTCTCCTGCCCGAGCTGTTCGCGTCAGGGGTTCGATGTGATCCGCACGGTCGAGGCGCTCGAGAAGCGGCTCGAACACATCAAGACCCCGATGAGCCTCTCGGTCCTCGGCTGCGTGGTCAACGGCCCGGGCGAGGCGCGCGAGACCGATATCGGGCTGACCGGTGGCGGTAACGGCAAGCACATGGTCTATCTTTCGGGCGTGAAGGACCACCATATCGAGAACGAGGACATGCTCGACCACATCGTGCGGCTGGTCGAAGCGAAAGCGGCACAGATCGAGGCGGGCGAGGCTGTGGCGTTCGATCCGCATGCCGTTGCCGCCGAATAGCCTTATCATCGAAGGGACGGGATATGACGATGCGCAACCTGCTGGCCACCTGCTGCGGTGCGGCCCTGCTGGCCGCCTGTTCGGCCGATAAGCCGCCGACCAACGAGGAAGCCATGCCGCTGCTGATGGAAAAGACCGTCGGGGTGAAGCCGGAAGCCATGCTCAAGCGGCTGTCGGGCCAGATCCTGGGCGAGTTCCACGCCTTCGCTTCCGGCTTCGCGGCCGACAAGGAGAAAGACTGGGACGCCGCGCGTTTCGACAAGGAAATCGACGCCGCCTACGCCCCGCTCAACGCGCAGATCAACGAGGCATTCTACAAGCAGGTCGCCGCCGCGATGGAGGAGGGCGAGGGCGCGAAGCTGCTCGCCATGCTCGACGACGATGGCAATGCCAAAGTGATGAAATGCGCCTTTTCGCCCGATACCGGGGAGCAGGCCGATCCCTGGGCCTTTTGCGAGGAGAAGACCGGCGGCAAGGCAAGCGAAGAAGCCAAGACCGGATTCAACCAGCTCGCCGGCCATTTCGCCGATGCGCTGGGAAGCGATGAAACGCTGGCCGTGGCCATGGGCTATGCCACCTGCGGGGTGATCGTCAAATACGGCAAAGAGGTGAGCGGCGACAATTTGACGTTGAGCTTCGACACCACCGAAATCGGACCGAACGGCTACAAGAAGCCGTGTCCGGAATACGACAAACTGGCACCCGGTCTGCTCAAGGGCCCGACCCCGCCGCATTTCGGCGTTCCGGCCGCAGCCGGTAAGCCGGAAGTCTGATCGCCACATGGCCCGCTATCGCGGCCTGGCCCTGGCTCTCGGGCCCGTATTGCTGGCCAGCTTGGCGACGTCTGTACGGGCGGAAGAGGGCCACGAATATCCGGAGGCCTCGCCTTATGCGGAAATGCCCGAGATCGCAGCAACCGCACGCATTATGGCCGCGCGCACCCAAGCGATGGTCGAAGGCAAGCGGCTGATTGCAATCTTTGGGGCCAACTGGTGTCATGACAGTCGCGCGCTGGCCGGATGGCTCGACACAGCGCGGTTCAAGAACCTGACCGACCGCAATTTCGTCGTGGTGTTCGTCGATGCAGGTCGACCACAAGATGGCGAGGGGCGCAATCTCGACCTCGCGGCAGGCTTTGGCGTAAGCGACGTCGAAGGAACGCCGAACCTGCTGGTGATCGATCCGGCCAGCGGCAAGTTGCTCAATTCGCCGCAAAGCGCGAAGAGTTGGCGCGATGCCGCCAGCCGGAGCGAGGACGCGATCTATAACGAGCTGGCCGGTTTCGCTGCTCCGGCGGGCTAGCCCCATCCTCCACGTCGTCCACCACGCCGACTACATGGCGCCCCGCCCCGAACGCGGAAGCTTCCGGTTCGATAAGTACTACCTCGTGATGGACGAACTGCGGGCGGCGGGCGCACGCATTAACGAGCATGCGCCGCAGCCGATGCCGCGCGAATGGCTCGAAGCAGTGCACTGCCCCGACTATGTCGAGCAGGTGTTCACCGCCAGCGTCCCGCGCGAGAAAGAGCGGCGGATCGGCTTCCCGGTCACGCCGCAGATCGCCAGCCGGGTGCGCCACACCAACGGCGGCACCTGGCTCGCAGCGCAGCTGGCGAGGGAGCACGGATATGCCGCCAACAGCGCGGCGGGCAGCCATCACGCGCTGCACGACACCGGGGCGGGCTATTGCGTGTTCAACGATCTTGCGGTGTGCGCCAACCGGCTGATTGCCGAGCGCCATGCCCGGCGGGTGCTGATCGTCGATTGCGATGTGCATCAGGGCGACGGGACCGCGAGCCTGCTGGCGGGGCGCGATGACGTTTTCACCTTCTCGATCCATGCGGAAAAGAACTTCCCCGTGCGCAAGGCGAGGTCCTCGCTCGACATTGCTCTTCCCGACGGCACCGGTGATGAAGATTATCTCGCAGCTCTTCAGATGCACCTGCCCCATGTGCTCGACAGTTTCGCGCCCGGCCTGGTGCTCTATCAGGCGGGAGTCGATCCGCATGCCGAAGACCGGCTGGGCCGTCTCGCGCTGAGCGATGACGGACTCGAAGCCCGCGATCGCTTCGTGGTCGCGCAGGCACGCCGGCGCGGGCTACCGATCGCCAGCGCGCTCGGCGGCGGCTATGGCGACGACGCGCGCACCGTAGCAGCACGTCATGCCCGCTCGATGCGCGCGATGGCGGACGAGAACCTGCGCTTTGCGGCTCCCGGCGGCTTTAGGGAGCGTTAAGCCCTTCGCGTTAGCTTCCGGCCATGATCGAACGCGCGATCTTCGGAGCCGGCACTCTCATGCTGGCGGTCTATGCCTTTACCCCTCGCGAAGAGGAGAGCGGTGACGCGCAGGCAGCGCTAGCAGACGCTGATCCGATGTCGAACGCGTCCTCCAACCGGCTCGCGGCTTCTCGCGGTCAGGGCTCTTACTCCGCCGGTGGGGCGACGACCCTGCCGCGGATGGGCGACGGGCACTTCTATGCCAACGTCCGGGTCAATGGATCGACCAGCCGCTTCCTTGTCGACACCGGGGCCAGTGTCATCGCCTTGACCGGAGAAGATGCCCGCGCCGCCGGGATCGATTGGGACGAGAGCGACATAAGGCCGATCGGCAGCGGTGCGAGCGGCCCGGTCTACGGCGTTCCCGCCGTGCTCGACGAGGTCAGCCTCGATGGTCACGAAGCGCGTTCGGTTGCGGCCGTGGTGGTGCCCGAAGGACTCGAAATCTCGTTGCTCGGCCAGTCGTTTCTCGGCCAGATCGATGAAATCTCCGTCCGCGACGACGAGATGATCCTCGGCGACTAGAAATAGATGTCGATGTAGTCGGTCAGACCGTCGCACCACTCGAATTCTCGCAGGCGATAGTACTTCCGGTTCTGGGTGATGGCGAAATGCCAGCGCTTCTTCGCCTCGCACACGCGCCCTTCGTCGGGTGTCTCGGCGATGCGGATCAGGCCATCGAAGACGAAGTAATCCGGCCCTGCCTCGATCACCTTGCCGTCGAGCCACAAGGTGCCCGCGCCCTTGGGATCGATCTGTCCGCCCGACAGGCGCACAGTCCCGTCGGCGCCGCGTCGGACCAGTGCAATCCCGCGCTGGTCCCACCCGATCCATTGCAGCGTTATCCCGCGGTTGTTTTGCAGCCGCTCCATGGTCACCGGATCGAGGCCCTTTGCCGGTACTGGCTGACTGTCGGCCACCAGGGGCGCAGACAGCGCCAGGGTCGCACCGGCCAGCAGCGCACGGGCTGTATTTGAAAGCTTCATCGGCAATTCCTCCCCGTTCACCTTTCGGTTAGCACAGCCTATGGTATGACGCACACGATGAACAGGCGCCAACTTCTTTCCTCCGGCCTTCTTGCGACCGCAGCACTGGCGTTGCCGACGCGGCTACCGGCGCAGGTCCGCAGCGGCAATCCGCGCGATTCCCTACTCGCCGAGATCGCCAAGCGCGAACAGGCCCGGATCGATCACCTGCTGTGGCGGCGCGATATCGTCGGGATTGCCGACTTCGGTCTTCACAGTTCCGCAGAGCGGTTCCATTTCGTCGACCTCGAACGGGGAGTGGTTGATTCCTACCTGGTCAGCCACGGCGACGGTTCCGATCCGGAGCATGACGGCTGGCTCAACTGGTTTTCCAACGCCAACGGCTCGCATTGCACCAGCAAGGGCCTCTACCTGACCTATGGCTGGTACACCGGTCGCTACGGAACCTCGATCCGGCTGAACGGGGTGGACGCGACCAATTCGAACGCGCTCGATCGCGCCATCGTCATGCACCGGGCGGGCTACGCCGAACGCAGCCATCTGGAAAAATGGGGCCGTCTCGGTCGCTCGAATGGCTGTTTTGCGATGGGTGATGCGGATTTCAAGCTGGCGCTGCTCAACCTCGGGGGCGGGCGTGCGCTCTATGCCGACAGCCTCGGGCTTCAGCCTGACGGTACAATCGTCGAACCGCCCACACGCGAAGCTCCGCCGGATCTGAAAATCCTTTCGCCCGAGAATCCTGCTGGGCTCGAACAGATCAACCCCGGGGCCTACTGAACGCGGCAAATCCGCGATCAGGTGTCCTGCAGATTGTCCTCGATGATGATCACCTGTTCGCCGGTAACCCGGCTGCGGTCCGCCACGCGCGCCTTGTCCAGCGACGCAAGCACCGCCGCATCGCGGCCATAGATGTCGGAGAACTGCTTGAGCTCGCCGTTGATGTCCTGCGCCATGGTGAAATAGGTGATGTAGACCGGCATGGTCTGCTTGAAACCGATTCTTGTGTATTTACCCGACGACATCGTCGCCTTGGCTTCGTCGGCCGTCAGCCCGCCGCGCAGGATCGCCAGCGTGATTGCCAGCGTCATTGCGTTCTCGGTGCGAATGCAGCCATGGCTCAAGGCGCGGTTGGTGCTGGCAAACAGGTGCCGTGACGGCGTGTCGTGCAGGAAGATCGCATGCCGGTTGGGCATGTCGAGCTTCATCAGGCCGAGCGAGTTGGTCGGCCCCGGCTGCTGCACCACGGTGACGAAGCCATTCGCCCCGCGCGTAGCCGTGTAACCGGCGGACTTGGCCCACGCCGGATTGCCGAGCACCCGCGCGCCTAGGCCTTCGCCCTTGACGATCGACTGCGGCACCGTCCACGTCGGGTTGAAGATCACCCCTTCGACACTTTCGGCGATCTGCGGCGTGGCCGTGCGCCCCGGTTTGCCGACGACGGTGCGATAGGTGCGCACAATCCGGTCGTTGACCGTCAGGCGTAGCTGGTACTCGGGCACGTTGGTGATCAGATACTGGCTGCCCATGTCGCGCGGCAGCCAGCGCCATCGGTCCATGTTGGCGCGGATCAGCTTGCGCTTGGCGCTGTTCGTCGCCGGCGTTTTGGCCAGCTCTTCCCGCAAACGCGCGTAATCCGGATGCTCCGGCATGATCGGGGCGAGCGCCGCATCGACATCGCCCGAAGCAATCGCATCGGCCATCAGCTTGGCAGTGGGATAGCGATCCTGGTCCGGGTCGAACACGAACCACTGCTTGCGTGAATCCATCGGGGTGCGGCCGTCGCGCAGATCTTCAACGACCCAGGCGAACATCTTGCTGGCGAGCGCATCCAGCGCTTCGCCCTTGCCGGCGGCAATGGCAGCCCGCAGGCCCGCCGGATTGTAGTCCGACGGGGTAAGCCCTTCAGCACCGATGCCTTCGATCGTCGCCAGCAAGTCCTGCGCCGCTGCGACCGACCATTGCTGGATTGCGGGCTGTTCCGGTTCGGCCATCGCGTCGATCGCCTGGATCACCGGGTCGGACGCGAATGCAGCCGTATCTGCTTCGACCACCTCGCCGCGAATCTCCGCCGGCCGAGGGAGGAGGTTCTCCGGCTGCGCTGTCTGCGCGGCAATAGCGCCGGGCACCAGCGCACAGACGGCAGTCGCCAAGGAAAGTCGAACCAAAACCGAATTTTTCACTGCAGTCCCATCGCATCGAGTGATTGCGTTACATCTGATCCGGCTATTTTGCCGCATCCTGTGCCTTGTATCAAGCATCGGGCTTTCTGCAGGCTGAATTGGCGCGAATCTGATGACGCGCGGCAACAGGCCGCCTATGCGGTGGCGCATGACCCGGCATCCGCACCTCCTTCCTCTGCTTGCGGCCATGCTGGGGGTCGGTTTCCTGTCGCTGATGGATGCCTTCATGAAGGCAGCGGCGCTGGCTGCCGGTGCCTATAGTGCGGCAGTGATGCGCTCGTTGTTCGGGGCCGGGATCGTCGGCCCCCTGTGGTGGTTCCGCGAGCGCAAATGGCCTCGTACCAGTGTCCTCAAGCTGCATCTGCTGCGGGGCACGGTGTCCGCCTTCATGGCCCTCAGTTTCTTCTATGGTTTGACCAAGCTGCCGATCGCAGAAGCGATCGCGATCTCCTTCATCGCCCCGCTGATCGCGCTCTATCTGGCCGCGATCCTATTGGGCGAAGAGATCCGGCGCGAGGCGATTCTTGCCTCGGTGCTGGGTTTCGTCGGGACGCTGGTGATTGTCGCCGGTCGGCTCGGGACGGCGGAGGGGGACCTGGAGACTTTGAAAGGGCTCGCCGCGATCCTTTTTTCGGCGCTGCTTTATGCGTGGAACTTCATCATCATCCGGCAGCAGGCGCTGGTCTCGAGCCCGCTCGAGGCGACCACCTTCCACAGCGGCGTGGGGTGTGTCGTGCTCGCCGTCTTCGCGCCATGGTTTTTCACTTTGCCGGAGCCGCGCGTGATGGCCGATATCGCCGTAGCAGCAGTGCTAACCGTCGGCGGTGCATTGTCGATCACCTGGGCCTATGCCCGCGCCGAAGCGCAGGTTCTCGTTCCTATGGAATACACCGGTTTCCTGTGGGCGAGCCTGTTCGGCTGGCTGTTTTTTGCCGAACAGGTCACGCCTGCAACGCTGGCAGGAACTCTGCTGATCGTCGCCGGCTGCTGGATTGCCGCGCGCAAACAGCCGGAGCCCCCGCCGACCATGCCGCAGGACATTCCCGTCTAGCCTGATAGTGGCGACAATTTACAAGCCTACGCCGCTCGATCCCGGTAAGATCGTCGCGGCGCAGGTGCAGTTTCCTCCCCTTGACGCAGGGGCCATGAAAGCGCAGGTGCCGCCGCATATCCGGCTCCCGTGCAACAGGGCGGGTTGCTGCAATTCTGGCAGGAGGAATCACGCGCATGACCCAGGTGGGCAAGGACACGCTCGGAACCCGTTCAACCCTTACGGTCGGTGGCAGGGATTACGCTTATTATTCCTTCGCCAAGGCGGAAGCGACCATCGGCGACGTTTCGAAGCTGCCCTTCAGCCTCAAGGTCCTGCTCGAGAACATGCTGCGGTTCGAGGACGGCGGCTTCACCGTGTCGACCGAAGATGCGCAGGCACTGGCCGACTGGCAGCGCAACCCCGCCACCGGCAAGGAAATCCAGTACCGTCCGGCGCGCGTGCTGCTGCAGGATTTCACCGGCGTGCCCTGCGTGGTCGACCTTGCCGCGATGCGCGATGCGATCGCGAAGCTCGGCGGCGATACCGCCAAGATCAACCCGCAAGTGCCGGTCAATCTGGTGATCGACCACTCGGTGATGGTCGATGAATTTGGCCACCCTAAGGCGTTCGAGAAAAACGTCGAGCTTGAGTATGAGCGCAATGCGGAGCGCTATGACTTCCTCAAATGGGGTTCGAAGAGTTTCAAGAACTTCACCGCCGTGCCTCCCGGAACCGGCATCTGCCATCAGGTGAACCTTGAATATCTCGGCAAGGGCGTGTGGTCGTCGGAAGACCAGGACGGCGTCACTGTCGCCTACCCAGACACCTGCGTGGGGACGGACAGCCACACCACGATGATCAACGGTCTCGGAGTGCTCGGCTGGGGGGTCGGCGGGATCGAGGCGGAGGCCGCGATGCTGGGCCAGCCGGTCTCGATGCTGATCCCCGAAGTGGTCGGCTTCAAGCTGACCGGGGCGATGTCCGAAGGTGTGACTGCAACCGACCTCGTGCTGACCTGCGTCCAGATGCTGCGCGAAGTCGGCGTGGTAGGCCGGTTCGTCGAGTTCTACGGTCCGGGCGTCTCCAACCTCAGCCTCGCCGACCGCGCGACCATCGCCAACATGGCACCCGAATACGGTGCGACCTGCGGCTTCTTCGGGTTCGACGACAAGACGCTCGATTACATGCGCCTGACCGGCCGACCGGAAGAGACGATTGCGCTGGTTGAAGCCTATGCCAAGGAACAGGGCATGTGGTTCACGCCGGAGAACGAGCCGGTGTTCACCAAGACGCTGTCGCTCGACATGGGTACGGTCGTCCCGTCGCTCGCCGGCCCCAAGCGGCCGCAGGACAAGGTCATCCTCCCCGAGGTCGACGACCTGTTCAACCGCGAGCTGGCCTCGCTCTATGGCAAGGCGTCGCCCGCCCGCGTTCCGGTCGAAGGCAAGGATCACGATATCGGTGACGGTGACGTCGTGATCGCGGCGATCACCAGCTGCACCAATACTTCCAACCCCGACGTGCTGATTGCCGCCGGACTCGTCGCCAAGAAGGCGAACGAGCGCGGAATGAAGCCCAAGCCGTGGGTCAAGACCTCGCTCGCGCCCGGATCGCAGGTGGTCACCGACTATCTCGTGAAGGCGGGTCTGCAGGAACATCTCGACGCGATCGGCTTCGACCTCGTCGGTTACGGCTGCACCACCTGCATCGGCAACTCGGGCCCGCTCGCGCCGCCGATTTCGAAGGCAATCAACGGCAACGATATCGTCGCGGCCTCGGTGCTGTCGGGCAACCGCAACTTCGAAGGCCGCGTCAGCCCCGATGTGCGCGCCAACTTCCTCGCCTCCCCGCCGCTGGTGGTCGCCTATGCGCTCAAGGGCACGGTGACCGAAGACTTCGTCAGCACCCCGATCGGGCAGGACCAGGGCGGCAACGACGTGTTCCTGAAGGACCTGTGGCCGAGCAATGCCGAAATCGCCGAAGTGCGCAGCGGCGCGATCGACCGGCAGATGTTCGAAAGCCGCTATGCCGACGTCTACAAGGGCGATGAGCATTGGCAGGCGATTCAGGTCGAGGCGTCGGACACCTACACCTGGCGGCCGGGCAGCACCTATGTCGCCAACCCGCCCTATTTCGAGGGCATGAGCATGACCCCCGCGCCGGTGACCGACATCACCGATGCGAAGCCGCTTGCGATCCTCGGGGACAGCGTCACCACCGACCACATCAGCCCCGCCGGATCGATCAAGGAAGACAGCCCGGGCGGACGCTATCTGATGGAAAACCAGGTCGCGAAGGCGGATTTCAATTCCTACGGCAGCCGCCGCGGCAACCACGAAGTGATGATGCGCGGCACCTTCGCCAACATCCGCATCAAGAACGAGATGGTCCCGGGCGTCGAAGGCGGCGAGACCAGCTATGGCGGCGAGACCATGGCGATCTACGACGCGGCGATGAAGCACAAGGCCGACGGAACGCCGCTGGTGGTCATCGGCGGCAAGGAATACGGCACCGGATCGAGCCGCGACTGGGCGGCGAAGGGGACCATCCTGCTCGGCGTGCGCGCGGTGATCGTCGAAAGCTTCGAGCGTATCCACCGTTCGAACCTCGTCGGGATGGGCGTGCTGCCGCTGCAGTTCAAGGGCGGCGACACGCGCGAAACCCTTGGCCTGACCGGCGACGACACATTCTCGATCAAGGGGCTGGCGGATCTGGTTCCGGGCCAGGATGTCGAAGTGGCGGTAACCCGCGCCGACGGGACGCAGTTCAGCTTCACCGCGCATTGCCGGATCGATACCGCCAACGAAATGGAGTATTACCGCAACGGCGGCATCCTCCATTACGTGCTGCGCAAGTTGGCTGCCTGATCCCGTTTCGCTCCGGCCCCTGCCATGGCTGTGGCGGGGGCTGGCGCATTCATCGCCTCGCAAGCATCGTGCGCGCATTTTCTCCCGATCCAAGGGAGGACTTGCCATGCGTATCGCCCTGCTTGCCGCACCGCTCGCGTTTCTCGGGGCGGCCGCAGCCGCCCAGACGCCTGCCCCCAATCCGCAAATCGACTATGCCGGCTTCATCGAGCTGACCGGTTCTCTCCAGCAGGTGCGCGAGGCACACCGTTTGGAGCGTGACGAGTTCCTGGCGCGGGCAGCAGCCGAGGGCGCGTTGCTGCTCGACACCCGCTCCGAATCGGCTTTCGCCGCCGGACATATCGAAGGGGCGGTCAACCTGCCGTTCTCGGACTTCACCTCGAAATCCTTGCGTGAGATCGTGGGCAATGACCCGGACCGCCCGATCTACATCTATTGCAACAACAACTTCAGCGACAATGCCGCGCCGGTGATTTCCAAGATGGCTCCGCTCGCGCTCAATATCCCGACCTTCATCAACCTCCACGGCTATGGCTACACCAATGTGTGGGAGCTGGCGGGTGTCATGCCGCTCAGCGATGTGCCGTGGACTTCGGGGCTCGCGCCGCCCGACGAGGGCTAACGAGACAAGAAGGGCGGCACCTTGCGGAGCCGCCCTGCCAGTTTGAAGTTCCGTAGAAGTGCGAGTTTCAGTCGTCCTTCTTCGGCATGAACTTGCGGCGCCCGAGCACGGCGGCGGCACCCAGGCCGAACAGGATCATCATCGGCGGTGCCGATACCGGGGTTCCGCTCGTGGTCCCGCTGGTCGTGCCGCTGGTGGTCATTCCCGAAGTCGTGTTGTTGCCCGAGGTCGAACTCGAGGTCGACGACGAGGTGGACGAGCTTGTCGAGCTGGTGACATTGCCCGAGCTGCTGGTGCTGGTCGAGACATTGCCCGAGGTCGACGAGCTGGTGCTCGAGCTGGTGCTCGAACTGCTCGACACGTCGCCCGAGGTCGAGCTGCTGCTCGAAACGTTGCCCGAAGAGCTGCTCGAAACATTGCCCGAAGTCGACGAGCTGGCGTTGTTGCCCGAGCTGCTGGTGACTGCGCCCGAAGAGGTCGAGACATTGCCCGACGAGCTCGAAGTCGAGGACGAGCTGGTCACGGCGCCCGAAGAGGTGCTGACGTTGCCCGAGCTGGTCGAAGTCGAGCTGGTAACCGAACCCGAAGAGGTGCTCACGCCGCCGGTCGAGGTGCTGACGCCGCCGGTTGAGGTGCTTACCCCGCCCGTCGAGGTCGAAGTACTGATGCCGCCGGTCGAGGTGGAGACGCCACCGGTCGTCGTCGAGCTGCCACCCGAAGAAGTCGAGGTCGACGAACCGCCGCTGGTGTTGTCGATATCGATGTCGATATTGATCCCGCTCGAGGAACCGTTGGTGCCGCCGCTCGAAGAAGTCGAGGAGCTGCCCGAGCTGGAGCCGGAAGTGGTGGTGGTCGAGGTGACGGTCACGCTGCCGCTCGAACCGCCGCCGCCGCCGAAGAACCCGCCGAAGAAGCCTCCGCCAAAGCCCCCGCCGAAACCGCCACCGCCGCCGATCACGGTCACCCCGCCGCCACCACCGCCGCCGCCCGAGATCGGGGGCATCGGTGCGAGCGGTGCGGGAATCGCGGCGATCGCCATGCGATAGGCCGGGGCGCAGCGCGCGTCATAGGTGGTGCCGACGATGCGGCCCTGCCCGGAGCGCGAGCCGCCCTGCATCCCGTCATTCGAACCGCCGTGCATTCCGCCGTGCATGCCGGGACCACCGATCATGCCCGGACCGAGGTCCTCGCACTCGATTTCCTGGCGCACGATGCGGCGCTGGCGATGCTCGGTGCGCTCGACCCGGCGCGTCACGGGGCGGCGTTCCTTGATGTAGTGCACCGGCTCAGCCTTGGCCGACAGGACCTTGCCGCCCTTGAACTGCGGGTTGTCCGTGATCTGCTTCTCGGCGACGTGGACTGCGCCACCCGCCAGCAGGGCAGTACCCGCAGCGGTTGCGGACAGTTTCGCCAGGGCCAGTTTTACCGACATGGTCAAGCTCTCTTGTTACGCTCGGGACGCCAGGTGGGCAGCGGTTCCGCCCCCAAGACACTTCCCTGTCGCATCAACAAGCGACCAACTGCTTAATCCGGCAATGGCGTTAACCACATTTGATGCCGCCCGGAGTCGTTTTTTTTGCCGGTTTGTTCCCGAGTCGGCCAACCTGTCCCGATATGGAACCGAAACGGGGGCAAACCCTTCGCTTCGGTTAACTTTCCTCGTCGAACAAACTGTTTTGCGATGATCCACCGAGCCCTTTGGGCGGGGTCATTTCGAGGTGATTCCATCCCGCATCGTTGAGGCAGCGCCCGCGCGCGGTGCGCGCGATGAGGCCGAGCTGGATGAGGTAGGGCTCGATCACTTCCTCCACCGTGTCGCGCGGCTCGCTGAGGCCGGCCGCGAGCGTTTCGACCCCCACCGGACCGCCCTTGTAGGTCGTCGCGATCATGGTGAGGTAGCGCCGGTCCATCGCATCGAGCCCGAGCCGGTCGATCTCCAGCCGGGTCAGCGCGTTGTCGGCGATGGCCCGGGTTACGGTGCCATCCCCGGCGACATGGGCGAAGTCACGCACCCGCCGCATCAGCCGCCCGGCGACCCGCGGCGTGCCGCGTGAGCGGCGGGCGATTTCGCGCGCGCCCGCGGGATCGATCGGCATGCCGAGCAGCCGCGCCCCGCGCGTCACCACCAGGTCGAGTTCCTCATGGGTGTAGAAATTCAGCCGAACCGGGATGCCGAAACGGTCGCGCAATGGCGTGGTGAGCAGCCCCTGCCGGGTGGTCGCGCCGACCAGGGTGAAGGGCGGCAGGTCGATCCGCACGCTGCGCGCCGAAGGCCCCTCGCCGATGATGATGTCGAGCGCGCGGTCCTCCATCGCGGGATAGAGGATCTCCTCGACCACCGGATTGAGCCGGTGGATCTCGTCGATGAACAGCACGTCGTGCGGCTCGAGATTGGTCAGCAGCGCAGCAAGATCGCCCGCCCTGGCGATCACCGGCCCGCTGGTGGCGCGGAAACCGACGCCCAGTTCCTTGGCGACGATCTGCGCCAGCGTGGTCTTGCCGAGTCCGGGCGGGCCGAAGAACAGCACATGGTCCATCGCCTCGGCGCGCGACTTCGCGCTCTCGATGAACACCCGCAGATTGTCCCGCGCCGCCTCCTGCCCGATGAACTCGGCGAGCGACTTCGGCCGCAGCGCCGCGTCGGGATCGTCCGGCTGGCGGGTGGGGGAGTGGAGGGGGACGGGGTCAGTCAATGGTCCGCACCTTCAGATCGTGTCCGCAATTTGCGCAACGCCGGTGCGGCCACCATGAGCCGCGTTCGTGGTCGGCCATATAACCGTTTGGTGGTGCCCGATCAAAGATCGATTGGCCACAAGCCGGGCAGTAGCGGGAACCGAGCATCCCGCCGACAAGTTCGGGCAGTAGCGCTGTGTAACTGTCGTAAGGTCGCGGCAATACTATGATCAAGCACAAGGCGAGGAGGACGAACCCCGGTACAAGCCACCCAACGGCAATCGACAAAATCGCCAATGGAAAGCAGCAATAGCCGAGCAAACCGACGATCCGCGCCCACGACCAGACTGGATAGGGCGCAAACCTCTTCGGCGAGCGATCCGGTTCGTCCTGCGGATCGCGGTCGACCCACAGGCGCTCGGGAACATGGAACGGGAGCTGGTCGGTCACGCAGCCCCCATACCGTCATGCTGAACTTGTTTCAGCATCCATCCACCGGCAATCACCGGAGCATGCCGCTCGAGCGCAATCCCTGCGTCTATATCCTTGCCAGCCAGCCGCGCGGGACGCTCTACATCGGGGTTACCAGCGACCTCGAACAGCGGCTGTTCCAGCACCGGAACGGCATCACCGGCGGCTTCGCCAGGAAATACAATGTCTATCGGCTGGTCCGCTACGAGATGTTCGGCGACATGGAAGGTGCCATCCTGCGCGAGAAGCAGCTCAAGCGCTGGCACCGCCAGTGGAAGCTCAACCTTGTCGAAAGCGACAACCCCGACTGGCACGACCTCGCGATCGGTCTGGGCTTCGGGCCGGTCGGGTAGGCATACGCCATCCGTCCTTATCCCGTCATCCTGAACTCGATTCAGGATCCATGTTTCGGGCTTGCGCGGTGCTTGCACGCGAAGCGCATCATGTCGAGTGCGCCGAGGTCTGTGCGCGCGCTGAGCCAGCTCCGGAGCGTGCGGCACGATGGACCCTGAAACGAGTTCAGGGTGACGGCTTGTGAGGCGGGCCGGGTCGGGGACGCTTGGTTGTCGGATGGAGGAAAAGCCTGAACTATCCGTCAAAGCGATATACCCACGAGCAAGAAGCCGATCGAAAAAGCTACAAATGAGCCGATACCTGTCCACCTTGGAATTGTGCTATCTATGGCTGAGCGCGCCTCTTCAAGCTTTGCGCCTTTGTCCAGATCGACCTGTCCCGTTACAGCAACGATCGCCCAATATTCTTCGAGCTTGGAATTCGCTTGGATAAATTTTCGCGTTTGAACTTGGCCAAGCCAAGCAGTAACGAAGGCCAATAGAATGCCAAACCAAAATGCTGCAGCCGATAATCCCATCGCAACCTTCGCAATATCAGTTCCAATCACGGCAAAAACCCCGCCAGAGTTTACTGCTAGTAGCGAAGCCATAATCCAACGATAACTGGCCGAATGTTCATCAACCAAAACTCGGCGAATCTCACCAAGTCGTTCATAGGTCAGCTTTGCCAGCTCTTCCGGAAACTCTGCATGAGCCATCAAAACGGGTTCACCGTATAGCCGCGCTGCTGCAGCAGAGCATGCGCCGTCATCGCGCTGAGCGCCGTCTCCACGCCCGGGATCAGGTCGTCCTGCTCGATGCCGTAGGCCGCGCCGCTCTGGCCGCACAGGATGAAGCGCACGCCTGCGTCGAGCATCGCGGCGACCATCGCGCCGGAGGGGTTCTCGGGCGCTTCTTCCTCCTCGCCGGCCGGTTGCCTTGCCGCCCACGCTTCGTCGGTCAGCAGGTCAAGCGCCGCCTTGCCGTGGACCACCACCGCAATGCGGATGTTGTCTTCCGGTACCCCGGCGGCGACATGCATGTTGATGAAGCGCGCGGCGCTTTCGAACCCGCGGCTCCGCGCGCCGTCTTCCGCCGGGGCGGCGACATCGAAGGCCACCGCGAATTCGGTATCGGCAGGCACTGTGTCGATGCCTTCGACCGGTGCATGCGGTCCGAAATCCGCGAACACCGGGCCGGTGGTGAAGGCCGACATGTCCTGCGCGGCGGCGGGCGCGGCGAGCAGCAGGAGCGGGAGAAGGCAGGCCAGCTTCACGGCGCAAGCGCCGGGCGTGCGGAGTTCAGTCATAATGCTCGATCCCTTCCCCTGTGATCACAACCCAGTGATGCTTGCGCTCCTCATAGACCGAATAGTCGGGCGGCGGAAATCCGGGCTCGGCAAAGGCGCCGATCGGCACCGCCACCATATCGGGCAAGGCATCGTGCGTGTACCACACGCCCGATCCGCAATCGGGGCAGAAGCGGAAGGTGGCGGTGCCGCCATCGCCGCCTGTGCGGCTCCATGCGCGGCTCTCGCCGGCAATCGCTACCTGCTCCTGTGGCCAGCGCGCCTGCGCCGCGAAAGACGATCCGCTGCGCTTCTGGCATTCGAGGCAATGACACACCGACACGCGCACCGGATCGCCTTCGCAGGTGGCGGTGAGCTGGCCGCATTGGCACGTGGCGGTGCGGGTGGTCACCCCGCCGCCCTCTTCAGTGCTACCCGGATCAGGTCGCTCTCGCCCGCATCTTCGCCCAGCTCGCCCTGCGCCAGCGCGACCGCGCGGGCCGCGACGGCGGGTTTGAAGCCGAGGTTTTCGAGCGCGCTCACCGCGTCGGCGCTGGCGGTGGCAACGGCGGGGGTGTTGACACTGTTGACAGTGACTCCGCCGTCCGAAGAGGGGAGAGCGCCCGCGCGATCCTTCAGCTCGTTGACGATCCGGCCGGCCAGCTTGGGCCCGACCCCGTTGGCGCGCGCGACCATCGCGGCATCGCCTTGCGCGCAGGCCTGCTGCAATTCGCCGGTCGAGAGTGCCGAAAGGATCGCGAGGGCGACTTTGCTGCCGACGCCCTGCACCTGCGTCAGCAGGCGAAACCAGTCGCGCTCGGCCGCATCGGCGAAACCGAGCAGGCGCATGTCGTTCTCGGACACCTGCAGGTCGGTGTAGACGGTGCAGGCTTCACCCACCTCGCCCAGTGCGGCGAGCGTGCGGGCCGAGCAATGGACGAGATAGCCCACCCCCGCGACGTCGATCACCGCCCAGTCGGTGCCGGTTTCGTCGAGCAGGCCCTTCAGTTTGGCAATCATCTTGGATATCCCGAAATCACGTTTTGTTCCTGCCTGCTCCGCGCCGGTTTGGAAAGCCCCGCCGGATGCCCTTCCCCCGCGAAAGGCGACACTAAGGCGACACCAAAAACGCCTCTTGCCGCTTTCCGCTTTCCCGCCGTCGCGCAAGGTCCGGTCAGGCCTCGCCCCCGCTGCCGCCTTTGTGCCATATTGCTCGGGTGTAGGAAAATCCTTCCTCGTCGGCCTGGAGGCAGCCGGAGTTTTTTTCACACGAAGACACGAAGTGGTGCCGCAGGCGGCGAAGCCGCCCTGAAGCCCGGGCGGTGGCACTCGGCACACAGGTCTGTGGGATAGAGCGGCTTCGCCGCGAGCAGGACCTCTTCGTGCCTTTGCGCCTTTGCGCGAGCCAATGAATCCTACGCCCACCACCATTGGACACACCCGCAAACTTGCGTCAAAGCCGAACCCATGAGCTGGAACACGTTCGGGCGCGTGCTGCGCTTCACCACCTGGGGGGAAAGCCACGGGCCCGCGCTGGGCGCGGTGGTCGACGGCTGCCCGCCGGGGCTGGCGCTGAGCGAGGAAGCGATCCAGCCGTTCCTCGATGCGCGCAAACCGGGCCAGAACCGCTTCACCACCCAGCGGCAGGAGCCGGACCAGGTCCGCATTCTTTCGGGCACCTTCGAGGGCAAGACCACCGGCACCCCGATCAGTCTGATGATCGAGAACGTCGACCAGCGCAGCAAGGATTACTCCGATGTCGCCAGGGCCTATCGCCCCGGTCATGCCGACTATGCCTATGACGCGAAATACGGCTTTCGCGACTTTCGCGGCGGCGGGCGGTCGAGCGCGCGCGAAACGGCGGCGCGGGTCGCGGCGGGCGCGGTGGCGCGGCTGATCGTGCCCGAGGTGACGATCACCGCCTATGTCTGCCAGATCGGCGACGACGAAATCGACCGCAGCGCGATGAATTTCGCCGAGATCGGCAACAACCCCTTCTTCTGCCCCGACAGCCGGGCGGCGAAGCGGTGGGAAGAGAAGATCGACGCCGCGCGCAAGGCCGGCTCGTCATTGGGCGCAGTGGTCGAATGCGTGGCGCAGGGGGTTCCGGCCGGCTGGGGCGCGCCGATCTACGCCAAACTCGATGCGGACCTTGCGGCGGCGATGATGGGGATCAACGCGGTCAAGGGGGTGGAGATCGGCGACGGTTTCGGCGCAGCGGCGCTATCGGGCGAGGCGAACGCCGACCCGATGCGCGCCGGTGAGGATGGCGACCCCGAGTTCACCGCCAACCACGCGGGCGGGATCGCGGGCGGCATCTCGACCGGCCAGCCGGTGGTGTGCCGGGTGGCGTTCAAGCCGACCAGCTCGATCCTGACCCCGGTCGATACGATCACCCGCGACGGCGAGAACACCGAAATCGTGACCAAGGGCCGCCATGACCCGTGCGTCGGCATCCGCGGCACCCCGGTGGTCGCGGCGATGATGGCGCTGGTGCTGGCCGACCACAAGATGCTCCACCGCGCTCAAGTAGCGGAGCGGTAGCGCAAAAAGAACGCGCTCAAGTAGCGGAATGGTAGCGCAAAAAGAACGCGCTCAAATAGCGGAGCGATCATTCGGATCGGAAATGCCGATCAGACTATGCCGATTTATTGCCGCCGCCTGACGGAACCATTGCCCTTGCCCCGCCGTATCCACGGCAGGATTCCCACGAAAGGGCACGACCATGGCCGACACAAAACTTCCCCGTACCACCACCGATGCCGGCATTCCGGTGCAGAGCGACGAGCATTCGCTCACCATCGGCCGCGACGGGCCGATCGTGCTCAACGACCACTATCTCCTCGAACAGATGGCGAACTTCAACCGCGAACGGATCCCGGCACGCCAGCCTCATGCCAAGGGTTCGGGCGCGTTCGGCCATTTCGAAGTCACCAAGGACGTTTCGAAATACACCAAGGCCAAGTTTCTCCAGAAGGGCAGCAAGGTCGAAACCGCGATGCGCTTCTCAACCGTCGCGGGCGAGCGCGGCAGCCCCGACACCTGGCGCGACCCGCGCGGTTTCTCGGTCAAGTTCTACACCGAAGACGGCAATTTCGACATGGTCGGCAACAACACGCCGATCTTCTTCATCCGCGATCCGCTGAAGTTCCAGCACTTCATCCGCAGCCAGAAGCGCCGCGCCGACAACGGCCTGCGCGATCACGACATGCAGTGGGATTTCTGGACACTCAGCCCCGAAAGCGCGCACCAGGTGACCTATCTGATGGGCGATCGCGGCGTGCCGAAAAACTGGCGCGAGATGAACGGCTACGGCAGCCACACCTACATGCTGATCAACGAGGACGGTGAGAAGTCCTGGGTCAAGTGGCACTTCCACACCGATGCGGGTGACGGCAACGCGCACCTGACGCAGGACGAGGCCGACAACATGGCCGGGCAGGACGGCGATTATCACCGCCGCGATCTGTTCGATCACATCGCCAAGGGCGATTTCCCGAGCTGGATGCTGAAGTTCCAGATCATGCCGTTCGAGGATGCGAAAACCTATCGCATCAACCCGTTCGACCTGACCAAGACCTTGCCCCACGCGGACTATCCGCTGATCGAGGTCGGCAAGCTGACGCTCGACACCAACCCGGTGGACTGGGACACGCAGATCGAGCAGCTCGCCTTCGAGCCGAACAACATGGTCCCCGGCATCGGCCTCAGCCCGGACAAGATGCTGCTCGCGCGCGGCTTCTCCTACGCCGATGCCCATCGCCACCGGTTGGGGGTCAATTACAAGCAAATCCCGGTCAACCAGGCCAAGGCGGCGGAGGTCAACAGCTACTCGCGGGCAGGCGCAATGCGTACCGTCAACGCGGTCGATCCGGTCTATGCGCCCAACAGCTACGGTGGGCCGGGTGCGCAGCCCGAAACCGGCGGCGAGGCGACCTGGATGGCCGATGGCGACATGGTCCGCGCCGCCTACACGCTGCGCAAGGATGACGACGACTGGAGCCAGCCCGGCGCGCTGGTGCGCGAAGTGATGGATGATGCCCAGCGCGACCGGTTGGTCGACAATGTCGCCGGGCATCTTGCCGACGGGGTCAGCGAACCGATCCTGCTGCGTGCATTCGACTATTGGCGCAATGTCGATAAAGGCATCGGCGACCGGATCGAGAAGGCGACCCGCGATATCCTCGGCGGCAAGTCCGACGCGCCGGGCATGGCGAGCGCGGAATCGATTTCGGGCTACATGGGTCCGCCCGCAACCGCAGCGATCGCCAAGGAAGGCGAAGGCGCGAAGAATGCGGTTGCCGACCTTCGCGAAAGCGAGCCGGCCGAGTAGCGATCCCGGTTCGCTGGCGGGTCACTGCGTACAATCAGCGAGCGGCGCTATCGCGCGCCGCCCGCGCTGTCTTTCGCCGCTCTGCAAGGCGCTCGCGTACAACAAGGGAATCGAATGTTTATTGATCAGCCGATAGCCGATGCCATTCTGCGGGGAGCCGTATTGGCTATCGTCGCGCTGATGTGGGTCATCCTGCTCGTGCGGGTGATCGGACTGCGATCCTTCTCCAAGATGACAAGCTTCGATTTCGTGATGACGGTTGCCATGGGATCGCTGGTCGCCACGGCCAGTCAGTCGAGCGACTGGCCCGCCTATCTTCAGGCGCTCGCAGCGATGGCCGGCCTTTTTGCCATCCAGTTTACCGTTGCCCGGCTACGCAGGGCTTCTTCCGGGTTCCGGGACGCGATCCAGAACGAACCGCTGCTGCTCATGCGCGACGGTGTCGTCATCGACGAAGCGCTGAAGCGCAGCCGCGTTTCGCGCGAAGATCTCTGGGCGAAGCTGCGCGAGGCCAACGTTCTGGACCTGGGTCAGGTGCGCGCCGCAATTCTCGAAACGACTGGTGACATGAGCATCCTGCACGGCGATCATCTCGAGGACAGGTTGCTCGACGGCGTGCGGCGGACTGGCCTTTCCAGCTAGCGCCGCCGCAAGACGAGATAGAGCGCGCCGTCGCCGCCGTGCTTGCGGTGGGCGGTGCGGATCGCGGCGATGTCGCTGCCGTGCGGGCCTGCTGCCAGCCAGTCGAGCACCTTGGCGCGGATTGCCCCGCGTTTGGTCCCCCGGTCGGCGGCATCGACCGGGCGCGGTTTGCCGGTCACCAGCAACACCAGCCGCGCGCCCATCGCCTTGGCCTGGAACAGCCCGCTGTCGAGCCGCTGCCATGCGCTGTCGAGCGTGTGACCATGGAGGTCGAGCGAAAAATCGGGCTCGACCTGCCCTGCCTTGAGCTTGCGGTCCCAGTGCGAATCCAGGCCATGCTGCGGCAAAGGTTCCGGATTTTTCGCTGGCGACATGAGGCGGGATGCCGGGGACTTGATCGGCGGGCCTGCGCCGACGCCCTTTGCCATCAGTTCGTCGAAACTCGGTTCGCGCATGGGCGTGACGGACTGTCGGTCCGGTGTGTGCGGCGGAGAAGATGCCGAGCGAGCCGAGACAGACATCGCCCTGCGCCTGGCATCGATTGGAGTGACGGTGGCCGCAAGCCTTTCCCACGCCTCGGCTTCCTCGGCGCTGAGGCCGCGCGGATGGCTCATCGGTCCTTGAGGCGGGCGGCGGCACTCTTGGGCAACAGCACCAGCGCCTGCCCGCGCCCGCTCATCCCGCCGGCGATGGTCCGCGCTTCGCTGCCCGCGCCCCAGAAAGTGTCGAACCGGTTTGCGCCCTTGATCGCGCCGCCGGTGTCCTGCGCGATCCACAGCCCGTCGGCTTCGGCGCGGTCGAGATCGAGCCACACCGGCGCGCCGTAAGGCACGAAGTTGGGATCGACCGCGACAGAGCTGCGCCCGCGCACCGGCACGCCGAGCGAGCCGAGCGGTCCGTCGCCGGTCAGCTCCCTGAAGAACACCCAGCTTTCGTTGAGCCGCATCAGCGCGCGGCCTTCTTCCGGGTTCTCGCGGATATACTGCATGATCCCCTGCATCGAACCCGAATATTGCCCCGGCCCGGTGCCGAGCAGGCCGCGTTCACGCATCACCCCGCCGATCCCGGTGTAGCTGTGTCCGTTCTGCCCGGCATAGCCGATGCGGATCACCTCGCCCTCGGGCGTGATCAACCGGCCCGATCCCTGGATCTGGAGAAAGAAAATCTCGACCGGATCGGCCGCCCAGCCGATTTCCAGCCCGCGTCCGACAAGCGCGCCATCGTCGATCTCGGCCCGGGTGTAATATTCAATGCAGCGCCCGTCGGGCAGCTTGCGGCTGAGCGGAGGGTTGCCGGTGCGTTCGCTTTCCGGGATGTCGTCGCGCCAGCAGCGGACGAGGTCCGCCGGCATGGCGTAGACCGGTTCTTCGTAGCCGGCGCGGCGGGTGCGCGATCCGGCGATCTCGGGTTCGAAATAGCCGGTGGCGAAAGCCTCGCCGGTGCCGATCCGCACGGGTTCGAAATTATCGGCGAAATAGCGGCGCGGATCGCCCGAATAGTTGCGCGCGGTCGCGCAAACCCCCTGCCAGTCCTCGGGCGTGGTCAGGCCCGACCGGTCGTCACGCCGCTCGGCATAGCTGCAGGATTCGCGGAAGGATGCAAAGGCGCTTTCGGCGTCGCTGCGGTCCATGCCAAGCCCGCCGACGCTGCCCATGCTGCTTGCGCCGAGCAGCGCGGCGGTGGTCGCCGCAGCGGGCGGGGCGATATCGGGTCCGGGTTTGGGGACGATGGTGCACGATGCCAGGAAGGCCGCAGCGCCAAGGGTCAACAGGCGCTGTAGCAGGCCAGGCATTGGCGGAATCAGCCTTCGTCGGTTTCGTCGAGCAGCCAGTTGGGATCGTTCGCCTTCACGTCGCGCATGAAGGTCCACACATCCCGGGTCTCGATCGCATCGACCAGCGAACCCGCGATGACATTGCCCTCCCGGTCGCGGGTGACGGCGGCGATATCGGCGACGAAGCGCACCGATACACGCGCCATGCGCCCGTCGAGCGCGGCGCTGTCGATCACCGCTTCCTCGATCCGCACCAGCCGGTTGTCGAGCAATTCGCCCGCCGCTTCGCGCTGCGCAATGGCCGTATCGAAGCTGGCGTAGACATCGTCGTCGCACAGTTCGCGCAGCGTCTCGCGGTCGCCCGCCCAGAAGGCCTCGAGCACCATGGCATAGGCGCCCTTCGCCCCTTCGAGGAAAGACGTGATGTCGAACCGGCGGTCCGCCGCGGCGATCGCGCGCACGCCCTGCTCGACCGCAGGCAGCACGCCCGGCATCGGCGGCACATGTTGCGGCGCGGCTGGCTGCAGCGACCGCTGCGTCACCGGAGGCGGATTTGTGGTGGGATCGAACCGGGTCGGAATCGATTCCTCCTCATGCTCGGCACGGCGGCCGAGCACCGAATAGAGCCGCATCCCGAGGAATGCAGCGATCATGGCGAGGATGACGATCTCGACTATCACTTGGTTAACCTGTCCACTTTCCGGCGGATTTACGTCCCGAAGTCCGCCTGTTTGCTACCTGCCTTAAATAGGAAAGGATTACAAATGAACAACGCCTGTGCGGGGCACGGATGACCGCGAGGCGTGGCCGCTCTGCCGCAGTCGCGGGATTGCGCGCCTCTTCCATTGCGGGCGCGCGCGCGCAGTGCTAGGCGCGCCGCCGAAAACCCGCATTGCGGGTGGGTCCCATCAGACACACGAAACCGAAAGACGATAGCGATCATGGCCGAAGAAGGCGACATCCTCACCGACCTCAACCTCGACCCTGCACCCAATGGCGCGGACACTTGCCCGGTGGCCGGGGTGATCTCGCAATATATCAAGGATATGTCGGTCGAGAACCCGAATGCGCCAGAGGCCTATCAGTGGCAGGACCCGCCGCAGATCGACCTGCAGTTCAACATCGGCGCGACGCAGGTGAACGACGAGATTCACGAGGTCGAGCTCAAGATCAATATCAACGCCAAGTGCGAGAAGGGCAGCATCTACCTGATCGAGCTGTCCTATTGCGGTCTCGTCGGGATGCGCAACCTGCCCGAGGAACAGGCGCACGCCTTCCTCTATGCCGAAGCGCCGCGCCTGCTGTTTCCCTTCGCCCGCCGGGTGGTGGCCGATGCTTCGCGCGATGCCGGCTACCAGCCGCTGACGATCGATCCGATCGACTTCAACGGCCTCTACGCCCAGCGCATCCAGGCGCAGCGCGCGCAGCAGATGGCCGAGCAGACCCCGGCCGGCGAAGCCTGAGCACAATGACCGGGCGCGGGCACGGCCGATGAGCCTGCTCAAGCACGCCGGGACGATCGGCGGCCTGACCATGGTCAGCCGCATCGCCGGGATGGCGCGCGAGATGATCTTCGCGCGCGTCCTCGGTGCGAACAATGTCACCGACGCGTGGTTCCAGGCGTTCATCATTCCCAACGTCTTCCGCCGTCTGTTCGCCGAGGGGGCGTTCTCCGCCGCCTTCGTCCCGATGTTCTCCAAGCGGCTGCACGGGGCGGACAGCCCCGAAGCCGGGCTGGACGACGCGCGCAGCTTCTCCAACGACGTGCTGAGCGTCTTCCTGCCGGTGCTGATCCTCGTCTGCGCGGCGATGATGCTGGCGATGCCGGGGGTGATCTGGCTGCTGGGCGACCAGACCAAGGAGAGCGCGGACTTCGCGATGGAAGTCGATTTCGCGCGGATCATGTTCCCCTATATCCTGCTGGTGAGCCTGGTGACACTGTTCACCGGGATGCTCAATTCGGTCAGCCGGTTTGCGCCTGGCGCAAGCTTCCCGATCATCCTCAATCTGGTGCTGATTGCCTCGCTGCTGGTGGGCGACCATGCGATGGGGCAATGGGCCTGGAGCGTGCAGCAGGTCGGCTACGCTCAGGCCTGGGCGGTCACCGTGGGCGGCGCGATCCAGCTCGCCTGGCTCTACTACTGGACGCGGGTCGAGGGGTTCCGCCCGCGGCTGCTGTGGCCGCGCATCACGCCCGAGGTAAAGCGCCTGTCGATCATCGCGCTGCCAGCGGCGATCGGCGGCGGCGCTTACCAGATCAACACGCTGGTGCAGCTCTATTTCCTCAACCGGCTGGGCAGCGGCTCGGTCAGCTACATGAACTATGCCGACCGGCTCAACCAGCTGCCGCTGGGGATCATCGGCATCGCGCTGTCGACCGCCATCCTGCCGACGCTGTCGCGTTTCGTGGGGGCGAAGAACAAGGAAGGCACCGACCGGGTCCAGTCCGACGCGATCGAGCTGTCGATGCTGCTGACGATCCCGGCGGCGGTGGCGCTGGCGGTGTGCGCGGTGCCCTTCGTAACGATGATCTTCCAGGGCGGGCGCTTCAGTGCGGAGCAGGCCGCGCTGACCGGCCAGGTGCTCGCGGTGCTGGTCCTCGGCCTCCCTGCCTATGTGCTGGTCAAGGTGCTGGTGCCCAATTTCTACGCCCGGTCGGACACCCGGACCCCGGTCTATGCCGCGTTCATCTCGCTGACGGTGTTCGTCGCGCTGAATTTCGTGCTGCTCGAAGGGTCGGGAGTTTTTGAAGGCCTTGTCGGAGGCGTGGTCGGGGTTGCTTTGGCCAGCGTGATTGGGGCGTGGATCAACGTCGCCTATCTCTATCTGGTTCTCGCCCGGCGCGGCTACTACGCGATCCCGCTGGCGCTGGTCGGGCGGATCCTGCGCCAGCTGGTCGCCGCCGCCGTGATGGGCGGCGCCCTGTGGTTTGCCCGCGATGTGCTCACCGGCTGGTACGCTGCAGGACTGTTCGAACGCGCCGCTGCGCTGCTAGCGCTGGTGCTGTGTTCCGCCATCGTCTATTTCGGCGTCGCCTTCGCGGTGGGCGCGATCGACCGGCAGCGCATCGCTGCCCTGACCAAGAAGAAAGAACCTTGATTTCCATGCGTGTCGTCTCCGGTATCCAGCCAACGGGCAATCTCCATCTGGGCAATTACCTGGGCGCAATCCGCAACTGGGTGCGGATGCAGGACGCGATGGAAGACGGTTCGACCTGCCTGTTCTTCCTCGCCGATCTGCACGCGATCTCGATGCCGCACGATCCGGCGGAGCTGAAATCCGCGACGCTGGAGATGGCTGCGGCGCTGGTCGCCTGCGGGATCGACCCGGCGCGCAGCGTGTTGTTCAACCAGGCGCAGGTTCCCGCCCATGCCGAGCTGCAATGGCTGCTCAACGGCACCGCGCGGATGGGCTGGCTCAATCGCATGACGCAGTGGAAGGACAAGGCGGGCAAGAACCGCGAGGGCCAGTCGGTCGCGCTGTTCGCCTATCCGGTGCTGCAGGCGGCCGACGTGCTGCTGTATCAGGCGACGCATGTCCCGGTGGGGGAGGACCAGAAGCAGCATCTGGAGCTCGCGCGCGACATCGCGCAGAAGTTCAACAACGACTTCGCTTCCGAAGATGCACCGGTGTTCACCCTGCCCGAACCGTTCATTCCGCCCGAGGCCGCACGGATCATGTCCCTGCGCGACGGATCGGCCAAGATGAGCAAGTCCGACCCGTCGGAGATGAGCCGGATCAACCTCGCCGACGATGCCGACGCGATCATGCAGAAGATCCGCAAGGCGAAGACCGACCCCGAACCGCTTCCGTCCGAGGCCGCAGGGCTGGCGGGTCGGCCCGAGGCGCTCAACCTGGTGTCGATCTATGGTGCGATGGCGGGCCGGCAGGTGGCCGATGTGCTGGCCGAGTTCGGCGGGCAGGGCTTCGGCGCCTTCAAGCCCGCGCTCGGCGAACTGCTGGTCGAGACGCTGGCGCCGATTTCCGCCCGGTTCCGCGAGCTGAAGCAGGACCGCGAGGCGCTCGACGCGATCCTTGCCCGCGGCGCAGCCCGCGCGCGCGAACTCGGCAGACCGACGCTGGATGCGACTTATCGGGCGCTGGGGCTGGTGCGCGGCTAGGTCCAGCCGAAAAAATCGAGATAATTCAGTAGAGTGCTGGTCCGGCCATTCAATGCCGGTTCAGGCCAGCTGCTTTACAACACGCCCTGTCGATGACAGCATGCGAGTCGCAAGAGGGGTCGACCGCACTGTGCATCCCTGTTTTCGAGAGGTAGTTCCTATGTCCATCACCCACCGCAATTGGGCGCGCGGCCTGAAGCTAGCTTCGATTCCGCTGCTGCTGGCCGGGCTTGCCGCCTGCGCCACGCCGTTCAAAGCCGATGTCTCGCGCTTCCAGAGCCAGCTGCCCGCGCCGCAGGGCCAGACCTTCGCTGTCGTGGCCGATGATCCGGCGCTCGCTGGCGGGCTCGAATTCGCGCAATATGCCGATCTGGTCGAACAGCAGATGGCGCGCATCGGCTATGTCGAGGCCGCCTCGCCCGAGACCGCGAACCTGCTGGTCCGCTTCGATTACGGGGTCGACAAGGGGCGCGAACGTGTCCGCTCGACCGGCTTCCGCGATCCCTTCTTCGATCCGTGGTACGGCTTCGGCTATCGCCCGGTCTATTACCGCACCCGCCAGGGGTATCGCGTGGGTTACCTGCCCAGCCGCGCGTGGGGCTATGGCTTCCACGATCCATGGTTCGACAACGATGTGCGCAGCTACACCGTCTACACCAGCGGGATCGACATGAAGATCGATGACACCACGACCGGCCAGCGCCTGTTCGAAGGCAAGGCGGAAGCCATGTCGAGCTCGAACCGGTTGCAGTACCTGGTGCCCAACCTGGTCGAAGCGATGTTCACCGACTTCCCCGGCAATTCGGGCGAAACGCTGCGCATCTCGATCAAGCCGGAAGAGACCACGGTCCGCAAGGTCGACTGAGCGAGGTTACTCCCGAGCAAGATTGGAAAGGCGGCTCCGCAAGGGGTCGCCTTTTCTTGTGTTTGCAGTAGCCTGCTCCAAGGCAAGAGGGAGTTCGCCATGCAGTTCTGGAAGCAATCGATTGCGGCTTGCGTGGCGCTAGGCCTTCTCGGTGTCCCGGTCAAAGCCGAGGAAGAAGAAGACAATCGTGAAATGTTTGCGCGCCTTGAAGGCTGGGTGGTGGGTCGCGAACCGGGAGTTTGTTCGCTTCAGGGTTCCGAACACACGAATAACGGCGAATTCGCCTTGTTCCGTCTTCCGATCGGGGCTGAGGTGATGTTTGTCAAAGTCACCAAAGGCAAATCACCTTGGCCCGACTACGTCGAATCGAGATTCAAGATCGGCAGCAATGCATTCGAAAGTGTACTGATTCCGGAATCCGACACATTCTACATCGGCAATGTCACTCCGGAGCTGATTTCAGCTTTCCGGAAGGGCAACGAACTCTCTGTCATCGCTAACGGAAGGGAACTCGCGAAGATCCCGCTCAAGGGTAGCAATGATGCTTATGCGAGTTTGCTCGCATGCGCTGAAACGCTCGATCCCGATGCCCTTCCTACCGGATTTCGCCCGCTAGAGAGCAAACCTCGACCTGCAATTCCCGACCCCGATCTTGCGGGACCGTTCGAGCCGAACCGGGAAGCGAGTCCGATCAACCCGGGAGCGTGGGTTTGGGGTGCCCATGACTTTCCAAGTCGTGCAATCCGAGAAGGCATGCAGGGATCAGTGACCTTTCGGCTGACGGTTAGCCCGGCCGGAATGGTTACCGGCTGCGAGGTCACCAAGAGCAGCGGCTACGAATTCCTCGACCAGCACACCTGTGCAACGGTGAGCAAGAACGCCCGCCTCGATCCCGCGACCGATGCGGATGGTGCCCCGACCGAGGGCAGCTATCGGAACACCGTGCGCTGGAGCATCCCGGAATAGGCCGGCTATACTGCACCTACCGCCGCAGCGCCCTAACCACTGCAATGCCCACCCCGATCGCGACCGAGCCGATCAGGAAGGCGCTGGGGAAGCCGACCGGCGCTTCGTGCCGACCGGTTCCGACCGCCTCATCAATCCAGTCGAGCGCGAAATTGCCGAGGTGGATTGCGCCGGTCAGCGCGATGAAGGGAATGAGGATCGTGCGCCAATCGAGCAGCTTCCAGCCGTAGCGCAGCCGCAGCCGCAGGATGATCCAGCTCGCCAGCCACACCAGCAGCACGATCCACACCAGGATCGATGCGAGCGCCAGCAAGGCGAAGCCCGGACTCATCCCGCCCATGGATTAGCGCCCCGTCGAGCCGAAGCCGCCCTCGCCGCGCGCGGTCGAATCGAGCTCCCCGACCTCATCCCACACCGCCTGCGTCACCGGCGCGACCACCAGCTGCGCCACGCGCTCGCCGCGCCGGATCGGGAAGGCTTCCGCGCCGTGGTTGATCAGGATGATCTTGAGCTCGCCGCGATAGTCGCTGTCGATCGTGCCGGGGGTGTTGGGCACCGAGACCCCGTGCTTGAGCGCGAGGCCCGAACGCGGGCGGACCTGTATTTCGTAACCGTGCGGTATCGCCATCGCGAGGCCGGTTGCCACCGCATGCCGCATGCCGGGTTCGAGCACGATGTCCTCGGCGGAAACGACATCCATCCCCGCAGAGCCGCCGGTGGCGTAGTGCGGCAATTCCAGTCCCTCCCCATGCGCCAGTCGTTTCACCTGCACGGGGATCGGGTCAGTCATCGTCGATAGTCTCCAGCGCCTTGGCCACACGGTCGATCAATTGCCGGGCGACTTCCTGCTTGGGCATTGTGTCGAGATGTTCGACGCTGCTCCCGGTGACGATATGCACCGTGTTGGCCGCGCCGCCCATCACATCGCCCGATACGTCATTGGCGACGATCCAGTCCACCCCCTTGCGCTTGAGCTTGGTCTGGGCATTGGCGATCACGTCCTCGGTTTCGGCGGCGAAACCGATCAGCAGTTTAGGCCGCTTGCCGCCCGAGGCGACGTTGGCGAGGATGTCCGGATTTTCGGTCAGCATCAGAGCGGGCGGGGCCGAGCCGCGCTTCTTCACCTTCTCGCCGTGGTAATCCTTGGTCCGCCAGTCGGCGACCGCAGCGGCCATGATCGCGACATCGACCGGCAGCGCCTTCTTCACCTCGTCGGCCATTTCGCGTGCGGATTCGACATCGATCCGGTCGACCCCGGGCGGCGTGTCGAGATGCACTGGCCCCGCCACCAGCGTCACCCGCGCGCCTTGCGCGGCGGCGGCGGCGGCGATGGCGAAACCCTGCTTCCCGCTCGACCGGTTGGCAAGATAGCGCACCGGATCGATCGGCTCGTGCGTCGGCCCGGCGGTGACCAGCACATGCCTGCCGTAGAGCGGGCGGTGCTCGATATCGGTGTCGAAATCGGGCTGGCCTTCGAGCGGGTCGAAGTCCGAATAGCGGACGACTGCTGGCCGCACATCGCCCGCCATCGGCTGCGGCGCGGCATTGCCGGCTCCGGTCGAGACCGTGTGGTTGATTGCGTCGGGATCGGTCGGCGGCGCAGCGCGGGCGCTGCCCTTGATTGCCATTACCGGGCCGGCATCGGCAGGAAGCGGCATTTCTTGCGCCTCGTCGGGCTGTTCCCTTTCCGCAACCTCCTGCCACTGCGCCTCAAGGTCTTCTTCGCTCCGCTTGGGCGTGGTGCGGGCAATAAGCGAGGAGAGCAGTCCCCCGAGCCCGCTGCTGCTCTTGTGCGGGACTACCTCTTCTTCCGGCTCGAGCGCTTCGTAGAGCTCGTGCCGCTCGGCTGGTTCGCAATCGGCGGCGATGCCGAAATGCGCTGCGATCTCGGCCCAGATGACCTCCGGATCAGGCAGACGGCCGGGACCGAATTCACCGCAGGCCATCGGGCCGGTGTCGGGGTCGATCACCTGCACCCCGGCCTGCGCCAGCCAGGCGACATTGCGCTGGGTCGCTTCGTGCTGCCACATCCGCACGTTCATCGCCGGAACCACCATCACTGGCTTGTCGGTCGCGAGGATCAGCGTGGTCGCGAGGTCATCCGCGATTCCTGCGGTCATCTTGGCGAGCAGGTCGGCCGTCGCCGGACACACCACCACCAGATCCGCCTCACGGCTGAGCTGGATATGCCCCATTTCGGCTTCGTTCTTGAGGTCCCACAGCGTGGTGTAGACCCGGTTCTCGCTCAGCGCCGCGAGCGCCATCGGGGTGACGAACTGCTGCCCGCCTTCGGTCACCACGCAAGTGACCGAGCCGCCGCCCTTGCGGATCAGCCGGACCAGCTCGCACGCCTTATAGGCCGCGATACCGCCGCCAACCACCAGCAGGATGCGCGGAGAAACCGCTTCACTCATGCGCTATGCGCCCTTGCGGCGATGGCCCGATTGCAGAAAACAGGCATTGTTCGCTTACCCCGGTTAACCATGGCCCGCAGCCTAGCGCGCGCCTCGCAAGGCCGCCAGCCCTGCGACGGTTTGGTTACGATTTCGCTGGTGCATCATGCTTACCGGCGCTTAAACTCCGGCTCACATATCTAGGGGAGAATGGCATGCGACTGGTCCTTACAGCACTGATTTTCGTAGGCGGGCTGTTCTTCCTGATCACCGGGATCGGCTTTTTGATCGACCCTGCGACCAACGCCGAAGGCTTCGGAATCAAGGCGCTGAACAGCACCGGCCTCGCCGCGATCCGGGCGGACATGACCGCCTTCTTCGTCGTCGCTGCTGTGTGCATGATCGGCGGCGCATGGTATCGCAACGGCACCATCCTGCTGATTCCCGCAGCGCTGTTCGGAATTGCACTATTGGGCCGCACGATCAGCATTTTCGCCGACGGTACGACCGAGGGCTTCTGGCTGCCGATGACGGTCGAGGCGACCTGCGTGATCGTTCTCCTGATCGCCAGCCGTGTTCTGCCGCACCGGGGGAGCTGAGCCTTACCCCAGCCACCCCAGCGCCAGCGCACCTGCCACCGCGCCGGCCCCGGCAGCCGCAGCAAAGACGTATCCCAGCCACCCGCGCCCTTCCCGCTCGCGCTTGTCCCACATCAGTTCGACATGCGGCAGCGGCGGAGGTTCGGGGGCGCCGCCCTTGGGCGGGAAGCGGTCTTCGATCCGGCGGACGAGTTCGGGGATGCGCAGCAGCGTCTCGGTGTCGGTGCGGATGCGGTCGGCGATAGCGGCTTCCGGCCCCAGCTCGTCGCGGATCCAGTCGCGGACATAGGGTGCGGAAACGTCCCACATATTGATCTCGGGATTGAGCTGGGTGGCGATGCCTTCGACCATCACCATGGTCTTTTGCAGCAGCAGCAGGTGCGGCTGGGTCTGCATGTCGAAATCGCGGGTGATCGCGAACAGCCCGTCGAGCATCTGGCCGACGCTGAGCTCGCTCACCGGCTTGCCGCGCATCGGCTCGCCCACCGCGCGCAGTGCCGTCGCGAATTCGTCGACATTGTGATAGCTCGGCACATATTGCGCCTCGAAATGGATTTCCGCCACGCGCTTGTAGTTGCCGGTGGTCAGGCCGTAGAGAATCTCCGCCAGCCACATCCGCGCTTGCCGGTTGATCCGGCCCATGATCCCGAAATCGATCGCGACGATGGTCCCGTCCGCCTTCACGAACAGGTTCCCCTGGTGCATATCGGCGTGGAAGAAGCCGGCGCTGATCGCCTGGTTGAGGAATGCCAGTACCAGCCGCTGCGCGAGGTCGGGCAGGTCGTGCCCCGCCGCGATCAGCTCCTCGCGCTTGCTGATCTTGATCCCGTCGACCCAGTCGACCGTCATCACCTTGCCGTTGGTCCGGTCCCAGTCGATCGCGGGGACCTCGTAGCCGTCGATCGCACGCATCGCATCGGCCAGTTCGCTGGCGGAAGCAGCCTCGCGCCGCAGGTCCAGCTCGCGATTGGTCCAGCGTTCGAAATTGGCGATGGTGAGGCGCGGGCGCAAGCGTTTCGCCTCGCCGCCCATCGCCTCGAGATGCGCGGCGGCCCAGTGATAGGTTTCGAGATCCCGGGCGAACTTCTCGCGGATGCCGGGGCGCAGCACCTTGACCGCGACCTGCCGGCCTTCTGTGGTGACCGCACGGTGGACCTGCGCGATCGATGCCGCGCCGACCGGCTGCGGGTCGAACGAGGCATAGAGGTTCTCGAGTGGCTGGCCGAAGCTCGATTCGATTACCGACCGGATGCTGTCGAGCGCGACCGGCGGCAGATCGTCCTGCAGGCTGAGCAGGTTGAGCACCGCGACATCGCCGACCAGATCGGGCCGCGTCGCCAGCGACTGGCCGAGCTTGATCGCTGCCGGGCCGATCTCGCGGAAGGCGGCGGCATAGTCGGGGACGGCCGGCTGGATCGTGCCGAAGCGGGCGATCCGCGCGAGGCGCTTGACCGGCGGGGGCGTGTTGGGATCGTTCTCGATCCCGCGCAGAGCCCCGTGCCGCGCGAGCGACCGGCCCCACTTCAAGAGCCGCCAGATATGCGTCGCGGGGCGGGTCATCCGATCAGATTTTCCACCCGGAATGGATGGCCACGGCGCCGCCGAGGATCGGCTCGACCCGCGTGTTGGCAAAGCCTGCCTGCCGGATCATCGCTTCGAACTCAGCCATCTTCGGAAAGCGGCGGATCGATTCGGCGAGGTAGCGGTAGCTTTCCTCGTCGCCCGCGATCGCCTTGCCCATCTTGGGCATCAGCTTGTGCGAATAGACATCGTAGACTTCCTTGAACCCGGGCCAGGTGGTGGTGCTGAATTCCATGCAATAGAACCGCCCGCCGTGCTTCAGAACGCGGTGAGCTTCGCGCAATGCCTTGTCGATATGGGTCACGTTGCGGATGCCGAAGACGATGGTGTAGGCGTCGAAAATGCGGCTGGAGAAGCTCAGCTCCTCGGCGTTCTGGCGCGACCAGACGAGGCTATCGATCCCGCGATCCATCGCGCGTTCGATCCCGACGTCGAGCATGTCCTGGTTGATGTCCGACACGGTGACGTCCGCCCCGCGCGCCGCCATGCGGAAGGCGATGTCGCCCGTCCCACCCGCCATGTCGAGGATCGCCTCGCCCGGCTGCGGTTTGACCCGGCGCACGAAGCGGTCCTTCCACAGCCGGTGCATCCCGCCCGACATGGCATCGTTCATGATGTCGTATTTCGCCGCCACGCTGGAAAACACCGCGCCGACCCGCTCGGTCTTTTCCGCCGGGTCGATGTCTTCGTAGCCGAAGGATACTTTCTCGCTCATGGCGCGGGCCTTAGTGGGAATTGCCGGGCGGGCAAAGGGTGTTAAGAGGAATCGAAATGCATGGTCCGCATCGCACCTTCGGCGCGATGCTTGCAGCGGCACCGGCCCGCTCCCCCGCCCAGCCACCCGATATGGTCCCCAGCAGGCTATCGGGTGGCTGGGCGGGGGAGCGGGCCGGTGCCGGGCGCAGTGGCCAGCACAGCTGGACACGAACAGACGCCACACAATGCCCGAACTTCCCGAAGTCGAAACCACCGTGCGCGGGCTGGCCCGTTTCCTCGACGGGGAGACGATCGTCCGCGCGCGGGTCAACCGGCCCGACATGCGCAGGCCGTTTCCGCCCGAACTGGTGCAGATGCTCACCGGCGCGCGGGTCACCGGGCTCGGCCGGCGTGCGAAATACGGGCTGATCCATACCGACCGAGCGCAGACGCTGATCTTCCATCTCGGGATGAGCGGGCGCTGGCGGATCGATCCCGAGACGGAAGACAAGCACGACCACTTCGTGATCGAAACCCGGGCGCACCGCTTCGCCTTGTGCGATCCGCGTCGGTTCGGCTGGGTCGACCTGGTTGCCAGCGATGCCTTGCCGCAATGGCCGGGCTTCCTCCGCATGGGGCCTGAGCCGCTCGGGGACGACCTCTCGGCGGCGCATCTGAAAGCCGCGCTGGCCGGGCGCAAGCAGGCGATCAAGCTGATGCTGCTCGACCAGTCGGTGATCGCGGGACTCGGCAATATCTATGTCTGCGAGGCGCTGTGGCGTGCCGGGATCGACCCGCGCAAGGCGGCGGGAAAGGTCTCGAAGCCTGCACTCGCGCGGCTGGTCCCGGCGATCCGCGACGTGCTGACGCAGTCGATCGAAGACGGCGGCTCCTCCTTGCGCGATTACGCCCGGCCCGACGGCGAGCTGGGCTATTTCGCGACCCGCTTCGACGTCTACGGGCGCGAGGACGCGGCGTGCCATCGCGGCGACGGGGGAATGATCCGGAGGGTCGTCCAAGGCGGGCGCAGCACCTGGTTCTGCCCGGTCTGCCAAAGGTAAGTTGGTTTCGCTTGACGATTCGGGGGTGCCTGACTATGTGCGCCGCTTTCCGGCGAGGAATCGCCGTATCTGCTAACAAATCGAGTTGACGCTCGGCCGCTGCAAGGCGGCCCTCAAGAGCCAGCGAGACACAAGGACGAACATGGCCAATACGCCGCAAGCCAAGAAGCGCATCCGTCGCAACACCAACCGCGCGACGATCAACGGCGCGCGCATGAGCCGCATCCGCAACTTCGTGAAGAAGGTCGAAGCTGCGATCGAAGGCGGCGACAAGCAGACCGCTGCCGACGCACTCAAGGCGGCCCAGCCCGAACTCGCGCGCGGTGTCGCTCGCGGCGTGCTGCACAAGAACACCGCTTCGCGCAAAATGTCGCGCCTCACAAAGCGAGTCGCAGCGCTCTGATTCGCCGGTCATGGCCCGTCTCCGGGCCGATCGGATGGCAAAAAGCCGGCGTGGATCACGCCGGCTTTTTTGTTACGTTCGCGCGTAAGCGATGTGACCGGCGCAAAACCCTAGGAAGTCTGCCGAGTCGCGGGGTTTGAGGGCAAATATTCCTAGTAAACAGCGTGTTAAACGCACCGCTGCGGGCTTGCGGCCTGTCAATCGTTTTATTTCAGATTTTTTGCAGTATCCCCACTTGCGACTCATCGCGGGTGGCTCCTAAGACAGTCTCCGCACCGGGCTTGGACGGCCGGCGCTCTTACAGGATTGGTCGACAGACACGGCGCCGTTTCAGCGATTCCGGCGGGTTGCGAAGCATGTCTGCGACAGGGGACATAAAGACACGGCGGGCACCGCCGGACCAAGGGGTTGTTGAGGTAATGGCAGACAAGAATGGCTTCGCGAATTCTGCGAAGCGGAAAAGCGGCGGGAACGAGATGGAAGATCTGGAAGCGGTAAACCTGGCTGCCGATTGGGCCGACATCAGCCAGGGTCTCCGCAAGGATCTGGGGCATCAGCTGCACAGCCAGTGGATCAAGCCGATCCAGGTCGGCGGCCTGTGCCGCGAGACCGGCACGCTTGACCTCTATCTGCCGACCGAATTCAGCGCCAACTGGGTGCAGGACCGCTTTGCCGACCGGCTTTCGCTGGCGTGGAAGATTGCGCGCGGCGAGGTACGCAATGTGCGCATCCAGGTCCATCCCGGCCGCCGCAAGCTGCCCGACATCAATCTGGCTGACGGGCGCCGCCCGGCCAACGATGGCGGCGACACCAGCATGATCGCGATCGGCGCCGCCCACATCAGCGATGCCGGATTCAGCTCGCCCATCGGGCTCGACCCGATGCTGACCTTTGCCTCCTTCGTGACCGGCGAGACCAACGTCCTCGGCTGCAACGCCGCCCAGCGCATGGCGGCGACCGAACAGCCGCAGTTCTCACCGCTCTACCTCAAGGCGGCGACCGGGCAGGGCAAGACCCACCTGCTTCACGCGATCGGCCATTCCTATCTCGGGGCGCATCCGCGCGCGCGCATTTTCTACTGCAGCGCCGAGCGCTTCATGGTTGAGTTCGTCCAGGCACTCAAAGCGGGCCAGATGATCGAGTTCAAGTCGCGGCTGCGCAGTTTCGACCTGCTGCTGGTGGACGATATCCAGTTCATCATCGGCAAGGCGAGCGCACAGGAAGAGCTGCTCTACACGATCGATGCCCTGCTCGCCGAAGGCAAGCGGCTGGTGTTCGCTGCCGACCGCGCGCCGCAAGCGCTCGACGGGGTCGAGCCGCGCCTGCTCAGCCGCCTCAGCATGGGTCTCGTCGCCGATATCCAGGCCGCCGACATCGAGCTGCGGCGCAAGATCCTCGAATCCAAGCTGACCAAGTTCGCTCCGCTCGAAGTGCCCGAGGATGTCATCGAGTTCCTCGCCCGCACCATCACCCGCAATGTGCGCGAACTGGTCGGCGGGCTCAACAAGCTGATCGCCTATGCCCAGCTGACCGGGCAGGAAGTCAGCCTCGGCCTCGCCGAAGACCAGCTGACCGATATCCTCTCGGCCAACCGCCGCCGGATCACGATCGACGAGATCCAGCGCACCGTGTGCCAGTTCTACCGCATCGACCGCAGCGAGATGTCCTCCAAACGGCGCGCGCGTGCGGTGGTCCGTCCGCGGCAGGTGGCGATGTATCTCTCGAAGGTGCTGACCCCGCGCAGCTATCCTGAGATCGGTCGCAAGTTCGGCGGGCGCGACCACTCGACCGTGATCCACGCGGTGCGCCTGATCGAGGATTTGCGCCAGCGCGATGCCGACATGGACGGCGACGTGCGCAGCCTGCTGCGCCAGCTCGAGAGCTGAGTTTTCCGCTACCGTTCCACCCAATGTGAACCGGTGGTCGCCAGCTTTCCCACAAAGCTGTCGACAGCCTCGCCGCGCGCCGCCTAAGGGCGGAGACATGGAAAGCAACGGAGCACCTGCCCTGCCCGCCAGCTTCTGGTTCGCCGTGCTACGCGGGCTGCGCTGCCGTTGCCCGCGCTGCGGCGAGGGGCGCTTGTTCTACCGCTGGCTCAAGCCCGAAGCGGCATGCAGCGCCTGCGCGCTCGACCTCACCCCGCAGCAGACCGACGATTTTCCGGCCTATCTTGCGATCTTCGTCACCGGGCACCTGATGGCGCCGCTGATCATCATGCTGGCGCTCGATTTCGCGCTGTCGGCCTGGCAAATGGCGCTGATCGTCATCCCGCTGGCGCTCGTCATGATGCTCGGCCTGCTCCAGCCGGCCAAGGGCGCGGTGGTTGCGGCGCAGTGGTGGAACGGCATGCACGGCTTCCGCCGCGAGCGGACCGGCGAATGACCCGGCTGGGCGAGGAACGCCTCGACCGCTTCCAGCGGCAGATCATCGTGCCCGAGATAGGCGGCGCGGGGCAGGTCGCGCTGGCTGAGGCGCAGGTGACGCTGGTCGGGCTCGGCGGAATCGGATCGCCGGTGCTGCAATATCTCGCCGGAGCAGGGGTGGGGCGGCTGACGCTGATCGACGATGGCGATGTCGAATTGTCCAACCTCCAGCGCCAGACGATCTACACCCAGCGCGATGTCGGCCACGCCAAGGCGGTCGCCGCGCGCCGCTGGCTGGCGAATTTCGACAGCGCGATCGAGGTCGAGGTGCGCGACGACCGGATATCGCGCGCAAATGCACCCACCCTGCTCGAAGGTTCGCAACTGGTGCTCGACGGGACGGACAATTTCGCCACCCGGCTCGCCGTGTCGGACGCTTGCGTCGCGCTCGGCATCCCGCTGCTCAGCGCCGCGGTCGGACGCTTCCAGGGCCAGGTCGCGGCCTTTGCCGGGCACTTGGCGGACCAGCCGTGCTACCGCTGCTTCGTCGGCGACGCCTTCGACAACAACGATTGCGACACTTGCGCCGACGACGGCATGCTCGGCGCGATGGCCGGCTGGGCCGGCAGCTTCGCGGCAATGCAGGCGGTGCGTGTGCCGCTCGAAGGCAAGGCCGCGCTGGGCAATCCGCGATGGGGAACCGTACACATGCTCGATGGGCTCAAACCCGAAATGCGCTGCTTCCGCGTAGTGAAAGACCCGCATTGCAAGGGGTGTTGTACTGACGCATGAGTTATCAGGAGTCCAGAAAGCCGAAGCTCGTCCTAGCCGCAGTCATGCTTTGTTTGTTAGCGCTGCTGATACTCAAGGCTTTCGAATATGAACTGAGATCCTCATATTTTTTTTCAAGCGTCGAAGCATGCGCGGAAGAGAACGGACTGGAAGGAATCGCATGGCAATGGAGGCCGGCATTCGATGCCGAAGTACAGGTCTTCTCTCCGGAAACCGTGCAGGAAAATCTTGCGATGGATTGCATCAATCGGAAAGCAGGATGGCTTATTTCTGGTTCCTATGGTGCGTTTGGTTCCGATCGCCCCTCGCTAAAGTACGTGATTTCCGGGGAGCACTATTCGCCTCCTGATCCTCATTTGAGTCTGGAATACGTATATTAGATGTGACGACCGCCCAACACCTCCTCCACCCACGCAGGGACCAGTTCCCCTGCCCGCCCCTGCCGGCTCTCGTGGAACCAGTGCGAGCCTTCGCTGCGTTCGAGATTGAGTTCGAGCGTCCGAACGCCCAGCTCGCGCGCGTCGCGGACGAAGCCTGCCGCCGGATAGACTGCGCCCGAGGTGCCGATGCTGACGCACAGGTCCGCCCGGCGCAGCGCGGCGTAGATGCGGTCCATCTGATAGGGCATCTCGCCGAACCACACGACATCGGGGCGCAGGGTCGGCGCGCGGCACACCGGGCAGGGCGGGCGATCTATCATCGGGGCATCCCACGCGCTTCGCATCCCGCAGCTCGTGCACAACGCGCTCTTCAATTCGCCATGCATGTGCAGCACTTGGCTTGCCCCCGCGCGTTCGTGGAGATCATCGACGTTCTGGGTGACGATCAGCAACTCCCCGCCGAACGCGCGCTCGAGCCGCGCCAGCGCCTCATGCGCCCGGTTCGGGACCACCGTGTTCAATGCTGCGCGCCGCATGTCGTAGAAATTGAGCACCAGGTTCGGATCGCGCGCGAAACCTTCGGGCGTGGCGACATCCTCCACCCGGTGCTGTTCCCACAGCCCGCCGGCGTCACGGAAGGTGTCGATCCCGCTTTCGGCGGAGATTCCCGCGCCGGTGAGGATGACGATATTGCGAACCCCTGACATTGCGCCCCCTTGCCGTCACCCTGAACTTGTTTCAGGGTCCATTCCGCGTTTCGCGCCAACTGCACTGTGCGGGCAGATGGATGCCGAAACAAGTTCGGCATGACGGGTGAGAGCGGGTTTGGCCAAGATCGGGATTATCGGCAGCGAAGGGCGCATGGGGCATGCGCTGGCGCAAGCGATTGCCGCCGCCGGGCACGAACTCTCAGGCGGGGTCGACAAGGGCGGCGATGTTGCTGGCCTCGCCGACCGCAGCGACGCGCTGGTCGATTTCTCCGCCCCTTCCGCGCTCGAGAGCAACCTTCACGCCGCGATCGGGGCAGGAATTCCGATCCTTGTCGGCACAACCGGGCTGGAGGAACGCCACTTCGCCGCGATCGACGGCGCGGCACGTGCGGTGCCGGTGCTCCAGACGGGCAACACCTCGCTCGGGGTGACGCTGCTCGCCCATCTGGTGCAGCAGGCGGCGAGCCGGCTGGGCAACGAGTGGGACATCGAAATCGTCGAAATGCACCACCGGATGAAGGTGGATGCCCCTTCCGGCACCGCGAAGCTGCTTGGCGAAGCGGCGGCGCGCGGGCGGGGGATCGATCTCGCCGCGCAGAGCGAGAGCGGTCGGGACGGTCATACCGGCGCCCGCGCGAAGGGCGCGATCGGCTTCGCTGCGCTGCGCGGCGGGACCGTGGCGGGCGAGCACAGCGTGATCCTGGCGGGGGAGGACGAGCGCATCATCCTGTCGCACAGCGCGGAGAACCGCAGCATATTCGCACGCGGCGCGGTGCGGGGCGCAAGCTGGCTGATCGGCCAGCCCCCGGCGCGCTACCGGATGGAAGACGTGCTCGGGCTATGAGCGCGGTTTCCGCCAGCGATTGCCTCTGGCGTGAGGAAGGCGGCGGCGAAGCCGCGGGCGCGCGCTGCCTCGCTTTCCTGGCCGAAGTGGGCATCCCCGTCCGGCTGCGGCAGGGCGAGGACATGGACCAGCCGGTCGACGGCTTCATCATCGCCGATGGTACGGTGGTGATCGACCCCGCAACCCCGGTGTGGCCGGGCGATCTGCTCCACGAAGGCGGGCATATCGCGGTGACCGATCCCGCCCGGCGCGCGACGCTGGGCGCGCTCGAGCCCGACCAGACGGAAGAATATATGGCGATCGCCTGGTCCTATGCCGCGGCGAAGCAATGCGACGTCGGCCTGCGCCAGCTGTTCCACCCCGAAGGCTACAAGGGCAGCTATGAATTCGCCGCCAAATGCTACGCGCTCGGCCGGTTCGAGGGGGCCGACGGGCTCGCCGCGCTGGGCATGGCCGAGCTCGACCTGATGCGCGCGCTCGCCGCCGGGGTGCCGACCTATCCCAACATGATCCGCTGGCTGCGGTGAGGGGGAGCAGGGGGGCTTGCGCAAATATCTCCACCACCAGCTGTTCACCGGCGCGGAGTTCGACGGGCGGCTGACGCTGCTCAACAAGCTGCTGGTGGCGATCATCCTGCTCGCGGTGTTCACCGCAGTCCTCTCGACCGAGGCCGAGCTGCATGACAAATGGCACTACGAGTTGCTTGTCGCCGAGGCAGTGTTCGGCGCCATCTTCCTCGCCGAATACCTCGCCCGCATTTACGCTGCGGCGGAAAACCCGGGGCCGGAGGGGGACTGGGTCAAGCGGTGGCGCTTCATCCGCTCGCCGCTCGGGCTGATCGATCTGGCGGTGGTCATCGCCTCGCTGCTGCCGCTGTTCGTTTCCCATTCCTCCGTGCTGCGCACAATCCGCCTGCTGCGGGTCATCGCGGTGATGAAATTCGGCCGCTTCTCGCGCGCGCTGGGCGAGGTCTGGGGCGCGGTAAAGGATCGCGGCGACGATCTGCTCGTCACCTTGGTGCTTGCGGGCATGCTGCTGCTGTTCGGCGCGACCGCGCTGTACCTCACCGAAGGTGATATCCAGCCCGAGCAGTTCGGCAGCATCCCGCGCGCGCTGTGGTGGGCGGTCATCACCCTGACCACGGTGGGGTACGGCGACGCCTTCCCGATCACCCCGCTGGGCAAGGTCTTCGCCTCGTTCGTGGCGCTGTCAGGCATCGCGCTGGTCGCCATGCCGACCGGGATCATCGCCGCCGCCTTCTCCGAAGCGATGCAGCGCCGCCGCGACCAGCGGATCGAGGAAATGCGGGCGCATCTCGAACGGCTCGACCAGGTCGACGAAGCGGTCGAGGCGAAGATCGCTGCGCTGCAGCGCACCAGCAATCCCAAGCCGTGACCCGCGACCAGATCTTCGAATTCTTCCGCAGGCTGGCGGAGGACAATCCCGAGCCGGAGACCGAGCTCGAATACGGCAATTGCTACCAGCTGGTGGTGGCGGTTGCGCTCAGTGCGCAGGCGACCGATGTCGGCGTGAACAAGGCGACGCGCGCGCTGTTCGCCAAGGTCCAAACCCCGCAGCAGATGCTCGACCTCGGCGAAGAGGGGCTGCGCGAGCACATCAAGACCATCGGCCTGTTCAATTCCAAGGCGAAGAACGTCATCGCTTTGAGCCAGCTTTTGGTCGACGAATATGGCGGCGCAGTGCCAGACAGGCGCGAAGACCTCATCCGCTTGCCCGGCGTGGGCCGCAAGACCGCCAATGTCGTATTGAACTGCTGGTTCGGGCAGGAGACCTTCGCGGTCGACACCCACATCTTCCGCGTCGGCAACCGCACCGGCCTCGCCAAGGGCAAGACGCCCGAACAGGTCGAGGCGAAGCTGGAAAAGCGCGTCCCAGCCCCGTTCCGACTCGGCGCGCACCACTGGCTGATCCTGCACGGCCGCTATGTGTGCAAGGCACGCGCGCCCGAATGCTGGCGGTGCAAGGTGGCGGATCTGTGCAGCTATCGGAAGAAGTTGCTGGAGGTGCCAAAGCGGCGGTGATGTCCGGTAGGCCCACCATCCACCATGTCATTCCCGCGAAGGCGGGAATCCAGTAGCAACCTCTCGATGCAGCACGAATTCGCCCCATGCGTCTACATCGTCGCATCGCGCCGCAACGGCACGCTCTACATCGGTGTCACTTCGAATCTCTTGCAACGCATCGCGCAGCATCGCGAAGGCATCCTCGGCGGATTCACAAGGAAGCACGGCGTCAAGTCGCTGGTCTGGTTCGAACCCCATGACGATATCGAAGAGGCAATCTTGCGCGAAAAGCAGCTCAAGAAGTGGAACCGCACATGGAAGCTGCGTTTGATCGAAGAGACCAACCCGACCTGGCGCGACCTGGCGGAGGATTTCGGATTTGTGCCGCTGGTCCCGACTGGATCCCCGCCTTCGCGGGGATGACAGGGATGGTGCTGGAGGAGCCGAAAGGACGGTGACTAGCTTGGCCGTTTCTTGCGTCGGCTCGAAAGGCGAAACCCAAGTAAGAGAGCGACTACAACTGGACCCGCAAGGAGAACGAATCTCATGGTCTCACGCTTCGTTGCGCACTCCGCTTGCGTCCCTTCGAATAAACCCACATCGCGCGCCCCGAATTGGCGCAGTGCTCCAAGGCAATCGTCATAGTCGAAACACGTAACATAGCCTGCGAGAAGCCAGATCACCGATGCCGTTGCTACCACGGTTATAACCAGCCAGCGCATCAAACATCATCTGCCGAAACCATCTCCGCCCGGTCGATCTCGCCCGTCATCACTGCCACGGTCGTCGCCACTGCTGCATCGCCCGAAACGTTGGTGGTGGTGCGCATCATGTCCATGATCCGGTCCACACCGGCGACGAAGGCGATGGTTTCCAGCGGCACGCCGACCGCGCCGAATACCAGCGCCATCATGATCAGCCCCGCTCCCGGAATGCCCGCCGCGCCAATCGCGCCGAGGGTGGCGAGGATCGAGATGAGGAAATACTGCCCCCAGCTGAGGTCGACCCCGAAAATCTGCGCCCCGAACAGCGTCGCGAGGCCGAGATACATCGCGGTGCCGTTCATGTTCACCGTCGCGCCGAGGCTGATCACGAAGCTCGCGACCGAGTTCGATATGCCGAGGTTGCGCTCCGCACAGCGCAGCGTAACCGGCAGCGTCGCGTTGGAGCTGGCGGTCGAGTAGCTGACCGCCATCGCATCGACGATGCCGCGGAAGAAATCGATCACCGGCAGCTTGGCGAGGAACTTGATCATCGCCGAATACATCACCCCGATGATCAGCAGGCAGCCGACATAGTTGAAGATCACCAGCCAGCTCAGCGCCTTGAGGGCTTCCCATCCCATCGTCCCGGCGACCCAGGCCATCAGCGCGAACACGCCGAAGGGGGTCAGCTCCATGACGATCATCGTCACCTTCTGCATCACGATCGAGCCGCTATCGAAAATCTTCTGCACCGGCTCGCCGTCCTTGCCCGCCATCAGGATGCCGATGCCGATCAACAGGCTGAACACGATCAGCGGCAGCACTGCGACATCGGCCATCACCTGCACCGGGCTTTCGGGCACGATCGAGAGGATCATGTCGATGGCGGTGGTAGGATTGGGCTCGGGCGTGGGCGTGGTCGGTGTGCCGAGCGTCTCGCGGGTCGGGAACAGCTGGAAATTGGTCGCCAGCGTGCCGAGCGCGAGACCGAGCCACACCGCGATCTGACCGGTGACGAGGAACAGCAGCATCGCCCGCCCGCCGACCGCGCCGAGCTTGCGCAAGTCGCCGATCGCCGCGACCCCGGCGACCAGGCTGAAGAAGATCAGCGGTACCACCAGCATCTTGATCGACCTGATGAAGAAATCGCCGATCCACTTGATACTCTCCGCATCCGGCCCCCACAGCCAGCCGGTGATAACGCCGAGCACCAGCGCGCCGACGACGCGCTGCCACAGTGGAATTGCGAACCAGGCTCGAAACATCTCTCAGACCCCTCAAATCTTTGCGGGCGACGCTAGGGAATTCGCGCAGGGATTGGAAGCAGACTCACAGCACAACCCACGTCCGTCACTACGGCCCTCAAGCCGGGGCCGAGCCCGGGGAGACGGTTAGATCAGGAATCGAGCGCGGCCTGGGCAATCCGGGCGTAGATGCGGCTCAGGGTTTCCAGATCCGCCATGGCCACCGCTTCGTCGCGCTTGTGCATGGTTGCGTTGCACAGGCCGAATTCGATCACCGGGCAGACGCTGCGCAGGAATCGCGCATCGGAGGTGCCACCCGTGGTCGAGGGTTCGGGAATGATCCCCGTCTCCGCCAACACCGCGTCGGCGATGATCTGCGAGAAGGTGCCCGGCGGGGTGAGGAAAGGCTCGCCCGAGACAATCGGCAGCGCGGAGCCTCCGTGTTTCCGGGCGATGGCGGCGACCAGTTCGGACAGCGAAGCGCCCGAATGCCGGTCGTTGAAGCGGATCGAGAGGCGCGCCTTGGCCTTTTCCGGAATCACATTATGCGCCGGATTGCCGACTTCGAGATCGGTGATTTCGAGGTTGGACGGCTGGAACCAGTCGGTGCCTTCGTCGAGCACCAAAGCATCGAGCTCCGCCAGCATCGCGACCAGTTTCGGGACCGGATTGTCTGCCAGGTGCGGATAGGCGACGTGGCCTTGCACCCCCGCCACCTCGAGCCAGATATTGACAGAACCGCGCCGCCCGATCTTCATCATGTCGCCGAGGCGATTGACCGAGGTGGGCTCACCGACGAGGCACAGGTCGGGCTGGTGGCCCTCGGCGCGCATGAAATCGATCAGCGCGCGGGTGCCGTGGAGCGCGGGGCCTTCCTCGTCGCCGGTGATGATGAAGCTGATGGTGCCCGCATCCTGCGGCACGTGGCGGGCTGCCTCGACCATGCAGGCGATCGCCCCCTTCATATCGACCGCGCCGCGGCCATAGAGAAGGTCGCCGCACCGCTCGGGCGCGAAAGGGGCGCTGGTCCAGCCATTGCCCGGCGGGACGACGTCGAGATGCCCGGCAAAGGCGAAATGCTTCGAACCGGCGGGTCCCTGGCGGATGGCGAACAGGTTCTCGACCGGAGCCTCGTCGCTGCCGGTCGTGCCATCGCCGCGCGTCATGCGATGCACCTCGAAGCCAAGCGGCGCGAGCATCTCCTCCAGCACGTCGAACACAAGTCCCGTCGCCGGGGTCACGCTGGGGGCGGCGATCAGTTTTTCGGCAATCTCTATGGCGTCGCTCATCGGCTTGGGACTAAAGCAGCAGCGAGGCGCTGACCAGCCGGAGAACGCACACCATGCCCAAGCTCGATCTCGATGCCATCCCGCAGACCAATGCCACGGGGTACCCTGAGCCCTTCGATGCCGATGTGGAAGGGCGCTGGTACCGCCGCCTCGCCCCTGCCGCCGGGCTGACGAAGCTCGGGGCGAGCCACGTCGTGCTCAAACCTGGTGCCTTCTCTTCGCAACGGCACTGGCATCGCGGGCAGGACGAGCTGGTGGTGATGCTGGTGGGCGAAGCGGTACTGATCGAGGACGAGGGCGAAACCCCCGTCGGCCCCGGCGATGTGCTGTCCTGGGCGGCGGGCGTCGAGAACGGCCACCGGCTCCACAACCGTTCCGATTCTGACTGCGTGTTCGTGGCGATCAGCGGCGGCGCGAGTGCGGATGACAGCGGCGAATATCCCGATATCGACATGGTGTTCGATCCCGACGGCTATGCCCGCAAGGACGGCAGCCGGTACCCGGCGAAGCGCATCCCGTGAGACTGCCTGGCGCGCGATGGACCTGACCGGTTTCGCCTTGGCCGTCCTCCTGATCGAGCTGACGCCCGGCCCCAATATGGCGTGGCTGGTCGCGCTGGTGCTGGGCGAGGGGCGCAAGGCAGGGCTGGCGGCGATCGGCGGGGTCGCGCTGGGGCTGCTCGCCAACGGGCTGCTCTCGGCGGTCGGGGCGAGTGCGCTTCTCGCCGCCTTGCCGCAGGCCGCCAGCTTCGTCGGTTTCGCAGGCGCGGCGATGATGCTCTATCTCGCGTGGGAGGCATGGCGCGCAAGCGGCGAGACCTCGCCAGCCTCGGTTCCGCGCGAAGCACCTGGGCGGCACTTCCTGGCCGGTTTCGCGATCAACCTGTTCAACCCCAAGGCGGCGCTGTTCTTCCTTGCCGTCGCGCCGCAATTCGTCGCCGGTGGCGCGCCGACGATTCGGCAGGCCATCACGCTGGCGCTGATCAGCGTGGCAATCGCGACGGCGGTCCATTTCCTGCTGATCTTCGGCGCGGCATCGATCCGGCCGGTGCTGCTCGAACCGGGGCGGGCGAAGTTCGTCCGCCGGGCACTAGCACTTGCAATGGTGGGCGTTGCGGCGTGGTTCGTGGCCAGCGCAATCGGTTAGCGCCGCCGCTCCTCAACCGCGAGCGGACCCGGCGCGAAGGCCTCGTCGAGCAGCCGCGCCATCCTCAGGCCCGCCTGCTGCACCCGCCCTTGCGAGACGGGAATCGCCGCGACGATATCCTCCTGCGTCAACGCGGCTTCATCTGGCAGGTCCCCGTCGCACGGCGCGACGTCGAAGGCATTGGGATAGACGAAATCGCGCGCGGTCTGCCAGCTTTCGCGCCCCCAGTCCTCCGGTCCGCCAGTGGCGATGGCGGCACGCTCGGCGGGGGAGTAGCGGCGCACCAGTGGCGGGTCGGCCGAAGAAATCGCGCGTTCGGCCAGCGCGCTGTCCCAGATCGAATGGAGGTTGCGACCCGGCACGATGCCATAGGCGGTGACATTGTCGTTCCCCCCGCGATCGTCCTTGTCGCCCGAATGGAGCGGCATGTGGATATCGCCGACGAAATGGACGAGGAAGGCGAGCGCTTCCAGCCGGACATTGCCAGGCAGGCTCTCGTCCGCCACGATCCGCAGATTGCGCTCGATCTGCGCGCTGACGCAATTGCCGCCGCTGCAATTGGTGCGGACGTTATAGGGCTCGCACACCGGCGCGGTCTGGTAATGCCAGGCGGCGGTATAGCCCCAGCGCCAGCCCTCGCGGCGCACGCAATCGGGCCATACGGCGGCATCGGGCAGGCTTTTCAGGTCGCAATCGGGGGTGCCGATCTCGCGCTCGTGGCGCAGCAGTCGCGCGATCGCGGCGCGGGTTTCCGGCTTCACATTGGCCAGCGCAATCTCGGCGGTGGTACGGTGCCCGTACTCGCCCCAGGCCAGCGCCTGCGACGGGAGCAATGCGACCAGCGCCAGCAGGATCGCGCCGACTATCCCTGCGGCGTAGTCTCGTATTGTTCGATTACCCATTGCTCGTCCTCTGCGCCGGCAATCCATTGCTGCATCCATTCGTGGTCCCACAGCGCTTCCATATAGGCCTCGGCGAAGCCGGGCAGCTTGAACTCGTAGCTGCGGAAGCGTGAGACCACCGGGGCGTAGAACACATCCGCCGCGCTGAAGGTCCCGAACAGGAACGGCCCGCCCTGGCCGAAGCGCGCACGAGCTTCCGCCCACAGCTGGAGCACGCGCACCGTATCGGCGCGCGCGTCGTCGGTTATGGTCACCCCCTCGAAGGTCTTGCGGATGTTCATCGGGCATTCGCGGCGCAGCGCGGCGAAGCTGCTGTGCATTTCCGCTACCATCGACCGGGCCATCCCGCGCGCGGTATCGTCCTTGGGCCAGAACCGGTCGCGCCCGACCTTGTCGGCGCAATATTCGAGGATGGCGAGGCTGTCCCACACCACGGTCTCGCCGTCCCACAGGATCGGCACCTTCCCATGGCTCGGCATGGTACCTTGCACCGCGTGCTTGGTCTCTTCCCACTGTTCGCCGAACATCGGGACGGTGATTTCCTCGAAATGCAGGCCCGATTGCTTGACCGCGAGCCAGCCGCGCAGCGACCAGCTGGAGTAATTCTTGTTGCCGATGATGAGCTTCATGCGCCTTGCCACCTTGCCACGCGAGTCGGAATGCCGCCGCGTTAGGCGTTCATCCCCATACTGTCGAGGCTGAACGGAAGGAGCATCGGGAACTCGTCGGGGATCGATCCAGCTCCTGCCACCGCCACTTAAACTCTTGTCGCTGTGGGCGTTCCTGTTCCTGAAGGGAAGGGCATCGACGATGGCGCAATTTGATTTCGTGGTGATCGGCAGCGGGCCGGCCGGGCGGCGCGCTGCGATCCAGGCGGCCAAGCTCGGCCAGTCGGTGCTGGTGATCGACGACCGCAAGAAGCTGGGCGGGGTGTCGCTGCACACCGGGACGATCCCCTCGAAGACCCTGCGCGAAACCGCGCTGAACCTGTCCGGCTGGCGCGAGCGCGGCTTCTACGGCCAAGGGTATCGCGCGCGGCAGGACATCCGGTCGGAGGACCTGGCCGTCCGTCTCGACAAGACCATCGCGCACGAAGTCGATGTGCTTGAGCACCAGTTCACCCGCAACGGGGTCAAGCATCTGGTCGGTCGGGCGCGGTTCGAATCGCCGCACCGGCTTGCGGTCGACCGCGAGGTCGGCGACCAGCGCATCACCGAGATCATCGAAGCGGAGAAAATCCTGATCGGGGTCGGAACCACGCCCTACCACCCGGACAACATCCCGTTCAACGGCACCAGCGTGGTCGACAGCGATCGCTTCATCCTCTCGCCGCGCCTGCCGCGCAGCCTGGTGGTGGTCGGCGCGGGGGTGATCGGGATCGAGTATGCCACGATCTTCAGTGCGATGGATGTGCCCGTTACGCTGATCGAGCCGCGCGACAGCCTGCTCGATTTCATGGACCGCGATATCGTCGACCATCTGGTCTATCTGATGCGCGATCGGGGGGTCGATTTGCGGCTCGGTGCCTCGGTGCGCCACGTGGTGTTCAACGAACGCGATGAACCGGTGTGCGTCCTCGCCGACGGGCGACTGGTCAGCGCCGAAACGGTGCTGTTCACCGCTGGCCGCATCGGCGCGACCGGCAGCCTCGACCTGGCCAAGGCGGGGCTGACCGCCGACGCGCGGGGCCGGATCGAAGTCGATCGCAGCACGTTCCAGACCGCGCAGCCGCATATCTATGCGGCGGGCGATGTGATCGGCTTCCCCAGTCTTGCTTCCACCTCGATGGAGCAGGGACGGGCTGCGGCGTGCCATGCTTTCGGCAAGGATTGCGCCTGTGCGGATTCGAACCTGCCTTACGGCGTCTATGCGGTGCCCGAACTGTCCTCGGTCGGGCTGACCGAACAGGAGGCGAGGCGGCGCGGTATTGCCTATGAATGCGGTATCGCCCGCTTCCGCGAGACCTCGCGCGGTCACATCATGGGCTCGCACTGCGGCATGCTCAAGCTCGTCTGCGAGCAGGGCAGCGGCAAGCTGCTGGGCGCGCATATAATCGGTGAAGGGGCGAGCGAGCTGATCCATATCGGCCAGGCGGTGATCGGCCTTGGCGGTACGGTGAGCTATCTGGTGGACAACTGCTTCAACTACCCGACGCTGGCCGAAGCGTACAAGATCGCCGCGCTCGATATCTGGAACCGGCTGCAACATTCTGCGGTCGACAGCTTGCAACCGCAATTCGCAAAAGTCTGCTAGACCCCAGCGTCGCGCAGCACGGCGGCGCGCAATTGCTCGATGCCCATGCCTTTCTCGGCGCTGGTCAGGTGGAGTTCGGGGAAGGCCGCCGGGTGCTTGCGCGCCTCCTCCACGGTCTGCTCGGCAACGCGCTCGAGATCGCTCGCCTTGATCTTGTCGGTCTTGGTCAGCACGAGCCGGTAACCGACCGCCGCCGCATCGAGCATCTTCATCATTTCGCGGTCGACATCCTTCAGGCCGTGGCGGCTGTCGACCAGCACCAGCGTGCGGTGCAGCACCTGGCGCCCGCGCAGGTAGGTGTTGACCAACGCCTTCCACTTGTCGACCACCTTCACCGGCGCCTTGGCGAAGCCGTAACCCGGCATGTCGACCAGCCGGAACAGGGTGGGTTCGCCGACTTCGAAGAAGTTCAGTTCCTGCGTCCGCCCCGGTGTAACCGAGGCGCGCGCGATTGCCTTGCGCCCGGTCAGCGCGTTGAGCAGGCTCGACTTGCCGACGTTGGAGCGCCCGCAGAAGGCGATCTCCGGCACCGTAGGGTCGGGCAGGAACTTGAGCTGCGGCGCCGAGAGGAGGAAGTCCACCCGGCCCGAGAACAGCTTGGCCGCGCGGCGGGCGAGCGCGGCGCGCTCGGCCTCGTCCAACCGGTTTTCCTCTGTCATTGCGAGCGTAGCGAAGCAATCCAGGCCGACAGCGCGTGCCGTTCTGGATTGCCGCGCAACCTTCGGCTGCTCGCAATGGCGAGGAAATGGCTCATGCCTTGCTCTTCTTGTCCCGCTCGGCGACGTTGGCCTGGTCGGTCTTCTGCTTCTCCGCCGCGGCTTTCAGCTGCGGGTGCTTCGAATAGAGATAGCTCTGCTGCGCCAGCGTCAGCACGTTGTTGGTGATCCAGTACAGCAGCAGCCCGGCCGCGAACGGCGCCATGACAAACATCAGCATCCACGGCATGATCGCAAAGATCTGCTGCTGGACCGGGTCCATCGCGGTGGGGTTGAGGCGGAAGGTCAGCCACATGGTGATGCCGAGGATCACCGCCAGCACGCCGATGCCGAAGATGAACATCAGCCAGCCGGGCACCATGATCCCGACCTTGCTCAGCGCCAGCGCCAGCGTCGCAGGGTCCGGCGCGGAAAGATCGCGCAGCCAGCCGTAGAACGGCTGGTGGCGCATCTCGATCGCGAGGATCAGCACCTTGTAGAGCGCGAAGAAGATCGGGATCTGGATCAGGATCGGCAGGCAGCCCGCGAGCGGATTGACCTTCTCGGTCTTGTACAGCGCCATGATTTCCTGTTGCTGCTTCTGCTTGTCGTCCTTGTAGCGTTCCTGGATCGCCTTCATCTTCGGCTGGATCGCGCGCATCTGCGCCATCGAGGCGAACTGCTTCTGCGCGATCGGGAACAGCAGCAGGCGGATGAGGAAGGTCATCGCAATGATCGCGAGGCCGAAATTCCCGACCAGATCGAACAGCTGGACCAGCAACCACCAGATCGGGCGCGCGATCCAGCCGAACCAGCCCCAGTCGATCGCATTGCCGAACTTGTCGACGCCCGCCGCCTCGTACTGGTTGAGGATCGCGCTTTCCTTCGCCCCGGCGAAGAGTTGCGTGGTCCGCGTCACCTGCCGCCCGGGCGCGACGGTGATCGGCTGGTAAGCCATCTTCGCCACGAAGACACCGTTGCCGAGCGGTTCGAAATCGGCCTCCACATTGCTGCCCGCCTGCGGAATGACCGCCGAAAGCCAGTAGATATCGGTGAAGCCGAGCCAGTGCGGTGCGCCCGAAGTCCGCCCTTCGGCGGCACTTTCGGCGAGATCGTCGTAGTCCGGGCCGAATACGACCCCGTCACCGAAGGCGCCGATCGGGCCCGAATGGACGTTGAAGGAATCCTGGCTCGCGGTCTTGTCGGTGCGGACGATCCCGGCGCGCGGGCGCACCACCACCGGGCCAGCGGAGGTGTTGGCCACCGTCTGCTTGGCGCTGATCATGTAGTGCTCGTCGATCGACAGTTCGATGGTGAAGCGCTGCCCTTCGCCGTTGTTCCAGGTCAGCGTCACCGGCTTGCCGGGGGTAAGCGGGCCGCCGGTTGACTGCCATACGGTGTCGACCCCGGGCAGCTTCACGCCCTCGCCCGCCCAGCCGAACTGCGCGTAATGCTGCGCCTCGCTGCCGGCGGGGGAGAAAATGCGCACCGGCTTGCTGTTCTTCTCGACTGTTTCGCTGTGGGTCTTGAGCACGATGTCGTCGATCCGTGCGCCGACCGGGTTGATCGAGCCGGAAATCTCGGGCGCGTCGATCTTGACGCGATCCGCCGCGACGAGCGAGGTTTCCAGCTGCTGCGCCTCGCGGGCGATGTCTTCCGGGGTCTGCAATCCGCCCTCGCGGGTGCGCTTCACAGTGGGCTCTTCGGCGGCCTCCTGCGGTGCCGCGGCAACCTGCTCGCCCGCCACGGGCTCATCGGGCTGCGGATAGAAGAAGCGGATCGCGCTGTCCCATCCGATCAGCAACAGGCCGCACAGCACCACGGCGAGGAAAAGATTACGCTGGTTGTCCAAGATTTCGGCCCCGAATGATTCGAACAGGTGTGTTACATAGGTACTACGGCACGGGATCCAAGCCGTGCCCGCCCCAAGGGTGGCAGCGCAGTATACGTTTCAGCGCCAACCATCCACCCTTGATTGCGCCGTGTTTGCCGAGCGCTTCGATCGCATATTGCGAGCAGGATGGCGAGTAGCGGCAGGTCGGCGGCAGGACGCGCGAAGGCCCCCATTGCCACAGCCGGGCGATCCAGATCAGCGGGTACTTCATGCGCGCTTCGACCTGTGACGCGGGCGGTGCCTTCGCGCCGGGTCAATCTCGCCCTTGGCGGCCTTCTCCAGCGCACGGGCCAGTTCGCTGCGCAGCGCGGAAAAGTCCCGTTCGATGCCGGTCTCGCGCCCGATCAGCACATGATCGTGATCGGCCAGCCCGGCTGAGGGCAAGGCTTCGCGCAGCAGCACGCGAAACCGGCGTTTCATCCGGTTGCGCACCACCGCATTGCCGATCTTCTTGGTCACGGTGATGCCGTAGCGCTTGCCCTGCCCCTGATTCGGTTGGACCAGCAGCACGAATCCCGGTCGCGCCACGCGCAATCCCCGATTTGCAGCGAGGAAATCGGCGCGCCTGGTCAGAACGGAGGGGGTTGGATCGCTCGACATGAGTCCGGTCGCTTTAGCGATTCGCGGCGGCGGTGGAAATGCAAACGGGTCCCGTCAGGGACCCGCAAGGCCGACCGGCCGCCCGCAGCGAAGCGGCCTTCAGGCCGCGTGAGCGAGGAAATCGCACGCCCGGATGGGCGTTGCGCAAAACAAGTTACGCGCTGAGCGTCTTGCGGCCGCGGCGGCGACGCGCGCGCAGCACCTTGCGGCCACCCGGGGTCGCCTTGCGTGCGAAGAAGCCGTGGCGACGGGCACGCACGAGATTGCTGGGCTGGAACGTCCGCTTCATGATAACCTCTAGTCGAAATAAAAAGGGCCGCCTGCAAAGGCGACCGCCTGTATGGACCGGGCCGTTAAGGCAGGACCAGTGCCGAGTCAAGATATCCCGTATCGGCGTATGCGATCTTCGGCGCCGCCGTGACCAGCCCCTCGACGGCTGCTTCGCCGATCCAGCCGCGCATATCCTGCGCGGTCAGCCAACGGGCATCGGCATGGGGCACCGAATTGGTCATGTCGTAAAAGGCGCGGGCTTGGCCGGAATTCATGCCCATCTCACGGTAGTAGGCGAGATAGGTTGCGTTGGCGCCCTCATCCGCGCCGAAATCGCCCGCTTCGCGCCCGCGCGTGTCGCGCCAACTGTGGACTGCGAATTCCGCGCCATCGTCGATCCGGCGGCGCTCGCCCGCGAGGAACAGCTCGACCGCGCCGGAACGGACGGAGCCGTGGGCCGGGACATGCGTTTCCAGACTCGCCGCGCGGATCATCCGCCCGACTGCGAGGTTGGCGATATCGTGATCGGTCCCCGGGCACTCGACCAGCGACAGCGTGCGCAGCTGCGGGAAATCTCGCAGCATCGCGCGGAACTGCGCGGGCGACTGCCGGTCGGTAACCCCGATCATTTCCGCGCGGGTCGAATCGACCACACGAAACGGCCCGTAGGTCGCGATCGCCTCGGCCTGCGGTTTGGCCCGCGCCGGAACGAGGCGGTCCGCGCCTGGCACAGCGTCGTCCGCTCCGACGCGAACCCACTGCTGGCTTCCCGGATCCCATTCCTCGATCCAGGTCTCGACCGAGAGCAGCTGCGCCTGCGCTGGCGCAGCGATCAGCAGCAGCGCGGTGCACAGGATGGCAAACAGGCGGGCGGCAGCAACCATGCCGCCCTTTTCGCGCGCGGGCCCTTACCGTCCTGCCAAGCGGCGCGGTTGCCGGCGGGTTTCGGGCTATGGTTAACTCGAGGACGCTAGTGGCCCGAATGATCCCTCTTTCCGGGCAGGCGTTTGAAGGGAGCGAGTTTGGTTGCGACCGGCTGCACCGCCGCCTGACCCTCGACGATACGATAACTGCGGTTCGGCGCCATCCCGTCGAAGCTCTGCTCGATCCCCGTGGCCGGCCAGCGCACGGTCACCCGCTCGACTCGTGCCACATCGCCCAGGCCGACGAGCTGAGTCAGCGCGCTAGAACCGAAACTGCCGCCGGTGTTGACCACCCGCCAGAGCTCCCGCCGCCGTCCGGCGCTGTCCGACACCTCGACCTTCACTACCGCGCCGATCGCGCTGCGATTGCTCCGCCGCCCTTCAAACCGGAGCGACAACCAGCGGTTCGTACTGCCGAGGTTCTCGAACAGCGCGTTCATATAGGTGTCGCCCTTGGCCGCCCCGCCGAGCTGCGAGAAGATATCCGCATCCCCGTCGCGGTCGAAATCGCCGAACGCGATCCCGTGCCCTTTCTGGATATGGCCGAGGCCGGACGATGCGGTGATCAGCTCGAACCGCGTCCCCTGCCGGTTCCACATCGCGGTGTTGGGGATGATCGTTTCATAGGGCGAGGCCCCGGTGCCCCAGTACATGTCGAGCCAGCCGTCGTTATCGAAGTCGCCGAAGCCCGACCCCATGACGTAATTGGGCGCGGTGAGCCCGGCTGCCTCGCTGACATCCTCGAAGGTGCCGTCGCCGCGATTGCGGTAAAGCGCAGGGCTGGATGACTTTGGGTCGAACTCGCCCGGATCGCGCCCGGCGAAGCTGCGCGCCATTGTATCGGTGACCTGGCCCGCACCATAGGGGGCGACGAACAGGTCCTGCCAACCATCGTTGTCGTAGTCGAAGAACCAGCTGGCGAAGCTTCGCACCGGACCGCCCACCCCGGCCGCTGCGGTGACATCTTCGAATGCCACCCCGTTACCGGCTCCGCGATTGCGGAACAGTTGGTTCGCCTCGCGCAGGCAGGACACGTACAAATCGGGATAGCCGTCACCGTCGTAGTCCCCGGCGGCGACGGACTTGGGGTTGCAATCGAAATCCGCCGGGGTCCACGCTGGCAACTGCTCGAACCGCTCGCCCTTGCGGTTCATGAAGATGTCGACCCGGCCCGAAACGCGGCGGCTCTTGCGCTCGTTGGCGACGATCAGATCGAGCCAGCCGTCGTTATCCAGATCGGCGAAGGTGGAACTCAGCGTCGGTTCGAACTGGAGCAGGCCCATGTCCACCGTCACATCCTCGAACCGGCCCTTGCCGTCGTTGCGCAGCAGCGAGTTGGGCACCATTTGGCCGCCCTGCCCCCAGGCGCCGCGCATCAGGTAGATATCGGCATCGCCGTCATTGTCGAAATCTCCGTGGACCGCGTTGAGACCGCCGGTCATCCCGGCCAGCCCGGACTGCGCGGTGGCATCGACGAAGCGCCCGTCCGGCGTGCGCAGGTACAGCAGCACCTCGCCCTCGAGCGTCCAGCTGGTGGTGAAGATGTCGAGCTGGCCGTCGCCGTCGAAATCCTCGACCACCGCGGCCCCCGCGTTGTTCATCCGGTCGACCCCGGCGAGGTCGGAGACATTGGCGAACTTCGGCCCCGCGTAGCCTTCGATCGTGCCCGGCATCGGCAACAGGTGCGCAGGCGGGACCCGGTCGGGATAGCCGCCCAGCGTCATATGCGCGATGTTGAGCAGCCATTTGGCCTGGTAATCGCCCGGATTGCGCGCGAGCACGCGCTTCTCCAGCATGGCGATAGCCTTGGTCGAGCCTTCCTCGAGCTTGTGCTGCGCCCCGGTGTCGATCGGCACGATGCAGGCCCCGGCGTGCGGGTTGTTGAAGCAGTTCTGTTGTTCGCCCATCCGCAGGTAGGCGATGGCGAGGCGGTTTTCGACATCGCGGGCCAGCGCACCGTCGGGCTCCTCGGCCTGCGCCCAGCGGTCGACCTTCTCCAGCCGTGCGATCGCGGCTTCGGTCTCGCCCGCCTCCATCATCTCGCTGGCGGTGCGCAGATGCTGCGCCGCGCCTTCGGCGCTGTCGAGATCGCGCCACAGGCGATATTCGTCGCGTAAACCCTTGGCCCAGCGGCGCAGGTACGAACCCTTCTCGCGTGCGCGCAGTTCGGCGAGCATCGCGTTCATCCCGACGGTTCCGGGGCGCACTTCGAGCTGGGTGACGAATTCTTGCATCGGCATCTTGCGCAGCCGCTCGCGGTCGAGGTCCCACGCGGCAAGGCCTGCGGCGATTAGCGCCAGCACCGCCCCGATCACCGCCATCCGCCGCCTGCCGGCCCGCCGCAACATCGATCCCTCCATCCCCGATGCGTCGTGATCTAGCGGGTCTGGCAATTTTGGCCAGCATCGTTATTCCCAAGCATTGCAAGCCGTTGTGTTGAGGACCGCGACCGGCTCGGCGTGACATCGCAGGATGGGGACGGGGGTATCGTGGTCGCACTGGTAAGGACTGTCGCCTATCTCGGGCTCGAGGCGCGCAGCGTCGAGGTGCAATGCTCGGTCGCGCCGGGCGTGCCCAAATTCAACATCGTCGGCCTGGCGGACAAGGCGGTGGGCGAGAGCAAGGAACGGGTGCGCGCCGCGCTCGCCAGCATGGGCCTTGCGCTGCCGCCCAAACGGATCACGATCAACCTCTCTCCCGCCGACCTCCCCAAGGAAGGCTCGCACTACGACCTGCCCGTTGCGCTCGCGCTGCTCGCCGCGATGGGAGTGACCGACGGCGAGCAGCTGGGCGACTGGATGGCGGTGGGCGAGCTCGCGCTCGACGGGCGGATCGTCGCCTCGCCCGGAGTGCTGCTCGCCGCGCTGCATGCGAGCGAGCAGGAAGCGGGGCTGATCTGTCCCGCCGCACAAGGTGCGGAAGCGCGCTGGGCGAGCGAGATTCCGATCTGCGCCGCGCCCGACCTCGTCAGCCTGCTCAACCATCTGAAGGGAACGGCGCAGCTTCCTGCGCCGCAACCGGGCGAGGTCGAACCCGCACCGCCGGGGCCGGACCTGAAACAGGTCAAGGGGCAGGAAACCGCCAAGCGCGCGTTGGAGATCGCCGCCGCCGGTGGTCACAATTTGCTGATGATCGGGCCGCCGGGTGCGGGAAAGAGCCTGCTCGCCTCGTGCCTGCCCGGAATCCTGCCCGGACTTTCGCCCGCCGAGGCGCTCGAGGTTTCGATGGTGCAATCGGTTGCAGGCACGCTCGAAGGCGGCCGGATCAGCCGCGCGCGCCCATTCCGCGCGCCGCACCATTCGGCGAGCATGGCGGCGCTCACCGGCGGCGGGCTGAAGGTCAAGCCGGGCGAGGTCAGCCTCGCGCATCTGGGCGTGCTGTTCCTCGACGAATTGCCCGAATTCCAGCGCGCGGTACTCGATTCCTTGCGCCAACCGCTGGAAACCGGGACGGTCGATGTCGCGCGCGCCAATGCCCATGTCACCTTCCCCGCGCGGGTGCAGCTGATCGCGGCGATGAACCCGTGCCGCTGCGGGCATCTGGGCGACCCCGCGCTGGCCTGCAGCCGCGCGCCGCGCTGTGCGGCGGACTACCAGAGCAAGGTTTCCGGCCCGATGCTCGACCGGATCGACCTCCATGTCGAAGTCGACCCGGTCAGCGCCGCCGACCTCGCGCTGCCACCGCCAGCCGAGGGTAGCGCGCAGGTCGAGGCGCGAGTCGCCGCCGCGCGCGCACTCCAGACTGGCCGCGCTGCCGAGACCGGAGTGCGCAGCAACGCCGAATTGCAGGGCGAGGCGCTCGAACGCTTCGCCACGCCGGACGAGCCCGGCCAGCGCCTGCTGATGCAGGCCGCCGAAGCGATGCGCCTCTCCGCGCGCGGCTACACGCGGATGCTGCGGGTGGCGCGAACGATCGCCGACCTGGCTCGCGCGGAGCAGGTGGGGCGCATTCATGTGGCGGAGGCGCTCAGTTACCGGCGGCAGGCGCCGAGAGCATAGCATTGGCTAGTTGGCAGACTTTGCCCTAAACTCCTGCCAAAGGAGTCGCCCCCTAATGCTCACCCGTATCCGCAGCCGCTATCTCGACCTGCTCGGGTCGATTTACATCTACAACGAACACCGCGGATACACCGCGATCGACCGGGTGCTCGAGGCAGTGCGGGCGCGCTCGCCGGGTGATCGCGCCCTGATTGTCAGTATCGAGAAGCACCGTGCGGACGAGCGCAAGCACTACGTCATGTTCAAGCGCTGGTTCGAACTGCAGGGCCGCAAGCCGATGGCGCTCGACCGGCATTTCGGCCACATCGACCGCTTTATCGAGATCATGTTCCGCCGCACGATCGACCGGCTCGATACGCAGGAAATCGTCGCACGCGACGAGTTGTTCGAGCGATTGTGCCGGGTCATCTCGCTGACCGAACAGCGCGGCTACCGCCAGGTCGAGACGCTGCTCGCCAATCGCTTCGTCCGTTCCGACCCGGCGCTGGTGCGCATTTTCGAGGTCATCCGGCGCGACGAGCCGAGCCACTGGGCGCCCTATGACGGCTGGCTGCGCGAACATGCGAAGCGCGAGCCGAAATGGTGGGAGCGCGCAGTGGACGGCTTCATCCATTCCGAGCTTTTGCTGCTGAAACTGCCGATCCTGTTCATCAACCCCTTCGTCAAGCGGCGGGAGGACTGGGCGGACGATGGCGAGTCGCAGCCCGATCGCTATTCGGACCATCTGCGCCCGGTCGCGGCCTGATCCGGGCCGTCGGGAAATCATGAGTCAAAGCGAAGGCAACCTGCTTAGCCGCCTGCTCCAGCGACGCGTCGGGTGGATGCTGGTTCGCAACACGGTGGTCAGCACCGGCGTGTTCCTGCTCGGCCTCGCGCTGCTGTGGCTGCTGGTCGAACAGGGCGGGATGGACGAGGTGATCGCCGCGGGGATCGGCTTCGTGACCGCCAACACAATGCATTATGCGCTCGGCCGGAAATGGATATTTCGCGGCACCGACCGCGCGCTGGCGAGCGGCTACGCGATATTTCTGGTCAACGGCGGGATCGGGCTGGTGGTGACGATGGCGCTCTATGCTGCGCTGCTGCGGTGGACTCCGCTCGACTACCTCGTCGCGCGGGTGATTGTCTCCGTGTTCGCCGGACTTGTGATGTTCGTGCTCAACGCGGTGTGGAATTTCCGCCGCGTATGATGTGCGCTATTCGGCGGCAACCTGCCGAGCGAGATCGGCATAGTCGCCCATACCCAGCGCGTCACCCGGCACCGCAACGGTCCCATCGGCGCGCTTGCCTAAATCCTCAGGCTTGACCAGCCACAGGTCTTTCGGGCCGAGGATGCGCCCATCGTGCGCCAGTATCGAAACCGGGCCGATCGGCAGGCGGTCGAATTCGTCGACCAGCACCGGGTTCTCGGTCATCTCGGCCCCGTATTTCTGGCCCCACTGCCGCAGCGCGAGCATGGCAGGCAGCAGGTCGAAGCCCTTTTCGGTCAGGCGGTATTCGATCCGGCGGCGATCCTCCGCACAGGGCTGGCGGTCGAGAATGCCATGCTCGACCAGCTTGGCGAGGCGGTTCGAGAGGATGTTGCGGGCGATGCCGAGCTCGGTGAGGAACTCCTCGAAATGGTGCAGGCCGTTGAAGCTGGCGCGCAGGATCATGAACGCCCAGCGCTCGCCCATCACTTCCAGCGCCTCGGGCAGACCGCAGCCGGTCAGTTCCCGCAATGGTTCGCGAAGATCACCCATTATCCAGCTCCCTTATCCCGCAGTGATAACGCGGAAAGCCAATGTCACAAACCTGAAACTGGAAATATGAACCAAAAGTCAGTTTTAGGTTGCAACCTAAAACCTAACAGAGTAGGTAGTGATTCGCAACTGATTGCACAACGCGATCGGTTGGACCCGAAAACCCGGCACGACCCTCTCCCAAACCGGGGTGCCGAATCCGAAGGATCGATACGATGGCCCTCTCCCTCTCTCTCTCGCGCGCTGTTCCTGCTGCTGTGGTTGCCCTTGGCTGGACCGCCCTGTCGTTCGGCGCGGTTACCGCCACCCCAGCCGAAGCCCGCGGCAATGCCCCGCACTACACCGTCGAACTCGCCGCCCCGGCGAAGGAAGCCCGCACCATTGCCGGCGGGATCGCCTGGAGCTGCGAAGGCACCACCTGCGTCGCCGGCAAGGGCAGCTCGCGCCCCGAAGTGATGTGCGCCCGCCTGCAGCGCGAAGTCGGCCAGATCGCCAGCTTCACCACCGACGGCAACGCACTCCCGGCCGAAAAGCTGGCGAGCTGCAACAGCAAGTAATTCGCACCAGACCCCAGACCCGTCCTCTCCATCACGGGTCCCTCAGGCCTCCGGCACCATGCCGGGGGCCTTTTTTCTAGAGCAGCCCGCGCGCGGAGAATTCTGCGCCCAGCGCCCCAGCATCGCGGAAGTGGTGCGTGTGCCAGCCGAGCCTTGCCGCCGCCTCGACATTGGCGAGGCTGTCATCGATGAACAACATCCGCTCGGGCGCATGACCGAACCGCTGCGTGGCGAGCCGGAAGATAGCGCTGCCCGGCTTCACCAGCGCCTCGCGTCCCGAGACGACGATATCGCGGAAATGGTCCAGCACCGGCTGGGTCGGGCGGAACTGCGCCCAGAAATCGGTCCCGAAATTGGTGATTGCGTAGAGCGGCACCCCGCGCGCCGACAAGGCCTCGATCAGGTCGGACACCCCGGGAACGACGCCGGGGATCGTCTCCAGCCAGCGGTCGCGATAGGCTTCGATCGCGACGCGATATTCGGGGAAGGCGCGAATGCGCTCCGCCACCATCTCGCCAATCGGCCGCCCCGCATCGTGCTGCCCATGCCAGGTTTCGGTCACCACATGCGCGCAAAACCAGTCGAGCTCCGCCGGATCGTCGAACAGCTTGGCAAACAGGATTCGCATGTCCCACTGGACGATCACCCGTCCGACATCGAACACGACGGCGTTTATTTTCCCGGCGTGCGGCATGCTGATTCTCCGTAGCGAATCCCGGGCGCCGGAAACGGCTCCGGCCCGCTCCCCCTCCCGGCCACCCAATACCGTATCGGGTATGATTGGGTGGCCGGGAGGGGGAGCGGGCCGGTGCCGCGCGAGGATCGGGCTATGCCCGATCCGGTCAACGCACAATTACCCCTGGCGCGCCTTGAAGCGGCGGTTGGTCTTGTTGATGACATAGGTCCGGCCACGGCGACGGATCACGCGGCAATCCCGGTGGCGGTCCTTCAGCGACTTGAGGCTGTTGCGGATCTTCATGGCTTACGCTTTCCAAAAATAAGGGCACCGGAGATGGTCTCCGATGCCGGAAATTCAAGCGCGGCCCCTAGGGCGAGAATCACTTGCGGTCAAGCCTCACGCTCACCGCTCGTCGCGCAGATCGGACAGCTTGCGCTCCCATTGCAGCGCATGGCCGATGATCGTGTCGAGATCGGCATGCTGAGGTTGCCACGGCAGGGTCGCCTTGATCCGCGAGGGATCGGAAATCAGCGAGCCCGGATCGCCAGCCCGGCGCGGCTCCAGCCGCCGCTCGATCGTCCGGTTGGTCACCCGGTCGACCGCGTCGAGCACCTCGAGCACCGAGAATCCGCGGCCATAGCCGCAGTTCATCGTCAGCGACGCGTCGGGCCGCGCGACCAGCTCCTCCAGCGCCAGCACATGTGCTGCCGCGAGGTCGGAGACATGGATGTAGTCGCGCACGCCGGTCCCGTCGGGCGTGTCGAAATCGGTCCCGAACACCGCGACGTGATCGCGCTTGCCCAGCGCGGCTTCAACCGCGACCTTGATCAGGTGGGTCGCCCCGGCGGTCGACTGCCCCGTGCGCCCCTCGGGGTCTGCCCCGGCGACGTTGAAATAGCGCAAGGCGCAGTAGTTCATCGCATGTGCAATAGCGGTGTCGGCGAGCATTCGCTCGGTCATCAGCTTCGACCAGCCATAGGGGTTGATCGGCATTTGCGGCGTATCCTCGGTCACCGCCTCGACCTCGGGGATGCCGTAGGTCGCCGCGGTCGAGCTGAAGATGAAATGGCGCACGTGGCCGTTCACCGCCGCCTCGATCAAGGCGCGGCTCTTCACCGTGTTGTTGTGATAATATTTGAGCGGATCGGACACGCTCTCGGGCACCACCACCGACCCGGCGAAATGCATCACCGCGCCGATCCCGTGCTCGGTGAAAATGCGCGCGAGCACAGCCTGATCCTCGATATCGCTCTGGTAGAACGGCACATCACCCGGCACGGCGAAGCGGAAGCCGGTTACCAGATTGTCGATCACCGCCACCGGCCACCCGGCATCGCGCAGCGCGAGAACGGCATGGCTGCCGATATAGCCGGCGCCGCCGGTTACCAGCACGCCGAAAGGTTTGTCTGTCTGCATGGCCCGACCTCTAGCATTTGCCGGCGGCACAATGGTTAACGGCGGAGGTTTTTTCCGCAGCGAACTGGCCATGGCGCGCCTGTCCGGCTAGAAACACGAGTTTGGGGGGCCAAGGAGCTGGAATCATGCGCATAATCCTCCCCGCCCTCACTGCCGGCCTCATCCTTTCGCTCGCCGCCTGTGCCACCACCCCGGCGCCCGGTCCGGTTTCGGTCACCCGGTTCGTCGATCCGGCGGTCGCCGCGCGCACCGTCGGCGAGACCTTCTTCGTCGAGAGCGCACCGGGCAGCGCCATGCCGCCCGAACAATTGTCCGCTTACAAAGCTGCGGTTGCCGCCGAACTGACCGAACGTGGCTTCGTCGAAACCTCACGCGAAGGGGCTTCGATGATCGCGCAGGTCCGGGCCGAGAGTACAGTAGCGGCACCGGCGACGCGCAAGCGCGGTCCAGTCAGCGTAGGTGTCGGCGGCTCGACCGGCAGCTACGGCTCGGGCGTCGGCCTCGGCCTCGGGATCAACCTTGGCGGAGGCGGATCCAAGGAAACGCGCGGCACCGAACTGGGCGTCATGCTGCGCGATGCACGAACCGGCGCGACATTTTGGGAAGGTCGCGCGCAATTTTCGGTAAGCGTTGATTCACCTCTCGCCATTAGCCAAGCCAACGCAACGGCAATAGCCGATGCCATGTTCCGCGAATATCCCGGCAACAATGGCGAAACGACAGAAGTAAGGGCCAGCAGTCAGTGAACGACGTTTCCATCGATGCGAATTTCGACAGCGGCAATATCGAAGTGCTGTCGATAGCGGGTGCATCGGCGCGCCTCGCGATCCGGCAGGACCACATGAGCGAATTCAAGCAGTGGTTCCATTTTCGTGTCGCGGGCGCAGCAGGGCGCGAGCTCGAAATCAGGATCACCGGGCTCGAAGCCTCGGCCTATCCGCTCGGCTGGCCGGACTACAATTGCCGCGTCTCTGAAGACCGCGAGTTCTGGACCGCTACCGAAACCTCTTACGCAAGAAGCGAGGACGGCGGAACGCTGACTGTGCACTACACCCCGGCGAGCGACATCGCCTGGTTCGCCTACTTCGCGCCCTATTCGATGGAACGGCACCACGATCTCGTGTCCGAAGCGGCGGCGAGCGAGGGCGTTGCCTACCGCAAGCTCGGCGAATCGCTCGACGGGCAGCCGATCGACTGCCTCAGCTTCGGCGACGGCGATGTTCAGGTCTGGCTCACCGCACGCCAGCATCCCGGGGAAACGCAGGCCGAATGGTGGATGGAAGGCATGCTCGAATTGATGACCGACCCGGCGGACTCGGTCGCGCGCGAGCTGCGCAGGCGCTGCACCTTCCATGTCGTGCCCAACTGCAATCCCGACGGATCGCGCCGCGGGCACCTGCGCACCAATGCCGCCGGTGTGAACCTCAACCGCGAATGGCAAAGCCCGAGTGCCGAACGCTCGCCCGAAGTGCTCGCGATCCGCAATGCGATGGACGCAACCGGGGTCGATTTCGCGATGGACGTGCACGGCGACGAGGCGATCCCCGCGTGCTTCTTCGCCGGATATGAAGGCATTCCCGGGCTGACCGAGGAGCATCTCGCGAAGTTCACCCGCTACCGCGCGATCCTCGACCGCCGCACGCCAGATTTCCAGACCGCGAAGGGCTATCCGGTGTCGCAGCCGGGCGGAGCCAACATGACCATGTGCACCACGCAGGTCGCGCACCGTTTCCAATGCGCGGCGATGACGCTGGAGATGCCCTACAAGGACCACGATGACGCGCCCGATGCGGAGCAGAACTGGTCGCCCGAACGCTGCAAGCAGCTGGGCAAGGATTGCATGGGCGCGCTGTTGGAGTGGCTCGACACATGAGCCGGTTCCGGCCTAGGTGATAACGATGTAAGCCTCGACTTTCAGCGATTTGACGTTTTCCGGCGTCGGCTGGAGTGCTGGCTGCTTCATCTCGATGGTGATCCAGTTCATGCCCGAATCGATGCGGAACACCTGCTGCCCTTCGGGCCAGTTGTTGCGCTCGATCTTCGAGATTGCCTCCGGCTTTACGGCGTCGTCGAACCACGCGCGGCACTTCGCGATATCCTCCGCCTGGTCAGAATCGCAGCCATCGAGCGTCACGAGACCGGCGTCGAGCGCATCGCGCGCAGCAAGCAGCGCCAGGTAGCCTTGCACCGCGGCAATCGGGGATTCCGCTGTGAACCAGCCAAGCCATTCTTCGCCGCGCTGCGAACGGCACTTGCGATCCGTGGTATCGGTGGACGATGGGTTGTCGCCATACATCCGGTCTAGCGTCTCGGAAGTGGGCTCCTCGAGAAAGCTGTAATAGCGTTCGGCCCCAATGCCCCTCGCCTGGACGCTGAACTCGCTCGCATTGTTCGAGCGCGCATTGGTCGGCTGGTAGAAGATTTGCAGCAAATCCCGTTCGCACAGGCCGCGTGCATCGCTGGCGCGCGGGTCGGTCCAGAACCAGACGTCGCCCTGAAACAGCTTGCGGTTGCCGACATTGTAGCCGGAAAACTCCTGCAAGAGTGCGTCGAGATCGCGCCGCGCCTGTCGCTCGGCCTCTGCCTCGGACTTGGCCTGCAGGTCTTTCGACAGCACCTCGTCCTGCCCGGCGACCGGTGGCGCAGCCAGCACCGCAGCGGCCAGCGCGACCATTGCCCGCTTCACTTCAGGCTCGCCGGGCCGAATGCGTGGGGCAGCAGCTCGGTCAGCTTGACCTTGCGCACTTCGTGATCGCCCACGCAAAGGATATCGGGATCGGTTCCGCCCAGCTGAGCGAGTTCGGTCAGCACCTGACGGCACACGCCGCACGGGGTGATCGGGCTGCCCCCGCCCTTTCCGGGGGGGCCGGTGACCGCGACCGTCTCCAGCCCGCCGCGTACGCCTTCGGACATCGCCTTGAACACTGCGACCCGCTCGGCGCAGACGGTCGGGCCGTAGGCGGCATTCTCGATATTGGTGCCGGTGAACACCCGCCCGTCGGTAAAGCGCAGGGCCGCGCCCACGGCAAATCCCGAATAGGGCGAATAGGAATGTCCGGCAGCCGCGCGTGCGGCGGCGATCAGCTCGTCATCGGTCATGCGGCCACGATACCGCCCAGGCGTGCGAATGTCTCGCACGTTGTAGGTATGGCGACATACGAATGCACCATGACAATTCGTGCTTCACCCTTGCGCAGATCGCCCTCGCGCCCGATAATGGTGCAATGCAGCAACCGGATTCAGGACGCGTTGAGCGGATTGAGACGCTGTCGCGCGCGATCAGCGAGTGGCGCTTCGTCCAGACGACCTACAACGGCGCGGAGATGACTCTCGCGCCGCACCAGATCTTCGTGCGCCACGATGCGATGTTCGTCAGCGCGTTCAATCCGGCCAAGAACTGGCGCGGGCCGGAAGACTACCGGCTGAGCTATTTCAATGTCTCCGGGCTTGGAGACGTGCGCCTGCAGGAACGCGGGTTCCGCCCGCTGCCCGACTACGACGGCAGCCTGCCGCGCCCGGAAGACCTTCCGCTATTCGCGCTCGAAGCGGCGTAACGCCTGCTCACGGCTGGACCACCACCCAGTCGATCGGTTCGTCTGACGCCTCGCTCAGCAGAGCATCGTTGGCGGTCCACATCAACCAGGGGCGCCCGCCGTAGGTCGGCGCAAGGCGGGTGCGGGTGAGCCACAGATTGCGCTCGATCCGGCTCGCCATCGCATAGGTGTCCTCGAAGCCGGGCGAAATCTTGAGGATCACCGGCTTGCCGCTGTGCGTCTCGATCTGGTTGATCAGCGTCATCAGCTCGCTTTCCACCGCCGCGTCGCTCACCCGCTCGGGGCAGTCCTTGGCCGTCACATCGAGCTCGATGGCGGGCGGCAGAAGTTCCTTCCCGCGCGGAACGATGGTGACGAAATTGGCCGATTGCCCGTCGGCCATGGCGCAGGGATCGAACCGGTGCACCGCGCCGACCTGCAGCCCGGCCTCGCGTGCCGCTGCGTAGTTGGCTGTGAACCGCGCGTCCTTGCCCTCGTCCCCCTCGCTCGCCGCGAGATAGACGAAGCTCGCGCCCAGCGCCCCCAGCGTGCGAAACTTCACAGCGCCGTCGGCCTCGCCTACATAGGCACCCTGGTCGGGATGCTCAGTTTCGGGCGGGGTCCAGTGCTGCAAGGTCCACCAGAGCCATGCGCCGCCCACCAGGGCGACGAGGAGAAATGCAGCGAGCACGCGCATGACAATGCGCCGTTTGGGGTTGCTGCGACGGCCCATCCTGCCCTCAGCCCTTGATGTGGAGTACGCAGATCAGCGTGAAGAGGCGGCGCGCGGTGGCGAAATCGGTTTCGACCTTGCCCTCCAGCCGCTCCATCAGCAGCTCGGCCGCCTCGTTGTGGATGCCGCGGCGGGCCATGTCGATGGTCTCGATCTCCGCCGGGGTCGCCTTGCGGATCGCCTGGTAATAGCTGTCGCAAATGGCAAAATATTCGCGGATCGGGCGGCGGAACCGGGCGAGGCCAAGAATCAGCGTTTCGACCACTTCGCCGGCCGAGGTGGCGATCTCCATTGCCAGCCGACCGTCCATCACCGCCAGTTTAAGCCGGAACGGGCCTTCGACCCCGCGCTCGACCGCGCGAATCGGCTTGAACACATTGTCCTCGATCAGGTCGTAGATCGCGACCCGCCGTTCCTGCTCGATATCGGCATTGCGCCACAGGATCGTGTCCTCGTCGAGCGCGATATGCGCGATGCGGAATTTTTCTGAAGGATCGGGCGCAGGCATGGTCCGCCTGTGTTTCGCAGACTTCTGCGCCTCTCGGCAAGCCTTTCGGTAACCATCCCCGCTATCCACAGCCAAGTGTCGCAATCGCGCACTTGCCATCGGACCCATCCGGCGCGCAAAGCACCGTCGATGCCCGACCACGATCTCCTCGACCGCCCCGATTCCGACAGTGCCGCCAGCGGCGTGCAGGGGCGCATGCTGCCCAACAATATCGAGGCCGAGGCCGCTTTCATCGGCGCGGTGCTGATCGACAACCGGGTGGTCGAGGAATTGCCGATCGCGATTCGCGCTGAACATTTCTTCGAGCCGGTGCACCAGCGCATCTACGACCGTATCCTGCGCCTGCTCGATCGTGGTGCGGTGGTCACCCCGGTCACGCTCAAGCCCTATTTCGAAGCCGACGAAGCATTGAAGCAACTGGGCGGGATCACCTATCTCGCGCAGCTGACTGCCGACGGGCAGGGCCTGCTCGCCCCGCGCGAATTGTGCCAGCAGATCTACGACCTCGCCCTGCTGCGCGAACTGGTCAGCGTCGGGCGCAACCTGGTCGAAGGCGCGCTCGACACCAGCGAAGACGTCGCACCGATGCAGAAGGTCGAGCAGGCCGAGGCGGCGCTGTTCAAGGTCGCCGAAGGGGTGGCGAGCGGGAACGAGGCCTCGAGCTTCAACGCCGCGACGACCAAGGCGCTGGCAATGATCGAGACCGCGATCAATTCGGGCGGGCATATATCGGGCAAGACCACCGGTCTTACCAGCGTCAACGAGCGGATCGGCGGCCTGCACGATTCGGACCTCATCATCCTCGCCGGGCGGCCGGGCATGGGCAAGACCTCGCTCGCGACCAATATCGCCTTCAACTGCGCCGACCGCCTGCTGCGTGACCAGCGCGACGGGATCGAGAAATCGGTCGGCGCGGGGGTTGCATTCTTCAGCCTCGAAATGAGCGCCGACCAGCTGGCGACGCGTATCCTGTCCGAACAGGCGGGGATCAGTTCCGAAGCGCTGCGCATGGGCAAGATCAGCCGCGACGATTTCCAGAAGCTGAGCTTTGCCAGCCAGCGGCTCGCCGAACTGCCGCTCTATATCGATGATACGCCTGCGCTGACCATTGCCGCGCTGCGCACCCGCGCACGCAGGCTCAAGCGCAAGCATCCGATCGGGCTGATCGTGGTCGATTACCTCCAACTGCTCCAGGGATCGGGCCGAGCAAACGACAACCGGGTGAACGAGATTTCGGAAATCAGCCGCGGTCTGAAGACCTTGGCGAAGGAGCTAGAAGTCCCGGTGATCGCGCTCTCGCAGCTCAGCCGCGCGGTCGAACAGCGCGAGGACAAGCGCCCGATGCTGTCCGACCTGCGCGAATCGGGCTCGATCGAACAGGACGCCGACATGGTCTGGTTCGTCTACCGCGAAGACTATTATGTCGCCTCGCGCGAGCCCAAGCAGCCGGTCGAAACCGACGATGCCAAAGTGCACGACGATCACTCCAAATGGGTCGCAGATATGGAACGGGTCCACGGCCTCGCCGAACTGATCGTCGCCAAGCAGCGCCACGGCGCGACCGGCAAGGTGCGCCTACGCTTCGAGGCGCGCATCACCCGGTTCAGCGACCTGGCCGACGAAGAGCAATACGGCGGATACGGCGACGATTGAGCTTTACAATCCCGCGTTGAGCCGGCGCGCCACGGTGTAGTCGAGCACCGAAACCAGGAACCAGCCGGCATACCATTTGAAGCGGGTGAACACCCCGCCGTCGCGGCGGTGCTGCGCGCGGGTGATTTCGACCGAGGCATCGACCATGGTATCGACCATTGCGCGCACCTTGGCTGCAAGTTCTGCCGATTCGACCCGCACCATCAGCTCCATATTGACCCGGATCGAGCGGTGATCGAAATTGGCGCTGCCGAAATAGACCGCGTCGTCGATCACGATCAGCTTCATATGCAGCTTGCATGGATCGAATTCGTAGATCTTGGCACCTGCGCGGAGCATTGCGCCATAGGTCGCACGCGCCGCGCCGATAGTAGCGCCGTTGTCAGACTTGCCCGCCATCACCAGCCGGGCTTCGCCCCGTTTCGCCAGCTTGCGGATCAGCCGCCGGAAACTGCGCGGGGGCGAGAAATAAGCCATCACCATGTCGAGTCGCTTCGATCTGGCGAGATCGCGCTTGACGCTGCGGTTCCAGCTGCTGGGGATGCGCGTCGGGCCGCCGACGAGGAACTGCACCGGCCCTTTGCCCGGTTTCCAGTCGCGCACCAGAGTGCGGATCGCGCGGTATTGGGCCTTGGGGTTTTCCGCCCAGTCGGAGATTAACCCGAACCACCTGCACACGTCGGCCACCACCGGCCCGTGCACGATCACGCCGAGATCGGCCCAGCCGTTCTCTTCCGGCGGCATGAAATAGTGTTCGGAGATATTGAACCCGCCGAGCAAAGCGATGTCCTTGTCGATCACGCAGATCTTTTGGTGATTGCGGATCAGGTAGCGCACGTTCCAGCGCGGGTTGAAAACCGCAAAGCGCCCGCCCGCATCGACGATTGGCTGGAAGAAATCCTCCTTCGCGTCGGTGCCGAACCGGTCGACCACCAGCCGCACCGCGACCCCGCGCCGCTGCGCCGCGGCAAGTCGCTCGACCACTTCGCGCCCCGCAGGATCGTCCTGGAACATGTAGTAGAACATGTCGATCGAGCTTCCCGCCCGGTCGATCAGCGACAGCAGCGCGTCAAACCGGTGCACGCCATCGGGCAGGAACTCGAACACATGCCCCTGATCCTGGACCTCGAACGGGGCGAGATAATCGTGCGCGCGCGGCTCGGGACTGGCTTCCATCGCCGTTATGTGGCGGGTGTCGCGGCTGACGGCAAGCGCGCCCTGCACCGGGGCGCATTTCCTTGACTCCGCACCGGCCCGACCCTAAGTGGCGCACTTTCCTGCAAACACCAGCCTATCGGAGTGCCCTATGGCGCGCGTAACCGTCGAAGATTGTGTCGACAAGGTCCCCAACCGGTTCGATCTCGTCCTGCTTGCCGCGCAGCGCGCGCGAGAGATTTCGGGCGGGGCCGAAATGACCATCGACCGCGACCGCGACAAGAACCCGGTCGTCGCCCTGCGCGAAATCGCCGAGCAGACGATCCGCCCGAAGGACCTGCACGAGGCGGTGGTCGTCAACCTGCAGAAGATTCTGCCGGATGACGAAGACGAGGCGGATGAAATCGGCTCGCTCAGCCAGTCGGCCGAAGCGCTCCGGATCACCGCCTCGGCCCCCGCGCGCTCGACCAGCATCGGCGGCGACTACGACGGCTGATCGCTTCCGGCGATACAAGAAACGAGGGCTGCCCGTTCGGGCGGCCCTTTTTCGTTTTGCCGCGCCTTACTCATGCCTTTCCTCACCCTGGTCGGGCAGGAACGGAACCAGCAGGCTCCAGCCGAACCGCGTCGGACGGTCGTCCTGATAGTTGGCGAGGCCGATGGCAATCGACCTTTGCGGCCTGCTCGCTTCGCCTACATAGGTGCCGAACAGCCGGTCCCAGCCCGACAGGAAGGTGCCGTAGTTGCTGTCGGTCTCGCGCCGGATCACCGAATGGTGGATGCGGTGCATGTCGGGAGTGACGATCGCCGCGCGCACCACCCGTTCGGTCGCCGGCGGCAGCGACAGGTTGGAATGGGTCCACAGCGTCAGAACCGTGAAGCCGGTGACGAAGACGAACACCGCGAGCGGAGCCATCCCGAAAAGGGCGACCACCCCCATCTTGTAGACCATCGACAGGACGATTTCGAACGGATGGAACCGCGCGGCGGTGGTGATATCGAAATCGCGATCGACGTGATGCACCCGGTGCATGCGCCACAGCAGCGGGATGCGATGCGTCGCCCAGTGTTGGAAGTAGAGTGCGAGGTCGAGCAGGAGGATTGTCAGCAGCGCCTCCAGCCAGAGCGGCCAGTCGAGCGCATTGAACAGGCCCCAGCCCCTGTCCTCGGCGACCAGCGCGGCTCCGATCATGGCGAGCGGCAACAGAATCCGCAGCGCCAGACTGTCGAGCGCAAACAGCGCCAGATTGGTCACCCAGCGCCGCAGCCGGGGCTGAGTGAGCCTGCGAAACGGGACCAGCAATTCGATCCCGGCAAACAGTACGAAGCCGATTGCGACGATCGCCAGGGACAGCACAGTTGCATCGAGACCGAACAGCTCCATTGGCTACATCTTGGCCCTGACGCCGCCGATTGCAAGCACAGCTTCGTTGCGCGCGCAATGTGCGCCACTATACTGTTCCGGACACCTGGGGAGGGTTCATGAGCGAGATCGGCGAAGCGCTTGGCACCGCAAGCGAAGGCGGGCTGTGGGCGCGGGTTGCCGGGCGAAAGCAGGGCAATGCCATACCGCCCGATGGCGAGCCCGGTGGCGAATGCCTGAACTGCGGCACCGCGCTGGTCGGCAGCTTCTGTCAGGCTTGCGGGCAAAAGGCGCATATCCACCGCAGCATCTCCGGCATCCTGCACGATCTGGTCCATGGGGTGCTGCATCTCGACGGCAAACTGTGGAACACCCTGCCCTTGCTGCTGTTCAAGCCGGGCCGGCTGACCCGCGAATACATCGAAGGCAAGCGCGCCCGCCACGTCAGCCCGATGGCGATGTTCCTGTTCTCCGTCTTCCTCATGTTCGCGGTCTTCCAGGCGGTGGGTCTGACGACGCCCAGCGATATCAGCCCCGAGATTTCCGGCGCTACCCATGCCGAGGCGAGCCGTGGTCTCGAGGCGGAGAGGGACCGTTTGGAGAAGGTCATCGCCAGCCTTCCGGCGGACGCCCCGGCCCGCAGCGAGGCGGAAAGTGACTTGAAAGCGGTCGAGGATATGATCGACGGCATGACATTGGGCGGCCGGATCAGGGCCGGTAGCCCGGTGCAGATCGACGCCAATATCACCGGCATCAAGTCGATCGACGAGGGCATTGTCGCCAAGTGGCGCAAGAACCCTACGCTGATGCTCTACAAGCTTCAGAGCAACAGCTACAAATTCAGCTGGTTGCTGATCCCGCTGTCGATCCCCTTCGTGTGGCTGCTGTTCCTGTGGCGGCGCCAATACAAGGCCTATGACCACGCGATCTTCGTGACCTACTCGCTCGCCTTCATGTCGCTGCTGTTCATAACCCTGTCGCTCCTCGGCACGATCGACGCGCTCGGTTTCGGGGTGTTTGCTGCGCTGCTGGTGATCCCGCCGATCCACCTCTACAAGCAATTGCGCGGCACCTATTCGCTGTCGCGCTTTTCCGCCTTGTGGCGTTTGATGGCGCTGAGCCTGTTTATCTGGATCGTGGTGATTCTGTTTCTGCAGGCGCTTCTGGTGCTGGGGGCGTTCTAGGGCGATGCCAGTCATTGCGGTCTACAGTGTGAAGGGCGGAGTCGGGAAGACGACGCTGGCCGCGAACCTCGCGTGGTGCTCGGCTGCCGAAGGCACACATCGAACACTGTTGTGGGATCTTGACGCGGCCGGGGGCGCAGCTTTCCTCATGGGACTCGACCCTTCCCGCAAGAAACGCGCCGGCAGAATGTTCGCACGGGAACGCAATCCGCTCAGCCTGATCCAGTCGACCGCATACCCAAGACTTGACGTGCTACCTGCAGACGAAAGCCTGTGGGCGCTCGACCGGCAGCTGGCCAGTATCGGCAAGAAGCGCCGCCTGGCCAGCATTGCGGCCGGACTGGGCAAGGTCTATCCGCGGATCGTGCTCGACTGTCCGCCGGTGCTCAACGAGGTCAGCGCACAGGTGCTGCGCGCGGCCGATTTGGTGGTGGTGCCGCTTCCCCCGTCACCGCTTTCCAGCCGCGCGTTCGAGCTGGTGGCCGAAGCGGTCAGGGAATCGGGCAAGCGGCACCCCCCGATGCTGCCAGTGCTGTCGATGATTGACCGGCGCCGGACATTGCACTGCACAGCACTGGAAGCTAACCCCAACTGGCCTGTGATCCCGTGGTCGAGCGCGATCGAGCAATGTGCGGTTCGCCGGGCACCGGTGGGGGACTTTGCCTCCACAAGCCCGAGCGCGCGGTGCATCGCCGCACTATGGCAAGGAATCGAACGCAAGCTCGCCAAAGGCTGATCGGCCTGCCCGCAGCGACAGGCGCGGGTTGGATGACCAAAGTGGCCGATCAGGCCCCTTGCGGAGCCGTTCCACCGCCGAATTTCTTGCCCGCCTTGGGGATCGCCGACCCGGCAACCGGCCTTACCACGGCAGGCCCTTGGGGCGCTTCGGGCCGGTCGATTTTTCCATCGTCCAGGAGCTGCCGGATCTCGTCGCCGGTCAGCGTCTCATATTCAAGCATCGCCTGGGCGAGCAGGTGGAGCTTGTCCTCCTGCGCCTTGAGGATATTTGTCGCCCGCTTGTGCGCGCTCTCGACCAGGCTGCGGATTTCGGCGTCGATCAGCTTGTTGGTGTCGGCCGAGCCCATGGTGCGGGCCGACTGGCCCATGCCGAGGTAGCCTTCCTGCTGCTCTTCGTACTGCAGCGGTCCGAGCTTGTCCGACATGCCCCATTTGGTGACCATGTTGCGTGCAAGCCGGGTCGCGTACTGGATATCGGAGCTGGCACCGCTCGAAACCTTGTCGTGCCCGAAGATGAGCTCCTCTGCCACGCGCCCGCCCATGCTGACCGCGAGGTCGGCGTGCATCTTGTCGCGGTGGTAGGAGTAATTGTCCCGCTCGGGCAGGCGCATCACCATGCCCAGCGCGCGGCCGCGCGGGATGATCGTCGCCTTGTGGATCGGGTCCGAGGCAGGCTCGTTGATGGAGACCAGCGCATGGCCCGCCTCGTGATAGGCGGTCATCTTCTTCTCGTCGTCGGTCATGACCATGCTGCGGCGCTCGCTGCCCATCATGACCTTGTCCTTGGCGTCCTCGAACTCCTGCATCGCGACGAGGCGCTTGTTGCGCCGCGCTGCGAGCAGCGCCGCTTCGTTGACGAGGTTGGCAAGGTCCGCGCCGGAGAATCCGGGCGTGCCGCGCGCGATGGTGCGCGGGTTCACATCGGGGGCCAGCGGCACCTTTTTCATGTGCACGTCGAGGATCTTCTCGCGCCCTTCGATATCGGGCACCGGCACCACCACCTGGCGGTCGAAGCGGCCCGGGCGCAGCAGCGCAGGATCGAGCACGTCGGGCCGGTTGGTCGCAGCGATGATGATGATGCCTTCGTTGGCCTCGAACCCATCCATCTCGACCAGCAGCTGGTTCAATGTCTGCTCGCGCTCGTCGTTCGAATTGCCGAGGCCGTGCCCGCGCGAGCGGCCAACCGCGTCGATTTCGTCGATGAAGACGATGCAGGGCGCGTTTTTCTTCGCCTGTTCGAACATGTCACGCACCCGGCTCGCGCCAACGCCGACGAACATCTCTACGAAGTCCGAGCCCGAGATGGTGAAGAAGGGCACGCCCGCCTCACCCGCGATCGCGCGGGCGAGAAGCGTCTTGCCGGTACCGGGCGAGCCGACCAGCAGCGCGCCCTTGGGGATCTGCCCGCCGAGCTTGGAGAAGCGCTGCGGATCCTTGAGGAACTCGACGATTTCCTCCAGCTCCTCGCGCGCTTCGTCGATGCCCGCGACATCGTTGAAGGTCACCCGGCCCTGCTTTTCGGTCAGCATCTTGGCCTTCGACTTGCCGAAGCCCATCGCGCCGCCCGCGCCTCCGCCCTTCTGAACTTGGCGCAAAGCGAAGAAGGCGATGCCGAGGATCAGGATGAACGGCAGCGAATTGATCAGGATCAGCAGCAGCGGGCTCATCGTCTCGCGCGGGGCGCCGGTGAAGCGCACGCCCTGCTCTTCGAGCAGTTTGGGCAGGCTGGTGTCGGCGGTCACCGGGACGGTGGTGAACAACTCGCCGTCCTTCATCTTGCCGGTGATCAGCTCGGGCCCGATCTGGACCTCCTCGACCGAACCTGCAGCAACCTTCTGGCGGAAGCTCGAATAGGCGATTTCGGAGCCCGCGCCCTGCCCGGAATTGCCGAACATGGTGGCAACCAGCAGCAGCGCGAGGAAGATGCCGCCCCAGATCATCAGGCTCTTGACCCAGGTGTTGGGGCCCTGCGGTTCTTGGTTCTGGTCGTCGTTCATCGAAACCGGAGTCCTTTCGTTCCCCGCCAATGTAGGCGCAAGGCGGTGAATGGCAAGTTGACGCGCCGGTTGCGGCTGCGCGAATTTCCGATTGCGCTAATCGACCGCATAGGCGCGCAGGAATACCTCCACCGCGCCGTCGATCCGCCTGCGGTCGAGCTCCGCATCGCGCGGCGCGCCGAATCGACGTTCGAGATCGCCCATGCCCTTGCACATCGAGACGAATTGTTCGGTCGCGAGATCGGTGTCGCCTATCGCCAGTTCGCCGCGCCCGACCGCCACCTGCAGCATCGCCGCAAAAAGCTGCTTCATCCGCCGCGGGCCGTTTTCGAGGAACACCAGGCCGATCTCGGGATCGCGCTCGGTCTCGGCCGCGATGCGCCGGTCGAACTGCACCATCTCCTCGCGTGAGAGGAACGCCACCATCGCCGTGCCGATCGCGCGCAGCCGGTCGCGGATCGAACCGCAACCGGCCGGATCGATTGCGAAATGGCTGCGCATTGCGCCACATTCCTGCTCCACAGCAGCAATGAACAGCGCGCGCTTGTCGCCGAAATGGTTGTAAACCGTGACCTTCGACACCCCGGCTTCCGCCGCGATGCCCTCGATCGTAGCTGCGGCATAGCCGACATCGAAGAACGCATGCGATGCCGCCTCGACGATTGCCGCGTGCTTGGCCTCGTCTGCCGGGCGACCGATTCGCTTGACCGGGGGAGTTGACAAAATGAACGACTCCGTTCAATTAAACGCTGCCGTTCAATAATGGCGCGACTCGCATTCTTCCGCAACCCCGCCCTTCGGAAAGGTTCCGCGTGATCTGGATTGCCATCCGCATGCTCACCGGGGACCGGCAGAAGTTCTACGGTCTGCTGTTCGGCATCGCCTTTTCCACCCTCCTCATCACCCAGCAGCTGACGATCTTCGTCAATCTGATCGAACGCGGGGCGAGCGGTGCGTACAATGTGGGCGAGGCGCAGGTATGGGTGATGGACCCGGTCAGCCGCACCACCGATGTCGCCTATGCCCTGCCCTCGACCGCGCTCGACAAGGTGCGCGGGGTGCGCGGGGTGGAATGGGCGGTGCCGCATCTGCGCGCCGCCGCATCGGTGCGGACCAAGGACGGCGATCTCGAAGGCGTCGCCATCATCGGGGTCGACGATGCGACGCTGATCGGCCTGCCCAAGCGGATGGCGAGCGGCAGCATCGACGTGCTGTCGCAGCCCGACAGCGTGATCATCGACGACGTAGGCACGATCAATATGTTCGGCGCGGATGTCGACCCCATTGGCGAACGGCTCGAACTCAACGACCAGCGTGCGGTGATCCGCGGAATCGCGGATTCGATTCCCAGCTTCACCAGCCAGGTCACGCTCTACACCAAATACAGCCAGGCGCTGCGCTATGTCCCGGGCACGCGCAACCGGCTGAGCTTTGTGCTGGTCGGGGTGAGCGAGGGGCAGACCGCCGCCGAAGTCGCCGACCGGATCGAGCGCGATACCGGCCTCAAGGCCGAAACCCGCGACGAATTCGCCCAGGCGGGGGTAGATTTCATCATCGAGAACACCGGCATCCCGACCAATTTCGGGATCACCGTGGTGCTCGGCTTCGTGGTCGGCGTGGCGATTGTCGGGCTGACCTTCAGCCTGTTCATCCGCGACAACATCAAGCAGTTCGGTGCTCTGAAGGCGATCGGGGTGACCAATGGCCGGATCCTGAGGATGGTCGCGGCGCAGGCCGGGCTGGTCGGCTTCATCGGCTATGGCTTCGGCGTGCTGGGCACGGTCGGCTTCATGTGGGCCTTCAGCGGCAATCCGTTCTTCAAGGGCTTCTACATCCCCTGGCAGATCCCGCTGATCAGTCTCGGCGCGGTCATCGTGATTTTGGCGATTACCGGCACACTGGCGCTGCGCAGCGTGTTCAAGACCGAACCCGCCTCGGTGTTCAGATGATGGCGACGATAATGGATCCCTCTGCCATCGGCGGCTGCAAACCCGATGCCGCGATCTGCACCCGCGGGGTCACGCGCGACTTCAAGGCGGGACAGCAGACGATCACCGTGCTGCACGGCATCGACACCGATATCCGCGCCGGCGAGCTGACCTTCGTGGTCGGCGAAAGCGGGTCGGGCAAGACCACGCTGATCTCGATCATGTGCGGGATCCTCTACCCTACGCTGGGCGAGGTGAAGGTGTTCGGGACGGATATCTACAGACTGTCGGACACCGAGCTGGTCAAGTTCCGGCTGCAAAACATCGGCTTTATCTTCCAGCAGTACAACCTCATCCCCTCGATCGACGCCGCCAGCAACGCCGCCGTGCCGCTGATCGCGCAAGGGATGGGCCGGCTCGAAGCGCGCGAACGGGCCAAGGCCATGCTCGAGCGGCTCAACATCGGCAATCAGGCCGACAAGCTGCCGAACCAGCTGTCGGGCGGGCAGCAGCAGCGCGTCGCCATCGCCCGCGCGCTGGTCCACGAGCCGCGGCTGGTGGTGTGCGACGAGCCGACCGCCGCGCTCGATGCGAGTTCGGGCCGCCGGGTGATGGACCTGCTGCGCGAAGTCGCGGTCGCCGCCGACCGCGCCTGCATCATCGTCACCCACGACAACCGCATTTTCGACCTCGCCGACCGGATCATCCAGCTGGAAGACGGGCGCATCACCCATGACGGCACGACGATGCCGGACGGCCACTAGGGACCTCTTCGCCATGGCTTTCAACCTTCGCAACTTCAGCTTCTCGCGCATGGGCCTGCCGATCCTGGCGGTGGTCGGCCTGATCGTCGCGGTGATCTTTATCGCCGGTCGTCTGCCCGACCGCGAACTGAGCGAGCCCGAGCGCGAGCCGCCCCGTGCCACCGGTGCACTCGCCGATGCGGACAGGGTCGCCGGATCGGGTGTGGTCGAACCGTCGAGCGAGGTGATCCAGATCGGCACAGCGTTGTCCGGCCTCGTCACCGACCTGCGGGTGCAGCCGGGCGACTATGTTGCGAAGGGCCAGCCGCTGTTCACCGTCGACACCCGCGCCATCCGCGCACAGCTGCAGCAGTCCGACGCCGCGATCGGCGAAGCGCGCGCCGCCATCGCCGAGGCGCAGGCGGCGCAGGCGACCGCCAGCCGCCAGCTTGCGCTCTATCGCAGCATCGACGATCCCGCCGCAGTCAGCCGCGCCGAAGTGATCCGCGCAGAGGGCGAGGCATCCGCCGCCAGCCAGCGGCTGCAACTCGCCCGGGCGCGGCTCGATTCCGCGCAGGCCGCTGCGGCCAGCGCGCGCACCGAACTGGGCCGCGCAACCGTGCGCGCGCCGATCTCGGGCGAGATCCTCAGCGTCAACATCAAGCCGGGCGAATACCTTTCGACCATGGGCGGCGGGGGCGGCGCACCTTTCATCGAGATGGGCGAGACCCGCCCGCTGCATGTGCGGATCGATATCGACGAAGAGCAGGCGACGCGGCTGGCCATGGGTGCCGAAGCGGTGGTTTCGCCGCGCGGAGCCGCCGGCCGGCAGGTGAAAGCGAGCTTCGTTCGTGCCGAACCGCTGGTGGTACCCAAGCGCTCGCTCACCAACAGCGCAAGCGAGCGGGTCGATGTGCGGGTGCTGCAGGTGATCTATGCCCTGCCTGAAAGTGCCAAGGGCGCTTTTCGCGTCGGTCAGCAGGTCGATGCCTTCATCCCGGCAGCCAAGAACACCGGCACGAAGGACGCGAAGTGAGGATTCGGCTCGCCCTGTCGCTTGCGAGTGCGCTTGCGCTCGCCGCCTGCGTCGCCGGGCCGCCGCCCGAGATCGCGACCGCACCGCCCGAGCTTCCGGCCAGCTTCGCCTACCAGCCCGAGGGCGCCGTGGCTCAGTCGGTCGCGGTCCTGCTGCCGACCGGCGATCCGGCATTCACCGATCTGGCCGCTCTGGCGCTGAGCGATGCGCCGACGCTGGCGCAGGCGCTGGCGCGGATCGATGCGGCGCGGGCGCAGGCCGGGCGCGCCGGTGCGGAACGGTTGCCATCGGTAAATGGCTCTGCATCGGTGACCGGGCAGCGAACCAATCCCGCGCAGTTCGGCAGCGGACTGCCCCAGGGCATCGCGTTCGACACCGAGCGGGTGAGCTACAGCGCCAACCTTACCGCCGGGTGGGATCTCGACCTGTTCGGACGGCTGCGGGCGCAGGAACGCGCCGCGCTCGCGCGAGTCGATGCGGCGGGGGCCGACGCGGCGGCGGTGCGGCTCGGCCTGCTGTCCGAGATTGCCGGTTCGGTGATCGACTGGCGTACGCTGGAGGCGCGCCAGCGGGCGCTGGAAAGCGATCTCGGTGCCGCAGAACGTCTTGCGCAACTCGCAGGCAGCCGCGAACGTGCGGGAATCGCGCCGGGCTTCGACCGGGTGCGCGCCGAAAGCGCTGCAGCGGCCAGCCGCACCCGGCTCGAAGCGCTCGAAAGCGAACGCGCCCGGCTGGTCGGGCGGCTCGTCACGCTGACCGCGCAACCGACCGGCAAGGTGCGCGAACTTCTCGCCCAGCCCGCGCCCGAACCCGCGCAACCCGCAGCTCCCGCCAGCCTGCCTTCGCAGCTGCTCGTCAATCGCCCCGACGTTCAGGCGAGCGCCGCGCGGCTCGCGGCAAGCGATGCGGATCTCTACGCCACCGCTGCACGACGCTTCCCGCAGTTCAATCTCTCCGCCTCGCTCGGCCTGCTCGCCTTCGACCTCGGCAGCCTGTTCAGCGGGGATTCGGTGGTCGGCTCGCTCGCAGGCGGGCTGCTCGCGCCGATCCTCGATTTCGGGCGGATCGAGGCCGAGATCGACGGCGCTGCGGCAAACAAGCGCGCCGCCTTCGAGGCCTATCGCGGATCGGTGTTCCAGGCGCTCGGCGATGCCGAGACGGCCTATGGCCTGGTCACCGCTGCCGATGCCGAACTCGCTGCAGCGAGCGCCGAATACGCCAGCAGCCAGCGCGCGGCCAACCTCGCCGACACGCGCTTCCGCGCAGGGCTGAGCGATTTCCGCACCGTGCTCGACGCGCGCCGCGCCGCCGATGCGAGCGGGGAGCGGGTCGCCGCCGCGCGCGGCCGCGCGAGCCGGGCACGGGTGCTATTGTGGCAAGCGCTCGGCGGGAGTGACCTCGCGCTCTAGCCGAGCACGCGTTCGAACAGCCAGAAGCTACCGGTGATGCCGATAGCGTAGCTGGCCACGCGGATCGCCGGGGCAAGCGCGGGCAAGGCCAGCCGGCGCAAGGCGGCCAGCACCGCCAGCACCAGCGCGATTACCAGCAGCTGCCCTGCCTCGACACCGATATTGAACGCCAACAGCGCCGCCGCGATGTCGCCTTCGGGCAGGCCGATCTCGCCCAGCGCTCCGGCAAAGCCGAAGCCGTGGATCAGCCCGAACAGGAAGGCGACGACCCATGGCACGCGCTGCGTCAGGCCCGGCTCGCCGCGCTGCGCGCGGATCACCTCGTAGGCGAGAAACACGATCGACAGCGCGATCACCGCCTCGACCGGGCGCCCCGGCAGGCCGACGAAGCCGAGCGTCGCCCCTGCCAGCGTGACCGAGTGGGCGAGGGTGAAGGCGGTCGCGGCCACCGCCACCCGCTTCCAGCCTTGTACCAGCAGCACCAGCGCGATCACGAACAGCAGGTGATCCCAGCCGAACACGATGTGCTCGATCCCGATGCCGATATAGGTCCGCCAGACATTGCCGCTCGCCGGTTCGACGGGCACGCGGACAACCGGCTCTGCCGCAGTCAGACGCAGGGTGTCGACCGGGCTGTCGCGCGGTGCGATCCGCACCAGCATGTCGGCCTGGCCGAGCATGCCCTCCATTCCGATCGCGCGCCCCGCGAGCATGCCATCGCAGCGAACCTGTGCCTGCCCGGTGACCGCTGCCGAGGCGGTGCCGGTCGCGGGCGGGGCGGTGAAGTGGCAGCCGTCGGGCAGGATGGGTTGTGGCGGCTCGCCCGTCGGGCGCTGGGTGAGCGGTTGCTTCCATGCGACCTGCCATTCGCCCGGCGCGGTCTCGGTCCATTCCATGTAGCCGGGGCGCAAATCGTCGGCCCGCACGGTTCCGGCGGCGAACACCGCCAGCAGCAGCGCCAGCAGCAGCCTCACTTTTCGATCTGCACGTCGTAGCCATCGCGGAGGATGCGGTAGCCCTCCTCGCGCCGCGCTTCGGCTGTGGCGCTGCGCCAGTCGTTCTCGACCTGCTGTCGCACTTCGGCCAGCGGCGGGACTTCGCCGGCCCGCTTCTCCGTCAGCCGGACAAGGTGCCAGCCGAAGCCCGACTGGACCGGTCCCTGCCATTTTGGCCCCGGCTCGAGCCGATCGAGCGCCGCCACAAACTCCTCCCCGAACCGCGCCGAGACTTCGCTGCGCGGCGCATTGCGTTCCTCGACAGGAAGCGAGATCGCCTCGCCTCGGATCTGGCCGCCTGCTGCCAGCGCAGCCTCGGCCGTCCCCCGCTCGGCAAAGTAGAGCTGTTCGAAACCGAACCGCGCATCGTCGGTGAAGCGCGTCGGGTGCCGCTCCAGCCAGTCCTGCAGCACGCTGTCGTCTGGCTTGGCAGTCTCCGCCGCACTGGCCGCAAGGTAATCCATCTTCGATGCCATCCGCTGGCGCACCACCGCATCGTCGCGATCGAGCCCCATCCGCAGCGCTTCGCGATAGAGCACCTCGTCACGCACGAAGCGGTCGATCTGCGCGGCGAGTTCGGCGTCAGTCGGCGGGCGACCATTGGTCAGCTCCCACTGCAGCGCGATGCGCGCCTGTTCTTCCTTCCCCACCACGATGCTGCGGCTCGCCGGATCGACCGGTTCGCCGATCCATGCGAACAGCGCGAACAGCAGCCCGCCCGCTGCTAGGAAATGGACCAGCGGCTCCTTCGTCCAGCCGGGCAGCGTCATCCTTGCGTGGCGGGCTTTGGCGCCTTCGCCGGACCGAGCCAGATCGGCGAGGTATAGGCGCGCTCCTGCGCCACCCCGTCGGCCAACGCGTCCGCGCTCAGCTTGATCCCGAACCGCACCGCATCGAACAGCGTCCAGCGCGGCGTCGGGATTTCGAGTACGCGGACGTAGTAGAACGCGCTCTGGCCCGCGCGGTAGTCCGGGTCGGTCCAAACGCTGCGAAGTTCGGGTGCGCCGATGGTGTTGGTGTAGGTCGCCTTGGCGCGGTCGACCGTGTCCCCCACCAGCGGGACCTTGCCGCCCGCCATCGCGCGCTTGTCCATGTCTGACCACACCACGTCATAGACCTTCTCGCCGGTCGTGCCGTCGGGATTGACCCAGCCCTTGACCACCTGCACCCGGTCGAGATGCGCCCCGTCGGGGTCCTTCAATGCGGAGATGAGGAAGCTCGGCGCCTTGCCCTCGTCGGCCAGGTTGCCGCCCATCGGCACGCCGCGCGAATAGCCGGCCTTGACCCAGTCACCCTCGAACATGTCGGGCGTGAAACCGAAGCCGCCGAACACCCGCACCACCATTCGCGGGCCGGTGGTGGCATAGACCTCGCGCCGCTTGAACGCGTCGAAGATTTCCGCCCTTGTGTTGCCCCGCGCCCATGCCGCAGCATAGCCGCCGGCGAGGTAGTTCCACCCGAACCGCCCTTGCCGCGTGCCGAGGTTCTGCGGCGCATTGGCGCGATCCTTCGCGCTCGGCTCGTTGCCCGTATGCTTGCCGAAGAAATTGTCCTCGTCGCCAGTGGCGAGCGAGGTGTGACTGTCGGTCGAACCGATCAGCCCGAAGGCGTAGGGGTTCACGCCGAGCTGTTGTTCAAGCGAGAGCCCGCGCTTCAGCGCCTCGCGGATGTAATTGCCGCCCTGCATCGCGTCGGTCGCCGGATGCGAAGCGTCGAGATTGCCGATCGACCAGCCCGACTTGCCGAAACCGGCGAATTCGTCGTTGGGCGAAAGGAAGGGATGCGCCTCGCTGTCGCCCTTGATCTGGGTCGCTTCGACCACCGGCTCGTGCCGCGCGCGGCGGCGGGCGTATTCGGCGGTCATCGGGCTGCCGTCGGACATGGTCGTCTCGAACATCAGCCCGTTGGAGACGTTCGAATTGTGCGGCATCGCCAGCACCTGCCCGCCGGTCTTCTTCTCGTAGCCTTCCATATAGGCCCACAGATCCTCGACCTTCGTTTCCAGACTTGGAAAAGGAAGCACCTGCGTAGTGCGGTCGTAGCCATCGCGGAACATCACCACGCGGTGGAGATTGTTGCCTTCGGGCAGAAGCGAGTATTCGAACCCAGCGAGCGCGGTGAAGGTGCCAGGCCGGTCGTAGCGGTCGATGATCGCGAGATGCTCGGTCCACAGATCGCGCGTCGGCCCGTCGCTGTCGGAATTGAGCATCTGGTCGGGCAAGGTACCCGCCGCCGCCGCCGCGATGATTTCCGAAGTGGCCCTCAGCGATTGCTGCGGGCTTTCGTTGAGCATGTCGTGCCACTTCTGCATCGTCGGGTCGCTCAGCAGCAGTCGGGGTGCCTCGGCGAGCCTCTGGAGCGCGCCCATCCCGTCCGAATGGTCGGAGATGACGAGGAAATCGAGCGGCCGCGCGAGCTTCGCCTTGATCCCGGTGGTCGAGGTCACTTCCTCGCCCATCGCGAAACGCAGCGCGTCTTCCGCCCCCAGCCGGTTGCCGAAGCCATAGGCATCGAATGAGATGCTCGTGTGGAGGTGGGTGTCGCCCCAATAGACCCGCTCGGGATAGTCGGTCAGCGGCACCGCCGCTTCCGCCTCGGCGAGCTTCGCCGCAACGCCTTCGGGATCGTCGCGCAGGAACAACCACCAGCCGCCTGCTGCAACGGCCAGCACCAGCAGCCCGATCCCGAGAATCCTTTTCATCTAGCCCTCCCCTGCCGCGATCTTGCGCGGTCTGTCAGCGCAAACTTGACCGATATGTCCCGTCCGTCAAGCGCCGCTGCCCTTGACCAAGGCAGAGCGTTCGCAGCGGCACACGACTTCATCGCGCTGATTGATCGCTTCGTGCAGAAACGTCACCACGCCCGCCCCCGGGCGCGACTTCGATGGCCTGAGCGAAGCGACCTCGCTCGTCGCGCGCAGAGTATCCCCGATAAACACCGGCTTGGGCATAACCAGCTTGTCGTAACCCAGGTTCGCGACCAGCGTGCCGAGCGTCGTGTCGCCGACCGACAGCCCGACCATCAGCGCGAAAGTGAAGGTGCCGTTGACGAGGATCTGGCCGAATTCGCTCGCCTTCGCCGCCTCGACATCGAGGTGCAGCGGCTGCGGGTTGTGGGTCATCACGGTGAAGAACAGATTGTCCGCCTCGGTCACCGTGCGGCGGATTTCGTGTTCGATCCGGTCGCCCACCTGCCACTCGTCGAAATAGCGCCCCGCCACTGCCATTCTCCCTTGTCCGTGCTGGCCTCCCCATGGGCCACGCAACCCCTTGAACGCAACCGGAGAGAAGTCCAAGGCGCGCAATCGTTACACAAGAAACCGGATGAGTCCCCCCTTGACCGCACTTTCCCCGCTCGACCGTACCGCGCTGCGCCTCGCCTACCGCCAGGAAGAGGGCGCATGTATCGAAGAACGCCTTCGGCAGGCATCGGCCGTCGCGCAATTGCATGGCGACACCGCGCCGCTGGCCGAGGCGCTGGTCACTCGCGCGCGCCGGCGCAAGGCGACCGGAATCGATGCCTTTCTCCACCAGTTCGGGCTCGACACCGAAGAAGGCATCGCGCTGATGTGCATCGCCGAGGCGCTGCTGCGCGTGCCCGATGCAGCCACCGCCGATGCGCTGATCCGCGACAAGCTGGGCGATATCGACTGGGGCGAGCATCTGGGCGAGAGTTCTTCCAGCTTCGTCAATGCGGCGACTTTCTCGCTCATGTTGACGGGCGAAGTGCTCGAACGCCCGGAGGACCACCAACGCGGTATGGGCCGCACCTTGCGCAGCGCGATGAACCGGCTGGGCGAGCCGGTTATCCGCAAGGCGACGCTGCAGGCGATGAAGATCCTCGGCGGGCAGTTCGTCTTCGGCCGCACGATCGACGAGGCGCTGAAGCGCGCGAAGCCGGAACGCAAGGAAGGGCTGACCCACAGCTTCGACATGCTCGGCGAAGCGGCGATGACGATGCACGATGCCGAACGCTACCGCCTTGCCTACGAGCGGGCGATCGCCAGCGTGGCGAAGGCGGCGGATGGCGGTGTCGCCCGCTCGCCCGGCATCTCGGTCAAGCTCTCGGCGCTTTATCCCAAGTACGATTTCTACCACCGCGACGCGGCTGTTGCGCATCTGGTGCCGGTGCTGAAGGACCTCGCGATCAAGGCGCGCGACGCCGATTTCCATTTCACCATCGATGCCGAGGAAGCCGAGCGGCTCGAGGTTTCGATGGACGTGATCGAAGCACTCGCGGCCGACGATGAGCTGTTTGCCAATGGTTGGGGCGGGTTCGGCCTCGCAATCCAGGCCTATCAGAAGCGTGCGGTGCCGATGTGCGAATGGACGGTCAAGCTCGCCCGCCGCCATAACCGGCGGCTGATGGTGCGGCTGGTCAAGGGTGCCTATTGGGACACCGAGATCAAGCTGAGCCAGGTCGGCGGGTTCAAGGACTATCCCGTCTTCACCCGCAAGGTGGCGACCGATGTGTCCTACCTCGCCTGCGCCTCGCGGCTGCTCGAGGCGCCCGATACGATCTATCCCGCCTTCGCGACGCACAACGCCTACACCGTCGCGGCGATCAAGACGCTGGTCGCTGCGCGCAATTACGAAGGCCCGTTCGAGTTCCAGCGGTTGCACGGCATGGGGGAGGATATCTACTCCGCGCTCGCCGAACTCGAACGCAACGACCGCACGCCGGTGCGCATCTATGCGCCGGTCGGCAACCACAAGGACCTGCTCGCCTATCTCGTGCGCCGCCTGCTGGAGAACGGGGCGAACAGTTCCTTCGTCAACCGGATGGCCGATGCCGATGTGCCCGCGAGCGAACTGGCGGGCGACCCGGTGGCGGAACTGGCAGCGCTCGAGCCGAAGCGCAATCCGAACATCCCGCTGCCGCATGCCATCTTCCCAGGTCGCACCAACAGCGCGGGGATCGATCTCGCCGACCCGCTGGTGCGCGAGCAGCTGCTCGAGCGGCTTGCCGCGCTTGAGAGCAAGCACTGGCATGCCGAGCCGACCTTCCGCTCGGATGCCGAAGGCGAGACCGCGCCGATCACCCAGCCGCAGGACCTTTCCGCCGAGGTCGGCACGCGGCGCGATTGCACGCCGGAAGAAGTCGAGGCCGCCATTGGCCAGGCACTGCTGATCCAGCCGGGCTGGAACCGGCTGGGCGGTGAGAAGCGCGCGCTGCTGCTCGAAGCCGCCGCCGACCTGTTCGAGGAGCACACCGACGAATTCCTCAGCCTGTGCCGGCGCGAAGCGGGCAAGACGCTGCTCGACGCGGTGCTCGAACTGCGCGAGGCGGTCGACTTCCTCCGCTACTACGCAGCCGAGGCGCGGCGGCTGTTCTCTGCCCCGCTGATGCTGCCCGGGCCGACCGGCGAGGAAAACCGGTTGAGCCTGGCCGGGCGCGGCGTGTTCGCGACGATCAGCCCGTGGAATTTCCCGCTGGCGATTTTCATCGGCCCCGCTGCGGCCGCGCTCGCAGCGGGCAACACTGTGGTCGCCAAGCCCGCCGAGCAGACCCCGCTGATCGCCGCCTTGGCGGTCAAACTGTGCCACGAGGCGGGCATTCCCGAGGCGGTGTTCCAGCTGCTGCCGGGCGCGGGCGACGTCGGCCAGATGATCACTTCGGACCCGCGCATTGCCGGGGTCGCCTTCACCGGATCGACCGAGACGGCGCAGGCGATCAACCGCAGCCTCGCATCGCGCGAAGGGCCGATCGCCACCTTCATCGCCGAAACCGGCGGGCAGAACGCGATGATCGTCGACAGCTCGGCCCTGCCCGAGCAGGTTACGCGCGACGTGGTCTCCTCCGCGTTCCAGAGCGCAGGGCAACGCTGCTCGGCGCTCCGTATGCTCTATCTGCAGGACGATGTGGCGGACGAGATGCTGGCGATGATCCGCGGCGCATTCGAAGTGCTCGAGATCGGCGACCCGGCGGAGCTCACCACCGATGTCGGCCCGGTGATCGACCCCGACGCCAAGGCCGCGCTCGACCGCCATGTCGCACGCCGCAAGAAGAACGGACGCACTGTGTGGCAGCGCAAGCTGCCCAAGGGGACGGGTGCCGGATGCTTCGTCGCGCCGACGATCATCGAGCTCGATTCGATCCTTGACCTCAAGCGCGAGAATTTCGGTCCGGTCCTGCATGTCGCGCGGTTCAAGGCGGACCAGTTGGAGCGCGTGGTCGACGATATCAATGCCACCGGGTACGGCCTGACGCTGGGCCTTCACAGCCGGATCGATGCGGTGCGCGAGCTGGTCGAGGCGAAGGCGCGGGTGGGCAATTTCTACGTCAACCGCAACCAGATCGGCGCGGTGGTCGAGAGCCAGCCGTTCGGCGGCGACGGCCTGTCGGGCACTGGGCCGAAGGCGGGCGGACCGCATTATGTCGCGCGCTTTGCCAGCGAGCGGGTGGTGAGCATCGACACCACCGCCGCAGGCGGGAACGCCAGCCTGCTTGCGAGCTAGGCGCGGATCGGGCTAGGGAGCGCGGATGCACAGACCGGTCGCGCTCCTCCTTGCCCTGTTTGCCGCGCTGTGGTCGCTCCCCGCGTCGGCGGCGGTCGAGCTCAGCTTCCACAGCTATGGTGGCGGGCTGTTCAGCGGGCGCTATCCGCACGCTTTCATCGTGATGAAGGGCACGCTCGACAGGAACGGCAAGGCGGTGAACGAGAACTACGGCTTCACTGCCAAGGAAGTCACCCCCGCGATCCTGCAAGGCCCGGTCGCGCACGATATCATGGTCGAAAAGGCGGACTACATCAAACAGACCAAGCGGCACTTCACGGTGAAGCTGAGCGACGCGCAATACTGGAAGATCCGCGACGAGGTGAGCGCATGGCGCAATGCGCCGGGGAAGTATTACGACCTCGACAAGCGCAACTGCATCCATTTCGTCGGCGCGATGGCGCAGATCGTCGGGCTCAAGGTGAGCTATCCGAAGGACATGCTGCGCAAGCCGAAAAGATGGCTCGACCATGTAAAGGGCCTGAACCCAAGTCTCAAATGATCGCGCATTGACGGGGACAAGCGCTGCGCAGCGCTTGCTCCTCCTTCGGCCATCGGGAATCACCGTCTCATGGCGATTCTTTCCGACAAGTGGATCCGCACGCAGGCGCTCGAACACGGCATGATCGAGCCCTTCGTCGAGGCGCAGCGGCGCGAGGGGGTGATCAGCTACGGCCTGTCGAGCTACGGCTACGACGCGCGGGTTGCGCCCGAGTTCAAGATCTTCACCAATGTCGATTCGAGCGTGGTCGACCCGAAGCAGTTCGACCCCAAAAGTTTCGTCGACCGCGAGACCGAGGTCTGCATCATCCCGCCCAACAGCTTCGCGCTCGCCCGGACGGTGGAGTATTTCCGCGTGCCGGAGGATGTGCTGGTGATCTGCCTCGGCAAGAGCACCTATGCCCGCTGCGGGATCATCGTGAACGTGACGCCGCTGGAACCGGGCTGGGAAGGGCATGTGACGCTGGAATTTTCCAACACCACCCCGCTGCCGGCGAAGATCTATGCCAACGAAGGGGCCTGCCAGTTCCTGTTCCTGCAAGGCAACGAGCGCTGCGAGACGAGCTACAAAGATCGCGCGGGCAAATATATGGGCCAGCGCGGCGTCACGCTGCCAAGGCTGTGACGGCAGGCGGGTGAGCGTCGCGGGCTATCCCTTCTGGCGCGTGGTGCCCGGCAACCGGCAGAGCGAGTATATTCTGCCCGTAACCTTGCCCGCCACTGCAGGGCACGAGGGCGCGCCGCATGTGATGGGCGGAGTGGCGCTGGCTGCGGCGATCGACGCGATGCAGCTCGACAGCGAACTGCCGCTGCTGTGGGCCAACATCCAGTTCCTCAGCCCGACGCAGCATGCCGAAGAACTGGTGGTGGCGTGCGAGGCATGCGGCGGCGGGCAGGCGGTGGCGCAATATGCCGGCGAGCTTTCGGTCAACGGCCGTCCGACGCACCGGGTCAGCGCCGCGCTCGGCGCGCGCGAACCGGCAGAGCAGCAGCTCTTCGCGCAGATGCCCGAACTGCCCGGCCCCGAGGCGAGCACCCCGGTCGAACTCGACTATGGTGCGCAGGGCAATCTGACCGACCAGATCGAATACCGCGTCGCGCTGGAAGACAACAGTCGCGGCATCCATGCCATCTGGACCCGGTCACGCGCCGGCTTCGCGCTCGATGCCGGCTGGATCGCGATCATTTCCGACTTCTTCCTCGGCGCCCACCCCCGATCGCGCGGGGGCTCGAGCCTCGATGCCACGCTCCGTTTCGTGCAAGGCGCGGAGCCGGGCTGGATGCTCTCGGTCACCGAGCTCGCCGCCTTCGATCGCGGCGTGGTCCATGGCTCGGCGCGGCACTTCGCCGAAGACGGCCGCCTGCTCGCGATTTCCAGTCAGTCGGGCGTTTTGCCGCGCATCGCGCGAGGAGACCTCATCGCATGACCGCCCCCCTGTTCGACCAGTGGCGCGCCCGTTCGCCGCATTACGACGACAGCCACGAGGCAGTGTGCGACAGCGTGCGCGCCTTCGTCACCCGCGAGATCATGCCGCATGTGGCGGAATGGGAGGCGGCAGGCGAGCTTCCGCGCGAGCTGCACCGCAAGGCGGCGGCAGCAGGCGTGCTCGGGCTCGGCTATCCGCAGGAATACGGCGGCAGCGGGACGATCGGCCACGATGGCGGGTTCGATATCTTCCATTCGCTGGTCCAGTCGGAGGAATTGTGCCGCCCCGGCGCGGGCGGAATCCCCGCCTCGCTCCAGACGCATGGTATCGGCCTGCCGCCGATCCTTGCCACCGGCAGCGAGGAGCTGAAGCGGCGGATCGCGCCGCAAGTGCTCGCGGGCGAGAAGGTCATCTGCCTCGGCATCACCGAACCCGGCGGCGGTTCGGACGTCGCCAATCTGAGGACCCGGGCCGAGCGGCGCGGGAGCAGCTACTTCGTCAATGGTGCCAAGACGCTGATCACTTCGGGGATGCGTGCCGACTACATCACGCTGGCGGTGCGCACAGGGGGCGCCGGAATCGGGGGCGTCTCGCTGCTGCTGGTCGAGACCGAACGAGCGGGCGTGAGCCGGACAAGGCTCGACAAGATGGGCTGGCTCGCGTCCGATACCGCGACGATCCATTTCGACGATGTGGAAGTTCCGGCGGAAAACCTGATCGGGCCGGAGAACGCCGGCTTCGGCGCGATCATGCGCAATTTCAACGGCGAGCGACTGGGCATGGCGCAGCAGGCGGCAGCCTATGCGCGGCTGTGCTACGAAGATGCGCTCGACTGGGCGCGTCAGCGCGAGACCTTCGGCAAGCCGCTCGTCACCCGCCAGGCGATCCGCCACAAGCTCGCGCGGATGCTGCAGATGATCCATGCAACGCAGGCGATGATCGACCGCGCCGCATGGACCGTAAAGACCGGCTGCGCCTTCCCGGGCGATTTCGCGCTGCTCAAGGTGCAGGCGACCCAGACGATGGAATATTGCGCGCGCGAGGCGTGCCAGATCCTGGGCGGCGCAAGCTTCGTGCGCGGCGGAAGGGTCGAGCGGATCTACCGCGAGGTGCGGGTGATGGCGATCGGTGGCGGCTCGGAAGAAATCATGTACGACCTGGCAAGCCGGCAGTTCGGGTTTTGATCCTCATTGGTCCGTCATGCCAGCGAACGCTGGCATCGCTCGCAGAAATGTTCGACAAGGGTTGATAGCGATCCCAGCGTTCGCTGGGATGACGGAGGAAGAGTATGGCTGACCGCGAATTCGATATCATCGTCTATGGTGCAACCGGCTACACCGGTCGGCTGGTCGCGGAGTATCTGGCGCACCATTACGTGGGCCGTGCGGACGCGCCGAAATGGGCGATGGCCGGACGCAGTCTCGCCAAGCTGGAAGAAGTGCGCGACGCAATCGGCGCCCCGCAGGACACGCCGCTGGTGGTCGCCGATGCGGACGATCCGGGCAGCCTCACCGCGATGTGCAACCGCACCCGCGTGGTGCTGACCACGGTCGGCCCCTACCAGCTCTATGGCGATGCGCTGGTCGAGGCCTGTGTCGCCACCGGCACCGACTATGCCGATCTGTGCGGCGAACCGGGCTGGATGCGCGAGAAGATCGACCAGCACCACGAAAGTGCCAAGGCCTCGGGCGCGCATATCTGCTTTTCGAGCGGGTTCGATTCGATCCCGTTCGATCTCGGCGTTTTCATGCTGCAGAAGGAGGCCGCGGCCAAGTTCGGTCAGCCCGCGCCGCGCGTGAAGGGCCGGGTGCGCGGGATGCAGGGCACCTTTTCCGGCGGGACCGCCGCCAGCCTGACCGCGACGATGAAGGCGGTGGCGAAAAACCCCAAGCTGATCCCGATCCTCTCCAGCCCCTTCGGCCTGACGCCCGGCTTCGACGGGCCGAGCCAGCCGATGGGCCTGGTGCCTGAATATGACGAGGCGACCGGCAAATGGGCCGCGCCTTTCATCATGGCGACGATCAACACCAAGAACGTCCACCGGACCAATTTCCTGCGCGGCTTCCCCTATGGCGAGGATTTCAAATACGACGAGATGATGCTCACCAGCCCGGGCGAAGCGGGCAAGGCTGCGGCCAATGCGGTCGCCGAAATGCTCAAGAACCCGTTCGGCGCGAAGCCCCCCAAGCCGGGCGAAGGCCCGACCAAGGAAGAGCGCGACAACGGCTTCTACGACGTGCTGTTCATCGGCGAAATGCCCGACGGTGCGACGATCCGCTACGGCGTGAAGGGCAAGTACGATCCCGGCTACGGCTCGACCAGCCGGATGCTGGCCCAGACGGGAATCGCGCTGCTGTCCTGCAAGGAGCCGGGCGGCGTCGGCACACCCGGCTCGTTCCTCGGCGAAGCGCTGGTCGAACGGCTCGAGGCCAACGCCGAGCTGACCTTCGGCGTCGAGGACTAGGGTTAGGACCTAGAAGCTCGTCCGCACGCTCAGCTTGAAGTTGCGGCCTGCGAGCGGGACGTAGTCCTTGGTGAAGCTCGCGTGGCGGCGGCCTTCGGTATCGAAGATGTTGTCGACCTGCGCCAGCACGGTGACGTTGTCGTTGCCGAGCAACGGCTTCCATGCAAGCGAGGCGTTGACGAAGGTGAAGCTGTCGCTCGGGGTTTCGAACGCGGCCACGCGGTCCTGCCCGTCGGTATACTTCACCTCGATCCGCCCGTCGAAGCGCGAGGTCTGCGCTTCGAGCGCGCCGAGCAGGCTCAGCGGCGGGATACGCGGGATCGGGGTCCCGTCGGCGAGTTCGGCGCGGATGTAATCGCCGCGCAGGTCGGCAGCGACGGTCAGGTCGCTGCTGTCGAACAATGTGTAGTAGACCTGCGCCTCGACCCCGAACCAGTCGGCATCGGACTGGAGATAGGTGAAGACCGGAAGATCGTCTTCCTCTTCGCCGGTCGCGTCGAGATAGACGTAGTTGTCGAACCAGTTGCGATAGACCGCGAGGCTTATATTGGCCGGGCCGAGCTTCCCGCGAACGAAGGCCTCTAGCCCTAGTGCGCGCTCGGTGCGCAAATTCGGATCGCCGATCTCGAACGCCTGGGTCGCGATATGCGGGCCGTTGGACAGCAGTTCTTCCGCGCTGGGGGCCCGCTCGGCCCGGCTGGCGTTGACGCCGAAGCGCAGGCCGCCATCGGTTTCGTGGGCGATGCCCAGCGCGCCCGAGAAAGTGTCGAAGCTGCGCTCGAACCCGACCGCGAGCGATTCGACATCGGTCGTCTCCCACCGTCCGGCCGCTTCGAGTTCGACCAGCCCGAGATCGAATTCCTGCAATGCGAACAGCGCGAACTGGTCGGTCCGGTTCTTCGGCACATAGGCCTCCGCGCCGAAGGCATCGAAGTCGCGGAAGTAATACTGCGTGCCGATCGAGCCGTACCACGGCCCCCGCGCATTCTGTTCGAGCACCGCGCGCGCTTCGAGGCCTTGGACGTCGAACACTGTGCCGACCTCGGCGCCTTCGAACTCGGTGTGGGTGTAGTCGCTGTAACCCACACGGGTGTTGAGCGACTTGAAGAAACCGTCGCCCAGCGCGAGCACGCCGCGCATGTCGGCGCGGTACTGGCGCAGGTCGATCGAGACGGTTTCTTCGCCCTCTTCCTCCGCTTCGCCTTCCTCGCCCTCTTCGCCGTGGTGATGCCCCGCGCCCGGCCTGCTCGGCACGCCATAACGCGTATCGTAAATGCCGAAGGACGCGCCGAGGTTGCTGTCGCCTTCGAAGAACGCGAAGCCGGCGTTGCCGGTCCAGGTCCTTGTGTCGCTGCTCGGCAGGACACCGCGCCGGTTCGCGGCCTCACGCAGTTCGTCGGCCTCCTCGAACTCGCCTTCTTCCTCTTCCTCGTCCGCAACGGCCAGCAGGTCCGCGCGCAGTAGCGGCGAGACGACGAAGCCGGGAATCTCGACATCGTCGGTGTCGCGGTAGCTGCCGTCGATGTGGAACACGAAGCCGGAACCGGCCGGAATGTCGAGCGACGCGCCTGCTTCGCGCAGATCGTAGGCGGTGTCCGCCGAAACGGTCGCATCGATGTGGAAGGGTTCGCGCAGCATGCGTTGCGGGATGCGCTTGTCGATCACATTGACCGCGCCGCCGATCGCCTGGCTGCCATAGAGCAGCACGGCGGGGCCGCGCAGCACCTCGATGCTTTCCGCCGTCAGCGGGTCGATCGAGGTCGCATGGTCGACCGAGGTGTTGGATACGTCGATCGAGCCGATCCCGTCGACCAGCACGCGGACGCGCTCCCCCTGGAACCCGCGCAGCACCGGGCGCGAGGCACCGGGCGAAAAGCTGCTCGCCGACACGCCGGGCAAATCAACCAGCACCTCGCCAATTTGCGATTCGAGGCTGCGCTGGAGTTCGATCCCCTCGACCACCGAGGTCCCCGCCAATACGTCGAGCTGGGTGACGCCGATGGCGGTGACGATCAGTTCGCCGAAGCGGTCGTAGCGGCGATCATGGAAGTCATCGGACGTCTTCTCGGATTCAGCGTCTGCCTGTTGGGCGGTGTCCTGCGCTTGGACCGGCTGGACCAGAGCGAGCGACACGAGCGGGAGAACGAGCAGCGAACGGTTGACGGAGAATTTGCTGGAGCGGTTCATCGGACTCTCATGATGTTACAACATTACGTGCGCCCTAGCCGACATGCGCTGCAAGGCAAGAGGGTAATTCGATGAAACGCATCAGAAGGCCGGTGAATGGCGCAACACGGGGTCCATGCGACTGCGACCCCAACAGAGGCCGGATCTGCATCACGCAGCCACCATCGGATTATCGGAAAATGGAGCGGGCGAGGCGATTCGAACGCCCGACCCTCACCTTGGCAAGGTGATGCTCTACCCCTGAGCTACGCCCGCTCACTGACGCTCTACCGGAATCGTCGATCCCGGTGGGGAGGCGCGCAACTAGCAACGCTTGTGCCAGGCATCAAGCGGAAAATCGCAGCCTTCCGCGCCCCGCCGATTGCCCCTTCACATTGCCCGCGAAAGGCCCACATTGGGCACTTCCGATTCACGGCGAATACTTCCGCAGGGGACACGATCTTGGCAAGCATGGGCCTCAATCTCGACGAACAGAAAGCGGTCGACCGGTTCCGCAAGGATGTGGTCGAACCGTCGATGAGCAAGCTCGTCATCCTCGATTTCTGGGCCGAATGGTGCGGCCCGTGCAAGGCGCTGACCCCGGTGCTGGAAAAGGTCGCCGCCGAATATGCCGACAAGGGCGTGGTGCTGGCCAAGGTCAATGTCGACGAGGAACAATTCATCGCGGGCCAGTTCCAGGTCCGCTCGATCCCGACGGTCTATGCCATGTTCCAGGGCCAGCCGGTGGCGGACCTGACCAGCGCGCGCAGCGAATCGCAACTGAAGCAGACCCTCGACCAATTGCTTGCGCAATTGCCGGTTGAGCCGGGCGCGGCAGGCGGCGAGCCGCAGCAGGATGTCTCGCAATTCGTCGCCATGGCGGACGAGGTGCTGGCCGCTGGCGATGCCGAGCGCGCGGCGGGCATTTACGCGCAGGTGATCGACCTTGCGCCCGACAACGCCGCCGCGCAGGCGGGGCTAATCCGCGCGTTCCTTGCGATGGGCAAGGTCGAGGAAGCGAAGCAGGTGCTCGATGCCGCACTGGCCGATCCTCAGGTCGCTGGCGCTCCGTTGATCGCGCAGGCTAAAACCGCTCTCGAGCTGGCCGGAACCCAGGTCGATGACAGCGAGTTGCAGGCACTCAAGGCCGCCGCCGAAGCCGATCCGGCCGATATGGAGGCCGGTATGGCCTATGCCGAGGCGGCCTATGCATCGGGTCAGCGTGATACGGCGGCCGACACCCTCCTCGCCATGATCGCGGCCGATCGCGAATGGAACGATGGTGCCGCTCGTGCAAAGTTGGTGAAGATATTCGAAGCCATCGGGCTGGAGGACGAATGGGTCGTCGCCACCCGCCGCCGGCTGTCGCGGGTGCTGTTCGGCTGAGCATGGCCCAACGCCTCACCATCTTCCCGCTGACCGGCGCGATCCTGTTCCCGGGATTGCAATTGCCGCTGCATATCTTCGAACCGCGCTACCGCGCGATGGTGAGCGATGCGCTGGCCCGCGACCGGCGGATTGGAATGATCCAACCGCAACGCCCGACCGAAGGAGCGCCGCTGTTCGAGATCGGCTGCGTCGGAAAGATCGGCGAATTCGAGGCGCTCGACGACGGGCGCTACAACCTGATCCTCGAAGGCGAGAGCCGCTTTCGCATCCTGCGCGAGCTCGACGTGACGACCCCGTTCCGCCAGGTCGAGGCCGAGCTGATCGCGGACAACGACGAGGAAGTCCTCTCCAGCATCGAACGCGCCAGTTTCGAACGCGAAGCCCGCCGCTTCGCCGATGTGCAGGGTTACAGCGTAGACTGGGACTCGGTCGCGCGGCTCGATGATGTCTCGCTGATCGACGGCGTCTCGCAGATCGCCCCGTTCGACCCGGCAGCCAAACAGGCCCTGCTCGAAGCGCGCAACCTGCGCGAACGCTGCGAATTGCTGGTCCAGCTGATGCAGTTCTTCACCCACCGCGACGGCGGCGACGAGATCATTACGTTGCAATAATGTCCGCGATCAGAGCCCGAAGCTGCCCTTCAGCCCGTCGATCACATATTGCGCCGCCAAGGCCGAAAGCAGGACGCCAAGCAGGCGGGTGATCACCGCCTCGACCTTGTCGCCCAGCAGCCGGATCAGCGGGCCGGCGGCGATCAGCGCCACAGCAGTCAGCACCATCACTGCGGCCAGCGCGCCGAGCACGACCAGCGTCTGGTCGGTCCCCTCCGCCTCGTTGGTCAATAGCATCACCGCAGCAATTGCCCCCGGCCCGGCGAGCATCGGCATGGCCATCGGAAAGACCGAAACGTCTTCAATCTCCGGAGTGGCGGCGACCTTCTCCGCGCGCTCCTCGCGGCGCTGGGTGCGCTTTTCGAACACCATGTCAAAAGCGATGAAGAACAACATCAGCCCGCCCGCGATGCGGAAACTGTCGAGTTCGATGTGCAGTGCGGCTAGCAGGTCCTGACCGAACAGAGCGAAGATCACCAGGATGATCGAGGCGATCATGCACGCACGCAGCGCCATGCTGCGCGACTGTGCGGGCGTCGCACCCTTGGTCAGCCCGGCATAGATCGGAGCGCATCCCGGTGGGTCGATCACCACGAACAAAGTGATGAAGGCGGAGATGAAGAGTTCGAGCATGGTCCTGGGCCGCGCCTATTCCGAAGTCCGTGGCGCGAAGGTCTGCACCGGCACCCGTTCCCATTTACCTTCGGAGAGGTAGTCGAGCGCCACCCGCCGGGTCCCGTCCGCCTCGTGCTCCCAGCTCCATCTCAGCGTCTTGTCCGGCGATACTTCGCTGGCGTAGCGGGCGGTGTCCGCCATCACCCAAAAGGGTCCTAGCGGAAGCGGACTTCCGGGGCTGGGGCAATCGGCGACATAGCCCTGGATGATATCGTCTGCCGAAACGATGATCCCCGCTCCGTCGTCCACTTCCTGTGCGCCCGGCTGCGGATCATCCGCTGCCCCGGCGTCGTAGATCCAGCGATAGGCACCGTCATCCTGCCGTTGCCAAACGGTAACGAATGTGCCGACCAGCCCTTCGGGATCGCGGAACCGGCCACGGCTGACCGCGAGCCTGCCGTCGCAGCTCATCCACACCGAACTGGCTGCCCATTGCACCGCCGCCAGCGGGTCCTTTTGCGTAGCGAGCCAGGCCGCTGCGTCGATCGGCCCGTTGACCCCGTGGATCACTGCCCCCGGTGCCATGAACTTGCGGAACGCGGTCCATTGCCCCTCGTCGCGCGCGGCCTGCGAAAAGGCGATCTCGGCTGCAACGATCTTGCCCGGCTGCGCTTCGCCCGGTGCACCGACCAAAGCGCGGTCGATCACCGCACGCGGAATACGCGGCGGCCCGGACGCACAGGATGCGAGGAGGGCAACGGAAACGAGCGAAACGGCAACTCTAAACATCACTGCCCTTTAGCCTCTCGGCTTGCAGGCGGCTAGAGGCTGTCCGGCACCGTCAGCCCGGCGTTGCGATAGGCGGCGACCAGCGTGTTGCGCAGGAGCACGGCGATGGTCATCGGGCCAACCCCGCCGGGCACCGGAGTGATCGCGCCCGCGACTTCGCTCGCATCCGCAAAAGCGACATCGCCCACGAGCCTGCCCTTCGTTTCGCCTTCGGCCGGCGGCAGGCGATTGATCCCGACGTCGATCACCGTCGCGCCGGGCTTGAGCCATTCGGCCTTGACCATCTCCGCGCGGCCGACCGCGGCAACCACGATATCGGCGCGCCGCACCACGGCGGGCAAATCCTTCGTCCGGCTGTGCGCGATGGTGACCGTGGCGTTGGCGTCGAGCAGCAACTGCGCCATTGGCTTGCCAACGATGTTCGAGCGCCCGATGACCACCGCCTCGAGCCCCGACAGGTCACCCAACCGGTCCGCCAGCAGCATCATGCAGCCGAGCGGGGTGCACGGCACAAAACCGGTCTGGCCAACCGACAGTCGCCCGGCGTTGATGACATGGAAGCCATCGACATCCTTGTCGGGAGAGATTGCCGAAATGATCGCTTGCTCGTCGAGTCCGGCCGGAAGCGGCAACTGCACGAGGATGCCGTCCACCGCATCGTCCCGGTTCAGTTGCTCGACCAGCGCCAGCAGTTCGGCCTCGCCCGTATCGGCTGGCAAGCGGTGTTCGAAACTGTTCATTCTGGCGGCGACGGTCGCCTTGCCCTTGCTGCCGACATAAACTTGGCTCGCCGGATCTTCGCCGACCAGAACCACTGCCAGGCCGGCCTTTCGCCCTGCCTGCGCTTCGAACGCGGCGGCCAGCGCCCCGATCTTCTCCCGCAGTGAAGCTGCGAAAGCCTTGCCGTCGATCCTCGCCGCGCTCATCGGGTCAAAGGCTTCCGAGCACGATCAACACGGCATTGATCAGCAGGATCAGCACCATCGGCGAGAAGTCGATCGCCCCGGTATCGGGCATCACCCGGCGGATCGGGCGCAGCAAAGGTTCGAGCAATCCGGCGATCGAGCGTTCAACCTGCCACAGGAACTGGTTGTCGCGCGACACCACATTGAACGCGAACAGCAGGCCGATGATGAACCAGATGATGACGATCATGCTGAGCGTGTTGGCCAGCATGTAGAGAATTCCGATCAGGGCGTCCATGATGTCCTCGGAGAATGGGCTGTGGCTGTTTTAGCCAAGATGGGGACGGTGTATCAACCGGGCAATACGCTTATCGACCAGAGCTCAACCGGCGCGGATGAGCGTACCTGCGCCGCGCGCGGTGAAGAATTCGAGCAGCATCGCGTGCGGCACGCGCCCGTCGAGCACCACCGCAGCATCGCACCCGGCCTCGACCGCATGGATGCAGGTTTCTAGTTTGGGGATCATCCCGCCGCTGATCGTGCCATCTTCGCGAAGCGCGGCGATCTGACCCGGCGTGAGGTCGGTCAGCAAGTTGCCCTGCCTGTCGAGCACTCCCGTGACATCGGTCAACAGGAACAGCCGCGCGGCACCGAGCGCGGCAGCAATCGCGCCCGCCATGGTATCCGCGTTGATATTGTAGGTATGCCCGTCCTCGCCCGCGCCGATCGGGGCGACGATCGGGATCATCCCGGCTGCTACCACGGTGTCGATGATCGTGGTGTCGATCTGGCTCGGCTCACCGACGAAGCCAAGGTCCACCACCTGCTCAATATTGCTGTCCGGGTCGCGCTTGGTCCGTTCGACCTTGCGCGCAGTGACCAGCCCTCCATCCTTGCCCGAGATGCCGATCGCCTTGGGACCGCTCGGGCCCCCGGCCTTGGCGATCCAGCCGACCAGTTCCTTGTTGATCGCGCCCGACAGGACCATTTCAGCCACCTCGGCGGTCGCCTTGTCGGTCACCCTGAGGCCGTCGACGAAGGTGCTCTCGACCCCCAGTTTTTTGAGCATCGCGCCGATCTGCGGTCCGCCGCCATGGACCACCACCGGGTTGATGCCGACCGCCTTGAGCAGGACGATATCCTCGGCGAAATCGCGCGCCGCTTCGGGGTCGCCCATGGCGTGGCCGCCATACTTCACCACGAAGGTGCGTCCGGCATAGCGCTGGAAATAGGGCAGCGCCTCGATCAGCACTTCCGCCTTGGCCAGCATCGCCGTGTCGTCGCTCGCGCTCATTCGCACCTCCGTAAGCCCCGCGCCCCTAGCCGCTGGGGATTGGCGAGGGAAGCAGCTTTGCTGCCCTGTCCTGCTGATGCGATAGGGGCGCATGGTCAAACCGCCCCGTTTCGACGCCGCATGGAACCGCCGCATGGCATGGGGCAGAAGGTGGCGCGCGCTGCGCATCTGGCTGCTGCTGGCGCTGCTGCTCGGGGCCAGCTGGTGGGTAATGCGCCTGCCCGCGTCGACTGCGGACTGGGAGCCGGTTGACCGGCGCTTCACCCTTTGCGCCGAACGCGTCTCAAGCGCCTGCGTGATCGATGGCGACACGGTGATGCTGGACAAACGCCGGATCCGCCTGGCTGGCTTCGATGCGCCCGAACTGGAAGGGAAATGTGCGGCCGAACGCCAGCTCGCGATTGTCGCACGCGATGCGCTCGCGGACTGGCTCAATCGCGGGCCCTTTTTGGCCGACGGGGGTGCCGACCCACCGCGCGACGACTATGGACGCGAACTGCGCAACCTGCGGCGCGAGGAAGGCGGACGCGATCAGTGGCTGAGCGAATGGATGGAAGAGCGCGGTCTTGCCCGCACCACCGGCTGGGGTGACCCTGAGCGCGACTGGTGCGCCGCGGGCACCGATTGACCCTTGTTCTTTGCGCCTCGCCGCGTAGACTTCGCCGCGTCCAACCGAGGGGATACGACATGACCGACGACCTGACCCAGCCTCCGCGCTCCGGCCCGCCCGCCAGCGGCGGTTTCGACTTCAACCACCCGACCATCATCAGCCTGTGCTATCTTTCAAGCTTGGTCCTGGGCTTCACCGGGATCGTCGGCATCGTGCTTGCCTATGTCTGGCGCGACCAGGCGCAGGGATGGGAACAATCCCACTTCACCTACCTGATCCGGACCTTCTGGATTGGCCTCATCGGATCGATCATCAGCTTCGTCCTGATGTTCGTGCTGATCGGCATCCTGACCTGGCTTGCGGTCGCGATCTGGGTCGTCGTCCGCAGCGTCATGTCGCTGGTAAAGGCGCAGAAGCAAGAGCCGATGCCCGATCCCGAAACCCTGCTGTTCTGATCCCAACCCAAGAGGCGCTTATGGCTGCAGTCATCATCACCTACCAGCTCGCCGTCGGTGTCACTCGCGAGGCGTTCGAGGAATGGGTCCGCACCAAGGACCAGCCCGCGATGCGCTCGCTCCGCCGAGTGGCGAGCTTCGACACCTATCGCGTAACCGGGTTGCTGCTCGGCGAAGGCGAGCCTTCGGTGCGCTATGTCGAGCTGTTCGATATCCCGGATCTCGACGGCTTCACCGGAGAAGACATGCCGGGCGATGTGGTTCAGGGCGTGATGGGCAGCTTCATGGGCCTCGTGAAGGACCCGGAATTCCTTATCGCCGAAAAGCTCTGACCTCTACCGCTATCGCGCGTCGAGTTCCGCGCTGAGCGACGCGAAGTCGGGGTGGCCGGTTGCCGGGGCGACCCGTTCGGCCCACAGCGCGTCGATCCGGTCGGCGATCGTGGGCGGCAGGGTAGCGGCATCGCTCCCGGTGGCCTGCACCTTGGTCGAATCGCTATCGGCAGGGATACCCAGCTTGGCCTCCATCACCGCGCACATCATGGCATCGTCGAACCGGTCCTTGTGTGCATGCATGAACTCGCGCGAAGTCATCTGCTCTACGAGGTCGACCTGCGCCGGATCGAGCGAAGCGCCGATGAAGCCGGCCAGCCGCACGATCATCGCCCTGCGGTTCTTCGCTGCCCAGCGGTAGGATGCGACGAGGCTGTCTGCCGCGTCGCGCCGCGCCCACCAGCTCAGCAGATGGGTGAAGTAATCGCATCCACCCGGCCCGCCGCTCATGTAGAGCGGCCAGAAGTGTTCCATCGACAGCGCGCCCCGTTCAATGTGCCATCCGTCGAAGAAGCGGTAGAACGAGACGTAGCATTCCTTCGGGTCGCGCAGGGTCACGACATAGCGATGCCCGGCGGGAAGCCGCTCGTATTCGCGATGCGACTTGAAGCCGCGTGGTTGTGCACGCTGGTCTGCCGTCATGTCGAGATCGAGCACCAACGCGGTGTCTTCCCACGGGGTCATCCGGCTGATGTCGTCGAAGTCCATGTCGCCCGCGCCGGTGGCGGCCGCCATCCGGATCTGGTGGAACATCTGCTGCATCATGGTGGTGCCGCTCTTGCCCCAGCAGGCGATGAAGACATCGCGCGGCGCGCCGGGTGATGGGGGTGCCCAGCTGCGGTGACCGGGATGATCGCCCGCCGCAAGCGCCATCATGTTGATCATCATCTCTTCGGGCGTCCGTGCCCGCCGTCCAAGTCCGCCCGCCATCGACAGCCCTCCCCCGTTTGCCGACCCGCGCAAGGCTTCGCATCGCGCAGGCGGCTTGGCAAGCAACGAAGGTTCGATGCTTTGCACTGGTCGCGCGGCGGAGCAGCGCCTAGCAGCGCGCCATGACCCGCATCGAAAGCGCTTCGCTGCCTGCTGACAGCCTGCTCGCGCAGCATCGCGGCGCCGAATGCTATCGCGATGCCTTCCGCACCGAAGTACCCCATCCGGTGTCGCTCACCGCGTTCATCGCGGCGTTCTACTCGAGCCCTGCTTTCACGCCCGAGCGGATGCTGCTGCATCTGATCGGCAAGGGAGCCAGCCGCGCCGATATCGCCGCGCTGGCCGAAGGCCGCAGCGACCGCTTCGCAGCATGGTCGGTAGAAGCGCGGAGCGAGAGCGCGATCCTGTTGCGCGATTTCCAGAACCGGACGTGCTCGTGGCTGATGGCCGAGCCCAAGGGCGAAAGCACCGTGCTGTGGTTCGGCAGCGGCGTGCGCCACCCGGAAGGGCTGACCTTCCGCGTGCTGGTCGGCTTCCATGGGTGGTATTCGCGCGTGCTTCTGGCGGCGGCCGTGCGCAAGGCAAGAGACTGGCGCGAGGGCGCGCAACGTGGCAGGCGGGTGCGATGAACCACCGCACAGCCGCTCTTGCTGCCCTCGCTCCTTCCGCGCTCGCCCTGCTAGCTGGGTGCGCCCATTCGCCCGACGGGCCCGCGCTGCCGCCGTCGCAGGAGGCGTTTTGGCAGGCGCTCTCGAGCCATTGCGGCAGTGCCTATAGCGGCGCGCTGGTCAGTGCCGACGCGCGCGACGCCGATCTGGCGGGCAAGGCGATGGTCGCGCATTGGGCCGAATGCAGCGACACACGGGTCGCGGTCGCCTTCCACATCGCGAGCGACGAAGAGCCCGGCGGGTGGGACCGCAGCCGCACCTGGGTGGTCACTCGCACGCCCGATGGCCTCCGCCTCAAGCACGACCATCGCCATGCCGACGGGAGCGAGGATGCCGTCACCCAGTATGGCGGCGATACGTTGTCGGCAGGCACCGCGAAGGTGCAGGACTTCCCGGTCGACGCCTTCTCGATCGCGCTGTTCGAGCGCGAGGGGCTATCCGCCTCGCTGACCAACGTCTGGCGGGTCGAGGCCGATCCGGCCGGGTCCCCCGGCGCGCGATTCGCCTACCAGCTCACCCGGCGCAACGACCCGACGCGGCTGTTCCGGGTCGAGTTCGATGCGACGCGGACGGTGGCCGCTCCGCCCCGGGCGTGGGGCTGGTAGCCAACGCCTAGTCGAACAGTTCCTCGAAGAAGCTCTTCTTGCGCTTGTGCGGTTTGCCATACGAGCCGCTCGCGCCGTGGCCGTAGCCCGAATGCGACTGCCCGCCGTGCTGGGCATAGGTCGGGGCCTTGCGCTGCGGCTGGGCCGCCTGCGGCGCGCTGCGTTCGATGATCTTGTCGAGCTCGCCGCGATCGAGCCACACGCCGCGGCACTGCGGGCAATAGTCGATCTCGATCCCCTGCCGGTCGCTCATCGCCAGCGGGACGCGGCAGACGGGGCATTGCATGGCGGCGACTTGGTCTTCGGTGCGCATGGGCAAAGGGGCTTTCTTGCGGATTGGGAGGTGGAGCCGAGATAGGAAGCCGCGCGCGGCGATCAAGCGAAGCGGCGGGCTACCTCTCCGCCCAGCCCAGCTGGCGGCGCAGTTCGTTGGCCCGCTCGGGCGGCATATCGGCGAACAGCGGCTCGTAGGTGTGGAAGCCGTGCGCGACACCCTGCCCACGCTCGTCGCGGGTCCAGTAGGCCCAGTCGGTCACCTCGGCCAGCGGCACCTCGACCCGGTCGCCCTTGGCGCCCTCTGCCGCCACCGGAGCCATCACCAGCGTGCCGGTCAGCCGGTCGCCCTCGCGCGCGACATTCTCGACCCAGATGTACTCGCGCCCGCCGAGCGCGAACTGGAACTGGATCCCGCCATGGTCGGGCGATTGCGCGGCGAGCACGCCGAGCCATTCGGGCAGCGTCGCCTGCGCCTTCGCCCGCGCGGCGAGTGTCTCCGGATCGCCCGCCTCGGTTACGACCGCGAACTGCTCGCCCGCGCCCTGCTCCTGCGCGGCGACGGGAGATGCGACGGCAAAGGCGGCCAAGGCGAGGGTCAGAATGCGGGGGCTGAGCAGCTTCTTGGTCATGGTGCGGGGTCTCGAATGGGTACGGGATAAAATTGCTATCTTTGCACAATGCGCGCGTGGCGAATAAATTTGTCCGGCTGACGAATGGGTGAACGGGGCGGGGGTTTTCATGCGGCAGCATGACCACGAATAGGGCGCTGTAGGAAAGGCTTTTCTTGCCGCGCAGACCTTGCCGGAACCCGCCCCCTTCCGCCCCGCGCCGCGATCGGGTAGCATCGGGCGCGAGGGAACAGGGGACGCGCGCGATGGATGAGACGACACAGCTGGATGCGGTACCTCCGCCGCTACCGCCGCCCCCAGCACCGCCCGCGTCACCTCCCGCCAGCACCGGGGTCACCCTGCAGCGCCCCTTTATTGTCGGGCTGCTGTTCGTGCTCAACATCGTGCTCGGCTTTTCCGCCATCGTCGGGGTGATCCTCGCCTATGTCTGGCGCGCCGACCGCGAGGCGCAGGAGTGGGAGAAGACCCACTACACCTATCTCATCCGCACCTTCTGGATCGGCTTCGCCTTCGGAATCGGGTTCTTCGCGGTGTGGTTCGGCACCTTCTTCACGATGATCGCGCAGGTCGAAGCCGGCGGACCACCTGCGAACGAGCCGCCGCCCGTCGCGATCTTCCTCGGCATGTTCGGCGCGATGGGCGTGATGCTGCTCGGCATGATCTGGGTGATGGTCCGCGCAGTGCTGTCGCTGGCGAAAAGCAGCAACTGCACCCCGATGCCGCGGCCGAAGACGTGGTTGTTCTGAGGGGCCTTCGCTGCCGCAGGTTAGCGGCAAGCCGGTAGCACCCCTTAAGGATTTGGTTGCCCTTGCCGCCTAGCCTGCGGCGATGCGTCGCACCGTTGTACCCTTTCGCCAGAAGCCATGGGGCAGGCCTTCGCCGTGGGTTTCCCGCGAGCCGGAGGAGAACGGCCTGCCGGTGCTGCCGGTGCTGGCAGCCGCCGCCATGCTCGGCGCGGTGAGCGGAATGTATCTGTTCGGCCCCGCCGGGACCGCGAGCCAAGCCGCGCCCGCGCCGCAGGGCTTTGCCGGGCAGCCCGGTGGTGCGAGCCAGCCGGGCCGCACCATCCGCTTCACCCGCTGCGGCTTCGGATCGCGGGCGAACTGCGTGGTCGACGGCGACACGGTGTGGCTCGACGGCGAAAAGATCCGCCTGTCGGATATCAATACGCCCGAGATTTCCAGCCCCTCCTGCGCGGCGGAAAAACGCCTCGGCGAACGCGCCACCGAGCGGCTGATCGAACTGCTCGCCAGCGGCCCGGTGCAGGTGGTCGACCCCGCCGACAGCCCCGACCGCGACCGCTACGACCGGCGCTTGCGCGAGCTGCACGTGGGCGGCGCAAGCGTTGGCGACACGCTGGTGCGCGAAGGGCTGGCGGAGGAATGGCAGGGGTATCGGCGGGAGTGGTGTTAAGGGAGGTCGTAGTCTCGCGAGATCATATCAGCCGCGTCACGAGCACGAAGGTCAACAGCGCAATCTGCCCGAAGAGCAACAGCCGAAGATAGGTACTGAAGGGCTCCTTGCGGATCTTGTGCCGGAACAGCGCACGGGCGGCATAGGCGGCAGGTGTTCCGCCGATCAGCGCCCAAAACAACAGGTCACGCTCCGGCGTCCTTCGATCGCCCCGCTCGGCGCTCGCTTTATCGAAGCCGAAACTGGCAAAGGTGATTAAGTTGACCGCGATCAGGTAGTAGGTGACATACTCGGCGGTCAGATACTGCATCACGCTGATCTATCGGAGAAAATCCCATGCGCAAGCCGGCAAGTGTGGACACGCTCGACAAGCTAGGGCGGGTGCGGCTGTCGAAGCATTTCTTCATGCGCGACATGCTGCATTCGGAGATCGCACAGTTCCACGGCCTGATGAACGTGCCCGACGATGCCGATCTGGCGATCGAAGTCGGAACGCGGCTGTGCGAGGATTTGCTCGAGCCAATCCAGGAACGCTGGGGCCGCATCACCATCCGCAGCGCCTATCGCAGCCGCGCGGTCAACCAGCTTGGCTGCGACATGCAGGCAGCCGGCAAGGCAGGCTACAACTGCGCGAGCAACGAGGCGAACGCGGCGGGGCATATCTGGGATATGCTCGATGCCAAAGGCCACAAGGGCGCGACCGCCTGCATCGTCATCCCCGATTTCGCCGACGCCCATCCGGAGGAAGGCGGGTGGCAGGTGCTGGCGGAATGGATCGACGCCGAACTGCCCTATTCCTCGCTGTTCTTCTTTCCGAAGCTATGGGCGGTAAATGTCAGCTGGCACGAAAAGCCGGAACGGAGGGTGGATAGCTACGCGGTGCCGAAGGGGCGGTGGGGTTAGTCGAACAACGGGCCAAAGGTTCCCGATGCTCGCCGCTCATCGCTACCGCCGCGACGAACACTTTCCCAAATCTGATGAGTCTCCACGACATCATGAACCATTTCATCCCAGCCGAGAAGGTCACCTGTCGGGCGCATACAAACCAGGTCACGAGACTTGTTGTTTCTATAACGCCAGATTTCGAGATCAGCAGAAACGAGGTCAGGATAAGCCTCACGGAATCGATGGTGCATCGCAGAGAAGACGAACCGTCGGCCGGATATGCTCAGACCGTTCGTCTTCCTCATATCCAAAAACACAATGCTAGCATGGCTATGATAGCGAATCAGTAGATTAAGGCCGAAGCCGTAAGATGTCCCCCCAAAGAAGCGCAGCGGCGTCACGTCTAACCCCATCGCTGCGATTCCGTTGGATACCGCATAAGCATGGGTAGATGAAAGTATTGCCTTATTCATTGCGATGCGTTGCGCATCGCCTTTGCATTCTCGAACCAAACGTTTTTGAACTTCGTCCCAAGCTGAACCGGATAGTGCTTCGCCAAACAACGGAAATTGCTGATTGATTGCATCGGGGAATACGCGCCGGAAAGGCTCGTAAGAGCCGACTATTTGCTTGGGCTTCACAAAGGTTTCCAGCGCAGACCTCTTCTGCGAAGTTTCCATAAAGCCCCAATTCGCGAGATCAGTTTCAGGAAGGCGGCTGCTCATCGAATACCTCATTCTCTACTTCGTCATTCCGAATCGGAATCATCCTTGCGTTCTTGGTTTGTACAATAAGGTCGTTCGGGATACGTGCACCAAACTCCCGTTTTCCACCGGGAATCGTAGTTACAAGATCCCAAGGCCCATTGCGAGCATGGGACAAACCAACCAATCTCGGCGCTGGCATCTCTAGAAGAGCCAAGCCTTCCGAAACTATGAACCGCCGAACTGTTTTATTCTCAATTTTCGGCAAGTTTCTCAGGGCACCCGTTGAGATGTCCAGCCCATAAGCGTGGTGCCTAATCGGTTCAGCACCAGCTCTTTTGAAAGAAGTCCAAAGTTGGGGGTGGACAGGCCCGTGCTTCCATGCCTCGAAGTGCCCACCGCAAAGAGGTTTGCCGAAAGCCTTCAAGTGTTTTTCATGCAGAAAATAGATCGTCTTCTGCAAACTAAGATGCGTAATCGCGATGCCAAACTCAAGCCCGAGATCGATCAGCTCATTCGCAACAACTCTCGGGTCATAAGGGGGCTTATCACTGAGCATATCACTCCGCCGCCACACTCCCAGTGCCGCCCGCATCGCCAAACATATCCGGCCCCTCGTCTTCGCCCGCTTCGTTCGCGGCGACGCCCTTGGCCTTGCTGCGTTTGTCGAAGGTGCTCCACACGTCCTGCCAGTTGCCCTTGGTCGCGCCTTTCGAATATTCGGTCGCGCGTGTTTCGAAGAAGTTGGCGTGTTCCACCCCGTTGAGCAGCGGGGCGAGCCAGGGGAGGGGGTGGTCTTCGACCATGTAGATGCTCGGCAGGCCGAGCTGGCCCAGCCGCCAGTCGGCGATGTAGCGGATGTAGCGCTTGATTTCCTTCGCGGTCATCCCCGGCACCGGGCCATCCTCGAACGCCAGGTCGATGAAGGCGTCTTCCAGTCGCACCGTCTTCTGGCACATGTCCATGATGTCTTCCTTGACCGATTTGGTCAGGCAGTCGCGTTCCTTGCAGAAGGCGTGGAACAGACGGGTGATGCCTTCGCAGTGCAGGCTCTCGTCGCGCACGCTCCAGCTGACGATTTGCCCCATGCCCTTCATCTTGTTGAAGCGCGGGAAGTTCATCAGCATGGCGAAGCTGGCGAACAGCTGCAATCCTTCGGTGAAGCCGCCGAACATCGCCAGCGTTCGGGCGATGTTCTCGTCGGTATCGACGTCGAATTCCTGCAGATAATCGTGCTTGGCCTTCATCTCCTCGTATTCGAGGAACATGCCGTATTCGCTTTCGGGCATGCCGATGGTGTCGAGCAGATGGCTGTAGGCGGCGATATGCACCGTCTCCATGTTGGAGAAGGCGGCGAGCATCATCTTGATCTCGGTCGGCTTGAACACGCGGCCGTATTTCTCGTGGTAGCAATCCTGCACCTCGACATCCGCCTGGGTGAAGAAGCGGAAGATCTGGGTGAGCAGGTTGCGCTCGTGATCGGTCAGGTTCTGCGCCCAGTCGCGGCAATCCTCGCCCAGCGGAACTTCTTCCGGCATCCAGTGGATCTGCTGCTGGCGTTTCCAGAAGTCGTAAGCCCACGGATATTCGAACGGCTTGTAGGTCTTGCGGGCTTCGAGCAGGGACATCGGTACACTTCCTTGGCAAAATCAATCGGCGCGGCGGCGGCTCCGGGTTCGGGCCGGGGCCGTTACTGGCAGCTCAAACATTCCTCGTAATCGGTCTGTTCGCCCGCCGCGAGTTCGATGCGGGGGGCATCGGCGGTGTTGTCCGCCTCGACCCCGCCGGCGAAACCGGCGCGCTGGACGCTCTTGGAACGCAGGTAATAGAGCGACTTGATGCCCTTCTCCCACGCCTGGAAGTGCAGCATCATCAGGTCCCACTTGTCGACATCGGCGGGGATGAACAGGTTGAGGCTCTGCGCCTGGTCGATGAACGGCGCGCGGTCGGCGGCGAATTCGAGCAGGTAGCGCTGGTCGATCTCGAAGCTGGTCTTGAACACCGCCTTTTCCTCGTCGGTGAGGAAGTCGAGGTGCTGGACGCTGCCGCCCTTCTCGAGGATCGAGTTCCACACATTGGTCGAATCCTTCGACTTGGTGCGCAGCAGCTTCTCGAGATAGGGGTTCTTGACCACGAAGCTGCCCGACAGCGTCTTGTGGGTGTAGATATTGGCCGGGATCGGCTCGATGCAGGCGCTGGTGCCGCCGCAGATGATGCTGATCGACGCGGTCGGGGCGATCGCCATCTTGCAGCTGAACCGCTCCATCGCGCCCATTTCCTCGGCATCGGGGCACGCGCCGCGTTCCTGCGCCAGCAGCAGCGAGGCCTCTTCCGCCTTGCCGCTGATGTGCTTGAACATCTTGAGGTTCCACACCTTGGCCATGGTGCCTTCCATCGGCAGACCTTTGGCCTGCAGGAAGGAGTGGAAGCCCATCACGCCCAGCCCGACGCTGCGTTCGCGCATCGCGCTGTATTTGGCGCGCGCCATCTCTTCGGGCGCGCGGTCGATATAGTCCTGCAGCACATTGTCGAGGAAGCGCATCACGTCCTCGATGAAGGTCTTGTCCTCGGCCCATTCGTCCCACGTCTCGAGATTGAGCGAGGAGAGGCAGCACACCGCGGTGCGATCATTGCCGAGGTGGTCGATCCCGGTCGGCAGGGTGATTTCGGAGCACAGGTTGGAGGTCGAGACCTTGAGGCCCAGTTCGCGGTGATGCTTGGGCATCATCCGGTTCACCGTGTCGTTGAACACGATATAGGGCTCGCCGGTCGCCAGCCGGGTTTCGACCAGCTTCTGGAACAGGCTGCGCGCATCGACCGTGCCGCGCACCTCGCCGGTCTTGGGCGACTTGAGGTCGAACTTCTCGCCCGCCCGCACCGCTTCCATGAAGGCGTCGGTCACCAGCACGCCGTGGTGCAGGTTGAGCGCCTTGCGGTTGAAGTCGCCGCTCGGCTTGCGGATTTCGAGGAACTCCTCGATCTCGGGGTGCGCAATGTCGAGATAGCAGGCGGCCGAGCCGCGCCGCAGCGAGCCCTGCGAAATCGCCAGCGTCAGGCTGTCCATCACCCGGACGAAGGGGATGATCCCGCTGGTCTTGCCGTTGAGGCCGACCGGCTCGCCGATCCCGCGCACATTGCCCCAGTAGGTGCCGATGCCGCCGCCCTTGGACGCGAGCCACACATTCTCGTTCCAGGTGCCGACGATGCCGTCGAGGCTGTCGCTGACCGAGTTGAGATAGCAGCTGATCGGCAGGCCGCGGTTGGTCCCGCCGTTCGACAGCACCGGAGTTGCGGGCATGAACCAAAGGCGGCTGATGTAGTCGTACAGCCGCTGCGCATGGTCCTGGTCGTCGGCATAGGCATCGGCGACGCGCGCGAACAGGTCCTGGAACGTCTCGCCCGGCAGCAGGTAGCGATCGATCAGCGTTTCCTTGCCGAAATCGGTCAGCTTGGCGTCACGGCTTTCGTCCGTCACCACGGCGAAGCGGCGGTCGTTGACCTTCTTGCTGTCTTCGACCGGCTTGGCGGCGGCCTTGACCGCTTCGGCCATGGCTTCGCCGGCCTTCGCGGCCACCAGCGCTTCGCTGCCCTTGTCGGCCTTGTCCATGCCTACCGCGACCTTCTGCTTTGCGGGTGCTGCCGTGGCGGGTGCTGCGCTCGATTCGATGTCCAGCTGGAGCCCCATGGCTGCTTCGTCCCCGGTTCTGAATTCCATAGTGTCCCGCTCGTCCTCTTTGCATTGTTGGGCCATCGCCTTGTGCCGCGATGTTCCGCATCCGTTCGAATCAGCGGGAAGCGACCCGCCTAGCATTCTTTCGCGTTCCGGATGAGGGAAACTTCTCCCCCGCCTTTCCACAGGCCGACCGAATCGCCCTTCGTCACGCCTTAAGCGCGCCCGCCGAAACAACACGATCTAGTAGGTGCCCCCGGGACCCGACAACCAGATACTGAATCAGACCCGGCCCGTGCGCAATAGGGTAAATCGTGATCAACCATGTTTCAGCGGTGTTACAGCGCGGTGTGTTAGTTGTGTGCAACGCAGCGACGCGCCGGAATTCCTAGGCTTGGCGAACACGCAAGCCCAAAAATGAATCCGTGAAAAAATTTATATCCGGAAAATGGGGATTGCAGGGGTTTGAATCAATCGAATCCTGTGCCGCAATTTTCGAATCCGGCGATTGTCGTGCAGAAGCTGCGAATGGGCGGAATATGGGACCGATGGCTGCGATTCGCGATGCGCCACGAACGGGCGATCGCGATCGTCAGCGCGATCTGGTTTGCGCTCGGCTGCGCAGTGACCGCGCGCTTTGTCGTGCTGCCGGAGTGGCTCGAAGTGCCCTATCTGACCGATCGCAACGCGTTCTGGCTGACGGGCGCCTGGAATGCCGCGTTCTGGGGCTATATCCACCCGAAGCTCGAGGCGAAGCGCAAGGCGCTTGCGGTACAGGACGTTCGCCCGCTACCCGAAGCATAGCCAGTCGCAAGGGAGATACGCCGTGTTCAATATCATCGGAGCCATTTTCGCCGGCCTGTTCGTCGGCGCGTTGGCGCGCTTCTTCTACCCCGGCGCGGTCGAGATGGGCTGGCTGGCGACGATCCTGCTCGGCGTCGGCGGATCGCTGCTCGCCGGGCTCGTCACCCACCGCGGCAAGGAAGGCTTCCACCGCGCCGGCTGCCTCGCCTCGATCCTCGGCGCAATGGCGCTGATCCTCGCCGGACGGCTGATCGGCTGGGGCGGGTTTTAGGGGCGAAGTAGTGCGTGCCCGAACTCATTCTATCCTGCTTCTCTGCCTGCTCATTTCAGCGTGCAGCGACGAACGTGAAATGGTCGCTTCCCTCAGAAACGAGACTGAGAATGGCACATTCCTAATCGAGGTTTGGCGCGATGCTGGGCCTTACGCTGTCAGCATCAAATGCGTTGCGCGATGCTCGAAGCCTTTCGATGAACAAGAGAGCATCGCTGACGTTCCGCTGGGCCTTTTTAACCGTGATCAGAATGACCTCATTTTCCTACTCGCGTCGGGCGGTTCAGCCTATCGCGTTTATGTCTGGCAAACGAGTGAGGGTGGGCTCCAGCGCATCGCCGAGATTAGCTCTAGAGCGCGTCCGGAGATAGTCAGCGACCAGCTAGGGAATGCTGTCATCAAGACGTCCGAAGGCAACTCAGGCACTGGGCCATTCGATGAAGTTCAGTGGGTATTTGTTGGAGGGAAATTCGAGCGCGTCGCGGCAGATGTCCGCTAAAGACCCCGTTGCGGACATTCGGCTTGGCGCTAGGATGCGTTGATGATTGACGTACCTCCCGAACCTTTGCCGTCGCAAGAGCGGGTTATCGAGCAGAGATTGCTCGACTGTGGCCTCAATCTTGGTGGGGTCACTGTCAGATACGCCGATTACCTTCAGAGCATAGAAATTGTCATCGCTCCAGCCGCTGGGGCGACCTCAGATAACTTCGCATGCATTAAGGAAGCATCTGGTTACGAGATTCTCAGGTTTGAAGACAGTGCGATGTTCGCCGCTTACACCGACTTCGTTTCAGAGCTGGCCCGACCGGAAATGCTTATGATGCACGAGGTCCGACTAGCGGAAGCTGGATTGTGGGAGGGTTTCCCGGACCGCGATGACTTTGATTCGCTAGAAAGCTACGCGCGGGCGCTTGAGGCGCATACCGGCTTTCTGCCTGGGTCGGCGCTACGTGTTTCAGGAGGCGCTATTCTTTTTGAATCGGCGGGCGCGGCCGGAATGGACCTCTATGGCCATTATTTTAACCTCCTATCAGTAGTAACTTATGCGTCTCTAAGACATCGAATCGAGTTTGGCTTCGTTGGAAATGAGAAGATTGCAAAGTAGGGCGACAGGTTGATGCTTACTTTCCACCCAAAAAATTGCCTGAAAGTGACAGCTCGTCACCTGATCGCCAAACGTTGCGCAGAGGTGTGGCAGAGTGGCTGATTGCGGGCACCACCCGAGAGCGAGTGCTCTGGGTTTCGTTGAACCCGCGCGGGTTCGAATCCCGTTGCCTCGCTTCTTCACATTGAAGCCTAAGAACGTCCGCTTTCGACCCAAAGGCAATGGCTCCCTCTCTCCCCTTGCGGGAGAGGTACGGAGGCTTGGCAGCTTGCTGACTAGCCGGAGTTGAGAGGGTGCTGCGGCGGTGCAGGCCGGAGCATAGCTCCGGACCCCTCTCCCAACCCTCTCCCGCAAGGGGAGAGGGCTTTGGCAACCAACCTCGCCCCCTAAGCCGCCACCGCCGCCCCCCGCGCGTGCTCCGCGATGGCGTCGGCCATCGGCTCCGCCAGTTCGAGCGGGAGGTCGTGGCCCATGCCGGGGAAGGTTGTGAGCTTCGCGCCGGGGATATGGGCTACGGTATCCTCGCCGCCGGGCAGCGGGACGAGGGGGTCGTCCTCACCGTGGATCACCAGCGTCGGGGTGGAAACCCGCTTCAGCCGCTCGCGCCGGTCGCCGTCGGCGATGATCGCCGAAAGCTGGCGCGGCAGGCCTTGCGGATAGGTGCTGCGGCGAATCGCGCCGAGCACATCGGCGCGCAGGCGTTCGTCGCTCAGCGGATAGGCCGGGCTGCCGATGGTGCGCCACAGATGCATGCCGTGTGCGACCAGCACCTCCTCGTCCATCGACTTGGGGCGGGTGGTCAGCGCCTTCATCGCCTCGGGCGTCGCCTGCGGCAGCTTGCGGTGGCCGGTGGTGGACATGATCGAGGTCATGGTCAGCAGCCGCTCGGGATGTTCGATGGCCATGGTCTGGACGATCATCCCGCCCATGCTCGCGCCGACCACATGCGCGCGATCGATCCCCAGCGCGTCGAGCAGGCCGATCCCGTCCGCCGCCATGTCCGATAGCGAATAGGGCGACTTGATCCGCAGCCCGAGCTTGCTCCAGATTACCATCTTGAGGATGCCCGGATGCTTCGCCCCGTCGAACTTGTGGCTGAGCCCGATATCGCGGTTGTCGTAGCGGATGACGCGGAAGCCGCGCGCCACCAGCGCCTCGACCAGCTCCATCGGCCACAGCGTCATCTGCGCGCCGAGACCCATGACCAGCAGGACGACCGGATGCGACGGGTCGCCGTGGTCGTCGTAATGGATGGTGATTGAGTTGGCGGTGGTTGCGGGCATGGTCTCTCCTCGGGTGTCTATTTCTTGTCGACCGGGTTCATGGCAGACACGGTGTGTGACCGTTGTTGGACATTCTCCACCGTTTGTCATCCCCGCGAATTGTGGTTGTCGCGCGTTGTCACCCCTTCCTCCCCTCATTGTCATCCCCGCGAAGCGGGGATCCAGGGTGGACCCTCAGCCCATGGATTCCCGCCTTCGCGGGAATGACAAGGGAGATGGAAGGCAGGGGGAGGTGGGGGGTGTCTGAAGGCGATACCGTCGGCTAATCTCTGGCCCCTGTGCCGGGTGACGGTTCGGACGCTGGAGTCTCGGCAGCGCGCCACTCCGGCCCGCGGATGTCGAAGCCCCGGCGCACCAGCAGATCGAGCACGCCGTCCTCTTCCGCCAGCACCCTGAGCGGGACCACCGCGAGGGTCACCCCGTCCTCGCCCGCCGCGCGGTCGATCGCCTCGACCCATTGGGTACGAATCTCGCCGCCGACCTGCTGGTCGGCCCACGGCCAGCAGCGCCCCAGCGCCACCTCCAGCGGGTTGTCCATCAGCGCGGGAATGTCGAAGCTGCGCCACGCCTCGCCGCGCTGGAGGACGATGTCCGGCCCCGCCTCGGTCGCGTCCATCGCGGCATCGAGGCACGGCAGATGCGCGGCGGGCGGAGCCTCGGCGAGATTGTCGAGCAGGTCCTCGCCGCGCAGCGTGCCGACCGGCTCGCTCGGCACATCGGCGCGGCGCGCGGCGCGCTCGACGATGTCGGACGCGTCCTTGCCGGTATCCTTCGCGAAGCCCAGCCGCCGCGACAGCAGGTCGAACGACGTCATCAGGAAGCTCCTGCGCGAATAATCCTGGTCATATTCCTGCTCGAACCCCTCGAGCCGCGCGCGCTGGGCTTCCGAGAGATGGTCGGAAGCCTCGGTGTCCTTGGGCAGCTTGGTGATCTTTCCCCCGGCGAAGATGATCCGGAACACGTCGCCGGGAGAGACCTTGGGCTTGAGCCCCAGGATCACCCGCTGCGCCCCGGCGGTCGCACGCTCGAGCCGCTCGGGAAACCACGGCGTCGCCTTGGGCACCGCCTTGATCTCGCCGACCATCACGATGGTGCCCTTGGGCGTATCAATAGTCCACATCGGCGCGCCCGAGTTCTGCGCGGTGACGACGATTTCGTTTTCGGAGGGGGCGGGATCCTGCGCAGCAACCGGCGCAACAGCGAGCGAACCGGCCAGCAGCAGCAATGGCGCAATGCGCATCATCATGGCACCAGCACGGTATCCCGCGCCTCCGGCAGCGTCTCGGGATAGTCGAGGGTGAAGTGCAGCCCGCGGCTTTCGCGGCGGGCGAGCGCGCTTTTCACGATCAGCTCGGCCGATTGCAGCAGGTTGCGCAGTTCGATCAGGTCGGTGGTGACGCGGAAGTGGCCGTAATAGTCGTCGACCTCTTCGCGCAGCAGCTTGATCCGGTGCGCCGCGCGTTCGAGCCGCTTGGTGGTGCGCACGATGCCGACATAGTTCCACATGAAACGGCGAATCTCAGTCCAGTTCTGCTTGATCACCACTTCCTCGTCGGAGTCGGTCACCCGGCTTTCGTCCCAGTCGCGGATCGCGGGCGGGTCGGACAGTTCATCCCAGTGCGCGAGGATGTCCTGCGCTGCCGCTTCGCCGAAGACGAAACATTCAAGCAGCGAATTGGAGGCGAGGCGGTTGGCCCCGTGCAAGCCGCTCTCGGTGCATTCGCCCGCTGCCCACAGCCCGGGCAGGTCGGTCCGCGCGTCGAGCCCGGTGAGGATCCCGCCGCAGGTGTAATGCTGCGCGGGCACCACCGGGATCGGCTGCCTGGTCATGTCGATCCCGAGGCCGAGCAGCTTGTCGTAGATCGTCGGGAAGTGGCCCTTCACGAATTCCGGCGGCTGGTGGCTGATGTCGAGATGGACATAGTCGAGGCCGTAGCGCTTGATCTGGTCGTCGTTGGCGCGGGCGACGATATCGCGCGGGGCGAGCTCCATCCGTTCCGGATCGTAATCCGCCATGTAGCGATGCCCGGTTTCGGGGTGGAGGAGATGCCCGCCCTCGCCGCGCACCGCCTCGGTGATCAGGAAGTTCTTGACGTCGAGATTATACAGGCAGGTCGGGTGGAACTGCATCATCTCCATGTTGGAGACCCGGCAGCCCGCGCGCCAGGCCATCGCGATCCCGTCCCCCGTCGCGCCGCGCGGCGCGGTGGAGAAGAGGTACACGCGGCCTGCGCCGCCCGCCGCCATGATGGTCGCCTTGGCAAGGTGTTTCTCGACCGTACCGGTCGCTTCGTCGAGCGCGTAGACGCCCCATACGCGCCCCTCGCCGGAGAATTTTTCGCCATGCCGCCCGGTGATCAGGTCGATACAGCTGCGCCCGGGCAGCATTGTGATGTTCGGGTTGGCCTGCGCCGCATTGAGCAGCGCCTCCTGCACCGCCCAGCCGGTCGCATCGTCGACATGGACGATCCGGCGGTGGCTGTGCCCGCCCTCGCGGGTGAGGTGGAGATCGCCCGACTGCTGGTTGAACGGCACGCCCAGCTCGACCAGCCGTTCGATGCTGCGCGGCGCGCGCTCGATCACGAACTCCACGGTTTCGCGCCGGTTGAGCCCCGCGCCTGCCACCATGGTGTCGCGGATATGGTCGTCAAAGGTATCGCCCGCATCGAGCACCGCGGCGATTCCGCCCTGCGCCCAGGCGGTCGAACCGCCGGTGAGCGACCCCTTGGCGAGAACGAGCACTTTCTTCGTTTCGGCCAGCGCCAGTGCAGCGGTGAGCCCGGCGGCACCCGACCCTATGATGAGGACGTCGTGGGTCATGTCAGCGGATCACCTCGATCGAAATGCCGAGATCGAACTCGGCCCATGCGCGGTCGGCGGTGATGGCCGGCCGGCCGAGCTCTGCAGCGAGAGCGAGGCAAGCGCGGTCGCCGAGCGAGAGCCCGCGATGGCGGGTTGCCGCACGTAATCGGCCAGCGCGCTCGGCCTGGGCGGCGTCGAACGGATGAATGTCGAGGTCGAACTCCGCCAGACCATCGGCGATCATGTCAGGCGCGTAATCGAGGTCCGACAGCCGGGCGACGACTTCGGACAGGTTGACCGCGCTCATGCTCGCCCGATGCAGCCATCGTTCGGCTTGCTGGTCGTCAATCTCGCGCAGCACAACGGCAAGCAACGCCGATGCGTCGAGAACGCCCGCGACTGGCGTGTTCAACCCAGTTCCCTCTCCGCCTCGGCGCGGCGCTCGGCAATGAAGTCGTCGACGTGCGACACGCCGCGCGGGGCGTCACGCCGGAACTGTTCCTGCACCCGCCTGATCACCTCGCGAAATGGGATAACGCGCAATTCACCATCGACGATCTCCATACGGACTTCGTCACCGTCCTGAAGTTCGAGCGCCCGGCGCATTTCCGCTGGGACTTGAAGCCGCCCACCACTGACAAGCCGTCCTCGCTGCATATTCATCGGCAACTCCGCATTTCTCTACACATTTTGACTAATATACAGATCTGCAGATCGCTACAAGTTGGGAATAATCACCCCGCCCCGGTCAGCTGGACGAACACATCTTCCAGGTCAGGTTCGCGGGTCGTCACATCCTCGATCCCGTAGCCGTGCTGCTGGACCACGCCCAGCACCTGGCCCGCGCTCATGGTGTCGCGGTTGTAGGTAATTTCGAGCGTGCGCGGCTCGATCACTTCGGCCTTGGCGAAGCCCTGCTCCATGATCGGGCCTGCGAGATCCTTGTCGACTGACACGCGGACGATCTTCTCGCGCGCCATGCCGACCAGTTCGCGGGTCGGCTTGTGCGCGATCAGCTCGCCGTGGTTGATGATCGCGATCTCGTCGCACAGCTCCTCGGCTTCCTCGAGATAGTGGGTGGTCAGCACTACCGTCACCCCCTCGCCGTTGAGCTTGCGCACCAGCTCCCACAATTGGCCGCGCAGCTCGACGTCGACCCCGGCGGTCGGTTCGTCGAGCACGAGGATCGGCGGCGAGTGGACCATCGCCTTGGCGATCAGCAGGCGGCGCTTCATCCCGCCCGACAGGGTCCGGGCATAAGCGTCGCGCTTGTCCGACAGATGGACCGCGGCGAGCAGTTCCTCGCTCCGGCGTTCGGCCTTCGGAATGCCGTAGAACCCGCCGTGGTTTTCCAGCACCTCGAACGGGGTGAAGAAGGGATCGAACACGATTTCCTGCGGGACGATGCCGATCGACCGCTTGGCGTTGCGGGGCTGTTCGTCGATGTCGAAGCCCCAGATCTCCGCACTGCCCGAGGTCTTGGTGACGAGCCCTGCAAGGATGTTGATCAGCGTCGACTTGCCCGCGCCATTGGGGCCGAGCAGACCGAAGATGCCGCCCTGCGGGACATCGAAGCTCACACCTTTGAGCGCCAGCTTGCCCTCGCCGCCCTTCACCCCGGCATAGCGTTTGACGACATTGTCGATGCGGATGGCGGGCGGCTGGGTCATGCGTAATGCGATAGGGTGTTAGCGCCCGGGTGCAAAGGGGATGTTCGGGCTGGTAGCACGACTGTTTCACCCGACGTTGCGAATCCCCCGGCTTGGCTCTATCGGCGGTGGCATGAGCATCGCACCGCCCGAAACCGTCAAGGTCGCCGCCCGCCGCGTCAGCTGCGACGGGGCGACGGATATCCGCACCGGCGCCAACTACCGCCCGGCGGCGCTCGGCCATCCGAAGGTCTATCTCGAGATCGACGAGCATGGCTATGTCGACTGCGGCTATTGCGATCGGCGCTTCGTCCTCGCAGACGGGCCGGCCGACGGGGCCGACCAGGCCAGCCTGTCCGACATATCCGCAGGTGCCGATCCGGGCCACCGCTAGGATTCGCCGGTTCCAGGCCCTATAGTCGGGGCGATGACCCCGACCGATCCCCGCGCGCTGCTATACGGCGAGACACTTTCACCCGAGGATGCCCAGCGCATCACCGCCGACATCTTGACCCGTTGCGACGATGGCGAGCTGTACCTCCAGCACAGCGCGAGCGAGAGCTTCGTGTTCGACGACGGGCGGCTGAAGGCGGCGGATTATGCGCGTGATTCGGGCTTCGGCCTGCGCGGCGTGTCGGGCGAAATGACCGGTTTCGCCCATGCCAACGAAATCAGCGAAAAGGCCATCCGCCGGGCGGGCGAGACGCTGCGGCTGCTCGACCCGGCGCAGGGGACGAAACCCGCGCCCCCGCTCAAGAGCAACCGCCATCTCTACACCGACGCCAGCCCGCTCGACCTGGTATCCTTCGAGGAAAAGGTCGCGCTGTTGCAGCGGATCGATGCGATCGCGCGGGCGAAGGACCCGCGCGTGGCGCAGGTTTCCGCTTCGCTGCTCGGCAGCTGGAGCGTGGTCGAGATCGTCCGGCCCGACGGCTTCGTCGCGACCGACATCCGCCCGCTGGTGCGGCTCAACGTTTCGATCGTCGCCGAAGCGGGCGGGCGGCGGGAGACGGGCAGTTTCGGGTTCGGCGGGCGCTATCTCTACGACCGGCTGTTCGACGAAGGTGCATGGCAACGCGCGATCGACGAGGCGGTGCGCCAGGCGCTGGTCAATCTCGACAGCGTCGATGCGCCAGCGGGCGAAATGCCGGTGCTGCTCGGTCCCGGCTGGCCCGGCGTGCTGCTCCACGAAGCGGTCGGCCATGGGCTGGAAGGCGATTTCAACCGCAAGGGCACCAGCGCCTTCTCGGGCCGGATCGGCGAGCGAGTCGCCGCTCCCGGCGTGACCGTGGTCGACGACGGCAGCCTGGCCGACCGGCGCGGCTCGCTCAGCATCGACGACGAAGGCACGCCCACCGGTGAGACCGTGCTGATCGAGGACGGTATCCTCAAAGGATACATGCAGGACCGGCTCAATGCGCGGCTGATGGGCGTGGCACCCACCGGCAACGGGCGCCGCCAGAGCTACCAGCATGCGCCGATGCCAAGGATGACCAACACTTTCATGCGCGGCGGAGCGGAAGATCCGGCCGGGCTCCTCTCCCGCATGAAGCGCGGCATCTTCGCCAAGAGCTTCGGCGGCGGGCAGGTCGATATCGTCTCCGGACGCTTCACCTTCTCCTGCACCGAGGCATATCTGGTCGAGGACGGGAGGCTCGGCGCGCCGATCAAGGGCGCGACGCTGATCGGCGACGGTCCCAGCGTGCTGACCAAGGTCGAGGGGATCGGCAACGACATGGCGCTCGACGAAGGAGTCGGCGTATGCGGCAAGGGCGGCCAGAGCGTACCTGCAGGTGTGGGCCAGCCGACGCTGCTGGTCGGCGGGCTGACCATTGGGGGGACGGCCTGACCCGGCACAATCGAGTCAGGCGAAATTCATCGCGCTGTGCTATGCTTCGATCAACAGGAGTATCGCCATGAAACACGCACTCCCCTTGGCCATCGCCGCGACCCTGCTGGCCGCGCCTGCGATCGCCGACGAAACTGCCGACAAACCCAGCGCCGGCGAACTCGAACTGGCCGAGCTTCTTGCAGGCCGCGTTGCGGGTGAGCCCGTCAGGTGTCTCCGCGCAGGACAACGCGATGGCCTGCGGGTCATCGACAGCACCGCGCTGGTCTTCCGTGACGGGCGGACGCTCTACGTCAATCGACCGCGCAATGCGCAGTTCCTCGACGAATGGGATGTGCCGGTCTTCCGCCAGTTCACCAGCAGCCTGTGCGAGCTCGACCAGGTCGAGATGCGCGACCGGACCAGCCTGATGGGCGGCCCGGTGCTGGTTCTCGACGAATTCGTACCCTACACCAAGCCTGCCAAAGAGGAGGCCTGAGCCATGAAGATCGCATCCACATTGGTCGCCGCCGGTGCCGCATTGCTGCTCGCCGCGCCTGCGTTGCAGGCCGAGGAAACCGGAGAGCCGGCCAAGACCGAAGGGCAGCTCAAGTTAGAGAAAATGCTCGATGGCCGCGTGGCGGGCGAACCGCAGTCCTGCATCCGCAATTTCCCGTCGACCGATCTGACGATCATCGACGGGACGGCGCTGGTCTACAAGAGCGGTGGTACGCTGTGGGTCAACATCCCGCGCAATGCCGACGACATTGACGACGATGATACACTGGTCACCCGCACCAGCGCGAGCAGGCTTTGCCGCACGGACATCGTGACCACGATCGACCGCTTCAACCAGTTTTACACCGGCAACATCTTCCTCGGGGACTTCGTACCCTATCGCCGGGTCGACAGCTAGCCGCCTCCGCCCGCAGCCCGGCGCCGCGCTTCTTCGGCCTCTTCTGCACGGCCGCGCTCGAGATAGGTCAGCTTGCCGGTCAGCGTGTCGGTTTCGAGCGGATAGACGTCCCACCGCCGCGAGTCTGACGGCTTCTCGAGCATATAGGCAAGTACAACCTTCCGCCCATCAGAACGCAGGTTGATCGAGCCGTAGACGGTGACATTGGTCTTTTTTTCCTCTTCCTCGAGCCGGGCGATTTCGGTTTCGAGTTCCGCCCGTTGCGCCGGATCGGTCGTCGCGGCGAGCTTCCCGCGCAATTTGGCGGCCTGAAACCACGGCGTGTCTTCGCGCTTGGTGAACTCGAGAGTGCTGCGCGACAGCTCGGTCGAAAAAATCAGCGGCCGCTCGCCGCGCCCGTGCAGCCCGACCGCGCCCAGCGTGTCGCAGCGCGGGTGGGCATGGCTTTCCTCGTCGCCGCTGGAGATCACGGTGGCCGCAGGGTTGATCGCGGAGAGGAACAGGTCGGTGAAATCCGCGCTGCCGTGGTGGCAGGCCTTGGCCACATCCGCCCCGTAGCGGGCGCGCACCGATTGCCGCACCGCCGCACGCTGCGGCGCGGTCAGCTTTTCGGGCTCGATATAGTCCCCGCCCGCCGCCCGGCTCATCAGGTAGCATTCGGCCGGGCTGTTGAGATCGCCCCCGAACAGCAGGGTCACGTCGCGATAGGTGAGGCGCAGCAGGATCGAGTGACCGTTCTTGGTCTTGCCGCTGTCCATCGCTGTGGTCTTTGCCGCCGGCTCCCCGCCGAAAGTGCGCAGGCGCGGCGTGCCGTCCGCTGCCGGTTCCACTGCCGGCCCGACCACTTCGATCACGCATTCGGTAAGATTGCCCGGAGCGAAACCGGGGAGGTAGCTGCGCCCGCCCGAAATCTCGCCATGCGCAGTCGAGAGCATGGCAATGTTCGGGAACCGCCGCGCCCCGTCCGCATCGAGGCCTGTGCGCGCCGTGTTGAGCAGGGCAGGGTACATCTTGGGCTTGCCGGTGCTGGTCTTCACCCAGCGCTTCGGGTCGGCCAGCAAGGCGCCGAGCTTCGCATCGTCGGTCGCCAGATCGACTATATAGCTTTGCCCATTGGCGGTCTCGCGCTTGCCGAGCAAGTGGTCGGTGGCTGACGACTGGTCGCCCGCCGCCGAAACCCCGAACTGCTCGACGATCCCGTTGTGCCACACATTACTGGCGTGCACCGCACCGTCTTCGAACAGGCGGCGGAAGCCTTCGTAGTGGTCCATGTCGGGGTGGGTGATGATCAGCCCGTCGAAATCGGTGTGCGCCTTCTCGAAGTTGCGGAACCGCCAGCGCAGGTAGCGATACATATTGTCGCCCTCGCCCGCATCGATCACATATTTGCGATCATCGGGGGTGACCAGGAGCGCACCGTCCCCTTGCCCGACATCGACGAAAACGACTTCGAGCAGTCGTTCGCGCTGCAGGTCTTGCGGATACATGTAGCCCGACACGCCGCGCACCCGGACCGGGACCATACCCGCGATTTTCGCTTGCACTTCGGCATGTTCTGCGGCGGCCAGCGGCGGTTTGAGCTTGTCGCCATCGCCGCTGCCGATGAAATCGTAGTCGGAGACTTCGGTCCAGTCGCCCCACAGCAGATGCTTGGCGGTTTTCAGCGTGACCTTCCTGGTCTTCGTATCCCGGCCGATCGTGTAGACATGCGCAGTCGGGTAACCGGCGTAGACTTCCTCGCCAGTCTCGAATTCATCGGCCATGGCAGAACTCCCCCTGCCGTGATGCCCCCATCGTCGTCAGGGTTAGCGTAAAGCGGCGATTCGCGCCAATCGCGCGCAAACCGCGTCAGGCGGCGGTCATCGCGTTCATCCGCGCAAGGATTTCCTCCGCCTCGCGCATGATCCGGTCGATCAGTTCCTGACAGGTCGGGATATCGTAAATCAGACCGGCGACCATGCCGCAGCTCCACGCCCCTGCATCCATCGTGCCCTCTTTCATGATCTTGGGATAGACGCCCGCGACCTGTTCGATGATGTCCTCGAACTTGAGGCTATCGCCTTTTTCCTTCTCGATCCGCAGCAGGTCCTCCACCGCATCGTTGGTCATCACCCGTTCGGTATTGCGCAGCGGGCGCATCACCAGCCGCGTGTCGAGTTCGCTCGCGGCGACGATCGCCTGCTTCACATTCTCGTGCACCGGGGCTTCCTTGGTCGCGATGAAGCGGGTGCCCATGTTCATCCCCTGCGCGCCCATGGCGAGGCTGGCGACGAGGCTGCGCCCGTCGGCCATCCCGCCGCTGGAGACGAAGGGAATTTCCAGTTCGTCCGCCGCGCGCGGCAGCAGGATGAAGTTCGGGATATCGTCCTCCCCCGGATGGCCGCCGCACTCGAAGCCGTCGACCGAGACCGCATCGCAGCCGATTTCCTGCGCCTTCAGCGAATGGCGTACGCTGGTGCATTTGTGGATCACCTTGATCCCCGCCCCTTTCAGCGCGGGCAGCACCTGCACCGGGTTGCGCCCGGCGGTCTCGACCACCTTCACCCCGCCGTCGATGATCGCCTTGACAAGGCCGGGATAGTCGGGCGGGGTCAGGCTGGGGAGGAACGTCAGGTTCACCCCGAACGGCTTGTCGGTCATATCCTTGCAGCGCGCGATCTCGTTCGCCAGCTTCTCCGGCGTGCCCAGCGTCAGCCCGGTAATGATCCCCAGCCCGCCCGCGTTGGACACTGCCGCTGCCATTTCAGCGAAACCGACATAGTGCATCCCGCCCTGGATGATCGGGTGCTCGATGCCGAACATTTCGGTGATGGCGGTTTTCATCGCGTCTTTCCTCCCGGTTTGCCCGGCCACTTTTCCGTTTGGGCCGGTTGCATTTCGGGACTAGCCTTACCGAAGAGAGACCCGCGCACAAGCAGGAGTTTGCCCATGACCTCGCCGCAGCAGCCCATCGAATCGCCTTTCGGCTATCGCTCGACCGCGATGGAGGTGGTCGACGGCGTCGACCTCACGGGCAAGACCGTGCTCGTCACCGGCGGTTACTCCGGGATCGGGACCGAGACCGTGCGCGCGCTCGCCAGCGCCGGGGCGAGCGTGATCGTCGGCGCGCGGCGGCCCGAGCAGGCGCATGCAGTGCTGGACGGGATGGCCGGCGATATCGCGATCCTGCCGCTCGATCTGTCCGAACCGGCCTCGATTGACGCCTTCGCCGCAACGGTTGCAGAGCGGATCGAGCGGCTCGACATCTTGGTCAACAACGCCGCAATCATGGCCAGCCCGCTGATGCGCGACGCGCGCGGATACGAGATGCAGTTCGCGACCAACCATCTCGGCCATTTCCAGCTCACCGCGCGGCTGTGGCCGCTGCTCAGGGCGGCGGGTCCGGGCACGCGGGTGGTGTGCCTCTCCTCGATCGGGCACCGGCTCAACGGGCTCGACCTCGACGATCCCAACTGGGAACGGCGCGAATACGAAAAATGGCCCGCCTATGGCGCGGCCAAGAGCGCCAATGCGCTGTTCGCGCTCCAGCTCGACGCCCTGGGCGATCCGCACGGCATCCGCGCCTTTTCGGTCCATCCCGGCGGCATCGCCACCCCGCTCCAGCGGCATCTGACGATGGAAGAGCAGCGCGCGATGGGCTGGTACGACGACGAAGGCAACGTCAACGCCGGCTTCAAGTCGGTCGAGGAAGGCGCCTCGACCAGCGTATGGTGCGCCGTCTCGCCGCTGCTCGATGGCATGGGCGGGGTCTATTGCGAGAACTGCAATATCGCCGCGCCCGCCGGCCCCGAGGTCCCCCATGGCGGAGTCCACCCGCATGTGTGCGACGCAGCGCTGGCGCAGGCGCTGTGGACGAGGTCGGAGGAGCTTACGGGGGTGGCGTTCTCCGGCTGATTCCGCAGTCGGCCAAAATCGCACACGAGGATCTCGCCTTCAAACAGGCGCTCGCACCCTCTTGCGGTCTCTCCTCCACTGTCATTCCCGCGAAAGCGGGAATCCATAGGACAGCGCCCGCCGTGGATCCCCGCCTTCGCGGGGATGACAAATCATTGAGGGATGTTGGAGGAAGCAGTGGAACTTCGGTTACGACGAGCACTGTGCGCAGGGACATTCGGGCTTGCACATAGAAACTTTCCTAATTAGGAAACTATCTATGGAAAAGGCGTTCAAGGCTCTCGCATCGACGCCGCGCAGGCGCATTCTGAACCACTTGGCGGGCGGGCCGATGACCGTGGGGGAGATCGCGTCGAAGTTCGACATGGCGATGCCCTCGATCTCGAAGCACATCGCGGTCTTGCACGAAGCCGGGCTGCTCCACCGCCAGAAGCGCGGGCAGGAAGTGATCTACTCGATCGCCGCCGACAAGCTGGCCAACAATCTCTATGCCTTCCTCACCCCCTTCTGCCCCGAGGCCCGCGCCCTCGCGACCGAACGCAAGCTGGCGCGCGAGGGAGAGGGAGACGCGGCATGAGCGCCACTTCGGGTGAAGCAGCCAGCGGGGCATTCCGGGTCAATTCGCTGTCCGGCCTGGAGACAGCAAACGCGGCTGATGGGCATGTCGTGTGGGACTGGCCGCGCTCGCTCTGGAACACGGCGATGTTCTCGGGTGCGATCGTGCTTGGCCCGCTTTTCTTCAGCTGGAGCGCAGTGATCGTATTCCTATCGCTGTCGGCAATTACCCTCTGCATGGGTCATTCGGTCGGGTTCCACCGACGCCTGATCCACCGCAGCTTCGACTGTCCTAAATGGCTCGAGCGAGTGCTGGTCTATGCCGGGACACTGGTTGGCATGGGTGGGCCAATCTGGACCGTGCGACTTCACGACACCCGCGACTGGGCGCAACGCCAGCCCGACTGTCACTGGTTCATGCGGCACGGCAAACCCTTCCTGCTCGAAGGATTCTATTACCTCAATTTCAGGATCGTGCTCGAGAACCCGCCACAGTTCGCCCCTGGGCCGGACATCGCAGACGATCCCTTCTATCGCTTCTTGCAGCGGACATGGATGCTGCACCAATTGCCACTCGCAGCCTTGCTGTTCTGGCTCGGCGGCTGGCCGTGGGTGGTGTGGGGCGTGTTCGTCCGTGTCGCCGCCTGCGTATCGATGCACTGGTGCATTTCCTATCTCGCGCACACCGGCGAGCCGGACGACTGGTCGGTCGACAATGCCGCAATCCAGGCGTCGAATGTCTGGTGGCTGGCGATCCCGACCATGGGGGAGAGCTGGCATTCGAACCACCATGCCTTCCCCGCCTCGGCGCGGCATGGCCTCTACATGGGCCAGATCGATCCGGGTTGGAACTTCGTCCAACTGCTCGAGAAGCTCGGCCTTGCGTGGGATATCAAGACCCCCGACAACCTCCCGGCAAGAAGCGGTCTCACCCCGGTGAGCGCGCGAGCGCTTGAAGCGGTCGGACTGGAGCAGGCCGATCTTGCTCGGGGGCCTGCGCAATAAGGCCGGTTACCCCTTCGGCTTGAGCAACCTGTCCGGCCTGATCCGGCGCGCTTCGCCGAACAGGCTGTAGGTCTTGTTGACGTAGTTCGACACGTCGATGATCGAATCGAGATACTTCTCCAGCTCGGGCGTGCGCTCCTGTTCGACCAGCCGGACATGCGCCGCCGGGTTCTCGGTTTCGAAGCGGACGTAGAACCATGGCTCGCCGCGCTTCAGCTTGAGCGGCTTCGACAAATCGTGCCATTCGAAACCCCAGCTCAAGGGGCGCGGCCAGATATGGACCGGGAAACGGCCGCCCATCTGCAGGCCGGGGCGCGGCTCGGGCAGCCAGTCGAGATAAGGCGGAGTCTGGACGATGTAGCATGGTTCGTCCGCCACGAAGACATAGGGGGCGACGATCTGGATGATCGGGCGCTCGGGATGGCGCCACTCGCTTTGCGGGTGGAGCATCATCATGTTCGCGCGCCCCTGCGGCCGCATGCCCGACTTCTCGCCATCGGCATCGACCATCTGCAACTGGCCGTTCGGCTGGCGCTGGAACGACAGGGTGATGTCGATCGGGCAGGGGATCACGAAATGCCGGCGGTCGAAATCGATCGCCGCCGGGCAGACCTGGACCGACTTGGCCGAGGCGGGCTTGGGATCGGTGCGGGAAAAGGCCTTGGGCGCGGCCCAGATCGCATCTCCGCCTTGCGGGAACCGCACCGTCCAGCCGACGGTGAGCGTGCGCGACCTGCCGCTCGCCTCGCCCTCGCGCCGGTCGGCATCCTCGGCGAATTGGTCTTCCCAGCTCATGGTGATCCCTGCTCTTCGTTCATTCGTCTCGCACGAGATTCGACGAGATCGTGCCAGGATGCAAGCCCGGTGGCAGCAGGACGGCGAGCGCATTGCGCTCGTGCCCGGGGCCGAGGGCGGGCAGATGCTCCACCCGGAACGCCGGATCGCGATGGTCGCACCACAGCAGATCGTATCCCGCCGCGACAAAGGGCGCGACCAGCTGCGCATTGGTGCCGCCATGCGGGGCGAGCTTGTCCGCCCGGTCGCATTCGAGCAGCAGCACCGCCTCGCGCGCGATCAGCGCGGGGGTAGCGGGCGGGAGGAAGCGCGCCTGCCAGCCTTCGGTGTCGATCTTGAGGATATCGCGCCGCGCGTCAGGCTCGCCGAGGATATCGAGCAGGGTGCGCATTTCGATCTTGTGCCGGGCGTAGCCGGGGCTGACTGCCGTGCCTGCGGGGAGGTAGTGAAAATTGCGGCGGTCGAGTTCGGCGCTGCCCGCCACATCCGACAGCAGCACGTTCTCGACCCGCGCGCGGGCCAGCCGATTGGCGCGCAGCACGCTCGCGACATAGCCAGCCAGCGCCGGATCGGGTTCGACCGCAACGATGTCGATATCGGCAAAGGCGAGCGTGGCGAGGGCCGAGAAATAGCCATAGGCCGCGCCGATATCGAACAGGCGTACCGGCGCGTTGCCCAGCGCGCTGCCGAGTGCAAAGAGCCACGCGACGAGGCCGGGCTCATGCATCGCGCCCTCAGCGTGCTTCGCCGCCAGCCAGTCGGCAGGCTCGATGGCGCTGCCGGTCGCCGCATGGGGAAAGCGCAGGGCTGCTTCGCCCTTGCGCAATCCGCTGTGCATCTCGAAAGTCTCGAACCGAAGACCGAGCCGGGCAAGGTTTTCGGGGGTCGGCGGATCGAGCGTCATGGCCGACCCGTAGCGCAATCAAGCGAATAGCCGAACCGGTCGAGTTCGAAGCGACATTCGCGTTCGACCAGCGCGGCGACTTCAGGGGCGTCGGCGAAATGCGACGCGACCGACCGATCGCGCGGTCGGAAGCCCGCCTTGGCGGTCAGCGAAGCGAAGGTGCCGCCCAGCCCGGCAAGCTGCGGCCAGCGCCGTTCGAGCTCGGCGATCCCTTCGCCCATCGCTTCGTAGCGCAGGTAGAGGTCGATCACATCGTCGCCGCCGATCAGGTAGCTGTGGTTGTTGCGCCCGATCCGCCCGGCATTGCGCCGCCAGAAGTCGGCGAAGCTCTCGCCCTCGCGCCGCTGCCAGTAATAGGTCGAGACCGCAGTCTCGTAGGGGTTGCGGACGATCGAGACCTTGGTCACACGCTGCCATAGTGCCTCACCCAGCCGCTCGCGTGCGAGCTGCGCCGAAAGATGGCTGCGAAAGCGCCCCGGCCACTGGCGCTGGCGGCGCGCGATGCGCCATTCGCCCTGCGGCAGGTAGGGCAGGCGGTGGAACGGCCAGCGATAGTTGCGCGGCCCGGCGAAGCCCAGCGCCTTGCGCGTGGCCTCGTCCTCGCGCCCGCGCAGCCCGAGGGGCGAAATGATGTCGTCCGGCCCGGCGAAGGCCGACAGCGCGATCTCGAACGACGTTCCGGCCACCTTGTGCGGCTTGAGGAACAGCAGGCCGGGCTCGCGCAGCAGGATCATGTCACCACACGGTCGGGATCGGATAGCGGCGGATATCGGCATCCGCCGTCACCAGCGGCATATCCAGCGCGAGCGCGTGCGCGACCAGCATCCGGTCGACCGGATCGCGATGGATCGGAGGCAATGCTGCAGCAAGCGTCCAAAGTTCGGCGGGGTAATCGAGCGTCGCTGCACCGAGACGTTCGAGCAGCGCGCCCAGCGGCGCTGCCCCATGGAACCTACCGCGCAGTTCCAGCTCGACATATTCCCACGCAACCACCGCGCTCACGAACAGCGGCGTATCGGGATTGAGGATCGCATCGAGCGCATGCGGTTTCAGGCGTATGTCACCGGCCGCAAACCACGCCAGAATATGGGTATCAAGCAGAAGGGCCAAACTTGCGCTCGTAATCTTCGTCCGGGTCTGCCCGATCGCGCTTGATCGCCTCAAGGCCCAGGTCGGCACCCTTGAATGCATCCTTGTACATACCGAATGCCGACCGGCGCCGCTCGGCGATCTGCTCGCGCGTCAGCGGCTGGGTGATACGCGGCGGCACCAGCTCCGCCTCGGGCTTGCCATCGCGCTGGATGATCACCCGCTCCCCTGCGCGCATGGCGCGCAGCAGCTCGCTGAGCCGCGTCTTCGCTTCACCGATATTGACGTGGATGGTCATGCTTGGCCAAGTAGCTTGACCAAGGTGGTTGGTCAATGTTCGACGAATCAACTGGCCGGCTCAAATCATGCCGATAGAGAAAGCGCCGAATGAGCTCACTCCACGCTCGCGTTCGGGGTCTTGATGGCGCGAACATAGAGATGCAAGTCAGTGGGAACGAGAGCGTTAAGAACCATCTCGAATGTCAGCGGTGCTCGCTCCGCGTCGTAGCCAGCTAGCCCCGCCGCGATTTCACGATCCAACCCAATTCCGATCAACCTGAAAAAGTGATCGGCAGTCTGGATCGGAGAGAGCATCGTCGCATATCCAAGATCTGGCTCATTTTTCTCCGCTTCAAAGCAAGCGAACTGCAAGGCATAAGCACCGAAAGTATTTGGTTGCACAAGATTGTCGGTGCCTAGCTCGTCAAGAAGCGATCCGAGGTTAGTTCCGTCCGATGCGAGACCTTCAAGACGGAGGGTAGACGAACGCCCCGCATCGCAATCGAATTCGTACGTCATACTTTGAGCACGGATTCCAACCGTTCTTGGGAGTACGCGGATCAAATCGACTCTTCGCGCTGTCCTTGATCCAGAGATCGAACCTCGATGCGCAAAGAAGGCGTTTCCCGTGTCACCGCCTATTAGCCACCACCCCTTCTGAAGATCGTCCACCGCTGCCAACGGTGAAGAAGCTAAGAGTAGGCTCCACAACAACATCAAATCACTCCCACTCGATCGTCCCCGGCGGCTTCGAGGTATAATCATACACCACCCGGTTCACGCCCTGCACTTCGTTGACGATGCGGGTTGCGCAGCCGGTCAGGAACGCCGCATCGAACGGATAGACATCGGCCGTCATGCCGTCGGTGCTTGTCACCGCGCGCAGGGCGCAGACGCTGTCGTAGGTGCGGTAGTCGCCCATCACCCCGACGGTCTTGACCGGCAGCAGCACCGCGAAAGCCTGCCAGATCGCGTCGTAGAGCCCGGCCTTGCGGATCTCGTCGAGATAGATCGCATCTGCCTTGCGCAGGATGTCGCAGCGTTCCTTGGTGACTTCGCCGGGGATGCGAATCGCGAGGCCGGGGCCGGGGAAGGGGTGGCGGCCGACGAAGATGTCGGGGAGGCCCAGCTCGCGGCCGAGTTCGCGGACTTCGTCCTTGAACAGTTCGCGCAGAGGTTCGACCAGAGCCATGTTCATCCGCTCGGGCAGGCCGCCGACATTGTGGTGGCTCTTGATCGTCACGCTCGGCCCGCCGGTGAAGCTGACGCTTTCAATCACGTCAGGGTAGAGCGTGCCTTGCGCGAGGAAATCCGCCCCGCCCAGCTTGTTCGCCTCTTCCTCGAACACCGCGATGAATTCGGCGCCGATGAACTTGCGCTTCCTCTCGGGGTCGGTCTCGCCGGCGAGCCCGGCCATGAAGCGTTCCTCGGCGTCGACCACCACCAGCGGGATATTGTAGTGGTCGCGGAACATGCGTTCGACCTGTTCGCGCTCGTTGAGGCGCAGCAGCCCGTGGTCGACGAAGACGCAAGTCAGCTGTTCGCCGATCGCCTCGTGGATCAGGATCGCCGCGACCGAGCTGTCGACCCCTCCGGAGAGGCCGCAAATGACCTTGCCACTGCCTACCTGCTCGCGGATCTCGCGGACCTTGGTTTCGCGGTAGGCGGCCATGGTCCAGTCGCCCTTGAGGCCGCAGACCTTGTGCACGAAGTTCGCCAGCAGCTTGCCGCCGTCGGGCGTGTGGACCACCTCGGGGTGGAACTGGGTGCCGTAGAATCTGCGTTCCTCATCGGCGATCACCGCGAAAGGCGCGCCGTCGCTGGTGGCAACGATCTCGAAGCCGGGCGCAAAGCGGGTCACCGTGTCGCCGTGGCTCATCCACACCAAGTGCCGCTCGCCGACGTTCCACAGCCCGTCGAACAGCGCGCAGTCCCGGGTCACGGTGAGGAACGCGCGGCCGAATTCGCCGCCGTCGCCGACCTCGTGCCCCGGCCGCACCTCGCCGCCGAGCTGGTGGCTCATCACTTGCTGGCCGTAGCAGATGCCGAGGATCGGCACGCCCGCCCCGAACAGCATTTCGGGCGCGCGCGGGCTGCCTTCTTCCGGCACCCCGGCGGGCGAGCCGGAAAGGATGATGCCCTTGGGACGCATCCGCTTGAACGCCGCTTCGGCCTGGGTGAAAGGCGCGATCTCGGAATAGACCCCAGCCTCGCGCACTCGGCGCGCGATCAGCTGGGTCACCTGGCTGCCGAAATCGACGATCAGGATGGAATCGGTAAGGGCGGAATCGGAGATGTGCGCGTCGTCCATGGCGGCGCGTTAAGGCGCAGGTTTGGCCGTGTCCAGCGGGCGGACCGAGCGATGCCCGTCAAGCACGAGCAGCTCGCGTGCGGCGACTCTTCGCAAAGTTGCGTTTTTCGCAACTGTGCTGGATGTTTTCTCATTTGTGAAAAGCGGTGCGAAATTTTATTTCAGCGTCATAGCCGGACGACAGGAACCCCCTCTCCTCCCACTGTCTCCGGCGAGCAGGCATCCGAACACCCCCCCGTGCGGATGTCTGGCCATCGCGGAGATGCCCGGTGCGACACCGAGGCCTGCCTGGCGAAATGCGAGACGCGGCCGTCCGGAAACTCAGTCCTCCCCCTCATCCGGGCGGTCGCGTCCCCCCCTCTCCGGCAGATCAATCCGGCAAACCGAGCGCGTCCGCCCGTTCGCGCAGTTCGGTCTTGAGCAGCTTGCCGATATGGCTGCGCGGCATGTCGTCGATCGCATGCAATTGCGCGAGCCGCTGGGTCTTGCCCAGCCGGCTGTTGACCGCCGCCATGATCGCGGCGGTATCCGCCGCCCCCGCCAGCCGCACGAACCCTACCGGGGTTTCGCCCCATTTGCGGCTCGGCACGCCGATCACTGCGGCTTCGAGTACCGGATCCTCTTTCAGCAGCTCGTTCTCGAGATCGACCGGGAAGATGTTGAACCCTCCCGAGATGATCATGTCCTTCGCGCGGCCGACCAGCTCGACGAAACCGTCGGCATCGACCCGCCCGATATCGCCCATCCGCTGCCAGACATCTCCCGTGTCGGGATCGGTCCAGTAGCCTTCGCGGGTCTTGTCTGGCTGGTTCTTGTAGCCCGCCATCATCGTGTGCGAACGCCCGATGAGGTTACCCGCTGCGCCCGGCGGCACGGGGCGATCCTCGTCGTCGAGCACCTTAAGTTCGCTGCCCGGCGCGGGCCGACCGACGGTGTGCAGCTTGTCGCGAAACTCGTGGCACGCGAGCAGACAGACCACCCCGCCCTCGGTCATCGAATAGATCTCGATCAGCCCGCCCGGCATCCGGCGCAGCACTTCGGCTTTCAGTTCGGCGGAGAAGGGCGCCGAGGTACAGTATTTGAGCGCCAGCGACGACAGGTCGAACTGGTCGAAGCGCGGCTCGTCCATCAGCCGCTGGTATTGCACCGGCACCAGCATGGTCAGCGTGGTCCGGTCCGCCTGCGCGTGTTCGAGCCATTCTGCCGTGTCGAATTTTCCCATGATCCGCACCATCCCGCCCGCCAGCAGCGGCGCGAGGAAGGCGACCATGGTGGTGTTCGAATAGAGCGGGGTCGAGGCGAGCGAGCGCACCGGCAGTCCGGCCTCGAGGAAGCTTGCCGCAGTCGCCGCGAATTGCCGCCAGCGCATTGCATGCGAATGGACGATGCCCTTGGGCACCCCGGTGGTGCCGGAGGAATAGATGATGTTGAAATGGTCTTTCGGGTCCGGCTCGAACGCGGGCGCGCTGGTGCCCGCAGGCGCCATCCAGCCGGTCAGATCCTCCAACGCGATGCGATCGAGCGCGGGCATGAAATCCTCGCCCAGTTCCACGCGTTTGGCGGCGTCGATGAACAGGTGCCGCGCCCCCGAATCGCGCGCCATCCCCTCGAGCTGCTCGCGGCTGGCGCTGGTCGTGAGCGGCGCAGCCACCCCGCCTGCGCGCACGGCGGCGAGAAAAACCAGCGCATATTCGATGCTCGAGGTGCCGAGGATCGCGACCGACTGCCCCCGTTGCAGCCCGGTTTCTACCAGCCGCGCAGCGGTGCGCTCGATCCGGTCGGCCATCTCGCCCCAAGTCAGCTCGGCATGATCGTCGCGCAGCGCGGGGGCTTCGGGCTGCGTCTGCGCCCAAGCTTCAAGGATGCCCGGAAAGGAGCCGAAGCCCGCCTGCAATCGTTCGAGCATGGTCACAAAGTTCTCCCGCAAACTTGTTATCTCCGCCGCTGTTATGCAGTCTGCCGCAAGGATGCCAAGGAGATTGCGGATGGCCGTGCGAGGATGGACGATTGCCGTAGCGGCATTGCTGACGGGGTTCGCCGCGCAGGCGCAGGAGACAGCCTCCAAGCCGCGCCTGCTGTTCGTTATGGCGCATCCCGACGACGAGGTGTTCGTCGCGCCTGCCATCGCCCGCGCGACGCGCAAGGGACAACCCGTGACGGTGGTCTTCGCCACCAGCGGCGATCAGGGGCCGGGGGTGACGGATATGGAACGCAGCGCGGCGCTGGCGGAGCTGCGCGAAGGCGAGGCGCGCTGTTCGATGGCGGCGCTGGGCGGTCCCGAAGCCCGGTTCCTGCGGCTGGGCGACGGCACGCTGGGCGTGGCGGCGCACCATCCCGAAAGTTCGGCGCAGAAGTTCGCCGAAGCGCTCGGCCCGATCCTCGCTGAGGGCGATTTCGAGATGGTCTTCACCTGGGGGCCCGACGGCGGATACGGCCACGCCGACCACCGGATGGTCAGCGCGCTGACCACGCAGCTGGTCCAGGCGATGGGCGACGACCGTCCGGCACTGCTGTTCCCCGGGATCCGTGCCGGCACGCTGCCGCCAGTGCCGGAGATGCAGACCTGGGCCGTCACCGATCCTGCCCTGCTCGATATCCCGATCGAATACGGGCCGGATGATCTCGCCGCCGCAGCCCGCGCGGTGGGCTGCCATGAAAGCCAGTTCGATGCCGCGACCCGCGCAGGGATGATGCCGCTGTTCGACCAGTCGATCTGGCAGGGCGCGGTGCATTTCCGTTTCGGCCTGCCCGAGCACATTCGGGCGGTCGAAACGCATGCCGAGCCAGGACCTCTGCCTCGCCCCTAGAATCTTCTCTATCTGCGTGGAAACGGCACCGGCCCGCGTCGTTTCAGTGTAACTGAAACAATCTCCAGCGGCTCGTCAGCATTCGATCACATTGACCGCCAGCCCGCCCTGGCTGGTTTCCTTGTATTTCGACGACATATCGAGCCCGGTCTGGCGCATGGTCTCGATCACCTGGTCGAGGCTGACGCAGCTTTCCGCGCCGGTGCGGTGGAGCGCCAGCCGTGCGGCGTTGACCGCCTTGACCGCGCCGATCGCATTGCGTTCGATGCACGGCACCTGCACCAGCCCGCCAACCGGATCGCAGGTGAGGCCGAGATTGTGCTCCATCCCGATCTCCGCCGCACTCGCCACCTGTTCGGGCGATCCGCCCCACAGCGCCGCGAGCCCGCCCGCCGCCATCGAGCAGGCCACGCCGACCTCGCCCTGGCAGCCCATTTCCGCACCCGAGATGCTGGCGCGCTGCTTGTAGAGCAGGCCGATGGCACCGGCGGTGAGCAGGAAGGTCCGGCGGCTGTCGCGGCACGGCTGGGCATCCGCATCGAGGCAATAGAAACGCATCACCGCGGGGATGATCCCCGCCGCCCCGTTGGTCGGCGCGGTGACCACGCGGCCGCCCGCCGCATTCTCCTCGTTCACCGCCATGGCGAAGCAGTTGAGCCAGTCGAACAATTGCTCGCGCTCGTTCGATTGCGGGTTGGCGGAGAGCTTGTCCCACAGGTCGGGCGCGCGCCGTTCGACCTTGAGCCCGCCCGGCAGGATGCCCCGCTGCGACAGGCCGCGGGTGACGCAGGCGTCCATCGCGGCGGAAATCCGGTCGAGCCCGGCGAGGGTCTCCTCGCGAGGGCGCATCGCATCCTCGTTTGCCAGCACCAGGTCGGCGACCGGGACATGGTTCGCCGCGCAGGCCGCGAGCAACTCCGCTGCCGAGCCGAAATCGTGCGGCACGCTGGTGCCGGCGGCGATCCGGTCGTCCTTCGGCTTGCGCTTCAGCTGCGCCTCGGAGGCAACGAAACCGCCCCCGGTCGAGTAGTAGCTGCGCCGGAGCAATGGTGCCCCCGTGCCGTCGAATGCCGCGAGCACCATCCCGTTGGGGTGCAACGCGGGAATGACATGCCCGGCAAGCTCGATATCGGCCTGCGGGTCGAAGGCAATTTCGTGCCTGCCGCCAAGGGCCATTTGCCCGCTCGCCTTCAAGGCTGAAATCGCGGAGCCGGCCTCGTCGGGGCAGGTCGCATCGGGTGCGAAGCCCAACAGCCCGAGCATGGTCGCGTCGAGCGTGCCGTGCCCGACCCCGGTCAGCGCGAGCGAGCCCTGCAGTTCGGCCGTCACCCGCGCAGTGCGCTCCAGCCTGCCCGCCTTCGCCAGCGCGCGGACGAACATCCCTGCGATGCGCATCGGGCCGACCGTATGCGAGGACGAGGGGCCGATCCCGATCCGGAAGATGTCGAGCACCGAGAGCATGGCCACCCGATGCGCCGCCCCAGACAGCGCGTCAACCGGTTTCACCTGAAACCAAAGTCGCCGCCAACTGTGGGAAAGAACGTGCTTTCGGCTTTGGGTTTGCCCCTGCCGCGCCTATATAATCGGCATGGAAACCACACCCACCAATCCCCCGGAAAAACAGCGCCAGAACGGCGAATACGGCGCCGATTCGATCAAGGTTCTCAAAGGCCTCGACGCGGTGCGCAAGCGGCCGGGCATGTATATCGGCGATACCGACGACGGCAGCGGCCTGCACCACATGGTGTTCGAGGTGTCCGACAACGCGATCGACGAGGCACTGGCAGGACATTGCGACCTGGTGCTGATCGAACTCAATCCCGACGGATCGGTCTCGGTGGAGGATAACGGCCGCGGCATCCCGGTCGACATGCACAAGGAAGAGGGCGTCTCTGCGGCAGAGGTCATCATGACCCAGCTCCACGCCGGCGGGAAATTCGAGAACACCAGCGACGACAACGCCTACAAGGTCTCAGGCGGCCTGCACGGGGTCGGCGTGTCGGTGGTCAACGCGCTCAGCGAATGGCTCGAACTGGTGGTCTGGCGCAACGGGCAGGAACATTGGATGCGCTTCGAGCACGGCGACGCGGTCGAGAGCCTGCGGATCGTCGGCGATGCGCCCAGGGTCGAGGGCAATGCGGACGACAACGGATACAAGAAGGGCACCCGCGTCACCTTCAAGGCATCCGAGGACACCTTCAAGAACGTCATCGAGTTCGATTTCGAGAAGCTGGAACACCGCTACCGCGAGCTCGCCTTCCTCAATTCGGGTGTGCGCATCAAGCTGCGCGACAAGCGGCACGAAGAGCCGCTCGAGCACGACCTGTTCTACGAAGGCGGGATCGCGGCCTTCGTGAAGTATCTCGACCGCAACAAGCAGCCGCTGGTGGCGGAGCCGATTTCGGTCAGCGCGGACAAGGACGGGATCGGGATCGACGTCGCGCTGCAGTGGAACGACAGCTACTACGAAAACGTCCTCTGCTTCACCAACAACATCCCGCAGCGCGATGGCGGCACGCATCTCGCAGCCTTCCGTGCGGCGCTGACCCGCACGCTCAACAACTATGCAACATCCTCCGGCCTGATGAAGAAGGAGAAGGTCAGCCTGTCGGGCGAGGATATGCGCGAAGGACTGAGCGCGATCGTCAGCGTGAAGCTGCCCGACCCCAAGTTTTCCAGCCAGACCAAGGACAAGCTGGTATCGTCCGAAGTGCGCCAGCCGCTCGAAGCTTTGATGGGCGAGAAGATGTCCGAATGGCTGGAGGAAAACCCGGCCGACGCCAAGGCGATCATCCAGAAGGTGATCGACGCTGCCGCCGCGCGCGAAGCCGCCCGCAGGGCGCGCGAGATGAGCCGCAAGGGCGCGATGAGCATCGCCAGCCTGCCCGGCAAGCTGGCCGACTGCCAGGAACGCGACCCTGCCAAGTCCGAGCTGTTCCTGGTCGAGGGCGATTCGGCAGGCGGCAGCGCCAAGCAGGGCCGCGATCGCAAGACGCAGGCGATCCTGCCGCTCAAGGGCAAGATCCTCAACGTCGAGCGCGCCCGGTTCGACCGGATCATCAGCTCGAAGGAAGTCGGCACGCTGATCCAGGCGATGGGCACCGGGCTGCGCGATGAGTTCAATCTCGACAAGCTGCGCTATCACAAGATCGTGATCATGACCGACGCCGATGTCGACGGCGCGCATATCCGCACGCTGCTGCTGACTTTCTTCCACCGCCAGATGCCCGAGATCATCCGCGCCGGGCACCTGTTCATCGCCCAGCCGCCGCTGTTCAAGGTCGCGAAGGGCCGCAGCGAGGTTTATCTCAAGGACCAGGCCGCGCTCGACCGCTATCTGGTCGATGGCGGGCTGCAGGGCCGTGTGCTCGAAGCCCATGGCGGGGCGCGCACGGGCGAGGACCTGCGTGCGCTGGTCGAGCACGGGTTGCGGATGCGCAACCTGCTAGCCTTCGTCCCGCGCAAATACGATCCGGCGGTGATCGAGCAGATGGCGCTGTCCGGCGCGTTCGATCCGGCGCTTGCTCCCGGCCAGCGCGAAGCGGCACTGGCGCTCGCCGCCGACCGGCTGGCTTCGACCGACGAGGACGCCCGCTGGACGGCGGCGATCCGCGACAACGGCAACGTCCATTTCGAGCGGCTGTGGCGCGGGGTGACCGACGTCCACGAGGTCGAGGCCAAGTTCCTCGACAGCGCCGAGGCGCGCAAGCTGCACAAGCTCGCCGAGCAGAACGCCGAGCTCTACGCCCGCCCCGCCCAGCTGGTGAAGGCCGGGGCAGAGACGGAGTCCGAGGAAGAGAACGAAGAGGGTGACAGCGATCCGGTCGTCATCGGCGGACAGGCCATCACCCGCCCGACCGAGTTGCTCGACGCGGTGCTCGCCGCCGGGCGCAAAGGCATGTCGATCAGCCGCTACAAGGGCCTCGGCGAGATGAACGCCGAGCAGCTGTGGGAGACGACGCTCGACCCCGAGGCGCGGGTGCTGCTGCAGGTCAAGGTCGAGGATGCCGACGTGACCGACGAGATCTTCACCCGGCTGATGGGCGACGTGGTCGAACCGCGCCGCGAATTCATCCAGGACAATGCTCTCAACGTCGCGAACCTCGACGTCTGACAACAGGGCAAGGGAGGGGAGCATGCACGACAGGGCGGCAATCGAACGCGGCGGCTTCGTGCTGTTTCTGGCGCTGGTCACGCTTGGCCTGCTGGTCATCGCATGGCCGTTCGCAGCGCCGATCCTGTGGGCCGCGCTGGCGGCGATCATGTTCCAGCCGCTCTATCAATGGTTTCTGCGCCAGCGCTACACCGGGCCGAACCGGGCGACGATCCTGACCCTGCTGGTGATCACTTTCGCGGTGATCCTGCCTAGCTTCCTGATCGGCAGCGCGATCGTCGACCAGGCGATCAGCGTCGTGCTCGCGCTGCGCGACGGCGAGATGAGCGTGACCGACTGGTTCGAGCAGATCAAGGGCGCGCTGCCCGGCAATGTTCAGGCGTGGCTCGCCTCGATGGGCCTCGCGGATCTCGGCGCAATCCAGAGCCGGGCACAAATCCTGGCTGAGGAATCGGTCGGGATGATCGCGCAGCAGGCCATCGCGATCGGCGGCAGCGTCGCAAGCTTCGTGCTCGCCTTTGGTGTCGGGCTCTACGTGACCTACTTCCTGCTCCGCGACGGGCAGGAGATCGGCGCGAGCGTAATGCGCACCCTGCCGCTCGAGCCGTCGATCGCCGAACGGCTGGCCGAACGCTTCCTCACCATCGTGCGCGCAACGATCAAGGGATCCGTCGTGGTCGGGCTCGTGCAGGGCGCGCTGGGGGCGATCACCTTCTGGATCGTCGGCGTGCCTTCCGCGCTGCTGCTCGGATTGCTGATGGCGATCGCCTCGTTGCTGCCCGCGCTTGGCCCGGCGCTGATCTGGATCCCGGTTGCTGCCTATCTGCTCGCGGTGGGCGAGATCTGGCAGGGAATCGTGGTGATTGTCTCGGGCGTTGCCCTGATCGGGCTGGCGGACAATGCGCTGCGGCCGATCCTGGTCGGGCGCGACACCGGCATTCCCGACTGGATGATCCTGATCACTACGCTGGGCGGGATCGGGGTGCTCGGCCTGTCCGGCATCGTGCTTGGCCCGCTCGCCGCCGGGCTGTTCCTCGCCGGGTGGGCGATCCTGCGCGAACAGCGCGAGGCGCAGGCTGAAGTGCTGCCAGCGCCCGAATGACGCCCCGATCCAACCTGTGACCACGACCTTCGACGCCATCGTCCTCGGCGGCGGAGCGGCCGGGCTGTTCTGCGCCGCGCAGGCGGGGCAACGCGGCAAGCGCGTGCTGGTGCTGGAGAAGGCCGAGAAGGTGGGGAAGAAGATCCTCATCTCGGGCGGCGGGCGGTGCAATTTCACCAATCTGGGCGCGGGTTCTGCAAACTACCTCTCCGCCAATCCGCATTTCGCCAAATCGGCGCTCGCGCGCTACACTCCGCGCGATTTTCTCGCGCTGGTCGAGGCCCATGGCATCGCGTGGCACGAGAAGACGCTGGGCCAGCTGTTCTGCGACGGCAGCGCACAACAGGTGGTCGACATGCTGATGACCGAATGTGCCAAGGGCGATGTCACGATCCTGACGTCGCGGGAGGTGAGCGAGGTCGAGCATCGTGAGGGTGCCTTCATCGTCGCCGCCAGCGGCACCCTGTATGGCGCGCACAGTCTGGTGATTGCCACCGGCGGGCCGTCGATCCCCAAGATGGGCGCGACCGGCTATGCTTACGATCTCGCGCGGCAGTTTGGCCTCAAGGTGGTCGAACCGCGCCCGGCGCTGGTGCCGCTGACGCTGGGCGGGGAGGACGTCCTGTTCCGCGACCTCTCGGGCGTGTCCGCCGAGGTCGATGCGAGCGCCAACAAGGCGATCTTTCACGAAGCCGCGCTATTCACCCATCGCGGGCTGTCTGGGCCGGCGATCCTCCAGGTCAGTTCCTACTGGCGGCACGGCGATCCGGTCACGATCGACTTCTTGCCAGGCCGACCTCGCGACTGGCTGCTCGAAGCCAAGCGCTGCGCCCCCCGCACCCAGTTCCGCACGCTGCTGCGCGAGGCCTTGCCGCAGCGGCTGGCGGATACGCTTGCCGAGCGGCTGGGTCTCGACGGCGATCTCGGCAATCTGCCGGACAAGGCGCTGCGCGCGGCGCAGGAGCGGCTGCACCGCTGGACCTTCCTGCCGAACGGCACCGAAGGCTTCGCCAAGGCGGAAGTCACCGCCGGCGGCATCAGCACGGCCGAACTGTCGTCGCAGACGATGGAAACGAAGAAGTCACCCGGCCTCTACGCCATCGGCGAAGCGGTCGACGTGACCGGCTGGCTGGGCGGCTACAACTTCCAGTGGGCCTGGGCATCGGCACACGCCTGCGCACAGGCGCTCTAGCAGAGTCTTTACATTGCCGCATTCGCGCCGCATCGAACGCCGCATGTTTCGCGCCATCCTGACCGCTTCCGCCGCGCTCGGCCTCGCCGCCTGCGCCACCGTCCCGCAACCGCAGCAGGCAGCCCCGAAGGTGCCCTTGCGCATCGTCGGGCTGAACGATTTCCATGGCAATCTCGAACCCATTCGCCGCCCGATCCGCTTCGTCGAAACCGACGGGACCGAACACGAGGTCCATGCCGCAGGGGCGGCCTGGCTCGCCAGCGCGGTCGCCGAGACCCGCGCCAAGGACGCCCATTCGCTGGTCATCGCGGCGGGCGATCTGATCGGCGGCAGCCCGCTGGTCTCCTCGATCTTTCTCGACGAGCCGGCAATCGGTGCGATGAACCGGCTCGGGCTCGATTTCAACGCGGTCGGCAACCACGAATTCGATCGCGGGTGGAAGGAGCTGAAGCGCATCCAGGACGGCGGCTGCGAGAAGCACACGCTGCGCGAGCCCTGTGCGGTCGAACAATACGCCGGGGCGGATTTCGCCTTCCTCGCCGCCAATGTCATCCAGCCCGACGGCGCAACGCTGTTTCCGGCCTACGGCCTGCGCCGCTTCGGCGAAGGGAATACGGCGATTGCGGTCGGAGTGATCGGGCTGACGCTCAAGGACACCCCGACGCTGGTCACCCCGAGCGGGGTCGCGGGCCTCACCTTCGAGGACGAGGCGGCCAGCATCAACCGCGCGGTGGGCGAACTGGCGGCGCAGGGCGCGGACGCGATCATCGTCTCGATCCACCAAGGACTCTATACCGAGGTCGGCTACAACGACAAAAGCTGCGGCGGGGTCTCCGGCCCGTTGATCGATATCCTCAAGCAGGTCGATCCGCGTGTGGATCTGGTGATTTCGGGGCATACGCACCGCGCCTATGTGTGCGATTTCACCGATATCGACCCGGCGCGGCGGTTCTGGGTCACCAGCGCGGGATACGGCGGATCGCTTCTGACCGATATCCTGCTCGAGGTCGACCCGGCTGCCGGCGATGCGCGGGTGGTCGAGGCGAACAATGTGGTCGTCATGAGCACCAACCCGGCGGCGCAGCCGGGCGAGCCCACGCCGATCCCCCCGGGCTATCGCCGGTTCGCCCCCGATGCAGAAGTGGCCGCCTATGTCGCCCGCTACAGCGCGGCAGCAAGCGAAGCCGCCACCCGCCCGGTCGGCAGAATTTCGGGCGAAGCGCTCGACCCCGGGCCCGCAACCGAGGAAACCGCGCTCGGCAATCTGATCGCCGATGCGCAGCTGTTCGGCACAAGCGAGGCGGGCGCGCAGATCGCCTTGATGAACAATTCGGGGGTGCGCACCGGCCTCGTCCCGGCCGCCGACGGCACGGTGACCTATGGCGACATCTATGCGGTCCAGCCATTCGGCAACACGCTCATCACCAAGAGCTTTACCGGCGCGCAGCTGCTCGCCCTGCTCGAACAGCAGTTCGACGACGAGGGTTTCGTCCAGACCTTCAGCCCGTCCGCAGGCTTTGCCATGACCTACGACATGCGCCGCCCGGCGGGGCAGCGGCTGGTGTCGGCGACGCTGAACGGCGAGCCGATCGATCCGGCGAAGACCTATCGCGTCACGATGAACAGCTTCCTCGCCGCCGGCGGCGACAGCTTCACTGTGTTCAACGAGGGCTCGAGTGTTACCGTGGGCGCGGTCGACCTCGACGCGATGGAGGAATATTTGCGCGCGGTGCCGATGCGACAGCTCCCCGCGCTCGGCCGGGTGACTGAACTGAAAGACTGACTATTCGGCGATGCGCAGCGCAGTGACGGGTGCAGCGCCCCGTTCGGCAGCCGAAAGGCCGGCGAACAACGTGTCGACGATAGCAGCCAGCTTGTCTTCCGCCAGCCGGTCTTCGAGGATCAACATCATCTGCGGCGAGGTGTAGCACACCACCATCTGGTTGATCAGCGAGAGCGCGCGATTGATCGCGAGGCCCGCGAAATACCCCTCATCCTGCGCCTGCGCGATTAGTTCGGTCAGATAATGATCGGCGAGGTCGATATAGCCCCGGACCTGCTCGAAGCGGTCCGATCCTAGCTCGACATAAAGCGCGAACAGCCCGGGATCCTCGAGGTAACGCTCGCGCTCGCGGGCGAAGCGACGGGCGAAGAATTCGTAGAACTTGCGCTGCACCGGGAGGTTAGACGCGATCACCGCTTCCATGATCTCGATATCGTGCGCGTACCATTGCTCCACGATGCTGTCGAAAAGGTCGCTCTCTTCGGGAAAGATTTCGTCGACCCGCGCTCGCGATACCCGGGTTTCGGCGGCCAGATCGGACTTGCCGATCATCGCGCCGCGCTTGGCAATAAGGTCCATCGCCAGTTTCGTCAGTTCGACCCTGCGCGCGTCGAGCTCTGCCGTCGTCATCGATTCCTCCCTGAAGGTAGCGCCTATCTAGGGAGGCCCCTCCGACACTGGAAGGGGCGGACAAGAATTTTCGCGTCAGCCTTTCGGTGGGCGCGGGAAGAAGGGCGAAGTGCGGCGCACATAGTCCGCATAGGCATCGCCGCGCTTCTTCTTCATCCCCGCTTCGAGCAGCGCTGCCCCCGACCACTTGGTCAACGTGAAGGTGAGAAAGATCGGCCCGGCCACGGTATAGAGCGCCCATTCCCAGCCAACCGAGGCGGTCACCAGCCAGATGCCCCACCAGACGCAGGCATCGCCGAAATAGTTCGGATGGCGGGTGTATCGCCACAGGCCGGTATCGAGGATCGTGCCTTCGTTCTTCGGGTCGGCCTTGAACTGGGCCAGCTGCCAGTCACCGGTCCATTCGAAGAAGATCCCGACTGCGTAGAGCGCGAAGCCCGCCCAGGCGAGCGGGGCGATCGCATCCATCGCGCCTGCGGCGAGGATGCCGACCTGCGCCGGGCTCGACACGAGGAACAGCAGCACTGCCTGCCCGAGCCAGACCTTGGTCAGCGCGGCGATCGTGAAACGGCCTTTCTCGCGGTCTTTCCTGAGGATTCGCTCGTACCGCGGGTCCTCGCCATGGCGCAGCCAGCGGCGCAGCAGGTAGAGGCCGAGCCGGAAGCCCCAGGCGGCGGTCATGACCAGCAGCAGCATCCCGACCAGCCCGCGCGAGGGCGACTGGACATAGCTGGCGACCGCCATCAGCCCCATGCCCGCCCCCCAGAAGCTGTCGACGAAGGACACATCGTTCAATTGCAGCGAAATCACCCACAGGATCAGCACGATCCCGACCAGCATCGCGGCATTGGTGAGCAGGGCATCAAGCATGGTTCGCCTCTTCGATCAGCCGGAGCGCCTGCGCCTCCAGCACCTTGTAGCGTTCATAGTCGGGTAGCTTGGACCGCATGAAGCGCGCAATCGTCAGCAGGTCTTCGGCATAGTTCCCGGTCGGATGGATCGGCGGACCGAAGCCGAGAATGTTGCGCTCGTTGCACACCCATGCCGGCACGATCGGCACGTCCGCCGCCTGCGCGATGTGGTAGAAGCCCGATCGCCATTCACCGCTCGACTTGCGGGTCCCCTCTGCCGCGATGACCAGCGCCAGCCGATCGCGCCGGGCGAATTCATCCGCCACCTGCTGGGTGACATTGGCCCGCTTGGTCCGGTCGACCGGGATGCCTCCCATGTCGAACATGAAGTTGCGCATGATCCCGGTGAACAGCGTGTGCTTGCCCATGAAGCTGGGCTCGACCCCTTCTTTCGCGGTGGCGCCGATAAAGAAGACGAAGTCCCAGTTGGAACTGTGCGGCGCACCGGCGATGACATATTTCGGCAGGTCGGGGAGATGCCCGTCGAGCTTCCACCCCTTCCAGCGATAGATCGCCATGATGATCCGCCGCACGATGCGCGACAGGATCGAGCGCTTGCGACGCGAACTGCTAGACATCGTTTCTCCCTGCGGACTGACTAGCAGTTACGCAAAGGATTGCGAGCGGATGCGTGCGAAAATCTGTTCAGGCGGAAAAAGCGGGATGCGCGTGGGGCAGCCGCTTGCGCGCGGCGGTGAGGACCCGGGCCACCGTGCCACGCAAATCCTCCCGAATATCCGCCATCGACACCGCCAGCGCGGCGATATTGCCGCGCGTCAGCCACTCGCTGCGCACCCGCTCGGCAGCGGGATCGGCAGGCGCGGTCTCGACCCGCACCGCCAGCCGCGCATTGAGGCAGTAGAAATCATGGACGAAGCTGCCGGTCGGATAGTTGCGGCAGAAGCGAAGGCTCCCCGCCTGACGCCGCAGCTCGGCCCAGAACAGGGCCCGCAGGAGGTCCGGATGACCCTGTACGACGTGCGCCGAAGCAGGGTCCATGATAGCGCCAGCAGGCATCGGGTCGTAGTCCAAGCTGTTTTCCCGTGACAGGTGCTAGGCACGGGTCCCGAGTCGCGCCAAGGGATCGCGGCGCTTGTCACAAATCTTTCATAAGGCCTCGTCGGGCGGCGAGGCTACATCCTGAACACACCGAACGCGGGCCGCTCGGGGATCGGCGCTTCGAGGCAGGCGGCAAACGCCAGACCCAGCACGTCGCGGGTCTGCACCGGGTCGATCACGCCGTCGTCCCACAGGCGGGCGGTGGCGTAGTAGGGGTTGCCCTCGTCCTCGTATTTCTGGCGGATCGGGGCCTTGAAGGCCTCGGCCTGTTCGGGGGTCCAGCTGTCGGCGTCGCGGTGGACGGTGGCGAGGACGCTTGCGGCCTGCTCCCCGCCCATCACCGAGATGCGCGCATTGGGCCAGGTGAACAGGAAGCGCGGCGAGTAAGCGCGCCCGCACATCCCGTAATTGCCCGCGCCAAAGCTGCCGCCGATCACCACGGTCACCTTGGGCACGGTCGCGGTGGCGACGGCGGTGACGAGCTTTGCACCGTGCTTGGCGATCCCCTCCGCCTCGTATTTCCCGCCGACCATGAAGCCGCTGATATTCTGGAGGAACAGCAACGGAATGCGGCGCTGGCAGGCGAGCTCGATGAAATGCGCGCCCTTCTGCGCGCTTTCGGAGAACAGCACGCCGTTATTGGCAAGGATCGCGACCGGCATCCCCCAGATATGCGCGAAACCGCAGACGAGGGTGCTGCCGTAATGCGCCTTGAACTCGTGGAACTCGCTGCCGTCCACGAGGCGTGCGATCACTTCCTTGACGTCATAAGGCGCGCGCACGTCTTCGGGGATGAGAGCGTAGAGGTCTTCGGCGTCGAATTTTGGAGCACGCGGGTCTTTCAGCGCAACGTCCTTCGCCGCACCGGTGTTCGCGCCCAAGTGGCTGACGATATCGCGCACGATGGTGAGCGCGTGCTCGTCGTTCTCAGCCAGGTGATCGACCACGCCGGACTTGCGCGCATGCAGGTCGCCTCCGCCAAGGTCTTCGGCGGTGATCTCCTCGCCCGTCGCGGCCTTCACCAGCGGCGGGCCGGCGAGGAAGATCGTGCCCTGCTCGCGCACGATCACCGTCTCGTCGCTCATCGCGGGCACATAGGCCCCGCCCGCTGTGCAGCTCCCCATCACGCAGGCGATCTGCGGGATGCCGAGCGCGCTCATGTTCGCCTGGTTGAAGAAGATGCGCCCGAAGTGATCGCGGTCGGGGAAAACCTCGGCCTGGTAGGGCAGGTTGGCCCCGCCGCTGTCGACGAGGTAGATGCACGGCAGACGGTTGTCCTGCGCAATCTCCTGCGCGCGCAGGTGCTTCTTGACCGTCATCGGGTAATAGGTGCCGCCCTTCACGGTCGCGTCGTTGCACACGATCATGCATTGGCGACCGGAGACACGCCCCACACCGCAGATGATCGAGGCGCCGTTTACGTCTCCCTCGTACATCCCGTTCGCGGCCAATTGCCCCACTTCAAGGAAGGGCGAACCCGGATCGAGCAGCCGCTCCACCCGCTCACGCGGCAACAGCTTGCCGCGCGACACGTGGCGTTCGCGCGACTTTTCGGTGCCGCCCAGCGAAGCTTCGGCCACGGCGGCACGCAGTTGCTGCGCGAGGGCGTGGTTATGCGCAAACCGGGCCTTGGCCTCGGGGCTTTCGCGATCAAGTTTGGTGGTGAGGGTGGGGGCGGTCATATTCTCTCCTTGATCGCGCCCTAACGCTGTAGCATTCCCGCGCCAAGTTTGGAGGCCGCATTCCATGAAAATCCGTTGGCCCGCCGCGATTTGCGCGCTCATTTTTGGAGCCATTGCCATGCCCGCAAGTGCGGACGTTTCCGCGCTCTACGAAGTGCGGTCGGATGACGAGTTTGCGCGGACGCTCGACCTCGCCATGACAATCGAAGTCAACGCTGCGGGCGACGCGCGCCTGCACATAACCGGCAAGTCCGACTATTTCCTCATCCGCAACGGCGAGGTCTATACCGTCAGCCGCGGGATCGACGGGCCTTATGCGGAAAAACTAGATGATCTCGAAGCCGTGATCGCCAATGCGGGGCAGGCAGGCGGAATTTCCCTCGAACTGCTCGAGCAGTTTCCAAAGATCGATCTGGTCGACATGGGGATGGTGAAGGTTGGGAAATGGAAGGGTCAGGGTTACGCACAACGCGAATATGACGATGAGGTCGGTCGGCCGGAACTCGTGCTCTCGGACGATGTGGGCCTCGATTCGATCGGCAAAGCGTTCGCCCGGCTAGCGAATGGGCGATTCGGCACGCTGAGGGCGCTTACTTTGACCAGCCTTTTTGGCGGCTTCGGCTTCTACGACGCCAAAGTGCGCGACCTCTTAAACACAGGCACGCCGATCCGGATCAACGCGTTGGAACTGTCCGAAGTATCATCGGATGCCATTGACCCAGCGCGTTTCGAACTGCCGGACCGGGTGCTCACCCAAGAGGAAATCCGGCAGCAGAACCAACCGTTTGATTGGGCACCAGCATTTGACCGTCAGCCGCAGGGCTAAGCATCCCGTTGTGGCCCCCCATCACCGCTTCCGCACGAACTCGGCCCGCAGCACCAGGCCCTTGATGCCGGGGTATTTGCAGTCGATCTCCTGCGCGTCGCCGGTCAGGCGGATCGACTTGATCAGGGTGCCCTGCTTGAGCGTCTGGCCTGCGCCCTTGACCTCGAGATCCTTGATCAGCGTCACCGCATCGCCATCGGCGAGCAGATTGCCGACCGCATCGCGCACCTCGACCGCGTTCTCTACCGCCTGCCTGGCCGCGAGCTCGGATGCGGGCAGCCACTCGCCGCTGGCCTCGTCATAGACGTAGTCTTCATCGATGCTCATCGCCGGTCCTTTCGTCGGGAGGCGTCGCCGGGCAGCGCTCGGATGGGAAAAATCATAGGGAAAGTTCCTGGTTGGAGGCAGTCAGGGCAAACAGCTCATCGGCCCATGGCCACGCGGAATTCCGATAGCCTTGCGTGAAGGTTTCCGGCTTGGGAAGGTTTGCAAACAGACCGGCGCGCAGGCGGAAAGTGGCCGGGAGATCCTCGCGCCGACTGTACACCGGCGAACCGCAATCCCGGCAAAATGATCGCAACTTGCCTGGCGAACTCTCAAACTCGATGAGCGTGTCTCGCGTCAGCCAATCCACTTGCTCGGACTGCAGAACAAGCGCCAAATTGAACGCACTCCCGTTGGATTGGCGGCATTGGCTGCAATGGCAAATGTGCAATTCGGGGAAGGGCGGAAGCACGTTCAGTTGCACCGAGCCGCAACTGCAGTGGCCGGTTATGCCGCTCACCCCGCCGCCCCGATCAATTCGCGCCCGATCAGCATCCGGCGGATCTCGTTGGTGCCCGCGCCGATATCGAGCAGCTTGGCGTCGCGCAGGTAGCGTTCGACCGGCCAGTCCTTGGTGTAGCCCGCGCCGCCCAGCGCCTGGACCGCTTCGGCGGCGACCTTGAAGGCGTTTTCGCTGGCGAGCAGGATCGCGCCGGCGGCATCAAAGCGGGTGGTCTGGCCCGCGTCGCAGCTCTTGGCCACGGCATAGGTGTAGGCGCGCGCCGATTGCAGCGCGACATACATATCCGCCACCTTGGCCTGCATCAGCTGGAAGCTGCCGATGGGCTTTCCGAACTGCTTGCGCTCGCGCAGATAGGGGATCACCGTGTCGAGGCAGGCCTGCATGATGCCGAGCTGCAATCCGGCGAGCACCACGCGCTCGTAATCGAGCCCGCTCATCAGCACGCCGACCCCGCCGTGGAGCGGGCCCATCACGTTCTCTTCGGGCACTTCGCAATCGTCGAACACCAGCTCTGCCGTGGGGCTGCCGCGCATTCCCATCTTGTCGATCTTCTGGCCGATGCTGAAGCCGGGCATGTCCTTCTCGATCAGGAAGGCGGTGATCCCGCGCGATGCCGCCTCGGGCGCGGTCTTGGCATAGACCACCAGCGTATCGGCATAGGGAGCGTTGGTGATCCAGAATTTGGTGCCGTTGAGGACATAGCCGCCCTGCACCGCATCGGCCTTGAGCTTCATCGAGACGACATCCGAGCCCGCCGAGGCTTCCGACATCGCAAGGCTGCCGACGTGTTCGCCGCTGATCAGTCCCGGCAGGTATTTCGCCTTCTGCTCCTCGCTCCCCCACCGGCGGATCTGGTTGATGCAGAGGTTCGAGTGCGCGCCGTAGCTGAGGCCCACCGAGGCGCTCGCGCGGCTGATTTCCTCCACCGCGATGACGTGCTCGAGATAGCCGAGACCGAGCCCGCCGTCCGCCTCGTCCACGGTGATGCCGTGCAGGCCAAGCTCGCCCATTTTCGGCCACAGCTCCTGCGGGAACCAGTCCTCGCGGTCGGCCTTTTCGGCCAGCGGGGCAACCTGCTCGTCGGCGAAACGGGCGGTCGTCTCGCGAATCATCTCGGCGGTCTCGCCCAGCTGGAAGTCGAAATCGGGGGTGGCGCGCATGGTATCTCCTGTGGTGAGAGCCGCATAGCCGCTCCCGCGCGCACCCGCAAACATGCGGATTCCAAATGGAATCAACGGGCAGGAGCAATTCGCTCGCACCATCGAAACACTTTGAAAACAGGTGGCTTTGCGCCTAACAAGGTGTCGGACGCAATGAACACCGGACAGCTTGAGCCCTGGCCCAAAGGCCAGCCCCCGGCGCCCTCGATGCGCGACGACGAGTCGCGCCTGCGCGTCCTCGACGCCTACGACCTCGATGCGCTGGACGACGATACCGAGCTGCGCGAGATCACCCGCTTTGCCGCCCGGCTGTGCAACGTACCCGTTTCCCAAGTCAGCCTGGTGGAGGATGTCCGCCAGCGTTTCCTCGCCGGTTGCGGGCTGGAGGACAAGGAAACTCCGCGTTCCCAGTCGTTCTGCGCCCACGCGATGCTGGAGGCGGAACCGATGGTGGTCGAGGATGCGACTGCCGACCCGCGCTTTGCCGACAACCCGCTGGTGACCGGCGGGCCGGGCATCCGGTTCTACGCCGGAGCTCCGCTGATCTCGCCCGAAGGCGCGCCGCTGGGTGCGCTGTGCGTGATCGACTCGGTCGCCCGGCCTGGTGGGCTGGATGACTTCCAGCGCGACGGGCTGGCGGTGCTGGCGACGGCAGTGATGCGCCGCCTGCGCAATCGCCGGGAGACGCTGCACGAGCAGACGCTGCGCTCGAACCAGATGGACCGGATGCGGCAGATCGGCGACTGGCTGCCCGATATCATCTGGTCGGCCGATGCCGAGGGTCGGTTCGACTACTACAACGCCCGGTGGGAACAGGTGACTGGCGGTACACCTCCGGTCGAGGCTGAAGCGTGGCGCCCGTTCGTGCACCCAGAAGACCAGGAACGGGCTTTTGGCCGATGGTACGATTGTGCCGCGCGCGGCGTGGCGTTCGAAGACGAATACCGCCTGGTGCAGGCAGACGGGAGCTGGCGCTGGACCCTGTCGCGCGCGCTCCCGCTGGTCGGCAGGGACGGGTCGGTGCTGCGCTGGTACGGCACGCTGACCGACATCGACGAGGCGCATCGCAAGCTGATCGGCCGCGAATTGCTGAGCCAGGAGCTCAACCACCGGATCAAGAACATCTTCGCCGTGATCAACGGCCTGATCGCGATCCGCGCGCGCGAGCATCCCGAAGCGCAGGGTTTTGCGGACGAACTTTCCGGGACCCTGATGGCGTTGAGCCGCGCGCATAATTTCGTGATTGCGGAGCACGATGGCGAAGGCAGCTCGCTGATCGGTCTGCTGAGCGATCTGCTCGCCCCCTATTGCGGCATTGCGAGCGAACGGGTCGCGATAGCGGGTGACGATTTGCGGCTCGGCCGCAAGAGCGCGACGCCCTTCGCGCTCGTATTCCATGAGCTGGCCACCAACTCGGCGAAGTATGGCGCCTTGTCGGTTACGCAAGGCAAGGTCGAAATTGCCTGTCAGCGCGAAGGTGAGCGACTGGTGATCGAGTGGCGCGAAACCGGAGGGCCCGAAGTCGAAGCGACCGAAACCACGGGGTTCGGCTCGCGGTTGGTGCAGCTCACGGTTTCGAGCCAGTTGCAAGGCACGCTCGAACGCGCATTCCGGCCCGAGGGCCTATTCGCGCGATTGGTCGTCCCGCAAGACCGGCTTTGACCCGCCGCGCGGCGGCGCATAGGAAGCCGGGGTGGCCGAGCCCGCTCCTATCCTCTCGTTACAGGACGTGACGAAGCGCTACGGCGCGATCCAGGCTGTGGATGGAGTGTCGCTGGATCTTGCCGACCGTAGCTTCGTCGCGCTGGTCGGGGCTTCCGGCTCCGGCAAGTCGACCCTGCTCAAGACGATCAACCGGCTGGTCGAACCCGACAAGGGTGCGATCCTGCTCGAAGGCGAGGACATCCGCCGCCTCGAGCCGCACGCGCTGCGCCGCCGGATGGGCTATGTGTTTCAGGGGATCGGGCTGTTCCCGCATATGACCGTGACAGAGAATATCGCCATCGGGCCGCGCATCGCGGGTGCAACGATCGATGCCGCGCGCGTGGGCGCGTTGCTCCAACTGGTCGAGCTCGACGGAAGCTACTCCGCGCGCTTGCCGCACGAACTTTCGGGCGGGCAACGCCAGCGGATCGGTGTCGCTCGCGCACTCGCGTGCAATCCGCAGGTGTTGCTGATGGACGAGCCATTCGGCGCGCTCGATCCCGTGACGCGCAATGCGCTGGGCCGGAAGGTGCGTGATCTGCATATCCGGCTTGGCCTGACCACGCTGATGGTGACGCACGACATGGCCGAAGCGCTGCTCTTGGCCGACCGGGTGCTGGTGATGGAGCAAGGGCGGATCGTCGCCGATTGCACCCCTCACGAACTGCTCGCGGGCGACGGCGGGTCCACCGCACAGGCGCTGGTCGCAGTACCGCGCGAACAGGCGCGCGCGCTGGCGGAGCTCGCCGGATGAGCGAAATCGCCGAGATCCTGTCCGGGCTGGGGGGCAAGCTCGCCGCGCATGTCCTGCTCGCGGCGGCGGCGATTGCGCTGGGCATCACGGTGGCCCTGCCGCTGGCGGTGTGGGCGAGCCGCAACCGGGCCGTGCGGCGAATCACACTGGGCTTCGCCAGCCTGGTGCAGACCATGCCGGCACTGGCGCTGCTCGCGCTGTTCTTTCCGATCCTGCTGAGCTTGCGTGCCATCTTCGGCGAGGGGCTGCCGACGCTCGGCTTCCTGCCCGCGCTGCTCGCGCTCGCGCTCTATGCGCTGCTGCCGATCCTGCGCAACGCGGTGACCGCGCGCGAGCATATGGCCGGCGAGGTGCTCGAGGCTGCTGACGGGGTCGGCATGACCGCGTGGCAAAAGCTGCGCCTGGTCGAAGCGCCGCTCGCCGCGCCCTATGTGATGGCGGGCATCCGCACCGCCGCAGTATGGACCATCGGCGCGGCCACGCTGTCGACCACCATCGGCCAGCCGAGCCTCGGCGACCCGATCTTCGCCGGCTTGCAGACGCAGAACTGGGCGTTAGTGCTCGCCGGCTGCATTGCCGCCGCCGCTCTCGCCCTGCTCACCGACGCGCTGCTCGGCACGGTCGAGCGCGGGCTGGCACAGCGCAAGCGCGCGCTGGTGTGGGGCGGCCTCGGCGTGGCGCTGCTCGGTGTGCTGCTGTCGGGCTGGACGCTGCGCCCGCAGGAGCGCGCCGGCGGCGAGACCATCGTGATCGGCGCGAAGAGCTTTTCCGAGCAGTATATTCTCGCCCGGCTGATCGGTGCGCGGCTGGAGAAGGCCGGGTTCACCGTCAAGTACCGCGACGGGCTGGGCAGTGCGGTGGTGCACGAAGCGCTCACCACCGGGGCGATCGACATCTCGATCGACTACACCGGCACGCTGTGGACCAACCAGCTCAAGCGCGAGGACAACCCGGGGCGAGAGGCGATCTATCGCACGCTGGTCGAATGGGAGCGCGAGACTACCGGAACGCGGGTGCTCGGGCGGCTGGGATTCGAGAACGCCTATGCGCTCGCCATGCGGCAGGACCGGGCCGACGCGCTCGGCATCCGCACGATGGAGGATCTCGCGCGAGCCTCACCGCGGCTCACCATCGGCGGCGATGTCGAATTCTTCCGCCGCCCCGAGTGGGTCGCGGTGCGCGATGCCTATGGCCTCGACTTCGGGCGCGAGCGAAATTTCACCACCACCTTTATGTATGACGCGCTGACCGGCGGGGAGGCCGACGTGATCAGCGCCTACACCTCCGACGGGCGGATCGCGGCAGACCGGCTACTGGTCCTGGAGGATACGAAACAGGCTTTCCCGTCCTACGATGCGCTGATGCTGGTTGCCCCCGGCCACGCCAGCAACCAGCGCCTGATCGCCGCGCTCGAACCGCTGGTCGGCGCGATCGACGTGGAAGCGATGCGTGAAGCGAATTTCGCGGTCGACCGGCAGGGCAACAAGCAATCGCCGGAGCAAGCGGCAGCGCAACTGGCGAGACGCGCGGGTCTCTAGGAAAAGCCCGCCCCGCCGGGCCAGTTCTCGGCAGCGAGGCCCATGACCTTGAACAGTTGGCCCATCTGGTCGTCGTCGATCAGTCGGTGCAGCGCAGCGTCGATCTCCGGCTTGTAATGCGGGGCCTTGGCGGCGAGGTTCTCGGCCCGCGTCTCGATCCCCAGCGCGCGCAGCCAATTGCCCTGCGTCACCGTGCCGAGGTGCCGCACGCCGCGCGACAGTGCGATGCGCGACAGGGTGGAGAAATCGACATGTGCGGTCAAATCCGCTTCGCCCGGCGCAGCGAAGGGATCGACCTTGCGATGCTCGCGTACCGCCTGCAGCGTCGATCCTGCGCGCATCGCATCATGGCCGTAATCGATGAACAGCGCGCAGCCGCCCTGTTCGGCCAGCCGCCCGGCCACCTCGAACAGGATCGCTGCGGCGGCGGGGCAGGTTTCGAGGATCGTGCCTTCGGGTGCGTCGCGCCATTCGACCGGTACCGCCGCGTCCATCGCCTGCCCGCCCGCGACGAAAGCAAAAGCGTCGCCATCGAGTCCGACCATCCGCTCGCGCCAGCCATTCGCGGTCCGCACCAGCTGGCGCACCGGCAGCGCATCGAGGAATTCGTTGGCCACCAGCAGGATCGGATCTTCCATCGGCACGGTGGACAGATCCTCGTGCCAGATCGCGCCGGGGACGGCGGCGAGCTGGATGTCCTTGAGCGCCGGCGAGGTCTCGACGAAATGCACCCGCGGTTCGAGCCCGTAGCGCCGCGCGCTGCGCAGCGCGTCCGACGCCAGCGTCCCGCGCCCCGGGCCCAGTTCGACATAGTGCACCGGCTCGTCGCGCCCTGCCTTGATCCACATGTCGGCCAGCCACAGCCCGATCAATTCGCCGAACATCTGGCTGATTTCGGGTGCGGTAATGAAGTCCCCGCCGCTGCCGAGCGGATCCTTGCCGCCGTAATAGACCGCGTTGCTCTCGCCCATGAAATGAGCCAGCGAGACGGGACCGGTGTTGCGGATCAGCCGACGGAAACGATCGCCGAGGGCGAGGTTTTCGAAGTCGCTCATGCCGGTTTGGCGCTGTCCTCCGGCACGGCAGTGCTGTTCATTTCGGGGCGGCGGATGGTCCACACCATCACCGCCAGCCCGGCAAGGATCAGCGGGATCGACAGCCATTGGCCCATCGACAGGCCGGTCTGCTGCGCGAATTCGAGCAATTGCGCGTCGGGCTCGCGGAAGAATTCGTTGACGAAGCGGGCGAGGCCCATGCCGGTGGCAAAGGTCGCGACCAGCAGGCCGGGGCGGTAGCGCGCGCGGGTTTTCCAGAACAGCAGCAGCATGACGACAATCAGCGCGAGGCCCTCGAGCCCTGCCTGGTAGAGCTGCGAGGGATGGCGCGGCGGGCCGTTGATCACCGCGCCGTTGATCAGTTCGGGAAAGCTCATCGCCCACGGCACATCGGTGACCCGGCCGTAGAGTTCGCCGTTCACGAAATTGGCCAGCCGCCCGAGGAACATGCCGACCGGCACGGTGACCGAGACATAATCGCATACCCGGATAAAGCTCAGCTTCTCTCGCCACGAAACCCACCCGATCGCGGCGACCACGCCGAGCAGCCCGCCATGGAAGCTCATCCCGCCATCCCACAATCGCAGCAGCTTCCATGACACCCAGCCTTCTTCGGAAAATTCCGTGAATAGGCTCTGGTCGTAAAACATCGCGTAACCTAGCCGCCCACCGAGGATCACCCCGAGGAAACAGTAGAAAAACAGGTCCTCGACATGGCGCGCGGCCATCGGCGCACCGGGCTGCTTGATCATCTTCGACAGGTGCCAATAGGCGAACAGGATGCCGAACAGATAGGCCAGCGAGTAGTAGCGCAGCGTGAAGATGCCGAGATCGATTCCCTCGCTCAGCCCGAGCGAACTCCATTCGATCGGCACGCCGGGCGTACTGGCAGCGGCAGTTGCGGCGAGTAGTGACAGCAAAGGCTCGACCCCCTAGAGACTGTGACAAATCACGCGATATCCGTGTCGCGCGTTCCATAGGCGCTGGCTGGCCTTTGGCATAGGTGGAAGACGGGGGGAACCCTCGCTTTGCCTGCCGGGCCGGCTTTCCCCCGGCCCTGCGGAGTCCCGCGCTTCCCGGACCACCAAAGGAGAGAATGCCCGATGCCGACCGCACTCGACAACACCCTTGTCGCGATCATGGACCAACTGGTGAAGCCGGAGATGCCGTTCGAAACCGTGCCGTTCGACCGGTTCGGGGTGCAGATCCCGGCGTTCAAACACGCCCCGCCTACGCTGGCCCATTATTTCGCGCATTTCTGCAACGAGCATAAAGACAAGGTCTTCCTGGTCGACGGCGACTGCCGCCTGACCTTCGGCGAGGCCTGGCTGGCAGCGACTCATGTCGCGGCCGGGCTGGAGCAGATGCACGGGGTGAAACCGGGCGACCGGGTGGGCATCGCGGCGCGCAATTCGGCCAACTGGATCATCGCCTATATGGGCATCATCATGGCCGGCGGCTGCGCCACGCTGCTCAACGGGTTCTGGAGTGGCGAGGAAATCGCCTATGGCATCGATCTCGCAGATTGCGATCTGGTGCTGGCCGATGCGGGCCGCGCCAAACGGTTCGACGGGATTGGCCACAGCGCGAAAGTGGTGCTGTTCGACCATGACTGCGATCCCGCCACCGGCCTCGCCGCGATCTGGGGCGACGGCGACACCGCGATGCGGATGCTCGGCCAGCTCACGCCCGACGGAATGGCGACGATCCTCTACACCTCGGGTTCGACCGGCAGTTCGAAAGCCGCGTGGTCCGACCATCGCGGCGTGGTCCACGGGGTGATGAGCTACGTCTCGCAAAGCGCGATGGCCAAGCTTTATATGGAAGGCAAGGGCGAGGATGTCAGCCAGCAGCCCTCCACGCTGATCGCGGTGCCGCTATTCCACGTCACCGGGGAGGTGCCGCTGTTCCTCCAGTCCTACGCCATCGGGCGCAAGGTCGTGCTGATGCCCAAGTGGGACGCCTACGAGGCGATGCGGCTGATGGAAGCCGAGAAAGTGAGCTATTTCGCCGGAGTCCCGCTGATGACCTACGAGATGGCGAGCCACCCGGAGCGCGAGAAGTTCGACCTCTCGGCGCTCAAGAGCCTCGCTGCGGGCGGCGCGCCGCGCCCGGTCGAGCATGTGACCAAGATCCGCAAGGCGTTTCCCGACGGCTTCCCGCTGCTCGGCTACGGCCTGACCGAAACCAATGGCGTGGGCTGCGGCAATCTCAACGAGAACTACCTCGCCAAGCCCGGCTCGACCGGCCGCGCCAGCCGCCCGCTGGTCGACCTCGCGATCCTCGACGACGACGGCAACAAACTGCCGCAGGGCGCGGTCGGCGAAGTATGCATGCGCACGATCTGCAACTTCCGCGGCTACTGGAAGAACGACGAGGCGACCGAGGCTGCTTTCACTTCCGACGGCTATTTCCGCACCGGCGACCTCGGCTATCTCGACGAGGACGACTATCTGTTCATCGTCGACCGCAAGAAGGACATCATCATCCGTGGCGGCGAGAACATCAGCTGCATCGAGGTGGAAGAAGCGATCTATGCGCATGACGCGATCGCCGAATGTTCGGTCTTCGGGGTTCCGGAGGAGCGGTTCGGCGAGCTTCCGGCGGCGGTGTTCTACGTCAAGCCCGGCCAGCATATCGCATCCGAAGACCTGCGCGATTTCCTGCTCGAACATATCGCCCCGTTCAAGGTGCCGCTGCTCGAACATATCTGGCAGAGCGACGATCCGCTGCCCCGCCTCGGCACGCAGAAGATCGACAAGCGGACGGTTCGCAAGCAGTTTGCGGACGACCCGATCGGCGCTTGAAGAAGCTCGCCATCCCCAACCAGCGGCAGGTGATCGACCGCCGTGGGCTCGCCGAAGCCATTGGCGCGATCCATGCCGAACAGGGCGACAAGGGGCGCAAAGCCATTGTCGCCCTGCTGCGCGACGCGCTGGAGGGCGGGCGCGCCGAGCTGGCGAAACGGCTGGAAGCGAAACCTTCCGCCGGGCACGACTGCTGCGCGGGCCATGCCTTCCTGGTCGACCAGATCGTGCGGCTGCTGCACGATCACGTGGTCGAGCGCGTCTATCCGCCTGGCAACCGTTCGTCGGGCGAGCGGCTGTCGATCATGGCGGTCGGCGGATACGGGCGGGCGGAAATGGCACCGCATTCGGATGTCGACATCGCCTTCCTCACCCCCACCCGCCGCGCGCCGTGGTGCGAGCAGGTGATCGAAGCGATGCTCTATTTCCTGTGGGATCTCGGCCTCAAGGTCGGCCATTCGAGCCGCACGCCGGACGATGTCGTGCGCATGGCGAAGGAAGACCTGACCATCCGCACCGCGCTGCTCGAGGGGCGCTACGTGTGGGGCGACCAGGAGCTCTACGAGGAAGTCAGGCGGCGTTTCTGGGCCGATGTCGCGCATGGCAGTGAGCGCGAATTCCTCACCGAGAAGCTGGAGGAGCGCAACGCCCGCCACAAGCGCATGGGCGACACGCGCTATGTCGTCGAGCCCAACGTCAAGGATGGCAAGGGTGGCCTGCGCGACCTGCATACGCTCTACTGGATCGGCAAATACATCCACAAGGTGCGCGTCGCCGCCGAGCTGGTCGACGTCGGGCTGTTCACCGCCAAGGAATATCGCAGCTTCCGCCGCGCGGAAGGCTTCATGCTGGCGGTCCGGTGTCATCTACACACGATCACCAACCGGCCCGAGGACCGCCTGACCTTCGACCTGCAGCGCCAGGTGGCCGAGCGGATGAACTTCGCCGATCGCACCGGCAAGAGTGCGGTCGAGCGCTTCATGCAGTTCTATTTCCTCCAGGCGAAACGCGTCGGCAGCCTGACCGGCGTGTTCCTCGCGCATATCGACGAGCAGTTCGCCCAGAAGCGCGCGCGGCGCGGCTTCCTCGCCGGATTCAAGGCCCGCCCGCGCGACCACAAGGGTTACCGCGTGTTCGGCGGCCGGATCGCCGCGCCGAGCGACGACTGGTTCCGCAAGGACCCGGTGCGGCTGATCGAGATCTTCCAGATCGCCGAGGCCGACGGGTTTGAGATCCACCCCGAAACCATGCGCCAGGCCGACCGCGATTCCGGGCTGATCAAGGCCGAGGTGCAGAACGATCCACGCGCCAATGCGCTGTTCCTCGACCTGCTCGCGGGCCGCAACGATCCTGAGACGGTGCTGCGCTGGATGAACGAAGCCGGCGTGTTCGGCAAGTTCGTGCCCGATTTTGGCAAGGTCAACGCGCAGATGCAATTCGACATGTACCACCACTACACGGTGGACGAACACACCATCCGCGCGATCGGCCTGTTGGCCAAGATCGAGCAGGGCGAGCTGGTCGAGGACCATCCGCGTTCGACCCGGCTGATCCACCGCATCGCCTCGCGCCGTGCGCTCTATGTCGCGGTGCTGCTGCACGATATCGCCAAGGGGCGCGGCGGCGACCATTCGGTGCTCGGCGGAGAAGTGGCCGAGCGGCTGTGCCCGCGTTTCGGCCTGACGGACGGCGAGACCGGGCTGGTTGCCTGGCTGGTGCGCCAGCACCTGTTGATGAGCGCGACCGCGTTCAAGCGCGACCTGACCGATCCCAAGACGATCGAGGATTTCGTCGGCGAGGTGCAGAGCCTCGAGCGGCTGCGCAACCTGCTGATCCTGACCGCTGTCGATATCCGTGCAGTCGGCCCGGGAGTGTGGAACAGCTGGAAGCGTCAGCTGCTGGGCAATCTCTACGACGCGGCGCAGGAACGGCTGCGGCTCGGCCATATGCGGCATGGGCGCGACCAGATGGTAGCAGCCAAGAAGACCGCTGTGGCGGCGGTTCTGGGGTATCAGGCAGGGCTGATCGAGAAATTCACCAAGGTGTTCACCGACGCTTACTGGATTGCCGAGCCGGAGGACGTGATAGAACGCAATCTGGTGCAGTATGCGCAGGTGCGCGGGCGCAACGGGAAGCTGTCGGTCCATTGCGAATTCTACCCCGCGCGTGGCGCGACGCTGGTCAGCGTGATCGCCGCCGACCATCCCGGCCTGTTCTACCGCATCGCCGGCGGCATCCACCTGGCGGGCGCCAACATCATCGACGCGCGGATCCACACCACCCGCAACGGCTGGGCGGTCGACAATTTTCTGGTGCAGGACCCGCTGGGCAAGCCGTTCCGCGAGGACGGGCAGCTCGTCCGGATCGAGAAATCGATCGCCGATGCGCTGGCCAACCGGATCGAGCTGGCCCCACAGCTCGCCCGCCGGCCGCTGCCTCGCAGCCGCGCCAAGGCGTTCGAGGTGCAGCCACGGGCGATATTCGACAACAGCGCCTCGAACCGCTTCACCGTGATCGAGGTCAACGCCCGCGACCGACCGGCGCTGCTCAACCGCCTTGCGCGCAGCCTGTTCGAAAGCCAGCTGGTGGTCCATTCGGCGCATATCACCGCCTATGGCGAGCGCGCGGCGGACACCTTCTACGTCACCGACCTGCTGGGCCAGAAGATCACCGCACCCGACCGGCTCGCGGCGATCGAGAACGCGCTGCTGGAAGCCGCCAGCGACCAGCGGCAGGCCGAGCTGGAAGAGGCATAGAAGCAACACTTAACCGCGAAAATCCGCCGTTTGCAGAGTGTTCCTTGGCGGAAAGGGGAAATCGCGATACCCCGCTTTCCACAAACGTAAACGTAAACCCTTGGGAGAGGTGCTAGATGAAAAGCTTTACTTCGCTTCGTGCGATTGCCCTGCTCGGTGCCGGCATGATGCTGGCCCCGCATACCGCCTATGCGCAGGATGAAACCGCCGAAGGCGCCGAAGAGTTCGACGACGGCATCATCATCGTTACCGCACAGGGCCGCGAACAGTCGCTGGCCGACGTGCCGGTCGCGATCTCCGCCGTGTCGGGCGAGACGCTGCAGAACAGCGGCGCGAGCGATATCCGCCAGCTCAACCAGGTCGCACCCTCACTGCTCGTGTCCTCGACCGGTTCGGAAGCCAATGGCTCGGCGCGTATTCGCGGGATCGGCACGGTGGGCGACAACCCCGGCCTGGAAAGCTCGGTTCCGGTGTTTATCGATGGCGTCTACCGCTCGCGCTCGGGGATCGGCCTCAACGAGCTCGGCCCGATCGACCGGGTCGAAGTGCAGCGCGGCCCGCAGGGCACGCTCGGCGGCCGCAACTCTTCGGCCGGCCTGCTCAGCATCTATACCGCCGAACCCGAATTCACCTTCGGTGGATACGGTGCTTTCACCTATGGCAACTACGACGCGATGCGCCTCGAGGGCGGGATCACCGGACCGATTTCCGATACGATCGCCGTGCGGGTCGACGGGGTGTGGTCCAAGCGCGACGGTTTCTATCGCGACGCAGCCAACAACACCGACATCAACGACCGTGACCGCTATTTTGTGCGCGGGCAGCTGTTGCTCGAACCGAATGACGATCTCTCTATCCGCCTGATCGCCGACTATACCAGGCGTGACGAGAAGTGCTGCGCAGCCACCTATGTCGACAGCAGCGTCAATCCGTTCATCGGCAATCTCAACAACCCTTCCAACCCGCTGACCCCGCTGCAGCAAGATGGCAACAACATCATCAACGTGCTGCGCGATCTCGGCCAGAATCTGAGCGCCTTCAACCAGGGCTATGGGCGCGACGTCTCGGTCACTCCTGGCCGAAGCTTCGCCGGCGAGACCACCGATTACGGCTTCTCGGGCCAGATCGACTGGGATCTCGGCGGTGCCACGCTGACCTCGATCACGGCCTATCGCGAATACCGTTCGGGCCAGGCGTCGGACACCGACTACGGCACTGTCGACATCCTGTACCGCGCGCCGAGCGATGACGCCTACCGCCAGTTCCACACCTTCACCCAGGAACTGCGCCTGCAGGGCGAGGCGTTCGACGGAACGCTCGACTGGCTCGTCGGCGGGTTCTACGCCAACGAAAAGCTGACCGTGCGCGACAACCTGCGCTTCGGCGAGGACTACGGCCGGTTCGTAAGCTGCCGCCTCTTCTCGGGCGGTGGGTTCGCCGGGCTCTATTCGCCGTCGTCGCCCGGCTGCCTTGCGGCGCGTCCGGCAGCGTTCGGCGCCGCTTCGCCTGCGATCTACGCAGCACTGGACGCACTCGACGGCATCAGCGATCGCGGCACGACCAACGACCGGTACATGCAGGATGGCTCGAACTGGGCGATCTTCACCCACAACATCGTGCACATCACCGACAGCCTCGATCTGACCCTCGGCCTGCGCTACACCAACGACAAGAAGGACTTCGCGGCCACCTTCGGCAACGACAACACCGCCTGCACCACGATCCAGGGCCTTGTCGGTGGTTTCCTGACCAACCCGTCGCTGGCGGCCACGGCGGGCGGCCTGATCGGCCTTGGCTGCCAGGGCAACTCGACCGCCGAGCTCAACGGCGTCTCGATCAGCGATGACCGCAGCGAGGACGAATGGACCGGCACCGCAATCCTTTCGTACAAGCCGGTCGACGACCTGCTGCTCTACGCAAGCTTCGCGCGCGGTTACAAGGCAGGCGGGTTCAACCTCGACCGCTCGGCGCTCAAATCGTCGATACCCACCTTCGCCTCGGTCGGCGGGGCGCAGGCGCTGGTCGGCAACCTCCAGTTCGATCCCGAGCTGGTCGACAGCTACGAGCTCGGCGCGAAATATGCGACCGGCCCGTTCAGCGTCAGCGTTTCGGCATTCCGTTCCGACTTCAGCAATTTCCAGCTGAACACCTTCAACGGCTCGGTCTTCCTGGTCGCCACGATCAATGGCTGCGGCGGCGAGCTGACCGGCGGGCCGAATGCGGATACCGATCTTAGCAACGCGACCGGTGCCTGCGCGGCGGACGATGTCAGCTATGGCGTGCGTACCCAGGGCTTCGAGCTCGAAGCGCAGCTGGTCCCGGCGCGCAATTTCCGCGTGGGTGCCGGCCTGACCTATGCGCAGACCAAATTTGCCGACGATCTGGTCGGCAATGCCAATGGCCTGCCGCTCGATCAGGCGCTGCGCAAACTGCCGGGCGACAATCTCTCCAACGCACCTGAAATCGTCGCCACCGGGAGCGTGACCTGGACGCCTGACATCGGCGACAGCGGTCTGAGCGGGCTGGTCTATTTCGATGGCCGCATGACCGACGACTACAACACCGGTTCGGACCTGTTCCCGCAGAAGGAGCAGGACGGTTATGCCATCTTCAACGCCCGCATCGGGGTTCGCGGTCCGGACGAGAAGTGGAGCATCGAGGCCTGGGCGCAGAACATCTTCGACAAGGATTATGCGCAGGTCGCGTTCAACTCGCCGTTCCAGGCGGGCACGACGGCCGCACCATTCGTCGATCCGGTCTATCCCGGCGGACGGCAGATCTTCTCGCAGTTCCTTGCCGAACCGCGGACCTACGGCATTACCGGCCGTTTCCGCTTCTGATCCGCAAGATCAGCGAAACAGGGAAAGGGCGCCTCGCGGGGCGCCCTTTTTCGTTGGGCGATTTGGATCTATTTGGACGAGGTCTTTTGCTTGACCCTCCCTTGTCATTCCCGCGAAGGCGGGAATCCATCGAACGAGGTCCAGCCGGGATCCCCGCCTTCCCGGGGATGACACGCAGGACAGATTGTCAGCCGAAGAAAAGCTCGAGCGGCGGGCTTATTCGCGCGATCCAAACAGCGCGGTGCCGACGCGGACATGCGTCGCGCCGAGCATCACCGCGGCCGGGTAGTCGCCGCTCATCCCCATACTGAGACCCGACACGCCATTGTCCGCCGCCAGCTTCGCGAGGAAAGCAAAGAAAGGGGCAGGCTCGATCTCGGCCGGGGGGATGCACATCAGCCCGGCGAGCGGAATATCGGCATCGCGCACCTGCCTCACGAAAGCGGGCAAGTCCTTCGGCAGGCAGCCGCCCTTCTGATCTTCCTCGCCAATGTTCACCTGTACGAAGCACGGCACGCGCCTGCCCGCCTTGTCCATCGCCTTGGCGAGCGCGGTGAGCAGGCTCGGCCGGTCGAGCGAATGGATGCAGTCGAACAGCGCGACCGCCTCCTCCGCCTTGTTCGACTGGAGCTGGCCGATCAGGTGCAACTGCGTATCGGGATAGCGCTCGATCAGCGCAGGCCATTTGCCCTGAGCCTCCTGAACCCGGTTTTCGCCGAACAGGCGGTTACCCTGCGCCAGCAGCGGCTCGATCGCATCGGGACCCTGCGTCTTGCTGACCGCGATCAGCGCGATGTCTGCGGGGTCGCGGCGCGAGGCCTTGCACGCCTTCGCGATTTCGGCGTGGACCTGTTCGAGCGGAGTGGCTGCACTTTCCATTGCGCGCCGCTATAGCGCGGGCGTGGCAAAGCTCCAGACCTCTCCCGAGCCCGGCCAGTGGGCCTTACCCGACCTGTGGCTGCTCAGCGATGCGCGCAACGATGCGGTGTTGGAGGGCGCGCTCGCCTGCCTGCCGCGCGGTTCGGGTTTCGTGTTCCGCCACTACCACCTCGACCCCGGGGCGCGGCAAGAGCGGTTCGAGGCGCTGCGCGATGCGGCAAGGAAGCGCGACCATGTGGTGGTGCTGTCGGGCAGCCCGGTGCTGGCCAGAAAATGGCGCGCCGACGGCGTCTACGGCCCGGCGGGTGCGATGCCGCGCGACGACAGCTTGCTCAAGATCGCCACCGCGCACGACTGGAAGGAAATCGTCGCCGCCGAACGTGCGGGGGCGGATGCGATCCTGCTCTCGCCGGTCTTTTCCACCGCTTCGCATCCCGATGCGAAGCCGCTCGGCCCGGTGCGCTTTCGCTTGCTGGCGCGCAAGACACAGGTGCCGGTCATTGCGCTCGGCGGCATGACCCACGCGCGTGCAAAGCGGCTCGGCTGGCCGCGCTGGGCTGCGATCGACGGGCTTTCTTGAGGTTCACACGAAGACACGAAGCTGTCGCACTTGCGGCACCGCCGCCCAATACACCGAGAACCACACCCGCCTCGCCGGCGCAACTTTGGAAGGGCGACTTCGCCGCAAAGCAAGCCCTCTTCGTGTCTTCGTGTGAACCGGGAAACCTTCGCCTCACCGCTCCGTGCTTGACGGCGAGTCCCGGCGGATTCATGGTGTATCGCAGACATAGGACAGGGCCGAGAAGGACAGGGGTGCATATGGCCAGTCGAGCCATCTCGAAATCGCCGAAAGCGGATTGGCGGATCGCCTTCCGCCGCTCGCTGCGGCGCGCGGCCCAGATGGCGGGGGCAGCGATCCTGTTCGGCGCGATGGTGTTCCTCGCCCTTGCGCTGGTGAGCTACAGCCAGACCGACCCCAGCCCGTCCACCGCCGCCTCCACCGCAGAAGTCGCCAACTGGATGGGGGTGAGCGGCGCTTGGGCGGCCGAGCGAGTGCTGTTCCTGTTCGGGTGGACTGCCATTTTCCTGCTGCCGCTGCTCTATATTGGAGCGCGCAAACTGTGGCGCGATGTCGAAGAGGAGGATGTCTACAACGACACCCGATGGTGGCGGCCGGTGCTGATGCTGCTGCTCGGGATGGCGCTGCTGGCGACGGTGCTGGCGCTGGTGGTTGATCCGCAGCGCGGCAACTTCCCCGCCTCGATGGGCGGCATCACCGGCCTGCTCGGGGCGAGTGCGGTCGAAGCCATCGGCGCAAGGCTGGGCGACGGGCCGGGCGGCTGGGCGATCCTCGGCATGGGGCTTGCCGCATTGGCGGGCGGGGCCCTGCTGGTCACCCGGGTCTTTGCGCTCGACTGGGTGCAACTGCTCACCCTGCCGCGGTTCCTCAAGCACCGGCCCGAACTGCCCGCAGCGGTCGAGCCCTATCTGCCCCGGCGCAAGGACCGAGCCGCGCGCAAGGCGATGGTGGAGGACGATCCGGTCATCGCCGAAAGCACCCGCCGCGCGCCCGAGATCACCGATCCGTCTGCGCCGCCGAAAAAGGCGAGCATGGCCAAGGCGAAACAGCGCGACATGTTCGCCAGCTATCAGTTGCCGAGTCTCGACCTGCTGACCGATCCACCCGCCGACAGGGGCCCCAAGCTCGACAAGCTGGCGCTCGAACGCAACGCGCGGCTGCTCGAAACCGTGCTCGACGATTTCAACGTCAAGGGCGAGATCACCGCGGTGCGCACCGGACCGGTGGTGACGATGTACGAGCTCGAACCGGCGCCCGGCATCAAAGCCAGCCGCGTGATCGGCCTGGCGGAGGATATCGCGCGCAACATGTCCGCCATCTCCGCCCGCGTCTCGCCCATCCCCGGCAAGACGGTGATGGGGATCGAACTGCCCAATGCCGACCGCCAGATGGTCGCGCTGAAGGAACTGGCCGCCTGCGCCGCTTTCGCCGACAACAAGGGCGCGCTGCCGATCATCCTGGGCAAGGATATCGCGGGTGAGCCGATCGTGGCGGATCTCGCCGCGATGCCGCACCTGCTGGTGGCGGGCACCACCGGTGCGGGCAAGTCGGTCGGGCTGAACTGCATCCTGCTCAGCCTGCTCTATCGCTTCACGCCCGAAGAATGCCGCCTGATCCTGATCGATCCCAAGGTGCTCGAGCTCAAGACCTACGACGATATCCCGCACCTGCTCTCACCCGTGGTGACCGAGCCCGCCAAATCGGTCCGCGCGCTCAAATGGGCGGTCGAGGAAATGGAGCGGCGCTACCGGATGATGTCGAGCGTCAATTCGCGCAACATCGCCGGGTTCAACGAGAAGGTGCGCGCGTCGATCGCCAAGGGCAAGCCTTTGGGGCGTAGGGTCCAGACCGGCTTCGATCCCGAGACGGGTGAGGAGCTGTTCGAGGAAGAGCAGCTCGACTACGCCCCGCTGCCGCAGATCGTACTGATCGTCGACGAGCTGGCCGATCTTATGGTCACAGTGGGCAAGGAAATCGAGGTCCTGATCCAGCGACTGAGCCAGAAGAGCCGCGCGGCGGGCATCCACCTCATCATGGCGACCCAGCGCCCCTCGGTCGATGTCATCACCGGCGTGATCAAGGCAAACCTGCCGACCCGGATCAGCTTCAAGGTCACCAGCCGGATCGACAGCCGGACGATCCTTGGCGAGCAGGGTTCGGAGCAGCTGCTCGGCAAGGGCGACATGCTCTACAAGCCCAACACCGGCGCGATGATCCGCGTCCACGGCCCCTTCGTGAGCGACGAGGAGGTCGAAGCGGTGGCCGACCACTGGCGCGCGCAGGGCAGCCCCGACTATGTCGACGCGGTGACCGAAGAACCGGAAGACGGTTTTGGCATGAACTTCGAAGACGAATTCACCGCCTCGGACAACCCGGAAGAACGCAAATACCGTCAGGCGTGCCAGATCGTGATCGAGAACCAGAAGGCGTCCGGCTCGTGGCTCCAGCGCCAGATGGGCGTCGGCTACAACACCGCCGCCAAGTGGATCGAACGGATGGAAAGCGACGGGCTGGTCGGCCCCGCGAACCACGTCGGACGCCGCGAAATCTACCGCGACAGCGACGGGAACCCGCTTTAGTTCTCCGGTCCGCTCGCTGCGCTGTCTTTCACCTCGATGCGCGGCGCAGGCGCATCCAGCAGAATGGGAACCGCAAAAGCCGCCATGCCGGCATTGCTGTGCGCGATGCCGGGAGCGTAGGCGATGCGCCACGCGAAGTCGAACTGCGCCGCGCTTGCGCTGTCGTGACCGGTGGCGAAGAACGTCTCGCCCCGCGCGAGCCGGTTCGGTCCCTGCCGGTCGGCGGCTTCGTTGCGCCGCAGGTTGGGGTCGTTGCGATCGGTATCCTGCGTCCCTAGCAGGATCGTAAGCGGGCGCGATAACGCCGTTGCGGAATCGACCAGCCCTGCGGCGGTACCTCCCCAGCCGTAGGGAAACTCCCTCGCGTCGGGCATGGTGTACCACCCCGAATTGGCAGCCACCGCGACCCGCAGGCGTGGTGCCTGGGCGAAGGCGACATAGCGGTGGACGAATTGGCCGCCCGCAGAATGACCATAGAGCGCATAGTCGCGCTGCCGGCCGTCCAGCCCGCAGACCAGCTCGTCGAACAGCGGTTCGATCGCGGCGAAGGACCATTGCTCGCGCGGACGCACATTCCCTTCGCCGTCGAAGATATTGCCCATGTTGTACGACGCAGTGGTCGGGAAATCGTCGCGCCCGAAGTTGGGCACGGCGACGATGAAGCCGTGCTCCTCGGCCAGCTCGCGCCATTCGTCGCGGTAACGGTCGCCGTCGCGATTGACCCCGTGCATCACGAATACGATCGGGCTGTCCGCACCGCTCTCCGATGGCCGATGCAGGTAGACCGGCAGTTCCGGACCCGCCCAGTCCGAAAACACGATTTGCGAGGAACCTTCGGCAATCGGGGAACACTCGCTCGCCGCCGCCTTTTGCGCCACGAGGAGTGCGGCGAGGATCATTCCCAGTCGCATTGGGTGTGTTCGGGTCAAAATACGCACCTCGCCGCTCGCTCGCATGCCCCATTACGGCATCTGCGCAAGGCCGCAAACCGCTTTCCCGCATGGCCCGCTGTCACTGGAAAGACACAAATCGCCAAGAACAATGAAGGATTTGCGTAATATTCTTCTGTATTCCTTCGTGTGGTGTAATTTCCCTACGCTGTCGCATGGTGTGGTGCGGCCTGAAGAAGGGGTAATCCTGCATGTCCATTCGCTTCGCATTCCGTTCGGGATCGGCCGTCATCGCTCTGGCTGTCGCCGGCCTTGTCCAGCCCGCCCATGCGCAGGACGAAGGCGCGGAGACCGGCTTCACCGACGACGATCCGATTATCGTGACCGGTACCCGGCGAACCGACCGGACTGTTGCCGACAGCACCGTGCCGATCGACGTGCTGACTTCCGAAGCGCTGCTCAACCAGGGCACGACCGAGACCAATCGCCTGCTCAACAATCTCGTTCCGTCGTTCAACTTCCCGCAGCCTTCGCTGACCGACGGCACCGACTCGCTGCGCCCCGCCACGCTGCGCGGCTTGGCACCCGACCAGGTGCTGGTGTTGGTCAACGGCAAGCGGCGGCACATTTCCTCGCTGCTCAACCTCAACGGCTCGGTCGGGCGCGGTTCGGCGGGGGTCGACATGAACACCATCCCGCCGCTCGCGATCGAGCGGATCGAAGTGCTGCGTGACGGGGCGGCGTCGCAATACGGCTCCGACGCTATCGCCGGGGTGATCAACATCCAGCTCAAGAAGAGCGAGGGCGGCCGCGCGCAGGCGACCTACGGCAAATACATCACTACGATGGAGGATGTCGCCCAGGTGGCGAGCGTTGCGCCGACCCTAACCGCCAGCGCAAGCGAGAATCCGGTCATCACCTTCACCGGCGAAGACCGCAAGCGGCGCGACGGGGACACGATCACCATTGCCTCCAACTTCGGCGTGCCTGTCGGCGATACCGCCTATGTCAATGTCACCGCCGAGTACAAGGACCGCGACCCGACCAACCGTTCGGGCCCCGATATCCGGCGCAACTATGCCGGGCTGGGCGATCCGCGCGAAACGACCTTCAACCGCTACGCCCACCGCTTCGGCGACGGCAAGTCGGAGGATTTCAACCTGTTCCTCAACGCCGGGACCGATCTGGGCGAGGCATTCGAGGTCTACACCTTCGGCAGCTACGGCAAGCGCAAGGGCAATGGCGCGGGCTTCTATCGCCGCTCGCTCGATGCCCGCAACACCGACTTCGCCAACGGCGGCACCCCGTTCTATCCGGACGGCTTTCTGCCGCTGATCAACAGCGATATCGAGGATATCGCTGGGACGCTGGGCGTACGGGGCGAGGCGAGCGGGTGGAACCTCGACTTCTCCGTCGGCTACGGCTCCAACCGGCTCGACTACCGGATCACCAACACCTGGAACGCATCGCTCGGCGGCAATGTCAGCCCGACCGAATTCGACGCGGGCGGGCTGCGCGCTGGACAGACCGCAGTCAATTTCGATGCACAGCGCTCGATCGACCTCGGTATCGGCGAGACCTCGCTCGCGCTCGGCGGCGAATGGCGCAACGAGAACTACAAGATCCGCCCGGGCGAGCTGGGCAGCTATGTCGCGGGGCCGTTCTCCGCTGCACCGTTCAACGCCGCACCAGGGGCGCAGGTGTTCCCCGGTTTCTCGCCGACCACCGCGGTCGACGTCTCGCGCGACAGCTTCGCCGCCTATGTCGAACTCGACACCGATCTGACCGACCGGTTCAATGTGCAGGTCGCCGGACGCTACGAGCATTTCTCCGATTTCGGGGACACCATCAACGGCAAGATCGCCGCACGGTTCGAACCGGTCGACGGCCTTGCACTGCGCGGCTCGGCATCCACCGGCTTCCGTGCACCGGGCATGGCGCAGCAGTTTTTCTCGACCACCTCGACCAACAACGTCGGCGGCCAGCTGATCGAGATCGGGACCTTCCCGGTCAGTTCGCCGATCGCGATTGCGCTGGGTTCGCAGCCACTCGAACCCGAAGAATCGGTCAACCTGTCGGCCGGCGTCGTGTTCAACATGGTCGACGGGCTCAACATCACGGTCGACTATTACAACATCGAACTCTCCGACCGGATCGTGCTGACCGAGAACCTGACCGGCGCGGATGTGGTCGCGCTGTTGCAGGCGGCAAACGTGGCCGGTTCTTCGGCGCGGTTCTTCATCAACGGGATCGACACCCGCACCGAAGGGCTCGACATCGTCGGCAGCTACCGCCTGCCCGACGTTGCCGGTGGCCGCCTAACGCTCAATGCCGGCTACAACATCAACGACACCACGATCACCGACCGGCGGATATTCAGCGGCTTCACCGCCGACCGCCTGTTCGCGCGGCAAGAGAGTTTCCGCCTGACCGACGGCCAGCCTTCGAACAAGCTCAACCTAGGCCTGACCTGGGAACGCGAACCGTTCGGCATCTCGCTCAACGCCAACCGATTCGGCAGCGTGTTTCTGCCCGACGGGGTGACGACCGCGACGGTCAACGGATTGCCCGCATCGGCGACCAACCCGCAGATCCGCAACGACATCAATGTCGCCAAGGGCGATGCCCCGGGCGACATCACCCTGTCGCCCAAATGGGTGGTCGACCTGGAAGTGCGGTTCAACCCGCTCGAGCAGGTCCAGCTGGCGGTGGGCGCGAACAATCTGCTCGACGAATATCCCGACCGGCTGCCGTTCGGAACCGTCGGAGGGGTCAACTTCGGGCTCAACAACAGCTTCCTGCCCTATTCCTCGCAGTCGCCCTTCGGCTTCAGCGGGCGTTTCCTCTATGCGAGGGTGAGCGTCGACTTCTAGGGCCCCGGCCCTGAAGATCGGGCAAGACGAAAAAGCGCCCCGGGATCCGGTCCCGGGGCGCTTTTCATTATCCGCTGGAAACGCTGGACCGGCTTACTTCAGCTTGCTGCCGTCGAGTGTCGGATAATCGGTGGCTGCCTTTTCCATCGCGCTCATCACCTCGGGCGCGCTGGCGATCAGGCCGATCTTGGCAAGCGGGCCATCGGCCTTCCACATCTTCGGCCACTGGGCGATGAATTCCTTCAGCCCGGGAATGGCGTCGAGATGCGCCTTCTTGATGTAGACGAACATCGCGCGCGAGGCGGGATAGCTGCCGCTGGCGATGTTGTCGTAGGTCGGTGCCGCGCCGTTCATGGTGTGGCCCTGCACCTTGTCGAGGTTCTCCTCGAGGAAGGAATAGCCGAACACGCCGACCGCCTTGGGGTTGCCGACGATCTTCTGGACGATCAGATTGTCCTGCTCGCCCTGATCGACATAGGCACCATCCGCCCGCACATCGGTGCAGGTCTTGTCGTAAGCGTCCTCATCCGATTCCTTGAGCGCCTTCATCGCCGGGTCGGTCTGGCAGCCGACTTCGAGCACCAGTTCCTTGAGCGAGTCGCGGGTGCCCGAGGTGGACGGCGGGCCGTAGACGAGGATCGGCTCGGCCGGCAGCGAGGGATCGACATCGGCCCAGGTCTTGGCGGTCTGCGGCTTGCCGAACGGCTTGGCAGCGATCGCCTTGTAGACGATCTCCGGGGTCAGGTTCAGTTGCAGCCCGCCCTTGGCCGAGGCGAAGGCGAGGCCGTCGTTGCCGATCTGGAGTTCGACGATATCCTTCACCCCGTTGGCGACGCAGCTGTCGAATTCGCTCTTCTTCATCCGGCGCGAAGCGTTCGCCATGTCGGGCGTGTTGGGGCCGACACCTTCGCAGAACAGCTTGATCCCGCCGCCCGTGCCGGTCGATTCGATCACCGGCGAGGCGAAGCCGGGATTCGACGCGACGAAGCCTTCAGCCACCGCCTTGGAGAAGGGGAAAACGGTCGAAGAGCCGACGGCCTTGACCGATTCGCGCGTGCCGCCGCCGGTACCGGCGTTGTCACAGGCCGCAAGTGCGAGCGACGAAAGGGCAACGAATGCAAGAGCCTTGGTGAGTTTCATGGTGGGATCCCCGCTGGATTGGATTGGGCTGCCGATTAGGCAGCATGTGTGACACGCGTGTGACAAATTCTCAGAAGTCGATCTGGGCGCGCAGGCCGAAGCTGTCGACGCCGTAGGAGCGATCGCCGTTGGCGGCGGCGAAGACGGCATCGTCATATTCGAGCTTGCCGTAGTTCGCGAGCAGCATGGTGTAGTCGGTCGGCTTCCACGCGAGGGCGAGGTAAAGCCCGTTCTGCTGCCCGCCGACGATCCCGGCATCGACGAGGTCGAGATAGTCGTAGCGCAGGTTTACCTGCACCGACCCCATGCCGCCCTTGCCGACCGGGTTGGCCGGCTTCACCCGGTCGAACACGCCGGCCTTGTAGCCGCGCGTATCGCCCTTGGTGAGGAAATAGCCGACCTCGGCATAACCGCCGAAGAAGTCGGGATCGGCCAGCGCCCCGGGTCGGTCGAGCTTCTGCCAATAGGCCTCGGCGGCGGCGTGGAACGGCCCGGAAATGATCGCGCCTTCCAATCCGAACCCGGTTTCGCTGTTCGCGGCAAGATTGCCTGTGTTGATGAAACGTTCGTCGGTGAAGGCGACCAGCGGGCGCTGGCGATAACGCACCGTGCTGCCGGTCTGGTAGGAGCGGTAATGCACCGAACCACCGAGGTGGAGCTGGGCGTCGCCCAGCTTCGGCAGGAACACCACGCGTGCATCGGTGCTCCAGTTTCGGTTGGACAGAGCATCCATGTTGTCGCTGAACAGCCCGGCCTGGATCAGCACGTCGCCCTTGCCATACTGCGCGCCGACCCCGACCCGGCGGATAAAGCCGAAGGCATCGGTGAAGGCGGCGCGCTCGATGAAGCTGGTGTGGAGGCTGCTGGTCAGCTCCTCGAGCGACTGGAAATTGTTGAACTGCCCGACGCTCACTTCGAGATCGCCCGCCTCATAAGAGATCAGGGCATCGGTCACGCTCACGTCGCTGTTTGCGACATCCACTTCGAACTTGTAGCCGAAGCCGCCCGGCATCGTGCCCTGAACCCCCAGCCGCGCACGGCGGACATTGCTGCCCCAGCCATCGTCCCGCCCGGTAGAATCGGGCGCATCGACGAAGCCGGTGTCGTATTGCAGCCGGCCGCGCGGCTTGAAACTCCAGCCGCCTTCCGCCTTGATCTCGGGTGCGCCCTTGAAGGCGATCGCCGGTCCCTTGCCCGCCTCCGCCTTGCCGGCGGCGGTATTGGCAGTCTGCGTTGCGACGGCGGCCGACTGCGTCACATTGTCGGCCTTGGCCTGCGCCTGATCGAGCTGCCCTTCGAGCGTATCGATCCGCGCCGCCATCCGCGCCATCTCCGCACGCATCGCGGCGAGCTCTTGTGCCACCGCCGCCTCATCCGGACCTGCGTCGGATTGCGCATTAGATGGCGCAGCCCAGCCGCAGGCAACCGCAACCGCCGAAACATGAAGCAGAGATTTCATTCTAGTGACCTTGATATGACCTGTTCCTGACATTCAAGTGACGCCGCTATGCAGGTTTTATGACAGCACAATGACATTCACATCGCCGAATGCCCCACGCTTGCCGCAAGATAGTTTCAGTTGTAACGGAAAATCACCGCCAACCGGAGAGACTCGTCATGCGCATCGGCTGCCCGACCGAAATCAAGAACCATGAATACCGCGTCGGCCTGACGCCGGAAAGTGCGCGTGAACTGGTGTTGCGCGGCAACGAGGTGTGGATCCAGAGCGGTGCCGGCCTCGGCATCGGCGCGACCGACGACCAGTACCGCGCGGCGGGCGCGACAATCGTCGACGGGCCGGACCCGATCTTCGCCGAGTGCGAGATGGTGGTGAAGGTCAAGGAGCCGCAGGCCGGGGAACGCGCCAAGCTGCGCGAGGGACAGCTGCTCTACACCTATCTCCACCTCGCGCCCGATCCCGAACAGACCGCCGATCTGGTCAAGTCGGGGGTCACCGCGATCGCCTATGAAACCGTCACCGGGCCGAACAATTCGCTGCCCCTGCTGAAGCCGATGAGCCAGGTCGCCGGCCGGATGAGCATCCAGGCCGGCGCCTCCGCGCTGGAGAAGGCGCATGGCGGGCGCGGCGTCCTTCTGGGCGGCGTACCGGGCGTGTTGCCGGGCCGGGTGATGGTGATCGGCGGCGGCGTGGTCGGTTTCAATGCCGCGCAGATGGCGGTCGGTTTGGGCGCGGATGTCACCATCCTTGACCGCGATCCCGAAGTACTTGAGCGGCTCGGGACCCATTTCGAGAGCCGTGCCAAGACGCGCTTTTCCAACATGGCCAATATCGAACAGATGATCGGCGAGGCGGAATTGGTGATCGGCGCGGTGCTGATCCCCGGGGCGGCGGCACCCAAGCTTGTCACCCGCGAAATGCTGCCCTTGATGAAGCCCGGCGCGGTGCTGGTCGATGTCGCGATCGACCAGGGCGGCTGCTTCGAAACCTCGAAGCCGACGACCCATGCCGAGCCGACCTATGTGATCGACAACATCGTGCATTACTGCGTCGCCAACATGCCCGGCGCGGTCGCGCGGACCAGCACCTATGCGCTCAATAACGTCACCCTGCCGCATGCGCTGCGGATGGCCGAACTCGGCTGGAAGGAAGCGCTGCGCCAGAACGCGCATCTGGCCGAGGGGCTCAATGTCCACGCAGGCAAGGTGACCTACAAGGCGGTCGCCGACGAGCTGGGATATGATTACCTGCCGACTGCTGATGCGCTGGCCTGACCGCCGCGTGCCTTCCAGAAGGGCGCTATAACCTCAGGCCGCACGCGCACCGGTCGCTGCGTGAGGCGATCGAGCATCGCCCATGTTGTTAGCGCCGAGACGATGACCTTGCCGTCGGCATTGCGGAAATCGACCCGCCGGGCGGAAGTCGCGCCCTTGGGCTCGCCCGGAATCCACGTCTCGCCGGTCACGCCCTCGCCCTCGCCGATATTGCCGCGATAGTCGATCTCGTGCCGCACCACGAGCCAGACGAAATCGCGCGCATCTTCGGGCCGCGCGACCGCATCCCAATGCGCGGTCGCCATGTCTTGCACCCACTGCACCCACACCGCATTGTTGACGTGGCCCATCACATCGATGTGCTGCGGCCCGGCGGTGAAGCTGCGACGGAAGGGTTCGCTCATTCCGCCAGACCCAGCTGCCACAGGATGAAGGCGAACTCTTCTGCCGTTTCATAGAGCGAGGAGAACCGTCCGGACTTGCCGCCGTGCCCCGCGCCCATGTTGGTCTTGAGCAGCAGTTCGTTGTCGTCGGTCTTCATCTCGCGCAGCTTCGCTACCCATTTGGCGGGTTCCCAATAGGTGACGCGCGGATCGTTTAGCCCGGCGGTCACCAGCATCGGCGGATAGGCCTGGTGCCTGACCTGATCGTAGGGCGAATAGCTGCGGATCGTCGCGAAGGCCTCTGCGCTTTCGATCGGGTTGCCCCATTCGGGCCATTCGCCCGGGGTCAGCGGCAGGCTCTCGTCGAGCATGGTGTTGAGCACGTCGACGAAGGGCACATGCGCCACGACCGCGCCCCACAGTTCGGGGTCGGTGTTGACCACCACCCCCATCAGCTCGCCCCCCGCCGATCCGCCGCTGGCAGAGATTCGGCCCGCTTCGGTATAGCCCCGGGCGATCAGCCCCTTCGCGACATCGACGAAATCGGTGAAGGTGTTGCACCGCGCCTCGAGCTTGCCCTGCAGATACCAGTTGCGCCCCAGATCGTCCCCGCCGCGGATATGCGCGATGGCAAAAGCCATCCCGCGATCGAGCAGGCTGAGGCGCGAGGTGGAAAAGCCCGGCGGCACGGCATAGCCATATGCGCCATAGGCATAGAGGTGCAGCGGCCCCGGTTTCTCGGGGCGGTCCTTGCGATAGACCACGCTCACCGGCACCATGGTCCCGTCGCGCGCTTCGATCGTCAGCCGCTCGGTAACGTAGAGCGAGGCATCGTAGCCGCTCGGGATCTCCTGCTGCTTGAGCAGTTCGAGCCGCGCGTCGGCGAGGTGATAATCGTAATCCGAATCGGGCGTGACCATGCTCTCGTAATCGAGCCGCAAGGTGTCGACATCGTATTCGGGATTGTTCGACAGACCCGCCGAATAGCTCGCTTCGGGAAAGGCGATCGGCGTGATTTGCGCAGGATCATCATAGGAACGGATCTGCACCTGGTCGAGGCCCGCCAGCCGCCCTTCGGTGACGTAGAAGTCCTTGAACAGCTCGAAACCGGTGAGGTAGAACTCGTCCGAGCACGCGATCAGCGTGGTCCAATCGCCCGGCGCATCGAGGCGCGCGGTCGCCAGCCGGAAATTCACATGGTCGTCGTTGGTGTGGACGTAGAGCACGCCGTCGCGCAGATCGACATCGTATTCCACGCCCTTGGCGCGCGGCCTGACGAGGATCTGCTCGCCGGTCGGATCGTCGGCGCGGACCAGCCGCACTTCGCTCGTTTCGTTGTCTCCGGTCCCGATGACCAGCCAGTCCTCCTGCGCCGAAAGCCCCGCCCCGACGCGGAAACCTTCGTCAGCCTCGTGGTAGATCTCGATATCGTCCGCCACCGGCGTGCCGAGCCGGTGCAGCCGGACATTGTCGACCCGCCAGTGCTCGTTGGCCTTGCCATAGGCGAGCATGGTGTCGCCCGCGACCCAGACGAGGCCGGAGAGGGTTTCGGGGATCACGTCCGGCAGCAATTCGCCGGTATCGAGATCCTTGATCCGCGCGGTGAAACGTTCCGACCCGTTGTCGTCGAACGAATAGGCCAGCAGCCTGCCATCCCGCGACACCGAGATCGCGCCGAGGCGAAAATAGTCCTTGCCTTCGGCCAGCGCGTTCTCGTCGAGGATCAGCGCCTCGTCACCACCTGCCGCCGGGCGGCGGTACCATTTGCGATACTCCTGCCCTTCGTCGAACCCGGTCCAGTAGATCCACTCGCCATCCTTCTGCGGGACCGAGGAATCGTCTTCCTTCACCCGGCCCCTGAGTTCGCGATAGATCGTCTCGACCAGCGGTTTGTGCGGTGCCATGCGGGCTTCGAACCATGCGTTCTCCGCCTCGATATGGGCGAGAACGTCCTTGTCCTCGACCACCGGGTAAGCGGGGTCCTTCAGCCAGTGATACGGATCGGAAATGGTGATTCCGTGCCGGGTGAAGCTGTGTTCGCGCTTCGCGGCGACGGGGGGCGCGATGGGGGTGTCGGTCAAGCGGGATCGTTCCTCGAGATGCAATGCGTTCTCTAGGCAAGATGGGCCGGGTGGCAAGCCCGGGCAAGACAGGCTATGTTGCCGGGGATGACGCGGCGCGTTCCGCACGACACGAATACAGGACGAAACCCATGCTGATGCATACACATGAAGCCCGCCTTGCCGCCCTGCGCGAGGAACTGAAGCGACAGGGGCTCGCTGGGTTCGTGATCCCGATCAGCGACGAGCATATGTCCGAATATATCGGCAGCTATGCCCAGCGGCTGTCGTGGCTGACCGGGTTCGGCGGTTCGGCGGGGACGGCGATCGTGCTGCGCGACCGCGCGGCGATGTTCGTCGACGGCCGCTACACCATCCAGGTGCGCGAGCAGGTCGACGGGCAATTCTACGACTATTGCCAGATCCCGGGCGAAAGCATGGGAGACTGGCTCAGGCTCCATGCCCCCGAAGGCGCCAGGATCGGCTACGATGCCTGGTTGCACACTCGTGGCTGGGTTTCGGCGACGGGCAAGGCCGTGGCGAAGAAGAAGATTGCGCTGGTGCCGGTCGAGCGCAACCCGGTCGATGCTGTGTGGGCGGACCGACCCGAACCCTCGAAGGCGGTGGCCGAAGTGCATGGCGACGAGTTCGCAGGGCGGCCCAGCGCGGAGAAGCGCAGCGAAGTGGCCGACTGGCTCAAGGCCGAAGGCTACGACGCGGCAGTGATCTCGGCGCTCGATTCGATTGCCTGGCTGCTCAACATCCGCGGCACCGATGTCGAGCGCACCCCGGTCGCATTGTCCTATGTTATCGCCCATGCCGACGGGACGGCAGAGCTGTTCATCGCCCCCGAGAAAGTCACACCCGAGCTGGAACAGCATCTCGGCAATGCGGTGACGATCCGCGACCGCGCCCTCTTCGAGCCCGCGCTCGGCAGCATGAAGGGCAAGACGGTGGCGGTCGATCCTGATTTCGGCGTCGCGGCGATCTACCAGCTGCTCGAAGAGGCGGGCGCTACGCCGGTGGCCGAGCGCGATCCGGTGATCGTGCCCAAGGCGACCAAGAACCCCGCCGAACAGCAGGGCCACCGCGATGCGCAAGCGCGCGACGGGGCGGCGCTGGCGAAGTTCCTACACTGGCTCTCGGTCGAAGCACCCAAGGGGGGAGAAACCGAGCTGTCCGCTGTGGCCGCGCTGCGCGGGTTCCGCGAGGAAACCGGCCTGCTGCGCGACCAGAGCTTCGACACCATCTCCGCCGCCGGGCCGCATGCTGCTATCCCGCACTACCGGGTGGACGAGGAAAGCAACCTGCCGATCGCGCCGGGAAGCGTGTTTCTGTGCGATTCGGGCGGGCAGTACCGTGACGGGACGACCGACATCACCCGTACCGTGTGGATCCGCACCGAGGACGGCAGCGCCGAGCCGAGTGCCGAGCACAAGGACCGCTTCACCCGGGTGCTCAAAGGGCATATCGCGCTCGCCATGGCGCGCTTCCCGGCGGGCACGAGCGGCGGCCAGCTCGATGCGCTGGCGCGGCAGTTCCTGTGGCAGGCCGGGGTCGACTATGCGCATGGCACCGGCCACGGCGTCGGCAGCTATCTCGGCGTGCACGAAGGGCCGCAGCGCATCGCCAAGGCGACCGGCCCGCAACCGGGCACCGGCGAGCCGCTGCGCGCAGGGATGATCCTGTCGAACGAGCCGGGGTATTACAAGGCGGGCGACTTCGGCATAAGGATCGAGAACCTGGTGCTGACCGTGCCGCAGGACATCGACGGTGCGGAAGGCGATTACCTCGGCTTCGAGACGCTGACCTTCGTGCCGATCGACCGCACGCTGGTCGAGCGCAGCCTGCTGACGGCGGACGAAATCGACTGGTGGAACCGCTATCATGCGCAGGTGCGGGAAATCCTCGCACCGCAGCTGGAGGGCGATGTGCTCGCCTGGCTCGAGGACGCCTGCACGCCGCTGTGATCGTGCTTGTTCCGGTGAACGTGTTCCGGTAATGTTCCTACCGATCGCGAGTCGCGGCAGGGAGAATGCACATGATCGGATATGTTACGCTGGGGACCAACGACCTAGCGGCCAATGCCCCGTTTTATGACGCCATCGCCAAGGAAATGGGTGTCGGGCGGATGATGGATTTCGACACTTTCATCGCTTGGGGCGCATGGGATGGCGGGGCCGGCATCGGCCTGACCCAGCCGTTCGACGGCAATGCGGCGACGGTCGGCAATGGCGTGATGGTCGCGCTGCAGGCGAAGGACCCGGATCACGTCCAGCGCATCTACGACACCGCGCTCGCCAATGGTGGCAGCGATGAAGGCGCACCAGGTCCGCGCGGCGAGCCGGACGAGCAGGGCAATACTTTCTATGCCGGCTATTTCCGCGACCGGGAGGGCAACAAGCTCAACGCCTTCTGCATGGTTCGGGATGACTGAGACCCGCAAGCTGGCGGAGCATTGGCTGCATCTGGGGCTCGGCGCGACTGCCGTGCCCCAGCCCCCGTTCGACGGGATGGAATGGTACGACGCCTATGGCGCGCGCCATCCGGGCGACGGGGCCGAAGGGCGGCTCGTCTCGCAGTACACTTTTACCGAGGACTGGCCCGGCTGGGAAATGCATCCGCTGGGCGAGGAAGTCGTCATCTGCATCGACGGCTCGATGGCGCTGACGCAGGAATTTCCCGACGGCACGCGCAAGGTCGTGCAACTCGAAACAGGCGAATATGCAATCAACCCGCGCGGCGTGTGGCATATTGCCGATGTCGCCGAGCGGGCGACCGCGATCTTTATCACTGCGGGCGAAGGCACACAGCACCGGCCGCGCTGAATTCGCACTGCTGAGGCATTTCGGGCGGATGAACGTCCCCGTCCGGCCGATACAATCTGCGACAATTTTCCAGCTGGCGGGGATAATGTTGCGACATTGCTTCGCTAGAGCGTTATCACGAGCTGCGGCGGTGCCTTGCCAGTCCTCCCCCTCCCCAGGCAGGCGGCGTCGCAGCTCAATCGGAATTTCGATTGGAGAGATAACATGCGAAAACTGACCCTCACCCTTTCCGCCGCCGCGCTGGCTCTTGCTGGCGCAGGTGCCGTTTATGCCGCACCCGGCGACCCCGGTGGCAAAGGCGGAGCCGATGCCGACGGAGATGGCGTAGTGACCTCGGCCGAGCACAAGGCGCATGTCGCACGGATATTCGCCCGGATGGATGTGAACGACGACGGCGCGATCAATGCCGACGACCGCAAGGCGCGGCAGGCCGAACGCTTCAACCGGGTCGATGCCAACAACGACGGCGAACTGTCGCAGGCGGAAATGGCCGCGGCCCGCGAAGCGCGTCAGGCGCGGATGCAGGAACGCCGCGAAGCCATGCGCGAACGACGCGCCGGTCGCGCGGATGAACGCTTAGCCCGGCTCGACACCGATGGCTCGGGCGGTGTGAGCCAGGCCGAGCTCGCCGCCGTGCAGGAAGCGCGGATGGAGCGCCGCGGTGACCGAGCCGGGGCGCGTGAAGGCGGCGAGCGCAAGATGCGCGGCCATCGCGGTGGCCAGCGCGGCGCAATGGCCATGCTGCGGATGGCCGATACCAATGGCGACAAGTCGATCTCGCAAGCCGAATTCACCGCAGCGGCCGACAAGCGTTTCGCCGCAATGGACGCCAATGCGGATGGCAGCGTGACCGCCGAGGAACGCAAGGCTGCGTGGACCGAACGTCGTGCCGCGAGGCAGGCTCGGTAAGCCATTGCTTGCTCATCGGTTGAGCCAACGGCTAGGCGCGGCAACGATCTGATGAATGACACCGCGCCTATTTCCCTCCTGCTGGTCGACGACGAAGCCAGCCTGCGCGAACCTCTGGCGGAGTATCTTACCCGCCAGGGGTTCGCCGTGCAGGAGGCCGAGAGCGCAGCCGTTGCACGCAGCCATCTGCGCACCGAGAAGCCCGACCTCGTCCTGCTCGACATCATGATGCCGGGCGAAGACGGATTGTCGCTGTGCCGCCACCTGATCGAAACGCGCGCCTTGCCGGTCATCCTGCTGACCGCAAGGGGCGAACCAACCGACCGCATCGTCGGCCTCGAGATCGGGGCGGACGACTACGTTACCAAACCCTTCGAACCCCGCGAACTGGTCGCCCGGATCCGCTCGGTCTTGCGCCGCGCTGGGCGCGCTTCGAGCGAGCCCGATGCTGATGCACCCTATGGGTTCGAAGGCTGGCGGCTCGACCCGCTCAAGCGCCGGTTGACCGATCCCGAGGGGGTGCTGGTTTCCATTTCGACCGCCGAGTTCCGCCTGTTACGCGCCTTCCTCGACCATCCGCGCCAGGTGCTCGACCGCGACCAGCTGCTCGACATGGTGCAGGGGCGCGAGGCGCATCTGTTCGACCGCGCGGTCGACAACCAGGTCAGCCGGTTGCGACGCAAGATCGAAGCCGACAGCCGCAATCCCGAGCTCATCCTGACCGTACGCGGCGGCGGCTACCGCTTCGCGGCGCAGGTGACCCGCCCGGTTGGCGGGCGCGACTGACATGCGCCTCTGGCCCAAAAGCCTGCTCGGGCAGGTCTTGCTGGCGGCAACCGTTGCCGTGCTGGTCGCTCAATCGGTCTCGGTTGTGCTCCTGTACCGTGCCGCCGAATCGCGGCGCGACGCGGCAATGCTTAATGTCGCCGCGCTCCAACTGGTGCGCCAGGCGGAACAGCCCGATCGCAGCCAGCTCGCCACTGCCGAGCGGCGGGACCGCCGCGACCGATTGCGGCGGCAGACCGCCGGGCCACGCCTGCCCCGGCCATTACGGATCGAATGGGTCGATAATCCCGCCAGGCTCTCCGGCGACCGACGCGATCCCGCGCGCGAAGCGGAGCTGCAGCAACTGCTGCTGGCGCAAGGGGTGCCGGTAAGCGAGGTGCTCGTGCTCGAGCGCCGGATTGGCGATGATCCGTTCATTGCGGGGCGTCCCCGGCTGCGGGAGCGGGTCGCGAGCGAGGGACTGCAACAACGCGAAATGCTGGTGGCGGCGGTCAGACGCGACGGGGCCGGCGAATGGGCGGTTTCGCGGGTACCCGAACCTGTCGCACCCACCGGGGTGATGCGCACGATCCTGTTCCAGACGATCGTCATCTTCCTCGTGCTGGTGAGCTCGCTGTTCTTCCTGTTGCGACGGATCACCCGGCCGCTCGCGGTACTGACCGAGAGGACCGAACGGTTCGCTGCGACGCGGCAGGCAAGCGAGCCGCTCGCCGCGCAAGGCCCGGACGACATCCAGCGACTGATCGCTGCGCACAACGCGATGGAAGCGCGGATCGCCGCCCTGATCGATGAGAAGGACGTGATGCTCGGCGCGATCGGGCACGATCTCAAGACTCCGCTCGCCGCGCTGCGGGTGCGGATCGAGAGCGTCGAGGACGAACGCGAGCGGGCCAAGATGGCGGCCGGGATCGAGGATATCACCCGTTCGCTCGACGATATCCTCTCGCTCGCCCGCGTCGGCAAGGCCACCGGCCCGGCCGAGCCGACCGACCTTACCGCGCTCGTGGCATCGGTGGTCGAGGAGTTCGAGGACAGGGGCAAGCCGGTGCACATGATCGACGCGCCCCGCATCGTCCGCCCTGTCCACGTTACCTGGCTGCGCCGTGCGTTGCGCAACCTCATTTCGAACGCGGTGCGATATGGCGACAAAGCCAGCGTCAGCCTGACCGAAACCGAAGGCCGCGCAATCCTGCGGGTCGACGATATCGGGCCGGGTATCCCCGCCGACCGCATCGCCGACATGCTCGAGCCGTTCACCCGCGGCGAGGCTTCGCGCAATCGCGCGACCGGCGGCGCGGGCCTCGGGCTCACGCTCGCCCGCGCGATCGCCGAGCAGCATGGCGGTGAGCTGGTCCTGACGAACCTGCCTGAGCGGGGCCTGCGCGCCGAAATCCGCCTGCCGAGCAGCTAGAGTCTTTTCCACAAGCGTCGAAGCGGCACCGGCCCGCACCCCCCACCCGGCCATCCGCAGAGTAAACCTGATTGGGTGGCCGGGTGGGGTGCGGGCCGGTGCCGCGTCGTTTCAGTGAAACTGAAACAGACTTTAACGCATCAAGCCACCGATCAGGTTGCGCACGAAGCGGCCCGCGATGCCGCCGCCGAATTCGGTTGCGATGGTTCCGGCGGCCGAGGTTGCCGCAGTCTTCATCGGGTTGGCACTCGACCGGCGGCCGGTGATCTTGGCGGCGACGATGGTTGCGGCGGAACTTGCGGCGGCGCCCATGGCGGCCTTGCCCGCCTTCTCCCACAGCGATGTGCTCTTGCGCGGGCGCTTGGCCACTTCCTCGGTGCCCTTGGCGGCGACTTCCTCGGCGGTCACCGCTGCGTCAGTGGCCTTGGCGGCAAGCACTTCCTCCGCGCTCTCACGGTCGACCGCCGTGTCGTATTTCCCGTCGACCGGGCTGACTGACTGGATGATCGCGCGCTCCTTGGGTGTCAGCGGCCCGAGCCGGCTGCGCGGCGGCATGATCAGTGTCCGCTGGACGATCGTGGGCGCGCCATCCTCGTCGAGCGTCGAAACCAGCGCCTCGCCCACTTTCAGTTCGGTGATCGCCGCCTCGACATCGAGGTCGGGGTTGATCCGGAAGGTTTCCGCCGCCGCCCTGATCGCGCGCTGGTCGCGCGGGGTGAAGGCGCGCAACGCGTGCTGGACACGGTTGCCGAGCTGCCCTGCGACCTCTTCCGGGATATCGATCGGGTTTTGGGTGCAGAAATAAACCCCCACGCCCTTCGAACGGATCAGCCGCACGACCTGTTCGATCTTGTCCTGCAACGCCTTGGGTGCATCGTCGAACAAGAGGTGCGCCTCGTCGAAGAAGAACACCAGCTTCGGCTTGTCGGGATCACCGACTTCGGGCAGCGATTCGAACAGTTCGGCCAGCAGCCAGAGCAGGAAAGTGGCGTAGAGCTTGGGGCTGCGCATCAACTGGTCGGCGGCGAGGACGTTGATGTAACCGCGCCCCTGCTCGTCGCATTTGAGGAAATCGTCGATCTCCAGCGCCGGCTCGCCGAAGAACCGGTCCGCCCCCTGGCTTTCGAAGCTCAGCAGCTGCCGCTGGATCGTGCCGACCGTCGGCTTGGTCACGTTGCCGTAGACCCCCGACAGCTCCTTCGCGTTCTCCGCCGCCCATGCCAGCACCGATTGGAGGTCACCGAAGTCGAGCAGCAGCAGCCCGTTCTCATCGGCGTGGCGGAAGACGATCTGCAACACGCCCTCCTGCGTCTCGTTGAGATCGAGCAGGCGCGCCAGCAGAAGCGGTCCCATTTCGGATACGGTGGTGCGGATCGGATGGCCCTGTTCGCCATAGAGATCCCAGAACACCGCCGGATTGTCCGAATAGGCATAGTCGTCCTTGCCCAGTTCCTTCGCCCGGCTTTCGAGCTTGTCGGCATGCTTGAAAGTCGGCGATCCAGGCATGGCAATGCCCGCCAGATCGCCCTTCACATCGGCCAGAAACACCGGGACGCCTGCGGCAGAGAAACACTCGGCGAGGCCCTGCAACGTCACCGTCTTGCCGGTGCCGGTCGCCCCCGCGATCAGGCCATGGCGATTGGCCTTGCCGAGGTCGAGATACTGCTTCTCGCCATTGGCCGCGAGGCCGAGAAAAATCTGTCCCATTTGTGTCGTGGCTCCGATCCCTGTCCGCAGACGACACTGGCCAGCCGCAGCGGTGCGGTCAAGCACTCGACTTGGAAGCGAAAGCGATTATGGCGGGGGCGATGGCCGAGACTGCACCCGACACACGGCAACCCTTTGTCCTGCTGGACGATGCGCGGGCGTCGGGCGCAGCGGACGCGCATCTCTACCGTTCGCCGACGCGGATCTTCGTGGCGCGGCGTCCGGACGAAGTCGAAGCGGTGCTTGCCGCTGCCGATGCCGCGCGCCGCGAGAGCGGCAAGCCGCTCGCCGGCTACATTGCCTACGAAGCCGGGCTTGCGCTGGAGCCGAAACTGAAGCGGCTGGCGGACCATCGCAGCGGCGCAGGCGGCCCGCTTGTCTGGCTCGGCCTGTTCGACGAGGAGACGGTGCTGTCGCCTGCCGAAGCGGCGGACTGGCTCACCGCCGAGGGCGCAGGGCATGCCTCGCTCGGTCCGCTCGAACCCCAGCTGTCGTTCGGCGGATATGCGCGGGACTTCGCCCGGATGCAGGACGCGATCCGCGCGGGCGACATATACCAGGCCAACCTCACCTTCCCGCTCGCCGGTTCCTATCGCGGCGATCCGGTGGCGCTCTACCGCCAGCTCCGCCCGACGGCGCAGGCAGGTTATGGCGGGCTGGTGTTCGACGGATCGCACTGGCTGCTGAGCCTTAGCCCCGAGCTGTTTGTCTCGCTGCGCGGCGCAGAGGCCAAGGCCAAGCCGATGAAGGGCACCCGGCCGCGCAGCGATGACGCTGCAAGGGACGAAGCGCTGGCGCGCGATCTTGCCGCCTCGGTCAAGGACAAGGCCGAGAACCTGATGATCGTCGATCTGATGCGCAACGACCTGAGCCGGGTAGCCGAAGCGGGCAGCGTGCGGGTCGACGCGCCTTTCGCGATCGAGAGCTATCCCACGGTGCACCAGATGGTCTCCACCGTCCGCGCGCAATTGCGGGACGGGATGGGCGCGATCGACCTGGTGCGGACGATCTTCCCTTGCGGCTCGATCACCGGCGCGCCGAAGATCCGGGCGATGGAGTTGATCGACGCGGTTGAGCGCGACGCGCGCGGCCCCTATTGCGGCGCGATCGGGCGGATCGATGGCAGCGGCGATGCCGCGTTCAATGTCGCGATACGGACGCTCAGGCTGACGCCGGTCGAGAACGAGCGCGGCACCGCCGTGCTGGGCGTCGGCTCGGCCATCGTCGCCGACAGCGACATCGAGTCCGAGTGGCGCGAGTGCCTGCTCAAGGGCAGTTTCGCGCGCAAATCCGGACCCGGCCTTGCCACCGCGCAGTTCGACCTGATCGAGACCATGCGCTTCACCCCGGAAACGGGCATCGCACTGCTCGACCTTCATCTCGAACGGATCAAGGCGAGCGCAGCAGAACTCGGGTTCTCCTTCGACCGCCACGCTACCCGCAACCGCATCCACGCGCTGTGTTTCGAGCTCGAGCGCCCGGCGAAAGTCCGCCTGATGGCCGCGCGCAGTGGGGCGACCTCGCTGACGACCTCGGACCTGCCACCGCCGCGCAAAGCACCGCTCGACTGCATCGCGCTGCCGCTACCGGTCGATCCGGGCGACTGGCGGCTGCGCCACAAGACCACCGATCGCGGCTTCTACCGCGAGGCGCTGGAGGTGGCCGAGCAGGCCGGCGCGCAGGAGGCGCTGCTGGTGCGCGAAGACGGTCTGCTGACCGAGGGAAGCTGGACTTCGATCTTCGTCGAGCGTGACGGGAAACTGCTGACCCCGCGCTTGGCGCTGGGCCTGCTCCCCGGCGTATTGCGGCAGTCGCTGCTCGATAGCGAGAAGGCGGAGGAGGCCGATCTGACGCTCGACGATCTGGCGCAAGGGTTCCTGCTCGGCAATGCCTTGCGCGGCCTGATGGCGGCGAGGCTGATATGAGGATCGACATCCTCTACGAAGACGGCGAAGCGCTGGTGATCGACAAGCCTGCCGGCCTACCGATCGACAAGCCGCGCAGGGGCGGGCCGAGCCTGGAAGACCACATCGAGCAGTTGAAGCTCGGCTTCCAGCGACCACCGGTGCCGGTCCACCGGCTCGACACCGATACTTCGGGCTGCCTGCTGCTCGCGCGCAATTCCAAGGCGCTGGCCAGGTTCGGGCGGGCGTTCGAGGAGCGCCGTGTCGGCAAGCGCTATCTCGGCATCCTGGCCGGCGAGATTGAGGACACAGACGGCACAATCGCCCTTGCGCTGAGCAAGATCAGCAGCGCCGAGAAGGGCTGGCGGATGATCGCCGCCAGAAAGGGTAAGCCCTCGGTCACTCACTGGCGCAGGCTGGCAACCCGCGATGGGCTGACACTGGTCGAGTTCCGCCCGGAGACCGGGCGCACCCACCAGATCCGCATCCATGCGCTCGCGGGGCTGGGCGTGCCGCTGCTGGGCGATCCGGTCTATGGCAGGCCCGATCCGCGAGTGAAGCGGGCAATGCTTCATGCGGCGGGCCTGACCGTGGAACGCGAAAGCAAACCGGCGATCGAGGCGCTTGCGCCGCTGCCCGCCGATTTCGCCGCGCTCGGTTTCGAGGGTGGGTAGGCCGCCGTGGGTGCCGTAGCGGACAAGGCGCTGGAGATCGCCGAGGAGAAGTTCATCGCCTCCTCCGGACCCGGCGGGCAAAACGTCAACAAGGTCGCAACGGCGGTGCAGCTGCGGGTCGACGTGTTCCAGCTCGGCCTTTCTCCGGAAGCATATCATCGCCTGAAGGACATCGCGGGCAGCAAGCTGACCAAGGGCGGCGAGATCGTACTTACCGCCAACGAATACCGCACGCAGGAACAGAACCGCGCTGCGGCGCGCGAACGCCTGCTGGCACTGCTCGCCGAAGCGCTGGTCGCCCCGCGGAAACGCACGAAGACGCGCGTCTCGCGCGCCGCCAAGGCGGAGCGGATCAAAGACAAGAAGGCGCGCGGAGAGATCAAGGCGGCGCGCGGCAAGCCAGGCCGGTCCGACTGGTAGCCAGGCCTGCCCGCCGGGCGCTTGACTTTTTGCGGTGATTCGCCCAATGGCCGCGCCGGAATGGCGGTGCACTTCGCGCCGCCCTTATTTTTTCGGCCCGGACACCGGGTCTTTCGATCTTTAGGAAAACGCCATGGCGAAGCCCGCAACCGTCAAGATCAAGCTCGTCTCGACCGCCGATACGGGCTTCTACTACGTGACCAAGAAGAACCCGCGGAACATCACCGAAAAGATGACCTTCCGCAAATACGACCCGGTCGTGCGCAAGCACGTCGAGTTCAAGGAAGCGAAGATCAAGTAAGCTGAACCGCGGGAACCGCAAAAGTTCAGTGACCGTTCAACGCTCCGACGCTAGATGACGGAGCATGAACATGATCTCAAAACTCAAATCGAAACCGCTGCTCGGCGCGATTGCCGCCGCGCTGGCGCTTGGAGCCCCCGCTGTCACGATGACCGCCAGCACGCCCGCCGTGGCGGCTGCGGGCGATCTCGACAAAGCGGTGACCGCCCTGCGCGGGATCTCGACCATGACGGCGGACTTCACCCAGACCGACCGGCAGGGCCAGACGGTGGCCGGTAAGCTCACGCTCAAGCGCCCGGGCAAGATCCGCTTCCAGTACGAGAAGGGGGTGCCGATGCTGCTGGTTTCGAACGGCAAGTCGCTCACCCTGATCGATTATGAGGTAAATCAGGTCCAGCGCTGGCCGATCAGCAATTCGCCGCTCGGCGCGCTGCTCGATCCCAATCGTGACGTGAAGCGCTATGGCCGCCTCGTCCCGACCAACGACCCCAAGGTGGTCAGCGTCGAGGTCAAGGATCCGAACAAGCCCGAGTACGGCGTGATCACGCTGATCTTCGTGCCCAGCTCCAGCGCGCCGGGCGGATTGCAGCTGACCAACTGGGTCGCACTCGATTCGCAGAACAACCGGACCACGGTGCGGCTGCGTAATCACCGCTACGGAGTCGCGGTGGCGGACAGCACTTTCACCTACCGCGATCCGCGCCGCACCACTCGTCGCCCCAACTGATCGCTTCGGCGGCTGATCGTTGTAAGAATGCGACAAGCCGCGTGCGATTGTTCATTCACGAGCAAGGCCGTGAGGCGTAGTTTGTAATCAACAAAGCGGTCGGAGGCGGGTTTCCCCCCTGTTGCCTCAGCCTCCTTTAACAGGCCGCTTTGTCCAAGCGTGACGAACGCTAACATGGAACCCTCGTGCCAATGCCCCCGGCACGAGGGTTTTTTGTGGTCTGCTTGCGGCAGGTTCTATCTATCGGTCCAGCCAAAGGCGGCGCGGATCACGTCGTGTATCCGGTTCTGCTCCATCTCCCCGCGCACGCGTTCCGCTCCCGGCCCGCTGGCATAAAGCGCCACATCTTCGCCCGCATGGGTTTCAGAGCCGAGTGGGACCGCTGCCTGCTGATACGCCCGGACCCCCGTCTCGGGGATCGGTCGCCCCTCCTCGGCATCGTGTGCCACTGCGCCCGGTCCGTTGGCATAGGACAAAGTGGTGTAGGGTTTGCCATCCCGCGCCAGCGTCGGCCCGCCATCGCTATCGCCGCCATCCTCGCCCCCGCCTTCGGGCGGAATGACATGGCCGAGGATATCGTTGCCGCGCCTTGGATAGCCCGCGATGGTAAAAACATGGCTGTGGTCGGCGGTGACCAGGATCAGCGTCTCCGCCGGATCGGTATGATCGAGGGCCCATTGGATCGCCCGGGCGAATTCAACCGCTTCCTCGAGCGCATAGCCGGCCTGCCCGGCGTGGTGCGCATGGTCGATCCGCCCGCTTTCCACCATCAGATAGTAGCCGTCGGGATCGCTCTTCAGGCGACCGACCGCCGCTTCGGTCATTTCGGTCAGGGTGGGCTCGCTGCTTTCGGGCTGGCGGTCGACCATATAGCTCATGTGGCTGGGCGCAAACAGGCCGAGCACCGGCTTGCCGGTCGGGGCTGCCGCCAGTTCTTGCGCGGTCTGGACATAGGTGCCCCCGCTCGCCGCCTGCCACGCGCCGGGCAAGTCTGCCGACTCGACAAGTCGCTGGCCGCCGTTCGCCTTGCCGAAGAATGCCGCCTTGCCGCCGCCCAGCGCGACATCGAAGCGCGCATTGACCAGCTGGCTGGCGATATCCTCGCAGCCGATCCCGCGTTGCCCTTCGGGGATGGCCGCGTCGGCTTCCCAGTCGCGCGACACGCTGTGCGCATAGACCGCCGCAGGCGTCGCGTGGGTGATTCGCGCGGTGCTGACGATGCCCAATCCAAGCCCGCGCTCGGTAGCTTCGGCACCCAGCAACGGCAGCTCGCGGCCCACGGCCGAGGCGCAATCTCCGGTAGTGATCTCTGGACCGTATCCGAGCACGCCGATCTTCGTCTTGACGCCGGTGTGCATCGCGCTCGCGGTTCCGGCACTGTCGGGCACCTGCGCATTGGTGTTATAGGTCTTGACCAGCGCGACATTCTGGAATGTCTCGAATGGCAGAACATATTCCTCACCGGTCTGGCCCAGCTTCTGGCCGGCATAGATGCGCGCCGCCGTGACCGTGGATACCCCCATCCCGTCGCCGATGAAGAGGATTACGTTCTTCGCGCGCGGTGCCGGTGTCTGGTCAGTCGCAGATCGCGGCGAGCCGCCGTCCTGGGCAGCGGCCGGAATGGCCAAAGTCCCCAGCGGCACGGCAAGGCAGGCGGCCATGGCGATCAGATTGGTGGTGCGCTGCATCGATGCCTCCAAGTCTATGTTGCAGTGAATGGTATGACGATTTGTCATGACCGCAATGTTGCACTGCCTTGCTGGCGCGGATTGTGCCACCTAAAGCAGCCCGCATGGTCACGATCACCACCTGGAACATCAACTCAGTCCGCCTGCGGATGCCTATCGTCGAACGCTTCATTCAGGAGCAATCGCCCGACGTATTGTGCCTGCAGGAGATAAAGTGCCAGGAACCGCAGTTTCCTTACGATGCGTTCCGCGCGCTGGGGTACGAGCATTTCGCGGTGCATGGGCAGAAGGGCTATCATGGGGTGGCGACCGTCAGCCGCATCCCCCTCGCCGAGTTTTCCCGGCATGACTGGCAGGACAATGGCGAGGCGCGCCATGTCGGGGTCGAGCTGCTCGGGCCGGGCAGGGGGATGATCCTCGAGAACGTCTATATTCCCGCCGGCGGAGACGAGCCCGACCGCGCGATCAATCCGAAGTTCGGTCAGAAGCTCGATTTCCTCGAGCGAATGACCCGTTGGGCCGACAAGGTCGACCGGCCCACGCTGATCGTCGGCGATTTCAACATCGCCCCGCTCGAGAGCGACGTGTGGAATCACAAGCAATTGCTCAAGGTGGTCAGCCACACGCCGATCGAAGTGGATACGCTGCAGAGGTTCCGGGATGCGCATGGCTGGTCCGACATCGGGCGCGAGCATATCCGCGATCCCGAACGCTATTACAGCTGGTGGAGCTACCGCGCGAAGAACTGGCGCGACGGGGACCGGGGAAGGCGGCTCGACCATATGTGGGCCAGCCCGGAGCTCGCCAGACAGGCGATCGGGCACCGCGTGTTCGAGGATGCGCGCGACTGGGACAGGCCGAGCGACCACATCCCGCTGACGACGGAGTTCGATCTCTGAGCGCAGCCGCGCCTTCGCCCCCGGCTTCGCCGGCACGCCGGGTGGCGCGCGCGATCGACGCCCTGCGGCACGGCTGGCCGATCGCGTTCGCAGACGGTCCGACGCTGTTTCCGGTCGAAACCGCGATTGCGCGCGACGCCAGTTCCGAGACCATGCTCATTTCCGCCGCGCGCGCCGCGACGCTCAAGCTTGCCAACCAGCGCGAGGCCGCCGAGCCGCATGCCCCGGTGCTGATCCGTGGGGCCGAAAGGTTTGCCCTGGGCTCGGCAATGCCGATCGCCGATCCGGCGCTCGATATGGCCAATCCGTTCAAGGGACCGTTCATCGCTTCGGCCCTCGAATGGCCCGAAGCGGCTGCGACCGCGATGGAGCTGGCGCGGATCGCGGGGATCCTGCCGGCCTTTCTCGTCGATCCGGAGGGTGCCGGGGAGGCCGAGGTGCTGGCAGCGAGCGATTTGCGCGAATGGTCGGAAGTCGAGCGGCTGTTCATCGCCACCCGCGCGCGCCTGCCCATCGCGGCCAACGAGGAGGCGGAGATCGTCGCCTTTCGCAGCGCCGACGACCTGCGCGAACACGTGGCGCTGGTGATCGGGCGGCAATCGTCCGAACGCACCCCACTGGTGCGCCTGCATTCCGAATGCCTGACCGGCGATATCTTTTCGAGCCTCAAATGCGATTGCGGCCCGCAGCTCGATGCGGCGCTGCATGCCATAGCGGGCGAAGCACAAGCGGGGGGCTGGGGCGTGCTGCTCTACCTGCGGCAGGAAGGGCGCGGGATCGGGCTGATCAACAAGCTGCGCGCCTATCGCCTGCAGGATCAGGGGTTCGACACGGTCGACGCCAACCGCCGCCTCGGCCTGCCCGACGAAGCGCGCGACTTCCCGGTGGCAGCGCGCATGCTCGAGCTGCTCGGCGTGCGCGAAATCCGGCTGATGACCAACAACCCGGCCAAGGTCGCCGCGCTCGAATCGGCGGGAGTGACGGTTGCCGAACGCGTGCCCCACAAGCTACCGGACAATCCGCACAACGCGCATTACCTTGCGACCAAGCGCGACAGGTCGGGCCACTTGCTGTAACAACGGTTTGCGTTCAGGAACGGCGCAGAGCCGATAATGCATGGGCGCATACAACGCCGCTGACGGGACCGGAGGATAGGATACGATGCAACGCCTGCTGATCGCCGCTTCGGCCTTGCTTCTGCTCGCCAACTCGCCGCGCGAGGATGCGCTGGCGCTGATCGAACAGGGCAAGATGGGCGAAGCCATCGAGCTTATCCGGCAAGCGGCCGATGCCGGCGATGTGGAAGCGATGACCTTCCTCGGAATGTCTTATGAGAAGGGACAGGATGTCGCGGCCAATCCGGCTACGGCAGCGACTTACTACCGGATGGCCGCCGATCGCGGCGACCCTTATGCGCAATGGCGGCTGGGCATCATGATCGATAGCGGTGCGGTCGAAGGCAGTCCCGAGCAGGCGGTCGAGCTGTTTCGCAAGGCAGCCGATCAGGGCAATACCGGTGCCATGGCGAGCCTCGCGGTGATGCTTGCCGCAGGCAAGGGTTTGCCGCAGGATTTCGCTGAAGCGCGGCGGAACTACGAGATGGCCGCGCGCAAGGGCAATGCCCACGGGCTTCAGGGCCTCGGCGTGCTCCATCTGGAAGGACAAGGGGTGCCGCAGGACAAGGTCGAGGCGATGGCGTTGTGGCTGGTCGCCCTGTCGGCCGGCGACATGGTGGCGTCGGCCAACTTTCAGAAGATCAGCTATGGCCTGAACGACGACGAGGTTCACGCGATCAATAAGCGCGCCAACGCAATCGCCACCGAGTACGGCTACGAAGCGCAGTTCACCCCGTGGCGGGACTACAAACCCGAAGCGAACTAACGCCGTTCGAAGCGCTTGAGCCCCGCGCCGAGGGTGTTCGGGCCAAGCTCGATGTCCGCCCCGCTCCAGTCGGCAAGGAACACCGTTTCGCGGCTGAGGTTGGGCACCAGCCGCGCGTCGTTGCCCGCCACCAGCAATCCGTCCGACGGATGCAACCGGTCTTCCGCGCCGAGCGCGATGAAGGCGGAGTAATTCTCCTTGCTGCGCCCCTGGACGAACCAGTTGTTGGTGATCTGCCCGGTCGCGCCCGCTGGCAGGTCGATCATGTAATTGGTGTTCTGGCCCGCGCTGTCGTCGAAGCTCGAGGCAGCGATCTCGACCCGCGCGGCGCGCGCCTTGACGTAGTGACCGCCCGCGCCCTTCTCGAACCGGCTGCGGGTGACGCGCAGCTGGCCGTAGTCGCCGATGTAGATCGAATGCGCGCAGCCGCCCGAACCCTCGCAGGTGCCGAGGCCGGAGAAGGTCGACTTGTCGATCACGATCCGTCCGTTGGCGTCGTTGCCGGTCAAAATGCCTTGCTGGCTGTCGGCGAACCAGCTTTGCGACACGGTGAGATTGCCCTGTTCGAGCCGGATCCCCGCGCCGTTGAAATCGGGCACCGCCATACGCCGGAAGACGAGGCCAGATACGCTAGCCTCGCGCCCGCGCAGCACCAGCGCCGCCTTGCCTTCGCAGGTCACCCCGTCGAACACGGCGCGACCCGGCTCGGCGGCGAGATAGGCAATGCTGCCGCCCTGTTGCACCGCGCACTGGCGATGCGTGCCGCTGGCGATCGAGATCGTCCCGCTGCCGTTGCCGATGGCGTTGACCGCGTCTTGCAACTGGGCGTAGCCGCGCCCGGTTTCCACCACGGTGAAGGGGGCACTCGACTGGGCGAAGGCGGTAGCGGCAGGGATCGCGGCAACGGCCAGCGCGGCGACAGCGATCAGCAGCCGCGAGACGCGGCGCGATTCGACCGGGAAGACGGGGTTTTCCATGCCTCCCGCGATAGCGCCAAAGGGTTAATGGCCTGCTAAGCCTGCAAGGCGGGTCAGCCGCGCTCGCCGTTGCGCCAGCGCCATCCCCCGCGCGTGCGGTGCTTTGCGACCAGCACGAGGAGGGCCGTCGCGACTACGATCCCGGCCACGGCAATGGCGATGTTGGCGAATGTGCCGCTCTCCGCCAGCAGTCCGAAGCCGAGCATCACACCGAGGTAGGATGCCAGCAATACCCAGCCCTGCCACGCAACCGGCAGGCCTGCGCCATAGCCATGGGTCTTGGCGGAGAACCAGTCACCCGGTTCGAAGAATTTGTGCAGCATGTCCTATTCTCCCTTCGGTGGTCGACCACGCTTGGCGCGGCTGCCCCGGTCCACAGTAATCCCGCGCGCTTTCAACGCCTCGCGCAGCAGGATTTCGATTTCGGCATTTGCGCTGCGCAGCTCGTCGGCGGCCAGCCGCTCGATTGCTGCGTGGACCGCAGGATCGAGCCGGAGCGCGAATGCCTTTTTCTTCGGTGAGGCCACAGGCCCGCTCCCGCGTTGCGTCGATCAGTACAGCGAACCGGCGTTGACGATCGGGCTCGCTTCGCGGTCGCCGCACAGCACGACCATGAGGTTCGACACCATCGCCGCCTTGCGTTCGTCGTCCAGCTCGACGATGCCGTCCTCGGCCAGCTTGGCGAGCGCATCCTCGACCATCCCGACCGCGCCGATCACCACCTTTTTGCGCGCCGCGATCACCGCATCGGCCTGCTGGCGGCGGAGCATTGCCCCGGCGATCTCCGGCGCATAGGCGAGGTGGGTCAGCCCCGCCTCGTCGACCACGATACCCGCCACTTGCAACCGTTCGTTGAGTTCGGCACACAGCTCCGAATTGACCACATCGGCGCTGCCGCGCAGCGTCGTCTCGTCCTCGTCGCTCATGTCGTCATAGGGATGCCGCGCGCCGACGGTGCGCAGACCCGCCTCGATCTGGATCTCGACGAAGGTCTTGTAATCGTCGACATCGAACGCCGCCTGCGCGGTGTCGGCCACCCGCCAGACCACATTGCAGGCGACCTCGATCGGGTTGCCGCGCAGGTCGTTGATCTTGACCCGGTCCGAATGGACGTTGTGCGCCCGCGCGCTGATCTTCTTGCGCATCATCCACGGCCACACCCAGCGCAGCCCCTCGGTCCGCTCGGTCCCGCGATAGGCACCGAACAGGGTAATAACGGCCGCCTGGTTGGGCTGGATCATGAAAAACCCGGCGGCGACCAGCACGAGCGCAAGGATCGAGCCGAACAGCAGCCCTGCAAATGCCAGCTTGGCATCCTTCATTGCACCCTCGGGCGGGACGCCCTGGCTCACGGTCCAGATCGCGAGCGCCGACACGGCGACAAGCACCACCAGCATGACGAAGCCGTTGAAGCTGCTCGCCTTGCGCTCGCAGCTCACATTCATTGCACCTGTCAATTCGGTCATGGTCCCACCCTTTCGATATAATAGTGATATCACTTTTATATCGATTCGCAGGAGAGTCAATCGGAACCGTTCAATGCTGGCGAATCACCGTGAGGAACGCGTCGCCATAGGCTTCCAGCTTTTTCGCGCCGACCCCGCTGAGGTTGCCGAGCTCGGCAAGCGAAGAGGGCCGGAATCGCGCCATTTCGCGCAAGGTGGCGTCGTGGAAGATCACATAGGGTGGCACCTGCCCCTCCTGCGCCAGTTCGCGGCGCAATTCGCGCAGGGCATCGAACAGCGGGTCGCCGACCGGGTTGGGTGCCGAATCGCGCTGGCCCCGCCCGCGCTCGCGCTTGGGCGGCACAACGATCATCACGGCGGCATCGCCCTTGAGGATGTCGCGTGCCTCGCCGCCCAGCGCCAGCCCGCCGTGCTCGGTCGAAACCAGCGCCCCGCGCGCCTGCAATGCGCGTGACAGGGGCTGGAGCAGCCGCGCTTCTTCGCCACCGACGATGCCGAACACGCTCAGCCGGTCGTGCCCGCGCTGTCGCACGCGCTCGTCATCGGCCCCGGTGAGCACCTTCTGCAGATGCCCGAAGCCGAAGCTCTGGCCGGTGCGATAGACCGCCGAGAGCAGCTTGCGCGCGGTTTCGGTCGCATCGGTCACCCCGGGGGGAGAGAGGCAATTGTCGCAATTGCCGCATTCGCGTGGCGGGTCTTCGCCGAAATGCCGGAGCAGGATCGCGCGGCGGCAACCGGCGGTCTCGACCAGCCCGGCCAGCGCTTCGAGCCGCGCGCGTTCCTCGCCCTGCCGCGCTTCGGGCAGTTCGCCGAGCCGCTGGCGTGCTTGGGCGAAATCGCCCGCGCCCCACAGCATTTCGGCGCGCGCGGGATCGCCGTCGCGCCCGGCGCGACCGGTTTCCTGGTAATAGGCTTCGATCGACTTGGGGATGCCGGCATGCGCGACGAAGCGCACGTCGGGCTTGTCGATCCCCATGCCGAAAGCGATCGTGGCGACGATGACCATGTCCTCGCTCGAGACGAAGGCCGCCTGGTTGGCCGCGCGCCGTTCCGGATCGAGCCCGGCGTGATAGGGCAACACCGGGCGGCCGGTTGCATCGGAGAGTTTCGCCGCGAGGTCCTCCACCTTCTTGCGGGTCGGGGCATAGACGATCCCCGGCCCCGGTTCTTCCGCCATGATTTGCGCGATCTGGCGCGTGGCATTGTCACGGTGGCGGATTGCATAGCGGATGTTGGGCCGGTCGAACCCGGCGAGGATCAGCCCGTCCTCGGGAATGCCTAGCTGCTGGAGAATGTCGCTGCGGGTCCGCTCATCCGCTGTCGCCGTCAGCGCGAGACGAGGCACATCGCCGAAGGCATCCATCAGCGGACGCAGCTGGCGATAGTCGGGGCGGAAATCGTGCCCCCATTCGGACACGCAATGCGCCTCGTCGATCGCGAAAAGACCGATGCGCGCGCTCGATAGAAAATCGCGGAACTGCAGCTGGCTGGCGCGTTCGGGGGCGACATAGAGCAGGTCGAGCCCGCCCGCGCGATAGGCGTCCATTGTCTCGCGCCAGTCGGCATCGGCGCTGGTCAACGTTGCCGCGCGAAGCCCGTTGGCGCGCGCCGAGCGCAGCTGGTCGTGCATCAACGCGATGAGCGGCGAGATGACCACGCAGGTCCCATCGATCATCGCCGCCGGCAACTGGTAGGTGAGCGACTTGCCCGCCCCGGTCGGCATCACCGCGAGTGTCGATTGCCGCGCCAGCACCCGCGCGACAACGTCCGCCTGCCGCCCGCGAAAGTCGTCGAAGCCGAACAATCGGCGCAGCGTCTCGCGCGCCTCATCCAGCCGACCGTCGTGTCCGTTTGCGCCGCCCATGGCCGTCCCCTTGGCAGAGGCGCGCCGCGCGGCAAACAGGGGACGCCGCGAATTTGGACTTTGCGGTGGGGAAAAGCACAGGCTAATCTGTGCCCATTGCCCGCGTCGCACGTCGGCGCACCCAATTTTTCGACCCTTGGAGCACATTCGCCATGAGAAAAATCGCCCTTGCCGCCAGTTTCGCCGCCGCCGCCCTCGCCCTCACCGCCTGCGGCGACTCCAGAGATGCGTCGGAAGATGCCGAAGCCGAAACCGTCGAGGAACCCGCTGCCGAGGCAATGGAGGAAGTGATCGAGGAACCGGTGCTCGATACCGACATGTCGCCGCGCGAAGAAGCGCCTGCCGGCCCGCCGGTCGAGCAGCGGACGCTCGACCAGGCGGCAGACGATGCAGAGGCCGCAGTCGCCGATTTCGAGGCCATCGCCAACGAAGCCGAAGCGAGCAATCAGGAGTAATCCGGGCTTCGGCCTACCAGGGCCTCTTGATTGATAGTCCCAGGGCGGGCGGATTGCGGACGCGCGATCCGCCCGCTTTACGTTTGCGTAAAGCGCATTATGGTGCCTGACATGATGATCTCGCGCGCACCTGGCTTCGCTCTCCTGCCCGCCTTTATGCTGCTTGCTGCCTGCGGCGCCGGCGGGGGCGATGCCGGACCCGGTGGGGTGACCGAGAACGAGGCCGAGGCGCTCGACGAAGCGGCCGAAATGATCGAGCAGCGCCGGCCAGAGCCCGCAGCGCAGCCGAGCGAGAACGGGACACCCGCAGGCGATCCCTCGCCCGACTCGCAGGAATAGAACCGCCCATCGGGCAGGAGAGGAAGCGCGATGGCCGAAAGCGGCATGGACCCCGAAATCTTCGACCAGTTCCTCGACCAGCTGCAGCGCTATGTCCGCGAGCGGCTGATCCCGGCCGAAAAGGAGGTGATCGAGCACGACCGCATTCCCGCTGCGATCCTGGACGAGATGCGCAACATGGGGCTGTTCGGCCTGTCGATTCCGGTCGAATACGGCGGTGCGGGGCTCAACATGCAGCAATATGCCCGCGTCATCCACGTGATGGGCTATGCCGCGCCGGCCTATCGCTCGATCTTTTCGATCAACATCGGCATGTTCAGTTCCGCGCTCAAGAATGGCGGGACGGAGGCGCAGAAGGCCGAATGGTGGCCGCGCGTCGCCGCTGGCGAGATCGCCTGTTTCGGCCTGACCGAGCCCGGTTCGGGATCGGACAGCGCAGGGCTCCAGACCACCGCCAAACCCGATCCATCGGGCAATGGCTGGATCCTCAACGGCACCAAACGCTACATCACCAACGCGCCGAGCGCGAAGGTGGCGCTGATCATGGCGCGCACGAACAAGGACAACCTGCCCAAAAACACCCATGTCAGCGCCTTCATCGTGCCGATGGACGCGCCCGGCGTTTCGACCGGGACGCCGGACAAGAAGATGGGGCAGTCGGGCGCGCATATCGCCGACATCATGCTCGACGATGTCCATCTGCCGGGCGAGGCGCTGCTCGGCGGGGAAACCGGCAAGGGCTTCCGTTTCGCCATGATGAGTCTCGACAACGGGCGCATCTCGGTCGGCGCGATGGCGGCGGGGCTGGCGCGGCGCGCGCTCGATTCGGCGATCCGTTATGCCAACGAGCGCAAGGCTTTCGGCGAGCCGATCGCCAATTTCCAGCTCATCCAGCAGATGCTCGCCGAAAGCGAGATGGAAATCTATGCCGCCGAGTGCATGATGGACGACGTCACCGCGCGCGCCGACCGGGGCGAGAACGTGCTACGCAAGGCGGCCGCGTTCAAAGTCTTCGCTTCCGAAATGTGCGGCCGGGTGGTTGACAGGGTGGTGCAGGTCTATGGCGGCGCAGGCTACCTCGCCGAATACGACGCCGAGCGTTTCTACCGCGACGCGCGCATCTTCCGCATCTATGAAGGGACGACGCAGATCCTGCTGTTGCAGATCGCCAAGCACATGCTGCGCGAATGGAAAGAGGAGCAGCGCTGAGCGATGAATGCCAAACCTGTTTGTCATCCCCGCGCAGGCGGGAATCCACGATGGCCTGGAGAGCGCATGGGGCCCTGGATCCCCGCTTTCGCGAGGATGACAGATGTATAGATTGCTCGACGATCTTAGCCTCATCGAAGTCTCGAGCTTCGTCGCCTCGCCCACCATCGGGCTCTATTGCGCGCAGATGGGGGCCGAGGTGATCCGGGTCGATCACACAGCCGGCGGGCTCGACTACGACCGCTACATGCTGACCGGCGAAGGTCGTTCGCTAAGCTGGGAGAACCTCAACCGGGGCAAGAAGAGCGTCGCGCTCGACCTGCGCAGCGGCGCGGGGCGCGAGCTGTGCGCCGAACTGGCGCGCACCACCGGCACGCTGGTGACCAACCTGCCCGAAGCGAGCTTCCTGTCACATGCTGCTGTTGCGCGGGGGCGCGAGGATATGGTCAGCTTGCGCATCATGGGCTGGCACGACGGGCGGCAGGCGATGGATTTCACCGTCAACGCCGCGAGTGGATATCCGCTGATGTGCGGGCCGGAGGAATGGGACCCGGTGGCAGCCCCGCCGGTCAATCAGGTACTGCCCGCGTGGGATTTCATCACCGGGGCCTATGGTGCTTTTGCCCTGATGGCCGCGGTGCATCACCGCACCCGCACCGGCGAGGGGAGCGAGCTGCGCATCCCGCTCGGCGATGTCGCGATCGGGACGATGGCCAATTCGGGAGCGATGGCGGAGATGCTCTATCGCGGGTCCGACCGCGAGCGGCTGGGCAATGCGATCTGGGGCGCCTTCGGGCGCGATTTCCGCAGTCGCGACGGCCAGCGCTTCATGGTCGCCGCGTTGACGCCGAAGCAGTGGGACGGGCTGGTCGCCGCTTTCGGGGTCGAAGCGGAGATTGCCGCGCTGGAGGCCGAACTGGGTGTGCGCTTCGCCGATGGCGACACGCCGCGCTTCACCCACCGCAAGCCGCTGTTCGCGCTGTTCCAGCAGGCTTCCGAGCAGCACGACTACGCCGCGCTGGCGGAACGGCTGGCGCAGCACGGCTGTACCTTCGAACGCTATCGCACCATGCACGGAGCAGCAACCGATCCGGTGCTGGTGGCGGACAACCCGCTGTTCGGCCCCTCCCCCGCCAACCCCAGCGGCTTCGCCTATCCCGCCACCCGCAGCTTCGCGAAGCGCCACGGCCACGAACCGGGCGACCCGGCCCCGGCCCCCTATCTTGGCCAGCACAGCGAGGAAGTTCTGGCGCAGCGCCTTGGCTTGTCTTCAGGTGCCATTGCCAAGTTGGTGGACGCGGGGACGGTGGCTTTGAGCGACATGTAACCACACCCGTTCGTGCTGAGCTTGTCGAAGCACTGTCCTTCTTCATGGGACGCGGGAGAGAAACAAGGACGGCCCTTCGACAAGCTCAGGGCGAACGGAGGTAGATACTATGGTGTCAGGCAATCTCGTACTCAGACGCGTCGCCATCTGCTCGCCGCTCCGCACGCCAGTCGGGCGCTATCTCGGCACGCTCGCACCGCTCGAAGCCGGGGCGCTGGGCGCGGTGATCCTGAAGGCGCTGATCGAGCGTAGCGGGGTCGATCCCGAACGAGTCGACGATGTCGTCTTCAGCCAGGGCTACGGCAGCGGCGAAGCCCCCGCCATCGGCCACTGGAGCTGGCTCGCCGCCGGCCTGCCGCTGGAAGTGCCCGGCTACCAGGTCGACCGGCGCTGCGGTTCGGGCCTGCAGGCGATCGTCAATGCGGCGATGATGGTGCAGACCGGGGCGGCCGATTGCGTCGTCGCCGGCGGGGTCGAGAGCATGTCCAACGTCGAGCATTACACCACCACCGCGCGGCACGGTGCGCGGATGGGCGACATGGTGCTGTGGGACCGGCTGACGCGCGGGCGGCTGATGAGCCAGCCGATCGAACGCTTCGGGGTTATCACCGGGATGATCGAGACGGCGGAGAACCTCTCCAAGGACTACGGCATCACCCGCGAGCAGGCCGATGCCTTCGCCGTACGGTCGCACCGCAACGCCACCGCCGCGTGGGACCAGGGCCGGTTCGACGAGCAGATCGTGCCGGTGGCGATCCCGCAGAAGAAGGGCGATCCGGTCATTTTCACAGAGGACGAGGGCTTCCGCCCCGACGCCAGCATGGAGACGCTGGGCGCGTTGCGCGCGATCGATCTCAAGCGCGATCCCGATGCCATCGTCACCGCGGGCAATGCGAGCCAGCAGAACGATGCCGCCGCCGCCTGCCTGGTGGTGGCGGAAGACAAGGTCGAGGAGCTGGGCCTCACCCCGATGCTGTGGTTCACCGGCTGGGCGGCGGCAGGCTGCGACCCCAGCCGGATGGGCATCGGCCCGGTCCCGGCAGTCGAGCGCCTGTTCGCGCGTACCGGCATGGGCTGGAGCGATATCGAGATGGTCGAATTGAACGAGGCCTTCGCCCCGCAGGCGCTCGCGGTGCTCAGGGGCTGGGGCTGGTCGGACGACGACAGCCGGATGGACCTGCTCAACGTCAACGGCTCGGGCATTTCGCTCGGCCATCCGATCGGCGCGACCGGCGGGCGTATCCTCGCCGACATGGCGCACGAGATGCACCGCCGCGGCGCGCGCTATGGGCTCGAGACGATGTGCATCGGCGGCGGGCAGGGCATGGCGGCGATCTTCGAACGCGCCGCCTGATGGGGGCGTGGGATGCATGGATCGGGCGGCAGCAGGTCCAGACCGATATCGTCGACCGGGCGCTTGCTGCGCGGTGGCTGGCAACCTTCGACCGCGACATCTCCGGCCACGGCGCGCTGCCGCAGGGCATCCACTTCGCGCTCTGCACGCCGCAGGCGGCGACGGCCGAACTCGGCGAGGACGGGCATCCAAAGCGCAGCGACAGCCCGGACAGCCTGTTCCCCCCGATCCCCCTACCGCGCCGGATGTGGGCGGGGAGCGACATCGCGTTCCTGCACCCGGTCAGTGTCGCTCAGCGGATCGAGCGCACGAGCACGTTGCACTCGGTGGCCGAGAAACCCGGCAGCAGCGGCAATCTCGCCTTCGTCGAGGTCGAGCATCTGACTCGTGCCGACGGGGTCGATGCAGTGCGCGAGGTACAGACGCTGGTCTATCGCGAAGCAGCCGCACCCGACGCGCCGCCATCCCCGCCGGAACCGGGCGAGCGCGAGTTCGCCGAAGACGAGTGGGACGCGGCTACCACGCTTGTGCCATCGGAGACGCTGCTGTTCCGCTACTCCGCGCTGACTTTCAACAGCCACCGGATCCATTACGATCTACCCTATGCGAAAGGCGTCGAGCGCTATCGCGGCCTGGTGGTCCACGGCCCGCTGATCGCCAGCCTTTTGCTCAAGCTCGCCGCAGAAACGCATGGCGACAATGCCCTGGCGAGCTTCAGCTTCCGGGCGGTGAGCCCGGCGATCTGCGGCGAACCGCTGCACCTTGCCATGCGCGCCGCCGCAGGAGGCATCGAGCTCGGCGCTTTCGCTTCCGACGGCCGGCAGACAATGAAGGCGAGCGCGGCGCTCGCCTGAGGTTCAGTCTCGCGGATAGCCGGGGATCGGTTCGATCGCGCCATAGGTTTCGTGCAGCGGTGCATGCCCCAGCGCCGGAAAATCGAGCGGCTCGTCCTCGACATGCGTATCCGGCAAGCGGTCGAGCAGGTCGCGGATCAGCGTCAGCCGCCCGCGTTTCTGGTCGTTGAAATCGACCAGCGTCCACGGCGCGAAATCGGTATGCGTCGCCGCGAGCATCGCTTCGCGCGCATCGGTATAGGCCTGATATCGCTCGCGCGCGGCAAGGTCGATCGGCGAGAGCTTCCAGCGCTTGAGCGGGTCCTCCAGCCGTTCGGCGAGCCGTTCCTCCTGTTCGGCCTGGTCGGTGGCGAGCCAGTATTTGAACAGCAGTATGCCGTCGTCGACCAGCATCCGCTCGAAATGCGGCGCATCGACGAGGAAGCGCTCGACCTGCTCGTCGCTGGCGTAACCCATCACCTTCTCCACCCCGGCACGGTTGTACCAGCTGCGGTCGAACAGCACGATCTCGCCCGCCGAGGGCAGGTGCCGGACGTAACGCTGGAAGTACCACTGGGTCCGTTCTTCCTCGCTCGGCTTGCTCAGCGCGACCACCCGGCACTGGCGCGGATTGAGCCGCTCGCTCACCGCGCGGATCGCGCCGCCCTTGCCCGCCGTATCGCGCCCTTCGAAGATGACGCAAATACGCGCGCCGCTTGCCCGGGCCCAGCGCGCGACGCCCACCAGTTCCTGCTCCATCGGCTCGAGCAGCGCATCGTATTCCTTGCCTTTGATCTTCGCCAAGCGCACCTCCTGCATTTGTCAGCCTTGCTTCAGCCTGCTATTGGTAACAATTGAAACTATGGCCACCACAGCACAGCCCGCACAGGATTTCAGTGTCCTGCCCGAATTGCCAGCGGATGTCTTTACCGCTCCGCTCAAGAAACCCGCGCATGTCGGCCATGACTGGCTCGAGCCGAAGCAAACCGCCTATACATCGGAAGACGATGCGATCTGGAACGATCTGTTCGCGCGGCAGATGGATGTGCTGCCGGGCCGCGCGGCGAGCGCTTTCATGGCGGGGCTGGAGAAGCTTGACCTCAATCGCGGCGGGGTGCCCGAATTCGGCCGACTGAGCGAGGATCTGTCCGCGCTGACCGGATGGAGCGTGGTGCCGGTGCCGATGCTGATCCCCGATCACGTGTTCTTCTGGCATCTGGCCAACCGCCGCTTCCCGGCAGGCAACTTTATCCGCACGCGCGAGACCTTCGACTACATTCAGGAACCCGACGTGTTCCACGACGTGTTCGGCCATGTGCCGATGCTGACTGATCCGGTGTTCGCCGATTACATGCAGGAATACGGCAAGGCCGGGTGGAAGGCGATGCGCTACAACCACCTGAAGGCGCTCGGCGCACTCTATTGGTATACGGTCGAATTCGGGCTGATCCTCGAGCAGGGGAAGGACCTGCGCGCCTATGGGGCGGGCGTCCTGTCGGGGCCGACCGAAGCGGTCTATTCGGTCGAGGCACGCAGCCCCAACCGGATCATGCTCAACGTCGATCGGGTGATGCGCACCGACTATGTGATCAGCGACCTTCAGCCGACCTATTTCGTGATCGAGAGTTTCGAGGATCTGTTCCGGCAGACGGTCGAGCGCGATTTCGACCGGCTGTATCGCAGCCTCGGGCCGAGCTTCACCTATGCCAACACGGCGGTGATCGACGTCGACAATGTGTATGACCGGGGCACGCAGGAATATCTTCTGCGCGGCGGTCGGGGGAGCGGCGCGAAGCCGGTGTAGCCCTCAGCGATTGCGCGAGCGGTCATCGCCGGTGCCGTCCCACGTGCGCCGGATCGAAACCACGCTGGCAATCACGATCGCGCTGGCCAATGCCGCCGCGATGAAGGCCTGCGGGCTGAGGCCGGTCATCGCCGAACCGTCATAGACCGCCAGGCCGGCCACTACCGCGCTCACCGCGCCGCTGGCGATGAGAACAGGGTCGTCGCCGCTCTCGGCGGGCTGCGTCATGATCGACGCAAGCCAGCCAAACACGGCTCCGACCAGCAGGAGCAAGAGCAAGCCCATTTCTGTCGGTATCCGAAAATTGTCGTCGCAGGATCAATCCGGAAAGCGCCGCTTTGTTCCTTGTCCGCTCCTCAGCGCATCGCCAGCCAGACCAGGCCTGCGGCCCCCACCACGATCCGGTACCAGGCGAAGGGCGCGAAGCCGATCCGGGTGACGATCTCGACGAACAGCTTCACCACCACCAGCGCGACCACGAAGCCGACGACCGAACCGATGCCGATCAGCTGGTAATCGTCTGCGGTCAGCCCGGCGCCGTGCTTGTAGAGCTGGTAGACGGTCGCACCGCTCAAAGTCGGCACGGCGAGGAAGAAGCTGAACTCCGCCGCCGTCTTGCGGTCGACCCCGAACGCCATTGCGCCGAGGATCGTCGCGCCCGAGCGGCTGACCCCGGGAATCATCGCAAGGCACTGCACGATCCCGATCAGGACGGCGGTGCGCAGCGGGACTCCGGCGACACCCGGCCCGGTCGCAGGAGGATTGGCCCAGCGCTCGATCGCAAGGATGGCAAAACCGCCGATGATCAGCGTCCAGCACACCAGCGCCGCGTTGCCGAGCATGGTCTCGATGACGTCGCCCAGCGCCAGGCCGAGCAGGACCGCCGGGAAGAACGCGACCAGCAGATTGCGCACGAAATTTATCGCGCCCTGCTCGAACCCGAACAGCCCCTTGGCGACATCCCAGAAGGTGCGCCAGTAGAGCACCACGATCGCGAGGATCGCGGCCGGCTGGATCGCGATGTTGAACACCTCCCAGTCGGCCTGGTCGAAGCCAAGCAGTTCGGTCGCGAGGATCAGGTGCCCGGTGGAGGAAACGGGCAGAAATTCGGTCAGCCCCTCGACGATGCCGAGGATGATGGCGGTCATGGTTTCACTCATGGCTGCGCCTCATGCCGCCTCACCCGGCCAAGTCAAATGCAAACCGGAAACCGGCAGCAAAAAGCGCCCCTTCGCATGCGAAGGGGCGCCTCTGTCAGTTGTCCTGCGAGTTCTACCAGATGCGGATGCGCTGTTCCGGCGGCAGGTAGAGATCGTCATCGGGGGTGACGCCGAAGGCTTCGTACCATTCGTCGAGGTTCCGCACGATCCCGTTGGTGCGGTATTGCGTCGGGCTGTGCGGACCCTGGCGGATCTGCGAGCGCAGCGCGTCCTCGCGGTATTGCCCGCGCCACACCTGCGCCCAGGCGAGGAAGAAGCGCTGGTCGCCGGTCAGCCCGTCGATCACCGGGACTTCCTTGCCCGCCGTCGCCAGCTTGTAGGCGCGGTAGGCCATGCTCAGCCCTCCGAGATCGCCGATGTTCTCGCCCAGTGAAAGGCGGCCGTTGACGCAGGTTGTGCCCTCGTCGAGCGGGCAGAAGGTGCCGTATTGTGCGGCAAGTGCATTGCCCTTCTCGTCGAACGCCTTGCGGTCGGCGTCGGTCCACCAGTTGCGCAGCGCACCCGACGCGTCCGACTTCGAACCCTGGTCGTCGAAGCCATGGCCCATTTCGTGCCCGATCACCCCGCCGATCGCGCCATAGTTGACCGCGATGTCGGCATCCTTGCCGAAGAACGGCTGCTGCAGGATCCCGGCGGGGAAGACGATCTCGTTCTTGGTCGAGTTGTAATAGGCGTTCACCGTCTGCGGCAGCATGCCCCATTCGGTGCGGTCGATCGGCTGGCCGAGCTTGGCGAGGTTGTCCGCCGCCTGCCATTTCGCCGCCGACATGCTGTTGGCCAGCGGGTTACCCCCGACGATCGCAAGGCCTTCGTAGGTCTCAAGATTGTCGCGATAGCCGATCTTCGGGTCGAAGCTGTCGAGCTTGGCCATCGCCTCGACCTTGGTTTCCTCGCTCATCCAGTCGATTTCCCGGAGCGATTCCGCCAGCGCGACGCGCAGGTTGGCGACGAGTTCATCCATCGCCACCTTGCTTTCCGGCGGGAAGTTGCGCTCGACATAGGATGCGCCGAGCAGCTCGCCGAGCATGCCTTCGGTCGCGTCGATCGCGCGTTTCCACCGGTCGCGCTGCTGGGGAACCCCGTTGAGCGTGGTGCCGAAGAACGCGAAATTTGCTTGGTCGAACCGCGCGGGCAGAACCGAGGCGTTGGACGACAGGAAGCTCTTGATCGACCACGCCTTGAGCACCTCCAGCGGAGTCGCCGCCAGCAGTTCGAGCATGGCGGGGGTGCCGCCGCCGATCTTGGCCACGACTTCCTCCGACAGGCCGAGTTCGGCGATCCGCTCGGCCGAGGGAGGCATGTCGCCGACGATGAACCGGTCGGTTGTGCCGAAACCGCTCGTCGCAAGGAACGCCGCGATCGGGAAGGATTCCGACAGCCCGCCGAGCTCTTCGGGCGTGAGCGCGGTGTAGGTCAAGTCGCGGTTGCGGCGCACGGCGCGGTCCCACGTTACCTTGCGCGCAATCGAATCCTCGAAATCATAGACCTGCTTGGCGGTGGCCGCAGCATCCGAATAGCCCGCTTCGCCCATCAGGAAGGTCAGGTAATCCATATAGGCCTTGCGGATCGTCAGACCCTTTTCGCTCTCGTCGAAGTAATACTCGCGGTCCGGCATGCCGAGACCGCCGCTGCCGACATAGACCGAATAGCGGGTCGGCTCCTTGGCATCGACGCTGACAAACCCGCCGACCGGCGAGGGGTAGCCCGGAGTGGCCCACAGGGTGACCAGCTCGCCCAGCGTATCCGCCCCGGCGATCGCCTCGAGATAGGGCTGCGGGGGTGCAAGACCGGCCGCCTCGATCGCATCGGTATCGAGGAAGGCGTTGTAGGCATCGACGATGCGCCGTTCGTTGCCGGTCAGATCCACGGCCGGTTTCGCAGTCAGTTCGTCAACCACCGCCTTGACGTCGAAGGTCGATTTCTCGCGCAGCAGGTCGAACGCGCCGAAGCGCGCGCGATCGGCGGGAAGCGGATTGGCATCGATCCACTTCTGGTTGGCATAGGCGAAGAAGTCGTCGCCCGGATCGATATCCTCGGACAGGTACTCCGGGTCGAAGCCCCAGGTGCCGAAGCTCATGGTCGGCGCGGCGACGGCTTCTTCAGGCTTCGCTTCGGCCTCTTCGGCGAAGGCGGGGGTAGCAAGCGCCAGCGCAGTCGCGCTGACGCCGAGGGCGAGAAGGGTGCGGATCATATCAGTCTGTCTCCCGAAGATTCGTTGCCCGGCGTGCGGGCGCAAGTCCATGACCTTGCAATAGCCGGGTCTGCCGTGTCGTGTCGCCACTGATCGCGCCGCAAGGGCGGTTGGTCGATTAGGCCGCCTTGCCGTCGGTGAATTGCAGGCTGGCGAGGCGGCTGTAGAGCCCGCCCGCGCCGGTCAGCTGCGCATGGGTGCCCTGCTCGACGATCTGCCCGTCTTCCATCACCACGATCCGGTCCGCCGCACGCACGGTCGCCAGCCGGTGCGCGATGACCAGCGTCGTGCGGTCCCGCATCAGCCGGTCGAGCGCGTCCTGCACCAGCCGTTCGCTTTCGGCATCGAGCGCGCTGGTCGCTTCGTCGAGCAGCAGGATCGGCGCATCGCGCAGCAGCGCGCGGGCGATCGCGATGCGCTGCTGCTGCCCGCCCGACAGCCGCGTGCCGCTTTCGCCCAGATAGGTGTCGAGTCCCTCGGGCAATTCGCGCAGGAACCGCTCGGCATTGGCCGCGCGCGCGGCTTCCCAGATGTCTTCGTCGCTCGCGTTCCAGTTGCCGTAGCGCAGATTGTCGCGCGCATTGGCGCTGAACAGCACCCCGTCCTGCGGCACCAGCGCGATCCGCTGGCGGATGTCCGCCGGGTCGGCGCTGGTCAGCGGAACCCCGTCGATCCGGATCGAGCCCGCCTGCGGGTCGTAGAACCGCTCGACCAGCTGGAAGATGGTCGATTTGCCCGCACCCGACGGGCCGACGATGGCGACCGTCTCGCCCGGTTCGACCTCAAGCGTGAAATCCTTGATTGCGGCGGTTTCCAGCCGGGTCGGATAGCGGAAGGTGACATTGCGGAACGAGAGGTTCCCGCGCGGCGGCACCGGCAGCGCGAGCGGGCGCTCGGGCACGGCGACGGTCGGCTCTTCCTCCAGAAGTTCGTTGAGCCTGCTCGCCGCCCCGGCCCCGCGCAGGAGATCGCCGTAAACCTCGGTCAGCGAACCGAACGCGCCCGCCACCAGGCCGCCGGTCAGCACGAAGGCGGCGATGGTCCCGCCGCTGATCTCGCCGGTCGCGACCCCGTTCGCGCCGCGCCACATCAGCAGCGTGATCGACCCGAAGATCATCAGGATGATGACCGAGGTCATGATCGCACGAATCAGGATTCGGCGCTTGGCCACCGCGAAGGTCCGCTCGACCGCGCCCTCGAACCGCTCGCCCTCGCGCGCTTCCTGGTTGAACGCCTGGACGATCTTCATCGCGCCAAGCACCTCGGTGACCATCGCCCCGACATCGGCCACCCGGTCCTGGCTGGTGCGCGAGACATTGCGCAGCCGCCGCCCGAAGAGGGTGATCGGGATGATGATCGCCGGGATCACCAGCGCGAGACCGATGGTCATCTGCGGCGCGAGGACAAACAGGTAGATCGTCCCGCCGATCGCCATCAGCGTATTGCGCAGCGCGACCGACACGGTGGTCCCGACCACCTGCTCGATCAGCGTCGTGTCCGAGGTCATCCGGCTGGAGATTTCCTTCGGGCTGTTCTCTTCGTAGAAACCCGGCGCGAGGCGGAGCAGATTGCGCTGCACTTTCAGCCGGATATCGGCCACCACGCGCTCGCCGATCCAGCTGACGAAATAGAACCGCAAGGCCGTGCCGATCGACAGCACCAGAACGATTAGTAGCAGGTAACGGAACCAGCGCGCGATATCGGCCGGATCGCCGCCTTGCGAGAAACCCTTGTCGATGATCAGCTTGAAGCCCGCTGGAATGGCCAGCATCGCCGATGCGGTGATGAGCAGCGCGAGGAAGGCAAACGCGATCTGGGTCGGGTATTTCGCCGCCTCGACATAGATCATCTTGAGCGGGCGGAGCGACTTCGACGGCTTGGCCTCTACCTCACCCGCCACTTCGCCCTCCACCTTGGCCGACCGGCGCGAGAATATCGAGCTTCGCCGCGGCTGCGGGGCTTCGGCGATCTCGTCTTGCTGTGCTTCCATGCGCCGGACCTAGCGGGGCATCGCGGCGAATTCCACCATTTGCGCGGGCTTTTCCCACCGGCGCGCCAATGATGCGTTGCACAATGCTACCGGATCGGTCAGTGTGCAGTGCACAAAAGGCCCCGCGAGAAGCCGGGGCACGGTTTCAGCAGAGGACTTCGGATTGCTCTATCACATCCATGAATTGCAGCGCGCCTGGCTCAACAGCGCCAGCGCCTGGGCCTCGATCGGGGCGGGCATGCTGTCCAACCCGCGCCTGCCGATGGGCTATCTCGGCATGGGCTCGATGATGGCATCGGCGCTCGAAGTCTTCGCCCACGCCGCCGCGCCCTATGGCAAGCCGGCGTTCGGGATCGAATTCGTCGAGATCGGTTCGAAGGCATTCCCGGTCGAGGAATCGACCGTGCTCGGCAAACCGTTCGGCGATCTCAAGCGCTTCCGCCGCGAAGGCCTGCCCGGCAATGCGCCCAAGCTGCTGATCGTCGCCCCTATGAGCGGGCATTACGCAACCCTGCTGCGCGGCACGGTGGCGCGGATGGTCGAAAGCTGCGAGGTCTACATCACCGACTGGGCCGACGCGAAGATGGTGCCGGTCGAGGCGGGGCATTTCGATCTCGACGACTATATCGACTATCTGATCGAATTCCTCGACCATATCGGGTCCCAAGGTAACGGGGAGCGTGCGCATATGATGGCGGTGTGCCAGCCCTCGGTGCCCGCACTGGCCACCACTGCAATCATGAACCGCGACAGCCACCCCGCCGCGCCGCAGACGCTGACCATGATGGGCGGCCCGATCGACACCAGGGAAAGCCCGACCACGGTCAACGATCTCGCGATGGAGCGCCCGATCGAATGGTTCCGCCACACAGTGATCGCGACCGTGCCGATGCAATACAGCGGCGCGGGGCGTAAGGTCTATCCCGGCTTCCTCCAGCTCGCGAGCTTCATGAGCATGAACCTCGGCAGCCACATGATGAGCCATTACGAGATGTTCAAGCATCTCAACATCGGCGACGAGGGCGGCGCGCAGGCGACCAAGGATTTCTACGACGAATATCGCAGCGTGTGCGACATGACCGCCGAGTTCTACCTCCAGACGGTGGAAGAGGTGTTCCAGAAGCACTCTATCCCCAATGGCACATTCGAGCATCGCGGCAAACGGGTCGATTTGGGCGATATCGACCGCACCGCGATTCTCGCGATCGAGGGCGAGCGGGACGATATCTCGGGCCTCGGCCAGACGAAGGCGGCGCTGCACCTCGCAACCGGCCTGACCGAAAACAGGAAGCGCTACTACATGGCCGAAGGCGCGGGCCATTACGGCATCTTCAACGGCAGCAAGTGGCGCACCAAGGTTGCCCCGGTGGTCGAGGATTTCATTGCCAAGCACGGCAAGGCAAAGCTGAAAGCGGTCGCCTAGCCGGTTTCGGTGGGCTTCCCGGCGCCGAACAGTTTCCGGATGATCCGCCGCGCGATCAGCAGCAACCAGATCGCCAGTGCAAGCAGCACCAGCGCGATCCCGCCCGCGACATAGGGATATTCATAGGCGAGATAGAGCAACCCCACGGTTGCTACGTCCTCGACGGTCGAGACGGCGATATTGCTCACCGGTTCGGGACTGGTGTTGACCGCGGCGCGGGCGCTCGCCTTGCCGCCATGGGCGAGGAGGCTGGCCCCGCCGCCGAGCAGGAAGGCGACGACCTGCGTCGCGGGATCCGACGGGTCGACGATCGCCAGCGCGAGCAGTGCGCCCCCGACCGGGCGGACGAAAGTGTGCACCGCGTCCCACGCCGAATCGAGCCACATGACCTTGTCGGCGAAGAATTCCGCCACTGCGGCAACGCCCGCGATCCCCATCACCCACGGGTTTTCCAGCACCGCGAGGCTGGCAAGGTTTTCGGGCACCGGCAGCGCGTCGAACCGCATCGCGAGCCCGGTGGCAAAGATGCACAGGTAGAGCCGCCAGCCCGCCAGCAGGCTGACGCTGCCCGCGATGCCGATGATTTCCATGATCCCCATCGCGGTTCCCCTCGCTCCTATCTCGTCGCTATTGCGCGTTGCCGAGCAGTTCGGGCTCGTCCGGGCAGCGAAAACCCTCGGTAGCGGCCGCATCGGCCAGTTCGCGTGCCTTCTGGTTGGCGTCAGGGGTGTCGCCCGCGATCTGCGCCACGCGGCAGGCAGGCAGGCCCAAACGGGTCACCGTCTCGACCGCGAGCACCGTGCGCCCCTTGGCTTCCTCGGTCACGTCGAGGAAGCGGAAGATCACCGCGAAGGGCTGGCCGTTCTTCAATCGCCATTCAACCGTATCACCGATATCGTTGAACGCGCCGATGGTCTGGAATCCGCCGTCGTCCCCCCCCGCATCGAGATCGAAGCGCCCGTCGCCTTCCTGCACCAGCAGCGGCAATTCGCCGAAGCCGGGGCAGCGGTATTCGGCGGAGGAGCCTTCCTCGCGCTCCTCGCTTAGCACCTCGCACTTCGCAAGGTCGAAATCGGTGTAGGTCGAAGCGAATTGCGGCGCGGCGTTGAGCTCGGCCTGTTCCGCCGTCGGCGCCGGGGCATCGCCACTCTCCGAACCCTCGTCCAGCCCGCCGCACGAAGCGAGCGCCAATGCCGCGCAGGCCCACAGGGAAAATCTCGCGAATCGCATATCGTTGCTTCCTTTCCCTGCGCGAAACGCAGCGGGCGGCCCCCGGTTTCCCGAAAGCCGCCCACCCTTATCCCAGTTCGGACGCGATCAGAAGACTTCGAACAGCCCCGCCGCGCCCTGCCCGCCGCCGATGCACATGGTCACCACGGCATATTTCACGCCGCGACGCTTGCCTTCGATCAGCGCGTGGCCGGTGCAGCGCGCGCCGGTCATGCCGAAGGGGTGCCCGATCGAGATCGAACCGCCGTTGACGTTGAGCAGTTCGTCGGGGATACCGAGCGTGTCGCGGCAATAGAGCACCTGCACCGCGAAGGCCTCGTTCAGTTCCCACAGGCCGATGTCGTCCATCTTGAGATCGAACGCCTTGAGCAGCTTGGGGATGGCGAAGACCGGGCCGATGCCCATTTCGTCGGGCTCGGTTCCCGCCACCGCCATACCGACGTAGCGGCCGAGCGGCTGCAGGCCGCGCTGTTCGGCGACCTTGGCTTCCATCAACACGCAGGCCGAGGACCCGTCGGCCAGCTGGCTCGCATTGCCCGCGGTGATCGTGTAGCCTTCGCCCATTACCGGCTTCAGGCTGGCGAGGCCTTCGAGCGTGGTGTCGGGGCGGTTGCACTCGTCCTTCGCGGCGACGACTTCCTGGAAGGTGACTTCCTTGGTTTCCTTGTTCATCACCGCCATGGTCGCCTTGCACGGCACGATCTCGTCGTCGTACTTGCCCGAAGCCTGCGCGGCGGCGGTGCGCTGCTGCGACTGGAGCGAATACTCGTCCTGCGCCTCGCGGCTGATGTTGTAGCGTTTGGCCACCACTTCCGCCGTGCCGATCATCGGCATGTAGGTGTCCTTGTGCATTTCGAGCAGTTCGGGATCGGTCTCGATGAAGGCCTTGCCGCTGCCGCTGACCTTGGAAATGCTCTCGATCCCGCCGGCGACGCAGATGTCCTGGCGGTCGACGATGATCTGCTTGGCGGCAGTCGCAATGGTCATCAGGCCGCTCGAGCACTGGCGGTCGATCGTCATGCCCGGCACGGTCACCGGCAGGCCCGAACGCAGCGCGATAAGCCGCGCGACGTTCATCGTCTGCGAACCCTGTTGCATCGCCGCGCCGAACAGCACGTCGTCGATCTCGCCGCCTTCGAGCCCGGCGCGCTCGACCGCGGCCTTGACCGAGAACGAACCCAGCGTCGGGGCCAGCGTGTTGTTGAACGAACCGCGCCCGGCCTTGGTCAGCGGGGTGCGGGCGGTGGAAACGATGACGGCGTCACGTGACATTTCTTTTCTCCTTGCGGAGAGCGGCACCAGCCCACTCCCCCACCCGACCACCCAGAACCTAGGGGTAACCTTTGGGTGGTCGGGTGGGGGAGTGGGCTGGTGCCGCCCCCTAAATCAAACAAACAGCTGGGTGATCCATTCGCAGATCAGCGCGGGCTTGTCCTCGCCTTCGATCTCGATGGTGATCTCGCAGGTCTGCTGCCACTGGCCGGGGCGCTTCTCGACCATTTCGAGCAGCTTCCAGTGGCCGCGAATCCGCTTGCCGCTGCGCACCGGCGAGATGAAGCGCGTTTTGTTGCCGCCGTAGTTGACGCCCATCTTCACCCCGTCGATCTTGGGCGTGTCCGAATTGGCGCCGAGATAGGGGATCATCGACAGGGTCAGAAAGCCATGCGCGATGGTGCCGCCGAACGGGGTCATCTTGGCGGCTTCTTCGTTGATGTGAATGAACTGGTGGTCGCCGGTCGCATCGGCGAACATGTTGATGCGCTCCTGGCTCATCTCCACCCATTCGCTGGTGCCGATATGTTCGCCGGTCTTGGCTGCGAGTTCCTGCGGGGTCATTGGCCTCTCCTGGTCGCCGAGTGTGAAAAACTGGCGGCTTCATGGCCCATGACGGCGCTCAGCGCAACGCGCTTTCCGTTTACGTCAACCTGCCGTTACGGCATCGCCCGCCGGAATCGGGTTCGAAGCGGCACGCATCGCACGGCGTTCGCGCGCTTCGTGCGAATCGATCCGCTTGCAATAGCTCCACAGGGCGCATTGCAGGCCGACGATCATCAGCACGAAGGGCTGGTAGGCGATGCCCTGGAACAGCGAGCCGACCAGATAGACGATCTGCGAATACTGCAGCGCGGTCGCCAGCGGGGCGATCCATTCACGCCCTTCGGCCTCGCCCAGCTTGAGCCGCTTGCGCCAGCGCCGTCGCAACCGTTCCATCTGCCACAGGCCGAGCGCGTGGAGCCACAGCCACAAGGCGAGGCCGGGATAACCCTGCTCGCCGAGCATCTCGAACACCGCCGAGTGATAGGCGCGCGCTTCGTCGGTCACTTCCTGGTATTCGACCGCTTCGGTGTTCCCCTGCTTCTCGCGCACCGGCATCTTGTAGGTGAACTTGTTGCCGCGGAAGGCGTCGAACCCGCCGCCGGTGGGATTCTCGGTGACGTAATCGATCGTCCACTCCCACACCGCGACCCGGGTCGAAGCCGATTCGTCGCCATCGGCGCTGGAGAGGGTCGACATGCGCTCGTAGAAACTCGGCGGCAGGAACGGCAACGCGACCAGCCCGAGCGTTGCGCCGGCGACGATGAAGGTCAGCCGCCGCTTGACGTCGCGCAGCGCGAGCACCAGCAGCACCGCGATGCACACCAGCCCGGTGCGTGCCTCGGTGCCGACCGGCATCAGCAGGCAGGCGAAGATCAGCCCGGCGGAGAACAGCTTCACCCGCCAGTCGGGCAGGAAGACGGTGCCATATTTGTTGAACCACAGCACGATGGGGATGATGCAGACCGCCACCGTCGCCAGCGTCGAGCTTTCGTAGAGCCCGCTGTTGTCGTTGACGAAGAACAGGTCGTTCTCGTAGCCGCCGCCTCCGAGCACGACCTTGATCCCCGCGCTGATGATGATCGCGCCGACGGTCAGCACCATCACCAGCAACGCGCTTTCGAGCCGGGTCCTTGTGGTGATCGTCAGCGGCAGGAAGATGGCGAAGAACAGCGCCTTCCACACCCATTCCCACTTGGTCGCGGCGAATTCGGGGAAGTCGGCATTACCGGTGGTCCACATGCAATAGAGCAGCAGCGCGAGCATGATGCCCTGCCGCAGGGTGAAGCGGCTGCCATGCTTGGGATCGGTCAGCAGCCAGCCGGCGAAGGCGGCAATGAAGGTCAGCAGCGAAGGCTGGATCGACGGCATCAGCGTCCACCCCATCTTCCCCGGCGCAAGGATATCGACATAGAGATAGGCCAGCACCCACACAAAGGGGCGGCGGAAGCCGATCGCGACAAAGGCGATCAGGAACGCGAACAGCGCAAGGTCAAGCATCGATGCCCGCCTCGCCCGTCTTGTCGGCGCGTTTGCGCACCGCTTTGGGCCCGTCGTCGAGCTCGTCTTCGTGATCGAGATCGGCACGGCCGACGATCCGCACCAGCGCGAGCAGGATCAGCGCATGCGTCAGGGCGAGGGCGAAATAGTCGATCACGGCGGAGTGCAGGGCCTTTGCGGCGAAACCAGTACACCGTCGTTACCAGCCAGCGGTTGACGCGGCGTTAAGCCTGTTGTGGCAAGACTGCGCGCCATGACCCGGGTGCTCCATATCCTCGACCATTCGCTGCCGCTGCACAGCGGCTATACCTTCCGCACGCGCGCGATCCTGAAAGCCCAGCAGGCGGCCGGGATCGAGGTGCGCGGGATTACCGGGCTGCGCCATGCGCATGACGGGCCATCCGTCGAGGAGGTCGATGGCCTGACCTTCCATCGGACGCATGGCGAGGCATCGGGCCCTGCGGGCTTGCGCGAATGGCGCGAGATTTCCGCGCTGGCGAAGGCGATCGAGGCGCTGGCGGCGGAGTGGCGGCCCGACGTGCTCCACGCGCATTCGCCTGCATTGTGCGGCGAAGCGGGCCTGGCCGCTGCGCGAAGGCTCGGCATTCCGCTGGTCTACGAGATCCGCGCCTTCTGGGAAGATGCCGCAGTCGGCAACGGCACCGGACGCGAAGGGTCGGTCAAATACCGCCTGACCCGCGCGATGGAAAACCACGTCGTCGGCGGCGCGGACGCGGTGTTCACCATCTGCAACGGGTTGCGCGACGACCTGGTCGCTCGCGGCTTCGACGGCGGCAAGATCGGCATTTCGCCCAACGGGGTGGATCTCGCGCTGTTCGGCGATCCGCCGCCGCGCGACGATGCGCTGGCCGCCGAACTCGGCATTGTCGACAGCGAGCCGGTAATCGGCTTCATCGGCAGCTTCTACGACTACGAGGGGCTCGACGATCTGGTCGCGGCCATGCCGCTGCTGCGCGAGCGCCAGCCCGGCGCACGTCTTCTGCTGGTCGGCGGCGGTCCGCGCGAGGATGCGCTGAAGGCGCAGGTCGAGGCTTCTCCCGCACGCGATGCGATCATCTTCACCGGCCGCGTCCCGCATCACGAAGTCGAGCGATATTACTCGTTGATCGACGTGCTCGCCTATCCGCGCAAGCGCAGCCGCCTGACCGATCTCGTCACCCCCTTGAAGCCGCTCGAGGCGATGGCGCAATGCCGCATCGTCGCCGCGTCGGACGTCGGAGGCCACCGCGAGCTGATCGAGGACGGAGTCTCCGGCATGCTTTTCCCGGCGGACGATCCGGCAGGTTGTGCAGCGGCGCTTTCATCGCTGATCGAACGGCGCGGCGACTGGGATGGCATGCGCGCCCGGGCCCGACGCCACGTCGCCGACAAGCACGACTGGGCGAAGAACGTTCATCGTTATCAAAGCGTTTACCATCATTTGCTAGCCCATGGTCCGAATGGGGGAATGTCCGCCGCCGCGTAGGCACCGGGCAGGAACCGCGGAACAGGGGAAGCCCCGCAGTGAGCACAAGCAAAGCCAAGGCCGCCAATCCGGCGTCGATCAGCGCCCATCCCGCCTTTCCGGCCGTGGTGGCGCTATGGTTTGCGGCGCTGCTCGGCCTCGGCTGCCTCGTTGTACCGGTCGTGCTGTTCGAGATGCTGTTCTCCGCCACGGGAATCGCCAGCTTGATACCGGCGGCCGCGCCGCCGCTCGGCCCGACCGCCCGGATTTCGATCGCGCTGGTTGCCTCGCTGTTCGGTGCCGGCATCGGGCTGTTCCTCGCTCGTAAGGTCGTGGGTGCGTCCGGCACGGCCAAGGAACCGCGTCGACGCGAGTCCGTCCGCGATGAGCATGCGGAAGCAGCAAATCCCAAGCGACCGATATCGGCCCGCGAGGAACTCGGCAGCGACAGTTTCGACGCCGCTGTCGGCTCTTTCACGGCAAATGAGCCCGACCGGGCTCCTGCCCGACTAGCGGGGCGAAGGCGCGCCCTCTCGGTGACCGACGAGAGCGAACGAAGCGAATTTCTTGATCATGCCCCGCTTCCCGGCGGACATGCCGCTTTCGATCCGCAGGACGATCGCGAGCCTTTCGCCGGCAAGACGGCGCTCGACTTGGGCGATTTCACCGAATCCGACGGAGAACATGCCGAAGCGGAAACGGACGATATCTTCGCGACGCTGCGCCTGCGCATGACGGAAGGCAACGATTCCGCACAGTCGGCAGTGTCAGCCATTCCAGATAGCGCACCGGCGCAAACCTTCGCTGCCGAGGAACCCCAGCAGCCTGCGGTCGATCGGCCTTTCGAAGCAGCCCCCGCGTCGCCTGCACCAACCGGCGCATCGCCGGACCCGCACCACGAGGACCTTTCCGCCATGAATAGCAGCGACCAGCCCGCCGGCGTGCCTTCCTACAATCCCCTGGCGGGCTTCGCGCCGCACGAACAGGCAGCGCCCGAACCCGCGATCAGCGCGCCGTCACCGGCTTTCGCAGAGCCCGCAACGGCCGCATCGATCGGCCATAACAGCGGGCTGCAAGGGCTCGGAATGGTCGAACTGGTCGAACGTTTTGCCCGCGCCCTGCAAAGCTCGCAGCAGTCGCGCCATGCGCTGAAGGCACCGGAACAGCCCTTTGCTGCCGCCGCCTTCGCCGCTCCGATCCCGCAGGCCGCCCAGGCAGTTTCGCCTTCTCAGAGGGCAGAACCCTTCGCCATGCCGGTATCCATGACGGCTCAGGTCGCTGTGCAGCCGCACACGTCTGCGCCAACCTTCGTGGCCCCTCAACCGGTGGCAATGCCTGCAGTGCCCGCAAGCGAACAACCGATGGTGTTCCGGCGCCAACCTGCTGCAGCCACTCTGGGTGCTGCCGAACCGGCACCTGAACAAACCAGTGCGGCACAGGCTGCTTCTACGCCGGTCTCCGCCGCGCTGCCGCAGAGCGGTCAGGAGATTCCTCGAATGCCGCAGGCGCTGCGTGCTTTTGCCGAGCACACCGAAGAGCCGGAGGACGAGGGCGATACTCTCGACCTCTCTTTCCCGAGACTGGGCACCGGCTTGCCGCCAGCGGGGCAACCGCTGCGGGCGGCCGATGAAGTTCCCGCCGAGGACGAGTACGAGAGCGAGCACGGCTCCTACCCCTCGCTGCTCAGCATGAAGGGCCGCTTCGGCTCGCCGCAGCCTTTCGTGCGGATCGAGGACGAAGAATCCGCAGCGGTTCAGGAACCGGTGGTGGTGTTCCCCGGTCAGGAGAACCGCAGGGCGGAACCGGCCAGCGACGGCCCGTCGCGCGACGCACTCTCCACTCCGACATGGCCGCCAGCGGTTGCCACGACCATGCGGCCGTTCGACGCACCTTCGGAAGGTTCCGTCGCTGGTGCGAGGCCCGCCTCGCCCGCTAACGCGGGTGAAACCGAACGCGCACTGCGCGAAGCGCTGGAGAAGCTGCAGCGGATGTCGGGCGCGGGATAGCTGCTCCTCGCCCTTCGCAGGCGCTCCGCCGGCCCTAACCCAGCTAGGGCCGTGCATACGATATCTTGCCCCTTCGCAGTTGCAAAAATCACATCCTGTCGTCATGACAGCCGTTCACGACAGTTTTGCTGCGCGTGGCGGCACGATTCGCCGCGTTTCGTTGCCTGAGCGACCTTCGCAGGGCGTTGCGGCACCTGACACGATGGGGTTTTTGGATGGGTTACGAGGCTCGCGAACGCCTTGGCACTGGGGGTCTTTACGATCCGCGCAACGAGCATGATGCCTGCGGCGTCGGCATGGTTGCGCATATCGCGGGCGAAAAATCGCACGCGATCATCCGTCAGGCGCTCGAAATCCTCGCCAATCTCGACCATCGCGGCGCGGTGGGCGCCGATCCGCTGCTGGGTGACGGGGCGGGCATCCTGCTGCAGGTGCCGGACAAGCTGATCCGCAATTGGGCGGATGCCGAAGGGCACGATCTGCCAGCTCCGGGCGGATATGCCGTGGCGCAGTGCTTCCTGCCGCAGGACGAAGATGCGCGCGCCTTCGTGTCCGAGCAGCTCGAGAAGTTCATCGCCAAGGAAGGCCAGCGACTGGTCGGCTGGCGCGACGTGCCGACGACGCTCGACGGGCTCGGCAAGGCGGTGATCGAGAGCATGCCGGTGATGCGCCAGTGCATCGTTGCGCGCGGCGAGAACTGCGCCGACCAGGATGCGTTCGAGCGCAAGCTGATCGTGATCCGCAAGCAGACCCTCAACCCGCTCGCGCGGCTGGCTGACAAGCACGATCTGCCCGAGCTGGTGCAAACCTACATCCCGAGCATGTCCAGCCGAACCATTGTGTACAAGGGACTGCTGTTGGCGAACCAGGTCGGTTCGTTCTACGACGATTTGCGCGATCCCGATTGCACCTCTGCGCTTGGGCTGGTCCACCAGCGCTTCAGCACCAACACCTTCCCCAGCTGGCGGCTGGCGCACCCTTACCGCTTCATGGCGCACAATGGCGAAATCAACACGGTGCGCGGCAATGTGAACTGGATGAACGCCCGCCGCCGGACGATGGAAAGCGAACTGCTCGGCGTCGATCTCGACAAGATGTGGCCGCTCATTCCGCATGGCCAGTCGGATACCGCCTGCCTCGACAATGCGCTCGAGCTGCTGCTGGCGGGCGGTTTCAGCCTCAGCCACGCGATGATGATGCTGATGCCCGAAGCCTGGGCCAAGGACCCGCTGATCGACCCGGCGCGCCGCGCGTTCTACGAATACCATGCCGCGCTGATGGAGCCGTGGGACGGGCCGGCGGCGGTGTGCTTCACCGACGGCCGCCAGATCGGTGCCTGCCTCGACCGCAATGGCCTGCGGCCCGCGCGCTATTGCGTGACGAAGGACGGGCTGGTCTGCCTGTCGTCGGAAAGCGGCGTGCTGCCGTTCGCGGAAGCAGACATCACCCGAAAATGGCGCCTGCAGCCGGGCAAGATGCTGCTGATCGATCTGGAGGAAGGCCGCATCGTCGAGGATGCCGAACTGAAGGCCGATCTCGCCGCCGCGCACCCTTACGAGAAGTGGCTCGACCAGACGCAATACAAGCTGGAAGATCTCGACACGATCGAGCCCGAGCTGTCCGAGGTTCCCGAACACACCACCACCCTGCTCGATCGGCAGCAGGCCTTCGGCTACACGCAGGAGGATATCTCCCGCTTCCTCGAGCCGATGGCGCAGAATGCGGACGATCCGATCGGTTCGATGGGCACCGACACGCCGATCGCGGTGCTCTCCAACAAGAGCCGCCTGCTGTACGACTATTTCAAGCAGAACTTCGCGCAGGTGACCAATCCGCCGATCGACCCGATCCGCGAGGAGCTGGTGATGAGCCTGCTGTCGATAATCGGCCCGCGCCCCAATCTGCTCGGCCGCGATGCGGGGACGCACAAGCGGCTCGAGGTCAGCCAGCCGATCCTGACCAACAGCGATCTGGCCAAGATCCGCTCGGTCGAGGCGGCGCTCGACGGAGCGTTCCGCACCGAGACGATCGACATCACCTGGAACGCCGCGCGCGGTGCCAAAGGCCTGCGCATGGCGCTGAAGGAAATGTGCTGGGCGGCGACCGAGGCGGTGCTGCAGGATCACAATATCCTGGTGCTGAGCGACCGCGCGCAGGGGCCGGACCGGATCCCGATGCCCGCCGCGCTGGCGACCGCCGCGGTGCACCACCACCTGGTGCGGCAGGGCCTCCGCATGCAGACCGGCCTCGTGGTCGAGACCGGCGAAGCGCGCGAGGTGCATCATTTCTGCGTGCTGGCGGGCTACGGCGCAGAGGCGATCAACCCCTATGTCGCGTTCGAGACGCTGGAGGACCTGCGCGCCCGCAAGTTCCCCGAGCTGACCGCGCGCGAGGTGCAGGCGAACTACGTCAAGGCGGTCGGCAAGGGCATCCTCAAGGTGATGTCCAAGATGGGCATCTCGACCTACCAGTCCTATTGCGGGGCGCAGATCTTCGACGCGGTGGGCCTGTCGAGCGAGCTGGTCGATGCCTATTTCTGCGGCACCGCGACGACCATCGAAGGCATCGGCCTGATCGAGGTCGCCGAAGAGGCGGTGCGCCGCCACGCGCTCGCCTATGGCGACAATCCGCTTTACCGGGGGATGCTCGATGTCGGCGGGATCTACCAGTACCGCCTGCGCGGCGAGGACCACGCATGGACCCCTTCCAACGTCGCGCAATTGCAGCACGCGGTGCGCGGCAACGATCCGAAGAATTACGAGGAATTCGCCCGATCGATCAACGAGCAGTCCGAACGGCTGCTGACGATCCGCGGGCTGATGGGACTGAAGCCGGGCGACAAGCCCGTGCCGCTCGACGAGGTTGAGCCGGCGGTCGAGATCGTCAAACGCTTCAGTACCGGCGCGATGAGTTTCGGATCGATCAGCCACGAAGCGCATTCGACGCTGGCGATCGCGATGAACCGCATCGGCGGCCGCTCGAACACCGGCGAAGGCGGAGAGGAACCCGAACGGTTCCGCCCGCTGCCCAATGGCGACACGATGCGCAGCCGGATCAAGCAGGTGGCCTCAGGCCGCTTCGGGGTGACCACCGAATATCTGGTCAATTCGGACGATATCCAGATCAAGATGGCGCAGGGCGCGAAGCCCGGCGAAGGCGGCCAGCTGCCCGGCCACAAGGTCGACAAGCGGATCGGCGCGGTGCGCCATTCGACCCCGGGCGTGGGCCTGATCTCGCCCCCGCCGCATCACGACATCTATTCGATCGAAGACCTCGCGCAGCTGATCCACGATCTCAAGAACGTGAACCCGGCGGCGCGGATTTCGGTCAAGCTGGTGAGCGAGGTCGGCGTCGGCACCGTCGCGGCAGGCGTTTCCAAGTGCAAGGCCGACCATGTCACCATTTCGGGTTACGAGGGCGGCACCGGCGCATCCCCGCTGACCAGCCTGACCCACGCCGGATCGCCGTGGGAAATCGGTCTCGCCGAGACCCAGCAGACGCTGCTGCTCAACGATTTGCGCAGCCGCATTTCGGTGCAGGTCGACGGCGGCCTGCGCACCGGGCGCGATGTCGCGATCGGCGCGCTGCTCGGCGCGGACGAGTTCGGCTTCGCCACCGCCCCGCTGATCGCGGCGGGCTGCATCATGATGCGCAAGTGCCACCTCAACACCTGCCCGGTCGGCGTCGCGACGCAGGACCCGGTGCTGCGCAAGCGCTTCACCGGCCAGCCGGAGCATGTGGTCAACTACATGTTCTTCGTCGCCGAGGAACTGCGCCGGATCATGGCTGAGATGGGTTTCCGCACGGTCGAGCAAATGATCGGCCGGGTCGACCGGATCGACATGCGCAGGGTCGAACGCCACTGGAAGGCGCATGGGGTCGATCTCACGCGCATCCTGCACCCGGTCGCACCGGCCGAGGGCCACGGGCTGCATCAGACGGAAACGCAGGATCACGGGCTCGGCGGCGCGCTCGACAACGAGCTGATCGAAGCGTGCCTGCCGAGCATCAGGTCCGGCCAGCCGGTCGAGCTGTCGCGCAGCATCCGCAACGTCAACCGCACCGTCGGCGCGATGCTGTCGGGCGAGGTCGCCAAGGCGCATGGCCATGCGGGCCTTTCGCCCGATACCATCCGGGTCAACTTCAACGGCGTCGCAGGGCAGAGCTTCGGGGCATGGCTGGCGCATGGCGTGACGCTGAGCCTGACGGGTGATGCCAACGACTATGTCGGCAAGGGGCTGTCGGGCGGGCGGATCATCGTGCGCCAGCCCGAGGGCACCGGGCGCGAGCCGACGCAGAACATCATCGTCGGGAATACGGTGCTTTACGGCGCGATCTCGGGCGAGGCCTATTTCAACGGCGTCGCGGGCGAGCGTTTCGCGGTGCGCAATTCCGGCGCGGTGGCGGTGGTCGAGGGCACCGGCGACCACGGCTGTGAATACATGACCGGCGGTGTGGTCTGCGTGCTCGGCACAACCGGGCGCAACTTCGCCGCCGGGATGAGCGGCGGGGTAGCCTATGTCTACGACCCCGACGGCCGCTTCGCGCAGCTGTGCAACCGGGCGCAAGTCGATCTGGAGGCGATCTCGCCAGCACCCGATGCCGACGAAGGCACCGGACGGCCGAAGCAGCGCCCGGTCGGGGTCAACGATCTCGGCATGGGCGACATGCTGCGCCACCACGCCGAGCGGCTGAAAATCCTGGTCGAACGGCACAAGCTGCACACCGGTTCGGCCCGTGCGGCTGAGCTGCTGGCGGATTGGGACGCGGCACTCGCGAAGTTCGTGCTGGTAATGCCGAAGGACTACCGGACGGCCCTGCAGGCACTCGAGGCCGAGCGCACCGAAGCCGCGAGCGTGGCGGCGGAGTGAGTATCATCCTCTTCCGTCATTGCGAGGAGCCGCAAGGCGACGCGGCAATCCACAGCGGCGCGCGATCCCGTTCTGGATTGCTTCGCTTCGCTCGCAATGACGACTTTTGTTCAGGGTTTGATTGAATGGGCAAGGAAACAGGCTTCCTCGAACTCGACCGGCGCGACCGGGATTATCTCGATCCGCAGGAGCGGCTGAAGAACTACAAGGAATTCGTCATCCCGCCGGCGGAGGATGCGCTGCGCGCGCAGGCCAGCCGCTGCATGAATTGCGGCATTCCATACTGCCACAACGGCTGCCCGGTGAACAACATCATCCCGGACTGGAACCACCTGGTCTATGAAGGCGACTGGAAGAACGCGCTCGACGTGCTCCATTCGACCAACAACTTCCCCGAGTTCACCGGGCGCATCTGCCCCGCGCCGTGCGAGGCGAGCTGCACGCTCAACATTTCCGACCAGCCGGTGACGATCAAGAGCATCGAATGCGCGATCGTCGACCGCGGGTGGCAGGAAGGCTGGATCAAGCCGCAGGTGCCCGCGAAGCAGACCGGCAAGTCGGTCGCGGTTATCGGTTCGGGCCCGGCAGGCCTCGCCGCCGCGCAGCAGCTCGCGCGCGCGGGCCACGCGGTCACGGTGTTCGAAAAGAGCGACCGGATCGGCGGGTTGCTGCGTTACGGCATCCCCGACTTCAAGATGGAAAAGCACCTGATCAACCGGCGCGCGGTGCAGATGGAAGCCGAAGGGGTGACCTTCAAGACCAGCGCCGAAGTGGGCGTCGAGGTCAGCTTCAAGGCCCTGCAGGAGAATTTCGACGCGATCGTGCTGGCGGGCGGAGCGGAAGAGCCACGGTTGCTCGAAATCCCCGGGGCGGAATTGCCCGGCGTGCGGCTGGCGATGGAGTTCCTCACCCAGCAAAACAAGCGCAATGCGGGCGACGACGAGGTGCGCGCCGCGCCGCGTGGCAGCCTTACCGCGACCGGCAAGCATGTGATCGTGATCGGCGGCGGCGACACCGGTAGCGACTGCGTCGGCACCAGCAACCGGCAGGGCGCGGCCTCGGTCACCCAGCTCGAAATAATGCCCAAGCCGCCGGAGAAGGAAGACAAGGCGCTGACCTGGCCGGACTGGCCGCTCAAGCTGCGCACGTCCTCCAGCCACGAAGAAGGCGCGAACCGCGACTGGTCGGTGTTGGCCAAGCGCGTGATCGGCGAAGGCGGCGAAGTGACCGGGCTCGAATGTGTGCGCATCGAATGGCAGGACGGCCGGATGCAGGAAGTCGAGGGGAGTGAGTTCGTACTCGAGGCCGACCTCATCCTGCTCGCGATGGGCTTCACCGGGCCGAAGCGGCGCGGGCTGCTCGACAAGGCGGGGGTCGCGCTCGACGCGCGCGGCAACGTGGCGGCCAACACCGACGACTACGCCACCAGCGAAGCGCAGATCTTCGCCTGCGGCGACATGCGGCGCGGGCAGAGCCTGGTGGTATGGGCGATCCGCGAAGGGCGGCAATGCGCCCGCGCGGTCGACGAGGCACTGATGGGTGTGACCGATTTGCCGCGATAGCTTGCGCTCGACCCCGATTGTCGCCTTCTTACAATGCCTCGGATCGGCGCGGGTCCAGTTCATTTCTGCAGGTCGAAGCACAATCAGTGCCGACGAAGGGGTCGTCCGGGATGGGTTCGCACTTTACCAAGCGCGCAAGAGCTCGAGTCGCTTGCTTCGCGAGCGCCCTGGCGCTCGTCGCGGCACCGGCCAGAGCCGAAGATAGGGCCGAGTACGCGACGCCGCTCGACGAGACGGCGCAACAGACACTGCCGACGCCCCAGCCGAGCACCAGCGAACGGATCGGCGCGCTGCCGCAAGCTCCGGCAAAGGTTGCTCCGCCCGATCCGGTCTCGCTCAAGTTTATCGCCTCCCAATTCCTCGACCTGCCGGTGTCGGGCGATGCCGCCGAAACCTTGCGCTATGGCGGCAAGATCGATGCCTATCTCGACCTCAAGGGCAGCGCCTTCGGCCTCGACGACAGCATCAAGCTGCATGTCCACCCCGAATTCAAATATGGCGAGAGCGCCAATGGCGCGATCGGGCTGATCCCGGCCAACACCCAGCTGTTCTATCCCGGTGACGGCGACGTATTTGACCTGTCGGTCAACGTCACCAAGACCTGGAAGAACGGCACCAGCCTGACCGTGGGCAAGGTCAATATCCTTGATATCGCGACCCAGTTGCCGGTGTCGGGCGGCGGCGGGCACGAGGGGTTCCAGAACCTTGCCATGGCGCTGCCGCCGAGCGCGATCGTGCCCGGTTCGATCACCGGCGCGCTGCTCAACGTGCCGACCAAGGACGCATTGTTCCGCCTGTGGGTGTTCGATCCGGTGTCCTCCTCGCGCCAGTCCGGGCTGGAGGATCCCTTCGGCAAGGGCGTAGCCTTCCTCGGTTCGGTCACCTTTCCCGTGAAGATCGGCGGCAAGCGCGGCTATTACGCGATCAAGCTGGCGGGCTCGACCCGCAGCGAGATCGCCGCCGAATCGCTCCCCGCCGTGCTGGTCCCCGCCCCCGGCTCAAGCTTCGGCAACCGCCAGGGCGAATTCAGCGCGACGCTGGCCTTCGCGCAGTTCCTCACCGAATATGCCGATGCGCCGGGCAAGGGCATCGGCGTGTTCGGGCAGGTGTATTTCTCGAACGGCGACCCGACCTTCCTCGACCGCAGCGGCTTCATCGGCATCGCGGGCAATCCGCGCTTCCGGTTGCAGGACAAGTTCGGCGTGGCTTATTTCCGCTATTCGATCACCGACGAGCTGGTCGATGTCCTGCGCACCCGCCTCCCGCTGGAGGACGAGGAAGGGGTCGAGGCGTTCTACACCTACGGCCTGAGCAAGGAGCTGCGCCTGACCGCCGACGTTCAGGTGGTCGACAGCGCGATTGCCTTCCGCGACGTCGGCATAACCATGAGCCTGCGGCTGACCGCCAGCTTCTAGCGCACCTCCGCCAGCGCAGCGGCTTCGGCCGGGCAATCGAAATTCTCGGTGCCGACGCTGGCGAGGCTTTCCGCTTCCAGTTTCGCGGCGTCGAGATCGGCCCGGAACGCAGGATCGGCCATCAGCCGGGCGAATGTCGCCGCAGCGATCGCCTGCCCTTGCTCGACATCGCTGGTCCAGTGGACATTGCACACCGCGCGGCTGGTGCCGTAGGCGCGGCCCCGCGCGACCAGCGCGCTCGCCCGTTCCGGAAAGACCGCGGCCAGCACCAGCCCGGTGCCATAGCCGATCGCGGCGTGACCCGAAGGGTAGGAGCCGTTGCCGCGCAGTGCATCTTCCTCCTGCGGCGTGCAGCTGGCTGCCCCGTTCACCGCGAACGGGCGCGCGCGCATGTAGCGGTCCTTCACCGCGCCGGTCGACATACCGAAATCGGTCCCGGCGCGGCGCAGGAGCTGCGCGAGACGCGGCGTGTCGCTGTCGCTGACAACGCGGCCCGCCGCGCAGGAAAATGCCTTGGTGAACCAGCCCGGCCCGAGATCGGCGTCGCGCGCCGCCAGCTCCCACCGGGCACCGCCCGCGAGCGCGAGATAGGCGGCGTTGTCGGCCTCGTCGCGCAAGGCGCGCGCCGATCCGTCTGCCGGGACCGGAGGGGCGAGCGCCTCGCCCGCAGGCAGCGGCCCGCCGATATAGGGCTGGCCGAGATCGTATTTCGGCCGCGCATCCTGCGCTGCGGCAAATCCGGCGAACCCCGCGACCGAAGCGAGCAGGAGCGCCGCCGTGCCGATCAAATCCTTGCGCATGCGAATCTCCCTATTGGCTGCGTCCGCGCTGTTGCACGGCGGCGCGGCGCGCCTCGACATCTTCCGGAGTGACCTTCGCGTTGGCCGCGCTCGACAGCCGGGTTTCCCTCGCCAGCCCGTCGGCGAAAGTCGCGGCATAGCCCTCGTCGATCAGCCGCTTGTAGTTGGCGAGGAACGCCGGATCGATCGTCGCCATGTCGGCAGCGAGCTTGCGGGCGAGCGGCAGCAGTTCGTCCGGCGCGACGACATGGTTGACGAGGCCCCACGCTTTCGCGGTCTCGGCATCGAGGAAATTGCCGGTGAAGCTCAGCTCCTTCGCGCGGCTGATGCCGATCATCCGGCTCAATTTTTGCGAGAGGCCCCAGCCGGGATAGATGCCAACCCGCGCGTGGGTATCGGCGAAGCGCGCGTTGGTGCTGGCGATGAGCACGTCGCAGGCCAGCGCCACCTCGAACCCGCCGGTAATGGCAACCCCGTTGATCGCCCCGATCACCGGCTTGCGGCACAGTTCGATCGCCTTGACCGGATTCTCGTCCGCGCCTTCGGCATTGGCAGCACCCAGCCCGCCCGGCTGCGATCCGAGTTCCTTGAGGTCGAGCCCGGCGGTGAACGCCCGTTCGCCCGCGCCGGTGAGGATGACCGCGCGCACGGCGGCGTCGCCATCGACCGCAGTCATGACTTCGAACAACCGGTGCCGTAGCGCCTTCGACAGCGCGTTCATCGCGTCGGGGCGGTTGAGGGTTACGGTGGCAATGCCATCGGCGACTTCACACAATACGGTTTCGGACATCGCTGGGCTCCCCTCGCAATTCGCGCCTGTCTACCACGCGATCGGCGCCTGACCATGGGCTTCGAGAAAGGCGTTGATCCGGCTGAACGGCTTCGACCCGAAGAAGCCGCGATAGGCCGAAAGCGGGCTGGGATGCGGGCTGCGGATCGCCAGATGCCGGTCCGATTCGCCGATCGCCGGGATGCGCGCAGCCTTGCCCTGCGCATGGCTGCCCCACAGCACGAAGGCGGTCGGAACTTCGCGCGCTGCGACCGCGGCGACGACGGCATCGGTGATCGCCTCCCAACCCTTGCCCGCATGGCTGCCGGCCCTGTGCGCCTCGACCGTGAGCGCATTGTTGAGCAGCAGCACGCCCTGCCGCGCCCAGTGTTCGAGATTGCCATGCCCCGGCGGCGTGACGCCAAGATCGCTCGCCAGTTCCTTGTAGATATTGACCAGCGACGGCGGCATGGCGACCGCTTCGGGCACCGAAAAGCACAGACCGTGCGCCTGACCCGGCCCGTGATAGGGATCCTGCCCGAGGATCACGACCTTCACGCTGTCGAGCGGCGTCAGCTCCAGCGCGCGCAGGCGGCACCCGCGCGGCGGGAAGACCTGCTTGCCCGCCGCTTCCTCCGCCTTGAGCCATCCGCCCAGCTGCCGCGCCCCGGGGGTGGCGAGGACCGGCTCCAGCACCGGCTTCCAGCTCGGGGGAATCGCCTCGCTCATCGCCGCCGAGTTACCCGCTCGCGCAGCGGCGTGCCAGCGCCCCTTCCCTCCCATCCCCAATCGGCCTAAGGGCTGGGCCCTATGGCAGTGCATTTTCACGAAGAAGACTTGCCCGCAGGCGTGCTCGCGCCCGGGCCGATCGCGGTCGATACCGAAACCATGGGCCTCGTCACCCCGCGCGACCGGCTGTGCGTGGTGCAGATCAGCGACGGGCAGGGCGACGAGCATCTCGTCCGTTTCAAGGTCGGCAGCAGCTACGATGCGCCCAACCTCAAGGCGGTGCTGGGCGATCCGGCGCGGCTCAAGCTGTACCATTTCGCCCGCTTCGACCTCGCGGCGATCGAGCACTACCTCGGCGTCCTCGCCGCGCCGGTGTTCTGCACCAAGATCGCGAGCAAGCTGACCCGCACCTATACCGACCGCCACGGCCTCAAGTATATCGTCGACGAGCTGCTGGGCGAAAACATCTCCAAGGCGCAGCAGTCGAGCGACTGGGGCGCGGCCGAAATCAACGACGCGCAGCGCGATTACGCCGCCAGCGACGTGCGTTACCTCCACCGCCTGCACGATGTCTTCGTGACCCGGCTCGCGCGTGAGGGGCGGACCGAAATGGCGCAGGCGTGCTTCGATTTCCTGCCTACCCGCGCGCGGCTCGACCTCGCCGGTTGGGCCGAGCACGATATCTTCAGCCACATGTAAGGGACGGGTCCCTAGCCTGCCGCCATGGTCATCAAGCGACGCATCGAAACCGACGAAGCGATAGAGCGGCGCAGCAGGCGCCAGCACTTCGCTGCGCCCGGCGGATCGCACGACCGTCTGGTGAGCTTCCTCGGCAAGGCGTTGCCGATGGGGATCGGGGTACTCGCCGCCTTCATGGTCATCACCCCGCTTTCACCGCGCGGCGAGATCAGCTTCCTGCTCGATCGCAACAAGGTCGAGGTGATCGACGAGCGGCTTCGGGTCGACAATGCGCTCTATCGCGGCGAGGACAATCAGGGCCGCCCGTTCTCGCTCAGCGCGGGCGAAGCGGTGCAGCGGTCGAGCCGCGAGGGGGTCGTGCGGATGGAGGACCTGCTCGCGCGGGTCATGCTGTCCGGCGGTCCGGCGCGGATCGAGGCGGCGACAGGGATCTACAACCTCGACCATGAGGTGGTGCAGGTGAACGGTCCGGTGACGATGGAGGCGACCGACGGCTATCGCATGCGCGTCAGCGGCGTCTCGGTCGACCTGCGCAACAAGCGGATGACCGGCGATGGCGGGGTCGACGGCGCAGTACCGGCCGGAACTTTCTCCGCCAACCGGCTCGAAGTCGATATGGAACAGCGGACCGTCGTGCTCGAAGGCCGGGCGCGCCTCAACATGGTCCCCGGCAAACTGAGGATGCCCTGATGCAAGAGAAGCTCCGCACCGCAGCGCGCAACGCGCTGATCGGCTTTACCGTCACCGCCGCCGCCTTCGCCGGGATTCAGGCCGGTGCCCAGGCGATCGCCGGCCACAATTCCAACGCGCCGGTCAATTTCGATGCCGGGCGGATCGAACTGCAGGACCGGCAGAACCGCGTCGCACTGTCGGGCAGCGTCACGCTGCGGCAGGCCGGACTGACCGTAAAATCGAACCGCATGGTGATCAATTACAGCGATGCCGGTTCGCTCCAGATCCAGCGGATGACCGCGACCGGCGGGGTGCAGGTGACGCGCGGCGACGAAGCGGCGAGCGGCGATGTGGCGGTATATGATTTCAACCGCCGGATCATCACCATGGCGGGCAATGTCCGCCTGCGCCGCGGGGCGGACAACCTCAGCGGAGGGCGGCTGGTGATCGACCTGCGCAGCGGGGTGTCGAGCGTTGACGGCCGCGCGAGCGGTTCCTCTTCGGTCACCGGCGAGACGGTATCGACAGGCAATGGCAGGGTATCGGGGACCTTCACCGTCCCGCAAGACTGATCGTTACCGGGCAAGCTGGCGTTCCAGCTTCGCTTCGATCGCCGCAACGGTCTCGTCGTTCCAGATCAGCCGGGGCAAGGCGGCCTCGATCATGTTAAACTGCGCTTCAGTCAGCGTCCCGGCGATATAGCTGTCGAGCGCGCGGTTGAATTGGCCAAGCTCGGAAAAACCTTCCGCAGAAAACTGCCCCCTGCCACTCTGACGCACGAGGTCCTCCTTGTCGGCCAGTATGGCGCTCAGCAGGACGAGGGCTTCGAGCAGCGGGCTGCGGCGGTCCGCGTTGATCCGCGCAAGACGCTCGATGCGGCCATCCCAGAAAGGACGCAGGTCGCGCGCCTGTTCGCAGCCATAGGCATCGACGATGACCGACAGCTCCAGCGCCGGATAGGTCTTCCCGCGTGAAAAGCCCCGCGTCGCAAAGGCTTCCGCCTCGCGGCAGGCACCGACACCGATCAGCATCTTCGCCGCCACGGCATTGGCTACCGGGTCTTCCGGCTCACGGGCCAACACTGCCGAAATGCGTTCCCACTCGCGCGAATCGCGTTCGACTTCGCGCCCTTGCGCCCTCAGCATCTGCACGGAACGGGCGATCCCTCGCGCTGCGAAATAGGCCCCGTATTCGCTGTCGCCGAACCGCTCTTCGCATCGCTCGAGCGGGGGAAGGACATATTTCCCTTCCGAACGATGGTTTTCGATCGCAACGAAACATTCGAACGCACTGCGCGGCCCACTTGCCAATCGTTCTGCCAGAAAGACCCCGAGGGGGCCGGCCGGCGCGACCATACCCACGACTTCGTCGTTCACCGCCGCCCTGAGGTTCTCCTCAGGCGCGACAGGCCGAAGGTTTTCCGCAATCAGATTGCCGTCCCCGTCGCGCAGGCTGGTGAAGATCGAAGCCGATTCGTCCAGACCCGGCGTCAGCGAAACGAGGAGGCGATAGCGGTCCTTGCCTCCCCCTTCGCCGACCGAGGACCGGCTCATCATCGACTTTTGCAGCAACATGTCGATGTCGCCTTCGATCGTATCGACCAGGCCTTCGGCGTCCAACCGGTTGCGCAGATTGTTGACGATGCGCAATTCGCTCTGGATAACCGGAGGAGCGAGCAGCACCGGCGCGTCGGGCGATGCGGTGCCGGAGCGCAACTGCCAGACGAGTATGACTCCAAGGGCCAGGACAAGCACCGCAAGGGCAGCATAAATCCACCTGCGCCGACCGGGAGGCCCGGCTTGTTGCGCGGGCGCGGCGGTACCGGTCTGAGCCGAGCTATTGTCCGCAAGGAACACAGGTGGATCGGCGCTGACGCCGGCATGTTCGGGTGTCGGTGCCGAAGACTCTGCTACAGGCCGTGCGAGCTCGGGATAGGCGATATGTAGCGGACCGAGCCGAAGCCGGTATTCGCCGCTGCGGATATAGAGGCACTGGCCGTCCCCCGGCTGGTGGAGCCGGTAGTAGTCGAGCAGCGACTTGCGCAGTCGGCCGATCTGGACCCGCACCGAACTGTCGGTACTCTCGTCGAACTGATGGCTCTTGCCCAAGGCGTCGACCGCGATCGCATACTGGCTCGTACCGCCCGATCCGGTCGAGGCCACCTGGCCCAAAAACGCCAGGATACGCGATTGCGATGGAGCGCGAGCGAGCAGCTCGCTCTCCAGCACGCGGGAAACCTCACGCTGGACCGCAATGGCGGGATCGGATGCACCGGATGTCATATCGCAAACGTTACTCGAGGTTACTCGGCGGTTAAAATCGCGTCATCCCTCATCGTAACGCTAAAATGCCGTAGCCCCGCATTGTTGTATTTCTACAGGCATTTGGCTGTGTCACGTTACACTTACCGTAATAAACTGCCGCCGTCCACGCAAGTTCCCTAAACAATTGGCATCGAGGTTGTTGGTCCTCCCTCGATTGGTTCGAAGCCGGGACCTCTGTGTCGGAAGCGTGGGAGTTTCGCTTGTGCATAACTCTGAACGACGTGCGTCATCCCGTTCGTCGACATGTTTTCGGACAGCCTGCATCCAGATAGACGGCATTTCGTCCGTCGCGGTGATGCGGGACCTGTCGCACGAAGGTGCCGGCTTCGAATCTGATATCCCCCTCACCTGCGGACAGCCGATCAGTTATCGCTGGGGCAATGAGGATTTCCGCCATGGCACCGTCATCTGGTCCGCCGACGGGCGCTTCGGGGTAGAAAACGATCCCGGCACACCGTCTTACACACCATGTCCAGGCTTTGCCTACCGCTCGGTCCGCATCCCCGCATCGCTCCCCGCAACCGTCTATGTCAATGCGGTGCGGCATGAGGCCGAACTGGTCAATCTCGCGCATCGCGGGTTGTGCGTTCTGATGGACCAGCCGGTCGTCGCGGGTGCGCTCGCCACAGTCCGCGTGGGCCGTCACCTGCTGGAGGCCGCGACCGTCAAATGGGCCGACGGTTATGAGAAGGGCATCGCGCTTGCCCGGCCGCTCGGTGTGCGCGAGCTGTCCGCCGTGCTGCGCAATGCTGAGGGTTGAGCGCCGAGAAACGCCCTTTCATCGCCTGCCTGTTGCTGCGCTGCTGGCGTTGCAGGGGATTGTTGCGCCTGCCATGCTTCTGGCCGCGCCCGGCGGGGAAGACGCGCCGGGATCGTCGAATGCTGTCGCTCCGCCGGCTCGCGCACAGGGCCGCGCTACTGCGACGATCATCGAACCCGTGCGCCTGCGGATGGTAGACGGACGGGGTGTGCTCGACCAGGCGCACCGGCATTCCTCCACGCGACGCAAGGGCGGATCGATCATCGTCCATCTCGAGTAACCGGAGCGCAGGCGCGGGTTGCGGGGGCTAACGCCTCGGTGCCGCCGCGCGGGCGATCTCCGCCAGACCTTGTGCGAGCAGCAGCTCGGCAGTCTGGCTGTTTTCGATGAGATCGCGGTGCAGTTCCGTCAGCCGGTTCAGCAACCGGTCGAGACGCGGCCCGCGCCAGCGGCGAATCTGCTTGTCGATATCGCGGACATCTTTCCAGAAGATACGACGGGCGCGCTTTTCCGCGTCGATCGCCGCATTGATATCGCCGCGCGTACCGATCCTTGCGGCAAGCTGGGCCAGCTGGGTGGCGCGGCGTTCAAACGCCAGCAGCACGCCGACCGGGTTGAGCGACAGTTCGTGCATCCGGCGCAATTCCGCCGGGAGCTTGTTGCTCTCGCCCGAAAGCACCGCATTGACCAGCGGCATGAAGCCGTCGTCTTCGGTCTTGGCGGCGATGTCGTCGAGATGGTCCTGCGTCGCGGCGATCGGGCGTGCAGGCGAAGCATCGAGATAGAGCGCGAGCTTCTCGATCTCGGACCCGGCGAGCCGGACGTCGAGACCGCACGAACGGGCGATCTGCTGCGCCAGTTCACCATTCAGCCGGACCCCGAGCGCATCTCCCATCGCGCGGACCGATTGGGTCAGATCGCCGAGGTCGGGCGGGTAGAACATCGCCACCAGCGCGTCGTTGCGCTTCTCCAGCAGCTTGGCGGTGCGCGACTTGTCGGTCGCCGAGGTGGCGACGATCAGTACCGGGCAGGCTTCGCCCGTGCCGAGCAGAAGATTGCCGACCGCGTCGAGCGCTTCGTCCCCGCTCGCGCGGACCCAGATGTGCCGCGAGTCGCCGAACAGCGAGATCGAGCGCGCCTCGTCACCCAGCAGGACCGGGTCCTTGCGCAGATCGACTCCGGAAAGCTCGACCCGCTCGCCGGGGTCGGGCAGCAGCGCGGCGATGCGACCGGCGGCCGCCGACGCGGCAGCTTCGTCGGGGCCGCAGAAGAAAAACACCGAACATTGCTGTGCGGCGCGTTGCGCCTGACCGGCAAAGTCCTTTTGTGTCGCCTTCACCGCGGTTCGCGCAACGCGAGCGCAACCTCGCTGACGATGCGACCCGCGACATCCTGCGTGAGGTTCTCGAGCGCGCGGTCTTCGGCGGCGATGGTGGCGTATTCGCTCGACACCACGTCGATCCCCGCATCCGAACCGGAAGTCTTGTCGAGCAGGATCTCCCCGCTCGCGAGGTCGACCAGCTGGTAGCGCGCGCGCAGGATGCGCCGTTCGCGCCCGACGGTATCGTCGCTCAGCACGCCCAATCCTTCGAGCCGGTCGTCGAGCCGGATGTCGAGCCGGTATCGCGGCGCGGGATTGCCCGCTACGCCGAGCCGGTCGTTCAGCGCATTCTGCATCAGCCAGCCGGCCTTGCCCTCGATCGGGGCGACCTCGACCGCCGCCAGACCCTGCGCCACCTGTCCGCTAGCCCCCCCGGCATACATCGGCTGCAACCCGCAGGCCGACAACGCAAGGGCGAGAACAAAGAGGGCGAGAACGCGGATCATGTGACGATGTTCACCAGCCTGTCGGGCACGACAATGACCTTGCGCACCTGCGCGCCGTCGATCGAACGCTGCACGTTTGCGCTGGCGAGCGCAAGCGCTTCGAGCTCTTCCTTGGGCAGGCCCTTGGCGACGGTCAGCGTATCGCGCAGCTTGCCCTTGTGCTGGACCGCCACGGTCACCTCGTCGTCGACCAGCAGCGCCAGGTCGACCTCCGGCCAGCTGTCCTGCGCCACCAGCCCGATGCCGAGGTTGAACTGCGCGCGTGCTTCCTCCGCCAGATGCGGCATCATCGGGCCGACGAGGATCGCGAGCTTGCGGATCGCATCGGAGCGGCTGGCGGAAGCTTGCGCCTTCTCGATCGCGCCGGTCAGCTCGTAGATCCGAGCCACCGCCTTGTTGAAGCTCAAGGCCTCGATATCCTCGGCCACGGCGGCGATCGTCTGGTGCAGCTTGCGGTCGAGCGCGCGATCGACATTGGCATCCGCCCCCGCGCCGCCGAAACCGGCCTGCGCGAACAAACGCCACAGCCGCTGGACGAAGCGCCAGCAGCCTTCGATGCCGGCTTCGGACCACGGCAGATCGCGTTCCGGCGGGCTGTCCGAAAGCATGAACCAGCGCACCGCATCCGCGCCAAAGGTCGCGATGATCTCGTCCGGGTCGACCACATTCTTCTTCGACTTGGACATCTTGATCACGCGGCCGATCTCGACCGGCTGGCCATCTTCCTTCAGCGTCGCGCCATCGCCGGTCCGCTCGACTTCGCCCGGCGTGAAATAGGTCTCGCGCCCGTCGATCTCCCGCGAATAGGTCTCGTGCGTCACCATCCCCTGCGTAAACAGCGAAGCGATGGGTTCCTTCAGGTCGAGCATCCCGCATTTCGCCAGCGCGCGGGTCCAGAAGCGGGCGTAGAGCAGGTGCAGGATCGCATGTTCGACCCCTCCGATATACTGCTCGACCGGCAGCCACTTGGCGACTTCGTCGCGGTCGAACGGCCTGTCCGCCGGCTGGCTGGCGAAGCGCAGGAAGTACCAGCTCGAATCGACAAAGGTGTCGAGCGTGTCGGTCTCGCGTTCCGCCGCGCCACCGCAAGTCGGGCAGGTGGTGTGCTTCCACGTCGGATGGCGCAGCAGCGGATTGCCCGGGGTCTGGAAATCGACATCCTCGGGCAGGGTGACCGGCAGCTGCTCCTTCGGCACCGGCACCACGCCGCAGGTGCCGCAGTGGATGAACGGGATCGGCGTGCCCCAGTAGCGCTGGCGGCTGACGCCCCAGTCGCGCAGGCGCCAGACGGTCTTGCCCTCGCCCCGGCCCTGACCCTCGATGCGGCGGATGATTTCGCGCTTGGCATCCTCGACATCCATCCCGTCGAGGAAATCCGAATTGACCAGCACCCCGTCACCGGACTCCGCCTCGCCATCGAACGGCTTGCCCGCGTCCGCTACGCTAGCCGCGACGACGCGCGGGATCGGCAGGCCGTATTTGGTGGCGAATTCGAAGTCGCGCTGATCGTGGCCCGGCACCGCCATGATCGCGCCGGTGCCGTAGTCCATCAGCACGAAGTTGGCGATGTAGACCGGCAGGTCCGCCCCGGTGAACGGATGCTTCGCGGTGATCCCGGTGTCGAAACCCAGCTTTTCTGCGGTTTCCAGTTCGGCGGCTGTGGTGCCGCCCTTCTTGCACAGCGCAATAAAGTCGCGCGCGGCATCGCTGCCCAGCGATTGCGCAACCGGATGGTCCGCCGCAACCGCGACGAAGCTCGCCCCGAAGATCGTATCGGGCCGGGTGGTGTAGACCGGCAGCTTCTCCCCGTTTGAAAGGTCGAAGCCGAACTCCAGCCCCTGGCTCTTGCCGATCCAGTTTTCCTGCATCAGCCGGACCTTGTCGGGCCAGGTGTCGAGACTGCCCAGCCCTTCGAGCAGTTCCTCGGCGAAATCGGTGATCTTGAGGAACCACTGCGCCAGCTTGCGCTTCTCGACCTCCGCGCCGCTGCGCCAGCCCTTGCCGTCGATCACCTGCTCGTTGGCGAGCACGGTCATGTCGACCGGGTCCCAGTTGACCTCGCTCTCTTTGCGGTAGACCAGCCCCGCTTCGTAAAGCGCTATGAACAGCGCCTGCTCGTGGCCGTAATATTCCGGATCGCAGGTGGCGAATTCCCGGCTCCAGTCGAGCGCGAAGCCGATCCGCTTCAGCTGCGCCTTCATGTTGGCGATGTTCTCGCGCGTCCAGCCGCCGGGGTGGACGCCCTTTTCCATCGCGGCGTTTTCGGCCGGCATGCCGAAGGCATCCCACCCCATCGGATGGAGCACTTCGTGCCCGCGCAGCTTCTTGTAGCGCGCCAGAACGTCGCCCATGGTGTAATTGCGCACATGGCCGATGTGGATGCGCCCGCTGGGATAGGGGAACATCTCGAGCACGTAGCTCTTGGGCTTGTTGCTGTCGCTGTCGGCCTCGAAACAGCGCGCTTCGTCCCATGCGCGCTGCCAGCGCCCGTCGGCCTGCCCGGGATCGAACCGGGCATCGATGCGTGTTTCGGTCATGAAAGCCCCGTTCGGGTTGGAGGGGTTACCCCGCGACTGCCTCTCTGCGGAGGTCGCGGGCCTTGGTCAGGATGATGTCTTCGAGCTTCTGCACCGTCGCCGCCTGCACCGGCGCTTCGACCCATACCTCGCCCTGCAGCACCTGGCGGCTGGCGGCGACGCGCAGCGCGTCGGCGCGCAGGTCCTGGTCGAGAATCGAGACGGTCAGCTTGACCCGCTCGCGCGGATTGCTCGGGTTGGCGTACCAGTCGGTCACGATCACGCCCCCGGCGCTGTCGGTCTGCAGCAGCGGCGCGAAGCTCACGGTTTCGAGAGAGGCGCGCCAGAGATAGGAGTTGACCCCGATGGTGGTGACCTGTGCCGCCGCAAGATCGGCAGTCGGACGCTCGCGCCCGCCGCAGGCTGCGAGACTCGCCAGCGCCGCCGTGGCGAGGAGAGTGCGACCGGTGAAGCGGGCGATACGGCTGTGGGAAATTGTCATGTAGGTACCGGGCTCTTTCGTTCTGCTTGCCATGCCTCTAATCGCGCCGGGCGCGGGCGGCAAGGCCCGAGCGCAGCGCGCCCCCCGGACTTGACGTCTTCCGGAACGCGCAGGCCGCTTGCACCGACTCGAGCCTTAATCGCGACTGAAGCGGGCAGCGCAGCACCGAGTAACTGTGGATGTGGGGCAACACATTGCCACTTCGAGTCGGTAATTGTCCGGAATCGCTGGAGTTGACGGAAACGCAGGACTAGCTTCGCGACTCGGATGCAGGGAATCTGCGCGAACGCTCATCGTTCGTTCACGGAGACCCTGCTTGATTTGTCGGGAAGAGGTAATTCGGCCGGATCATGGCACGCAAACTGGACAGACTGGCCAAAGCCAAGGCAGGCATCGCGCTGAGCGCGGTCGCTGCGCTCGGGCTTGCCCTGCCCGGTGCCGGTCTCGCGCTGCCTTCGGTTGCCCCGGCAATCGGCGATAGTGCCTTTGGCATCTTCACCCCCGCGTCGGTCGATCCGCAGCTTGCCCAGCGGGTGTCGCAGAACATCCGCAGCAAGGGGATGGCCGCGCGCTTCACGCCTGCGGGCGCCGAGGCCGTCGGAAATCGCATTGTAACCGTGGCGGTTCGCGTCGATGAGGACACCGCCCGCGCGATCTCAGTGCGCCAGGCCAGCGCTGCGGCGAAGAGCGCGCCGGGCCTCGGCGAGAGCCTGCTCGCCTCGACCCGCTACAATCTCGGGATCGCCCGCGGCTTCCAGGGCTTTGCCAAGACGCCGGTGATGGCCGAAGCGGCGCGGACCACGGAAATGCCCGACCTTGGCGATTTCGAATTGTCGAAGAGCGCGCCCGATAAGCCGAGCCGGTTCCAGCCGCGCATCGCGCTGGAAAAGGGTGAGAATATCGGCCGCGCCCCGCGCACGCTCGATGCACAGACCGAACAGTCGGTTGACCTCGGTGGGGCCTATCGCATCACGCGCAACCTCAACGTGACGGCGGGTGTCCGCCTGTCGCAGGACCGCGACCGTCTTGCCCCGCTGACCGACGATACGCAGGACAGCCAGGCGGTTTACGTCGGAACCCAGTTCAAGTTCTGATCGGCGTTTGTTTGCCAAGCCCGCTTTCGGCGGGCTTGGTCTGCGGTACCAGCCCACTCCCCCGCCCAACCACCCGATAGCTTGCCTGGTACCATATCGGGTGGTTGGGCGGGGGAGTGGGCTGGCACCGAACGCGAATACCTACGCATTCGTATTTCCAGACCCCGCGCCAGCGGGGTTTTTCTTTGCCTGCCGCGCAGCCTCGCCTAAGGCTGACGCTACGTAAAACACAGCATGGGACAGGATCTATGGCACGAGTGGCAATCGTAACCGGCGGGACGCGCGGCATCGGCGAGGCGATCTGCCAGCGGCTCAAGCGGCAGGGGCACACCGTCGTCGCCAACTATGCGGGCAACGAAGAGAAGGCCAAGGCCTTCACCAAGGAAACCGGTATCCCCGCCTATAAATGGGACGTCGGCGACCACCAGGCCTGCCTCGACAGCTGCGCGCAGGTCGAGAGCGATTTCGGACCGATCGACATCGTGGTCAACAACGCCGGGATCACCCGCGACGGCACTCTTCACCGGATGAGCTACGACGATTGGCACGATGTGATGCGGGTCAACCTCGGCGGCTGCTTCAACATGGCCAAGGCGACCTTCCCCGGCATGCGCGATCGCGGCTGGGGCCGGATCGTCAATATCGGCAGCATCAACGGGCAGGCGGGGCAATACGGCCAGGTCAACTATGCCGCTGCCAAGAGCGGCATCCACGGCTTCACCAAGGCGCTGGCGCAGGAAGGCGCGAAGTTCGGGGTCACCGTCAACGCCATTGCGCCCGGCTATATCGACACCGACATGGTCGCCGCCGTGCCCGCCCCGGTGCTGGAGAAGATCATCGCCAAGATCCCCGTCGGCCGCCTTGGGCAGGCCGAAGAAATCGCGCGTGGGGTGGCCTTCCTCACCTCCGAAAACGGCGGCTTCATGACCGGCTCGACCATGAGCATCAACGGCGGCCAGCATATGTATTGAGGGGATGGGGCGATCCGGCATGCCCAATTGCGCAAGATCTGTGTGGTCGGCACGTTTGACCCGCGACGAGCGGCTTGCGAATAGCGGCAAGTGGCATCGACGGCATCGAATACGACCGCACAGCAGGTCTTCGGCGAACGGTACGAACACCGCATTGCCCGGGCGATCGCGTATATCGAGGAGCGCCTGCACGAACCGATGACGCTGTCCGGCCTGGCCGCGATCGCATGCCTTTCCCCATTCCATTTCCACCGCGTGTTCCGGACCCTGACCGGCGAGTCGGTTCGGAGCTTCGTCGAGCGCCGCAAGCTCGAACGAGCGGTCGGCCTCGCCCGCAAGGGTCACTCGTGGAAGTCCGCCTCGGCCGCTAGCGGCTTTCGCTCTCCGGTCAGTTTCACTCGCGCATTCAAGCGAGTATACGGCACGACGCCGACCACCTTCGATCTGGAGGGCTGGTGGGCCGCGCGCGGCGACCGGGAAGCGGCGGGTGCGATCTCCGCCTTCTTCCTGCGCCCGCCGCCTCCGCTGGACCCCGATTTTGCGGTCGAGTTGAGAGAGCGACCCGCCGCACGTCTGGCGGTCGCGCGGGTATGGGGCGGCTACCTCGCTCCGGACCGGCTGGTCGCCGCCTATCAACGCCTCAGGGATTGGGCCGACGCAGCGGGCATCGCGACCGGCGGCGGGCGCATCGCCGGTGCCTCGCGCGACGACCCCGATCTCACCCCGCTGTCGCGCTGTCGCTACGATTTCATGATCGAACTGCCGTGCGATGTCGTCCCGCCGCCCCGTTTCGCGCTGGCCGAGCGGGCGGCGGGCCTGTGGGCGATCACCCAAGTGCAAGGCGATCTGGCGGCGGTGGACCGGGCCTGGTCGATGTTGTTCAAGAGCTGGCTTCCCGCATCCGGCCTCGATCTGCGCGATGCACCGGTCGAGGAAGTCTACCGCCGGCTGCCCGAGGATATCGGCTGGTCGGCGTTCGATCTCGAATGCTGCGTGCCGGTAGCTATTCCGGAAAGGGGGTAAGCGATGTCGTTTGCAAGAACCACGATACTGGCTGGGCTGCTGTCGGGCGGCGGCGCGGCGGGGTGGACGCTGTTCGAATATGCCATGGGCTGGCACAACGAGCGGCTCGAGATCGGCGCGATCACGGGCTTTGTCGGGCTGGTTTTCCCGATCCTGGCCATCGTCCTCGCGCTGAGATCGCTGCGCCGCGATGCCGGCGGCGTGCTGTCCTGGCGCACCGCGCTGGCGGCGGGGCTGGCAATCTCCGCCATCAGCGCGGCGATCGGCTTCGTCTTCTTCCGCACCTATTATTCCGTCATCAATCCGCAGTTTGTGACGGCGATGCGCGCGCGCGGGCAGGCGGTCGACGTCGACGCGCAGCTGGCAGCGGTGGTTGCGGGCTCATTCGTGGTCGGGCTATTGATCACGGTGACAACCGCGCTGATCATGCGCAGGAGAGGGAGCCCCGTCCGATGAGCGAGACCTTCGACGCCATTTTCGCACGGCTCCGCACGATCATGCTCGAAGCCGCGCCCACCATGGTGGTCACCGATGACAGCGCGACCAATCTGACGCTGAAAACCGACTGGATCGAGGCGCGAACCGGGCAGCCCGCCTGGTTCGGGTGGATCGCGATCAAGAAGTCCTACGTCGCCTATCACGTGATGCCGCTCTACGTCCTGCCCGATCTCGAAGCTGCGGTGCCCGAGGGGCTGGCGAAACGCCGACAGGGCAAGACTTGCTTCAACGTGAAGATCCCTGACGAGGCGGTGTTCGCCCATTTGCGCGAACTCACCGAACGCGCAGCCCGGATGGAGCCGGAACTGCGCGCCGCGATCGGCGCATGACGCGCGATATCAATCCCGGGCCTCGGCCCTAATCGATCACGATCCCGACCACTTTCCATGCCCCGTCTTCCCACACCAGCGAGAGCGTCTCCGTCTGGTCGGCACCGCTGGCATAGCGCGAGCGGAACTTGATCAGCTGATAACCCTGCGGCGGAGCGGGGACGAATTCATTGGCGATCAGGTCGCGGGTCAGCATCGCGCCCAGCGGCGAGCGGACCATGGTCGATGCTTCGGTCCAGCGCTCCAGTGTATTGAGCTGGCGGAACTGGCTGCCGGTCGCGGCATAGCTATCGGCCCAGCGCCCTGCGTCCACCAGCTCGAGAAAGGCTTCGGCGGCGCGGGCTGCGGCAGCGGCATCGGCTTCGTCGCTCGCCAGATTTGCGGGCGCGAGCGAAGTGGGGAGGACGTTGAGCGGTGAAGCGGGCAGCAACAGCGCGGCAAGGATGAGGGACATGGCAAGAACTCCCGATGCGATCAGGGCGAAGCGGCGCTTCGTCCACCGCCCGGATGGGGCGGATGCCGCAGCGTTTGCCTCGGTTGGTGCACTCGCGGCTTCCCCCAAAAGTCTGTCCCCCAGCAATTGGGGGTCGGCCGTCTCGGCTTCGAGCAGGCGCCGTGCGGCCTCGCGGCTGCTCGACACCGAGAGCTTGCGCCGCGCCTCGCGCAGCCGTTCGTTGACGGTATGGACCGAGAGGCCGAGTTCGCGCGCGCTCGACTTCGCGTCGTGCCCGCGCACGATCAGGCGCAGGGTTGCCTTCTCCTTGTCGGTCAGCATGTCGATCCCGGCGTTCATGAGACCGGACTAGGACTGCCCCAGTCTGCCTGCCACCCCAAAAAATTGATGGTCCGGCTGGCCGCACGGGCTAAGCTGGCGCGATGACGCCGCCCTACCACCCCCCGGTCAAGCGTTCGGTCGAGATCGCCGGTCACAAGACCTCGATCAGCCTCGAACCGCTGTTCTGGGACATGCTGCGCGCGGCGGCGGAGGCCGAAGGCCTGCCGGTCAACGCACTGGTGGCGCGCATCGACGAGGAGCGTATCCGGGCCGAGAACCCTTGCGGCCTCGCCGGGGCGGTGCGGATATGGCTGGTGGCGCGGTCCCGGCGCTAGCGCGCCGGTGCGGGTTCGGCGGCCCGATTTCCGTCCCTCTCGAGATCAGCGATCAGCGCATCCATCTCCGCGATTTCCCGCACCTGCGCATCGATGATCTCGTCGGCGAGCTTGCGCACGCGCGGGTCGGAGATCGCTGCCCGGCGGCTGGTCATTATCGCGATCGAATGGTGCGGGATCATGGCCTTCATATAGCTCATGTCGTCCACCGTCTGCTGGCTGCGCACCAGCCAGAGCGATCCGGCAAACGCGATGGTCGCCGCGCCCAGGATCAGCAGGTTCCACTGCAGGCGGCGATACATGCCCCACATGAACAGCAGCATCACCACCGCCATGGCGGCACCCATGACCACCGCCATCCACAGCCGGGTCTGGCTGAACCAAACATGCGAAAGCTGATATGTGTTGAGATACATCAGCCCGTACATGATGACGGTCGAGGTGGCGATCATCGCGAAGAAGCGACCATAGCCCATGCCGGTGCTGGCTGAATCGTGAGGCATACAAGGAAAAGCGGGCGAAACCGCGAAAGGTTCCGCCCGCATTACCCACAATGGGGTCAGTAGTTCGACGGCGGATCGCTGGCGGGGAAGCTCTGGTCGCTTTCCTCGTCGGTTTTCGACCATGCACGTTTGGGTTGGTCGCGCATCGCGTCTGGCCCAGAGTCGCGGATCGTGGCGCTACCCTGATTCCCGGCGAAGGCCGCCCGCGACCCGTCGCGGTTCTTCTCGTAATATTTGTATCCGGCGTAACCGATCGCGCCGAGCGCTGCGAGTTTGAGTAGCATTGGATATCTCCTTATGCCCAACCAACGGTCGGGCGCGGAGAAGGGTCCGGGGTAATCGTCAGTCGTCGCCGACGCGTTCGATATCCGCGCCGACCAGCTGGAGCTTCTCCTCCAGCCGCTCGTAGCCGCGGTCGAGGTGATATAGCCGCCGCACGGTGGTTTCCCCCTCGGCGGCGAGGCCCGCGATAACGAGGCTCATCGAAGCGCGCAGGTCGGTCGCCATCACTTCCGCCCCTGTGAGCCGCGCCACGCCCTGTACGATCGCGGTGCGGCCCTCGGTCTCGATATTCGCACCCATCCGCGCCAGTTCGGGCACATGCATGTAGCGGTTCTCGAAGATCGTTTCCTTGAGCACGCTGGTGCCTTCGGCCAAGCACAGCAACGCCATCAGCTGCGCCTGCATGTCGGTCGCGAGGCCGGGATAGGGCGCGGTGGTCAGGTTGGTCGCCTTGAGCGGCCCATTTGCCGCGACGCGCACCCCGCCTTTCACTTCCTCGACCTCGCAGCCGATCGCCTGCAGCGCGTGGAGCGTGGCCTGCATTTCCTCCGCCTTCGCGCCGGCGAGCGTCACATCTCCGCCGGTGATCGCCGCCGCGCAGGCGTAGGAGCCGGCCTCGATCCGGTCCGCCATCACCCGGTAGGTCGCGCCGTGCAGCCGCTTCACGCCGTGGATCGTCAGGTCCGAGGTACCGATCCCTTCGATCTCCGCCCCCATCGCCACCAGCATGTTGCACAGATCGACGATCTCGGGCTCGCGCGCGGCGTTGAACAGTCGGCTGGTGCCGTTGGCGGTGGCCGCCGCCATCAGTGCGTTCTCGGTCGCGCCGACCGAGACCACCGGGAAGTCGAAATCGCCGCCGGGCAGACCGCCGTCGGGCGCGATCGCCTTGACATAGCCCGCCGCCAGCTCGATCGTCGCGCCGAAGGCTTCGAGCGCTTTGAGGTGCAGATCGATCGGGCGGTTGCCGATCGCGCAGCCACCGGGGAGCGAAACGGTCGCCTCGCCCATCCGCGCCAGCATCGGGCCGAGCACGAGGATCGAGGCGCGCATCTTGCGCACCAGATCGTAGGGCGCGACCGACGAGGTGATCCGCGTCGCCTCGAGGCTCATCACCCGCCCGAAATCCTCCGGCCGCGAACCCTGGATCACCGTGGTCACCCCGAACTGGTTCATCAGGTGCTGGAACCCGTCGATATCGGCAAGGCGCGGCAGGTTGCGCAGCGTCAGCGGCTCGTCGGTCAGCAGCGCGCAAGGCAGCAGGGTAAGCGCGGCGTTCTTCGCGCCCGAGATGGGGATGGTGCCCGAAAGGCGATTGCCGCCGCGTACGATGATCTTGTCCATGTCGAAGCGTTTAGCCGGATTCAGGGCGCGAGCAAGCGGGGTGGTGCGGGTTTTGGTTCACGCAGAGTTCGCAGAGAAAAGGAGAGACGCAGAGGGGTCGTGCCGAGCCGAAGGCTCAAGCAGAGTCGGCGACTTCGCGTTATGACGCAACCAGAGAAAATGGATCGCGGCTGCGCCGCCCCGGCTCTTCTTCTCTGCGTCTCTTCTTCCCTCTGCGTCCTCTGCGTGAAACCCAAAGAGGACAACGGTTGACGCTGTAACAAACGCCTGCGATTCCCGGACGCCATGAGCAGCCCCGAACCGATCACGCCCAAACCCATCCGGAAAGCCGTGTTCCCCGTCGCTGGGCTCGGCACGCGGTTCTTGCCGGCGACCAAGGCGATCCCCAAAGAACTGCTGCCGATCGTCGACCGCCCGCTGATCCAGTATGCGGTGGACGAGGCGCGCGAGGCGGGGATCGAGCAGATGATCTTCGTCACCGGGCGCGGCAAGACCGCCATCGTCGAGCATTTCGACGTCGCCTACGAGCTCGAGACGACGATGGGCGAGCGCGGCAAGTCGCTCGACGTGCTGGCCCCGACCCGATTCACCCCCGGCGACATCATCACCGTGCGCCAGCAGGTGCCGCTGGGCCTCGGCCACGCAATCTGGTGCGCCCGCGCGATCGTGGGCGACGAGCCCTTCGCCATCTTCCTGCCCGACGAGCTGATGATCCCGCACGCCGGAGGATCGGGCTGCATGAAGCAGATGGTCGAGGCGTATCAGCAGACCGGCGGCAACCTGATCAGCGTGCTCGAAGTGCCGCAGGAGGAGGTCTCCAGCTATGGCGTGATCGACCCGGGTGCGCAGCTCTCGCCCGCGCTGACCGAAGTGCGCGGGCTGGTCGAGAAGCCGCCCGTGGCCGAAGCCCCGTCGAACAAGATCATTTCGGGGCGCTACATCCTCCAGCCCGAGGTGATGCGCGTGCTGGAAGACCAGGGCAAGGGCGCGGGCGGCGAGATCCAGCTGACCGACGCGATGGCGCGAATGATCGGCACCCAGCCGTTCCACGCGGTGACCTTCGATGGGCGGAGATACGACTGCGGCAGCAAGCTGGGCTTCGTCGAGGCGACCCTGGCGCTGGCGCTTGAGCGCGAGGACATGGGCGCCGAGGTGCGGGCAATGGCGCACAGACTGCTGCAATAGGAAAGCCGCCAGGACAGGCCGGGCGCCGCGCCAATCGCAAACGCATATTGTATCGGGCCAAGGCAATCGCCATCTGAACATACCGCCGTTGCGCCAATTCCCGCGCAATACTGTCTGGCGGCGTCTCTTTACGATCAGAACTTCCTTTGATTGGCTTTCCTGAGACAGGAGAAGCAATCGCCGTGCGCGGGCCACAGGCAGCCGCGCATGGGCGATCCCGAAGGGTCTGCCTGATGATTGCCTATTTCCTGCTCGTGCACCGCTATCCCAAGCAATTCAAACGCCTGTTCAAATCGATCTACACCCCCGGCAATCAATATGTGATCCACATCGACAAAAGCTCCGGCGCGGCTCTGGCCGAGGACATCGCCAGCTTCCTGTCACCCTATCAGGGCGTCGAGATCCTCGAGGCAAGGGACGCCTTGTGGGGCGGATACAGCCTGGTCGATGCCGAGCTGCGCGGGATGGCGCGCTTGCTCGACATGGACGACGGCTGGACGCACTACATCAATCTGTCGGGCCAGGACTTCCCGCTCAAGAGCCAGGAATACATCCGCCAGTTCTTCGCCGCCAATCCCGGAAAGCAATTCATCCGCGCGCTCGACCAGCCGCGCGAACGCCCGGATACGATGAACCGGATCAGTCATATGTTCGTCGAGGAGGATGGCCGGATGACCGCCACCGGCGTGGCACGGCCCTTCCTCAGCGGCGACAGGCCTTTCATCGGCACCCAGTGGAAAGCGGTGACCCGCGGTTTCTGCGCCTTTGTCTGCCACGATCCGCGCGCCGATCGGTTCAAGGATTTCTACCGCAACAGTTTCATCGCCGATGAAGCGTTTTTCCAGACCGTGCTGATGAACAGCAGCGGTCACGGCGCCGTGATGAACGACGACCTGCGGATGATCGACTGGGTGCCGGACGGCGATATCAAGCTGCGCCCGCGCAACTACGGCATGGGCGATCTGCAGCAGCTGGAGCGAAGCCGCGACCTGTTCGCCCGCAAGTTCGACGCCGAAGAGGATGACGCCGTCCTCACCTCGCTCGAGCGCCACCTTCTGACGCCGCGCGGATCGATCTACCGCAGCCCGCCCGCAACGCCGGCGGTGGTTCGGTCCGATTCGGCTCCGGTTCCGGTTCTTGCGGCCGCGTGATGGGAGCGAAGAGCTCCGCGCCGGATAGGCGCGGAGCTCGCGGTTGGCCTAATCGTCTTGAGCGTTCCCCCCGGCCTTCGCCTTTACGGGCTTTGCCGCAGGCTCCGCTTTCGGACCGGTTTCCATCTTGGGCCTGGAAGGCTCCGATCGGGTTTCGGTGACCTCTGGTTCGGAATTGCTGCTGATCATCGAAGCGCCCTTCGCGAGATTCTCCAGCGAGCTGCCGTCCAGCCCCAGTTCCTTCATCAACCCGTCGAGCACCGGCGCCTGCGCACGGTAGGCGAGCGCGGCGCTGACCGCGTCGGTTGCCAGGTTGCCCGTGCCGCCGCCGGCCGAGGAAGCGCCCGATTTCCCGCCGCCGTTGGTGAGCCCGTCGACCTGCACGATCTTGATCGAATCGATCGCTTCCATCGGCTTGGCGCTCTCGCGGATCACTTCGGGCAGGACCTTGAGCAACGCCATTTTGGTCTGCAGGCTGATCTGGTCCATCGACAGGATATTGGCCGCCTCGTTGATCGCGCGCTGGCCTGCCGCCTCGACCTCGAACCGGACCCGCGCCGCTTCGGCACGCAGCTTCTCGGCCTCGGCCTCGCCCTCTGCCTCGCGGCGGATCGCTTCGGCCCGGTTGGCGGCGGCATCGCGTTCGGCTTCGGCGTCGACGCGGATCTTGATCGCATCGCGCTCGGCCTGCTTGGCCGCTTCGATCAGCTCGATCTTCTTGCTGCGTTCGGCGATCTCGCTTTCACGGCTGGTGGCGACCTGTTCCTCCGCCTGCACCGCCAGCGCGCGCGCGGCATCGGCTTCGGCCTTGGCCTGGCTTTCCTCGCGGCTCTTGTTCTGGACCGCGATCTGCTGTTCCTGCCGGGCGATTTCGAGCGCGCGGGTCTGGTCGATCCGGGCTTCCTCGACCAGCCGGTCGGCCTCGATCTGCTGCGCGTCGACCTGCTTCTTGGCTTCGATCCGCGCGGCATCGGCTTCGCGGGTGCGCTCGGCCTGTTCGCGGGCGATTTCGGACATCTGCGCGGCGCGGCGGATTTCAACCTCGCGTTCCTGCTCGAGCCGGGCGTATTCCTGATCGCGCTTGATCTCGAAGCTCTTCTGGTCGGCTTCGAGGTTCTTGGTCTCCATCTGCACGCGGGTGTCCTGCTCGATATCGTTGCGCAGTTTTTTGCGCGCCTCGATCTGCTCGGTCAGCTTGGTCAGACCCTCGGCATCGAACGCATTGTTGGCGTTGAAGTGCTCGATCGAGGTCTGGTCGAGCCCGGTCAGCGAGACCGACTCGAGCTCGAGCCCGTTCATCGCAAGGTCGTTGGAGGAAACCTGCTGCACCTTCTGCACGAAATCGGCGCGCTGTTCGTGCAGCTCGTTCATCGTCATGCCCGCAGCGACCGAACGCAGCGCATCGACGAACTTGCCTTCGACCAGATCCTTCAGCGCCTCGGGCTGCATGGTGCGCTGGCCCAGCGTCTGCGCCGCCATGGCGATGGCCTCGGAATCGGGCTTCACGCGGACGTAGAATTCCGCCTTCACGTCGATCCGCAACCGGTCGAGCGTGATCAACGCCTCGGCGTCGCGGCGGATGACCGAGAGCACCAGCGTGTTCATGTTGACCGGCATGGTTTCATGGAACACCGGCAAGACCAGCGCGCCTCCGTTCATCACCACCTTTTCGCCGCCCACACCGGTGCGGACGAAGGCGGTTTCCTTCGACGCGCGGTGGTACAGCTTGATCAGGAAGATGAAGATCGCGAGGACAGCGATCCCGCCCGAAACGACCATCACGGTTCCGGTGCTCAGCAGGTTTTCCATTTCGACTCCTTCAGTGTGAAACTTGGGGTTGCGGCATCATTCCGCCGGCGCGAGCCTGCGCTCGGAGACGGCGGTGCCGTAGAATGTCTGTCCTTCGCGGCGGACGAGCAGGACCTCGTCGCCCTCGAGCATCTCGCTCGCATCCTCGTGCGGCTCGACCATCACGTGGTGTGCGTGGCCGTGGCGGTCGTGTACCTTTGCGCGCGCGGGGGAGCCGCGTTTGGATGTGCCGGTCGAGATTGACGCCCGCCGCCCGAGCAGGCTGTCGAGCCCGACCGCGCTGGTCTCGTCCTGCGGCATGATCCGTCCGAGCGGACGCACCGCTATCGCAGTCGCTGGCACCGTCGCGACGAGCGCCAGCACCGAAGCCAGCAAGGGGTCGAGCGGCGCGCCGAGCAGCCCGTCCGCCATGCCCTGGATTCCGAAGCCGATCCCGGCGAACAGGAACAGGAAGGCGACCAGCCAAACGAAGAACGGCACCCGCCCGATCCCGAGCAGTGTGGTAACCGCGCCGCCAAGCCCAGCTGCCGAAGCCGGGTCGAGATTGCCAGCCAACTCCGCATCAGGCGCGGCGTCGGCATCGAACAGATCGCCGACACCCAATATCTGCAGCACCGCGAGCACGAGCATCAGACCGAGCGCGATCGTGAAGGGCAGATTGTAGTCTGCCAGCCATGTCATGGAGCCCACGGGTGCACTCCTCTTCCCGCCGGGAACAGGCCCGGCTCCTTGAAAAGGCAAAGCTTTTCTGTAGGGCTGGTGTAGCAGAGGATGCGGCGAACCGATATGGAAATCGGACATATCGAAGTCGAATTCCCGCTGATTTCGGAGTGCCGCCCGCGCGCTGGAAGCCCGGTGCCTGCGGGTTCACAAGAAACGTTTTCCTACACGTCGCGCGCTTGCTAGCCTCGCTACGGCTCTTTGAAACCCGTGAAGACACCGCGATCCGCGCAGGGAAAGTTCACAGCGGCCTTTTTCATCGCGCCAATGCGCAATTTTTGCCAATTCTCGGCTAAAATGCGCAGGCAACTCGCCCGCCCCCGCCCCGGTGCGCCATGCCGTTTTGGTGTCGCCTTAGTGTCGCCTTTCGCGCCCGCCTGGCGCAGGCAGGCCCGCTATTGCAGCGTCAGCCCGCCATCGACCACGATGGTCTGGCCGAGCACATAGGCGGCGAGCGGCGAGGCGAGGAACAACGAGGCGCCCGCCATATCGGCCGGGGTGCCCATGCGGCGCAGCGGGATGCGCTGCAGCGCGTCCTCCAGCCGCTTGGGGTGCTCGGTGGTGACCTTGGTCATCTTGGTCGCGACAAAGCCGGGGGCGATGCCGTTGACCCGGATGCTCTCGCCCGCCCAGGCTGCCGCGAGGTTGCGCACCAGCGCGACCGCCGCCGCCTTCGATGCGCCATAGGCCGGGTTGCCGATCGTCGCATGGAAACCCGCGGTCGAGCTGACGATCTGGAGCGATCCGCCCGCCGCTGCCAGCGCGCTGCGGAACTTGCGCGCGCAATCCATCACCGAGTTGAGGTTGACCTGCACGACCCGGTCCCACCCTTCGCGCTCGAACTCGGCGCGTCCATATTCGACCGCGCCCTGGCACAGCACGCAAATGTCGAGCCGCTCGAACCCCGGGGCGGCATCGACCTGCGCCGGGTCGGAGACATCGATCTGCGTGTAATGCAGCCCGGCGAGGTCCGAACCGTCCTCCTCTGCGTAGTCCTCGGCCGAGGCGCGGGTGCCCCAGACATGCACCTCGGCCCCGCGCGCGCGGAAGGCCTGCGCGATGCCGTTACCGATCCCACTCGACCCGCCGACAACGAGGGCGCGGCGCCCGGTGAAGTCGAGCGGGTCGGTCACGCCGGGATGAACCGCAGCGGCAGGGTCTTGAGCCCGCCGACGAAGGTCGATTTCGAACGCGCCGGAGGTCCCGCCAGCTCGACCGTCTCGATCCGGTCGAGCAGGGTCTCGAACAGGATGCGCATCTCGAGCCGGGCGAGGTGGAGGCCGAGGCACTGGTGCGCCCCTGCCCCGAACGCCAGGTGCCGGTTGGGGCTGCGCGCGGCGTCGAAGCGGCGCGGCTGTTCGAACACCGCCGGGTCGTGGTTCGCGGCGACATAGTTGATCATCAGCCAGTCGCCCTTGGCGATGCGCTGCCCGCCCACCTCGGTATCCTCTGCCGCGGTGCGCATGAAATGCTGCACCGGAGTGGTCCAGCGGATCGCTTCCTCGACGATGCCGGGGAGCAGCGAGCGGTCGGCCTTGACCTTTGCCCATTGCTCCGGGTCCTGCGCCAGGGCGAGCATCGCCCCGGCGGTGCTGGCGCTGGTGGTATCGTGCCCGGCGGCGGCGACGATGATGTAGTAGCCCATCATGTCGCGGTCGTTGAGCGGCGCGCCGTCGACCACCGCGTTGGCGATGGTGCTGGCGACGTCGCCGGTCGGGTTGGCGCGCTTCTGTGCCGTCAGCTTGGCAAAGTATGCCTCGAAATCGCGCACCGCCCCGGCGACGATCTGGGTGATGACTTCGGGCGGGAGGTCCTTCATCCCCGACTGGTTGAGGTCCTCGTCGGAGCCGCCGAACATCTGCTGGGTCAGCGTCAGCATGCGCGGCTCGTCTTCCTCTGGCACGCCGAGGATCTGCATCACCACATGCAGCGGATAGGGGGCGGAGACGATCTTGCAAAAGTCCAGCTCCGGCCCGGCATCAATCATCCGCTGGACAGTCGCCTGCGCGATGGCGCGGATTTCGTCCTCGATGGTGCGCAGGTTCTTGGGCATGAACCATTCCTGCGTCAGCTTGCGATACTTCATGTGGATCGGCGCATCGAAGGTGACCAGCGAAGCGACCATATGCTCGCTGCCGCCGCTGAAGGCCTTGGCGAACTCGATCCCCTCGGTCAGGCTAAAGACCACCGTGCGCGGGTTGTTGAGGAAGGTCGAATTGTCCTTCGATACGCGCATTGCGTCGTCGTAGCGGGTGAGCAGCCAGAAGGGCGGGTGGACCGCGTCGTCGCCGGAGTCGATCCACGCGACCGGCGCTTCCTCGCGCAGGCGGTCGAAGGTGTCGAGCAATGGATCCCAGTCGGCGTAGCTCTGCGGGTCTATCACTTCGCGCGCGGTGGCCGGATCGACGGCGGGCCTTTCCTGCGTCGCCATCAGACCGCCTCCTGCGCCTTGGCGGCGTACTCATCGCGCAGCTCGCGCTTGTAGAGCTTGCCATTGGCCTCGCGCGGCAGTTCGGGCCGGAAATCGAACAGGCGCGGCATCTTTACCCGCGACAACTGCCCGTCGAGAAATGCGCGCAGCTCGAGTTCGAGCGCCTCGCCAGCCAGCCCCATGTCGACCGGCTGGACCACCGCCACGACCTTCTCGCCCAGATCGGGGCACGGCGCGCCTATCACTGCCGCATCCATCACCTTGTCGTGGGTGATCAGCAGGTTCTCGATCTCCTGCGGGTAGATATTGACCCCGCCGGAGATGATCATGTGGCTCTTGCGGTCGGTCAGGTAGAGGAAGCCGTCTTCGTCAAGATGGCCGATGTCGCCCAGCGTCATCCAGCCCTTGGGATGCATCGCATCGGCGGTCTTTTCGGGATCGTTGTGATAGGTCGGCAGGATCTCGTTCTCAAAATAGATCAGCCCGTCTTGGCCCGTCGGAACCTCCTCGCCATCCGGCCCGCAGATGTGCAGCGTGCCGAAGATTGCCGGTCCGACCGAGCCGGGGTGCGCCAGCCATTGCTCGCTCTTGACCATCGTCATCCCGATCCCCTCGGACCCGGCGTAATATTCGACGATGATCGGGCCCCACCATTCGATCATCTCCTGCTTGACCGGGATCGGGCAAGGTGCGGCGGCATGGATGGCACGCCGGTGCGAGGAGAGGTCGTATTTCGTACGCACTTCCTCGGGCAGTTTGAGCATGCGGACGAAATGGGTCGGAACCCACTGGCTGTCGGTGACGCGGTACTTCTCGATCAGCGCGAGCGCGGCCTCGGGATCGAATTTCTCCATCATGACGACCGTTCCGCCCAACCGGTGGACCGTCGTGCACCAGCCCATCGGTGCGGCGTGATACATCGGGGCGGGGGAGAGATAGACCATACTCCCGTCGCTCGGCATGCCGGCACCCATCACCGCAAGACCGATAAGCGGGACCGGTGCCGCCACCTCGGGATCGGCCGGCGGCTTGGGCCGCACGCCCTTGGGCCGCCCGGTGGTGCCCGAACTGTAGAGCATCGCAAGGCCCGAAGCCTGGTCCGGGATCGGCTCGGCGGGCTGTGCCGCGAGCGCCGCCTCGAAATCTTCCTCGCCTTCCCCGCCAAGAATCAGGCACGGCATGTCAGGCGCGAGTTGCCGGACGCCCGGCACAACATCGTCGAACTTGCGCGACGTGATGAGCAGCTTCGCGCCGCTGTCTTCGAGAATATAGGCAATCTCGGGTGCGGTCAGGCGGGTCGAGATCGGCACCAGCAGGCAGCCGGAACGCTGCGATCCCCAGATGATATCGAAATATCGCAGGTGATTTTCCAGCAACACCGCATAGGCATCCCCGGGCTGCAATCCGCGCGACCGCAGCAGCTGAGCAAAGCGGTTCGCGCCGTCGTTCATTTCCCCATAAGTGACGATCTGGCCGGTGCCGGCCAGAATCACGGCCGGATGGTCGGGCTTCGTCTGCGCGTGAAGAATCGGATGCATGTTTCGAATCTCTCCCGTCGGGCCTCTCGCGGGCCGATTGGTTGTGAAGCGAAACCTACCGCTCCTGCTTCTTGCGGCAAGCAAAAAGGGCGCCGGATTGCTCCGCCGCCCTCGTGCATGGTCCGCGAAGACCCGAATGCAGTCGCGGGTTACTCGCCGCCCTGACCGCCTTCACCGCGCTCGAGAGCGAGCTGGGGATCGTTGTCCTTCATGTAAGGCACCGGATTGACCGCCTCGCCATTCACCCGGACTTCGTAATGCAGATGCGGGCCGGTCGACCGCCCGGTCGAACCGACGAAGCCGATCAGTTCGCCCTTCTTGACCTGCTGACCTTCGGAAACATTGAGGCGCGACAGATGAGCGAAACGGGTCTGCAAGTTACCGCCATGCTCGACCGAAATGTAGAGGCCGTAGCTGCTGAAGCGCTCGGCGCGGCTGACCACGCCGTCGGCGGTGGCATAGACCGGGGTGCCGGTCGGAGCGGCGAGATCGATGCCCTTGTGCGAACGGCGACCACCCAGAACCGGATGGGTTCGCATCCCGTAGTCGCTGGTCAACGTTGCGCGATCGAGCGGCATACGTGACGGGATAGAAACAGCAGCAGGAGCGGTGACGGTGCGGCGCTGCGGTGTGCCGTCGAGCGATTCCCACTGCGCGAAGAGTTCCGTGAAGTCCTCGTCACCATCGGCGATCCCGGTGGTTCCGACTTCCTTGACCGGAGCGGTAACGTCGGCCGCGCTGGCTGCGCTGGTGTTTGCAAGAGCAGGCGATGCCGCCAGCGATGCGAAGCCTGCAAGCGCGATGCCGAGGTATTTCGTGGCACGCGAAATCGTAAAAGCGACCAATGACCCGTCCTTGTTTTCCGCCCCTTGGAGGAGCTTGGCGGTGGCAATTCGTTCGGCCATGGAACCCCGCATGACCTTGTGCATTGTGGGTTTGACGCCAGAATTTCAGGACGCAAGGCTTTGGTAGAAGTCTAGCGACAGACCGCCTGCGAACCGCGCTGAGTCGTTGAACGGCGGCTTAATGGCTCCGCGAAAGTGCTTTTTCACAAGGCATTGCCATAGGTTTTGTGGCGTGATTCCTGCAGCCTCGCAATGACCGATAAAGTGCTTGGTGCCGAAACCGACGTGGCGAATCTCGTCGTCAAGGATTCTTTCCAGGATTCGAGCGCCATTGCAGTCGCCCTGCGATTTTACCCACTCAATCGTTTGCGGCGTGACATCGAGACCGCGCGCCTCGAGTACCATCGGAACGATTGCGAGGCGCGCCGCGACATCGTGGCTGATCTCTTCGGCCGCCTGCCACAAGCCGCCGTGCGCCGGAAGTGCGCCATACTGGCTGCCGAGCGAACGCAGCTTGCGGTCGAGCAAGGCGAAATGCATCGCCTCGTCTGCTGCGACCGACAGGAAGTCGTCGGCGAAATCGCGCTTCATCCCAGCTCCGAACCGCCCGACGATATCGAGCGCCAGGTCGATCGCGACGAATTCGATATGCGCCAGTGCATGCCACAAGGCGATGCGGCTGCCCTGCGACCCGGCCTTGCTGCGCCGGGGCATCTTGCGCGGCGCGAGCAGCTCGGGTCGCTCGGGACGTGCCGGCCGGTCGGGCATCGGTACGTCGAAAGCGAACTCAAGCCGTCCGAGCCGCCACTCGCGCGCGACATACCGGGCGGCGAACACCTTGGCAGCCGGGCCAGACGTGAGCAGCGCCGACCTGATGGCCCGGGCAATGGTCGGCGGCCCTTTACTCAAAGTGCCTGCGCCGCCGCGAGCACTTCCTCCGCATGGCCCTTGACCTTCACCTTGTGCCACGCCTGCGCGATATTGCCCTCGACATCGAGCAAATAGGTCGAGCGCACCATGCCCATGTAGGTCCTGCCGTACATCGACTTTTCAGCCCAGATGCTGAGCGCGTCGGACAGCCCGCCCTCTTCCGCGTCGGTCGCGAGCTGGACCGTGAGGCCGTGCTTGTCGATGAACTTGCGATGCTTCGTGGGCGGATCCTTGCTCACCCCGAGCACGGCACACCCGGCCTGCTCGAAAGCACCCATCAGCGCAGAGAAGTCCTTCGCTTCGCTGGTGCAGCCCGGGGTATCGTCCTTGGGGTAGAAGAACACCGCCAGCTTGCGCCCCCTGAAGTCCGATGGCCGCACGGTGCCACCGTCGGAGGTTTCCATTGCGATGTCGGGCATCGGGCCGCCTGCGGGGGTGAAAGCGCTCATCGATCGATCTCCAGTTCCTGTTCGAAGGTGCGGTTCCATTGCTCCGCGACGCAGAGGCGCGCCGTTTCCAGACCGCTCATGTGCCCGGCACTGTCGGTGCATCCGCAAATCCGCGCAAGGGTTTCGGCGGCGCCGGGATGCGGCGGTTGCAAATCCCCGGCGAGAAGCCGGGCGGAAACGAGTGTGCGCGCCTGCAGCTCGTAGGCCTCCAGCAGCTCGGGCCCGACCAGCCCCAGCTCTGCGAGCCGCGCAATCGCAGTGCCGAGATGGGGATGCAGCGCATCGCCTTCGCGCAATTGCAGGTAATGTACTATGAATTCGATATCGACCAGCCCGCCGCGCAGCAGCTTTATGTCGAGCGGGCCGCGCGGGGGCTTGTGACCGGCCATCTCCGCACGCATCGCCAGCACATCCTCGCGCAGCTTTGTGTCATCGCGCGGCGATGCGAGGATCCGCGCGATGATGCCGGCGAGCTCTTTTCGCTCGCCGGCGCTGCCGCCCACCACCCGGGCGCGGGTGAGCGCCATATGCTCCCAGGTCCATGCATCTTCGCGCTGGTAGCGTTCGAAGCTGTCGAAGTTGACCGCGAGCGGCCCTTGCGCGCCTTGCGGCCGCAGCCGGGTGTCGACCTCGTACAGCGCCCCTTCGGCGGTCGGCACGCTGAGTGCCGCGCTGACCCTCTGGGCCAGCCGGTTGAAATAGAGCGTCGGGCCGATCGGGCGCGCGCCATCGCTCTCGCCGTCGAAATCGCCGCTGAACAGATAGACGATATCGAGATCGGACGCATGGGTCAGCGCCCCGCCGCCAAGCCGCCCGAGGCCGATGATCGCCATGCGCTTGTCGGCAAACCGCCCGTGGACCCGGGCGAACTCGGCTTCGGCTGCGTCCACGGCGAATTGCAGCCCGGCCTCGGCAAGCCGTGCTAGGGCCGCTGCCACATCGAGCGGGTCCTGCGCACCGGTGATCAGCTGCACACCCAGCGAAAAGCGTGTCTCTCCGGTGACGATCCGCAACCGGTCGAGCTTTTGCTCATAATCCGCCTCCGCTCCGTGAGCATCCATCGTCGCAATCAATGCGGCCACATCGCCCGGCAGTTCGAGCGCGCTGCGGTCGATCAGGGTATCGAGCAGTTCGGGCCGTCGCCCGAGCGCGTCCGCCAGCGGGTTGGCGAGGGTCAGGATCTTGACCAGCAGTTCGAGCAGGCCGGGACGCGCCTCGATCAGGCGGAACAGATTGACCGCGCTGGCAGCGGATTCGAGCAGTTGCTCCCACCTGACGAGCGCGCGCTCCGGGTCGGGCGCTTCGGCCAGCGATTCGAGCAAGGCGGGCCGGATCGCCTCGAATGCTGATAACGCTGCCGAGCTGCGCAGCGTGCGATAGCGGCCATCGCTCCAGCCGCGCACCCGCTCGGCGGTGGCCACTGGATCGGCGAATCCCAACTGGCCAAGTTCGTCGGACAAGCTTGAAGCGCCCCTACCGCTGGCCGCGCGCTCGACATCGATCAACCGGTCGAACCGCTCCGCCACCGGGTCGGTCAGCGCGCGGCAATAGGCAAGGAATGCCGGCGCATCGGCGAAGCCGGTAAGGCGGGCCACCTGATCGAGCGCATCGCCCGAAGGTATCGAATGGGTCTGGCGATCTTCGACCATCTGCAGCCGGTGTTCGATGCTGCGGAGCCCGTCGTAGCAATCGCCCAGCGCCAGCGCGTCATCCGCGGCGACGATACCCGCATCGGCCAGCGCGTCGAGCGCCGCGCGTGTCCCGCGCTGCCGCAAGGATACATCGCGCCCGCCGTGGATCAGCTGGTGGGTCTGGGCGAAGAACTCGACCTCGCGGATGCCGCCGCGACCCTGCTTGAGGTTGAACCCGGGGCCGGGCTCGCGCGGACCGTCGTAGTTCGCGCGGATGCGCTCGGTGAGCCGCTCAATCTCCTGGATCGCCCCGAAATCGAGACTGCGCCGCCAGACGAAGGGCCGGATCGCGCCGAGAAAATCCTTCCCCCCCGCGATATCGCCCGCGCAGGCGCGCGCGCGAATATAGGCCGCTCGCTCCCAGGTGAGCGCGCTCGATTCGTAATGGGTCAGGGCGGCGTTGAGCGGAACCGCGAGCGGGCTGACCTCGCTCGCCGGTCGCAACCGCAGGTCGACGCGGAACACATAGCCTTCGGGGGTAATTTCCGACAGCATCTGCACGATCTCGCGGGCATAGCGCTGCGCCGCCTCCCCCGGATCGTCGCGCTCGCGCCGCGCAAGTGTTTCGGGATCGAACAGCAGGATCGGGTCGATATCCGAGCTGTAATTGAGCTCGCGGGCACCGTGCTTGCCCAGTGCGAGGGCGATGAAGCCGTCCGGCCCGGCCCCCTCTACCCGCCGGCCGATCACAGCGCGGATCGCAGTGTCGAGCGCGCGGTCGGCAAAATCGGACAGTTCTGCAATGACCCGGCCGACCGGAAATGCCCCGGCGAGATCGCCTACCGCCAGCGCCGTCGAAAGCGCCAGCTTTTCGCGTCGCAGGGCGACTGCGGTATCGCCCGTCTCCCCGCCGCGCGACCGGGCGAAAGACAGTGCAGCCTCTCCCTCGCCCCGTCCGAGCAGCTGCGCCAGATCGGGCTGGCGCTCGAGCGCACGGGCAAGGAACGGCGAGAATTGCCGCGCGCGTGCCAGGGCATCCTGCCAGTTCGCTTCCATCCCGCCTGCAGTGCCTGCCCGCATCGCCGCGCGCAAGCATTGCGCTTGCGGGAGGTCTATCGCTTTGCAATGGAAGGCCAATCGAGAAGTTCTGAACAATTGGCGAGAGGCCATCCCCATGATCCGCACATTTTTCGTCGCCGGTGCCGCCATCGCGCTCGCCGCATGCACCACAGTTTCCGCGCCCGGACCCTCCGAAGTCGGTGCAGGCGATATCTCGCTCAAGACGATGCAGACTGCGGTCAAATCGCTCGCGTCGGACGAATTCGAGGGGCGCGGCGTCGGGACGGTGGGCGAAGAAAAGACCGTCAGCTACCTGATCGAGCAGTTCAGGCAGGCTGGTCTCCAGCCCGGCAACAAGGGCCATTGGGTGCAGGAAGTGCCGCTGGTCGAGATTACCGGAAGCAACTTTGCCCCGCTCACGATCACCGGCGGCCAACAGGCGTTGAGCTTCAAGGACGGCAGCGACTGGGTCGGGGTCAGCTATCGCGAAGCCGCCAAAACCCGAATCGAGGACAGCGAGCTCGTGTTCGTCGGCTATGGCATCAACGCGCCCGAGAAGGGCTGGAACGACTATGCCGGCATCGACATGAAGGGGAAGACGGCGGTCATCCTAGTCAACGATCCGGATTACGAGACGCAGGGCTTGGAAGGCGAATTCAACGGGCGCGCGATGACGTTCTACGGGCGTTGGACCTACAAGTTCGAGGAAGCCGCGCGCCAAGGCGCGACCGCGGCGATCATCGTGCACGACGAATTCCCCGCGGCCTATGGCTGGAACGTGGTCGAATCGAGCTGGACCGGGCCGCAGGCCTATGCCCAGAGCGCCGACGGCGGGGCCATCCAGACCGCGATGAACGGCTGGGTACAGAAGCCGGTCGCCGAGAAAATCCTGGCGAGCGCAGGGCAGGACCTCGGCGCGCTTTCGGCGGCCGCCAAGCGAAAGGGATTCAAGGCGGTTCCGCTCGGTCTCAAGCTGTCCACCAGCTTCGACAACGCCGTGCGCAAGTTTCAGTCGCAAAACGTCATCGCCATGCTACCCGGCAGCGAGCGGCCCGACGAATATGTGCTCTACACCGCGCATTGGGACCATCTCGGCCGCTGCGGCGCGAATGCTGCAGGCGACGACATCTGCAACGGCGCGATCGACAACGCCACCGGTACCGCTGCGCTGGTCGCGCTGGGTGAGGCGCATGCGAAGGCTGGCGCGCCTGCGCGGTCGCTGGTTTTTCTCGCGGTCACGGCGGAAGAATCGGGCTTGCTCGGCTCGGCCTATTATGCCGCCAATCCCGTCTTCCCGCTCGACCAGACGGTGGGCGGGGTCAACATGGATGCATTGTCGATGGCAGGCCCCGCCAAGGACGTGACCGTCGTCGGCGGCGGCAAAAGCATGCTCGATGGCTATCTCGACCGGGCACTCGTGGCACTGGGCCGCACGGCAACCCCCGAACCGACTCCGGAGAAGGGCTATTATTACCGCTCGGACCACTTCTCCTTCGCCAAGCGCGGCGTGCCGATGCTCTATATCGACGGGGGCGAAGACCTGATCGACGGCGGCAAGGCAGCGGGCGCGGCCTTCGCCAAGGAGTATACGGAGAAAGACTACCACCAGCCGAGCGACGCCTACCGTGAGGCCTGGCACTGGAACGGCGTGATGGCCGATCTCCAGCTCTACTACCGCCTCGGGCGTATGCTCGCGATGAGCGACGAATGGCCGAACTGGGTCGAAGGCGACGAGTTCAAGGCCGCGCGCGACGCCAGCTGCGCGGCGTCCGCCAAGGGTTGCTGAAGCCAAGGTCGGTGGAGCATCGCAGCGTGAGCACCCTCATGCCGTCCGAATGGGCGAAGCAGGACTGGTTGTGGATCGGTTTCCCGCACGATGCCGACGAATGGCCGGGCTATCTTGTCCAGGCGCAGGAGCAGATGGCGGCGTTCGCCAATGCGGTTGCCGAAAGCGGGCAGGAGGTTCGCCTGCTGGTTCGCAATGCGGCGAACGAAGCGCGCGCGCGGGCGCTGTGCACGGCTGCGGTAGGTATCGAACGACGTGCCTATGGCGATGTATGGCTGCGCGACACCGGGCCGCTGGTGCGGATTGACGGGACCGCGCTGCGCTGCCGCTTCAATGGCTGGGGCGGAAAGTATCTGATGGAGGGCGACCAGACCATCGGGGCCGAACTGGCGCGCGATGCCAGCTTGCCCGTCATCGAGAGCGACTGGATTCTCGAAGGCGGAGCGATCGACGGAGACGGTACCGGGCTGGTGGTTACGACCGAGCAATGCCTGCTCAATCCCAATCGCAACCCCGAACTGTCGCGGGCCGAGATCGAAAAGCGGCTCGAACGCGATCTTGGTTTCGACCGCGTGTTCTGGCTTGGCGACGGCTTGATCAACGACCACACCGACGGTCATGTCGACAACCTCGCACGCTTCGTCGGCCCCAATCGCCTCGCCTTGCCGCGCGCGACCGGCGCCGACGATCCGAATGCCGCAATCTACGCCGATGCGAAGGCGCGCGCGCTCGAATTCGGCGTCGAGCTGGCGGAGATTCCCTCGCCCGGGCTGGTGACGCGGGGCGGCCTGATCGAACCGGCCAGCTATGCCAATTTCGCCATCACCAGCCATCTCGTGGTGGTGCCGACCTTCGGCTCGGTCCACGATGCGGCCGGGGTTGCCGCAATTGCCGGACTTTTCCCCGATCGCGCGACCATCGGCCTGCCTGCCGATGCGGTGCTCGCCGGTGGCGGCGGCTTTCATTGTGCAAGCCAGCAGATGCCGAGGCTGGATATCGCTTCTTAAGCCATTGTTAGCGTCTGGGCGTGACAATGCCGCCATGGCCAGAACTGCCCTATCGATTTGGAACAACGAAGCGCAAGCGCTCGAAGTCCTGCGTTCGGCGCTCGTGCTGGGTTGCGGACTCGCCCTCGCCTTGGCGGGAACGATCCGGCCCTTCTGAAGCTCCCCGATGTAACCAGTCGCAGCGTACGACCGAACGAAGGGGTGAGGCCCCAGCCCTTCGGAGTCGCGCCATGAAGACGCCTGCACTGATTGCTGCCATTGCCATTACCGCTGCGGGTGTATGGGGCCTCAACCATTCATTCAGTTCTGGATCGTCGCCCAGAGCGACGAGCTTGAAGCTGGCGTCTTCCTCCGCTTCTCCCGTTCTGGTCGAACTGTTCACCAGCCAGGGCTGCTCCTCCTGCCCGCCGGCCGACGCGCTGGCCGAGAAGCTCGCGCAGGATCCGTCGCTGGTCGTTGTCACCCGGCCGGTGACATATTGGGATCGCCTCGGCTGGAAGGATACGCTTGCGCGCGAAGCAAACACGCAGCTTCAGCGCTCCTATTCGTCGCGCGGGATCCCCGGGGCGGGTGTCTATACCCCGCAAATCGTCATCGATGGCCGCGCGGGCACGGTCGGCTCGCGCGCGCGCGAGGTGCGCAGCCTCGTTCGCGATTCTGCGGCAAAACCCCATGCGGTGCTCAAAGTGGCAAAGCGCAAGGAAGGGGGATTCGAGATCTCGACCGGCGGTTCGAATGGCGGCGAACTGAGTCTGGTGGCCCTGACCTCGCATGTCAGCGTGGCGATCGGGCGCGGGGAGAATGGCGGGCGGAACGTGGGCTACAGCAACGTGGTAAGGGCGGAAACCAAGCTTGTTCCGGGCAAGAATGGCAGCTTCCATGTGGAGCAAGGCCAGCTCGAAACGAAGGGCGCGGACCGTTACGCCGTCATCCTGCGCGATCGCGCCGAAGGAACGGTCCGCGCTGCCCGATACCTGTGAAAGTCAGGGAAGTGCCAACCGTGTCAGCGCCACAAGCGCTGTCGCGCCGAGCACGACTGCGACGACAGTGCGCCACAATCCTTCGGACACCGTACCAAACGCCTTCGTCCCCAAGAGGTTACCAATCAGGACGATGGGAAAGAGAAGCAGAGCCAGCCCCACCAAGCGCATTTCGAGCTGCCCGATCGCCGCACCAGAGGCCAGACCCGTAACCGATGCAATGGTAAAAATCAGCAGCATCGAGGCCTTGGCGACCTCTCGCGGGATTGCTCGCCCGACATAATAGGGCACAACGGGCGGTCCGGGCATGCCGGCGAATCCCGTCAGAAACCCGCTCGTAATGCCGACCAGTCCCGTGATGATTGCTGTCGGCTGGCCGGCCGGTCGTTGCGGCAGGAGGATGGCGACAAATGCCGATATCGCAACCATCGCAATGAGCAATCGCGCAAGATCAGGGGGAGTTGAGGCGAGCAACACCATGCCCGGAGCCGTCGTCAACAGGACGAGTCCGGCGATGGTCAGCGCGGAACGTTCGGCGGCGGCATAGAGCTTCGCAATCTCGCTCAGCCCGATCAGAAGAGCGAGGCAATTGGTGATCAGCACCGCCTCGAGCGGCGCTATCGCCAGCGCCAGAACCGGGACCAGCACCAAGGCCAGCCCAAACCCGGCAAGCCCGCGGACGAAGGCACCGAAGAAAGTCGCGGCCAGCGCCACTCCGATCTGGAGTGCGGTGAAGCCTGCGAGCAGCTCCACCCCTCAGTCGCTGGCCAGGTCGGGTGGTGTTGCAGCCTTGACCAGCATCGCAATCGCCTCGTCGAGCGGCATCACCTTCTGGTGCTGTTCGCCCAGCGTGCGGACGGCAACGGTGCCTTCCTCGGCCTCGCGCATGCCCACAACCAGCAAATGCGGGACTTTCGCGACCGAGTGCTCGCGCACCTTGTAGTTGATCTTCTCGTTGCGGAAATCGCTCTCGACCCGGATTCCGGCGGCTTCAAGCTTCGCCACGACGTCCTTGCCATAGTCATCCGCATCCGAAACGATCGTCGCCACCACCGCTTGCACCGGAGCGAGCCAGACCGGCAGGCGGCCGGCGAAATGCTCGATCAGGATGCCGATGAAGCGTTCGTAGGAACCGAAAATCGCGCGGTGCAGCATCACCGGGCGGTGACGCTCGCCATCCTCGCCGACATAATTCGCGTCGAGCCGTTCGGGCAGCACCCGATCGCCCTGGATCGTGCCGACCTGCCAGGTGCGACCGATGGCATCGGTCAGATGCCATTCGAGCTTGGGCGCATAGAACGCCCCCTCTCCGGGCAGTTCCTCCCAGCCATATTCGTCGTTCGCCATCCCGGCCTCGGCCACGGCGTCGCGCAGCTCCTGTTCGGCCTTGTCCCAGTCAGCATCGCTGCCGAAGCGCGCATCGGGCCGCAGCGCCAGCTTGACGTGATAGGTAAAGCCGAAGTCCTTGTAGACGCTATCCGCCAGCGCGCAAAAGGCGCGCACTTCTTCCACCACCTGCGCTTCGGTGCAGAAGATATGCGCGTCGTCCTGCGTGAACTGGCGCACCCGCATCAGCCCATGCAGCGCACCGTGTGGTTCGTTGCGGTGACAGCATCCCATTTCGCCCAGCCGGATCGGAAGGTCGCGGTAACTCGTGATGCCCTGCTTGAACACCAGCACGTGCGCCGGACAGTTCATTGGCTTCATGGCGAGCCACTGGGCATCGGGCGCAATTCTGGGTGCAGCCGCCGTTTCCCCGGAATCATCGACATCGGGCACAATGTCGGGGACCGCGAACATGTTTTGCGCATACTTCCCCCAGTGGCCCGACTGGGTCCACTGGCGCACATCCATCAGCTGCGGGGTCTTGATCTCGCGGTAGCCCGCCCCGTCCATCTTGCGGCGCATATAGGCCTCGAGCTCGCGCCAGATGCGATAGCCCTTGGGATGCCAGAACACGCTGCCGTGGGCTTCTTCCTGCAGATGGAACAGGTCCATCTCGCGGCCCAGCTTGCGGTGGTCGCGCTTGGCGGCTTCTTCCAGCCGGTGGAGATGCGCGTCGAGCTGCTTCTTGTTCAGCCAGCCGGTGCCATAGATGCGCGTGAGCTGCGCATTGTTCTGGTCGCCGCGCCAATAGGCCCCGGCGACCCGCATCAGCTTGAATGCCTGCGGATCGAGCTTGCCGGTCGAGGGCAGGTGCGGGCCGCGGCACATGTCGAGCCAGTCTTCTCCCGACCAGTAGACGGTCAGTTCCTCGTCCTCGGGCAGTTCCTGCGCCCATTCGGCCTTGAAGCTCTCGCCTTCGGCGCTCCACTTGTCGATCAGCTGCTGGCGCGACCAGACTTCGCGGCGCAATGGTTTGTCCGCCCGGATAATCTCGCGCATCTTTTCCTCGATCGCGGGCAGATCATCCATGCTGAAGGGCTCGCGTCCTTCGGGGGCCTTGACGTCGTAGTAAAAGCCATCGTCGGTCGCAGGGCCAAAGGTGATCTGCGTGCCGGGCCACAGCGCTTGGACGGCTTCCGCCAGCACATGCGCGAAATCGTGGCGTGCGAGCTCGAGCGCATCGGCCTCGTCGCGGCTGGTCACCAGCGCCAGCTCGGCATCGCCGTCGAACGGGCGGCCCAAATCGCGCAGCTCGCCATCAACCCGCGCGGCAATGGCAGCCTTGGCCAGGCCCGGGCCGATCGCCGCTGCAACGGCTGCCGGGGTCGATCCGCGTTCCATTTCGCGCACCGATCCGTCGGGCAGGCTGATCTTGAGCAGTTCCGTCATCGTCTCATCCGTTCGTTTGGCGCGCCCATGGCACAAGAGGGCACACGCTTGAAGCGGCGTTTGATGGATTCTCGCGATTTCGGGAGGAAACGCCGACCGCCCGAAACCGGGCGGCGGGGCTGCGCGTCAGGCCGCGAGCACCCACCCCCGGAGAACCGGGGTGGTGGTGGTAGTCTGCGAGTCAATAGCGTTGCGCATGACAAAGAGCCTAGCCGCAAGAAGGGAAAGATTCAACCGATCTCGAGCCTATGGCTTCCGACAGCGGTGGAAAGCCGCTGCGTTCCGGCAAGCTGGGTCGACCGGTTGCGCACACCTTGCAGGAAGCGGTATTCGCTCGTCACCCGCGCCGGGGAAAGCTCGACCGCCATATAGCCGCGGCTTGCGGTTTCCGCCCATTTGAGCTGCGGATTGGCGCGCACGGTCTGCGCCGCCAGATCCTGCGGCTTGATCCACGAGAGATAGCTTTCGAACCCCGGCGAGGAGACCGAATGCCCGGCGAACTCTACACCGGCACCGGTATTCGCGTTCGAGAGTTCGGAGGCCCAGGCATTGTGGCTGTCCCCCGCCAGCACCACGAGATTGGCGTCAGCCTCCTGCGCCGCACGCAACAAGCGTTCGCGCGCGGCAGGATAGCCGTCCCAGGCGTCCATGTTGAACGGCAGCCCGACGCGCGCGTTCAGTGCTCCGGCCATGATCCGCTTGCGCAGGTAATCGGGAACTGCTGCGGTCATGCCCTCGGCGATTTCGGGCGCGCCCTTGAGGCTCGCCATGACGACCTGCTGAAGCAGCACTTGCCATTTCTTGCCGGCACCGCGCGATGCCTTGAACCCTTCGGCGAGCCAGCTCTCCTGCTCCGCGCCCATCAGCGTGCGCGACGGTTCGCGCCATTCGCCGTCGCGGAACGCTTCGAGCGCGGAAAGCGTGCGCCCCGGATCGCCGCCGCCGCGCTTGGCGATCTCGCCGAGATCGAACGGCTTCGTCCGCGCGGTCAGGCGGGTTTCGAGGCGGAACAGGGTGGCGAGGTTGCCGATGTCGTACGATGCCCAGGCGGCATCCGAGACTGGCATCCATTCGGCGCGGGCGCGGATCGCCGCGCGTTTGCGGGCCTCCCATGTGCCTTCGGTCGCCGGATCGTGATTCTCCGCGCCCAGCGCATAGGCATCGTTCGCGCTCTCATGATCGTCCGATACATGCAGCATCGGATAAAGCTGGTGCAGCCGCTGCAGGTCAGGATCGCTGCGATAGCTTGCGTAGCGCGCGCGATAGTCCGCCAGCGCGACGATCTCGTGGAGCGGGTCGATCGCACGCCCCGCCAGCGCTTCGGAAGCGGTTGGATAGGTACCCACCGGGTATTCGTAGAGATAATCCCCCGTGTGCAGCACCAGATCGAAATCGCCATGCTCGGCGATATGGGCATAGGCGTTGAACCAGCCGAACAGCTTGTTCGAACAGCCGACCACCGCCATCCGGAATTGCTCGACCGCTCCCACCGGTAAAGTGCGCGTGCTGCCCGTGCAGGAGGTCGCACCGCTTGGGGCAATAAATCGAAAATAGTACCAGCGGTCAGCCGAAAGCCCGCTGGCGCGCGGCTTGACGCACCAGTCGTTGTCAGGTGAAGCGAGCGCGGACCCGCCCGCCACGACACGGCTGAAGCCTTCATCCTCGGCCACTTCCCATTGCAATGTTACCGGCTGCCCGGCGGCGAAGCGTGACCACAGCAGCACGCCATCGGGGCCGGGCTCTCCGCTCGCCACGCCGTGGGTGAAACCGAGCGGATATTTCGCCGCCAGCGGGGCCGCTGCCAGCGCGCCGCCGACAATGCCAAGCTGGAACAGGGAGCGCCGCGACAGCGCCAGCGCAGAAGAGGAGGTGCGGTCGGTCATGGGGCCAGCGTTACGCTCTTAGCGTGACGATGCAAAGACGGGCCGTCAGCCCGTCGCGACGGGGCTGAATGACAAGCTTGCCAGTCATTTCGATAAGCGTGCTTGACAATCACATCCGTTTGTGACAATCACGCTTTACATCAAGAAAAGGACCATTGACAATGACCTCCGTTCATAAAGCGCTGATACTGGCGAGCGCCATGATCCTGGTGGCGTTCGCTAGCGTGTTTGAGTTCTTGCCCGAGCAAGTTGCACAATTTGCCCCGCTGGGTCTGCTCGTGTTCCTGCCTTGGGCAATTGGGACCAAGGCCGCAGCTTGTGGAAAATGCGCGTGACCGGGGAGAGCAAGCCGCAAGGCCGTTCGCAAGGCTTCTGGATCGGCCTGTTCTGCGCCAATATCGGCGCGATCGTCGCGTGGCGCGTAACCGATGCGATCAATAGCCCGACCGGCACGGTGCTGCTCGCCCTGACAATGCTGCTGCTGATCCCGATCGTGAAAGCGGGTGAGCGCAGCGGTTGCAACAGCCCGGCGATGCGGATCTATAATCGCCGCGTGCTGATCGCTTCGTTCGGTTATGTGCTGGGGCTCGGAACCGCGATCTCCCTGTGGCGCAACTATGATTTGGCCCGCCCGGCGATCTTCGCCATTTCCATGCTTCCCGTCTTGCCGACATTCGGAATGATCTGGGCCATGGCCCGCTATCTGATCGAGGAGGAAGACGAGTATCTGCGTTATCGCACCACGATGGCGGCATTGGTCGGATTGGGCGGGGTGCTGGCGATCGGCATCTTCTGGGGCTTTCTGGAGATGTTCGAACTGGTTCCGCATATCTGGTCGTGGTGGGTGTTGCCGGTCTGGGCTCTCGGGCTCGCCATAGCGCAATTGTGGATGAAGGTGCGCGCGGAATGAAGAACCAGCTGAAAGTCCTGCGCGCGATGCGCGACTGGAGCCAGCAGGATCTGGCAGAGCGGCTCGGAGTTTCACGCCAGAGCGTCAATGCAATAGAGACCGGGAAATACGATCCCTCTTTGCCGCTCGCCTTCAAGATTGCCGAAGTCTTCGAGCAGACGATTGAAGAGATCTTCCAACGCGACTAATAGGTGTGGTGCCATGCGGTTTTTCTTGATCATCCTGAGTCTTGCACTCGCCGGCTGCCAGGGTGGCCGGGACGAGCGTGACGAAACCGCACCGCACTATTCCCCCGACCTTTATTGATGCGACCGCATCGATGCGTGCCCTTGCCCGAATCCGGGCGATAGGGGAAAAGCCTGCGGGATGAGCGACATCTTGTTCCACACCATGCCCGACGGGCGGAATATCGCACACCGATATTTGCCCGGCACAAGCCCCGCGCTGGTTTTCCTGCCGGGATACAAATCCGACATGGAGGGCGGCAAGGCGACCGCCCTGTTGGACTGGGCACAGGACAATGACCGTGCTTGCCTGTTGCTCGATTACTCGGGTTGCGGGCAGAGCAGCGGCGATTTCGCCGACGGCACGCTCGGCCGCTGGTGCGACGAGGTGCTTGACCTGATTTCAGCGAAGGGCCTCGACCGGGTGATTCTGGTGGGATCCTCTATGGGCGGATGGCTGATGTTGCTGATCGGTCTCAAGCTGGGTCCGCAGCTTGCCGGGATGGTCGGCATTGCTGCCGCACCCGACTTCACCGATTGGGGGCGCAGCGTGCAGGACAAGCTGCGGCTGCGCGGCGGCGAGACCGTGTTCGACGAGAATCCTTACGGACCGGAGCCGACTCCGATCCACCCCGGATTCTTTCTGGATGGACAGGACAATTTGCTGCTTGGGGATACGATCCCGATCGACTGCCCGGTGCGGCTGCTGCACGGCCAAGCCGACAACGACGTGCCGTGGGATATCTCGATGCGCCTCGCCGGGGCGCTGCGTTCGGACGACGTACAGGTGACCTTGATCAAGGACGGCGACCACCGCCTGTCGCGCGATCGGGACATTGCCTTGCTTCTTGCACAGGTCGATGGCCTGCTGCGTCACGCCGAATGAACGCGCCGGAGTTTCGATGCCCATCTCCTTCATCCTTGCCATGTTGCTGCAGGTCGGACCCAACCCTTCGCCCGATTCGGTGGCCAACACGATACCCCGCTCGCCGCGCGAGGAAGCGATCGATCCGGTGCGCGCGCCGGAGCCGCAGGCTGTCGCTCCGGCTTGCCCGCTGGGCGGGGAGACAGAACCTTCGGAAGTCGCTCGCATCGCCGCACGGAATGCCGAGTTGCTCGACGGCCGGGATCGGATCGGCGCACTGCATTGCCTCGCCCTGGCGCAAGGCGAGCAGGGCCTGTGGGACGAAGCGGCAGCCGGCTTCCTGATCGCACGCGAAGCGGCGGTCGGGATGCCGGACTGGCAGGCACGGCTCGGCAGCCAGCGCGCCCATGCCTTGGTCGAAGCGCGGCGAATCACCGAAGCGCGGACTGCATTCGAACTGGCAATCGAGGATGCGTTGGCAGCAGGCGACCCGGTCACCGCAGGCCAGATCGCTGCCGATCAGGCCATCGTCGAAGTCGGCGCAGGCGATGTACCGTCCGCATCCCGTACGCTCGAAGCGGCGCGCGAGCGAACTCCCCAATCGGCCCAAGTATGGTTGCTGTCCGCCACCCTCGCGCGGAGACAGGGCGCGCTTGAGCAGGCGCAGGGCTTTGTCGAACGCGCTGCCGATATCGACGCCTTCGATCCCGAGATCGGGCTCGAAGCAGGCGTGATCGCCGTATTGTCGGGCCGCTATTCGGCTGCGAAGGCAAGCTTCGAATCGGTGATTGCCTTGCCTAACGCCGGTGCCCATGGCGAGACCGCCAAGGGCTATCTGGCGCAACTCGAACAACTGGACCAGCCGACCGAATGACCATTTCGCTTTCCGTGCTCGATCTTGTCCCCGTGCGCGAAGGCGGGACGATTGGTGAGGCCCTTGCGGCCGCAACCGAGCTCGCGAAGGCCGCCGAAGCGTCTGGCTACACACGCTTCTGGGTTGCCGAGCATCATGCCATGGAAGGCATCGCCGGGGGTGCCGTATCGGTGGTGCTGGCGCATATCGGCAATGCCACTTCGACCATCCGGATCGGTTCGGGCGGCATCATGCTGCCCAACCACACTCCGTTCCAGATCGCCGAGCAGTTCGGCACGCTCGACGCATTGTTCCCCGGACGCGTCGACCTCGGCCTGGGCCGTGCCCCCGGGGCGGGACCGGAGCTGCAGCGCGCGCTGCGCAAGGACCTGCACCGCGCCGCAGAGATGTTCCCGCACGACGTGGTCGAACTGATGGCGCTGATGCGCGGCGAGACCGAGATTCACCCGACGCCGGGGGTCGGCGCGACGCCCGAGTTCTGGATGCTTGGCTCCAGCCTGTTCGGCGCGCAGCTCGCGGCGAGGCTGGGCATCCCTTATGCCTTTGCATCGCATTTTGCCCCCGATCATCTCGACGCCGCGCTGGAGCTCTACCGGAGGAACTTCCAGCCGTCGGAACAGCTCGACCGGCCCTATGTGATGGCCGCAATGCAGGTCTTCGCGGCAGAGACGGATGAGCAAGCCGAGCATATCGCGAGTTCGCAATTGCAGGCCTTCGTCCGGCTGCGCACAGGCAATCCGGGCAAGCTGCCGCCTCCGGTGACGGGTTTTCGGGAGAGCCTTCCGCCGCCGGTCCGGGCGATGATTGAGCATATCGGCCAGGCCAGCGCGATCGGTTCGCCCGCCACCGTCAAAGCCGCGATCGATGCGTTCGTAGTCCGAACCCAGGCCGACGAGATCATCGTTGCCGGATCGACTTACGATCCTGCGGACCGCATCAGATCGCTTGAACTGACGCAACACGCACTGGCCGCAAGCTAGCGCTACGCGCGGGCGGCAAGCTCTGCTAAGACTGGGGATGGCTGCGCTTGCAGCCGGGAGAAGATAAGCCTATCGCGCAGTATAGCTGCACGGTGCGGCAACAAAATAACAGGGCGAAGGCCCTACGGAGCATGCGCGATGGGTGCGAACAAGGCCGCCTCTTCCCGTCAACCCCAACGGCGCCTGGCGGGCGAATCCGCCAAGATCGACGCCCTTGCCAAGCATATGCAGGCATCGCTGCTCCCGGGCGACACCCCATTCGCCAAGGGCGAGCTGGAAGACGCTGCGCGCTACATGATCGACATCGCTGCGCGGCGCGACGAACAGCGATCTTCTATGGGCATCACCTCTGCCAGCGCCGAACGCCGGATGCTGCGGATCGCGATAGTGAACGACGACATGCCGTTCCTGGTCGATTCGATCGCCGCCACCATCGCCGCGCAAGGGCTGGCGATCGATCGGCTGGTTCACCCCGTCATCAGCGTCAAGCGCTCCGCATCCGGCGAACTGACCGAGGTTCTTGCCGGCAAGCCGGAAGCTACCGGGCGCGAATCGATGATTTACATCGAGACCGCCCGGGCCGATGCGCGCGAACGGCGCGAGTTGGAGGCAGCCCTGCGGGCGACGCTTGCCGATGTGCGAGCGGCGGTCAGCGACTGGCCCGCGATGCGCGAAGCGATGTGCGCCGATGCGAAGCGTATCGGCGAAGGCGAAGGCGCCGCCCTGCTCGGCTGGCTCGAAGGCGGGATGCTGACCCAGCTCGGCCATGTCACCCGCCACCGCGACGGGAGCCAGAGCGACAAGCTCGGCATCTGCCGCAAGAGCGCCAGGCAGATTCTGGCCGACGCATCGTTCGATCGCGCCTTCGCCTGGTTCGACGATCCGAAGCTGCGCCACAGCCGCGTGCCATTGATCATCAAGGCCAACATCCTCGCCAACGTCCACCGCCGGGTACCGCTCGACCTGTTCCTGATTCCGATCGAGGAAGATGGCAAAGTTGCCGCGATCTCGGTCCATGCCGGGGTCTGGACCAGCGCCGCGCTCGCTGCTTCCCCGATCGAGATTCCGGGACTGCGGACCCATCTTGCCGAGCTCATGGCCAAGTTCGGTTTCGATGCCGGCGGTCATGCGGGCAAAGCACTGGTCCACGCACTCACCGCGCTGCCGCACGACCTGGTGATCGGTTTTTCCAAGCACGACATTGAACGCATAGCGACCACGATGATGAGCCTGGTCGATCGCCCGCGTCCGCGGCTGTCGCTGGTCGAGGCGCCGCTCGCGCGCCACCTGTTTGCCTTCGTCTGGTTGCCGCGCGACGCGCTTTCAACCCAGTTGCGCCACCAGATCCAGGACCTCCTCGAAGTCTCGACAGGTGCTGCGCTGCTCGACTGGAGCCTGACCGTCGAAGGCGGCAATCTGGCCATGTTGCGCTTTGTGCTCGACTTGCGTGCAGGCGACACGCGGCATGACGAGAAAGCGATCGAACACAAGCTGCAGGCGATGCTGCGCGGCTGGACGGAGGAAGTCGAGCAGGAGCTCGCCAAGACCGAAGACGCCGGACGCGCTGCCGCCATTGCAGGTCGATTTGCCGACGCGTTCCCTTCCGCCTATCGCAGCAGCTACGGCGCGGAGGAAGCCGCGCGCGATATCCGCCGGATGCGCCATCTCATGGCGGTCGATGCCGACCGCAACGATCGATCCTTGTTCAAGCGTGATGCTCGGCTGTTCCGCCGTGAAGGTGACCCGGCCACCCGGCTTCGGCTCAAGATCTACGAACACGAGGGTGCCTTGCCCTTGTCCGACGCGGTGCCTGCGCTGGAGAATTTCGGTTTTGCCGTGCTCGAGGAAGTGCCCACCCCGCTCGATGGCGGACGGCTCGGCACGATCCACGACTTCACGCTGAGCCCGCCCGAGGGTGACGATGCCGCTGCCCTGCTGGAGCGGGCCGACGCGATCGAGCGCGCCATTGCCGCCGTGCTCAACCTCGAAGCGGAGAACGATCCGTTCAACCGGCTGGTGCTTGGCACCGGGCTGGCGGCGGACGAAGCCAACTGGCTGCGCGCGTTCTATCGCTATCTGCGGCAGACCGGGATGGGTTTCACCATCTATACCGTGGTCGACGCCTTGAGCCGCGCGCCTTCGGTGACGCTTGCCCTTATCGACCTGTTTCGCACTCTGCACGACCCCGATTTCGCCGGCGACCGCGATGCGCAGGCAAGCGATGCCAATGCGCGCATTCGGTCAGGTCTGGCGAAGGTCAATGCGATCAACGACGATCGCCTGCTCCGGCTCTACCACGCGCTGGTGAAGGCGATCCTGCGCACCAACGCCTTCGCTCCCGCGGCGGAGGAAGCGCTGGCGTTCAAGATCCAGTCCGACCTGGTCCCAAACCTGCCCAAGCCGGTGCCATGGCGCGAGATTTTCGTCTATTCACGCCGGGTCGAAGGGATCCACCTGCGCGCCGGGCCAGTGGCCCGCGGCGGCCTGCGCTGGTCCGACCGGCGCGACGATTTCCGCACCGAGATCCTGGGGCTGATGAAGGCGCAACGGGTCAAGAACGCAGTCATCGTGCCGACCGGGGCTAAAGGCGGCTTCTATCCCAAGCAGCTGCCCAATCCCGCGGTCGATCGCGACGGCTGGGCGGCAGAGGGTCAGGCCAGCTACGAGGTGTTTATCCGCACCTTGCTGTCGGTGACCGACAACATCATCGACGGGAAGGTCGTGCATCCCGAAGCCGTCGTCATCTATGATGGCGAAGACCCCTATTTCGTGGTCGCCGCCGACAAGGGCACAGCCAAATTCTCCGATGTCGCCAACGGCATCGCGCAGAGCCGCGATTTCTGGCTCGACGATGCCTTCGCCAGCGGCGGCTCCTACGGCTACGACCACAAGGCGATGGGGATCACCGCCAAGGGGGCGTGGGTTTCGGTCCAGCGCCATTTCCTCGAAATGGGCCTCGACGTGCAAAACGATCCGGTCGACGTGGTCGGCTGCGGCGACATGTCGGGCGACGTGTTCGGCAACGGCATGCTGCTGTCGAAGGCGATCCGCCTCAAGGCGGCGTTCGATCACCGGCACATCTTCCTCGATCCCGATCCCGATCCGGCGGCGAGCTGGAAGGAGCGCCAGCGGATGTTCGACCTCCCGCGGTCGAGTTGGGAGGATTACGATCCGACGCTGATTTCGAAGGGCGGCGGGGTCTATTCGCGCACGCTCAAGCGGATTCCGATTTCGGCCAAGGTGCGCAAGCTGCTGGGAATCGAGGACAAGGAGCTCGAACCCGATGCACTGATTTCCGCGATCCTGCGCGCGCCGGTAGACCTGATCTGGTTCGGCGGCATCGGCACCTATCTGAAGGCCAGCCACGAGAACAACGTGCAGGTCGGCGACCCGGCCAACGACCCGCTGCGGATCGATGCGAACGAGGTGCGCGCCAAGGTGATCGGCGAAGGCGCCAATCTGGGCGTGACGCAGGCGGCCCGGATCGAATTCGCGCTCCACGGCGGTCGGATCAACACCGACTTCATCGACAATTCGGCCGGGGTCGATTGCTCGGACAACGAGGTCAACATCAAGATCGCGCTCGCCGCCGCGATGCGGAGCGACAAGCTATCGCTCAAGAAGCGCAACGCGCTGCTGGTCGAAATGACCGACGAGGTCGCGCATCTGGTGCTGGAGGACAACCGGTTGCAGGCGCTCGCGTTGTCGATCGCCGAGGCCGGGCGTGCGCCTGCGGTTGCCGCGCAGCTCCATCTGATCGAATCGCTGGAAGGTCGCGGCGCGCTCGATCGCCGGACCGAAGGCCTGGCCGCGAGCGATGTCCTGTCGCGCCGCGCCGCAGAAGGCATCGGACTCACCCGCCCCGAGCTGGCCGTGCTGCTGTCCTCGACCAAGCTCGTCCTGCAGGAAGCTATCGAGAAGACGACGCTGCCCGACGATGCCAGCCTGAGCGGGATGCTGATCGACTATTTCCCCGCGCCGATGCGCAAGGGGTTCCGCCAGCAGATCGAGAGCCACCAGCTGCGCCGCGAGATCATCGCGACCAAGCTGGCCAATCTGATCGTCAACCGGATGGGCATCATCCATCCCTTCGAACTGTCGGAGGAAGAAGGCGTCGGCCTGGCGGATATCTGCGCCGCTTTCGTCTCGGCCCGGGAGCTGTTCGGGATGGACGCGCTGTGGGCGGAGATCGAGACGGCGAAGATGCCCGAAGAGGCGCGGCTTCTACTGTTTCGCCACGCGGCGGGCGCGCTGCGCAGCCATATGGCGGATCTCATCAGGGCCGGCGCGAGCGTTACCCTGCCGAGCGCCATCATCGCCGCGTTGTCGAAGGGCGTTGGCCAGCTGTCGACCGAGACAGAGGAACTGCTGACCGCGGCATCGCGCCAGCAGTCGGACCGTCTGGTGGGCGAGTTCGTCGCCTTGGGCGCGCCCGAAAGGCTCGCGGCCCGGGTTGCCTTGCTCTACGATCTCGACGGCACCGTGGGGCTCGCCTCGTTGGCAGGCATGGCCGAAATCGATGCCCGCGCACTGACGGCGGCCTTCACCGATCTCGGCCAGCGGCTCGGACTCGATTGGGCGCAGAGCACCTCGGCGCTGATGAATCCGTCGGACGTGTGGGAACGCCTGCTGGTGGCAGGGCTCTCGCGCGATTTCCAGCAGATGCGGCTCGACTTCCTGCGCCGGCTGTCGCGGCGCAAGGGGGCGAAAACCGATCCGCTCGGCGCGGTGGCTGGCTGGGCGGAAGAGCATTCCGCCGCGATCGACCAGTTCCGCAGAATGATCGGGCGCGCGCAGACGCAGGCACAAGTATCGCCCGCCATGCTCGCGCAAATCGCCAGCCAGGCGCGCAATCTGCTCGGCCGGTAGCAAGGCCCGCCTCGCCCCGAGCGGCTTGACCCGCGCCCGAATTGTGCCAATCGAGCGCGGATGGAGCATTTCGACGTCATCATCGTGGGCGCAGGCCATGGCGGCGCGCAGGCCGCCATCGCGCTGAGGCAGAACGGGTTCGAAGGCTCGATCGCGATGATCGGCCGCGAACCCGAAGTACCCTACGAACGGCCGCCCCTGTCGAAGGAATATCTCGCGCGGGAAAAGGCGTTCGAGCGAATCCGAATCCGTCCGGAAGAGTTCTGGGCTGACAAGGATGTGACTCTGCGGCTCGGCACCAATGTGCGCGAGATCGATCCGCTAGGGCACATGGTCACCCTGGGTGACGACAGCAAGGTCTCATACCGCAAGCTGATCTGGGCGGCGGGCGGCGATGCGCGGCGACTGTCGTGCTCGGGCGCTGATCTGGCGGGCATCCACACCGTGCGCACGCGAGCCGACGTCGACCGGATGCAGGCCGAGCTGGACGCCGGGGCGCAGACAATCGTGGTGGTCGGCGGAGGATACATCGGGCTCGAGGCAGCGGCGGTGCTGCGTAAGCTGGGCCGCGAGGTGGTGCTGCTGGAAGCGCTGCCGCGCCTGCTCGCCCGGGTCGCAGGGCCGGAGCTGTCGCAATTCTATCTCGAAGAGCACCGGCGGCAGGGTGTCGACGTGCGGCTCGAAACGCTGGTCGAGGCGATCGAGGGGGACGGCACCACCGTAACCGGCGTGACCACCGCAGCGGGCGAAACGATCCCGGCAGACCTCGTGGTGGTCGGGATCGGCATCGTTCCGGCGATCGGGCCGCTGATCGCCGCCGGGGCAAGCGGGTCGAACGGAGTCGATGTCGACGAATATTGCCGCACCGTGCTCGACGATGTTTATGCCATTGGCGACTGCGCCGCGCATGCCAACGAATGGGCGGACGGGGCGGTTCTGCGCGTCGAATCGGTCCAGAATGCCAACGACATGGCGACCACCGCCGCCAAGGCAATCTGCGGCGATCCGCAGCCCTATCGCGCCTTTCCTTGGTTCTGGTCCAACCAGTATGACCTCAAGCTCCAGACCGCCGGTCTGTCGGTCGATTACGACGAGACGCTGGTCCGCGGCGATCCGGCGGAGCGCAAGTTCTCGGTCGTCTATCTGAAGGAAGGCCGGGTGATCGCGCTCGATTGCGTCAACAACACGAAGGATTATGTGCAGGGCCGCAAGTTGGTCGAAGCGCGCGCCTATCCCGACCGCGACGCGCTGGCCGATCCGGAGATCCCGCTCAAGGAACTGTTGTAAGCCTTTCGCGTGCCCACTGCGCCGCTTCGGCCACGACCGGATCAGGATCGTCGCAGAGCGCGGTGACCTGCGGCAGCAGATCCGCCGATCCGCTATTCCCCGCCGCGATCAGGCAATTGCGCACGAACCGGTCGCGCCCGATGCGCTTGATCGGCGAGCCGGCGAATTTCGCCCGGAACGCAGCATCGTCGAGCGCCAGCAGTTCGGCCAGCGGCGGCGCAACCAGGTCCTCGCGCGGCGCGAAGGCCTTGTTCCGCGCCGAAGCCTCGGCGAACTTGTTCCACGGGCACACCGCGAGGCAATCGTCGCAGCCATAGATGCGGTTGCCCATCGCGGCGCGGAATTCCTCCGGGATCGGCCCCTTATGCTCGATCGTGAGGTAGGAAATGCACCGCCTCGCGTCGACCACATAGGGTTGCGGAAAGGCGTCGGTCGGGCAGGCGAGCTGGCACGCATTGCACGATCCGCAGCGGTCTTCGTGCGGAGCGTCGGGCGCGAATTCGAGGGTGCAGTAGATCGCGCCAAGAAACAGCCAGCTGCCGTGCTCGCGGCTGACGAGGTTCGAATGCTTGCCCTGCCATCCCAGACCGGCCGACTGCCCGAGCGGCTTTTCCATCACCGGTGCGGTATCGACGAAAACCTTGAGCGCGGGCTCGCCCAGCCCTCGCTTGCTCGCTTCGGCCACCAGCCACCGCGCCAGCGCCTTGAGCGCTTTCTTGACCACGTCGTGATAATCGCGGCCCTGCGCATAGACCGAGATGCGTGCCTTCTCCGGCTCGCCTTCCAGCGCCAACGGGTCGATCTCGGGCGCATAGCTCATGCCGAGCGCGATCACGCTGCGCGCCTCGGGCCACATCGACTGCGGGCCCTGCCGCACCTCGGCGCGGTCCTCAATCCATTGCATCGTGCCATGGTTGCCTGCCTCGAGCCAATCGCGCAGGCGCCTCACCTGTTCGGGGTCGTCCGACGCGGGCGCAAAGCCGACCGACGCGAAACCGAGCCGCGCAGCTTCTGCTTTCAGATCATGCTTAAGCGCGTCTATGACCGGCGCGTTAACCACGTTTGCGGCACCTCCCGTTCACACGCACAAGCTAGGCGGCGCGGATGGACATGCCGCTAAGCGATAGATCGACGAAGGACAACCGGGTGGACGCCGACATCGCGGAGGATACTGCCCACCCGCTCGCCATCGAGGCGAGGGGGCTGGTCAAGCGCTTCGGCGGCACGCTGGCGGTCGACGGGGTCGACATCTCGGTGCGCGAAGGCGCGATCTACGGCATCCTTGGGCCGAATGGCGCGGGCAAGACCACCACCTTGCGCATGCTGCTCGGCATCATCGATCCCGACGCGGGCGTGCGCCGGGTGTTCGGGCACGACCGGCCGCACGAGATCGCCAAGCTGATCGGCTACCTGCCCGAGGAGCGCGGGCTGTATCCCGCGATGAAAGGGGTCGAGGCGATCGCTTTCATGGGCGCGCTGCGTGGCCTGCCGCTCGACGAAGGGCGCAGGCGCGGGGCCGAATTGCTCGAGAACCACGGCATGGGCTTCGCGATCGAACGGCAGATCCGCGCAATGTCGAAAGGACAGGCGCAGACCGTCCAGCTGCTCGGCACGCTGGTCCACCGCCCCAGACTGGTGGTGCTCGACGAGCCGTTCAGCGGGCTCGACGCGATCAACCAGGGCAAGCTCGAACGGATGATCCGCGAGCTTGCCGAAGGCGGCACCACGGTGATCTTCTCGACCCATGTGATCCACCACGCCGAGCGACTGTGCGAAGGCGTGGCGATCATCGCCGGGGGCAAGGTGCCCTATGCCGGCAGCGTCGAGGCGGCGCGCGATCGGATACCGGCGCAGGTCCGGCTGGAAACCCGCGCGCGCGAGGGCGCATGGCTTGCCGCCCTGCCGCAAGACGCACGGCGCGAAGGCGATTTCTTCCACTTCTCGCTCCCCGAGGCGGGGATCGAGAGCCTCCTCAAGGCCCTGATCGACGGCGAGGCGGGCATCCTCTCGCTGTCGATCGAGCGCGCCGGGCTGCACGATGCCTTCGTCCATATCGCGGGCGAAGCGGCGGCACGCGCGCTCGAAGCCGACAATGCTGCGGAGGCCAACCGATGAGCAATACCACCGCCACCGCGCGGCTCACCACGCTGCAAGCCGCCTGGGTCGTCGCGCGGCGCGATTTCCTCGCCATCCTGTTCAGCCGAGCGTTCATCTTCTTCCTGCTCGGGCCGCTGTTCCCGATCGTGGTCGGGGGGCTCGCCGGCGGGATCGGCAGCAAGGTCCAGCAACAGGCGGCGGCGATCGAGATCGGCGTGCAGATGGACGCAGCGCAAAGCGCGGCGATGATCGATGCTGCGACAATGCTTCGCGAGGATGCGGGGGTCGCGATCCCGCCGCTGGTCCCCCTTGCCGGCAAAGTTGCGACAGACGCGCCCGAAGCCATCCTGCGCGAACGGCGCGGCAACTATGCCGCGATCGTCAGCGGCACACCCGAAGCGCCGGTGCTGACCGCGCCGAGCGACCAGATGGAGCGCTTTCGCGGCGCGGTGGGCCTGGTCGCGGCGACCGCGGGCGGCACCTCTCCCAGCAGCTTTCCCGAGGTGGCAACGCAGGAGGTCGTCACCAGCGCCGCCGACGTCAAGCGCAACCGGGTGCAGACCGCGCAAGCGGGGCAGATGCTGCTGTTCCTGCTCACCATGCTGCTCGGCGGGATGGTGCTGTCGAACCTGGTCGAAGAAAAGGGCAACAAGATCATCGAAGTGCTCGCCGCCGCAATCCCGATGGACGCGGTGTTCCTCGGCAAGCTGTTCGCGATGCTCGCGGTGTCTTTCGTCGGCATAGCGGTATGGGGCACGGTAGGTGTCCTGATCTATCTCGGCAGCGGCTGGGACATGGCGAGCTTCGCCGCGCCGGCCGTCGGCTGGCCGATGTTCTTCGCCTTCGCGGTGATCTATTTCGCCATGGGGTACCTGATCCTCGGTTCGCTGTTCCTCTCGATCGGTTCGATGGCGGCAACCGTGCGCGAGGTGCAGACGCTGTCGATGCCGGTTACCATGATGCAGCTGCTGGTGTTCTTTTTCGCCAGCTATGCGATGGCCAATCCCGGATCGACGATCGAGCTGGCGGCGGCGATCTTCCCGTTCAGTTCGCCCTTCGCGATGCTCGCGCGCGCCGCGCAGAGCGAAAGCCTGTGGCCGCACGCACTGGCAATCGCGTGGCAGGCGCTGGCGGTAGCGGTGCTGGTCAAGGCGGGCGCGACGCTGTTCCGCCGCCGGGTGATGCAATCCGGCCCGCGCGGCGCGCGCAGCGGCAAGCGCGGTTTCTGGCGCAAGCGCGCGGCCGATCCCGCCGCCTGAAGATCGGTCGCAAATCGCAACCCACTATTGACATTGCGGTAAGTAAGGGCAGGATGCTGCCCGTTGACTCCCCGGCCAAAGCGGGAGCGGCAGAGGAGAGAATGAATGGCCACGATTGCCCCAGAGCGCCCTGTATGCCGCAGCGAGCCGAGCGCGCATGAAGCGCTCAAGAAGCATTTCGCCGAGCATCCCGAGCAGCGGCTCGTCCATACCCACAAGTGGGATGTCAGTCGCAGCGACATCTATGCGGACAATACGTGGCACCCGATCTTCCGCGAGATGCGCGAAGCCGGGCCGCTGCATTACATTCCCGAGAGCCCGTTCGGCCCATACTGGGCGGTGGTTGGGCACAAGGCGATCCAGCATATCGAGGCGCTGCCGGAAACCTTCTCCTCCAGCTGGGAATACGGCGGGATCACCATCCTCAACCGCTTGTCCGAAGAGGAAATCGCCAGCAGCGGATTCGACCGCCGCGAACTGCCGATGTTCATCGCGATGGACCGCCCGCAGCACACCGGGCAGCGCCGCACCGTCGCGCCCAAGTTCACCCCCAGCGGCATGGCTGTGATGGAAGGCGAAATCCGCCAGCGCACCGGCGAGTTGCTCGATTCCCTGCCGCGCGGAAAAGTGTTCGACTGGGTCGATACCGTCTCCATCGAACTGACCACCGGGATGCTGGCGCTGCTGTTTGGATTCCCGTGGGAAGACCGCCGGCTGCTGACCTTCTGGTCCGACTGGTCGGGCGATACCGAGCTCGCCACGGTGCGCGAACTCGACGAGATGCGTTGGGGCTTCCTCCACGAAATGGGGGCCTATTTCCAGTCGCTGTGGGTCGAACGCACGCACGACAAGGAACCGGGCGACGATCTCATCTCGATGATGCTTCATTCCGAAGCGATGAACCAGATGCGGCCCGAGGAATTCATGGGCAATCTGGTGCTGCTGATCGTCGGCGGCAACGACACCACCCGCAACTCGATGAGCGGGATCATCTACCAGCTCGACAAGAACCCCGACCAGCGCAAGCTGTTCGAACAAAAGCCCGAACTGATCCCCAATGCGGTGCAGGAAATCCTCCGCATGCAGACCCCGCTGGCGCATATGCGCCGCACCTGCACCGAGGACACCGAAGTGTTCGGTCAGCAGATCAAACAGGGCGACAAGGTCGTGCTGTGGTATCTTTCCGCCAATCGCGACGAGGAAGTGTTCGAAAACCCCGACAAGCTCGACATCACCCGCGAGAACGCCCGCCGCCACATCGCCTTCGGTTACGGCATCCACCGCTGTGTCGGCGCGCGGCTGGCCGAATTGCAGCTGCGCGTGCTGCTGGAGGAACTGCACAAGCGCCGGATGCGGGTGCATGTCGCGGGAGATATCGAGCGCGTGCGTGCGAATTTCGTCCACGGCTTCCGCAAGCTCGAGGTCGAAATTACCGAGTTCTGATCCTTCGGGGAATGCAACCTTTTGCACCGCGCATCCGTATATGGGATGATAGCCAAGACGCGCGAAAGGATCCCGGGATGAACCACCGACTGACGCACAATCGCCGCACACTGCTCGGCTGGCTAGGCGCAGGCGCCGCCGCTTCCGCCCTCGCGGCGTGCGGTAGCTCGCCCGCCGAGGCGAAGAGCTGGCCGGTCACCCGCAGCAATGCCGAGTGGAAGAAGCGGCTGACGGGCAACCAGTACTGGATACTGCGCGAAGCGGGGACCGAGCGGCCCTACAGCTCGCCGCTCGACAAGGAAAAGCGCAAGGGCACCTTCGTTTGTGCGGGTTGTGCAAACCGGCTTTATGCGTCCGATACCAAGTTCGACAGCGGCACAGGCTGGCCGAGTTTCTGGAAGCCGCTGCCCGGCGCGATCGCGACCGACACCGACCACAAGCTCGGCTATCCGCGCACCGAAGTGCTGTGCGCCGATTGCGGCGGGCACCTTGGACACGTGTTCAACGACGGGCCGCGCCCCACCGGCAAGCGCTACTGCATGAACGGCGGAGCGATGAAGTTTATTCCGGCTTAGCGCCGGGTTCTTTCCGAACTTTCCAGATACGAAATTCCGCCGGGCCGTCGAATGCGACGGGTTCGAGCCAGCCCGGCGTGTTTCCGGCGAGAAGGCGGGCCATCAGCCCTTGTGGGTTGGCCGAGGCATAGAGCCGCGGCTCGACCAGGTCGCTGCACATTACGATGTAGTCGCCGCCGTGACGCTTGACGATCTGGCGCGCCTCGTCCGGGTCGCTGGTGAAGGCTGCGATGACATCGTGCATCGCCGTTTCCGCCCGGTGATGTCCGGTCGCGACTACCGCATGGCGGCTTTTGACCAGAATCGCCGGGCCGATGTCGAGCGGCGCGAAGAGGGTTGCCGGAGCAAGCGCGTCGAGTTTCGCCGCCTGCTCGCGGATCGCGCAGCCCGATTCCTCGACATGGGTCACTTGCGCTTCGTCTTCCAGCGGTATCAGCTTGCGCTGGAGAAACAACGGCGTGGAAGGGGCGAGCAGCAGCACGATAAGCGCAATCGCGCCGACCTTGCCACCGGCTCCCTGCGCATGGCGCAAGCGCGTCAGCAGTCCCGCCAGCAACCAGCCGAGGGGGATCGCTGCCAGTGCCGAGGCGAAGGCTGCCGAGCGCCAGACGAACAGCGCAAGCAGCAGGGCACCGGCCAGCAGCAGCGCATAATCGGTCCACCAGTTGCGCAGCCAGTCCTTCGAGCGGGCGCGTAATGCCAGTGCGGCGGCAAGAGCGACGAGCAGCTGGACGAGCACTGGCACAGCCTGCGCCTGTTGCTGCCGCCAGTAGGGCTGACCCTCCATGACGTAAACGTACCAATAGTCCTTCACCAGCGGATCGAGCGATCCGAACGGCGTCGCGACGCAATCGGGCGAAGAGAGCGCGAAGAATCCGATCCCGGCTGCCCCCGCAAGGCCCAGCAGGGCGATCAGCGCAAGGCTTGTTGCGCGGCTGCGCCACCCGATCGCGCCGACTCCCAGCGCGACGACGAGGAAAAACCCGATATGCGCGGGCGAGATCGCGTCGCAGTGTTGCGCCAGATCGCGCAAACCCCGAGTCAGCAGGAAGATGGCACCAAGCCCGATGGCCAGCGCCTGGAGGTAGGCGACCAGCCACCAGCGTGCGTGGTGATCGCGCAGCCAGCGAACGAACAGCACGGCGGCAAAGGTGGCCGCCATCGGCAGGATTTCGATCGAGATCGATAGCCCCACCGCCATCGCGATCCCCGCAACGGCACCGCCGTGGTGGGGCTTGCGCAAGGCGAGCGCCCAGAGCGCCGCACAGACGCTGGCGATCTGCCACCCGTGATGATCGATCCGCAGCGGCTGGAACTGGAACAGCAGCGCCGGCATGAAGCCGCAGACCAGCATGGCATAGGTTGCGACCTGCTTGTCGAACAGACGCCACGCCAACCGGCCGATGCACCACAGCGCGACTCCGAAGGTCAGCAGCGGAACGGCAATGAGGGCGACCTGCTCTGCGGTTGACTGGCCGAACAAGGGCGTGAGCAAGCCGATTACGAGCACCAGCGGAATGTCCACCAGCCGCGACCAATGCATCGGCGAGCCACCGGGTGGGTCGATCCGGTATTGCGTAGTGTCGAACCAGTTCTGCCCCGCCAGCAGGTCGCGCACCTGCACCAGCCGCAGCGCGTCGTCGGGATCGGGGAACTGGCCCTGCATAATTCGCTGCATCGCAGCGAGCAGGATCAGCGCGCTGAGCGCCAGCCATACCAAGAGGATGCGCCGGTTGGGGCGCTCATGGCCGCGCAGACGCCTATCGCTGTCCATCTCAGGCAGCGGCGCGAAACACGACCCGGCTGCGCAGCAGCCAGGTCGCGGCGAAGCTGACTACGATCGCGGCAAGCTTGGCGTAACGCGGGTCGGCTCCGGCCAGATCGCTCACACCGACGATCAGCGTGGTAATCGTTAGGCCGACCAGCGCCGATCCGACGAAGAGCGCTTTTTGCCGGGTTCTCTGCGGGCCGCGCTGCGCAACCGTTTCGGTGAACACCGCGCGGCTCGAAATGAGCCAGTGGGTCACGATCCCGATCGAATATGAGAGGGCCGACGCCGGGGCCGGAGGAATGGCAAGTGCGAGAAACGCGAGGAAGGTCCCCATGTCGATAGCCAGTGCCACCACGCTGGCGATGCCATAGCGCAGCAAGCGAAGCTGTTGCAGCCGGTTGAGGACCTCGCTCATTTGTTCGTTCCCCCAATGTCCGACTTAAGCGACTTTGCGGCCTTCGTCCGGCTTGATGCGTCCGGGCACCTCGCGCACCGAGCCGAGTGCGGCGGCCTGATCGGGGGTGATCGTCTCGCGTGCCGGCAGCGCCTTTTCCGCGCCCTCGTCGCCGGCTTCGTGATATTCGGCATCCTCGTTGACGCACCAGGTGTCGTAGATGCGCTCCCCGGCGAGGATGTTCTCGACCGTCAGCATCGCGGTCATCATCGCGTGATCCTGATTGTTGTAGCGGTGCATGCCGTTGCGGCCCACGAGGTGCAGCGAAGGGTGTTTTTCCTCCAGTTCGCAGCGCATCGCCTCGACATTGGCCGCATAATCCTCGTCATAGACCGGATAGGCCTTTTCCTGCCGCACCACCGCACCCGATTTGACCTTGCTGCGGTCGACCAGCCCGAGAATTTCCATTTCGTCGGTCGCCAGCTTGACGAGGTCGCCGTCGTCCATCGACCACAGCCCGTCGCCTTCGAAGCAGAAGTATTCGAGGCCGACGCATGCCATGTCGGGATCGGGGATCATCTCGGGCGACCAGCTGCGGAAGTTCTGCACGCGGCCGACCTTCACCTTGCTGTCGTGGATATAGATCCAGTTGTCGGGGAACAGATCCTCGCCCTCGACCATCAGCGCGACGGTGAGGAAGTCGCGGTATTTCAGCTTCGAGGCGTTCCACGTCGTATCGGGCAGCGGGTGCAGGCGCGCGGCCAGTTCGCGCATCGGGGCGGAGCTTATCGCGTGCGCCGCGCGGACGATCAGCTTGCTGCCGTCCTTGCCGACCGCGCTCATGCGCCAGCCGCCCTTGCCGTCCGATGCGAGCTGTTCGAGTCCGTGGCCCATGATCACCTGGCCCTTGCCGCTGGCCACGATCTTGTCGCGCGCGGCTTCCCACATCATCCCCGGGCCGAGGCGCGGGTAGCGGAAGGTTTCGAGCAGCGTCTTGACCGCCTGTCCGTCGTTGGGCTTCTTGTTGAGGCCGAGGCTGCGCTTGAGCCCGTCGGTTACCGCGCCCCACAGGCTGAGACCCTTGATCCGCTGCGCGGCCCAGTCGGCGCTCATTTCGTTGCACGGCATGCCCCACACCTTCTCGGTGTAGGTCTTGAAGAAGATCGAATAGAGCTTCTTGCCGAACTGGTTGCTGGTCCAGTCCTCGAAGCTCTTTACGTTGCGGTTAGGGAACAGCTTGGCCCAGCCGTAGCTCACCATGCAGGTGGTCGAGCGCAGGATGCCGAGGTTCCACAGGGCTTCGAAGGCACGCAGCGGGTAGCTGTAGAATTTGCCTTCGTAATAGATGCGGCTCATTCGCGGGCGCTGGATGAAATCGTCGGGCAGGATCTCGTTCCACAGGTCGACCACTGCTGCGCTTTTCGAGAAAAACCGGTGCCCGCCGATGTCGAAGCGATATCCATCGTGCTCGACCGTGCGGCTGATCCCGCCGACATAGGTCTCGTCCTTCTCGATGATCGCGACCGTCTTGCCTGCCTTGGTCAGCAGGTAACCCGCAGTCAGCCCGGCAGGACCGGCGCCGATGATCGCCACATCGACTTCGAGTTCCCGTGCATTGCCCATGAATTGATCCCCGTTCGAAAGTTCTGAGCCGGAGGTAAAAGGGAATGGTTAGGAGAAGGTTAATCCCGTTCGGCAGCGGTGCCGGACATCCGCATGGAGGGGAGATTGGGCGGTTGCGCGACATGCTGGAATCGCTGGAGTGCGAGTGCGAGTTGCTGCAGCGAGAAGGTCGTATCGAATACCAGGCCGTATGCCTTGGCCTTGCGCCAGCGGATACGTGCCTCGATCGTCGACAGGCCTTTCGCTTGGAGCATCACAGCCTGCCCGATCGCGAACATGTCGTCGCTCTCGACCAAGGCACCCTGGCGTGAAAGGTTGGCGACACTTGCAGGGAACGCCTGTCCCTGCGCCTGGATGACGACCGGCAGGCGGATTTCGAAACGCAGATCGCGTTTCGGATAGTGGCTGCAATGGCCGATCACGCTGTCGACCTCGATCGGATCGAAGAAGCGGAATCCGGCCTCCGCCCCGCGATCCCACACTTGCTCGACCGGGTAGCAGTCGCCGGTTTGCAGCTCGAGCACCACCGGGCCGCGCCAATCGATCGGGTGGAACAGCCTGATGCTCACGCCCGTCGCGGAGATATCGCGAATCACGCAAAGATACTGGGCCTCGCCGACATGCAGCTTGCCTGGACGGATCAGCAAGGTGAAGCGCGGCGCGGCGCGATCGTCGATCGCGACCGGCTGTCCGTTTGCCCCTTCCATCTCGGGCAGCTGTAGATTCATCGCATCGGACCCCTGCGCCGGTTACGGCTTGCTTCAGCCTATTGCTCCGAAAGGGTTAGCAAGCGCTAGCGAGGGTATGACTAATGCAGCGTTAGGGAATTCTGCTTGCCATTACGCAGGTCTGGTGCGGGTGGTGGGACTCGAACCCACACGGGCAATGCCCGGGGGATTTTAAGTCTGATAGGGTCTAGGCTAAGTTGCTGAATTATCAGGCTAATTCAGGGCGGTTTGTGATTTTGTGCTAGCCTTTGTGCTAAACGCATTGCGGCTGGTACAAGGCATATTTCCATGGGTTTCAGGCGAAGTAAATCCAAAATCGGATGCGTCTGACTTCTATCCCAATCTTCCCTTTCTGCCTCCTTTTGCCCTTCGTAAACAGGCACTTACCGCCCCGGCCATGGCCGGGGCGGCTTCGATCAGCGGTGCGCTCACGCGGCCTCCGCCATCGCGGCAGCGCTATGGAGGTAGGCCACGGCCTTTTCAGCGTGGGCAGCGGCCTGCACTATGGCGCGGGTGTCGTTCTGCAAGACCCTAATCCAGCTTGCGATGTAGCTGGCATGATCCGGCCTCGGTTCAATACAGAGGCCAAGGTCAGCTGCGAGGAAGGCCGCGCCCAGCTCGGCGACCAGTTCTTCGCGGGCATAGCCAGCGTCTCCCCAGCGCTCGCGCCCGAATGAGCGATCAAGCCGTGACTTGTGGCTCGTCCAGTGGACAGTTTCATGGCCTCGGGTGGCGTAATAGCCGTGGGCGTCGTGGAAAGCCGCGAAGGGCGGCAACTGAATCCGGTCGGCTCCGGGCGCATAATAGGCACGGTCGCCGCCGTGGTGGACGGTCGCCGGGATGCGCTCAAAGAACGCCTCTGCGGCCTCGATGCGCTTCAGCTCCGGCAATGGCTCCGGGATAGCGTGGAAGCGATCAGGCAAGCCTTCGATCTGCGCCACATTGAACACGGTGTAGGTTTTCAGGAAACGGAAGCCCCGTTCCTTGTCCTCTCCGGTCGCCTCGTCCTGCACGGCCTTTCTGCTCTCGCCGTAGTAAACCACGGTCGCGCCGTTCTCGCCTTTGCGAACATGTGCGCCCAAGGCCTGCGCCTGCCGGTAGGTCATCCAGGAGGGTGACGCATAACCGGCGGCCTCGGCCTCAAGCCAAAGCAAGAGGACATTGATTCCGCGATAGGGTTCTCCGGTCGCCCTTAATGGCCGGACGCCTCGGGATGCGGCCATATCTCCCCCGCTCCACGGTTTCAGCCAAGGGCGGGTTCCCTCTTCCAGTTCGGTGAGGATTCGGTTGGTGATGCGGATATGTGGGTCGGTGAATGTGGGTTTGTTCATGGTGCCTTCCTCCTTCTGATCCGCGCAGCGGGTCATGCGCCGCGCATGACCCCTGCCGACCCGGCGAGGGGCGGAGAGAGAGGGAGCAAGGTCCGGTGCAGGGGGTGGTGCGGGCGCAGCGCAGCGAGCCACGGCTCCAAAGCGGCACCTTGCAGGGAGAGAGAGGCAGCGCCTCTTTCTTCCTCGAATTGATGAAAACCGCGCCGCTGGCGGCGCTCGACACAGGGCGGCCAATGCCGCCCTGCCCGCGTCAGGGATCGTCACCCGAACGGGACGAAACCGCGTGAGCGGGTTCGGTGGCGCGAGCCATAGAGCCCAGCCCGAAGGGGACGCCAGCACGCAGATTCCCTCGAAATCCAACCATGCTGCATATATGTATTGACACATGCGCATACAATCAGTCATACATGTTGCATGAAAGGGAGATTCGAATGATCAGTCAGCTTGAAAATGTATCGCATGGAGCCGTCCTGGCTCGCCTGAGATCCGAGTTGGGGGCTACCCAAGCAGCTTTAGCGACGGAAGCTGGTCTCGATCAGAGCCGCGTTTCTCGCATCGAAAAAGGGGAGGTCACGTCACAGGCAGAAGTGGACAAGGTGCTTGATGCCCTTGCCGCGCTGGGGTCTCCGCATGCGCGGGCTTATAAGGATTACTGCGTCCGCGATTGGGAGCACGTCGCCCCGCCAAGCTTCTTTAACCCACAGCGCGCCTGCCTGGAGATCGCCGACGAGGCACTCGGGAATATTGAAGCATTTTTAGCGGATGACAGTCGCCCGTGGCCGCTGCGCCGCCAGGTCGAGCGTCACAAGGAGACGCTTATCAAGGGCGCGAACTATCTCCAGAAGATGACCCACAACATCGCCTTCATCGGACCGATAGGCGTCGGCAAATCAACTGGGTTAAGCTTCCTGTTTGACCTCTTGGTTCCGCCTTCTCTGACGTCCAAACCGATAGATCGTCCAGTGCTCGAAACGGGTGCTGGCGGCACGACGATCTGTGAGGTGCATATCAAGCGTGGGCCGGAATTCGGGATTTCCTTACTGCCGATGCCGGAGGCTGAGCTGCGCGAATTGGTATCAGATTTCTGCGCCGCGCGATGGGCGGTGCTGAAAGGCGAATTGAAGGAATCAGCCGATACACCAGGCGTTAGCCGCGAGCATGACCGCGCGATTCGCAACATGTCTGGCCTGACCCGCCGCCGCTCGATGGAAAATGGCAAAATCGCGTACTTTGACCCGGTTTCCGATCTGGTCGCGTCAAGCTCCAGCGAGGATGAGTTTCGTACGCGAATGCTGGAATTAATGAACCTGCCAGAGCGAACGCACCGCGAACTTTGGTATGACAGCGCAACGCGCCAAAACCCGATGGAATGGGTAATGAAGACCTTTCGTGAAGTGAATAACGGTCGCTTGCCGGACGTGTCGCTGCCGTCCAGCATTGATCTCATTGTACCCGACTTCGGTCGCACTTTCGGCGAGATGGAAATCAGCGTCATCGACACCAAAGGCGTCGATGACGTAGCCGTTCGCGAGGATTTGGACTTACGTCTAAAAGACCCGCGCACTGCGGTTGTGTTTTGTACGCGCTTCAATGACGCCCCAGGGATCACGACGCGCTCCCTGTTGCAGCATATGCAGCAAACCTACTCGGAACCGGTCAACACGGGCAAAGTATCGATCCTCGCCCTGCCACGTGCCGATGAAGCCCGCGCAATGAAGGACGATGCTGGCGAACTGGCGATGGAGGATACGGAAGGCTACGCCTTCAAGCAGATGCAGGTGGAGAATGAACTGGCCGCTGAGGATTTGGCGGGTGTGCCAATGGTCTTCTTCAATGTCCAGACCGATGATCCGACGCCCGTGCGCGAGGCGCTGTTTGGACAATTGGACCGAATGCGTACGACGGTCGAAAGCAGATTGTTCGACTTGTGCGCCGCTGCGGATGAAGTGATGAAGAATCATGAGGCTCAGGCTCTCACGGCAGCGCTGGAGGAAGTAGCCGAAAGGCTGAACTCCTTTCTTCAAACCCACGCGACGCTCCACGCGCGCGAAAGGCATGCTTACACTGAGGCGCTGACCACGATCCGCAGCGTCCGTTACGCGGCAACTCTGTGGGCAGCGACGCGACGTAATGGCGAATATTCCGGGTTGAACGTCATCCATCATGTTGGCGTTGGCGCAGCACGGGATGCTCGGCTACGCAGCGAGCGCTGGTTCGCCTCCCTCAAGGATTATTTGGCCGTTCTCAAGAGCGACGAAGGGCTGCAATTGGCGTCCAAGACAATCGACCAGATGGGTCGTAGCGCCATTGCATCGCGCACGGCCTTTCTGGAGGCGGTGCAGCGGGCTGGGATGGAAGTGTACCGCGAGCCGCTATCGCAAGCTCCAATATGGGGTCACTGCGCTGCGCAGTGGGGAGCCGGTCCCGGCTTCAAGGGTCGCGTCGCCAGTAATCTTGAGGCTTGGTTTGAAAAGCGCGACGATTTGAAGGACAAATTGGAAGAAATTACGAACACACTGTGGGAACAGCTCGTCATTGCTCCCATGCGCCGTCTTGTAGCGGAAAACGCTCCTGAGGTGGGTGCCACGGGGAACGTCGTGCCGTTTCCGACCAAGGCAGCCTAACGTTAGTCAGCGCCTTTCCACGTCCAGGGTGGCCGGGGAGCTTAACGGCTCCCCGGCCACCTCGGCGCCAGTCTTCGGACTAGGATATATGAGCGGGAGCCGCTCCGGATTTCAGCGGCGAAGCCATAAGCGCGACCCGAAGGGGACGCCATAATACAGGGGTACAGCAACTAATTGGTCTTAAGTGGGATGCTACCGGCATAGTATGCTGGATTTGACAGACCCGAATCCTGCCCCGACCAAAGCGGGTAGACGGACAAGCATACAGAGGGGCAACATCAGATGGCAGGATCAACCTTCCAGACCAATCCTATCGACCTTCACCGGCTTCTGGATGAGTGCCATCGGGGCATCATTCAATTGCCGGATTTCCAGCGGAGCTGGGTCTGGGACGAAGATCGGATCAAGAGTCTCATTGCCTCAATTTCCAGGGCATTCCCGGTAGGCGCACTCATGTCGCTCGACACGGGCGGTCCGGTCAATTTCAAGCCACGTCCTGTTGAGGGTGCGCCGCTGGAGGCCAGACAAACCCTCCCTCAAGCTCTCCTGCTCGATGGTCAGCAACGCATGACATCGCTCTATCAGGTGACGTTGCGTGGCAAGGTCGTGGAAACCGTCACTCCGAAAAAGAAACGCGTGAAACGCTGGTTCTATATCGACATTGGCAAGGCGATTGACCCCACCGTAGATCGCGAAGAGGCCGTGATAGGAGTGCCGGAAGACCGGATGGAGCGCACGGATTTCGGGCGGGAGATCGCGCTCGATCTTTCAACGCCGAAACATGAATATGCGGCGATGATGTTCCCGGTCAGTCAGGTGTTCGATTGGGACACATGGCAGGACGGTTTCAACGATCATTGGGCGGGAGACGAGCACAAGGAGGTGCGCGAGCAATTCCGCACCTTCAAGAAAACGGTGCTGGAAAACTTCAAGATGTATCGTGTGCCGGTAATCGCGCTCGATCGGTCGACCTCGAAGGAAGCGGTCTGCGTCGTGTTCGAAAAGGTGAATACGGGCGGCAAGGCGCTCGATGCCTTCGAACTGGTCACGGCAATGTATGCCGCGTCCGGTCATGAGCTGCGCAAAGACTGGTATGGCGACGATACGGCAAAAGGCCGTCACCAGCGGTTCGCTGATACACTTCGCCCTGCTGACTCCAATGCCGGTATTCTCGCAGGCGTCGGCAATACCGACTTCCTGCAAGCGGTCTCGTTGTTCTTCACGCGAGAGCGGCGGCGTGTCGCCGAACAGGCGGGTAAAGAAGGCAAGGAACTTCCAGCGGTTTCCGGGAACCGGCAGGCGCTCCTCGACTTGCCGCTTGAAGCCTACAAGAAATATGAAACGCAGGTGGAGCGCGGTTTTGTTCAGGCCGCGAAGTTCCTGCACATGCTCCATATTTATCGCATATTCGATCTGCCCTATCAGTCGCAGATCGTGCCGCTGGCGGCGATCCTCGCCGACATTGGCGATGCCTGGGAGCATGAAGCCAACCGGGCGAAGTTGATCCAATGGTATTGGAATGGCGTCTTCGGAGAGCTGTATGGCTCCTCGGTTGAAACGCGCATTGCCAAAGACTTCATGGAAGTGCCCGGCTGGCTCACGGGCGGTCCGGAACCCACTACGGTCAGCGAAACGATCTTCCGCGCCGACCGCCTGAAAACCATGCGGATGCGCCTTTCTGCCGCCTACAAGGGAGTGAACGCGCTCCTGATGAAGGAAGGCGCGGAGGATTTCAGGTCAGGCCAGAAATTCAACCACACGGTGTTTTTCGGCGAGAACGTCGATATTCACCACATCTTCCCGCAGGACTGGTGCAAATCGCAGGGCATCAAGCCAGCCGTATTCGACTCGATCATCAACAAGACTCCCCTCTCCTACCGTACCAACAGAATCATCGGCGGCGTTGCGCCCAGCGAATATCTGGCGAAGCTGGAGAAAGGGAACAGCTCCACGCCGCCGATCAGCGGCGATAAGCTGGACAGCTATCTGCAATCGCACCTGATCGATCCCAGCCTTCTCAGGGGAGACCAGTTCGAGGCCTTCATGACGGATCGGCAAAAGCGCCTGCTCGGCCTGATCGAGCAAGCGATGGGCAAGGCTGCCTATACGGGCAGCGTTCAGGAAGAAGGGGAAGATGTCGAAACCGACGAAGATACGTCCGAGGATGTTTTGCCCAACCCGACGCAATAGCCGACCCAGAATTATCTGATCTTGGCAGTGTTACCCGGCGAACCGGGGGGCTTAACGCCCCCCGGCAGCCTCGGCGTCAGTCTTCGGCTTCGGGGTATAAGCCCGCATGACGATCCGGCCTTGAAGCGGAACAGCATCGCAGAGGATGCTGAAGCCTTTGCCATCACGGTTCGGCCAGGCCGCACCGATCTTCGTCCAGTTCGCGTCCTTGCCGTGGCCGTTGACGCGATAGAGCATGAATGCGGGGCTTTTGGTGGTTTCGGTGGTCATTTGAGTTCTCCTTTCGAGCGCTGAGCCGCAACCGTTGCGGCCTCTGTGGAGAACAAGGCGCGGCCAAGGGGGCGCGGTGTCATGTCGGTCAAAGACCGCCCGTTAGGGGAAGCTGCACAAGCCGAAGGCGCGGAAGCGCACGCGATTGACGCCAGCCCCGGCTGCGCCAAAGAGGCTCCACGAATGAGGCCCGAGAGGTAGCGGCTGCTACGTAGGGGAACGCGCTCACCGAACCTTCCATGATCGACAGCAGCGCCTTTCTTGTAATGGCGAACGCCAAAGATCAGCAGACTTGGACCGAATAGACGATGTCCTGCGGTCTTCACTCCCGCGCCTGCCGGCCAGCATGGGTCAACTATGAAGGGCGAATTTCCACACTCTCCCATTTGCCTTGGCAGTTATCGGTGGGAATATGGGCCCTTATCTCTTCGACCGAATATATCGTCAGCATTTCGCTGCTAAGATTCCAAAGGTGAAACTCAAAGGCGGGACCATATTGTTCGGCCGTTTTCCATTCCTTGCGCGAAAGGATCATGCGGGCAGGAGACGCCGATGTCGATTTCACTTCTATCAGACGGTTGACCTCGCTTCCGTCATGCCAAGCGTATGAGAGTATGTCATACCCCACAGTATTATCGTCAATCGCTACCCACACGGGAGAACGTGGTATCCCTTCCCGCTGCAAACGAGCGCTCTCGTACGCGAGGGAAAGGCGTTCACCCTCCCGCCCCTGCGCAAGCAATCGCGCATCGCGTTCACCGCGATTGGCAGTTGCCAGCGCATCCCACCAATCGGTTGCGCGCGCATCCGAGCCGAGAAGACCCGCAGAACGAAGGCACTGTACACCGTTAACGCCGATCGCTTGCAATACGTGATTCCGGCCAGCAGGCGCGAGACGTGCCCAAACAGGCGCTCGATCTGAAATGAATACGTCAATCGCAGCTGTGAAAAAGGCCTCTAGCGGGGTAACAACCTGGGGCGGTATTCGCTCCTCGATAGCTACACCGGCGTCATAATCGTGCGGGTAAAAGTCAGCTCTTACTGAGCGCACAGTCGCGATAAGATCGGACGTGCTAAGCTCTGGATTCTTCTCCCGAAAGGTTCGAATGAGGTAGGCCGCTTCAAAAGCGCTCATCGCTAAGATGCGGTCCTCGTTCACTATCCGCCCTCGTCTTCGTCAAAATGGGCGCGGCCTTCCAATTCCTCCACCAAGTCAACGATATCCTGAAGATCAACGTCGTAATCGACCGGCTCTTCTGCGTTTTCCTCGTCGAGCGCGATTTGATGCAAATCTCGGTCATCGAGAAGCTGTTGCATCGCTCGTACTTTGGTAGCCAAGCGCCGACTAACGGAGTGGTCGATACAGCCGAGTCCCTGTGGCGCGCGCGTCTGGAAAATGTGGACGTTTGTGATTTCATTGGGATCCAAACCGAGGCGATGGATACGATCAATCGATTGAAGGAAGTGGGTGCTGACATAGCTCCGATCCAGATACAGGGCTTCGTGGCAGACAGTGTGCAGGCTGATCCCTTCACCGGCGGCAGCCGGATTTGCGATCATCACCATGCAATCATCATCTAAATGAAAGCGCCGCAGCCTTCCTTCCCTCGTTTCCGGATCGGACGCGTTTCCGGATGGAACCGCCCCATAAAGTGCGACCGGATTCAGATCGGCAAGCATCAACAGCATTTGCTCAATGGTGTCAGTGAAGATTGTCCATATCACCGACTTGCGCCCGTGTTGCGCGAGTTCGCGAGCCTTGGCGGCAACGGCCAACATTTTTGGCGATGGGCCGTCCTCGACGACCTGATCGACGAGGCCGGAATTTATACCAGTGATATCCGAAGTGATCGCGCGCAGGGCGAGCAACGGGTTTGACGAAAGTTGTAGCAAGCGCATGACCGATTTCCGCGCCCCCGCGAAATCAATAGCGCCAGATCTAATTTTGCTGAGTTGACGGAGGCTCTCGCTACGCACCAGACTGTATAGTGCCAACTGCCCTTGACCCATACCGACCTGGTGGAAGTGGGTGTACCGAGCTGGAAGTCCCAATTCCTCTTTTGTCGTCCGGACGTATAGGCTTCCCAGAACTTCTCGCGGGGGTGTCCCACGGCTGATTTCTAAGCCCAGTCCTTGCCCCGGCCACAGAAAATTGAGCTGTGACACCAAATCGGAAGGCGACTGAGGCATAGGGGTTCCGCTCAACACGTCGCGGCGGATCGGAAGTGGGGCGAGGTTCAATAGCAGCGCTCCGCGTTGCGAAGCCTCGCCAGCCTTCATGCGATGAGACTCATCAAGTATCAGATGGACCGGTTGTCGCGCCAAATATGCGCCAATGATCCCGGGATGCTGAATCAGTAGATCGTAATTGATGACGAAGCGCGAGCCGCCCCCGGTCAGCATCGCCTCAATCGCATGGCTTGTGCCGCTTAAAACCTGAAACGCTTCCGTGTCAGGGCCGTTTGCATCCATCGTGTCGGTTACGATCTCATTCCAGGCCGGAAAAGCCGCTTTGGGACAAACGACGAGGACGTGCGCGCCGGGCTGGCTTGTCAGTAGATGCAAGGCGAAGGCGACAGTCGTTTTGCCTGCGCCCGGAACTGAGAAATTCGCCCCATTCTGGATGGAAAGCAGGTGGCGGATGTCCCTCACCTGAAACCATTTGAGATCACGCTTGAAGCCGAGTGCTAGCAGGCGGCTGCGGACCTCCTCTTCCGTGACGGTGAGCGTCAGGCTCCCTTGTGCTTCCTGCACCTTCCTTCGCGCGGCGGCAAAATCTTGGATGCGCGTCTGCGCCTCGGCTTCGGGTTTGAACCTGAAATTATATGCCCGTTGCTGATCGCGCGTCCCATAATCGCGCAATATGTCGAGAACGCTAGGCCAGCTTAATTCGATCGCCAACTCCGTAATCCTGGCATCGCTGCCGATCACCGAGGCCGACTGTTTCAGCCGCTCCCATACGGTGTTGCCGGTGGGGGCTTCGACCAGCAAGATACCGCGCCGGTTCTGGTCGTCGTAACGGACGACGATATGCAGCGGCTCCTGGGCGGCACCTGCTTCCATCGGTCAAGCCGTACCGGATTTCGTCTCGGCACGCTGACGTTCGAGAAATCCACGGAGGCGGTCTACGTTGGCTTGAACGGCGTCGAGTTGTTTGCCGATCGCGTCAAAGCTCCCAGGAGCGGCGCGCGTCATATCGACTTCCGACAGCTTACCATTTGCTGACTGAATGAGATTGAGCGGCATCTGTCCGTCGCGCTTGTCGCGCTCGATCTCGATGATCCCTTCGCACACCTCGACGAGCTGGTCTGACACCTCGTCCCGGCGCGTGGCATCGTCCATGAGGGAAATCAGCGGTCGGAGCGTCGGCCCTGTATTGCCGCCAAGATCAACGGCAAAATCGTCGTCGTCTCCGTCATCAGATGGACCGCTTTCGTCCAGTTCGACCCCAAAGCGCTCGGCAAGTTTAGCCGCCACCTCATCAGCTTTTTTCCCAAACATAGGTTTGAAATCATATACGCGTCGTTTCAGCTTGCTACGCCGATCGGCGAGCAGCCATGCAATCCTGCGACTGACTTCCTGGGCGTCGCCTGTTTTGGCTTTCACGTTTTCGCCAATGTCGAAAAACAACTGCTTGGCATCCTCAATCGCTTCATAGTCACCGCCGCGATTAAGCCATTCGACAAGGTACAGGTCGGCCTCGGTCAGGGCGTTGATCGCATCGTCGATCTCGACCTTTTTCTTGTTCATGAGGGCCATGAGTTCCTTCATCGGTCGTCCGCTGTCACGCAGCTCGCGGATGGCGATGCACTCATTGATCCAATCATAATCGAGTTCTGTGCGCTGCTTCATCTGCAGGCGCACCTCTACTTCGACAATATCTTTCTCGGTCGCTGTCGTGGGTAGAAGCTGGCATTTTACGGTTGCAAATTCGCGGTAGAGGCTCGGGTCTTCCTCGAAGAGGCTGCGCATCGCCGCCAATCGCCGGTTGCCGTTGACGACGACGCCGCGCCGCGTAATCAGAATAGGTTGACGCTGGCGTTCAGCCTTGAGCACCTCGATGATGGGCGCAACCGAGCCTTCCCGCCCGGTGTTGGCATATTTCAGCAAAAACTCGTGCTGGCGCTGCTGCGCGGCTTCGTTTTCCTCACCCGATGCAAAGTAATCGGCTGGCTTGCCTTCACGGCGCGCGTAAGCCTGTTGGGCAGTGCGCGTCCGGAAGTTCGCCATGCGATATATCAGCAAGCCCAACGGCACCAAGATGACCGGCAAGTCGTAAGGCTGACTCTGATATTCATAGAACGGCTCAGTCTTATCGGATTCCGTAGCACGCTCGGTAATTTGCGCTTCGCGGATATGAGCCGGTTCCACATTTACGGTATACGCCATGCGGGCGACCTCTCTTATTCAAACCCGATCAAGAAGATCGGTACTGTTATTGTACGGTCGAACAAGCGCAGCTCGTTCATGATGCGCTCGAAACTGGCGATGTTACTGCCAATGTTGGCCGCAGCTTGCTTCGTCGGCAGCGCCAAAGCGGCGGCCTCAATCCGTCGAACGCTCCATAGATGCTGCAGCTTCAACAGGTCATAGGGAGCGCGGCTGGCATTGCCGGTTTGAAGGTGAAAGGAGAGATCGTCCTTCACCCCAAAGACGGTTAGATCATAGCTCTGATCAATTTTCACATCGAAAGGCCAGCCTTCTGCGGCAAGCTCCGCTTTCACATGATCGCGGATGGCCGTCGTTGAACCAGGACCAACTGTCAGGTCTGGCTTCTGGAACACGTCCATCAGCCAGGCGTCGAGTTCCCTTTGCGCCCACTGATCGCGCCCGTTGTGATGGGAATAAGCTTCAGCAAATTGCATCAATCTTCTCGCACAGGAGGCTCGTAGATGGGCTGATTCATGGCTCTGGTTCGGAGTGTCCCGGCTTCTAGCTGCGCTATGCGGTCGCGCGCCACCTCAACGTATTCCTCGGTGATGTCGCAACCGTAAGCATTTCGACCGTTTTTCAAAGCAGCCACGGCGCTAGAACCAACGCCCAGGTAAGGATCGAGCACATTGTCACCAGGATTTGTCATGCTAAGAACCAAGCGTTCAACCAAGCCGACAGGGAATTGGCAGGGATGATCGGTTTTCTCAACATGGTTTGATTTTACGTTGGGAATATCCCAAACGTCGGACGGATTCTTGCCCAACGGATTGCCGGATAACTTGCCTTTATTAGGCCCCTTAAAGTGCTTCTTATCAGGGTATTTTGAGGGGATACGAACCGGGTCGAGATTGAATGTGTAGTCATCGCCTTTGGTAAACCAAAGAATTGTCTCATGGCGACCTGAAAAACGATTTTGGCAGTGTAGCCCATGCCCGAAGGTCCAGATGATCCGGTTCCGTAATCGCAGGCCATGATCTTTGAATATCCGGTAAAGTATCACGTCGAGCGGAAACACTTCTCCGTCGTCAATGTGATTCCCGACTTGCCAGCATATTGAGCCTTGAGGATGAAGAAGGCGGACTGCTTCCGCGATCGTTGCGGCCTGGCTTTCAATGTAGAGATCGAGCGGCGTTCGCTTCTCATACTCTTTGCCAATATTATAAGGTGGGGAAGTGACGATCAAATCCATGCTGCCTTTTTTTAAAGAACGCATGAACTCTAGATTGTCTTGGCACTCTATAACGGACTTCGTCTTACGAATTGGGACTACATTTGCGACCCTTGCTTGTGCGTTTTGGCGTGCCATTTTTTCCATCCTCCGATGACATTATTCATCGGCTTTACAATATTGAGAAAGCCTGAGTTCTCCCGCCATCCTACATTACTACGATACTCGGATCCAGTGTTTTTTTGAAGGGTAGCAGCTCAATTTCGCCTGCTCTCTTCCGCGCTTGAGCTATGTCGTAGGTGTTCTGCATCCGCATCAGCGTCTCTATCGAGATTCCGAAAACCTTCTCTATCCGCAGTGCCATTTCGGACGAAAGGTGTGCTCGCTCGTTTAGGAGTGCCGACAGGGCGGGACGCGTGACACCTAACACCTGCGCTGCGCCCGTAATTGAAAGGCCGTTCGCAGCGATGATTTCACTCTTTACAAAGCCGCCCGGATGGGCGGGTTCTTTTGATTGAGCCATTTTTCTCTCGCGCCGTGAAGCTTGCATCCGAGCAGAGTGTGCCCTGTAAAGGGACGCTTTACAAGATAAATGTTCCCTACTTGTTCTAGCGCGAACGCGCCTGGCATTCGCTATACAATGCCAGAGCAGGGCAGTGCCCCGTATGGATCAAAAAAGGCTCATCTGGCGCGACGGCACCGCCTGGGCCTTCCAAGCAGACGATTTTGCTTCGTGATCCAGCCAATGCTGGACGAAGCTGGCGGCACCGCCATTGGCCTCCACCTCCGCGCAGCTAGTGAAATGCGAGCGATAGCCCGTTCCAGTTACGGGAAGTGGAGCCCGTTCGGGACGCAGGCTCTCCAGTTCGAGGTGAGCGACACTGCAGGCGTCGCCATCGTCAGACGAGCCGAGCCAATAGGGCGCGTAGCGAACCTCGATCAGAATGCCCTGCCATTCGATCTGCACGGTCTCGATGTACTCGACCCTGGACACAAGGTGGTCGTTGGGATGGGGAGCCTCTGCGATGTCGCCGACCTCGGCTGCCAGTCTGCCTTCGTCCAGATAATCCGCAAGAGCCTGCTCGGCCTCTTCGCGGGTGGTGAAGGTTTGCGGGCGCTCGGGCTGGCCGGGTTCGGTGATTGTCCAGGTGTTGATCCAACCATCAGCTATGGTGTTGGTGAGAATTTCCCAGCTCATGCCACAGCTTCCTGACGCTCAGCGTCGAGGTGAGCCTTGGCACCCTCAAGGCAGCGGTCATCGGTAACGATGCAGCCGGTACGGCGCGCCGCTCTGGCGTAAACCGACAGCGGATAATCGCCGCCAAAGTGGCGGTCGCGCTCGATCGGCAAACCGAACGGGCCGCGCAGATCGGCCAAGTCCGGCAGTGACACCCAGCCCAGCTCGGGTTCGCCGAGGTCGCAGAGACCGAAGGCCATGTCTTCGTTTTCCGGGTCGAGTTCGGTCAGCAGCCAGGTCGCATTGAAGTCTGGCGCGAAGAGCTTGACCACGGGCTTGAAGTCGATGCCGCCGCAGCGATCTGCGTTGGCCTTTCCGTTGGCGAGCATCCGCTCGCGCTGATCTTGGGTGATGAGTTTCATCGGTTCGTCCTCCTGTTTTGTGTTGATCCCCGAAGGGATGAGGACAGGCAGGCCGGGGCTGGGCGCGGCGTCACACAGGAAAATTGGGGGCACCTTCAGGGGGAGCCGAGGCTTCCTGTTGATCGCCGTGAGCGCACGGCTCCGGCAACAGTCCGACGATGAACCAAGGGGCAACACGGGGGAGGAAAACGGTCACGATCACCGTTCAGCGCAGCCATGGAGGCCGCAGGAAATTCCGGGCGCGGAATCTCGCCCGCAAGCGGCGGCGCGCAACCCGTGGCGATGGTTTTGGACGGGGCGCCAGCGGAGGCGCCAGAAACATCGACCCGAAATCCGCAGGTCTATCACCCCCTTCGGATGGGGCAGTCGAATCCGACAAAAAGCGGGATGTCACTTCGCTGCCGCTATCGCAGTCCGTGCTGGGTTTGAACTTCGGCGACGGGCGCGCAACCGCCATGAAGCGCGAAACCAGTTTAGGGATTGTCGCAAGCGCCACCTTGCGAATGAAACGCGACACTATCTTGCCGGTAGTGGGCACGAGGCGGGCAATCTGCCGTAGCAGCAGGCTCGGTTCTGATTGCAGGAAGCGCGAGCCCGTCAGCGTGCGCGGGGATCGCGCTCCGGTCCTTCGCGTTGCTGTGCTTCGGCCTCCTGACGGCGCTGTTCGTATTCGCGGACAAGCTGGCGCGCCCGTTCGTCGTCCTCGACGCGGCGCTTGAGGTCACGCTCCTGTTCGGCCAGCAGCGCAGCGCGCTCCCTGCCCTGTCGATCAATCAGGGCGTCGATTTCGACACGCTGGGCGGAATTAAGGTCGCTCACCATGATATGAACTTCATCATTGCGGCGATTATCAAAATCGGCAGCGCGGGCAGCTTCATCGGCGATACGCTGGACGCGGGCTTCCTCGTTCACTGCCTCGCGGATTGAGCGCCACAACCGCTCGACGCCGCCCGGCTCCTGCGGGCGTTCCTTGATCGCGCGCGCCGCCTGTTCGCGGGCGAAGGTGTCGATGGCCTTGTCTGCTGCGGCCTGCTGGTTTTCCTGCAGGGTTTCGACCTCGCGGGCATGGCGCTGTTCCTGCTCTTTCAGCTCGGTGCCGTGGCGCTCGATGATGGCTTGGCGCAGTGCCTCGATCTGTTTGCGGTCACCTTCCGAGTGCTGTGGTGGCGCGTCGAGAGCTGGCTTATCGGACACCGGCTCGGTTGCGAGGATTGCCTCTCGCACGGCTGCGCGCGCCTCCTTTACTGTAGGAAGGCTCTCGGCGTCGATGTCGGCCATGAAGGCGCGCAGGTCTTTTGCGCCAATGCCGGGAAGCTGGCGGCCAAGGCTATGCACTTTGGCGTCGGCATCCAGCAGCACGAAGTCGCGACGGTCGCCACGCGCCAGCACATACCCTGCATCTTCCAGTGCCGCCTTGAAGGCAGAACCGCTGTCCGATGCTTCAAACAGGCTCCTGATCTCGTCTTTGCGGGCGCGATGATCAAACTCCCCCCGCTCGGCCTGTTGCCATTCATCGTGTCGGATCTCGGCGGTGGGCATGTCGGGCTGGGCGTCCCGGTCGCGCTTCGCATGTTTGCCGGGAACGTGCTCATGGCCAAACTCCAGCTCTAAACGGAGGCTGGCGCGCTCATGTGCCAGAAAATTATGACCATCACTCTTGAGGGTCATGGTGTCGATGTCAGTACGCGCCCAAACGACATGGATGTGCTCGCGCCCGTTCTTTTCGTGCATCACCACCGCGCGGGGCTGGCCGGTGAAACCAAGTTCCTCCTCCAGTACGTCCACGGCACGGAACCACTGCTCCTCGGTCATCTGGTATTTGGCAGCGGGGTCAATGTTGGCGTGATAGAGGCCTTTTCGGCCTCGGGTGCCTTCGGCGAGGGTCTGCCAGTCCTCGAACGCTTCGGTTGGCGAGGACGCCGGGGATTCCAGTTGCAGGATACGGACGCGCTCATTGGTGTCCGTGCGAGCCAGGTGGCGACCTAGCTGGTTAGGTGCCGCTCGGCTTGCGCCCTTGATGATCACCGGATGGCTCCTTGCCGAGCGCCACGAATATCGCGTCGCGCAGGGGAAGATAGGACGCCAGCGCCTCACGCAGCTCGGGAAGGTCGATGTCCTCCCCGGTGTTTAAGGAACGGGCGATCTGATTGAGGTTGTTCCCGACGCGACCCAGCTCCCCCAAGAGCTGGCGTATGGCGACGTGATCGACGGGAGGCCTCCGGCGGGCGCGGACGCCGGGGTCTTTCAGTGCGGCTGCCCGCACGAAAGCGCCCATGGCCAAACCGGCACGGGAGGATAATTCTTCAAGGTTACGGCGCTCGTCATCGGTCACGCGTACCGTGACGGTCAGTGTCCGTTGCCGCTTGTCCGTTCCGCTTGCCACCCACCCTCCTGTAATGAAGGGTTCCAAGGGTCCGCCTTGGTCGGTGCAGGCTGAAATGCCTGCCGGGGGGCCGGGGTTCGCAATCCCCGGTCTGGTTTCCAAAGGGCACGAAGGCTCTTTGGTCGAAGCCGCTGGCGAACAGCGGTCATGGGTTCCAAGGGAGAATGAAATCTCCTTTGGCGAGGTCGATGTCATGCCCGCCTTCGCGGGATGGCAGCGACCCGTCCAGGGTGCATGGGGAGGGAAGTCCCCTGCTCTGGAGGTTCCACAGGAGGGCACGAAGGCTCTCCTTGGTCTGGGGATGCAACGGGGATGAAATAACCCCTTGCCAAGCCGCGCGGTGTTACCGCGCATGGCTTGCATCACCTGATATTATCATATCATGGAATCGGCGCGTCAGTCCAATGGCCTGACGCGCCTCGGACTGATGCAGCGGTGCTGCATCGCGTTGCGACATTATACCACGATTCGGTTCGACGGAGCAGAAAGATACTTCTGCTGGTATGGGTGTGGCGGATCAGCTTGCTGGATCGGATGCCGGTTGCGGGACAGCAACGATCTCGATCTCCACCCTGCGGTTCTGCGCGCGACCCGCCGATGTGGCATTGTCGGCATATGGACTATCTGCCGCAACAGGCGGCGCCAAGGTGACTCGGTTGGGGGCAATGGAGCGGCTGGTCAGGAATTGCCGGACGTTCGCCGCTCGCGCCTCCGCGAGACGCTCGTTCAGATCGGCGGAGCCGGTACCATCGGTATATGAGCGGATAACTGCTGTGGCTTGAGGGTTGTCCATCAACACTCGAAAGGCATTGGCCAGGCTTGACCCTGACTCTGTTTTGGGGATCGAAACGCCGCTGTCAAAATAGGCCGGAAAGACAGCAACCTTCAGCGGGGAAGGTGTCTCAGCGGGCGACTGAATGTGTCGGGATTCTTCAAGTTCAAGCGCTGCTAGTGTTGCCCAGGCGCTGACGCTGGCGGCAAGTGCCCCAACAACTGCTGCGGCCGCGATGATAGCGGCTCCAATCCCCTGTTGGGCTGAGAGGCGGATTTTGGCTTCCGTCTCAAGCTTCGCGCCGTGCCAATAGAGCTGGCCGTCCTTAATGGTCAGGTAGTCAAGACCTTCTTGCCCTATCCGGTCGTGACCCGGAGGCGGAGGCGGAGGTCTCGTCGCCATATCAGCCTACTTCGCCCTCATACCCTTAAGGTCGGATCTTATTTCCTTTAGAATACCTTTAATATCGGAAAATTCTTTATCGCTCTTTTTGCCAATCTTAGAAATTCCAGCGGACAAATGTGTAAATAACGGAGTAAGGGTGTCGTTCATGACGGACTTTGTTCCACGACGAATGGAGCTTTCTGTTCCTTCAATGTTTTCTATTTTCTTCTTCATCGTTTCATATTGCTTTAAATCATCCAAAATATCAACTCTGAGAAATCCTCGAATTTGATTTCTCTTTGGATTCATAGTGATCTTGCCCTTATAATTCTGGCTCAGCATTGTCCGCAGCAAGGCGACCAGAAGGATATGGAAATTCTCTAGCGCCCATGCGGTCGCCTCGTTTTTATCGACTTTGGCAATTTCAGAGATAGTGGCCGCCGTTTCCTGCGCGAAAACCACCTTATCTGCGTTCTGAACTGCAATCTCAACGACGTCCTCATCGGAGCCTTCTGCTTCTCGTCTGACAGGGTCGAGTCGCCATCCAATCCCTTGGATCGCGTCCACCAAGTCCAGCCCGCTCACATCAAACAGTAATCTGGTCGAAGTCATGTTTCAGCGCCACCACATCCTGCCGCGCCAATCCGGCGCGTTGTACATGAGCGTATGCGTGCCAACGCCCCATCGCAATGAAATCAGCCGGAGTAAGCGCGGGCGACATGGCGTTGCCCTCAGTCCGGTAGCGCCTGTCCAAATCCTCCTGCCGCCACGCCGCCTGCTGCCGGGCACCGAGCGCCGCAAGCTGGGTGGCCTGATCTGTCGCCTCTGGCACGAAACGCATGTCCGGCGCGTAGGTCGGCTGGGCGGTGGCGGTGCCGATGCTGGCACGACGGATGAAGCCCATAGCAGCCCTGAAATACTCGCCCGCCCCTCCTGCGCCCTCCGGCGCTGCGTCATCACCCAGCGGCAGAAATGGCGTCCAGCCGCTAACCAGCTCACGCTGTTCCAGGCTTTCCCACTGGCCATCGCCGAAGACGCGGTTGCGCTCGAACTCGCCCGCCAGCCAGCAGGCATAAGAGACCGTGGCCTGATCTTCGCTGCGCAGAAATATCTTGCTGCGCGACTGTTGCATGAAGTTCTCGGCGGCGCGGTCGCCCATAGCCTGCGTAAGTGCTGCGACGGTCTGGGTGGCGAATACCCCCGCCAAACCCGTCGAACGGGCGACGTTCCAAAACGTCGCATCGCTCAGGCCTGACGCAGGATCAACGGTCGCCAATTCCTGAACTTCGTCCATCATGACGAGGCAGGGGTTTGCCTGCGGGTTGCCGCCGGATTTCTTCAAGGCGGCCTCGCGCAGCCGCGCCTCTCGATAGAGGACAGTTTTGAGCAGGATGGCGACAAGCCGCGCAGGCAGGCCGTCGTCCAGCGTATTCAGGGTAATGAGGGCGATCTTGCCATTCAGCGGAGCATCGAGACTGGCGGTATGCTCGTCCTGCCCGCTGATGAACCGTTCCCGCAGGACGGTAGCGCCCGCAAAACCATCCATGAGCTGCGAGATATTGGCGACAATCCCCGTCTTGGTATCCTTGGCCATGTCAGGCCAGACTTCGGTCAGATAGCCAAGAGTGGCAGCGATGTCCGCGCCAGCGAAGAGCGAGAGGCGGTCGGCATGGCGCAGGTGCGCCTCGGTATCGCCCGCCTTGTGGGCGGCATCCATGTCTGCAAGGCAGGCTGTGGTTGCCCGGTTGATCGCTTCGATGGCCGGTTTCAGGCGCTTTTCGTCCAACGCTGCCTGATATGCCCACCACAGACTGTAGGGGTTGAGCTGTTTGGCTGCGGCCTCGCCCTCGGGCGTGGCACCATAGGCGCGCCCGACGGTCAGCAGGTGGCGCATGACATTGGCCGCCATATCCGGCCAGAAGCTGTCGCCACTCGCGCCTCCTATCTGGCTGAGCACCGAGCGCAGCACGGCGGCAATATGGCTGGGGGCGAGTTTGGCAGTGACATTGACCCCGAGATCGCCTGCGCCCGTTCCGATGCGAAGCACGTCTTTAGTCCGTCCAGCCTCGGTCGCGATCTTCTCCGCGTCGTGCCACAGGACGCCCTTGGCGTCGGTGACGTAAGCGCCGAAGTTGGGCTGTTCGAGAACCTGCCGCAGCAGGGGTTTCAGGATGGCGGTGGTCTTGCCGTCGCCCGTGCCGCCAAAGACCAGCACATGCTGGAACAGCGATTCCCGGTCGAGCGCGAGCGTCTGCCCTTTGACCGGCGCGGCAAGGTCGCCGCGCAGACGAAACGTGCCAGTCCCCTCACCCACGGCGAAGAGCGGCGACCCCTGCAAGTATCCCGTGGCTTGTCCGACCTGACGCACATAGCCGGTGTGCGCGATTTCCCGCGCTTCGGCGCGGTATGGCCAACGCACATGCGCGTCTTTGGAGAGGATTTCATAGGGAGCAGCAGAGCTTTTACGCCAATGCTCGATCATCATCACCGCGACGGCGATACCGATCCCGATGGCGATGAGGAGCCAGGCGATGATCAGCATGATGATCATCATCGCGCCGCCGCCTATTGCATCAAACCAATTGGCGGCCACATCCTGCCAGACCGACCAGCCCGAAACATGGACGGGCGCTTCGCCGGGGAACTGCTCCAGCAGCACAGGGGCAGCGGTTTCACGCGGAGCGGAAGCGCCGCGCCAGAGGAAGAACAGCACTGGCTGTGCCACAAGCGCAATCAACGTCGCGGTCAGGCCGCATTGCCCTGCGGCTCTTGTCATACCAACACTGAAATGGCGGTCGGCCATCCATGGGATGTCCTGTCCGCCGATCAGCTTTCCATCCTCCCACAAGGGGCGGCGAATGTCGTCCGGCACTTCGCTGTAGAGGAAGGGGTAACGGTTTTCCGGCCACATGGCTCTGGCAACGGCCTCACGGTCGCCAGCGGGCAAGCCAACTTTTCGTGTTCCGAGGCGTTCGACGCCCGCCGCGAACTGATCCATGATGCGAGCAAGCGCGGGTACGCGCGCGCAGAGCCATGCAACCGGCTTCCACAATGCGAGCGATGCGAAACCCAGCACGAACAGTGCGAAGGCCGGGATTAGGTTGAGAATGGCGAAGATGATCTTGCGGGTGAAGGGGATCAACAACAAGATCAGCAGCGTGATAGCGCCGATGGCATAGGCTAGGACAGGAAGCCCGGTCATGGCTGCACCTCGAAGGCCTGCGACGGCAACAGCCCGCTCATCGTGTTCGGGATGGCCGCCGGGTCAACGGCGTTTTCGCCGCAGGGCTGTGCCCCCGGAACGGCGAGACACTGATATGTCCAGCCGGGTCCGTCTCGATCGCGCCAGATCCAGGATGCTTCCGGCCTGCGGAATATCCAGAAGCTGCGCCGCAGTTCGGGCGGCGCATTATACCCCGGCACCTGATAGGCGACGTTGACGTAAGCTCCGACAAGAATGGTTCTGCCGTCTTCAACGGCATGAATCGTGTTCGCAGGCCAATTGGCCTGCCAGAAATTCTCTGCGTTCTCGACGGTTACGGCGGCGGGAAGGCTTTCGTTCTGGTTCAGATTTTCAAGGGCAGCGACGAGCGACATCTGCAAGTCGTCAGGTGTCAGCGCTTCTTCGGTTTGTGACGGTAGGTTCGCTATCGCCTCGGCATTGTTCTGAAGAAAGGCGCTAACGGCGTTGCGCTGAGCTGCCGCGAACGTGGCCTTGGCATCATAAACCCTGTGGGACGACTGCGACTCCGGCAGTGATCTGGCCAAAACCGCGCCTAGAACAATCGTGCCGATGGCTGCGCCGAGCAGTACCGGCAGCGCCTTGCGCCAGCGAGCGGCGCGGACATGGCCTTCGGTTACGAGTAATTCCCACTGAGACATGGCGAGTCCCTCCTCCTCGCGTATCAATCAGGGACAGTATGCCAAGTTATGCCCTCAAGCGAATTGTATTCGTTCGGATCGAACACGAAATTCTCAGACATGTTCAGAGTTGCCCATGAATCTCCGCTCCGGAAACCGCCGCAGCCTGTCTCAGAGCGGCAAATTATTTTTCTGGATGGCATCAGATACAGTGCAGATATGGCGGGCATCGCTATTGATCGCCTGTGGCGGCAACTATGCTTCATCGACAGCACCGAAGAGACCATTGAAAATCATCACATCGCCGAGGCGGCGCTGGATGCGTGGTCAATCATTGATGCCGCACACCGCATGTCCGATCTGATCGAAAACCTCCCCGGTCTTCCGAATTCCGACTGGCGGCGGGTCTTCCGGCACCGCGTCGAAGATGCGCTGGAACTCCGGGACATGTGGCAGCATCCGGTCGGCGAAGCCGCTAAGGTCGTCGAAGAACGAGGGCAGGCGTGGGGGGCGCTTTCGTGGATGAAGCACGAAGAAAACAGACCGACAGGCCGCTGGTTTCTCGCCGTTATCGGCAGCGACTTCAAGGGCAGCAGCTGGATATTTGCGGGACCCGCCAAGGCGATCCCGCGCGTCAGCACACGAAGAATCCGCCTTATTCATATGGGGAAGCACGTTTACCTCGCCCGGCTTGTTCGGGACATGGTTGAGGCACTGCGTCACCTCGAAGACGACATTGCGAACAAGCGCCTTCGCCTTGTCGGTGAGGCCGTGAATCAGGAGCGCAGCAGCGACTGGATCATGGAGTGCTCGATCATGGCAGTCGTTTCGGTCGATCCGGCTCAACAGCCATCAATTGGCGATTAAACCCTCCCGTCCTGCCCCTTGTCCATTCGCAGCCTTCTATATCTGCATCCTCGCAGGGGATTCGCCTCTGCGCCGCAAGCCTGACGGCTTCTCCACTCCGTTCCGCCGGGTGCGGCGCGGCGAACGCCCTGCTCTCTGTCTGCACATGAAGGCCGCGATGGTCGCGGTTCAGGGACGGGGAGAAACATCATGTCGCAATTCATCGCCATCTACGAACTCGACGGTCTGAACGAACAGGAACTGCGCGCGCTCTACGCCCGCATCATCAGCGATCTGCGCCGGGTTGGCCAATCCGCCCAGGACTGCCCGCATATCTCCGCCACATTACGCAATATCGAAGCTGCACTGCTGCGCCTGCAACAGCGCCCGAAGCCCCGCGCGCCGAAAGCGCCGGGCTTTTGACCTAGCCGGTGGCGTCGGTTTTGTGGAATTTGAGCTTCGCATCTTCGCCTTCTGCAAAGGCGTCAGTTTCCTCAAGCATCGTGCGCGCGCGCTCGAAGGTGCTCCAGTCGATCCCCAGCGTATATCCTTGCGCGGCGCCCAACATACGGATCAGCGGTTCCGTGCGGCCATTCTTTGAGAATGCCTTGAGCGCCCCGAGATAGTCGGTGCGGTAGGCCGTAGGTATAATGATCCTTTCCTCACCGCCTGCCACGAGTTCGGCGTTCATCATGATGCGTCCGGCGCGGCCGTTTCCATCTGCGAAGGGATGAACTTCGCTGACCAGCATCATCATGAACGCGGCCTTCTGGAACGGCTCTTCGAGCGCCCGATAGAACTCGAACCCTTTTTCGAGTGTGCCGTTCACAAGCTCGGGCGCAACGAAGACAGTTGCCCCGGCCTGATTTCCTTTGGATTTGTAGATGCCCGGATTCTTGTCGGGGCGCGCTTCCATGATAGTCGCGTGGCGGCGCCGCAGCAGCAGTTCGAATTGTTCGAGGGTTGCGGGAACCGTACTCATTTCGCTGGTATCGGAAACGATGCGGAATGTGCCCAGAACGTCATGGGCGTCTTCTGGCCGTTCTGTCGGGATCGCGCCCTCAAAAACGATCTCGCGCGCCTCTCCGACAGTAAATTCCGTGCCTTCGATGAAGTTGGAAAAGTAGGCTTCAAAGAAGGCCAGGTTGGCATTGGCTTCGCTGTCTCGGGCGGGTGCGGGGCGCGGTGTCGGGATCGTTTCCCGAAGCCCGGCGAACAGCGCTTCAAAAAGCGCAACCCGGTCGGGATCGAAGGGCTGGCCAGCGGCGCGCGCCTTGCCAGCAGTGCTTTCGATCTTTGCCTCTCGCGTTCCGAGGAATGCGCCGATGAGGTCGTTCAGTTCCTCAAATTCTTTTTCCAGTTCCAGCTTCGGCGCGATGGCGCGGGCGTCGTCGCGCAGCTTGTTCAGCGCGCCTTCGCCCTGGCGACGAACCAGCGCATCGAGGCGCTGTTCTATTTCCTCGCGCGAAAGTGTGCGCGGAACGCGGCCACCGCGCGCGCGCGAGCCGCGCATATTCTCAAGATAGGCGCGGGGTGTGGAGGCCAGCCGTGCACCGCCGACGAAGGGGCTGTCGGTTTCGATAGCACCAGCACCCGTGCGCGGGCGGAGCGTTATTCCCGGCAGTTCGACTTCCCGCCTCTTCTCCGACACGAGGAAGACAGACCCATCCTCTGCGGGTTTGTTTTCCAGCGCCGTGCGATCGGTGATGAGGGCATCGGGGTAGTAGCTGGTGATGAGGTGATACCAGTTGCGGCGAACCAGCCGTTCGGGCTCTTCCGTGAGATTGCGGGTGTAGAGGCGCGAGCCGAGTTTGCGCAGTTCTCCGCGAGCGACGGCCTCGTAAACGGCCTTCGATATGGCTGTGTCCGAAACGAACACCTCTGGATATGCCTTGACTGAAAATTCGGACATTAGGACTGCCTCTCAAAGCCAGTTTACCGAATTTTCGGTGATTAAGGAAGAGAAATACCGAATAATCGCGCCTTATCCTCTTCGAGAGGGTCGAATTTGGTGATTAGGGCGGGGTTAAAAGGGCAGCCAGCGGAATTATCGGGGACTATGCGCGCATTTTTCGGAAAAATTGAGACTTAAGGGGTGTGGCGGCCGAAAGGCTGCCACATATGCGCCAGGGAGCGTTGCCCGAATGGGAGAAAACCGCCCCGCGCCAGTGCGCGCGCGGAAAGCGCGCGGTGGGTTCGGTCGCGTAAGCGATAGCGCCCGGCCTGAAGGGGGCGTCCAAAACGCAACAAAATTATCTTCTGTCTGTGATTCAATCAGAGTGCAGTCACGGTGCAGTGACGACTCCCTCCTGCCCGTCAGAAACGGATCATATGGACAAGTGGCTTCCCGCAGAAGACTTCATCGAGGCTGACGTCATTCGCTGGACTGAAGGCATCTTTGACAGCCGCCGCAAAGGCAAGGCTCAGCGCATTGGCGAGCGACTGGTCGCAGCCGAAGTGCTGCACAAGGGCGATGATGGGTGGGTGAAGCTCTTGGTTCGCTCCTGCACGATCACGAAAGACGAGATCGCTGGCAAATCTGCACAGACACTCAAGGCGGGTGTCCAGATACGCCGTGGCATCAAGACAATCCTGCGGGGCAAGCCGACGCGGCTATTGTGGGATGATGAAAGCGCGCGGGTGGCGGTGCTGGCCAGCAAGCCCGTTAAGTCACGCTTTGCGCCACGGATGGACGAGACGTAAGTTCGGATAGCTGCGCCAAATATATCCCTTGTAGAATGCGATGACCGGCACCCGTTCAGGAGTCCAAACCGTCGAATCAGAAACAGTAGAACGCACTCATCACCCCATTGATGCTATCCCCAGCCCCAGAACGATCAGGATTATAGCCGCAGTGATAGCCACCCTGGCAAACCCTCTAAACAACCCAATCCCAGCTTCACCTGCGACCGCCCCGCCTTCGCTCTCGTAAACGACCACGCCATGTTCATTAGTGCGGCGAATCTGCTTCGCTCGCAGACGAAAACCCAGCACAGAAACCACTGCAATCAATGCAATGCCTGCTGCGATCAAGAGTACACCTTGATCTTCTGGATGAAGTCCTGCGAACCAACCCTGCACAACATCAACTGGCCCCTGTCTCTGCTCTGCCCCAAACATATGCTCTCCCGAGTCTACAGCGAATGCTCCGAGTTCCGTTATCGATTAGCTCAATCGACCTGAGGTATCCACTCGAAATCCCTTTCGAGAGTCGGACAGCACTAGGCGGCCTTAGACAAGCCGGGATACCCTCTCCAAAGCTGCATGCCAGATGAGGCGGGAGTTCACAGAGCTCCAACAAATAGATCATCGGAGATTGCGATGACCGGCTCCCGTTCAGGAGCCCAAGAGGCCACCGGCCTTGCCTGTTCAGGCGAGGCCTTCGCTCACGGCCAGATTGCCGGTTCCGGCTCGAAACTGGCCTGACGCGCCGTAAGGCGCTTATCAAAAGGGATGAGAATGGTGCGGGCGGTGGGACTCGAACCCACACGGGCAAAGCCCAACGGATTTTCTTACCAGCTACGACTTTCGCCGCCGCGCAAACATGCGCGTTTGTGGTCTGGACTATCCCTTCGCCGTAACCGCGAACGCGGCTTTAGGCGCTGCCCGTCTAGTCTCTACACCTTCCCCGCAAGGGGCTTGGCTCGGGATTGCCATGTGAAAGGTTTCCCCGAATTTGGGCAGTTCTACATTCGGGGTTTCCCGCCGAAGCACTCAAATTTGCTCTAAGTCCGTAGCGTCTACCATTCCGCCACGCCCGCATATCCAATTGCCAGTCTAGGCTGAACCCTTCGACCTGCCAAGGATGGAAGGATGGTTCGCTACCATAATGTGGGCGGGATCCCATGAATTGCCCCGGATTCTCATTTTTTAGGCCTCCGGGTATTGATGGCTCCGGCGTCGATCATGTCCTTGATGTGCGACGCGTAATATTTTTCGATCATCTCAACGCTGGTGCGGCAGTTCTTGGCCACCTGATAGATGTCAGCCCCCTCTATGAGACGGAAGCTGATGTAGGTGTGACGAAGGCTGTATGTCGTGCGGGCGTTGCCTTCACGATCCTTCTTTAGACCGAGTTCGTCGAGGATGGTGTTGAACAGCTCCCGCTGAATGGTTGGGAAAAGCAGGTCGGTCGGCTTGTAGCCGTGACGTTTCACCATGCGCTGGAACGGCAGCACCGCGCCGGGCATGGTTTTGCAATAACCGACGCCGCGCTTGCCGCGCACGGTGATGTGCAGAATGCGTTGCTTATCCGGACCGTCAATAGCGACCTCCACGTCCCGCACTTCGACCCGGAGGGCTTCATCTGGGCGAAGGCCGCTGTTGACCATGAACAGCACATAGTCGTGCAGGTCTTCGCAGGCCGACCGCCACCGCTCCCTCTTGGGGTTCTTCGCTCGATCGCTGGTCGCCTTGTAGAGCTGCTTATACTCCTCGGGCGAGAACCATGCGCGGTGACTGACCTTCCCCGATGCTTTGTAGGGCGCGGATATGTTCGGAAGATATGGCAGCCAGCCGTGTCGTTCGGCTGTTTTCAGGACATGCCGAAGAGTGATGATTTCTTGGTGCAGGGTGTTGCGCGCTGGTCGCTGGGGTGTTTTGCCATCCCTTGCAACGCCAGTTTTCATCCGGTGGGCGCGATACTCCTGAACGAGGCCGGGGGTGATTTCTGCCACCATCTTGTCCCCGAAAAAGGGGATCAGATGGACTCTGAGTCGGATGCTTTGACTCTTGATGTAGTGAGCGTTTCGCTCACCCTCCATGATAGCGCCGTACTCGGCGACGAATTGGTCTGCGGCTTTGGTGAAGGGCGTTCCTTCCCTGAGTTCACCTTGTCGATATTTTCCGAGGAGGCTGAGATACCAGTCCCGCGCAACATCCTTGGCGCGGGCAAGACTCTCTTCCTTGGTCGTGGTTCGTTTCTGCCTGCCTGCAATTGTGCAGGAGCATTGCCAATGCGGGCTGCCAGCCCGGATGTAGAGCTGGACTTTGCCATCTAGGAGCTTGTGGCGAGCGGTGATGTCTGCGGTCGTCATCGTGGGCACCATTATGAGCGTTTTGTGCTAGCTGTGTGCTAGGCGCTCATCCTTCTATTGTGCCTCTATCCGACTGAAATTGCTAGATAATTCTTCTAAGTGGTTGTATATTATGCAATTTTAAGTCCCCTGCGTCTACCGTTCCGCCACACCCGCCTTGCCCGGCGCCTCGCAGCGCAAAGCTATGGCGCGGTCAAGCGAAAGAATGCAACAAACCCTGGCAGACGCGCGTGATCAGCCGCCGTTGAGCCGCTCGCGCATTTCCTTGCCCGGCTTGAAATAGGGCACCCGCTTCGCCGGGACATCGACGGTCGTTCCCGTGCGCGGATTGCGCCCCTGGCGCGCCTCGCGCTCGCGGGTGGAAAACGCACCGAAGCCGCGCAGTTCGACTCTGCCGCCCTCGGTCAGCCGCTGCGATATCTCTTCGAAAAAAATATCGACCACCTGCTCGATTTCCTCCGCCCGCAAATCGGGATTGTCCTTGGCCAGCGCCAACAAGAGTTCCGACCTGATCATCCGCTTCTCCCCGCGCCGCCGTGCCTACCGCCAATCAGGCGGGACATTCCGGCATCGTCGCGCCCGTCCAACGCACCATTGCTCCCCGAAGATGACAATGTGCCAGAAGCTTGCGCCGCGCGCAATCGTGCTGGGCGCGAAACTTGGTGAATGCCGCGCGCGATCATCAGCGCTGGCAAGCGGGTCAGGCCGATTGCAGCAATTCCGCCGGATCGATTCCGAGCCGCTCCATCCGCGAGCGGATTTCAGGCCAATCCTGCTGGACGAACTGCTGCCGTTCGGCGCGCCGCAATTTCTCCGCCGCGCCGCGCACCACGAACATGCCGACCCCGCGCTGCACCTCGACCAGCCCATCGATCTGGAACTGCTGGTAGGCCTTGGCGACGGTCAGCGGATTGGCGCCCTGTTCCGCCGCGAAGGCCCGGACCGAGGGAAGCATGTCGCCTTCGGCATATTCGCCCTCGATGATCGCGGCGGCGATATGATCGCGCAGCTTGAGATAAACTGGGCGGCTCTGCTGGGTCATCGGCTTTTCCTCATCGCAGGTGCATCAGTGCCATAATACAGCGGGGCGCGTCAAGTTCCGCAGCGCGAGCATGCTTCCGGCTCAACAACGCGAAAGGCAGTTTCGGCTGAAACAAATTCTTCACATCGGAGAATCAGCCGCTAGGGTGCGCGCCATGAGTGGGCCGGGAAACAATCGGCTAGAGCTATTCGGGGATTGCATGCATGTTTGAATTCGCAAGCTGGGGGTACGGCGAATGGGCCGCCACCGTTGCCGCGCTCGTCCTGGGCGTTTTTCTCATCGGCGGCGCATGGGCAGTCACCCGCCCGCAGGAAGAAGTGCTGGGCCACCCCAAGGGCCTGTACATGCTGTTCTTCGCCGAGATGTGGGAGCGCTTTTCCTATTACGGGATGCGCGCCCTGCTCACGCTCTATCTGGTCAAGCACTGGCTCTATTCGGATGGCAGTGCCAACCTGATCTACGGCGCTTACACTTCGCTGGTCTACATCACTCCGGTGCTCGGCGGGTGGCTCGCCGATCGCTATCTGGGGCAACGCAAGGCGGTTCTGTTCGGCGCTGTGCTGCTCACGCTGGGCCACTTCTTCATGGCTTTCGAAGGCGATGGATCGGGTCATACCAACGACCCGACGCTCAACGTGTTCTGGCTCGCTCTGGCGCTGATCATCGTCGGGTCGGGCTTCCTCAAGGCGAACATCTCGGTCATTGTCGGGCAGCTTTACCCGCGCACCGACATCCGCCGCGACAGCGCCTACACCATCTTCTACATGGGGATTAACCTCGGCGCGGCCTGCGGCGTGCTGATCGCCGCTTTCCTCGGCGAAACCGTCAGCTGGTCGCTCGGCTTCGGCCTTGCAGGTTTCGGGATGCTGGTCGGGCTGATCGTCTTTGTCATCGGCAAGCCGCTGCTGCGCGGAAACGGCGAGCCGCCGGCTCCCGCAAAGCTCAAGGAGAAGGTTGCCGGGATCAACCTCGAATACCTGCTCTACGGCGTCGGTTTCCTCGGTGTGGCGGTGATCTGGGCACTGATCCAGTATCAGGAAACGGTTGGCTGGATCCTGCTGGTGTCGGGCATAGCGCTGCTGGGTTACGTGCTGTTCGAAGCCTTCAAGCTGGACAATGAAGCGCGCGACCGCGTGTTCGCGATGATCTTCCTGATCCTGCTGATGCCGCTTTTCTGGGGCCTGTTCGAGCAGGCCGGCGGTTCGCTCAACCTGTTCACCGACCGCCATGTCGATAAGGGCGGCATCCCGACGACCTTCTTCCAGTCGATCAACCCGATCTATATCATCCTGCTCGGTCCGCTGTTTGCCGGGCTGTGGCAGTGGCTGGCGAATAAGGGTATCGAACCCTCCACTCCGGCCAAGATGGGGCTGGGTATCGTGCAGATGGGTCTGGCCTTCGTGGTGATGGTCTGGGGTGCGGAGAATTTCAGCACCGGTGAAGCAGGCGCGCTGATGATGCCGGTGCTGTTCCTGTTCCTCTTCTACCTGCTGTCGACCACCGGCGAGCTGTGCCTCAGCCCGGTCGGGCTTTCGGCGATGAACCGCCTGTCGGTGCGGCATATGGCCAGCCTGATGATGGCAGCCTTCTTCTTCGGTACCGCAGGCGGCAACTACGTCGCCGGCTTCATGGGCTCGCTGATGGGCGAAGGCGAAGGCGGCAACATGACGCGTGAACTCGCGCTCAACGCTTATTGGAACATGGGGCTGGTCGCGGTCGGTGTTGGCCTTGTCGTCATGGTCGTCAGCCCGCTGGTCAAGAAGCTGATGCATCTCGACAGCTTGCGCGATGACGACGATGCCTCGGAGGCCAGCCGTGTGTTCGGCGATGCTGAAGTCGGCGAGCCGCAGGCAGGCGGGATCCATCCAGCAAGCAAAAACGACTGACAGGGATAACCAGCGATGCGTTTTCGTACCTTTGCCATAGCGGGGGGTGCGATCGCGCTCGCTGCCTGTTCGACCACCGGGACCGGGGGCGAGGCGAAATCCGCCAGCGCCAACAAACCTGTGGCCGAAGCCCCCTTCCCCTCGACCTATGAGCCCTATCCCGGGGTCGAGACCCTGATCATTCCGGTCACCGTGTTCGACGGGGCCGGCGGCCGGATCGATAATGGCTGGGTCCATTTTCGCGACGGCAAGGTGGTCGAGGTTGGCGGGCCGACCAGCCTGCCGCCCGAGGTTGCCAATACGGTTGACGGGACAGGCAAATACGTCACCCCCGGGGTGATCGATATCCATAGCCATCTGGGCGACTACCCGACCCCATCGGTCGATGCCCATTCGGACGGCAACGAGGCGACCGGGCCGACCACGCCCGAAGTCTGGGCCGAACATTCGGTCTGGCCGCAGGACCCGGGCTTCAGCCGCGCGCTGGCCAACGGCGGGGTCACCTCGTTGCAGATCCTGCCCGGCTCGGCCAACCTCACCGGCGGGCGCTCGGTCACGCTCAAGAATGTCTACAGCCGCACGGTGCAGGGGATGAAGTTTCCCGGTGCGCCCTACGGCATGAAGATGGCCTGCGGCGAGAACCCCAAGCGGGTCTATGGCGGGCGTGGACGGATGCCCTCCACCCGGATGGGCAATTTCGCGGTCAACCGGCAGATGTGGCTCGACGCCAAGGCCTATGCCGATGGCGACCGCAAGAAGCGCGACCTCGCCAATGAAACCCTCGCCGGGGTGCTCGACGGCGAAATCCTGGTCCACAACCACTGCTACCGCGCCGACGAAATGGCGCTGGTGATGGATATGGCCAAGGAGATGGGTTACAAGGTCAGCACCTTCCATCACGCGGTCGAAAGCTACAAGATCGGCGACCTGCTGAAGGAAAACGACGTCTGCTCCGCTGTCTGGGCGGACTGGTACGGTTTCAAGATGGAAAGCTACGACGGCATTCCCGAAAACGCCGCGCTGCTGTGGAAGGCCGGTGCCTGCGTCGTGATCCATTCCGATGACGAAAACGGTATCCAGCGGCTGAACCAGGAAGCCGCCAAGGCGCAGGCTGCGGGGAAACGTCTGGGGCTCGACATTCCCGATGCCGAAGTGATCGGCTGGTTCACCCTGAACGCCGCCAAGGCAATGGGCATCGAAGCGATGACCGGCAGCCTCGAAAGCGGCAAGATGGCCGATATCGTGCTGTGGAACGGCAATCCGCTGAGCGTCTATTCGCGGCCCGACAAGGTGTGGGTCGACGGTGCGCTGCTGTATGATGCGGACGATCCCAAGCGGCGGCCGGTGAGCGACTTCGAACTCGGCCAGCCGGGCGAAGGAGACGTTAAATGATCCGCTCCGCACTATTCTCTGTCACCGCAGCGCTGGCCCTTGCCGCACCCGCAGCAGCGCAGGATTTCGCGATCACCAACGCCACAGTCGCCACCGGTGACGGCAGCGCCCCGGTGGAGAACGCGACCGTCGTGGTGCAGGGCGGCAAGGTCGTTGCGGCCGGAACCGGCGTTGCTGTCCCGGCCGGAGTGCAGACGATCGACGGGCGCGGCACCTGGGTGACTCCGGGCATCTTTGCCGCGGCGACCACGCTCGGCCTGTGGGATGTCGAGGCGGTCGACGAATCGAACGACAGTTCGGCGCGCGGGTCGGACTTCGGCGCGGCGCTCGACGTTGCGCCCGCGCTCAACCCTTCCTCGCAGCACGTCAGCGTGGCGCGGACCGGCGGGGCGACCCGCGCGAGCGTCTATTCGCAGCCGACCAGCTCGATCTTCGGCGGGCAAGGCGCGGTGGTCGATCTGGGCGCTGATCCGGACATGGTCACCAGGCCGCGTGCGTTCCAGATGATTGCGCTGGGCGAGACCGGCGCGCGCATCGCGGGCGGCAGCCGCACCGCGAGTTTCGTCGAACTTGCCGCCGCCATGCGCGAAGCGCGCGAGGTGGCGAACGGCCAGCGCGACCCCGACGATTCGCAGCTCACCCGGCAGGACGCCGAGGCGCTTGTGGCGGTGCTTAACGGCGAGCAGGCGCTGTATGTGGTGGTCGACCGGGCGGCGGATATCCGCCAGGTGCTCGGCCTGCGTTCGGCCTATCCGAAACTCCGGCTGGTGCTGGTCGGCGCGGCGGAAGGCTGGCTGGCGGCCGATGCCATTGCTGCTGCGGGCGTTCCGGTCATCACCGACCCGCTCGACGATCTGCCGGTCAGCTTCGAACAGCTCGCTGCGACCCAGAGCAATGTCGGCCGGATGGTCGATGCCGGGGTCAAGGTCGCGCTCGGCACGCTCGACGGCGGGACCGGCAACCAGCCGCGAAACGCTGCGCAGTTCGCGGGCAACCTCGTCGCGCTGCAGAAGGTCCCGCGTGCGAGCGGGCTTACCTGGGGCGAGGCATTCGCCGCGATCAGCTCGGTCCCGGCCGAGATCGCCGGCTTCGGCGGCAGGCTTGGCGTGCTGAAGCCCGGCGCGATGGCCGATGTGGTGATGTGGGACGGCGATCCGCTCGAACTGTCGTCCGCCCCGGTACGGGTGTTCATCGACGGGGTCGAGCAGCCGCTGTCGAGCCACCAGACTCGCCTGCGCGACCGTTACCGCGATCTCGACGAGAGCGATCTGCCCAAGGCCTACGACTGGTGAGCGGGATGAAGGGCTCCTTCCTCGCGCTCGGCGGCGCGGCGGTGGCGGTGATCGGTTTCGCCGCCTTCGCGCAGGACGCGCCGCCCGATTATTCGCAGGACATGAAGTGGCAGAGCGCACAGCAGAATGCGCTGGCAGAACGCGCAGCGAGCAAGGAGTGGTCCGGGCTCGAAGGCGGCGTGTTGTGGCGGCGGACCGATGGCGACGGCAGCGGACGGCATCCGAAGGTCACCGATACCGTGACCGTCCACTATGCCGGAACCTTCGTCGACGGCACGACCTTCGACAGCTCGTGGGATCGCGGCGAGCCGGCCACATTCCCGCTCGGGCGGCTGATCAAGGCGTGGCAGCTGGCAATTCCGCAGGCGGGCGTCGGCGATACGATCGAAATCGCGGTTCCAGCCGAGCTCGGCTACGGTCCGACAGGCAAAGGTCCGATTCCCGGCGGTGCGACGCTGCTGTTCAAGATCCAGCTGATCGGCATCGAATAGACGCGGGACCAGCGCACCGAAGGCGACACTTGGGCGACAAAGGCGACACCGTGTCAAGCGCTTGATCCGGGCAAAAACCTCGAAAAGTCAGAGGTTTATAAAGAGCATTGTCAGCGTATGCTGCTGGGGGAGCCCCCCCCCGCGGGGCGACGGGTGCCGTCAGCGGTTGCCAGTTCACGATTGTGGTATCAACTCCGCGGCGTGTAGGAAAGCGGGCTTCGAAGGGGAGGGATTTATGGACCAGACACTGACATCACTGATCGCCGCGAGTGTCGCCTTCGTCGGCAGCCACTTCGCCATGTCTCATCCGCTGCGCGCCGCCTTGGTTCGCATGCTCGGGGAGGGCGGTTTCGCGGGTGTCTATTCGCTGGTCAGCGCAGGGTGCATGGCGTGGATGTATTTCGCCTTCACCGCAGTGTCACCAGGCGCGCCGCTGTGGGGCGAGTTCGGCGATTCGGTGTGGATCGTCGCCACGGTGCTGACGCTTGTTGCGATGATCCTGTTCGCCGGATCGCTGATCGGCAACCCGGCCCTGCCCGCGCCGGGGGCGGAAAAGGCCGCGCGGGCCGAGCCTGCGGGCGTGTTCAAGGTTACCCGCCACCCGATGATGTGGGGCTTCGCGCTTTGGGCGCTGAGCCATATCGTCGCCGCACCGACCCCGCGTACGCTGGTAGTGGCGCTGGCCGTGCTGTTCCTCGCGCTGGTCGGCGCGCATATGCAAGACCGCAAGAAGGCGGTGCTGATGGGCGAGGCGTGGGCCGAATGGTCCGCCAAGACGCGCTACTGGCCGCGCTGGGGCAGGCTGGCGACAGTCGGGCTGTTCCCATTGCTCGGTGGCACCGCGCTATGGCTCGGCGCAAGCTGGTCGCACATAACGCTCGGCGGATGGGAGGCGGGCATCTGGCGCTGGGTGTAGAATTTCGTCATTGACCACCCGATGTGGCATGATTGCGGAAGCAGAACTCGGGCGCTAGCTTGATGCGCGAACGAATCATGCGAATGGGGGTATGAGCATGTTTAGACCAAGTATTGGGGTGGCTCTTTCATTGGGATTTTTCTTGGTCGCGTGCGATCAGGGGACCCAAACTTATCCGCCGGCGGAAGCTCCCGCTGACACGATGGTTGCGGAGCCCGCAGCAGCAGACCCTATGGCTCCGGCCGCACCGCCTGCCGAACCCCCTATCGCGGATCTGACAACCTATAGCTGTGCCGATCTCATTCCCGACGTTCTGGCGATTGCCAAAGAAAACTCCTACAATCTGGTCAAGATCTACAATCCGGTCGAAGATATGAAGAGCCGGGGCGAAATACGGTGCACCGGCAGCGCACTTCTATCGACCGGCGGGGCCGAGGTGCCGCTGTATTTCCGGGCGTATCTCGATCGCGATCTCGATGTGATTGTCGAATACAACAGTTTCCCGTTCGCGCCCTAGCGCGACATTGCTTGCCTTGCGGCAGGCAACTGGGAAACGAGGTCAGTCGCACCCTGACCGAATAGGGCATTCACTCGCCGGTGAATTTCGGCGCGCGCTTTTCCAGCAGCGCGTCGATGCCTTCCATATGGTCGGCGGTGACGTGCATCAGCGCTTGCGCATTGGCGGCCATCTCGAGCGCGGTGTCATAGCTGGTGTGCCGCCCCTGCCGCATCAGGTTCTTCGCCTGACGCAGTGCATGCGGCGGCATGGCGGCGACCTTGGCGGCCAGCGCCTGCGCTTGGTCGATCAGCGCGTCATGCGCGACCACCCGGCTGACCAGGCCCCAGTCGAGCGCGGTGGCGGCATCGATCACATCGCCGGTGTAGAACAGCTCCGCCGCGCGCGCCTCGCCGATGATGCGCGGGAGGATCCACGTCCCGCCGTCGCCCGGAATGATGCCGAGCTTGAGGAAGGTAACCCCGAACTTCGCCTTGTCGCTCGCGATGCGGATATCGCCGAGGCAGGCGAGATCGCAGCCGAGCCCGATCGCCGGCCCGTTGACCGCCGCGATCAACGGTACGCGCAAGCCATAGAGCGCGCGCAGCAGTTTGTGGATGTTGTTGCGGTAGCCGTCGGAGATCGCCGGAGGCGTGCCGCCGAAACTGCCCGACCGCTCCTTCATCGCCTTGATATCCCCGCCCGCGCTGAACGCGCGCCCCGCCCCGGTCAGGATGACGCAGCGCACCGCCATATCGGCGTTGATCGCGTCGCAGGCAGCCGCGAAGGCATCGCCATCGCCCGATGCACCAAGCGGGTTCATCGTCTCGGCCCGGTTGAGGGTGAGGGTGGTGACGTGGTTGGCGGTTTCGGTAATGAGGAGGGTCATTTTGTTGCACTCAAATCTGACTGAACCAGTCTGGGATGATGGTCACCTCCTCAACCATTTTGGTTTGCACTCCGAGACTTAGCTCTTTGAGCTTCTCGCAAAGGTCATCGCCATCGATCAAGTCGATCGGTGGCGCGCCATCACGTGTCGCCTCTTTCCGCGCATCGGGCGAGAATGTTCCCGTGGTGATGATAAGACCTTTGTCCGTCCGCCCCATCATCGCACCGCGAAAATCGCGAACCGCCCCAGAGCCGACCGAGCCTTGGTAGCGCTTGCACTGAAAAAGCACATGGAACGACATCAAGCTTAACTGGAGAATTCCGGTCCCGTCGATGCCGCCATCCCCGCTTCGCCCGGTTACTTCGACTTTGACAAAACCCGATTCCCGCAGGAGCCGTTGACAAACGCGCTCGAAGGCCGACGGGTCCATCGCGCGCAAAACAGCCAACAAGTTGTCCTGCCAGCTCAGCGCTCCTTGCTCGAGATCGCCCGAAATTTCGTCGATCTTTGTGGGGCGCTCTTTTCGCCTCAGTTCATTTTGTGCTTTCGCGGCTATAGCAACTCTTACGCGCAGCTCGTCCTCTGACAAAGCTAACGCACGACGCCCTTCCTCTGTTATCAGCCAAACACCTCGGCCGCCGGAAGCTAGGAGGTCAGCAATTTTAAGGTGCGAGCGAGCCCAGGAAAGCCGATCCGGGACCACGGGACCCGCGCCGCTTTCGTACTCAACTTCGAGCGCAGCGTCAGGCAATCCCATAGCCTTTACAACTGCGTCGTTGATTTCGTGAATTGAGCCAGAACCACCAGACTCTGCCAGGATCGTCAGAATTGGCCGCATAAAATCCGTATAACGCGGCAAATCTCCGATATTCATCAAGCCCGCGCCTCTTCCACCCCGGCGCTGTTGTGCCGCAGCGCCTTCAGCACCGTGTCGACGATCTGCGGTGCATTGAGCCCCGCCTCGTCGTACTGCTTCGCCGGGTCATCCTGGTCCTGGAAGATATCGGGCAGGCGCATGGTGCGGACCTTCAGGCCCGCATCGGTCAGGCCTGCGTCGCTGGCGAAGGTCAGGACATGCGCGCCAAGGCCCCCGATGGCGGCTTCCTCGACCGTCACCACCACCTCGTGCGTGCGCATCAGCCGTTCGATCATGTCGGTGTCGAGCGGCTTGGCGAAGCGCAGGTCGGCAACCGTAGTCGAAAGCCCCTTGGCCTCGAGCTGGTCGGCGGCTTTCTTCGCTTCCTCCAGCCGGGTGCCGAGCGAGAGGATGGCAACCTTGCTGCCCCCACCTTCTTTGGCACGCACGATCCGGCCCTTGCCGATCTCCAGCTTCTGCGGCACCTCGGGCAGCGCCACGCCGGTGCCGTTGCCGCGCGGATAGCGGAAGGCGATCGGGCCGTCGTCGTATTCGGCGGCGGTGTAGGTCATGTGGACCAGCTCGGCCTCGTCCGCCGCAGCCATCACCACCATGTTGGGCAGCGTCGCGAGATAGGTGATGTCGAACGATCCGGCGTGGGTGCAGCCGTCCGCCCCGACCAGCCCGGCGCGGTCGATCGCGAAGCGCACCGGCAGGTTCTGGATCGCGACGTCATGCACCACCTGGTCGTAGGCGCGCTGGAGGAAGGTCGAATAGATGGCGGCAAACGGCCGCATCCCCTGTGCCGCGAGGCCGGCGGCGAAGGTGACGCCATGCTGTTCGGCAATGCCGACGTCGAACGCGCGGTCGGGGTGCGCCTTGGCGAAGCGGTCGATGCCCGTCCCGCTCGGCATGGCGGCGGTTATCGCACAGATGCGTGTGTCGGTCTCCGCCAGTTTCGCCAGCGTATCGCCGAACACGTTCTGGTAGGCGGGCGGGCCGCCGCTCGACTTCTTCTGCTCGCCGGTGATGACGTCGAACTTGGCGACGCCGTGGTATTTGTCGGCGCTGTTTTCGGCCGGGGCGTAGCCCTTGCCCTTCTGCGTCACGACATGGACCAGCACCGGGCCCTGCTCGCTGTCGCGCACATTCTCCAGCACCGGGATCAAATGGTCGAGATTGTGCCCGTCGATCGGGCCGACGTAGTAGAAGCCAAGCTCCTCGAACAAAGTGCCCCCGGTGACCATGCCGCGGGTGTACTCCTCCGCCTTGTCGAGCGCGCGGTGGACCCGGCGCGAGAACTTCGACACCGCTTTCGACGCCAGGCTGCGCAGGCCGAGATATTCGCTCGACGACACCATCCGCGCGAGATAGGCCGACAGCCCCCCGACCGGCGGGGCGATAGACATGTCGTTGTCGTTGAGGATCACCACCAGCCGGTTGCCCGCCTGCTCGGCGTTGTTCATCGCTTCATAGGCCATCCCGGCGCTCATCGAACCGTCGCCGATCACCGCGATGCCGCGGCCCGGCTGGCCGAGCATCTTGTTCGCCATCGCGAAGCCCAATGCGGCAGAGATCGAGGTGGAGGAATGCGCCGCGCCGAACGGATCGTATTCGCTTTCGGCCCGCTTGGTGAAGCCACTCAGCCCGCCGCCCTGGCGCAGGGTGCGGATGCGGTCGCGCCGACCGGTGATGATCTTGTGCGGATAGCACTGGTGGCCGACATCCCACACCAGCTTGTCGTTCGGCGTATCGAACACATAGTGGATTGCAGTGGTCAGCTCGACCACGCCGAGGCCCGAACCGAGGTGCCCGCCCGAGTGGCTGACCGCATCGATCATTTCGGCGCGCAATTCGTCGGCGAACTGGCGCAATTGCGACTTGTCGAGCTGGCGCAGATCGGCGGGATAGGTGACCGTATCGAGCAACGGCGTGTTGGGCGTTTGGGACATGCGCCCGGTCTAGCCGCGCCCGCCACCCTTGTCGATTCCGTCCGTCGTCAGATTCCGCGGCGCACAATGCCGGCCCGCCAACATCCTGCGTACCGCGTTACGGCCCGTTGCCCGCACCGATCGCGTCATCGCCGGGACTGGGTTCGGCAATGGCCCGGTTGCACCCGCCGTCGCCATAGGTAACGAGGCCGCCGCCCTCCTTCTGGAAGGTGAGATAGCCGGCATTCGGCGGCAGACAAATGCGGCCGCTCGTCCGGACCCTGCTGCCGGCAGGATAGAAGGCCAGCCCGGTCCTGGAACCGCGAATGACCAGCATGTAATTGATGCGGGGGGCCGAACCGCGTGTGGCGGCCGCCACGCGGTTCACATAAATCGTCGATCCCACCGAATCGTCCGGTGGGGGCGGAATCGCTGGATTGCATCCGGGACCGGAGAACAGCACATAGCGGACACCAAAATCGAGCAGGACGCGACTGCCTTCCTCGAGACAGAGCTTCACCCCGGAGGGCAGGCCCGAACCGGGCGGAAAGCGCGCCGCGTCGGGTCCCGAGGCGGCGAGGACGGACCAGCCTCGTCCCTCGACCGGATCGGCATCGGGATCGGGCACCGCTACCGGCACGGCCAAACTGTCGGGGGTTGCGGCCACCACGGCATCCTCGACCGGGCCGCCCGCGCATTCCCCGCCCCACACGATGGTCTGCTTGCCCGAGGGCCGGACGAGAACCAGCAGCCCGCCATTTTCGGGCAGGCAGACCCACGCGGTTTCGGGCAGCGTAGTGCCCAGCGGATAGAGCCGCGCCGCCTCGCCCTGGCTCAGCGTGACCCGCATTTCGGGGCCGGGCGGATCGAGGCTCGCGAGGTCGACCTCGCCTTCCTGCGCATACGCTGCGACAGGCGGAAGGGCGAGAGCCAGCAGGGCGGATATCGCGCGGCGCGTGTTCAAGGGCCGCTGCCCGCTCCGGCGCGCCCGGTTGCATCGGGCGGCTCCTTGACCACCTTGTTGCATCCCCCGCCGCCATAGGTGACGGTGCCGCCGCTGGATCTCTGGAACGTCAGGTAGCCCGATTTCTTGGGCAGGCAGACCTGTTGGTTGAGCGGTACCTTGCTCCCGATGGCATATTCACTTTTCTTGAGCGCATCGCCCGAGCCGCGCGTCACCACCATGTAGGCATTCTGTGCCTTGGGTTTGGTATTCCTGATTTTGAACCTGTTGTTGGTTCGGTCCTTGGATCTTTGATTGGGCCCAACGCTGGACTTGGTCTTGGAGATGACCTGCGTTGCCGCGCCCTCTCCTTGCTGTGCTCCAGCCGGCACAGACACAGCCGCCAAGAGGGCGAGTAGCGCCATCCCGGTCAGGGGCGGCTTCACGGCCCGTTGCCCGCCCCGGCGCGGCCTTCCGATTGCGGCGGCTCGGCGATCACCTTGTTGCACCCGCCGCCGCCAAAAGTCACCGTCCCGCCATCGGTCCGCTGGAAGGTGACGTAGCGCGCATTGGCGGGCAGGCAGACCTGGCCGCTGACCGGCACCTTGCGACCGAGCGGGTACCACGCCAGTGCATTGGGCGACCCGCGCACTACCACCATTTGCGGCACGGCGGCTCTTGGTGCAGGGGGTGGCGTAGCCATCGATCCCGGCGTCGGAGCGGGCATCGGGGCCGAGGCGGTGACGGGCTCGGGCGGCAGTTCCGCAGGCATGCGTTTGCTGCAGGCGGACAAGGCCAGCACAGCGAGCAGGACAGTACACGATTGGCGCATGGAAGTCGGTTTCGTTCCGGTCATCTGGTCACCCCCGCTGCACCGCCAATCTTGCGCCGTTGGACTTCTGCATCCGAGATGACCTTGTTGCAACCGGGCGCGCCATAATTGACCGTGCCGCCGTCGGACTTCTGGAGAGTCAGATAGAGTGCCCCGGCCGGCAGACATATGCTGGCATTCTGCCGCACGATCCGCCCGACAGGATAAAAGCGAAGCGCGTAGGCGTCGCCGCGAATGACAACCAGCGTTGCAGCGGCGGGCATGGTCTGAGAAGCGGCCGGACTTGCTGCAGCAGAGGCGCATGCAAGCGCTGCGAAGATCGGCAACCAGCCGCTATTTCGAGCCAAGGACATAGGCGCCTCCCCCCGCCACTGTTTCCCACCGTTCGAGCAGCGATGCAACTGCCGGCGTATCGGCGGCCTTCTGGCGGATTTGTGCCAGTGCCGCCTGATCCCCATCGAGCGCCGACTGGACCTGCGCCGCCAGCGCCCGCTCGCCCTCCGGCACAGGCTGGTACACCGCGATTGGCGTATCGACCCCAGACAGCACGATCTGGCCCAACGGGAGATAGGCGAACTGCGGTGCGGCGTCGCGCACCGCCCCGCTCAGCAGGATGTCGCTCGCGAGATACTTGTTCGCCCCCTCCAGCCGCGCGGCGGTGTTCATCGCGTCGCCCAGCGCGGTGTACTGGATGCGCTGGCGGCCGCCGAAATTGCCCACGATCACCGATCCGCAATGCAGCCCGATCCGGGTCCGGCCGAGCTCGCCCCCCTGCGCCGCGAGTTCGCCCCGGAAGGTCTCGGCGCATTCGTGCAGCGCCAGCGCGCAAGCAACGGCGTTGTGCGCGTCTTCGAGCCTGGCGATCGGCGCGCCCCAAAAGGCGACGATCGCATCTCCGACATATTTGTCGATCGTCCCCTCGTGCCGCAGGATCACTTCGCTCATCGCGTCGAGATAGCGGTTGAGGATTGCGGCAGTGTCGCGCGGGGGCTGCGAGTGACTGATCCGGGTGAACCCTTCGAGATCGGTGAACAGCATGAACAGCGCGCGCTCCTCGCCTTCGAGCGTCAACTTCTCCGGATTGTCGAGGATTTCTTGCGCCACGGTCGCAGGCAGGTATCGGCCGAGCGCACCGCGCGCGAAGGCGCGCTCGCGCGAGGTGCGCGCGCCGGCGAGCGCGCTGAACCCGACCAGCGCAATCGCCAGGGAGAGCGCCCAGCCAAACATCGGCAGGCTGAGCAGGTCGATACCGATCGCGCGGAACAGCAGCGGGAGGGCAGCCCACACCGCGAGCAACAGTCCCACGGCTGCAGCTATCAGTGCGCGGCTGCGATCGAGGCTGCCGACCAGTGCTCCCGAGCCGGCAAACACCAATGCCACCAGCGCCGCCGCCCATAATGGAAGCGGTATGGGAAAATTCCGGTCGAGCGCCTGGCGCAGCATATGCGCGTGCACCGCGACGCCGGGGATTTCCTGCTCGCCCGCGATCCGGGTGATCGGGGTCGCGAAGCGGTCCGCATTGAAGATGCCGAGCCCGATCAGCACGCGCTTGTCGGCCAGCAACGGGCCGAGCGCGTCGGCGGAGGCGGGGTCGCGGAAGCCGATCAGCGAAAAGTCGGTGAACATTCCCGCCGCCTCTCCCCGCGGCTGCGGCTGCGCTTCGGGCGGTGCGCCCTCGATCGGCGGATCGCCCGCGAAGCGGCTGAAGGCGATCGAGCCGGAATAGCCGAAATCCTCCAGCGTCATGCCGGCCATGGCGGCGGAAAGCGGGATCTGCGCCGCCGTGCCCGGCGTGTTGCCTGCGCGGGTCGGCCAGTCGCGCGAAATGTCGTCGTCGTCATTGCCGATCATCGGAGAGGAGCGGACGATCCTGCCCGACGAGGCCTTGCGCCAGAACTCCGCCTGGTAGGGGATCGATTGCGATGCGGTCGCCGCGCTCCAGAAGCTGCCTCCGTCGCGATCGGGGTCGGCATAGAGCATGACGACCGGCACGGTTGCATCCGCGAGTGCGCCGGTGATCGCATCCTCGTCCTCGGTCGGTTGGACGAAGAAGAAGTCGATCCCGATCGATTTCGCCCCGGCCTCGTCCGCCGCACGCACGGCATTGGCGATGATTGTGCGGTCGACCGGGCTGGTCTTCCCTGTGTCACGCGCGGTCGGATCGTCGTAAAGCAGCAGCACGATTTCCGGATCGCGCGCCACTTTGGGAGCGAGGAGGTAGGTGTAGGAGTCGTAAGCAAGGCGCTCGATCGCCTGCGCCAGCGGCAGGTGGCGGGTGAGGAAGGGCGGGATCAGCGCGGCAAGCAGCAGAAGTACCGCGATCACCGCTTCGCGCCGACGGCCATTCCCGCTCCCCCCCTTGCCGGACACTTGGCCGAAGCCTAGCTGCACGCGGCGCAGAGGCCCCTGATCTCGATGATCGGCCGTTCGGGCTTGAAGCCTTGCCCCTGCGCCACCCCGCGAACCGAATTGGCGATGGCATCGTCATCCACATGGGTTGCCTCGCCGCACTTGTCGCACACGAGGAAGATGCAGTCGTGCAGGCAGCCGGGGTGGCTGTTGGCGAGGAAGGCGTTGGCGCTTTCGACCCGCAGGGCGAGGTTGTTGCCCACGAACAGGTCGAGGATGCGGTAGACGCTGTTGGGTGCCACCCGCTTGCCGCGCTTGGCCGAGAGATTATCGGCGATATCATAGGCCGAGGCGGGCTTTTCGTGCCGCGCCAGTTCCTCGAACACGTCGGCGCGCAGGCCGGTCCATTGCTCGCCCGCCGCGGTCAGCGCATCGCGTGCCGCTTCGACCAGGCTCTTGCCCGAATGTTCGTGATGCGTGTGATCGTGCCGTGCCATAGGCCCGATATAGCGAGCCGCGGCGCGAACGCCAATCGCATCAGTTCTTGGTGAAGCTGGCGCTGTAGTGCGAAGGATACAGCCGTTTGAGCGCCGCGACCTTGGGCGCATCCCAGCGCACGATATAGGAGTGCTTCGGGTTCTTCAGCGCGAAGTCCTGGTGATAGTCTTCCGCCTTGAAGAAGCGGCTGTAGGTTGTGACGTCGGTCACGATTGGCGCGGACCATTTGCCCGACTGGCCCATTTGCTTGAGATAGGCTTCGGCAACCTTGCGCTGTTCGGCGTTCATCGGGATCAGCTCGGCATTGTATTGTGCGCCGCGATCGGGCCCCTGGCGATTGCGGATGGTCGGATCGGCGACGACCGAAAAGAAGATCCGCACCAGCTCGTCATAACGCACGACCTTGGGATCGTAGGTCACCTTGACCGCTTCGACATGGTTGGTGCCGCCCGTGCTTACCAGATCATATTTCGCAGTCGCCGCGTTGCCGCCGTGATAGCCCGAGACCGCGCTCTTGACGCCCTTGACATGGCTGAACACCGCTTCGGTGCCCCAGAAGCAGCCCCCGGCGAAGATCGCGGTCTTGAGGCCCAGGCCTTCGTTGGCGAAACGCTTGGCAGCAGGTGCTGCGACCGGCTTATCGAACGCAGAGGCGGGCTGGCTGCAGCCGGCGGCGACAAGCGTCAGCGGAAGCAGCGCGGCGAGAAACCGCTTCATTCGGCGGTTTGCGCCTGCGCTTCGGGAATCGCCGAATCGAATAGATCCGCGCCCGACTGGGCAAACAGGAACAGCGCCCCGGCCACGAAACCGATCGTGAAATTGCGCATAAGGTCGGATTTGAGAAAGTTCATGATCTGTCTTCACTTCTTCCAGCTTGCTGTCCGGCATAGCGGTCGACCTCTTGCGATGGAGTGAATGTTTTGGTTGCCGGGCGTTCATTCGCCCGGACTTGCACAGAGGTTACAGCAATGCCGGTTTCGCATCAGTGGCGAAAGTGGCGCATCCCGGTGAAGACCATCGCCAGACCGGCCTGGTTGGCCGCGGCAATCACCTCGTCGTCGCGGATCGAGCCGCCCGGCTGGATGATCGCGGTTGCCCCGGCCTCGGCGGCGGCGAGCAGGCCGTCGGCGAAGGGGAAGAAGGCATCGGAGGCGACTGCGCTGCCAAACGTGCGGGGCTCGGCCCAGCCATAGGTCTCCGCCGCTTCGGCGGCCTTCATCGCGGCGATGCGGCTTGAATCGCGGCGGTTCATCTGGCCCGCGCCGATGCCGGCGGTCGCGCCGTCCTTGGCATAGACGATGGCATTCGACTTGACGTGGCGGGCGACGGTCCAGGCGAACAGGCAGTCTTTCAGTTCCTGCGGGGTCGGCGCGCGCTGGGTGACAACGGTCAGTTCTTTCTCACTGATCGCGCCGTTGTCGCGCGTCTGCACCAGCAGGCCGCCGGTGATCGGCTTCACCGTCAGGCCGCCGCGGCGCGGGTTGGGCATGTCGCCGGTCACCAGCAAGCGCAGGTTCTTCTTTTTCTCGAACACCGCACGGGCCTCATCCGAAACCGACGGGGCGATCACCACTTCGGTGAAGATCTTCGCGATGGCTTCGGCGGTTGCACCGTCGAGCTCGGTATTGACCGCGACGATCCCGCCGAAGGCCGAGACGCTGTCGCACGCCAGCGCCTCTTCCCATGCCTCGAGCAGGGAACCGCGCTGCGCCACGCCGCAGGGGTTGGCGTGCTTGACGATCACCACTGCCGGATCGCCACCGGCGAACTCGGCACACAGTTCGAGCGCGGCATCGGCATCATTATAATTGTTATAGCTCAGCTCCTTGCCCTGCAGCTGCTCGGCCTGCGCGATCCCGCGGCCATGCGGCCCGGCGGGTGTGTAGAGCGCGGCCTGCTGGTGCGGGTTCTCGCCGTAGCGCAGGATGGTGGGCGCGACGCCATTCACGGCGAGGAAGTCGGGAAATAGCTGCTGCTGGTCGGCAAAGGCGAACCACTGGCTGATCATCGAATCGTAAGCGGCTGTCGCGGCAAAGGCCTTGGCGGCGCATTTGCGGCGGAAATCGAGCGTGGTCGTGCCGCTCGCCTCGATCTCTTCCAGCAAGATCGGGTAATCCGCCGGATCGGTGACGATAGTGACAAATTGGTGATTTTTGGCAGCCGAGCGAACCATGCTGGGGCCGCCGATGTCGATATTCTCGATAATCTCGGGCCGCTCGGCACCGCGCATGACGGTGGCTTCGAACGGGTAGAGATTGACTACCACCAGATCGATTGCGCCGATCGCGTGCTTGTCCATCGCAGCGGCATGATCCGGGTTGTCGCGCACCGCGAGCAGCCCGCCATGCACCATCGGGTGGAGCGTCTTGACCCGCCCGTCCATCATCTCGGGGAAGCCCGTCAGTTCGGATACGTCGCGCACCTCGAGCCCCGCCTCGCGCAGTGCCCTGGCGGTGCCGCCGGTCGACACCAGCTCGACCCCGCGCGCGGCGAGCGCCTGCCCCAACTCGACCAATCCGCTTTTGTCGGACACCGAGAGCAGTGCCCGCTTGATCGCTACATCCGTCACGCCTGTGCTATCCCATTTTCTTGAGCAGCCAGGAGAAACTTCCCCCGCTGCGCGATGTCATCCCCTGGATCACCAGCTGCTGGATCGGCTGCGGGCGACCGTTGCCATCGACCCACATGCTTTCCTCAATGCTCACTTCGCCGCTGCCGTCGCCGCCCGCGATGCGGAACTGCCAGTAGCTGCCGTCGGGTGCAGCGAGGCCAGCACCCTTCAGGTCTTCCGCCAGTCGCAGCTCGACCCCGGGGCCGATGTGGAATCGGATGGCGAAGCCGATCTTGCCGCGCTTGCCGCGCTTGCCCGCCGGGACCAGCAAATCCTCACCGCGCAGCTCGGCGCCATTGTCGCGCAGCATGAGAACGCGGCGGTGGACCAAGCCGAAACGCGCGGCATAGCCGTCGTGGCTTGCCTCGACCCGCGTCGCCGTGCCTTGCCCGGCCTTGATCACGCGGCGGTCGACCTCGACTTCGTTCACCCCCGCGCCGAGCCGCCCGTTGATATGCACCGCAGTGGAGTTTGCATCGTCGAGCACCAGCGTCGAATGCGCGGCGGTGGCGCGCAGGCCCTGCTCGATCCGTGCGGGAACCTGCCCCCCGGCGAAGGCAGCGCCGCCGCAATTGACCACCAGCCGTTGACCATGCGCGCAGAACTCGAACGCCAGCGTCGAGGCGCAGCCGAACCTGGCATGGCGCGACAGCGGCGGAGGCGCGGCATCGAAAATCAGCGTCGACTTGTTCGCCAGCACCCGCTGGTAACCCCACTGGCGCACGTCCTGCAAGGGGCGGGTGCGGACGCCGCTGGCATCGACCAGTGCTGCGAGCCGGTCATGCCGCACCGCGCCCGAGCCCTGCCAGCTGCCGAGCGCTCCGTCCGAATGGACCAGAGTCAACAGCGGTGGCACCAGAAGCTGGAGCATGCTCTCGATAACTTCTGGCGGCTCGTGATCGGCCGCGCGGTAGCATGCGGCGAGATCCACAAGCAGCGCGATTGCGTCCATTTGCGCCAGCGGACTGCGCGACAGGACACCGCCATCGTCCGCCACCAGCTCTCCCAGAGCGCGCGCCATTCCGGCTTCGCCATACAGGCGGCGCGGGCGGCCATCGGGCATCAACAACCCGGCAGCTATGATCGCGCACCAGCCCGCCAGCTCACCCAGCCGATCCGACGCATCCTTGACGTTGCGATCAAGCCAGCGGGCGGTCGATGCCATCGCTTCGAGTCGCTGCTTGCGCTTGGCCTTGTCAGCGATCGACAGGATCAGCGGGGCATGGGCCAGCCAATTGAGCAGCCGCAGACCGACGTTTTCGACCTTCCATGCCGCCCCCTTGGCAGGCTTCGGATTGGCTTGCAGCCAGGCATCCATGATGCGGCATGCGGTCGGCGCAGCCTGTTCACGCGGCGTGGCGGACGCAAGGTCGCCCAGCCAGGTGAAGCCATGCACGGTGCGCTCGAACGGGGCGGTCAGATGCGCGCCTGAGCCATAGCTCATCTGCACGATCGGTGCCTTCACGCCATAGACGAGGAAATGCCCGGCACGCAGCGCCACGCCAGCCGCGCGATCTCCCGCCAGCGGCGATTCGACGGTCGCCAACAGCCGTGGGCGCGCAGGCTTGCCGAACGGGGAAGTCAGAGTGGAGGCCGGAATACCAAGGCCATAGGCGAGACGGATCAACCGTTCGGCGGCATTGTGTGCCGGGTTCGAGAAATCCGCCACCACCAGCGAGCGCCCTGGCTCGAGCGTCTCGCGCCTCGACGAATGCGCGGCACTGGCACCGGCCACGAGCGGTTCGGAGGCGCCGTCGTCCAGGGGAATCGCTCTGTCACCCGACCCGCTGGCGGCCGCCTCCGCCGAGCCGAAATCCAGTTCCGGCACATCGGGCCGTCGAGTCGCAGCTTCGGCCATCAGCCCGCCCCTTTCAGTGCAGCGATATTGGCCGCATATTGCTTTGGTCCGCCCTTGAAGGTTGCGCTGCCCGCTACCAGCACATCGGCCCCGGCATCGACGCACATTCGTGCGATCTCCGCATCCACCCCGCCATCGACCTCGAGGTGGATCGGTTTGCCGAGCCGGTCGATCATTTTCCGGATCGCTTCGACCTTGCGCAACTGGCTATGGATGAAGCTTTGCCCGCCGAAACCGGGGTTGACGCTCATCACCAGCACCAGATCGACTTCCTCCAGCAGATAGTCGAGCATCTTGGCCGGGGTGCCGGGATTGAGCACCACCCCGGCCTTCTTGCCGAGCTTGCCGATCGCCTGCAGCGTGCGGTGGATATGCGGCCCCGCTTCGGGATGGACGGTGATGATATCCGCCCCCGCCTCGGCGAATTCCTCGAGATAGGGATCGACCGGGGCGATCATCAGGTGGACATCGAACGGCTTGGCCGTATGCGGCCGCAGCGCCTTCACCACCGCCGGACCGATGGTGATATTGGGCACGTAATGCCCGTCCATCACATCGACATGAATCCAGTCGGCCCCGGCCTCGTCGATCGCCCGCACTTCCTCGCCCAGCCGCGCGAAGTCGGCTGACAGGATCGAGGGGGAAATAAGCGGGCGGGCCATAGCCATCTGCTTCGCGAAGTGAAGGATGCCATGGGGAGTAGTCCGCGCGATTCGCCGCCACAACAGATGGTGTCGGCTTTTCCACATCGCCCCTGCGGCTAACTCGTATCCGATGATAGCGTGCGCACCATCGCCGACCGTTGCATGCGACTTTGACAACCCCCCGCAGTCGGGGCAAGCGAAGCACCTATGCGATCCTCCCTCCCCGCCCTGATCCGCCTCGCCAGCGGGCCTCGCCTGTGGGCGATGGGCGCGCTCAGCGTGATGGGTGCCGCGCTCGAGGGGATCGGCTTCATCATGCTCGTCCCGCTGGTCGATGCCACGACGGGCGATGGGCCGGGCGGGCGGCTTGCGGAGGCGATGCAATGGATCGGCCCGGTGCCCCCGCTCGGCACGCTGCTGCTCGCCTTTGTCGCGATCCTTGCGCTGCGCGCTGCGGCGGAATTCACCCGCAAGCTGCTGGCGTTCGATATCCGCATGGGCATCGTCGACGGCTTGCGCCATCGGGCGATTTCGGCGCTGGTCGCGGCCGACTGGCGTTACCTCGCGCGCCAGCGACAGAGCGACAACCGCGCATTGCTGCTGACCGCCGTGGAGCGGACCGGGATGGCCTCGACCGTCGCCTTTTCGCTGCTGACGACCACGCTCAACCTTGCAGCCGTTGCGCTCGCGGCGCTGGTGATCTCGCCGCTGTTCGCCGCTGCCGGGATCATTGCCGGAGCCCTCGTGCTGTTCCTCTATCGCGGGCTGCGCCGCAATGCAGGGCAGCTCGGCCAGGCGCTCACCGGGCGCAACAAGGCGGTGTTCGGCAATCTCGAGCAGACGCTCAATGGCGTGCGCGTGATCAAGAGCTTCGGCGCCGAAGCCCGTATGATCGAGGAAGCGCGCAGCGGCTTCATCGAGATGCGGCAGGTCCAGCGCAGCTATATCGCGCAATCGGGACTGGCGCGGCTGACGTTGCAGATAGCAGGTGCCATCGCGCTCGCCGCAATCGTCTGGCTGGCGGTGACGCGCTGGAGCTATGACAGTGCACTGCTCCTGCCGCTGATCGCGATTTTTGCGCGAACGGTGCCGCAACTCGCCGGTTTGCAGGAGCAGCTGCAGGACTGGCGCCATTCGTCCCCTGCCTTGCAGGAAACATGGGCACTGATCGAAGCGGCCGAGGCTGCGCGCGAGGCCTCGGCAGAGGCTGCGGGTCCCGCCCACACGCTCGAACGGTGCTTCCTGCTCGAGAACATCACCGTCACGCACCGCGAAGGCGTCGCCGCGCTCGATGGCGTGACGCTGGAAGGCAAGGCGCGCTCGATCATCGCGCTGACCGGCCCTTCGGGCTGCGGCAAGAGCACGCTGGCCGATGTACTGGGGGGCCTCATCGCACCCGACGCAGGCAAAGTCCTGCTAGATGGCCGCGTACTTGCGCCGGGCGAGCGGCGCGGTTGGCGCGGCAAGGTCGCCTATGTCCAGCAGGAGCCGGTGCTGTTCCACGGCTCGGTGCGCGACAATCTGCTATGGGCCGACCCCACGGCCGACGACGCACGGCTTAGCGCGGCGCTGAGGCGAGCGAACGCCGGGTTCGTGTTCGACCTGCCCGCAGGCCTCGACACACCGGTGGGGGATGCGGGGCGGCATCTCTCGGGCGGCGAACGCCAGCGCATCGTGCTGGCGCGCGGGTTGTTGCGCAATCCGGCGCTGCTGATCCTCGACGAGGCAACCAGCGCACTCGACGCCGCAGCGGAGCGCGAAGTGGCTGACGCGATCGAGGCGATGCGCGGCAGTTGCACCATCCTCGTCATCACCCATCGCGGGCTGTTGTCCGAACTGGCGGACCAGCGTTTTGCGATGGCCGCAGGGCGGATCGTCGGCGAGCAAGGTTGAACGCGCGTTGTCATACGAATTCAGCCGCAATTCAGGGCGCGGAGCCTATCCGCATGGCCAATCGGGGCATCCCATCGTATTTTCTCTGGCGCGCACGGCGCGCAGCAGACGTGGAATTTCAGCACTATGAGCGCGAAGAACATCATCCGTTACGGAACCATGGCCCTTGCCACCGCTGGCCTGGCGCTCGCCGCGCCAGCCAGTGCGCAATACCGCCAGACCTATTCGAACGACATGGGCAAATGCCGGTCGGGCGCATCGGTCAAGGTCAATATCTCCGGCATTGAATCGTCGACCGGCAAGATCCGGGTGCAGAGCTATCGCGGCACCAAAGAGGACTGGCTGGAAAAAGGCCGCTGGCTTGGCCGGATTGAACTTCCGGCGAAGAAGGGCTCGATGACGGTCTGCATGCCGCTGCCGGGCCCCGGGGTCTATGGAATCGCCGTGCGCCACGACACCAACGGCAATGGCAAGACCGACATCAGCAAGGATGGCGGCGGCATGTCGAACAACCCGTCGATCAACATCCTCAACTTGGGCAAGCCGAGCTACAAGAAGACCCAGTTCAGCGTCGGCAGCGCCCCGGCGTCGATTTCGATCACGATGCGATACATGTGATCGGGCTCAGCGCGCCCTCTTCGCGCGCCAGAGCCTGAACAGCACCCCGGGCGCGGCTAGCAGAGGATGCTTCTCGCGCCACGGGGTCACTTCGATCGCGACCCCGGTATGCCGTTCGATCTTCCACGCGGCATAACGCGCCGCGCCGTCGAAGGTCGTGCTCGCCTTGGCCAGCCGGGTGAGGTTGAGTGGTTTGCCCCAGCGCCTGCGCTTCTGCCACCATCCGAGCAATGCGCGCCGCCGCCCAGGCGGAAGCTGCGGGGCAAGCACCGATCCCTCCTGCGAGAAATCAATGCCGTCAGCATCCCACGCGAGCGGTAGCAAGCCGCCGAAATGCTCGGCATTGACCGACAGGATCGAATCCTCGCGCCCCGGCTTCTCGACCCGGAACTCGGCGCGATAGGTCTCGCGAAACAGCGCGCGCCAGTAATCTTCAGCCGCGCCCCTCTCGGGCCCGAGCGCCGCAGCGAGGCGAGCCGCCGTCTTCGCCGCATCGGCCAGCGCGGCGACGACCGGTGTGCGGACCGCGGCATCGCGCATCCACACCAGCGCACTCGGCTGGACGAAGCGGGCCCAGATCGTGGTATCGCGCGAGTTGCCCGCACAGGCGCGGGCGAAAGTCTCCAGCGGCATGGTCGCAACCTTGGCGCGGAGCACCGTGCCGCCGTGCTCCCACTCGTGATAGCTCACGCGCGGCCAGATTGTCTCGCGCTGGAGCCCCGGCATCAGGAGGTAGAAATCGAGCACGCCCTCGAGTTCGCCGGTGCGCAGGTTGGAGCCGTAGAACAGCGCGGCATCGGCCCCTGCGGCCTCCGCCAGCCGCCCGGCAAACGCCGCGACTTCGGACCTCACCTTTGCGGCAAGGCGCCCGGAAATCCGCGCTTCGAGCGTTTCGCTCACGGCACGACGAAGCGCAGTTCGGGGCCGCTCTCCACCCGGTAGCGCCCGCCCGGAAAGGCCTCGCCGTCGAGGATGAAATCGTCCTCGATGGCGAAGTCGAAGCTTTCGGTCGCGACCTGGTGAAATCCCCGTGCCGCCGTGTTCTCGCCCGGCCCGACGAACAGGATCTTGGGCAGGCTCGCCAGCACGCGCCGGCGCGGGCGGTCCATCGCGACGAGCTTGAGCCCCTCGCGGTGCTGTCCGAACAATTTCAGGCCGACCGGGAATTTCTCCAGTGTCGAGGCGAGCATGACCGAGCGCCGCCCGTCGTATCCGTCGCCGCTATGCGCCAGCGGAACCCGATCCTGGCCGATCAGGATCTCCATTTCCGACCCGCGCCGCCAGATGTTCCCGTCGCTGCCGAACAGCGCCTGCATGACGCCCCATACCGCGCTGAGTGCCACCGCCATGCTGTCGAAGGCACCAAGCTTGTGCGCGTCCTGCCCGGTCCGGATGCCGAGCGTGAAGCCGGCAGCGCCGAGGATGAACCCTGCCAACGGGCCCGCACCTCCGGACAGCGGCGTAACCAGCACCGGGCGACGGAGAACCCGCCTACCCGATGCGTAGGCCGCGACCGCATCGGCGAGGTTCCAGCCCTGCGGCGCGCCGAGATCGACATTGAGTGCATTGGTCTTGCCCTTGGGCAACACAGCCAGCGCGGGCCAGTCGTCGCCGAACACCGCCATGCCGCAGGTCAGCACATCGCGCACGGTGCCGTCACCCCCGTTGATGATGAGGTATTCGACCCCCCGCGCGGCAAAGTCGGCCAGCATGGGGCGGATGTCCTCGTGCCGCCCCGGCTGGGCGAAATGGACGTTCTCGCGCGCCGAGATCTCCAGGTCCTGCCCCCTGTTGCGGTGGCTGCGCGGGTTGTACACCACACCGACGACAGGTCTGGCGGAGCGCGTGTTCTGCATTGCGGGCGGGTCGGGTCTGGCCATGCGAGCGCCGCCTTAGCCGCATTGTCCCCGCGGCAACCAGATTTTTCTGCCGACGCGCGCTGCGATTCGGGTTAGTATGACGGCCATGCTGCATCCCGACCTGCTCGATTCCGCCCGAAGCCTGTCCGACCGCATCGTGACGCTGCGGCGCGCGATCCATGCCGAGCCCGAGCTCGGTCTGCACACGCCGAAGACCAGCGCCAAGGTCCGCGCCGCGCTCGCGCATTTGCCGCTGGAGTGGAAGGAAGGCGGCTCGACCACCGGGATGGTCGCGACGCTCAGGGGCAAAGGGCCAGGGCGGCGGGTGCTGCTGCGCGGTGATATGGACGCGCTGCCGATGCCCGAGGAAACCGGGCTCGATTTCGCCTCGACCATTCCGGGGCGGATGCACGCCTGCGGCCACGATACCCACACCGCGATGCTCGCCGGGGCGGCGGAATTGCTGGCCGGCAAGGCGGGTGAATTCGCCGGCGAGGTCCAGTTCATGTTCCAGCCGGGCGAGGAGGGGTTTCACGGCGCACGCTTCATGCTCGACGACGGGCTGATCGATCCGCTGCCCGACGCTGCTTTCGCGCTGCACATCATGCCCAATGCGCCGCATGGTGTGGTGGCGGGGCGGGCCGGGGCGCTGATGGCGGCGGCCGACCAGCTCGATATCGTGGTGCGCGGCAAGGGCGGGCATGCCTCGATGCCGCACGACACGCTCGACCCGATCCCTGTCGCGGCGCAGATCGTCACCGCGCTCCAGACTGCGGTTACCCGCCGCTTCAACGCCGCCGATGCGGTGGTGCTGACGATCACCCAGGTCGAGGCGGGGACCGCGCACAACATCATTCCCAACCACGCAACCATGCGCGGCACCATGCGCACACTCTCGCCTGCCAACCGGGCGAAACTTCAAGCCCTGGTTCACGCAGTCGCCGGTGGAATTGCCTCCGCGAACGGACTTGCAGCGGAAGTGACGATCACAGAGGGCTTCCCGGTCACGATCTGCGACGAACGCGCGGTCGCGCTGGGCCGCAGCGTGGTGCAATCCGCACTCGGCGAAGCGAGCTGGCGCGACCTGCCCGCGCCGATCATGGGGGCGGAAGACTTCGCCTATGTGCTGGAGAAGGTGCCCGGCGCGATGTTCTTCCTTGGCGTGGCGCGCGAAGGCGACGACTGGCGGCAATGCTGCGGCATCCACTCCTCGCACATGATGGTCGACGAGAGCGCACTGCCCCACGGCACCGCCACGCTGGCGGGATGCGCGCTGCATTTCCTCGAGCACGGCTTCGCGTGACCCCACTGCGACGGTTTACGTCGCAAAACAAAACGGACATGCTCCTACACGCAAGAAGAGCCGATTGATTCGGCCACAAAACTGCGTCGGAGAGGACCGAGAATGAGCGAGAACGCAGCCGAGCTGGACGGCTATTTCCCGACCTATGGCGAAGCGCTTGCCGCGCACGCACAGGAGCGGCCCGAGCAGATCGCGCTGCGCTATGGCGAGCGCACCACGACCTATTCGGAGTACGACCGCCATGCGACGCAGATCGCCAACGGGCTTGCCGCGATGGGGCTCAAGAAAGGCGACCGGGTGGCCTATTTCGGCAAGAACACCGACCATGCAGTCGAGCTGGCGCTAGGCACAGTGCGCGGCGGGATGGTGTTCGTCCCGATCATCTGGCGACTCGCCCCGGCCGAGGTCGATTTCATCATGCAGGATTCGGGCGCCGACGTGCTGTTCCGCGAAGACGAGTTCACGGGAGTGACCTTCGATGGGCGGATCGTCTCGATGGAGCAGGAATTCGAGGCCTGGCGCGATGCGCAGCCCGACACGCCGGTGACGACCGAAGTCGGCGCGCACGACCCGCTGCTCCAGCTCTATACCTCGGGCACCACCGGCCTGCCCAAGGGCGTTGTGCTGAGCCATCACAACGGCACCAGCACAAGGCCGATGATGCAGAAGCACGGCATCTACTGGTACTGCGCCGACGAGGGCGACAGCATGATCTTCGCCATGCCCTACGGCCATATCGCGGGGGTGGGCAGCGCGCTCGGCGCGACGCTCGGCGCGCAGGAGCTGATCGTGCACCGAGAATTCGACCCCGCGCTACTGATCCGCGACGTGCAGAAATACCGCGTGAAGTGGATGTTCCTGGTACCTGCTGCGATCCGACTGCTGCTCGCCCATCCCGATGCGCAGAATGCCGATTTCTCGAGCGTGAAGGGGCTGACCTACGGTGCGAGCCCGATCCCGCTCGACCTGCTCAAGCAGGGGGTCGAACGGCTTAAATGCGATTTCGCGCAGCTGTATGGCCTCACCGAAACCTTCGGCACGGTGGTCAGCCTGTCGCCCGAGGATCACAAGCCCGAGAACGTGGTCGGGCGCGAACATGTGATGAAATCGGCGGGCAAGCCGATCCCCGGGGTCGAGATCGCGATCCTCGACGAAAACCTCCAGCCGCTGCCCGCCGATACGATCGGCGAAGTCGCGATCCGGGGCGATGCAGTGATGCTCGGTTACTGGAACCGGCCCGAGGAAAACGCCAAGGCGCTGATCGAGGGCGGCTGGTTCCGCACCGGCGATGCCGGGATCCTGTGCGAGGAGGGCTATCTCTACATCCAGGACCGGATCAAGGACATGATCATCACCGGGGGCGAGAACGTCTATCCGGCGGAGGTCGAGAGCGCGATCTTCGGCCATCCCGACATCTCCGACATCGCGATCATCGGCGTGCCGGACGAGAAATGGGGCGAGGCGGTCAAGGCGGTGATCGTGCGGCGCGAAGGCAGCGATCTGGATGCCGACGGCGTCATTGCCTATGCCAGGGAGCGCATCGCCGGGTTCAAATGCCCCAAATCGGTCGATTTCATCGACGCGCTGCCGCGCAACCCGTCGGGCAAGATCCTGCGCCGCGAACTGCGCGCTCCCTATTGGGAAGGGATGGACCGGCAGGTCAGCTGAGCGCGCCTACCTGCGCGACAGTTCGCGCGTGTAATCGACCAGTTCGAGCAGCACGCCAGGGTCGCCGGTATTGACCTGCGCCTCCCACTTGGCGTCGCTCGCGATCTGGTCGAGATGCGCTTCGGCATCGGGCAGGCGCGCGATCATCGCTTTCGAGATGCGCTGCAATTCGCCGTCCGACGGCGCATCCTTGCAGAACAGGTCGCAGATCGCCTTGTCCTCGATCGCCAGCGCCGCGGGCAGCGTGAGGATACCGTCGCGCAGATCCTCCTCGCCCCCGCCGCCGAGCGATTCGAGGCCCTTCACATCGCCCACATCGTCGCAGCCGTGATAGAGCATGCCGATCAGCCGCCCGAACTTGCGCAAGGTCTCGTCGCGCGTCGCGAGGCAAGCGCAAGTCTCGAACATCGAGCCGGTGTCCTCGCCCGCGATCATCTCCCAGTCCTTGACTCCGAGCGGTTGCCGCCGCAGCCGCCACTGCGCGCATTCGGCGACCCCCAACCGCTTCACCAGATCGGCGAACAGGCGAATGTCATGCGCGTCATCCGCAACCATCGCGAAGCCGTCCGCCGCGATGAAGCCGGAGGCCATCAGCGCGGGCAGATTGCCGAACTTCGCATGCATCGTCGGCTTGCCTCGCCGCTCGTCTGATAGGTCGAGGATGTCGTCGATCACCAGCGTCATATTGTGCATCATCTCAAGCACGGCGGCCGAGCGGATCACGTTATCGGGTATCTCGCCGCCCTTCTGCGCGCGGTAGCAGCCGAAGATCGTCAGCGGGCGGAAGTATTTCGACCCGGCATCGAACTGCCATTCAAGCAGCGGGCGCAGTTCCGCGCTCGATTCCGCGATCCACGCGAACAGCCGGTCGCGCAGCCGGTCCATCTCGGGCAGGAAGCCGAGATCCGCGACGATACCCCTGGTGACAGTGTCCAAGCCGCAATGCTCCTTCAGCTTTTGACGCGCCAGCGGCGCTTGGCGGTATTGCCGTTCGCGGCTGCATCGCGCACCGCCCCGAATGCGCGCCCGGCAATCCCGGCGATTTCGCCCGCGATGCCTTCGAACGCCTTGGCCGCGCCGGTTTCCGGCACCGGTCGCTCTTCACCACCGAGGTGCGAGGCGGCATAATCGGCGATTTCGCCCAGCACCATCAGCGCTGCCGCGCCGAGGCCGATCGCTTCATCGCCCGGATCCTCCTCGTCCTTGTCGACCAGACTGCGGTAGAACCAGTAGGCTCCTTCACCCGCTTCGGTCGCGGCCTTGGGCAGCACCAGCGCCAGGTTTTCCACCAGCGTCGCCAGTGCTTCGCCGGCGCGGTCGTCGCCTGCAGCCTTCGCGGCGCGATACTGGTCCAGCGCGACCAGCGCATAGGCAGCATAGGCGGAAGGCAGCAGCAGCAGCTTCGCCGCGCGGAAGGTGGTCGGCGAATAGACCCGGTGGGGCACATCCGCGATCTCCTTGCCGCGCTGCAGGCCAGTGATCCGCGCGTCCTGCGCCTGCACCGCCGCCGCCGCCAGCGTGCCGCTCTGCACCGCCCCTTCCATCGTCGCCATCTCGACATCGGTGCGGCACAGGTCCCCGCCGAAGGCGAGGCGCGGCAAGGTCTCGGGATAGGCCGCTGCGGGCCGGAAGGCCCAGCTTCCGGTATCGTCGAGGAACAGCTTGTGGTGGGCATTGAGCCGGATGTGGGTCTTGGCCCAGTCGACGATGCAGTCGGGGTCGCCCCAGCGCGCAATCCCTGCGAACTGCGGATAGTATCGGGCGAATTCGGCCAGCATCAGCATCGCCGCCTGCTCGGGGTCTTCCGACGGGATCGCATCACCATCCGACGCGGCGACGACCAACGCGGTCTTGCCGCCGAACAGTTCGGCGGGCCACAATTGCGATATGTCGAGTGCGGTGAGGCCGTAGTTCGACCCCGCGAGCCCGATATTGTCGGCCGGGAAACCGTCGAGCTTCACCCTGAGATAGAGATCGAGCACCGGGATCGCCGAACTCGTCAGGCGGCGCAGATTGGCGAGCTCCGGCTCGGCATCGACGATCCGGCTGCCCGCAATGCCGGATGTGCGGCACATGACGAGGTCCGCCATCGCCTCATGCGGCACCGCCAGCACCCCATAGTCGAAAGCCTTGGTTTGCGTCCGCTTCGCACCCTTCGTCTGCCACCGCAGGATCGGGCGATGATCGCTGTCGAGCCGCACCGATTGCACCGCGCAGCCGGTGCGAATGGTGCAGCCGAGCGCCTCCAGCTTGGCGCGGAAGGGTGCGATCAGCCCGTCGTTGAGGCTGTTCCTCAGCAGCCAGTCGAAGGGCGAATGATCGGGGAAACGCAGGCTGTGCTGGAGGAAATTGCCGTAGGTGGGCGCGGAGGTAACGTCGCTGTCGATCGACCAGACCAGCGTGAGCAGGTAATTCTGCATCGCCGCCACCGCTTCGGTGGCATAGCCGCGCGAATAGAGGAACCCGTTGACGTCGAGCTTGCCGAGCTGGTTGAGCCCGTCGCGGTCGAACTGCTGCGAGGCGAGATCGACCCCCGAATAGCCGAGCAGCAGCAGCTCGGCCGGCGACATCGCGCCCGATTTGAGGTTTGCAAGTAGCGCCTCGATCGAGGTCGGGTTGAGCATGGTGACATAGTCGCCCGAGCCGGGTTCGCGCAGCAGGCTGCCCGGATGGGCGACGAAATGATCCTCTCGGCTGAGCCCGAGGTCGTGTTCGAACAACTGCCAGAAATTGGCGTACCAGTCGCAGAACATATGCGGGTAAACATCGTGCTCGACCCCGTTCACCCGCTCGGACGCGGTGTTCCCGCCAAGCCGATCGTACCGCTCGAACAGCGTGACCTTGAACCCCGCCTGCAGCAGCTTGAGCGCCGCCGTCATCCCGCCGAGGCCGCCGCCGATTATGGCAACTTCGGGCGCGGCAGCTTTCGGGGCCGGTTTCTTCGCGGCGGCTTTGGGCTTGGTTCTGGTGGTCATGATTGCGCCTCGAGGAAAGCGATGGGGCCGCGCAGGCGGGGGTTCTCGTCCATCAGGAAGGAAGGGCCAAGCGTGCCCATCGCGCGCACGATATCGCCCAGCCACGACAGGTGCCAGCCGAGGTCGTGCGCGGTCGAGGCGCGCCAGCCACGTTGCCAGGCGAGCAGGTCCTCCACCGCGCCGTTGCCAGTAAAGCCGCGCCCGCTTATCGCGTCGACGAAGGCCGCCGCGCCGCCGCGCAGGAAATGCTCAGCGAGGCTCCACAGCAATTGCCCGGTCATCGCCAGCGGCTGGACGTTGAGCCCGCCGAAGCTGGTACCCGAAATCTCGCCGAAGCTGCGTTGGACCTGCGCCCGCTCGAAGCCCTTGCGGGTGCCGATGAACATGCTCTCGTGGAAATGGCGGTTGCGCAGCAATTGCGCGAGCAGCACGAGATAGCGCATCGCCGGGTCGAAATAGGCGCGGAAGTCGCGCTCGAAGCTGGCAAATTGTGCTTCGTCGAACCGCCCCGCCTCGAGCGCGAGCGCCACGCTGTGCGCGCCCAGAATCGCGCTTTCCATCCCCTGCGTGATCCCCTCGCCGGTCATCGGATCGACGAAGCTGCCCGCATCGCCGATCAGGATTCCGCCGTCGAAATGGTTGCGCGTGATCCCGCCATACATATGCACCGCGCCGCCCAGCGGCTTCGACGCGACGCGCGCATTGCGGCAGCCGGGGTGGCGGAAGCGCAGCCGCTCGACCGCATCGCGAAAGCAATGCTGGACCGACATGCCGAAGCGGTCGCAGGTCTCGGTCAGCAGGCCGATCCCCATGTTGGCGCGCCCGCCGGTCATCGGGAACATCCAGCCGTAACCCGGGATCTGGTCCTCGTCGAACCAGATGGTAGCCTCGCCTTCCTCAATTTCGAGATTGTCGAGATAGACCCGCTGCGAGGCGCCGATATGCCGCCGGTCGGTGCGGCGCAGATCCTTGGTCTTGGCGACCATCGACTGCACCCCGTCCGCGCCGACGATTACCGGCGCTTCGAGGCGCAGCTCTTCCTTGCCCTGCCGCGCGAACAGGATGTTGCTGTCGCCCTCGCGCTCGAGCACCTTCGCCGCGGCACCGCGAAACACCGTCGCACCTGCATCCTCTGCGTTCTGCAGCAGCACCGTGTCGAGCTGGTCGCGCGGGATGATGTAGCCGTGCGGAGGCATGCCATGCGCGCCGTCGTAATAGGGGATTTCGCCGTGATAGGGCAGCCGCGCTTCGTAATAGACCCGGTTGCGGGTGATCGGCAGCCGCTTGCCGAGATCGAGCTGCGGAATGCAGCCTCTATGCTCGAGGATCCGCAGCCCGGCCGGTTCAACGAAATCGCCGCACACCTTTTCGCGCGGGAATACCGCCTTCTCGACCACCGCGACCTTGATCCCGCGCGTCGCGAGCGCCCAGCCCATCGCCGAGCCTGCCGGTCCGCCTCCCACAACGATTGCGTCGAAACGCTGCGTGCGCGCCATCTGCCCCGGTTTGCCCCCATCGAACCCGATTCTGTAAAGATACTTAACAGTCGGGCGGATTATGCAAAGCGTAGACAAGAGAAGTGCGTGGAATTCTCGCAATCGGCTTTCGGGACGAGGGAACCAACGATGCCGTCACGGCATCAAGCATTCCGGCCGTAGAAAATCATGGCGCACCCGACAGGATTCGAACCTGTGACCTCTGCCTTCGGAGGGCAGCGCTCTATCCAGCTGAGCTACGGGTGCCAGACCCATGGGGCCGAACGAGCGGGCGCTTAGCAAAGGGGGCAGCGGCTTTCCAGCGCAAACTCTCGCCAGGCACGCGCGCCTTACCATTAGCGATTTGGCAAGCCGCTGCGGGCTATGCCTCCAGCATGTCCACCGAAGGCACCAAATTCGCAAGACCGGCCGATTCGGCCGCCGCGCGTGGAGCGTCGAGCCTGATGGCACGTCAATGGGCTGCGGTGCAGGAGGCTGCGGGCGCGGTCGCGATGCTCGCCGGACTTGCGCCGGAGAAACCGGGCCCGCGCGAGCGCAACTTCATCGCGCAGGTGCAGGCGCTGGGCGGTGCGCGGCTGAAACTGGCGGAAAACCACGTGGCCGATATGTCCGCCTTCATGCAGCCGGGACTTGCCGCACTGCTTGCGGTCAATGCGCGCGGGCAGGACGCAACCGCACCTGCGCTAGCTCTATGGCGAGAGTTCTGGTGCGCCCGCGAGGCGCTTCTGGCGCTGGCACCCGATCCGGGTGCAATGGGTCCGCCGCGCAGCGCATAGGCCGCCGCTGGCTTTCGATGGCTCGCGAGGCCTGTCCGCCCGCTCCCGGACCTTGACCATGTTCCCGCTATGTTCCAGACGGGGGCATGGCTTCGATCGTCCCTTCCGATTCCCTGACTGCTCTTACCCCGAGCGCCCTCGATGCATCGTCTGTGGCGCGCGGGATCATGCGCCTGTTCGCGCGCAACGATATCTGGGTCCTGCCGGAAATGCCGCTCCGCAACGGGCGGCGCGCGGATCTGATGGGGATCGATGCCAAGGGCCATGTGGTGATCGTCGAGATCAAGGTGAGCCGTGCAGACCTGCTGGGGGACGGCAAGTGGCCGGACTATCTCGAGTTTTGCGACCGCTTCTATTGGGGCGTCCCAAGCGATCTCGATCGCGCGCCATTGGACAGCGCCGGTTTCCTGCCCGAATGCTGCGGGGTGATCGCGGCCGATGGATACGATGCCGAAATCCTGCGCCCCGCTCCCAGCCGTCCGCTCGCCGCAGCGCGCCGCAAGGTCGAGGTCGAACGGCTGGCACGTGCCGCGCTGCGCCGGGCGGTGGTGGCGGCCGATCCGGCTTGCAGCGCATGGGGGCAACAAGCGGGCTGACAATGCGTTGCGCTATCGTGCATAGCGGCAGGCGATGACCGCTGCGATCCTTCTTTCCGCATTGGCGATGACGCTGATCGTCGCGCTGCGCTATCTCGCGACGAGCGGCCTGTTCGCCTGGGCGACCGAGCGGGTGAAACCGGGATTCTATGCCAAACTTGGCCCGCAGATTCGCAGGGAAATCGGCTGGTCGCTCGCTTCGGCCGCGATCTACGGCGTGCCGGCGGGCGTCGTCGCCTGGGGCTGGCAAAACCTTGGCTGGACCCGGATCTACAGCGGCTGGACGGACCTTCCGCTGTGGTATGCCCCGATTTCCGTCTTCGCATACCTCTTTGCGCACGACACGTGGTTCTACTGGACCCATCGCTACATGCACCGCCCCGCGCCCTTCCGGATCGCGCATGCGGTGCACCACGCGAGCCGGCCGCCCACCGCCTGGGCGGCGATGAGTTTTCACCCGCTCGAAGCGCTTACCGGCGCAGTGGTGATTCCCGCGCTGGTGTTCCTGATCCCGATCCATGTCGCCATGCTCGGCCTCGTGCTCGCCATTATGACCGTGATGGGGGTTACCAATCACATGGGGTGGGAGGCTTTTCCCCGTGCGCTTGTTCATTCGAGGTTGGGTAACTGGCTCATAACCGCTAGCCACCATCAGCGTCATCACGAGAGTTATCAATGCAACTACGGCCTCTATTTTCGTTTCTGGGATCGCCTGTGCGGGACCGACAAGGGACTGTCGGACGCCTATTTGCGCTGAGCGGCATCGTTGTTTGCGGATTGATGCTGCAGGCATGGACCACAGCTCAGACCGCGACGATCAAGGTCACCGTCACCGACCTGCGCAATACCAAGGGCGTGGTGCGCGCCTGCCTGACGCCCGACGAGGACGATTTCCCCAAATGCAAGAAGAGCAGCGCCAACAGCGTTGTCGTCCCAGCCGGGAAATCCGTCAGCCTGAGCTTCGCCGGCGTCAAGCCGGGCCGCTATGCAATCGCGCTGCTGCATGACGAGAACAACAACAACAAGGCCGACCGCGCATTGATGATGATGCCCAAGGAAGGCTTCGGCTTTTCACGCGACGCCAAGGTGCGGATGGGCCCGCCGAGCTTCGGATCCGCAGCTTTCACGGTCGAGAGCGGCACTTCGAGCCAGTCGATCCGGATGCGCTACATGCTTTGACGGTTCACCGGATTCAGGACCATCCGGCGCTGCAGCGCGAATCTGCGATCGGTTCCGGATCGCAAAGCACTTAACGCAATGTTTACTATGGTCAGCGACAAGGCACCTTCGGATGAATACGAAGGGGGCTTGCCAAGCTCATGGACACGTTGCGCGGAAACTTCGGGCTGACCGGTGAAAGCGACGACGAGCGCAACTGGGACAGCGGCGAAGACGAAATCGGTCGTGAGCTGCCCCCGGCGGCAATCGGCACCGACGAGCGCCGGATGCAGGTGCGCGCCTACAACCACTGGGCGAGCTTGCTGGCCGACCGCGCCTTTCCCTCGATCGAAGATCTCGAACCGGAAAACCTGCCGGATTTCGGGCCGTTCAGCGTATTGCTCGACTTTACGGCGGGAATCGAAGACCCCGCGATCCAGTACATCGGCCGCGAGCTTGGCGAGGAGTGCGGGGCGGATATCGCGATCGAACGCCTGTCGGACGTGCCCAGCCGTTCGCTGCTCAGCCGCATCACCGACCACTATATGCAGATCCTTGCGAACCAGGCGCCGATCGGATTCGAGGCCGAGTTCGTCAACCAACGCGACGCGACGATCCTCTATCGCGGCATCCTGCTGCCCTATTCGAGCGACGGCGAAACCATCGATTTCATCTATGGCGTGATAAACTGGAAGGAGATGGCCGACCAGATCACCTCCGATGAATTGCTGCTCGAGATCGATCAGGCACTCGACCATGACGTCATCGCCGATGGCGAAGATGCATCTGTGCTTGAGGCGTCGCTCGACGACATCGCGCCGCCGCCTGTCGATCTGGCCGACGCGACCGACTGGGCCGATGGTCCGGGTGGCGGGATCGCCGACCTCGCGCCCGTAGCAACTGGCGAGGCCGAACTCGACGAAAGCGAATGGCCGGTGCCGCAATTCGGTTTGGACAGTGAGGACAGCGCTGGCGCGTGGCTCGATGACGACGATTGGTCCGACGCCGGGCATGACCCTGCGGCGATTGTAGGGGAAGACGCCGGAAAATACGCAGTCGACTACGGCAACAGCCCCGACGAGGACGAGGAATGCGAGGAAGACGATGCGGTCGTCTCGCGCCTCTCTTCACTGATTGCCCCGCGTACCGTGACACGAGATGCCTTCGAAGAGGATGAGGACGAGGACGACTTCGGCGACCAGCCGATGTTCGCCCCGCGCTCTCCCTTGCTGACCAAGAAGCAGGCCTTGCCGCCGGTCGAAGATTCGGTCGTTCGGGCGCAGGTCTCCTTCGGCAGGCCTTCGTTCGAAGACGAACCCGGCACCGCAGCCGAGCCATTCGACTTGGACGAGACGTTCGAGCCGCCGGTCGCGCACGGGGACGCACTGGAAACCGGCGCAAACCCCGGTTTCGTCGAAGCCGGCAGCCAGCTCGATGACGTATCCGAAGCCATGGCGATCGTGCCCGATCCGCAAGCCGGCCTGTATGACTGTCTGGCAGAAGCGCGCGAGCTGGCGCTTGCGGCACATTCGTCGGAGGACCGTTCGCGCAGCGCGCTCTATGCGGCTGTCAGCCGGGCCTATGACGTCTGCCTTGCCGCCGAGGACGATCCCGAAGAATTCAGCGAACTGGTCGCCGAAAGCGGGCTGACGACGCAGGATCGCGCGCCAATGACCCCGGTGGTCAAGCTGGTGTTCGGCGTCGACTACGACAAGACGCGGCTCGCCGAATACGCCAGCGTGCTGGCCCATGCCCGCCGCTTGTCGGTGGGACGCGGCGAACTCGCAGGGTTTCTCACCCAGGCCGAGGGCGGCCTCAAGGGAGTCGTCCAGACCGAGCGCCGATTGCGCAAGGAAGAGGCGGGCAAAGCGGTTGCTCCCGCCGACGCTGTTCGCCCCTCGCTCGCTAAGAAGCTGCGCAAGCTCGAAACGCGCGAACTGGCCGACCTTTCATCTGAAGGTGCCGAATTCGGTGTGGTGATGATCCGCCGCCTGGAAGACGGGTCCATCGCCGTCTTGGGCGAGATCTCCGACGATATCGCACTGGTCGAAAAGGTCGCGCGCAAACTCGTCTGACACCGCGATAGTGCTTTATTCGCGCACGGCAACGGGTTAGCCCAGCCTGCATGATACGCAGGGGGCGCAAACGCATGGGCTGGACGCTCGCCATTATCGCAGCCCTTGGGATCGGCGGCTTTTTCGGGCTGCAGTACGCCATCGCCCGCAACGGCCCGGCGGTGCTCGACCTGGTCGACCGCGCGAGCGGCGGAGCGAGGGAAACCAAACTGCTTGTCCGCCATGTTTTCGGTGACTCCCCGGCGCAGAAGCTTGCGGTCTATGGGCCTGCGGCCAAGACCGCGGCACGACCCGTGCTGGTGTTCAGCCATGGCGGAAGCTGGCGCAGCGGCGATCCCGACGACTACGGTTTCTTCGCGCGCGCCTTCGTGCCCGAGGGCTTCGTCGTGGTTCTGGCCGGATACCGCCTGCATCCCGAAGGCGACTTTCCCGGCATGCTCGAGGATACCGCGAGCGTGATCGCCTGGACGCGCGCGAACATCGCGCAATATGGCGGCGACCCCGACGCGATCTTCGTCGCGGGCCATTCTGCCGGTGCCTACAACGCGGTGATGACCGCGCTCGACCCGCAGTGGCTCGCACGCGAGGGGCTGGAACCTGGCACGGTCGCCGGGGCGATCGGGCTGGCCGGGCCATATGATTTCTACCCCTTCGACAGCGATTCGACCCGCACCAGTTTCGGCAACGCACCCGATCCTGCGCGGACCACCCAGCCGGTCGCCTTCGTCAGTGCCGAGGCCCCGCCGATGCTGCTGCTGAGCGGCGAGCGCGATACCACCGTGAAGCCGCGCAACAGCCGCGCGCTGGCTGCGAAGCTCGAAGCCGCCGGAGTCCCGGTCGATCTGAGGCTGTACCCGGAAATGGATCATTACGACATACTGGTGAAGACCGCGAGCCCGTGGAACGACCGGCGGGTGGTCGACGCGGTCCGCGAATTCGCCTTGCCGATCGCCGCCACTCGCCGGGCGGAGGCAATGCCTTCAGTTCCGGTTCAGCGGGAATTGCGCTAGCACACCGGCCATGCGCTATCTCGCTCACCTGCTGGCCCTGCTCGCCGCCGCGACGCTATGCGCCCAGCCCGCTGCCGCCCAGTCGATCCTGCGCGATGCCGAGACCGAGGCGCTGCTGCAGGAAATGGCCGCACCGCTGGTCGAAGCGGCGGGGCTGGAACCGGGCAATGTCGACATTGTGCTGGTCAACGATCCGTCGATCAACGCCTTCGTCGCCGGGGGGCAGGTGGTCTATATCCATGCGGGATTGATCGAAGCCGCAGACACCGCCAACGAAGTACAGGGCGTGATCGCGCACGAGCTCGGTCACATCACCGGTGGCCACATCATCCGCCACTCCGACGGGGCGAACGCGGCGAACAATATCTCGATCCTGTCGATGCTGCTGGGCGTCGGCGCGGCCCTCGCGGGGGCGGGCGATGCTGCGATGGGTATCCTGATGGCCGGCCAGCGTGCCGCCATCGGCAAATATCTCGCCTTCAGCCGGGTGCAGGAAAGTTCGGCCGATGCGGCAGGGGCAGAGTACCTCTCCAAGGCCGGTATCACCGGCAAGGGTTCGCTCGACTTTTTCAAGAAGCTGCAAAACCAGGAATTCCGTTACGGCATCAGCCAGGACGACGACCAGGCCTTCGTGCGCACCCACCCACTGTCGGGCGACCGGATTTCGACCTTGCGCGAGAGCTACATCGCCGACCCGGCGTGGGATGCGGCTCCCGATCCCACCCTGCAGATCCGCTTCGAGCGGGTGAAGGCGAAGCTGTTCGGCTATGTCAACGACACCAGCCGCACCTTGCAGAAATATCCCGAAAGCCGCACCGACGTGCCGGCGCGCTATGCCCGCGCCTACGCCTATCACAAGGTCGCGCTGATAGACCAATCGCTGGCGGAGACCGAAGCCCTGCTCGCTATGGCGCCCGACGACCCCTATTTTCTCGAGGTGAAGGGGCAGGTGCTGCTCGAGTCGGGGCGCGCGGTCGATGCGCTCGAACCGCTGCGCAAAGCGAGCGCGCTGACCGGCAACCAGCCGCTCATCGCGACCCTGTTCGGCCATGCGCTGATCGCGACCGAGGACAAGGCGAATTACGAGGAAGCCGAGCGCGTCCTGCGCGCCGCAGTCGCTCGCGACCGGCTCAATCCCTTCGCCTGGTACCAGCTCGGAGTGGTGTATGACGCCAAGGGCGACATGCCGCGCGCGCGGCTCGCCAGTGCGGAGCAGCAGGTGATGACCGGCCAGTTCCCCGCAGCGCTCGCCAGCGCTCAGGTGGCCGAGGCGGGGCTCCCGGTCGGCTCGCCTGATTGGATCCGCGCGCAGGATATCGGCTTGCAGGCGCGCGCCGCGCTTGAAGAGGCGCGCGACCGTCGCTAGCGCGCTGGCTATGGGCAATTTCCGCACTTCGGCTTTCGTCGCGCTCCTGGCGCTGGTGTTCGGTTTCATTGGCGCCGGTGCATGGCAGGCGGTGTTCGGCCATCAGCAAACGCGCGAATACTTGCTGGAGAATCCCGAAATCCTGCGCGACCTGGCCGACAGTTACGACCGCAAGCAGGCGCGCGAGCGGCTGGCGGATGTCGAACAGGATGTTTTCGTGCCCTTCCCCGGCGCAGTGCTGGGCAACCCGCAGGGCAAGGTCACGCTGGTCGAGTTCACCGACTACGGCTGCACCTATTGCCGCCAGAGCCGCGATCATGTGGCGGCGCTGGTCAAGGCCAACCCCGACCTCAAGGTGGTGATCCGTGAATGGCCGATCTTCGACGGCAGCGAGCAGGCGGCGCGGATGGCGCTCGCCGCCGCAAGACAGGGCAAGTTCACCGCCTTCCATGACGCGATGTTCGAGCTCGGCCCGCCGAGCGAGCAAAGCGTGCTCAAGGCCGCGGCGGCAGCCGGGATCGACATGGCGCAGGCAAATGCCTTCATGGCGTCGAAGGAAGCCGACTTCGAACTGGCGAAGAACATGGGGCTGGCGCGCCAGCTCGCCTTCACCGGAACCCCGAGCTGGGTTGTCGGCGACCAGGTGCTGCAAGGCGCGGTGGGCGAAGAGAAACTGGCCGAGGCGATCGCCGAGGCGCGCGGTTCGTGAGCCGCTGGCGAGCGGCCCCGGCGGCCCTCGCCGCGCTGCTGCTCGCCTCTCCGTCTTCCGCCACCGGCAAGCCCGACGAAGCGCAAGCGCGCTATGACGCTTTCCGTGCGGATTTCGCGCTCCTCGCCGAGCAGGACCTGCGCACGCAGTCGGTGGGCTGGCAGCTGTTGTCGGGCAATGCGCAGCTCTGCCCGGACAAGGCGGCGGCGAGCGGTCTGTTGCTGCAGGATGCCCGCGCCTACGGCTCGCCGGAGCTGGTGCGCCGGATGCTCGGCCTGCGCAGTGACATTTTCGTACAGCTGGTTGTTCCACAATCGCCAGCTTCGGCGCTGGCCTTGCCTCGTCATGCCGGCATCGCAGCGATCGACGGAGTGGACGAAGCCGGGTTCCTCTCTCCGGGCGACGAGGGCTGGGAACGGCTCGACCGGATCGAACGCGCGCTGGCCCAATCCTATACCGATGGCACAGCCGAGTTGACGCTGGCCGACGGACGGACCGTCAGCCTGCGACCGGACATCGTCTGCTACGGCCGGTTCGAGGTCGTCTCTGGCCGCGACGATGCCGGGGCAGACGGCGCGGTGGTGCGGGTCGGGCGCGATTTCCCCGGGTTCGGCTATCCGGAAGAGGAATTCGCCGCCGCACTGGCGCACGAGCTGGCGCACAATATCCTGCGCCACCCACAATGGCTGGCTGCCAACGGACGTAAGCGCCGCGACGTGCGCGAAACCGAACGCGAGGCGGACCGGATGATGCCGTGGCTGCTTGCCAATGCGGGTTACGATCCGGCGACGGCAGTGCGCTTCATGCGCCGCTGGGGGCCGAAGCATAATGGCGGGCTGCTGCGCAAGCGCACCCATGACGGGTGGGACGAGCGGGTCGAGCTGATCGAAGCCGAACTGCCGCTGGTCACAGATGCGCAAGCCGCGACCGGGACGGCCGACTGGACCATGCGGTTCAACCCGCGCGAAGTGGGCTACCTGCCGTTCTAATGCTCAGGCGGCTTCGTCGTCCTTGACATACATCGAGGCGAGCGGACGCGCGAGCACGCGGCGCACCATCGGTTCGAAGAATTCGAGCGGCTCACTGTCGTAATCCGGATCGAACGCGGCCTGGTCATATTTCTCGCAGAATTCGGCGCAGGCGTCGTAATAGGGATTGTCCGCATATCGATCGCGCAGATTGCGATCCATGCCGAGATGGTGGAAATAGTAATACCCCTGGAACGCGCCATGGTTCTGGCAGATCCAGTGCTCTTCCTCGGTCACGAAGGGTTTGATGATCGCGGCTGCGACGTCGGGATGGTTGAAGGTCCCCAGCGTGTCGCCGATATCGTGCAGCAGCGCCATCACCACATAGCGCTCGCCGCGCCCGTCGCGATGCGCGCGGGTGGCGGTCTGGCGCGAATGTTCGAGCCGGCACACGGGGAAGCCGCCGAAATCGCCTTCGAGCAGCTTGAGATGGTCGAGCACCCGATCGGCGAGGCCGCCGGCGAATTCGAAATATTGCTTCGAAATGATCGCCCAGTCTTCCTGCGTGCCTTCCTTCATCTCCCGGAACTTCGCGTGTTCGCCCTTGGCGTGCATCACATCGGCGGTCATGTCGTTCATGGCTCTCTCCTCAGGACCGCAGGATATCGCATGCCGCCGCCGCAGTAAAACATTTAGCGGCATTTGGCCAATGACCTTTGACCGGGTTTTGCGTTAAAGAGCAATGATGGCCGTGCTGCCTTTCCAACCGACGCCGTTCTTCGCGCAGAAGAACCGTGCATTCTGGAACCTGCAATTCGCGGGGTGGGGCGGGGTGTTGCTGCTGCGCTCGATCTCTGCCTTCGCCAACGGGCAGGATCTCGATTTCCTGCTGGTGATCCTGATCGCGACCATCACCGGTTTGTCGATCAGCCTGGTGCTTTCGGTGATCTACCGCCAGCTGATCAACCGCAAGCCGCTGGTGACGTGGGGTGCGACCGCGGTGATCCTTCTGCTCGCGGTGAGCCTTTATACCTTCATCGACAGCTGGGTGCTCGATCTCTACCGGCCCGACAGCGACGCGGGCTTCGCCCAACGCTTTCTCGGCCTGTTTTCCTATGATCTTGTGCTGCTCGGCGCATGGTCGGCGCTGTATTACGCGATCAACTTCTTTCTTCAGGTGGAGGAACAGGCCGACCGGCTCGAACGGCTCGAGGCGCAGGCGACCAGCGCGCAGCTGGCGATGCTGCGCTACCAGCTCAATCCGCATTTCCTGTTCAACACGCTCAATTCGATCAGCACGCTGGTGCTGCTCAAGCAGACCGAGCCCGCCAATGCGATGCTCACCCGACTATCGAGCTTCCTGCGCCAGACGCTGGTGACCGAGCCGGGCGGCAAGGTGACGCTGAGCGAGGAAGTCGAGACGCTCAAACTCTATCTCGGAATCGAGAAGATGCGATTCGAGGAGCGACTGCGGACCGAGTTCACCGTCGACCCGGAAGCCGCCAAGGCGCAGCTTCCGGCGATGCTGCTCCAGCCGCTGGTCGAGAACGCGATCAAATATGCGGTTTCGCCGCAGGAAGAGGGTGCGCGGATCAGCCTTGCCGCGCGTCTCGTCGGTCAAAGGCTGCGGGTCACCGTATCCGACACCGGCCCGGGCTTGCCGACCGACGGCAAGCGTCCCAGCTTTCCCGACGTGCTGACAGGAAACGGACATGCGGTTTCGACCGGGGTCGGGCTGGCCAATATCCGGGACCGGCTGGCGCAGGCCTATGGCGACGACCACCTGTTCGAAATTCGCGCCCCGGCAGCGGGCGGGTTCGCGGTGACGATCGAAATTCCGTTCGAAACTGCTGACGAAGAAGCCGACGCTCCTCCCCTCGGCGCCTCCGTTCAGACAGAAGACAATCCGCCACTGCTACCAGCCGCGGCCAACCGACATCCGATGGGAACCTGAGTAATGACTATCCGCACGATCCTCGTCGACGACGAGAAACTCGCCATTCAGGGCCTGCAATTGCGGCTCGAGCCCTATGACGATGTCGAGATCATCGACACCTGCGCCAACGGGCGCGAGGCGATCCGCAAGATCAAGACCGAAAAGCCCGACCTGGTCTTCCTCGACATCCAGATGCCCGGTTTCGACGGATTCAGTGTGGTCAAGGGAATCATGGAGATCGACCCGCCCTTGATCGTCTTCGTCACCGCCTATCAGGAGCACGCGATCCGCGCGTTCGAGGCCAATGCGGTCAATTACCTGATGAAACCGGTCGACGAGGACAAGCTGGCCGACACGATCGAACGCGTCCGCCAGCGGCTGGCCGAGAAGAAGAGCTCGGAAGAAGCCGAGAAGCTGATGAATGTGCTGAGCGAGGTCGCGCCCGAGGCGGCGGAGGAGTTCGTCGACAGCGAGAACGAGAGCACCGAACGGTTCGAAAAGCTGATCAACATCAAGGATCGCGGCCAGATTTTCCGGGTCGAGGTCGAATCGATCGAGCATATCGAGGCGGCGGGCGACTACATGTGCATCTACACCGGCGACAATTCGCTGATCCTGCGCGAGACGATGAAGGATCTCGAACGGCGGCTCGACCCCAAGACTTTCCAGCGCGTCCACCGTTCGACCATCGTCAATCTCGACCAGGTCCGCCAGGTCCGCCCGCACACCAATGGCGAATGTTTTCTGGTGCTGTCGAGCGGAGCGGAAGTGAAGGTCTCGCGCTCGTACCGCGATGTAGTTGCGCGCTTCGTGCATTGATTCGGTTCGTGCTCTCGCCGCCGCGCGAGCGTCCTCGGCGCTATTCCCTTCGCTTCGCTACGGGGCACCTGCGGGCGGCCAGTCGGCCTTGCGGACCGCTGGTCGCGGACCCGACCATTCCAAGCCATACTGGCTTCACCCGGTTCCGGGTCGCGGCAGCCAGAGCGCGACTGCGCGACGCCCGGTAGGGCGGAAGCCTAAGGCGGCCGGATGGCCCCGCCGGCGCTTGAGGCAAAGCAAAAAAACGGCCAAAGCCGAGCCATGAGCTTCACCCTTCCCGGCTTCGACCTCGACCGTTTCATCCGCGACACGCTGGCGGAGGACCTCGGCGAGGGCCTGTCTGGCGGCGGGAGTGACGTCACCTCGGAAAGCGTGATCCCCGCCGAAGCGCGGTTTGCCGGGGTAATGGACAGCCGCGATCCGATCGTGGTCGCAGGCCTGCCGGTGGCCGAGGCCTTCTTTCGCGCGCTCGACCCCGCGATGACGATCCAAATCCTGGTCGAGGAAGGCGCGCAAGTCGGCCCCGGCACCGACCTGATGCGGCTCGAAGGCAATGCCCGCGCGATGCTGACCGCCGAACGCAGCGCGCTCAACACGGTGCAGCACCTGTCTGGCATCGCCACCCTGGTGCGCGACTATGTCCGGGCGATGGACAACCCCGCCTGCACCCTGCTCGACACCCGCAAGACCATTCCCGGCCTGCGCCATCTCGAAAAATACGCCGTCCGCATGGGCGGGGGCAGCAACCACCGGATGGGCCTGTGGGATGCGGCGATGATCAAGGACAACCACGTGCTGGTCGCCGGCTCGGTCGGCGAAGCCGTGCGCCGCGCGGTCGCTGCCGGAGTGACTGAAATCATCTGCGAGGTCGACCGGATCGACCAGATCGAGCCTGCGCTGGCAGCCGGGGCGACGCGGCTGCTGCTCGACAATATGGAGCCTGACACGCTGCGCGAAGCCGTGACGCTGGTCGCGGGCAGGGTCCCGACCGAAGCCAGCGGCGGGATCAACCTGCAGACGATCCGGGCCAAGGCCGCGACCGGGGTCGATTACGTGTCGGTCGGCCGCCTGACCCAAAGCGCGCCCGCGGCAGATATCGGGCTGGACTTCACCCCGCTGTGAAATGGCTGGCGGCATTCGTCGCGCTGGCGCTTCCGGCTGCCGCCCATGCGCAAGCCTACCAATGCCGCATGCCCGAACGGATTTCGCTGCCGAAGATCACCCCCGAAGCCCGCGAGCGGCGCTTGCCCGTTACCGGCTATACCCTCAGCCTCAGCTGGAGCCCCGAGTTCTGCAAAGGGCGCGAGAGCGAGGCGCGGCATGGCACGCAATGTTCGGGTCGCAACGGGCGCTTCGGTTTCGTCGTCCACGGCCTCTGGCCCGAAGGGCGCAGCAGCTGGCCGCAATGGTGCCGCACTGCGCGCAGTCTCTCGCCCGCCGAAGCACGACAGAACCTGTGCATGAGCCCCTCCGCCGCTCTGCTCGCACGCCAGTGGGCCAAGCACGGCAGCTGCATGACACGGCGGCCCGAGACCTACTTCAAGGTCACCCGCATCCTTTGGAACGGCGTGCGCATGCCCGATGCCGATGTCCTCTCGCGCGAGAAGAAGGTCACCGCCGGCCGCCTGCGCGAAGAGTTTGCCCGCCTCAATCCCGGCTGGCCGGCAGCTGCGGTGGGCGTGAAACTCAACTCGCGCGGCTGGCTGGAAGAAATGCGCCTGTGCTACGACAAGCGCTTCATGCCGACCAAATGCGATGCCCGCCGGTTCGGAGCGAAGGACAGCGCGGCGATGAAGGTGTGGCGGGGGCTTTAGCGCCGATCCCGGAAAAACGATCGCAGGAGCTCCACCGCTTCTGCCTCGCCAATGCCCGAATAGACCTCCGGCCGGTGGAGACATTGCACTTGCTCGTACACAAGCGCGCCGTGTTCGACAGCGCCGCCCTTGGGATCGCTCGCGGCGTAGTAAAGCTTTCCGATACGCGCGTGGCTGATCGCGCCCGCGCACATCGCGCAGGGTTCGAGCGTGACCCACAGCTCGCAGCCCTCCAGTCGTTCGTTGCCGAGCGCCTTGGCCGCCATGCGGATCGCGGCGATTTCGGCGTGGGCGGTCGGGTCGTGATCGGCGCGCGGGCGGTTGCCGCCGCTGCCGATCACCGCGCCATCCTTGACCACCACGGCACCTACCGGCACTTCGCCAGCGGCTGCCGCCTCGCGGGCGAGCGCCAGCGCCTGCTGCATCGGTTCGGGGATCGGCCAGCGTGACATTGAATACGGCGCTAGCGACCCGGCCGCCAACCCGCAATCCGCTTGACGATTCGGACCCTCACCGCTATGCGCGCGCCTTTCCGGGCAAAACCCGACCATCAGCGGCCATCGAATCGGTGGCCCCCAACCTTGAGCGAACGAGAGATAGCATGTCGCGCATTTGCGAACTGACCGGCAAGGGCCGCCTGACGGGCAACAACGTCAGCCACGCCAACAACAAGACCAAGCGCGTCTTCCTGCCCAACCTGCAGAACGTCACCCTGCTAAGCGAAAAGCTGGGCCGCGGGTTCAAGTTCCGCGTGTCGACCCACGGCCTGCGTTCGGTCGAACACAATGGCGGGCTCGACAACTGGCTGCTCAAGACCAAGGACGAGAAGCTTTCGGCAGGCGCGCTCAAGGTGAAGCGCGAGATCAAGAAGGCGACCAAGGCGGCCGAAGCCGCGTAAATTTCGATGCTGTCGGCGTGTTTGTGCCGACTCGATGTGGGAGAGGCCGGAGTCGGCCCCCGTAATAGAATCGGGCGCGTGGACTGACCACGCGCCTTATTCTTTTCCGGATTGCGTCGATTGCAATCAGACAGCACAATCCCCCCTCTACTCCCTAACCTTGTCATTCCCGCGAAGGCGGGAATCCACGGAACCGGGCCCGCCCTGGATCCCCGCCTTCGCGGGGATGACAAACACTGGGGGACGTCACAGGACAGATAAGCAGCGCGATTGCATGGTGCACAATCGCCTTTATCCTGGCTATTGCCCCGGAACCCAGCGCAGCTTGAGCAGCAGCGTGCGCTGCAGAACGGCGTTGTTGTCGTCTGCGATAAGCCACAGGACCAGCGATCCATCGGGCTGCGGATCGACCGCCAGACCTTCGTAATTGTCGCTCGGCAGACGCTCGTCGAGCGCGAGAATTTGCTCACCGCGCCACTCGCCGCCGTTTGCGATGTCGGCGGGATCGGCGATGAGCACCTTGCCCGAAAACCCCGGCGGGATGCCGAGCTCGAGCCGCCGCAGCAGGATCAGGATGCGACCGTCGGGGATCTGCACCATGTCGACCGGCTTGTAGCCACCGTCGGAGACGAAGGTGAAAGTAGTCGCCTTGCCCCCGGCAACCGGATCGCCGGAGAACAGCACCCCCGGATGGTGCGAGCCGAGCCATTTGCGCGGCCCTTCGGACAGCACGACGAAGCGCCCGTCGGCCAGCCGCGCGAAAGCCTCCGGTCCCGAATTCGCGCCGAAGCCCGCCATGCTTTGCGGCCGAGCCGTTTCCTCCGACCGGAGCTTCGAATCGCGCCGCTCGATGGCATTGGTGCCCTCATAGGCAAACCACACCCTCCCGCTTGCCGGATCGCGCGTCATCGCCTCGATATCGATCTGTTCCTTGAGTGTATCGGCGTCCCCCGCAAGCCAGCCGAAGCGCGGCGCGCCGCGCTCGCCTGGCGGCGTGAAGCGCAGGAAGCGCCCGCGATCGCTCGCCGCGAACAATGTCCCGTCCGGCATGGCGAGCAGCGCGGAATAGCTCCCGAAATGGGTGTTGGCGCTGGCGAGTTCCCACGCGCCGAGCACGGCGAAGCCGCCGATTGCCCGCTGCACGACCGGCAAGGGTTTGATTTCGAGCAGGGGCCTGAAATCGGCGGGCGCAGGCGCGGTCCGCAGCCAGGTGCCAGGTGCCGCCAGCGCCGCGAGCAGCAGGATCGCAATCAGCCGCCGCACCGCAAGGCGATCAGTTCATCGGGCCGGTGAACAGAAGCGGATCGAGCCGGGCATCGCGCCACTTCATGCTCCAGTGCAGATGCGGCCCGGTGGCGCGGCCGGTCGCGCCGATATTGCCGATATACTGCCCTTGCCGCACTACATCGCCTTCCTTCACCGCGATCTTCGAGCAGTGGAGGAACGCGCTGTTGAGCCCGTTTCCATGGTCGATCATCAGCAGATAGCCTTCGAGGCTGAACGGGGTTGCGGCGGCGAGCACCACCACCCCGTCGGCCGGGGCGACGAACGGCGTGCCGCTTGCGCCCGTCGCGATGTCGAGCCCGGTGTGATAGCTGCCCGGTTCGCCGCGATAGATCCGCTGCGAGCCGAAGCGGCCCGAGATGCGCCCCTTGACCGGCCAGATGAATTGCTGCGTCCAGCCCTCGCTCTGCGCGTTGATGCTGCGCGCGGCGTTGATCCGGGCCAGTTCGGGGCGGCGGCGCTCCATGAAGCTCTCGCTCGGCCCGCCGCCGCTGCGCGCGGCGTTGATATGCTCGATGTTCCACGCGCGCGGGCTGACCGGGACTTCGCGGGTCACCTGCTGGCCGTTGGCGAGGGTCGCGACCAGCGTCTGGCTGGTGCCCGAATCGCGATCGAAGGCGGCGAAGAAACGGCGCTGCGGATCGAGCGCAAGCGGCTGGCCGTCCAGGGCAAGCGACAGTGTGCCCGCCGGTGCAGTACCGCGCAGGTAGCCGCCCTGGGTCAATTCCCCGGCGAGCGTAAGTCCCGGCGCGGGCTGCGGCGGCACTGTGCGATCATCGTCGTATGTTGCAGCGGTGATGGCGGCATCCGACGCCGTTTCGACCGCAGCCGCTGTGCTGCTACCCGCCTCGCCTCCGGCGGCGGCGGTGCAGGCGACCAGCGCCAAGCCGAGCGAGCAGAGTCCGAGTCCGAGTCCGGACCGGAGCGTAGGCAGGCGGCTCACTGCCCGCCCGCAAGCCGCTTGGTGGCCGCCTCTGCGCTGGCATAGGGTTCCTGGTACTCGACGCTCCAGTAGCGCAGATCCTCGAGCGGGACAGCATCGCCGGTGACCGCGCAGAACACGTGCTGGCCCGGGCGCAACACGCGGAATCCGTTGGGCCCGTAGGAGAGTTTTGCTTCGCTGTTTCCCGATGACATCAACATGGCTGCGGCCCTAGCATTGCTTGCCCCGCCGGACAATCAGCCGAACAGGTCATCCTGCTGCGGTTTGGCGGGTGTGGATGGCTTCGGCTTGCGCGCCGCCGTTTGAGCCGGGGCTGAACGGTCAAGCGGAGCGGCAGCAAGCACGCCGTCGAAAAACTCGATCTCCAGCCGCGCCTGTTTCGCTGCGTCTCCGCGGCTGCGGAGTAGCGTCCCGTCCTCGCCGGTCACCAGCACGAAGCCGCGCTTGAGAGGAACCTTGGGATCGAGTGACAGGAACAGCCGTTCGAACGCAGCAAAGCGTTCCGCGTCGCGCTGTGCACGCTGCCGGACCAGACCAGGTGTCAGCCGCATCTCTCCGAACCGCCGCCGAGCATCGCGCAGACCCCGCTCGAGCATCGCGGGAGACAGACGCAACTGGGCCAGCCGTTCACGCCCGTGCGCCGCGCGCTCGCGCAGGCCGCGGCGCAGCCGTTCGGACAGCTCGTCGAGCCTCTGCGCCTGCGGCTGGAGCAGCGCTTCGGCGCTTGGCAACCGCTGTGCGCGCGCCTCGAGCCGTTCGCGCCCCAGCGTCACCGGGCGCAGGATCGCGCGCTTCTTACGGGCTGAGAAATCGGCCAGTGTCGCGGCGAGCTCCGCGCGCACCGGCACCGCCATTTCGGCGGCGGCGGTCGGCGTCGGCGCGCGGCGGTCGGCGGCAAAGTCGGCCAACGTGGTATCGGTCTCGTGCCCGACCGCGCTGATCACCGGGATCGGGCTTTCGGCAATCGCGCGGACCACGGCCTCCTCGTTGAAGCCCCACAGATCCTCGATCGAACCGCCGCCGCGCGCGACGATCAGCAGGTCCGGGCGGGGAACTGGCCCGCCCTCCGCCAGCGCACCAAAGCCGCGCACCGCGGCGGCGACCTGCTCGGCCGAGCCCTGCCCCTGCACCAGCACCGGCCACACCAGCACGTGGCTGGGGAAGCGGTCCGCCAGCCGGTGGAGAATGTCGCGGATCACCGCGCCGGTGGGCGAAGTCACCACGCCGATGGTGCGCGGGAGGAACGGCAATGCGCGCTTGCGGCGCTCGTCGAACAGCCCTTCCGCCGCCAGCCGGGCTCGGGTCTTTTCGAGCAGGGCAAGCAGCGCGCCCTCGCCCGCGACCTCCATCCGCTCGATCACGATCTGGTACTTGGACCGGCCGGGATAGGTCGTCAGCTTGCCGCTCGCGACCACCTCGAGCCCGTCTTCGAGGTTGAACGGCAGGCGCTGGGCATTGCCGCGCCACATCACCCCGTCGATCACCGCGCCTTCATCCTTCAGCGCGCAATAGACATGCCCCGATGCCGCGCGCTTGACCCCTGACAGTTCGCCGCGCAGCCGCACGAAGCCGAAGCGGTCCTCGACCGTGCGCTTGAGCCGGTTGGAAATCTCGGTGATCGAAAGCGGCGCGGCGTTGTCCCCTTCGGTCTCGCGCGCTACCAGCCCGCCATCAATCGCATCATCGGGATCGGGGTAAGCCATGAACATCCTTTTGCTGGGCTCGGGCGGGCGCGAACATGCGCTGGCATGGAAGCTCGCGCAATCCCGTCTGCTGTCGGGACCGGAGGATAGGTTCTACGCTGCGCCGGGCAACCCGGGAATCGCCGGGCATGCCGAATGCGTCGCGCTCGATGCGCGCGATCACGCTGCGGTGGTCGCGTTCTGCGACGAACGCCGGATCGGCCTCGTGGTCATCGGCCCCGAGGCCCCGCTGGTCGACGGGCTGGCCGATACGCTGCGCGGCGAAGGCATTTCGGTGTTCGGCCCGTCAAAGGCCGCTGCCCGGCTCGAAGGGAGCAAGGGTTTTACCAAGGACCTGTGCGAGCGCGCCGGAATCCCGACCGCTGGCTATGTCCGCACCCGCTCGCTCGCCGAAGCGATGGCTGCGTTGGACCGGTTCAACCCGCCCTATGTACTCAAGGCGGACGGGCTGGCGGCGGGCAAGGGGGTGGTGATCGCGCAAAGCCGCGAGGAGGCGGTCGAGGCCCTGGCCGACATGTTCGACGGCAAATTCGGCACTGCAGGTGCCGAAGTGGTGATCGAGGAATTCATGGAAGGCGAGGAAGCGAGCTTCTTCGCCCTCACCGACGGCGCGACGATCATGCCGTTCGGCAGCGCGCAGGACCACAAGCGCGTGGGCGATGGCGATACGGGCCCCAACACCGGCGGGATGGGCGCTTACAGCCCCGCCACCGTGCTGACCCCGATGCTGCGCGGCGAAGTGCTGGAGAAGATCATAGTGCCGACGGTCAAGACGCTGGCCGACGAAGGCATGCCTTATTCCGGCGTGCTGTTCGCCGGGCTGATGCTGACCGACGAGGGGCCGAAGCTGATCGAATACAACTGCCGGTTCGGCGATCCGGAATGCCAGGTTCTGATGATGCGTTTGGAGGACGACCTCGGCGAATTGATGCTCGCCTGCGCCGACAGCAAACTGGCCTCGCTCCCGCCGGTGCGGCTCGGCAAGCAGGCCGCGCTGACCGTGGTGATGGCGGCCAACGGCTATCCCGGAACGCCCGATGCGGGCGGAGAAATCCGGCTTGGCGATGCCGAGGCCGGCGGGGCGAAGGTGTTCCACGCCGGCACGAAGCGCGAGGGCGAGGCACTGGTCGCCAGCGGCGGGCGGGTGCTCGGCGTGACGGCGCTTGGAGACAGCGTTACTGAAGCACAAGCCAGGGCCTATGCAGCGGTCGACGCAATCGATGCCTTCGGCCTGTTCTGTCGCCGTGATATCGGTTATAGGGAGGTGGGGCGCGAAACTGGGCGAAGGGCGTAATCATGGGCTCGCGAGTCAGCTTCGTCACGATCGGAGCCTTGCTGCTTGCCGCCTGCCAGCATGCCGCAACGGGCAATGCAACCCACAGTCGCACGATTGAGGATATCGCCTTTGCCCAGGCATCATGCGGCGGTTGCCATGCGGTCGAGACTCCCGGCATCTCGCCCAACCCCGCTTCGCCGACCTTCGCCGAGATCGCGCATCGCCATGGGACGACGCAGCGGACCCTTGCCGCCTTCCTGCGCGATGCGCACAATTACCCCGAAGCGATGGATTTCGACCTCACACCGCAACAGGCGGATGCGCTCGCGAGCTACATGATGACCCTGGGCGGGGCGAGTCAGCGACCGTGACAATAGGGAACGATACCGGAGCACCAAAAGTTAAGATATTAAGCATGATGAGGAGTAATTGGGCGATGTCAGCCGTCTAGGATCAAGCGATGAAGGAGCGTTCGAAACCACGACACGAGATACGCATCCTCGGCCAGTACCGGACCGGGGCCGGGATCAAGCGCGATGTGACCATGCTCGATCTGTCGGAGACAGGCTGCCGCTTCTATGAAAAGTACTCCGCGCTGCGGCGCGACACCCCGATCACGATCCGGATCGAAACGCTAGGCCCCTTCGATGCCCACGTGCGCTGGGTCGACCAGGGCATCGTCGGGGCAGAATTCGCCAATCCGATCTACGGGCCGGTGTTCGAGCACATCAGGGATTCGCTCGACAACCAGAACTGGAAGCCGCCGCCCCAATAGGGCGTTCAGGCCAGCTTTTCGGCCATCAGCTTCCCGAGATCCGCCTCGGGTCGTGCGCCGAAATGGCTGATGATCTCGCACGCAGCGATCGCACCACGACGCAGGCAGGTTTCGAGTGGCTCGTCGTTTACATAGCCATAGAGGAAACCCGCTGCGAACAGGTCGCCCGCGCCGGTGGTATCGACCACCTTGTCGATCGGTTCGGCAGGAACCTCGGCGCGCTCGCCGTTCGATACGGCCACTGCGCCTTCCGAGCTGCGGGTCACCACCAGCGTCGGCACCTTGCCGTCGAGCGCGGCGATCCCGGCTTCGAAGTCATCCGTACCCGTCAGCGCTTCGAGTTCGGTGTGGTTGGCGAACAGGATATCGATCAGCCCGTCCTCGATCAGCGCGCGGAAATCGTCGCCGTGGCGGTCGATCACGAACACTTCGGAGAGGGTGAAGGCGACCTTGCGGCCCGCCGCACGCGCGGCCTCGATCGCCCGGCGCATCGCGGCGCGCGGCTCTTCCGGGTCCCACAGATAGCCTTCGAGATAGAGCACCTTGGCCGCCGCGACCGCTTCGGCATCGAGCGCTGCGGGCGGGAGGAACTGGCTCGCGCCGAGGAAGGTGTTCATCGTCCGCTGCGCATCGGGGGTAACGAAGATCAGACACCGCGCAGTCGACGGCTCGCCGGCCCGCGGCGGGGTGTCGAAATCGATCCCGCCGGCGCGGATATCGTGCGCGAAGACCTCGCCCAGCTGGTCCTGCGCGACCTGCCCGATGAAGGCGCATTGCGCGCCCATGGCGGAAAGCCCCGCCAGCGTGTTGGCTGCCGAACCGCCCGAAATCTCGCGCGCCGGACCCATCGCATCGTAGAGCCGCTTAGCCCCGTCCTCGTCGACCAGGGTCATCCCGCCCTTGGCGAGGCCGAGCTCGTCGATCAGCTCTTCGTCGCACGGAGCCATGACATCGACGATGGCGTTGCCGATGGCGATCACGTCGTAACGGGGTTGGGTCACATTCTGTCCTTGGGTTCTTGAGAAACGTGCCGCGCGCCTAGCCGCTTCACCGGCTCAGGCCAAGGCTTTGCGATTGACAGTTCCGCTATCGGGGATTCATGGGGCTGGACAATGCTTTCGCTCCCCGCCGCCCTGGGCCGCGCCGCCGGCCAGCTCAACGATCCTGCGATCCTCAAGGTGCTGGCCAAGAGCATCGCGGTGACGCTGGGTTTGCTGGTCGCGCTCGGGCTTGGTGCCGGTGCGGGGGTCAACGCGCTGCTCGCACACTATGAGCTGGCGGCAGGGGGCGAGCTGGCGGCGGCTGTCTCTGCGCTTTTCATCATCGTCGGCGGATGGCTGCTGTTCCGCTTCATCGCATTGGCGGTGATCCAGTTCTTTGCGGACGAGATCGTCGAGGCGGTCGAGCGCAAGCACTACCCGCAGGCCCTCGCCAGCGCGCGCAAGCTCGGTTGGCGTGAGGAACTGGCCAACAGCGTCAGATCGACTGCACGCGCGGTGCTGTTCAATGGCGCCGCGCTGGTGGTGGCGATACCCTTGCTGCTGACGGCTATCGGCCCGGCGGTGCTGTTCTTCGTCGTCAACGCCTGGCTGCTCGGACGCGAGTTGCAGGAGCTTGCCTGGGTGCGCCACCAGACTACGCCCGGCTCGAAGCCGCCTATCGGAACAGTTGAGCGCATGCTGCTGGGCGCGACGATTGCCGGTTTGCTGGTGGTGCCTATCGTCAACCTGCTCGCCCCCGTGCTCGGCGCGGCGGCGGCATGCCATCTCGTCCACCGCAAGAAGGGAGCGGGTATGACCGCCGATGCCCATGCCGCGTAGCCTCGCCCTCTCGCTCGCGCTCGTTCCGTTGCTTGCCGCCTGCGTCGCAGAAAGCGCGCCGCAACGCCCGACATCGGCTCCGCGCCCGACCGTCAGCAGCGCCACCGTGCCGGTCCAGCGCGAGGCCCCGCCGCCCACCCGTCCGCAGGTCCAGCCGAGCAGCACGCCCGGCTTCCGCGCGCCGCAGATCATGAACCTGCGCGGGGTCGAAGGGCTGATCGGCGCGACCGCACCGCGCTTGGTCCAGCAATTCGGCCAGCCTCGGCTCGATGTCTACGAAGGCGACGCGCGCAAACTGCAATTCAGCGGCGAGGCCTGTGTACTCGATGTCTATCTCTATCCGACCAGCCCGGGAGCCGAGCCGACCGCAACCTATGTCGACGCGCGGCGCGCGTCGGACGGGCTCGATGTCGATCGTGCCGCCTGTATCAAGGCGCTGCTCGGGGGCTAGGGTCAGGACCCTAGGCTTCGTTTCATCGAACGGTACCGCCCCACCGGAATAGTAACTCCGATTTAAGGCTCTTGCGCCATAGTTCCCGCCTGATTCAGGGGACAGCACCGCATGAGCATCCATTTCGCCGATCTATCGCGCTCCGTTGCCGCCGACGGGTCGATCGCGCCCGAGGAACTGCTTGCGTTGCGCCGTCTGGGCTGGGGCGACGGGAGAATCCACCGCGAGGAAGCCGAAGCGATCTTCGCGATCAATCGCGCGCTGAGCGAAACCAGCGGCGAATGGGTCGATTTCTTCGTCGAAGCACTGGGCGAGTTCGTGCTCAACGGCACCGAACCGCGCGGCATGTGCGACGAGGCCGAAGCGCAGTGGCTGATCGGCGCGCTCGATGCCGACGGGCGGCTGGAAACCATGGCCGAGCTCGAACTGCTGGTCCGCGTGATCGAGAAGGCGCGGAATGTGCCCGACAGCCTCAAGCACTATGCGCTGAAGCAGATCGAAGCGGCGGTGCTGACCGGAGCCGGGCCCACCCGCTGCGGCGGCGAGCTGTCGGACACCCACATCACCGGTGCCGAATGCCGCATCATCCGCCGCGTGGTGTTCGCCAGCGGCGGACATGGCCCGGCTGCGGTCAGCCGGTTCGATGCCGAAATGCTGTTCCGGATCAAGGACGTAACGCTGGGCGCGGACAATTCACCCGAATGGCAGCAGCTGTTCGTCGACGGGGTCGCGAATTACCTCAAGGGGTTCACCCTCGAAAACGCTCAGCTGAGCCATAAGCGGATGAAGGAACTCGAAGCCTTCATCGCCGACGACAACCACGGTGTCGGTCGTTTCATGGGCCGGATGTTTGCCGAGGCACCCGACGTGCGCAACCATTTCGGCAAGGTCTTTGGCCAGCGCGACGCCGACTGGGGCGTGACCGAGCGCGAGGCCGAGGGCAACCTCGTGACCGGGAACGAAGCGGCCTGGCTCGACCGGATGATCCATGCAGATGGCGAAACCGATGTGCTGGAGCGCGCGCTGATCGAACGGATCAGGGCCGAGGGCTGAGTTTAATCGAATTCCAGCTGCGCTTCACCACCGCCCGTTTTGGGCAGCGGTCCGTTCGGCGGTATAGCGGGAACCGCGATCCCCGCCTCGGGTGGCTTACGGCGCTTGCCGTTGCCCTGATTGGCACGTGCCGCTGCGGCAATGGCTTCGGCCACCGCCCGCCGACCGCGCGCCGACGGGCCGCGCGCGATGAGCGCGTTGACCGTTTCCATCAGGCGTTGCGTGCGATCCATGCTTGCATCATACCATAAAGCTTTCGCCGCAGCCACAGGCGCCCTTGGCATTGGGGTTGGCGAAGGTGAAGCCGGCGGTGAAATCGTCCTCCACCCAGTCCATCACGCTGCCGACGAGATAGAGCACGCTCGCCCCGTCGATGTAGAGCACGCCGCCCGGGGTCATGATCTTCTCGTCGAACTTCACTTCCTCGCTGACATAGTCGACCGAATAGGCGAGGCCCGAGCAACCGCGGCGCGGGGTCGAGAGCTTGACCCCGATCGCATCTGCGGGGGCCTTGGACATCAGCTCGGCAATGCGGGCTTCGGCGGCAGGCGTCAGCGTGACGGCGGCGGGCAGGGTGCGGGTCTGGGTCATAGCATTCCAAGCTCCAGGCGGGCTTCGTCGCTCATCTTCGACGGGTCCCACGCCGGGTCGAACACCAGGTTGACCTCGGCATCACGGATGCCCGGCACGCTCGCCGCGCGAAGCTCGACCTCGCCCGGCATGGTTTCGGCTACCGGACAATGCGGGGTGGTCAGTGTCATGGTGACGGTGACGTCGCTCTCGTCGTCGACCTCGACCCCGTAGATCAGCCCGAGATCGTAGATATTGACCGGGATTTCGGGGTCGTAGATCTCGCGCAGCGCATCGATCACCGCCTGCTGCAAGGCTCCGCCGGGGCCGGTCGCGCCGACGGCTTCGGGCTTTTGCTGCAAGAAGCCCTCGAGGTAGTCGCGTTTCCGCTCCAGCTTCTCGGCGGGGGATTCCTCATCAACCGCGTCGGTTACGCGCGCGCGGGGCGGCTTGGTCGCCACGTCCTCGCTCGCTGCATGTGCGGCGATGAAATCCTTCTCGTCACTCGCCTTGTTCATCCGAAAATCCTCTTGGTTCGCTCGATCCCGCGCAGCAGCGCGGCGATATCGCTTTCGTCGCTGTACAATCCGAAGCTCGCCCGCGCAGTGGCAGGGACGCCGAGATGGTCCATCAGCGGTTGCGCACAATGGTGCCCGGCACGGATCGCGACATTCTCTTCGTCCAATATGGTGCCGAGATCGTGCGGGTGAACCCCCTCCATCGCGAAACTGACGATGCCCGCGCTCTTCTCCGGACCGAACAGGCGGATCGAATTGAGCTGGCGCAGTTCCTCGCGCAGCTGCGCGGCGAGGCCGCTTTCGTGCTCGAACAGGCGTTCCGGGTCCAGCGCATCGACATAGTCGATCGCCGCATGCAGCGCGATCGCCTCGGCGATCATCGGCGTGCCCGCTTCGAACCGCTGCGGCGGCGGGGCGTAGGTCGTTTTCTCGAAGGTCACCCGGTCGATCATCGCTCCCCCGCCCTGATAAGGCGGCATTGCGTCGAGCAGTTCCTCGCGCGCCCACAGCACGCCGATCCCGGTCGGACCGTAAAGCTTGTGCGCGCTGAAGACGTAGAAATCGCAGTCCAGCTCGGCCATCGCCAGCCGCATGCGCGGCGCGGCCTGGCACCCGTCGAGCAGCAGCTTGGCACCCACGCCATGCGCCGCCTTCGCCGCGCGCTTCGCGCCGAGGATCGAGCCGAGCACGTTCGAGACATGCGCCAGCGCAACCAGCTTGTGCTGCGGGGTGAGGTTGGCTTCGAGCCAGTCGAGATCGATCCGCCCGTCTTCGGTCAGCGGGCAGACGTCGATAGCGGCCCCGGTCCGTTCGGCGACCATCTGCCACGGGACGATGTTCGAATGATGTTCGAGCACCGACAGCATGATCCGGTCGCCGGGCTTGAGGCTTGCTCCGCCCCAGCTCGAGGCGACGAGGTTGATCCCCTCGGTCGCGCCGCGCACGAAGACGATCTCGTTCTCGCTCGCCGCGCCGATGAATTGCGCCGTGCGCCGCCGCGCCGCCTCATAGGCCAGCGTCATCTCGGCAGAGCGGGCATAGACCCCGCGATGGACCGTCGCATAGTCGCGCCCCAGCGCGCGGCTCATCGCGTCGATCACCGCTTGCGGCTTCTGCGCGGTCGCGGCGGTGTCGAGATAATGCCACGCCGCGCCCTGCGGCGTGAGCAGGCCGGGAAAGTCCGCCTTGCGGTCGAGGATCACCGTATCGTTCACAGCGTCAGCGCGTCCAGTTGCTCCAGCGCGCGCTCGAGCATCCGGTCGGCAATCCGCCGGTCGTCGATCGCGGCCAGCGCATCGGCGATGAAGGCCTGCACCAGCAGCTTGCGCGCCGCTTCCGGCGGGATGCCGCGCGCGGCCATGTAATAGGCGGCCGCCTGGTCGAGCTGGCCGATCGCCGCTCCATGCGCGCATTTCACATCGTCGGCGAAGATTTCGAGTTCGGGCTTGGCATTGGCGCTCGCCCCCCGGTCCAGCAGTATGGCGCGGAAATTCTGCGCCGCATCGGTCTTCTGCGCATCGCGCGCCACCTCGATCCGGCCGAGATAATTGCCGGTCGATTGGCCACCCTGCACCGCGCGCACCACCTGGTTGGAGGTCGCACCCGGTGCCTGGTGGATCACGCGGGTGACGAATTCCTGCCGCGCGTTGGCGCGCCCGATGGTCACTGCGCCGAATTCGAAATGCGCGCCTTCTTCCAGCGTCACTTCCAGTTCGATCCGCGAGTATTCGATGTGGCTGGCGTTGATCTCGAAGTGCTCGTAGCGCCCGCCCGCGCCGACATGGACACGTGTGCGGTGGACCGATCCGCCCGATGCCTGGGGGCCAGCGCTATGGAATGCGTTGAAGTGCTTCGTTTCCCCCGGCGGCACATCAACCGTGCCCCAGTGGTTGAGCCAGTCAACCGGCGCCTGCGCCAGCCACGCGCTATCGGCATAGCGCCAGGCCTCGTCGCGCGTTGTGGGCCGTTCGAGAGCGTCAGTCTCAGGCATCTGCCATCACCGCGTCGTAACCCTCTTCCTCGAGCCGCAATGCGAGATCGGGACCGCCGGTCTGGACGATGCGGCCTTGCGAGAGGATCGAAACCTTGTCCGGCCGCACCACGTCGAGCAGGCGCTGGTAGTGGGTAATCAGCAGCACGCCCTTGGCCGGATCACGCATGATGGTGTTGATGCCCTCGCCGACGATCCGCAGCGCGTCGATATCGAGCCCGCTGTCGGTCTCGTCGAGCACAGCGAAGGCGGGATCGAGAATGCCCATCTGCACCATCTCGGCGCGCTTCTTCTCGCCGCCCGAGAAGCCGACGTTCACATGGCGCTTGAGCATGTCCATGTCGAGCTTGAGCAGTCCGGCCTTTGCCTTTGCGAGCTTGAGGAACTCGCCGCCCGACAGCGGTTCCTCGCCGCGCGCCTTGCGCTGGGCGTTGAGCGCCTCGCGCAGGAACTGGACGTTCGATACGCCGGGGATTTCGACCGGGTACTGGAAGCCAAGGAACAGGCCCGCCGCAGCCCGCTCGTGCGGTTCGAGTTCGAGCAGGTTCTGCCCCATGAACTCGACCGAACCTGCGGTCACTTCATAGCCCGGGCGGCCGCCGAGCACATAGGACAACGTCGATTTGCCCGCGCCGTTGGGGCCCATGATGGCATGGATCTCGCCCGCCGCAACTTCGAGCGTGAGGCCGTTGAGGATTTTCTTGCCGTCGATCTCGGCGTGGAGGTTTTCAATCTTGAGCATGGTCTACAGTGTCAGTCCGGTAAAATTGGCAATGGAGAGCGCGATCTCGTCGTTGAGAACACGGATCGCGCGATCTTCGGCGGCCTTGGCGGCATCGCCCTTCAGCCCATCGGTCGCGGCGCGAACGCGATCTTCGCGCACCCGCTTGATCTGCGTCCCGCAGAAGGAGCGGACCGCGATGACCGCCGCCTCGAGGCCCGTACGGGGCGCCGCGCTCGCCCCGGCGAGCAGGCACCCGCGCAGGCGTTGCTCGGCGAGTTCGGCCTCGGGTGAAGCATGGGCCGGGATCGGCGCGAGCATGGCGGCGCACAGAGCCAGCGAGAAGATCGGGTTCGGCCTCATTGCTGGCTCTCTTTCGGCATGATTTCGGGCATGGCGGCCACTGGTGCGGCCTTGTCCTGTTCGCCAGCCTTGCGCACGAAGGCCGGACAATCGCGAATGCGCACCGCGATGCGGTTGTTGGTCGCTTCGAGCCGGGCCATGAGATCGGAATACACCCGCAATTCCTCCGCCGATGGCGGCGTGCCCCCGGGCGGCGAGGAATGTTCGTGCAGCACCTTCAGCGCTTCCATCTGCGTCGCGACGAAAGCGTCGCGCTGCTGCTGCAGCAGCTCGATCTCGCCGACGCAGACGTCCTCCGCCTGTGCAGCACAGGCGGAAAGCGCGAGCAGCGGCAAGGCGAGCAGCGCGCGCATTAGCTGCGCCCTCGCGGCGGGCCGTTGCCCTCGCGGTCGTAGCGCGGCTTGCTCTGGCGCGGATTTGCGGCATTGTGCCGGCGGCGGGCTTCCTGCTTGTCGCCGATGCGCATGCGCATCCCGGCGGTGATGCGCGCGAGGACGGCGTCCATGTTCTCGAGGATGTCCGAGGCTTTGATCCGCATCACCCGGATCCCGACCGCCTCGAGGCTCTTGTCGCGGCGCTTGGCCAGCGCCTCGTTCTCGCCCTCCTCGTCGATATCGATCGCCATGCCGAGCCGGTGGCAGTTGAAATCGACGATCGCGCTGCCGACCACGGTGTGGCGGGTGAAGCTGTAAGGCCCCATGTCGGCCTCGGAGAACCGCTTGGCGAGCGCCTTGTGCGCCGGCGTCGAATGCCGCCGCAATTCGCGCGCCTGCTTATGCAGCGCATCGAGGCGCTTTTCCGAGATTTCCCACCCGCGACCCTTCTTCTTGATCGTGGGGGATTCGGTGGCTTCCGAGGGGTCGGGGAGTTGGAGGGTTTTGCGGGTGGTCATAGACGACTTACATCGATTGGCGCCAAATCTGCCCGCTCACGCAAAATCGTTACGCGTGCTCGATCTTTTGCCGCCAAGGCATAATCGTCCAGAATCTCGATCGCTATCTGTTGTGCCGATTTTCCGGAGGGTGATGGTCCTAATTTCTCTAGATGTGGTTCCGTAAGAAAATACGCGTCGAGGCGGCTTGCGACACACTGGGTTTTGGCAGCCTCAAAGATGTCGTCGATACCAGCTCCTGAAGGACCTAGTTCAGCCATCCTGGTTTCGACACATATAGAGTAGTCTCGCCATGAGGCCCCCACCAGTGGGTCAACTTCATAACCTGTTGCTTGAGTGCCAAAAAAAGTTGCTAATGCCAAAAAAATCATCCCACACTCCCCTCAAGCGAAATCGCCGGCAGCTTCTGCGCTTCATCTACAAACAGAAGCTCGTCACCCTGAACTTGTTTCAGGATCCATTTCTCCGCACGCGCTGTCCTCGCTGGGGGCAGGATGGATGCTGAAACGAGTTCAGCATGACGGTGGAGGGGGGTGGTTAGGTAGTTCATCCGACTGAGCCTTCGAGCGAGATCGCCAGCAGCTTTTGCGCCTCGACCGCAAACTCCATCGGCAGTTCCTTCAGCACGTCTTTCGCGAAGCCGTTGACGATCAGCGCCACCGCCTCTTCCTGCGGCAGGCCGCGCTGCATGGCGTAAAACAGCTGGTCGTCGCTGATCTTGCTGGTGGTCGCCTCGTGCTCGATCTGCGCGGTGGGGTTCTTCACCTCGATATAAGGCACGGTGTGGGCACCGCTCTCGCTGCCCAGCAGCAGACTGTCGCACTGGGTGAAATTGCGGACATTGTCGGCATTGGGGCCGACGCGGACGAGGCCGCGATAGGTGTTGTTCGATTTGCCCGCGCTGATGCCCTTGGAGATGATCGTCGAGCGGCTGTTCCTGCCGTTGTGGATCATCTTGGTTCCGGTATCGGCCTGCTGGTAATTGTTGGTCACCGCGACCGAGTAGAACTCGCCCACGCTGTCTTCGCCGTTGAGCACGCAGCTGGGATATTTCCATGTCACCGCGCTGCCGGTCTCGACCTGGGTCCAGCTGATCTTCGAGCGCGCGCCCTGGCACAGCCCGCGCTTGGTGACGAAATTGTAGATCCCGCCCTTGCCCTCGGCATCGCCAGGGTACCAGTTCTGCACGGTCGAGTATTTGATCTCCGCATCCTCGAGCGCGACCAGCTCGACCACCGCGGCGTGGAGCTGGTTCTCGTCGCGCATCGGCGCGGTGCAGCCTTCGAGGTAGCTGACGTAGCTGCCCTTCTCGGCCACGATCAGCGTGCGTTCGAACTGGCCGGTGTTCTCCGCATTGATGCGGAAATAGGTGGAGAGCTCCATCGGGCAGCGCACGCCCTCGGGGATGTAGACGAAGGTGCCGTCGGAAAAGACCGCGCAGTTCAGTGTGGCGAAGAAATTGTCGTGCATCGGCACCACCTTGCCGAGCCACTTCTTCACCAGCTCGGGGTATTCCTTGATCGCCTCGCTGATCGACAGGAAGATCACCCCCGCCTTCTTCAGTTCCTCGCGGAAGGTGGTGGCGACGCTGACCGAATCGAACACCGCATCGACCGCGACCTTGCGCGCACCTTCGACCCCGGCGAGCACTTTCTGCTCCTCGATCGGGATGCCGAGCTTCTTGTACACCTCGAGAATTTCGGGATCGACTTCATCGAGGCTGCCGAGCTTGGGCTTGGGCTTGGGCGCGGCGTAGTAGAACGCGTCCTGGTAATCGATCTTGGGATAGCCGACCTTGGCCCAGTCCGGCTCTTCCATCGTCTGCCACAGGCGGAAGGCCTTCAAGCGCCATTCGAGCATCCACTCAGGCTCGCCCTTCTTGGCGCTGATGAAGCGGACGGTGTCTTCGGAGAGGCCTTTCTCGGCGAATTCGGTCTCGATATCGGCGGACCAGCCGTGTTCGTAGTCCGCAGCTTTGGCTGCCGCCTCGCGCGCGTCGGCGTCGGTTTCGGGCTTGGCCTGGATGTCGATCACTTCGCTCATGCTGCTGCCTTGGAGTATTTTGATTCACGCGGAGGCGCGGAGACGCGGAGGGCCATTCTTCGCGCCGAAGGCGCAATAGAGAAGGCGCTCACAGAGGCACAGGGGCACAGAGAGGGAGATGCACAAAAACCCTCAGCGCCTCCGTGCCTCTGTGAGCGCAAAATCATAAAGCGGCTACGCCGCGTCGCAGCATCCTCCGCGTCTCCGCGTCTCCGCGTGAAAACCACCATCACACCGCCTCCACCGAAAGCCGCGTCAGCGGTATGCCCGCCAAAGCCCCGCGCAGTGCGGCGTTGACCATCGGCCAGTGCCGCTTGACGGTGCAGCTGTGATCGACCGCGCAGTCATGCCCGTCGATGCAGGCAGTAAGCGTGATGGGCCCTTCGACCGCTTCGACGATATCGGCGAGGGTGATTGCCGCCGCCGGGCGCGCCAGTTGCAGGCCGCCGCCCGCCCCGCGTGTGGAACGCAACAGTCCTGCTGCGGTCAGTTTGCTGACCACCTTCTGCACGGTGGGTGCGGGGAGACCGGTTTCCGCCGCCAGCTCCCCCGCGCTGGTGCGCGCGCCGCCGCAGTGACGTGCGGCGGCGCTCATGGTGACGACAGCATAGTCGGCGAGGTTGGACAGGCGCATATTCTCAAATCAGACCAAATCGTTCCGATTTCACCTATGGATGCCGCGCCGCCCTTTCAACCGAAAAGCCTTTGTTGCGAGTCGTTAGCAGGAAGAGGCTATTCGCCCATGACGGGTTCGGGCTTCGCTTTCTCCGCTGCGATCCACGCTTCGACATTTTCCTCGAGAATATCGAGCGGGACGGGGCCGCTGAGCAGCACCGCGTCATGGAAGCCCTTGACATCGAACCGGCTGCCCAGTTCGCTTTGCGCCTTGCCGCGCAATTCCATGATCTTGAGCTTGCCGATCATGTAGGCAGTCGCCTGACCCGGATAGACCACGTAACGCTCGATTGCCTTGCGAATGTCGCCTTCGGGATTGGGTGTGTTCTCGGCGAGATACTGGATCGCCTGCTCACGGCTCCAGCGCTTGTGGTGGATGCCGGTATCGACAACAAGTCGACAGGCTCTCCACAATTCCATCCCAAGCCGGCCAAAGTCAGAATAGGGATCGGTGTAGAAGCCCATATCCTTGCCCAGCTCCTCGGTATAGAGGCCCCAGCCCTCGGTATAGGCGGTCACCCCGCCGAACCGCCGGAACGGGGGCACATCGCCCAGCTCGGTCTGGATCGTGCGCTGCAAATGGTGCCCCGGCAGCCCCTCGTGATAGGCGAGCGCCTCGAGCTCGTTCTTCGACATATCGCGCAGATTGTAGAGGTTGACGTAATAAGTGCCGGGGCGCGAGCCGTCGGGCGCGGGGCTCTGGTAGAACGCCTTGCCCGCGCTCTGTTCGCGGAACGCCTCGACTGGCTTGATCACCATCGGCGCCTTGGGCAGCGTGGCGAAGAATTCGGGCAGCTTCGCTTCCATCGCGTCAAGCTTGGCCTGCGCATCGGCGAGATAGGCCTCGCGGGTATCATAGTAAAACCGGGCGTCGGTGCGGGTGTATTCGAAGAAGTCCTGCAAGGTGCCCTCGAACCCGACCTGCGCCATGATCGCGCGCATCTCGCCGTGAATCCGCGCAACCTCCCTCAGGCCGATGTCGTGGATCTGGTCGGCGGTGAGATCGGTCGTGGTGTAGTTCGCCAGCAGCGCCTTGTAGTAACCGGCCCCGTCCGCGAACCGCCAGATGCCATCTTCTTTCGGCGCAAGGCCTTGCTGGCGCTTCATCTCGGCAAGCAGCCGCTCGTAGGCGGGGCGAGCGGAGTCGACCCAGGCGAGCTGTCCCTCGCCGCGCAGCGCGCCGCCTTCGTCGTCCGACAGGCCGAGCTTGTCGATCTTGCCGCTCAGATCGGCGAGGATCGGGTTCGGCGCATCGGCCGAGAGCAGATTCTCGATATCCGAGATCACATAGGGATAGACCCAGTCGGGCGGCATGATCCCGCGCGCAGCGCGTTCTCCCGATTGCGCGGTCAGCTGGTCGAGCGCCGGGCCGATCCCGCGGATGCGTTCGATATAGGCCTGCGCTTCGTCGGCATTCGAGACCCGGTGGATATTGATCAGGAAGGCGGGAAACTCGCTCTGCGCGCCATTCATCTGGTCGAACAGATAGCCGTAGTCGCGGTACGGCCAGCTCGCCTCGCTGCGCTTGGCCAGCGCATCGAACAGGCGGTAGGACAACCGATCTTCGGCATTCAATTCAGCCGCACCGTACCTGGTGCGCATCGATAGCGCGGTGGATTGCAATCGGTCGTAATCAAGCTGCTCGGCTTCGGCGGAATTGTCGTTCCACTTGCCGTAATCCTTATCGCGGATGCCGCGATAGGCCTTGCCCTGCGGCGAGGAAGCAAGCTGCGCGGCATCGTATTCGTCGAACAGCGTGCCGATATCCGATGGTTCCGTCGGTTCATCCGTCGGTTCGGCGGTGGTCTCGATCGCCGCCGCTGTTTGCGGTTCGGCATAGGTGCCAGCGCAGCCGGCCAGCGCGAAGGCGGGCAGAGTCAGGCAGAGAAGGGCTTGGGGGCGCAGGCGCATGGACGATCTCCGGATTTACAACGTCCTGCAGTCCTAGCTGGCCCGAGGCGGATTTGGCCAGAGCCGGGACCCGATTTGTCGCGCAGACAAAAAAAGGGCGGCCCTCCGGAGAGGACCGCCCCTGAAGTCAAGGAACTCTAGCATTGCTGCTTCGAGCCCTTCGGGTCGCATGATTCGTATATGCCGAGTGGGCGCGCGGTGATTGTATGGATACGACAACCCAAACGCGGTTTCGCGCTGTTTTTTGAAATGAAATTGTCACTATCGATCCTTGCATGACGCGAAATGTCGCAATCGACAGCCAGCGAACCGCCTGTATAGGCTCGCGCGCATGATTTTCCCGCTGCTGCGCCCCGCCCTGTTCGAAGATCCAACCACCCAGTCGATCCGTGCAAATGTGCCAGCCCTTGCGTCATTGGCGAGAATGATTCATAGGAAGATTCCAACAAGGTCTCCATTTCCGCCCGACACCCGGGCGGTTTTGATTCGAGGCCTTAGCTGGATTCGAGGCGCCCAATGCTGGCCTATAAGACGATATTTCGCCCATTGCTTTTCACGCTCGACCCCGAAGTCGTGCATGACGCGGTCGCAAAACTGATTTGGGCATATCCCGCAAAATCTCAGATTTCGGATTCAGTCCTCAGATCCACGGTCGCTGGGATTGACTTCGAGAATCCAGTAGGAATGGCGGCAGGATTCGATAAAGATTGTAGCGTCTTTCAGCAGATATATCGCTTTGGGTTTGGGTTCGTCGAAGTCGGCACAATTACCCCAGAACCTCAGGAGGGTAATTCGAAACCGCGAATTGATCGGCTTGTTTCGGACAGTGCTATAATTAACCGCATGGGGTTTCCGAACTCCGGGTTGGCGCCTGCGCTTAAAAGGCTGTCACGCTACAATGGCATGCTTGGTCCTTTGGGGGTCAATATCGGCGCAAACAAGGAATCGGTCGATAGGATCCAAGACTACATCACTTGTTTGCAAGGGGTCGCAAAGTTTGCCAGCTATGTGACTATAAACGTGTCCTCGCCTAATACTCCAGGGCTCCGAAGTCTTGAATCCGGTGGCGAACTTAAAGACCTGCTCGGTCGGTTAGATCAATCAATTCGCTCTGAAGATGTCCCCGTTTTCTTAAAAGTGTCGCCAGACCTCGACGGCGTATCGATAGATGAAACCTGCCGTGCCGTGATGGAATCTTCAGTTGCGGGGATCATTGTCGGTAATACTACAACATCTCGACCTGACTTTCTCAAGTCTCATAACGCGAAGGATCTAGCGGGCGGACTCTCTGGAGCACCCCTAAGGGAACTCAGTATTCGTTCTCTGAAAGCTTTTTATCAGAGAGTCGGCGCACACCTGCCAATCATTAGTGTCGGTGGTATTTCCACATCCGAGGATGCGTATTTGAGAATTCGACAGGGCGCGAGTTTGCTTCAAATTTATACCGCATTTATTTATGAAGGCCCGAGCTTGGTGCCAAAAATAAACATGGGGCTTGCTAAATTATTGAAGCGCGATGGGTTCTCATCTGTCGCGGATGCAGTCGGTGTGGATGCCGGCGACACAGAAAATGTGAGCCCGTTGGCCGAAAGCTCAATCAATATTGATTCGGCCCAACCAGCATCACTCAGGGCTTACGCATAGCATTGGCGCTTGTTGCGTTTCGGCGTTTCTCCCAGCGCAGGAGCCCGATGATGAGGGACGTCATCCCGCCATCGCGATGACCTTGGCCACCGGATGAAGCAAGTCGGCTTCAATTCGATTGCCGAGGCGGTCGGGAGCGAATAGCACTTTCCGCCATGTTGAAGCGCTTCCTGTTCCCGCTTGCTGCCGCAGCCGTGCTGCCGGCCTGTACCCCCACGCAATCCACGGCGACCGTCGCCTCGACACCTCCTTCGTCCGAATTTGTTGGCACGGTTAGCGCAGCCGACCCGCGCGCCGAGGAAGCAGGGATGGAAATGCTCGCGCAGGGCGGCAGCGCGGTCGATGCCGCGATTGCCACCATGCTGGCCCTGACAGTTGTCGAACCGCAAAGCTCGGGCATCGGCGGCGGCGGCTTCATGGTGCGCGGGACACCCGGCGGTGTGGTCGAAAGCTTCGACGGGCGCGAGAAAGCCCCGGCGGGCGCAGACCCGCGCTGGTTCCTGAAGGAGGACGGCACCCTGCCGCCGTTCGGCGAATCGGTGCGCAGCGGGCTGAGCGTCGGTGTGCCGGGCAATATCGCGCTCGCCGCTATGGCGCATGACAAGCACGGCACACTGCCATGGGCGCGGCTGTTCGACCCGGCGATCCGGCTCGCGCGCGAGGGATTCCTCGTCAATCCGCGGCTCAACAGCTCGCTCGACAGTGCGAAGGATCGCGCCGCGGCGACTACCCAGGGACAGACGTTGTTCTTCGATGCTGCCGGCGAGCCCGTGCCGGTCGGTACGCGGGTGACCAATGAAGCGCTGGCGCAGACTTTCGAGCGGATCGCCGCGCGCGGGCCGGAAGCATTCTACGAAGGCGCGGACGCCGCGCTGCTTGCCGCCACGGTGGCTGCTGCCACACCGCGCGAAGGGGCGATGACCGAGGCAGATGTCAACGCCTACGAAGCGACGCTCCGCGCCCCGGTATGCGGCAGCTATCGCGGCTATCGCATCTGCGGCATGGGCCCGCCGACCTCCGGCGGGATCGCCGTGATCCAGATCCTGACCCAGCTCGAAAGGTTCGACCTCGCCGCGCTGGGGAGGGAAAGCCCGGTGACCTGGCACCTGTTCGTCGAATCACAGCGCCTCGCCTATGCCGACCGCGAACTCTATCTCGGCGACAGCGATTTCGTGCCCGTGCCGGTCGAAGGCCTGCTCGACCGCGACTATCTCGCGGCGCGCAGCGCGCTGATCGATCCGACATCGACGCTGGCGAAGGTCGAGCCAGGCAAACCGGCAGGGGCTGCTCTGGCGCTCGCCGACGGCGACGAGCCGGAAGAGAACGGCACCTCGCATTTCGCCGCGGTCGATCGCGACAATGTAATGGTCAGCTACACCTCGACCATCGAGGGCGCGTTCGGCTCGGGCCTGATGCATGGGGGGTTCTATCTCAATAACGAGCTGACCGATTTCAGTCGCGCTCCCGAGGTCGACGGGCGGATGGTCGCCAATAGGGTGGAAGGCGGCAAGCGGCCGCGCAGTTCGATGTCGCCCTTCGTGGTGTGGGACCCGGCGGGCAGGCCGATGCTCGCGGTCGGCGCGGCGGGCGGGCAGACGATCCCGGTGCAGACCGCGCGCAGCATCATCGGCGTGATCGATTTCGGGCTGTCGGCCGAGGACGCGCTGGGCCTGCCATTCATCATGGCATTCGGCGATCAGGTGATGCTCGAGGAAGGCACCTGGCTCGCCGCCTCCGCCGATGCCTTCGCTGCGCTCGGCCACGCGAAGACGATGATCCGCGCAGCCCCGGTCAAGGCGAACGCGGTGCTGCGGCATGGCAACGTTTGGACCAGCGCGCGCGATCCGCGGCTCGAGGCGCAGCTCGAAATGCCGTGAGGGACCACCGCTCGAAGCTTGCCGCTACGGAACGGCAAGCCTAAATCGGGCCGACGAACGAAATATCACAACCCGGCACACAGCAGTGGGAGCGGCTGCCTTGAATCTATCCGAACTCGACACGACGCGAAATCTCGTCGAACTGTTCCTCCGCCGGGCCGACGAGAAGGGCGACAAGCCCTTCCTTGGCGCGAAGATCGACGGCGCGTGGCAGACCCAGAGCTGGCGCGAAGTGGCGGACCAGGTTTGCCTGCTAGCCGAGAACCTGCGCCGGATCGGAATCAAGGATGGCGACCGGGTGGTGCTGGTGTCCGAAAACCGGCCCGAATGGTGCATTTCGGACCTCGCGGTGATGGCTGCGGGCGCGATCACCGTCCCCGCCTATATCACCAACACCGAACGCGACCACGCGCATATCCTCGACAATTCGGGGGCGAAGGCGGTGATCGTCTCGACCGAGAAACTGCTCAAGCCGCTGCATGGCGCGCTGCTGTCGACCGGAGTTACCGAGCACGTCATCGGGATCGAAGACCTCCACCGCCAGCAATCGGGCAGCTTCGACTACCACCGATGGGACAGCATGCTGACGGGGGATGCGGCCGCCGCGCGCAAGGCGGTCGAGGCGCGGATCGCCGATATCCAGCGCGATCGCACCGCCTGCATCATCTACACCAGCGGCACCGGCGGCGCGCCGCGCGGGGTGCTGCAGCATCACGGGATGATCCTGTGCAACGTCAAGGGCGCGGCGGAGATCCTGCTCAACGATTTCGGGATCGACGATCACGAACGCTTCCTCAGCTTCCTGCCGCTGAGCCACGCCTACGAGCACACCGGCGGCCAGTATCTGCCGATCGGCGCGGGCGCGGAGATTTTCTATTCGGAAGGGCTTGAGAAGCTCGCCAGCAATATCGAGGAAACCCGCCCGACGATCATGGTCGTCGTCCCGCGGCTGTTCGAGGTGCTGCGCAGCCGGATCATGAAACAGATCGAGAAGCAGGGCCGCGTTGCCAACTACATGATGGACCGCGCGATCGCGATTTCCGAAAAACAGCAGGAAGGCCGCAAGCGGCTGCGCGACCGGCCGATGGACTTTCTCCTCGAACGCGCATTGCGGCCGAAGATCCGCCAGCGCTTCGGCGGCCGCATCAAGGCGATGGTCAGCGGCGGCGCGCCGCTCAACCCTGAGGTCGGCAGTTTCTTCGAGGCGATGGGGCTGACCATGCTGCAAGGATACGGACAGACCGAGGCGGGGCCGGTAATCAGCTGCAACCGGCCCAAAGTCGGCCTCAAGATGGACACCGTCGGCCCGCCGATGGAAGGGGTCGAAGTCAAAATCGCCAAGGACGGCGAGATCCTCGTGCGGGGCGAGCTGGTGATGCACGGCTACTGGCGCAACGACGCCGAAACCGCGCGCACGCTCCAAGACGGCTGGCTCCACACCGGCGATATCGGCCATCTCGACGAGCGCGGCCGGATCAAGATCACCGACCGCAAGAAGGACATGATCGTCAACGACAAGGGCGACAATGTCGCGCCGCAGAAGATCGAGGGTATGCTGACGCTCCAGCCGGAGATCGCGCAGGCAATGGTGAGCGGCGACAGGCGGCCCTATGTCGTCGGGCTGATCGTTCCCGATGCCGAATGGGCGGTCGAATGGGCGCGCGCCAACGGCGAGAAATTCGACCTGAAGGCGCTGCAAGAGCTGCCCGCGTTCAAGAAGGCCGTAGGCGACGCGGTGGCGCGGGTGAACCAGGACCTCAGCGTGATCGAAAAAGTCCGCCAGTTCGCCTTCGCCGACGAACCCTTCGCGATCGAGAACGAGGAAATGACCCCGAGCCTGAAAATCCGCCGCCACAAGATCCGCGAACGATACCAGGAGCGGCTTGATGGGCTGTATCGGGGTTGATTGATGGGTGTCCCGGACTTCGTAATTCTCAACGATGGCTGGAACGCAGACCCGAATGTTCCCCATGAGCGGGTCGAAATTGATGGGGCATCTGTCAGGCTGACATTTGCTGCAGACACCTTTCGATTCCAGCGCCTGAACAGATCTCGACACTCGCTGTTGTTCGAGAATGTCAGCCGTTGGCTGATTCACGATTTGAACGATGAAGGCTGGTATCGCGACCAGTGCAGGTACGGTCGCACCGCGCCCGACTGGGGCTTGTTCTACGAAATTGTCGGCGAGGACAAGGATGCACTTGGTGCGTTCGAATGGAATGTCATCCTACCGGGAAGGCCCGAACAACGACATTTCCTCTTCTATCTGCGAGATTCGACGTTCGAATGCTTCGCCGACGACTGGACCCTCGAGACCTAAAGTATCGGTTGCCAATCAAGCGCCGGATAATTTTCGCTGGTCCTTATCGGGGTTGGTGTCGCTTAAGTTTGGCGACCAGGGCCTTGTCCGAAAGCAGGTTGGAAACTTGGTCGGAGATGGATCGACTGTCGCTGGTAGCCTGCCGCAAAAGCTCCTCTCGCTCCTCGCTCGTCCACATGCGGTCTGGAGTCACGTCATCACGATCTCTTGGAAGATGCCGTGTAATGACAACATCCCGTCCGGCCAGATCGGTAAGTTGGTGGATCGTCGCATGGGCCAAGAGGTGCCGAACTGGTCGGTGGGACATCCATCGTGCAATTCGATTATTCAATGCCGAGCAATGGCGATCCTCCGCAGCCACTAGTCGGTTGCGTAGGTCGGCAAGGTTGGACAACGCGCCTTTCTCGATCGGGAGGTCAAGCGCCAAGCTCAACCGCCCGATTGCTTGCTCGGCGCAAGCGAAGTGGCTGAGTACTCGGCCAGCCCATTCAAACGGATCGCGAGCCTGCAACCGCTTGTCGGCCAACCCGATCTCGATTTGCACGGACTATGCCGCCTCTTTCTCGATAAATTCCGGGAAGAAGCTCGGCCTTGCATCGCTCCAGCCGGGCGCGGTGGCGGCGGCTTCGCTCAGCGACTGGAGCAGCAGCTTGCGGCGGGTCGGGCGGATTTGCGGCAGCGCGGCGGCGGCGCAGAATGCGCTGGGGAGCCACGGGCGTACGTCGGGGCCGAGCAGGCGCTCGTAGAGGAAGCGGAAGGCGGAGAAGCCGTCGAGCCGTTCTTGTGCGAGGTCGAAGGCGGCCACGCGGGTCAGCTTGCCGATGAAGCTTTCGATCGCGTCGAAGCCGCTTTCGGCCGGCACGCTGTCGCGCAGCACCTTCAATTCCTGATAGGCGACATACTGGCTGCGGATTGCGGCGTTCTCGCTCGCATCGCGCGCCCACAGCTTGAACGCATCCTGCCGGCCGAGCCCGATATCGAGGCCGCGCCTGATGTAGCGCTGCTCGGCGGCGGTAAAGCTGGCGAATTCGCGCATCTCGGCGATGGTCAGCGAAGCGGTGGTGGTCGACATGGCGTTCTTGCCCCCTGTTGCAGGGGCGTTGTCGCCGAATATGGTTAACACCGGGTAAGCGGGGTTTAATGAGCAAGAAAAAGGGGCCGCAGTTTCCCGCAGCCCCCAATTCATTGGACGGTCAAGTCACTCAGATCTTGTCGCCGAGGGCGCCCTTGACCTTGCCCTTGACCTGCTGGGCTTCACCCTTGCGCTCCTGCGCATGGCCTTCCGCCTGAGTTTCCGGGTTGCTCGACTGCTGCTTCACCTTGCCGATTGCTTCGTTGGTGAGGCCTTTGGCTTTGTCCGTGAGTTCGCCCATGATTTATCTCCTTGATTGTGTCCGCCTTTGCGTCCGGAAGGGGGTCCGGAGACAGGCAGGCCGCGCATTGGGCGGCTTGTAAAATGAATGAGTTAGACCCCTGTTCGTTCCCGCTTTTTCTGCAATGATTCGCGGAATTCTCATAAGTATGAAGCGGTATGGCGAAGCTTTGCATCGTGAGACCCCGACCAGTCGAACATGGGGAACCTTTGCCGCAAGGCTAGGGTCAGGACTCATTGATTGAGCCAGAAGATGACGGTTGCGGCGATGCATATTGCTGACATGAAGGCATGCGCGCAGCGATCATAGCGTGTGTGGATGCGCC